>NZ_CM177695.1:0-2976352 GCF_058252315.1 Cupriavidus sp. PB-02
ATGCCCATCAAACGCTCCCCGGCCGCCACGGGGGACCGAAGTGTCCTCGACCTGGACGCCGAGTCCTCCCGCATCATTGTTCCCGGCAACGAGAACAGCCTGATTCCGTCCGAGAAATTCCAGCGTCTGTTCGACGAGGCCCAGGCCATGGAGCGTGAAGACGCCTGGCAAAGCGGCGAGGTGGGCTTCCTGAGCCGCGCCAGCGTCCAGGTCACGCTGCCATACCGCGCGCCCAAGGGCGCGCCGCCAGTGTGGACACGCACCAGCGGCAATATCTCGCTGATGATCCAGCCGGGCTATTTCACGCAACAGCGCTCGGAGCGCGCCGCCAACGGCCGCCAGAAGCTGGTGTCGGAAACCGTTTCGCTCGGCTATCCCTACGGCTCCTATCCCCGGCTGATGCTCGCCTGGATCGGCAAGGAGATCATGGCGAAGAAAAAGCGCGGCGAATTCACCGGCACGGTGGAGGACCGGCGCATTTCGCTGGGCAATTCGCTGTCCGAGTTCATGTACAACCTCGGCATCCCGATGGCCACCGGCGGCAAGCGCGGCACCATGACGCTGGTGCGCCAGCAGATGATCCGGCTGTTCTCGGCGACCATTGCCATCGTGCAGAACAAGTCGACGCCGACCCAGAACCAGAATCCCAACCATGAGCCGTTGTCGATCGACCGCGTCGGCTACCTGCTCGCCGACCAGCTGTCGACCTGGTGGGATCCGATGCAGCCCGGCCAGGGCTCGATGTTCGAAAGCTTCGTGGTGCTGTCCGAGCCGTTCTTCAACGAGCTGGTCAACCGGCCGGTGCCGGTCGACATGCGCGCGCTGAAGGCGCTCAAGCAGTCGCCGTTCGCGCTGGACGTGTACTCGTGGCTGACGTATCGCTTCTTCACCATCCAGCGCCGCACCGAAATCCCGTGGGAAGCGCTCCAGATGCAGTTCGGCACCGAAACCGAAAGCGAGCGCAAGTTCCGCGCGCTGTTCCGCAAGGCACTGAAAGACGTGCTGGTGGTGTACCCGGGCGCGAAGGTGGATGCGGACTCGTCCAAGGCGCTGATCCTGCAGCCGTCGCGTACCAGCGTACGCAAGCTGGGCTGAGAGTTCGGGCGACCGCTTGCGCGGTTGCTGCAGGGCGGAAAGGGTCGGCCGATATCGGCCGGGCCAGCGGGGCGATCCAGACCGAGCCGGCCTTCACGCCGTGGCCGGCCAACGTGAACAGCGGCCGCAGATAGCAAAAAAGGCAAGCGATGAACGCTTGCCTTTTTTGCTTGCCCACCGCGGACAAGTCCGCAACGGGCGGGGGGTCAGCCGAGGCTGGATCAGGCCGGCTTGATTGCCGAAGCCTGCAGGCCCTTAGGACCTTGCTTGACTTCAAACGTCACGCGCTGCCCATCCTTCAGGGTCTTGAAGCCCGAGCCCTGGATTTCCGAGAAGTGCGCGAACAGGTCTGCACCACCGTCGTCCGGGGTAATGAAGCCAAAGCCCTTGGTCTCGTTGAACCACTTGACCGTACCGGTTGCCATAGGAATTTCCTTTCGAAGCAAGTTCTTGTACACAACGCAAACAACCGTTCAAGCACGTTGAGTTCTCGTAGATACCGAACGGAAGCCGACGAGGTTGACACGACTTGACTCGACTGTAGCGCGCATCATAACCACTTTGCATTGCGGTGTCATGTGCGGCGTAATGCGCACTACAGATACTTTAGGCACATTCCCGCGGGCATTTCAAGCAATTTTACGGTGCTTCGCGTGACGCGATACATTGCGGCGCAGATTCGCCGATTTTCGATATAGCAACATTTATTTTGTTAATTTGGAAAACGGTTGAAGCGTCACTTGGTTTTGGCTAAAGTTGCGCATTAGGTCAAAACCGCGCTTTCAGCGCTGAAAGAGAGGTCGTAGTGGCAGCCAAAATCATCACGGTCTTCAACCAGAAAGGCGGTTGCGGCAAGACCACGGTCAGCATGCACCTGGCCGGCACCCTTGGGCTGCGCGGCGCACGCTCGATGCTGGTGGACATGGACGAACAAGGTACGGCCACGCGCTGGGCTGCCCAGGCCAGCGATGAACGGCCATTCCCTGCGTCGGTGATCGGACTGGCCCCCTCGGGCGGCGCCATGCACCGCGAGGTTCGCAAATTCGTCCAGGATTACGACTACATCGTGGTGGATTGCCCGCCGGCGGTGCATTCCGCCGCGCCGTCCAGTGCGCTGTTGATCTCGGATCTGGCAATCATTCCCGTGGTGCCTTCGCCGCCGGATCTGTGGGCAGCCGTGGCAGCCAAGACGCTGGCGCAGCATGCGCAGGTACAAAATGAATCGCTGCTTATTCGCGTGATGGCCAATATGGTCCAGCGACGCGTTTCGATCGCGCGGCAGGCCCTTGAGATTCTTGGCGACGACGGCGAAGTGCCCTTGATGAACTCGATGATCGGATCGCGCTCGGCATTCCGCGAATGCCAGGCGATCGGCTGCACCGTGCACGGCGTCGTCGGCGCGCGCGAGTCGGTGCAGGAGGTCGACATGATGGTCGACGAAGTGTTGTCTTTGATAGAGCAATAGGCATGGCTACAAAACTGAAAAGCCTCAAGGCCGGCATGCTCGCCGGCATGGCGGCCGAGAAGAGCCGCAGTGATACGCTTGACCGCTTCGCGCGCGCTGAAGCAGCTATTTCCCAGCACCCGAACGGTTTGCTGCAGGGTAGGGCGGCCGACGGCTCGCCCGCTTTCAGCGCTGAAAGTTTCAGCGATGTCGCCGCCTCCGGCCGCCAGCTCGTCCGGATTCCGCTGGCCCAGCTGCATGACAACCCGCTCAATGCGCGGCGCATCTACGACCCCGCCGTGGTACAGGAGCGCGCGGCGTCGATCGCCACGCACGGCCAGAAGACCCCGGGCCTGGCCGCACCCGACCCGGCGCGTCCCGGCCACTACATCCTGATCGACGGCCATTACCGCAAGCGAGCCCTGGCATCCGCCGGCAAGCTCGAGATGGAATGTTTTGTCGAAGATGATCTGAGCGACCTGGATTTCTACCGGCTGTCGTTCATGCTCAACGAGCAGCGCTCGGACCAGTCGGCGCTCGACAATGCGATCGCGTGGCGCCAGTTGCTGGACGAAGGCAAGGTCCAGAAGGAAGAGGAGATCTGCGAGCTGACCGGCATGTCGGCCGGCACGGTCAACAAGACACTGGCCCTGTTGCGCCTGCCGGACTCCGTACTGGGCGTGATGCGCGAACGCCCGAGCGCCATCGGCATCGCGGCCGGCTATGAGCTGACGCTGTACTGCAAGCTGGTCGGCGAGGAACGTACGCGGGACTTGGCGGCGCGGATCATCAATGACGGCCTATCGAGCCGGGAAGTTGAAGCGATCCGCAAGCACGCGCAGGAAGGCAAGGCGCGCAAGGTCAAGGAAATCAGCCGGCAATACAAGATCCGGACTGACAGCGGGCAGTTGCTCGGGACCATCAAGGAATGGGACTCGGGCCGCGTGATGCTCGACGTCCAGCTGTCTGACCGCAGCGCGCGCGAGGCGCTGGTGGAAGCATTGAAAGCCCGCTTCGGGCTGGACAAGACCTTGCTTTGAATCGTAGGGGATGACCCGCGCGGGTGGCTGGCAACGGCCCACCGCTCCCGAATGAAAAACGCCGGCATGGAGGCCGGCGTTTTTCATTCGGGGCGCGGCCAAGCACTACCGCGAGCCCGACAGCAGCTTACCGGCCGGGCGGAGCGCCAGCTCTGAGCGCCGCGCCTCACCTACAGCGCCCAACGGCGGAATCAACCACGGTCTTCACCGGTATCCCCCAACGGTAGCCCGCCATTGGCAACTCCGCCTGCAGCCAGATCACCGTATCACCCAATCAGATCCCGCGGCGAACGCACGGGAAAGGCCCCGTCCTGTTGCTCGCGGTAATGCGCAATCGCGGCCGTCAGCAGGGCGTGCAGGCCTCGCACCGAATACGGCGGATGCTTGTCCGCCTCGCGCTTGCGCTGGGCGCGTCGGGTAGGCGGCGAGCGGGGTGGGCCCAGCAGGGGCACATCCCCGAGCCCGGAGTCCGGGGCAAGCGCCGCATCCAGATCCAGATGCCGGTCCTGCCAGTGCCGGCGCAGCGTAGCGAGGGCGCCATCGCTGACGCGCATGGTGGCGTTGTGCGGCTGGGAGCCACGCGGGCCGCAATCGTGCAGCAATTGCACCGCACGCAGGCTGGCCAGTTCCGCCAGCCTCGGCTGCAGTTCACGCATCAGCGCCAGCGCCGCCGCAGCCGTCCGGTAGCGCATGCCGTCCGGATGCAGAGATTGCACGTCGAGCCATGCGACAAAGCGGCCAAGCGCGGCATCGTCAGCGCGTCGGCAGCCCGGGACGGTGATGGGTTCGAGCAGACCGACGGGCTCGGTCGGAGCAGCGGGATCCAGCGCCGCAGCGGCATCGACCAGTCCGGCCGAACCAACCGACTCAGCAGCACCGAGGCGCGGTGGGGCGCCTTCTCCCGGTTCACCTGTACCGGCGCTCCCTGGCATGGCGCCCACATCCTCGACCACAAGCGCGCGCGCCGCCGGTGGCTGCCACCGCGCTGCGACCTCATAACCGCTGCGCTCCATCCAACTCCACAACGCGGCCAGGACCCGCAGGCTGTGCCGGATACTGGCCTCGCCCAGCGGACCCGTAAAAGGCCGCCAGGCCGCGAGCTGACGCGACGCACGCGGGCCGCACCAGCGCGACGCCGGCTCAGGCGAGGCCAGAAACGCCTGGTACGCCAGGCGATCGTCCCCGTCCAATACGGCCAGGCCCTTGCGGCGCTCGATCGCGGCCCATAGCAGCAGGCGTTCCCCTTCCCTGCGATACGCGGCATAGGTGGCGCTGCCGGCGTCGCCGCTGGCCTGCAGCCAGTGCCGTAGCATCCCGACGCCCGACGCAAACGGGCAGTCCGGCGGCGCGTCGCTTGCAGCCGCCATCAGTTCGAGCGGCAGCAGCCGGGCCATGGCCGGGGAGAGCGGGCCGTGCGCCAGCGGCTCGCGGTTGCCGACATGCTGCGCCAGCAACGGCTGCCCTTTGTCGTCCCGGATAGCCTGCCGATGCTCGGCCAGCCAGCGGTTGATGGCGTGGCCGGCCAGGGCCCCGATCCGCGGCACGCTGCGCCACCAGGCGGTGCCGCGCCGGTTCACCAGCTCAATAAGTGACTTAAGAGTAACAATAAGGCCGCTGCGAAGGCGGCGCGCCAGCGCCGGGCCGAACCACAGTTCGACGCCATGCGCCGGGCGCGGCGCCGCGGTGCCAAGCCGTTCGAGTTCGGCCAGCGCGTCCACGCGCCGGTCCATGCCGCGGTTGGAACGGCCGGGGCCGGCCACAAGCAGTTCGGCCAGATCCTGGCGCCCATGCAGATGGGCCAGCTGCACCATGCGGTCGCGCAGGCCGAGCAGAACCCGCAGCGCGGATTCGCCGCCATCGTCGTCGCTGTCGTCGGACAGGTAGCGGCCCACCACCATCGGCGCGGGCATGCCCTGGACGTAGGCGCGCACTGCCGCAAACTCGGAACGGGTCAGGCTGATCGGCTCGATGCGAGGCAACATGGGCGTCGGAATGAAGTGGTCAGGGCAACGAACGGGGCAAATCTGGCTGACTTCGGGCTGGCAGGTGCTGGGCGCTGTACCTGAGGTAACTTATTGATTTATAAGGCACCTGAAATTGCCGCAAATCCATCCGACCCGAAATGCACAGCAAAACGCAATGCCGATAATTCTATGCGACTTTACGTGCAGTCGGGGCACCCGCAGCGGCACCAAACGTCTCTTTGCGTGCGTATGCTCAGCCCAATGGGCCGGCTCAGGGTCGGCCGGCCCTGGGGTCGGGGAAAACCCGCCGCGATGCAACAGAGCCTTGCTTTTGCAGAGCCTGTTTCATAAGCTGAACACCAGAATTAGATTTGTTTAAATCTGACTTGAATAGTTTCTAAAGCGTCAGTCAACGATAAGCGCCAGGGTGAATCGTCGCCCAGGCGGGGACGTCCGAACGGGCGCAAACGGGGCGATCCGGCACCTCCATGGGAAGGGGCGGCAGCGGCAACCGACGGGAAGCTGCGACCGGCCAGGAGCCAGGCGGGATCGTATGGAAAGGCCAATCGCAGGATAGCGGCAGCCGTTCCAACAGCAAACGCAGGTCTTCGCAGAGCCTGTGCTTGCCGAAATCAATAAGAAGGAGAGCGGCCATGGCCAGCATCCTCTTGGTCGAACACCATCCACTACTGCGCCTGGGGCTTCGTCATCTCCTGGCACAAGCACACCTCCCTGGCGACCTTATCGATTTCGATCCGCTCGCGCCGATCGACCCCGACCTCTGGCTGATCGACGCGGATCTGCTTGTCTACGGACTTCCGGCCGACTCTGCCGCCGGCTGGGCCCAGCTCGATGCGCTGTGCCAGCAGTTGCGGCCGCGGCGCGTGCTGCTGCTGACCGACCAGCCCAACGCGGTGCTGTCCGGCCCGGCGCTGCCCGTGCCGGTACGCGGCTGCGTGCACAAGACCGCCAGTGCCGAGGCGCTCGATGCCGCGGTACGGCTGGTGCTGGCCGGCGGCGAGTGCTTTCCGTCCCAGCTGCAGTGCGAGACAGCCCCCGGCGGCGCTGGCGCGCATCCGACGCTGGTGGTCGATGCCACGGCCCAGGCGCCGGTGGTGATCCCACTGCATGCGGTCCGCGGCGATGGCAGGCCAGCGGTACCCGCCGCGCCGGCTCAGCAGGCGAGCGAGACGCCTTCGGCAGGCGCGCACCTGCTCAATATCACCGAGCGCCAGTACGAAGTGCTGGCACTGCTGGCACGCGGCTATCCGATCAAGACCGTCAGCCGGCTGCTCAATATCTCGATTGCCACGGCCAAGACGCATGCCTGCACGCTCTACCAGCGGCTGCATGTGCGCAACAAGGGCGAAGCCGTCTACGTAGCGCTGCAGCGCGGTGCCACGCTCGACTGGGCCGGCCCGCCGGCCGCCGCCAGGCCCGCCGGGACCTGCCAGGCTGCCTGAAGGATCGGATGCGGCGAGGGAGCGGCGGGGCGGCGGCACGGGAAGCAACGGCGCGCCCCATCGTCGGCCTTCGGGCCGGTCGTCAGCCTCATCCCCCCGCCGCCGCAGCGCTGCGGGCGGATGGAAGGGCACCACCAGAGGTCAAGCCGCCGCAGTGTCATCCGTTTGATGAGCAAGCCTCATCCAAAAGCATGAGGCGCTGCCCGTCCGCGCTTGCTACGTTGACAGGGAGACACTCGTTGCGCCTGGCTATGCCCGGTGCCGCGGATGTCGCCGGGCCGCCGTCGGGGCCCGGATCGACCTGGCCGCCGTCTGAATCTCCGTACTTCCGACCATCCGACCTCTCGACCATCCGGCGCTCACGCCCGCACCTGCGCGCGCAACGGCAGCCGGATGCCACGCCGAATCGATGCCGACCTACCTCATCGCCAGCAATGAAATGATGTGCCGCACCCTGGTGCGGCGCCTGGAAGCGCTCGGCCTGCCGCGCCCAATCCGGTGGCGCGCGCCGCAATGGCTGCACGAGCCCGGTCCGTTGACAGCCGCAGCCCATCCGACCCCGCTGCACGGGGGCGAAGACACCGACCCCGCCGACGTCGCGCTGATCGATTGCAGCGGGATGGAGGGCGATCCACGCAAGCTGCTTGATCAGCTGCAGGTACGCCTGGCGCCGCGCCGCTGGCTGGTGCTGTCAGACCACCTCGATGCCTCGCTGATCGTGCATGCCGCGCTGCTGGGCGCGAGCGGCTGCCTGGCCGTGCCCGCCCCTGCGGAACTGGTCTGCGCCGCGACCGCGCTGGTATGGGCCGGCGGACAGTGCTTCCCGCGCATGGCGCTGTCGCTGCTGCCGGCCTCGCCATCGGACAGCATTGCCGCGACCAGCGCCTAGCGTCCTGTTGCGCAACGGCCATGACATGGCGGGGATGCCTGCCATGCGTCCCAGTTCGTCGCTGCCATCGCTTCGACGCTGACGCCGCCACGCGCGTGCCCTGGGTTCGACAACCCCTGCAGAGCAGGCCACTGGTTGTCTGCACCAACAGGATTACGGCCAGCGGATGAGGGCGCCCACGCCGCGCGCGAGCTATGCTGGAAAGCGCCAGGCACGTAAGCGGCCCCACCGTAAGAGGCCCACTGTGCCGGGATGCAAGGGGGTCGTATGAAAGGCGGTATGGAATGCCTGGTCGTGCATGGCTTCGCCGTGCGCGAGGGCCGTGGCAAGTGGGCCTGCTGCTTCGAGATCCGGCTGGCGGGCGTGGGCGACCAGCCGCTGCTGTATCGGGGCGAGCTGCATGGACGGCGATTCGATTGCGAGCACGCCGCCACCGAAGCCGCGCGCGAGGCCGGCGAACGTGAAGCCGAGCTGCGCGTGGAAAGCCTGAGGGCACTGATCATCGCCCAGCATCGTCTGCGCCTGCCGGGCGCATCTCTTCCCTGAATGCCCTGAGCACCCCGAACGGCGAACGCTGCGTACGCAGCACGCATGCTCCCTGAACGCCTATGCAACGCGACACGCGCAAGGCGTGCCGCGGGGCTTGCGCTTGCACTGGTCGTGACTTGCGTGAGCCCACTGCGCGTGCGTACCTGAACGCTGCGCGCCCTGGCCCGCTGCGCGGCGAAGATCGGCAACGACAGCGGCAGCGGCAACGCCCGCACGACGCTTGCGGACACCTCGCCCCGTCAATGCCGAAACCCAAAAAAGAAGCCCGCCGACCGGGGGACCATGCGGGCTTTGAAGACGTGCGGGCGATACTGCCGGCCCACACGTCCCCTTGACGATATCCAATCGGCACGCGCGCCTCCATCAACCAGAAGCACCATGCGCCCCACGCATGCGGCTGAGTGCATCTGAACCGGCTGAACCATCTGAACTTCGCGCGGCGATGCCTTGTATCCCGCTGCACGTCTGCATAGCCACTGCATGCGCCGCGGCTGCCCCGCGGCGCTGCGATGCCTGCCCCGCGGGGTTTTCATGAGTTTGTGCGCCGTCTAACAGACTGCGCTGAATGGTGCGCGCCAAGATCGCCAACACGACCGATGGCGCAAGTATCTGGCTCGGTGTTTGGCGGAGAGGCGAGCATGACAGGAGTCAGTGCACGGGCTGCCGTATTGCAAGCGCAAGGGCACCAGCCCGGCGCCTGCCGTGCGCACCCGCAAATGGAACGGCAGGGCAGGCGCGGAGGTCATTAGTGTACGGCGACACCAAGATGCGTGGACGTGGCGGACCCGGGTTGCGCGGCGGCAACCCAGTGTGGGCGCACGTCAACTGCCATGTCGACTTGTGGATCGAGTTGCTGCACGGACTCGACATGCCACCGGTCGCCGCACTGCCTTGCGCGGTGCGTCAGGATTTCGAGGCCGACCACTTCACGCAGTGCCGCTTTCCGGCGGCCGACCTGGAGCGACTGTATGGCCTGACCATGCATGCACTCACGCTATACGATTCGCTCGAGTCGCACGTGGCGGCGCAGACCGCGCGCGGCCATATCGTCGTGCTGGAGCTCGACAGCAGCCAACTGCCGCCGCCGCCCGGCGCGGGCTACCAGCGCCATCGCACGCCGACCTGCATCGCCATCGATGTGCTGATCCCCGAGGCCGGCGCGGTCGGCTACTACCATACCGACGGCTACCACACCGCCAGCGGCGAAGATTACGCCGCGATCTTTCGCCTTGCTCCCGGGGCGCGCGGCGCCGAGACGCTGCCCTTCACGCATGCCGACAGGGTCCGCCGCGGCGTGCGCGCGCGCCCCGACGAGGCCCTGCTCGATGCATCGCTGGCGCTGCTGCGCCTGCACCTGGGCAACCGTCCGCTGGACAACCCCCTGACCTTGTTCCGCGCCGCCTTTCCCGAACAGCTCGAGCGGCTGATGGCGCGCGGCGAACCGGGCTTCCACCATTACGCGTCCGGCGTGCTGCGCCAGCTCGGCGCCAACTTCGAGCTGCTGGCGCGCTACCTGCGCTGGCTGATGATGCAGGGGCAGGAGGTGCCCGACAAGGCGGCCGAAGCCTGCTACACCATGGCCTCGGAAGCGATGGTGATGCAGTTTCGGCTGATGCGCGCGGTGATCAGCCGCAAGCCCGACCGCTGCGAAGACTGCCTGGACCAGCTCGAAGCCTCATACCAGGCCAGCGTGCCGGTGCTGGCCGCGCATTTCGGTGAGCACGCACGGTGAACGAGCCGGGCGCGGCCGCTCCCCTTCCGGTGCCGCGCGCCGCGCCCGCGTTGCCTCAGCCAGCGGGCGATCCGGCGCCGCTGTGTGGCCGGTGGCGCTGGCTGCAGACGCTGCCTGGCGCCGCCGACTCCCCCGCGGTGCTGGACGACACGGCCGGCTGGCTGCCGGCGCCGGTGCCCGGCAGCGTGGCCGCGGCGATGCGCGCCGCGGGCCGCTGGGACGAGGGCGCGCCCAGTCCGCTGCACCAGCACGACTACTGGTACCGCCTGCGCTTTGCCGGCCACGGCCGGCGCCTGCTGCGCCTGCGCGGACTGGATCGCGCCGCCGAGGCCTGGTTCAACGGCCGCCTGGTGATCGGTGCGGGCCACGCCCCGGACATCTGCGACGCGGAGATCGAACTGTGCGGCGCCAATACGCTCGACCTGTGCTTTCGCGCGCCACGTCCGCGGATGCATGCCGGGTGCGCCGCGCTGGTCTGGCGCGGCGGCAGGCCGGCGCCATCGATGCCATCGACACAGGTCATCGGCTACGTTGCGCACGCGTTGCCGCTGCATGCGGTGGGACCGTGCCAGCCGCTCGAGCTGCTGGCATTCGCGCCGCCCGGCGATACCCGGTGCGCCGACACGGCCATCGCCGCCGTTGCGCCATCGAACACGATAGCGATCACCACATCGATTGCCACCGCGCTGGACGGCGATACCGGCTCGCTCACGCTGACCGTGCGCGTGTCCGCAGGCGCTGTCGCGCAGGGCCGCTTCGAAATCATTGGTGGCGCGCGCCCCGTGTCTGGGCAGCTCACGCCGGCGGGCCCCGGCACGCTGGCCGGCACCGTGCGCGTGAATGACCCGCGGCGATGGTGGCCGCATACGCATGGCGAACCGTTCCTGTACCGGGTACGCGCCCATGTGGCAGGACAAAGCGTCGAGTGCGGGCTTGCCGGCTTTCGCGCGGTGACCTTTCCCAAGGTCGCGGCGCGGCACCCGGGTTGGTGCGAACACGTCGCTCCGTCACGTGCCGGGGCGGCGCAGGGCGTGCGCGTCAACGGCGTGCCGGTGTTCTGCCGCGGCGTGCTGCTCGATGCGCAGGACCTGCCGCAGGTGGCGGACATGCAGGCCGCCGGGCGCTGGCTCGCGCACGCACGCGATGCGGGCCTGAACCTGGTGGTGGTCGATGACGATCCGGCCTGCCGTCCTGGCGAGGGCTTCTACCGCGCCTGCGACGCGCTCGGCATGCTGGTCTGGCGCGCGCCCGCGGCGCTGGCCGATGCTGCTTCGAGCGTCGCGTCGGCCGTCCCGACGGCTGGCTCGTCAACCATCGCGTCGACCCTCGCACCGATCGCCGCGGTGCCATGCCCGCGCACGCTTGCCGAGGCAGGTCCGGCGACCTCGCCGCACGACGCACGCTGGAAGGCCGGCATCCCGCGCCAGGCAGGCCATGCGTGGGATGCGGAAGACCTGCGCGACCTCTGCCTGCGCGCGCGCTACGGCGTCGATCCACCGCAGCTGCGCCGCGAGGCGCCGCAACGCTACCTGATGCTGTCGCGCGCACTCGCCGCCGACGTGCTCGCCGATGCCGCCGCGGCCGCCGTCCAGTCCGCCACCCGACTGCTGCTGCTGCCGCGCCTGCGCGATCCGCAGCCGGGCTGCGGCACGGGGCTGGTGGATGCCTGCGGGCGCCCCAAGTCTGGCTGGCATGCGGTGCGCCAGCATTGCGGACCGGTGCAGGCCGTGTTCTTGCCCGATGCAGCCGGCACGCCCGCGCTGACATTGCGCAATGAAACCGGTTCGGCCCTCGCCGTGGTGCTTGACCTGTGCTGCGTGGGCAATGGCCAGGCCGTGACGGCACGCCGCGCGCTGCGCCTGTCGCTGCCGGCGCGCGGCATGCGACGCGTGGCGATGGCGACGCTGGCACTGCCTGCTGCGGCCGGCACGATCCTGCTCGCCACGCTTGCCGATGCCGAGAGCGGCGAGCGCCTGGCCGAGGCCACGTGGTTGCCGCCCGGCAGCGTGCCCACGTTGCCCACGGCAGGCCTGCACGCGGTATTGCGCGGCGGTCCGCAGGCCTGGTCGCTGGAAGTCTCCGCCACCTGCTTCGCGCACCGCGTGCATATCGATGATCGCGCCTGGCGCGCGGCACAGGACTGGTTTGACCTCGCGCCGGGCGCCACACGCCATATCCGCCTTATGCATGATGGCCCGGCCCGCGCCGGCGCCGGGATCATGCCGACAGGGGAGGTTCAGGCCATGAATCAACCCTCGCCCGTGCGCTACGGCTGAGTCTCGCCCCCCTCCTTGCCCGCTGCAGCCATGCTCGAGCTGCTGCCGGCCCATGGCCGCAGGCGTGCACGCGCGCGGTGATCGCCTTTCCGGCCAACCTCCCGATGGATGAGCGCTTCCCAACCGTTCGCCTACTGTCGAAGTGCATTGCCATGGCGCTAAATAGAGTCACTGGCTTGCACTCAGCGCCGCAGCCAGGGTCGGCGGCGCCGCGGGCGGTAGTAGTCGGACAGGAGACATGCCGGCCCATGCCGGCGCTGTGCGGCAAGGCGGAAAGGCCCGGTTCCATCCGTGGCGGCGCGTCGTGCCGGCAGTAGGTGGTTCCCGAACACGGGGCTTGGACAGGGGGGTACGAAAATGATTACGCATCGATCGGATCTGCATGTCAATTACCTGCTCAGCGCATTGCCGCGCGGCGAGTGGGAAACGCTGGCACAACACTTCGAGCTGGTCCGGCTGCGCGCCGGAGAGTTGCTCACCGACTCCGGCCAACGCATCGTCCACGTCTACTTCCCGACCACGGCGGTGGTGTCGCTGCTGTCGCTGCTGGAAGACGGCGCGACGGTGGAGATCGCCGCGGTCGGCAACGAGGGCCTGGTCGGCATCCCGGTGGTTACCGGCGGCGACACCATGCCCAGCCGCGTGGAAGTGCGCAGCCCGGGCCTGGCTTACCGCATCCCGGCGCGCATGCTGCGCAACGAACTGCCGCGCATGCACACGCTGCAGCGTGTGACGCTGCTGTACGTGCAAGCCATGCTCACGCAGATTGCGCAGACGGCGGCCTGCAACCGCCATCATTCGCTCAACAAGCAGCTGTGCCGCTGGCTGCTGCTGGCCATCGACCGACTCGCCTCCAACGAGCTGGTGATCACCCAGCAGGTCATTGCCAACATGCTGGGCGTGCGCCGCGAAGGCGTGACCGAAGCCGCCGGCAAACTTGAGGACCTGGGCCTGATCCACCACAGCCGCGGCCATATCACCGTGCTGGATCGTTGCGGGCTGGAGAAGCACTCATGCGAGTGCTACAAGCTGGTCAAGCGCGAATATGACCGCCTGCTGCCGGCACTGGCCACCGCCTGAGCGGCACCTGCCGGACCAGCCTGCCCGACCGGCAAGGCCGGCAAGGCACGGCTGACGACGCGCGGCGCGATAAGCGCCGCGCTGATCCCATTTCAGGAGCAGTACCCGTGAGCAGACTGTCATATGCCGGTGCACCGGCCGAAGGTGTCGCCCCCCGCCGCGAAGCCCAGCCGGCCGGGACGCGCCAGGCGCGCGTACTGATGGACCACATGGGCTGGATTGTTGCCGTGGGCGTAGCCGGCGCGACCGTGGGCACGCTGGTGGCGCTGTCGGCGCCGCCGCAGTACCGCGCGCAGGCGCTGGTGCAGGTGGAGAGCCGTGACGGCGGCGCGCGCAGCGTCGCGCAGACACAGGGCGCCGCCGGCTTCGATGCGGGCCTGCTCAAGAGCCGCGCCGTGGTCGGGCCGGTGGTGGAGCGGCTGCGGCTTGACATCACCGCGCAGCCGTTGCGCCCGCCGCTGGTGGGCGCGCTGCTCGACCGCTTCTCCACGCCCGGGCACCTGGGCGGCACCTGGCCCGCGAGCCTGGGCTACTCCTGGGGCGGCGAGCGTCTTGTCATCGACAGCATGACCGTGCCCGAGCAGCTGGTGGACCAGCCGCTCACGTTCGAAGTGCGCCGCGAGGGCCGCTACCGCGTCTTCCAGCAGGACGCGCTGCTGCTCGAAGGCAGCGTAGGGGAGACCGCCAGCGGCAATGGCATCATGCTGCGCGTGGACAAGATCGAGGCCGGCCCCGGCACGCGCTTCACGCTCACGCGGCATGACCTGGCGCAAACCGCCGAAGCCGTGCGCCGCGGGCTCACGGTGGAGAGCGAAAGTGCGGAGATCCCGGCCAGCCTTGGCGGCGCTGCCGCGGCAACCGCACTGCCCAGCGGCACCGTGCGCGTGAGCTGGCAGTATCCCGACCGGCAGCTCGCTGCCCACCTCGTCAACGGTGTCACGCGCGCCTATATCGACGGCCAGACCACCAAGCGGCGCGAGGACGCGGCCGGCACGCTCGCGTTCCTGTCGAGCGAACTGCCGCGGGTTCAGACCGAACTCACCCGCGCCGAGGAAGCGCTCGCGCGCTACCGCGCCCGCACCGGCTCGCTGCAGCCCAGCCGCGACGCGCAGTCCTTCCTGAACAACAGCATGGAGTACCAGCGCCAGATCGCCGCGCTGCGCATCGAGCGCACGCGCCTGCTGCAGCGCTTCACGCCCGAGGCCAACGAGGTGCGCACCGTCGACAGCCAGATCCAGCAGATGATCCGCGAACGCGCCGAGATCGACGCGCGCATGCAGAGCCTGTCGGCTTCCGAGCGCGAATCGGTGGCGCTCACGCGCGACGTCAAGGTGGCCGAGGACATGTACATGACCCTGCGCAACAAGGTCGAGCAGCTCTCGCTGATGCTTTCCGACAGCTCCAGCCAGCTGCGCGTGGTCGATGCCGCGATTGCGCCGGTCGCGCCGAGCGGGATTGGCACCTGGCCGTTCGCGTTTGCGGGCGCGTTGCTCGGGCTGTGCGTGGGCGTGGCCGGCATCAACCTGCGGCAGCGCCTGCGCCCCTCGGTGGCCAGCGCCGCCGACGCGGAGGAGCGCCTGGGCATGGCCATGCTGGGCGATATCGCCTTCAGCAACGAGCAGACCGATCTGGAGCGCCAGATCGAGGGCAAGCGCCGCCTGGGTATCGCCGCGGGCTTCGCCTTGCCGCCGAACGCGCGACTGGGCTGGCCCGAGCCCACCACCAGCGTGATCGACGCGACCACCGCCGCGGAGCCGGAAAGCGAGCACGCGCGCGCCGAACGGCTGCTGCGCCACGGCCTGCACGACCATTACCTGCTGGCGCGCCGCGCGCCGCATTCGCTGGCGGTGGAGGGTCTGCGCACGTTGCGCGCGGCACTGCATTTCACGCTGCGCGATGCGCCCAACTGCGTGGTGGCGGTCACCAGTCCTGCTGCCGGAGCCGGCAAGACCTTTGCGGCGGTCAACCTGGCGGTGCTGTTCGCCGAAGCCGGCCAGCGCGTGCTGCTGGTCGACGCCGACCTGCGGCGCGGGCGCGTGGCCGACTGGTTCGACCAGCCTGTCGAACCGGGACTGGCCGAAGTGCTGGCAGGCCGCACCGCGATCGCTGACGCGGTCAAGCCCAGCGTGGTCAACGGGCTGTTCCTGCTGACCCGTGGCGTGGCCCCGGCCAATCCGTCGGAGCTGCTGATGCTGCCGGCGCTGGCTGAGACGCTGCGGTTGTGTGCGGGGCGGTTTGACCTGGTGCTGGTCGATACACCGCCGGTGATGGCGGTGGCCGATGCCACGCTTGTTGCCAACCTGGCAGGATCTACGCTGGTAGTGGTGCGCGCGGATGTCACGGCTACGGCGCAGGTTGATGAGACGCTCAAGCGGCTGGCGCATGCCAATGCGCGGCTGGCTGGCGGCATCCTCAATGGGGTTATGCCACGGCGTAGCAACCGGACGGATTTCAATACGATCAATCCTTATCTGGGGATGCCGTTGCCGGCTAGTGTGGTGCGGGTGCCGGCGCTCGAACAAGGGGAGAAAAAACAGGGGTGAGAGGGGAAGCGTACCCGTTTCTGCGGAGGGGGTACTGCTATTGGAATCGCCGTTGCCGGGGCATTTTTGCGCTGGCAGCGGCGTTTTTGTTTTGGTGGGTGTTGGGGCTGTAGCTGTGTGCTTGTGCCTGCGGCCTGGCATCTGGCCAATGCTCGACGGCATGCGCTGCTGGTGACATGTTGTCGCTGTTGAACCGCTCGGTACCCTCCGCGTCTGTGTGCTTGTGCCTGAGGCAGGCATCTGGTCGATGCTCGACGGGCTTCGCTGCTGGTGACATGTTTTCGCTGTTGAACCGCTTGGTTCCGCCCTCCTGGGCGGGTCACTTATATGAACGCGCCCCGGCCCCCCCTCGTCAACGGCGCGGCACTCGGCAAGCATGGTGGGGGTGATCACAGAAAGGCGGCGGGTCCCCCCATCGCGAAACGGCATCGATGTGCCAGAGTGGAAGTTCTCACAATCCACACAGGATGGAGGGACCCGAAATGAATACTACGACCTACGGCCTGGACATTGCAAAAACTGTGTTCCAACTCTATTGGGTCGAGTCCGACGGCAAGTGTTTCAATCGTCGCTTCAGCCGGCAGAGGTTGATTGAGTTCCTCGCCAAGCGGCAGCCCGGACGCGTGGCGCTCGAAGCCTGCGGCAGCGCTCACTGGTGGGCGCGCCAGCTGCGCAGCCTCGGCCACGAGCCGGTGCTGCTGCACGCCAACTACGTGCGACCGTTCATGCAGACCAACAGGACCGATGCTGCCGACGCCAAGGCCATCTGGACCGCGGCGCAGCTGCCCGGCATGCCTGTCGTTGCCCCCAAGAACGAGTCGCAGCAGTGCGTGCTCAGCCTGCACGCACTGCGCCAGTTGCGCGTGAAGATGCGCACCATGCTGGTCAACCAGTTGCGCGGCACGCTGTTCGAATTCGGCGTCCACTTCCCGCGCGGACTGCGCACCGGCCTGCATGAAATCGTCGAGCACATGGCCGACATCGAGCAGAGCGTGCCGCCCATGCTGTTCGAGTTCGTGCACGAACAATTGCAAAGCATCGAACGGCTCGATCAGGAGATTGCCCGCCTCGACCAGCGTATCAACGCCTGGGGCCGGCAGAACCAGGCTTGCCAGACCATTCTCGCTATCCCGGGCATCGGCATGCACACCGCCACGGCCATGGTTGCCACCATTGGCGATGTCCACACCTTCAAGTCCGGCCGGCAACTGGCGGCCTATCTTGGTTTGGTGCCCAAACAAACCGGCACCGGCGGCAAGGTCTGGCTTGGTGGCATCAGCAAACGCGGCGACCCCTACCTGCGCACCTTGCTCATTCACGGCGCTCGCGTTGTGCTGAGCCATCTGCGCCGGAAGAACCAGCCCGGCTGGCCTCTGACGCTCGCGCAGCGACGCCCCATCAACGTCGTGGCCGTCGCCATGGCCAACAAGATGGCACGCACGGTCTGGGCCCTCCTGGCGCATGACCGGGCTTATGACCGCGACTACGTCTCGGTCAGGCCTGCCTGATGGCAGGCCGGGCTGGCAAAGAAGGAAAGCAGGACCGTCCACAGGTTGCGACGGTGAGATGAGCATCATGGCAAGACAGGTCGGACCGCGGGAGCGTAAATCCAACGAGTCACAGGTGCCTCAAAGCACGACCAAAAGATAGGGGCGCTCCCGGCGGATATCCATGAGGGCCCGCAGGCTCCGCCTGCACCGCAAGGCCGGATATAAGTCCGCAACCAGTCCTGCTTGAGCCAGAATGGTCGTCATACCTTGCAAACCGGGGCGCGTTCATATAAGTGAGCCGCCCAGGAGGGCGGAACCAAGCGGTTGACCGACGACAACATGACACCAGCTTCGCGTGCTGTCGACCAACGACCAGATGTTCGCCGCCAGGCACGGCCCCGCACCCATCCAAAAATGCAATTCGCCGCCCCAACGGGGCGGCGAATCCATCAAGAAAGCGACCAGAGGCATCAGGCCCGCTTAGCCTGCGCCCCATACTTGCTCAGATACCGATACTTCCCGAAGTAATAGTGAGACCGATACCACCGCCCCTCCACCTTCAACCCATTAAACAACACCCCCTTCACATCGATCCCCGCCTTCTGGATCTCGCGCCGCGAGGCAAGCAACTCGTCCACCGTGGTGCTGTCCGCCCGCGCGACCAGGAACACCGCCCCCGCCTTGCTGGCCAGGATGCCCGCATCCGAGGCCGCCAGCACCGGCGGCGTATCCACCAACACCAGGTCATACCGCGAGCGCAATTCGTTGAGCAGCGCATCCATCCCCGGGCTCGACAGCATGTCGGCCGCGTGCGGCGGCTCCGTGCCCGTCGGGATGAAATCCAGCCCCGGAGCGACCTGCCGGCGCAGCACGCGGTCCAGCGGCGCGCCCATCAGCAGTTCAGTCAGGCCCGGGCTGCGCTTGTCATTGAAGCGTTGATGCAACTCGCCACGGCGCAGGTCGGCATCCACCAGCACCACGCGGCGCCCGCTGGCGGCGATCGCTGCGAAGTTGGAGCAGACGAAGGACTTGCCCACCCCCGGCGCCGGCCCGGTAAACACCACCACCCGGTTGCCGCTGCCGGCGAGCGCGAACTGCATCGCGGTGCGGAAGCTGCGCAGGCTCTCGGTAGCCGGGTCGTCCGGATGTTCGCGCGCCAGCAGTCCCTGCGGGCTCTTGCCCTCCGGCTCGAGCCGCGCCTGCTGCATGCTGAACGGGATCGTCGAGTAGACCGTCATGCCGGTCTTCTCCTCGATCTCGTCGGCATCGGCCACGCCGCCGTCGAACGAGTGGCGCAGGATCACCAGCAGCACGCCGGCCATCAGCCCCAGCAGCACGGCGATCGCACCGATCATCTCGCGGTTCGGCCTCACCGGGCGCACCGGCACTTCCGCCAGATCGACCAGGCGCGCGTTGCCGACCTTGCTCGCCTTCATCAGCTTCAGCTGCTGCACGTCGTTGAGCAGGCCTTGCAGCATCTCCGTGCTGACCTTCACGTCGCGCATCAGCCGCAGCACGTTCTGCTCCACATCCGGCAGCTTCTGGATGCGGCCGGAGACGCCGTTGAGCTGGCCCGTCAGGCTGCCGATCTGGTTGTCGATCAGCGTGATCGCCGGGTGGTTGGGCGTGAAGCGCGAGGCCAGTTCCTGGCGGCGTTGCTTCAGTTCCTGCAAGCGGGTCTGGATCTGAACCGACTGCGCCAGGATCAGCCGCGACTCCTCGCTCAGGTCGATGGTGCCACGCTGGTTCCGCATGGCGTTATAGCGCGATTCAGCGGTCTCCACCTGCTGGCGCAGCTGCGGCAGCTGCTGCTCGAGGAAGGCCAGCGACTTCTCGGCCTCGGCGGCCTTGCGACGCACGTTCTGGTCGACGTAGGCGTTGCCGATCTCGTTGAGGATCGCGGCGGTCATCTGCGGCGAATCGCCTTCCAGCGCCACCCCGATCACGCCGCTCTGCTTGCCGCGTTCGCTGATCACCAGCCGGTCCTGCAGCTTGGCGATGGCGGCGCTGCGCGGCAGCTGGCGCACCACGAAGCGCGCGCCGGCCTTGCCGTCGATCCGGTCGACCAGCATCGTGACCTCGCCCGAGGCGGTGGCCACGGCCAGCGGCGTGCCGACCTTGCCGGTGGCGCTGGCATTGTCGCTGGCGAACTGCAGCCGGTAGTTGCCATTGCCCAGGGAGGTCACGAACAGCTGGCGGCCCTCCATCGTGGCCGGCACATGCAGCCGCGACACCGAGATCGACTCATGCCCCCACGCAAAGCCGCCCCAGCCGAACAGGCCCGGGCTGGACAGCTCCGGGTTGAAGCTCGCCAGCGCGGCGCCCACTACCGGGAAATAGCGCGGCGTCGCCTCGATATCGAGCCGCAGGCTGTCCACCGCCTTGCCCACCACCATGCGCGAGCGCAGCAGCTCCACTTCGGCGCTGGCCGCGGGCTTGAGGTCGAATACCGGCGAGATACCGGCCGTCAGCTTGCTGGTGTTGCCCGTGCTGTTGGATTCCTCCACCTGCACCATCACGTCGCTGCGGTAGACAGGCCTGGCCAGGAACGCATAGGCCAGCCCGACGCCCACCACCAGCGCCACCGTGGCGAGGAAGCTCCATCGGTAGCGCATCAGCACGTCCAGGTATGCCGTCAGATCGATCGACTTGCCGCGCTCTTCCGGGCCAAGAGCGATGTCTTCCCGGTTTCCAACCGTTCTCATGATGCCTCTCCGTGGGTGTTGACCGGCGATGTGGCCTCGAGCTGTGCCGACCATGACGCAATGCCCTGCCTGATAAGCTCCAGCACGATCGTGAACATGCTCATCGAGCAGCCGTACGGATCGGGCACGTCTGACTTGAGGAACTCGCACAGGCGGAAAGTCTTGCCGCGCGCCTGCGGGAACAGGAACTCGAGTTCGTCGCGCTGTTCGTTGTCCATCACCAGCACCAGGTCGGCCGCGTTGACCATGATGGCGGTGATGGCGCGTGCGCGGTGCTCGCGCAGGCTGATGCCGGCACCCGCCAGCAGGCGTGCCGCGCGCGGGTCGGCGGGCGCGCCCACCGGCGGCGCGAGCCCGGCGGAAGTGACCGTGCACCACGGCACCGCCTGTTGCAGCAGGTGGGCCGCCATCGGGCTGCGGCAGATATTGCCCACGCAGACGACCAGGATTGTCTTGACCATGTTTGGCTCGGTGACTCGCTCGATTTTTCCGCTCGATTTACCTGAAGCCCGTGCCGGCGCTGATCGCGGGCTGCGTGATCGGCAACAGCAGGCTCATGACCCGGCTCCAGCGCACCAGGTTGCGCGCATCGACATAGACCACGTCCTTGGGCTCGAGCTCGAAGCCTTCGGCGATCGCCAGCGCCACCGGCGAATTGCCGTCCAGGTGGAACACCTTGGGCTCGCCGTCGGGCTGCTTGCGGATCACGAAGATCTGCTCGGCGTTGGCCGAGTTCGGGTTCACGCCGCCGGCATCGCCCAGCGCCTCGTTCAGCGTCATGCGGCCGTTGCGCATCAGCAGCGACGTCGGCCTGACCACTTCGCCGGTGACGAAGATCTTGTTGTCCTCGCGCTGCTCGACGCGCACGATGTCGCCCGAGCGCAGCAGGATGCGTGACGGATCGACCCCCTTGGCCAGCAGCGCGGGCATGTTCACGTGCCAGGAGCGCTCGCCGCGGGTGACGCGCACGCGGCTGTTGTCGCCGGTGGTGTTGAGCACGCCGCCGGCGCGGTTCAGCGCCTCGACCAGCGTCATCGGCGCATCGTCGATGGCCTGCATGCCGGGCGTCTTCACTTCGCCGTCGACGTAGACGCGCTGGCTGCGGAAGCCCAGCACGCGCACCGTCATCTGCGGATCGCGCACCACGCGCGACAGCACCTTGGCCATGCGGTCGCGCACTTCATTGGCGGTGCTCCCCGCTACCTTCATCACGCCCGCATACGGGAACTGGATGTCGCCCGAGGCGCTCACCACGTAGCCCGGCACGTTGGAACCGCCGGTGGACTGCGGGATCTCGTAGGTGGCGCCCACGCTGTAGGTCTGCGTGGGGAACACCAGCTCAGGGTGGTCCCAGACCACCACCGAAATGATGTCGCCCGGACCGATGCGATAGGGCTGGGGCTTGGCGTACAGTTCGTCCACGCCCAGGTTATCCACCTTTGGCTTGGCCTTCAGCTTGCGCACCAGGTCGAGCGTGATCGGCGTGGTGGTGGCGATCGCGTCGTCGCCCACCGCGCTGACCTTGCCGCTGGGTTCGAAATACATGCCGGGGGATGCGGCGCAGGCGGCAAGCAGCAGGGTGGCGGCGGCCACCCCGAGCGATCGTGCCGCGCGGGCGCCGTGCTTGTCTTGCGGTGCTGCTGCCTCCGGACCGCTTGCGGCCCTTGTCCGGTCTGATCTCATGGCTGTCTCCTCGGTCGACAACGCCGACATGGCGCCTCGTGCCCATGCCTTCCGAGCTCATCGTATGAACCCGGAGGTCTAGCTTCGGTGCGCTCTCGCACATTGCGTCGGGCCCAATCGGATGGGTTTAAACCCCGCTTGTGCCAAGCTCTCGCAGGGCCGCAGCGGTGCGCAAAGCCTGCTCTCACGCCGATGGATGAGGGCCTTCTGGCCGAGTGCTGCGAGGCCCTATGGCACGGCCCCATGACGCGGCCACACGACCCTGCCCGCGCTGCCGACGCTACGCCGCAAACATGCGGGGCTGTGCACGCACGCCAACAGGGACGCGAGTTGCAGGGCGCCGTGATGGGGCTGCCGGTGGTCGCCACCGACATCAATGGCTGCAATGAGGTCATCGAACCGGAGCCAGCACTCTGGTTTGCATGGTGGCTCGAGTGAACTGCGATCGCGTTCGGTTCATGGGAGGGGCTGCGCGCCCCGCCGCATGCACACGCTTGCCACGCACGCCGCGCCGGCACTAGGCGGGCAGGCGCAGCGGATTGACCTGGTAGGTGCCGCGCGAGGAAATCATCTGCCGCTCCGGTGCGTTGGCGCGCACGCCGCAATGCGAATCGACCACGCACTCGCGGCCAATGTGGATGCGCGGATAGATGGTGGCGCGCGTGCCGAGGAAGCACCCCTCGCCGACCGAAGCATCGCCGTTGAGCGCCGCGAACGGAGAAAGAATCGAGTACGCCCCCACGCGTGCGCCATGGCCGACGCTGCAGTGCACGCCGGCAAGCGTGCCGTCTTCCATCATCGCGTTGCGGTTGATGATGCCGAGCGGGCACACCAGCACGCCCGTGCCCAGCCGCGCGTGGCGCGACACGATGGCCGCGCCGTGCACATACGCGGGCAGCGCCACGCCGTTGCCCGCCAGCCGCATGCTCACCGCTCGCCGCGCGCGCACCATGCCGATCGCCACCACCACCACCTGCCCGGGCGCCGCGCGAAAGTCCGCCACGCTCGACAGGTGCGGCAGCGGCACGCCGTCGGGCACCTTGCCGGGGGCGTCGTCGATAAAGCCGGCCACCGCGGGGCCGCCGGCCAGGGACTCCTCGTACAGGTAGTCGAAGATCTCCAGCGCAAAGCCGCCGGCGCCGGCGATGACGACGGAAGAAACGGGTTCGGGATGCAGCAACGGCATGATGGGTTGGCGCCTGAGGCGCTTGGAGACGACTTCAGTACACGCTGACCTCGCGCAGGAATGCACGGGTCAGATCCAGGCCGTCCCACACCGGCGCAAACGCCAGTGCCTTGCCGAACGGCACGATGCGGTCGATGCCGCCAGGCAGGCTGGCCGCGATAAAGCGGCGCAGCTCGGCGGCATCGAAGCCGGCGTAGGCGACGGTCTGCACGCTGCGGTCCAGCAGCGCGGGCAGGTCCGTCAGCGCCGGCATCGACGATTCGAAGAAGAGCCCCGCGCCGCAATGGCGCGCGGCATGCAGCGCCGGTTCGTCCAGCCATACGCGCACCAGGTCATTGCTGCCTTCGTTGCGCGCTTCGGCACGGGTCTCGATCGCGAGCGCGTCGGCCGCCACCAGCTTGTTGACGTAATCGGCTTCGCCCAGCGCCGGCGCCCTGGCCGCGACGATGTCGCCGAGCCGCTGCCAGAAGTCGCGGCTGGCTTCGCGCGCCTCGCCGCGCTCGCCGATCCACAGCACCAGCCGCGGCGAAGAGCACGCCATCTGGCCGAACCAGTAGGCGTCATTGTGGAAGGCGTGCGCCAATTCGTCCTGGCGCGCCGGCGTCGCGGCCAGCCAGCCCGCGGCCGACACCAGCGCCAGCGAATACTTGTTCGGGAAGCAGATCTCCGTGGCCGTGGGCGGCAGCGCAATGCGGCGCAACGCCGCCACGGTATCGTCGCCGCCCCAGATCACGCGCACGTCGCACACCGCCGACAGCCGCGCGGTCACGGCCTCATCGGCGGCATAGCGCACCAGCAGCGTGCGCTGGGCGATGGCGTGGTGGGCGGGCTCGGCCAGCAGGCATCGCACCGCGTCGACCAAGAGCGCCGCCTGCGGCGATTCGCGCGTGGACACGCGCACGATATTGCGGTTGCCGCTGAGCAGCGCCAGCATCCATGAATAGACGAAGATGGTGTCGACATTGGCGGGCGCGATATGCAGCACGGTGCCGCGCGGCACCATCACCGGCGCATCGGTGCGCGCCTGCCACTGCTGGCGCACGTCGTCGCGCAGCCGCGTAAGGTTGGCCCGGCGCAGCCAGAAGGCCAGCGCGGTCAGCTCAGGATACGCGCGCGCCTGCGGCGCATGCAGCAGCGCCTCGGACAGGGCCGCGGCGAACGCCAGCGCCGCGTCGCTGTACGGCGGCAGCACCGGCACGCCGGCCAGCGCCTCGGGCGCGACCGCCGCGGGGATGCCGGGGACGTCAGGATTGAGGAAGACCAGGGTGCTCATGCGCGGGCTCCCCCGGTGACGGCGCCATGGCTGGCGCCCATGGACGGCAATCCGGCCGCATAGGTGTCGCTGCAGCCGCGCAGCTCGGCGCGCGGGATGCGGCCGTGCACGCGGAAGGTGCGCCCCAGCCGCCCGCACGGGCAGTCGTCGATGCCGAGGCAGGTGCCGGTATCCTCGGTCAGCAGGCTGTTGCCGGGATAGCTGCCCGGCAGTGCCGACAGCACCTGGATCACACCGGGCCGGCCCGGCGGCTGCACCGACCAGTCACGCGCATTGCGGATCAGCACGTCGGCAAAGGCGGGCGTATGCAGCCGGCCATGCTCGCACTCCATGAAGATCGAGCCGACCTGCTCGACCATGCCGTAGAAGTCGTGCACCGCGCCGATATTGCAGCGCTCGCGCAGGCGCCGGCGGAAGGTGGCGCCGTCCACCGCCTCGTCCTGCAGCTTCTTCCAGCCGCCGCCGTGGATCAGCACCGCCTCGCCGAAGTCCAGGTCGGCGCCTTGCCGGTCCAGCTCGGCCAGGAAGTGCCGCCAGATCATGAAGGTGAAGCCAAACAGGAAGATGCGCTCGCCGCGGTGGCGTGCGAGGAAGTCCGCGATCACGCCGAGATCCGGCGCCATGTCGGCCTCGCGCAGCGCATAGGTGTGGTCGCGGCCAAAGCTGGAAAAGCCCAGGATGCCGGCGCCGCGCGCCGAGAACGAGGCGCGGCTGCGGATCACCGCGGGGTGGTCGAGCACCAGCATCGGCAGGCGCGCCTTGCCCAGGAACTGCTGCACGATCAGCACCAGCGCGCGCGTCTGCGCGGTGGCGGTGGCGCGGTCCAGCACGATACGCGACACGCGCTGCGAGGTGGTGCCCGACGAAGTCAGCACCTTGAACACATCGGCTTCGCCGACCGAGCGCAGTTCATATTCCTTGAACAGCCGCACCGGCAGGAACGGCAGTTCCTCCAGCGCGAAGCGCTCGCCGCCGTGGTAGCCGCGCCCCTCCAGCACGCGCCGGTAGGGCGGGCAATGCTCGGCATGGTGCCAGGTCAGCGCGCTCAGCAGCATGCCCAGATGCGCTGACTTCTCGGCGTGCGGCACGCCGTAGACCGGCCAGTCGAAGTACGGGCGCTCGGTTGCCATGCTGTGGATCTCCTGTGGGCGCAGCGTCGGGCTCGTTGGATTGGGGTCAGCCTGCGGCTGGTGCGTGGACCACGTCGCTCAGTAGGTCGGCATAGCGCACCTTGCCCGCGCCGGACATCGGGAAGGCCTGCACGCCCACCACCCGGATGGCCGAGCGGTGCAGCCGGTAGCGCTTGCTGATGGTGTTGGCCAGTTCGTCCAGCGCGGCCGCGTTGGCACCGCGCACCGCCACCACCAGCAGGTCGTCGCGCCCGGTGACGGCCACGTCATGGCGCTCGTTGCGCAGCTGCGCCTCCACCTCGTCCATGCCGATGCGGTTGCCGAATACCTTGATAAAGCGCTTGAGCCGCCCGGTCACGTGGAAGTAGCCATCGCTGTCGCGCCGCGCCAGGTCGCCGGTGCGCAGGTAGCCCTGCTGCAGGTCCGGCGCGCACAGGTCGGCGGCTTCGGTAGCGTAGCCCAGCATCACGTTGGGGCCGGTGTAGCACAGCTCGCCGCTCTCGCCGGGCGTGCTGGCGAGGCTGCCGTCCTCGCGGCGCAGCTCCAGCCGGCCGCCGGGGATGGCGATGCCGATCGCGCCGATCTTCTCCAGCAGCCGGTGGGGCGGCACGTAGGCGATGCGCGCGGTGGCCTCGGTCTGTCCGTACATCACGAAGAAGCGCTGGCCGCGCGCAGCCGCCAGTTCGCCGAACCAGCGCTGCAGCGCGTCGGGCAGGCGCCCGCCGGCTTGCGTCATCGTGCGCAGCGACGGCAGCGCCATGCGCTCGAAGCGCAGCTGGCGCAGGATCGCGTATTGCGCCGGCACCCCGGCCAGGCTGGTGGCCGACTGCTCGCGCAGGCGGTCCCAGAATGCGCGCGCGGTCAGGGGCGCGCCGGTCATTACCAGCGTCGCGCCCACCAGCAGGTGGCTGTTGATCACCGACAGGCCGTAGGAATAGTGCATCGGCAACGAGGTGATGGCGCGCTCGCTGTCGTCCAGCGCCAGGAAGCCGGCAATCGCGCTGGCGTTGGCCTGCAGGTTGTGCGCGCTCAGCCGCACCAGCTTGGGCGCGCCGGTGCTGCCCGAGGTCGACAGCAGCAGCGCCAGGTCCGGATGCACCGGCGGCGACGAGGGCGCGCGCGCCTGCCAGCCGTCGTCGGTGTGGACATGCGCCACGCCGTAGTGCGCGTAGAGCGCTTCACGCAGGTCGACGTCGAGTCCGGCATCCACCAGCAGCGCCGGGATGTCCGCACGCAGTGCGCCCAGGTAGGCGGCCAGCGACGGCAGGCTGTTGGCGCATTCGATCGCAACCAGCGTGCGGCGCCGCGCCGGCGCGCCGGCGACGGTGTAGGTGACATCGGCCTCGCGCGCCAGTGCCGCATAGCTGACCCGGGTGCCGTCTTGCAGCACCAGCGCGGTCTGGCTGCCGAATGCCTGCAGGCGATGAGCGAAGGTCAAACCAGCATCCCCCCATCCACGCCGATGGTCTGGCCGGTGACGTAGGCCGACAGGTCCGAGGCGAGAAACGCCGCGACCCGCGCCACGTCCAGCGGCTGCCCCACGCGGCCCATCTTGACCGAGGCCACGGCCCGCGCAAAGCACTCGGGCCCGACCGAACGCGCCATGTCGGTGTCTATCACTCCGGGCGCGATCGCGTTGACGCGGATATTCTGCGGCGCCAGCTCTTTGGCCAGCGACTTGGTGATGCCGATCACCGCGGCCTTGCTGGCGGCGTAGACCGCCTCGCCGGCATTGCCGTTGGTGCCCATGATCGAGGCCAGGTTGACGATGCTGCCACCCTGGCCACGCGCCATCAGGCGGCTGGCGTACTGCGCGCAATGCAGCACGCCAAAGGTATTGGTGTCGAAGACATGGCGCATCTGGCGCTCGGTCACCATGCCGATCAGCGCGTCCTCCAGCACGCCGGCGTTGGCCACAAGCACATCCAGGCGCTTGACCTGCCGGAACACGGACTGGAACGCGTTGCGCACGCTCTCGGGCTGGCTGACGTCCAGCACCAGCGGCGTCACCTTCGCGCCCGGCATGGCGTCGAGCAGCTCCGCGCGGCGCTGCGCCACGCGCTCCTCGGAGCGGCCCGACAGGAATACGTGCGCGCCTTCGGCGGCGAACAGCCTCGCGGTGGCCAGGCCGATGCCGCGGGTGGCGCCGGTGACCAGTGCGATCTTGTCTTCGAGCAGCACGGTGCACCTCACAGGACGACGCGGTATTTCGCGAGAATTTCCTTGGCCTTGGCCACCGAGCTCATGTCGACGATGTCGTCGGTGTCCATCATGATCTCGAACAAGTTCTCGATCTCGGCCACCAGCGCCATGTGCGCCACCGAATCCCATTCGGGGATGGTGTTGTAGGTCAGGTCGTCGGTCACGCGGTCTTCCTGGATGCACAGTACGTCGGCAAAAACCCGGTGCAGTTTGGCAGTGTTGGTCATGGTGTCGGCTTCAGGTAGAGAACGCACGGGACGGTTGCCGGGCGCCACGCAAAGGCGGGACTGACTCGCGCCGCCCCGCCTCTGGTGTGCACCGCGTCATCGTAGGCCGGTGCGGCGTTGTGCTCTGTACGGTTTCGCACGCCTGTTTGAAGTGCACGGCGCGCGCCCGTGCGGCAGGCCGTAGGTCCTCATGGCGAATTGCCGGGCGCCGCGGCGCTGGCCGGCTCCAGCTGGGTGTCGGTTTCGGGCGGGAACAGCGGCGCGCCAGCAATCTTGCGGATGGCGGCCTGCAGCGGCTGGCGCGCGCCTTCGGGCGGCACGCTCTCGGGCTGCGCAGCGGGCTGCTGGCTTGCCGGTTGCGCCCGTGCGGGCGCGGCGGGGCGGTTGTCCAGCGACGTGTAGGGCGCGTACTCCGGCACGACCGCCTGCACCAGCGTCTGGATGCTGACCTCGTCGCGCGTCTCGCACGCGGCAAACAGGCGCGCCAGGCGCTGTTCCAGCTCGGTCTGCTCCAGGAAGGGCTCGTGCGAACACATGATGCGTTCATGCTCGCTGGGGGTGACGTCGCCCCCGATCAGCAGCTCCTCGTACAGCTTCTCGCCGGGGCGCAGCCCCACCACCTTGATCTCGATATCGCCCGCGGGATTCTTGCGGGTGCGCTCCACCAGCCCCGACATCTCGATCATGGAGCGCGCCAGGTCGACGATGCGTACCGGCTTGCCCATGTCGAGCACGAACACCTCGCCGCCGCGCGCCATCGCGCCGGCCTGGATCACCAGCTGCGCCGCCTCGGGGATCAGCATGAAGAAGCGGATCACGTCCGGATGCGTGATGGTGATCGGGCCGCCCGCGCGGATCTGCCGGCGGAACAACGGCACCACCGATCCCGACGAGCCCAGCACGTTGCCGAAGCGCACCATGGCAAAGGTGGTGCGCGTGCCGGACCGCGCCGCGGCGGCCTGGAACACCAGCTCGGCGATGCGCTTGCTGGCGCCCATCACGTTGGTGGGCCGCACCGCCTTGTCGGTGGAGATCAGCACGCAGGTGCGCACGCCGAAGTGGTCCGCCATGTTGGCGATATTGACCGTGCCCAGCACGTTGTTGCGGATGCCCTCGGACATATTGCCTTCCACCAGCGGCACATGCTTGTAGGCGGCCGCGTGATAGATGGTGTCGACCTGCTGCCCGCGCATGGCTGCGGCCACGGCCTCCGCATCGCACACCGAGCCGATGCGCGCCTGCAGGTCCAGCCCGGGGAAACCGCGGCGCAGTTCCTGTTCCACGACGTAGAGCGCAAACTCGGAGTGATCGAACAGGATCAGGCGGGCCGGGTCGCACGTTGCGATCTGACGGCACAGCTCGCTGCCGATCGAGCCGCCGGCGCCGGTCACCAGCACCACCTTGCGGTGCGTGCATTTGGCGAACAGCTCCTCGCGCGGCGGCACGATATCGCGCCCGAGCAGGTCTTCGATCTTGATGTCGCGGATCGACTGCATGGTGATCTTGCGGTCCACCAGTTCCAGCAGCGTCGGCAGCGTGCGCACGCTGACCGCGTAGCGGTGCAGCTTGTCGACGATGATGCGCCGGCGCTCGACCGACAACGTGGGCATCGCCAGCACCACCTCGTTGATGCCATGCTGGTAGATCTGCTCGCGCATCTGGTCGCTGTGGTAGACCGGCAGGTCGGCAAAGATCTTCTTGTCGAGCGTGATGTCGTCATCGAAGAAGCACACCGCCTTGTGATTCAGGCTGGCCCGCATGGCGATGGCCAGCTGGAAGCCCGCATCGCCCGCGCCGAAGATCGCCACGCGCAGCGCCGGGCGGCTGTCCGCGGGCAGCCGCCGCTGTTGCGTGCGGTTGAGCAGCGCGCGCGCCACGAAGCGCGACACCACCACGTAGGCGAAGGCGATAAACCAGTAGATCAGCACGCCCGTGCGCGGCAACCGGTCCAGGTTGACCAGGAACGACAGCCCGTAGGTCAGCCCGATCAGGCAGGCCAGGCTGGTGCCTGTGATCCACAGTACCTTCAGGTCGAAGTAGCGCACCACGGTGCGGTACAGCCCGCTGAAGGAGAACACCGGGATCGTGCAGATCGCGATCACCGCCGCGGGCGTCACGCCGTAGTGCGTGACCAGGTCGAAGTTGCCGGAGCGCAGAAACAGCGCCAGCGTGAAGCACAGCGGCAGCGCCACCAGGTCGGCCAGCACCATCAGCGCCACCTTGCGCCGGCGCGGCAGCGACACCAGCCATTGCGACAGCGGGAACAGCGGGGTGCTCATGGCCGTGGCCCTCCTGCGTGCCTGCGCGACGGCGGTGCGACGGACGCCGCCAGCGACCCCGTTCCAGCGTACAGCGTTGCCCGAACCATGCCTGCCAGCGGCGCGCGCGGATGGCCGCGGCGCATGCCTTGCCGCGCCAGGTGCAGGCGCCGTGGGAGGCCTGCGCCACGGTGACGGCGCGATGTTCCGAGATAGTGTTCCATGCCAGCCATTATTGTTTTCTGCCTGGCGCGCGCAATTGGCCAGCGTGCGCTGCCGTACGCAAACGGAAGCCCTCGCCCGGCAACTGCGCGCACCTTCCTGCTGGTGGTCTAGGCCACATGGCTGCCTTCACTTGCCTGATGAACTTTGATTAGATGAAGGCGTTTCCAGCCAGGCGCAGCGCGCCATGCCGGCCCGTTCGCGGCCCCCGGCAAGTCCCTGCCGCCACATAACCATCACATCATGAAGCGCATCCTCGATATTGTCCTCGCGTCGCTGGCGCTGCTGTTGCTCGCCGTGCCGCTGCTGGTCCTCGCCGTGATGGTCCGCATCAAGCTGGGCGGTCCCGTCATCTTTCGCCAGACACGCCCAGGCCTGCACGGCAAGCCGTTCGAGCTGCTCAAGTTCCGCACCATGACCGACGCGCGCGGCCCGGATGGCGAGCTGCTCTCCGACCATGAACGCATCACCCCCTTCGGCTGGCTCCTGCGCCGCACCAGCCTCGATGAACTGCCCGAGCTGTGGTGCGTGCTCAAGGGCGACATGAGCCTGGTGGGACCGCGTCCGCTGATGATGGAATACCTGCCGCTGTATTCGCCCGAGCAGGCGCGCCGCCATGACGTGCCCAGCGGCATCACCGGCTGGGCCCAGGTCAACGGCCGCAACTCGCTCAGCTGGGAAGACAAGTTCGCGCTCGACGTCTGGTATGTCGACCATCAGTCGGTATGGCTCGACCTGCGCATCCTGTGGCTGACCGTACGCACGGTGCTGCAGCGCGATGGCATCAGCGCCGCCGGCGAAGTGTCAGCCACCGTTTTCACCGGCAGCCGCAACTGAGCCTGCCCCGCCCTCGCGTTGCATTCATCCCAAGGTAACGATCACGCCCATGCTAGACACCCCGTTCTCGCCCTGGCCGAGCTTCACCGCCGAAGAGGCCGATGCCGTGCACCGGCTGCTGCTGTCCAACCGCGTGAACTACTGGACCGGTTCGCAATGCCGCGAATTCGAGCAGGAGTTCGCCGCCTGGTGCGGCGTGCCGCATGCGGTGGCGCTGGCCAACGGCACGCTCGCGCTGGACGTCGCGCTCAAGGCGCTGGGCATCGGACCCGGCGATGAGGTGGTGGTCACGCCACGCACCTTTGTCGCCAGCATTTCGTGCGTGGCCAATGCCGGCGCGGTGCCGGTGTTCGCCGATGTCGACCCGGACAGCGGCAACCTGAGCGCCGCCACCATCGAGCGCGTGCTGAGCCCGCGCACGCGCGCGGTGATCTGCGTGCACCTGGGCGGCCTGCCGTGCGAGATGGACCCGATCATGGCGCTGGCGCGGCGTCACGGGTTCAAGGTGATCGAGGACTGCGCGCAGGCGCACGGCGCGCGCTACCGCGGCCGCACGGTGGGCTCGATCGGCGATATCGGGTGCTGGTCGTTCTGCCAGGACAAGATCATGACCACCGGCGGCGAGGGCGGCATGGTCACCACCGCCGACCGCGAGCTGTGGCTGCGCATGTGGTCATACAAGGACCACGGCAAGAGCTGGGAGGCGGTCTATGAGCGCGAGCATCCGCCCGGCTTTCGCTGGCTGCACGACAGCTTCGGCACCAACTGGCGCATGCTGGAGATGCAGGCCGTGATCGGCCGCATCCAGCTGGCGCGCCTGCCGGCATGGAGCCGGCAGCGGGCACAGCATGCCGCCGCGCTGGCCGAGGCGCTGTCCGCATGCGAGGCGCTGCGCGTGCCGCTGGCGCCGGCGCATGCCGAGCATGCCTGGTACAAGTTCTACGCCTTCGTGCGCCCCGAGCGGCTGGCCGAAGGCTGGAGCCGCGACCGCATCATGGCCGAGATCAACGCCGCCGGCGTGCCCTGCTATGCGGGCGGCTGCGCCGAGTGCTACCTCGAGAAGGCGTTCGACGGCACCGGCTGGCGCCCGACGGTGCGCCTCCCGGCCGCGCGGCAGCTGGGCGAGACCAGCCTGATGTTTCTGGTACACCCTACGCTGACTGAAGCGGAGATCGGCAAGACGGCGCAGGTCGTGTGCGACGTGATGCGCCGCGCGACCCTGCAGCACGCGACCGAAGTCGAGCTGGATGAAGCGGCCGCACTGCAACGATGACGCAGTGGCCGCCATTCATCCTGCTCGGAGAGAGCACGTGGCTGGTGCCGGTAGGGTTGGCGATCGCGCTGGCGCTGGCGGCGGCTGGCGCATGGCGGCGCGCGCTGGTGTGGCTGGCGTCGTTCGGCTGCGGCGCGGCGCTGGTGGGTAGCGCCAAGCTGGCCTTTGACTTTGGCGGCTGGTACCTGCCGGCGCTGGACCTGTACGACGTCAGCGGCCACGCCATGCTGACCACGGCGGTGTACCCGGTGCTGCTGATGCTGCTGGGTTCGGCGCTGAGCCCGCGCGTGGCACGCATCGGCTGGTTCGCGGGACTGGCGCTGGCGCTGGCGATGGCGCTGAAACTGGTGTCCGGCCACTACCACACGCTGTCCGAGACCTTGCTGGGCGGCGCGGTGGGGTTGGCGGTGGCGTGGCTGAACGCTGGTATCCGTATCCGCGGGCCGGCGCCGCAGGTCGTGCTGGTGGCGGTGCTTGGCATCGGCGCCTTCGTCTTTGTCAATGCGCACGGGCTGCTGTACCCGGTCAAGGCCGCGATGTGGGAGCACGCGGCACGCTGGCAGGATGGCACGGTGCGGCATTACCGGCAGATCGATGCCGATCCGGTGACGGGCCAGACCCGCGTCACCGTGCGCAAGCGGTCGTGCCTGTCGACGCGGGGGCGGCAGGCGTCGCGGCACGCCACCTGAACAAGCCGCGGCGGCTTCCCGGCGGGGAGGACGAGAGAGGTAGACAGATATGGACTGTGCCCCGGAATTCGGCTCATTTTTCGCGCTGGACTCGGCCGTACCCACGGGCGGGCCGCCCTGGGTGCCGCCCGACGCCGCGCTCTACGGCTGCGGCCGCGACGCGCTGCGCGCGGTCGTGGCGCACGGCAAGGCCCGCGGCTGGCGGCGCCTGTACCTGCCGACGTACTACTGCCATGACGTGACCGACGTCAGCGCGCAGGATATCGACGTGCGCATGTACCCGCATGCGCCGTTCGAGCCCGGTACCGCGCTGCGGCTGGGCGAGGACGAGGCCGCGGTGGTGGTCGAGTACTTCGGCATGCCGTGCACGGTGCAGGTCAGCGGCGGCGCGGTGGTGCTGGACCGCACCCATGACTGGCTGGCGCCATGGACCTACGCGCGCACGCCCGACTATGTGTTTGCCTCGCTGCGCAAGACGCTGCCGCTGCCCGACGGCGGTATTGCGTGCGCGGCCGGTGGGCAGCGCCTGCCGCAACCCGGCCCGACCGACACCCACGTGGCGCTGGCCGCGCGTCTGGCCGCGGCCATGGCGATGAAAGAAGCGTGGCTGCGCGGCGCGCCGCTGGAGAAGGCGCGCTACCTGGCGCTGGCGCGCGACGTGGAGGCCGCGCTCGGCCGCGCGGGCGAGGTCTCCGGGCCGTGCGCACTCACGCGGGCGCTGGCGCCGGCGATCGACCTGCACCATCTGCGGCGCCGCCGGCTGGAGAACGGCGCCATCTTCAGCGCACGCCTCGCCGCACTGTGCGGACCCGACCGCCCCGTGACGCTGTTGCGCACACCGGCCTACCCCATGCTGCGCTTCGCCACGCGCGCCGCGCGCGAGGCCTGCCGCGCCGCGCTGATCGCCGCGCGCATCTATCCGGCGGTGCTGTGGCCGGTGGAGCGCGACGGCGTGCCGGCCGCGCACCGCGCGTTGTCCGGCGAGCTGCTGGCGCTCCATGTCGACTACCGCTATGGCGTGCAGGCCATCGCGTGCGTGGCGCAGACGGTCGCCGGCCTGTGCATGCAGGACGCCCCGGCATGAAGGTCCGGCTGCTGGCGACATCCGATCCGGCCTGGCCAGCAGTGCTGCGCCGCTGCGCGCACGACTGCTACCACACGCCCGGCTGGCTGCGCGCGGCCGAGTATGGCGACCGCGGCACGGCCTGGGGCCTGTACGCGTCCGAGGGCGATGCGGAGTTGCTGGTGCCGCTGGTGCGGCGCGAACTCGACGGCGGCAGCTGGGACGCGGTCTCGCCCTACGGCTACGGCGGCCCGATCCTCAGCGCAAGTGCGACCCAGGACTTTGCCGATGCGGCGCTGCGCCAGGCGGTGGGAATGCTGCGTAGGGCCGGCTGCGTGTCGTGGTTTATCCGGCTGCACCCGCTGCTGAATGCCGGCTGGCGCAGCGCCGTGGGCGAGGTAGTGGAGCAGGGGCTGACGGTATCGGTCGACCTGACCCGTAGCGAGGCCGAGCACTGGCGTGACACCGCGCACGGCCACCGCAGCGACATCAACAAGGCACAGCGCGCGGGGGTCACGGTGCGCATTGACGAGTCGTTCGTCGCGCTGGGCCGCTTTGTCGCGCTGTACACCCAGTCGATGCACCGGCTCGAGGCGCCGGCGTACTACCACTTCGACGAGCGCTATTACCAGACCCTGTGCCGTGAAATGGGTCCGTGCCTGCGGCTGTTCGTGGCCGAGGAGGCGGGCGCGGTGATCGGCGCGGCGCTGCTGACGGTGGCGCCGTCGGTCGGCATCCTGCAAGGGCACCTGTACGGCGCGGACGAACGCTGCCTGCACCGGCAGCCGCTGAAGCTGCTGATCGATGCGCAGCGCGCCTGGGGGCGGGAGCAGGGCTACCGGGTGCTGAACCTTGGTGGCGGGCGCGGCGGACAGGTGCAGGACTCGCTGTTCCGCTTCAAGCGGGGGTTCTCCCCGGATACCCACGTGTTCCGCACGCAGCGGTTGATCGTGGATCCGCGACGATATGCGGCGTTGTGCAGGGGTGGGAAGGGGCGGGAGCTGGAGGATCTGAGAGGGTATTTCCCGGCGTACCGGCGGTAGGGGGTAGCTGTCAGGCGTGGCTGCCATGGGCCTGCGGCAGCGCGCCCTCCTCAGCCGACGCCCGTCAAAGCACGCCCTGCCACCGGCGAGCCACGCAGAAACGGGTACGCTCCCGGGCCGCGGCACGGCTGCGGCAGCTCAGGCCATCGACCCGGGCAAGCGGCTGCCGTGTTCGCCTCCACCCTCATACCGCCCATCCCGTGCGCGCAGCATCTCCCACAGCTGGCGCGCGGTCGCCCAGGCCGGCACCGTCCCGTGCCAGCCCGCGCCGCGCACATTGCGCGCCAGCACATGCGGCAACGCCACCATCAGGTACAGCGCCGCCTTGACATGCCGGCGCTGGCTGCGCCCGTAGCGTCGATAGGTGACATAGAGCCGCGAGGCCTCGCACGCCGGCGCGGCCTCTTCCACCGCGGGCACCGCCGCATGCTGGTTGACCGCACTCGGCATCAGCTCGATCCGGTGCCCGAACTCGAACACCGCGCGGCTGGCCAGTTCGCAGATCTCATAGCCGGCCGCCAGCTGCTCGTCGAACGTGACCTGGTCGAACAACGCGCGCGGGAACACGGTGCTGTGCAGTACCACCGAGCACAGCCGCTCGCCGTAGCGGTAGTCCTGCGACGGATAGCCCAGGAACGCCGCCTTGCGCGGCTTGCCGCGCTGGCCCTGGCAGACGTCAGTGCCGGTCAGGATCAGCGGCGCGGCGCAGCCCGAGGTGGCGCGGTGCACGTAGTCGTCGGCAATGCGGTCGGTCATCTGCTGCAGGAAGGTCGCCCCCAGCAGTGTGCGGTCGTCCAGGAACAGCACGTGCGAGCCGGTGGCCCCGCGCAGGGCGCGGTTGCGGCTGGCCGCGCCGCCGCGGCGCGGGCCTTCCAGGTAGAGCACGTCAGGGATGTCGGGGATATCGGGAAAGCCGTGGCGCACCATCTCGCGCGTCTGATAGTTGCTGCTGTCGTCGACCACGATGAGCTGGTGCGGCGGCATGGTCGATGCGGCGACCGAGCGCAGCGTGCGGTGTAACCCTTGCGGATGGTCGCGCGTGCAGATGCACACCGAGAACGTGGGCAGGAACGTACTGGCCGGCATGGTTGACCCCCTTCCGGATTGGTTTCACCGGTCGTGCCGAGCCGGCCGCGTCTGTTGCGCGGTACGGCACGGCACGGTGATGCAATGGCAGGTGCCGGTCGTGGCCGGCCCTGTCCGTTACAGGCCCTGGCTCGCGGCCTGGAAGGCGGTCTCGCCGGTGCGCGGCGCCACCACCGGGCGCGCACTGCTGTCGCGCGTGGAGCGTTCGTCGCCGCTCACCCACTCCAGCGTCGCGCCGCGCTGCAGGGCGGCGTAGACGGCCTCGCCCTTGTTGCGCACCTTCAGGCGCTGGTACAGCGTGCAGGCGTGGCTCTTGACCGTGGCCACCGAGATATTGAGCATGCGGCTGACCGTCTTGATCGGGTAGCCGCGCGCCAGCAGCACCAGCACCTCATACTGGCGCGGCGTGATCTTCAGCATCTCGGCTTCGTCGTAGCTGGGCTCTTCCTCGACCAGCGGCGCGGCGTTGGCAGCGGATGCTGGCGCTGCGGCCGGCGCCGACAGCGGCTGGCCCGGGCGCAGGCCGGTCAGGTCGCGCACGGCCACCGCGGCGCGGGCCGCGCCGCGCGGCGTGCCGGCGCAGGCCACCAGCGAGAGCGGTTCGGACTGCAGGGCAGTGGGGAGCGATGCGCTGAGCGGCAGCGGCGCGGCCGACGCCAGCGACTGCACCGCCGGCATGGCCGAGCGCGAGGCCGAGGGCATGGCGCCGGTCTCGGCCGAGAACAGCAGTCCCTGCACGCCCGACACCGCCAGCCGGATGGCGGCCTCGATCACCGCCAGCGAGGCGGACTTGGGCAGGCAGCCGCAGACACCGCGCGCGCTGTCAGGGTTGGGCACGTGCAAGGGCAGCACGTCAGCCAGGATCAGGATGCGCTGCGGTGACAGCGCTGCACGGGCGCGTTCCAGCTGCTCCCAGCCGGGCGCCGTGTCGGCGGGCATGCCGAACACAAGCAGGTCTGCATTGTGGTGCCGGGCCTCCAGCCTGGCGATGTCCGCGGGCGCAATGGCCGCAACCTGGGCGGATTCCTGGATGTTCTCGAGCATCTGCAACAGCCCAAGCCGGAGCAATGGATGCTCCTCGATCAGCAACGCGTTCATGACTTCACTCCCCGTTTACTCGGGGGCGGACGCGGGGTGCTTTTTGCGTATGGGAGTGCACTACCGAACAGCAGCCACCGGTGGTGGCTGTCTGCGTGTGATGACCCCCATGCTTCCATGCTCCGGCAGTCCCGTTCTTCTGGATGGAACTTGTCGGCGGCTGGAAGGTTGACCCGAACCCGAACCCGAAAGATTCTCGCTCCCAAATCGGCTTAAATTCATCTTATGGGCTGGTGGAATGGAATGCAAGCGAGCGGATTTTGGACGAGACAGGGTTGAAATGACAGGATGGTCATAATCCTTTAAGAAATCACCCGAATGCGCCATGCAAAGTTCCGCAAACGACGCTCTGAGGCGGGGTTGCGGTGGTTTCATCGATGTGACACATCGATTTTGAACGGTTGCAGCATTGAAACAGATCGCATTATCAGAGCCCCCGGTTAGCGAGGTTTCTAACCCCATCGTGGGGTGTACGTAATATATCTGGCATGCGGGTGGCGCAATTATGAAACTCGGGCCTGATACAAGGTCTCGAAATGAATCTGCCTGATTTTGCGGCAGTTCGGGCGCATGGCCTAGTGCTTCTGGATGAGAGGCGTCTCCAACCACGGGATGAGCCTTGCGGCGCCGGCCGCACTGGCCGGCGCGGGGCTTGCCACCAACTGTCGGCGGGGCAGGGGCGGCAAGCCCTGACCTGCCCCTGTTGCGCTTCCTGCGCGCTTGCCGCGCAAGCCTCGCTGGGCCGCTTCAGCGGGCCCAGTAGCCCGGGCGCATGACCCAGCCGCGCTGGCCGCGCACCCAGCGCTCGGGCACATAGCGGTAGCCGGGGCGCTGCGCCTGCCAGTAGCCGCGGCGCCAGTCATAGCGACCGTCGCTGGCGACCCAGTGGCCGGGCACCCAGACCTGGCCGCGGCGCGCGGCCGGGTGCGGCTCGTAGCGCGGCGGCGGGGGTGGCGGGCCGTAGCCGTGCGCGACCATCACGGGTTGCGCGTCGGCGGGGGCGATCAGTCCGAAGGCGCCGCCCGTGGCGAGGACGGCTGCGGCAAGCAGAAGCTGGCGTTTCATTTGGGTTCTCCTTGGGGGGCGTGGTTCGGGTCTGCGCTCGGCAGGTTCAAGCCGTGGTGAATCAGTAGCGGTCGTAGTGGTGGTAGCGGGGCGGCGGGCCGCCGCGCGGCGGCACCACGATGCAGGCGGAAAGCAGCGCGGCCGTGGTGGACAGCAGCACGATCAGGGAGAGGGTGCGTTTCATTCGGGCTCCTGCGGGTTCGCGTTGGACACGGCTTCAATGTAGCGAGCGGACCCGGCACCGGGTGCTTGCACTTGTAAGGCTGTCTCACATGGACCCAGGGCGCCCGCGAGCGCGGGGCGGCCCGGGGCATCGGCCGGGAACCCTTGTGCCACAAGGCATTGCGGGTAAGGTGGCGGCGCCGGGGCGCGGCTGCGACGCGGCGGGCGGAAGGTAATGTGACGTTACATCGGAAATAGTTCTCGCAAGGCAGCGCCGCTTCCGCGGGCCGGCCCGCGCCGCGTTGCACCTGTAGCGGGCGCCTGCAAATAGCACGCAGAAACGGGTACGCTATAACGGTGCGGCTTGCATCGGCATGGCTCGCGCTGCGCTGGAAACGGTGCGGGTGCGGTGCGGGTGCGGTGCGTGTTCGGTGCGAGTGCGAGCGCTGGAACGCCCGCGTCAATGGCATGAAGCTTGCGCTGCCGGCTGTGCCAATCGGGAAGTTGCCACGTGTGCTTGAAGGAGGCGCCATGCCGGTCATGCTCATCGTGCTTGCCTTGCAGTTTTTGCAGGGCCTGTCGCCGCCCGCCGCGGCGTTGTTCGCGCTGCCGCAGGAGATGCCGCCCGCGGATGCCGCGGCCGTCGTCGAGACAGCGCTGACACGCTGATGTCGGGAGGTTCGCGCGGCCCGCCGCCGCGGCAATCCGAGTGGCTCAACCCAACCACCCCATTGTCACGGAGGCAGCATGAACCGCAGCGACGTCACCGACCTTATCATCGAAGCCAAGGTCACACGCGGCATTACCTGGGCCCAGGTGGCCGAACGCGTCGGCCGCAGCAAGGAATGGACGACGGCCGCGTGCCTGGGCCAGATGGCATTCGATGAAGCGGGGGCGCGCGCGGTGATGGAGGTGTTCGGGCTGCCGCCCGAGGCCGAGCCGTGGCTGCGCGAGGTCCCCTACAAGGGCTCGTTGCCGACGCAGGTGCCCGCGGACCCGCTGATCTACCGTTTCTATGAACTCATCAGTGTCTACGGCACCACCTTCAAGGCGCTGATCCACGAGGAGTTCGGCGACGGCATCATGAGCGCGATCGACTTCCGCATGGACCTGCAGCGCGAAGCCGATCCCAACGGCGACCGGGTGCGCATCGAGATGTCGGGCAAGTTCCTGCCCTACAAGACCTACTGAAGCCGGGGCGGGCGCGGCTTATCCCGCGGCCCGCGGCATCGCATAGGCGCTGCCGTAGCGCGCCGGATCCAGGCGCAGCGTCAGCACGCCCACCAGCGCGGCGCAGCCCAGGTGGTACCACCAGCCGGCGGCAAAGCCGCCGGTGCGCGCCTGCAGCATGGCGGTGATCCAAGGTGCCAGCGAAGCGAGCAGGAAGCCGCCGCCCTGCATCAGCGCGCTCAGCGCGCCGGCGCTGTCCGGATCCGGCAAATGGTCCAGCGCCACCACAAGGTACAGCGCAAAGCAGCCGCCCAGGCCCGCGCCGCCGATCACTGCCCAGGCGTGCGGGGCGGCATCGGGCCACAGCGCCAGCCCGCCGAAGCCGGCCACCTGCATGGCCAGCGCCAGGGCCATCCACGCCCGGCGGTCGGCGCGGCGCGCCGCCAGTGCCGGCAGCAGCAACGCCGCGGCGGCCTGCGCCAGCGCCATTAGCGCCACCAGTGCGCCGCTGGCCGGGGCGCTCCAGCCGTGGCCCTGGTAGAAGGGCGCCAGCCACGCCACCAGCGAGGCATAGCCACCGTTCATCACGCCGAAGCACAGCATCAGCAGCCAGGTGCGCGGGCGCCGCAGCAGGGCGCGCGCAGCACTTGGCGGGCGCAGCGGCGATGCGCCCCGGGCTGGCAGGGCCCGCGGCAGTGCCACCCACGCCAGCGCCAGCGCAGCGAGCACCGGCACGGCCCACAAGGCCAGCGCCTCGCGCCAGCTTCCGGCCTGCGTGCTGACCCAGGGCGAGAGCTGCGCGCCCAGCGCGCCGCCGCCCATCAGCGCGGCCGAGTACAGCCCCATCACCGGCGCCACGCGCTCCGGGAATTCCTGCTTGACCAGCCCCGGGCACGCCGCCTGCACCACCGCCACGCCCAGCCCGCACAGCGCCGCCGAGGCGATCAGCAGCGTGCCGTCGGCCACCCCCAGGCGCAGCGCACAGCCCGCGCCCAGCAGCGCCAGCGCGCCGAGCACCGCGGCACGCGCACCCAGCCGGGCACGGATGGCGGGCCCGAAGAACGCGCCCACCCCCATCAGCAGCATCGGCAGCAGCGTCAGCCAGGCCATGCCCTGGTAACTGAGACCGGTGCCGGCGCGGATCGCGGGCGCCAGCGGGCCCACGGCGGTCAGGAACGGCCGCAGGTTCAGGCCGATGCCGGCCACCGCGGCCAGCACCAGCCAGCGCGGCGTGGCCCGGACCGCCGGGGCGTTTGCGATGGCATCAGCCACGGGGGGCGCGCGTGCCGTAGAGCTGCGCGGCGGAAAGATCGACCGGCACGCGCGTGAGCGGCAGCGGGGGCGGGTCGAGCGGCAGGCGCAGCGCCTGGTAGGTGGCCTCGCTGGACATGCCGTAGGGCGCGGCGTCGTCGTTGTCGAAGGCGTAGTAGACCGCTTGCACGCCGGCCATGGTCATCGCCGTCAGGCACATCGGGCACGGATGGCCGCTGGCGTAGACCACGCTGCCGCGCAGGTCCGGGCGGCCGAGCTTGCGCGCGGCGGCGCGCACGGCCTCCATCTCGGCATGGGTGGTCGGGTCGTGGCTGTGGACGATGTCGTTGACACCGGTGGCGACGGCCTTGCCGTCGAGCGCCAGCACGGCGCCGAAGGGGCGGCCGCCACGGTCACGGTTGGCTTCGGCAAGGCGGACTGCCTCGCGCATGAATTCCTGGTGAGTGGTCATGATCCGGACAAAAGTGAGTGCATGCTCGCAGCGCGGGCGCGCGGCATGGCTTTGGCAGGTAGGTCCCGCAGGCGGTCGAACGTCGCGCGAGGGCAGCCCACTGTACGCCGGGGCTTGGTAATTGGGAAATTAAATGATGAAATCGCCGGCAGTGGAAAACCCAATGGATCGCCGATGCAGGACCCTCACCTCGATCCCGTGCTGCTGCAGAGCTTTGTCGCCGTGGCGGAAAGCGGCAGCTTTACCCGCGCCGCGCAGCGCGTGCACCTGACGCAGTCGACCGTCAGCCAGCAGGTGCGCCGGCTGGAAGAGCAGCTCGGCTGCGTACTGCTGGACCGCGGCGGGCGCTATGTCACCACCACGCCGGAGGGCGAGCGCCTGCTCGGCTACGCGCGCCGCCTGCAGCAACTGATGGCCGAAGCGGTCGGGCAACTGCGCCAGAGCGCGGGCCAGGGCGAGATCCGCATCGGCGTGCCGGAGGACTTTGCCGCGCGGCCGCTGACACCGGTGCTGGCCGGGTTTGCCGACGACTGGCCGGGGGTGCGGCTGGAGGTGACCAGCGGCATGAGCCACGAGCTGTGGCAGCGCTTCCAGGACCGCGAGCTGGACCTGGTGCTGGTCAAGCAGCGCGTCGGGCATGCCACCGGCCTGGCCAGCTGGCCGGAGCCGCTGTGCTGGATCGATAGCCGCCAGCGCCCGGCGGTGGCGCGCGACCCGGTACCGTTGGTGGCGTTTCCGGTGGGCGGGCTCTACCGCGGCGAGATGACGCACGCGCTCGACGCCGGCGGGCGGCGCTGGCGCGTGGCCTTCGTCAGTGCGAGCCTGGCCAGCATCCTGGCGGCGGTGGCCGACGGGCTCGGCATCACGCTGCTGCCACGGCGCCTGGCCAGCGCCCATCACCGGGTGCTGGAGGACGACGGCTGGCCGGCCGCGGTGCCGGAGATCGAGCTGAGCCTGCACGCGCAACCGGACCTGCCGGCCCCGGCGCGCGACATGGCGGCGCGGCTGGCCGCGCTGTGCGAGCGCGTGATGGCGCCCGCGGGCGAATCAGCGCATGAGATCCCGCACCAGGTCCGGCGCGAGGCTCAGCCGAAGAACTCGTTGTAGTAGCGGGTGCAGGTGCCGGCCGGGCGGAAGGTGTACGGCAGCTCGGCCATCGCGGCGGCTTCGAGCGAGCCGAACGGGATGTCGGGCATGGTCAGGGCGCCGGGGTTGCCTTCCGTGGCGGTGTTGTGATCGGGGTGCGCCAGGTGCGCGCGTGCGTTGGCTTGCGAAGTCATGTCGGGCTCATTCAGGGGCCGGGTATCATGCCCGGCGAACAGCGGATGGGCGGCGTTCCCGGGGGAATCGCATGGGGCAATCTTAATGCTGCAGCGCAGGAAGATCAGCCGGCCCCGGCAAAACACACTGTTGCGAAATCGCGTTCAATCTAAGTGACTTGCGCGCTATTGCACGCGGATGCGGCATACCGTCAGGTTGCGCCTACGCCTTCTCCGGCAAGGTCTATATTGGCAAAGGGCCGCCTGCGCCGCGCCGCCGCCGTGGCGGTGCGGGCCTCGACAGCCACTTAGCCGGCGTCACGGCGCCGGACTTCCGGGAGCGCGCCATGTTGACATTGCCACCGTGCTTTGCCGATCGCCGCGAGGCTGGCCGCTATCTGGGCCGCCGGCTGGCCGAACTTGGCTTCGGCGCCGCGCAGCTCGGGCAGCCCGCGCTGGTGCTGGCACTGCCGCGCGGTGGCGTGCCAGTGGCCTTTGAAGTCGCGCGTGCGATCGATGCCCAGCTGGACGTGCTGCTGGTGCGCAAGATCGGCGCGGCGGGCTACCCGGAACTGGCACTCGGCGCGGTGGTGGAGGGCGATGCCGCGGGCGGCGGCCCGCATACCGTGGTCAACGACGATCCCTGGGCGCGGCGCGCGGTGGAAAGCGGCAGTTTCGATGCCGAACGCGGGCGCCAGCTCGATGAGATCGCACGGCGCCAGCAGCGCTACCGCGGGGGGGCACCGGTGCCGGCGCGCGGCGGGCGTACCGTGATCGTGGTCGATGACGGCGTGGCCACCGGCGCCACCATGCGCGCCGCGCTCGAGGGCGTGCGCATGGCCGGGGCCGCGCGCGTGGTGGCGGCCACGCCGGTGGGTTCGCAGGACGGGCTCGCCAGCCTGCAGCCGGCCGCCGACGAGATCATCTGCCTGAACACGCCGCCGAACTTCGGCGCGGTCGGCGCCTTCTACCTGGATTTCTCCCAGACCAGCGACGACGAGGCGCTCAGCCTGTTGCGCCAGGCCGCCATGCCGCGCACCGGCTGAGGCGCGCGCCTGCGGGCGAGGTGCTCAGGCATGTGCTCAGGCCTTGCCCAGACGCCGCTTGAGGTGCGGCACCAGCCCGCCCGCGGCCAGGATCTCGCGCAGGAAGGCGGGAATGGGCTCGCACGCGACCTCGCTGCCGTCGTCCAGGCGCAGCCGGGCCGCGTCCAGGTCCAGCACGACGTGCGCGCCGTCGGCCAGCCTGCCGGTGTCGGCGCACACCAGCACCGGCAGGCCAAGGTTGATGGCATTGCGATAGAACAGCCCGCCGAAGGACTGCGCCACCACCGCGCCCACCCCCAGTTCGCGCAGCGCCTGCGGCGCCTGCTCGCGCGACGAGCCGATGCCGAAGTTGGTGCCCGCTACCAGCACATCCCCGGCGCGCACGTCCGCGGGGAATTCCGGACGCAGCGAGGCCAGGCAATGCCGGGCCAGCACGGCCAGGGGCGATTTCATCAGCACGCCGGGGGCCATGGCATCGGTGTCGACATTGTTGCCGAAACGCCAGATGCGGCCGGCGGCGATGGGAGCGGGAGCGGGGGCGATGGGGGAAGTCATGCAAGAAAGGTCTGGCCCGCGCACGGCGGGCACGAATTCAGGCCCGCGGCGTTACTCCAGCAGGATGCGCGGGTCGGTGATGCGGCCGGTGACGGCGCTGGCGGCCACCGTCATCGGCGAGCCCAGCCAGACGGCGCTGCCGGCGTCGCCCATGCGGCCGGAGAAGTTGCGCGCCGTTGAGGCGATGGCGCGGCTGCCCGCGGGAAAACGCGATGCGCCATAGCCGGCGCAGGCGCCGCAGGCGTTGGGCAGCAGCGTGGCGCCGGCTTGGGTGAGGATGCCGAGCGTGCCTTCGCGCTCGGCCTGCAGCTGGTCGCGGCGCGACGCCGGTGCCACCTGCAGCGTCACGCCAGGCGCCACGCGGCGCCCGCGCAGCACGCGCGCGGCCATGCGCAGGTCTTCCAGCTTGGCTCCGGTGCAGGCGCCCAGGTAGGCGATCTGCACCGGCTCGCCGGCGGCCTCATCCACCGGCGCGCTGTTGGCGGGTGAGTGCGGCGCGGCGACCTGCGGCGCCAGCGCGCCGGCGTCGAAACGGTGGGTGGCGAGCACCGGCGCATCCGCGTCGCTGCGCCAGTGCGCGAGATCGATGTCCGCCAGCGTCTGCGCTGGCACGCCGGCCTGCGCCAGCCAGTCGAGTGTCACGGCGTCGGGCGCTACCAGCCCGGTCTGCGCGCCCAGTTCGGCGCTCATGTTGGTCAGGGTCATGCGCTCCTGCATCGGCAGTGCGGCCACGGCACTGCCGGTGAATTCGAGTGCTTCGTAGCGCCCGCCGCCGAGGCCCAGACTGGCGCACAGGAACAGCATGATGTCCTTGGCGCAGACGCCGGGCGCGAGCTGGCCGTCCCACTGCAGCCGGATGGTATCCGGCACGCGCAGCCAGATCTCGCCGGTGGCCAGTACGCCGGCCATCTCGGTCGCGCCCACGCCGAACATGTAGGCGCCGAAGGCGCCGCCGGTGGGGCTGTGGCTGTCGCCGCCGACGATCAGGCGGCCAGGCAGCACATGCCCGCGCTCGGGCAGCACTACGTGGCAGATGCCCTCGGCGTCGATAAAGTGCGCGCCCGACTGCCGCGTCCAGTCGCGCGTGAAGCGCAGGATCGATTCGGCCTGGGCATCGCCGCCGGGGACGAAGTGGTCAGTCACCACCACGTAGCGCGACGGGTCCCAGACGCCGACATCCAGCTCCTCCAGCAGCGGCGCCACGCGGCGCGGGCCGCTGGAGTCGTGCGACATCGCCAGGTCGACGCGGCAGATCACCACGGTGCCGACCTGCGCGTAGGGCAACCCGGCGGCGCGCGCCACCAGTTTCTGTGCCAGCGTGGCCGGGAGTATGGCCTCGGGTGAGGCCGCAGGGGTAACGCTCATTCCGGCGATGCCCCCGAGTACTTGACGACGGTGGCCCAGCGCTTGACGTCCTGCTTCACGAACGCGGCGAAGGCCTCGGGCGGCATGCCGATCGGCTGCGCGCCGTCGTTCTCCAGGCGCTTGCGCACCGCGGGCGCTTCCAGCCCCTTGCGCGCGGCCTGGTACAGCGCCTGCGTGACCTCGGCCGGCATGCCGGCGGGCCCGAACAGGCCGAACCACGCGCTCGACTCGAAGCCCTTGACGGTGGCGCCGATCGGCGCCGCGCCCGGGAACTGCGGCAGCGGCGCGGGGCTGGTCACGCCCAGCACCTTGAGCTTGCCGGCCCGCACATGCGGCAGCACGTTGATGGTGCTGGCGAACATCAGGTCGCACTGGCCGGCCAGCACGTCGGTGAGCGCGGGCGACGTGCCCTTGTACGGGATGTTGACGATGTAGGTGCCAGTCATCATCTTGAACATGTCACCGGCCATATGCAGCGACGAGCCGACCGAGCCGATGGCGAAGTTCAGCTTGCCCGGCTGCGAGCGCGCCAGGCGGATCAGCTCGGGCACGTTGTTGGCGGCCAGCCGCGGTGTGGCCACCAGCACGCTGGGTACGGTCGCTACCAGCGTGACCGGGGTGAAGTCCTGCACCGGGTCGAACGGCAGCTTCTTGTACAGCGTGGCGTTGATGGTATGGCTGGTGAAGCTCATCAGCAGCGTGCTGCCATCCGGCGCGCTCTTGGCGACCAGGTCGGCGGCGATATTGCCGCCGGCGCCGGGGCGGTTCTCCACCACCACCGGTTGCCCGAGTTCCTGGGTCATTTCCTGGGCGATGGTGCGCGCCAGTGTGTCGGTGGTGCCGCCGGCCGGCGCGCCCACCAGGATCCGGATCGGCTTGCCGCCGGCGATCTGCGTGCCCTGTGCCGCGGCCGGCAGCGGCAGCGCCAGCGCGCACACGGCAGCGCCGGCCATGCCGGCAAGGCGGCGCACCGCGGCGCGGCGGTGGCTCGATGACAACCCGGTCGGGTCGGAGGTCGGATTGGACAGGACCAGGCGGAACACTGGCATGACGGCGGCTCCTCGCTTGATGTGATCAGGAATGCGCAGTATCGCCCGGATCAGCGAGGTCTGGCGCATCCGGCGCCGGCACTGCCCGGGGGCGGGCATGTCAGTCGCGCAGGCCGGGGCGGGTTTCGCTCTCCACCCAGACGTTGGCGCTGTCCACGCCGGCCGGCGACAGTTCCATGCGGTACTCGTAGCGGTCGGGGCGATACTGGCCCAGCAGCAACTGCACCGGGCGGCCGGCCTGGTCCTTGACCACGCGGCGCACCGCCAGCAGCGCGCCGCCGACCGGCACGTCCAGCAGCGGCGCCACCACCACGTCGGCCAGGCGCGCCGACAGCACCTGGCTGGCGCGGCCCAGCTTGACGCCGCCGGCTTCCAGCAGGCGCAGCACCGGCGTCTCTTCCAGGGCCTTGCGCGTGATCGGGCGGCCCAGTTCCGCCGGCAGGTAGACCGTGATATGCGACAGCGGCCGGTTGCGGTAGTGGCGCACGCGCACGATCTTGACCACCGGGTCGCCTGCCTCGATCTGCAGCGACTCGGCGACGTCCGGCGTGGCATGGACTTCGTCGATCGAGATCACCTTCACCGACGTCTTCTGGCCCATGTCGATGATGTTGTCGAGCAGGCTGGTGCTGCGGTCCTCGCTCGCTCCCGCGGGCCGCACCGGGTGCGGGTTGACGAAGGTGCCAAGCCCGCGGTGGCGGCGCACCAGGCCCTCCTGCACCAGGCGGTCGAACACGCGCCGCATGGTCACGCGCGAGGCGTGGAACTGCTTGGCCAGGTCGATCTCGCCCGGCAAGGGACCCTGGCCGAAGCGGCCCTCTACGATCTGCTGGCGCAGTACCACGTAAATCTGGTGATACAGGGGAACGACGGCTTCACTCATGGTTTCCCTTGTGGAGAGATGACAAGTCTGCAATGCCTCTAATGTACTTTAAATCAGACATAGAGCCTAGCAAGGATAGACGCTGAGGCCCTTCCGACACAACGCGTGCGTCGCGGTGTTGCAGCGGTGCATCCCTGCGTTCGTGGGTTAAACGACAGACAGGCCAGGTACGGGCGAGGTAACGCTTGTGCCACTGCGTCGGCCCGGGGTGTGAATTTGCCGGGGCGCCGCAAGGGCTGGGCGCCGGGCGGCGCAAAACGGACATGCGGGCAATGTGGGGCGCCTCACATGGGCGGCGGCGACGGCACCCGGGAGCGATGTTTCAGCGTCGATACGCGGCCGCAGGGCTCGGGCAAATCCTGAGTATTGCTGTAAGGCACTGAAATCTAAGGCCTTTTTCAGGTGATCCGGGCGTACCCCCGATGTGGCGGGGGTGGCCGTGTCACAGCGGTGTGACATGTCGTCTGCCGTGCACAGCAGCGAGGGCCCAATAGATCGTGCCAGGCGCCCGAAAGTTCCCCGCGTGTCGCCGGCCAGTCCTTGTATTACAAGGGATTGCCGCCGCAGGTGGCGAAGCTGGCACCGATTATGCGCAAGGGCAGGCTGGTTTGGCAGGTGCCGGACCTGAACCTCCAGCCGTCGTTCCGCGGAGCGCCGGCCGGAGGCTGAGCCGCTGTGACACTGTGACATTCTCCTGGGAGTTAGGAATGAAAAAGACCTTACTGGCGTCGGCAATCGCCATGGCATTTGCGGGAACGGCATGGGCAAATCCGACCAATAACAACAAGGAAGTGAGAGGCGGTGGGGACAACAACCAAACCGCTACGGCGACCTCGTCGCAGGGTGGCAGCGGCGCGGCAGCGAACGAGTATTCGACCGCTGTCCAGAAGAATGACAGCAGCACGACCACCAAGACGAGCACAAAGACCACCACGGTCGGGATTGCTGTCGACAAGTCGCAGACCAGCTCGAACAACAAGACCAAGACCAATTCCGACAACCGCCTGAAGGCTTCGGCTGACGGTATCGGGACCGCCGCTGCGGTGGGCGGTTCCGCATCGTCCAGCATCGCCAGCTCCTTCAACAAGACCACGGCAATTGCCCTCAGCAAGCTGAGTGGCACGGTGGCCAACAACTACGTCCACAACATCGGCAACTATGCCTCGAACCACGGTAACGCCAACGGTGGGACCGGCTTCGGCGGGAAGGGTGGCGAGGGTGGCAACGGCGGCACTGGCAACGGCGGCGAGGGCGGAAACGGCGCTACCGGCGCAGTCGGTGGAAGCGCCACGGCAACCAACGGCAGCGCCAGCGCTGGTGATGCCAAGAGCGGCTGGGCCAAGGCCGGCGATGGCGGCAACGGTGGCAAGGCCTCTAACTGGGGCGCCAATGGCGGCGACGCCTATGGCAAGGGCGGCAGCGCGCTTAGCGCGGCGGGCAGCAAGGGCGGCAGCGGCGGTGACGCCTCTGGCAAGGGCGGCGGCGCTCTGAGCGCTTCGCTTGGCGCGGGCGGCAAGGGTGGCGGTGCCGGTGCGATCGGCGGTGGCGGCCTGGGCGCCAGCGGTGCCTTGGGCGGTCTTGCCGGTACGGCCGGTGGTGGGGGCGGTAGCAGCGGCAGTGCCGACGGTCGCGGTGCCGACAGCACTGGCAATGGCGGCGCGGGTGGCAGCGCAGGGTCCTCGAGCGCAGCCGGCACGGCGGGCGCAGGCACTGGCACGGGCGGCGCAGCGGGCGCCAGCGGCGGTGCGGGCGGTGCCGGAACCTCCAGCGCGAGCGCAACCGGCGGTGCCGGCAGCGGCACTGGCGGTGCCGGTGGCGGCAGCACGGCAGGCTCGTCGGCAACGGCCGGCTCAGGCACGGCGACTGGCGGTGCCGGCGGAACGCAGACCGCATCGGGCGGCGCCGGTGGCGCTGGCGGTTCGGCCACCGCAGGTTCGGCCACCACGGCAGCCTCGAACGGCAGCGCCACCACGGGCAGCGGCGGCGCCGGCGGTGCCGGCGGAGCCGGCGGTGCGGCGACCGGCGGTACTGGTGGTGCTGGCGGCGTCGGCAACGGCGGCGCGGGCGGTACTGGTGGCGCTGGCGGCTACAACTACGTGACCGCAGGCACCTTCGACATGTCCAACACCATGACCAGCGTCGGTCAGACGGCGGCGGGCATCATGATGGCGGTCCAGAACAGCGGAGCCTCGTCGCTGGTGCAGCAAGGCGTCAACGTGCAGGCCAACGTCAACGCGGGCAGGTAAGACGCGCAGCCCTGGCCCGTCCTGAGCCTTCGGGCAAGGGACGGGCCTGAAGCTTCAACGTCAAGCCGGCAGGACCGGCGCCCGCATCCTGTGTGCGGGCGCCCGGGCCCTGTCATGCCTATGCAAGCCTAATTGCCTTGCAGCCGCCCGGATGGGAGCGGCTCGCGGGCAAAGGGAGACGACACCATGCAATCGGTCCGCTTCGCCGTCGGGACATTCGCGACGGTCTTACTCGCCTGGCCAGTGCTGCAGGCTCACGCTGAGCCGCCAGGGCTGGAAGCCGCCATGGCAGCCGCGCGCACCGCCTCGGGCAGTGCCCAGGTAACGGCAGCCACGGACGCGCAGACACCAGCGGCCGAGACCACCTTGTTCGGAAGGGTGGCGAAAGCTGTACCTGCGTCTAAACTGGATGACATCCGTGGTGGCGCCGAGGTCACGGTGAACGACATGCGCCTGCACGGTACCGTGGCCGACAACGCCGCGGTCAATATTTTGTCCGGCGCGAACAACATCACGGACGGGGCTTTCGCGAACGCGGCGGGGATTCCAACCGCGATCCAGAACTCGGGCTCGAACGTGCTGATCCAGAACGCCACCATCGTCAACGTCCAGTTCAAATGATGATGCCGCTGCGAAGGTTGTTGACGTCTGTATCGTTTCTGCTGGCCGCGGGGGCTATCCCTTGCGCGCAGGCGGCCGACACCGTGCTCTACGGCCCGGTCGGCGAACCCTACAGCGTCAGGGTCACCAGTGTTCGCGAGGCGCGCTTCAAGTCCACGATCCGCCAGCAATACGATTTCAGTTGCGGCTCGGCCGCGGTGGCCACGCTGTTGACTTACCAGTACGGCCATCCGATGAACGAGGCCACCGTGTTCCAGAACATGTACCTCAACGGCGACCAGCAGAAGATTCGCGCCGAGGGGTTCTCGCTGCTGGACATGAAGCGCTTCCTGGCCGCGCTCGGCTACGAGGCCGACGGCTATGAACTGCCGCTGTCCAAGCTGGAAGAAACGCAGGTGCCCGCCATCGTGCTGATCGTGGAAAACGGCTATCACCATTTCGTGGTGGTCAAGGGCGTGAAAGGCAATCGCGTGCTGGTCGGCGATCCCGCGCGCGGCACACGCGCCATGTCACGCGAGCATTTCGAGACGATCTGGGACAGCCAGCTGCTGTTCGTGATCCATAACCGCACGGAGAAGGCGCGGTTCAACCTGGCTGCCGACTGGCGCGTCGCGCCAAGCGGCCCTTACTGGATGGGAGTCAACCGGGATAGCCTGTTCTTCACCGTCATGCCCAAGCATGGCGTTAGCGATTTCTGAGGAACGCATCATGTTGCAGACTTCCTTCCCGGCCCCAGCAGCCCCTCGCAGCGCCGTTTCAGCGGCCGTTGCCATGCTGCTGGGCGCCGGTATGGTCTGTGCCGGCGCGGCGCAGGCCAGCGATCTGCCACAGCCCGACGCCCTCGACGCGTCGGCGCTGCCGTCGCAGGCGGCCAGTTCCGCCCGTGACCCGGACCAAAACCCTCTGGCTGCCGCGCGCGGCAGCATGGCCGGCTGGAAACCGGTTGCAAAGGAGAAGCTCGACGAGATGCGGGGCGGCTTCGAGGTGCCGGGCCTGCAGGTTTCGTTCGGTATCGAACGCGCGGTGTACCTGAACGGGGCCCTGGTCGTCGCAACCACCATTAACATCCCCGATGTCGGCCGCATTACCGCCGACCAGGCCGCGCAGCTTGCCACGGCGCTCGGGCCCGCTATCGTTGCCAGCACCAATGCCGCGGTCAATAGCGCGATGGCGGCCAATCCGGTGACGGCTGGGGTTCAGTTGGGCGCGGATGGCGCGAGCGCGGGCAGTGCAGGCGCCGCGGCGTCGGCAAGCGGCGCAGCGGGCGCCAGTGGCGCCGCGTCGGTGGCGGCCAATGGCGGTGCCGCGGCCAGCGCCGGCGCGGCCGGGGCCAGTTCGAGCGCCAGCGGTGCGGCCGGCTTGCCGGGCACGACCGTAACCACGGCCACGGGCCAGGTGCTTACCAACGGGCTCCTGAACGTGATCCAGAACGGCCCGGGCAATGCGGCAGCGGTCGGATCGCTGGCGGGTACGCCCACGACGGTGATCCAGAACACATTGAACAACCAGAGCATCCGGAGCCTGATGACAATCGACGCAAGCGTGAATACGCTGCAGGCATTCCGGTCGCAATTGGCCAACACCGCGCTGAACAGTGCGCTGATGCGGGCCGCAAGCATGAGGTAGTCGTAGCGAGGCATGAGGCAGTACAGGTCGCAGACTCCTGCACAACAGTTTGCCGTCCCGGGGGAGGAAGACGTCATGAAGAAGCGGTCGATGCAGGGCATTCGCAATGCGGGATGCTCGACGTTACTGTTGCTCGGCGGTCTGGCGCAGGCCCAGACGCCGCCGGATGCGGGACCAGCCGCAGCCGGACTGGAAGCGCTGCAGAAGGAACTCGCCGACCAGGCCACCCAGCTCGACGCCATGAAGCGGGCGCTGGCCGAACAGGAGGCGGTGATCCGCGAGCTGCGCAACGTGATCGGCACCGAGGTGCTGGCCAACAAGCGCGGCGGCCAGCGCGCGGGGCCCGGCGTGTCGCCGTCCGACAATGCCACCAACGCCGCCACCGCGGCGGCCGCTGCCAGCGCCACGCAGTCAGCGCCCAACGCGGTCAACAACCCGCAGCAGATCATTCTCCAGCCACCGCAGGACATGGCCCAGGGTCCGCAGGCGGGCGAGTCCGCCGACGGGCAGACCGTGGCCCTGGAAGAACCCGTGGGCCGCCCGCCGGAGGAAGACCGCCGTCCGCCCGAGATCGCACCGATCATCGACCAGCCTGGCGTGCTGACCGCCCAGGGCAAGCTGGTGATCGAGCCCGGCTTCCAGTACGGCTATTCCTCCAATAACCGCGTCGCGCTGGTCGGCTACACGGTCATCCCGGCCATCCTGATCGGCCTGATCGATGTGCGCGAGGTCAAGACCTCGACCTACATCCCGTCGGTCGCGTTTCGCTACGGCTTGACCAAGCGGCTGGAAATCGAAGCCAAGGTGCCTTACGTGCATTCATCGGGCCAGACCGTCAGCCGCGAGGTATTCACCGGCACGGCCGTCGACCGCGTGTTCAATGCGAGCGGCAGCGGCATCGGCGACGTCGAAGCGACGGTGCGCTACCAGCTCAACTACGGCAATGAGAAGATTCCATACTTCGTCGGCTGGCTGCGCTACAAGTCCGCGACCGGCAAGGACCCGTTCGAGGTCGTGACCGATTGCGTGACGCGCTGCGTGGGCAATGCCACTGGCACCGGCCTGCCGCTGGGGCTGCCTACCGGCACCGGCTTCCAGGCGATCCAGCCCGGCATCACCTGGCTGCTGCCGACCGACCCGGCGGTGTTCTTCGGCACCTTCAGCTACCTGCACAACTTTGCGCGCGACAACGTGAGCCGCACCGTGCTCAACGGCGAGAAGGAACCGCTGGGCAAGATCGCGCCGGGGGATATCTTCGAGTTCAGCTTCGGCATGGGCCTGTCGCTCAACGAGAAGGCCTCGTTCAGTATCGGCTATGACCAGGCCATCATCTGGCCGACCAAGCAGAACGGCCAGACCGTGCCGGGTTCGGTGCGCGTAACCCAGGGCACCTTGCTGGTGGGGTATTCGTACCGCTTCAACAACCGCTATACGCTGAACCTGTCGGTGGGTGCTGGCCTGACCCGCGACACGCCAGACCTGCAAGTCAACCTCCGCCTGCCGATCACTTTCTGAGGCGCAGGCGCCGCAATTCCCTTCCTTGGCTAGACGACGTGACGTGTGCCCCGCCTGCGCGGGGCACACGTGCGCGTCACATCCGCGCGCAGCGTGTGTGCACGCGGAGAGTCGCCTTGCGCTTGCCCCATGAACGGCGTACAAAGAAATAACCCCGCGCCGCCAGCGGTACATTCCGGACCCAGGTTCACCCACACCAGCGGCCGCGGCCTGAAAAAGGAGAGAGACATGCGCAAACGCATCTTCTGGTTGTTGCCCGACCTGGCGAGTGCCCGCCGCACCATGGACGACCTGCTGCTCGCCCGCATCGAGAACCGCCACATACACTTCGTGGCGCGGGACGGTGCGGATATGACGGGCCTGCACGAAGCCAACCTGTTCCAGACCTCTGACATCGTGCATGCCGCCGAGATGGGCCTGGTGGTGGGTGGCGGCGTCGGCGTCGTGGCAGGTGCCGTGGTGGCAATGTTCCCGATTGTCAGCGACACCCCGCAGTGGGGCCTGGTCGGCGTGCTGGCGGTGCTCGGCGCGGTGTTCGGCGCATGGGCCGCGAGCATGATCGGCAGCTCGGCGCCCAACAGCCGGCTGCGCGCGTTCGAGAAGGACATCGAGGCAGGCAAGATCCTGCTGATGTTGGATGTGCCGCGCAGCCGTGTCGAGGAGGTCGAAACGCTGCTGCAGAATGCCCATCCGGAAGCACGCTTTGCCGGGCTGGATCCGGCGGTGCCGGCTTTCCCCTGATCGGCGCTGGTTTGCTTTGTTCTTGCTGTCCTGCATGTCTTTCCGCGCGCCCGTGCGGCGCGTTCTGACGCGCATCCTATAGCGCGCCCCTGCTCACGCCGGAACCGTCAGGCGGTTCCGGTGTGATGCTGCTGCAACAGCCCCCCTTCTCAGGTTTGCCCCGACGTAGCGCATGCGGTAATTTGCATGACGGCGCACCGCTGTGCTTCGCGCGCCGCGACACAACTATGAGATCAGCCCACAAGGGCGGAGGGGTCAAGACAATGAAGGCGAAATGGATCGCGTGCGGCATGCTGGCCGCCACGCTGGGATGGGCTGCGCAGGCGGCGCTGGCGGAACCGGGCGTGACACGCTCCACTATCCGCATCGGACAGTCCGCGGGCGTTACCGGTCCGGTGGCCGGTTCGGTCAAGGAGCAAATCGCCGGCGCGCAGGTTTACCTGCGCACCGTCAACGCCAGCGGCGGCGTGGCGGGCCGGCGCATTGAACTGGTGACCTACGACGACGGCTTCGATGCCAAGCGCACCCCCGACAACGTGCGCAAGCTGATCGACGAGGACAAGGTGTTCGCCCTCTTCATGGTGCGCGGCACGCCGCAGAACGAAAGCATCCTGCCCATCATCGCCGAGCACAAGGTGCCGCTGGTGGCGCCGCTCACCGGCGCCATCACGCTGCACCGGCCGGTGAACCGCTACGTCTTCAACGTGCGCGCCAAATACCAGGACGAGGTCGCGCGCGCGATCAACCACCTGGCCACGTCGGGCATGAGCCGCATTGGCATCTTCTACGCCGGCGACGGCTTCGGCAAGGACGTGCTCGAAGGCTTCAACAGCGCGCTGCAGGCGCGTGGCGTGCAGCCGGCGGCCACCGCAACCTTCGCGCGGCCGATGGGCGACATCAGCCAGGGCGTGGCCGCCATCCACAAGGCCAACCCGCAGGCGGTGCTGGTGATCGGCTCGGGCTCCGAGGCGGCGCGCATCATCCGCGAGCTGCGCGGTGCCGGCAGCGAGGCGCAGTTCGTCACGCTGTCCAACAATGCCGCCGATTCGTTTATCCGCGAACTGGGCGCGGATGCGCGCGGGCTGATCATCACGCAGGTGGTGCCGGGCACCAACTCCAGCCAGATGACGCTGGCCAGCGAATACCGCAGCCTGGCCAAGCAGCAGGGCGTGGAGCCATCCAACGCCGGCATGGAGGGCTTCATGTCGGCCAAGGTGCTGGTCGAAGGGCTGCGCCGCGCCGGTCCCGACCTGACGCGCGAGCGGCTGGTCAATGCGCTCGAAGGCATGCGCGACTACGATCTCGGCGGCATCCTGATCAGCTACAGCCCGACGCGGCACACCGGCTCGTCGTTTGTCGAGATGTCGATCGTCTCGTCCACCGGCAAGCTGATCCGCTGAAACGGCGGGGCGATTGCAGGCAGTCCGGGCGGCGCTGCGCTGCCCGGACTGCTGCGGTATATTCGCCCGCATGGCTACCTCTACTCCATCCCCCGATGCCGGCGTGCCCGACCGCGCCGCGCGTACCCAATTCTCGCTGCATGGCCGCGTCGCGCTGGTGACCGGCGGCGCGCAGGGCCTGGGCCTGGCGATCGCCGCCGGGCTGGCCGATGCCGGCGCGCATGTGCTGGTCGTGGCGCGCAATGCGCAGCGCGTGCAGGATGCCGTCGCCAAGCTGGCCGCGCGCGGCGGCAGCGCCGAGGCGCTGGTGCTCGACATCACCGACGAGGTCGCGGTCGCGGCCGCGTTCGAGCGCATCGACACCACCCACGGCCGGCTCGACATCCTGGTCAACAACGCCGGCGCGCGCAATCGCAGCACCATGGCCGACCTGGATGCCGGCGACCTGCGCGCCATGCTCGAGACCAACCTGGTCGCACCCTATACGCTGTGCCGCCTTGCCGCGCAGCGCATGCGCCGCGGGCAGTACGGCCGCATCGTCAACGTCAGCTCGATCGCGGGCCAGGTCGCGCGCGCCGGCGATGTGCTCTATCCCGCCACCAAGGGCGGCCTGGACGCACTGACACGCGCGATGGCCGCCGACCTCGGCCGCTACGGCGTCACCGTCAACGCGATCGCGCCGGGCTACTTCGCCACCGAGCCCAACCAGCCGATGGTCGAGGACGAGAGCGTGGCCGAATGGCTGCGCCAGCGCACCTCGCTGGGCCGCTGGGGCCAGCCCGATGAAGTGGCGGGTGCAGCGGTGTTCCTGGCTTCGCCGGCGGCGTCCTATATCACTGGGCATGTGCTGGCCGTTGATGGCGGCTACCTCGGGCACTTCTGAAGCGCAGCCGGTTTTTCCCCCCTTCTACCGCGTGCGGGAGGGGCCGGGGGAGAGGGCGGGCGCCTGCGATGACGAGGCGAAAAAACAAAAGCGTACCCAATTCTGCGTACCCGATCCGAGGGCTGTCAGCGCCGCGCCGATGGCTTGCCGCCGCTATAGAACGCTTGCAGGCACTCGATCATCGCAGCCGCGGCGGCAGAGTCGCCGCGGTCCTTCATCCGTACCAGGCAGATATCGCGCACCAGTGACGGCAGCTGCAGCGGCCGGATCGCCAGCCCTTCGCGCCGGAACTGGAACAGCGCCAGCGAGGGCACGGCACTGACGCCCAGGCCGGCCTGCACCAGCGCCGCCACGGTCGCCAGGTGCTCTACCTCCATCACGCTGTTCAGGCGCAACGGGTGCAGCGCCGCATCCAGGTGCTGGCGCACGCTGGTCGTGCGCGACAGCTGGATAAACGGCACGCCCGCCAGCGCCTGGGGCTCGATGCGTCGCTTGCGCGCCAGCGGATGGTCCGCCGGGCATACCAAGTGGAAGGTGTCTCGCACCAGCGGTTCCACGCGCAGGTCGTCGTCCTGTGCCGGCGCCGGGGTCAGCGCAAAGTCGGCGCGGCCCTGTCGGACCAGCTCGATGCAGCCGTCGGCAAGCTGGTCAAACAGCTCCAGCACGATGCCCGGATACTGCGCGTGGAACTGCGCCAGCAGCGGCGGCAGGTCGCCGCCCGCCAGCGACGGCAATGCCGCGATCGACACGCGGCCCTTGCGCCGCTCGGCGTGCGCACGCAAGTCTTCGAACGCGGTCTCGAAGTCGGCCAGCAACCGGCGCGCGGTTTGCTCGAAGCGCACCCCGTCGCTGCTCAGCTCCACGTGCCGCGTGGTGCGCTCGAACAGCCGGCTGCCGGCCTGCTCCTCCAGCGTCTGCACCAGCGCGCTGAACGCCGACTGCGACAGATGGCAGGCGCGCGCCGCGCGGGTGAAGTTGCGGTAGGTAGCCAGCGCCACAAAGGCGCGCAGGTGCTTGACCGACAGGTTCATGGGCAAAATGCACTTATCCAGCAAGTCGATAGATTAATCCAAATAATCCATTTTTTGGCTGGACGTCGCCGCCCTAGAATGGCTTCTACCCCTGCTACCAACCTGCCCCCGACCATGACTGCTCCCTTGCTGATCGGATCCGGCGCCGGCTTCTCCGGTGACCGCACCGACGCCGCGCTGCCGGTGGTGCGCACGCTGATCGCCGCCGGCCAGCCCGCTGCGCTGATTTTCGAGACGCTGGCCGAACGCACGCTGGCGCTGGCGCAGCTGGCGCGGCGCAACGATCCCGCGCAGGGCTACGAGCCCCTGCTCGACGCGCTGCTGACGCCGGTGCTGGCTTTGTGCCTGCAACACGGCATTCCCATCGTCGGCAATTTCGGCGCGGCCAATCCGCGCGCGGCGGCGCGGCGCGTGCTGCAGCTGGCCGGCGAACTGGGCCTGCCGGCGCCGCGCGTGGCGGTGGTGGAGGGCGATGATCTCTCGCACGAGGCCGGGCGCACGCTGCTGCAAGGCATCCTTGGCGCGGCCTTCGACACCGACCGCTTCGTCTGCGCCAACGCCTACATTGGCGCACAAGGCATCGCCGCGGCGCTGGCGGATGGCGCGCAGGTGGTGGTGTGCGGCCGCGTGGCCGACCCGGCGCTGGCCGTGGGGCCGGCGATGGCGCACTTCGGCTGGTCCTGGGACGACTGGGACCGGCTGGCCGCCGCGACCATGACCGGGCACCTGCTCGAATGCGGGGCGCAGGTCACCGGCGGGTACTTTGCCGATCCCGGCATGAAGGACGTACCCGATGTGCATGCGGTGGGCTTCCCGATCGCCCAGCTCGACGACGACGGCGGCATCGAGATCTTCAAGGCCGCCGGCACCGGCGGCTGCGTCGACCTGCGCACGGTCAAGGAGCAGCTGCTGTACGAGGTCCACGATCCGGCCGCGTACCTGACGCCCGACGTGGTCGCAGATATTGGTACGGTCACGGTCGCTCAACTGGCCCCCGACCGCGTGGCGGTGCGCAATGTGCGCGGCCACCCGCGCCCGGCGCAGCTCAAGGCTAATGTGTTCAGCCACGGCGGCTGGCTCGCCGAGGGCGAGATCTCCTACGCCGGCCCGAACGCCGCCGCCCGCGCGCGCCTGGCCGCCGACATCCTGCGCCAGCGCATGCGCCTGCTGGGCCATGACGTGCCGATCCGCTTCGACCTGATCGGCGTGCTCAGCGTGCTGGCCGACGACGCCGGCACGATGGTGGCGCAGCCCCAGCCGCATGAGGCCGAAGCGCAGGACGTGCGCCTGCGCGCGGCGCTGGCGCATGACGAGCTTGCGGTGGCGCAGGCGCTGCTGCGCGAGGTCAATGCGCTCTACACCTGCGGCCCGGCCGGCGGCGGCGGCGTGCGCACCGTGCAGCGCGCCCGCCTGAACGCCGTGTCTTGCCTGGTACCGCGCGAGGCCGTGACCGCCGCGCACAGCTTCATCGCATAAGGAGGACGACGAGATGACCGCTACCGCCGCGCTCTACCAGTTTGCCCACGGCCGCACCGGCGACAAGGGCGACCGTTCCAACATCAGCGTGATCGCCTACGACGCGCGCGACTTCGACCACCTGGTCGCCCATGTCACCGAAGACGCCGTGCGCGCGCTGTTCCGCGAACGCCAGCCCACTGCCGTCACGCGCTACCTGGTGCCGTCGCTGCAGGCGATGAACTTCGTCCTCGACGGCGTGCTCGATGGCGGCGTCAACGACGCGCTCAACCTCGACACGCACGGCAAGGCGCTGTCGTTCCGCCTGCTGCAACTGCAGATACCGCTGCCGCCGCGGCTCGCCGGCGGCGCCTGACATACCGTTCGAACACCGACAACGATTTCAACAGGAGACAACGATGTACCGATTCCTCAAGCCACTGGCCGCCGCCGCGCTGTGCGCGCTGATCCTGCCCGCGGGGCAGGCCTGGGCCGAGTACCCGGACAAGCCCATCCGCTTCGTGGTGCCATTCGCCGCGGGCAGCGCAACCGACCAGCTCGCGCGCGCCATCGGCCAGGCCATCACCGTGGATAGCAAGACCACCGTGGTGGTCGACAACAAGCCTGGCGCCAATGGCTTTATCGCCGCGTCCGACGTGGCCAAGGCCGCGCCCGACGGCTACACCGTGCTGATCAGCACCAACACCACGCACGCCGCCAACGAGCACCTGTTCAAGAAGCTGCCGTACGACCCGATCAAGGACTTCGTGCCGGTCACCGCGCTCGGCCGCGGCGGCCAGATCATGGTGGTCAACCCCCAGGTGCCGGCCAAGACCGTGGGCGAGTTCATCGCGCTGGCCAGGAAGCAGCCGGGCAAGCTCAGCTTCGGCAGCGGCAGCTCGTCGTCGCGCATCGCCGGCGAGCTGTTCCAGCAGATGGCGCACGTGGAACTGCTGCACGTGCCGTACAAGAGCAACCCGCTGGCGATCACCGACCTGCTCGGCAACCAGATCCAGATGATGATCACCGACACCGCCACCGGCCTGCCGCAGGTCAAGAGCGGCAAGCTGCGCGCGCTGGGCGTGTCGGGCAAGTCGCGCTCGCCGCTGGCACCGGACGTGCCGACCATCGACGAAGCCGGGGTCAAGGGCTACGAGATGAGCTACTGGTTCGCGGCCTACGCGCCGGCCGGCACGCCGCAGCCGGTCGTGGCCAAGCTCAACGCGATGATGGTCAAGGCCGCGCGCAGCGATACCGCGGCCAACTTCTACCAGTCGACGGGTACCGAGGTGTTTACCAGCACGCCTGCCGAGCTGGCGAAATTCCAGCAGCAGGAGTCGGGCAAGTGGGGCCGCATCATCAAGGCGGCGAATATCCAGCCGGAGTGAACGCAGGCCAGCGCAAGCTCGCATGCATGGAAAACGGGGCCATGTGGCCCCGCTTTTTACGCAGAAGTAGGTACGCTTTGGCTCTCCAACCCTGTTCGCGCGGCCCGGATAAGATACGTCCTGGCCGTGCGCTCGCGGCATCGCTGCGTCGCGCGCCTTGTGGCATCGGCCGTCTCCTCGACAACACCAACCAGAACAGGAACAGGAATGAAGCTGCAGTCTAACGTGCGCCACGCAACCTCCTGCCCGGCGAAGCGCCGCCTGCCGGCGGTGGCCGTGCTGGGCGCCGCAATCGCTGTTGCCGTGGGTGCCACCGTGCTGCCTGCCGGCGAGGCGAGGGCCCAGGCGACGCCCCCCGCGCAGCAGAAGACCCAGGTGCCCGGCTACTACCGCATGATGGTCGGCCAGCTCGAAGTCACCGCGCTCTACGACGGCTACATCGACCTGGACCCGAAGATCCTCAAGTACACCAGCGCGCGCGAGGTACAGAGCCTGCTGGCGCGGATGTTCGTCGAATCGACGCCGGGCATGCAGACCGCGGTCAATGCGTACCTGATCAACACCGGCCGCAACCTGGTGCTGGTCGACACCGGCGCGGCCGGCTGCTTCGGGCCGACGCTGGGCCGCATCGGCGAGAACCTGCGCGCCGCGGGATATGCGCCCGAGCAGGTCGACACCGTGCTGCTGACTCACCTGCACGGCGACCACGCCTGCGGCCTGGCCGCCAACGGCCAGCCGGCGTTCCCCAATGCCACGGTCTATGTCGACAAGGCCGATGCCGATTACTGGCTGAACGAGGCCACCGCGGCGGCCGCGCCGAAGGACGCGCAGGGCCTGTTTGCGATGGCGCGTGCGGCGGTCGCCCCATACCAGGCGGCGAACCGCTTCCGCTCCTTCAACGGCGGCGCGGGCGCCGAGCCGATCCCGGGCGTGCGTGCGGTGCCGGCCTACGGCCATACGCCCGGCCACAGCGGCTACGTGTTCACCTCGGGCAAGGACAGCCTGCTGCTGTGGGGCGACATCATCCACAGCCATGCGGTGCAGTTCCGGCGCCCGCAGGTGGCCATCGAGTTCGACACGGACAGCCACGCGGCGGTGATCACGCGCAAGCGCATCCTGGCCGATGCGGCCAAGGGCCGGTTGTGGGTGGGCGGCGCGCACCTGCCGTTCCCGGGGCTGGGCCATGTGCGTCGCGACGCGGCCGGGTACACCTGGGTGCCGGCCGAGTACGGACCGATCCGTACGGACCGATAACGGCCGGTCGACCAAGGCAACGGCCGCATGCGCAGCCGTTGCCGTTTGCGGGTACGCGTGCTGGCCGCCTTGTTGTTGCCTAGTCGTTGCCTTCTCCCTCGCCTTGCCGCCTTTTTCGCCTAGAGTCATCCAGTGGCCCCCGCGCGGCGCGTACGGCGTGCGGATCACCTGTCCACTGCCGGAGGATTTGCCATGCACACCAGCGCATCTGGGCTCAATTCCGCTCGCCGCCGGCTGCTCGGCGCCGCCGCGGCCGCCTTTGTACTCGTCCTGCCGCGGGCTGCCTGCGCGCAGGGCAGCCCGGCCGCGGGCCGCGACGGCGCCGCCGCGCAGCGCATCGGCGTGATCGGCTCGGGCCGGATCGGCGGCACCATTGGCGGGCTGTGGGTCAAGGCCGGGCACCCGGTCCTGTTCTCTTCGCGGCACCCTGAGGCACTCAAGCCACTGGTGGAAGAACTGGGTCCGCTTGCGCGCGCGGGCACGGTGGCCGAGGCCATCGCGTTTTCCGACGTGCTGTTCCTGGCCACGCCCTACGGCGCGCTGCCGCAGCTCAGCCGCGACCATGCCGATGCCTGGAAAGGCAAGATCGTGCTCGATGCCACCAACGCCTATGAGCACCGCGATGGCCCGATCACCGAGGATGCGAAGCGCGACGGCATCGGCCTCACCACCGCGCGCTACCTGCGCGGCGCGCGCGTGGTGCGGGCCTTCAACTTCATGGGGGCGGCGCAGTTTGCCAGCGAGCACCACCGCAGGGGCGGGCTGGTGGCGGTGCCCATCGCGGGCGACGACAAGGCCGCGCTCGACGTGGCCGCGCAACTGGTGCGCGCTGCGGGTTTCGAACCGGTGGTGGTGGGGCCGCTGGCGAGCGCGGACCGCTTTGCGCCGGGTGGGCCGCTGTTCCGGCAGGTCGGGACGGCCGAGGAATTCCGGCGCAAGATGGGCGGACGCTGACGGTCCGCCGGAGGGCCGCTCAGGGGCGATTTCAGGGGCGATTCAGGGCCGGCGCCGCTCCATCGCGACCATCGACGGCGTGAAGCCGAGCTGGCCGAAAAACGCGGCTTCGGAGGAGCGCGCGGCGCGCAGCATCCAGGTGATGTCGGGGTCGTTGCCCATGATGTGCCGCACGAGGGCGCGGCCGATGCCGCGCCGGCGATGGCTGGGTGCCACCGCAACCATCGACAGGAAGCCGTCAGAGACGTCGTCGCACAGTGCGCGGGCGAAGCCGACGATCTCGCCGTTCTCCACCGCAACGGCTACGCGCTGGGAATTGGCGACCAGCCGCGCGAATTTGTCCGGGCCGCCCACCCGTTGAGCCCAGCCGTTGGCGATCAGTAGTTGTCTGGCTGCCTCGATGTCCTCGGGCAACAGGTTACGGATTTCCATTGGCGGCTCTCCCAGTAAAGCATGTACGGCCCCTCGCCGCCCCTTGCCACCAGGGGCGCCGCGAGTCGAGAACGGCACGGGAACCCGTGCCGCACAATTGGCGGAGTGTAGCGAGCGGGCGCGGGCGCGTCAATTTGGCCTGTGGTGGGGTGGGACGCGCCTCCCGCCCGCGCGCCGGCGCGGTATCATGGCTCCATGAACGCCCCCGTCTTTTCCTCCGCCCATCCGGCCGACCAGTTGGCCGAGTTCGCCGACGCCGACGCCGCGCTGGCGCGCATCCGCGAGATCTACGAGGCCTCGGTCGGGGCCGTGCGCGCGCGCTTTGACGCGTTCGCCAGCGGCAAGCCGCTGCCCTCGGCCGCGCACGCGTGCTATCCGTACCTGGGCATCTCGGTCAATATCGAAACCATGGTCACCGACAGCCGCCCGTCATGGGGCACGGTGGCCTACCCTGGGGTGTACGGCACCACGGTCACGCGCCCCGACCTGCTGGCGGACTACTACCGCGACCAGATCGAGCGGCTGATGCGCTACCACCGCGTGCCGGTGGTGGTGGGGCTGAGCCGGCGGCCGATCCCGCTGCCATTCGTGATCGAGGCCTCGACCACCGACATCAGCTACACCCAGGCGCGCGAGCTCGAAGCCTCGTTCGTGCTGCCCGAACTGAGCCGGATCGACGACGGCATCGCCAACGGCACCTATGAGCCGATCCCGGGCGAGGCCTGGCCGCTGTCGCTGTTCCCCGCCGAGCGCGTGGACCTGGCGCTGCAGCGGCTGTACCACTACACCGGCACGGCGCCGCAGCATTTCCAGCGCTTCGTGCTGTTCACCAACTACCAGCGTTATGTCGACGAGTTCGTCGCGCTCGGACGCGGGCTGATGGCCAGCAGCGATGGCGGCGGCTACACCCACTTTGTCGAGCCCGGCGACGTGGTGCAGGAGCTGGGGGGCGTGGAGCCTGAGGACGCCACGCGCCCGCGCGCGCTGCCGCAGATGCCGGCCTACCACCTGGTGCGCGAAGACAAGCTGGGCGTGACGCTGGTCAATATCGGCGTGGGTCCGTCCAACGCCAAGACCATGACCGACCACCTCGCTGTGCTGCGCCCGCATTGCTGGCTGATGGTGGGCCACTGCGGCGGCCTGCGCCGCTCGCAGCAGCTGGGCGACTACGTGCTGGCGCACGCCTATGTGCGCGACGACCACGTGCTCGACCACGACCTGCCGCCATGGGTGCCGGTGCCGCCGATCGCCGAGATCCAGGTAGCGCTGCAGGAGGCGGTGGCGCGGGTGACCGGGCTGTCCGGCAACGAGATGAAGACCCGCATGCGCACCGGCACCGTGGTCTCCACCGACGACCGCAACTGGGAGCTCAAGTCCAAGTCGCTGTACGCGCGCTTCAACCAGTCGCGCGCGATCGCCATCGACATGGAAAGCGCGGCGGTGGCCGCCAACGGCTTCCGGTTGCGGGTGCCCTATGGCACGCTGCTGTGCGTCTCGGACAAGCCGCTGCACGGCGAGCTGAAGCTGCGCGGCATGGCCAATGCCTTCTACCGCCAGCGCGTCAGCCAGCATATGACCATCGGCCTGGAAGCGATCCGCATCCTGCGCGAGAACGGTGTCGAGCAGCTGCACTCGCGCAAGCTGCGCAGCTTTGACGAGCCGGCGTTCCGTTAGGCCTGCGCAGTTCTGCGTCCCGGCAAAAGCAAAAGGCCGGCGCCCGAATGGCGCCGGCCTTTTGCATGGGACTTCAGGATCAGAAGCGGTAGCCCACGCCCATGCTGAACAGCCACGGGTCCAGGCTCACCTTGGACACCTTGACGTCGCCCGCCTTGACGTCGCTCGACAGCCAGATCTTCTTGACGTCGGCGTTCAGGAACCAGTTCTTGGTCAGCTTGTAGTCCATGCCGATCTGCAGCGCCGGGCCCACGCTCCAGCTGTCCAGCTGCAGCGAGTTGTTGGCGATGTTCTCGCCCCAGATGCGGGTGAAGTTCAGGCCGGCGCCGATATACGGACGGAAGGTGCCGTTAGGGATGAAGTGGTACTGGACCAGCAGCGTCGGCGGCAGGTGCTTGAAGGTGCCGACCTTGTTCCCGTCGAGGTAGACGTTCTGCTTCTGCTGCACGGTCAGCACCAGTTCGGCGGCGATGTTGGGTGTGAAGAAGTAGGTGACGTCGAACTCGGGAATCCACTTGTTGTTGACCGTGATGCGGTCCGACGCGCCCACGCCGCCCACGGGATCGGAGCTGTTGGCCATGTCGAGGTAGGTGCCGCGCAGACGCACCATCCAGTTGCCCTGGGCTTCATCGCCGGCGGCGATGGCCGGCGTGGCGAAGGCGCCGAGCAGGGCGCCGGCGGCGATGGCGGAACAGGTGACCCGGGTGCGGAGAGAGAGCTTCTTCATGATGTTTCTGACTTGGTCTGGTAAGAAATCCGGGCCCAGTGTGGCCGAGGGGCCTTGGGCCGGTCTTGATGCAGAACAAGTCTCATGGCAGGGCGTCGCGGCGTCGCGATGGCGCCACAGCGCGTGCCTAGTGCGCGCGCAGCCCGTAGTGCCGCTGCCGTGGCGCTTCTAAACACATGCGGATTTATTCGTGGCGCGGCGCGGCGCGGGCCCTTACGCTGTGCAGGAGATCGGCGCCCGCGTGCACGCAGCAAGCGGCGGGCGCCTTGGCACCGGGCATGTCGTGGGCGTCCGCAAGGGCGTCTTTCCGGGTGTGCCCCGTGGGGGCGGGGCACACCGGTTTTCTTGCAGCTTTCCTTGCGGCGTTCGATGCGTCAGGCCTCGATCGCGTGCATCCATTCGACCTGGTCGGCAAACACGTTAGGCGTGCTGCATTCCACCGTGGTCGGCAGGTTAAGGATCATCGGGCGGCTCGGGCCGGCCTGCCAGGCCGCGGAGACGGCGTCGCTCACTTCCAGCGAGAAGTCGAGTTCGGCGAGGCTGAAGGTCTCGGGCGAATACTCATAGGTTCATACCGCCTCGGGCATGGCATCGGTCAGTGCTTTGATCAGGCGCGTGCCCGACACCGCCACCTCCCTGATCTCTTCGCGCGAAGCATTGAAGACGATGCGCCGCCACGCCGGCGCGATCGGGTTCTACAGGTGCACCGTGGCGCGCGCCGCGCCGCGCACGGACTCGACGGTGCGGCGGATCAGGTCTTCACGCGATTGCGTCAGCACCACGATGCTGACGTCGTCGGGAATGCGCCCCTCTTCGATCAGCATGCGCACGAAATCGAAGTCAGTCTGCGACGCCGCGGCGAATGCCACTTCGATTTCCTTCAGGCCGATCTTTACCAGCTGTTCAAAGAAGCACAGCTTGCGCGCCGGGCTCATCGGCTCGATCAGCGCCTGGTTGCCATCGCGCAGGTCGGTGCTCATCCACAGCGGTGCGCGCGTGATGCGCTGGCTGGGCCAGGTGCGGTCGGGAATGTCGACGGTGGCGGCGGGCTGGTACTTGACGCAGAAAACGAAAAACGGAAAAGGGGTGGCGAAAGGCTGCCGAACTGCCACGGGGCCCTAGGCCCGGCAACCGGTCGGCAGGCTTAGCAGTAGCGAGGAAGCGCGCAGGGCGCGGGCCGATGCCAGGGCCGCCAGCACGCGCGCGCGGGCAGCGAGGGCGGTCGATGGCGGCGTGGCCCGATCGGGGGAGCTGCGCTGGAAGCGGGAGGCGCGCCTGCGCCAAACGGTGGTGGCGCGCTTCCAGCGCGGCCGCGCCGGGGGCGGGAGTCTCGCCCGTATGGCGGTGGCCCCTGCGCTGAAAGGATGAGAGCGCCTCACCATCCGTGCGCCGCCGCTCAGTCGTCTGGCCGGTACAGCGCTGGCGCCATTGCGCCTAGGCTGGTAGCGCGGGAAAAAACACATGACTGGGGGGAACATCATGAGACTGAGAACGTGGGCATCCTGGCTGACAGGCACTGCCATGACATTTCTTCTGGCGGCTTGCGGTGGCGGTGGCGGTTCGAGCGCGCCCGCCACGCCAAACGCAGGCGGCACCACGCCGCTGACCTATACCATGAGCATGAGCGTGACCTCCGGCTCGGTTGGCGTGGGCCGCACGCTCACCATCAGCGCGCTGGCGGTGGACAACAACGGCGTCGACGTGAGCGGCAACACCACCTTTACCTGGACCAGCACTGACAGCGCCGTTGCCAGCGTGGAGTCAAGCGCCGCCACACCTGGCAGCGCCGTGGTCCGGGGCGTTGCCACCGGCTCGACCACCGTGCAGGTGGTGGCGACCGTCAAGAAGGCCGACAACACGACCGTGCAGCTGCCCGCGCAATCTGCCACCATCACGGTGGTGCCGGCGTCTGCGCTGTCGTACAGCCTGTCGATCCCGAATACCAGCCTGTCGATGAGCGACGGGCAGACCCTGCCGGTCAAGGTATCGCTGATCGACAGCAACGGCAGCGACGTTTCGGCGAGCGTCAACAGCTGGGCATGGGCCAGCAGCGGCGCCGCGGTCCAGGTCACGGCCAACCAGAACAGCGCCACGCTGCAGGCGAGCAACAGCTCGACCACCACCGCGGCCACGGCCAACGTCACGGTGTCGGTCACGGCGCCCGATGGCCGCGCGCTCGGCGGGGTGATCGCGGTGACGGTGCAGAAGAACGGTACGGCCACGTATCGCGTGGTGACCACGCAGAATGGCCAGCCCGTGGACGCGCTGCAGGTGTTCAACGACCGCCCGGCGACCATCACCTCGCGCGTGCTGCGCAATGACGGCCAGGACGTGACAGCGGAGTTTGACGGCACCTGGACCTACACCGCCACGTCGCCCACGCTGTCCGCGTCGGAAGCGGCCGGCACGCATGACGCGACGGTCCAGACCAGCCTTGCCAAGGACACCGGCCCGGTGCAGAGCACACTGACAGTGACTGCGGTGAGCACCAAGCTTGCCGCTCGTCCGAGCGCCGGCCTGTCAGTGACCGAGCATCCCAAGTGGGCGCTGGTCGGCGACAACCAGCAGCCGATGGCACTGCTGCTGATGCCGCCGATGAGCATCCCCGTGACGGCACGCATGAAGAACCTGGGCAACGACGCGCAGTACACCGCGTGCGCCAACTGGGCGTGGGCCAGCACCGGCCCTGTGCAGCTGACGCCGGGCTTTACGCCGAACCAGAACTACGTTTCTGGCACGGCGCCCGGCGCTTTCACCATCACCGTGACCTGTAACGCGGTGGCGGACAACACGGCGCTGAAGCTGGTTTATTTCGGCACCGTCAAGTAAGCATCAGGTCTCCCGCGCCATGCAAAACGCCCTCCGGATGGAGGGCGTTTGCGTTTGGGGCCGGACTCTCGCTGCGCGGTTTTGCTCCCGTCTCTCTCGCTTGCGGGAGAGGGATGAGGGCAAAGCGTACCCATTTCTGCGTGACGCCACGAAGCGCATTTCCGATGCCGGGCGCAGCCCGATACAAGCCGACAAGACAGGCATGCGCCGACCTTTGCCGGCCCCTGCAATCTCATGGCACCACACGCGCGACATGCCATGCGTACCCATTTCTGCGTGCGTCGGCATAAGCCTTCGCACGCGCACCCGGGCGACGCCGGACAGCCACCATGGCTCGTACAAGCGAGTGCAAACCGCTGCTTCCGCGCCGGGCGGAAGCAGCGGGCGTACCCGTTTCTGCGTGAAAGCGTGAGGGAAGAAAAGCGCGCGATTCAGCGCTTGCGCACGAAGCGCACCACCTGCTCGGCAGGCTTGCCCTGCTGCGTCTCGGTGGTGTTCGCGGTATTGGAGCCGCAGGTATTGCAGCCGCCATCGTCGCAGCCGCTGGCGCAGCCCGCGGCCGCCTGCGGCGCCAGCCAGCGCACCAGCCGGCCACGCAGGCCGGTGGCGGCAGCCCCGCCCAGGCGCGCCGCCAGCGCCGCCTTGACCCGCTCGCGCGTGCGCGGCGCGTAGCGCGCGAGCACCGACAGCGCGCACGCCAGCACGATCAGCGGGACCAGCAGCGTTTCGATGGCGTGGTAGGGAGTCATGGCAGCAAATGAAGACGTAGCAGCGTCAGCTGAACAGCAGCGCGATGCGGTAGGTCAGGAACGACGCCAGGTAGGCCAGCCCGGTCAGGTAGGCGGCCGACACCGCCATCACCTTCCACGAGTTGGTCTCGCGCCGGATCACCGCCAGTGTGGAGATGCACTGCGGCGCGAACACGAACCACGCCAGCAGCGACAGCGCGGTGGCCAGCGACCATTGCGCCGCGATCATCGGCGCCAGCTGCGTGGCGACGGTGTCTTCGCTGCCCGACAGCGCATAGACCGTCGCCAGCGCACCCACCGCCACCTCGCGCGCGGCCAGGCCCGGCACCAGTGCAATGCAGATCTGCCAGTTGAAGCCCACCGGCGCGAACACCTTCTGCAGCGCGTGGCCGATCATGCCGGCAAAGCTGTAGTCGATCGCGGGACCGGTCGCGCCTGCGGGCGGCGCCGGGAAGGTCGACAGGAACCACAGCAGCACCGTCAGCGCCAGGATCACCTTGCCCACGCGCGACAGGAAGATACGGGCACGCTCCCACAGGCCGATGGCCACATCGCGCGGGTTAGGGATGCGGTACGAGGGCAGCTCCATCAGCAGCGGATGATCGGTACGGTCGCGGCGGAAGAACTTGAGCGCGTAGGCCACCACCAGCGCGCTGACGATGCCCGCCACGTACAGCGCGAACAGCACCAGCCCCTGCAGGTTGAACAGGCCCAGCACCGTGCGCTGGGGGATGAAGGCGCCGATCAGCAGCGCATAGACCGGCAGCCGCGCCGAGCACGTCATCAGCGGCGCCACCAGGATGGTGGTGAGCCGGTCGCGCGGATCCTGGATCGTGCGCGTGGCCATGATGCCGGGGATGGCGCAGGCAAAGCTCGACAGCAGCGGGATGAAGGAACGCCCCGACAGCCCCGCGCCCATCATCAGCCGATCCAGCAGGAAGGCCGCGCGCGGCAGGTAGCCGGATTCTTCCAGCGTCAGGATAAACAGGAACAGGATCAGGATCTGCGGCAGGAACACCACCACGCTGCCCAGCCCCGCCACCAGGCCGTCGACCAGCAGGCTCTTGAGCATGCCGTCGGGCAGGTAGGCGCCAAGCAGCTCGCCGGCCCAGTGCACGCCGCCCTCGATGCCGTCCATCAGTGGCTCGGCCCAGGAGAACACCGCCTGGAACATCAGGAACAGCAGCACGGCCAGCAGCAGCAGGCCTAACACCGGGTGCAGCACGATGCGGTCGAGCCGGTCATCCAGTGCTGCGGTGCGCGCCGGCATGCTGACCGCGGCGGCGAGCAGCCGGTTGACCTCGGCATGCACGTCGACGTCGCTGGCCGGCTCCGGGCTGGACGGCGGGGCTGGCGGCAGCGTGTCGTCGAGCAACTGGATCAGCGCCGCGGCGCCGTCGCGCCTGACCGCCACGGTACTCACCACCGGTACGCCGAGCGCCGCCGCCAGCTTGTCGCGGTCGATCTGGATGCCGCGCCGCGCGGCGGCGTCGCTCATATTGAGCACCACCACCATCGGCAGGCCCAGGCGGCGTAGTTCCAGCACGAAGCGCAGGTGCAGGCGCAGGTTGGTCGCATCGACCACCGAGACCAGCAGGTCGGGGCGCTGCTCGCCCGCGCGCACGCCCAGGCAGACGTCGCGCGTGATGGCTTCATCGAGGCTGGCCGCGTGCAGGCTGTAGGCGCCGGGCAGGTCCAGGATGCGTACCTGGCGCCCCGCCGGCGACACGAAATAGCCTTCCTTGCGCTCGACGGTCACGCCGGCGTAGTTGGCCACCTTCTGGCGGCTGCCGGTCAGGCGGTTGAACAGCGCGGTCTTGCCGCAATTGGGATTGCCGACCAGCGCGATGCGCAGGGCAGAAGTAGAGGGAGCTGCTGCAGACATATTCCGGGGGAGGATCAGGCGGTCCGTTTGGCCGTCGTGGTGCCGGGCTGGTCGTCCGCCTGCGTGGCGGGGGCGATGCTGGTGACCGTGGCGCTCGCGATCTCGACGCCGATGCGCGCCGCTTCCGAGCGGCGCAGCGCAAAGCGGGTGAAGCCCACCTGCGCCACCAGCGGATCCATGCCGAAGGGGCCGTAGGCGATGATCTGCACCGCTTCGCCGGGCACGAAGCCCAGCTCCCGCAGGCGGCGCGCGACCGGATCCCCCGGCGTGGCGTCGTCCACCGATTGCACAACGGCGGGCGTGCGCCGTGGAAGTTCAGACAAGCGCATCATGCTTCCAGTCCGTTGGCGCGGTCTGCCGCCAGGGGGCCGCCATGCGGCCGGCAGGACCCCGCCGGGGTACGTAAATGAAAATCGTTTTCATTGTATCGCAAATGGGGCGCGGCGATGCCCCACAGGGGGCGGGCATGCCGGCGGCTGCCCGCGCCCAGGCGCGCGGCAGGAGGCGAATGATAACCGCTTGCGATGGGAGTGTTGGTACAGCCCAGGGAGTTCCCGCGCGCCATTCCAGCATGGGCCTGGGGTGCCGGCGATTCAGCCTGGCGCACCAGCATTCGGCTGTGCGAAGCCGAATGCTGCCGGCTTCATGCAAAGCGATGCAATTACTACATTTGCGTTATTGGATGCCGTCAGCCCGTGGCGTTAAGCTGCAAGCACGCTGAACACCCCGTTCCACGCGTACTTCACAAGCCATCGGCCGTTGGGCCGGTGGCTTTTTCTTGGGCGCTTGCCTGGGCTTGGCCTGTCGTTGTACGGATCATGGCGACAAAGTTGTCGCGGGCCGGATGATCCGGCGCCGCCTTCCACACGCAATAGACCTCCGAGCGAACCGCGGTGCCCGCCAGCGGCAGGAACGCAGCGCCGGCCATGCCCGAGCGCGCAAGCGCCGCGGGCACCACCGCCACTCCCATCCCCTGCGATACCAGCGACACCACCGACAGCCAGTGGCGCACCTCGTGCCGGATCTGCGGATAGAAGCCCTGCGCCGCGCACATGTCGAAGATGCGGCTGTAGTAGTCCGGCGACGCCTTGCGCGAGAACAGTACGAACGGCTCGTCGCGCAGCTCGGCCAGCGGCAATTCGTCGCGCCTGGCCATCGGATGGTCGGCGGGCAGGCAGCAGACAAAGGGCTCGCTATGCACCAGCGTTGCCTGCAGCGGTTCGGGCACGCGGCCGGTATGGATAAAGGCGGCATCCAGTTCGTCGTGCAGCAGCGCGTCGATCTGTTCCTGCGAGTTCAGCTCGGTCAGCGCCACCTGGATGCCCGGATACGCCGCCTCGAAATCGCGCAGGAACTGCGGCAGCCCGCGGTACAGCATCGACCCGACAAAGCCCACCCGCAGCCTGCCGACCGCGCCGGCCTCGATCTCGCGCGCCAGCACCCGCGCGGCTTCGGCCTGCGCCAGCAGCGCCGTGGCCGATTCGCGGAAGGCCCGCCCGGCCGCGGTCAGGCGCACGCCGCGGCTATCGCGGTCGAACAGCCGCGCCCCGAGCGATGCCTCGAGCTGCTGGATATTGAGCGACAGCGGCGGCTGCGAGATGGCCAGCCGGCGGGCGGCCCGGCCGAAGTGCAGTTCCTCGGCCAGCACGAGGAAGTAACGCAGGTGGCGGAATTCCATGGCGATACAAAAATTATATGGATCAAGCCAATTTTAGAATTAGACGCAAATCCTTGGGGTTCCAATAATTGAGGTCAGAGGGTCGGCCGCAGCGACCCGCCCGCCTCGAGGAGACCCAGCCATGCCAACCAACGCTGTGCGCGATACCGCACCCAAAGCCCATGCCGGAACCCCGGCCACCGCCCATCCGGTACCCGATCGCCACGGCGGCAGCCTGTTCAGCGCCGATCCCGAGCTGCGCGCGCTGCTGCCGCTCTACCTGCCGGCAGACCTGTTCAACCACCTGCTGCCGCACCTTGAGCGCATGGGCGCGCTGGCCGGCGGCGTGCTCGACGAGCTGGCCAGCGTGGCCGACCACAACGCGCCCACGCTGAGCTACCGCACCCGCGCCGGCGTAGACGCGCAGCACATCGACAAGCATCCGGCCTATGTCGAGCTGGAGCGCGTGGCCTTTGCCGAGTTCGGGCTGGCAGCGGCGTCGCACCGCGGCGGCGTGCTCGGCTGGGACAAGCCCATGCCGCCAGCGGCGAAGTATGCACTCACCTATCTTTTCGTGCAGGCCGAGTTCGGGCTGTGCTGCCCGCTGTCGATGACGGACTCGCTGACGCGCACGCTGCGCAAGTTCGGCGATCCGGCGCTGGTCAATCGCTTCCTGCCCAACCTGACCACGCAGGTGTTCGAAGACCTGTACCAGGGCGCGATGTTCATGACCGAGCAGGGCGCCGGCTCCGACGTGGCCGCCACCGCCACCCGCGCGGTGCGCGACGCGGGCGCCGAGGGTGGCTGGCGCCTGTCCGGCGACAAGTGGTTCTGCTCCAACCCCGACGCCGCGCTGGCGATGGTGCTGGCGCGCGTCGAGGACGAAGCCGGCAACGCCATGCCCGGCATCAAGGGCGTGTCGCTGTTCCTGCTGCCGCGCAAGCTGACCGACGGCGGCGACAACCACTACCGCATCATTCGCCTGAAGGACAAGCTCGGCACGCGCTCGATGGCCAGCGGCGAGATCCGGCTCGAAGGCGCGCATGCGCACCTGGTCGGCGAGCTCGGCCGCGGCTTCGTGCAGATGGCCGACATGATCAACAACTCGCGCCTGTCCAACGGCGTGCGCGCCGCCGGCCTGATGCGCCGGGCGCTGACCGAGGGGCTGTTCATCGCCCGCGAGCGCCAGGCCTTCGGCAAACGGCTGCAGGACATGCCGCTGATGCGCCGCCAGCTGCTCAAGCTGACACTGCCCACCGAGCAGGCGCGCACCATGGTGTTCCAGACCGCCGAAGCGCTGCGCCGCGCCGACGCCGGCGAGGCCGATGCCTACCCGCTGATGCGCATTCTGACTCCGCTGATCAAGTTCCGCGCCTGCCGCGACGCGCGCAAGGTCACCGGCGACGCCATGGAGATCCGCGGCGGCTGCGGCTATATCGAGGAATGGAGCGATCCGCGCCTGGTGCGCGACGCCCACCTGGGCTCGATCTGGGAAGGCACCAGCAATATCGTGGCGCTGGACGTACTGCGGGCGATTCGCCGTGAAGGCGCGTTGCCGGTGCTGCAGGCGCACTTGGCCGGGCTGCTGGCGGATACGCCGATGCATGCGCAGGCGCGCGTGGTGTTCGAAGGCGCCATCGCCGCCGCCGCGAAGCTCGCTGCGCACGCCGCGGAGGCCGGTGCCGACGGCGACCTGCTGGCACGCCAGGCGGCCTCCGCGCTGTACCACGTGACCAGCGCCGTGGCGATGGCGTGGGAAGCCGGCCGCATCGGCTCGGTGCGCCGCATGCGGCTGGCGCAGCTGGTGCTGCGGCATCGCGTGTTGCCGCAGGACCCGCTCGCCGCGCAGGTGGAGCCCGAATGGCTGGCCGACACCGTGGCACCGCCCGCCGATGGCGTGGTGCGCGCCGCCGGCGCGGTCGACGAGGTCAACGTGTTCTGACCAAAAAACCCCCACCGCTTGTTTGCGCCCCTCTCCCGCCTGCGGGAGAGGGGCCGGGGGAGAGGGCACGCGCCTCCAGATGCGTAGCCCCTCGCTGAACCACCCCTCTCCCCAAAGCCCCCGCAACCCCATCCCGCCCCACGCGGGAGACGTCCAACACCAGGAGACAACGCCATGAAACTCTGGCACCGCCTCGCGGCCATTGCCGCCTGCACGCTCTGCATCGCCCCCGCCTTCGCCCAGAAGGATTTCCCGACCAAGCCGATCATGATGGTCGTCACCTATCCGCCGGGCGGGCCCACCGACGCCATGGCGCGCACGCTCGCCGCCGCGCTCAAGTCCAGCCTGGGCCAGCCCGTGGTGGTGGAGAACCGCGCCGGCGCCGGCGGCAATATCGGCGCCGAAGTGGTCGCGCGCGCCGAGCCGGATGGCTACACGCTGATGTTCGGCACCTCCGCGCCGCTGGCGATCAACGTCAGCCTCTACCGCAAGATCAACTACGACCCGGTCAAGAGCTTCGCCCCGGTGATCCAGATCGGCCAGCTGCCCAACGTGCTGGTGGTCAACCCGTCCGTGCCGGCGAAGAATGTCACCGAACTGATCGCCTACGGCAAGGCGCATCCGGGCAAGCTGACCTACGCCTCGTCCGGCAACGGCGCCTCGTCGCACCTCGCGGGCGTGCTCTTCAACAACGTCACCGGCACCGACTTCCAGCACATCCCGTACAAAGGCACCGGCCCAGCGCTGAACGACCTGCTGGGCGGCCAGGTCAGCATGACCTTCACCGACGTGCTGACCGCGATGCCCTTTATCAAGAGCGGCAAGGTGCGCGCGCTGGGCGTCACCACCAAGGCGCGCTCGCAGGCGCTGCCGGATGTGCCGACCGTTGCGGAGCAGGGCGTGCCCGGGTTTGATGTCTCGGTGTTCTTTGGCGTGGTCGCGCCCGCGGGCACGCCGCCGGAAGTGATCGGCAAGCTCAACCGCGCCTTTGCCGATGCGCTCAAGCAGCCCGAGGTGCGCAAGACCCTGCAGGCGCAGGGCCTGGAGTTCGCACCCTCGACCACGCCGGAGCAGCTCGGTGGCTTCGTCAAGGCCGAGGTCGGCAAGTGGCGCGCCGTGGTGCAGAAGTCGGGCGCGCAGCTCGACTAAGTAAAGAGGAACCCGCCATGACCCAATCCAGCCCCGGCGCGCTCGCCGGCATCCGCGTGGTCGACCTGTCGCGCATCCTGGGCGGCCCGTATTGCGGCCAGATCCTCGGCGACCACGGCGCCGACGTGCTCAAGATCGAACCGCCGCAGGGCGACGACACCCGCACCTGGGGGCCGCCGTTCAGGGACGGCGTGGCCTCGTACTACTTCGGCCTGAACCGCAACAAGCGCGTGATGCGTCTCGACCTGGCTAAGGAGCCGGATCGCGAGGTGCTGCTGGCCTTGCTCGCCGATGCCGACGTGCTGGTCGAGAACTTCAAGACCGGCACCATGGAGAAGTGGGGGCTGGGCTACGACACGCTGTCGGCGCGCTTCCCGCGGCTGGTGCATTGCCGCGTCTCCGGCTTCGGTGCCGACGGCCCGCTCGGCGGCCTGCCCGGCTACGACGCCGCGATCCAGGCCATGTCGGGCATCATGAGCATCAACGGCGAAGCCGACGGCGATCCGTTGCGCGTGGGTTTGCCGGTGGTCGACATGGTGACCGGCCTTAACGCGGCAATCGGCGTGCTGCTCGCGTTGCAGGAACGCTCGCGCAGCGGCCGCGGGCAGTTCGTCGAAGCGGCGCTCTATGACTCCGGATTGTCGCTGTTGCATCCGCATGCGGCCAACTGGTTCATGAGCGGCAAGACGCCGCAGCGCACCGGCAACGCGCACCCGAACATCTATCCCTACGACACCGTTGCCACGGCAACGGACCCGATCTTCCTCGCGGTCGGCAATGACCGGCAGTTCCGGATTCTTTGCGAGCACCTGCAGCTGCCTGCCCTCGCCGAGGATGAGCGCTATGCCACCGCCGGCGCGCGCTCGGTGAATCGCGTGGCGCTGAAGGCGGAGCTGGAAGCGAAGCTGCGCGAGCTCGATGGCAAGGTGCTGGCCGACACGCTGGTGGCGGCAGGGGTGCCTTGTGCGCCGGTGTTGTCCGTGGCCGACGCCCTGCAGCATCCGCATACGATGCACCGCGAGATGGTGGTGGAGATGCCGGGCGGCTACAAGGGGCTGGGGGCGCCGGTCAAGCTGAGCCGGACGCCGGCAACATATCGGCACGCGCCGCTGAGCGAAGGGAACGAGTTCCTCGACTAGGCACCAGCGCCCTCGGTCCTGTCCAAATGCAGAAAGGTGGCCCACTGGCCGCCTTTCTTGCCATCAGGGCACCGCCCCATCAACCGGGAATCATCCCCGGCAACAGATACGCCTGCACCATCGTGATGATGCCGATGATCACTGCAAACAGCAGGCTGTGCTTCACGGTAAATCGGAACAACTCCGATTCCTTGCCCACCAGCCCGGTCGCCGCGCAGGCCACCGCGATCGATTGCGGCGAGATCATCTTGGCGGTCACGCCGCCGGTGGTGTTGGCCGCCACCATCAGCGTATCGGACACGCCGATCTGGTGCGCAGTAGTGTTCTGCAGCGAGCAGAACAGCGCATTGGACGACGTATCCGAACCGGTCAGGAACACGCCCAGCCAGCCCAGGAATGGTGAGAAGAACGGGAACGCCGCACCCGTGCCGGCGAGCAGCAGCGCCAGCGTCGACGACATCCCCGAGTAGTTGGCAACAAAGGCAAAGCCCAGCACCAGGCCGATCGACAGCACCGGGCGCGCCAGTTCCACCAGCGTCTGGCCGAACGTCGCCACCAGATCGCGCGGCTTCATGCGCAGCAGCACCGCCGAAATCAGCGCGGTCAGCAGGATCGCAGTGCCCACGGCGGACAGCAGGTCGAGCTTCAGCACCGCGTCATACGCCTTGGGCGTGGCGACGATCGGCGCAGCCTTGATCACCATCTGGTCCAGGCCCGGGACCTTGAACTTCAGCACCGTGCCGGCCAGCGCGCCATTGGCGGCAAACAGCGCCTTGAACGGTTGCAGGCTCCACACCGTGACAATCGCGGTCAGGATGCCGAACGGCGCCCACGCACGCAGTGTTTGCGCCATGGTGTAGGGCGAGGCCTTGCGGCTCACCGGCGCACCGCCAAAGCCGCCGCCGAAGCCCGACAGCGCCATGGTGCCGCCCCCGACGGCGCCGCCCGCGCGTTGCGACGCGCTGCGCGGCTGCCACACCTTCAGGAACGCGGCCAGCGACACCAGGCTGACCAGCGCCGAGGTGATATCCGGCAGCTCGGGCCCGATATGGTTTGACGTGAAGTACTGCGTCACGGCAAAGCTGCCGCCGCAGACCAGCGCCGCCGGCCACGTCTCGCGCACGCCCTTGGCGCCGTCCATCATGAACACCAGCCAGAACGGCACCAGCAGCGACAGCAGCGGCAGCTGGCGGCCGGCCATGGCACCGATATGGAAGGGGTCCAGCCCAGTGACCTGTCCGGCCACGATGATGGGGATGCCCATCGCGCCGAACGCAACCGGCGCGGTATTGGCGATCAGGCACAGGCCCGCGGCATACAGCGGGTTGAAGCCCAGACCGACCAGCAGCGCCGCGGTGATCGCCACTGGGGCGCCAAAGCCCGCCGCGCCTTCCAGGAAAGCGCCGAAGGCAAAGCCGATCAACAGCATCTGCAGGCGCTGGTCGTCGGTGATGGACAGCACCGAGGCGCGGATAACGTCGAACTGGCCGGTCTTGACCACGATCTTGTATAGGAACACCGCGGTCACGATGATCCAGGCGATCGGCCACAGCCCGTAGGCAAAGCCGAAACCCGCCGCAGCGAACGCCTGCTGCGCCGGCATGCCATAGGCGAAGATCGCCACGCCAAGCGCCAGCAGCAGTGTCAGCGCCGCGGCCATATGGCCTTTCATGCGCCAGACCGCCAGCGCCATGAAGAAGAACAGGATAGGGATGGCCGCCGCCAGCGCCGACAGCCACAGGCTGCCCAGCGGCGTATAGAGTTGGGTCCAGGGTTGCACTGCTCAGTCTCCTACTTCAGTGGTGTTTCAGGGGATGTTTTGTTGTCGTGGCCGACGCATCGGGCTTTTCGCTGCCCGATGGTTGGCTGCCCTCTCCCGCGAGCGGGAGAGGGAGAAAACCGCCGCCTACTCCGGCTGTCCTCGTTCCTTCAGCAGATCCGCCAGACTTCGCGCCGCCGGTTGCAGCGGCGTCCGGTGCTGCGTCCACCCCATCTGCTTGGCCGGCGCCAGCGCACGCAGCCGCGTAGCCGCCCAGCGGAACAAACGGTAGGTGGTGGGATGCGAATACGCCCCGCTCCAGAAGCGCCACACCAGGTGTTCGCCGCGGCTGTACTTCGCGCCTTGTCCGCGCAGCGGATTGGCAACCTGCTCTTCCGGATCGCGATTGGATTCCGTGCGCAGTCGCACCAGCAATTGCGGGATCGGGATGCGCACCGGGCACACCTCGCCGCAGGCGCCGCACAGGCTCGACGCGGTCGGCAGGTCGGCGGTGGCCTCCAGCCCCAGCAGGTGCGGCGAGATGATCTTGCCGATCGGGCCCGGATAAGTCGTGCCATAGGCGTGCCCGCCAATGCGCGTATAGACCGGGCAGTGGTTCATGCACGCGCCGCAGCGGATGCATTGCAGCGTCGCGCGCAGCTGCGCGTCGGCATAGGCCTGGGTGCGGCCGTTATCGAGCAGCACCAGGTGCACCTCGCGCGGGCCGTCGCGCTCGCCCTCGCGACGCGGGCCAGAGATCAGGTTGAAGTAGGTGGTGATGGCCTGCCCGGTGGCGGAGCGCGTCAGCAGGCTGGACAGCGGCACGATGTGCTCGAGCTTGGCCACCACCTTTTCCATGCCCATGATGGCGATATGCACGTCAGGCACGGTGGTGGAGAGGCGGCCGTTGCCTTCGTTCTCCACCAGCCACAGCGTGCCGGTATCCGCCGCTGCGAAGTTCACGCCGGACAGGCCGATGTCGGCTTCGACAAAGGCTTGCCGCAACGCGCGCCGGCCGGTCTGGATCAGCGTGTCGACGTCCTCCGTATAGGGCGTGTCGGGGATGTGCTGCTCGAACAAGGTGGCGATATCGCCCTTGGTCTTGTGGATCGCCGGCATCACGATATGCGAAGGCTTTTCGCCCGCGAGCTGCACGATGTACTCGCCCATATCGGATTCGATGCAGTCCACGCCGCGCTCGGCCAGGTAATGGTTCAGCTCGATCTCCTCGCTGGCCATCGACTTGCCCTTGATCACGCGCTTCGCCTGCTTCGCGGCGGCGATGCCGTGGATGATCCGGTTCGCTTCGTCGGCGGTCTCGGCCCAGTGCACCTGCACGCCGGCGGCCATGAGCCTGGCCTCGAGCTGCGTCAGCAGGTCGGGCAGGTTGGCCAGCGCGTGCTGGCGCACCGCTTCGCCAAGGTCGCGCAGGCGTTCCAGTTCGTCGGCATCGGGGAATTGCGCCAGGCGCTTGCCCTGCAGGAAATCCATCGCCCCGCGAAAGCTCTGGCGCAGCTTGGGATCGTCCAGCGCCTCGCGCGCGCGCGCCTTGAAGTCCTGCGCGGGAATGAAATGCAGCGTGCTCTGGCTCATGCCCGGCCCTCCGTCGCTTCGGTGTCCATCACGATGACGACCCACAGACGGCGCGGCCCGTGCGCGCCGTAGGCCAGCGTCTGCTGGATGTCCGAGGTCTTGGACGGGCCCGAGATCATCACCAGGTTGGTCGGCATGCCGTCGCGCCAGCGTTCGGCGCGCGCGGCCATGTGCAGGTCTTCATGCAGCGTGGAAGCCCGCACCAGCGCGATATGCAGCGGCGGCACCAGCGACACCGTGCGCGGCGAACCCGCATCCGGCGCGACGATCAGCGTGCCGGTTGCGGCGATGCCGGAACGGGCCACGGTAAAGCCGGCGTCGACGGTGTCGAACAACTCGGCCTTCCACTGCTCGATGGGGCGGTCGTAACCAATGGCCTCGATTTGCGCCGGCAACGCGCCTGCCAGCGCCGCGCCGGCGCGGCTGGATGGATCGAGCAGCAGGCGCCGGACGCCTGCGTCGGAAAGCGCAGCAGCCAGCAGCGCCGGCCATGCATCCTCCCCCGCGCACCAGACTTCTGCGTGCGAGGCTTCGAGCGCCAGGCGCATCGCGGTCACCCGGGCATCGATATCCGCGGGGCCCCGGCGGCGCGCCTCGAAATGGCTGTCGATACGGCTGTCGAGTTCAGCGGTGGAGGGCGACGGGGCGGGCGCGGCGGCGCGCAGCCGGCCGAGCATGCGCTCGCGGGCACTGAGCGGGTTCATGCTTCACCTCCGGTACGGCGCCACAGGAAGCTCGCCAGGTGTTCCACCTGCAGCGGCGCGCCGTCATGCGCCGCGGTGTGGCCGATATTGAGCAGGCAGCCGCAGTCCGCCGACACCAGCCAATCGCAGCCGGTGGCGCAGGCGGAGGCGACCTTGTCGCGCACCATGGCGCCGGAGATATCGGCGTGCTTGAGCGAGAAAGTGCCGCCAAAGCCGCAGCACTCCGACTCGCGTTCATGCTCCACGCGCGTCACGCCCGGCAGTGCATCGACCAACGCCACGCCGTGCCCGCGCGTACCCATTTCTCGACGGGCGCCGCACGAGGTATGCAGCACAATGCGCTCCTGCGCCTGGCCCGCGGGCAGTGCGTCGCCGAAGTCCACCTTCAGCACGTGCAGCAGGAACTCGCTGAGCTCGTAGATGCGCTCGGCCAGCGCGCGCGCCTTGGGCCCGGCCACCGGATCATCGGCGAACAGTTGCGGCCAGTGGTGCCGCATCATCCCCGCGCACGAGCCGGACGGCACGATCACCGGCCATGGCTGGCTGAACAGGTCGAGCTGCGCGCGCGCCACGGCACGGGCCGCCTCGGGATTACCGCTGCTGTAGGCCGGCTGGCCGCAACAACTCTGCGCGCGCGGGAAGTGAACGGTGAGGCCTTCGCGCTCGAGCAGCCGCACGGCGTCGAGCCCGGCCTGGGGGACGAACAGGTCGACCAGGCAAGTGGCAAACAGGTAGCACTGCGTGGGCGCAGGGCCGGTGGGGTACTGACGATCCTTCATGTCTCGCTCCGGACGTGCTGGGGTCGCACGTTTCGGCGCATAATTCCCGCTTCCGGGCGGCAGTTCAAATTGGTTGGACCAGTCCGCGGGAAGGCACGGGAGCGAGGGGCGACGGCATGACGGCAGCGGCACAGAGGCACGGCGCAACGCGCGGGCGCGTGGAGTCGGTCATGCGCCAGATGGAAACCGCGCTGCTTGATGGCACCTGGCCGCCCGGCACGCGGCTGCCGGCGGAGCGCGTGCTCGCCGGGCAATACGACGTGGCCCGCAACACCGTGCGCGAGGCCATCCAGCGCCTGGCCGCGCGGGGCCTGCTGCAGAGCCGGCGCGGCGCCGGCGTCTACGCCACCGACCAGCTGCGTGCCGGGATTGCCTCGCCCTGGGGGCAACTGGTGGCCGACCACCCTGCGCTGCGCGATGACATCCTGGAATTCCGCCGGGTGCTGGAAGGTGCCACCGCCTACTTCGCCGCGCTGCGCGCCGACGCGGCCGACGTCAAGCGCATCCGCGCGCTGATGGCCGAGCTCGAACGCGCGCGCGCCGCCGACCACAAAGAGGCCGAAGCCAATGCCGACGCCCGCCTGCACGACGCCATCGCGCTGGCGTCGCACAACACCATGTTCCTGCACCTGCATACCAGCGTGATCGGCATGCTGCGCGAACACATCACCATCAACGGCACCGGCCTGCGCGAACAGGACGACAGCGCTTCGGACCTGCTGCTATTGCAGCACCGCACCCTGTGCGACGCCATCTGCGCGCGCCGGCCGGAAGAGGCGCGCACGGCGATGCAGACGCACATCGATTTCGTACGCAGCCGGGTCGAGCAGGACGACGGCGCCTAGGTCGCCAGAGAGTTCCGAGCCGATAGTGGTCCAACCACGAGCCTGGCGTGCCGGGCGCGGCATTTACACCAATCCGGCGCCCGCCAGTTCCCGCTTCAGGTAGGCATAGAAAATCGGCCCGGCAATCACGCCCGGGATGCCGAACAGCGTCTCCATCAGCAGCATCACTATCAACAGCTCCCACGCTGCCGCCTGGATGCGCGCGCCGATGATGCGCGCGTTCAGGAAGTACTCCAGCTTGTGGATCACCACCAGGAACACCAGCGATCCCACCGCGATCGGCAGCGACACCGACAGCGACGCCACCACGATGGCGGTATTCGAGATCAGGTTCCCCAGCACCGGCAGCAGGCCGGCAATAAAGGTGATCACCACCAGCGTCTTCGTCAGCGGCAGGTGCACGTCAAACAGCGGCAGCACCAGCAGCAGGTAGATCGAGGTCAGCACCGTGTTGATCGTCGAGATCTGGATCTGCGCAAAGATAAACTGAGAGAACGCCTGCTGCAGCGTACGTGCCCGCGCCACCAGCGCCGTCGCCAGCGGCCGGCGGTTGGGACGCGCCACCGCTCGGTACAGCGCCACCATTGCACCGATCACCAGTCCGATCAGGATATGCACCAAGGTGCGCAGTACCTCGGCCCCGAGCTTCTGGGCCATGGCGGCATGCGCACGCAGCGTCTCGATCAGCGTGTTGGCCAGCTCGTCCACGCCATTGGGCAGCGCATCGCTCACCCAGGGCGGCAAGCGACCGCGCGACTGGTCGATGATATCCGCCACATGGTTCAGCAGCCCGTCCAGCGTATTGCCCTCACCGCTGACAAAGCGCACCAGCAGCCAGCCCGCCAGCGACAGCCCGAGCAGGATCAACGCCGACAATATCAACACCGCGAGCGCGTCGTGCCGCTGGTGCAACCGCATCAGCCGCGGTGCGAGGACGTCGACCAACGAATACAGCAGCAGGCCGGAGAGCAGCGCGGCCACCAGGTTGGCCTGGAGCACGGTCCAGAGCGCCAGGGCGGTCAGCAGGTAGGCGACGGCGCCGACGCTGTACCACGCGGCTGGCAGCAGGCGCGGGACGGTGGGCGGGTCGGGGTCTTTCATTTAAGGTCTCCGGCTGGGTGTTTAAGTCGCTTCGCCGCGTGTGGCGGTTATGGCTGGCGGGCTATGGTTGAACCCGACGCTTATTATGAGGGCTGTCAGGCGCTCCATTGCCGGTGGGGAGCTTATCGCTGGAAGTGGCCATCATTGAAGTGCTTCGAACAGAAGCAACATCAGCGATGCCCGCTGCACGACATAGCATAGAAATGCGACCGCTGTTCGCTCGACGCCGTCTGTCTTGCGCCACAGGCACGGGATTTGCTGACCGTCAAGCGTCGCCACCGGCGCGCCGCCGACCCCAAGCGGGCCACGTGCGCAAAGAGTGACTATATTTGGAAGACCGGCACCCGCAAGGCCCGGCCCCACCAAGCCCTTCAAGTCGCAGTCCCAGCACGGAACCCGACGCATGGCCTACACCCACACCATCGGCACCCATCGCCATGTCTTTGCCGACCTGCGCACGCTGCTGGCCAAGGCCAGCCCGGCGCGTTCCGGCGACGCGCTGGCCGGCATCGCCGCCGAGAGCGAACAGGAGCGGATGGCCGCCCGCTTGGCGCTGGCCGAGGTGCCGCTCGCGCAGTTCCTCAATGAGGCGCTGGTGCCGTACGAGGACGACGAGATCACGCGGCTGATCATGGACCGCCACGATGCCACGGCCTTTGCGGCGATCGGCGCCAGCACCGTGGGCGACCTGCGCAACTGGCTGCTGCTGCACGAGACCGACAGCGCAACGCTGGCGCGCGTGGCGCCGGGCATCACCCCGGAGATGGCCGCGGCGGTCAGCAAGCTGATGCGCAACCAGGACCTGGTGGCGGTGGCGCGCAAGTGCCAGGTGGTGACGCGCTTTCGCAGCACCGTCGGGTTGCCTGGCCGATTGTCGGTGCGGCTGCAGCCCAACCACCCGACCGACGATCCCAAGGGCATCGCCGCGTCGATCATCGACGGGCTGCTGTATGGCTGCGGCGATGCCACCATCGGCGTCAATCCGGCCTCGGACAACCTCGGCGCCATCGTCTCGCTGCTGCGCATGATCGACGAGCTGCGCAGCCGCTATGACATCCCCACGCAGTCCTGCGTGCTGACCCATGTCACCAACACGCTGCGCGCGCTGGACCAGGGCGCGCCGGTGGACCTGGTGTTCCAGTCGGTGGCCGGCAGCGAGCGTGCCAATGCGGCCTTCGGCATCAGCCTGTCGCTGCTGGCGCAGGCGCACGATGCCGCGCAGGCGCTGGCGCGTGGCACCGTGGGCGACAACCTGATGTACTTCGAAACCGGCCAGGGCAGCGCCCTGTCGGCCAACGCGCACCATGGCGTCGACCAGCAGACCATGGAGGCGCGCGCCTACGCGGTGGCGCGCGCGTTCTCGCCGCTGCTGGTCAATACGGTGGTCGGCTTTATCGGGCCTGAGTACCTGTACGACGGCAAGCAGATCATCCGCGCCGGACTGGAGGACCACTTCTGCGGCAAGCTGATGGGCGTGCCGATGGGCTGCGACGTCTGCTACACCAACCATGCCGAGGCCGACCAGGACGATATGGATACGCTGCTGACGCTGTTCGGCGTGGCCGGCATCAACTTCATCATGGGGGTGCCAGGTGCGGACGACATCATGCTGAACTACCAGAGCACCTCGTTCCACGATGCGCTGTACCTGCGCGAGGTGCTGGGGCTGCGCCCCGCACCGGAGTTCGAGGTGTGGCTGCAGCGCATGGGCATTGCCGATGCCAGCGGCCGGCTGCTCGAGCCCGCCGCCCGCCAGCCGCTGCTGCAGATGGCGCACAGTCTCTGAATATCCAGCGCCATGCCGGCCAAACGCCATCCTCCTTCCCGCGACGCCATGTCCGGGCACACGCCCGCCACCACCGCCACCTCGGATACCGACCCATGGCAGCGCCTGCGCCAGTTCACGCGCGCGCGCGTCGCGCTGGGCCGCACCGGCCACAGCCAGACCACCGATGCCGTGCTGGCCTTCGGCCTGGCGCATGCGCAGGCGCGCGATGCGGTGCACCTGCCGCTGGACGTGGGCGCGGTCACCGCGGCGCTGGACACCACCAGGCTGCAGCATGTCGCCGTGCACAGCGCGGCGCCGGACCGCACGCACTACCTGCGGCGCCCGGACCTGGGCCGGCGCCTTGACGATGCCAGCCGCGACAGGCTGGCCGCGTTGCAGGCGGCCGAAGCCCCTGACGTAGTCTTCGTCATCGCCGACGGCCTCTCCGCACTTGCCACGCAGACACACGCGCTGCCGCTGCTCGACGCCACGCGCCAGCGCCTGCCGCCTTCGTGGCGCATCGGACCGGTGGTGGTTGCCGAGCAGTCGCGCGTGGCACTGGGCGACGAGATCGGCGAATTGCTCGGCGCGCGCCAGGTGGTGATGCTGATCGGCGAACGGCCGGGGCTGAGTTCGCCGGACAGTCTCGGCATCTACCTGACCTATGCGCCGCGCGTGGGCCGCACCGATGCCGAGCGCAACTGCATTTCCAATGTGCGGCCGGAAGGCCTCGCGTACGCGCAGGCGGCCGACCGGCTCGCCTTCCTGCTGCGCGGCGCGGCGGCGCTGGGGCGTTCGGGCGTGGATCTGAAGGACGACAGCGCGCCGGCGCTGCCGGACCGCTGACGGGGCAACGCCTCTGCCAAGGGAGCAACCATGCAAGCCGACATGAATTTGCAGGTATGGCTGGATATCCAGTCGGCCAACGGCATGGCGCAGGTCGTGCCTTATGTCGCTTCGGCGCAGGAGGCGGACCTGCAGTACGAGCTCAAGCTGCGCGCGCGCAGCGGCAATGCGGCGTCATCGCTGGCGCAGGCCGGCACGCTGCACGTGGTGCCCGGGCAGCCCACGCGCGTGTCGTCGCTGACGGTCTCGCAACCGCCCGGCAGCGAGTGTGAAGTCGGACTGGTGCTGCGGCAGGGCATGGCCGTGCTGGGCCGGTACAAGCTCGACTGCAGCGGGCGCAAATAGCAAGCCTGTCGGCAGAATGAAAAACGGCCACCACGCGGGCGCTCAGCCCGCCATGGTGGCCGCGTGCCGCACGCGGACAGTGGTCCGTGGCGACAGTGCGCCGCTATCGCTACATCATGCGGCGCGAGAACTGCCCGTGACTGGCATCCGACATCAGCTGCGAGAATTGCTCCCCGCTCATGTGGACCAGTTCCTGGTGGTCGCCGCCCTCGAAATAGACTTCGGGCTGCTTCATCAGGCTGTCGTCCACATAGGTCTGCATGCCGTAGGCCATTGCCACCGGCGGGATCGCGCCGAGGTCGCAGTCCTTGAAGATCTCGCGGATCTCGTCCTCGTGTGCCAGTACCAGGTTGCGTCCGGTCTGTTCGCAGATGGCGGCCATCTGCAGGTGGTGGCTCGACGGGATCACGGCGGCGACATAGCCGCGGTCATCCTCGAGCAACAGCGTCTTGGCCAGTCGGTCTCCGGGAACGTGCGCAGCCTCGGCAGTGGCCATGCTGCTGAGGGTGTAGGGATGGCGAATGATGTCGTACTGGGTATTCTTGCTGCTCAGGCAGTTTGCGAGCGTGCTAGCCAGGGCCATGGTAGCTCCTCAGATTCAGTCGGATGCGTCTACGATTATCCTTGTGCTCTTAATATAGTGCCTGTCAGCACGCCCAACGTGGCGACACGGCAACGCCCTGGCTACCGGTGCAGCCGCGGCCACACCGCCTGCAGCTCGGTCTTGAGGAAGTTGAGCAGGTAGCGCGTGGCCAGCGTCTGGTAGCGGTTGGGCATGGTCAGCATATAGAGCCGGCTGCCGAACACGCTGATGCGGTAGTCGGACAGCAGCGACACCAGTGCGCCACTTTCCAGTTCGGCGCCGATCGCATAGATCGGGAGAATGCCGATCCCCAGGTCTGCCAGCACCGATTCCTTCAGGAAGGCAAAGTTTTCCGAGGTGAGCGTCGGTTCGAGCACTACCTGCTCGCGGGCTTCTTTCGCGTCATGGCCTTCATCGCCATCCAGCCGCGTGCCCGATGCCTTGAGCTTCTGGCCCTCCGGCGACGCGCAGACGATCGCATGTCCTTGCAGCCCGGTGAGTGCCTTCGGCGCGGGATGCGCGGCGAGATACCCCGGCGACGCGCACACGATCCAGTCGACTTCGCCAATTTCCGTGGCGATCACCGAATCGGGCGGTGTGGAGATAATGCGCAGCGCCACGTCTACATCCTCGGACACCAGGTTGTGCACGCGGTTGTCGAACATGACGTCAAGCGTGATGTCGGGATAGCGCTGCTTGAACAGCACCAGCAGCGGCGACAGCAGCGTATGCCCCAGCCCTGTGGGCACCGAGAGCCTCACATGGCCCTGCAGGCTCTTGCCCATATTGCTGATCAGCGCATTGGCCGCCGCCACTTCACCCAGGATATTGCGGCCGTGCTCGTACAGCCCGGCGCCGATCGGGGTCGGCTCGACATGGCGGGTGGTCCGCCGCAGCAGCTGCACGCCAAGCTCTTCTTCGAGCGCCTTCAGCCGGTAGCTGACATTGGCGCGCGTCATCTTGAGCTTGCGCGCGGCCGCGCTCAGGTTGCCCGCGTCGACGATATCGACGAACAGGCGCAGGGCGTTGAGATCCATGGCTTGGGTGATGGGATACAGGGCGGGCGGCGGCGCCTGGCGGTTGCCGCCCCGTATATTGCCATGCCGGCGTGAGGGTCCGGCGCCGGCGTTGCGCAGCATTGCGCCGCACCTGGCTCAGTGCTCGTGGTGCAGGTACTTCGCCTGGCGCGGCAGGCGCAGGCTGACGAAGAAGGCGATCACCATCATCGCGGTCACGTACCAGTAGAACGCGGTCTCGTGGCCGAGCGTCTTCATGCCCAGCGCCACATACTCGGCCGAGCCGCCGAAGATCGCGTTGGCGATCGCGTAGGCCAGGCCCACGCCCAGCGCGCGCACCTCGGGCGGGAACATCTCCGCCTTCACGATGCCGCTGATCGAGGTGTAGAAGCTGACGATGGCCAGCGCCACGGCGATCAGCACGAAGGCCAGTTCCGGGCTGCTGACCGTGCCCAGCGCGGTCAGGATCGGCACCGTGCAAAGCGTGCCCAGCGCGCCGAACATCAGCATGTTGTTGCGCCGGCCGATACGATCGGACAGTGCACCGAACACCGGCTGCATGCACATGTACAGGAACAGGCACGCCGTCATCACATAGCTGGCGGTTTTGATCGACATGCCGGCGGTGTTGACCAGGTACTTCTGCATGTACGTGGTGAAGGTGTAGAAAATCAGCGAACCACCCGCGGTATAGCCCAGCACCGTGAAGAAGGCCGCCTTGTGGTTGCGGAACAGCTCGGCCACGCTGCCGGCCTCCTTGCTGCCACGGCTGGCCGCCGACGAGGTCTCATGCAGCGTGCGGCGCAGGAACAGCGCCACTACCGCGGTGATCGCGCCGACCACGAACGGGATGCGCCAGCCCCACGTCTTGAGTTCGGACTCGTCCAGCAGCTGCTGCAGGATCACCACCACCAGCACCGCCAGCAACTGGCCGCCGATCAGCGTCACATACTGGAACGACGAGAAGAAGCCGCGCCGGCCGCGCAGCGCCACCTCGCTCATATAAGTGGCGGTGGTGCCGTATTCACCGCCGACCGACAAGCCCTGGATCAGGCGCGCGAGCAGCAGCAGCGCCGGCGCCCAGTTGCCAATGCTGTGATAGGTGGGCAGGCAGGCGATCAGCAGCGAGCCCGCGCACATCATGATCACCGAGATCAGCATCGAGTTCTTGCGCCCGTGGCGGTCGGCGATGGTGCCGAACAGCCAGCCGCCGATGGGCCGCATCAGGAAGCCGGCTGCAAACACGCCCGCGGTGTTCAGCAGCTGCGCGGTGGGATCGGACTTGGGGAAGAACGACGGCGCGAAATAGATCGCGCAGAAGGCATAGACGTAGAAGTCGAACCATTCGACCAGGTTGCCCGAGGAGGCGGCGACGATGGCGTAGACGCGCTTGCGCACTTCATCGGGGCTCGGGCCGGCCGTCTGGGCGGGGTTAGCGGTGAGATCGGTCATGTTGTTGTCTTGCAGTCAGGGCGGTGCGGGGCAACCGCGGGTCAGGTCCCGCTTCGCAGTAGCTGGCGGCGCACGCCGGAAGGATGGCCATTGGACAGGCCGCCGCATGGCCACCTGAGCGGTGGGGCGGCAAGGGGAACACGGGGAAGGCCGAGCGGGGAGCCCGTCGGTCTGGGGCGTGAACTGGCGCGCACTGCGGCGCATTTGCCGGCAAAGCGTAGCGTGATCGTACAGGCCTGCCCACCCCTTGGATATGTTGCGGCGCAGCAAGCCCGGACCGGTGCCACGGTGGCATCAGGGCTGGCGGGCGATTGTCCATCTGGCTGGAAACTGTATCCGGCCTGCGGCCCGCGCGCCGGGCCGAGCCGGGGCTGTAACGGGGGATGCAACGAGTGATGCAACAGGTCATTGCGCGTGCTGTGGCTTGCACTGTGCGCGGGTCTGGGCAATGATGCGATCCGTACCCTCAACTGGCCTACCGCGCCCCCGTTTGCCATGCACCGCTTGTTGCGCCGATGGCCGTGCCTGCCATTGCTCTTTGCCGGCGCCAGCGCCCTTGCCCAGGACCTGGTCGAATGCAAGCGGATCGAACACGACCAACTGGTCGCCGCCACGCAGGAAACGCTGCTGTTCCTGCGCTGCCGCGCGCGCCAGGTCGCGTACGAGGCCCCGCGCCTGAAGGGCGTGTCGCAGCGCGTGAAGGACGACCTGGTATTCGCCTGCCTTGACCAGGCCGACGCCGTGGAGCACCAGCTTCGGGTGCGCCATGGGTATTCGAGGGAGTCGCTGGCGCGCCAGCGCTGCGACTTTTCAAGCCCGCCCCCGGGCTAGGCTGACCTCGCGATCTCAGGCAAAGCCGCCATTGGCGCGCAGTACCTGCGCATTGACCCAGCCACCGTCCGGACCAGCCAGGAACGACACTGCCGCGGCAATGTCCTCGGGCGTGCCCAGCCGCTCCAGCGGCGCCACCTTCGAAAGCTGCGCCACCTGCTCTTCCGACTTGCCCTCGAGGAACAGCTCGGTGGCCACCGGCCCCGGAGCCACCGCGTTGACGGTGATGCCGCGCCCGCGCAGCTCGTTGGCCAGTACCCGCACCAGTCCTTCCACGCCCGCCTTGGCGGCGATATACGCCCCGTAGCCCGGGAACGAGCGCGCGATCACGCTGGTCGACAGCGCGACGATGCGCCCGCCTTCGCCCAGGCGCGCCGCGGCTTCACCCAGCACCAGGAAGGCGCCGCGCAGGTTGGTGGCGATAGTCTGGTCGAAGGCTTCGAGGCTGCCGGGCGCGACCGGGGCCAGCGGCATGATGCCGGCACTGTTGACCACCACGTCGAGCCGGCCGAAGGCCTGCTGCGCGGCGTCGAACAGGCGCGCCACGTCTGGCGCCTGCGCCACGTCGCCCTGGACGGCGATGGCATTGACGCCGGCCGCGCGCGCCGCGGCCACGGTCTCTTCGGCCCGCGCGGCGCTGCCGGCATAGCCGATGGCGACGTCGAAGCCGTCGGCGGCCAGCCGCAGCGCGATGGCGCGGCCGATGCCGCGGGAGGCGCCGGTCACCAGGGCGGCGCGGCGTTGGGTGGAAGCTTTTGCGTGGGATTGGGTAGCGGCCATGTCAGGCTCCTTGTCAGAAGGTATGGCCACTATCATGGACGGTGGTTGCCCTTGGATAAATGGGCGGCGTTTGAACGGATTAGACAGTATTCATTAACAATCGCCGCCCGCGCATGCCGCAACCTACACTTCCCGTGTCATCCCCTTCAGGTCGATCCACTGCTCGAACTGTTCCTCGGTCACATGCCCCGAGGCGATCGCCGCCTCGCGCAGCGACAGGTTGCGCTTGACCGCCAGCTTGGCGATCTCCGCGGCCTTGTCGTAGCCGATATGCGGATTGAGCGCGGTCACCGGCATCAGCGAGCGCTCCAGCAGCTCGGCGATACGCTCGCGGTCGGCCTCCACGCCTTCCACCATATGCTCGGCAAAGCTCGAGGCTGCGCCCGCCAGCAGTGACACCGACTGCAGCAGGCTGTAGATGATCACCGGCTTGTAGGCATTCAGTTCCAGCGTGCCCAGCCCGTTGGCGAGCGTCACCGTGGTGTGGTTGCCGATCACACGGCAGCACACCATCGCCAGCGCCTCGGCCTGGGTCGGGTTGACCTTGCCCGGCATGATCGACGAGCCCGGCTCGTTGGCGGGCAGCACCAGCTCGGCAAAGCCCGCGCGCGGGCCGGATCCCAGCAGCATGAAGTCGCGTGCGATCTTCAGGAACGACGAGGCCGTGGTGTTGAGCGCTCCCGACAGGTCGGCCAGCGCGTCGTGCGAAGCCTGCAGGGCATAGCGGTTGGGCGCGGGCTCGAACGGCAGCCCGGTGTAGTCGGCCAGCGCGCGCGCAAACGCCGCGGCAAAGCCGTGCGGCGCGTTCAGGCCGGTGCCGACCGCGGTGCCGCCCTGTGCCACCGGCATCGCGCGCAACATGGCCTGCTGCAGGCGCGACTGCGCATCGGCCACCTGCGTCATGTAGCCCGAGAATTCCTGCCCCAGCGTCAGCGGCACCGCGTCCTGCAGGTGGGTGCGGCCGACCTTGACGATATCGGCAAAGGCTTCCACCTTGCGCGCGAAGGTCTGCTGCAGCTGTTCCAGCGCCGGCAGCAGCTGTTGCTGGATCGCGCGCGCGGCGGCGATGTGCATCGCGGTCGGGAAGCTGTCGTTGGAGGACTGGCTGGCGTTGACGTGGTCGTTGGGATGCACCGGCTTCTTGCTGCCGACCTCGCCGCCCAGCAATTGAATGGCGCGATTCGCGATGACCTCGTTCAGGTTCATGTTGGTCTGCGTGCCGGAGCCCGTCTGCCAGACCGACAGCGGGAACTCCTGCGGCCAGCGGCCTTCGATGACCTCGGCGGCGGCCTGTTCGATCGCCTGCGCCAGCTCGGGCTTGAGCACGCCCAGCTCGCGGTTGGCGCGCGCCGCACACAGCTTGAGGATGGCAAAGGCCTCGATCAGCGCCGGCGGCATCTTTTCATCGCCGATGCGGAAGTTCTGGCGCGAGCGCTCGGTCTGCGCGCCCCACAGGTGGTCGGCGGGCACCGGCACATCGCCAAGGCTGTCTTTCTCGATGCGGGTGTTGGAGGGGGACGGGTCGGACATGGACAGACTCCTTGGCAAGGAAGCGCGGCGGCTTGTGCGACGTCGATGCAGGAACCGGCGCCAGGGCCGGGTCGTGCGGGCAGTCTATTAGGATACTGCTTCACCGCGGCCAGTGCGCGGGCACCGGCCGGATCCTCCGCCTTGCCTTCGAATCACCTTCCGGCCGCATGCGCATCGCCTCCGAAGCGATGCTGGCGCAGACGCGCGCCGGATGCGCAGGCTGGGCCCGCAGCGCAGGCCCCGGCCTGAGCGGCGGCGCTACGCGGTCGCCTTCAGGCACTGCTCCATGCAGACCGCGCAGGCGCGCGCGCAATCCTGGCAATGCTCGGCGTCATGGCGCTCGCATTCCTCCTTGCACCACTTGCAGACCTCTGCGCAATCCTCGCAGACCAGCGGCGCGAACTCGCTGTTGCGCAGCATGTAGGACGCGGCCAGCTGGGCGATGCCGGCGCAATCCATGTCCAGCGCGATGCAGCGCGCCATCTTGCGCACGTCCTGTTCTTCCAGGCAGGCGGCCGCGCACTTGAGCGCGGCGGCGGCGGCGGCATTGCAGGCGGCGATGCAGTCGGCGTAGCGGGCGGCGTTTTCCTGCACGGTGGGTCGGATCATGAAGCGTCCTCCTTGGGGGTAGGTGGCTGGAACCGTGAAAACCGGCACCGGCGGCGGCATGCCCGCGCCGGGACGGCGCAGGCACGGGCGGTGCGGCCTGGCATGCCCGCGGTGCCGGGCGCGGCGCATCCGCGCCCGCTCGGGGCATCGTTATCCACAATAGCAGGCGAGAAAGGATCCTGTCGGCCCGGTAATTGCAGCGCCGCGCTGGTTACAATGCGGCCAGCGCGAAGCGTTCGGGAAGGCGGGCCGCGTGCCGCGCGGACGTCACCCAACGCAATGGCCGGGCACCACCACCCCTGCCATCGCATCTAACAGGCATCCGCTCGGCACGGCCGCACTGGCCGGGCCGACGCATACACAGACACCGGCAGCAACGGGGAGGGAAGGCAATCATGGGCGAGGCGAAACGACGGGGTACTCCCGAGGAGCGTGCGGCACAGGCACGCGCAAAGATCGAGGCCTTGCGCCCCGCGCAGCTGGTCTGCGGGCATTGCAAGACCGCGTTCGGCACCTTCGACGCGCTCGACGTGCCGGGCTTGCCCGGCATCGATGCCGTGTTCGGCGGCGAATGCCCCAACTGCGGCAACGACGTGGTGGTGTTCAAGGGCGCGCCCGACGCGGTGGCCCAGGCCATGATCGCGTGGGAGAAGATGCTGGGCGCGGATGCGCAGCTCGGCTACCAGTCCAGCGACGGACGCCACGTGCCGTTCGAGCCGGAAGGGGCGGGCGAGGCAGGTTCAGGCCCGGCGCCGGGCAAGCCGGGTGGCACCATCCACTGAGGGCTAACTGGGGCACTGCTTAGTGCGGGTTGAGCTCGCCGGCCAGTTCCGGCGGGCCGATCTCGAAGCGGCCGCGGCCCGCGCCCTTGGCGCGGTACAGCAGCACGTCCGCCAGGCGCATCAGTTCGCGGTCCTGCACCGGCCCGCCGTTGTAGAGGGCCACGCCAATGCTCACGTCGACGTCGGCTGTCGCACCGTCGAAGTGGAATGGCTCGTCCATCGTCTGCAGGATGGCCTCGGCCACGCGGCGGGCCACGCCGGGCTGCACGATCGCCTCCAGCACCACTGCGAACTCGTCGCCCCCCAACCGGGCGACGGAGTCGGCCTCGCGCACGCAGGCGCGCACACGTTGCGCAAACGCCTGCAGCAGCAGGTCGCCCGCGGCATGCCCGTGGATGTCGTTGACGGCCTTGAAGCGGTCCATGTCGAGGTACAGCAGCGCCATCAGCGTGCCGTGCTCGCGGCTGCGCGCCATGGCCGCCTGCAGCTGGCCTTCGAACGCGCTGCGGTTCATCAGCTGCGTCAGGTGATCGGTGCGGGACATGCGCGCCAGGCGCTGCGTCTCCAGTTTGCGCTGGGTGATGTCCTGCACGTGGATGTGCACGCCCACCACCTCGCTGCCGTCCGCGCTCCATTCCGGCCGGAAGCTGGTTTCCATGCAGTGGTATTCGGGATCGTTGTCCTCGGACTCGAAGATCACGGCCGCGCCCGCCAGCGCGCGTTCCAGGAACGGCTGCGCGCGCGCGTAGCGGACCTCGCCCAGCACCTCGCGCATCGGCTTGCCGCGCAGCTCCTCGAGCTTCAGGCCAAAGACATGCTCGTAGGCCACGTTGTTGAAGACATAGCGCTCCTCGGTATCGATAAAGGCCAGCAGCGACGGCAGCGTGTCGGTCACCGCGCGCAGGCGCCTCTCGCTGCGGTCCAGCGCCTGGCGGCGGTCGCGTACGTCGCGCATCAGCTTGATGAAGGCGCGCGACAGGTCGCCGATCTCGTCGCGCTGCTGGCGCGTGGGCAGCCGCTCGAACGCCGACAGGTCGTTGGCGCTGGCCAGTACCACCTTGTGCAGCCGCGTGAGCGGTGCCAGCTGGCGGCGTATCGCCAGCCAGATCAGCACGGCCACCGCGGCCATGGCCAGCCCGGCCAGGCCGAGGAAGCGCTGCTGCATCTGGTGCAGCGGCGCGTAGGCTTCGCGCGCGGGCAGCAGCGCCACCAGTTCCCAGCCCGTGGTCGACATCAGGTAGCGCGCGATCACCGGCCGCGCCGGCGTGAGGAATTCCAGCGGCGCAGGGCTGTCGTCCTCGCCGCAGGTGTCGTTCACGGGCAGCGCCGGCTGGCGCGCCTGCGCCGGGTCTGGGTGGCGGATATAGACCGGCTCGCGCCCGGCTGACACGAGGCAGTAGTAGCCGGTGGTGCCCAGCCGGTTGTGCAGGATCTCGACCAGGAAATTGCTGCTGGACATGTCCAGCCACCCGCCCACCAGGCCGGTGAAGGTCTTCTGCGGCGACAGCACCGGCACGGTCACAATCACCCCGAGCTGGCCGGTGGTGCGCGAGCGGATCGGCGCTGAGACCACCGGCGCCAGCGTGCGCGCGGCCTCGCGGAAGTAGCCGCGGTCGCTCACCTCCGTGGGCGGGCCAGTGCTGCTGACGATGTTGCCTTGCGTGTCGGCGACCAGCAGCGCGTTGAACGCGGCAGGCACGGGGATCGCCGCCGCCAGCGTATCCAGGGCGCGCTGCCGTACCGCGGCGGCCTGGGTCCCGTGCGCTTGCGCGAGGATACCGCCGAGCTGGTCGGCCTGGTGCGACAACAGCATGATGCGGTCGTGCATGGCGGTGTCGAGCTGGTCGGCGGTCAGCTTGACGACGGAATCCTGCTGGTCCTGCAGTGCAGCATGCAGGTCGCGGTGCGCATCGTACAGGGCGGCCAGGATAATGCCGGTGCCGAACACCGCGGCGAGCACGGTGGTAATGATCGCAATGCGCGCTTTCAGCGTGGGCGTGTAGACAGGCATGTGGGCGCGAGGGTGGGCGCAGGTTGAGCGCAAACCGGTATGGCGTGGCCCGGGCGGGCGCGGTGGGGGGCGGTGCGATGCAGCGGCCAGTCGGTGACTGCAGACGCGCGTCTCGGGGGGGCGCCTCCGATGCAACCCTACCATACCGCGCCGCGACGGGGCAGGCGGGCAAACCGGGTTTGACAAGGCGGGTTTGACAGTAGCCCCCTGGTGTTGTGATCCCCCGAGCGGTGTCAAGGGCGTGCAAGGCGGCCGGTGTCCAGCTAGCCGGGTGGGGGGTGTGCTGGCAAGGCGGGCCACGGTATAGTGCCGCGTGAATACGGGGCATGCGGCGCAGGCACGTGGTGATGCGCGGCTCAGGCATGCGCGCGGCGGCGCGCACTACCCGGCCCGCACTATCGAGCCCCAGGCCCGCGTGCAAACTCGCGGCAGGCGCGACCTCCGCGCACGCCGTAACCGATCGACCATGAGACTGACTGCGCTTTCCCCTGCCTTGCTGTCGCTGCTGGTCGCGGCCGGCGGTGCGTTGCTGACGGCGGGAGCATGGCGCCAGGCGCAGCAGCTGGAGCACCAGCTGGCGCAGCAGCGTTTCGACGTGCTGCTGGGGCAGGCCGGCAGCGCGCTGCGCGAGCGCATGCTGGACAACGAACGCCTGCTGCGCGGCGTGGCCGGCCTGATCACGGCCAATCCCGCCACCTCGCGTGCGCAGTGGCGCAACTACCTCTATACCGCCCAGCTCGACGAACTGCCCGCCGGCACCCAGGCGATCGGCTACGCCCCGCTGACGACGCCGCAGCATTCCGTGCGGCTGGTGCAGGCCGCGCGCGCCGACGGACTGGCCAGCTACGAGATCCATCCCCCCGGTCCGCGCGACCTGTATGCGCCGATCCTCTATATCGAACCGCTGGCGGGCAGGAACGCCCGCGCCGTGGGCTTCGACATGCTTTCCGAGCCGACCCGGCGCGCCGCGCTGGAGGCCGCCCGCGACAGCGGCGAACCGCGGCTCACGCGCCGGCTCGAACTGATCCGCGAATCCGAAGCCTCGGTACAGCAGCACGGCGCCCTGGTATTCCTGCCGGTCTATGGCGGCGGCGTGGCGGTCAGCACGGTGGCGCAGCGGCGCCAGGCGGTGGTGGGCTATGTCTACGTGTCGCTGCGCCTGGGCGACCTGATGCGCGCGGTCAGTGGGCCGGCGGCTGCCGAACTGGAGCTGTCGCTGCATGAAGGCAGCCCCGGCGTGCCCGGTGCGCTGCTGTCCGGCGAACCGACCGAGGGCGAGCGCCGCGACGACGGCAGCGCCCCGTGGCTGCGCGGCGAACGCTTGATCCAGTACGGCGGCGGCACCTGGACGCTGCGCGGCGCCACCCGCCCCGCCTTCGAAGCCGGGTACGGCCAGCGGCAGGCCCGCCTGACGCTGGCTGCGGGCTCGCTGGTCACCGTGCTGCTGGCCTGGCTCACTTACGCGCTGGCCCGCCAGCGCCGCACCGCGCGGCAACGCGAAGCGCAGGCCGTCCATGCCTGGGAGGACGACAGCGCGATGCTGCAGGCCTGCATGGCGCAAGCCGCGGACGGTTTTATCCTGACCGATGCGCAGGGCGTGGTGGTGCGTGCCAGCGAGCGCGCCGGGCAACTGTTCGGCACCGCTCCCGGCGCGCTTGCCGGGCGCAGCCTCGACACCCTCGTACCCGGCGCCGCCGGCGTGGTCCCCAGTGGCGCGGCGGCGTTGCCCGCCGCGCACCGCGAACTGACCGGCGTGCGCGACGACGGCGGCCGCTTCGCGCTGCGCGCCGGCGCGGCCCGGCTGCCGGGCGCCGAAGGCGGCGCCGCGCACCGGCTGTGGGCGGTCACGGACCTGCAGCCCGAGCGCCAGGCACAGCAAGACCGCGCGTTGCAGGCAGCGCGCTACACCGGGCTGCTCGAGCATGCCGCGTTCTGCGTAATCACGTTCGACGAAGACGGCCTGATCACCGGCATCAACCCCGCGGGCGAGCGCATGCTCTGGTACACCGCGGCCGAGCTGGTGGGCCGCATGCGCATGACCGGGCTACACGTAGCCGACGAACTGGCAGCCCATGCGCGAGCCCTCGCGCACGAACTGGGCGAGCCGGTCCCCGGCGGCCTGCCCGCGCTGGTGGCCAAGGCGCGGCTGGGCCTGCGCGACGAACGCGAGTGGACCTGGGTGCGCAAGGGCGGCTCGCGCATGCCGGTGCAGATGACGGTGGCCGCGTTGCCGGCGCCTGCGGATCCGGCCGCGTTGCCCACGGAGGACGCGACCGTGCCGCCCGCGCCGTCGGCGGGCTACCAGGCCATCGCCTACGACCTGACCGAACGCCGCCGCGTGGACGAATACATCCGCCATCTCGCGCTGCACGACCCCCTCACCGGCCTGCCCAATCGCGCAGAACTGAACGAGCGCGCACAGCCGCTGCTGCTGCACGCGCGCCGCCACGGCGAGCGCGTGGCGCTGCTGCTGCTCGACCTGGACCACTTCAAGCACATCAACGATTCGCTGGGGCATCCGGTCGGCGACGACGTGCTGCGCACCATGGCCGACCGCCTCAAGGGTGCGGTGCGCCAGGGCGACCTGGTGGCGCGCATGGGCGGCGATGAATTCGGCGTGGTGCTGGGCGGCCTGCGCCATGACAGCGAAGCCGAGCTGATCGCCGCCAAGATCCAGGCGCGCATCAATGAAGAACTGCAGGCCGGCGGCCAGCGCTTGCGCGGGACGGCGTCGATCGGCATGGCGGTGTTCCCGGACGACGGCGATACCCTGACCGAGCTGCTCAAGTGCGCCGATGCGGCCGTCTACGCCGCCAAGCAGGGCGGGCGCGCGCAGCTGCGCCGCTTTGCCAGCGAAATGGCCGAGGCCTCGCTGGCGCGCTTCACCATCGAAGGGCTGCTGCGCCGCGCGCTGGCCGGCAATGAGTTCCGCCTGCGCTACCAGCCCATCGTCGATACCGCCACGCTTGCGATCACGGGCGTGGAAGCGCTGATTGCCTGGGACACCCCGGAACGGGGCCCGATGCAGCCGTCAGAGTTCATCCCCATCGCGGAGCAGAGCGGCCTGGTCGCGCCGCTTGGCGAATGGACCCTGGCCACTGCCTGCCGCGAGATCCAGGCCCTGCGCCAGGCGCTCGGCCGCGACATCGAGGTGGCGGTCAATATCTCGCCGCTGCAGCTGCGCCAGGCCAACTTCCCCGACACCGTGGCGCGCTGCCTGCGGGAGGCCGGCCTGCCGCCGCAGGGGCTGGTGATCGAGGTCACCGAAGGCATCCTGGTCGACGGCGGCGAGACCACCATCGAGACCTTCCGCCGCCTGCGCGAGCTGGGCGTGGGGCTGTCGATCGACGACTTCGGCACCGGCTACTCCGGGCTGAACTACCTGACGCGGCTGCCGATCAGCCGGCTGAAGATCGACAAGTCCTTTGTCGACGACGTCGACGCGCCCGGCCACGACCAGGCGGTGGCAGCGGCGATCATCGCGCTGGGCCACCAGCTGCACCTCAAGGTGATCGCCGAAGGCGTGGAAACCGCGGCGCAGTTTGCCTTCCTGCGGGAGCAGGGGTGCGATGGGGCGCAGGGGTTCCTGTTCTGCCAGGCGGTGCCACCGCAGGCGCTGAGGGAACTGCTGGAAGCCGGGTTTGACGAGCGGATCCCGGTGCCGGTGCCGGTGAACGGCGCCGAGTTGCGCGAGCCGTAAGCCCCCGGGCGATCTGCCAGCAACTTGCCGGCTACTGGAAGGGCCCGATCAGGAACGACTTTGACTCGGCCAGCGCCAACCGCGACCGCATTCCGGCCGAACGGCGCAAGTGCTACGAAGGGAGGGCTGAGGAGGGGTCAGCGGGGCGAATCCGCGCAACGGATGGCGCGGGCGGGCTCCGCAGAAACGGGTACGGTTGCGTGCTGTCATTGCCGTTGTCCTTGTCGCCCTGGTCGGGTTCAGACCTCGCGCGGCGCTTCGGCTGTGTCCGGCCCGTCGGCGTGCAGGCGGCGGTACAGGTCGTCGATGCGCTGGCGGCTGGACTGCAGTTCTTCTCGGCCGCGCTCGGTCAGCTGGTAGACGCGGCCGATGCCGTCGCGGAGCACGCTTTCCAGGTAGCCTTCCATCTGCAGCGCGCGCAGCAACGGGCGCACGGTGCCGATATCGACCTGGAAGCCGTACTCCAGCAGCATGTCGGCGAGCATCGCCACTGTGGCCGGGACTTCGAGGGCGAATTGGAGGACGTAGACGCGGGCTAGCAGGCCAAGGAACTGTCGTTTCATGTGGCTGGCAACGCGGCAGCCGCGGCGATGGTTGACGCGGGTGGCGTTTCGGATGTTTGGGATTGCAGACGTTGTGCGACTGGGAGCACGTGGGCGGAAGGTTCGCCACGGCGCAGCGGTAACGGGCGGCGCCGGAAGGTACGCATTTTACCGGCCGTACAAAAAAAGAAGCCGCCAGAGTCCTGGCGGCTTGTCGGGAATGCGTCGGAGGGGTCAATTAACTCTGGCGCAGACCAGAGTTTAATTTAATCGAATGCGGCTTGTCACGTATCCGTATCAACTCCCCCTCCTGCGGGGGGTATGAGTGCAGGCACTTTGTAGAAATCGAGTTGTTTTTGTGTGACATTGTGCTGAAAACGTCGCCTAACACCGTTGTAGATCAGTCAACGGCGAATAAAAAAACCTGCTCAGCTGGCGATGCCGGTGCAATAACCGGCCGAGGCACAGGTCCGAAACCAGCTTGCGGCACGCCCCGGACAGGGGTCAAATCGCGCCAACCCCCTCACCGCCCTGGCCTGTCCAGCGCTACTTTCACCGCCATGAAACTCGCCGATCTCGCCCGACTGCTTGCCCTGGCTGCCATCTGGGGCGCCAGTTTCCTGTTTATCCGCATCGGCGCGCCGGTGCTGGGACCGATGCCGACGGCCTTCGTACGGGTCCTGATCGGCGCCGTCACGCTGGCCGCCTGCCTGCCGCTGCTGCGGCTGCGCTGGGACATGCGCGGCAAATGGCGCGCGGTGCTGGTGCTGGGGGTGGTCAATTCCGGCATCCCGTTCGTGATGTACGCGATCGCGGCGCTGTGGCTGCCGGCGGGCTATTCGGCGGTGTTCAACGCCATGACACCGCTGATGGGCGTGTTGATCGGCGCGGTGGCCTTCTCCGAACGGCTCACGCGCGCCAAGGCGCTGGGCGTGCTGCTGGGCGTGGCCGGGGTAGCGGTGCTGACGCGCACCGGGCCGGTGGCATTCTCGCTGGACGTGCTGCTGGGCGCGCTGGCGTGCCTGGTGGCCACCGCCTGCTACGGCCTGGCCGGCTTCCTGGCCCGGCGCTGGATCACCGAGCGCGGCGGGCTCGACAGCCGCCTGGTGGCCGCCGGCAGCATGGTGGGTGCGACGCTGTTCCTGCTGCCGTTCTGCGTTGCGGCGCTCTGGCGCCATAACACGCTGCCCGCAGCCGGCGCCGGCGTGTGGGCGGCCATGCTCGGGCTGGGCGTCGTGTGCACGGCGCTCGCCTACATCCTCTACTACCGGCTGATTGCCGATCTCGGCCCGGTGCGCTCGCTGACCGTCACCTTCCTGATCCCGCCATTCGGCATCGTCTGGGGCGCGCTGTTCCTGGGCGAGGCGCTGTCGTGGGCGTATGCGGTGGGCGGTGTGCTGATCGGGGTGGCAGTGTGGCTGGTGTTGCGGCCGGTGGCGGGGGCTAAGGCGACGGCGCAGGGACAGGCGGTGCCTGGTCGTTGATGCACTGAACTGCCCATACTGATTTTCCGTTTCTCGCCGCAAGGCGTCGCCAGGATGTCTATGTGTGCGCCGCCCGCGATCCCACCGCCGCCCCGGCGGCCACGTTGTACTGCTCGCGCACCATCATCACCACACGCCGCGCCTGGCGCAGGTGACGCACGGCATCGGCCTCCGTGCGTTCGGGGAAATCGACTTCGGCGCTCCAGTTGCAGCCGGTATGGTCCGGCCGGTGCACGCATACGGCGCGCAGCTGGCAGTCGTGGCAGCCGGGTTCCTGCCGCAGGCACAGGCTGAGCAGGCGTTTGAGTTCGGACAGCGGCTTGGTCAGGCGCGCCATGGATGGCTCCGTCAGGTGCGCGGTATGCGGCGGCGGTCTCGCCGGAGCGCTTGCGCAGGGCGCTCAGGCCCCGGCTGGCAAGGCCGGCATGCGTTCGTCTTCGGTGGCACTGGCACGGCATGCAGGGCAAATGCCGTAAAGCACCAGCATGTGCTCGCGCAAGACAAAGGCGTTGTCGGCCGCCACCTGGCGCTGGCGCTGCTCGATGCTTTCGTCGCGGAATTCTTCCACGCGGCCGCAGGCGACGCAGATCAGGTGGTCATGGTGGCCGCCTTCGTTGAGTTCGAATACGGCGTGGTCGGACTCGAAGCTGTGGCGCAGCAGGATGTCGGCCTGCACCAGTTGGTTGAGCACGCGGTACACCGTCGACAGCCCCGCGTCCTCGTCCTGCGTCAGCAGGATGCGATAGACGTCTTCCGCGCTCAGGTGGCGCCGGGCGCTGGTGCGAAACACTTCAAGGATCCGCATGCGCGGCGAGGTGGCCTTCAGGCCGGCGCGCTTCAGGTGGATCGGGTCGGGCCTCTCGAATGGCATGGCGGATGACATGGGCTTGCTCCGGCTGTTGCCCCGCCGGGGCAGGGCGGCGCCCTGCCTGGCGCCGCGCGCGGGACGGCGTCTGTGGCTTGGCGGGATTTCAGGCTGGAAGCGCCAGGGCCGGCAAAGCAGTTGCGCCCGTCGTCCCTGGCGGCGCGCCGTGCCTGCACGGCGCGCGGAATAAAAAGGCGGCTTGGCTTGCCTGCGGAAGACGCGATCGGGAAAGCGGGGTCTGGTTGCTTTCCCGATCTTCCGAAGACTGGCTACTGCCAAACGCTCCGCGTGACGGAGCGGTCCCCACAAAAGTCGGTGTCGAACGCCGCGCTGCGGCATCCGGAAATTCTCTTGTCCCTGCCAGCGCCCCGGCGGTGCCGCGTACCGCGGCGGCCATGGATCTGGCCGGACTGCCTGGCTGGCTGGTGAAGCACCGTGCGTCAGGCAGTGATCGAATGGTAAATGGGAATCGATCTCATTACAAGAGAAATTTTCTACTAGAACCGTCACGTTGATTGTCGAGGCGACGCGGCGAACATCGACATGCGCTGCGAGATATGTTCAAGCACCTCCAGCGCCGCCGCAGGCAACGGCCGTCCCGCCTTCACCAGCAAGCGCGCCTGGGTGCCCCGGAACAGCGGGTGCCGGATCGGCACGGCCACCAGGCTGCCGGCGCTGATCTCGCGGTACGCCGCGAATTCGCCGACCAGCGTGATGAAGTTGTCGTAGGCGACCAGCTGCTTCAGCGCCGACAGCGAGTTGGTGACCAGCGTGGGCCGGATCGTGATGTTCTCGGCGAATTCCAGCATCTTGGCTGCATGGCCGATGCCATAGGACTCCGGCATCAGCGCGAGCGGATAGGCGAGCAGGTCTTCGATGCCGGCCTCGCCGCCGCGCAATGCCAGCGGATGATCGTGCCGCGCCAGCAGCACGATCGGCTGCGGGGAACTGGCCCGGTATTCGATGCGCGGGTGCAGCGGCGGGTTGAACGCCAGGCCGATATGGGCGCGGCTTTCCGCCACTTCATTGAGCACATCGTCGACCGGCAGGATCTCGAGCCGGATATCGACCAGCGGGAACTGCGTGCAGAACGGCGCGATGACCTCGTTGACCAGCGCATCGACATACCCCTCGCTCAGGACCAGCCGGACGTTGCCTTGCTGCAATCCCTTGAGCGCGTGCAACTGGTCTTCGAGCTTTTCCTGGTGCGACCGGTAGCCGCGCCAGAACTCCAGCAGGTGCCCGGCCGCTTCGGTCGGCCTGACGCCGCGCGCCTGGCGTTCGAACAGCGTCGTGCCCAGCTCTTCCTCCAGCAGCCTGATCTGCCGGGTGATCACCGAAGGCGAGGTATTGAGGCTCTCCGCCGCCCCGCGGATGGTCCCGTGCGCCATCACCTCACGGAAGTAACGCAACCGCTGCTGATTGATCTCACGCATGCCTGGAATCTGCCTGAACCGCTGTGTGGAAGAGAGCGCAACCGTACCCCGACCGGCACGGCCGCAGTTGTGTTGCTCACGGAACAACGAAGTGTGAATTTAGTTGCTGTTGGTCGCAAGCCCTGCACTGCCAATAATCCCTCCAGCTCGCTGAAAAAAAGATCACACAACGCTTTTGGAGACAGGCATGTTAGTGATTTCGAATGCAGGCGCCGTCGACGACACTTCGGCCCTTTACAACAAGATCAACCTGCGGCTGCTGCCGTTCCTCCTGGTCTGCTACCTCTTTGCCTACCTGGACCGGGTCAATATCGGCTTTGCCAAGCTGCAGATGCAAAGCGACCTCGGCTTCTCCGACGCGGCCTACGGCGTCGGCGCGGGGATCTTCTTTATCGGCTATGTGCTGTTCGAGATTCCGAGCAACCTGATGCTGCCGCGCGTCGGCGCGCGCAAGACCTTCAGCCGCATCATGGTGCTGTGGGGCATCACGTCGGCCTGCATGCTGTTCGTGCGCGATGTGCCGACCTTCTACGCCATGCGCTTCCTGCTCGGCATCTTCGAGGCGGGCTTCGCGCCGGGCATGATCTACTACCTGTCGTGCTGGTACGGGCCGCAGCGCATGGCGCGCGCCATCGCCATTGTCTTTCTGGCGGGCCCGATCGGCGGCATCGTCGGCGCTCCTGCGTCGGCGTGGCTGATGACGCAACTGGCCGGCACCGCCGGCATGGCCGGCTGGCAATGGATGTTCCTGGTCGAAGGGCTGCCCTGCGTGCTGCTCGGCGTCCTCGCGCTGTCGCTGGTGCCGGACCGCCCGGCCGATGCGAAGTGGCTGACGGACCAGGAGCGGCGCATGCTCGAAGCCGAACTCGGCGTCGGCGCGGCGCACAAGCACTCGTTCAAGGCCGTGGCCAAGGATCCCAAGGTTTATGTGCTGGCGCTAGCCTACTTCTGCGTCATCGCCGCCATCTACGCCATCAGCTTCTGGCTGCCGAGCCTGATCAAGGCGCAAGGCGTCACCGACACCGTGCAGCTCGGCTGGTACGCCGCCGTGCCCTATATCGGCGCCGCCTTCGGCATGTACTACATGGGCCGCCGCTCGGACCGCAAGGGCGAGCGCCGCTACCACGCCTCGGTGCCCGCGCTGTGCGGCGCCCTGTTGCTGGCCGGCTCGACCCTTGCCGATGGCCACCTGGGGCTGACGCTGGTGCTGCTCACGCTCGGCACGACGTCGCTGTGGATGACCTACACGGTGTTCTGGGCCATGCCCGCCGAGTACATCAAGGGCCCGGCCGCCGCCGGCGGCATTGCGCTGATCAACACCATCGGCCTGTCCGGTGGCTTCTGGGGGCCCGCCATCATCGGCTGGGCCAAGACAGCCACGGGTACCTTGCATGCCGGCATGCTGGTCCTGGCCGCATTGCCGCTGATCGCCGCGCTGATCATTCTCACCAACAAGCTGCCAGCACGCCGCTAGTTGCGCCGCCAGCCTGCAAGCCAAACCGAGCAAAGGAGTCCCTCATGCTTTTACACCTGTCCACCTGGGCTGAAGTCGAACAGTTCCTGCAACGCAGCCGCGTCATCGTCGTGCCGATCGGCTCCAACGAGCAGCACGGGCCCACGGGTTTGCTCGGCACCGACTGGCTGTGTCCGGAGATCATCGCCCGCGAGGCGGAGAAGAGCGCGGACATCCTGGTCGCGCCGACCTTCAATATCGGCATGGCCCAGCATCACCTGGCCTTTGCCGGCACCATCTCGCTGCGTCCGTCGACGTTTATCGCCGCCATCTCCGACTGGGTCCGTTCGCTGGCCGGGCACGGCTTCGAGAAGATCCTGTTCCTCAACGGCCATGGCGGCAATGTCGCGTCGATCGAGGCGGCGTTCTCCGAGATCTACGCCGAATCGAGCTTCGCCGCGCGCCGGGCCGGCGTCGCGCTCAAGCTCTGCAACTGGTGGGACCTGGAAGGCGTGGGCGAACTGGCGCGCGACCAGTTCCCCACCGGCCACGGCGCGCACGCCACGCCGTCGGAGATCGCGATCACGCAGTGGGCGTTTCCGGACGCCATCAAGTCGGCCGACTACGCGCCGCCAATCGCACCTAGCGGCCCGATCCGCGAAGCGCTCGACTTCCGCGCGCGCTATCCGGACGGACGCATCGGCTCGAATCCGGGCCTGGCCACACCTGAAAAAGGCCGCGCGCTGGTGGAACTGGCCGCGCAAAGCCTGGTGCACGAACTGGAGGCATTCGGCAGCGAGCCGCAGCCCGACTGAGTTCGCCACTGTCGCGCCGGATGTCGATGCGACGGGGGCGTCGCGCGGCATCCGGCCCCCTTTTACCTTGATGTAATAACTCTTGTTCCACCCTCGTACGCTGGCTGTGCCGAGCCATTTCGACTTGTTCCCCGCGCGTACAAGTGTTTGTGCGCGACCCATATTTTTCAGCACGGGCGCATGCCCTAGATTTGGATCCATCGGTCCCGTCGATCCGATTGGCCAACAAGCCAGATCCAACAAACTACCTAGAGGTGTGAAATGAGTGCTTCCCAGAAAGTCGCCGTGATTACCGGCGCATCCCAAGGCATCGGTGCAGAACTGGTCAAGGCCTATCGCGAACGCGGCTACCGCGTCGTGGCCACGGCCCGCAACGTCAAGCCGTCCGATGATCGCGATATCGTGACGGTGCAGGGCGACATCGCCGAGCCGGAAACCGCGCAGCGCGTGATCAGCGCGGCGCTGGAAAATTTCGGCCGCATCGATACGCTGGTCAACAACGCCGGCATCTTCGTCGCCAAGCCCTTTACCACCTATACGGCGGCGGACTACGCCGCGGTCACGGGCGTGAACCTGTCGGGCTTCTACTTCATCACGCAGCTCGCCATCGCCGAGATGGAAAAGCAGCGCAGCGGCCATGTGGTCAGCATCACCACCAGCCTGGTCGACCATGCGATCAGCGGCGTGCCGTCGGTGCTGGCCTCGCTGACCAAGGGCGGCCTGAACGCCGCGACCAAGTCGCTGGCCATCGAGTACGCCAAGACCGGTATCCGCGTGAACGCCGTCTCGCCCGGCGTAATCAAGTCGCCGATGCATCCGCCCGAGACCCATGCCGCGCTCGGCGCCCTGCATCCTGTGGGCCATATGGGCGAAATGCGCGACATCGCCGACGCGGTGCTGTACCTGGAATCGGCATCGTTCGTGACCGGGGAAATCCTGCACGTGGACGGCGGCCAGAGCGCCGGCCACTAAGCGGCGGGAAGCGAGAGATGGGGCGGCGTACTCCGTGCGCCGCCTCAGGCAGCCTCCATCAGCGCGCCGAAGCGGGCCCGCGCCGCGGTCACGAACGCCAGCATGGCGCTCGACAGGTAAGCGTCGCGGCGCCGGATGAACAGCGTCTCGACATGCGCCTGCTCCGGCGCGATCTCATGGATCGAAACCATGCCCTGCTGTGCCGCGGCTGCTACCACGCTGCGTGGCAGCAGCGTAATGCCGATGCCGCCGGCCACGCACGCAATGATGGTGTCGAGCGAGCCGAACTCAAGCGGTGTGGCAGTCCGTATGCCCATCTCGCCCAGCAGCGTCTCCAGGCGCTGCCGGTACGAGCAGCCCAGGCGGAACACGATGGTCTTCAGGTACTCGGCCGACTTCAGCGCGCCAAGCGAGCGCATGGTCCGCGGCGTCACCAGCACCAGCTCTTCATGGAAGATCGCCTCGGCATCGAGATCCGGGTGATCGAGCGGACCGGCCACGAACGCCGCATCGAGCCGTCCTTCGACCACATCGGCAGTCAGGCTGCAACTGGTCCCCGTGACCAGCGACAACCGGACTTGCGGATACTGGCGGGCAAAGCCGCTGAGCAGCGGTGCCAGGCGCATGGCGGCCGTGGTTTCCAGCGTGCCCAGCACCACCGGGCCGCACGGCGGGCCGTCATCGAGCGCGGCCTGGCGCGCGTCTGACACCAGCTTGGCGATGCGTGCCGCATAGGGCAGCATGCGTTCCCCGGCCGGGGTCAGGCTGACCCCGCGCGCATGGCGCTGGAACAGCGGCACGCCGATCTCCTGCTCGAGCGCCCGGATGCGCGCCGTCACATTGGACTGCACCGTATGCAGTGACGTCGCCGCCTTGTTCATGCTGCCCAGGCGCGCGACGGCTTCAAAGAACTTCAGGTCCGCTACATCCATGTCCGGCTCCTTGCCTGCCGCTCTGTTCGCCTGCACGGAGTGTACGCCACGGCCGCATGCCCTGCACACGCCCGGCACACGCGAAAACAGGCAGCAATCTGCTGCGGTGATACCGCTATCTCGATAAACCGCGTATGCGTCGCCGCCTGCGTTGCTAGCATTCCGATCAACCCGTCTGTTGTCCCCGAGTGGTATGCCATGAGCAAGTGCCCAGCCGTTCTCCCGATGCCGTCGTCGCCCGCTACGGACGACAGTTATGCGGTCCGCAATGCCTCGTACTGGCGTCGCAATCTCGTCATCTGCGTGTTCGGTTCATTCACCACGCTGGTAAGCCTGAGCATGTTGCTGCCGTTCCTGCCGCTCTACGTCGAGCAGCTTGGCGTCACGTCTTCCAACGAGATCGTGCAATGGTCCGGCGTGGCCTTTGGCGTGACCTTCCTTGGCACCGCATTGACCGCGCCGCTGTGGGGCCGCATGGCCGACCGCTTCGGCCGCAAGCCGATGCTGATCCGCGCCGCCATCGGCATGGCCGTGGTGATGTCGATGATCGGCATGGCCCACAACGTCTACGAGCTGGTAGCACTACGTTTCGCCGCCGGGCTGATCGGTGGCTATGCCTCGGCCTCGATCGTGATGATCGGCACCCAGGCGCCGCCAGAGCGATCGGGCTGGGCACTCGGCGTACTCTCCACCGGGGCCCTGGCCGGCAACCTGATCGGCCCGCTCGTCGGCGGCCTGCTGCCCAACCTGATCGGCATCCGCGGCGCCTTCGCGGCAGCCGCCGGGATGATCGCCGTTGCGGCCATCCTGACCATCGCCTTCGTCCGGGAAGACTTCTCTGGCCTGGCCAGGCAACCCCTGGCGAGCCCGAAGCCCGGCGCGGCCGGCACCCATCGCAAGATGCCGCGCGTGGCCATCGCGGCCCTGCTGGTGACGGCCACCATGGTGCTGCTGGCCAATATGTCGATCGAACCGATCATCACCGTGTACATCGCGCAGCTCGGCGTGCCACACGAGCGCCTGGCGACGGTTGCCGGCATCGTCATGGCCTGTTCGGCCTTCGGCAGCATGCTGACGGCTGCGCGCCTGGGCGCGCTGGCCGACCGGATCGGCGCATGGCAAGTGATTATCGGCTGCCTGGTTGCCACCGCGCTGGTGATGATTCCGCAGGCTTTCGTTACCAACTGGTGGACGCTGGCCATTCTGCGCGGCCTGATGGGCATGACGCTCGCCGGCTTGCTGCCCGCCATCGCCAAGCTCGTGCGCCAGGCCGTGGCCGAGCATGAGTCGGGCAGGATGCTGGGCTACCTGCAGTCCGCGCAGTACGCCGGGCAGGTGGCCGGGCCGCTGATCGGCGGGCAGATTGGCGTGCATGTGGGCATTCGTTCGGTGTTTTTCGTGACCAGCGCCCTGTTGCTGGGCTGTGCCGCGCTGGACCGATGGGCCAAGGGGCGCTGAAGCTCCAGACCGTTTCAACGGTCCCCGTGCGACGGAGGTTCGCGTCGCGGCTCCACCCGGCAAGACGATGACGGGACCCAGCGGCACACGGTGGCGGCGCGGAGTTCTCCGGCGATGCCGGCAATGAGCATGCCGGCGACAATCAGGATGCGTTTCATGGAACAACCTCAACAGTGGCGGGCGGTGCATGAGGGACTCGCGCGCCAGGCACCGCCACACCCGGCCCGTGACGTGTGGGCTTAACCAAGCGTGACGCAGGCCACCAGCCCGCCGCCTTCGCGGTTGCGCAGCTTGAGCGAGCCGCCGATGGCCATCGCTAGCTGGTTGGCAATCGCCAGGCCCAGGCCCGTACCGCCGGTCTCGCGGCTGCGGGAGTGTTCCAGGCGCACGAACGGCTCCAGCACGGCATCGAGCATCGCGTCAGGAATGCCGCTACCGCGATCGAGGACTTCGATCAGCACGGCGCCACGCTCGCGGCGCAGTTTCAGTTCCGCCGCGCCGCCGAACTTGATGGCGTTGTCGATCAGATTGGTCAGGATCCGGCGCAGCGCGTGCGGGCGAGTCTCGATGGCCCCGCCGATGTTCTCGAGGATGCTGACCGTCCTGTCGGTGTCCTGGTAGTCGTAGGCGAGGCTCTCTACGAACGAACCGAGATCGATGCGCGATGGCTTCTCGCCGCCGCCATGCGCGCTGCGCGCATACGCCAGGCCTTCGTGCACCAGCCGTTCGATCTCGCCGAGGTCATGCGCCAGCTTGCGCTTTTCCTCCGAGTCCTCGGCCATCTCGGCACGCAGCTTCATGCGTGTGATCGGCGTCTGCAAATCGTGGGAGATGGCCGCCAGGATCTGGACGCGCTCTTCGACGAAGCGGGCGATGCGTTGCTGCATGGCATTGAACGCGTGCGCGGCACGGGCGAGCTCGGTGGGGCCTTTCTCGTCGAGCGGCGGAGTCTTTGCGTTCGGGTCGAGCGCATCGGCCGCGTCGGCCAGCGCCACCAGCGGGCGGATTGACAGCCTGACCGCGAACCAGCAGCACAGGATCAGCAGCAGCAACTGGGTCACCAGCACATACGGCAACCATTGCGCGATCGGCGTCATGCGCGGATGCACGTCGATGGTCAGCGGGTTGCCGTCGCTCAGCGTCAGATGCGCCTGCAGCCGCTTGCTGTCGCCGGGAATCGACTCCACCCTGACCGGAAAGCGGCCACCGCTCGCCTCGGCGATGCGCGCGGCGATGTCCTGGCCGTGCTCATGCATCTCTGGCACGCCAGGTGCGCCGGGACCGAGGAGGTACTGGTAGTTGCTGCGGTTCAGGCGCGGCAGCCACTGCGGGCGTTCAGCAGCCGGCAGGCGGTCCAGGATGGCAATCGACGTGGCCACGTCGGTTTCCAGCGTGCCCAGCATCACCCGGTTCGCGCTCTCGTAGCGTTCGGAAAACAGCACGCCGAACGACAGGCCATGTGCGATGGTCAGGCCGGCAAGCAGGATCAGGAACAGGCGTGCCCCCATGGTGCGGGACCAGCGCCATCCGTGCTTATTCATTCGTCGCTCTCTTTGCATTTGACTGAGCAGTACCGGCGCAAATACGCCGATGCAGTCCGCGCTGCCTGGGTAGGTGAGAGGGATTCTAGGAGGCGGTGGGAGGGGGGATGTGTCGCTGGCTGGCGGTTTTGTATCTGGAGCAGCGGGCTAGGGTGGGGTCTTGTATTGCCGTGTATCTGGATGTGCTGGGCATACATGGTGGTACAAAGATGAAGGTGAATGCGGGGGCTGCGGTGTAGCCGCTCACGCCTGCACTTCCGGAACCCCGAGCGAACGCAAGACCGGTGGGAGTGCTGTCGCGTGGAATGGAAAAAATTGCTAGGCAGAGCGCGCAAACTCTGCTGGGCCAACATGTCACCAGCCTCGAGAGCCGTCGAACAACAACATGTTCATCAAGCCTGCCCCCCCTTCCATAATTCCATACAGTGGAATTGAGGGGCTGTGGAATCCCCATGCAAGCACTAATCTGTCTTCAACAATCAAACGCGCCCGGAACAGGCAGCCTGATAACCGCAGCGCACAGAGTCGTTACTGGAGACAACAACATGCACCGGATCCGCACCAGATTTCTTCGCCGCCTGGCGAAGGCGACCATCCCCTTCGTTCTCGCCGCCACGGCACCGCTGACCGCCCTGGCAGCCTTCCCGGAAAAGCCGATCCGCCTGGTCGTGCCCTTCGCCCCAGGCGGCGGCACCGACCTCCTCTCGCGCGCCATGGGCATCACCATGGGCGAGGACCTCGGCCAGCCGGTCATCGTCGACAACAAGCCCGGCGGCAGCACCATCATCGGCACCGACACAGTCGCCAAGAGCGCGCCAGACGGCTACACGCTGGTGATGGCGACGATGGCCCACGCCGTCAATCCGAGCCTGCACAAGAAACTGCCCTTCGACACGGACAAGGCATTCGCGCCGGTCATGCTGGTCGGCCGCTCGCCCAACGTGCTGGTGGTGCGCCCGGACAGCCCCATCAAGACCGTGCAGGACCTGATCGCCACGGCCAAGGCCAAACCGGGCAAGCTCAACTACGCCTCGCAAGGTGCCGGCACCTCGGCACACCTGGCGGGCGAGTTGTTCAAGAAGATGGCCAAGGTCGAGCTCAACCACATCCCCTATCGCGGCGCCGGCCCGGCCATCACCGACCTGCTCGGCGGGCAGGTCGACATGATGTTTGCGACGGCCGCCGCGGTGGCACCGCACCTGGAGAGCGGCAAGTTGCGTGCCGTCGCGGTCACGACCGCGCAGCGCTCGCAGGCACCCGCCCTGAGCAAGGTTCCGACCATCGCCGAGAGCGGCGTGCCGAGCTACGCCGCCGACAGCTGGTACGGCCTGTTCGTACCCGCCGGCACCCCTGCACCCGTGATCGCGCGCCTGAACGCCGCGGCGAAGAAGGCCGTGCAGACCGATGCCTTCCGCAAGCGCGCGGAGCAAGAAGGGCTGGCCGTCAGCGCCGGCTCGCCGGATGAGTTCGGCCGCTACGTCAAGGCCGAAAGCCAGCGCTGGAGCAAGGTCATCAAGGAAGCCAACATCACCGCCGACTAAGCGCGGCCACCGCAACAGACAGACTGGATACGAACCATGAACAGCTATTCACTGATTGAACTGAACGTCGTCTCGGGCATCGCGCTGCTCGCCTTCAACCGCCCCGACAAGCGCAACGCGATGAGCGACGACATGCGTTCGGAGTTTATCCACGCGCTGGAACATGTAGCTGCCGACAAGGCCATCCGCGCGCTGGTGATCACCGGCAACGGCAAGGGCTTCTGCGCGGGCGGCGACGTGGCCGGCATGCAGCGCCGCATGGAGGCACCCCCGGGCCAAGTGGGCTTCAATGGGTGGAGCCGCCAGCAGCGGGTCCACCATACCGTGAAGCTGCTCCACACCATGCCCAAGCCCACCATCGCCGCGGTCAACGGCGCAGCGGCCGGGCTCGGTGCCGATACCGCGCTGTGCTGCGACTTCGTGATCGCCTCCGAATCGGCGTCGTTCTCCTGGTCCTACATCAACCGGGGCCTGATCCCTGACGGCGGAGGCATGTATTTCCTGCCGCGCCGCGTGGGCTTGTCGGCCGCAAAGGAACTCGTCTTCACCGGCCGCAAGGTGGAGGCGCAGGAAGCCAGGGTGCTTGGCATCGCCGATCGCCTGAGCCAGCCCGAAGCCCTGATCGACGACGCGCTGTCCTGGGCCGCCGAACTGAGCCAGGGCTCGGCCACCGCGATCGCGCTGGGCAAGAGCATCATGAACCAGTCTTTCGAGCTGCCCGCCGACCAGGTGTTCGCGCAGGGCAGCCAGGCCCAGGGCATCTGCTACACCAGCACCGAGCATCGCGAATCCGTGCTGGCCTTCCTGAACAAGACCGCCAGCAAGGGCTGAGATCATGAACGCCATCCAACGTCTAGTCGCGCCGCGCAGCGTCGCCGTGATCGGTGCCTCCGCCGATCCCGCCAAGACCGCCGGCCGTCCGGTCTCGTACCTGCGCAAGCATGGCTTCAGCGGTGCCATCTATCCCGTCAACCCGAAGGTCGACTCGATCGACGGGCTGCGCTGCTATCCCGACATTGCCTCGTTGCCTGAAGTGCCGGACGTCGGCATCGTGCTGCTCGGTGCCGAGCGCGCGCATCTTGCCGTGCGCGACCTTGCCGCCCGCGGCGCGGGCGCGGCCATTGTGCTGGCCAGCGGCTACACCGAGACGGGTGCCGAAGGAGCGCGGCGCCAGGCGGAGCTGATCGAGGCGGCAGGCAGCATGCGCCTGCTGGGCCCAAACACCATCGGCCTTGTGAACCTGACCGACAACATCCCGCTGTCGGCCAGCGGCGCGCTGGAGATGGACGAGTTTCCGGCCGGCAATATCGGGGTCGTGTCGCAGAGCGGCGGCATTCTCGGTGCCTTGCTGTCGCGCGCCGCGGCGCGTGGCATCGGCTTGTCCAAGCTGATCTCTACCAGCAATGAAGTCGACCTGGACCTGGCCGACTTTATCGACTACCTGGCCGACGACGAGGCCACTCGCGTGATCGCGCTCTACGTCGAAAGCGTGCGCAACCCCGAGACCTTCCGCCGCGCGGCGCTCAAGGCCGCGCGGGCGGGCAAGCCGGTCGTCGCCTTCAAGATCGGCCGCTCGGAGAGCGGGGCGCGTGCCGCGGTTTCGCATACCGGCGCGCTCGCCGGTGCCGACCGCATGTATGACGCCCTGTTCGAGCAGATCGGCGTGATCCGAGCGCAGTCCTTCTCAGACCTGCTCGACATGTCGGCCGCACTGGCCACCGGGCGCACGCTGCGCGGCAACCGCATCGCGATCCTGACCTCGACCGGCGGGGCTGGCACGCTCGTCTCCGACAGCCTTGGCGTGGCCGGCTTCGAAACACCCGCGCCGGACGACGCGACCGCAGAAAAACTGCGCGCGCTCCAGAAGGGCGACCATGCGGCGCTGGACCGCAACCCGATCGACGTCACCCTCGCCGGCCTGCAACCCGACCTGCTGCGCTCTGCGATCCGCATCCTGCTCGACAGCCCGAGCTATGACGCCGTGGCAGTGATCGTCGGTTCGTCGGGCCTGGCCATGCCCGACCTGATGGCCAATGCGATCCGTGACTGCCTGCCTGGCAGCGACAAGCCGGTGGTCGCCTATGTCAGCCCGCATGCGCCGGAGGTGGCATCGCTGCTTAATCGCCGCGGCGTCCCGGCGTTCTCTGCGCCGGAGGCGTGCACGGTAGCCTTTGACGTGATGCTGCGCGCGGCCAGGGCCGGCATTGACGATGACGCAGGCATGCCGCCGCTGCCCGTCCCCGACCTCAGCGGGTTTGGTACCGGCTCGCTCGATGAGGCCGCGGCCAAGACGCTGTTTGGCGGCTTCGGCATACCGGTTGCGCGGGAAGTCGTGGTCGGCAATGCCGAAGAGGCGACGGCCGCCGCGCAGCAGTTCGGCAGCAACGTGGTACTGAAGATCCTGTCCGCCGAGATCACGCACAAGAGCGATGTCGGCGGCGTCGCGGTCAGCGTCGCGCCATCGGAGGTTGCAGCCAGGCTGGCGAAGATGGCATCGGACGTGCAGTCCGCCACGGGCATCGCGCCGAGCCGCTATCTCGTGCAGGAGATGGTCAGGGGTGGGGTGGAAGTGATTCTCGGCATGCACCGCGACGCGCTGGGCACGGCGATCCTGCTCGGCATGGGCGGTATCACGGCCGAACTGTTCGAGGACACGACGCTGCGCCTGCTGCCTCCCAATGGCGGCCTGACGCGCGAGGCCGCGCTGCAGATGATCGGCGCGCTGAAGACGGCGCCGCTGCTGACCGGCTTCCGTGGCCGCCCCAAAGCCGATGTGGATGCGCTGGCCGACACCATCGTGGCGTTTTCGCGGATGGTCGCCGCGCTCGGCGACACGCTAGTGGAGGCCGAGATCAATCCTGTCTTCGTGTTGCCTGCGGGGCAGGGGGTGGTGGCGGCCGACGGTGTGGCGATCCTCGCGGCACACTAGCACGAGGCGCCGTCATGGCAGGGCCGTGACGGCCGAGGTCTGACAGGGCCATTCGCATCGCGTAGCATTCCCTGCGACAGCACAAGCATCCGCCACGCAGCGATTCCCCGTCATGCCGACCAGCATTCCCAAGACCGACCGGATCAAGCCAGGACAAGGCAAGGCAACGCCCAACCGCTCGCTGGAGCGCGGCATCGCCGTGCTGCGCGCGTTCCGTGCCGGCTCCGCGATGCTTGGCAACAGCGAGATCGCCGAGCGCACCGGCCTGTCGCGTTCGACCGTCAGCCGCCTGACGCAGTCGCTGATCGAGACCGGCATGCTCGAATACATCCCCCAGTTCCGCACCTACCGGTTGGGCGTGCCGGTGCTCAGCATGGCGCACGCCATGCGCGACAGTTCGCAGGTGCTGAAGGTCGCCACGCCGCTGATGGTCGAGCTGGCGATGCGGCACAAGATCAATGTCGGGCTGGCGGTGGCCGACGGCGACGAGATGGTCTACCTTGAGTCATTCCGCTACAACCGGCGGCAGTCGCTGCGAACAGTGGTGAGCGGGCAGCGCATCCCGATGGCGCTGACGTCGCTGGGACGCGCGTACCTTGCCACGCTTGCGCCCGAGGAACTCAGCCGGATGCTGGTCGCCTTTGCAAGCAAGAGCCAGCGAGGGGCCTGGCATGGCCTGCACAAGGAAATCGAGGCGGCAGTCCTGTCAGTGCACGACAAAGGGTATTGCGTCGCCTGCTGGCAGCCGCAGGTCGTGGCGATGGCAACGCCGATGCGCTTCGATGGCTATGGCGTCCATGTGCTGAACGTCAGCGTGTCGACGCAACAAGACGCGCAGACCGTCGAGGCTGCGCTGGCCAGGCCGCTGATGGAGTTGGCCGAGGCGATCCGGGAGGGGGTGCGGAGTCTGGAGTGAGGGGCTTCGATACCTTGTGGCCGCCGGTGTGATCGACTACAGCATCGCGGAATGCAAGTGATGCGGATTGTCGAGCGTCTCCGCGATGATCCGCAGCGACTCCTCGATCTCATCACGCTCGCCCGGGCCGCCCAGGCAGACACGGATCGCATCGGGCGGGTTGCCGTCGGTCGAGAAGGCGGCGGCCGACACCGCACCGATGCCGCGCGAGCGCAGGTGCAGCGCCAGTTCCGACGGGCTCCATGCTGAAGCCGCCGGGATCGGCAGCCACAGGTGAAAGCCTTCCGGGTCCGCCTCATAGGCCAGGCCCTCAAGCACATGGCGCCCAATCAGCTGCCGCGCCGCGCTTTCGGCCCGGATGGCCTTGAGCATGTCGTCTACGGTTCCGTCCTTGATCCAGGATGTCGCGAGCAGTGTGTTGATGGGGCTCGCCATCACAGTCGTTGCCCGCAGGGTGCCAGCCAGGCGCTGTGCCTGCCGGGCAGTGGGGGCGTTCAGGAATGCGATCCGCAGTCCGGCGCCGAGGCACTTGGACAAGCCGGTGACGTAATACGTGACTTCCGGGGCGAGCGCGGCAAACGTCTGCGGTGCCCGCAGCGGCAGCATGCCGTAGGCATCGTCCTCGATGATCGGCACACTGTAGCGCAGCGCGACTTCGGCGAGCTGCTCGCGGCGTGCCTGCGGCATGGTGCGCGTGCTCGGGTTCTGGATGGTCGGGTTGCAATAGAGCGCCGCTGGCTTCCGTGCCTTGCACATGGCTTCGAAGGCGTGGGCGAACGGGCCATCCTCGTCGCCCGGCAGCGCCTGTAGCTGGATATTGAGCTGCGCGGCGATGGCCTTGATGCCGGGGTAGGCCAGCGCGTCGGCACAGATGGTCTGGGCCGGGCGTGCGAGCTGCGACAGCAGTGCGACCAGCGCGCTGTGGATGCCGGGCGTGACGAGCACGGTGTCCGCGCTGCATGCCGGCACCCAGCGGCGCAGCCATTTCGCGGCAACGGAGCGATCGGCCGGGGTTCCGCCGAAGTCCTGGTAGCGCAGCAGCGTGTAGGGATCGGCAGCCTCCAGCAGCTGCGCCATGGCGGCACGAAGCCGCGCCGTCATCGCGGGCGGCTCCGGCGGCATGTTCATGGTCATCTCGGCACCCGTGCCGCCGCGCAGCTGCATCGCGGGCGCACGTCCGCGCACGTAAGTCCCGCTTCCTGCCTTGGTGTCGATCAATCCCCGCTTCCTCGCCTCACTGTAGCCGCGCGCCACGGTGGTGTAATTCAGTTGCAGCGCTTCAGCCAGGTCGCGCAGCGGTGGCAGCCGGTCGCGCACGCGTAGCTGGCCGTCGGCCAGTGCCTCCTCGATCAGGTCCGGAATCAGCAGATAGGCAGGCTTGGCACTGCCGGCGATACGTTTTACCCAATGACTGGTCAGGTTGGACACCGTGGTCTCCCGCTGCGCGATGCGATGGAATTCAGTGCCTGAGGGTAGCACCCGAATGATCGCTAACCAAGCCGCGCAAGCGATTGCATCCGAAGTTCTCAATGATGGTGCGATATCAGTGCTCATGCACCATGCGCGCGCACTCGCCCGCCTGCTTCCTGCCCAACAAAGTGCATTGTGACGAGGCCGGCATGGCGACCGCTGGGCGCCTCAGGTGGCACGCAAGGGGAAAGCCGTTGCGATCATTGGGACGATCATTCTATCGCCGTCGACTTGATTGGCGATTGATCGCATGACTCCACGCATTGAGTGGCATATCGGTTGCTGATATCGGCACGTCGGCCTGACGCCGAACGGTCGATCGGCATGGGATCGATCGACCGCACTGCCCCATCAACGCAACGGAGAGAAGCATGCCTGCTGTCAGCAAACCGGCCCACAAGAAGGGCGATTTCCTGGTGGACTATGAAGAGAAGGTATTCGAGGACGTAAAGGCCGAAGCCGGCGAGAAGGCGCTGGTGACCTTCCACACCGTCGCCTTCGAAGGCTCGATCGGCTTCGTCAACATGCTGCAGGCTACGCGCCTGCTGCGCAAAGGATTCGAGACCTCGATCCTGCTGTACGGCCCCGGCGTCAACCTTGGCGTTCAGCGCGGCTTTCCGACGCTTGGCGATGAGGCGTTTCCCGGCCACATGAACTTCAACAAGCAGCTCACCAAGTTCATGGAAGAGGGCGGCAAGGTCTACGCCTGCCGTTTCGCCCTGCAGGCCCTGTACGGCCACGGCGAAGCCTCGCTGATCGAAGGCATCCGCCCGATCAATCCGCTCGATGTGCTCGACCTCAAGCTGCTGCATCGCAAGGAGAACGCGCTGATTATCGACACCTGGACCGTCTGAGCAAAAGGGCAGGTACCACCATGTCACAGAATCGCATTGTGCGCGCGGCCGCGGTCCAGATCGCGCCCGACCTCGAGAACGGCGAAGGCACGCTGGCCAAGGTCTGCGAGGCGATCGACGAGGCCGCCGGGAAAGGCGTGCAACTGATCGTCTTCCCGGAGACCTTCGTGCCGTACTACCCATACTTCTCCTTCGTACGGCCGCCGGTGCACTCCGGCAGCGACCACATGCGGCTGTACGAGCAGGCCGTGGTGGTGCCCGGCCCGGTCACCGATGCCGTCGCCGGGCGCGCACGCCGGCACGGCATGGTCGTGGTGCTCGGCGTGAACGAGCGCGACCACGGCAGCCTGTACAACACGCAGCTTATCTTCGACACCGAGGGCAACCTCGCGGTCAAGCGCCGCAAGATCACGCCCACTTTCCACGAACGCATGATCTGGGGGCAGGGCGATGCGGCCGGCCTGAAGGTCGCGGACACCGCGATCGGCCGCGTCGGCGCGCTGGCGTGCTGGGAGCACTACAACCCGCTGGCCCGCTACGCGCTGATGACCCAGCACGAGGAAATCCACTGCAGCCAGTTCCCGGGCTCGCTGGTCGGGCCGATCTTTGCCGAGCAGATCGAAGTCACTATCCGGCACCACGCGCTGGAATCCGGCTGCTTCGTCGTCAACGCCACCGGCTGGCTGACCGAAGATCAGATTGCCTCCGTAACCACCGATCCCGTTCTGCAGAAGGCGCTGCGTGGCGGCTGCAACACCGCAATCATCTCGCCGGAGGGCCAGCACCTGGCACCACCGTTGCGCGAGGGCGAGGGCATGGTGATCGCCGACCTCGACATGTCGCTGATCACCAAGCGCAAGCGAATGATGGATTCGGTCGGCCACTACGCACGCCCGGAACTGCTAAGCCTGGCCATCAACGAGCGGCCGGCGGTGACGGCGGTGCCGATGGCAGGCGCTTTCTCCAACTTCCATGGGAGCATCCGCGATGACATCCAGCGCGACCGTGCCGGCTTCGAGCCGGCAATTGATGACTGAGTTGCAGTCCGTCGGGCTGCGCCTGGAAGACCCGAATGCCGGTGCGGCCAGCCGGCGCGGCGGGGCGGGTCCGTCCGACCACAAGGCGGTCACCATCGACGGCGTGACCATCATGGTGCCGGTGCATACCAGCACCGCGTGGCACTCGCCGTTCGTGGCGCAGGCGCCCGACGAAACGGGGCGCAGCGCGCTGATGCGCGGAACCATCCCGATTGCCAGCATCAGCTTTCCGAAGGCGCCGCGTTTCTATGCGCTGCAGACGCTGGAGGGCATCCCATACTCGCATATCGCCACGCTGCATGGCGCCGATGTGCTGGCCACGACCGTCCTGCAGACTTGCATCCGCTACGAGAGCCGCAAGAAGACCTGCAAGTTCTGCTCGATCGGCCAGTCGCTGGTGGCGGGCCGCACGATCGCGCGCAAGACGCCGGAGCAACTGGCCGAAGTGGCGCGCGCCGCGGTGCTGCTTGATGGCGTCAGGCACATGGTGCTGACCACCGGCACGCCGCCCACGCCGGACCGGGGCGCGGCTGTTCTTTGCGAGAGCGCCTTCGCCATCAAGGCCGCGGTCGACCTGCCGATCCAGGCGCAATGCGAGCCGCCCGACGACGACCGCTGGTTCGAACGCATGAAGGCCGCCGGCGTCGACACGCTCGGCATGCACCTCGAGGTCGTCACGCCGGCGGTGCGCGAGCGCATCATGCCAGGCAAGGCGTCGGTGCCGTTGAGCCGCTACATGGAAGCCTTCAAGGCCGCCGTTGCCGTGTTCGGCAGGGGTCAGGTCAGCACGTACATCCTCGCGGGACTCGGCGACACGGCAGAAGCCGTCCTGTCGATCTCGCGCGAGTTGATCGAACTCGGGGTGTATCCGTTCGTGGTGCCTTTCGTGCCGATCTCCGGCACGCCGCTGGAGGACCACCCGGCTCCCTCGCCGGCCTTCATGCAGTCGATCCTGCAGCCGCTCGGCGCCATGTTGAGCGCCGCCGGCATGCGCTCGTCCGATATCAAGGCAGGTTGCGGCAAGTGCGGCGCGTGCTCGTCGCTGGCCACCTACGAGCGCGAGGCGGCACTGGCGGCCGAGGGAGCGACATCATGAAAAGCGATCTCTGCGTCGAGGTGCCGGACATCCCGATGTTCCGCATCCGCTGGGCGGAGCACGCCTGGGAGGCGGAGCAGGCCCACCGCCTGCGCCAAGCCGTGTTCTGCGTGGAGCAGGGCATCTTCGATGGCGACGACCGGGACGCGGTGGACGATGTGGCGCAACTGCTGGTGGCGGTGCGCTTCGAGCCGGAGTTGCCGGGCCGTCCCGGCACCGTGGTCGGCACCGTGCGCATCCACGAAAGCGAGCCGGGCGTGTGGTTCGGCTCGCGCCTGGCGGTGGATGCGGCATACCGAAGCCAGGGCAAGATAGGCGCGACGCTGATCCGCCTGGCGGTGAGCAGCGCCCACGCGATCGGCTGCCGGCGCTTCCTTGCGCACGTGCAGAGCCAGAACGTGCCCTTGTTCAGGCGCTTGCGTTGGAACGTCCTGGCCGAGGAGACGCTGCTCGGGCGGCCTCACCACCTGATGCAGGCAGACCTGAACCATTACCCGCCTTGCTATACCCCGCACGCGGGCCTGATTGCCGAAGCCAGGGCCGTGCGATGAGCCTCGACGATCTCGTACACACCCTGCGCGGCAGCCGCGGCTTTGCGCATAAGACCGATATCCCGGCCATGTTGTCGCCGCTTGGCGCCGCCGGGCGCAACGCGGCCATGGCCGTCGATGTCGGCGACGACTGCGCGGCATTGCGGGATGGCGACGGCTACTTGCTGTTCGCCATCGAAGGACTGGTCAGCGATTTCATCCGCACGATGCCGTGGTTCGCCGGCTACAGCGCGGTCATGGTGAACGTCAGCGATATCTATGCGATGGGCGGCAGGCCGACGGCCGTGGTCGATGCGCTATGGAGCCATGGCGCCGCCGACGCCGCCGAGGTGCTCAAGGGCATGGCTGCGGCGTCTGCCGCCTATGGCGTGCCGGTCGTCGGCGGCCACAGCAATGCGCGCAGCGAGCAAGGCCAGCTTGCCGTGGCCATCCTCGGCCGTGCGCGCAAGCTGCTGTCGAGTTTCGCCGCGCGTCCCGGCCAGCGCCTGTTGATGGCGGTGGACCTGCGCGGCGCATTCGCGGAGCCATATCCGTTCTGGAACGCCTCCACGGGCGCACCAGGCGAACGGCTGCGCGCGGATCTCGAACTCTTGCCTGTGCTGGCCGAAGACGGCCTTTGCGCCGCAGCCAAGGACATCAGCATGGCGGGTGCGCTCGGCACCGCGCTGATGCTGCTCGAATGCTCCGGGGTGGGCGCCAGCATCGCGCTGGAGCGCATTCCCCGGCCCGATGGCGTGCCGCTGGAGCGATGGCTGACGGCGTTCCCCAGCTATGGCTTCCTGCTGGCTGTCGATGACGACGATGCGCAGGCGGTCGAACGCCGCTTCCTCGATCGCGGCATCGCCTGCGCCCAGATCGGCGCCATCGATGATTCCCGTGTCGCCACGCTCACGCACGCCGGCGAACTGGCCACGCTGTGGGACTTCCGCGAGGCGGGGTTCATCCTGGCGACGCGCCTGGCCACGCCGATCGATTCTTCAACCTGAGAACTGCCATGCCGGTTACCCACTTCCGCATCCGCTGGCCTGACCAGACCGAGATGGCCTGCTATTCCCCATCCTCCATCGTCACGGAGCACTTTGTCGAAGGGGCGGCGTACTCGCTGGACGAATTTGTTGAGCGCGCGCGTATCGCGCTGGGCGCCGCATCCGAGCGGGTGCGGGCCAGGTATGGCTACGCGTGTTCGTCAGCGATGGACCAGCTCAGCATCCTGGAAATCGCCGCGCAGCGGTTCCGGGGCCAGGACGGCGCCACCGTCCAGTTTCTCGGCTTTGGCAGCTAGCCGTTCTTCAAATTCCTCGCCTCAAAGGATCCAACATGTCCCACGTCATCAACACCAAGCCGGGCCAGGCCGCAGAGGCCAGGCACTACGGCGTCATCATTGTCGGCGGCGGCCAGGCCGGACTATCGATGAGCTACTTCCTGAAGCAGGCCGGCATCGATCATCTCGTCATCGAGAAGCACGCCGTCACGCATACCTGGCGCACGCAACGCTGGGATGCGTTCTGCCTGGTGACGCCCAACTGGCAATGCGCGCTGCCGGGCTACCCTTACCAGGGCGACGATCCGCATGGCTTCATGAAGAAGGATGAGATCACCGCCTATCTCGATGGCTTTATCCGGACGGTCGACGCCCCGGTACTTGAGCATACCGAGGTGCGGCATGTGAAGTCGCGCGCGCAGGAGGGATTCTCCGTGGCGACGAGCCAGGGCGTATTCACTACGGACCAGGTGGTGGTGGCCTCGGGCGGTTATCACACGCCGATCGTGCCGCGCATGGCCGAGCGTTTGCCGGCGTCGATCCGGCAACTGCAATCGTCCGAATACAGGAATCCCGAGTCGCTGCCCGACGGTGCGGTGCTCGTGGTCGGTTCGGGCCAGTCGGGCGCGCAGATTGCCGAAGACCTGCATCTGGCCGGGCGCAAGGTGTATCTCGCCGTCGGCGAGGCGCCGCGTTGCGCGCGCTTCTATCGCGGCCGGGACGTTGTGGACTGGCTCGCGGACATGAAGTACTACGACCTGCCGGTCACCGAGCACCCGCTGCGCGAGGGCGTGCGCGACAACACCAATCACTATGTCACCGGACGGGACGGCGGGCGCGATATCGACCTGCGCAGGTTTGCCATTGAGGGCATGGAGCTCTACGGCGTGCTCGACGACTACCTCGACGGCCAACTGCGTTTTGCGCCGGACCTGCGTCGCAACCTGGACGATGCCGATGCGACTTACAACCGCATCAACGCGAGCATCGACAAGTTCATCGCGGAGCGAGGCATTGAGGCGCCGCCGCCGAGCGCCTATGCGCCCGTATGGACGCCACCGGCCGAGCGCACCGAACTCGATCCCCAGGCAGCCGGCATTGGTTCAATCATCTGGTGTATCGGCTTCCGACCGGATTTCAGCTGGCTCGAAGTGCCGGTGTTCAACGGCCGCGGTTATCCGGGCCACGAACGTGGCGTGACCGCGCACGCCGGCCTGTACTTCCTTGGCCTGCCCTGGCTGCACACGTGGGGCTCGGGGCGATTCTCCGGCATCGCACGCGACGCCGAGTACCTGGCTGGCCTGATCGCCGCAGGCCAGGGCGACACTGAGTTGGCCGCCTGACATGGAAGCGGTCGTCTCGCGCCATGTTGCCGGCATGCCCCAGTTGGCATACACCGGCCTGTCAGAGAACTGGCTGCTGAAGACCTGCGGCGACCTGCACTGGCGCCTGCTGGCCGCCGGCGCCGGTCTGGCGGTGCCGGACTTCCGGGATGCCGAGGGCAATCCGGTGTATGCGGCGTTCACCGCGATCCGCGTGCGCGACACCGCGGCGCAAACCATCGGCGAGCACAGCGAGTTCGACATCGGCTCGCGCATCGTGCCAGCGGGTGGCGTGAAGCATCTCAGCGAACATGCCGTCGACATGCAGGGGGACCGCCGCGCCAGCGTGACGATGCTGTCCACCTTCATCCGCCGCACGCGTGAGCGTGACAATCGCTCGGTCGTGCGCACCATGCCGACCGTGGCTACCCAGTGGGCCGGCGCCGGGCCGTCCGCGCAGGCGGCGGAACTGTCGCTGCTGGCGCGGGGTTTTCGCAGCGAGGATTGGGGCACGCATCTCGGGCTCGACCAGGCCCGGCATCGCGTCTGCCACGTCGCCGAGTACCTGCCGTGCCCCTACAACGACTTCAACGGCGCCGACCTGCTGTACTTCGCCAGCTTCCAGGCCATGGTCGATCGCGCGGAATGGCAATGGCGCCGCGACGCGGATCCTCCCACGGTGTTCGCGCGGGATCTGTTCTTCCATGGCAACGTCAATGTCGGCGAGTCGCTGGAGCTGACCTTTTCCGCGCTGCGTGAGGACGAGGAGGGATTGACGCACTGGTGCGAGATCCGGCGCAGCCGCGACGGCGAGAAGATCGCGGATGTGGTCACGCAGAAACGCTGGAGGCAACGATGAAGGCGAAACGGGACGACCCGGCGGGCGGCCTGGGCCTGAACGCGGTTTACGGGCCCGACGATCTGGCCGGCCTTGGCCACCTGGGCGGCATGCCCGGCGAGGCCCCGTTCGTTCGTGGCCCCTATCCCACCATGTACCGCGGCAGGCCATGGACCATCCGCCAGTACGGGGGATACGGCGACGCCGCAACGTCGAACCTCGCCTATCGCGAGGCCTTGAAGCAGGGCGCGCAGGGCTTGTCGGTGGCCTTCGATCTGCCGACCCATCGCGGCTACGATTCCGACGACCCTCAGGCGCAGGCCGATGTCGGCATGGCCGGCGTGGCCATCGACTCGGTCGACGATATGCGGCGCTTGTTCGAAGGTATTGCGCTGGACCGTGTGTCGGTATCGATGACCATGAGTGGTGCGGTGCTCCCGGTACTGGCAGCGTTCCTTGTCGCGGCCGAGGAATCGGGCGTCCCATTCGAACAACTGCGCGGCACGATCCAGAACGACATCCTCAAGGAGTTCATGGTCCGGAACACCTGGATCCATGCGCCCCAGCCGTCGCTGCGCATCGCCACCGACGTGGTCGAATGGCTGGCCGCGCATGCGCCGAAATTCAACGGCATGTCGATCTCGGGCTATCACTTCCAGGAAGCGGGCGCCGATCCGGTGCTGGAACTGGCGCTGACACTGGCGAATGCCAGGACCTATGTCGGCCTGCTGCGCGAGCGCGGCCTTGATGTCGACGCGTTCTGCGGCGGATTGAGCTTCTTCTTCGGCGTCGGCAAGCAATTCTTCATCGAGATCGCCAAGCTGCGCGCCGCGCGGCTCCTGTGGCACGACATCGTGTGCAAGCTGGGCGGCACCAGCGCTCGCGCCACGGCGATGCGCATGCATTGCCAGACTTCGGGCTGGACGCTCGCCGCGCAGCAGCCGCTCAACAATATCTCGCGCACCACGGTCGAGGCGATGGCTGCGATCTTTGGCGGTACGCAGTCGCTGCATACCAACGGCTTTGACGAGGCATTGGCATTGCCGGGCGCGCAGGCCTCGCGGCTGGCTCGCGATACCCAGTTGATCCTCCAGCATGAATTCGGACTATGCGAGGTGGCGGATCCGTGGGCGGGCTCCTACCTGATCGAGTCGCTGACCGGCCGCATGGTGACGGAGGTTCGCGCGGTGCTGGCGCACATCGATGCCCAGGGTGGCATCCTGGCAGCCTTCGAATCCGGCTGGGTGCAGCGGCGTATCCACCAGAGTGCACTGCGGACACAGGCGCGGCTTGATGCCTGGGAGGAAGTGGTGGTGGGCGTCAACCGCTACCGCGAACCTGACGACGACGGCCAGGAGTGCCTGGAGATCGACGGTACCCAGGTCCGCGCGCAACAGGCGCGGCGCCTCCTCGTGTTGCGCACCCGCCGCGATGATGCTGCGGTCAGGCATGCGCTGGCGGCGCTGACCGAGGCGGCCAGGCGCGGCGGCCCCAACCTGCTCGCCTGTGCGATCGACGCCATGCGTTGCCGTGCGACGCTCGGGGAATGTACCCGGGCGCTGCTCCAGGTCTGGCCGCGCCATACGGTCCGGGCGTCCTACGACGCTGCGCTGTATGGCACGGCTCGCGCCGGCAACACGGAATGGCTGGCGGCCTGCGAGCGCGTCAGTGAGCTGCGCGAGCGGCTCGGCCGCGCGCCCCGGATACTCGTGGCCAAGCTGGGCCAGGACGGGCACGACCGCGGTGCGAAAGCGGTGGCGGCCGGGCTTGCCGATGCCGGGTTCGTCGTCGAACTGACGCCGCTGTTCCAGTCCGCCGAGGCGGTTGCGTCTGCCGCCTGCGATGGCGACTTCGATGCCATCGGCATCTCCACGCTTGGCGGCGCGCATCTGGATCTGCTGCCGGCGCTGCTAAACGCCTTGCGGCAGCGCGCGCTCGATGTGCCGGTCTTGGTCGGCGGCATTGTACCGGCAGACCACAGGTGCTTGCTGCGCCAGTGCGGCGTGCAGGAGATCTTCGGACCGGGCACGCCGATGGAGAGCATTGTCAGCGCCATCGTGGCTGCGCTGCAGGCACGGAGAGTGCCTGCGTGGTCTTGACGATCTCGTTGAGGCGCCTCCCGGCGCCCGATCAGTACGGCAGGCCCACATAGTTCTCCGCCAGCGACTTGCACGCCGCCCCGGAGCCGATCAGGTAGTCCAGTTCGGCCCGCTGCATACGGCGCGCGAAATCATCCGCATCGGGGAAGCGGTGCATCAGCGACGTCATCCACCAGGAGAATCGTTCCGCCTTCCAGATACGGCGCAGGCAACGCTCGGAATAGGCGTCCAGCTCGCGCCTGTCGTCGTGCCGGTAGACGGCGGTCAGCCCGTCGGCCAGCGTCAGCACATCGCTGGCGGCCAGGTTCAGTCCCTTGGCCCCGGTGGGCGGCACGATATGCGCGGCATCGCCGGCCAGGAACAGGTTGCCGAAGCGCATCGGCTCGCAGACAAAGCTGCGCAGCGGCGCGATGCTCTTCTCGATGCTCGGCCCCGTCACCAGCGACTGCGCGGACTGCGGGTCGAGCCGACGGCGCAGCTCATCCCAGAAGCGCTCATCTGACCAGTCTTCCACACGCTCGCTGGACGGCACCTGGACGTAGTAGCGGCTGCGCGTGCGCGAGCGCATGCTGCATAGCGCAAAGCCGCGCTCGTGGCTGGCGTAGATCAGTTCGTCGGCGACCGGCGGGGTATCAGAGAGGATGCCAAGCCAGCCGAACGGATAGACGCGTTCAAAGATCCGCGTCGCGGTCTGCGGCACGCTCTGCCGGCTGACGCCGTGAAAGCCGTCGCAACCGGCAATGTAGTCGCAATGGATCTCATGGGCCACGCCATCCTTGCGATAACGGACCACCGGCCGGGCGCTGCCGAAATCACGCAGGCTGACATCCTGCGCCTCGTAGATCGTGGTAATGCCCGCAGCCTGCCGCGCCGCCATCAGGTCGCGCGTGACCTCGGTCTGCCCGTAGACGGTGACGCTGCGCCCGACCAGCGCGTGCAGGTCGATGCGATGCCGGCGACCGTCGAAGGCGAGCTCGATGCCATCGTGCACCAGCCCCTCTTCATGCAGGCGCGCGGCCACGCCGGCGCGCTCCAGCGCGTCGACGGTCACGCTTTCCAGGATGCCGGCGCGAATGCGGCCCAATACATAGTCGGGGCTACGCTGCTCGACGATGATGTTGTCGATCCCCGCCGTGGCGAGCAACTGGCCGAGCAGCAGGCCGGCGGGGCCGGCGCCGATGATGGCAACCTGGGTGCGCATGTCTCGTCTCCTTGTGCATATCGATCTTCTGAGCGCTAAAGATAGTCGCTGAGGGCGCGCGCAGGAATGGACAGAGCGAACCAATGACAGGACAATCGGAACATTGCTGGTAAACACCGAAGCCGCCGTGAGACCCGTCCCGACCTACTCGCTGTATGGCGTGAATTCCACAGAACCGCTGTCGGACCAGCTGCATTTCGAGTCCATCGCCGCGCGCAGCCATCTGTACGGGTGGGAGATCAAGCCGCACCGGCATGAGCGCTTCCTGCAAATTCTGTACATCCATGCGGGCGGCGGCGAAGCCCTGCTGGAAGAACGCCGCGAGCCGCTGCGCAGCGGCTCGCTGGTGACGATGCCGCCACGGCACATCCACGGCTTCGTCTTTACGCCGGACACCGACGGCATGGTGGTGACCATGACCGACAGCCACCTGCGCACGCTGCTGGCGGGGGTGCCGGATGCGTTGCCGCTGTTCGAGCGCCCGCGTCACGACCGCGTGCGGCGCGGCCATGCGCTGGCGGATGCGCTGGGGCTCTTTCGCGGGGAGATGGAGGCGGTATCGGCATGGCGCGGGGCGTCGCTGTCGTCATTGCTGACGCTGGTGCTGATCGGCATTGCGCGGCTGGCGAACGCCTCGGCACCGGCAGCGGCACGCAGCAGCAGCCGGCCCGCACGGCATTTCCAGCATTTCCAGCAGTTGCTCGAGTCGGACTACCGCGAGCAGAAGGAGATTGGCTACTACGCCGGTGCCCTCGGCATCACGCCCACGCAACTGAACCGCGTGTGTCGCCAGACTTGCGGGCAGTCCGCCCTGCAAATGATTCACGCCCGCTTGCTTGCCGAAGCACAGCGCGACCTGCTCTTCAGCGACCTGGAAATCAAGCACATCGCGCTGTCGCTTGGCTTCTCCGAAGCCGCCTACTTCTCCCGTTTCTTTGCGCGGCTGGTGGGGCAGGCGCCGACGGAGTTCCGGCAATCGGGCCGGGCGCGGCTGCCTGCGTTTGCGATGCGGCAGATGTAAAGCGTAAAGCGCTTTGACGCCGTCGACGGGACCGTGGCGGGATTCTCTTGACACCCTTCCCTGCCTAAATAAAGGCAGGAGATTCCTTTCCGCATATGAGGCGATGATGCCTGTCTCAGATCGCCTCAGCGGGTTCCTGCTTCGCAGAGCGGCCCGCCGTGAGACCTACGGCACCATTCGCGCCGAGTACGATATCGCGCCGGCCTGGACCACCTACGTAGGCCTGGGCGCGCACCATGCCAACGAGTTCGGCAACTACGGCGGCGCGACCGTCAACGGCAGCTTCAAGGCGGCGCAGCAGCGCTACACGCTGCGCGCCGCGGTGGAGAACGTCGCCAACAAGGCGTACCGGGCATCGGCCTGCGGCGGCTACCTGGTGCAGGGCGCGCCGCGCACGTTCACGCTGTCGATGACGGTGGACTTCTGATGCTGCGCACAGGGCTGTCGACGGCAACGTCGGCGCCGTGCAGTGCATCGAGCAGCGCCTGCGGTGCATAGGGCTTGCGCAGCACCGCAACGCCGCCGAGCGCGTCACGCTGCGCCGGCGTCAGCGCCAGCGCATGGCCGGTGGCGAACACCACGCGCAGGCCTGGATGGCGCTCGCGCGCGGTAAGCGCCAGCTCGACGCCGGAACCGCCGGAGCCGCCGTGCAGCGACACATCGGTCAGCAGCACGTCGATCCCGCCGCGGGCGAGCAGCGCCAGCGCCTCGATATCGCTTTCCGCTTCCTGCACCTCGGCACCGCAGCTGCGCAACAGCTCGGCGGTGCCGGCGCGCACCAGCGCATCGTCGTCGACAAACAGCACGCGCATGCCGGCGGCCCGTGGCTCCGGCCCGCCCGGCGCCGGCATCTCGTCGATGCGCGCGGCGCGCTGCCTGCGGTTGGCGAGCACATGCCGCACCTTGCGCGCCAGCGCCTCACGCGTATAGGGCTTGCTGAGCAGTTCGATGCCGGCGTCGAGCCGACCGTCATGGACGATCACGCTGTCGGTATAGCCCGAGGTGAACAGCACGCCGACGCCTGGCAGGCGCTCGCGCACCTTGCGCGCCAGCTCGGTGCTGCGCAGCGGCCCGGGCATGACCACGTCGCTGAACAGCAGGTCCACCGGCTCGTCGCGCTCGACGATGGCCAGCGCCGCCTGCGCGTCGCGCGCGCGCAGCACCTGGTAGCCGAGGCTGGCCAGCATGTCGACCACGGTGGCGCGCACCGCCTCGTCGTCCTCGACCACCAGCACGGTTTCGGCGCCGCCGCGCGCGGGGCCGGTGTCGAGTTCCAGGTCGGGATCCTCGGCCTGCTCCACGCGCGGCAGGTACAGCCTGACGGTGGTGCCGCGGCCGGGCTCGCTGAGGATCTTTACGTGCCCGCCAGACTGGCGGATAAAGCCATACACCATGCTCAGCCCGAGGCCCGTACCCTGGCCTTCGGGCTTGGTGGTGAAGAACGGCTCGAACACATGTTCCCGCACCTCCGGCGGAATGCCCACGCCGGTATCGGTGACGGCAAGCATCACGTACTGCGCCTTGCCGGGGGGCCGGCGCGCAACGGGTGCGGCGGGCGCTTCTTCCAGCGCAGGGTCCGGGTCCTCGTCCAGCGTCGCGTTACGCGCTTCGATGGTCAGTCGCCCGTGTCCGTGCATGGCGTCGCGCGCGTTGATCGCCAGGTTCAGCAGCGCATTCTCGACCTGGAACGGATCGACCAGCGTATTCCCCAGGCCGTCGGCGACCACGGTGTCGATCTCGATGCCGTCGCCCAGCGCGCGGCGCAGCATGTCGTCCAGCATGCGCACCAGCCGGCCCAGGTTCACCACCTTGGGCGCCAGCGGCTGGCGCGGGCCGAAGGCCAGCAACTGCGACGCCAGCTTGGCGCCGCGCCCCACGCCGGCCAGCGCACTACGCAGGCGCAGCCCCGCGCCCGGATCGTCGGCCAGGTCGCGCGCCAGCAGCTGCAGGTTGCCGCCGATCACCTGCAGCAGGTTGTTGAAGTCATGCGCGACGCCGCCGGTGAGCTTGCCGATGGCTTCCATCTTCTGCGCCGTGCGCAAGGCCGCGTCGGCGTGGCGCAGCGCGGCCTGAGCTTCACGGTCGCCGGTGACGTCGCGGCCCACGCCGTGGATATGGCCGTTGGCGGGGTCCACCGTCAGCGTCCAGGCCAGCCAGCGCAGCGTGCCGTCGGCGCGCGGCTGGCGGCATTCGAAGCGCACCGGATTGCCGTCGTGGCGCAGCGCGGCCAGTTGCGCGGTCACCGGCACCAGGTCGTCCGGATAGATGAATGACAGGTAGGGCCGCCCCAGCGCCTCGTGTGGGGGATGGCCCAGCGTGCGGGTCCAGGCGGGGCTCACGCGCTGCAGGCTGCCGTCGAAGCCCGCCACCATCAGCAGGTCTTCGCTCAGCTCCCACAGCCGGTCGTGGTCGGCCACGGCCTGCGCGACGCGCCGCTCCAGCGTGGCGTTGAGTTCCTGCAGGCGGCGCTCGGTGGCGCGGCGCAGCGCGGACAGGCGCAGGTTGCTGGCCACGCGCGCCAGCAGTTCGCGTGCGGAGAAGGGTTTGACCAGGTAGTCGTCGGCACCCGAGCCGAGCCCGCTGACGCTCGCTTCTTCGCCCGCGCGCGCGGACAGCAGCAGCACCGGCGTGTCGCGCAACGCGGCATCGGCGCGCAGCGCGCGCACCAGGCCCAGGCCGTCCAGGCGCGGCATCATCACGTCTGACACGATCAGCGACGGCGGCTGAGCGCGCGCCAGCGCCAGCGCCGCCTCGCCGTCGGCGGCCACCGCGACGTGATGCCCGGCCGCGTTCAGCAGGTGCCGCATGTAGTCGCGCAAGTCCTCGTTGTCGTCCACCACCAGCACCGTGGCGCCGCTGGCCACGGCACCAGCCTGCGCCTGTACGGCGACGTCCTCTGCTGCCAGCGTCATGGCCGGTGCTTCCGCCTGCGGCCAGCGCAGCGTCGCGTCGACATAGGCGCGCGCCTGCGCGCTGCTGGCCGCGGGTGCGGCGGTGACGGTGGTATCTGCCTGCGTTGGCGTCGTGGTATCCGCGGCCGCGGTTGTCGGGGCAGGCAGCGTGACGGTGAAGCAGGTGCCCTTGCCTTGCACGCTCTCGGCCCCGATCGTGCCGCCGTGCAGCCGCACCAGTTCCTGCACCAGCGCCAGCCCGATGCCGCTGCCTTCGATCGAGCGGCCCTGGGCGCCCTCGACCCGATGGAAGCGCTCGAAGATGCGCGGCAGTTCGGCGGGCGGGATGCCGATGCCGGTGTCGCGCACGCTGAACACCACCGCACCGTCAGCGTCGGCGCCGCCGCGCGTGCCCACGCTGACGGCGATGCTGCCGGTAAAGGTGAACTTGAAGGCGTTGGAGACCAGGTTCAGCACGATGGTCTCCCACATGTCGCGGTCCACCGCCACGGCGCGCGCCAGCGGCGGGCACTCGACCCGCAGGGCCATGCCGGCGCCTTCCACGCTGGCGCGGAACAGCGAGGCGAGATCCGCGGTGAAGGCCGCGAGGTCGGTGGTCTGGCGGCGCATCTTCACCCGCCCCGACTCGATGCGCGAAAAATCCAGCAGCGCGTTGACCAGCTTCAGCAGGCGCACGCCGCTGCGCTGGGCCATCTCCAGCAGCGCGCGGTCTCCATCGTTCTGCCTGGCATCCGCGCGCCGCAGCAGTTCTTCCAGCGGGCCCATCATCAGCGTCAGCGGGGTGCGGAACTCATGGCTGATATTGGAGAAGAAGGCGGTCTTGGCGCGGTCGAGCTCGGCTAGCGCCTCGGCACGCTTGCGCGCTTCCTCATACGCCTGGGCCGAGTTCATGGCGGCGCCGATCTGGCCCGCGACCAGGCTCAGGAAGCTGCGGTAGCGGTCATCGAAGAGCCGGAACGGATTGAGCCCGATTACCAGCACGCCGCGATGCGACGCGCTGCCCGAAGGCGCCACCGCGATCACCGCGGCCGACCCGGGCGGCACGCCCCAGGCGCCCGTCGGCAGCGGCGTGGCAAAGCGCGTGCCCAGGCCGTTGACCAGGCCGGGGCGCTGGTGCTGCAGCACATCGGCCACCGGCCAGGGTGTGAGTGCTTCCAGCTCCAGCGTGGGCGGTGCGGCGGGGTGGTCCGGGCCGATGCCGGCGACCGCCACGCGCTGCAGCGCGCGCGCGCCGGGCTCGGCGATGTACAGCAGCGCAAACACAACGTCGCGCGGGTCCGACGACAGCGCGCGCATGGTGCGCTCGCAGGCCTCGCGCCACGAGCGCGCATCGGTGGCGGAGGCGGCCACGTCGCGCAACACGTTCAGCTGCCGCTCGGCCAGCACGCGTTCGGTGTCGTCGCTGTTGGCGCAGATGATGCCGCCGGTGCCGCCGTGGTCGTTCGGTACGGGGCTGTAGGAGAAGGTGTAGTAGGTCTCCTCCGGGTAGCCGTTGCGCTCCATGATCAGCAGCTTCTGCTCGACGAAGGTGCCTTCGGTACCGGTCATCGCGGTGGCGAGCAGCGGGGCGATCTCGGGCCAGATTTCGCGCCAGACCAGGGAAGTCGGCTGGCCCAGCGCGGCGGGATGCTTGCCGCCAATGATCGACTTGTAGGCGTCGTTGTAGAAGAAGTGCAGCGCGTCGCCCCAGCCGATCCAGATTGGCTGGCGCGAAGTGAGCATGATGCGGATGGCGGTCTTGAGGCTGTGGGGCCAGACTTGCGGCGGGCCCAGTGGCGTGGTGGCCCAGTCGTATGCGCGGATCAGGGCGCCCATCTCGCCGCCGCCTGCGAGAAAGCCCGGCATCTCGGCCGATGCGCTGCCACGGGCTGGGTGTGGCGAAGGCGTCACGCTGCCGTCGGGTGTTCTCATGATTGTCTCCCGAGCCGCGCCGGCATGGCGCCGCCCGCAAGCGGGCGGCGGGCGATAGCTGCTGTCTTACAGCGGCGGGCTGACCCAGTACGGATCGCGGCCGTAGTACTCGTGCACGGTCGTGCCCCACTGCGGGTCGGCCATGGTCGGCCAGCTGTCCTTGTTGAAACCGGGCGCCGACTTGATCCGGGCCGCCGTCACGGCGATCCGGAAGCACTTTTCGTCGGTGTCCATGACCAGCGCGCTCCACGGGATGGCGTGCAGCGTATCGCCGATGCCGAGGAAGCCGCCGGTGGTCAGCACCGCGTAGGCGATGCGGCCGTGCGGCACGTCAAGCATGATCTCGGAGATCTTGCCCACGTGTTCGCCGTCGGACGAGTACGCCTTGGTTCCGTCCAGGCTGGATGCTGCCATCACTTCCGGGCCGGGACCTTCGCCTACGCCGGAACCGACGATGGCCGCGCCTTGACTGCTGGGAGTTTGGGTTTGCATGTTGTGCTCCTTTTCGTAATGAACGTTCGGAACATTGGGCGTGCGCAATGACCATGCCTGCACCGCGGGCGGCGCCGGGGCGCGGCCGGCCTGCGGTCGGCGGGCTGCCGCAAGGTAATTCTTTCGCGCGGCTTGCAAAAAAGGCGGTAGGAGGACGCGTGCGGGATGCGCGCGCGCTTCAGCGCAGCAGGGTGGCCAGCCGCCGGATCGCGGCATCGACACGCTCGGCGCGGATCATGCCGAAGCCGAAGCCCAGCGCATCGGCGCCGCGGCCCGGCGTGAGCGCCAGCTCGCCCAGCGGCAGCACGCGGATGCCGGCGGCCGCTGCCGCTTGCGCCAGCGCGCGGGCATCGCCCGCCTGGGGGTGCAACCGCGCAGCAAGGTGCAGGCCGGCGTCGGCGGGCAGGGGGGCGAGGCGCCCGGCGCAGTGGCGCGCCAGCGCGGCCAGCACCGCGTCGTGCCGGCCGGTGTAGGTCGCGCGCATCTTGCGAATGTGTCGGGCAAGGTGCCCCTCGGCCATGAAAGCGGCCAGCGTGTCCTGCGCCAGCAACGCGCTGTGCCAGTCGGTGTATTGCCGGGCAGCCACCACGGCATCGCGCGCCCACGGCGGCACCACCGCGTAGCCCAGCCGCAGGCCGGGGAACAGGCTCTTGGAAAACGTGCCGACGTACCAGACCAGCTGGTCCTGGTCCAGCGTCTGCAAGGCGTCGAGCGGACGGCCGCCGTGGTGGAATTCGCCATCGTAGTCGTCCTCGACCACCACCGCGCCGTGGCGGCGCGCAAAGGCAAGCAGCGCGCGGCGCCGCGCCAGCGACAGGGTCGCGCCCAGCGGAAACTGGTGCGAGGGGGTGACGCAGATCACGCGCGCGCCGGCGGGGAGATGGTCTACCTGCATGCCCTCGTCGTCCACCGGCACTGGCACCAGCCGGGCCCCGGCCGCGGCAAAGGCATGGCGCAGCGGCGGATAGCCGGGGTCTTCCACGGCCACCACGGTCTTGCCCGGCGTGACCAGCACGCGCGCGATCAGGTCGAAGGCCTGCTGCGCGCCGGAGGTCACGACTACGTCGTCAGCGCCGCAGGCCACCGCGCGCGCGAACGAGACGTGGCTGGCAATCGCTTCGCGCAGCAGTGGCCGGCCTTCCGGCTCGGCATAGCCGGCCGGGGCCCGCGACAGCCCGCGCAAGGCGCGCGCCGACAACCGCCGCCAGACGTCGAACGGAAACGCGGTCTTGTCGGGAAGCCCGAGGACGAAGTCGTAGGTAAAGCGTGTGCCCGGCGTCATGCGGATCACCGCCGGATCGCGCCACAGCGGGTTCAGCTGCGTGCGCCGGTCAGCACCCGGCTGCGGCGTGGCTTCCGGGCGTACCGGCGCGCGTGCCACCGCGGCCACGAACGTGCCGCCCCCGGGCCGCGTGTCGATGTAGCCCTCGCTCAGCAACAGATCGTACGCGGCGAGCACCGTATTGCGCGCGATGCCAAGCGTCGCGGCCAGCTCGCGGCTCGACGGCAATTGCAGCCCCGCGGCAAGGCGGCCGTCGACGATGGCCGTACGCAGCTGCCGGTGCAGCGCCTGCAGCCGCTGGCGCGAACCGCGCGGCGGCATCGCGAGTTCCAGGCCTAATGCAGGGCCGGCAGCGCTGGCGCCCGGATCAGCACGCTTCACTGGTTCCATAATCTTTTGAGAATCTGGTCCTGTTACTGAGCCGGCGGGGATTCTAGCATCGGGTCATTCGCCACCAACGCAGGAGACACTGCCATGCAGACCCAGGCCTTTTCTTCCATCAGCGCCGCCGATCCCCATCCGCGGCGCGACGTCGCGGTGGCTGGCACCGTGATCCGGCATGTCGATACCGGCCCGGCGCACGGCGACCCGGTCGTGTTCCTGCACGGCAATCCAACCTCCTCATACCTGTGGCGCAACGTCATCCCGCACGTCGAAGACATCGGCCGTTGCCTGGCGCCGGATCTCGCAGGCATGGGCCAGTCCGGCCCGGTCCCGGACGGCGCCTGCCGCTTTGCCGATCATGCCCGCTATCTCGATGCCTGGTTCGACGCCGTGGTGCCGCAAGGACAAGTCACGCTGGTGCTGCACGACTGGGGCTCGGCGCTGGGCTTCGACTGGGCCCGGCGCCATCCACACCGCGTGCGCGCCATCGCCTATATGGAAGCGCTGGTGCAGCCGCGCTGCTGGAGCGATTTCCCGCCCGCGCGCGAGCAGATTTTCCGCGCGCTGCGCGGCGCGGACGGCGAGCGGCTGGTGATGGAGGACAACTTCTTCGTGGAAACGGTGCTGCCGCGCAGCGTGCTGCGCCCGTTGACGGACGCCGAGATGGCGGTCTATCGCGCACCGTTCGCGCAGCCCGACGCCCGCAGGCAGACCCTGGTGTGGGCCCGCGAGCTGCCGATCGATGGCGAACCCGCGGACGTGGCCGAAGCGGTCGCCGCCTATGGCGAGTGGCTGGCCGCCAGCAACGTGCCCAAGCTGCTGGTGCGCGCAGAACCCGGCGTGCTGCTGACCGGCCGGGCGCTGGCGTACTGCCGCGGCTGGCCCAACCAGCAGGAGATTGCAGTCAGCGGCATCCACTACCTCCAGGAGGACGCGCCGCACGACATCGGCGTCGCGCTGCGCGCCTTCCTGCTCGGACTGTGCGTGGAGGGCGATGCGGCGCTCAGAACTGATGCCGCATGCCCAGCATGACACCCACGCGCGTGCTGCTGTCCACGTCGGTGGCGGGCGTGCCGGCCCAGTACTCGGTCTCGCGGCCGACCGCGCCGCCGCGTGCGCGCACGGCATCCGCTTCCAGGTACAGGCTGGTGCGCTTGGACAGCGCATAGTCCGCCACCACGGCGATGCTGTCGGCGTTGCCGCTGCCCAGCATCGCCGGCACATCCTGGAACTGCGTGGTCACGTTGCCACCTTGCCAGTAGCGGTAGTAGGCGCCCGACAGGTGCAGCGCCGGCGTGAGCTGGTAGCCCACGCCGGCGAAGGCGATATTGAAGCGCGCGTCGCCTGCGGATTCGCGCCGGCCCATATGGCCGAGGTAGGCGGTGGCCTTGCCGAACGCGTACGAGCCGCCCACCGAATAGTTGCGCACGGTGTTGCCGCCATCGTCGCTCTTGCGCTGGTCATAGGCCGCGCCCAGCGCCAGCGCGCCCTGCTGGTACATCAGGCCGCCGCCCAGCGTGGTGCCGCGTGCCAGGCTGCCGCGCTGCTCGCCGGCGCCGTAGTCCAGCTGCAGCGTCAGCGGGCCGAAGCTGCGCTTGTAGACCACGCTGTTGTTGATGCGGTAATCCTGGAAAAAGATGTCGCCGCCGAGATAGATCGGATCGGACCAGAAATTGCCCCAGCCCTGGCCGAGCGGGTTGAAGGCCCAGCCAATATTGTTCAGCGCGTTGTACTGGCGCCCGAAGGTCAGGCTGCCCCAGTTGCCGGAGAGGCCCGCATAGGCCTGGCGCCCGAACAGCGCGTTGTAGCTGGTGCGGCCGTCGTCGCTGCCGATGCCGGCCTCGAGCTGAAAGATGGCGTGGTTGCCGCCGCCCAGGTCCTCATCGCCCTTCAGGCCGAAGCGGCTGCCGACCAGTCCGCCGGACACCAGCGCGGCCTGGTCGTTGTGATGGCCGTCCAGGTTCGAGGTGTAGCGCACCGCGGAGCTGACGATGCCGTAAAGGGTCACGCCGGGCGCGGCGTGGGCGTTGTGGGCGGCGACGGGCAAAAGCCCGGCCGCCAGCAGCCAGTGGCTGGCTGTCTTCTTCATGGATTTACTCCGGAAGTCGGACTCGTCGGGCGCTTGGCTCGCGCGCCGGGGCGAATCCTTCAGGCCGATGGCCTGCTGGTTCCAGTCCCGCGCGGGGGCACGCGGGTCGTCATCGGGCGGACGCAACGGTGCGCGCGGCCCGGGCGAGGGTCGAAGTGGGCGTGGTGCCTTGGTGGCGGCGAATGCCGGCAATGATGCCGGGCAAGCCTTGTGCGGCGCCGGCTTGCGGCGCCACGGGGAGCGGCCCGAAGGCCTGGGGTGGGTTCGCCGGCGCCCACTTCGGAGGTCGTTCCGGCTATTGCCGGTGTGACGTAAAAGGCGTGACCGGGGCGGTCCCCGGCGCGGCGAACAGGCGGTAGTTTACCCGCATTGCGCGCGCACCCCTTGAAAGTGACGAATGGGGCTCAGAGGGGCTATGCATCGGCATGACCGGCCGCTCATACGCGCATGCCGATGCGCCGGAAGAGATCGCCCAGTTCTTCCTCAGCGAATTCCATCCGGAACGCTTCAGCGAGGACTTATACGGTGCGCCGCATCTTTGTCGGCGCGCGGGGCGAGGCGGTGGAGCGGGAGGTGCCGGGGTCGAGGACGGCGGCGGTGTGTTGAAGTGATAAGGGGGAGGGCTTTGATGCGCCTGCCCTCTCCCCCGCAGGCGGGAGAGGGGAGAAAACCAGCGTCTGCCGCTGGTCTTTATCCCTTCTTCGCCGAAATCACCGCCTCTGCCACATTGGCCGGCGCCTCGGCATAGTGCTTGAACTCCATCGTGAAAGTCGCACGCCCCTGCGTCAGCGAGCGCAGCGTGGTCGAGTAGCCGAACATCGTCGCCAGCGGCACCTCGGCGCGCACGATCTTGCCGCCGCCGCCCGCGATGTCTTCCATGCCGTGGACCATGCCGCGGCGCGAGGACAGGTCGCCCATCACGTTGCCGGTGAATTCCTCGGGCGTTTCCACCTCGACCGACATCATCGGCTCGAGCAGCGTGGGCTTGGCCCGGCGCATGCCTTCCTTGAAGGCGATCGAGCCGGCCATGCGGAAGGCGTTTTCATTGGAATCGACGTCGTGATACGAGCCGAACACCAGCGTGGCCTTGATGTCGACCACCGGGTAGCCGGCCAGCACGCCTGACTGCATGGTCTCCTTGATGCCCTTGTCCACCGCCGGGATGAACTCGCGCGGCACCACGCCGCCCTTGATCGCGTCGACGAATTCATAGCCGCCGCCATGCGGCAGCGGGTCGAGGTTGAGCACCACGTGGCCGTACTGGCCGCGCCCGCCGGACTGCTTGATGAACTTGCCTTCCACGTCCTTGACCGCGTGGCGGATGGTCTCACGGTAGGCCACCTGCGGCTTGCCGACCGACGCTTCCACGCCGAACTCGCGCCGCATGCGGTCCACCAGGATTTCCAGGTGCAGCTCGCCCATGCCGGAGATGATGGTCTGGCCGGATTCCTCGTCGGTGGCCACGCGGAAGGACGGGTCCTCCTGCGCCAGGCGGTTCAGCGCGATGCCCATCTTTTCCTGGTCGGCCTTGGTCCTTGGCTCCACCGCCTGCGAGATCACCGGCTCGGGGAAACTCATCCGTTCCAGGATGATGACCTTGTCGGGGTCGCACAGCGTGTCGCCGGTGGTGGCTTCCTTCAGGCCGACCGCCGCCGCGATATCGCCGGCGCGCACTTCCTTGATCTCGTGGCGCACGTTGGCATGCATCTGCAGGATGCGGCCCAGGCGCTCGCGCTTGCCCTTGAGCGGGTTGTAGACGCTGTCGCCGGAATTGACCACGCCGGAATACACGCGGAAGAAGATCAGCTGGCCGACAAACGGGTCGGTCATGATCTTGAACGCGAGCGCGGAGAACGGCTCGTCGTCGGTCGGGTGGCGCTCGGCGTGGCGGTCGTCCTCGGTATGGCCCATGATGGCGGGCACGTCGGCGGGCGAGGGCAGGTAGTCGACCACGGCGTCGAGCATGCTTTGCACGCCCTTGTTCTTGAAAGCGCTGCCGCACAGCATCGGCACGATCTCGTTGGCGATGGTGCGCTTGCGCAGGCCACGCTTGATCTGCTCTTCGGTCAGTGGCTCGCCCGCCAGGTATTGGTTAAGCAGCGCCTCGTCGGCCTCGGCGGCGGCCTCGACCATCTTGTCGCGCCATTCCTGCGCGGTGGCGAGCAGTTCGGCCGGAACGTCCTGGTATTCAAAGCGCACGCCCTGGCTGGCATCGTCCCAGACGATGGCCTTCATCTTGACCAGGTCGATCACGCCCAGGAAGTGGTCCTCGGCGCCGAGCGGGATCTGGATCGGCACGGCGCGGCCCTTGAGGCGATCGGCGATCTGCGTCTGCACGCGGAAGAAGTCGGCGCCGACGCGGTCCATCTTGTTGACGAAGGCGATGCGCGGTACCGCGTACTTGTTGGCCTGGCGCCAGACGGTTTCCGATTGCGGCTGCACGCCGCCCACCGCGTCGTAGACCATGCAGGCGCCGTCGAGCACGCGCATGGAGCGCTCGACTTCGATGGTGAAGTCGACGTGTCCCGGCGTATCGATGATGTTGATGCGGTGTTCGGGGTAGTTGCCGGCCATGCCTTTCCAGAAGGCCGTGGTGGCAGCCGAGGTGATGGTGATGCCGCGCTCCTGTTCCTGCTCCATCCAGTCCATGGTGGCAGCGCCATCGTGCACTTCGCCCAGCTTGTGGTTGACGCCCGTATAAAACAGGATGCGCTCGGTCGTCGTGGTCTTGCCGGCGTCGATATGCGCGCTGATGCCGATGTTGCGGTAGCGCTCGATGGGGGTCTTGCGGGGCACGGTGTTCTCCATGGGTGAAACACGCTGGAATAGAGTAGCACCACTGGCCGTTTGCCGTTGCCCCTGCGGTGTGCAGGGGGACGCGGCAGAGACACCGTACCTCAGCGTCTGAGGCCGACCTAAGGTTCTGCTGCTATACGTTGCGGATTCCTCCCATCCTGCACGCCTTCGCGTCTCCCTATGCTGGCGCTGCATCGCGCAGCGGCCTGTTTGCCGCCCTGTCATCCCACCCTGCCCCCTTTAGGGGATGCGCCGCCGGAGCTGTTCCTTCAGCCGATGCCTCCCACGGACTACGGACCCACGCATGACAACCATCCTGATCGTTGACGACCATCCGGCGATGCGGCTGGTGCTCAAGAACCACCTGCTGCAACTGCTCGGCGTGGACGAAGTGATCGAGGCTGACAACGGACAGTGCGCGATCGAGCTGGTGCGCCTGCGCACGCCCGAGCTTGTGTTGCTGGACCTGGACATCCCGCGCTCGAGCGGGCTGGATGTCGCCCCGCGCCTGCGCGCGATCCATCCCCAGATACGCATCCTGGTGGTGACGGCGCTGGACCCGGCGGTGTTCGTCAGCCGCTCATGGCAGGCGGGCGCGCAGGGCTTTGTCAGCAAGACCCAGGACCTCAAGGAAATCCTGCGCGCGGTCGAAGCGGTGCTGGCCGGCTACACCGTGTTCCCGGCCATGGGCCGCGACGGCGCGACGCGCCAGGCCATGTCGGCGGACGAGGAGATGCTGCGGCGGCTGTCCGACAAGGAACTGGTGGTGCTGCAGATGCTGGCGCGCGGCATGTCGTACAAGGCCATCAGCACCAGCCTCTTTATCAGCAACAAGACCGTCAGCAGCTACAAGGCCCGGATCATGGCCAAGCTGCAGGTGTCGTCGCTGGTGGAACTGGTGGGCTTTTGCGCGCCGGTGCCGGCTGACGCCGTAAGTGACCCCTTCCTTCTCATTAGACATCGTATGACTTAGGCCGCAAGCCGCGCCTGCGCGCGGCGGGCCGTCAGGCCGGGCCGGAGGCCTTGCGCAGCCGTTCCCGGCTGTTGGTCAGGTGCATGCGCATGGCCGCCTTGGCGCCATCGGGGTCGCGCCGCTCGATCGCGTCGTAGATGTTCTCGTGCTCGATATTGACGCGCTCCAGGTACTGCTCGCGCTCGGGCGTGCTGACCTGCAGGCGGCTGCGCGGGATCACCATGGTGCCCAGGTGGCCCATGATGTCGGTGAAATAGCGGTTGCCGGTGGCGCGCGCGATCGCCAGATGGAAGGCGAAATCGCTGTCCACGGCGTCATTGCCGGCGCCGGCGTTGCGCTTGATTTCGTCCAGCGCCTGGCGCATCGCCGCCAGCTGCGCGTCGGTGCGGCGCGTGGCGGCCAAGCCCGCCGCCTCGGCCTCCAGGCTGACGCGGAATTCCAGCATGGCCATCACGTCCATGGCGGTGCCGAGCGCATCCGGCCCGATGCGGAAAGGCGAGGGCGCCTCCGCCGCGCGCGCCAGCACGAAGGTGCCGATGCCGTGGCGCGTCTCCACCAGCCCGCTGGCCTGCAGCCGCGACAGCGCTTCGCGCACGACCGTGCGGCTCACCCCCATCGACGCCATGATCTCCGACTCGGTTGGCAGCTTGTCGCCAGGCTTGAGCCGGCCCTGGCTGATCTCTTCGCCGAGGGTTTGCACCACTTCCTCGGCAAGCGTGCGGCCGCGGCGGCGCAGCGGCGCAGGAGTGACGGGCGGGGCGGACTGGGCGGAAGTAGAGTTAGGCATGGCGGATACGGGTGGGGTTTCCCGGACTTGACCGGTTCGAGATGGCCTCATTATACTGGGTTATCAGTCATACGATGACAGATAACATACGCAACACGATGTGTCGGGTGGACGATACTACGCTCGACTCGGAAATGCCGGAGACACCCCAGAAATGACCCAATCCGCCGCCGCCGCCCATACCCCGGTCGTCACCGAACTCACCGTAGTCCCCGTGGCCGGGCATGACAGCATGCTGATGAACCTGTCAGGCGCCCATGGCCCGTACTTCACGCGCAATATCGTGATCCTGCGCGACAGCGCCGGCCATACCGGCGTGGGCGAAGTGCCGGGCGGCGAGGGCATCCGCCAGACGCTGGAAGATGCGCGTCCGCTGCTGGTCGGCCAGCCCATCGGCCAGTACCAGGCCATCCTGAACCGCGTGCGCGCCACCTTTGCCAGCCGCGACGCCGGCGGCCGCGGCCTGCAGACCTTCGACCTGCGCATCACCATCCACGCCGTGACCGCGCTGGAGTCGGCGCTGCTCGACCTGCTCGGCCAGCACCTGGAGGTGCCGGTGGCGGCACTGCTGGGCGAAGGCCAGCAGCGCGACGCCGTGGAGATGCTCGGCTACCTGTTCTATATCGGCGACCGCCAGCGCACTACGCTGGACTACCGCACCGAGCCCAACGCCGAAAACGATTGGTTCCGCCTGCGCAATGAAGTGGCGATGACGCCCGAGGCCGTGGTGCGCCTGGCCGAGGCCGCCTACGACCGCTACGGTTTCAACGACTTCAAGCTCAAGGGCGGCGTGCTGCGCGGCGAAGAAGAGATGGAAGCGATTCTCGCACTGGCCGAGCGCTTCCCAAAGGCGCGCATCACGCTGGACCCCAACGGCGCCTGGTCGCTGGCCGAGGCCGTGCGCCTGTGCCGCGACAAGCGCGGCGTGCTCGCCTACGCCGAAGACCCGTGCGGCGCCGAGGACGGCTATTCCGGCCGCGAGATCATGGCCGAGTTCCGCACCGCCACCGGCCTGCCCACCGCCACCAACATGATCGCCACCGACTGGCGCCAGATGGGCCATGCGGTGCGCCTGCAGTCGGTCGACATCCCGCTGGCCGACCCGCACTTCTGGACCATGCAGGGTTCGGTGCGCGTGGCGCAGATGTGCGCCGAGTGGGGCCTGACCTGGGGCTCGCATTCGAACAACCACTTCGATATCTCGCTGGCGATGTTCACCCACGTGGCCGCGGCCGCGCCGGGTCGCGTCACCGCCATCGACACGCACTGGATCTGGCAGGACGGCGAACCGCTGACCAAGGCGCCGCTGAAGATCGAAGGCGGGCTGGTGCAGGTGCCCAGGACGCCGGGCCTGGGCGTGGAACTCGACATGGATGCGTTGGGCCGTGCCCATGCGCTGTACCAGAGCAAGGGCCTGGGCGCGCGCGACGATGCCATCGCCATGCAGTTCCTGATCCCGAACTGGAAGTTCAACAACAAGGCGCCCTGCATGGTGCGCTGAAGGTGCACTAAGGCAGCCCCGACAATCCCATCCAGCAACATCCACGGCCGCCGTCGCCACGACGGCGGGCCAGTCCCAGTACAAGACACAGCAGGAGACAGACGATGTATCCCTTCCAACGCACTGGCGCGCTGCGCCTGCAAGACTGGCTGCGCGCCATGGCTTTCGGTTCGGTCCTCGCGGTGGCGGCGCTGAGCGCCGGCACGGCGGACGCGGCGCAGGAATGGCCGCAACGCCCCGTGTCGGTGGTGGTGCCGTTCCCCGCGGGCGGCTCCAGCGACACCATCGCGCGCATGCTGACGCAGCCGCTCAATGACAAGCTCGGCCAGCCGTTCGTGGTCGACAACAAGCCTGGCGCGACCGGCGCGATCGGTGCGACCTTCGTCAAGCGCGCGCCCGCGGACGGCTACACCATGATGGTGGCCTCGATCGGCGTCTATGCCGTCAACCCGTTCCTGCAGAAAAACCTGGGCTATGACCCGGCCAAGGATTTCGACCTGCTGACGGTGGCGGTGCGCGCGCCCAACGTGCTGGTAGCCAACCCGAAGTTCCCGGCCAACAACCTGCAAGAACTGGTGGCCCATATGAAGAAGAACCCGGGCAAGGTGAGCTTTGCCTCGTCCGGCGCGGGCTCTTCCGACCACCTGACCGCCGCGCTGTTCTGGCAGAGGACCGGCACCGACGGCCTGCACGTGCCCTACAAGGGCGGCGCACCGGCGATCTCGGACCTGCTCGCCGGCCAGGTCGATGTGTCGTTCCAGAACGTCAACGCTGTGCTGCAGCACATCCGCACCGGCAAGCTCAAGGCGCTGGCGGTGACTTCCGACAAGCGCTCGGCAGTGCTGCCTAACGTGCCCACCATGGCCGAAGCGGGCGTGAAGGACGTCGAGGTCTACTCGTGGCAAGGCGTGGCCGCGCCGCGTGGCCTGCCCGCCGACGTGAAGACGCGCCTGCACGGCGCGTTGGTGGGCGCGCTGAACGATCCCAAGATGCGCCAGAAGCTGGCCGAGAGCGGCTTCGAGGTGGTCGCCAATACGCCGGAGCAGTTCAACCAGTTCGAGGCCCAGGAGCTGGAGCGCTGGAAGACCGTGATCGAGAAGGGCCGCATCGTGCTGGATTGAGCGCACGGACCCCGACCACACCCAATTAAAGACTCGACCGCGCCGGCCGCCGCACGTCAACCGTGCCGCGCCGGCGCATTGCAACGACAACGGAGACACAACATGACCCAGGGACGCCGCATCTTCCTCAAGCAGACTTCCGCGCTGGCCGCGGGCATCGCCGCCGGCCCGCTCGCCGGCCTGGCCACCGGCGCGCACGCCGCGCAGCAGGCCTGGCCGACCCGCCCCATCCGCCTGGTGGTGCCGTACACCGCCGGCGGCTCGTCCGACATCATCGCGCGCCTGATCAGCAAGCAGCTGGGCGAGGCGCTGGGCCAGTCCGTGGTGGTGGACAACAAGCCGGGCGCCAACGGCAACGTCGGCGCGGCGATGGTCGCGCAGGCCACCGACAACCACACGCTGATGCTGTGCGATATCGGCGCGCTGGCGATCAGCCCGTCGGTGTACACCAAGCTGAGCTTCAATATCGCCAAGGACCTCAAGCCGGTGACGATGCTGGCCTACTCGCCGCACCTGCTGGTGGTGCATCCGTCGGTGCAGGTCAGCAACCTGAAGGAACTGGTCGAGCTGTCCAAGCGCAGCCAGCTGAACTTCGCCGTGACCGCGATCGGCAGCGCGCCGCACCTGGCGGGCGTGGCGGTGGAACAGGCCACCGGCGCCAAGTGGCAGTACGTGCCGTACAAGGGCGGCTCGCAGGCGATCGCCGATACCGTCGGCGGCAGCGCGCAGGTGCTGATGAACGGCATGCTGGCCACGCTGCCGCATGTGCAGTCGGGCAAGCTCAAGGTGATCGCCCAGTCCAAGCGCACGCGCATGCCGCTGCTGCAGAACGTGCCGACCATCGCCGAGCAGGGCGTGCCGAATTTCGAGTCGGGCACGTGGCAGGGCGTGATGGCGCCGGCGAGCATGCCGGATGCGCTGGTGGCGCGCCTCAGCGCCGAGCTGATCAAGATCATCCGTGCGCCGGAACTGCGCTCGCAACTGGTGGCGCAGGGGGCTGAAGTGGTGACGATGACGCCGGCTGAAACCGGCAAGTTCTTCTCCACCGAGCAGGCGCGCTGGGCCGGTGTCGTCAAGCAGGCCGGCATCAAGCTGGACGCCTGAAGCGCAAGCTTGCGGCCGGCAATGCCGGCCGTGCCGGCGGCAATTCAATAGCAGCTCCAACAAGAAACGCCCTTCGCGGGCGTTTTTTGTTGGACGCTACTACTTAAAAGAAGCGGCCCCGCGCGCGGCGGGGCCTGGGCGATCAACCCTTCACTGCTTCCGGCAGCAATGCCTGCGGCAGGTTCTGGTAGCAGACCGGACGCAGGAAGCGATCGATCGCGGTGGTGCCGACAGAAGTCGAGCGCACATCCGAAGTCGCCGGGAACGGCCCGCCATGCACCATCGCGTAGGCCACTTCCACGCCGGTGGGGTAGCCGTTGCACAGCACGCGGCCGGCCTTGCGCTCGAGCACCGGCAGCAGGCGGCGCGCGGCGTCGTGGTCGGCGTCGTCAAGCTGCATGGTGGCGGTGAGCTGGCCTTCGAGCTGGCGTGCCAGTGCGAGCATTTCCTCCAGGTCGCGGCAGACCACCAGCACCGTCGACGGGCCGAAGACCTCGGCCTGCATGCGATGATCGGCCAGGAACTGCGCCGCGGTGGTTTCGAACATCACCGGGCGGGCCTGGTTGGTGCCGGTGGCTGCCACGCCATTACCGATGCGCTGCAGCCCGTCGAGCGACGACAGCTGCGCCACCCCCTTCTCGTAGGCCGCATGGATGCCCGGCGTCAGCATCGTCGCCGCCGGCTTGCCCGCCAGCGCGTCCAGCGCCGCGGCGCGGAACTGGTCGAGCGCCGGGCCTTCGATGCCGATCACCAGCCCGGGGTTGGTACAGAACTGACCGACGCCCAGCACCAGCGAATCCACCAGCTGGCGGCCGATTTCGGCGCCGCGCGCTTGCAGCGCGGCGGGCATCAGGAACACCGGGTTGATGCTGCTCATCTCCGCGTAGACGGGGATCGGCTGCGGGCGTGCGTTGGCCGCCTGCATCAGCGCCATGCCGCCCGAACGCGAGCCGGTGAAGCCGACCGCCTGGATCGCCGGATGCGACACCAGCGCCGTGCCGACCACATTGCCCGCGCCGACCAGCAGCGAGAACACGCCTTCCGGCAGGCCGGCATCACGCACCGCCTTCTGGATCACGCGCCCGACCAGCTCGGACGTGCCCAGGTGCGCCGAGTGCGCCTTGACCACCACCGGGCAGCCAGCGGCCAGTGCCGAAGCGGCGTCGCCGCCGGCCACGGAAAACGCCAGCGGGAAGTTGCTGGCGCCGAACACCGCCACCGGGCCGATGGCGATGCGTTGCATGCGCAGGTCGGGGCGCGGCGGATTGCGCTCGGGCAGCGCGGCGTCGAAGGTGGCCTGTTGCCAGCGGCCTTCGCGCAGCACGGTGGCGAACAGGCGCAGTTGGCCGGCGGTGCGGCCGCGCTCGCCCTGCAGGCGTGCAATGGGCAGGCCGCTTTCCAGGTTGGCGCGCTCGATTAGCGTGTCGCCCAGTGCCTCGATGCCCGCGGCGATCGCCTCGAGAAAGGCCGCGCGCTGCTCGGGCGTGGTGTTGCGATAGGTGTCGAAGGCAGCTTCGGCCAGTGCGCAGGCGCGCTCGACGTCGGCCTGGCCGCCACCGTGGAAGTCAGGGCCAAGGGCTTCGCCCGTGGCCGGGTTGATGGCCTGCAGCAGGGATTCGGAGCCGCGCACGGCTTGCGCGCCGATCAGCATGTCGCCGGTGATGTGCATGGAAGGTTTCCTTGTCAGCGTAATTTGTGTGAGAACAAGCGGAACAAGCCGGCCGGAGGGCAATGTGCCCCGCGGCCGGCCTGTCGATATGCAATGCAGGACGGATTACTGCGGGCCGAGCTTGTTGATCAGCGTGCCCAGCATTTCCATCTCTTCGTCGGTCAGGTCGGTCAGCGGCGCGCGCACCGGGCCGGCATCGCGGCCGACCAGGCGGGCACCTGCCTTGACGATGCTGACGGCATAGCCGGCCTTGCGGTTGCGGATGACCAGGTACGGCAGGAAGAAGTTGTCGATCAGGCGGCCCACGGTGTCGTGGTCATCCGCGGCGATGGCGCGGTAGAAGTCCATCGCGGTCTTGGGGATGAAGTTGAACACCGCCGACGAATACACCGGCACGCCCAGCGCCTTGTAGGCTGCGGCATAGACCTCGGCGGTGGGCAGGCCGCCCAGGTAGGAGAAGCGGTCGCCCAGCTTGCGGCGGATGCTGACCATCGCCTCGATATCGCCCACGCCGTCCTTGAAGCCGATCAGGTTGGGGCAACGGTCGGCCAGGCGGGCCAGTTGCGTGGCATCCAGCCTGGAGTTGGCGCGGTTGTAGACGATCACGCCGATATCCACCGACTTGCACACCTCTTCCACGTGGGCGGCAATGCCGTCCTGGCTGGCTTCGGTCAGGTAGTGCGGCAGCAGCAGCACGCCGGCCGCGCCCAGGCGCTGGGCTTCCTGCGCGTAGGCGATGGCGGTGCGGGTCGGGCCGCCGGCGCCGGCCAGGATGGGCACCTTGCCGGCGCAGGTGCGGACCGCGGTGTCGACCACGGCGGTGTAGTCGGCCGGGGTCAGCGAGAAGAACTCGCCGGTGCCGCCGGCGGCGAACAGTGCGGTGGCGCCGTATGGAGCCAGCCATTCCAGGCGGTCGGCGTAGGGCTTGGGCGCAAAGTTGCCTGCGCGGTCGAAGTCGGTGACGGGGAAGGAGAGCAGGCCTTCCGAGACGATTTTCTTGAGTTCGTTGGGTGCGAGCATTGGCGAATTCCTGATCGGGCCGGAGGCCCAGGGTGGCGGTTGTCGGTCAACCCGGTCCTGCGGGACATTCGAGTTATCAGTCATCGTACGACAATGACCGGGTAAAGGCAATAGGGTGAAGGGACCGTCGGGGTTTACAGGGAGGAACGCGGTGGTTCGGCGGGAAGGCGCGCCGGCAGTAGGACTGAGCGGGGAGGGCAAGCGTGCGTTGAGGCGCTTTCCCGATGCCCCGCCGAGGGCTTGCCGCGATGGCGCTGTTGTAGGACAACGTAATTCAGCATCGTGCCTCAGCCGACATATCAAGCCGCCTCGCGCGCTCAGTAAATTTGAAACACCCATGCAAACGCGCCCGGTGCATTGGGCCTTCGCGACTGGCACACTGGCATCCTGGACTGACGGGGAGAGAGCGGTGGGAGAGTTACAGGCCTTGCTGGAAAACCACGGGCTGATGCTGGTGTTCCTGAACGTGCTGGTCGAGCAGGCGGGCCTGCCGATTCCGGCGTATCCGATGTTGTTCGTGGCCGGCGCGCTGGGCATGCAGGAGACCGGGCCGTCGATCGGCGCGGTGCTGGCCGCCGTGATCATCGCCTGCCTGATCGCCGATACCGGCTGGTACTTTGCCGGGCGCCGGCTCGGGCAGCCGATGCTGCGCACCATCTGCAAGGTCTCGATCTCGCCTGATTCCTGCATCCGCCAGACCCAGTCGCTGTACCTGCGCGTGGGCCCGCGTTCGCTGGTGTTTGCCAAGCTGCTGCCGGGCGCCGGTGCGCTGTCCACCGCGATGGCCGGCATGACCGGCACGCCGCTGTCGGTGTTCCTGTTCTACGACGCGATCGGCTCGCTGGTGTGGGCTGGCAGCGGCTTGCTGGTGGGCGTGGTGTTCAGCGATTTTATCGATGCCATCCTGGAGGGCTTCAGCACCTACGGTCACATGGCGGTGGTGGCGGTGGTGGCGGCATTTGCGCTGTTCCTGGCGTGGCGCTGGTGGCGCCGCTTGCGCCTGCTGCGCCGCACCCGGCGCGTGCCGCGCATGTCGGTGGATGAACTGGAAGCGCGCCGGCAGGCCGGCAGCCTGCCCGTGGTGATCGACGTGCGCGCGCATGGCGATGTGCCGATGGAGCGCATCCCCGGCTCGGTGGTGCTGGACCTGCAGGGGGCGCTGGACAGCCTCGACGCGCTCGGCGTGCCACCCGAGAAGGCAGACATCGTGGTCTATTGCGCCTGCCCCCATGAGCTGTCCGCCGCGCTGCTGGCCGAGCACCTGCGCACCGCCGGCTATGCCAGGACCTGGGCACTGGCCGGCGGCTTCGACGAATGGAAGCGGCGCCACGGCGACGCTGCGCCGGCCGCGACGCACACCGATCCGGGCCACGCCGCGGCGGGTTGACGGCTGACACCGGGCGCCTGGCGCCAGGACGCCTGCCGCGCTTGGCGGATATCACCGCGCCAGGCCAGCCGCTTCGCCATGCGCCGCCGCCTATACTTGGCGCAGACCGACTGCAACCGGGAGGCCCGCATGACCGCGGAAGAGCACGGATCCGGGGGAACTGGCGGAACAGGCGATGAGGCGACCCGCATCGCGCACCGACGCCGCCAGCTCGGCATCGCGCCGCGCGTGAGCGAAGGCCAGCGCAACTGGGCGCTGGCGCTGTCGGGCGGTGGCATCCGCAGCGCCACCTTCTGCCTTGGCGTGATGCAGGCGCTGTCGGGCACTGAGCTGCCCGCCGAAGCCGTGCAGCCGGCGCCCGCCCCGGAAGCCCCGGCGCAGCACCCGGTCACGCCGGCCGCTGCGACCGCGGCAGCGGCGCAGGCCGTGCCGGGCCGGGCCTCACTGCTGGCGCAGTTCGACTACCTGTCCACCGTCAGCGGCGGCGGCTATCTCGGCGCCTTCTTCGTCAGCCTGTTCGTGCCCGGCCGCCTGCGCCGGGGCACCAGCCCGGTCCAGGCCGCGGCCGACGCCTACCACACGCTGCAATGCGAGCCGCCTGGGCGCATCCACACCTCGGTGTCCTACGCCGCCGATCCCGGGCGCGGCGCGGTGGCGTGGCTGCGCGAGAACGGCCGCTACCTGTCGCCCACCGGCGCCGGCGACAACCTCTATGCCGCCGCGCTGGTGGTGCGCAACTGGCTCGCCATGCATTACGTGATCGGCAGCGCGCTGCTGGTGTTGCTGGCCGTGCTGGCGCTCGGCCAGCACGTCGCGGTCGGTGTGTCCTATGGGCTCGGCCGCTATGAGATGGACCTGCTGCACGACGCGCGGCAGGCCTTCAACGAAGGGCGCTACGCAATCTGGTGGAGCACGCTGCTGTGGCTGCCGCTGGTCACGGCCGTGGTCGGCGCGGTGCCGCCCGGGCTGGCGTACTGGCTGGTCTATCCGCGCGCCAACGATCCGCAGGCGGCGGCGCGCTTTCTTGCCCCGGCGCCGCTGGTGGCCACGCTGCTCGCACTCATGCTGCTGGGCGCGGCGCGCTGGTCGGAATGGCTCGGCCGCGGGCTGGTCACTGGCGGGCTGTTCGCCACGCTCGGCGTGCTGACACTGCTGGGCGTGCTGTGTTGCCTGCTGCTGCTGCGGGGCGAGCCGCCCACCGTGGCCGCCTACCGCGTGCGCGCCACGCGCGCGCTGCGCGGCGCCTTTACGCTGACGCTGTGGCTGGCGGCGCTGGGCCTTGCCGATACCGCCGCGCGTACCGCCTACCTCTATGCCCACGCAGTGCGCCATCCGTGGGGCGCGGCGCTGCCGGCGGGCGTGCTCGGCGTGCTGGTCTGGCTGGTGCGCTACGGCTCGCGCTGGCTCGACGAAGGCCGCAAGGGCAGCGCCGCTACGCCGTGGCGTGCGCTGGGTGCCAGGCTGCCGGTGTCGCTGCTGGCCGGCGCGGCGGCGGCGGTGCTGGCGCTGCTGCTGTTCGTGCTGTGGTCGTGGCTGGTGCTGTGGGTGCGCTGGGACGGGCGCGAGCCGGTCGACTGGCTGGTGTACGGCACCGCCTATACCGGTCCGGCCCTATTCACGCTGACCGTGGTGGCGCTGGTGCTGGCGTTGGTGGCGGGGCAATTTGCCGGCTTCCTGAACCTGTCCACGCTGCAGCCGTTCTACGCGGCGCGGCTGACGCGCGCGTTCCTGGGCGCGTCCAACGGCGAACGCTTTGCCGCGCCCGATCCGGGCGCGGACCCGGACGGCCGCCAGCGCGAACGCTTCAGCGTGGCCGAGCCGGTGGCGGGCGACCAGCTCAGCCTGAACACCTATTACGATCCGCGCGTGCTGGCGCCGCTGCACCTGATCAACGTCACGCTGAACCTGACCGTCGACCCGGCCGAACAGCTGGTGCAGCGCGACCGCAAGGGCAAGCCGCTGTGCCTGGCGCCCGGCGCCTGCGTGGCGCAGCCGGGCGCGGCGGCCACCCTCGCGCCGGATGCGTACGCGCGCTTCACCATCGATGGCTGGGCCTGCTGCCCCGATGTGTCATGGCCTTCGTCCGGCAAGCTGGCCCAATCGCGCACCGTGGGCGACTGGATCGCGATCTCGGGCGCGGTGGTATCGACCGGGCTGGGGCGCGCGACCACGCTTGGCACCTCGCTGCTGCTTGGCCTGGCCAACCTGCGGCTGGGCACGTGGTGGCCGTCGTACCCGGCCAGCCATGCGCGCGAGGGCGGCCGCCGGGGCCGGGCGCGGCGCCAGCCCGAACGCGCCTCGCATCCGTGGCTCGCCGCCGGCATGGCGCTGTTTCGCACGCAGTATTACCTCGGCTGCGAGCTGGCCGCGCGCTTCCATGGCACGCGGCGCGGCTGGCAATACCTGTCCGACGGCGGCCACTTCGACAACACCGGTGTCTATGAACTGCTGCGTCCCGGGCGTGACGTCTCGCTGATCGTGCTGTGCGATTGCGGCGGCGATCCCGACTACCGCTTCGGCGACCTGGCCAACCTGATCCGGCTGGCGCGCATCGATTACGGGCTCGAGATCGTGGTCGATACCGAGGCGGCCACCACGCATCCGGTGCTGAGCCGCGTCTTCGGCGTGCCGGAGGATTTCCTGCCGGGCGCGGAGGGTGACGACAAGCGGCCAGACAAATGTGCGGTGCTGCTCAACGTCTATCGCACCGAGCCGGGATGCGCGGCGCCGCGCGCGCGGGTCTGCCGCATCGTGCTGCTCAAGCCGCGGCTGGTGTCATGGGCGCTGGCGGACGTGCGCCAGTACGGCGCGGCGCATCCCACCTTTCCGCAGCAAGCCACCGCCGACCAGTTCTTCGATGAGGCGCAATGGGAAAGCTATCGCGCGCTGGGCCATGCGATCGGCCAGCGCGTGCTGGGTGGCGTCGTGGGGCGCGCGCTGCTGGCCTGAGGCAACTAGAGGCACAACAAGAGGCAACGGCGCGCCGGGCCGTCGCCGATACCCACGCCGCCCGAAGGGCCGCGATCCGGCCGCCAGCACGATTGGCCCGGCCTCTCTAAGATAGCGATCCATCCGCATTGCCGCGGCGGCGCAACGTGTTGCGTACGCCGCCTGCCATCGACCATCATGCATCGCGAACAAATCCCCACCGAAGCAGGCGTCGCCTGGTCCGTGCTAGACCTCGCCCCCATCCCTGAAGGCAGCGACGCTGGCCAGGCCATGCGCAATTCGCTGGACCTCGCCCGCCACGCCGAGCAACTGGGCTATCACCGCTTCTGGCTGGCCGAGCATCACAACATGCCCGGCATCGCCAGCGCCGCCACCGCGGTGCTGATCGGCTATGTCGCCAACGGCACGCAGAGCATCCGCGTGGGCTCGGGCGGCGTGATGCTGCCCAACCATTCGCCGCTGGTGATCGCCGAGCAGTTCGGCACGCTGGCCTCGCTGTACCCGGGCCGCATTGACCTGGGCCTGGGCCGCGCGCCCGGCACCGACCAGGCCACCGCGCGCGCGTTGCGCCGGCACCTGTCGGCCGACAGCGCGGATACCTTCCCGCAGGATGTGGAAGAACTGCAGGCCTACTTCGATGACGTGCGTCCCGGCCAGCGCCCGCGCGCGGTACCGGGCGCGGGGCTGAAGGTGCCGATCTGGCTGCTGGGATCGAGCTTGTTCAGCGCGCAGCTGGCTGCGGCGATGGGATTGCCGTTCGCCTTTGCCTCGCACTTTGCGCCGGGCTTCATGCGCCAGGCGGTGGACCTGTACCGCCGCACGTTCCGGCCGTCGGAAACGCTGGACCGGCCCTATGTGATGCTCGGCCTCAATGTGTTCGCGGCCGAGAGCGGCGACCACGCGCGCCGGTTGTTCAGCTCGCTGCAGCAGCAGTTCCTGGCGCTGGTGCGCGGCACGCCCGGGCAATTGCGCCCGCCGGTGGACGATATAGAGTCGCTGTGGACCGAGAGCGAGGCCGACCATATCCGCCGCTCGCTGGCCTGCTCGGTGGTTGGCGATGCGGAAACGGTGCGCGCCGGCATGCAGCGCTTCGTCGACGACCTGCGCCCGGACGAGCTGATGCTGACCGGCCAGATCTACGACCACCAGGCGCGGCTGCGCTCGTTCGCCATCGCGGCCGAGGCAGCGCGCAGCCTGAAGGCCGCGGCAGGCGTCTGAACGACGTCAGGCCGCCAGCCCGGAATGCCGACATTGCGCGCATCATCGACTGCGCTTGCTCGGCCAGAACCTGCGCGGCGGCGGCCGCGTTTTCGTCCCTTGAGCGGCCGCCGGGCCGGCTGAGGGCGGGATGCCGTGGGCGCCACTTGCAAGGCCGGCGGCGCAGGCCCCAGCGATTCTCGTTTGCGTGCGGCCGACGCGCTCGGATACATTAGAAGGCCCGGAGATACCAGAAAGGCGCAGCCACGCAGCCCGCGCCCCGACAGTCCGCCCGATCCACCGCCCACAGGGACCACTCCCAGGGCCGACGGCAGCGACGACCAGGAGACAGCGATGGACCTGCGGCAACGCGAGCACATCGAAACAGTGGTCCAGGCCACCACATACATTGCCCCGCCCGCCGTGCTGGCGGACCGGATCGCGCACGACGCCATCATCCAGAATTCATGGCGGCGCTGCGTGCACCAGTACGGGCTCGATCCCTCGCGCATGCAGGAGGCGCGCATCCTGCCGCAGCCGCGGCTGCGCGAGCACCAGGAACGCATCGACGACTTCGCGCGCATCGCGCGCCACGGGCTGCAGAGTCTGTACGGCCAGGTGGGCGGGCTTGGCTACGTGGTGCTGCTGACCGATGCGCAGGGCGTGACCGTCGACTATATCGGCGACGCCCGCAGCGATGCCGCGCTGCGTCATGCAGGCCTCTACCTGGGCGCGGAATGGAGCGAGAGCGGCGCCGGCACCTGCGCGGTCGGCACCGCGCTGGTCACGGGCCAGGCGCTCACCGTGCACCAGGCCGACCATTTCGACGCCACGCATATCCCGCTGACCTGCACCGCCGCGCCGCTGTTCGACACGCACGGCAACCTGCACGCCATCCTCGACATCTCCGCACTGACCTCGCCGCAGGCCAAGGACAGCCAGGGGCTGGCGCTGCAACTGGTGCGCATCTACGCCGCGCATATCGAGAACGCCAACTTCCTGCGCGCGCACCGGCGCGACTGGATCCTGAAGCTGAACGTGGCGCCCGAGTTCGTCGACGTCAATCCCGAATACCTGCTGGCGCTGGACGATGCCGGGCGCATCGTCGGCCATAACCATCGGGCCCGGATGATGCTGGAGGGTGAGCTGGACGGCGCCACGGTACTGGCCCAGCCATTCGAGAAGCTGTTCGACGCCCGGCTGGAAGACCTGGGCCGCTATGTCTATTCGCGCCCGAGCGAGCAGCGGCTGGTGGCGCTCAACCGCAGCAGCGGCCTGCTCTACCTGAGCGTGATGCCACCCGCGCTGCGCTGGCAGGCACCGGCAGCCGAAACACCGGTAGCGATGCCTGCCGCGCTGGCCGCGCTGACCGGCGGCGATGCCGCGCTGCAACAGCAACTGCAGCGCGCCGCGCGCCTGGTCGATTCGCCGATCAACCTGCTGATCCACGGCGAGACCGGCAGTGGCAAGGAGTTCTTCGCCAAGGCGCTGCACCAGGCCAGCGCGCGCCGCGACGGGCCCTTCGTCGCGGTGAACTGCGCGGCGATCCCGGAATCGCTGATCGAAAGCGAGCTGTTCGGCCACCTGCCCAACAGCTTTTCCGGCGCGGGCCCGCGCGGCAAGCGCGGCCTGATCCAGGAGGCCGACGGCGGCACGCTGTTTCTTGACGAGATCGGCGACATGCCGCGCGAGCTGCAGTCGCGGCTGCTGCGCGTGCTGGCAGAGGGCGAGGTGCTGCCGGTCGGCGCCGCGCGGCCGGTGCCGGTGCGCTTGCGGGTCATCTCGGCCACGCACCACGGCCTGGAGCAGCTGGTGGGCGAAGGGCGCTTCCGTGAAGACCTCTATTACCGGCTCAATGGCGCGCGCTTCGAGCTGCCGCCGCTGCGCGCGCGCACCGACCTCGACTGGCTGATCCGCAAGCTGTTGCAGGAGGGCACGGGCGATGCTGCCACGCTGTCGCCGGCGGCGCGCGAGCGGCTGCACGCCTATCGCTGGCCAGGCAACCTGCGCGAACTGCGCAACGTGCTGGAGTACGCGCGCGCGGTCTGCACCGGCGGCTATATCGAGGCGCATGACCTGCCGGACGGCCTGGCTGCACCTGCCGTTTCCGCCGCGCTGCCGGAGTCGGCCAAAACACAGTCCCCCTCCACCGCACCGTTCGATCCGCATCAACTGCCGCCCGAAGGCATGCTGCTGATGCAGTACCTGCGCGCATCGGGCTGGAACCTGAGCGCGGTCGCGCGGCAGATCGGCATCAGCCGCATGACGCTGTACCGCCGCATGGAGCGCTACGGCATCCAGTCGCCGAACCGGCGCGACGGTGCTGCGGAGCCGTCCGACAAGTAGGCCGCACGGCCGCGATACGGTTGTCCATGTCCTGTACACCTGCGCTGTGACACCTGTCACAGCGCAGCGTCGCTGTTTGTCCTTTTCCTGCGGGTAATCCCTCGGTTTTTCGCGCCTGCCGGGCCCGCGCGCGCTGGCACATCCATTGCGAATACGCCTGTCAAGACAACGACAACAGGAGACAGGCAATGGAGCACGCAACGGGCGCCGGGGCGCCAGTGGTCGGCATCATCGCCAATCCGATTTCCGCGCGCGATATCCGCCGCGTGATCGCCAACGCCAACAGCCTGCAACTGGCCGATCGCGTCAATATCGTGCTGCGGCTGCTGGCCGCGCTGGCGTCATGCGGTGTCGGGCGCGTGCTGATGATGCCGGACCGCGAAGGACTGCGCGTCATGCTGGCGCGGCACCTGGCACGCCGGCAAGGACCGGATTCGAACCTGCCCGCCGTCGAATACCTCGACATGCCGGTCACCGCGCGCGTCGACGATACGCTGCATGCCGCGCGCTGCATGGCCGATGCGGGCGTCGCCGCGATCATCGTGCTGGGCGGCGACGGCACCCACCGCGCCGTGGTGCGCGAATGCGGCGCGGTGCCGATCGCCGGGCTGTCGACCGGAACCAACAACGCCTACCCCGAAATGCGCGAGCCCACCATCACCGGACTCGCCGCCGGGCTCTACGCCACCGGCCGCGTGCCGGCCAGGGACGCGCTGGCATCGAACAAGCGTCTCGACATCGTCATCCGCAACGGCGACGGCGGCTTTCGCCGCGATATCGCGCTGGTCGATGCGGTGATCTCGCATGAACACTTCATCGGTGCGCGCGCGCTGTGGAAGACCGACACGCTCGCCGCCGTCTACGTGTCCTTTGCCGATCCGCAGGCCATCGGCCTGTCGGCCATCGCCGGGCTGCTGGAGCCGGTGGGCCGGCGCGAGCCCGGCGGGCTGGCGATCGAACTGGCCGCACCTGGTGAAGGCGAATTTGACCTGCGCGCGCCGATTGCGCCGGGCCTGCTGTGCACCGTGCCGGTGGCAGGCTGGGAGCGGCTCGAACATGGCCGCCCGCACCGCGTGCGCCAGCGCAGCGGCATTGTCGCCCTCGACGGCGAGCGCGAACTGGCCTTCGGCCCCGGCGACGAGGTCACCGTCACTCTGCATGAACACGCTTTCCGCAGCATCGACGTGGCGGCCTGCATGCGCTATGCCGCGCGCCACCACCTGATGCGCAGCCTGCCGCAACAAGCGGCCGTTTGATGAAGCGCGGGCGCACCGCCCGATTTTTTCCCTGCCTTTATTGAAGTGCAACACCTGAAAACGAAGGAGACAGACATGACAGCCAGAGCTTCACAAAATCCCGCCGCGCTGCCGCTCGACAAGGAGACGCTGCTGACGGTGTACCGGAAGATGCGCACCATCCGCGATTTCGAGGAACGCCTGCATGTGGATTTCGGGCGTGGCGATATCCCGGGCTTCGTCCACCTGTATGCGGGTGAGGAAGCCGCGGGTGTCGGCATTCTGCACCACCTGAACGACGGCGACCGCATCGCCAGCACGCACCGCGGCCATGGCCACTGCATTGCCAAGGGCGTGGATCCGGTGGCGATGATGAAGGAGATCTACGGCAAGAAGGGCGGCTCGTGCAACGGCAAGGGCGGCTCGATGCATATCGCCGACCTCTCCAAGGGCATGATGGGCGCCAACGGCATCCTCGGCGCGGGCGCGCCGCTGATCTGCGGCGCCGCGCTGGCGGCCAAGTTCCGCGGCAAGGGCGAGGTCGGCATCACCTTCTGTGGCGATGGCGCGTCCAACCAGGGCACCTTCCTGGAAAGCCTGAACCTGGCCGCGGTGTGGAACCTGCCGGTGATCTTCGTGATCGAGAACAACGGCTACGCCGAATCGACCTCGCGCGACTACGGCACCGCGGTCGACAGCTACGTCGATCGCGCCGCCGGCTTCGGCATCCCGGGCGTGACCGTGGATGGCACCGATTTCTTCGCGGTTTATGAAGCGGCCGGCGAAGTCATCCGCCGCGCGCGCGAAGGCGGTGGCCCGTCGCTGCTCGAATGCAAGATGGTCCGCTTCTATGGCCATTTCGAGGGCGATGCGCAGACCTACCGCGCCGAGGGCGAGCTCGACGATATCCGCGCCAACAAGGATTGCCTGAAGCTGTTCGCCCGCACGGTGACGCAGGCCGGCGTCGTGGCGCGCGAGGAGCTCGACACCATCGACCGCGAGGTCGCCACGCTGATCGAGCATGCTGTGCAGGAAGCCAAGGCCGCGCCGCTGCCCGGGCCGGAAGACCTGCTTACCGACGTCTACGTCAGCTACTGATCCGCCCACGCCAAACCAACTATCAGGAGACAAACCATGGCTCGCAAACTGAGCATCAAGCTGGCGATCAACGAGGCGATCGACCAGGAAATGACCCGCGACCCCAGCGTCATCATGCTGGGCGAAGATATCGTCGGTGGTGCCGGCGCGGACGGCGAGAAGGACGCCTGGGGCGGCGTGCTGGGCGTGACCAAAGGCCTGTACGCCAAGCATGGCGACCGGCTGCTGGACACGCCGCTGTCGGAGTCGGCCTATGTCGGCGCGGCCATCGGCGCTGCGGCCTGCGGCATGCGCCCGATCGCCGAGCTGATGTTTATCGACTTCATGGGCGTGTGCTTCGACCAGATCTTCAACCAGGCCGCCAAGTTCCGCTACATGTTCGGCGGCAAGGCCGAGACGCCGGTGGTGATCCGCGCGATGGTCGGCGCGGGTTTTCGCGCAGCCGCGCAGCACAGCCAGATGCTGACGCCGCTGTTCACGCATATCCCCGGGCTGAAGGTGGTGTGCCCGTCTACCCCGTATGACACCAAGGGCCTGCTGATCCAGGCGATCCGCGACAACGACCCGGTGATCTTCTGCGAGCACAAGAACCTGTACGGGCTGGAGGGCGAGGTGCCAGAAGGCGCCTATGCGATCCCGTTCGGCGAGGCCAATATCGTGCGCGACGGCAAGGACGTGTCGATCGTCACCTATGGGCTGATGGTGCATCGCTCGCTGGAAGCGGCCGCCGCGCTGGCGAAGGAGGGCATCGAGGCGGAAGTGATCGACCTGCGTACGCTTTCGCCGCTGGACATGGACACCGTGCTGGAATCGGTCGAGAACACCGGCCGCCTGGTGGTCGTGGACGAGGCCAGCCCGCGCTGCAATATCGCCACCGATATCTCCGCGCAGGTCGCCCAGCAGGCTTTCGGCGCGCTCAAGGCCGGCATCGAGATGGTGTGCCCGCCGCATACGCCGGTGCCGTTCTCGCCCACGCTGGAAGACCTGTACATCCCCAGCGCCGCGCAGATCGCTGATGCCGCGCGCAAGACCATCAAGGGAGGCAAGCACTGATGGCAACCGCTTTTACTCCCACTATTACCCCGATCGTGATGCCCAAGTGGGGCCTGTCGATGAAGGAAGGCACGGTCAATGCCTGGCTCGTCGACGAGGGCACCGAGATTGCCGTGGGCATGCCGATCCTCGACGTGGAAACCGACAAGATCGCCAATGCGGTGGAGGCGCCCGATGCCGGCACGCTGCGCCGCAAGGTGGCGCAGGCCGGCGACGTGCTGCCGGTCAAGGCGCTGCTGGGCGTGCTTGCGCCTGTGGAGGTGAGCGATGCGGATATCGATGCGTATGTCGCGGCTTATGAAACGCCGGAGGACGACGGCGGCGAGGAAGATGCCGCCTCTGCCTACCAGTTTGCCGAGGTGGACGGCATCCGCATCCGCTATGCCCGCAAGGGCAGCGGCGCCGAGACCGTGCTCTTCATCCATGGCTTTGGCGGTGACCTGGACAACTGGCTGTTCAACCTCGACCCGGTCGCCGACGCGTACACCGTCGTGGCGCTGGACCTGCCCGGACACGGGCAGTCGTCGCCGCGGCTCGCGGGCACGACGCTGGCGCAGATGGCCGGCTTTGTAGCGCGCTTTATGGATGAGACCGGCATCGAGGCAGCGCACGTGGTCGGTCATTCGATGGGCGGCGGCGTTGCCGCGCAGCTGGCGGTGGATGCGCCGCAGCGGGTACTGTCGGTGGCGCTGGTCTCGCCGGTGGGTTTTGGCGATACCGTCAACAGCAGTTATACCGAGGGCTTCGTCAATGCGCAGTCGCGCCGCGACCTCAAGCCCGTGGTCGAACTGCTGTTTGCCGACGCCGGGCTGGTCAGCCGCCAGATGCTCGACGACCTGCTGCGCTACAAGCGGCTGGACGGTGTCAGCGAGGCGTTGACGGCGCTGGGGCAGGGCCTGTTCGGCGGCGGTCGCCAGACCGAGCAGCCCGGCCAGCGGCTGGCCGGCAGCGGCAAGCGCGTGCTGGTGGTGTGGGGCGGGCAGGACCGGATCATCCCGGCCGAGCACGCCGAGAGCGCGCCGCCGGATGCGACCGTCAAGGTCTTTGCCGACGCGGGCCATATGAGCCAGATGGAAAAGGCGAACGAGTTCAATGCGCTGCTCAGGCAGCACCTGGCGGGCTGATGCCGGCGCGCGGACGGCGGGCAGCGATGCCGCCGTCCGCGCGATCACGAAAGGAGTTCCAATGACGACAGAACTGAAGACGCGACTGACGCAGATCAACCAGCAATTCGCCGCGCTTGGCAAGGCCCAGCCCGGCGCCATGAGCGCCTTCCAGGGGCTGATGAAGTCCGCTACCCAGGATGGCAGTTTGTCCGCTGCCATCAAGGAGCTGATCGCCGTCGCGCTGGCCGTGCAGAAGGGCTGCGACGACTGCGTGCTGTTCCACACCAGCCAGGCGCTGCGCCATGGCGCCACGCGCGAGCAGCTCGCCGAAGTGCTGGCCATCAATATCGAGATGGGCGGCGGGCCCGGCGCCATGTACGGTTCGAAGGCGCTGGCTTATTTCGATGCACTTAACGCCTAGCCTTGCTAGACTCGGCGCATTGCAGCCACCGGGCAGGAGCCATGCCATTTGAATTCGTCGATGCTGCCGGTATTGCGCAGGCGGATGCCGATCCGCTGCAGGACGAACTGGCATTGCTCGAACTCGCGGCGCAGGGCCGGCAGGTGGCGAAGCTGTGGGAAGCCCCGCTGTCGCTGGTCGTGCCACGCACCTACCTGCGCCACGCAGCGCTGGAGACAGCGCGCGCCGACTTCGCACGGCAGGGCTGTCCCGTGTTCCTGCGCATGTCGGGCGGCGGGCTGGTGCCGCAAGGGCCCGGCATCCTGAACCTGAGCCTGGCGTACGCCGTGGGGCGGCCGCCGGGCGCGCTCAGCGACGCCGTCTACCTGCACCTGTGCGAGGTCATTGGCAAGGCGCTGCAGTCGCTGGAGGTGGATACCCATTGGCAGGCGGTGGCCGGTTCGTTCTGCGACGGGCGCTACAACCTGGCATGGGGGCCGTCAGACGCGGCGCGCAAGATTGCCGGCACGGCGCAGTACTGGCGGCGCGCACCGGCCGCCATGCAATCGCCCGACGGGCAGCGCCACCTGGTGCTCGCCCACGCGGTGTTGCTGGTGACCGCCGATCCCGGGCCCATCAACGCGCGCGCCAATGCGTTCGAAGCGGCCATCGACAGCGGGCGGCACTACGATGCAGGCAAGGTCGTCAGCGTGCGCGAGGCGCGCTCGGCGCAGGGGTTGGATGTCGACGATGACGCTGCGCTGATGGCGCAGGTATCGTCGGCCTTGCGGCAAACCGTCGCGCGGACACCGCCACCGGCCTAACCGCCTGGCAGGAAGCGGATGTCGCCGTACCAGGCACGCGCGGTAGTGTTGGTGTTGTCGGTATCTGTCATGACGCCGTACGCCTTGAGCGGGCCCGGCGGTTCGTGGAATACCCGTTCATAGTCCTTCACCACGTTGCGGCGCAGGCTCTGCCATTTGCCCGCGTCGCCCGCTTCGCCCGACACCACGATCATCTGCACCCGGCCAGTATGCGGATTGGGGATGACGCTGCCGGGCGCGGCGCTCGGCGACCAGACATACATCAGCGTGGCATAGGGCAGTTCTTCGCCCCCCAGGCTCTTGGCGAGCTGCATGGTGGTGCGGTCGCCGAGCGAGAGCTTGCTCTTGTCGCCTTCGAAGAAGAACACCAGGCGCGCCGGCGCGTCCTCATGCGCGCCATCGCTGCTGTCTGCGCCGGGGATAGGGGCTTCGGCTTTCCAGCGCCATGCCACGACCGGCGTACGGGCCAGGTCGATATCGCCTTCATGCATCAGTGCCGACGCGGAATGGCTGGCGTCGGCCTGCAGTACCGTGGTGCGGCCGTCGGCCACCAATTGATAGCTGGTGATGGCCTTGCCTTCGGCCACCGGTAAATTTTTCCAGTCGGGTGGCAGGGCACTGCCCGGCTTGCGCGCGGAAACGGAGAGCCCCGGCTTGTCGCTCTGCGCGAGGGAAGGCAGCGCGGCCAGCAAGAGCGTGGCACACAGGGCAATGCGCAGGGCGGGCGTGGTCGTCATGATGGTCGGTACGGAGGGTTTGGCATTGGCGTGATGCAAAGCTTGTGCCCATGGTGTTTTCGGATAGCCTTGCGCCATCGATCGTACCGGAGACTTGCTTCGAAACGTTTGCCAGTGTGGTGGGGTGGGTGCTGCGCGCCTGCATGGCCGAGGCCATCTTCCATGGGATCGGCTGGGCGGTGCTCAGGGTCGTCACGCTGGGCCGCTATCCGCAACGGGCGCGCGACGTGAACGAGTGGCTGTCCGAGGCGGACCTGATCGCCCTGGTCGGGGTGCTGACGGTGGTTGCGGTGGTGGTCGCCTTCCTGTGGTGGGGCCGCTGAGGCAGGCACCAAAAAAATCGCGGCCCGCTCGGGGCCGCAAATCGGGAATGCGAGGAGGTCAGTTTCCTCAGGAAACGTTATCGGCGCAAAGGGCGGGGCCAAGACCCCACTTCGGTGGGGCGCATCGATCACAACGATGGGGGCTAGCGACCGCTTACGCTATCAGGTAAGTGGAGTGCGGGTCGGGCTGTGCCGCAGCGCGCAGTTTGCGCACGTTGGCTTCCAACTCCGCATGGGCGGCGTCCAGCCAGGCGACGCGATGGCGCACCGGGTCCTTGGCGGACAGGTCGCTGGCGGCGATCTCGCGCAGGAAATAGCGCACCATGCTGCCGGCGCGGGCCGGCACCGGCATCATCCCCAGCAACTGTGGCCGCGCCAGCAGGCGGTGGCTTACTGCATGCAGCAGTCCCGCCCAGGCGGTGCGGCCCAGCGCGACGTAGAGCGCATCCGTGCGCATCTGCCGGATGGCGCCCAAGAACCGCGCTTCGAAAACATCGCGCAGCATCGGCACCTCCAGCAGTTCTTCCAGCGGCCCGTCGAACGCCAGGCCGCGCCGCGTGGTGGCATGCGGCAGCAAGGCCAGCGGCTGCAGGCGCTCGAAGCCCTCGTTCCACAGTGCCGCCGCATGCGGCAAGCCGGCCAGCTCCGGCACGCGGAAATGGTCGAGCATGCGGATCAGGTTGGGCCGCACCAGCTTGCCGCCCAGTTCCACGCGCCGCTTGTTCTCGCGCTGGATCACGCGGCCGGGCGCATGGGAGTGCAGCAACTCCTCGGTGACGGAGGCGGCCAGCCGCACATGGGCATGGCCGGGGGTGGTGCTGACCAGCACCAACGGTGCTTCGGTATTCAGGTATTCGCAGGGCACGTAGTGCATGGTGTACGTACTGTCCTGCGCCACCACGACCGGTTTGGCGATCACGCCGGCCGCACCCGCAAGACGTACCTGCGAGCAATATGCTTCGATGAAGTTGGTCAAGGAATCCCCCCGCTCACTACGATGTGTAGACGCTTTTCTTATTGTTCTGCTTGTCGTCCATGGTAAGCCTGCGATGCATGGCACACAAAGCGCGCGGCGTCGGTTAGGACGCAAAGCGACGAAACCTTGGTGGGCCAGCCAACACAGCCGAATGGGCTTGTCCCCCGACGGGTGCGCCTGTGCTGGTTGCATCGGCGGATACGGTAGCGCGGCGCTCGGGTCAGGACGATGACATCGCGCCGGGGACCCCGGCGTCGTGGAGACGCTTGAGGGAGCGGCGCTGCCGGCAAGAAAAAACCGGACACGAGACGTGTCCGGCGAACCCATTTGCTGACTCAGGCCGTGTCTGATCCCGAGTCCTTAAATGGTAACGATTATCATTTGCAAAGGCAATGATAATGATCAGGCAATCGAGGTCTGGATCGAGAGTTGTCCGGACAGGGTCTTGTGGACCGGGCATCGGTTGGCCACGCGCAGCAGGTCGTCCAGGACTTCGGGAGACAGTTCGCCAGTCACCCTTACCTCTCGCTTCATCGTATAGGTGCCGTTCGCCTCTTCGTGGCCGACGCAGACGTGGATTCCGCTGACGGCGTAGCCCTTGCGTTTGGCATAGAGTTGCAGGGTTAGCGTGGTGCAGGCCGCCAGCGCCGAATCCAGCAGGTCATGTGGGTTCGGGTATTGGATGCCGCCGCCTGCGGAGGCGTCCAGGTCGGCCTGCCATTTGGCGGTGCCATTGGTCAGGTGGCAGATGGTATTGCCCTGGCTCGGCTGCCATGTCGCTTGGATAGTCATCGAACGTCCTCATCTATAATTAAGAGGCGGCCCGGTGGGCCGGAACAGGCATTCTATACAGGCCCATGTCGATCGCCGGAAGCGTCGCGTGTGCCACTTGGAAAGGATTCCGGCTGCTTTCCGAAAAAGTGCTTGCCAAGCCCGCATGGCTCCCTTAATATTCGCCCCCTCGCAACACAACGCAGCGCTGCAAAGCAGGCGCAGCAAGGGTTGCGGGGTCGGCCGGGAGGTTGGCGCAGCGAGGTTTGCAGCGCTGACCGCAGCAAAAAAAGATTGCTGAAACGGTTGACGAAACGAAGAAAGCTCTGCATAATCTCTTTCTCTGCTGCTGACGCAGCGACGCAAACGGCAAAGCCGGAGGCGAGGTCGAAAGACCGGGTTCTTTAACAACCAAACAACCGATAAGTGTGGGCGCTGGGTAGCGGACGCCGCTGTCTTCGGACAGTGTTGCTTCAAAAGTTATCAGTGCTCGCACAGTAAAACGTGACTGGATCTTCGGATCTGGTCAGTCAGTTTTCTGAGAGTGAGCGACCGCTCGAAAGAGCGAGGACCCGCGAGGGTCCACACAGAGATTGAACTGAAGAGTTTGATCCTGGCTCAGATTGAACGCTGGCGGCATGCCTTACACATGCAAGTCGAACGGCAGCACGGGCTTCGGCCTGGTGGCGAGTGGCGAACGGGTGAGTAATACATCGGAACGTGCCCTGTAGTGGGGGATAACTAGTCGAAAGATTAGCTAATACCGCATACGACCTGAGGGTGAAAGCGGGGGACCGCAAGGCCTCGCGCTACAGGAGCGGCCGATGTCTGATTAGCTAGTTGGTGGGGTAAGAGCCTACCAAGGCGACGATCAGTAGCTGGTCTGAGAGGACGATCAGCCACACTGGGACTGAGACACGGCCCAGACTCCTACGGGAGGCAGCAGTGGGGAATTTTGGACAATGGGGGCAACCCTGATCCAGCAATGCCGCGTGTGTGAAGAAGGCCTTCGGGTTGTAAAGCACTTTTGTCCGGAAAGAAATGGCCTGGGATAATACCCCGGGTCGATGACGGTACCGGAAGAATAAGCACCGGCTAACTACGTGCCAGCAGCCGCGGTAATACGTAGGGTGCGAGCGTTAATCGGAATTACTGGGCGTAAAGCGTGCGCAGGCGGTTTTGTAAGACAGGCGTGAAATCCCCGAGCTTAACTTGGGAATGGCGCTTGTGACTGCAAGGCTAGAGTATGTCAGAGGGGGGTAGAATTCCACGTGTAGCAGTGAAATGCGTAGAGATGTGGAGGAATACCGATGGCGAAGGCAGCCCCCTGGGACGTCACTGACGCTCATGCACGAAAGCGTGGGGAGCAAACAGGATTAGATACCCTGGTAGTCCACGCCCTAAACGATGTCAACTAGTTGTTGGGGATTCATTTCTTCAGTAACGTAGCTAACGCGTGAAGTTGACCGCCTGGGGAGTACGGTCGCAAGATTAAAACTCAAAGGAATTGACGGGGACCCGCACAAGCGGTGGATGATGTGGATTAATTCGATGCAACGCGAAAAACCTTACCTACCCTTGACATGCCACTAACGAAGCAGAGATGCATTAGGTGCCCGAAAGGGAAAGTGGACACAGGTGCTGCATGGCTGTCGTCAGCTCGTGTCGTGAGATGTTGGGTTAAGTCCCGCAACGAGCGCAACCCTTGTCTTTAGTTGCTACGCAAGAGCACTCTAGAGAGACTGCCGGTGACAAACCGGAGGAAGGTGGGGATGACGTCAAGTCCTCATGGCCCTTATGGGTAGGGCTTCACACGTCATACAATGGTGCGTACAGAGGGTTGCCAACCCGCGAGGGGGAGCCAATCCCAGAAAACGCATCGTAGTCCGGATCGTAGTCTGCAACTCGACTACGTGAAGCTGGAATCGCTAGTAATCGCGGATCAGCATGCCGCGGTGAATACGTTCCCGGGTCTTGTACACACCGCCCGTCACACCATGGGAGTGGGTTTTGCCAGAAGTAGTTAGCCTAACCGCAAGGAGGGCGATTACCACGGCAGGGTTCATGACTGGGGTGAAGTCGTAACAAGGTAGCCGTATCGGAAGGTGCGGCTGGATCACCTCCTTTCCAGAGGCTTGTGTCTCAAGCCTAGCGTTCACACTTATCGGTTTGTTTGCTGTTACAGCCAAGGGTCTGTAGCTCAGGTGGTTAGAGCACCGTCTTGATAAGGCGGGGGTCGTAGGTTCAAGTCCTACCAGACCCACCAAGTTATCCATGCGGGGGATTAGCTCAGCTGGGAGAGCACCTGCTTTGCAAGCAGGGGGTCGTCGGTTCGATCCCGTCATCCTCCACCATCACCTGGTACCTTGGATTGGTTGTCAAATGAAAGCGCATCGCGACGATGAGGTTGCGAGTGTTTTCATTTGGCATTGCCAAGCGATCTAACGATCGGCTGTTCTTTAACAATATGGGATGTAGTAAAGGTGTCGCGCGAGCGTTGATGAGACGCTGCAGTACCAACGCGATACCGGGTTGTGATTGTATCAACCAAAATGTATTTAAGTGATCGAAAGATGACTTGGAATACGGCACAAATGCGAGAACTCATCCTGTAGCGAGGTCTTCGAGCGATCGAGACACACTCGTTATAGGGTCAAGCGAACAAGTGCATGTGGTGGATGCCTTGGCGATCACAGGCGATGAAGGACGCGGTAGCCTGCGAAAAGCTTCGGGGAGCTGGCAAACAAGCTTTGATCCGGAGATGTCCGAATGGGGAAACCCGGCCCGTATGGGTCATCCCACACTGAATTCATAGGTGTGGGAAGCGAACGCGGCGAACTGAAACATCTAAGTAGCTGCAGGAACAGAAATCAACCGAGATTCCCAAAGTAGTGGCGAACGAAATGGGAACAGCCTTGTACTCTTTAGCAGCATTGTTAGCAGAACGGGATGGAAAGCCCGGCCCTAGCAGGTGATAGCCCTGTATGCGAAAACAGCGTTGTGGAACTAGGTGTACGACAAGTAGGGCGGGACACGTGAAATCCTGTCTGAAGATGGGGGGACCATCCTCCAAGGCTAAATACTCGTGATCGACCGATAGTGAACCAGTACCGTGAGGGAAAGGCGAAAAGAACCCCGGGAGGGGAGTGAAATAGATCCTGAAACCGCATGCATACAAACAGTCGGAGCCTGGCAACGGGTGACGGCGTACCTTTTGTATAATGGGTCAGCGACTTACATTCAGTGGCAAGCTTAACCGATTAGGGAAGGCGTAGCGAAAGCGAGTCCGAACAGGGCGTTGAGTCGCTGGGTGTAGACCCGAAACCAGATGATCTATCCATGGCCAGGTTGAAGGTGCGGTAACACGTACTGGAGGACCGAACCCACTAACGTTGAAAAGTTAGGGGATGAGCTGTGGATAGGGGTGAAAGGCTAAACAAATCTGGAAATAGCTGGTTCTCTCCGAAAACTATTTAGGTAGTGCCTCGTGTGTCACCTTCGGGGGTAGAGCACTGTCATGGTTGGGGGGTCTATTGCTGATTACCCCGCCATAGCAAACTCCGAATACCGAAGAGTGCAATCACGGGAGACAGACATCGGGTGCTAACGTCCGGTGTCAAGAGGGAAACAACCCAGACCGCCAGCTAAGGTCCCCAAGATTGGCTAAGTGGGAAACGAAGTGGGAAGGCTAAAACAGTCAGGAGGTTGGCTTAGAAGCAGCCACCCTTTAAAGAAAGCGTAATAGCTCACTGATCGAGTCGTCCTGCGCGGAAGATGTAACGGGGCTAAGCCAGTCACCGAAGCTGCGGACGCACAGTAATGTGCGTGGTAGGAGAGCGTTCTGTAAGCCTGTGAAGGTGTCTTGTAAAGGATGCTGGAGGTATCAGAAGTGCGAATGCTGACATGAGTAGCGATAAAGGGGGTGAAAGGCCCCCTCGCCGTAAGCCCAAGGTTTCCTACGCAACGTTCATCGGCGTAGGGTGAGTCGGCCCCTAAGGCGAGGCAGAGATGCGTAGCTGATGGGAAGCAGGTTAATATTCCTGCACCGTCGTATGATGCGATGGGGGGACGGATCGCGGAAGGTTGTCCGGGTGTTGGAAGTCCCGGTCCCTGCATTGGAGAAGGCGCTCAGGCAAATCCGGGCGCGGAATTCAAGGATGCGGGGCGAGCGGCCTAGTGCTGCGAAGCAATTGGAAGTGGTTCCAAGAAAAGCCTCTAAGCTTCAGTCATACGAGACCGTACCGCAAACCGACACAGGTGGGCGAGATGAGTATTCTAAGGCGCTTGAGAGAACTCGGGAGAAGGAACTCGGCAAATTGGTACCGTAACTTCGGGATAAGGTACGCCCTGGTAGCTTGACTGGCCTGCGCCAGAAGGGTGACGGGGTTGCAATAAAATGGTGGCTGCGACTGTTTAATAAAAACACAGCACTCTGCAAACACGAAAGTGGACGTATAGGGTGTGACGCCTGCCCGGTGCCGGAAGATTAAATGATGGGGTGCAAGCTCTTGATTGAAGTCCCGGTAAACGGCGGCCGTAACTATAACGGTCCTAAGGTAGCGAAATTCCTTGTCGGGTAAGTTCCGACCTGCACGAATGGCGTAACGATGGCCACACTGTCTCCTCCCGAGACTCAGCGAAGTTGAAGTGTTTGTGATGATGCAATCTCCCCGCGGCTAGACGGAAAGACCCCATGAACCTTTACTGTAGCTTTGCATTGGACTTTGAACCGATCTGTGTAGGATAGGTGGGAGGCTTTGAAGCGTGGACGCTAGTTCACGTGGAGCCGTCCTTGAAATACCACCCTGGTTTGTTTGAGGTTCTAACCTTGGCCCGTGAATCCGGGTCGGGGACAGTGCATGGTAGGCAGTTTGACTGGGGCGGTCTCCTCCCAAAGTGTAACGGAGGAGTTCGAAGGTACGCTTGGTACGGTCGGACATCGTACCTAAAGTGCAATGGCAAAAGCGTGCTTAACTGCGAGACCGACAAGTCGAGCAGGTGCGAAAGCAGGACATAGTGATCCGGTGGTTCTGAATGGAAGGGCCATCGCTCAACGGATAAAAGGTACTCTGGGGATAACAGGCTGATACCGCCCAAGAGTTCATATCGACGGCGGTGTTTGGCACCTCGATGTCGGCTCATCTCATCCTGGGGCTGTAGCCGGTCCCAAGGGTATGGCTGTTCGCCATTTAAAGAGGTACGTGAGCTGGGTTTAAAACGTCGTGAGACAGTTTGGTCCCTATCTGCCGTGGGCGTTGGAATCTTGACGGGGGCTGCTCCTAGTACGAGAGGACCGGAGTGGACGTACCGCTGGTGTACCTGTTGTCTCGCCAGAGGCATCGCAGGGTAGCTATGTACGGAAGAGATAACCGCTGAAAGCATCTAAGCGGGAAACTCGCCTGAAGATGAGGATTCCCTGGAGGCTTGACCTCCTTGAAGGGTCGTTCGAGACCAGGACGTTGATAGGCTGGGTGTGGAAGCGCAGTAATGCGTTAAGCTAACCAGTACTAATTGCCCGTAAGGCTTGATCCTATAACCAGTGTGTTTTACCTGGTATGTGTGATCGCGACTGTGCCGAAACAGTTGACACAAGACGCACAACCCCAACTACATCCCTATTCGCAGCGTTGGCCTCAACCCCAGCGTTGCAACCCCTTATGCCTGGTGACCATAGCGAGTTGGAACCACCCCTTCCCATCCCGAACAGGTCCGTGAAACGACTCCGCGCCGATGATAGTGCGGATTACCCGTGTGAAAGTAGGTCATCGCCAGGCTCTTATACCGCAGAACCCCAGCCCTAACAGGCTGGGGTTTTTGCTTTGGGGAGACGAAAACCCCTTCGCCCGAATCCTCACCGCACCACCACGCTCGCCCTGACGGCGCGGGCGTAATACCATCACGGCTGATTTCCTCACTACGCCCACCCATGCCGGACGACAGCGCCTGGTATCTCTACCTTCTCGAATGCACCGGCGATTCCATTTACACCGGAATCACCACCGATGTTGCACGGCGCTTCGCCGAGCATGTGTCGGGAAAAGGCGCGAAATATACGCGTTCGCGCAAGCCGCTGCGCATCATGGCACAGTTGCGCTTCGAGACGAAGTCCGAGGCGTTGAAGGCGGAAATCGAGATTAAGCGAATGAGTTCGGCGCAGAAGCGCGCATTTTGTGCGCAACTGGGGGCGACCGCGGCGGCACCGTAGCCGAACGCCAGGCAAGACAAAACGGCCAATACCGCAAAGCGGTACTGGCCGTTTTGGCTTGAGCGGACGGGGGCGTCAGACCACGATCAGCTTCACGTCGATGTTGCCACGGGTGGCGTTCGAATACGGGCACACCTGGTGGGCTTCCTCGACCAGCTTCTCCGCCGCCGCTCGCTCGAAGCCCGGCAGCGAGATCTTCATTTCCACCTGGATGCCGAAGCCTTGCGGAATCGGGCCGATACCCACCGCGCTTTCGATCGAGGCATCGGCGGGAACCGTGATCTTCTGCTGGCCCGCAACAAAGCGCATCGCGCCAATAAAGCAGGCCGCATAACCGGCAGCGAACAGCTGCTCCGGATTCAGGCCGTCGCCGGCACCGCCCATTTCCTTGGGCACCGCCAGCTTGGCGTCGAGTCGGCCGTCGGAGGTGACGGCACGGCCGTCGCGGCCGCCGGTGGCAGTGGCATGAGCGGTATAAAAGACTTTCTCGAGTGGCATTTAAGGCTCCGGTTTGGATTGCCCGAGGGGGCGTCAACGCTTGCCGTCAGTCCGGCAGGCGGGTATCGGTTCGCGCTTGTTCCAGCGTCGAACGCAGTGCATGCAGGCGCTGGGTCAGGGCCTGGATCTCTTCGACCGGGCACTGCGTGGCGCACAACATCTGTTCAGGGATACGCGTCGCGGCTTGCCGTAACGCTCGGCCGGCTGCGGTGAGGCTGACGAGCACGCGCCGCTCGTCATCCGCGTCGCGTGTCCGCGTCACCAACTCCGCCGATTCCAGCCGCTTGAGCAGCGGTGTCAGGGTGCCTGAATCCAACGCCAGGCGAGCACCAAGCTCGGACACCGTCAGCGTTTGAGCTTCCCACAACACAAGCATCACCAAATACTGAGGGTAAGTAAGCCCAAGCTCACTTAGCAATGGCTTATACAGCTTGGTCATCGCGAGCGATGTGGAATACAGTGCGAAGCACAGTTGCCGGTCAAGCAACAGCCAGTCAACGGCGGAGTCTTTGTCGCGTTCCATGTCGGATATATTAGACGCAATTAAATTGTACACAAGTTAAATTTACACTTTTTCGAAAGTGCGCTATCCGCCCATCCCAAACCTTAAGCCTGTTTTAAGTCTTGGTCGCTAGCATGGTCCCGTAGCGTCGCACAGTGCCGACGCCGGATGCTCAAAAGAAAGGACCACTACATGATGCGCCAGACCATTGCCCGCACGGCTGCCGGTGTTGCGGCCCTGGCCGCCCTTGGCGGCGGGTATGCCTATCTGCAGAAGGAAGTCATCACGCCGGGATACGCGGCACCTACGCAGGCTGCGGTCGCCGCGGAGCCTGCAACTGCCGTTGCTGCGCCGACGGACTTCTCCGGCATCGTGGCGCAGTACGGGCCCGCCGTGGTCAATATCAGCGTGACCGCACGCGCGCAGCGCACCGCGGCGCAGATGCCGCCGGGGGTCGACCCGGACGATCCGCTGTTCCAGTTCTTCAAGCGCTTCGGCCCGCAGTTCCAGGGCCCGCAAGGCGGCCAGCAGCAACTGGTGCGCGGGCAGGGCTCGGGCTTTATCGTCAGCCCCGATGGCCTGATCATGACCAACGCCCACGTCGTCGACGGCGCGCAGGAGGTCACCGTCAAGCTGACCGACCGCCGCGAGTTCAAGGCCAGGGTGCTGGGCTCGGATCCGCAGACCGACGTCGCCGTTATCCGCATCGACGCCAAGGACCTGCCGACCGTGCGCCTGGGCGATCCGTCGCGCATCCGGGTCGGTGAGCCGGTGCTGGCGATCGGCTCGCCCTACGGCTTCGAGAACACCGTGACCGCCGGTATCGTCAGCGCCAAGTCGCGCTCGCTGCCGGACGATACCTATGTGCCGTTTATCCAGACCGACGTCGCAGTCAACCCGGGCAACTCGGGCGGCCCGCTATTCAACCAGCGCGGCGAGGTGATCGGTATCAACTCGCAGATCTACAGCCAGACCGGCGGCTACCAGGGGCTGTCGTTCGCGATCCCGATCGACGTGGCCACCAAGGTGCAGCAGCAGCTGGTGGCGCATGGCAAGGTCACGCGCGGGCGCCTCGGCATCAGCGTGCAGGAGGTAAACCAGGCACTGGCGCAGTCGTTCGGACTGCCCAAGCCGACCGGTGCGCTGGTCAATTCGATCGAGCCTGACAGCCCCGCCGCGCGCGCGGGTCTGAAGCCCGGCGACGTGATCGTGCAGCTGGACAATGACGTGATCGATCATTCGGGCGACCTGCCCGAGCATGTGGCCGATATCAAGCCGGGCACGCAGACCACGCTGAAGATTATCCGCAAGGGTGAGCCGATGACGTTGTCGGTGAAGGTCGGCACGGCCAGGGACCAGGCGGTCGCGCAGAAGGGCGGTGCCAACGAGGCGAGCGGCCGGCTCGGCCTGGCGGTGCGTCCGCTCACGCCGGCGGAGAAGCGCGGCAGCGGCATCGACGGCGGCCTGGTGGTCGAGGACGTGACCGGTCCGGCCGCGCGCGTCGGCATTCAGCCGGGCGACGTGATCCTGTCGCTCAATGGCACGCCGATCAGTTCGGCCGAGCAGCTCAAGTCGCTGGTGTCGAAATCGGGCAAGCAGGTGGCACTGCTGGTGCAGCGCGACGATGCCCGTATCTTCATTCCGCTCGATCTGGGCTGATCGGCGCGGGCACGCGCAACTGCCCGCAAGCCGTTAACTGGCAAGGCTTCGACGACATCGCGGGCCGTATACCTGGAGGGGTATACGGCCCGCTAAGCCTTGCGGGAGGCGGCATTCCGCGCAACGAACTACTTACAGAAGCCGCGCCAACAGGTATCATCTCGACTGCGATGCACGAAGCATGCGGCGATAGCCCCCGCCGACCCTGGTTCTGCTGAATCGACAAAGAGGAAGTCTATGCAGTTGGATTTCACCCGTGCCACGACGCCGGGTACCGAGAGAGCGCGGCGACTGACGTCCACCGCCGGCTCCGCGCCGAAGCCCCGGCGGCGCAAGAAAGTCGTCGCCCCGCACTGGGAGCGCGGCTACCGCTCGCACTTTTACCGCAACGAACGCGGCGACAAGCTTGGCGAAGTGCGCCTGTCCGAGCGCGGCGAGATCCCCGTGGTCTACCACTGGGCCGCCGGCAATTACTCTGGCGCAGAAGGTTCGCTGGCCCACGCGCGTGCGCGCGTCGAAGAGACCATTGGTTTCGGCATGCGCCAGCTGTCGCTGTTCTGAGCAGGTAATCCGCCGGTGCCGCGTCCGCCGGCACTGCGACCCGTCCGCGCCATCGCAATATGCGCGGCGACCCCGCATCTCCTCGCTTTCCGCAGTTGCCCCTCGGTTGCCTCTCGGTTGCCCCTAAGCCATCCCTCAGTAGTGCGGTAGTCTCGCGCAACGGCATGCGCAGCGCCTGCGCCGGCTATCAGGCCAGCCGCCGCTGCAGCAGCATGTACGTCGCCGCGCCCAGCGCCAGCACGGCAATCAGCCGATAGATATCCTCGCAGGCAATCAGCCTGGCTTGCTGCTCGATCAGCCCGCTGAGCTGGACCAGCGCGCCCTGGTGCGCCTGCGCGGTATCGAAGCCGCGCGCGGCCAGCGCCGCCTGCACTGACGCCATCCACTGCCCGGACTCGGCGGGCCGCTGGCCCACCGCATGCAGCAGGCTGCCATGCACGGCGAACTGGCGATTCTGCAGCAGCACCGCGCCCAGCGCCGAGGCAAACGAGCTGGCGATCTGCCGCATCAGGTTCTTGCTGCGGTAGCCGTGCGCAAACGCATCAGCGCTCAGCACGCGGAAGGTCAGCCCGGCGACGGGGATGATCACCAGCACCCCGAACAGCCCCTTGCCGACGAGCCCCCATGCAAGCGCCGGCGGGCCGGCATCGGGCGGCATGCGCGAGAACCACCACGCCGCGGCGGCCATCAGCAGCAATCCGGCCACCATCAGCGGCTTCTTCTGCGGCAGCTGCGGGGCCACGCGCAGGTACACGAAGATGCCCGCCAGGCTGACCAGCGCGGCGAAGGTGTTGAGCCAGCCGGTGGTTGCCAGCGGGATCCTGAGCGCCTGCTCGGCATAGATTGGGAACAGATAGCCGCTCAGGTTGCTGATCAGGTAGTACACGAAGTACATCGCCAGGCCGGTGAGATACACCGGCTGGCGCAGCGCGCGCAGATGCAGCACCGGTTCGCTGTGATGCCACTGGTGCCACAGGAACGCCGCCAGCAGCGCGAGGCCGGCCGCGGCCACCAGCGTGAGCCGCAGCGGATGCGAGAAGACGTCGAAGCGCGCCTCGGTCAGCGTGGCCTGGAGGGTCACGATCGCGGCGCCGAACAGCAGCAGCGGCGCGAGCGCGGGGCCGCCGGCATCGGCACGCTGGCCAGGTTGGGCGTCGGGCAGCAACAGCCAGGCGCCCAGCGTGGCCAGCGCGGCGAACGGCAGCACGCCGTAGAACACGTCCTGCCACACGCCGTGCTCGATCAGTTCGGCGGCGAAGGCCGGCCCCAGCGCCGACGCCGCGAAGATGCCGATCATGAAGATGCGGGTCGCGCGCGGGCGCTCGCTCGGTCCGAACAGCACGTTGACCAGGATGCGGCAACTGGTGAACAGCGCGCCGCCGCCCACGCCCTGGACAAAGCGCGCCGCCACCATTTGCGCAAGCGAATGGCTGGTGGCCGCCGCCACCGTGCCCGCCATGAACAGCAGCAGCGCGCCGGTCAGGTAGCAGCGGTAGCCGAAGCGGCGCGACAGCCATTGCTGCTTGAGGATCATCAGCATGCTGCCCACCGCATAGGCGGCCTGCACCAGCGCAAAGCTGCGCGGGTCGGCGTCGATGCCGCCGACGATATGGCTCGACGCGAACACGAACATGATGTTCTCTAGGAACTCCACGCCGGTCGCCAGCGCCAGCAGCATCATCAGCAGCGTCTGCCGTTGCCGGTGGCTGAGCCAGCGCAGCCAGCGCATGCCGACGCGAAGGCGCGACAGCGGCTGCCAGGGTGTCCCCGCTTTCATGGCTGCAGCGCTTGCAGCGTCTGGTGGAGCTGCGTCAGTGCGCGCGTGGCGCCGGCCAGGCCGCTCGCGCCCAGCGGCGCCCACGCCTGTCCGTAGGCCGCATGCACCGCGGGGGCGGCGCGCTCCAGCAAACGCCGGCCGGCCGGGGTCAGGGTCAGCTCCAGGCTGCGCCGGTCGTGCGCCGACACCTGCCGCCGCAGCAGGCTTCGCGCCTCCAGCCCGTCGAGCAGACGCGTCATCTGCGTGCGGGTCGCGTCCAGCGTCGTGCCGAGTTCGGACGGCATGCTGGGCTGGTGTTCGTCGGCGGCCAGCATGCTGAGGACCAGGTACTGGCTCATGTCGAGGTCGAACGGCGCCAGCGCCTGGTCGATGTGGCTGCGTAGCAGGCGCGCGGTGCGCATGAGCAGCCGCGAGGCCAGGATCAGGTCGCGCGGGGCTTCGGGATGGCTGGCGTAGAAGCGGTCGATGCGTTGTTCGAAGGACATGGAAGCTGGCGTGCAATCCACCAGAGCGGTGGATCGGTTACATTCGGGATAATTACAAATGAAATTATATCAAGCGAAGCAAATTGCGCCAGTCAGCACAGTGCGATCGTGGGAGCGGGAACAGGGGCGCTGCTTTCAGGCCTTGCGGGTGCGCAGCGCCGCGGCAATTTGCCGGATGCCGGCGCGCATCGCAACCACCGACTCGGCGCGCCGCGAGGGCGCGACGTTGCCATAGCGCAGCCCGATATAGATCGCCGTGACCGCGGCGATGGCGTCGGCCGCGTGCGGCAGCCGGGCGCTGGCGCGGGCCGCGAAATCCTGCGGGCCCTCGGCCGGTGCGCGCTCGCAGCCGTGCCGGGCCAGCAGCCCGCACAGGCTGGCATACGCCGCATCGAGCGGATCGGCCGGTGCGCGGCGTCGCCACAGCGGCACCAGCGCCAGCAGGCACAGCACGCCGAGCGCGCCGGCCAGCAGCTGCCCGGGTCCCGCGCCGGCGCCCAGCGTGTCGAGCAGCCGCGCCTGCTGCGCATGGTCGTACTGCAACACCCAGCGCTGCCAGCTGTAGACCACGCCTTCATAGGCCCAGCGCAGGTCCTGTAGCCACCCCGGCTGCTGCGACGGCCGCCAGGCGGCCGCCTCATCGCCCACGGCGGCATCCAGACCCTGCTCGATGCGGCTAGGCGCCACCGCGCTGGTCGGGTCGACACGGACCCAGCCGCGGCCGTCGAGCCAGACTTCGGCCCAGGCATGCGCGTCGGACTGGCGCACCACGTAGTGCCGGCCGATGGGGTTGTACTCGCCGCCCTGGTAGCCCGTGACCACGCGCGCCGGCACGCCGGCAGCGCGCATCAGGAACACGAAGCTGCCAGCGTAGTGCTCACAGAAGCCGCGCCGGGTGTCGAACACAAAACTGTCGACCTGCTCGCGGCCCAGCGGAGGCGGGCGCAGCGTGTAGGCAAACGGCGCGGCGGCAAACAGCCGCAGCGCCGCCTGCACGCGTGCGCCGGGATCGGCATGGGTCTCGGCCCACTGGGCCGCCAGCGCGCGGGCGCGCGGATTGCCGGCCGGCAGGCTCAGTGCGAGCCGGCGCGTGGCGGGCGACAGCCAACCAGGTGCGGGCGTCAGCGTCGACTGTGCACGGTAGCGAATGCGCTGCTCCACCGGCTGGCGCGCCAGGAATTCCCCGTCGGGCGTGGCCGCCGCTTCCACGCCGGCGGACAGCGCCTGGCCGCGGTCGAGCACGAACAGCCACCGTTGCTGGCTGGGTTCGAGCGTGATGCTGTAGTCGATGCCCGGCATAGTGCCGGCCGAGGGCGCCGGCGCGAGCTGCTGCTGGCGCTGCCGCGACGGATACCACGTGGTGCCGTCGTAGTCCCATAGCACCAGCGCACGCCAGTACAGCGCCGACGCCGGCAACGGCGCGCCGTCGACCTCGGCGCGCAGCGCCACCTCCGGCGAGCGGATCAGCTGCCCCACGCTGCCGGGCCGCATGGTATCGCTGAGGCCGGTGGTGCCGCGCGGCGCGGACTGCGGCAGCTGCCACAGCGGATGCTCCAGGCGCGGGAACAGCACGAAAAGCGCCAGCGCCCAGGGCAGCCCCAGCAGCGCCATGCGCCCCAGCAGCGGCCAGATCGCCAGCTTGCTGCGCGCCTCGGGGTGATGCAGCAACAGCCAGTTGCGCAGCACCCAGGCGCCGATCGCCAGGCTGTACAGCGCCAGCCAGAACGGCTGGTCCGACAGGTACAGCGTCAGCAGCAGGTAGAACGACAGCTGCGTGACCAGCGTCGCATCCGCCAGCGCGCGGCACTCCAGCAGCTTCAGGATAACGAAGGCGCCCAGCAGTGCCACCGCCAGCTCGCGCCCCACGCCGCCGCCGGCCTGCCACGCCAGCGCGCTTGCCACCAGCAGCACCAGCATCGCGGTCACGCCCAGCATCCAGCGCGACGGCAGCGGCGCGCGCCGCCGCCACAGCAGCCAGCGCCAGCCCAGCAGCAAGACCAGCAACAGGCTCACCGCCACCGGCAGCGTGCGCGCCTGCGGCGCCAGCACCAGCGCGAGCTGGCCGAGCAGCAGGCCATGGTCTTCATGGCGCAATGGCCGGGCGATGGCTTTCATGCCGGGCCTCCCGCGCGCACTGGCGCGGGCCGCTGCGGCCACAGCGCCAGCGCTTCCAGGCAGGCACGCCGGTGGCCCGCGCCGCGCGCCGGAGGCAGTTCGAGGCCGGGCAGGCGCAGGCCGATTTCGGCATCGTCGTCAGCGGCCAGCAGCCATGCGCACAGCCGCGACAACCGCGCCTCGGCCTCCATGCCGGCGGGCAGCGCATGCCAGTCGAGCCAGCGGGCCGGCCGTTGCGGCGGATCGCCGGTGCGGCTCAGCCACCGTCCGGTGCGCGCGCTGTGCTTCCAGGCGATGCGGTGCAGCGGGTCGCCGCTGCGGTAGCGGCGCAGCTGGTCGATGCCGTCGTCGGCGCGGACGTTCCCCGCGGCAGTGTGCAGGGCATCGCCATCGTCGGGCTGGTACACGGCAGGCGCGGGCGGCGCGTCGCGTTCCGGGGCGGGATAGACCAGTGTGGACATCTCCAGGTCGGCATAGCTCCAGACCCGGAACAGCCCGAACGGGAAGCGGCTGGCGATCACCAGGCGCGGCAGCGTCAGTCGCCCCCTGCGCACCGTTGGCACATGCAGCGCAAGCGTGCCGCTGGCATTGCCGTCGAGCGTCAGCACGGCCGGCGCCACGGCGGGCAGCGCCGGCACGCGGGCCTCGATGCCGATGCGCGCGCCGGCATCGCGGTTATCGACGCGCAGGTGGAACACCGCAGGCTGGCCGGCATGCGCCGGCGCCACCGTGCCCGCGGCCACCGCCAGCTCGAGCAGGTTGCGGTAGGCCAGCCACATGCACGACATGCCGATGCCGGCCAGCAGGAAGGTCAGCGCAAAGCCCAGGCTGATGTTGTAGTTGAGCGAGGTCAGCAGCATCGCGCCCAGCAGCACGGCGAAGCCGATGCCGCCACGCGCGGGCAGGATGTAGAGGTGGCGCCGGTCGAGCCGCAGCGTGCCGCCGACCGGACGCCGCGCACGCGTGCGGCGTGGGGCAATGCGCTTGTCCGCAACAAACGGCCCGGGATCGATCCCCCGGTTGGGCACCCGATCGAGCCCGCCCTTGCGCGCGGCCGCCAGCGGATCGCGCGCCATGGCCGTCAGGGAATGGCCACGCCGGCCAGCAGCGCGGCCACTTCGCCGGCGACGGCAGCGGGCCCGGCCGCGCCGGCAGGTAGCAGCCGGTGCGCGGCGACGGCGGTAAAGACGGCCTGCACATCTTCCGGCAGCACCATCTCGCGCTGCGCCAGCAACGCCCACGCGCGTGCGCAAGCCAGCAGGCTCAGTCCCGCGCGCGGCGACAGCCCCGCGGCAAAGCCGCCGTGGCTGCGCGTGGCCTGCACCAGCGCCAGCACGTAGTCGACCAGCGCGGGGCTGGCATACACCTGCTCCGCGGCCTCCTGCAGTGCCAGCACCTGGCTGCTGTCCATCACCGGGGCCGCGTCCGGCGCGGTGGCGCCGCCCAGGTACAGCACGCGCTCGAAGGCCGGGTCGGGATAGCCCAGCGACACCCGCATGGTGAAGCGGTCCAGCTGCGACTCGGGCAGCGCGTGCGTGCCCAACTGCTCCAGTGGATTCTGCGTGGCGATCACGAAAAACGGCGACGGCAGCGCATGCGTGGTGCCGTCATGCGTGACCTGCCGCTCGGCCATGGCCTCGAGCAGCGCGCTCTGGGTCTTGGGTGGGGCCCGGTTGATCTCGTCGGCCAGCACCACCTGCGCGAACACCGGGCCGCGATGGAAGCGGAACTCGCCAGCATCGCGGACAAAGACGGAAACGCCGATCAGGTCCGCCGGCAGCAGGTCGCTGGTGAACTGCACGCGCTGGTATTGCAGCCCCAGCGTGCGCGCCAGCGCGTGCGCCAGGGTGGTCTTGCCCACGCCCGGCACGTCTTCCAGCAGCAAATGGCCGCGCGCCAGCATGCAGGCCAGCGCCAGCCGCACCTGCTGCGGCTTGCCGAGAACGATGCGGCCCAGCTGGGCCTGGGCCTCGGCCAGCGAAGCGACGATGCGTGGGCGAGCAGTCACGTTGGACCTCGGCGCGAGAGCGCAAATGGGGTGGAAGAAAGAGGGTGCAGGCGATACCAGGGCGGGGATCAGCGCATTGTAGCGGCGCGGGCGGCACGTGGCACCGTCTGTTTCCGTACGGAGACAGTGCGCGGCCGGTGCCGGAGGTCGCATCCCGACTGCATGCCGCCTGCGCCAGAATGCGCCGGTTCTGGCATCATGGGGCCGTTGGGCCACCAGTGCCCTACCCATCGCTTTCCGCTGTCCGTTCTTTCTGCCGCCTTTCGTGCCGCCTGCTGCAATGACCGCCTCGCTGGACTGTCCCGCCGACCTCCCTGCTTCTGAAATCCTGTCTGCCGATTCCGGCGCACTGCTGCGCCTGGCGCAGGCCTTCCGGGCCCATGGCTTCGTGATCCTGCGCGGCTTTGCCGGCGAACCGACGTGCGAGGAACTGGAGACGGTGGCGCGCAGGCACCTGGATGCGGCCGTGCCCCCGGTGGAGTTCGAGGCCGACCTCGGCTATCCCGGCGCCCCGGCCGCGCGCGATGCCGCCGGCGGCGGCACCGTCAGGCGGTTGCGCCAGGCCTATGGGCGTGATGAAGTGTTCCGCCGCTGGGCCACCGACCCGAAGCTGGTGTCGGTGGTGCAGGCGCTGCTGGGCGAGCCCGCGTGCATCACGCTGGCGCACCACAACTGCGTCATGACCAAACACCCGCACTACGGCAGCCAGACCGGCTGGCACCGCGATACGCGCTACTGGTCGTTTGCCAAGCCGGAACTGGTGACGGTATGGCTGGCGCTGGGCGACGAGGACGAGCGCAACGGTGTGCTGCGCATCATCCCCGGCTCGCACCAGGCGCAGCTGGAGCCGGGCCAGCTCGATCCGGCCGAATTCCTGATCGAGGCCCACCCGGCCAGCCAGCCCTTGCTGCAGGCTGCGCAACCGCTGGCCTTGCACCGCGGCGACGTGCTGTTCTTCGACAGCCGCTTGTTCCATGCCGCTGGCCGCAATGCGTCCAACGCGGTCAAGCTGTCAGTGGCGTTCGCATACTTTGGCGCAAGCAACCGGCCGCTGGACGGCACGCGCTCGGCCGAATTCGGCAGTGTGGAACTGCCTACCGCCGGCTGATCCCGGGGCCGCGCTCAGGTGCGCAGCCCGACCAGCCCGGAGATCTTCTCCGACGCTTCCAGCAGCTGCGGCAGGAAGCGCTCCAGCATCTCCTGCGCGCTGGTACGGTTGGCCTGGCCGCTGATATTGATCGCGGCGATGGTGTGCCCGGCGCGGTTGCGGATCGGCGCGGCCAATGACACCAGCCCTTCCTCCAGCTCCTGGTCGTTCAGTGCCCAGCCGCGTTTGCGGATATCGGCAATGATGGCCTTGAGCGCGTCGACATCGGTCACGGTGCGGTCCGTGCGCGCGCGCAGCTCGGTAGCGCGCAGCACGCTGTCGAGCTCCGGCTCGGACAGGCCCGCCAGCAGCACCCGCCCCATCGACGAACAATACGCCGGCAGGCGGCTGCCGATCGACAGGTTGATGGTCATGATCTTGCGCGCCGGCACGCGCAGCACGTAGACGATCTCGGTACCGTCGAGCACGGAGATCGAGCAGCTCTCATGCACCTGCTGCGACAGCGTCTCCATGATCGGCTCGGCCAGATTCCAGAACGGCATCGAAGTCAGGTAGGCAAAGCCCAGGTCCAGGATCTTGGGCGTCAGGCGGAACAGCCGGCCGTCGGCCCGCACATAGCCCAGCCCCACCAGCGTCAGCAGGATGCGGCGCGCGCCGGCGCGTGTGAGGCCGCTGGCCTGGGCGATTTCCGTCAGCGTCTGGGCCGGGTGCTGCGCATTGAAGGCGCGGATCACCGACAGCCCGCGTGCAAAGGACTGCACATAGCTGTCGCTCGGCTTCTCGGGCGTGGCGGGGCTGTCTGCGGTCTGGGCTGCGGGCGGACGGGGATCGGCGGGACTGGCCATCGGTGGAGCACCGGCGTGGATCGCCGGATTGGCACGGAAAGGCCGAAAGGGTAGAGGAAATGCCGTGTTTGCGCCAGTGCCGGCCCGTTGCCAGGGTTGGCATGGCCGGCGGCGCGCCGCCGGAGCGCTAGCGGAAGCTGCGCTGCACCAGCACGAACACCGCGGCCACCACGCACGCCGCGGCAAAGCCGTGCAGCATGTCCATGCCGGCGAGCAGCGTGGCCTGCCGGTCGATTTCGAGCGAGAGCTTCGCCAGCCCGGACGCGGACAGCGCGTCAGGGGTTTGCAGCACCGGGTTGAAGCGGGTGACGTGCTCTACCAGGTGCGTGCGGTGCTGCGCCAGCCCGTCCTGCATGAACACGCTGGCCAGGCCCGTGCCCATCGCCGAGGCGATCTGCTTGCAGACGTTCTTGAACTGGTAGGCGTGCGAGAAGTCCTCGACCGGCACCTCCAGGTAGGTCATCGATGCCACCTGTACCATCAGCAGCACCGGCGTCAGCCCTTCGAGCAGCACCACCGGCACCAGGGCATAGTCCGGCGCGCCCGGCATCAGCTGGTGAGAGAACAGCATCGCCGCGCAGGCGTAGACGATAAAGCCGATCGCGATCACGCGCCGCTTGCGAAACACCAGCGCCATGCCCAGCGTGATGATGATGGCGCCGATGGTGGCCACCGTGCCGCTGGTGGCCAGCAGCATGCAGGTAGTGCGGAAGGTCAGCCCGAGACCGGTCTGGGTCAGCGACGGCAGCAGGAAGGCCCACGCCGACGACATCAGGTAATACAGCGTGTAGAAGCCCAGCCCGTACAGGTACTGGCGTCCGGCCAGCCGCGAGAAGTCGATCCACGGATCCGGGTGGCGGTACAGCCGCCAGCCCGCGAAGGCGAACAGCGCCAGGCCGCACAGCGCCGCCAGCGGCATTTCCGGGGAGCTGAAAAAGCGCGTGTAGCGCATCTCCTGCAGCGTGTGCAGGAACACCAGCGCGCCCAGCGCCGCGGCGATCGCGGCCGGCCAGTCCAGCGTCGATACCGGCGGATGCGGGTCGCGCGGCGCGCGCGTGGGATAGGTCAGCGCCACCGACAGCAGCACCGGCAACGCAATGCCGGCCTGGAACAGGAACACCGCGCGCCAGCCGATATCGTCCAGGAAGATGCTGGTCAGCCACGGCGTGATCGCCAGCATCGAGAACGCGCCGCCGCCGAAGCGCAGCATCAGCGGCGCGCGCTCGGCGGGGGTCGACACCAGTTGCACCAGGATGCGCGAAGCCGCGAACAAGCCGCCCGCGCCGAGCCCCTGCACCGCCTTGCCGCCGATCAGCCCGGCGGGGCTGGCGAACTCGGCACAGATCAGCGAGCCGAGGATAAACACCACCAGCGAGCCCATGATGAAGCGCTTGTAGGTGGTGCGGCGCGCGACCTGGTCGAGCACCATGTTCATCAGCACCGCGGTGGCCGCGTAGGCGGAGATCGCGTACAGGTAGTCTTCCGGCGCGGCACCGACGCCGCCCTGGATGTGCTGGCTGGCCACGCCCATCATCAGCGTGGAGGAGAAGTCGATGCCGGTCACCAGCCCGAGCGTCAGGCCGAACAATGAAAGTCGCCAGTGACCCATTTCCGGGTGACTGGCGAGTTGCATGCGGGGGCGTGGGGGCGTGGTGGCCGGATTGGGGGCTAAGGCGTCCGGACCGGCTGGGACAGGCGTTTGTTGCATCGGTCAAGCATAATGGCGCCTGCTGTCGGGAACTACAGGTTGTCAGGGAAACATTGTCCGGTGAACGAAACAATCCAATGGAATGATTGGGAGGCGTTCTGCTGTGTGGTCGAGCAGGGAACGTTCACGGCCGCGGCGGAGCAGCTGGACTGCCCCAAGTCGCGGGTCTCGGCCGCGGTGGCGCGGCTGGAAACCGCCATCGGCGCCAAGCTGCTGGAGCGCACCACGCGCCGCATGCGCCTGACCGATGCAGGCAAGGCGGTCTACCGCGACGTCGCCCCGCTGTTCGCACGGCTGCGCGAAATCCGCCAGGAAACGCTGGCGCGCGAGGAACGCGTGCAGGGCGTGCTGCGCATCGCCACGCCTTATGAATTTGGCGCGCAGCAGCTCGGCGGCGTGATCTGCCGCACGCTGGCGGCGCACCCGGCGCTCGACGTCGCCGTGGAAATCACGCAGGGCCTGGTCGATCCGATCCGCGACGGGTTTGACGTGGCGTTCGTCATCGTCGATGCCGACCTGCCGGATTCCGGCACCGTGGCGCGGCGCATCTATCACGTCGAGCGCGGCCTGTTCGCTGCGCCGGCGCTGGCGGCCAGCCTGCCGGCACAGCTGCGCCCGGAAGACCTGGCCAACATGCCCACGCTGACCACGCCCGGCGACACCGTATGGGAATTCACCCGCGACGGCCAGACCGTTTCCGTGCCGATCCGTCCGCGCATGCAGACCTACAACGCCGAGCTGCGCCTGCAGGGCGCGCTGGCCGGGCTGGGCATCGCCCGGCTGTCGGTGAACTACTGCGAGGCCGAGATCGCGCAAGGGCGCCTGGTGCGCGTGCTGCCTGACTACCCGTTGCCGCCGCTGCGCGTGTTCGCGCTGCTGCCGGACCGGCGCCTGCAGCCGCGCAAGGTGCGGGCCTTCATGGAAGCGATCGAATCGATGATGGTGTCCGAGCTGGAGCCGGACGTCGGGACGGAAGCCGCCGAGACCGGGCTTGCCGAGGGAGAGGGAGCGCTGGAGGGAGAGGCCCGCCCGGTGGGTTGAGCGCGCCGGTCGGGCCGCCACGGCCGGGGCCGTGGCCAAGGGAAGCGGTGAGGCTGGCCGCGGCGCTCAGGCGCCGTCGGTAAATGCGTCGCGGCGGTCCGTGGTGCTGGCGCCGTCGGTGAACGGGTCGAACTTGCCCATCTTGGCGCCGTCCGTGAACGGATCCGCCTTGCCGACGCGGGCGCCGTCCAGGAACGGATCGGCCTTGCCGACGTGGCCGATGCTGCCGTCCAGGCGGGCGATATCGGAAACGGGTTCAGAGGCGTGGGCCGTGGCCGCGGCGAACGAGAGGCCGGCGGCGCACAGCAGGGAGAGCAGCAGGGTGGGGCGTTGTGCGAGGGTCTTCATGGTGGAGTGGTCCTTCTTGGCAGGGTTCGTGGCTGCAGCGCCACGTTGCCTGTAATGTAGGACTTCACACTGGGCAGAAAAAGAGCCTATTGTCGACAGACTGTCCAGCCGCGCGGACAATCGCTTGCCGCCAATCTGCCCGCCCCCTCAGAAATGCATGTTGAACACGCTGGCGCCCAGCCGCGCGATCACCATCAGCAGGATCTGCGCGATCACGAACAGCACCAGCGGCGACACATCGAAGCCGCCCAGGCGCGGCACCACGCGCTGGATCGGGCGCAGGACCGGCGCGGTCAGGTGGTCGATGGCCGGGGTGACTGGCGAATGCGGGTTGACCCACGACAGGATCGCCATCAGCAGCGTCACCCACATCACCAGGCTGATGGCCCATTTCAATACGTAAAGCAGCGAGGTGAGCAGCACCGCCGGCAGGAAGGCGAGCAGGTCCGCGCCGCTGATCATGGCGACCAGCAGCAGGAACACCACCGCGGTCAGCCAGGCGGCGACCACCGTGGCCCAGTCAATGCCACCCACGCCCGGGATGACCCGTCGCAGCGGACGGACCAGCCAGTCGGTGATCTGGAACACGCCCTGAGAGACCGGGTTGCGCGTGGGCAGGCGCGTGAGCTGCATCCAGACGCGAAGCAACAGCGCCATGCCGAACAGGGTAAAGACGGTATCCAGCAGGAAGAGGGCGATTTCCGAGAACATCGGTGCGTTATCCGGTGACGGGTGAAGGTGTCTGCAACCGCACAGATTCTGCCATAGCCCGACGGCGGCACGGCGCAACAGCGTGGCGGCGGCGTGGCCTGCCGGACATCTTTGCACCAGCAGCGCGGTGCGCGGACTCTATAATTGCGTGCGCCCGTGTTGCGGGATCGGCCGGCAGTCGGGCGGTTCCGCGCGTTGTACCGGCGCGTTCTGGTTGATTCGCGCTTCTTCGCAACCCCGCTTTCTCGCCATCCATGCCCAGCAAGTCCGCCCCGTCACGGAACAACACCCCGCTTAACAAGGCCGACTTCGAGGCGCTGTCCGACTTCCGCTACCAGTTGCGGCGCTTCCTGCGATTCTCCGAAGACGCCGCACGCGAGGAAGGCGTGACCGTGCAGCAATACCTGTTGCTGCTGCATATCCGCGGCAGCGCGGACAAGGACTGGGCCTCGATCGGCGAACTGGCGGAGCGCCTGCAGGCCAAGCAGCACGGGGTGGTCGCGCTGGTCAACCGCTGCGAGGCGGCCGGGCTGGTCAAGCGCCGCCTCAACCCCGAAGACCGGCGCGTGGTGCAGGTCCACCTGCTGGCCAAGGGCGAACGCTGCCTGAACCGGCTGGCGATGCTGCACCGTACCGAGCTCGAATCGCTGCGCGGCACCTTCCGCGTGGCGCGCATCACGCAGTTCAACGACGACGGCGCCGAGCGCGGCTGAGCGATTTTCGGGCAGGCGTCGCCAGCGGTTACAGGTGGTTACCAATCACAAGCTCCGGTGACACCCACTGCCCGCCGGCGGCCCTAGACTCGCGCGCATTCCCACAAACACGCGCAGCGCGCAGGAGTCCAGACATGTCCATCCCCCTTCGTTCGGTTGTGCTTGCGGTGCTTGGCGCCGGTGCGCTGGCCGGGTGTGCCACGCCGTATGGCTATGACTCCGGTTATGGCGCGGGGTATGGAGGCAGCGGTGGCTACAACACTGGCTACAACGGCGGCTATAACACGGGCTACAACACCGGCTACGGCACCACGGTCAGCGGCTATCCGGCGCAACAGGGCTACCCGCAGGGTTATCCGCAACAAGGCTATCCACAGCAGGGCTATCCGCAACAACAGGGCTACCCGCAACAACAGGGCTACCCGCAGCAGGGCTACCCCCAGCAGTCGTACCCCGCTGACGGCAGCTATGGCGACCAATACGGCAACGAGGCCTACGGCGTGCGCTACGGCTGGGTCGAAGCGATTGAAGTGGTGCCCGGCCAGCCGCCCTCGACCAGCGGCGCGGGCGCCGTGGTCGGCGGCATCGTCGGCGGGCTGCTCGGCCACCAGGTCGGCGGCGGCCGCGGCAATACCGTCGCCACCATCGGCGGCGCCGTTGCCGGCGCGGTGGCCGGCAACGAGGTGGAGAAGCGCACCGGTTCCAGCGCCCCGGCCTACCGCGTGCGCGTGCGCACCAGCGACAACGCCTACCTCACGCTGACGCAGTCCAACGCCTACCAGATGCGCATCGGCGACCGCGTCAAGGTCGAGAACGGCGTCGCGGTGCCGTACTGAGGCGAGTCCGCAAGGGGCGTCTGTGGCAGACGCCCCGAGGGTTACGCATCAGCACCGAACAACTGCGCATAGTCCTCGCGCAGCTGCCGCTTGAGCAGCTTGCCGGCCGTATTGCGCGGCAGGTCCGCGACGAACACGATGCGCTTGGGCACCTTGAACGGCGCCAGCGCCTCGCGCGCATGCGCGATCAGCTCCTCCTCGCTGGCCTCGTGGCCGCGCTTGCGCACCACGCAGGCGGTCACTGCCTCGACCCACTTCGGATGAGGCAGCGCGAACACCGCCGCCTCGGCCACCGCGCCGTGGGTGTACAGGCATTCTTCCACCTCGCGGCTCGACACCAGCACGCCGCCTGAATTGATCACGTCCTTGATCCGGTCCACCACGTACAGGTAGCCCTCGGCATCCATGTAGCCGAGGTCGCCCGAGTGGAACCAGCCCCCTGCAAAGGCTTCGGCGGTCTGCTCCGGCTTGTTCCAGTACTCAGTCAGCAGTTGCGCCGAGCGGTGCACGATCTCGCCCAGCTCGCCGGACGGCACATCCCGCATGGTCTCGTCGACGATGCGGGTCTCGACGTTGAGCACCGGGCGGCCGGCGGACGCGGGGCGCGCCGCATGCTCGTCGGGCCCGAGCACCGTGGCCAGCGGCCCGATCTCGCTTTGCCCGTAGCAGTTGTAGAAGCGCAGCGCGGGCAGCTTCTGCTGCAACTCCAGCAGCACCGGCACCGGCATGATCGATGCGCCGTAGTAGGCCTTGACCAGCGAGCCAAGCCTGGCCGGATCGAAGTCCGCATGGCGCAGCAGCGCGATCCACACCGTCGGCGGGGCAAAGAAACTGGTGATGCCTTCGCCGTGGATGGTGCGCAGGCAATAGCCGGCTTCCGGGCTGTCGGCGATCAGCGTGGTGCCGCCGCACAGCAGCAGCGGCATCAGGAACACATGCATCTGCGCCGAGTGGTACAGCGGCAGCGCGGCCAGCGAATAGTCCGACTCGCGGATATCGCAGGCGGCAATGGTGCTGCCGTATTCGGCGAGCAGCGCGCGGTGCGTCAGCACGGCGCCCTTGGGCGCGGAGGTGGTGCCCGAGGTGTACAGGATCTGCGCGGGCGTGGCGTCGGTGAGCGCATCGGAAACCGGTGCCGCGGGTCCGTCGGCCGCGGTGGCCAGGATATCGCGCGCATTGCCGCCATGCAGCGTGCCGCTGACCTTGCACGGCAGCCCATCCACGCGCTCGGCCAGCGCCGGATCGGCAAAGATCGCGCTGGCGCCCGACTGCGTCACGATGTACTCGGCCTCGGCGCGCGTCATCGAGAAATTGACCGGCACATGGATCAGCCCGCTGCGCAGGCAGGCCAGCCACAGCAGCACATAGGCGTCGGAGTTCTTGCCGAAGGCAGCGACGCGATCGCCCGGCCGCAGCCCCCATTGCGCCAGCGCGCCGGCCACGCGGGCCGCGCCATCGTCGAGCTGCCGGTAGGTCCAGGCCCGTTCGCCGAAGCGGATCGCGGTCTTGTCCGGGCTGCGCCGCACGGCGCGGGCGATGGCGTCGGGGATGGTGTTGCGCAGGGCGCGCTGCTGCTCTGACTGCATGGTGGTCTCCGTCGTTATGGTTTGGGGTCCAGCAGGTCTTGAAGCTCAGCGGCGAGCATAAGGGCTGCCGCCCGGCCGTGGCAAGGCGGCGGCGGGGGGCGCGCTGCGCGCGCCGCTACCTACAGCGATTGCGCCAGGAACGCCAGCGCGCGCCCGTGTGCCAGCGCGGCACTGGGCTGGTGGTAGGAAGCGCGCGCCCAGCAATTGAAGCCGTGGTCGGCGTTGGGGTAGACGTGGATCTCGGTGCCGGGTTTGCCCGCCGTCGCCTCGCGCACGCCCTGCACGGCCCCGGGCGGGATATGCGTGTCGAGCGCGCCGTAGTGGAACTGCACCGGCACGCGGATGTTCACGGCTTCCTCCAGCTGGTTCTGGATGCCGCCGCCGTAGTACGGCACGGCCGCGTCGACCAGGCCGCGCGCCGCGCTCAGGTACGCCAGCAGGCCGCCAAAGCAGTAGCCCACCGCGGCGACCTTGCCGGCGCCGGTGCGCTGGCGCAGCGCCTGCGCGGTGGCGGCGATATCCTCCAGCGCGGCTGGCACGTCCACCGCCTTGCGCAGCGTCATCGCACGCGCCATGTCGTCGCCGTCATAGCCCAGTTCCACGCGCGGCGCCTGGCGCCAGAACACGTCGGGTGCCAGCACCACATAGCCGTCGGCGGCGTACTGGTCGGCCACGGCGCGGATATGCTCGTTCACGCCGAAGATCTCCTGCAGCAGCACGATGGCGGGCGCACCGGGACGCACGCCGGCGGGCGGCAGGCTCAGATAGGCGTCGAAGCTGCCCGCGGCGCTGTCGACGCGGATCCATTGGCTGTCGGGAATGGCTGTCATGGGGAGGCTCTCCGGAATGGCTCTTAACAGGTAGGCAGGATGCGCGGCGCTGGCCGCACGCCAGCCGCAAGTGTGCCACCGGGCGCCGCTTCGTGCAGGCGCTGGCCCCTCAGTACGCGTCAGTACGCCTTTGACTGCCGATAGCGCGTGTTCCAGTTGTCGGTGTAGGCCTTGACCACTGCCGCGTCGCCGCGGATCAGCATGCCATTCTCGGCGTTGCGCTCCTGTGCCGACTTGGTGAAGTTGAACGACCCGGTAAAGACCGCCTGGTCGTCGAACACCATCACCTTGTTGTGCGCGATCGCGGGCTTGCTGTCGATCACCACCGGCACGCCAGCGTGCTTCAGGTAGGTGGCGCTGGTATAGCGTTCCGATTGCTGGCTCTTGTCCAGGATCACGCGCACGTCCACGCCGCGCTTGTGCGCCTGCGCCACTGCTTCGGCGATCGGCGCGCTGGTGAAGGAGTAGGCCTGGATCAGCAACTGCCGGCGCGTGCTGCGGATGGCGTTGATCAGCAGCGCCTGGCAGCTCGCGCCATCGGGCACGAAGCACAGCGTATAGCCGCTGCCCTGGGCAAAGGCTTTGCTCGGCACCGGCTTCGCGTCCGGCGGCTGTGCGGGATTGCCGTTGCGCGCCGGGAAGTGTTTGGTAACGGCTTCGTTGAAGGTATCGCTGATACTGCCGGCGATGGTCTCGGTGACCTGGTCGAACGTGGAAGTCGAACGGGCGTGCGCTTGCGCGATCAGGTGGCTGAACGGGCTGAGCGAGTTGAAGTATGAACGCAGCGAGCCGAACGAGCCGAAAGAAGTAAAGGCGGATACGGCTGCGGCAAGGCCCAGGCCCAGCACGGCCCGGCGAATGAATCTGACAGTCACGGCGGATCTTTGCTTCAGTGGATGACAGCGTGCGCGCGCCGCGCGCCGCATGCGGTCAGGACGGGTCCGCAGCGTAGCAGCCGCATACGCCACTGGCAAAGGGGGATTGTGTAACAGGATCTGTGCGCGCTGCGTGGCGTGGCGCGGGCCTTGGGGCTATCCGCGCGCGGCGCCTATGATGGATGGAACCCCCGCGGGTGCGCCCGCCAAGGAGAGGGACATGACCAACCATACCTACAAGCTGGTCGAGATCGTCGGCTCTTCGCCCGATGGTTGCGACCAGGCCATCCAGAGCGCCATTACCAAGGCTGGCGAAACCATCAAGAACATCGACTGGTTCGAAGTGGTGGAAACGCGCGGCCATATCCAGAATGGCAAGATCGCGCATTACCAGGTCACGCTGAAAGTGGGTTTCCGCGTGACCTGATCGCGGCGCAGCGCATACCGCGCCGCCCGTCGTTACACCGCCGCACCACCGCGCGGCGCGCACCCGGATTGCGCCGCGCGCGGGGTTTCGTCGCCTCAGGGCAGGCGGATCTCCTTCACGTCGAAGTGCGACTCGCCGATCAGCTCCTTGTCGTACTCCCCGACGAGCTCCACCGTGGTCTGCGCGTCCACGGGCTTCTGTGCGGGCCACAGCTTAGACTTGATATTCACCTTCATCTGGCCGGTGCCGTCCGAGAACAGGTAGCGCTCGTCGCCGACGCTGCTGACGATCTTGCCGCGCAGCACGGCGTTCTGGTCGTCCTTGCCGTCGGCCTGCAGGGCCTTGACGGTCATCACGGGGATGGCCGAGGGGCCGGTGTACTGGGCGCTGGCGCCGGCGGCGGCGAGGCCAAATGCAAGGGTCAGGGCGGTGGCGGTCAGGATGTGTTTCATGTGCGTTCTCCGTTGAGGTTGGGATCACGGGGGCGATGGCATGCATGATGCGCCGGCACGCCTGAACCGTTGCTGAACGGGCTCGCGGGGCGCGACGCTTTATGATGCTGCCTTCGCGCCTTCACTGATCGGGTCCCAGATTGCGTTTCCTCCACACCGCCGACTGGCATCTCGGCCGCCTCTTCCATGCCCGCAGCCTGCTGGAAGACCAGGCCCATCTCCTCGACCAGTTTGTCGAACTGGTCCGCACCGAACGCCCCGACGCCGTGCTGGTCGCCGGCGACGTCTATGACCGCGCCGTGCCGCCGCCCGAGGCGGTGGCGCTGCTCGACGACGTGCTGGGCCGCATCGTCGTCGATGCCGGCGTGCCGGTGGTAATGATCGCCGGCAACCACGACAGCGCCCAGCGGCTCGAATTCGGCGCGCGCCTGATGCGTGCGCAGGGCCTGCACGTGGCCGGCCGCACGCTGGCCGAGGCCGCCTGCGTGACGCTGCACGATGCCCATGGCGAAGTGCGCCTCTACGCGTTGCCTTATGCGGAGCCAGCCGTGGTGCGCGATGCGATGGGCACCGAACTGCCTTCGCATGAAGCCGCGCTGCGCGCGCAGCTGGATGCCATCCGCGCCGTGCACCCGCCCGGCGTGCGCGCCGTGGTGGTGGGCCATGCCTTCGTGGTGGGCGGCGCGGCCAGCGAATCCGAACGGCCGCTGTCGGTCGGCGGCAGCGGCGCCGTGGCCGCCGACCTGTTCGCCGGCTTCGACCTGGTGGCGCTGGGCCACCTGCACCGGCCGCAGACGCTGGGCGGCGGGCGCGTCCACTATGCGGGCTCGCTGCTGAAATACTCGCTGTCCGAGTGCGCGCATGACAAATCCGTGTCGCGCATCGAACTGGGCGCGGACGGCGCGGTGACCATCACGCCCGTGCCGCTGCAGCCGCTGCGCGATGTGCGCGTGGTCGAAGGCGAACTGGCCGCGCTGCTGGACGCGGGCACTACCGATCCGCAACGCGACGACTACATCCACGCGCGGCTGACCGATACCGGCGCGCTGCTGGACCCGATGGCGAAGCTGCGCCAGGTCTATCCCAACGCGCTGGCCATCGAGCGTACGGTGCTGGCGCGCAGCGGCACGGCCTCGGAGGCCGGGCGCAAGCTGCGGCAGCTCGGCACCGGCGAACTGTTCGCCAGCTTCTTCCGCGAGGTGGCCAATGCCGAGCTGGAGCCGGGCCAGCGCGAGGTGCTGGACCAGGTGCTGGCGGGCATGGCCGCCGCGGAACGGGAGTCGGCATGAGACCGCTGCATCTGACCCTGCAGGCCTTCGGGCCTTTTGCCGCGACCGAGCAGGTTGACTTCACGCGGCTGGGCGACCAGGCCTTCTTCCTGATCCACGGTCCCACCGGCGCCGGCAAGACCACGCTGCTCGACGCGATTTGCTTTGCGCTGTACGGCGATACCTCCGGCGGCGAACGCAGCGCGCAGGCGATGCGCAGCGCCAATGCGGCGCCAGGATTGCGGACCGAGGTCACGCTGGAGTTCAGCCTCGGCGCGCAGCGCTGGCGCGTGGTCCGTTCGCCCGCGCAGGAGCGGCCCAAGCAGCGCGGCGAAGGCTGGGTGACCGAGGCCGCCAAGGCGCAGCTGGACCTGCATGACGGCAATGGCTGGGTCAGCAAGGCCAGCCAGCCGGGCAAGGTCAGCGACGCGATCCGCGATCTTCTGGGCTTCGACAGCGCGCAGTTCCGCCAGGTGATCGTGCTGCCGCAAGGGCGTTTCCGTGAACTGCTGACGGCCAGTTCGCAGGCACGGCAGGCGATCCTGGAGCGCTTGTTCCGCACCGAGCTGTATCGCCGCGTAGAAGAGTTGCTGAAGGCGCAAGCCGCCGAGATCCGCCGCGATGCCGAACGCATCGGCATCCAGCGCGAGGAAGCACTGCGACAGGCCGGCGTGGAGTCCGCGCAGGCGCTGACCGATGGCATCGCCGCGCTGCAGGCGGAACTGCTGGCGCTGCACGGGCAGGAGCAGGGCGCGCGCACTGTGCTGGCCACCGCGCAGACGACGCTGGGTGCCGCCGAGCAGGTGGCGGCGCGCCTGCAGGAGCGCCAGCAGGCGCAGGCCGCGCATGCGGCGCTGCTGGCACGCCAGCCGTCGATCGAAGACGAGCGCGCACGCCTGCATGCCGCCCAACGTGCCGCGCGCGTCAGGCCGGCGCTGCAGCAATGGCAGACGGCGCAGCGTGACCAGACGGCGGCCGGCGCGGCGCTGGCACAGGCCGGCGAACAGGCGGCCCGTACCGCGCAACAGGCGGAACAGGTCGCAGCCGCGTTGCAGGCGGAAACGGCGCGTGCCGGCGAGCGCCAGGCCGCGCAGCGGCGCGTCTCGCAACTGGAAGCCATGTTGCCGCGCGCGCAGCAGCTCGGCGCCTTGCGGGCCGCATTGCAGGCCGCCGAAGGCAAACAGGCCGCCACGGCTACCGCGCGGGAACGGGCTACGGCACAGCTTGCCGCACGCCAGGCCGACGCCGTCGCCGCCGAGTCCGCGCTCGCCCAGGCGCAGCTTGCCGGCGCGCAGGCGCAGGCGACGCAGCTTCAGTTGGCCGCGCTGCAGGAACGGGCGCGGCAGTTCAGCCGCCACGCGCAGGCCGCCGGGGTGCTGACCGCCGCGATGAACCAGGCGGCCGATACCGAAGCGGCGGCGCAGCAGGCGCTGCGCGCCCGCGACCGCAGCCGCGGCACGCTCGCGGAAGCGGAATCCCTCTGGCGCGCCGGACAGGCCGCGCGCCTCGCCGCTAGCCTGGCGTCGGGCGATGCCTGTCCGGTATGCGGCAGCACTGCGCATCCGACGCCGGCGCTGCATGTGGCCGCGCCGCTATCGGACGAAGCGCTGGAACAGACCCGCCAGGCCGCGCTGGAAGCCGAGTCCCGGGCGGTGCGCTGCGCCGGCCAGCATCAGGCCGCGCAGGCAGCCATCGCGCAGGCGCGCGAGCGGCTGGACGACATCGCGCAGGCATTGGGCGATGTGTCGGACGAGGCCGCGCGCCACCTGAAGTCGGAGATCGCCGCCCTGGAAGGCGCGCTGGCCGAAGGCAAACAGGCCGCGGCAAGCGTGGCGCAACGCGAAGCCGCCATCGTTGCCACCCGCAGCGCACGCGATGCCGCGGAAGCCGCCAGCCGTGATGCCGCCACGGCAGCCGAAGCCGCCGCACAGGCGCTGGCCCGCTGCCAGGGCGAATGGCAGGCCGCCAGCGCGCAAGTCCCGGAAGATTCGCGCGACCCGGCGGCGCTCGTTGAGGCCTTGCGCCAGGCCCAGGCCATGCTCGCCACGCTGGAACGCGCGCTGGCCGCCGCGCAGGCGGCCGAGCGCCAGGCCGCCGCCGATGCCGCGGGTGCGCAGGCAGCGCTGGCGTCGGCCCGTCAGGTGCAGTCGCAGGCCGCGACCCGGCTCGCCGATGCCGACAGCGTGCTGGCGCAAGCGCTGGCACAGGAAGCCTTTGCCGACGTGCAGGCGCATGCCGCCAACAGCCTGCCCGACGATGCGATGCAGGCGATTGACGCCACGCTGCGCACCTTCGACGCCCAGCTTGCCGCCGCCGCGGACCGGCGCGAGCGCGCCGAGGCCGCGGCGCAATCGCTCGATGCGCCGGACCTCGATGGCCTGCGTGAGGCGAGGGAGGCGGCAGCCGCGGCAGTGGAAGCACTGGTCCGCCAGCAAGCCGAGCGCGGCCGTTCGCGCGACGCCTTGCAGCAATGCCACCAGCGCCTGCAGCAGCTAGACGCGCAGGGCCGCGACATCGAGGCCCGCTATGCGGTCCTGGGCCGGCTGGCCGAAGTCGCCAACGGCAACAACCCGCGCCGCATGACGTTCCAGCGCTTCGTGCTGGCGACGCTGCTCGACGAGGTGCTCGAAGCCGCGTCGGCGCGGCTGCTGGCGATGAGCCGCGGCCGCTATGTGCTGCAGCGCGTGCGCGAACTGGGCGACCAGCGCAGCGCGGGCGGGCTCGATATCGAAGTGTTCGACTACGACACCGGCGCACCGCGCCCGGCCAACACGTTGTCGGGCGGCGAAGGTTTCCTGGCTTCGCTGTCGCTGGCGCTGGGGTTGGCCGACGTGGTGCAGTCGCGCGCGGGCGGCATCCAGCTCGATACGTTGTTTGTGGATGAGGGTTTCGGCACGCTCGATCCCGAGAGCCTGGACTTTGCGATCCGCACGTTGCTGGACTTGCAGCAGGCGGGGCGGCTGGTGGGGATCATTTCTCACGTTACCGAACTGCGGGAACGCATTGACGTGCGGCTGGAAGTGAGGCCGGGTGTGGGTGGGAGCCGGACGGTGTTGACGGGCGCAACTGCCGCAGCGTTATAAAGCTGACGCTCGCAGAAAACGCTATACGCTCGGTTTGCTCCCCTCTCCCGCTTGCGGGAGAGCGGCCGGGGGAGAGGGCAGGCGCTCTTCCCCGCGACAACGCCCATCACACCACAAACACCTGCCGGCAACGAATCGCCATCACCTGCGCTTCAAGCGCTCGCGCCGCGGCGCGAGCCAGCCGCGCACGGCGCGACAAAGACGGCATCAATTTGCGTGTGTCCTGCGCAGCGATCGCGCTCTGTTGATCCTTCTGCTGACCCAGTCCCCACGCCTGCTCCGTGACATGCAGGATGCGCGCAAGCGCGGCATGATGCGTGGATTGAATCGGGACGTTGGCGGTTGCCATGGCGGGCTCCTCGTCCTTGTCTTGTGCTCTCGACTTGTTTCCAGCTTTGCGGCACCGCGCTCAGCCGGGTGGTCCGGTGGCTGCTTTGCGATGCTGCCTTTGCTCTGATTCAACGATAGCCCGCGCCGCCCTCAGCCCATATCGAGTGCGAGCCGATTGTCCTGTCGGCCCTGTCCTACACGGGGCGCCTGCATCACCCTGCGCGTTTATCGCCCACCGCGTTATCTTCGCCCTCAGCCCTCGCTTGACCCTCTCCATCGCGCAGGTGTAACCTGTTCATTCTGCGAATTCAAGTTCGAATTACGAACATCTCGCGAGTATCGAGCGAGCGGCGCGCACAAGTCGCAACAACACCACGCAGTCTGCTGGACCGCTCAACGGGCGGCAAACGCGGCACAAGAGCCGCGGGGCCGAGACGAACATCCTTTCCGGCAGGACTACCGGAGACAGTCCTTCATGCGCCGCGCCTTGCGGCCCGCTCCGGTGGCCTGGCGGATCTTCCGACCTGGAACGCAAGTGATCAACAAGCTATACGACACGGTGGAAGCGGCAGTAGCCGGCATCCACGACGGCGCCACCATCCTGATCGGCGGCTTCGGTCTCGCAGGCATGCCCGCGGAACTGATCGACGCGCTGATCGAGCAAGGCGCGCGCGACCTGACCATCGTCAACAACAATGCCGGCAACGGCGACACCGGGCTGGCGGCGCTGCTCAAGGCCAAGCGCGTACGCAAGATCGTGTGCTCGTTCCCGCGCCAGTCGGATTCGTACGTGTTCGACTCGCTCTACCATGCAGGCGAGATCGAGCTGGAACTGGTGCCGCAGGGCAACCTGGCCGAGCGCATCCGCGCAGCCGGCGCGGGCATCGGCGGCTTCTTCACCCGCACCGCCTATGGCACGCCGCTGGCAGAAGGCAAGGAAACGCGCATCATCGACGGCCAGGGCTACGTGTTCGAGACCCCGATCCATGCTGACTTCGCGCTGATCAAGGCCGACACCGCCGACCGCTGGGGCAACCTCACCTATCGCAAGACCGCGCGCAACTTCGGCCCGATCATGGCGATGGCCGCCAAATGCGCCATCGTGCAGGTCAGCCGCGTGGTCGAGCTGGGCGAGATGGACCCCGAACACATCGTGACGCCGGGCCTTTTCGTCAAGCGCGTCGTCAAGGTCGCGTGAGTGCGACAGGCAACAGGAGAACCAACATGCAACGCCTGACCCGCGATCAGATGGCCGCCCGCGTGGCCAAAGACATTCCCGAAGGTGCCGTGGTCAATCTCGGCATCGGCCTGCCGACGCTCGTCGGCAACCACCTGCCCGCAGACAAGGAAATCCTGCTGCACAGCGAGAACGGCCTGCTCGGCATGGGCCCCGCGCCCGCACCGGGCGAGGAAGACGGCGACCTGATCAACGCCGGCAAGCAGCCGGTGACGATCAAGGCGGGCGGCTCCTACTTTCACCACGCCGATTCGTTCGCGATGATGCGTGGCGGCCACCTCGACTTCTGCGTGCTGGGCGCGTTCCAGGTGTCGGAGAAGGGCGACCTCGCCAACTGGCATACCGGCGCACCCGGCGCGATCCCCGCCGTGGGCGGCGCGATGGACCTGGCGATCGGCGCCAAGCAGGTGTTCGTGATGATGGAGCACCACACCAAGCAGGGCGAGAGCAAGGTCGTGCCGCAGTGCACCTATCCGCTCACCGGCATCGGCTGCGTGACCCGCATCTATACGGATCTTGCTACGATCGACGTGACCGCCGACGGGCTGGTCGCACGCGACCTTGTCGAAGGGCTGAGCTTTGAAGAGCTGCAGCGCCTGACCGGCGTTCCGCTGAAGCAGGCCGCATAAGTACGCATTAGTGCCCGCACCGATACACACACCAAGACGAGAGAGACACACCATGACCGAAGCCTTTATCTGCGACGCCATCCGCACCCCCATCGGCCGCTACGGCGGCAGCCTGTCCGCGGTGCGCCCGGACGATCTCGGCGCGGTGCCGCTGAAGGCGCTGATGGCCCGCAACCCGAACCTGGACTGGTCGGCCATTGAAGACGTGATCTATGGCAACGCCAACCAGGCCGGCGAAGACAACCGCAACGTGGCGCGCATGTCGCTGCTGCTGGCCGGCCTGCCGCAAAGCGTGCCGGGCGCCACCATCAACCGCCTGTGCGGTTCGGGCATGGACGCCACCGGCACCGCCGCGCGCGCCATCAAGTCGGGCGAGGCGCAGCTGATGATCGCCGGCGGCGTGGAAAGCATGAGCCGCGCTCCGTTCGTGATGGGCAAGGCCACCAGCGCCTTCTCGCGCGATGCGCAGATCTTCGACACCACCATCGGCTGGCGCTTTATCAACCCGGCCATGCGTGCTGCCTACGGCGTGGACTCGATGCCCGAGACCGCCGAGAACGTCGCCACCGACTACAAGATCAGCCGCGAAGATCAGGACCTGATGGCGCTGCGCAGCCAGGAAAAGGCGTCGCGCGCGCAGGCCGACGGCACCCTGGCCCAGGAAATCACCCCGGTCACCATCGCCCAGAAGAAGGGCGACCCGATCGTGGTCGAGCGCGACGAGCACCCGCGCGCCACCAGCATGGAAGCGCTGGCCAAGCTGCGCGGCGTGGTCCGTGCTGACGGCACCGTGACCGCTGGCAATGCCTCGGGCGTGAACGACGGCGCCTGCGCGCTGCTGCTGGCCAGTGAAGCCGGCATCAAGCAACACGGCCTGACCCCGCGCGCACGCATCGTCGGCATGGCAACCGCCGGCGTGGCGCCGCGCGTGATGGGCATCGGCCCGGCACCGGCGTCGCAAAAGCTGCTCAAGCAGCTCGGCATGAGCATGGACCAGATCGACGTGATCGAACTGAACGAAGCGTTCGCCGCGCAAGGCCTGGCGGTGCTGCGTGAACTGGGCGTGGCCGACGACGACAAGCGCGTCAACCCGAACGGCGGCGCGATCGCGCTGGGCCACCCGCTGGGCATGAGCGGCGCGCGCCTGGTCACGACTGCGATGTACCAGCTGCACCGCACCGGCGGCCGCTTTGCGCTGTGCACGATGTGCATCGGCGTGGGCCAGGGTATCGCGATGGTGATCGAGCGCGTCTGAAGGTAGCAGGTTGCATTGCCGAGGGTTTGCTCCCTCTCCCGCTAGCGGGAGAGGGAGCCGGTTAGCGGTAGTTGTCAGGGTGACACCCTGATTCAAGAATCCGTACGACCATCGTTTTTTCGCATTTGCATGTCCCGGCCGCGCGCTGCGTTGCCGGTAGTGGAGTGAAAGATGTCCCTTCCCGTAGCCACGCTCGTGACCGGCGCAAGTTCCGGTATCGGCCGCGCCATCTGTGAAATGCTGCTGGCCGATGGCGTGACCCAGGTGGTCAATGTCGACTATGCCGAACCGGCCTGGTCGCACCCGAACATGACCTTCTTCCAGGCCGACCTGACCGACGCCGACGCGACCCGCGCCGTGGCGGAACAGGTGACCTCGCGCTTTGCGGTCACGCGCCTGGTGAACAATGCCGGCGCCACCCGGCCCGGCACCGCCGCCACCGCCACCGTCGCCGACCTGGACTACGTGACCGGCCTGCACCTGCAGGCCCCGCTGCTGCTCACGCAAGCCTGCCTGCCCGCGATGCGCGCCGCCGGCTTCGGCCGCATCGTCAACATGGCCTCGCGCGCCGCGCTGGGCAAGCCCGAACGCGTGGTGTACTCGGCCACCAAGGCCGGCCTGATCGGCATGACCCGCACGCTCGCGATGGAACTGGGCGGCGACGGCGTGACCGTCAACGCCGTCGCCCCGGGCCCGATCGCCACCGAACTGTTCCGCAAGAGCAACCCGGAAGGCGCCGAACAGACCAAACGCATCCTCGCCAGCATCACCGTCAAGCGCATGGGCACCCCGGAAGACGTCGCGCGCGCCGCGCTGTTCTTCCTGTCACCCGACAACGGCTTTGTCACCGGCCAGGTGCTGTACGTTTGCGGCGGCACCACGCTGGGTGTTGCGCCGGTGTAAGCGCGCCAGATCCGGGTATTCAAGCATTGAACAAGAAGAGACGTTAACCAAACGTCACGCAGCATGGCGGCCCGTGGCCGGGTCGCCCACCGGATGCGCGCGTGTGCGCAGCATCCGTTCGGGAACGGCAATCACGCCTTTTCAGCACAACGTCCCGCGCGGCCCCCAATCGCCGCCGGACAGCCATACACCGGAGTAATACCGATGAGACTCGATTCCCAGACCTCCACCACCCGCCGCCGCCTGCTCGCCGCAGGCGTGGTGCTGGCCACCACCATCATCGGCTTTGCCGGCGCTGCCCACGCACAGGGCGGCTACCCGACCAAGCCGATCACCATGATCGTGCCGTTCTCGGCCGGTGGCACCACCGACATCCTGGCCCGCATCGTCGGCCTGCAGCTGGGCAAGGCGCTCGGCCAGCCGGTCGTGATCGACAACCGTCCGGGCGCGGGCGGCAATATCGGCGCCTCGCTGGCAGCCAAGGCGCCTGGCGACGGCTACACGCTGTTCATGGGCACCATCGGCACGCACGCGATCAACCAGTCGCTGTACTCCAAGCTGCCGTACGACCCGGTCAAGGACTTCGCGCCGATCACCCGCGTGGCGATGGTGCCGAACCTGGTGGTCGTGAACCCCAAGGTGCCGGTCAACAACGTCAAGGAACTGATCGCCTACGTCAAGGCCAACCCGGACAAGCTGTCGTACGGCTCGTCGGGCAGCGGCTCGTCGATGCACCTGTCGGGCGAGCTGTTCAACTCGATGACCGGCCTGCATATCCAGCACATCCCGTACAAGGGCAGCGCGCCTGCCGTGAATGACCTGCTGGGCAACCAGATCGGCCTGATGTTCGACAACATGCCGTCGTCGTACCCGCACGTGAAGGCGGGCAAGCTGCGCGCCATCGCCGTGACCTCGGCCAAGCGCTCGCCGGCGCTGCCGAACGTGCCGACCGTGGCCGAGTCCGGCGTGACCGGCTATGAAGCCACCTCGTGGTTCGCGCTGTACGCCACCGCCGGCACGCCGCAACCGATCATCGACCGCCTCAACGCCGAAGTGGTGAAGATCCTCGCCATGCCGGAAGTGAAGAAGCAGATGGCCGACCAGGGTGCCGAGCCCAACCCCGAAAAGCCGGCGCAGCTGGCTGCGTTCATGAAGTCGGAAACGGCCAAGTGGTCGAAGGTGGTGAAGGCTTCGGGCGCTACGGTGGACTGAGTTTCATCCGACGCATGCCCGGCGGCGCGTCGCAGCGGTGCGATGTACCGCGTGTGGAAGCCCTCTTGCCTCGCGGCACGGGGGCTTTTTTCTTTTTTGCTCCGATGAACGTGCGAGGTTTCCTGAGCTGCGCAACCGCGAGTTCATGCGCGCGCTGGCGAGAGCCTGGAACCTCGCCGAATTTTTCAGCAGGCTGCTGCACAATGGCGAGGGCTTCAGCTTTCATGAACGCCGCCGCCACTAGCGCGGCCGCAGCGTCGCGCCCGGCCAGCGGCCGTCGCGCACGAGCGTGGCGGCCACGTCGGCCAGCACCACGCGCGCGGCCAGCGCCGCGGGCGACAGTTCATCGTCCGACAGGCTTACCAGCAGGTTCGGCCGGGTCGCGTCGGGATCGGTGAGCAGCACGCTGCGGTAGGGCGCGCCCTGGCTGCGCGCCAGCGCGGCGCCGGGCTGGATGGTGGCGCCCAGGCCGCCCTGCACCGCGTCCATCAGGATTGCCAGGCCGTCGATCTCCGCGACCACGCGGGGCTCGCGCCCGGCGTGCTGGAAGCACGCCGACACCAGCGCGCGCAGCCCGTGCGAGCCGCTCGGCAGGATCAGCGGCAGCTTGCCGAGTGCGGCTACCGAGGTGCGGTTGCCGCGCGGCATGCCGGCCAGCCCGCTGGCGCCGATCACGAACAGCCTTTCATCCAGCAGCGGCAGTACGGTCCGGCGCTGCGCCGATTCCTCGCTGAACAGCACCGCCAGGTCGATCTGGCGAGCGCCCAGCATGGTGCCGAGGTAGCCCGACAGGCTTTCGACCATGCGCAGGCGCACATCGGGATAGCGCTCGCGCATGGCCTGCATGAACGGCAGCGCCAGCACCGCTGCGGTGCTTGGCGGCAGGCCCACGCTGACGTGGCCGGACAGGCGCGCCTGGCGCGCGGCGAGTGCGGCGTCGTCGATATGGCGCAGCGCCAGCTGGGCCTGGCGCCAGAAGGCCAGCCCGGCGTCGGTGGCGACCACGCCGGTGGAGGTGCGCTGCAGCAGCCGCGTGGACAGCTCGCTCTCCAGCCGGCTGATCTGCTGGCTCAGCGCCGACGTGACCACGCCCAGCTCCAGCGCGGCCTTGCCCATGCTGCCGTGCTCGATGACGCTGACGAAGTAGCGCAGTTGCCTCAGTTCCATCTCTTGTCTCCGCTGTTGCCGCCTGGCCTGAATTGCCCGCATCGTAGCGGAAATCCGCCAGACGGTTCACAGATCCTGAAGACCCGTTAACGGATGCCGACTGGCGGGCTTGCCATGCGCTACGTAGAGTCGCGGCCACAACAAGCGGGCAGGCGCCCGCTGTCCCGGAACTACGCGACTTATCCTCACAGGAGACTGCATGAAGCCCGTATCGCGCATCGTTGGCGCGCTTGCCGCCTGCATTACCGGCGCCGCCATGCTGGCCACCGGCACCGCCATCGCCGCCGACAACTGGCCCACCAAACCGATCACGCTGGTGGTGCCGTTCGCCAGCGGCGGTACCACCGATATCCTCGCCCGCACCATCGGCCAGAAGCTCGGCGAGGCGCTGCATCAGCCGGTGGTAGTCGACAACCGCCCCGGCGCCGGCGGCACCATCGGCGCGGCCAACGTGGCGCGCGCGCAGGCCGACGGCTACACCTTCCTGCTGGCCACCGTGGCGCACACCATGGCGCCGGCCATCTACAAGAGCCTGCCGTACGAGTTCACGCGCGACCTCGATCCCGTCGGCCTGGTCGCGCTGACCCCCAACGTGCTGCTGGTCAACCCCGCCATCCCGGTAAAGTCGGTGCCCGAACTGATCGCCTATATCAAGGCGCATCCGGGCAAGGTCAACTACGGCTCGGCCGGCATCGGCAGCACCGAGCACCTGTCGGGCGAGCTGTTCCGCGCCATGACCGGCACCGATATCTCCCACGTGCCGTACAAGGGCGGCGCGCCGATGATGACTGACCTGATCGCCGGCCAGATCCAGATGGCGATCGAGACCAGCCCGTCGGCGGCACCGCACGTACGCAGCGGCAAGGTCAAGGCGCTGGCCGTGACCACGGCGAAGCGCTCGGGCGCCTATCCCGGCGTGCCGACGCTGGCCGAGAGCGGCATCAAGGGCTACGAGGTCACCACCTGGTTCGCGCTGATGGCACCGCGCGGCACGCCTGCCGCGGTCGAGCAGCGCGTGGCGGCGGAGTTGGGCAAGCTGCTGAAGGCGCCCGATGTGCAGAAGCGGTTCGACGAGCAGGGCGTGACCGCCGGCGACCTGACGCCGGCGCAGCTTGCCGCCTTTATCCGCGCCGAAACAGACAAGTGGGGCAAGGTGGCGCGGGATTCGGGGGCGAAGGCGGAATAACGGCCGCGCTCACGGGAAGCGGCGCTGGCATTACACCAGATCATTGTGAAACGCGCCTGCGCCCTCTGATCGGCCGCCATAACGTCACCTGAACACCCCTTGCCGGCCGGGGTCCAATGGATGTCGTCAGCCTGAATACGGAGGAACCATCATGCATGACCTTGCCTTCGTTCACGCTGACGCGGCCCACGTCGAGTGGCAGGTCGCGCTGGCCGACTGCCAGCGCCAGCTGGACACGCAGGATTTCCTGCGCCAGGCGAAGTCGGACAGCCCGCCGCCGCTGACGCTCGGCTGGTGCTACCTGAGCGACTACTACGCGCTGGCCGCCGAGGCGATCCTTGCCGCGCTGCAGCAGAACTGGCCCGGCGTGTCCTGGGTAGGCACGGTCGGCCTGGGAGTATCCGCCAGCGGCGTCGAGTACTTCGACGAGCCGGCCATGGTGCTGATGGCGGCGCCGTTCCCGCGCGACAGCTTCCAGCTGTTTTCGGGGCGCCAGCCCTTGCCGGCCCCGTCTTCCGGCTTCGTTCCCCATACCGCGCTGGTGCATGCCGAGGGCAGTACGCCGGATGTCCAGGACCTGCTGCACGAGCTGAGCGCGCGAACGGCCACCGGCTACCTCTTCGGCGGCTTGTCCTCGGCCCGCAACCGTACCCTGCACATTGCCGATGGCGTCTTCTCCGGCGGGCTGTCGGGCGTGCTGTTCGGCCCCGAAATCGGGCTGGTCTCCCGCGTCACGCAGGGCTGCCAGCCGATCGGGCCGGTGCGCGCCGTGACCCGCAGCGATCACAACCTCCTGTTCGCGCTGGATGGCAAGCCGGCCCTGGATTGCATCCTGCAGGACCTGGGCGTCGAACGCGACGCCCCGCTGGAGACCATGGCGGAGGCACTTTCGGGAACGCTCGCCGGCCTGAACTCAGCCACCGACGATGCCCCGGTCCTGCCCGGCAGGTTCGGCTCGGATACGCTGGTGCGCCACCTGATCGGCCTGGACGTACAGCATCGCGTGCTGGCGCTGGCCGACATGGTCGAGCCCGGCATGCGGCTGGCATTCTGCACGCGCAATGCCACTGCGGCGCGCGCGGACCTGGTGCGCGTCGCCACCGAGATCCGCACCGAGATCGAGGACGGCGGCCACGGCCGCGCACGGGGCGCGCTCTACATCAGCTGCTCAGGCAGGGGCGGGCCGCATTTCGGCGCGCCGCATGCCGAACTGCAGACCGTGCGCCGCGCGCTGGGCGACCTGCCGCTGGCCGGTTTCTTTGCCGGCGGCGAGATCGCAAGGGATCACCTCTACGGCTACACGGGGGTGCTGACTGTTTTCACCAGCCAATGAATCAGCCAATGACAGCATCGATGTTGCGCATCTGGCGCGCAAACCAGATGCGCAACAGGCTGTTCGACAGGACCATTGGCAGCGAATACGCCAGGATGCGATACACCTTGCCGCGCTGCAGCCTGGACGCCTTTGCCGGGTCCAGCCAGTCGTCGTTGCGCACCAGCAGCAGCAGGGTCTCCATGCCGATCAGGACGGGCCACAGGCAAGCCAGCCGCAGCCGGATAAAGCGCGGGGGAATGGCAAGCGTGTAGGCCATGGCCTCGCGAAAGTGGTCCAGCGTCTTGCGCACGAGTTCGAGCATCATGGCCCGCGCGCGCGTCGAGGCGTCCGGGAGCAGCAGCTCCTGCGGACTCAGGCCATGCCGATGCAGCATCGTGGCCGGCAGGTAGCAGCGGCCGATCCGCAGGTCCTTGCCGCAGTCGCGCAGGACATTGGTCATCTGCAGTGCCTTGCCGAAGCGAACGCCGCGGCGCAGCATGGTGCCGGGCTCGCCGCCGATCGCGCCGGGCATGTGGGAGGCAGTCATGCTGGTCCAGAATTCGCCCACGCAGCCGGCGACCAGGTAGGTGTAACGGTCAAGCTCTTCCGGTTCGCGCAGCGCGACGAGGCGGCCCGCGCATTCATCGGGGAACGTGCGCAGGTCGAATTCCATGCCTTCGGTCAGGGTCGACACGATCTGCCGTACCGCCTCCCGGTCGTCCGGGGCCAGCTGCGCCAGCACCGCCAGCGCGGGACCTAGCGACTCGAGCAGGATGCGCTCATCCGACTGTTGTTGCTGGCCAGCGACCTCCCCTGCGATGCGCCGGACCAGCTCGCCGCCGTCTGTCGCGCCGTTGACCTGGTCGCGCAACGACAGGAGCAACGCCAGCCGCCTTTCCGGCGGGATCAGCGAGGTATCGGCAATCGTGTCCGCGGCACGCGCCAGCAGATAGGCCAGGCCGACCGGATCGCGCATCCGGGCGGGCAGCACGCGCAGCGTGAGGTAGAACGAACGCGAGACGCCTTTGAGCAGCGGACCGAGGAGGAACGCCCGGCTGGGGTCGCGCATGGATGGTGTCCTGTTCCCTGAGAGGTTTGCGAAAGTGCCAGTGCCCGGTTGGCCGTCAGGCCGGGCCCGGGCATTGTACCGTCGACGAAAGGAGCAGATTGGCAGCCCTGGTCAGGGCGAGGCTTGGCAGAGATATCTCTCGAACCACTGCGCCGCAAGGCGGGCAACTGACTCCAGTGCGCCGGGCTCCTCGAACAAATGGGAGGCGCCGGGCACGATCACCAGTTTCTTCGTGCAGGTCAGCTGGGCAAAGGCCGACTCATTGCGTTCCAGGACGCTCGCATCCAGCCCGCCGATGATCAGCATGGTGGGCACAAGCAGTTTCGCAAGGGCGTCCGGACCCGCCAGGTCGACCCGGCCCCCGCGCGAAACGATGGCGTGTATCGGGATTGGCGACTGGTACGCGGCACGGATCGACGCGGCGCCACCAACGCTGGCGCCGAAGTAGCCAAACCGCCGTGGCATGGCTTGCTGCTGCGCCACCCAGTTTGTCGCGTGTGCGAGCCGTGCAGCGAGGAGCTCGACGTCGAAGCGGATGGCCTGCACCTGGTCTTCCTCCGGCAGGAGCAGGTCCATCAGCAGCGTTCCCATGCCGCAGCGATTAAGTTCGGCGGCCACGTAGCGATTGCGCGGACTATGCCGGGAACTCCCCGTGCCGTGCGCAAACAATACCAATGCGCTGGCGCCCGGGGGCAAGGTGAGGATGCCTTGCAGGTCCACGCCGCCGGCGCGGATCACAACCTCGATGGCATCTGAATGGCTCCGCATGGCGCTTCCCTCCGAGAGATGGGCGCTTTGCCGTTCATCGCGTTGCAATTGGCCCCACCCAAGTCCACTATAGGGCGGACGTAGCGGCGCGGCCAGCCGCAGTCTGCCGGTCTGCTGATGCGCGGAATCGACAACAATCCCGATGGATCAGGAGGGACTATGAAGACTTTGTTTCTCGTCCGGCATGCCAAGTCAAGTAAAGATGATCCCTCCTTGCCCGACCGTGAGCGCCCCCTGAATGACCGGGGCCGGCACGACGCCCCGGAAATGGGCAAGCGCCTGGCCGAGCGCAAGCTGAAGCCCGACCTGCTCCTGTCGAGTCCGGCCCTGCGTGCGTTGACGACAGCGCAACTGATCGCCGACGAGCTCGGCTATGCACGCAAGGACATCGCGCTCGATGACCGGCTGTATGCCACCAGCGCGGAGGCGCTGCTGGCCGTCGTTCGTGCGCTCGACAAGAAGCTCGATTGCGTGATGCTGTTCGGTCACAACCCCGAGTTCACTGACTTCGCGCATCGCTTGTCGGACGAAATCACCGACATGCCTACCTGCGCCGTCGCCAAATTCGGTTTCGACACGAAGGCGTGGGAGGATGTCGGGGACATCACCCCATCGAAAGTCTCGGTGGATTCGCCCAAGCAGTAATCCGGTGCCGGGCGCCGACGGCCTGACAGTGATATCTCCGCCTTGACCATCCGGGGCGAAGCGATAAGAATTTGTGATCGCGGGCGAAAGCCTGCCTTCCCGCTTATCTACGCTTCATCCCGCCCATGATCCCACCCGTCAGTACCCTCCACGGCCGCCTGAAGATGCAGCACCTGCGCCTGCTGCTGGCGGTCGAGGAGCGCGGCTCGCTGCGCCAGGCCGCCGAGGCGCTGACGCTGACGCAGCCTGCCGTCAGCAAGATGCTGCAGGACATGGAGGAGCTGCTCGGCGTGCCACTGTTCGAGCGCCACGCGCGCGGGCTGCGGGCGACGCGTTTCGGGCTGGCGGCCACGCGCTACGCGCGGCTGGTATTTGCCGACATGGGCGGGCTGCGCGACGAGCTGGTGGCGCTGGAGTCCGGCAAGATCGGTCGTGTGCGAGTCGGGGCGGTGATGGCGCCTGCGCCGGGACTGCTGGCCGATGTGATCCGCCAGCTCAATCGCGATCATCCGCGGCTGGAAGTGGCGGTACAGGTAGAAACCAGCGACCTGCTGGTGCCGCTGCTGGAGCGCGACCAGCTCGACATCGTGCTGGGCCGCGTGCCGGATGGCTGGGATAGCAGCGGGTTGGAGTTCGAGCAGCTCGGAGACGAGGGCCTGGCCATCGTGGTGGGACTGCAGCATCCGCTGGCGCGGCGCCGCAAGCTGTCGTTCGAGGAACTGACCGGCTACCCGTGGATCATGCAGCCGCGCCCGAGCCCGATGCGCGCGCTGATCGACCGCTCGTTCGAGGATGCGGGCGTGCCGGCGCCGCCGTCGACCATCGAGACCGCGGCGGTGCTGATGACCACCTCGCTGCTGGCCGACAGCGAACTGATTGCGGTGCTGCCGGAATCGGTGGCCGCGTTTTATGGCCGCCTTGGCGCGCTGGCCGTGCTGCCGCTGCCCCTGCCGCGCAAGCTCGGGCCCTACGGCATCGTGACGCGGCGCGGGCGCCCGCCGACCGCATCGATGAGCCTGCTGATCGATACGTTGCGGGCGCTGTCGAAGTAGGCCTCAGTCCGCCTGGCCTTGCAGCTTGCCGTCCAGGCGCCAGGTGTGGCGCTGGGGGCTGTCTGGGCGCAGCGAGGGCGGCAGCAGCTCTTCCGGCATGTCCTGGTAGCTGATCGGGCGCACGAAGCGCGCGATCGCCAGGCTGCCCACCGAGGTGGTGCGGCCGTCAGACGTGGCAGGCCACGGGCCGCCGTGCACCATCGCATGGCCCACTTCCACGCCCGTGCCGAAGCCATTGAGCAGGATCCGGCCCGCCAGGCGTTCCAGCGACGGCAGCAGCGTGCGCGCCGCGTCATGGTCGCCGGCATCGAGATGCAGCGCCGCGGTGAGCTGGCCTTCCAGCGACTCGACCACGCGTCGAATCTCCGCCAGGTCGCGACAGCGCACCACCAGCGACGATGCCCCGAAAACCTCGTGGCGCAGCGTTTCGTCTGCCAGGAAGGCCTCGGCATCGGTGCAGAACAAGGCCGCCTGGCCCTGCAAGTCGTTGCCGGCTTGCCCGCGCGCCACGGCCTGCACGCGCGGGTGCTGCGCCAGCGTGCCGACGCCGTTGCAGTAGGCGCGCAGGATGCCGGGGGTGAGCATGCTTTGCGCGCCGATGCGAACCAGGCTTGCCGCCGCGGACTCCATGAAGCGGTCCAGGCCTTCGCCGGCCACGGCAAGGACCATGCCGGGGTTGGTGCAGAACTGTCCGGCGCCCAGCGTCAGCGAGCCGGCAAAGGCCTCGCCGATGGCGGTGGCGCGATGCGCCAGCGCGTGGGGGAACAGCAGCACCGGGTTGATGCTGCTCATCTCGGCAAAGACCGGGATCGGCTCCGCGCGTGCGGCGGCGATCGCCATCAGCGCCATGCCGCCGGCGCGGGAACCGGTAAAGCCGACCGCCTTGATGCGCCGGTCCGCCACCAGCCCTTGGCCGACGGCGAGCCCGGCATCGAACAGCAGCGAGAAGGTGCCCTCGGGCAGGTCCAGCGCCTGCACGGCTTGCTGGATGGCGCGGCCGACCAGTTCCGAAGTGCCGGGGTGCGCCGGATGCGCCTTGACAATGACGGGGCAGCCCGCGGCCAGTGCAGACGCGGTGTCGCCGCCGGCGACCGAGAACGCCAGCGGGAAGTTGCTGGCGCCGAACACCGCCACCGGGCCCAGCGGGATATGGCGCAGGCGCAGGTCGGGGCGCGGCAGCGGCTTGCGCTCGGGCTGGGCCGGGTCGACGCGCAGCTCGAGGAAATCGCCCTGGCGCAGCATGCTGGCAAACAGGCGCAGCTGGCCCACGGTGCGGCCGCGTTCGCCTTCGATGCGTGCGCGCGGCAGGCCGCTCTCACTGACGCAGCGCTCGACCAGCGCATCGCCCAGCGCCAGGATATTGGCGGCGATCGCTTCGAGGAAATCGGCGCGCCGCTCGGGTGAGATTTCGCGATAGGTGTCGAACGCTTGCCAGGCCAGTGCGCAGGCCTGGTCGAGCTGTTCCGGCGTGGCGCCGCCGAAGGCCGGTTCGAGCGTGGCGCCGGTGGCGGCGTCGATGGCGTGGATGGTGCCTGCGCCGCCATGTACTGCCTGGCGGCCGATCAGCAGTTCCCCTGAGATATTCATGCCTTGTCCTTGAGATGTGGGATGCTTGACCGCTCAGCGCGCCCAGCGCAGCACCAGCGGATCCAGCCGGCGCGCGATCTTCAGCAGCCCTTCGCGCGTGGCCGGATGCATCGGCTGCAGCGGATGGCGCACCGCGTCCGACGCAATCACGCCGCCTTCCTTCATCAGCACCTTGCTGGTCGCGAGCCACCCTTGCCGGTTCTCGTAGTTGATCAGCGGCAACCATTGCTGGTAGTGCTGCGCGGCCAGTTCGGCATCGCCGGCTTGCCATGCATCCAGGATCTTGCGGATGCCGTCCGGGAAGCCCGCGCCGGTCATCGCACCAGTGGCGCCCGCTTCCAGGTCCGCCATCAGCGTGATGGCTTCTTCACCGTCCCACGGGCCGACGATGGCGTCGCCGCCCAGTTCGATCAGCTCGCGCAGCTTGGCCGCGGCCTGCGGCACTTCGATCTTGAAGTACGAGACGTTGGCGAGGTCGCGCGCCATGCGCGCCAGCAACGGTGCGCTCAGTGTGGTGCCGCTGACCGGCGCATCCTGGATCATGATCGGGATGTCGATGGCATCCGAGACCGTGGCGAAGAAATCGTAGATGCCGCGCTCGGGCACGCGGATGGTGGCGCCGTGATAGGGCGGCATCACCATCACCATGGCGGCGCCGGCGTCCTGCGCGGCGCGGCTGCGCTCGGCGCAGATGCGCGAACTGAAATGCGTGGTGGTGACGATCACCGGCACGCGGCCGTCCACGTGCTCCAGCACGGTCTTCATCAGCACGTTGCGCTCGTCGTCGGTCAGCACGAACTGCTCGGAGAAGTTGGCGAGGATGCAGATGCCGTGCGAGCCGGCATCGATCATGAAGTCGATGCAGCGGCGCTGGCCGTCGAGATCGAGGCCGCCTTGTTCGTCGAAGATGGTCGGTGCCACCGGGAATACGCCGCGATACACCGGGCGGGATGCGGATTGGGTCATGGTCTCCTCCTTGCGTGCCGGCGGCCTGGCCGCGGCGCTGTGTTGGGTCGGAATGCGCCGGGCCAATATACGGGCCGTGCCGGAGGGCTGTATATTGAAACCTTTCCATCTGGTGATCGCTTTTAGGAATCACCATCTCCGCCATGAAATCCACCCTCGACACCCTGACCGGCCGCCTTCGCATGAAGCAACTGCAATTGCTGCTTGCGCTGGACGAACACCAGTCGCTGCACCAGGCGGCCGCGGCGATGGCGATGACCCAGTCGGCGGCGAGCAAGTCACTGCAGGAGCTGGAAGGCATGCTGGAAGCGCCATTGTTCGAGCGCTCCAGGCGCGGCATGCGCCCAAACGCCTTCGGCCATTGCGTGATCCGGCATGCCCGGCAACTCGTGGCGGACCTGGGCGCGATGTGCGAGGAGGTGGCCGGCATCCGCGCCGGCAGCGGCGGGCGCGTGGCCATCGGCGTGATCATGGGCGCCGTGCCCGAGGTGCTGGTGCCGGCGCTCGAACAACTGCGGCAGGCGCAGCCGGACCTGTCGCTGGACATCATCGAGGACACCAGCCTGCGCCTGCTCGGGCTGCTCGACGACGGGCACGTGGACCTGGTGATCGGCCGCTCGCTGGTCAGCGACGAACCGGCCAAGTACCACTACCACCCGCTCGGCGATGAGCAGGTCGCGGTCGTGGTGGGCCATTCGCATCCCGCGCCGCGTGCGCGATCGATGGGGTTTGCCGACCTGGCGGGTTATCGCTGGATCACCTATGCCGGCCATATGCCAATGCATGCGCTGCTGCAGCGCGAACTCGACCTGGTCGGCGTCGGCTTCCCCGCCAATGCGATCTCGACCTCATCGGCCTTCGTGACCGTGACCATGCTGCAGCGCGACCCCGGCCTGGTGTCGCTGCTGCCGACCGGCGTGGCGGCGTTGTTCGTGCGCCAGAAGATGCTGCGCATCCTGCCGGTGCGGCTGCAGTCGCGGCAAGAGACCTTCGGCATTGTCACGCGGCGCGGCGGCGCCTTGTCCGCCTCGGCGCGGCAACTGGTGGCTATCCTGAAGGCAGTGCCGCGCACGTCAGTGAATGCCGCGCCTGAGGTATAACGCCAGGTGATCGCCAGTTCAAAAATGCTCAGTAGTAGCGAATCGCTGATGCCCATATAGTCTGCCCATCCGCACCACAGAGGCGGACAGCAAAATGGAGACAGCGATGAAGACATGGATCGCCGGCGCGCTTGCCGGCATGGCTACGGTGGCAGCTGCAGTGACGACCAGTGCGTTGGCGCAGGACACCCGGCCGGTGCGGCTGCTGGTGGGCGCAGCGCCGGGCGGCGGCACCGACGTGATGGCGCGCATCGTCTCCGACAAGCTTGCCGCACAGTTGAAGCAGCCCGTCGTAGTGGACAACCGCCCCGGCGCATCCAACACCATCGCCGCCGACATCACCGCCAAGGCCGCCCCGGACGGCAACACGCTGCTGATGGGCGTGGTGACCTCGCAGGCGATCGCGCCGCACCTGCTCAAGCTGCAGTTCGATCCGCTAAAGGACCTGGCGCCGGTGGCGCTGGTGTCGACGGTGCCCAATGTGCTGGTGGTCAACAACCAGGTGTCGGCGCGCGACGTCAAGGCGCTGGTGGCGCAGATCCAAGCCAGCCCGGACAAGTTCCGCTACAGCTCGTCGGGCGTCGGCAGCACCCAGCATCTGGCTGGCGCGGCGTTTGCGCGGCAGATCCAGGGCAAGCTGCTGCACGTGCCGTACAAGAGCAGCAGCAGCGCGCTGGTCGACCTGATGGGCGGCCAGGTGGACATGAGTTTCGAGACCATGCCGTCGGTCATCAGCCATATCAAGGCCGGCAAGCTGCGCGCGCTGGCGGTGACCGCGGACAAGCGCTCGGCGCAGCTGCCCAATGTGCCCACGCTGGCCGAAGCCGGTGTGCCCGGCATCCAGATGAGCGCCTGGTACGGCGTCTATGCGCCGGCCGGTACGCCGCCCGCCACGCTGCAAAAACTGGGCACCGCGCTGACCAATGTCATCAAGGATCCTGACACTGTGCGCCGCCTGGCCGATGTCGGTGCCGTGCCCGGCGCGCTCACCGCGGGGCAGTTCGACGCGTTCTCGCGCGCCGAGTATGCGCGCTATGGCAAGCTGATTGCCGAACTGGGCGTCAAGCTCGATTAAGGTCTATTTCCCGGAAGACTCATGAATCTCCGTCCACGAATTGCCATGGTGCTGGGCGACCCCGCCGGCATCGGCCCCGAACTGATCGCCAGGCTGCTGGCCGATCCCGCCACCTGCGAGCAGGCCGACATCCTGCTGATCGCCGATCGCGACGAATGGCGCCGCGGCATGCAGGTGGCCGGCGTCGAACTCTCCCTTGAGGAGACCGATGTGGCCGCGTTTGCCGAAGGCGCGCCGCGCCTGTACCAATGGCAATTGCCGGAGAAGCCGGCGTTCCAGCGCGGCGTGGCCACCGCCGAAGGCGGGTGCTACAGCCTGGGCACGCTGGCACTGGCGCTGGAGCTGGCGCAGGCGGGCCAGGCCGATGCGATCCTGTTCGGGCCGCTCAACAAGAGTTCGCTGCACGCTGCCGGCATGGCGCATAACGACGAGCTGCACTGGTTTGCCGAGCAACTGGACTACCACGGCAACTTCTGCGAGTTCAACGTGCTCGACGGCCTGTGGACCTCGCGCGTCACCTCGCACGTCGCGCTCAAGGATGTGCCGGCGATGATCACGCAGCCGAGCGTGGGCGCCGCCATCGACCTGATCGACCAGGCCCTGCGCCGCGCCGGGATGGAACGCCCGCGTATCGCCGTGTGTGGTCTCAATCCGCACAACGGCGACAATGGCGCCTTCGGCCGAGAGGAGATCGACGTGATCGCCCCGGCCGTGGCCGCCGCCCGCGAGCGCGGTGTGAACGCGCAAGGCCCGTTCCCGGCCGACACCATCTTCCTGAAGGTGCAGGGAGGCCCGGCGCAGCGGCAGTTCGACGCCATCGTCACCATGTACCACGACCAGGGCCAGATCGGCATCAAGCTGATGGGCTTCTCGCGCGGCGTGACGGTGCAGGGCGGCCTGCCGGTGCCGATCGCCACGCCCGCGCACGGCACCGCGTTCGACATCACGCAGCAGGGCCGCGCCGATCCGGGCGCCACGCAGCAGGCCTTCCAGATTGCCTGCCGCATGGGTGCGCAACGACGCGCCGCCGCCAGAGACTGACGATCCCGCTCGCGCCGGTTCGCGCCGGCGCGGTCTACCCGACACCGAAACCAGCATGACCGCCCCCGGCGCGGCCGGGGAGCGTTCGCGCCAAAGCAAAGCCATCAGGAGCTCAACATGAAGATCACCAACGTCCGTGCCCGCGTCTTCGAATGGAAGGGCAAGACCGTGCCGCCGCAGGCGCATTTCTGCACCAATGCCACCGACATCCTGTTCGAACGCGGCGACGCCATGGGCTCGTTCCGCTTCCACGGCTGGATGGTGGTCGAGATCGAGACCGACACAGGCCTGGTCGGTATCGGCAACTGCGCGCTTGCCCCGCGCGTGGCCAAGGAGATCGTCGACCAGTACCTGGCGCCGGTGGTGATCGGCCAGGATCCCTTCGACAACGAATACCTGTGGCAAAAGATGTACCGCCGCACCCATGCCTGGGGCCGCAAGGGCATTGGCATGGCGGCGATCTCGGCGGTGGATATCGCGCTGTGGGACCTGATGGGCAAGGCCGTCGGCAAGCCGGTGTTCAAGCTGCTGGGTGGGCGCACCAAGGAGAAGATCTGGTGCTACGCCTCCAAGCTCTACAACAACGATGACCGCGATGCCTTCCTGGCCGAGGCGCAGGGCTACCTCGACCAGGGCTTCTCCGCGATGAAGATGCGCTTCGGCTACGGCCCCAAGGATGGCCCCGCCGGCATGCAGAAGAACATCGAGCAGGTGCGCCTGCTGCGCGAGCTGGTGGGCGACGGCGTCGACATCATGCTGGAGTGCTACATGGGCTGGACACTGGAATACGCGCGCCGCATGCTGCCGCGCCTGGCCGAGTTCAACCCGCGCTGGCTGGAAGAGCCGGTGATCGCCGACGATATCGAAGGCTATGTCGAACTGAAGAAGGCAAGCCCGTTCCCGATATCCGGCGGCGAGCATGAGTTCACCTCGCACGGCTTCAAGGATCTGCTGGAGCGCCGCGCGGTGGACGTAATCCAGTACGACACCAACCGCGTCGGCGGCATCACCGCGGCGCAGAAGATCAACGCCATGGCCGAGGCCTGGTCGGTGCCCGTGATCCCGCACGCCGGCCAGATGCATAACTACCACCTGACCATGGCGTCGACCGCGTCGCCGATGGCCGAGTACTTCCCGGTGCATGACGTCGAGGTGGGCAACGAGCTGTTCTACTACATCTTCAAGGGCGATCCCGCGCCCGACAACGGCTACCTGCAGCTCGACGACAACCTGCCGGGGCTGGGGCTGGAGTTCAACGAGGAATACTTCAGCGAGTTCAACATCATCGGCTAAACGCACCAGCCAACGCGGCAGCGCGGAAGATACCGCGCGCCGCTCACACCGCTGCGGCCGCCTGCCGGGCATTGGCGCACTACAATCAAGAGGCGTAATGCTCTTGTCCTGGAGTTCGCCATGGCCAGATCCCGCCGTCTGCTGGCCGCCTGCGCGGCACCCTTGGCGCTGAGTGCCATTAGTGTCCTCGGTGCCCTGAGTGCTCTCGCCGCGCCGCCCGCCGGAACCCTGACACTTACCTTCGTTCATCCGGAGACTTACACCGACGCCACCTACCGCAGCGACTACGGCAGCGACAAGGAAAGAGCGCAGGTGATGAACGATATCCGCCGCCATTTCGACAAACTGGTGGCACGCTATCTGCCGCCGGGCTATGCGCTGAGCATTGAAGTGCTCGATGTCGACCTGGCCGGACATTTTGAACCGTGGCGTTCCCAGGCCTATAACGTGCGCATCGTGCGCGATGTCACCTGGCCGCACATGACGCTGCGCTACGAACTGCGCGGCAGCGACGGTGCCGTGATCGGTAGCGGCGAGCAGCGTATCGCCGACCAGACCTTCAATATAGGCGTCAACATCTACGATGCCACAGACAGGCTGCGCTACGAGAAGGCGATGATGGACCGCTGGTTCGACGAGACCGTGACACGCCGGATCGCGTCGCGCCAGACCGGCCACGGGTGATTGACCGGTGGGCGCTTACTGGGCGCCATAGGGCACGCGCAAGCCAGGGTAGCGCGCCGCGCTGCGGCCTGCCGCAGTGCCAGCGCGCGCATGACGCCCAACCGCTGGCTCAAGGCCGCCTTTTCCTCCACTCGTAATCCGGCGGTGGGTCGGCCACGCCGGGCCAACCCACCGAGTTGGGATTCTCCGAGCACAGCGTGACAAAGCTCACCGGCTCGCCCGCATGCTGGCGCTGGCGCAGCGCTTCCGTAAAGTGCAGCGCCTCGCGCATCGCGTCGCTGGGGAATGACTGCGCGTGGGGACTGAGCCCGGCGCCGTGGGCCTCGGACCAGTAGACCATGTACATAGAACGTCCTTTTGCTTGCGCTGGGTAGTGGCTTGCAGCATCGCTGCAACCTTCGTTCCCGGCATCAGGGTGGCTTGTATCGCTTTCCGATTGCAATCCCTTCCGATGCGGGTTGCAAGGATTTGCACGGCCTTAATCAATATTTATAAAGTATGAATAAGCCGTGAAGCATATATTTTACGCGCGCAGACCCCGGTGATACCGTCTCGCTCCAGCATTCCCGGCCACATGGCACGACGCGAATGCATACGGAGGAGACAAGCATGGCAATACAAGACTCGCGCCGCGCCCGCACCGGGCCGCGGCTGTTCGCTGCCGTCCTGATCGCGGTGATGCTGTCCGCGGGCTGCGGCGGGGGCGATGACGCGCCGTTGGCGCAAGACCCCGGCGCGTCCAACGGTACGCAGGATGGCGGCGATGCTGGCGGCAGCAGTGGCGGCAACCCACCGGCACTGTCGGCGCTGGACGCGTGCAACGCGCTGAACGGCATGACCATCCCGGCCGCGCAACTCGCGCTGGCCTCGGGCGGCGCCACCGTGACCGGCGCTAAGCTGATCGCCGCGGCGGCGCCGGGCAATACGCCGGGCGAGTATTGCCAGGTGCGCGGTGCGATCGCGCCGGTCGACCCGGCGGCGCCGTCGATCCTGTTTGCGGTGAACCTGCCGACGCAGTGGAACAACAAGGGCATCCAGTTCGGCGGCGGCGGGTTTGACGGCAAGCTGATCGACGGCACCGAGACCGTGCGCTTTGCCATGCCCGACGATCCCGCGCCGCTGGCGCGCGGCTATGCCACCTGGGGCGACGATTCCGGCCACCAGAGCAGCAGCATCACCGACGGGCGCTTTGCCACCAACGATGAAGCGCTGCGCAACTACGGCGGCGACACGCTGAAGAAAACCCATGACGTGGCGCTGGCGCTGATCCAGGCGCGCTACGGCAAGGCGCCACAGCGCGCGTACTTCCTCGGCACGTCTACCGGCGGGCGCGATGCGCTGACCTACATCCAGCGCTGGCCGGCGGACTACGACGGCGTGATCGCCAACGAGCCGGCGCTCAACTACACCGGAACGCGGCTCTCCAACGTGGCGGTGGGACGCACGCTCTACCTGAACAACGGCGCGGGGTGGCTCAACCTGAACAAGACACTGCTGGTGCAGGATGCCGCGATGGCGGCATGCGACCGGCTCGACGGCGTGGCCGACAAGATCGTCAGCAATGTGGAAGGCTGCCGGGCCGGCGCGCAGCAGGTGCTGGCCAGCCTGCGCTGTGCGGGCGGCACGGACGCCGGCGACACCTGCCTGTCGGATGCGCAGATCGCCACGGTCAAGACCATCGAAGCACCCCTGCAGCTCACCTATCCGCTGGCCAATGGCGTGACGGTGGCGGGCGGCTACAACCTGCTGGAAGGCGCGCTGGTGGCCGGTCCGTTCACCTCGCGCGATCTCGGCACGCGGCCGCTGCCGGGCAATCCCGCGACCACCGCCGACGCCAACATGTACGTCACCGGCGACCAGTGGGTGAAGTACTTCGTCACGCGCGATGCGGGCTTCGACGCGCTGACCTTCGATCCGGCCAACCCCGGCAGCTGGGCCGCGCGCGCGCAGGCGGTGTCCGCGCTGACCGATGCAACCAATCCGGATATCTCGGCCTTCCTCGCGCACGGCGGGCGGCTGATCCTGCTGCACGGGCTGGCCGACGAGGTCATCAGCCCCAATTCCACCATCGCGTGGTTCCAGGCGGTGACGGCCACGGTGGGGCAGGGGGCGGTGGACCAGGGCATCCGCTTCTACACGGTGCCCGGCATGGGCCACGGCACCGGCAGCTTCCTGCCGGCGTGGAATTCGCTGACGGCGCTGGAGAACTGGGTCGAGCTCGGCGCGGCGCCGGGCACGCGCACGGTGATGGATACCAATGCGCAGACCTATGGCCGCACGCGCCCGCTGTGCCAGTACCCGTCGTGGCCAAAGTACAAGGGCAGCGGCAGCGCGGATGCGGCGATCAACTACACCTGCGAAGGCGAGACCGGCACCGTGCAAGCGTGCCTGAACCTGCCTGCCGTAGTGACGGCGTTCAAGGGTGGCAACACGCTGGGTGAAGAACTGACCCTGACGGTGGACCCCGCCACGCTGCAATACACGGTGACGATCGATGCCAGCCTGCAGCGTCCGGCCAGCACGAAACGAACCGGGCGGCTGGTGGCGCAGGGCGGCTGCACCTATGCCAGCGACGAGAACGGCGCGCGCTTCACCTTCGGCGGTGGCGGCGCGGTGACGGGTGGCGTGGTACCGGCATCGGGCGCGGGCTTTGCGCCGCTGCTGGCGTTCCAGGACGTCTCGTCCGACTACAAGGCGGTGGCCGATATCTACAACGTCAACGGCATCCAGTACGCGGTGGCGGGCAACACTGCCACGGTGCGCAACGGGGCCGCACGGCTGCGCTCGTCGGCGGCCACGTGGCAGACCTGCCAGGATCCGTCCACCGGCGGCTTTATCGTCTATGACGCGGCATGCACCGCGACAACCAAGGGCTATATCGTGTGGAACGCCGCGCGCCAGGCCTTCGACTATCTGGTCGGCGGCACCATCGCGGCCAACGACGGCACGCTGTCCGGGTCGCTGATCAGCGGCATTGTCAACGGCAAGCCGGTGCCGCTGGTGCTGACGCGTTCCGCGACCGCCTATGGCATGAGCGTCTATACGCCGCAGCCAGCGACGCTGCCGGCGGGCTCGGCCGATGGCACCTATCGCCTGCAGGGCACGGATGGCGTGCTGGCCGATGCGGACCTGGCGGGCACCACCGTCACGCGCGCCGGCGCCGGCGGCACGCTGGCCTACAACCAGCCGGTGGCGGGCGTGATCGCGGCGAGCGGTGGCGTGAGCGGATTCTATACGGCCAACGGTGGCGTGCTGGCGGGTACCGCGGGCACGCGTTTCGAACTGGGCCTGATGTATTGACCGCGCGGCGGCTCAGGCGTCGGCCAGCGTCTTCGCCGGCCGGCGCCGGTGGCGAGCCGCCAGCCGGTGCGTCAGTGCCACCAGCGCGGCCAGCGCGGGGTCGCCGCCTTGCGCAGCATCCTCCCGATAGCCCAACGTCAGTGGCGCGCGCAGGCGGTCGGCTTCCTGCATGCGGCAGTAGGCCACGCCGTGCCGGTTCAGGCTCGCCATCGATGCCGGCACCACGCTGACGCCGGCCCCGGCGGCCACCAGGTTCAGGTTAGTCAGCATGCGTTCGACTTCCGCGCCCACGCGCGGCGTGAAGCCGAGCGCCTCGCATTCCCGCAGCAGGTCGTGGTACATGCCTGGCGCGCCCGGGCGGCGCACCAGGATGAAGGGATCGCCGGCCAGCTCGCGCAGCGACACTGGCGCCGCCGGGGCCGCGCCTGCGGCCTGGCGCTTGCGCAGCAGCGGATGGTCCAGCGGCAGCGCGATCACCATGTCCTCTTCCAGGAGCAGGTCGAAGCGCACGCCTTCCGGATGCTGCACCGGCGCGCGCAGCAAAGCGGCGCTGAGCGTGCCGTTGGCCAGGCGCTCGATCGCCTCGGCGGCATTGCATTCGGTCAGCGACAGCGCCACGCGTGGAAAGCGGCGCCGGCACTCGCGCAGCACTTCCGGCGTGAGGCGGTGCGCCGCGGCGGAACTGGTGAAGCCAATTGCCAGCGAACCCTCGTCGCCGCGCGCCAGGCGCTGCATGCGCGCGCGCATCTGGTGGATGCGGTCGAACAGGTCCTCGGCATCGTCGCGCAGGGCGGTGCCGGCCGGCGTGAGCGCCACGCCGCGCGGCTGGCGCTCGAACAGGGACACGCCCAGTTCGGTCTCGAGCGCCTTGAGTTGCTGCGACAGCGGCGGCTGCTGGATGCCGAGCTGCTCGGCGGCGCGGGTGACCGAGCCATGCTCGGCCACGGCCAGGAAGTAACGCAAGTGCCGGAGTTCCACGCTGGTATATGCAATAGATATGAATGTGAGAGGAAGTATATATTTTTCAAGGCGCTACAACTGGCCTACCATCGGCAGAATTCCACAGGAGACGCTATCCCATGCTTGATGCCATCGCTCTCATCGTGCAACGACAGCCAGCCCGGCGCCTGGCCTGCGCCGCCATCGCTGTCGCCGCGCTGGCCGGTTGCGCCAGTGTGCCCGAGGCGCCGCCCGCCGCCGGCAAGCCGGCCGCTGCCGCCGCCGCCAAGCCCCACTGGCAGCGAGTGCATCTTGGCGCGGGTGGCGGCTATGACTTCCCGGTGTATGCCAACCACCCGCTCGATGGCGACCTGTCGCGCATCCGCGAGGTCGTCTTCATGCAGCACGGCCTGCAGCGCAACGGCGACGATTACTACGCCGCCGGCGCCGCGCTGCTGAAGGCAAGCGGCCGCAATCCGGAAGAAGTGCTGCTGGTCGCGCCCAACTTCCCCGGCACGCCCGACCAGCGCAAGGGCTTCGATGGCATGCCGCAATGGTCGGTGCAGGGCTGGATGAGCGGCGAGAATGCGGTGAACGCGCCGTTCTCGGTCAGTTCGCTGCAGGTGCTGGACGACCTGGTCGCCTTCGTCACCGACAAGTCGCGCCTGCCGCAGGTGGCGAAGGTGACGGTGGCGGGGCACTCGGGCGGTGCACAGATCGTGCATCGCTACGCGGTGCTGAACAATGTTGACGAGCGCATCCGCGCGCGCGGCATCGACCTGCGCTACGTGGTGGCGAACCCCTCGTCCTATCTCTACTTCACGCCGGTGCGCCCGGCCGGCCCGGACCGCAAGTCGTTCGCCCCGTATGACAAGGCCGTCTGCCCCGACTACGACAAGTACCGCTACGGCATGCAGGACATCGTGCCATATGCGCAGGGCGCCAACGGCCTGTCGCTGTACAAGCGCTACGCCGCACGGCAGATGACGTACCTGGCCGGCACGGAAGACAACGACCCCAACCACAGCGTGCTCGACAAGGCCTGCGGCGCCGAGGCTGAAGGCCCCACGCGACTGCAGCGCGCGCGCGGCTATCTGCGCTATGAGCGCTACCTGGCCAGCCCGGGCCTGGTGATTCGCCACCAGGCCTTTGAAGTGGTGGGCGTCGGCCATGACCAGGCGCACATGTTCGGCTCGCAGTGCGGGGCAAAGGCCGTGTTCGGCCTGCCGGAATCGGCCAACAAGGACGGCGCGGCCTGCCGGGCACCGCAGCTCTAAGGCGCGAAGCGCGGGGTTTGCCCGGGCGGCCAGCGCGGCGATGCGGTGCTACCATCCAGCGGTCCGCCGCCTCTGGCGGACGCCCGCGCCGATGCGCTGGCCGGTCCCAATGCCAATTGCGCCTTCGCCCTTAGCTTGTTCCAGCCCAAGTTCCAGCGCGACGCCCGGCGCGCTGCGGCGCGGCGGGGTCGCGATCCCGACAACGCCCTCGCCCATGGTCCGATGCGCCGGCGACAATGCCTGCGCCTGGCCGCGGCTGGCATGCTGGCGGCAACCGCCAGACTGGTATTGCCGCGGCTCGCGTCGGCAGCTGACCTGCCGCGCCTGGTGGTCGGCTATGGCGCCGGCGGCGGCGCCGACCATATCGCGCGGCTTGTCGCCGACAGCCTCGCCGCCGACGGCTATCCCGTGCTGGTCGAGAACCGCCCCGGTGCCGCTGGCCTGCTCGCCTTGCAAGCAGTGCTGCGCGCGCCGGCCGGGCGCCCCATGCTGTTGCTGGGTACGGTGGGCTCGGTCAGCATCGCGCCGCTGCTGTCGCAGCAGGCAGCCGGCGCTGAGCGCCTGCATCCGGTCGCGGTGATCGCCAGTACGCCGCATGTGCTGCTGACCAGCGGTGCCGCACCAGCGGGTGTTGCGCCGGTCGCCGAGCTGCATGCGTGGCTCGAACATGCGCGGCAACAGCCGGGGCAACTGGCCTTTGCCTCGCTCGGCATCCATTCCAGCGCTCACCTGGTCGGCGAGCTGATGTGCCGGCAGGCGGGCGCCGACATGGCGCATATCCCTTATCCCGGCAGCGCCCGCGCGCTGACCGACCTGCAGGGCGGGCATATCGCCATGCTGGTCAGCACGTTGCAGGCTGCGCTGCCACTGTTGCGACAGGGCAGGGTGCGGGCGCTGGCGGTGACCGGCGAACGGCGCAGCCCGCTGGCACCGTCCACCCCTACGTTTGCCGAGGCCGGCATCGGCGGCATGGTCCAGTCGGCGTGGTACGGCCTGCTGGCAGCGCCGGGCATGCCGCGCTCGCACTATGCAGACCTGGCCGAACGCCTGCAACGGCTGCTGCAAGGCCAGCCTGCGTTGCGCCAGCGCCTGAGGCAGGACGGTGCGGAGCCGCTGGCGCTGAGCGGCGCCGCGGCGGCGGCCTACCTCGCGGCGCAACGGGAGATGTGGCGGGAGGTGATCGGGCAGGTGCGGTCACGGCTGGGATAGCTACGGGTTCCCGCTGGACTTTTCAGCCTGAAGAAAAAAACCCGCGAGCTTCGCGGGTTCAAGTCCCTGCCCGCAGGATCGGGCTCGGAGGAGACAACCACAGGAAAAAGGGTCGCGCGGCGGTCTATCCCAGGTTGTATTTGACGACCTGTTCCTCGACACCGACAAAACGCACCAGCTGGCGCAGGCCGCTGGCGAATTCCTTGATATGGTGGCCGTCCGGCGTATCGGGCAGCCGGTAATAGATGGGCGCCTTGTCGCGCATGGGCGGCAGGAAGCCGAGCGGACGCTGGGCGTCGGCTTCCCAGGCGACGTCGCGGTCTTCAGCAAGCATGGGTCTTCCGGTCATGGTCATAGTCCACGGTTGGCGCATGGTGCGGCCGGGAGGCTGTTTTTTTAGCTCGCACTGGATTCAATGTATCGAATGTATGGCAGCTGGCAGAAAAATGCTATTCAGTGTTTTTTAATTCTGTCTGCCAGGAAACTTCGAAACTGACAAATTCAACTTCACCGCCGAAATCGGGCGAGCCAGCCGGCAACCTGCCGGGGGCGCCTGCCAGTGCGATAACATTACGCCTGTCTTGCGGAGTGCGGACCGCCGGCGCGTGTGTCTGGCGGCCGCATCCACATCCAAAAATCATTAACCGTCCCCGACGGGCCACTGCCAAGCTGCATGTCGACCCAGCACGCCTTGTTGATTTCCCTGATCGAGAAGCCGTCGTCCGGCTATGACCTGGCGCGGCGCTTTGACCGTTCCATCGGCTATTTCTGGCATGCCACCCACCAGCAGATCTATCGCGAGCTGGGACGGATGGCGGACAGCGGCTGGATCGTTGCCGACGAGAGCGACGCGGCGGATGGCGACGGGCCCGCGGCCGATCGCAAGAACCGCAAGAAGGTCTACCGGGTATTGCCCGCCGGACGCGACGAGCTGGCGCGCTGGGTGCTGGCCCCCGGCGCAGGGCTGGACCAGCGCGAGGAAATCCTGGTCAAGCTGCGCGCCGATGCCGTGATCGGGCCGCTTGGCCTGGGCGACGAGATGCGCCGGCTGCTCGCGCTGCACCAGGCGCGGCTGGAGACCTACCTTGCGATCGAGCGGCGCGATTTCTCGGCGCCGGACATGGATCGCGCGCAGCAGTTGCGCTATGCGTTGCTGCGGCGGGGGATCCGCTTCGAGCAGGACTGGGTGGCCTGGGGCGAGGAACTGCTGCCCTTGCTGGAGAAGTCCCTGGGGCAATCTGCCGCCGCAAAGTAAAACGCCGGCTCGCGAGCCGGCGCTTGCTGCAAATGTCGCGACGCCTCAGGCGACGTCCACCGCGCGCGCACCCGCCGCGCTGGCCTCGCCCAGGCCCAGCCGGCGCCGCGCCAGCGCATACTCCTCGGCAAAGCGGCGCACCAGTTCGGCCGCCGGCACCACGCGCTTGATCGCGCCCACGCCCTGGCCGGCGCCCCAGATATCCTTCCACGCCTTCGCGCTGGCCGAGCCGAAATTCATCTTCGACGGATCGGATTGCGGCAGCGCGGCCGGATCCAGTCCCGCGCGCTCGATGCTGCCGCGCAGGTAGTTGCCGTGCACGCCGGTGAACAGGTTCGAATAGACGATGTCGTTGGCGCTGCTGTCGACGATCATCTGCTTGTAGCCGTCGTGCGCATTGGCTTCCTGCGTGGCAATGAAGGCCGAGCCGATATAGGCCAGGTCGGCGCCCGCGGCCTGCGCGGCTAGGATGGCGTCGCCGCTGGAAATCGCGCCCGACAGCAGCAGCGGGCCGTCGAACCATTCGCGGATCTCGTGCAGCAGCGCAAACGGCGACAGCGTGCCGGCATGGCCGCCCGCGCCGGCAGCCACCGCCACCAGCCCGTCGGCGCCCTTCTCGATGGCCTTGCGCGCGAACGTGTTGTTGATCACGTCGTGCAGCACGATGCCGCCGTACGAATGCACCGCTTCATTGACTTCGGTGCGCGCGCCCAGCGAGGTGATCACAATCGGCACCTTGTAGCGCACGCACAGCTCCAGGTCATGCTCGAGCCGGTCGTTGGACTTGTGCACGATCTGGTTGACCGCGAACGGTGCCGACGGGCGATCGGGATGCCTGGCGTCATGCTCGGCCAGCTCGGTGGTGATGCGGTCCAGCCATTCCTCCAGCTTGGGCGCCGGACGCGCGTTCAGCGCCGGGAACGAACCCACCACGCCGGCCTTGCACTGGGCGATCACCAGGTCGGGGTTGGAAATGATGAACAGCGGCGAGCAGACCACCGGCAGCGACAGCCGGTTCTGCAGCAGGGCGGGAAGGGCCATTTGAGATGTCTCCTGGGTGGTACGGTGATACGGAAATCTGTGCGGGTTTGGGCCGATGTGGCGACGGCTCAGGCCGCGCCGGTCAGCACGTCCTTCTGGCTGCCAAGCCGCGCGCCCATGGCGGCGGCAAGCGCGTCCAGGCCCGACCGCGGCCGGACCATGACTTCGAATTCGACGATGCGCCCGGCGTCGTCGAAGCGGATCATGTCGATGCCCTTGAGCGCCTTGCCCTCCACCGCGGCGCTGAACTCGAGCACCACGCTGTGGCCATCCTCGCTGACAAAGCCGCGGTGGTAGCGGAAGTCCTGGAACACCTGGTTCACCGTGGTCAGCACCAGCGCGATCGCGGCGCGGCCGGGATACGGCGTGTGCGCGACCGGCGAGCGGAACACGACCTCGTCGGCGACGATGGCGTCCAGCCCGGCCATCGAGTTGGTGGCGATCATCTGGTGCCAGGCGTCGAGCGAAGCCTGCGCGGCGGGAATCAGGTTGGCGGTGGTCACGGAGGTCTCCTTGGCTGGCGTCGGTGCGCGGCGTCTCTTCGGATCTGCGGGTCTGGGTTATATGCAACCAGTTGCATAGTGAGTCGAAAGGTAGCACGGTCTGTGGCACCGTGCAAGCGACGGACGGCAGGCGCCGCCGCCCACCTCCAGCGCAGTGACGGGTTGTCTACAATAGGCGCATCGCAACCCGCCGCCGGCCGGCCCCAGCAGGAGAGTCAGTGACCACTAAGCCCAGCGCCGCCCACCCTGAACAGGCGGCCTTGTTCGATGCCGACCTGGCCGCCTGGCGCGAGCATCCGGAGCGTGCCTTCGACGGGTGGCTGGCGCGGCACGGCTTTCGGCACGGCACCAGCGTGGTGTACCGCGCCATGTGGGGCAAGCTGCTGCGCTGGTCGGCCGAGCGCGGCCTGCCACCGCTGAGCTGGTCGGCGGAGCAGATCGGCGAATTCCTGGACGCGCAGCAGCTGCACAAGTCGCACCGCTACCGATACACGCGACTGATCGAGCGGGTCTTCCACCACCTGGCGCGGCTGCGCGAAGGCATGCACAACCCCGGCAGCCAGGCGGTACGCGCGCACCTGGCCGATGGTGAGAACGACCCCACCGCCTTCCTGCTGCCCGGCGAGCGCGACCTGCTGGTCGCGCGCATCCTCGGCCCGGCCAGCCTGCCTCCGCCCGGTGACGAGCGCGGGGCGGCCTCGCCTACCCAATGGAAGCGCGCCCGCGACACGGCGCTGCTGGCCGTGCTGCTCGGTGGCGGGCTGAAGGTGGCAGAAGCCCGGGCGCTGCGGGTGGATGCGGTGGACGATGGCGCGCCGGGCAGGATGGCGCTGCGCATGGTCCGCGCGGACAACGGCCGGGCCTATACGGTGCCGCTGTTTCCCCTGGCCCATGCGCCGCTGCGGGCATGGCTGGCGCTGCGCGAGGTCTCTGGCACGCTGGGCGGCCTGGTGTTTCCGGCGCTGCCAGCCGGGCGGCCGATGCATGCCGCTTCGGTCTATCGGCGCGTGGAGATCCTGCTGGACGAGGCCGGCGTGCTGGCGGGCCGCAGCGAACGAGCCTCGCCGCAGACGCTGCGCAATACTTGCGCCGCGATGCATTTCGAGGCGGGCACGGCGCCGGCCGAGGTGGCGCAATGCCTCGGCATGCGCGACCTGGAATCGGGCTGGCGCCTGCGCGCCGCCTATGAAGCCTGGCAGGCGCGTGCCGGGCTGGTGTCCGCGACGGCCGAAGCGCAACCCTAGCGCGCCTGCTGCCGCCGGCATGTATGGGTCAGCCGCCCGGGCCGCCGCGGCGCATCGTGGATAATATGTGACTTCGTCCGGCCCCGCCGTGGCGGCAAGCGGCGCCTGCGCCATTTCCTGAATCGGCCGGCCTGCGACTTCCGGCCCTGAAATCGACACCCACGCCAATTTCCATGTCCGAAACATTGCTCCTTACCGGCGCCACCGGCTATATCGCCTCACATACCTGGGTCTCGCTGCTCAATGCCGGCTACAACGTGATCGGCCTGGATAATCTGTGCAACAGCAGTCCGGTGGTGGTCGAGCGGCTGGCCACCATTACCGGCCAGGTCCCGCATTTTGTGCAGGGTGACGTGCGCGACCGCGCGCTGCTGGACCGGCTGTTTGCCGAACACCGCATCAGCGCGGTGATTCATTTTGCCGCGCTCAAGGCAGTGGGCGAATCCGTAAGCCAGCCGCTGGAGTATTACAGCAACAACCTGGACGGACTGCTGACGGTATGCGCGGCGATGCGCACTGCCGGCGTGAAAGAGCTGGTGTTCAGTTCCTCGGCCACGGTTTATGGCAATCCGCATGCGGTGCCGATCCTGGAGGATTTCCCGCTGTCGGCAACCAATCCGTACGGCCAGACCAAGCTGATGGGCGAGCAAATCCTGCGCGACCTGGAAAAATCCGATCCGTCATGGCGCATTGCCTACCTGCGCTATTTCAATCCGGTCGGCGCACATGAAAGCGGCCTGATCGGCGAGGATCCGCGCGGTATTCCGAATAACCTGATGCCTTATGTGGCGCAGGTCGCCGGCGGGCGCCGCGAGAAACTGATGGTATTCGGCGGCGACTATCCAACGCCGGACGGTACCGGCGTGCGCGACTATATCCACGTGTGCGACCTGGCTGACGGCCACCTGGCGGCGCTGGGCTACCTGCGCGGCCAGGGCAAGGGCATGACCGTGAACCTGGGCACGGGCCGCGGCTACAGCGTGCTGGAGGTGGTCAATGCCTACCAGCGCGCCAGCGGCAAGCCGGTGCCGTATGAGATCGTGGCCCGGCGCCCAGGCGATATCGCCTCGTGCTATGCCGATCCGGCGCTGGCCAACCAGCTGCTGGGCTGGCGCGCGCAGCACGACATCGACCGGATGTGCCAGGACTCGTGGCGCTGGCAGTCGATGAACCCGCAGGGGTTCGATGCCTGATGGTCGGCGCCCGCCAACAGGCGGGCGTACCCGTTTCTGCGGCGCCCCCGGAGGGGCCTGGCACCCTGCAAAACCTGCCTTGCGGCCGCCCAAGCAAAAACGCCACGGATTAATTCCGTGGCGTTTTGCCATCTGCCGGAGCGTGCGCTCAGCGGATCAGGAAGTCTTCGACCGATTTGCCCTGGGCCAGGGCCTGGGTCAGCCAGCCCGGGCGCTTGCCACGGCCGGTCCAGGTATTGCCGGCGCTGTCGCGGTAGCGCACCGGCACCTTGCGGTTGACGGCCTTCTTGCCGGCCGGTGCCTTGGTGCCAAAACCGAGGTCTTCCGCGGTCAGGCCATATTGCTCGATTTTCTCGCGAATATCGGCGATCACCGCGGATTGTTCGCGTGCCTTGATTTCCTCGGCTTGCTTCTGCAGTTCACTGATTTTCTGAACGATTTCCTGATAAGTCGCCATTGCGTCCTCGGTTTCCGGTAGGGTGGAATGCGGTGATGATGCTGCTATGGTGCAGCGGTACTGCGAAGGGTATGCGGTCGGTGAAATGCCGAAAACAATTATAACGGGGTAGGGACGCCCTGCAAATCCCGCTCCGCTTATCCGGCGCCGTTTTTGCGAAAAATCTTGATGCCGATATTGGTGTGAACTTTCGGTGTCAATGTGGGTCGCCGTTTTTCCGTCGCGCTGCCATGCCTTCGGTGCGGCAGCGAAACCTCTGCACATAAAGAGTGCTTTGTGTCTGAGCCAAGTGCGAGCCATGCCGGAGACCGCCACGGAGCCCCACGCTCAAATCAAATCGCCATAATCGACAGCCCCACGGCAGAAAGCGCGTTTCCGCCCGCACTGCAGCAAAAACACTGTGCCGGATAACCGACATGGGAGCAATTCCCGCGGATTTTGCCCGGTGGCCGGTGCGTTTGCTCAAGGATGAGAAGGGCTTCGCCGTTATCCGGGCAGGGCGGATCGTCGGAGTGTCGGTCCTGCCGTACCGGGGCCAGGGGTCGGCCTTGTGGATTGCTCACAGTCTCCTTTCATCATGTCTTTCCAAAACAATATCCAGATCAAGACCCTGCTACGGGGCGCCATGGGAATGTTGTCGTTGCTGCTGCTGCTGGTCGGGGGGGCGGGGCTGCACGGGATATCGCAAAGCAACGAAGCGCTCAGGGAGACTTATTCGATCCAGCTGGCATCGACCGCCGCGCTGAGCGACGCCATGCTGGCTACCACGCGCATGCGGCTGGCGCTGGACCGCAACGTCATGCAGGGCGAGCAGGATGACCCCAAGGTCAACGTAGACCGCTCCAAGGTATTCGTGGAAGCCTCGGAAGCGGCCTGGAAGCGCTACACCAGCCTGCCGCAGCACGACCAGGAGAAGCCGCTGGCCGCCGAACTGGACAAGCGTCGCCAGGCCTTCATGGAGCAGGGCGTGCTGCCGCTGCAGGCGGCCGCGCTCGCAGGCAACCAGGAAGAGGCGGTACGGCTGGCGAAGAAGGTGCTGCCTGACCTGCAGCGCAGCATGTCGGCCGCGCACGAGAAGCTGCAGAAATTCCTGATGGAAACCGGCCAGGCCAATTTCGACGCCGCACAGGCCAGCTACGAGCGCATCCGCATGCTCGCGGTCGCGCTGATCGTGCTGGGGCTGGTGGTGGCGGCGCTGTGCACCTTCACGCTCAACCGTGCCATCGTCACGCCGGTGGCGGAAGCGCTCGCCGTATTCGAGCGCATCGCCCGTGGCGACCTGACCTCGCGCATCACCAGCATCTCGAAGAACGAGGTCGGCCGCATGATGCAGGCGCTGGCCGCGATGCAGGCGAGCCTGTCGGGCATCGTCGCCGAGGTGCGCACCGGCGCCGATTCGATGGCGTCGGCCACGCAGCAGATTTCCACCGGCAACCTGGACCTGTCGCAGCGCACCGAGGAACAGGCCTCGTCGCTGGAGCAGACCGCCGCCAGCATGGAAGAGCTGACCACGGTGGTGCGCCAGAACGCCGACAACGCGCGCCAGGCCGGCGTGCTGGCCAACGAGGCCTCGCAGATCGCGCTCAAGGGCGGCGACGTGGTGGGCCGCGTGGTCGATACCATGAACGAGATCAACGGCGCCTCGCGCAAGGTGGTCGAGATCATCAGCGTGATCGAGGGCATTGCCTTCCAGACCAATATCCTGGCGCTGAACGCGGCGGTGGAAGCCGCCCGCGCCGGCGAGCAGGGCCGCGGCTTTGCCGTGGTGGCGGGCGAGGTGCGCAGCCTGGCGCAGCGCTCGGCGTCGGCAGCCAAGGAGATCGAGGCGCTGATCGGCGAGTCGGGCCAGCGCGTGGAGAGCGGCACCAGACTGGTGGCCGAAGCCGGGCAGACCATGGGCGAGATCGTCCAGGCGGTGCGCCGCGTGACTGACATCATGAACGAGATCGGCGCCGCTTCGCTGGAGCAGACCACCGGCATCGAGCAGGTCAACCAGGCGGTGAACCAGATGGACGAGGTCACGCAGCAGAACGCCGCGCTGGTGGAAGAGGCCGCCGCGGCGGCCGGGGCGCTGGAAGAGCAAGCCCGGAAGCTGAAGAACGTGGTATCGGTGTTCACCCTCGGTGCGGGGGCTGGCGCGGTTGGCGGCCGGGTTGCCGCCAGCAGCCGGACCTCGGCCGCGGCAGCGCGCACCGCGCCGGCGCTCGGCCCGGCGGCCGCCATGGTGGCTGCTCCCGCGGCCGCCGCATCGCGCGCCGCCAGCGCCCGCCAGGCGCCCGTTGCCCGACCCGCAGTCCGCCCGGCAGCCGCCACGGCAGGTGGCGCCGACGACTGGAGCGCGTTCTGATCGCGTCGTCCTGAGTATTGTCTTGTTCACACGACGACCGCAAGATGCCATGATGCGGGGTTTGCCCCGCGTCCGGTTCGTCTTCGCGCATACTTTTCTCCACCGCGCAGCCCAATGATTGTCCTGAGTTCCGTCCTGTTGCTGCTTGCCGCCCTGCTGGGCGTGGCCGCCGCCCTCGGTGTCCGCGCCGGGCGGGCGGACCAGGGAGCCGGAAGCCGGTCGCTGCGCGCGCTGAGCTGGTCGGCGGCGCTTCTGTCGCAGCTGACCATCAGCCTGCCCGTGGTGGTGGTGGTGTTTTCCGGCAGCCTGCCAGTCGCCAACGACACCGCGCAACTGGCCGTCAGCTTTGCCGCCGCCGCCGCGGCCACCACCGCCGTCAAGCTGCTGGCGCAGTGGCTGCGCCAGGGCACCCGGCTGTGGCGCGGCGCTGCGGTCATGGCCGTGGTGGCCGGCGCCGGCCTGGTGGCGGCGGCCGGCACGCACCTGGGCCGTGCCTGCGGCGCCGGCACGGTCACGGCGCGCCACTGCATCGACGCCGCCGGCCTGCCGCACCCGGCCTGGCTGGCCGGCGCGCTGACCGCGCTGTGCGCGCTGATGTTCGTCATCCACCGGGCCCAGTCGCGCGGCTGGTTGCCGGCACCGGCGCGTAGTGAAGCCGACCTGGCCGCGGAGGCCCCCGACGAACTCCCCGTGCACCGGCTGGCCGAGCCGCGCCAGGTGCGCCGCGGCGCGCGCATCCCGGGCCGGCTCACGGTGCGGGCCGCCGCGCGCGGGCAGGGCACGGTGGGCGAGTACAGCGTCGCCACGGTGATGCCTGACCGGGTCGCCTTCGGCCGTTGGCTGGACCAGGCCATCGCGCAGGCGCGGCTGGCCGAGACCGGTTGCGCGGTGCTGCTGATCCATATTGCCGACTACCGCGAGGTCGACGAGGTCTTCGAGATCCGCGCCGACGATATCCTGGCCCAGGACGCCGGCGCGCTGGCGCAGGCCGTGCTCGAGCCGCATGACTTCCTGGCCCGGCTGGCGCGCGACGAGTTTGCCGTGGGCGTGCCCGAGCTGGTCCACCACGGCCGCGCGCAGGAGCTGGGCTCGCGCATGCTGGGCTCGCTGGCCGAGTTCATTGCCGCGCGCGGCCTGCAGATGCAGATCGGCGTCAATATCGGCATCGCCATCTACCCGCGCGACGCGCAGACCTCCGAGGCGCTGATGCAGGCCGCCCGCGTCAGCCTGGCCGAGGCGCGCGAAAGCGGTTCGAACCAGGTGCGCCTGTTCAACAGCGCCGCCGGCGAGCGCGCGCGCCGCACCCGCGTGATCCGGCGCGACCTGTGGCTGGCGATCCAGGACGATGCGCTGTCGCTGCAGTTCCAGCCCAAATACGACGCCCGCCGCCGCACGCTGGTCGGCGCCGAGGCGCTGTGCCGCTGGCGCCATCCGGCGCTCGGCCAGGTCAGCCCGGCCGAGTTCATCACCGTGGCCGAGCAGTCCGGCCAGATCGACAAGCTCGACGACTGGGTGTTGACCAGCGTCTGCCGCCAGGTGCGCCTGTGGCAGGACGCCGGCCTGCCCACGGTGCCGGTGGCGATCAACGTCTCGGGGCTGCGCTTTGCCAGCCGCAACTTCCCGCAGTACCTGCTCGAGCAGATCCACCAGCACGACATCCCGCCCTCGGCGATCACGCTGGAGATCACTGAGACCGCGGCGATGAAGGACATCGGCAAGTCGCTGGAGACCCTGGCCGAGCTGCAGTCGCTCGGCATCCAGGTGGCGCTGGACGACTTCGGCAGCGGCTATTCGAGCCTGGGCTACCTCAAGCGCCTGCGCGTGGGCACGCTCAAGATCGACCGCACGCTGATCGGCGGGCTCGATACCGATGCGCAGGGCCGCGCCATCGTCGGCTCGATGGTGGCGCTGGCGCACGAGCTGCGCATGAAGGTGGTGGCCGAGGGCGTGGAGTCGGCCTCGCAGCTGGAGATCCTCAACGAGATGGGTTGCGACGAGGTGCAGGGCTACCTGCTGTCGCTGCCGCTGGATACCGCCGGGTTTGCCGATGCGCTGCGCGCGCTGAAGGGGGAGTGAGGCGGGCGGCGCCGGCTAAAGAACGCCGGCCGCGCTGCCGATAACGACGCTGGCAGCGGCTCAGCCCTGAGGACTGGTTCTCGGGCCGGCCCGTCCGTCGCCGTCCGCGCCGTCCACGCTGCCAAACTTCCAGGCGGATCAACCGAGCCCTGCAAACCGGAGGCGTCCCATGTCATCGCCCAGCATCCTCGTCGTCGACGATTCCCCTTCGCTTCGCCGCATGATCGGCGCGTGCCTGCGCGCCGGCGGGTTCGATGTCACCGAGGCCGCCGATGGCGACCAGGCGCATGCGCTCGCTGCCGGCGCCAGCTTCGGCATGCTGGTCACCGACCAGGTCATGCCGGGGATGGACGGCCTCACGCTGATCCGCAGCCTGCGCGCCACCGAACGCTACGCGCGCATCCCGATCCTGATGCTGACCACCGAGCATGACGGCAGCATCCGCGCACAGGCGCGCGCCGCCGGCGCCTCGGGCTTCCTGCCCAAGCCCTTCGATCCAGATGAACTGATGCAGGCCGTGGCCGCGCTGCTGGCGCCCCCGCACCCCTCCACGGAAGGGTAAGGAAAGCGCGGCGTCGCCCTTCAGTCACCCCGCCTGGCTGCCGTAAACACTGGTGGGCGAAGTCACGCCCCGGCGCCCGCCAGCGGCCACTGCCGCCGCAGCGCCAGAAAACCAGCATCAGCCAAATTTGGGGGCTAGACGATGAAGCACATCGACAAGGCAGACGGCGCGGTGGAAGAATTCCTGGCCTTTACGCTCGGGCGGGAGGAATACGGCATCGACATCCTGAAGGTCCAGGAAATCCGCGGCTACGAGTCCGTCACCCAGATTGCCAATGCGCCGGACTACATCAAGGGCGTGATCAACCTGCGCGGCATCATCGTGCCGATCATCGACCTGCGCATCAAGTTCCGCCAGCAGAAGGTCAGCTACGACCAGTACACCGTGGTCATCATCGTCGACCTCAACGACCGCACCACCGGCATCGTAGTGGACGGCGTGTCCGACGTGCTGACGCTCACGGCCGCGCAGATCAAGCCCACGCCGCACTTCTCCGGCGAACTGGCCACCGATTACATCCGCGGGCTCGGCTCGGTCGAGCAACGCATGCTGATCCTGGTCGATATCGAGAAGCTGCTCAATACCGAAGAACTGGCGGCGCTCGAAGCCGTGTCCTGATTCCTGTCTTACCGCTTTCTCCGCCCCCGCCGTCCGGCCGCCGAACCACGCCAGCCGGATCGAAACCGCCCGGGGCCTGGCGCGCCATCCCACCGTGCATGGCTGCTCCCGGGCAAGCAGTACTGTCATAGATGCGAAACAACCAACCCGTCACGCAGCGCGAACACCAGCTCTCCCCGTCGGACTACCTGATCTCGCGCACGGACCTCAAGGGCCGTATCACCTTTGCCAACCGCGCCTTCATCGAGGCCAGCGGCTATCCGGCCGAGGAACTGCTGGGCGCGCCGCACAACCTGGTGCGCCACCCCGACATGCCGCCGGAAGCGTTCGCCGACCTGTGGCAGAACCTGGAAGCCGGCCGCAGCTGGATGGGCGTGGTCAAGAACCGCCGCAAGAACGGCGACTTCTACTGGGTCAGCGCGACCGTCACGCCCACGCGCGTGGACGGCCGCGTGGTGGGCTACACCTCGGTGCGCTCGATGGCGACGCGCGAGCAGGTCGAGGCCGCAGGCGCCGCGTATGCGCGTTTTCGCGCGGGCCGCGCGGCGGGGCTGGCGATCCGCGACGGCGCGGTGGTGCGCACCGGCCTGGCCGGGCTGGTGCAGCGCCTGCTGCGCATGAACCTGAAGCGCCGCATCCTGTGGGCGCAGGCCGGCGGGCTGGTGTGGTTCCTGGCGGCATTGGCAGCGGTTGAGATCCTCGACAAGGAAGGCGCTGCAGTGCTGCGCCCGTGGCTGTGGAGCGGCTTTGCGCTGGCGCTGGCGACGTCGTTCGCGGCCGGCACCATGCTGCTGGCACGCGTGAACCGGCCGGTGCGCGACATGCTGGACTTTGCGCTGCGCATGGGCGCGGGCGACCTGACCACCCGCTTCGAGCACCGCAGCAAGGACGAGATCGGTGCGCTGGCGCAGGCCATGCAGACCATGCAGCGCAGCCTGCTGTCGGTGGTGCACGAGATCCAGGAAGGCATGGCGAGCATTGCCACGGCGACGCGCCAGGTGGCCGCGGGCAATAACGACTTGTCGCAACGCACGGAGCAGCAGGCGGCTTCGCTGGAGCAGACCGCTTCGAGCATGGAAGAGCTGACCAGCACGGTGCGCCAGAACGCGGACAACGCGCGGCAGGCCAGCGGCCTCGCTGCCAACGCTTCGGAAACCGCGCTGCGCGGTGGCGAAGTGGTAGGCCGCGTGGTGCACACCATGGACGAGATCAACGATGCCTCGAAGAAGATCGTCGACATCATCGGCGTGATCGAAGGCATCGCCTTCCAGACCAATATCCTGGCGCTGAACGCCGCGGTGGAAGCCGCGCGTGCCGGCGAGCAGGGCCGTGGCTTTGCCGTGGTCGCGGGCGAGGTGCGCGGCCTGGCGCAGCGCAGCGCCAACGCCGCCAAGGAAATCAAGGGCCTGATCGGCGATACCGTGGAGCGCGTGGACAACGGGTCGGCGCTGGTGGGCCAGGCCGGCAAGACCATGGACGAGATCGTGCAGGCCGTGAAGTCCGTGACCGACATCATGGGCGAGATCAGCGCGGCCTCGGCCGAGCAGAGTTCCGGCATCGAACAGGTCAACCAGGCCGTGGCGCAGATGGACGAGGGCACGCAGCAGAACGCGGCGCTGGTGGAAGAGGCTGCCGCCGCCGCAGGTTCGCTCGAAGAGCAATCGCTGCGCCTGCGCGATGCCATCGCCACGTTCCGCGTCAGCATGCAGGCCGAGGTGAGGCCGCAGCGTAAGAAGAGCATCGAGCGCGCCGACGCCGTTCAATCACTGGCACGGGCCTAGTGCGTTGCACCAGGCTAGTCCGATCCGCAGGTGCGGGCAATGACCCGCATGCGCATAAAGCGGGCGCGGCATGCCGTGCCCGGGGCTTTCAGTAATAAGGGGGAGTTGCTATGCATTGGTTCAATCAATTGCGCGTCACGACCAGGCTGGTTGCCGGATTCCTGGTCGTTGCCGTGATCGGCGCCGTGATGGGGCTGCTGGGCGTCATCAACATGGGGCGCATGGCCGACTGGACCGGCAAGATCTACAACGGCGACCTGCAGGCGCTGAAGGCGGTGCAGGACGCCAACATCAACCTGGTCTATGCCAGCCGCTCGCAGATCGGGCTGCTGTCCGCATCGACCATGGGCGAGCGCGCGACCGAGAAGGAACAGATCGCCAAGTCGCTCGCGTTGATGGACGAGCGCATCCGCCAGGTGGTGGGCGCTTTCGAGCAGGCCGAGGGCAAGGCGTTGGTCAAGCAGTACCAGCAGCTGTCGCCGGTTTTCCGCGAGCGCATGAACAAGTACGTGGAGCTGGTCAGCAAGCAGCCGCTGGACACCTCGCAGTTCGAGAGCCAGGTGTTCTCCGAGAGCGCCGACCTGCTCAAGGACAGCCATGCGCTGGAAGAGGTTATGTTCAAGATGGTGAAGCGCCGCGACGACCGCGCCCGCAGCAACATGGAAGAAGCGCGCCGCGTCTATGACGCCACGCGCATCTGGATGCTGGGGCTGGTGCTGGGTGGCCTGGCGCTGTCGGTGCTGCTGGGCGTGTTCCTGGCGCGCGCGCTGTCGCGCCAGCTGGGCGGCGAGCCGGGCTATGCGGCGGAGATCGCCTCGCGTATCGCCGAGGGTGATTTCTCGTCGCCGGTGGCCACGCGCGCCGGCGACAAGAGCAGCCTGGTCTATGCAATGCAGCAGATGCAGCAGCAGCTCTCGCACATGGTGCGCGATTTCAAGGAGTCGGCGGAGTCGATCGGCACGGCCTCGCGTGAAATCGCAGCGGGCAACAACGACCTGTCGCAACGCACCGAGCAGCAGGCCGCGTCGCTGGAGGAAACCGCTTCCAGCATGGAAGAGCTGACCAGCACCGTGCGCCAGAACGCGGACAACGCGCGCCAGGCCAGCGGCCTGGCTGCCAATGCGTCGGAAACCGCGCTGCGCGGCGGCGAAGTGGTGGGGCGCGTGGTGCAGACCATGGACGAGATCAACGACGCCTCGAAGAAGATTGTCGACATCATCGGCGTGATCGAAGGCATTGCCTTCCAGACCAACATCCTTGCGCTGAACGCGGCGGTGGAAGCCGCGCGTGCCGGCGAACAGGGCCGTGGCTTCGCGGTAGTCGCAGGCGAAGTGCGCAGCCTGGCGCAACGCAGCGCCAATGCGGCCAAGGAAATCAAGGGCCTGATCGGGGATACGGTCGAGCGCGTCGACAACGGCTCGGCACTGGTGGGCCAGGCCGGCAAGACCATGGACGAGATCGTGCAGGCGGTGAAGCGCGTGACCGACATCATGGGCGAGATCAGCGCAGCCTCCGCCGAGCAGAGTTCCGGCATCGAGCAGGTCAACCAGGCCGTGGCGCAGATGGATGAGGTGACGCAGCAGAACGCCGCACTGGTGGAAGAAGCCGCCGCAGCGGCCGGCGCGCTGGAAGAGCAGGCCAGCCGCCTGCAGGGCGCGGTGTCGATGTTCCGCCTGGCGGCCGAGGATGCGCAGGCTTCGTTCTCGCTGTCGTCTTCGCACTCATCCTCGTCGTCGTCCTCGTCGCAGGGCAAGGTCGGCGCCGTGCGTGCGGTCGCCTCGCGCAAGCGCACCGCCGCCGTGCCGGCCGTGGCAACGGCCGCAGCCGCCGGGGGCGAAGCCAACGACGTGGTCGATGCCGCCGCCGAGCCCCTGCGTCCCGCTGCCGCACGCACGCCGCGCCCCGCGCTGGCCGGTGCCGACAACGGCGACTGGAGCGCGTTCTGATCCACCCAGAGAACCGGCAACAGCGGCCGCGCGGCGGCCCGGGATGGCAATGCAATGACGACCGAGATCACCCTGGCCCTGCCGCATGACGATGCCGCCCGGCTACGCAAGGAATTCGACCAGTTCATCGGGGTTTCCACCGGCCTGGACCGGGAGTTCCTGCCGCCCGAGTTCAACGACTTCCTGCGCGCCCGGCTGCTGCAGCATGACGGCCCGCTGACCGAGCGCGCGGTGACGCGGCTGTTGGCCGGCGGCGAGTATGGCTGGGCGCGGCGCGTGTTCGACAAGCAGTTGCCCAATGCCCTGGCCGCGCTGATGCGCGATGCACAGCGCTTCGGCTTTGGCCTGGCGGTGCAGCCTGAATGGACGGCGGAGCAGCGCCTTGCGCATGCGCGCGAATGGGCCGCGCAGGTGCTGACCGAATGCGGCGCCGACGCCGCCTTTACTGAAGCGCTGGCGACCCAGGTGGCGGCCTCGGCCGAAGATGTTCGCGTGCTGGAGGAGCGCATGCGCACGCCCGCGTGGCGGCTGGCGGAAAGCCTGCGCCAGCGCGCCTATGACCTGATGTACGCACTGCAGACCGAAGAGAATGAGGCCGCCGGCCGCGCGCGCGTGGGCGAGCTGCGCGGCATGCTGGGGCTGGCGCTGGAGTATGGCTCGGTGCAGCCCGAAGAAGCGTCGCGCGTGCTGGAGCAGGTGGAGCGCACGCGCCCGGCGTTGTTCCGTGAGGCGCCTGACGATGTGTTTACCCGGCTGGCGGCGTGGCTGCGCCGGATGTTCGGATCGTGATGTGCGGTGATTTTTGGACGGCGATTTCGGAAACACGCGCCGTGAGCATCATGCGCGCCACTCGTCAATAGAGGAATCCAGCAGTCACCCGGGAACGGGTGTGGCGCGTTGGCGGATATGACCTTTGCTGAACAGCGTTGCGCGAAATCAAGTGACAGGCGTGTGACTTGTTACAAAATGCACGCGCTCCATGTCTGTTTCGCACGACATTTGCTTGCCCCCCGCGTAAGTAGGGATTGGCATTCCAGGCAAATTGCCGATATAAACGTAACAGTCTCACTTACACTCTGTAACAGTTGTAACGGAGTCGATAACAGTAAGACACGGGCGAAGTTCCTTTTGTCGTACGTTGTACCCGCCCAGCCGCATACAAACGATCCGGTCGCCGGCGCCTTCGGGCTCCGGTAAGCGCTGGACAAGCGGCCATGGCAGGTTTTTTGGTAGCGGGGAAAAATTGGAAAGCAGTGAAGTTCTCCAGGAGATCAGGGAGGTCAATCTCGCCTATCTGCTGCTCGCGCAACGCCTGGTGCGCGAAAACCAAGTCGAAGCCATGTTCCGGCTCGGGGTCAGCAAGGAAATCGCCGATATCCTTGGCAAGCTGACGTCCGCGCAACTCGTCAAGCTGGCGGCATCCAACATGGTGCTGTGCAGGTTCCGCTTCGACGACCATGCGCTTCTGTCCACTCTCACCCACACGGCCAAGAGCCATGACATGCAGCAGATCCACGCCGCGATCCTGCTGGCACGTCAGCCTGTGGAGTCCCTCAATTGACCGCGCTGCTGAAGGCCGAACCCACACGGAGCTTCACGGCCACCTCCGCAGCCGCCCCCCGCAAGAGCGTTCTCCAGGATGCCAACCAGACCCAGCTCGCCATCGAGCTGATCGGCCTGGGTGCGCGCCTGCAGGTGCTTGAAGCCGAGACCACGCTGTCGCGTGACCGGCTCATCCGCCTGTACAAGGAACTGCGCGGCGTCTCGCCCCCCAAGGGCATGCTTCCCTTCTCGACGGACTGGTTCACCACCTGGCTGCCGAATATCCACTCTTCGCTGTTCTTCTCTGCCTACCAGTTCATGGTGCAGGAAGGCGAGACCGTGGGCATCCGTGCGGTGGTGGCGGCATACCGCCTGTACCTTGAGCATGTTTCGCTGCTGGGCGGCGAAATTGTCTTAAGTTTCACGCGTGCCTGGACGTTAGTACGGTTCTTCGAGAGCAACATGCTGCAGCTGTCCAGCTGCACGTGTTGCGGCGGACAGTTCGTCACGCACGCGTATGAGCCGCACGCGAACTTCGTGTGCAGCCTGTGCCGTCCGCCCTCACGCGCAGGGAAAGTGAAGAAGCTCTCGAAAGACGCCGCCGCCGAGCAGACCAACGCCTGATCCTGGTCAAGGTCCGCCGGCTGGCAAGCTTGCAGCGCTGGCGGACGGAGGCCTCTCCGTGCGCCCGTGCGACGGGCAACTGTGCGTGGTTGACGCGCGTTTTTTGACGGGGATCCGATCGTGCTAGTAGTTCTTGGCTATGTCGTCGTGGTAGTGGCGGTGCTTGGCGGTTATGCCATGACCGGCGGCCACATGGGCGCGCTATATCAACCGGCGGAATTTGTGATCATCGGAGGCGCCGCCTTCGGCGCCTTCATCGCCACCAATACGGGCAAGGCCATCAAGGCCACCGCCAAGGCCCTGCCGGGCCTGTTCAAGAGCTCCAAGTACAAGAAAGAGCTGTACCTGGACGTCATGTCGCTGCTGTACGTGCTGCTGTCCAAGGCACGGCGCGAGGGCATCCTGTTCCTGGAAAAGGAAATCGCGGACCCCGCCGCCAGCAGCGTCTTCAGCCAGTACCCGCGCATTCTGTCGGATCCGGTGGTGATGGAATTCCTCACCGACTACCTGCGCATGATGGTCAACGGCAACATGAACGCCTTCGAGATCGAGGCCCTGATGGACCACGAGATCGAGACCTTCCGTCACGAAGCCGAGATCCCCGCCCATGCGCTGTCGCGCGTCGGCGATGCGCTGCCCGCCTTCGGCATCGTCGCCGCGGTGATGGGCGTGGTGCATGCGCTGGGTTCGGCCGACCTGCCGCCGGCCGAGCTGGGCGCGCTGATCGCGCACGCCATGGTCGGTACCTTCCTGGGCATCCTGCTGGCCTACGGTTTTGTTTCGCCGCTGGCCGCGCGCATCGAGCTGCAGGTCTCCGAGAACGTCAAGGTCTACGAATGCATCAAGGTCGTGCTGCTCGCCTCCCTGAACGGCTACGCGCCGCTGGTGGCGGTGGAATTCGGCCGCAAGGTGCTGTACTCCACGGTGCGGCCGTCGTTCCTTGAGCTCGACGACCACGTGCGTGAAGTCAAGAGCCTGAACTAAGTCGCGCAAGCAGCAAGGGGCACCGCCATGAGCAGCGCACACGACATGCGTCCGATCATCGTCCGCCGGACGAAGGCGCACGCCAGGCCGCACGGCAACCATAGCTGGAAGATCGCCTACGCCGACTTCATGACGGCGATGATGGCGCTGTTCCTGGTGCTGTGGCTGCTCTCCAGCGCCAACAAGAAGACGCTGGAAGGCATTGCCGAGTATTTCCGCATGCCGCTGAAGGTGGCCATCGTCGGCGGCGAGAAAAGCAGCCAGTCGCCCAGCGTGATACCGGGCGGCGGCATGGACGCAATGCGCAAGGACGGCGAGATCATGCGCGCCCGCGACAACGATCCCAGCGACGAGCAGCGCCGCAACGAACAGCAGGAAGCGCAGCGCCTGCGCGCGCTCAAGCAGCGGCTGGAGCAGATCATCGAGAACAACCCGATGCTGCGCCAGTTCCGTCCGCAATTGCTGCTGGACATCACCAGCGAGGGCCTGCGCATCCAGATCCTGGATACACAGAACCGCCCGATGTTCCGCACCGGCAGCGCCACCGTCGAAAGCTATATGCGCACCATCCTGCGCGAGATCGGCCCGGTGCTGAACGAGCTGCCGAACAAGGTCAGCCTGTCGGGCCATACCGACGCGGCCAACTATTCCAACGGCGAGCGCACCTACAGCAACTGGGAGCTGTCCGGCGACCGCGCCAATGCCTCGCGCCGCGAACTGATCGCCGGCGGCATGCAGGAAGGCAAGGTGCTGCGCGTGCTGGGCCTGGCCGCGACCATGCCGCTGGACAAGGAAGACCTGCTGGCGCCGGTCAACCGCCGCATCAGCATCGTCGTGCTCAACCAGAAGGCCCAGGCGCGCTTCGAGGCCGAGAACGCCAGCGCCGCTGAAGTTTCGGTGGCGGCGCAGGCCGGCAAGGCGGCGCAGGAAATGCAGGCCGGCCTGGCGGCCGCATCCTCACCCGCGGCCACGCCTGAGCCAAAGAGCAGCAAGCCATGACCAGGCAATCGATGCAGGAAACCAAGCAGCAACCCATGAAGCGCGGCCGCCCGGCGGCGCCCGCGCCTAGCGCAGTAATTTAGTGAGTCAGGACGCCATGTCTGTCGATATCGATATCACACAGTTTTACCAGACCTTCTTCGAGGAAGCGGAAGAACTGCTCGTGGAAATGGAGCAGCTGCTGCTCGGCCTGGACATCGAGTCGCCCGATCCCGAACATCTGAACGCGATCTTCCGGGCGGCGCACTCGATCAAGGGCGGGGCCGCCACCTTCGGGTTCGCGGCGCTGACCGAGACCACGCACATCTTCGAGAACCTGCTGGACCGCACGCGCCGGCAGGAACTGGCGTTGACCCGGACCATCATCGACACCTTTCTGGAAACCAAGGACGTGTTGCAAGATCAGCTCAACGCCTACCGCAACGGCACCGAACCCGATCCGGAAACGCTGGTGCGCATCTGCGCCGTGCTGCAGCAGCTGGCGCAGGAAGCCGCAGGGCATGCTGGCGCTGCAGTTGCCGCACCCGTTCCCGCAGCGGCGCCTGTCGCTGCCGCCGCACCAGCCGCTGCCCCGGCAGGCGGCGGACTGAAGATCCGCCTGATCAAGGTCTCCGCCGCCGACCAGGCGCTGCTGCGCGAAGAACTCGCCAACCTGGGCGAGATCACCGGCCAGCAGGAGGTCAACGGCGAGCTGGTGGTATGGCTCAACACGCAATGCAGCGCCGACGACATCATTGCGGTGTGCTGCTTCGTGATCGACATGGACCAGATCGTGATCGAAGCCGCCAGCGACGCGCCCATTGCCGCACCGGCCCAGGCCCCGGCCCCGGCTCCGGTCGCCGCTCCCGCAGCGGCTGCACCCGCGCCGGCACCTGCCGCTGCCGCGCGCGAGAAGGCCAAGCCGGCCCCGGCCGCCGCGCACGCGCACGGTGAAGGCTCGATCCGCGTGCCGACCGAGAAGGTCGACCAGATCATCAACCTGGTTGGCGAACTGGTGATCACCCAGTCGATGCTGGCGCAGACCGCCTCGTCGCTGGACCCGGTGCTGTTCGACCGCCTGTTCTCCGGCATGGGCCAGCTCGAGCGCAATGCGCGCGACCTGCAGGAAGCGGTGATGTCGATCCGCATGATGCCGATGGACTATGTGTTCTCGCGCTTCCCGCGCCTGGTGCGCGACCTCGCCAGCAAGCTCGGCAAGCAGATCGACCTGGTCACGTTCGGCAAGGCCACCGAGCTCGACAAGAGCCTGATCGAACGCATCATCGACCCGCTCACCCACCTGGTGCGCAACAGCCTGGACCACGGCATCGAGACGCCCGACAAGCGCATCGCCGCAGGCAAGGATGCGACCGGCCAGCTGATCCTGTCCGCGCAGCACCACGGCGGCAATATCGTGATCGAAGTGAGCGACGACGGTGGTGGCCTGAACCGCGAGCGCATCCTGGCCAAGGCCATCCAGAACGGCCTGCCGGTGTCCGAGAACATCAGCGACGAGGAAGTCTGGCAGCTGATCTTCGCGCCAGGCTTCTCCACCGCCGAGGTCATCACCGATGTTTCCGGCCGCGGCGTGGGCATGGACGTGGTCAAGCGCAACATCCAGGAGATGGGCGGCCATGTCGAGATCAGCTCGCGCCCGGGCCTGGGCACCACCATCCGCATCGTGCTGCCGCTGACGCTGGCGATCCTGGATGGGATGTCGGTCAAGGTCGGCGAAGAGACCTTCATCCTGCCGCTGAACTGCGTGATGGAATCGCTGCAGCCCAAGGCCGAGGACGTGCACACCGCCGCCAACTCCGACCGCGTGATGCACGTGCGCGGCGAATACCTGCCGCTGCTGGAGATGCACCGCGTCTTCAACGTCGCCGACGCGCTGCAGGAACCCACGCAGGGCATCGCCGTGATCCTGCAGGCCGAGGGCAAGCGCTTTGCGCTGCTGGTGGACCAGCTGATCGGCCAGCACCAGGTGGTGCTGAAGAACCTCGAGACCAACTACCGCAAGGTGCCGTGCATTTCCGCGGCGACCATCCTTGGCGACGGCAGCGTGGCGCTGATCGTCGATGTCGGCGCGCTGCAGCGCACCGGCGTGCGCCGGCAGGAACCGGCGCTGGCGCAATAAGCGGCCAACACCCATCGTCCAATCACAGGAGAACAAGACATCATGGCCGGCATCGGACACATCGATACCCCCGGGAGCGACGCTTCGGGCCAGGAGTTCCTGGTCTTCACGCTGGGGTCGGAGGAATACGGCATCGACATCCTCAAGGTGCAGGAGATCCGCAGCTACGAGACCGTTACGCGCATCGCCAGCGCGCCGGATTTCATCAAGGGCGTGACCAACCTGCGCGGCGTGATCGTGCCGATCGTCGACCTGCGCCTGAAGTTCCGCCTGGGCAACGTGCGCTACGACCACCAGACCGTGGTCATCATCCTGAACGTGGCCGGTCGCGTGGTCGGCATCGTGGTGGATGGCGTGTCGGACGTGCTGACGCTGACCGGCGATGCGATCAAGCCGGCGCCGGAATTCGGCGTGTCGGTCTCGACCGAGCACCTGACCGGCCTGGGCACCGTCGACGGCCGCATGCTGGTGCTGATCGATATCGAGAAGCTGATGACCAGCGCCGAGATGGAGCTGGTCGAGGCCGAACTGGCCTGATCCCGGCCGCGCTCCCAACGCCCCCGCCGTAACCTGCAATACCAAGCGAAGCCATGACGCCGTTCCGCAATGCCGCCAGCGCTCCCGGCAGCCTTACCGGCTTCCCGGGCGCCGTCTCCGCGCCGGCCGCTACCCTGCGGCGCGATGAGATGCGGGACTTCCTGCTGACCGAGCGCGACTTCGAGAAGATCCGCGCGCTGATCCACCGGCGCGCCGGCATCTCGCTGGGCAGCCACAAGCGCGAGATGGTCTACAGCCGTCTGGCGCGGCGCCTGCGCACGCTGCAGCTGTCGGACTTCGCCTCCTACCTGGCGCTGCTGGACGCGGACGACCGCTCGCCCGAGTGGGAGTTCTTCACCAACGCGCTGACGACCAACCTGACCTCGTTCTTCCGCGAGGCGCACCACTTCCCGCTGCTGGCTGAGCACGCGAAGAAGATCGGCCGCCCGTACAGCGTCTGGTGTTCCGCGGCATCGACCGGCGAGGAACCGTACTCGATCGCCATCACGCTGGCCGAGGCGCTGGGCGACCGCGCCGCCACTGTGCTGGCCACCGACATCGACACGCAGGTGCTGGCCAAGGCCCGCAGCGCCGTGTATTCGGCCGACCAGGTCGCGCGGCTCTCGCCCGAGCGCCTGAAGCGATTCTTCCTGAAGGGCACCGGCCCGCGCGCCGGCTCGGTCAGGGTCAAGCCGGAACTGGCCGCCACCATCGCGTTCGAGCCGCTCAACCTGCTCGCGCCAGACTGGGGCATCCGCGAGCAGTTCGATGCGATCTTCTGCCGCAACGTGATGATCTACTTCGACAAGCCGACCCAGGGACGCATCCTGGAGCGCTTCGTGCCGCTGCTCAAGCCGCACGGGCTGCTGTTTGCCGGCCACTCGGAGAACTTTTCCTACGTCACGCGCGCCTTCCAGCTGCGCGGGCAGACGGTCTACGAGCTGGCGTCGGATGCCGCCAGGGCGGGAAGGCCGTGATGCGCACGCCCCAACTTCCCGAAGCGCTGGCCACGCGCACGTACTTCGACCGCGAGTTCGGCAAGCAGGCGGTCAAGCTGCTGCCCAACGAGTACTACGTGACCCGCGAGGACATGGTGCTGACCACCGTGCTCGGATCGTGCGTGGCCGCGTGCATCCGCGACGAGACCGCGGGCGTCGGCGGCATGAACCACTTCATGCTGCCCGACGATGACGGCGGCGGCGCCGACCGCATGCTGTCGGCGTCGATGCGCTACGGCAGCTACGCGCTGGAAGTGCTGATCAACGAGCTGCTCAAGATGGGCGCGCGCCGGGAGCGGCTGGAGGCCAAGGTCTTCGGCGGCGGCGCAGTGCTGGCCAACATGACCACGCTGAATATCGGCGACCGCAACGCGGACTTCGTGCTGCGCTACCTGAAGGCCGAGGAGATCCGCGTCGCGGCGCAGGACCTGCGCGGCCCGCATGCGCGCCGCGTCAGCTATTTCCCGAGCGGCGGGCTGGCGCTGGTGCGCCGCCTGACGCGGCAGGACGACCAGGTCTCGGTGGCGCGCGAAGAAAGCGCGCTGGCGCGCGCCATCGCCACCTCGGCCAAGGCACCGCCGCGCACGCCCGAACTGTTTGCGCGGCAGGCTTCCCTGGACCCAACCAAGCACGACCTTATATGACTGCCGCCAAGATCAAGGTGCTCTGCGTGGACGACTCCGCGCTGATCCGCAGCCTGATGACGGAGATCATCAACAGCCAGCCGGACATGGAAGTGGTGGGCACCGCGCCCGACCCGCTGGTGGCGCGCGACCTGATCAAGCGCCTGAACCCGGACGTGCTGACGCTGGACGTCGAAATGCCGCGCATGGACGGCCTGGACTTTCTCGAGCGGCTGATGCGGCTGCGGCCCATGCCCGTGCTGATGGTGTCGTCGCTGACCGAGCGCGGCTCCGAGATCACCATGCGCGCGCTGGAGCTGGGCGCGGTGGACTTCGTCACCAAGCCCAAGCTGGGCATCCGCGACGGGCTGCTGGAATACACCGACACCATCGCCGACAAGCTGCGCGCCGCCGCGCGTGCGCGCGTGCGCGCGGCTGCGCAGCCCACGGCCGCGGCGGAAGCCGCACCGATGCTGCGCAGCCCGCTGCTGTCGACCGAGAAGCTGATCATCCTGGGCGCCTCCACCGGCGGCACCGAGGCCATCAAGGAATTCCTGATGCCGCTGCCGCCGGACAGCCCGGCGGTGATGATCGTCCAGCATATGCCGGCCGGCTTCACGCGTTCGTTCGCGCAGCGCCTGGACGGGCTGTGCCGCATCACTGTCAAGGAGGCGGTGCACGGCGAGCGCGTGCTGCCGGGCCATGCGTATATCGCGCCGGGCGACTCGCACCTGCGCCTGGCGCGCAGCGGCGCCAACTACGTCGCGCACCTGTCGCAGGAAGCGCCGGTGAATCGCCACCGCCCGTCCGTGGACGTGCTGTTCGATTCGGCCGCCGAGCATGGCGGCAAGAACGTGATCGGCGTAATCCTGACCGGGATGGGCAAGGACGGCGCGCGCGGCATGCTGCGCATGCGCGAAGCCGGCGCCTACAACCTGGCCCAGGACGAGCACACATGCATCGTGTTTGGCATGCCGAAGGAGGCGATTGCCGCCGGCGGCGTGCATGAAGTCGTGCCCTTGCCGGCGATGACCCAGCGCGTGATGGCGCGCCTGGCCACCTACGGCACGCGCGCGCAGCGGGTGTAAATGAATCGGGGAGGGCGCGCATGCATGCCGGCATGCGGCGCCCGCCCTGGCAACAAGCCATAACTGTATTTACTTGGAGCCGTCAAAGTGGACAAGAGCATTAAGATCCTGGTCGTGGATGATTTCCCGACCATGCGCCGGATCATCCGCAACCTGCTCAAGGAGCTGGGTTTCGTCAACGTCGAGGAAGCCGAGGACGGCGCCGCCGGCCTGGAGAAGGCCAGGGACGGCAGCTTCCAGTTCGTGATCTCGGACTGGAACATGCCCAATATGGACGGCCTGTCCATGCTGCAGGCGATCCGCGCCGATGCCAATATCGGCAAGACCCCGGTGCTGATGGTGACGGCCGAGGCCAAGAAGGAGAACATCATTGCAGCAGCCCAGGCGGGCGCCAACGGCTATGTGGTCAAGCCGTTCACGGCGGCCACGCTGGACGAGAAGATCACCAAGATCTTCGAAAAGCTCGGCGGCTGAGCCAGGGGAGCGTTTCCATGACTCCAACCCTGAGCAACGATTCCGCCGAGCAACTGATCCTGCGCATCGGCAACCTGACGCGGATGCTGCGCGACAACATGCGTGAGCTCGGCCTGGACAAGGAGATCGAGCGCGCCGCGCAGGCCATCCCCGATGCGCGCGACCGGCTGAATTACATCGCCGCCATGACCGAGCAGGCGGCCGAGCGCACGCTCAACGCGGTCGAACTCGCGCAGCCGATCCAGTCCGACATCGAGCAGCAGGCCGAAACGCTGGACAAGCGCTGGGAGGCCTGGTTCGAGAAACCGGAGGAGCTGGCCGACGCCCGCACGCTGGTGCTCGACACCCGCGCCTTCCTGTCCGGGGTGCCCGGCCAGGCGCGCGCCACCAACAGCCACCTGCTCGACATCATGATGGCGCAGGACTTCCAGGACCTGACCGGCCAGGTCATCAAGAAGATGATGGACATGATCCGCGCGCTGGAGCAGGAGCTGCTGCAGGTGCTTATCGACAATGTTCCGTCCGAGCGGCGGGTGGAGACGCAGTCGGCTGGCACGCTGATGAACGGGCCGCAGATCAACCCGGAGGGCAAGCCGGATGTGGTGTCGGATCAGTCGCAGGTGGATGATCTGTTGGCGAGTTTGGGGTTCTGAGGCGAGGCAGGCCTGCTGACGCAGGCGGCTCTCCCGCTGCCGGTTTGCTCCCCTCTCCCGCCTGCGGGAGAGGGGACCGGCCTGTGGTGGCTCCATCGACTTCGCGCGGCGCAAGCCTGCCCCGAGGGGCTGTTCCACTAAAGTCCATCCCCGGGGCGCCGTTAACTCCACCGCCCCCCCATTTCCCAAACAACACCCAATTCCCCCGCCTTTTCGCGCGAATGGGAATCCCACCCCGCTTCGATAATCCCTCCTGACGAATAGCGGCTTGCCGCTTCGCACGGAGCGTGGATGTCCGAAGAAAGCGATCTCGAGAAAACCGAACCCGCCTCACCCCGGCGCCTGGAAAAGGCGCGCGAGGAGGGGCAGGTGGTGCGTTCGCGCGAGCTCGCCACGTTCATCATGCTGATTGCGGGCGTCACCGGCCTGTGGACGCTGGGCGGCCATATGGGCCGCAGCCTGAACCAGGTCATGCAGGGCGCGCTGCGCTTCGAGCGCGATACGGCGTTCGACACCTCGCGCATGCTGTCGCGCTTCGGCGTCATGGTGTGGGACAGCCTGCTCGCCTTCCTGCCCCTGCTGCTGCTGTTCGGCGTGGCCGCCCTGGCCGCGCCGCTGCTGCTGGGCGGCTGGGTGTTCTCGGCCAAGTCGTTCGCGCCGCAGTTCTCGCGCATGTCGCCGATAGCGGGGCTGGGCCGGATGTTCTCCGCCCATTCGCTGGTGGAACTGCTCAAGGCCGTGGCCAAGTCGCTGCTGGTCGGCAGCGTCGGCGCCTGGGTCTTGTGGCGACGACTGCCGGAGGCCATCGCGCTGATGAACGCGCCGGTGCAGGAAGCGCTGCTGCACATGGTCGACCTGGTGATGTACTGCTGCCTGGTGGTGTCGCTGTCGCTGCTGGTGGTGGCGGCCATCGACGTGCCGTGGCAGTACTGGGAGTTCTTCAAGAAGCTGCGCATGACCAAGGAAGAGGTCAAGCAGGAATTCAAGGAAAGCGAGGGCGACCCGCATATCAAGGGCCGCATCCGCCAGCAGCAGCGCGCCATGGCGCGCCGCCGCATGATGACCGAGGTGCCCAAGGCCGACGTGGTGGTGACCAACCCCACGCACTTTGCCGTGGCGCTGCGCTATGAGGAAGGGCGCATGAGCGCGCCGCGCGTGGTGGCCAAGGGCACCGGCGAGGTCGCTGCGCGCATCCGCGCCGTGGCTGCCGAGCACCGTGTGCCGCTGATGTCGGCGCCGCCGCTGGCGCGCGCGCTGCACCGCCATGTCGAACTCGGCCAGGAAATCCCGGCCGGACTCTATACCGCCGTGGCCGAAGTGCTGGCCTGGGTCTATCAACTGAAGCACTGGCACCACTCGCAAGGCCCGCAGCGGCAGGCGCCGACGGACCTGCCGGTGCCCGATGAACTCGCCGTACCGGAAAGTCGCGCATGAACGCTCTGAACGCTTTGTTCAACCTGCCAGGCCTGCGCTCGGCCGGCCAGCTCAAGGCCATGACCGGGCCGCTGCTGATCATCATGATCCTCGGGATGATGATCCTGCCGCTGCCGGCCGTTGTGCTGGACCTGCTGTTCACCTTCAATATCGCGCTGGCGATCATGGTGCTGCTGGTCAGCATGTACACGCAGAAGCCGCTGGACTTTGCCGCCTTCCCGGCGGTGCTGCTGTTCACCACGCTGCTGCGCCTGTCGCTGAACGTGGCCTCCACGCGCGTGGTGCTGCTCGAAGGCCATACCGGCCCGGACGCCGCCGGCAAGGTGGTGGAGGCCTTCGGCCACTTCCTGGTGGGCGGCAACTTTGCGGTAGGTATCGTCGTGTTCGCGATTCTGGTGGTGATCAACTTCATGGTGATCACCAAGGGCGCGGGCCGTATCGCCGAAGTCGGCGCGCGCTTCATGCTGGACTCGATGCCCGGCAAGCAGATGTCGATCGATGCCGACCTGAACGCCGGCCTGATCGACGAAGCGGCCGCCAAGAAGCGCCGAGCGGAAGTGGCGCAGGAATCCGACTTCTACGGTGCCATGGACGGTGCCAGCAAGTTTGTGCGCGGCGACGCCGTGGCGGGCCTGCTGATCATGTTCATCAACGTCGCCGCCGGCATGGTGGTGGGCATGGTGCAGCACGACCTGGACTTCGGCACCGCCGTGCACAACTACACGCTGCTGACCATCGGCGACGGCCTGGTGGCGCAGATCCCGGCGCTGGTGATCTCCACCGCCGCCGGCGTGATCGTGTCGCGCGTCTCGAACGAGCAGGACGTGGGCGAGCAGCTCACCGGCCAGCTCTTCGCCAACCCGCGCGTGCTGTACCTGACCGCCGGCATCATCGGCCTGATGGGCATCATCCCCGGCATGCCGCACTTCGCCTTCCTGCTGCTGGCGGGCGTGCTGGTGTGGATGGGCCGCTATATGTCGCGCCGCGCAGCCACGCAGGAACAGCTCAAGCAGCGCGAGGAACGCGCGCCGGCAGTGGCGCAGGAATCGACCGAGGCAAGCTGGGACGACGTCACGCTGGTCGATCCGCTCGGCATGGAAGTGGGCTACCGCCTGATCACGCTGGTGGACCGCGCGCAGGACGGCGAGCTGCTGGGCCGCATCAAGAGCATCCGCAAGAAGGTGGCGCAGGAAATCGGCTTCCTGGTGCCGGTAGTGCATATCCGCGACAACCTGGAACTCAAGCCCAACGCCTACCGCATTACGCTCAAGGGCGTGGAGATCGGCCGCGGCGAAGCCATGCCGGGCCAGTGGATGGCGATCAACCCCGGCCAGGTCAGTGGCACGCTGCCGGGCGCGGCCACGCGCGACCCGGCCTTCGGCCTGCCGGCGGTATGGATCGACGCGGGCATCAAGGAACAGGCGCAGTCGTACGGCTACACCGTGGTCGATGCCAGCACGGTGGTGGCCACGCACCTGAACCACCTGATCCACATGCATGCGGCCGAACTACTGGGCCGCCAGGAAGTGCAGGCGCTGCTGGACCGCATCGCCAAGGACTCGCCCAAGCTCACCGAAGACCTGGTGCCCAAGACCATCACGCTGACGGCTCTGCAGAAGATCCTGCAGAACCTGCTGGACGAAGGCGTGCCCATCCGAGACATGCGCACCATCCTCGACGTGGTGGCCGAGCACGCCCCCAAGGTCAGCGATCCCAACGAGCTGACCGCGATGGTGCGCGTGGCGCTGGGCCGCGCGATCACGCAGCAGCTGTTCCCGAACAACGCCGACCTGCAGGTGATCGGCCTGGATGCCGGCCTGGAGCGCGTGCTGTCGCAGGCGCTGACCAACGGCGGCGGCATCGAGCCGGGCCTGGCCGACGCACTGCTGCAGCAGACCCAGGGCGCGGTCACGCGGCAGGAACAGATGGGGCTGGACCCGGTGCTGCTGGTGCCGTCGCAACTGCGTCCGCTGATGGCGCGCTTCCTGCGCCGCACGATGCCGCAGCTGAGGGTGTTGTCGCATTCCGAAGTGCCTGACAACCGCAATATCCGCATCACCGCAATGATCGGCGCGTGAGGAGCAAGAGATGAGCGTAGCCAAATTCGTCGCGGCCAACGGCCGTGAAGCCATGCGCAAGGTGCGCGAAGCCATGGGCCCGGATGCCGTGGTGCTGTCCAACCGCACCGTGGAAAGCGGCGTCGAGATCGTCGCCATGCGCGATACCGATCTTGGCAGTGTGTCCGCCACGGCGCAGGTCTATGTGCCGCCCGCACCGGTGGTCGAGCCCGTCGCCATCGGCGACCTGCGCGGCGAACTGCAGTCGATGCGCGCGATGCTCGAGCGACAGCTGGCCGGCATCAGCCCTGCCGCGGGCGCGGCCGCCCACGGCGTTGCCGCCAGCGACCCGCTGCGCGAGTCGCTGTTCGAGTGGATGGTCGGCGCCGGCTTCTCCGGGCAACTGGCGCGCATGCTGCTGGCACGGCTGCCGCTCGGCTACGACCGGCCGGCAGCGATGACGTGGATCCGCACTGAACTGGCCAGCAAGGTGCCGGTGGTGGGCGATGAAGACAGCCTGTTTGCGCAAGGCGGCGTGCTGGCGCTGATCGGACCCACCGGCGTGGGCAAGACCACCACCACCGCCAAGCTGGCAGCGCGCTTCGTGCTGCGCCACGGCGCCGACAAGCTGGCGCTGCTGACGACCGACAGCTTCCGCATCGGCGCGCACGAACAGCTGCGCATCTACGGCGACATCCTGGGCGTGCCGGTGCATGCGGTGAAGGACGCCGCCGACCTGCGCTTTGCGCTGGCGGCGATGAAGGACAAGCACCTGGTCATCATCGACACCGTCGGCATGAGCCAGCGCGATCGCAGCCTGTCCGAGCAGATCGCCATGCTGGCCGGCGTGCCCGCGCCGGTGCAGCGCGTGCTGCTGCTCAATGGCGCCAGCCACGGCGATACCCTCAATGAAGTGGTGCACGCCTACCGTCATGACGCCGCGCCGGAAAGCGGTGGCATCGACGGCTGCATCATCAGCAAGCTCGATGAAGCCACGCACCTGGGCTCGGTGCTGGACGTGGTGATCCGCCACCGCCTGCCGGTGTTCTATGCCTCTACCGGCCAGCGCGTGCCGGAGCACCTGGAACTCGCCAGCAGCACCGCACTGGTGGAGCGCGCTTTCCTCACGCCGCGCCGCGGCTCGGTGTTTGCCGATGCCGATGCGGCGCGCCGCCGCCAGGCCGCTGGCGATGATGCCGTGCAGTCGAAGGGCGGCGCCGACGATGTGCTGCGCTCGCTGACCGACAGCGCCGACGCGCTCGGCCAGTGCGTGACTGAACTCAACAGCTCGGGCCTCGGCTTCGACCTCGCCCGCTCGCTGTGGCAACAGCGCGGCGCCGATGCACCGGCCCTGCGCACGATGGCGCAGCAGGTGCGCGAAGCGGTGTGCCGCGACGTCAACCGCCTGTGCGACCAGTACGTGCTGGCGCTCGCCACCACGCTGCAAGTGAATGTTCCGGGCCGCCGCGCGCCCCAGCCGATGCAGCACACGCTGTGGCTGGCTGACCGCGACGGCACGCCGCTGGCGGCCACGGTGACGGCCACGGGCCGCGCCGGCCAGCCGCTCGGCGAAGCCGATGCGGAAGCCGCCAACCTGCGCGCCGCCATGAGTGCCGCGCGCAAGGTCGTCAACCTGCTTGAAGCGGTACCGTCCGCCGCCACGCTGGCGCGCTGGCAGCAAGCCGGCGAGCGTTGGGTCGCCAATGCGCGCAAGACCGCGCGCGTAATCAGCGCCGGCGCCGCGTGGAAGCTCGATGCACTGGCCGACACGCTCACCTTCCACGCCGTGGGCGATGCCACCGTGCGCGAGCGCGATGCCGTGCGCTGGCTGGCCAGCGCCGACGTGCGCCTGCCGGAAAGCCCGGTACGCGGCAAGGGCGCGCCCGAAGGCGGCATCGACGCCTGCCTGGTGGTAGCGCGCCTGGTCGACCGCGCGGCCGGCGAACTGCTCGAGACCCGCTACCTGCTGTGCGATCCGGCGCTGGCGCAAGACGCCGCACAGGTCGCGCGCTGGGCGCCGTGGACCGATACCGCCGATGCGCGCCTGCGCACGCTGCGCCATGCCGCCGACCACTTCGCGCAGGATGCGGAAGCCGGCCACGCCGCCGGCGCCGCGCTGGCGGCGCTGCAACTGGGCCTGTCGGTGCTGCGCCTGGAACACGCGCCGACCGCCACCGCACCCGCCTTCCTCGCACGCCTGGCGGGCCGCACCGCGCGCCAGGGTGCGCCGGTGGCCGGCACGGTGCTCAACGAAGGCATGGGCCGCATGCTGGCGCTGCTCGACGTGCTGGAGAACTACCCGGGCCGCGGCGCTGCCACGTCGGCCGCTGGTATCAACACGAACGCCGACGCGATGGGGGTCCTGCAGTGAGCGCACTCGCCATGGACCAGGCTGAAAGCCTGCGCCGGATGCTGGCCCCGCGCACGACCCGCCGCATCGCCGTGGTCGCCAGCGAGCGCGGCGCCGGTGCCACCACGGTGGCACTGGGGCTGTCGCATGCGCTGGCGATGCAGGGCGAACGCGTGCTGCTGCTCGACGAAGACCCGGCTACGGCGCGCGCGACGCGCTTGGCCGGCGCCGCCCCGGCAGGGACCCTCGCCGACGTGCAGGACGGGCGCATGCCGCTGGAAGCCGCCGCGGGCGCGGGTACCAGCGCTGCAGTATCGCTGCTGCCGGCGGGCCGGCAGCGCGCCAGCCTGGACTTGCCGGCGTCGGCGCTGGCCGCCTTTCGCAGCGTGCTGGTCGATGCGGCAGCCGATGCCGACGGTGGGCTGTCGCCATTCGCGGGCGGTGCGCACAACGTGCTGATCGTGATGCGCCCGGAGCTGGCGTCGATCACCGCCGCGTACGCCTGCATCAAGCGCCTGCATCACCTGTACGCATGGCGGCGCTTCCACCTGATCGTCAACATGGCGGCGACCGAAGCCGCCGTGCAGGCGATCATGCGCAACCTGGCGCGCACCGCCGGCCAGTACCTGGGCGTAGAGGCGATCTGCGCGGGCTGGCTGCCGGCCGATCCGCTGGTGGCCCGTGGCTTGCAACTGGGGCGCTGCGTGGTCGAAGCCTTTCCGGCCGCGCCCGCCACCACCGCGCTGCGCCGCACCGCCGGCAGTATCGGCGGCTGGCCGCTGCGCGCCGATACGCCCGCACCTGCCGCGGCGCCCGCGATGGCCTGAGCCCGCCCCATGCCAACCAACCGAACCGGACCCTGAGCCAGCCGGCCGCCATATGGCGTGCCGGTCCAGCAATCCAGCATCCACGAGAATTGCACCATGTACACGATCCAGGGAAAGCTCGAACAGGCCGATGTGGTCAAGGCGCACGCACAGCTGGTGCGGCGCATCGCCCTGCAACTCGCCGCCAAGCTGCCCGCCAGCGTGCAGATCGACGACCTGATCCAGGCCGGCATGATCGGCCTGCTCGACGCTGCCAAGCGCTATGAAGACACGCACGGCGCGCGCTTCGAGACCTATGCCAGCCAGCGCATCCGCGGTGCCATGCTCGACGAGGTGCGCGCCAACGACTGGCAGTCGCGCAGCCTGCGCCAGTTCACGCGCCGCATCGAACGCACCCAGCGCGGGCTGGAGCAGAAGCTCGGGCGCACGCCGCTGGACTCCGAAGTGGCCGAGGCCATGGAGATGGGGCTAAACGAATACCAGCAACTGCTCAACGAAGTCTATGGTTGCCAGTTGTTGCATTACGAGGATTTCGAACGCTCTGGCGAAGAAGACTTCCTCGATCGCCATCTCGGCGGCAGCGATGACGGCAACCCGCTGACCGTGCTGATGGAAAGCGGCATGCGCGAAGCGCTGATCCGCGCCATCGATCGCCTGCCTGAGCGCGAGAAGCTGGTGCTGTCGCTGTGTTACGACCAGGAGCTGAACCTGCGCGAGATCGGCGCGGTGCTCGATGTGACCGAGTCGCGCGTGTGCCAGATCCGCGGGCAGGCGATTACGCGGTTGCGGAACCAGTTGCGCGGGATGTTGTGATGCGGGTGTTGGTCGGCGCCGTGCGCGGCGCTTGCTTGATGCTTGCCGCAGTGTCGTGTTGCGCATGGGCTGCGCAGGATGGCGGAACCCGTCATGCGTGGATCGGTTCGGTCAATGGCCCCGCGCTATACGGCCGCGGGCAGCGTGTAGTGTCGCCGCCGATCCAACCCACCGGGGTGTTACCCCAGTCCGAAGGCGTCATTACTTCCGTGCGCTGGCGCTACAGCTTTGCCAAGACGCCACCTGTGGAACTGCAGGCGTATCTCTGCAATGCGCAGCGCTGCGTGTTGCTGCCGCAGGCCGAAGGGAAGACGGATGCGTTCTCCGGGGATGACGCGACCAAGGGTTTTGTGTTTGCGTTCCGGGTGCCGGGGCAGGGGGGCCTGGTGCCGGTGTTGCAGGGCAAGAGTAATGAGGTCGTGGTGGGGTTTCGGTAGACCTTGATACCGAAGTGCGGCGTCAATTTTGCCGTTGTGGGACTCCCCTCTCCCCCTGAGGCTTGCCTTTACCCACAACTTCCGGCGGCTTACTCGTTTTTCTGGAAGATCCGATACATTTCGGTGATTTCGTGCAGGGCGAGGAAGCCGCGCCACAGGACGGTGGCTCCCGGGGGATCGTCGTTTTTGCGACCCAGGTAGCCACCGAGCTTGGCGATCCAAAGGACAGCTTCGCTGAGTTTGGGCGCCTGCTCCGGTGGCTTGGTGGTGCCGTGCGTGCGGCAGTACAAAGCCCGCCATTCGAGCGATTGCAGTAGCACCGAGCAAGGGATATCGGCTTCGAGCCGGCCCAGCATGGTCGCGTACATAATGCGCCAGCCGATCACGGCGAACAGCGCCGTGGCCCGCAGGAACCGCTCCAGCGTCCCGAACTGCCGGGCCTCGATCTGGCAGCCACTTTTCAGGACACGATGCCAGGATTCAATGGTCCAGCGCCGGGCGTACCAGCTCAGCCGTTCGAGCACATCTTCCAGCGTTTGGGTGGGCATCGAACTGAGCAACATCCATTCGAGCGGCTCAACGCCTTCGGGCGGCTCGATTTCCAGCGCGTGAATGGCAAACACTTCGAGACTCGGTAGCCCCTCTGCACCGCGGCTGCGCGGCGCTCGCAGTTGGACCGGCACACAGCGCAAAGCCAGTCGGGCACTACGTGCCTGCCTGGCGCCGGACCTGGGCACGTGCAGTACGGTCTCCCCAAGTACAGGAGCCGCGGCAACCGTCTCCCACAGATACTTCTCTGGGTGGTCCACGCCCCGATTCCAGGCGGCCCGCACCAACCAGTCCACCCCCGCTGGGCGCGGCGCCAGAAACACGTCATACACATCGCCCTCGCGATCGCTGACGGCAACAAGGTGCGTGTCCGGACACTGCATCTTGAGCGGCTCAAGGCATTCCAGCCCCTCCAGCCACTTCACGCTTTCCTTCTCGCGAATGGACAGCGCCCGGCGCTGCCTGGCCTTGCCCGATGCTTGCGGCGCACGCACCCACGTCTTCATGCTCAACACGCCCAGTGGCAGGCCCTCAGGCGTCACCGCCAGCACGCTGTGCAACATGAATCCGTGCAAATTGCCGCCCGTGCCGTGACCAAGTCCCTCAGTCGCGGGCAAATTTGCCAGATTGAATTCCGTGGTGTCCTGCACCGTCAGGACGACAGGCACCTGCTGCATGCGACCCACGGTTTGAGCGACGTGGCTCGCCAGTATTCCGTCCGGGTCAACCGCCTCATTATCAAAGAAGCGATATGCCGCCTTGAGTTGGGCACCACTCAAGGCCTGCGGGAACGAAACATGGGCCTTTTGCGCCAGTCCGCGCGCCAATGCCACAAGGCGCTGCGTGCGACGTGCATCGCCCAACTGAGCGCCACCGAATTCGTCGCTGGCCCAATCTTCCAGATCTTCCGTATCAGGCAAAATTGCCACCACTGATTGTCAACTTCACCCGAAGTTAACACCGTCCAATCCGGTTTACAACCTTTCCTATCGAGATGTGGGTAAAGGCAAGCCCTGAGGGGAGAGGGAGAACACCTTGCTTAGGCTAGCTCGGGTGCTGCTGGAGCACCCAAAGCCACAACCTGCTTTTGACGCTAGCCTGCCGCCAGACTGACCCCACCAACCCCCGCCGCCGCCTTCCCATCCTTCCCATACAACCCCGCATCACCACCGCCATGCTGGCGCAGTGCCTGGATCGCTTCGCGGGTGAAGTCGAGATGCGCGCTGATGACGGCGCCGTTCAGGGCATTGCCGTCGCGCGTGGCGCGTGTGGCGAAGATGAGCTTGCGCCAGGCGGCGGCGACTGCCGGGTCGATCTGGCGGCCGAGCAACTGGCCTTCGGGGCCGGCGCGCAGGCCGTGCGCGCCCATCTGGGCTTCGCGGGCCCTGACTTGGCGGGAGAGGGCCTGGCCCAGTTCTACCTTGCGCGTCAGCAGTTCGCTGAGGGACTGGAAGTCGCCGCGCTTGAGAGCGTCGCGTTCTTCGGTGAGGAGTTGGCCGAAGGCCTGGATGGCTTCGGTTTCGCGCTGCAGGGACTGGATCAGGCTCTGGCTCATGATGGGTAGGTCCACTAAATCACTGAAATTGGTCGGTGCCTGCCATGTCAGGCGGGCACCTCGCGTCGTTGCAAATGCTCGCAATAGCTGTGCTATTGCTGCGCTTTGCCCTTAGCGCTGAATCCCGCCTGACATGTCCTTCACCGACCATTTCAATGATTCAGTGGACTAGGTCGGGTCGGCCTGGCCGAGCTCGCGCAGGGTGGCGAGCAGGCCGTCGGCAATCTTGCCCGGGTCGATCTTGATCCGGCCTTCGGCAATGGCCTGGCGGATCTCTTCGACCTTGGCGGTATCGATATCGTCGTCGGTTTCCTGCGTCAGGCGGGCGCTGATCTCGCGCACCTGGGCGGCCAGCGGGCTGACGCTCAGGCCGGCGGACGGCGCGGCGGCGCTGGCCGGCGCGGCCTGGGGCCGGGCGGCGGCGTCGCCCGCGGGAGCGTCGGCGGGCCGGGACGAGGTGGAGTGGTTGATCTTCACGGGCGTTCCTTGCTGGTTTCCTATGGCATTACGGCCGCGGCTGCGAAATCTTTAGGGGCTGGTGCCCCGGATTCGCGCTGCGGCAGGGCCGGCGGCATTTTCGCACGCCGGGCGCCGCCTGGTTCCAGCCTGTTGGCCACGATTAAGGCACTTTCCTAGGGGCTACTGCAGCACGACCGTGTCGCCGCTGCGCACCAGGCCGTTGACCACCTGCCCGTTGCGCAGGCGCACCTGCACGGTGTTGCCGGTGGCAGCGTCGGCCAGCACCTTGCCTTCGCTGGTGATCTGGAAGGCGTCGCCCTCCACGGCCACGGTAACGGTCTGGCCCTGGCGCACGGCGATGGCCTTGCGCAGCAGGTCGGCGCGCAGCGGCGAGCCGGCGGCGATGCGGTTGGTGGTGATCGCGCCGGCGAGCTGCGCCGGATCGGTGATCACCGCGCGCGGCAGCGTGGCCAGGTCGCCCTGGCGCACTTCGATATCGGCGTGGCCGACCGGTTCGCCCGGGCCCAGTGCGCGCGCGGCGACGTAATAGTCGGTCAGCACCGAGACGCGCGCCTGCATGTAGCGCACCCACGGCCGCTCGCCGCCGCAGCGCACGCCCACCGAGACCCGGCCCCAAGGCGATGCGCCGGCGGGCAGGAAGGGATCGGGCGCGACGCAATCCGGCGCGCGGCCGCCCGAAGGCGGCGCCACCTGCACACTGACCTTGCCCGGCAGGCCGGCGGTCTGCTGCAGCAGGAAGCGTTCGACGGCGACGCGCGCCGGGTCCTCGGTAAAGGGGCTGGCAGCGCCGGCGGCCTGGCCGGCCGGCGCCTGCATGGCGACAGGCGTCACCTGCGCCGGCGCGGCGCCGGTGGCCGCGGCGGTGCACAGCAGGCAGGCCGTCAGCAGGGCTTGCATCTTGCTGCGGCCATGGCGGCGGAGATAGCGGCGGAGAGTGCGGCGGTTGGGGTTCATCTGTACTTCCCGGCAAGGACGGCACGGCCTGCGCTGGCATGCCTGGCGCGCTGCCCCGTGATTGGCCGCACACCCCGTCTACATCAGTCATCGGGTTCCGATTGTAGGCAGCCCCTCGCGCGAGGGCGGGCCGAAATGCACGGATTTCCCGTCCTTATTCATCCGATTGGCGTGACAAGGCCCCGCCTAAGATGGCAACCCTGAAGAAGGTCGTCCCTTCGCTATTCGCTAGTTTGGTGTTCGCTTACGTTCCGTAAGCAGGGAGATGCCAGGATGATTGACAGACTCGACGCAGCGCTACGCTTCCAGCAGGAAGCGCTGAGCCTGCGCAACCAGCGGCAGTCGGTGATTGCCTCCAACATCGCGCACGCGGACACGCCCGGCTACAAGGCGCGCGACTTCGATTTCTCGAGCACGCTGGCGCAGAGCGTCGAACGCGGTCATCGCAACGAAGGGATGTCGCTGTCGACCACCTCGGTGCGCCACCTGCCCGCGCAGGCGCCGGGCCGCGAAGCGTTCGACCTGGCCTACCGCATCCCGCTGCAGTCCAGCGCGGACGGCAACACCGTGGAAATGGATACCGAGCGCGTGGCCTTCGCCGACAACGCCGTGCACTTCGAGTCCGGCCTGACGGTGATGAACTCCAGGATCAAGACCATGCTGGCCGCCATCCAACAATAAATCGAGCAGTCAGGAGAGAGCGCATGCCGGCAATGAACATCTTCGACGTCGCGGGTTCGGCCATGGCCGCGCAGTCGCAGCGCATGAACGTGACCGCGTCCAACCTGGCCAACGCCGACAGCGTGGTCAGCCCAGACGGGCAGGCCTACCGTGCCAAGCAGGTCGTGTTCGGCATGGCGCCGACACCCGGCCAGACCGACGTGGGCGGCGTGCAGGTAGCCGGCGTCACCGAAGACCCGTCGCCGCCCCGCATGGTGCACAACCCTACGCACCCGATGGCCAACGCCCAGGGCTACGTGGTGATGCCCAACGTCAACCCGGTGGAAGAGATGGTCAACATGATCTCGGCCTCGCGCTCCTACCAGGCTAACGTCGAAGTGCTCAACACCGCCAAGAACATGATGCTCAAGACGCTGACGATCGGCCAGTGACGAGCCTCTCCATCCGATTGCCTCCAACAGATCGTACAGAACGCAAGGGCCGGACCGCCACATGACAACCACCTCCTCGGTCAGCAGCAACACCCAGGGCATCAATGACGCCCTCAAGAGCGGGAGCGCCAGCGCTTCCGAGCTGCAGGAAAATTTCCTGAAGATGCTCGTCACGCAGATGAACAATCAGGATCCGCTCAACCCGATGGACAACTCGCAGCTGACCTCGCAGCTGGCGCAGATCAGCACGGTGAGCAGCATGCAGACCATGAACGCCACGCTGTCGCAGCTGCTGGCACAGGTCAGCGCCAGCCGCGCGATGGACTCCGCCGCGCTGATCGGCCACACCGTGATGGTGCCGGGCAAGCAGGTTTCGGTCGAGGGCGGCGTGCCGGGCAAGATCGGCGTGGACCTGCCGTCGACCGCCGAATCGGTCACCGTCGACGTGCTGGACAAGGATGGCAACGTGGTGCGCACCATCGACATGAAGGGCCAGACCGCGGGCGTGCACGACATCCCCTGGGACGGCAAGAACAATGCGGGCGTGGCCGTGGCCGACGGCGACTACACCTTCAAGGTCACCGCCACCGCCAACGGCGCCTCGGTGCAGCCGGTGGCACTGGTCTACGGCAAGGTGCAGAGCATCAGCGGCGACTCGACCGGCGTGCTGGTCAATCTCGGCGATGGCCAGACCGCCAACGTCGACGACGTGCGCCGCATTCTCTAATCGCAGGCGCCGGTCGCGCGCGAGCGCGGGGCCGGCTTCAACGACAGCTAAGTCAAAGGAAGGTTTCCATGGGTTTCGGTCAAGGGGTAAGCGGCCTGAACGCCGCCGCGTCCAATCTGGATGTGATTGGCAACAACATCGCCAACGCGAACACGGTTGGCTACAAGCAGTCCACCGCGCAGTTCGCCGACGTCTACGCCGGCAGCAAGATCGGCCTGGGCGTGCGCGTGAACTCGGTGGTGCAGTCGTTCAACCAGGGCAATATCGAGGCCTCCGGCCGCTCGCTGGACGTCGCCATCACCAACGGCAACGGCTTCTTCCGCATGACCAGCCCGGACGGCGCGATCTATTACTCGCGCAACGGCCAGTTCCAGCGCCAGGACGACGGCCGCATCACCAACATGCAGGGCCTGCAGGTCACCGGCTACCCGGCGGGCGTGACCGCCGGCGCCGGCGTGCAGCCCCAGCCGCTGGTGATCAGCAACGCGCAGATGGCGCCGCAGGCCACCAGCACCATCACGGCCAAGTTCCAGCTGGATTCGCGCAGCACGGTGCCGGCCACGCCCTTTGCCAGCGCGCCGGGCACGCCGCCGACCACCAGCATGTTCAACTACAGCACGGCGATCAACGTCTATGACTCGCTGGGCAACAAGCAGCAGCTGACGGCGTACTTCGCCAAGGTCGCGGACGCACCCCCGCCCGCGGTCCCGCCGCACCCGACGGTTCCCGGTGGCACCGACTGGAACATGTACGTGACCGATGCCAACGGCAATATGGTCGGTGGCGCGCCGTTCACGATGGCGTTCGACAACGCCGGCGCACTGCAAGCGCCCGCGGCCGGCGCCATCACGCTGACGCAGCCGGCCGCCGGTGGCGCGCAACCGATGGCCATGAAGCTGGACCTGACCGGCACTACGCAGTTCGGCGCCGACAACGACGTCAAGCAGCTGGTCCAGAACGGCTACACCTCGGGCAGCCTGCTGGGCTACTCCGTGGATTCGGACGGCACCATCATCGGCAGCTACTCCAACGAGCAGACCCAGAAGCTGGGCCAGATCGTGATGGCCGCGTTCGGCAACGTCGAAGGCCTGAAGCCGGAAGGCGACAACGCCTGGTCCGCTACCGGCTCCTCGGGCCAGGCCCTGCTGGGCGTGGCCGGCGGCAGCATGGGCACGCTGCGCTCGAACGCGGTGGAAGCCTCCAACGTGGACCTGTCCGGCCAGCTGGTCAACCTGATCGTGGCGCAGCGCAACTACCAGGCCAACGCGCAGACCATCAAGGCGCAGGACACGGTCATGCAGACCCTGGTCAACCTGTGATCGCCACGCTGAGCTGAGCCGCCGCCATGGACCGCATGATCTACACCGCCCTGTCGGGCGCCAAGCAGATACTCGACCAGCAAGCGGCGGTATCGAACAACCTGGCCAACGTCTCGACCCCGGCCTTCCGCGCGCAGGTCAACCTGTACCGCGCGGTGCCGGTGGTCGGGCCGGAGGCCGGCACGCGCGCCTTCACGCTGGCGTCGACGCCGGGCGCCGACATGCGCGCCGGCCCGCTGACCTACACCGGCCGCGCGCTCGACGTGGCGCTGCAGGGCAACGGCTGGCTGGTGGTGCAGACGCCCGACGGCGGCGAGGCCTACACCCGCGCCGGCGCGCTGCAGGTGTCGCAGGACGGGCAGGTGCAGACCATCACCGGGCTGCCCGTGATGGGCGATGGCGGTCCGCTGGCGGTGCCGCCGGGCTCGCAGGTGAGCATCGGCACCGATGGCACCATCACCGCGCGCGGCCCGGGCGAAGCCTCGGCAGGTCTCGCGCAAGTGGGCCGGTTGCGCGTGGTCAACCCGCCCAACGAGGCCATCGCGCGCGGCGATGACGGCCTGTTCCGCCTGCGCGCCGGCGCGCAGGCGCTGGAAGCCGATCCCACCGTGCGCGTGATCTCGGGCGCGCTGGAAGGCAGCAACGTCAATCCGACCGAAGCAATGGTCGAGATGATCGCCAATGCCCGCCGCTTCGAGATGCAGATGAAGATGATCCAGGGCGCGGACAGCAACGACCAGCGCGCCAACCAGCTGCTGTCGACCAACTGATGGCCTGACGCAGCGGCCCGGACAAGCGGGCCAGCAAAGCCCTTACAAGACCCCAGCAAGGACCAACATGATCCGCTCTCTCTGGATTGCCAAGACCGGCCTAGATGCGCAGCAGACGCAGATGGACGTGATCTCGAACAACCTGGCCAACGTGTCAACCAACGGCTTCAAGCGCGGCCGCGCGGTGTTCGAGGAACTGATGTACCAGACCATCCGCCAGCCCGGCGCGCTGTCGTCGGACCAGACCACGCTGCCCTCGGGCATGCAGCTGGGCACCGGCGTGCGCCCGGTCGCGACCGAGCGCATCCACACGCAAGGCAACCCGCAGCAGACCGGCAATTCCAAGGACGTGGCCATCATCGGCCAGGGCTTCTTCCAGGTGGCGCTGCCCGACGGCACCACCGCCTACACCCGCGACGGCTCGTTCCAGGTCGACCAGAACGGCCAGCTGGTGACCTCCAGCGGCTTCGTGATCCAGCCCGCCATCACCCTCCCGGCCAATACGCAGACGATAACCGTTGCGCGCGACGGCACGGTGTCGGTGACGCAGCCGGGCTCGAGCGCCAACGTGCAGGTGGGGCAGCTGCAGCTGGCCACCTTCATGAACCCGGCCGGCCTGGAAAGCATGGGCGAGAACCTGTATGTGCAGACCGACGCCTCGGGCGCGCCCAATACCACCGTGCCCGGCCTGAACGGCGCCGGCACGGTCCAGCAGAACTACGTCGAGTCCTCCAACGTCAACGTCGTGGAAGAACTGGTCAGCATGATCCAGACGCAGCGCGCGTACGAGATCAACAGCAAGGCCGTGCAGTCGTCCGACCAGATGCTGCAGCGCCTGGCGCAGCTCGGTTGATTGGAGTGAACATGGCCACCTTGCTTTCCCGCCTGGGCGCGCGTGCGCTGTATTGCCTGGCCGGCGTGGCATTGCTGGCCAGCGGCGGCTGCGCGCTGGTGCCGCGCGAGCCGCTGGTGCAACTGCCCACCAGTGCGCGCGCCGAGCCGCGCCCGATGGGGCCGGCCTCCGGGTCGATCTACCAGTCGTCGTACGCTGGCAATCCGCTGTTCGAGGACCGCCGTCCCCGCAACGTGGGCGATATCCTGACGATCCTGATCACCGAGAACGTCAACGCCAGCAAGAATTCCGGCACCAACGCCAGCCGCACCGGCAGCGGCGCGCTGGCGTTCGACGCGGTGCCGCGCGCGCTCGGCGGGCTGTTCGGTGCGAGCCAGAACGCCAACATGAGCGGCGCCAATTCGATGAAGGCAAGCGGCGGCGCCAGCGCGGCCAATACCTTCAACGGCACCATTACCGTGACGGTGCTGGAAGTGCTGACCAACGGCAACCTGGTGGTCTCGGGCGAGAAGCAGCTCGCCATCAACCAGGGCGCCGAATTCATCCGCTTCTCGGGCGTGGTCAACCCGCGCACGATCACCGGCGACAACGCCGTGCTGTCCACGCAAGTGGCCGATGCGCGCATCGAATACACCGCCAAGGGCGTGATCGACGAAGCGCAGAACATGGGCTGGCTGCAGCGCTTCTTCCTCAATGTTTCTCCGTTCTGACCGCGCCATGTCCGCTTCCATGCTCGCCTATATCCTGTCCCGCCTGCTGCGCGTGAGCGTGGTCAGCCTGGCACTCGGCGTGGCGTTCGGCGCCTTCGCCACCGGCGCCAAGGCCGAGCGCCTGAAGAACCTGGCCACCTTCCAGGGCGTACGCGAGAACCCGCTGGTGGGCTACGGCCTGGTGGTCGGCCTGGACAACACCGGCGACCAGACCATGCAGACGCCGTTCACTACGCAGAGCCTGACCAACATGCTCTCGCAGTTGGGGATCACGCTGCCGGCCGGCAAGAACATGCAGCTCAAGAACGTGGCCGCGGTGATGGTCACGGCTTCGCTGCCGGCCTTTGCGCAGCCCGGCAGCCAGCTTGACGTGGTGGTGTCGTCGATGGGCAATGCCAAGAGCCTGCGCGGCGGCACGCTGCTGATGACGCCGCTCAAGGGCGCCGACGGCCAGGTCTATGCCATCGCGCAAGGGAATATGCTGGTGGGCGGCGCGGGCGCGTCGGCCAACGGCAGCAAGGTGCAGGTCAACCAGCTGGCGGTGGGACGCATCGCCAACGGCGCCATCGTCGAGCGCGCGGTCGCGGCGTTCCAGCCGGACGGCGGCGTGCTCAACCTCGAACTGAAGGACACCGACTTCGGCACCGCCGAGCGAGTGGTCGAAGCCATCAACCGTTCGATGGGCGGCGGTGTCGCCGCGGCGCTGGACGGCCGCGTGGTGCAGGTGCGCGCGCCGGCCTCGGCAGCGGCCCGCGTGGGCTTCCTGGCCCGCATCGAGAATCTCGACGTGACCCCCGCCAAGGCGGCCGCCAAGGTCATCCTGAACGCCCGCACCGGTTCGATCGTGATGAACCAGGCGGTGACGGTGGAAGACTGCGCGGTGGCGCACGGCAGCCTGTCGGTGGTGATCAACACGCAGCCGGTGATTAGCCAGCCCGCGCCATTCAGCGGCGGGCAGACGGTGGTGGCGCCGGTGTCGCAGATCGACATGCGGCAGCAGGGTGGCTCGCTGCAGGTGGTCAAGGCGGGCGCGTCGCTGGCCGCCGTGGTCAAAGGCCTGAACGCGCTGGGCGCGACCCCGGCCGACCTTCAGACCATCCTGGAAGCCATGCGCGCGGCCGGTGCGCTGCGCGCAGAGCTCGAAGTGATCTGACATGAGCACGGCACTACCTCCGCAGGCGGAGCTGACGCAGCGCTTCGCGCTGGATACGCAGGGCTTCGAGGCGCTCAAGCACAGCGCCCGCAATGGCGCGGATGCCAGCACGCTGCGGGCCGCGGCCAGGCAGTTCGAGGCGGTGTTCACGCAGATGGTGCTCAAGAGCATGCGCGACGCCACGCCGCAGGACGGCATCTTCGACAACGAGCAGAGCAAGCTCTACATGTCCATGATGGACCAGCAGCTCGCGCAGCAGATGTCGTCGCGCGGGATTGGGCTGGCCGAGGTGATGGTGCGCCAGCTGGCGCGCGCGGCCGGCACGCCGATGCCGGCCGGCATGAATGCGATGAGCCCGGCCGAGTCGGGCAAGGCCGCGGATGCCGAGATGGCGCGCCTGCTGGACAGCCGCGGCGCCGGTGCCATGCCTTCCGACAACGGAGAACTCGCCGACCTTCCGGCCATCGGCACCATCGTGCCGGGGCAGAACTGGAATCCCATGGCGGGCCTGCGCCAGTACCAGCCGCAGTCCTATGCCGACCGCGGCCAGGGTGAAGACTCGCTTGGCCGGCTCCCGGACGACGCGCCGGCGCATGTCAGCGCCTTCGTGGCTCGCATGGCCGCACCGGCGGAGGCTGCCGCGCGCGCCAGCGGCGTGCCGGCACGGCTGATCGTCGGCCAGGCCGCGCTGGAATCCGGCTGGGGCCAGCGCGAGATCACGCACGCGGACGGCTCCACCACGTTCAACGTCTTCGGCATCAAGGCTGGCGCGAACTGGAAGGGGCGTGTGGCGGAGATCACCACCACGGAATATGTCGACGGCCAGCCGCAGAAGGTGCGGGCCAAGTTCCGGGCCTATGGCTCGTATGACGAAGCCTGTGCCGACTACGCGCGCCTGCTGACCACCAACCCGCGCTATGCGGGGGTGGTGAGCGCGGCATCGGCCGAGGAAGCGGCACATGGGCTGCAACGCGCGGGTTATGCCACGGATCCGGCGTATGGGCACAAGCTGGTGAAGATCATGAAGAAGGTGGCGGTCTGAGGGCTGGGCCATAGCTCCAGCGCCAGCCGTTGCTGACACCGCCTGAACAAGGCCACCCCACTCCCGCCCTGCGGGCTTGCCTTTACCCACATCTCGATAGGAAAGGTTGTAAACCGGATTGGACGGTGTTAACTTCGGGTGAAGTTGACAATCAGTGGTGGCAATTTTGCCTGATACGGAAGATCTGGAAGATTGGGCCAGCGACGAATTCGGTGGCGCTCAGTTGGGCGATGCACGTCGCACGCAGCGCCTTGTGGCATTGGCGCGCGGACTGGCGCAAAAGGCCCATGTTTCGTTCCCGCAGGCCTTGAGTGGTGCCCAACTCAAGGCGGCATATCGCTTCTTTGATAATGAGGCGGTTGACCCGGACGGAATACTGGCGAGCCACGTCGCTCAAACCGTGGGTCGCATGCAGCAGGTGCCTGTCGTCCTGACGGTGCAGGACACCACGGAATTCAATCTGGCAAATTTGCCCGCGACTGAGGGACTTGGTCACGGCACGGGCGGCAATTTGCACGGATTCATGTTGCACAGCGTGCTGGCGGTGACGCCTGAGGGCCTGCCACTGGGCGTGTTGAGCATGAAGACGTGGGTGCGTGCGCCGCAAGCATCGGGCAAGGCCAGGCAGCGCCGGGCGCTGTCCATTCGCGAGAAGGAAAGCGTGAAGTGGCTGGAGGGGCTGGAATGCCTTGAGCCGCTCAAGATGCAGTGTCCGGACACGCACCTTGTTGCCGTCAGCGATCGCGAGGGCGATGTGTATGACGTGTTTCTGGCGCCGCGCCCAGCGGGGGTGGACTGGTTGGTGCGGGCCGCCTGGAATCGGGGCGTGGACCACCCAGAGAAGTATCTGTGGGAGACGGTTGCCGCGGCTCCTGTACTTGGGGAGACCGTACTGCACGTGCCCAGGTCCGGCGCCAGGCAGGCACGTAGTGCCCGACTGGCTTTGCGCTGTGTGCCGGTCCAACTGCGAGCGCCGCGCAGCCGCGGTGCAGAGGGGCTACCGAGTCTCGAAGTGTTTGCCATTCACGCGCTGGAAATCGAGCCGCCCGAAGGCGTTGAGCCGCTCGAATGGATGTTGCTCAGTTCGATGCCCACCCAAACGCTGGAAGATGTGCTCGAACGGCTGAGCTGGTACGCCCGGCGCTGGACCATTGAATCCTGGCATCGTGTCCTGAAAAGTGGCTGCCAGATCGAGGCCCGGCAGTTCGGGACGCTGGAGCGGTTCCTGCGGGCCACGGCGCTGTTCGCCGTGATCGGCTGGCGCATTATGTACGCGACCATGCTGGGCCGGCTCGAAGCCGATATCCCTTGCTCGGTGCTACTGCAATCGCTCGAATGGCGGGCTTTGTACTGCCGCACGCACGGCACCACCAAGCCACCGGAGCAGGCGCCCAAACTCAGCGAAGCTGTCCTTTGGATCGCCAAGCTCGGTGGCTACCTGGGTCGCAAAAACGACGATCCCCCGGGAGCCACCGTCCTGTGGCGCGGCTTCCTCGCCCTGCACGAAATCACCGAAATGTATCGGATCTTCCAGAAAAACGAGTAAGCCGCCGGAAGTTGTGGGTAAAGGCAAGCCCTGCGGGAGAGGGGGGCAAACTTGCAGGGCGCGACGTGATGGCGTCCTGGCCGAGCGCCTGCCACGCGCCGCCGTTTGCAGCTAAGCAAACATGCCCAATCTTCCACTCGCCCCACTAAAGTCCCGCCCCCAACCAGCCGATATCTCCCACATCCACCACCGCCGGCCCACGCCGCGGCAGTCCAACAAAACCAGGGTCATTGCACAATGTCTCTCTTCAGTATTGGTCTTTCCGGCCTGAACACCGCGCAGAACGCGCTGACGACGACCGGCCACAACTTCGCCAACTCGGCGACTGAGGGCTACTCGCGCCAGAACACCATCGTGGCCTCGGCCGGCGGCCAGTACACCAGCCAGGGCTTCTACGGCTACGGCTCCAACACCACCACGGTGATCCGCGTCTATGACGAGTTCCTGACCGGCCAGCTGCGCGGCGCCACCTCGGCCAGCGCATCGCTGGCGGCGTACTCGGACCAGATCGCGCAGATCGACAACTTGCTGGCCGACCAGAAGGGCGGCCTGGCACCGCTGATGCAGAAATTCTTCGCGGCGGTGCAGGCCGTGGCCGACACGCCGGCCGATCCGGCCGCGCGCCAGGGCATGCTCTCGGCCGGCCAGGCACTGGTGGGGCAGGTTCGTTCGGCCAGCAACTACTTCAAGCAGCTGCAGTCCGGTGTCAACGACCAGGTCGGCACCGCGGTCTCGCAGGTCAATGCCTACACCAAGCAGATCGCCAACCTGAACCAGGAAATCACGCGCCTGAAGGCCGCTTCCGGCGGCCAGCCGCCCAACGACCTGCTCGACCAGCGCGACCAGGCCGTGGCCGAGCTGACCAAGCTGGTCGGCGCCAAGGTGGTGGTGCAGGACGGCGGCACCTACAACGTGTTCGTCGGCAACGGCCAGCCGCTGGTGATGGGCAGCGACTCGTACGACCTCAAGGCCGTGCCCTCGGCAGCCGATCCAAACCGCACCGTCGTCGCCTACACCCTGCCCAACGGCAGCGTGTATGAAAGCGAGGCGGGCGCGATCAAGGGCGGCTCGCTGGGCGGCCTGCTGCAGTTCCGCACCGAGACCCTGGATGCTGCGCAGAGCGCGATCGGCCGCCTGTCGCTGGCGATCGGCGAGAGCTTCAACGCGCAGCACAAGCTGGGCATGGACCTGAACGGCGCCGTCGGCACCGACATGTTCAAGCTGGGCACCGCCACCGTGCTGCCCAACGCTAACAACACCGCCATTACCACGGTCGCAACGGCCACGATCAACAACGCCTCGGCGCTGACCACCAGCGACTACTCCCTGCACTTCGACGGCACCAACTACACGCTGACGCGGCTGTCAGACAACAAGCAGGTGGTCACGCCGGTACCGGGGGGCGGCGCGACCTATCCGCTGGCGTTCACCGCCGACGGCTTCTCCGTGCAGATCAACGCGGCGATGGGCACCAACGATTCGTTCACGATCCAGCCCACGCGCAACGCCGCCACTGGCTTCGACATGGCGATTACCGACCCGGCCAAGATCGCCGCGGCCTCGCCGGCACGCGCCGATGCGGCGGCCACCAACAAGGGCAGCGGCACCGCCAGCCTGAGCAATGTCGCCCCGGGCTTTACGCTGCCGGCCGGCAAGATCACCGCCACCTTCGATGGCACCAACTACGTCTTCACCGACGCCGGCGGTGCGCCGCTGGTGCCGGCGCCGGTCGGCGTGCCCAACGGCAGCAATACCGACTACACCATCAATGGCCTGACGTTCAGCTTCGGCGGCGCGCCCAAGGCGGGCGACTCGTTCACGCTGGGCAGCAATGCCGGCGGGGTGAAGGACAACGGCAACATGCTGACGCTGGCCAAGCTGCAGAACGCCAAGACCATCGGCGGCGTGTCCAGCTTCAGCGAAGCCTATGCGCAGCTGGTCAACGACGTCGGCACGCGGGCCAAGTCGGTCAAGATCGCCTCGGCCTCGCAGGACAGCATCACCACCCAGATCAAGACCGCGCAGCAGTCGGTGTCCGGCGTCAATATGGACGAGGAAACCGTGTCGATGCTGCGCTTCCAGCAGCTGTACCAGGCCAACGCGCGGGTCATCCAGACCGCCAGCTCGCTGTTCGACACCATCATCGGCATCGGCGTCTGAATCGTTCAAGCCCTACGGATTCGAGAGGTAAATCACCATGCGCGTTGCAAGCTCCACCCTGTACCAGCAAGGCCTGGCGTCGATGAACTACCAGCAGGGCTCGCTGCTGCATATCCAGCAGCAGCTCGGCACCGGCCGCCGCATCCTCACGCCCTCCGACGACCCGGTCGGCGCCACGCGCGCGCTGGGCGTTAGCCAGGCGCAGGCCGTCAACGGCCAGTACGCCACCTCGCGCAACCAGGCCAATATCGCCCTGAGCGCAGAGGAGAACGCGCTGCAGTCGGTCACCACCATCACGCAGAATATCCAGACGCTGCTGGTGCAGGCCGGCAACGGCACCATGAGCGACAGCGACCGTGCCTCGGTGGCAACCTCGCTCGAAGGCCTGTACAACCAGCTGCTCGGCCTGGCCAACTCCGACGACGGCAACGGGCAGTACCTGTTCGGCGGCACCCGCTCCGGCAATGCGCCGTTCACGCAGAGCACTGGTGCCGGCAACTACATCGGCGACACCGGCCAGCAACTGTTGCAGGTCGACGTGGCCCGCCAGATGCCGGCCGGCAACAACGGCCGCGAGGTCTTCATGAGCGTGACTGGCGGCGCCGGCTACGTGGTCAAGGGCAACAGCGCCAATACCGGCAGCGCCAGCTTTGGCACGGTATCCACCACCGATCCGAGCAATGCGCTGTACGGCCATTCGCTGCAGGTCACCTTCCAGGCCAACGCCGCCGGCCAGATGGAATACAGCGTCACCGACCTGTCAGTGCCGGCTCCGCCGCCAGTGGTGGCGGGCCCTCTCGCCTACAACTCGCCGGCACATATCGAAGTGGGCGGTGTCAGCTTCAACGTCACAGGCGATCCCAAGAACGGCGACACCCTGACCATGCAGCCCGCCAGCGAGGCCGGCACCGACATGTTCGCCAACCTGCAGACCGTGATCGACACGCTGCGCCAGCCCAACTCCACCGCCAGCAGCCAGGCCAACCTCAACAACGTGCTGGCCACCGCCACGCGCCAGTTCTCCAACTCGCTCGACAATGTGCTGACGGTGCGTTCGTCGGTGGGCTCGCGCATGCAGGAGCTGGATGCGCTGGATGATGTGGGGACCAACCGCGACCTGACATATTCGCAGACGCTATCTGGTATCCAGGACCTGGACTATGCGGCGGCGATTACCGAGTACTACCAGCGGCAGATGGCGCTGCAGGGGGCGCAGCAGTCGTTTATGCAGATTCAGGGGATGAATTTATTTAAGTTTCTGTAGGTTGCGGCTTATCTCATAGCCGGCAACCGTTGTGCCGGAGTATTAAAGGTTGAGAAGCAACCTATTAAAGGTTGAGAGGGGAGGCCAAAATCGCCCGGAAACCCGCGCCGCGTATGGGCTTCTCAACCTTTAGGCACATTTTGGAAGTCGACTGATACGGCTTCGAAATGTGGCTTCCGCTTACCTTCTCGACCCTTGCGCCGTCATTACGGACGCGCTCCCGTCGGACGAGTCGAGAGGTAGCCAAACCTCAATTCGTCTTTTTTCAATATATACCACCATCGGACCCACGCGGCAAAAAGGTGAGGTCAGTCGCCACGGCGGGTGTGGATCTGCATGAGCAGATTCGCGACTGACTGATTCGCATGGGCAGTGCGTTCTATCTCGGTGGAGTAGCCATATAGCCGGTTCAGTGCCAGCGCGATTGCGCACGACCTCGAATACCCGCCTTCACAGTGCACGACGATAGTTGTCACCTGCGCCGGTAGCTCCTGCACGAACTCCCGAATCGCTTCTGCATGCTCCGGCCGGAAGGCATATGCGAGCTTCTCCTTGGCCCTAGCCGAAAGGTCCGGGTTCATGAAGTCTACGTCCGCGAAACTTTGCCGTAGGACGCGCTCGAAACCACCTAGGCTAGCCGGTGGCCTTCCAGGCGCAGTCACGGAGATGACTGCAACCGACCCCAATCGCGGCAGCCTCTCCGCCACATCCCTCGACACAGCCAACACCTGGCGTGTACCGTCCTTCGGCGGGCGGTACAGCTTGTCGATGGCATCCTTCAGTTGAAGCGGCACGCTTCCCTCCTAGCCATCTGCTTTTGCCTGCAGCAGCACGCCGAGCCGTCGGATGAGCCAATCTAGTTCGTCCTCTGAACACCAGCCCTTCTGAGCCTCCCAAGCCCATGCGTTGACGATATCCGCGCCGCCTAGCCGGGCGCGGGTTTCTCGTCTTTATTGAAAGGATGCGATTCTGAACGTAGCGACAGTGCCCTGGTTGATTCAATACTACGGGACTTGCGGTGTCACCAAACTGTACAACCAGCAGGCCACTGCCAGCGGGCAGCACCTAACCGGCACGGCACCTGCCAGCCTCACCTTGCCTATTCCAGGAAGACGTAGTCCGACCGATACGGCATGCGATTCTCCTGTCCCTCCTGGGTGCAGGCCTGAGGGAGGGCCTGTCCGCCTTGCGTATTCAGCCGTTGCACGTAACGCGTCCTCGCAAGCAGGCCAGCCCCGCCGGTGCTCGTTGCCTGCAACAACAAGAGTGGAATGCTGTCCGGCTCCTGCGCATTGGGCGTCTGTCGCAGCACCTTGCCGGTCACCTTGCTGCCGTCAGGCGCTTCCCAGGTCGGCCCAGAGTAGTGTTTGACGACGAGTTGTCCGGTGTCGTCCTTCAGGGTTGCTTCCGGGGCCGAAAAGGTCCATAGCAACCGGCCGTCGCTCGCGCGCTTGCACTGATAAATCTGTACACCGGATGCGTGCAGCACCGCGATCGTTCCACGCGCGTCGGCGGGTTGGAGTTCGGGCGGAGCCGATAGCCTCGGTGTGGTACACGAAACGAGCAAGCCTGCCACGCAGAGAACAGTGAGATTCGCTTTGCGAAAATGCCGAGAACTTTGCGACATCTGGCCTCCTTACCTGAGCCCATGGGAGGATAGTACTTCCCGAGCCACGTTGCCAGTTGCGCCCGCGCGGCTCCGGACGGTGCCGGCCAGCAGGGCGGACACCATCGGCGAACGAGTCCCGGCACCCACTTGCAAAAATCCGGCGGGTTGCTTTTCAGAATAGCGGCGGCGGTGAGAGCGATGGGGGCCGACTGCGGCCAACTGAGTGGAGGGCGCCGGTCGGCGCTTCCCGACCCCTACGGACGTTCGCACGCCCACTCTGCGAACGACCGAAGCTTCGGTCAACGCGGCCATTGGCCAATTTTGGACTGATTGGCGGAATTTTTCCGGCGGGCTAGTGCGGCGTCACCGCTGCGGCTCCCGTTGCTTGTCGCCGCACGCGTTGTGCAAGTGCACATCCCCGTCGTGACGATGTATGTGCAATTCGGCGTTCTCTCGCCTGGCCACGTCCCAACCCGCAGCGATTGCCGCTTCCATGGTCGGAAATCTCTGGGCCATTATATTGAGTTCGCCGAACTCCAATGCCCAACCATGTTCTGCGGGCAGAACGCGAATGATCCGCGATTGCATAATGACCCCTCTCTAAATTTTTCCCGCGACGTGTAACGGGCGTCGCCGCGTACTGTCGAGCAAAAACACGTTCCCGCGGACAAGCGTGGCTGGGTAAGAGCTGGTCATCCGGGAGAAGCCGCATCGAGGGTACGTCATGCATCGCTGTGCCTGCGCCGGCAACAGAAGAGCTACCATTTCGTCCACTGATCTCGTTGATCGCGCCCGTCGAATTCTGGCCTGGAACAGCAATGGCCTGCGTGAGTGATGCGATTCAGCGAGAAGTCCCAGACGTCGGCGAACAGCACGAGCAAGACTGTTGCTGCATGGGCGGGCACCTTTCGGTGCCATACGAGCAGAAGACGCAGCAGTCACCGGCCTTGGGCCTTAGTACCGCGTGGCAGCGCTCGCACTCATAGCACCACTGGCAGGCATCAATGGGCATAGTTTCTTCTTTTGCATGCGCGCACTTGGGGCAGGTGATGATTGACTGCAGCTTGACGGCGCTCATCATTTTCCTTTGCCATCACTGCCGATGGGCAGTAGACGGTCACCGTGCCTGGCGACCTGATCCCCGGCGTTGCCCATCGAAATGCAATTCGCCCTTCCCTTATGTGCGGTTTAGGAATAGCCTAGGTCCGTACCAAGGTACGGAGTCAAGCGATGGAGCACACACTGACAATCGGGAAGCTGGCCAAGGCGGCTGGTGTTGGCGTGGAGACGGTACGCTACTACCATCGGTGCGGGCTGCTGCCGGTGCCAGAGCGTGCCTATGGCGCCATTCGCCAGTATTCGCAACAGAGCTTGCAGCGGCTTCATTTCATTCGCCAGGCCCAGTCGCTCGGGTTCACCCTGGATGAAGTCCGAGTACTGCTGCGACAGAACGATGGCGGCACGTGCAGCACAGCCCGCGCACTGGCCGAGCAAAAGCTCAGTCTTGTGGAGGAAAGATTGAAGGATTTGCGACGATTGCGAGCGGAACTGAAGAATCTCATTGGGCAATGCCACGCCAATGGCAATGAGGCTTCTTGCCCCTTGATTGACACCTTGTCTGCCAACATGAGATCAGAGAACGCTCGCGACGCTCCATTTCGGCGTCGGTGAACGAGGTCCGCTGACTGAGACGGTTCGGCCGTTCTCCCTGCGACTTGCCACACCGCCGCGAGATGCGCACCATGCACCTGGGAAAATCGTACACATTATCCGAGTTCACGTTCTGGTCGAGACGGCAACTTTATGCTTCGCTGGCATGCGGTTCGCTGCCCGTTGTCCTTTATCAGTTCTTCGGGCTGAAATGGCTGTCGATCCCGGTCTCGGTTGTGGTGCTGCTGGGCACCGCCACGTCATTCATCGTGGGTTTCCGGAACGTGCAGACCTACAGCAGGGCCTTGGAGGCACAGCAGATCTGGACTGATATCCTGAATGGCAGCCGGTTTCTGGGTGTGATGAGCCGGGACCTTCTGGCAGGGCAGGCGGCCGGGCGGGAACTGATTCTCCGGCATTGCGCGTGGCTGACGGCGCTCCGCTATCAACTGAGAACCCCAAGGATCTGGGAAAATGCGGGCAAGGTATCCAACTTGGAGTACCGGAAGTACTACCGGGTCCCAGAATGGGAGACTCCATTGGAACAGGCGCTTGCGCGGTATCTGCCCCAGGCCGAGCTCGACTCGGTTTTGCACGCCGAGATCAAGACAACCCGGTTGCTCGGAACGCAGTCAGCGAGGATCAAGTGGTTGCTTGACGCCGGCGAAATCAGCAATGCCTTCTATTTGGAGCTGGCAGGATCGCTCAGGGGCTTCTTCGCGCAGCAAGGACGGGCGGAGCGTATCAAGGACTTTCCGTATCCCAGGCAATATGCGGTCATCAATAAGCTCTTTGTCCGTACCTTTTGCCTGCTGCTGCCTTTTGGCATTCTTACGGAGTTCGAAAAGCTCAATGCCAACGTTTCAGGCATCATGCATGGCAACATGATCTGGCTGGTCATTCCATTCAGCACGATGATCTCGTGGATGTACCTCGCGCTGGAGCAAGTGGGCGAAAGCACGGAGAACCCGTTCGAAGGAAACGCCAATGATGTGCCCATGGCACAGATCTGCCGGAAGATCGAACACGAACTCATGGACATGCTTGGCGAGAAGCGCGATTTCCCCGCGCCAACGGCCGAGCACGGTATTGTCCTCTAGACCATTCAAGCGAGATGGCCATATCGGGTCGCGATGGCTGACGAGGGGTTCGCGCTCTGAGACATCTGATAATCGCGATGTTCGTCACGGCCACAAATGCCGCGGGCCAGGCCATCTATTAATGTCGAAGCGCCACGGGGCATGTCACGTTGCAGGATGCCTCGTGCCAGAACGACGCAAAGACTGAGGTGGTGAGGAAATCCAGTGGCAAACATAATGCCAGCGTCGACCCTGAAGGCAACTAGTGTTCAAGTGCGACGCGTGTCGCACTTGAACACTATCCCCGGGAGCGCTTCACGCAAGGGGCGGTGATGGATATCTCCTTTGAACGGCGAGTCAGTCGCGCTGTCAGCGCGAACCGCAGTCGATTTCGATAGTGCCGGCGTCGAGATATCGGTTTTCCACGATATGCTGAACCCCACTGCGTGGCAACTGATGGCTGCGCGGCAGTATCGCAACCGACGGGCCTGCTCCTGGTCGCCGGCAGCCAGGGGGAGAGTTCGGGAGCCATGGGTGCATCAACTCGGCGATGCCCTGGCGGCGGGCATTGCGCCGGCCCCGATGCGCGCAATGGCTGGCGACCTGGCCGTGGTGGCCCTGGGGGTCAACGTGCAAGGCGATCCGGCGCTAGCCCAATGGCGCCATGGCAGCGGCGATAGCATCGTTTGCCATAGGCGCATGCCAATGAACACGGTGCCGTAGAATTTTCAAACATAAAGCTCGTATGTCGCCCCATGGTGGCGCAGCAGACGGCAAGTGGTCCCGTTGCCACCGTCCGGCACTCAGAGCGATCTGGCCTGGAAGGGGTGCAGTATCTCGTCGGTAGAAAATGACGTTAGCTGACCAGCAGCACACCTGCCGCCTGCTATCGATTTACAGACGTTCGCACATACTTCCATGCGCGACTGAAGTTCGGCCGAAGCGGAAGCTCCGGGCCCTTCACCGCCCAAACCGTCCGACAAAGCTCTGGGCCTCCAGGGCATGCCCCTTGAGCAGAGCCATCAGTTCGTCGCGCGTCATGCCAGGAGGCAGGTTCGGCTCCAGATCCGTCGCGATGACCGTAACGACGTAATGGTGGGGCGTCTCGCCGGTTGGCGCGCAGGGACCGCGGTACGCCGCCTCGCCACGCACGTTCTTGCCGACTGCGATGCCAGGCCCGTCCGCCTTGCCTTCGCCTTCCTTCAGCTGACCGCGATTCGCGGCAATGTTGTAGGCGACCCAATGCGAGACCCCGAGACCGGCGGCGCCGTCCATGTCATACATCAGGATGGCGACGGACTTTGCGCCCGCGGGAAGCTTCGACCACGAGACCTGCGGCGACACGCCCTTGCCACCGCAGGGCTTCTGGTCGCCGCCAATGCCATCATGCGCATACAGCGAAGCGATCGTGGCTCCCTCGGCGTACGAAGTGGACGACACCTGCATGCCGATGGCGTTGGCGTTGCCGATGCACAGGCACATCAACGCCCCGGCTAGCGGAGCGGAAACTGCGCTAGCGATTGTCATTCGAATCCTCCAGGAAGGGTCGGGTGGCGAGCGAACCGGCTCGCCTGCGGGCCTGGCGGCAAGACTCGGGGAAATCGGCAAAGGGCCGATTTCCCTCGCTTTCTTGACGCGATCCTGATTAACAGCCTATTCCTATGCCCGACGGCAGGATTGCCGCGCGCAGCCTCCAATAGCAAGGATAGGGCAGTGCCTTGCCATAGGAGTGACGGGTTGCGCTGGTGTGATTTGCGGGCCGCCTTGGCGCACGTCCTTAAGTGCACCAAGTCGGCTGCGAGGGCGGGCGCATTCGATGCTGGGACTTCTCCCAGCGGCATTGAATGAGTGCACCAATTTCGTGCCTGCTTTGCCGTCACGACGACGGCAAACAACGAGATCCATTCGCTCCCGGCCAGCAGGGCGAGTCGCCTGCAGTCCAACGGTCAGCGGAAACTGCCGGGCCGGTACCAACACCGCACCAATCCCGCCACACCGGCGTCAGCAATCGGCTTGGCCTGGCGGGGCCCGCCGGCCGTCGATCGCCGCGCCCCATGCCGCGCCCCATGCCGCGCCCCATGCCGCGTCCGCATGCCAACGCCGCGTCGTAATGTCATGCAGGGACTGTAAGCTGCACATTTGGCAAGGCCTGGCCGAAAACTTGCTAGGTCAATGCAGAAGGTCGTAAGGCGACAGGCATCCGTTGGGAGGATCTATGCAGCATGCACGCATCACTGCGCACAGGGGGATTCTGGTCGTCGAGCTGTTACCTGGCCAGGCGAACGGGGAAGGCACCTCGACCAACAAGCTCCGCAATCTGGCCACGGTCATTCATGACACAGGACGGCACCTAGGTGTTTCAGAGGAAGCACTGGCGCTGCTGAAGATGGTGAAGCGCGGCCTTGACTGCATCGGCGACTTTGCCTGGTTCAGTAGTGACGACGGGAGAGATCATTTTGCGTGGTTGGGAGGCCCGAAGCGGCTGGTGAATCCCACGGCAGTGGCGGCTGCTCGAAGCTACGCGATTCTTGCGCACCGGGTCATTCCGAACGAGGTGCCCGAGGGCGCCAGGATGGCCATCGAGGCGAACTTCTGAGTGCCAAGCACCTTGGTCGCGGCCTCGTCGCTGGGTCCTTTCTGAAAGCAGTCGCTGCAACCGATCGGCGGCCTGCCGGGCCCGCGATGGTTCATGCGTGCAAGCGTGCCAGCGCCGCCGGGTAGCACGAGGCTCTCGCTCTCAAGAAAGGCAGCCATGAACACCAGCTCGTCTATGCCTTCGGCGTAATCGCCGCCGCGCTCTGAACCAATGGGCCCTCAATCGGCCGTTGCTCCCGACCGCTTCACTACCGTCGCCCATTTCCGAATCTCGCTATCCACAAACTTTCCCGTCTCAACCGGCGTCATCGGCATCGGCTCCGAACCTCGGTCGGTAATGAACTTGTGCAGATCAGGCGATTGCAGCGCCTTCACCGTCTCCGCATTGAGTTGCTTGACGATAGCCGGCGGCGTGCCCGCGGGCGCCATTATCACCGCCCATCCAAGCGCTTCGAAACCCGGTACGCCTTCTTCACGCACAGTCGGCACCGACTGCAACTGCGGCACACGCTTTGACGTTGTTACGGCCAGCGGCACGGCCTTGTTGGTCTGGATCAGCGGCATCGCGGCGGTGACGGAATCGACCATCAGCGGAATCTGGTTGCCCAGGAAGTCCGCCTGCGCGGGGCCGCTGCCCTTGTAGGGAATATGCACGATAAACACGCCGGTCTGTGCCTTGAGCATTTCTGCAGAGAGGTGCTGGGTGCCGCCGATGCCGGCGCTGGCGTAGCTGTACTTGCCCGGTGCGGCTTTGGCTTTGGCGATCAGGTCGCGCAATGACGTGAAGCCCGATTGCGGCGTGGCCAGGAAGATCAACGGCACCGAGAACACACCCGAGATCGGCGCGAAGTCCTGGCGTGGATCGTAGTTAACCTTCTTGTAAAGCGTCTGGTTGATGGCCATTGCGCTGCCGCCCATGACAAGCGTGTAGCCATCGGCCGGGGCTTTCGCAGCCACTTCCATGCCGATGTTGCCGCCGGCACCGGCGCGGTTTTCCACCACGATTGACTGACCGAGCTGCTTGCCAAGCTTCTCGGCCAGGGCGCGTGCAAAGATGTCAGTGGCCTGTCCGGGCGGGAACGGCACGATCAGCTTGATGGGGCGGTCCGGATAGCTGGCGTGGGCGGTGCTGGACATGGCGAGCAGCAGCGCAACCAAGTGGTTCCTCGACGGCTTCAATGGAATCTCCTCAAATGATTGTCGATGACGTGACGTCTCTCGATGGCGTCTTCAGGTGAGATTCTACGCCCGCGCTTATTACCAATTCGAACTGCATGAGAGGGGCTGTGCTTCCTTAGTACTTCTTGCGTGCGCCCATCACGGTGCCAAAACTGATTGGCCCGGGAACAGCGCGCACGCGGCCAACGCCTGACAGATGACTTCAGGACGCAGGGACGAACGCGCTCTCACGGGGGGCTGGCTTGCGCCCGTGTGGCAACGAGGTAATACGGGAAGTTGGGGATCTGCCTGCTGTAACCTGGCCGGTGCCCCGGGTGGTGGGAGTACGCCGCCCGGGCTGCTGACTTGTGACGATCCGGTAAAGCGGCTTGCCGATCCACGGCCCTTTCAGCGGCACGCGAACGGCGATTGCCTCGATGCCAGACGGAGGGCAAGAAAAAACCGACGCCCCGGAGGGGAAGGCGTCGGCCAACAGGGAGAAAGCAGAACGTCTTATTCGTAGCTGATATGCGGATTGCCTGCCGCAAGCGCCTGCTCGCGATCGGGAGCAGGCGGGTAGATCCATTGTGTGTTGATCATCTGCTTGCGCGCCTTGCCTTCCGCGTGGGTCAGCTTGACCTGCCGGTCCCAGCCTTCGGTATAGACCGCGCCCCACGCGCCCAGATCCAGGCAGGTGGCATAGAAAGGCTGGCGGTACTCGATGGTCGGGATGCCAAGCAGGTCGGCGGCAACGTTATAGCCGGCGAATCGGCCCATGAACAGCGCGTGCTGGCACGACATCAGCGAGTAGTGCTCCTCGTCGTCGGTAAGTGCCCGCACCACGTCGCCTGCGGCAAAGATGTCCTTCGCACCGGTCACGCGAAGATCGCCAGTCACTTCCATGCGGCCCTGGCGATCAACGTTCGGCGATACCTGCGCGGTCAATCCGCTGGCCACCATGCCGCCCGTCCAGATGACGGTGTTGGCGTCGATGCGCTCGCCGGTAGCTGTGACGACCCCGCCGGCATCCACCGACACCACGCCCGCGCCTACGCGGGTTTCGATGCCGAGATGATTCAGTGCCTCGATGACCGCCGGCCGCGGACCGGCGCCCAGATCCGGAGCGACGGCGTCCGAGCGCTCCACGATGATGATGCGCGGGCGGACGTTTTCGCCGAGGACGGTACGGAGATGCTCCGGCAGTTCCGTTGCCGCTTCAAGCCCCGTGAATCCACCGCCCACGACAACGAAGGTATTGCGGGCCGCAGTGTCCGGCTTCGAAGCCAGGCTTTCCAGGTGCTCGCGCAGCTCGACGGCGTCGCCGAGCTGGTCCACGGCCAATGCATGCTCGGCCAGGCCGGGCAGTGGCGGACGGAACAGGCGGCTGCCGCTGGTCAGGACCAGACGGTCGTAGTTGACGGATTTCGTCTCGCCGCCCGCCGTGGTGACATCCACGCAGTGGTCCGCGGGATGGATACGCTCGACCGTGCCTTCAATGAAGTTCACGTTGACGGCATCCAGCAACGGCAGGAACGGCACCGCCATCTGCTCGGGATTGACTTCATACAGGCGCGGCCGTACGTGAAGCTCGGGGTAGGGCGACACCAGCGTGATTTCGACATCCGAGCCGGCTTCGCGCTCCATATCGATGACACGCGCCGCACCGAGCGCTGCCCAAAGCCCGGCAAAACCGCCGCCAACAATCAGGATATTTCGTTTCATAGTGGTTACCTCTCTTCTTACGCTGGATACTGCCGGCCTCAGAGGCGCGGCAGCCGATTTCGACTGGCAGAGGGCGGCCGCCGGCCGCGGGTCACGCGCGGACCGATGGATCGCAACTCTGGAAAACAGCGGGCGCGGCAAGAACATGCAGTGGCGCCGTTCTTGCCGGCAGGATGGCGGGCACCGGCGTTGCCGGTGCCTGAATGGGCCGCGGCTACTTCACCGGCGTCAGGATCGGTGCGCCCTTGTTCTTGATCAGGAACACGACAAACTTTGCCGGCTGCGTCTTGCTGGCATTGCGCCCGACGGTGTGGATATCGTTGGGGCCTTCGTGGAAGGTATCGCCCGGTTTGAGCGTCACTTCCTTTCCGCCCTTGAGGCCCATGATGATGCTGCCCTCGAGCACATAGACCAGGGCGTGCGCGTCATGGCGATGCACGGGATCGGCAGCGCCCGGCGCGTACTCCACGACGATCATCTCGGCTTCCTTCCCCGGATACTCGGGCAACGGCTCCGTGCGCAGCTGCTTGACACTCACATCCGGTGAGGCGACTGCCGGCGGTGCAACCATCAGGCACGACACGATCAGGGTTGCTGCAATGGAAACGACCGTCTTCATGGCATCACTCCAGATTGGCCTTGTCGAGCCCGAACATCTTGTCCAAGGAACCAGGCACCGTGCGGAACGCCACGTTCAGGCGGTTCCAGGTATTGATCGCCCCCACGAGGAACGTGAGATCCGACAGCTCCTTCTCGCTGTACTGGGTGCGCACGCGCTCATAGATGTCGTCGGGCACGCCATGGCCGGGAAGGTTGGTCAGCACCTCGGTCCAGGCCAGCGCGGCGCGTTCGCGCGGCGAGAACAGCGTCGACTCGCGCCAGATCGCCACGTGGTGCAGGCGCAATTCGCGCTCGCCGTGGATCTTTGCCGTCTTGATATGCATGTCGACGCAGAACGCGCAGCCGTTGAGCTGCGATGCGCGAATCTCGACGAGTTCGCGAATGGGCTCCTCAATGGTGGTCTTCTGGAACAGCCCGCCGAACTCTACGAGCTTCTTGACCAGTTCCGGGGATTGCTGAAAGTAGTTTACGCGTTGCGTCATGACATCTCCTGATGGGCTGATCGGGGTGGTGTTCACCGAACCTGCGCTGCAGTGCTTGCCGCAGGAACGGCTTGGGGTGAATCCTAGACTTCGGTACGGCATGCCGGTAGTACCGCCAAGGTGCCCACGTTGTTGTCACGTCGGCACCAATCGCCGCGTCATGCATCGCCGTGGCTGGGCACCGGACTATTTTTGTTGCGATTGACTCAGCCATGCCTCGAAGCCGATGCGCCCGAGGCGCGCCTTGCCTTCCGGTACGAGCGTATTCTCCTGAAGCTCGGCACCGAAGTAGCGCGTAGAAGGATCGGCCGCTACGGTCCGGGAGTCGCCAATCGCCTTGAGATAACGTTGAACGAGGGCGCTCATCTGGAATTTCTCCGGCCCGGCGATCTCGACGATGCCGTTGACCGGATCGGCAACCGCGCTGTCGGCCACGGCGTGCGCGACGTCATCCGAAGCGATCGGCTGGATCATTGCGGGAGAGAGTCGTACGGTGTCGCCTTCCGCAGCGGATTGCGTGATGCCGCCGAGAAATTCCATGAACTGCGTCGAGCGGACGATCGTATAGGGAATGCCGGCATTCCGGATCAGCGCCTCCTGGGCAATCTTGGCGCGGAAGTAGCCGCTCTGCGAGAGCTTGTCGGTGCCGACAACGGACAACGCGACATGGTGGGAGACGCCCGCCTCCTTCTCGGCTGCCGCCAGGTTGCGGCCCGACGTCTCGAAGAAGTTCAGGACGGCGTTGTCTTCAAACGAAGGGGAGTTCGCGACATCCACCACGACCTGCGCGCCGGCCAGCGCTCCCGCCAGGCCTTCGCCCGTCAACGCGTTGACGCCGGTTTGCGGTGCGGCGGCGACCACGTCATGGCCCTGTGCGGCGAGTCGCGCCACAACCTTCTTGCCGATCAGACCGGTACCGCCAATGACAACAATCTTCATGATGCCTCTCCAGGTGGAAGGTGGAAGAATCCACGAGACCATGGTAGGTAAAGTGGTGTCCCCGCGCCAGATCGACTCGGAACGCACGGTGTTTCCTGTTTGGCATCAATCCGGATGCGGGGCAGCTGCCTGCTTGTCGTCGATGGGGAGAATGCGAGTGGGTAAGGCTGTGTGGCGGGAAGCCGTGGACCTAGCGATTCACCTTCAACCGGTATTCGCTGGGAGAAAGCCCAAAGTGTCTTTGAAATGTCACCCGCATCCGCTCTTCGCTGCCAAAGCCGCACTCACGCGCGATCTGGTCGACCGGCCGGGTCTGGTCCTGCAACAATCGGCGGGCGGCTTCCACCCGGAAATGCTCGACGCCTTTGGCGGGCGTGCGCCCGGTCTTCTGCTTGTAGACCCGCGCAAAGTTCCGCGGGCTCATGCCTACGTGGTCCGCAAGCTGCTCGACGGAAAGCTCTTCCCTGGACAGGTTCTGGATGATCCAGAGATGCAGCGTCTCGAAGACCGGCACCTGCCGGCTTTGCGTGATGAGGATCTCGCTGAGCTGGGGCTGCGCCCCGGGCCGCTTCATAAAGACCGCAAGTTCCTTCGCTGTACTCAGCGCAACCTCGTGGCCATAGTCGGCCTCCACCATGGCAAGCGCGAGATCGATGCCAGTGGTGACGCCGGCCGAGGTCCAGAGATTCTCTTGCTGCACGAAGATGGCTTCTGGGTCCAGGTCTACCGTGGGAAACAGTGCGCGAAAATGGTCTTGCATCTGCCAATGGGTCGTAGCGCGCTTGCCGTCGAGCAATCCCGCGTAGGCCAGCAGGAATGCACCGCTGCATACCGAGGCGACGCGCCGGACTTCGCGGGGAACGGTGCGCAGCCACTCGATCAGCGACGCGGAGTTCTTCGCGACCTGGATGATGTTCGCGGAGCCCGGGACAACGACCGTGTCGATGCTTCGCATGTCGAAGGATGCTATGGCCGCGGTCTGCAGCGTCGTCCCTTCCATCGCCGCGACCGTGCCGCCAGACAGGCTGGCGGTATGACAGCGGTAGCCGGGCATGCCTCGCTCCCGCGCGTAGTTCGACGCAGCCCAGAACACCGTCTGGGGGCCAGCGAGATCGAGCAGGCTCACATCTGGATAGGCCACGAAGAGAATATTACGTGGCATGACTGGCCTCGGCACGGCGCGATGCCGCGCGATGGTCACCCCGCCGGGACCGGGCCGGCCGACGCGCACCATCGGTTCGGGCGCTCGCCGGACTGCGAGAGAGTATGGAAGACAATGAGGTCATGGATCGAATCCGGTGCTTCCGCGCATGATCAAGGCATGCGCCTGGCAAGCTGCATCGTGCTCTGCCGGAAGTCGCCGTCGCGACAGGGCGTAGGGAGTGAGTCTAGATACCCCCGATACAAGGGGTCAAGACGGCAGGGTGGGCGGCTGCGTTTCCATTTACGCACCAATCGCCGATCAGATCCGCGAGGGCGCGCAGAGCGGGGCTGGCAGTCTGGCAGAAAATTTGGGAACGCTGTCATTTACGACGCATGAGGGCGTTATTAACATCCAAGACTCGTCGGCAAGTGGGTGAGCGGTTGGGGCCGGCGTCAGTCAATTGCGAGATGCCAGGCACGCATTTTGCCGAAGTGGCTCTCGGCAGGCCGGCCTGTGAGCACGAACCCCCTTTCGTCTGACTCAACGTGACAGCTGCGCAACCAACAGGCATTCGGCCTGGCCCCGGTAAACACCATGGCTGCGAATGTCGATGTTGATCCTGCACTGCAGCGCAGCAGCCTCGTCTCCGAAGCTCATTCACCCACAAGGAGACGCCCGTAGTAGTCAGGAGGGCGCGCGACGGCCTGTGCTGCGTACGCAGCGGAGGAAACCCGGTCGAACATCGGAAATCTGTGGGAACACCAGAAATGGATCAATCGGACACATCGGAGAATGGCTTCCGTCTCACCTTGCCGAATCGCGCTGATGCGTTGTCTACGAGCTTTGCAGCAAGCTATGCAGGGATCATGGCGTTCATGGCCGTTGCCAGCGAGCGCAGCTTCGCCAAGGCCGGCGAGCGCCTTGGCATCGGCCGTTCGGCGGTGAGCAGGAATGTCCAGAAGCTCGAAGCGCAGCTGAGTACCCGGCTGCTGCTGCGCACTACGCGCACCACGCAACTGACCCGCGAAGGTGAACGCTTCTTCGAGAACTGCCACCAGGGTGTCACGCATCTGGTGGAGGCCATGAACGACATGCTCGAGCTTCGCCAGGGCCCGCCACGCGGCCTGGTCCGCATCAGCGCGACGGTAGGCTTCGGCAGGAAGGTCGTTGCGCCTTTGCTGGCAAAGTTCGTGGAAGCCTACCCCGACATCGACGTCGATCTGCTGCTCGACGACCGGCTGACTGACTTTACTACCGAGCAGATCGACGTCGCGTTCCGCAATGGCCGCATCGAGGATTCCAGCATCATTGCCAAGCAGCTGATTCCGATGCAAATGGCACTTTGCGCTGCCCCGTCCTATGTGGAAGCGCATGGCCTGCCGCAAACGCTGGAGGACCTGAGCCTGCATGAGTGCATCAACTTCCGCATTCCGAACGGCCGGGTATTCGAATGGGAGTTCAAGGTCGACGGTCAGGTACGGAAATACCATCCGAAGGCCCGGCTCGCGTTCAACGACTCGGACCTGGTCTTGCGGGCGGTGCTGCAGGGACGGGGCATCGCGCAGATGCCCGGCTATCAGATCTGCGACCACATCGCGGCCGATGAGCTTGTTGTGGCTCTGGCGAAGCATGCCCCAGACGATCGCGGGCACTACATCTGCTACCTGAGCCGGCAACACCTGCCGACCCGCATTCGCGTCTTCATTGACTTCATGACGGAGGAGATCCGCACCCTCGATTTGCAGTGTCTGAGCGACTTCCAGGACAAAAAGGGAACTGACAGCGCTTGACCACTCCGATCCGCACGTTCTCGCCAAAGTAGCCTTCCCTAGTCGACAACAGCCACGATATTGACAGTCCCTTGCCTGGCCATCTTCGCATACGGACATAGGCGCTCCGCATTTCGAACCAGCTCTTCTGCCACGTTTCGCTCAACGCCCGGCATCCGGACCCGGATATCGATGATCAATGCGTAGCCTCCATCCATTGGATCACGGCCAAACGCAACCTCTGCCTCGACAGTGGTGTCGTTGATCTCCCTGTTGATACGCTTTCCGAGCAAATTCAGCGCCCCGTGAAAGCAAGCCGCAAAGGCCGCGGCGAACAACTGCTCGGGATTGGTCCCGCTGCCAGGTCCTCCGAGTTCCGTGGGCAGGCGCAGATCCACATCGAGATTTCCGTCATCCGAACGGGCCACGCCAGACGCGCGGCCGTGTCCCGTCTGGCCGCCGGAAACGGTGACCGTCGTTGTGTACAAGGGCTCGAAATCCCGGCCCCGATACCTGTCGAGGAGGGAAACCGGCGGAGCTTGCAGCTTCTCGTTGTCCATCATGCACCTCGAACGTTGAGGAGACTTCGGGATAACCCAAGTTAATATTAGGCCACTGCGGATCGTGGCGGTAGCGCCGGGGAAGGACTCAGGGTGTTTCCGGTTTTGCACCAATCCAGAAGGCGGATGAAGCTGGAGTATCCATGACGCTCGGAGGTGTGGATTCACGACTGGCGATGGCCGTGCGCATTGTTGTCGCGACGGAAACGGCGAGTGGTCGGATGCATATCTACTCCGCCAGGGACCCGGGACCTACTATGCCGACATGCAACGCAGCTCGACCGAATGAGTTGACGAGTCGTTGAGTCCGTTATGGGAGAGCAATCATGTTTCGTCTCGGACCTCTGTTCTGGTTAGCAAGCTGGATCATGCTGGTAGCGGCCAATGTCGGGCTTGCCATGGCAGCCGCGCTCAGCGGCTTGATCTGAAATCCAATATCCGCCCCCAAATCGCGATCCATTTTTGCCAGCGAATCCGTGCCTGACTGTCATTTAGTCGGCGCCGGCGGGTGAACGTAAGCCAACCGTGATGCAGTGAGCACTTTTCCTGGGAGGAACCTCCTCGGAGGCACTCGTTTTGCCTTCAGACAGGGGGAAGGATCATTTGCGCGCCGATGGGTTTATCCATGAGGTTCACCAGCGGTACTTACATCGCTTTTAAGAATAGTGGCACGCCATGGAAACTCTGTTTATTGATTGGCACACGACTTCGCCAGAGTTGGACAGCACGGAACGTACGATCGAAGCTGGTGCCCATCTTATTAGCGAGCGGGATGGCTACACCCACCACGGCATTTATGTGGGAGATGGGCAGGTCATTCACTACGGGGGCTTTGATCATTCGGCAAAACGGCGCCCCATAGAATACATAGCGTTGCGCGCCTTCGCGGCAGGAAGGGTTATAAAAATCAAGTCCGAGCCGGATGCCGTTTATGCCGGAATCGATGTGGTGGAGAGGGCGAAGGCCCGCCTTGGCGAAGACCAATATCAGTTCCTGACCAATAACTGCGAACACTTTTGCACATGGTGTGTGTCAGGTGTCGGGCGGAGCGAGCAGGTACGCCAGTGCTTATGGAATCCATGGGTAGGCATCAAGACGCTGTTAGCGCTCGCCAGGGCGAAAGTACATGCTTTCCGGGATCGCGCAAGGCGAGTTCGCCGGCATCGCCACGGCTTACCGCTGTTGGTGGCAGCGTTTTCAAGCGCTCCGCGAAGGCAACGGGCGTGATCCCGCCCGCCGGTAATCAATGCAACGTTTCCGGCGGGCTCCTTCATAGCCGTGAGAAGGCTGGCTTAGCAGGAATCAGCCTTCCTTTTTGATATGGTGCGGGCAGCCTGCGGGCGGTTCGCCGATGAACCCCCTGGCCGACCACAACTCGGGAAACGGGAGTTCGTCCAGCGTTGGCTTCAGCCAGGCAATGCCTTCGGTGCCAAAGTAGGCAGGTCGGGCGCCGAAGGTACGGCGAGTGGCCATCAGATGACGGAACTTCCAGGTCGTAAAGGCTTCGGCGATATCCGCCAGCGTTTCGCCGAGTTGGACCAACCCGGCATTGCCTGCCTGGTCGGCGTAGATGGTTCGCCATACCTGTTCGACTTCCTCTTGCGGCACGTATGGCTCGCTCAGGCTTCGGGTCAGCAACGTCTCCGGAAGCTTCATGCCTGCGCGGGACAAGTACGCCAGCACGTCGTCGTAAAGACTCGGCTCGGACAATGCATTGTTCAGCAGGGCCCGGCGCTCCGGCTGGGGGACAAAGTGCTGGAGATGCTCGGCCTGCTTGATCCCCAGCAAGTACACCATGTGCCGGTATGTCCAGCCCTGGAGCGCCGTGTCCTGGCCATGCCGGGCGCCGACACGCGACAGGATGGAAAGCAGATCGGTTGGCGTCATCCAGGCGATCGAGCGCCATGTGGCATTGAGCGGTTCATGGTGGGCAACGACACGCAGCAGCGCGCGCTGCGCTTCGATGAGATTGTTCGCGCGCAAGTGGGCCTGCGCCGCCTGGATCTCCCGGATGATCAGCATCCAGCAGAGTTCAGAGATCTGGGCGACGACGATGAATCCATACTCGCCGGGATGGTCGCTGACCGGGCGCTGCAGTGTGTGCAGCGCTTCGGTCTGCAGCCAGGAACTGTACGGCGTGTGTCCGGTCGCGCTTTCGATGGACGGGTCGTTTGCTGTCGCTTGTGCTTGTTGCATGTTGTACTCCTCCGGGTTGGCAATGCTCTTCAGGCGTTGTTGGTGACGGAACTGGCATCGGGCTGGAGCATGCGCTCCATTTCCAGGGCGATTTTCAAAAGCGCGCCGTCGTCACCGGGGTGGGCAACGATCTGCATGGCCGCGGGCAGCATGCCCCTGGTGGAGAACAAGGGGATGGAGATGGCAGGAAAGCCCGCGATATTGAACGGCGAGGTATAGCTCATCAGTGCCTGGCGGACCGTACCGGACCACCCGTCGATGGCAATGTCGCTGGCGTCCAGCGCCGGTGCCAGGCACGGGCAGGTGGGCAACACCAGGTAGTCCAGCGTTGCCATCCTCGCCTCGAGCCGGCGTCTCAGCCCGTGCCGCGTTTGCTGGGCGCCGGCATAGTCCCGCACCACCATGCCCTTTGCCAGGTCCAGGCGCTGCCGGGTCTCCTGGCTGTAGTGTCCGGCAATGCGGGCCTCGTCGTTTCGCCTGAAGTGTTCGATGCTGCCTTCGGTCAGGACGATGGATGCGAACGCGTCGTAGACACCATCAAACAGGTCCGCCGAGTCTACGGACTCGCACGCGAATATCTTCCGGAGTGTCTCGATGGCATTGGCGAATGCCGCGGAAACCGCCGGTTCGGCCGGCACCGGCGGAATGCCCTCCATGACGCCGAGCCGCGCTGACAGCCAGACGTCGCTTTCGGGAATGGCAATGTCGAAGGCCTCGGCAAGCACCGTGATGTCGTCGACGCCCTGTCCGAGGATGCCCGGATGGTCCAGCGAGGGCGCCAGCGGAAAGATGCCGCGCGTGGAAAGTGTGCCCAGTGTCGGCTTGAAGCCCGCGACCCCGCAAAGGGCGGCGGGAATCCGCACCGAGCCGCCGGTATCGGTGCCAAGCCCTGCCGCAACCACGCCGGCGGCGATGGCCGCGGCGGCACCGCCGCTGGATCCGCCCGGAATCAGTCGCTTGTCCAGGGGATTCAGGGTGTCTCCGAAGGCGACACTGGAAGTTGTTACCCCCCAGGCGAACTCATGGGTCGTGGTCTTGCCGATAATGATCGCGCCCTTGTCCACGAGCGCCTTGACAACGTCGGCGTCGGCGTTCGGAACGTGACCCATGTAGGCCAGGGAGCCGTAGCGTGTCTCGATGCCTCTGGTATCGATCAGGTCCTTGACCGCTACCGGCAGGCCTTCCAACGGCCTCGGCCGGCCTGCCGCGTAGCGCCTGTCGCTTTCCGCGGCAGCCTTGAGGGCGCGGTCCCAGTCAATGACCGAGAAGGCATTGAAATCCTTCTTGCTGGCTTCGGCCCGGGCAAGCGCCAGTTCCGTCAGTGCATAGGCCGTCGTACGTCCCCTGCCAAGGTTCGCGAGCGTCTCGCGAAGCCCCACGGCTGGCGCCGATGCGCTGGACGGTCCGTAGTCTTTTTCCATCACCACAGGCTCTCCAGGAAGCCATGGAGCGTCGCGCCATGGCCATCGCCCAGATCGCCGACTTCGTTCCTATAGTTTTGCTGCAGCAAAGCGGCGACTTGCGGCAGCTGTGCGCGGTCGAAGTCCAGCGCGCGAAGCCGGTCTGGAAGTCCGAGGTGCTCCACCACATTGGAGATCCTGTCGGCCAGCAGTGCCGCAGCGTTGCTGGTGGCGTGGCCGCGGCAGAAAACCTGGAGCTTGTCGCCGTAGCATTCCGCGCAGGCCCGCAGGACCGGGGCGAGGGTAATGCAGGAGGTGATGCTGTGTGGCAGGCCGAAGGTTCCACCCAGGATGTGCCCGATGCGGTGGCTCAGGCCATAGATGACCGATGCGGGAAAGAAGTAGGACTGCCAGGCGGCAAGCTGGAGTTGCAGCAGGTCATCGGTGCTGGCATGCCCTTCGCGCAGCGCCCGCTGCGTATCGAGTTGCTGCGGCCATTTCTCCAGCACGGCAAAGAAGCGCTCCACGCCAGCCGCCGCCAGGATGGCGTGCGGGTGGTCCACGGTGACCTGGCGCATGCCTTCCACGGCATGATCGATGCCCTTGATTGCCGAGGACAGCAGCAATTCACGCGGGGTGTTGAGCAGGAGCTTCGGGTCGAGCACAACGACTTTCGGCACCGTCTCCCGCACGGCATAGCTTCGCTTGAACGGCTGGGGTCCCGTGGTCTCGGTGATGCCGAAATAGTGCGAGAACTCGGAGCCCGACAACGTGGTCGGAAAGGCGGCGATGGCCAGGTGGCGGCCGGTCTCCTGATGGTGGAGATGGGAGACAGCCTTCGCGGCGTCAATCACGGAGCCGCCGCCCAGGGCGATGATCGAGTCCGCACCGGCATGCAGGCACGCCCCCAGCGCGCGACGCACCCCGAAATCCGGCGCATGCGGCGGCAGGTCGGTAAAGACGCCGACGCCTCCCTTCACGTGCGCCTGCAGGTGTTGCGCGTGGAAGTCCCGCAGCGGCTCGACGGTAAAGGTCAGCGGGCGCCGGATGCCGTGCTGGTCGAGCGACGCGACAGCCGTCGGAAGTATGTCGTGGCCCCAGAAGATCGCGTCTTGTGGCAGGCAGTTCAGCTGGTTCATGTATTCCACTCCAGGGTGACGTTGCGGTTGGCTTATCCCTGGTTGGAAACGATAGTTGATCTGCCCGGCATTGGAAGCTGGCTGGCGCCGAACGCAGCGTCCATGAATATGGAACGCCGCGGCGGGCCACAGCGGGCGTGGCCCGCGTACCGTTGGAGGGGAAGGAGGTCGTGCCGGGTCAGCGGCCGTCGAACGCGATGACCTTGGGCAGCTCTATGGCGAGGAAATCGACCAGCGACCGCACCGCGGGAAGCAGGCCGGTCCGATAGGGAATCAGGGCGGAGATGCGCGCATCCGCGGCGATCCAGCCCGGCAGTATTTGCCGCAGCATGCCGGACTGCAGCTCGGCGCGGCAGATATACCCGGGCAGGGCTGCTACGCCAATGTTGGCGCAGGCAGCCTCCTTCACGGACATCATGCTGTTGCTCTGGAATCGTGGCTCGATCGGGATGGTGACGAGCCTGCCGTCGGGGCCGTGCAATTGCCACTGCGGCGGCCCTTTGCGCACCGCCGAGACGATGGCATGGGTTGCCAGTTGCTCCGGTTCCTCCAGGGGTGGCATCCGTTCGAGGTAGTCGGCACCCGCAAACAGGCACCACGGCGCCCTGGCAATGGGCCGTTGCACCAGGTTGGAATCCTGCAGTGCCGAGGTATGCCCGCGGATTGCCAGGTCGAAGCCCTCGCCGACGACGTCGACGAGCCTGTCCGTGGCAAATTCCACGATGCTGACCTTGGGATTGCTGCTCAGGAACGTCGGCAGGATCTCGCGCAGCGCAAACTGCGCAAGCTCGACCGCTACCGTCACGCGAATGATGCCGCTGGGTTCCACAAGCCTCTGGCGCATCGCCTGTTCCGCGACATCGGCGCTCTGCAACACGGCGACAGCGTACTGGTAGAACTCCGCGCCCACGTCGGTCACGGCGAACTGTCGCGAGGTCCGGTTGATCAGGCGCACGCCCAGCGACGCCTCCAGTTCTTTGACCCTGTGACTCAACGTCGACTTGGGCATTCCCAGGCTGTTACCGGCAGAGGTGAAGCCACCGCGGTCGACCACTTGCACGAAGTAATAAATGTCTTTCAGGTCCAGCATCAGGCGGCCTTGGTAGCGGTTGGTCCGATCGTGTGTGTCCATCGCATGGTACTGCATGGGGTACGCGCGGTGCCATGGTCCGGCACCGCCATCGACCGCCATTGCCATGCCTTCCGCCAGCGCACCCCTCGGCCGTACAGAAGACAGTGCGCCCGTTCCGCGCGCCTGGGCCAGCCGATCGTTCGCGTCCCTTGAACCCAGCGTACAAGCACCAGGCCTTCTCAAATGAAATGGAGCGACTAAGCTCTGTTCCATTAAAAGAGGAGACATGAAGATGGATGCAGCTGTTGTTGTCGACGCGCTGATCCGCGGGCGCCAGACCAAACGCGGTTTTCTCGATCAGGCGGTGCCCCTCGACACCGTGCGCGAGATTCTTTCCGTGGCGAAGTACGCGCCGAGTTCGAGCAATACCCAGCCCTGGCGCTGCTACATCGTCGTCGGCAAGGCCAGGGACCGGATCGTCGAGGCCGCGGTCGAGGCATACCGGGCCGACCCGGAAGACCTGGCGCCCGAATACCCCTTCTTTCCCAACCCACTGCACGAGCCTTACGCGGAACGCTTTAACACCTTCCGTGGCCAACTCGGCGATGCACAGGGTGTCCACAGGAGCGACAAGGTCGGACGCAGGCGCGATGTGGAGCGCCAGTTCAGGTTCTTTGACGCGCCCATCGGCATCATCTTCACGATGGACCGGCGCCTGGAGCGGGCCAGCTTCATCTGCTACGGCTGCTTCCTGCAGAGCATCATGCTGGCCGCCCGGGCCAGGGGCCTGGATACCTGTCCACAGCAGATCTGGTCGCTGCAGTTCCCCGTGCTGCGGGAGCATCTGGACATCCCTGAAACCGAGATGGTCATCGCAGGGATGTCGCTCGGCTACGCCGACGACAGCCTGCCAGAGAACAACATGCGCATGCACAAGCTCGAGCTTGATGAATTCGTATCGGTCGTCGAAGCGTGATGCGACAGAAGTGCCGATGCATTCCCTGACGGCAGATGCCGTGTCTTTTCACATCCCTCAACCTTGAGCGGGAGATTTAAATGTCGATTATCAAAGGATTTCATCACCTGACGGCCGGTGTCAGCGGCGCGCAGGAAGACGTGGATTTCTATGTCAAGCTGCTCGGACAGAGCCTGGTGAAGAAGACCGTGCTGCTCGATGGCGAAGACCCGATCTACCACCTCTACTACGGCAACGCCAATGGCGATCCCGGTACCCTGGTGACCTCGTTTCCCTTCAGGCAAAAGGGCGTGAAGGCCAGGCCCGGATCCGGACAGGTTCGCGTCATCAACTACTCGGTACCGCGTGACTCGCTGGATTTCTGGCGAGACCGGTTCCGTGCGCATGGGGTGTCGTATGCCCAGGACGTGACCGAGCGCTTTGGCGAAAGGCGGCAGCGGTTCTTCCACCCCTGCGGCATTGAATTCGACCTCGTGGAAACGGATCAGGATGCGCGGCCCGCCTGTGCGGCAGACGATATTCCCGATGGGGTGGCGATTCGCGGCGTGCACAGCGTCACGCTGTCGCTGCGCGAGGTCGCCGAATCGATCATCTTCATGACCGATGCACTCGATTTTCGCCATGTCGGTGACGCCGGTCCATACCATCGTTTCGAGACCAGCACGGGTGGCCCGGGCATGGTGGTTGAGTTTCTGCATGAGCCCGAGCGTCACCAGGGCTCGTCCATCTATGGCGAGGGTACCGTCCATCACGTGGCCTTTGCCGTCGACAATATGGACCAGCAGATGATCCTGAAGGAGCGGTTCATGGCAATGGGCCATATCGATACGTCCGAGTCGGTCCATCGGAACTACTTCCGCTCCATGTACTTCAAGATGCCAGGCGGTGTGATGTTCGAAGCGACAACGACCGACATCGGCTTCGCGATCGATGAGGAGCCCGGACACTTTGGCGAGGAGTTCCAGGTGCCGCCCTGGCTGAAAAGCCGCAAGGACGAGTTGCTCGGCCGGCTTGAGCCGATCGCCGTGTAAGCCCCCGACACAACCTGAAAACGAAAGTCACACACAATGTCAAAACCTAAAATTCTGGTTGCCTTCTACTCCCGTAATCGCTCGACGGAGTTGTTGGCCAAAGCCGTTGCCGAAGGCGCCATGGAGCTTGGTGCGGAAGTGCGCCTGCGGCGCGCACGGGAGGTGGTGGGCCCGGAGGTCATGCGCCAGGCGCCGGGCTGGCTGGAGAACGCCAACGCAATGAACGCGCGCTACGAAGCGCCGACGGAGGCGGACGCCGAATGGGCGGATGCCATCGTGTTCGGTACGCCGACACGGTTCGGCTCGATTTCCACGGAGCTGAAGGCTTATATCGATGGTCTCGGCGGCCTCTGGTTCCAGGGCAAGCTGAACGGCAAGGTCGGCTCCGTATTCGGATCGACGTCCTCCCTGCACGGGGGCAATGAGTCGACGCTGCTTTCCATCTATACCCCGATGGCGCATCTCGGGCTGATCATCGTGCCGCTCGGCTATGCCGATGCGGTGATGTTCAAGGCCGGCACGCCATACGGCGCCACGCACGTCTCGAACCGCGACGCCGACAAGCCGGATGAAGACCACCTTGCCGTGGCGCGATTCCAGGGCCGCCGGGTGACGTCCGTTGCGCTGGCCTTGCATCCCGAACGGGAAGCCGTACCTGCCTGACGCGGATGTGCCAGGGGCCGGCGGTCGCCGGCCGCCTGGCAGGATGCGCGTCCTGCCTCGACATGCACGTCAAGCAGTCAGCGCGCCGCTGCGCAACGATTGCGTGGCCAGGGCCTCGATGACGGATCGAGGCACTTCCGCAGAGGCCAGACCCGTCGCGTGCGTAAACCGGACGTCCTTGAGTCCGATGATGCCAAGCACTGCCGTCAGGTACGGGCGAAAGAAATCGGGCTGGACCGGCGGATCGCGGAACATGGCGCCGCCGGATGTTACCGCCACGAAGGTCGGGCGATCACGCAACAATCCAACTTTTCCTGTGGGCGTGTTGGTGAAGGTCACCTCGCGTCGAACCACGAGATCGATCCAGTGCTTGAGGACGGCCGGCACCGTGAAGTTGTGCACCGGAGTGGAAATCCAGAGCAGATCGGCCTGTTCGAGCTCCCGGATCAACGCGTCCGACACGGCAAGCGCTGCGCCATGGCGTTCCTTTGCCTCGGCGGCGGACAGCAGCAGCGCCTCCGCGTATTCAGCGGTGATGGCCGGTAGCGGCTCGGTACCAAGGTTGCGTCTCCTGACATGGATCTCGCGCCCGAAATGCGCGGACAACGCAGGCAGCAGTTGCTCGGTCAGGTGCCGGCTCGTGGAATAGTCACGGCGCGGGCTGCAATCGAGCAGCAGCAGGTTGAGGGGGATCATTGCAGATCCATGCTGAAGTGCAGGCCCCGGGCGAGCAGGCCTGAACGGAAATAGAAACGCTGGGCCAGCGCGTTCGCGAGCGCGGTATCCAGGACAAGTTGCTGGCAGCCTTCGGCGCGTCCAAGCTCGCCGAGCGCTTGCAGCAGACGTTCGCCGTGGCGCTGGCCCCGGCCTTCGGCGTCGGTGACCAGATCGTCGACGTACAGGAAGCGCCCGTGGATCATGTTGTCGAGACGGCGATATCCGGCCAGCGCAACAGGTTTGCCATCGTCCCAGACCGCGAGCAGCCGATATCCTTGCTCGCCCTGCAGCGTGACATTGGCCAGGAGGTCTTCCGGGGTTTGCAGTTGGGGACGCAGTTGCCGCATGACAGGGAAACAGGCACGGATGTCCGCCTCCGTCTCCGCATGTCTGAGAATCAGGTTGTTTGCCATGGTGCCGATCAATGCTGGTTTGTGCAGGCTTCAATGTAGCTGACCGATGACACGGTCAACAGGTGCATGTTTCTAGTTTTTGACTAGGCCATGATTTGGGCGCCTGCTCGATCCGCGAGCAGATTTATGCGCTTTCCCGCACGTGGATTGAACAGGCAGGCGTGCCGTAGTCGGCCCCGAAGCCGTTGGCAGTGCTGGCGCCACCGCCTTTTTGCGTCGCCCGGACAGTGGCGTCGACGAGGACGACCGGCGTCGGCTGCAGCTGCGCTCACGCCTTCCATGCCGCAGGCTGGGCCACCGATTTCCCGTAGCGTTCGCGCGCGGACCTGACCACTTCGATCGGCAGCTTGCCGTCATCCACCAGCGCCCGCAAAGCGGCGACCACGACGGAGAACCGATCCACCTCGAAGAACTCGCGCAGCGCCTGTCTGGTGTCGCTGCGCCCGAATCCATCCGTGCCGAGCGTCACATAGCGGCCAGGCACATAGGCGCGAATCAGTTCGGGCACCGCCCTGACATAGTCCGTGGCAGCAATCACCGGGCCGTTCGACTTTGCCAGAGTCGTCTCCACATACGATCCGGCGTGTTGGTCGCTCAGCCGGTTCGTCCGTTCCACCTCGATGGCCTCGCGCTGCAATTCGGTAAAGCTGGTGACGCTCCACACCTGCGCCACCACGCCCCAATCTTCTGCAAGGATTCGCGCGGCGGCGATGACCTCTGGCAGGATCGCGCCCGATCCCAGCAGGCTGACCTGGCTCGCGGCCTGGTTCTCCGGCGTCAGCGAGTACATGCCTTTCAGCATGCCATCGCGCAATGCTTCCGCTGACCCGCCGTGGCAGTCCGGTCCCGTCGGCATCGACGGTTGCGCATAGTTCTCGTTGCCGACCGTGACATAGTAGAAGACATCGCGCTGCTGTTCGCCCATCTCGCGCATGCCATGCTCCACGATCACCGCGACCTCGTAGGCAAATGCGGGGTCCCAGGCGCGGCAGTTCGGAATGGTCGATGCGGCAAGGTGGCTGGTGCCGTCCTGGTGTTGCAGGCCTTCGCCGCCCAGCGTGGTCTTGCCGGAAGTGGCGCCGATCAGGAAGCCGCGGGCGCGCTGGTCCGCGGCCGCCCAGATCAGGTCGCCGATGCGCTGGAAGCCGAACATCGAGTAGTAGATGTAGAACGGCAGCATCGGCAGGTCGTGCACGCTGTAGGCGGTGGCGGCAGCGATCCATGACGAGATCGCGCCGGCTTCGGAGATGCCTTCTTCCAGGATCTGCCCGCCGGTGGATTCGCGGTAGTAGAGCATCGAGCCCAGGTCCTCGGGCTCATAGCGCTGGCCGAGCGGGGAATAGATGCCGACCTGCCGGAACAGGTTGGCCATGCCGAAGGTGCGGGCCTCGTCGGCCACCACCGGCACGATGCGCGGGCCGAGCGCGGCATCCTTCAGCAGGCTGCCGAGCATGCGGACGACCGCCATTGTCGTCGACATCTCCTTGCCGCCTGCGTCCAGCGCGAAGCGCGCCCAGTTGTCCAGTGCCGGCACGGCGAGCCCCTCGGTCGCGGTCTGGCGGCGTCGCGGCAGGTAGCCGCCCAGCGCGGCGCGGCGCGCATGGAGATAGCGCATTTCCGGGCTGTCCGGCGCCGGCTTGTAGAACCGCACTTCCGCGACGTCCTCGTCCGACAGCGGCAGCTGGAAGCGGTCGCGGAACGCCTTCAGGTCATCGAGATCGAGCTTCTTCTGCTGGTGGGTAGTCATGCGGCCCTGGCCGGCCGCGCCCATGCCGAAGCCCTTCATCGTCTTGGCAAGGATCACGGTCGGCTGGCCGTGGTGGTCCATGGCCCTGGCATAGGCGGCATGGAGCTTGCGCAGGTCGTGGCCGCCGCGGCGCAGGCGATCGATATCGTCATGGCTCAGGTGCGCGGCCAGCGCGGCAAGCTCCGGGTTTTGCTGGAAGAAGTGTTCGCGGTTGTACGCCCCGTCGTTTGCCGAGAAGGTCTGGAACTGGCCGTCGACCGTCTGGGCGAAGGCGCGCAGCAGGGCCCCGGAACGATCGCGAGCGAACAGTTCGTCCCAGTCTGAACCCCACAAGACCTTGATCACATTCCATCCCGCGCCGGCGAACAGGGCTTCGAGTTCGTCGACGATGCGCCCGTTGCCGCGCACAGGCCCGTCGAGCCGCTGCAGGTTGCAGTTGATGACGAACACCAGGTTGTCCAACTGCTCACGGGCGGCGAGGGACAGCGCGCCGATCGACTCCGGCTCGTCCATCTCGCCGTCGCCAAAGAACCCCCAGACCTTGCGCTCTGATGCCGGCAGCAACCCGCGATTCTGCAGGTAGCGCATGAAGCGCGCCTGGTAGATCGAGTTGATCGGCCCGATGCCCATCGACCCCGTCGGGAACTGCCAGAAATCGGGCATCAGCCACGGGTGGGGATACGAACACAGGCCCGGCCCGGCGATTTCCCGGCGGTAGTGTTCAAGATGCGACTCGCTGAGGAACCCTTCGAGATAGGCGCGCGCATACACGCCTGGTGCCGAGTGAGGCTGGAAGTAGACGAGGTCGCCACCTTGTCCGGCATCGGCTGCGCGGAAGAAATGGTTGAACCCCACCTCGAACAAGTCCGCAGCGGAGGCATAGCTGGCGATATGCCCGCCCAGTTCTCCATAGGCGCGGTTGGCGCGCACCACCATGGCCAGCGCATTCCAGCGCAGGGCGGCGCCCAGGCGTGCCTCGGTCTCCAGGTCGCCCGGATAGGGCGGCTGTGCTTCGACGGGGATGGTATTCACATACGGGGTCGAAGTGATGCGCGCGGCCGCGAGGCCCCTGGTCGAGGCATGGGCGGCCAGGCGCTGGAGCAGGAACTGCGCGCGCGCGTTGCCTGCGTGCGCGACGACGCCCTCCAGCGCGTCCAGCCACTCGCGCGTTTCCTGTGGATCGCTGTCCTCGTTGGCAGAGGGCAGGGCGAGCATCGATTGCATACCGTTTGACACATCCGTCATGGCACGACTCCGGTCCGAATTGCGGGGAAGGGATAGATCCTGTTGTCAACAAAGGCTACGCCTGGAGCTGCGGAATGTGTGTCTGTTTTATCTTGTGGAAACCGGTGGAGGCAGTATAAATTCTCCTGGAAGATGTCATTTAGAGGAATAGTTACATATGCTCGAAAATGCACAAAAGCTGGACCGTACCGACATTGCGATCCTCAACCAGCTTCAGCAGAACGCCCGCATCACCAACGCCGAGCTCGCGCGCGCCGTGAACCTGTCGCCGACACCCTGTTTCAACCGGGTCAAGGCCCTCGAGAAAGCGGGGCTGATCAAACAACAGGTCACGCTGCTGAATCCGGAGCCGCTGGGGCTGCGCATCAATGTGTTTATCCAGGTCAGCCTGGAGAAGCAGGTGGAAGATGCCTTGCGTCGCTTCGAAGAGGCGATCGACAAGCGTCCCGAGGTGATGGAGTGCTACCTGATGACGGGCGACGCCGACTACCTGCTGCGCGTGGTGGTGCCAAGCATGCAGAGCCTGGAGCGCTTCATCCTGGAGCAGCTCACCAAGATCCCTGGGGTCTCCAATATCCGCTCGAGCTTTGCGCTGAAGCAGGTGAGATACCGCACGGCGCTGCCGTTGCCGCCGGGCGGCTTGACGTTGAGCGTGGATAGCGAGGAGGACGCGTGGCGGTAGATACGGCACCTGAAGCGCGGTTCTAAATCCTGCCTTGCCAAACTCTGCTCAGGCAGCTATATTCCAGCCAACCGAATCTGGAGGCTTGGCCATGGACGCAAAGAAACGATCAGTGATTGCAGAACTGAGTACTGGCGAACTTGGCTTTCTCGTCACAGAGGTGCGCAACTATTTGCTTGCCGGCGTCGAGCGCGAGCTGGAACCGTTGCAGATCACAGCGGCTCAGTTCGTGGTGCTGAACAGCATCATGTCGGGCAAGGGCCGCACGCTCAGCGAATTCTGCCGGCTGCTCGGCTACGATTCGGGCGCCATGACGCGGCTGCTGGACCGCATCGAGGCCAAGGGCATCATCCGCCGCGTGGAGAACCCGGCCGACCGGCGCAGCCACATCGTGGAACTGACCGAGCAAGGCAAAGCGGTGTTCCCTCAGGCGCGGCTGGGTACCGAGGTGGCGATTCGCCGCCTGCTTGCCGGCTTCAGCGAAAACGATGCCGAGGCGCTGCGCGGGATGCTCAAGCGCATCCTGGCAAATGCGGCCGAGGGCTGATCCGGCCGGCTTTTTTTGAATATTTATCTGCCTAGGCATATTAAGCCTGGGCAAAGAGATGCGGAGAAAGGCGATGACTATTCCACGAAAGGCGCGAACCGTCCCGGCCTTGCGGCGCCTCGGCGTGCTGGGTGCAGCCGTGCTCCTGGCGAGCTGCGCCAGCATGACGGGGCTGGAGACGCAAGCCACGGTCGATGATGCCAACCGCCTCGCCGCGACCGCATCGCTGGGCGCTACCCCGGTGTCGCCGGCGGCATGGCCGGAGCGTGCATGGTGGCAGGGCTTTGGCGACCCGCAGCTGGATGCACTGGTCGAGGCGGCGCTGGCCGGAGAGCCGACGCTGCGCGTCGCCGCGGCGCGAGTGCGCCAGGCGGATGCGCTGGCGGGCGGTGCCGAAGCCGCGCTGTCTCCGCAAGTCAACCTGAACGCCCGGAGCACGCGCCAGCGCTTCAGCGAGAACAGTGTCGCGCCGCGGCCGCTGGCAGGCAGCTGGAAATGGGCCAGCGACGTGCAGCTTGGCCTCGGCTACGAACTGGACTTCTGGGGCAAGAACCAGGCGACCTTCGACGCCGCGCTCGACCGCGCCCGCGCCGCGGAAGTCGACTACCACGCGGCGGAACTGATCCTGACCACGTCCGTGGTGCGGACCTACCTGAAGCTCGACGCCGCCTATGCGCAGCGCACGCTGACCGAACAAACCTATCGCCAGCGCCAGAACACGCTGGACCTGACACGCCAGCGCGTGGCCGCGCAACTCGACTCGCGGCTCGACATGAAGCAGGCCGAAGCGGCGCTGCCGGCCACGCGCGAGCGGCTTGCCGCGATCAACGAGATCATTGCGCTGACCCAGAACCAGCTCGCCGCCCTGGTCGGCAAGGGCCCGGACGCCGGCGCCGATATCCGCCGCCCGCAGCTTCGCAATGACTACGCGGTAGCAGTCCCGGCTTCGCTGCCGGCCGAGCTGATCGGCCGCCGGCCGGACGTAGTCGCGCAGCGCTGGCGCGTGGAAGCCGCCAGCCATGACATCAAGGCGGCCAGGGCCCAGTTCTATCCCAACATCAGCCTGACCGCGTTTGCCGGCCTGCAAAGCCTGAGCCTGTCGGACCTGCTGACGGCGGGCAGCCGCACCTTCGGCATCGGCCCGGCGATCTCGCTGCCCATCTTCGATGGGGGCCGGCTGCGCTCCAACCTCGGCGCGCGGCAGGCGGAGTACGACGCCGCCGCGGAGCAATACAACGCCACGCTGGTCACCGCGCTGCACGACGTGGTCAGCCAGCTGGTGTCGCTGCGCTGGCTGGCCGAGCGCGCCGGCGAACAGCACCAGGCGCTGCAGCTGACGCAGGAGGCCTACGACATGGCCGTGTCGCGCTATCGCAGCGGCGTCGGCAACTACCTGCAGGTGCTGTCGGCCGAAGGCCAGGTCCTGCAGCAGAAGCAATTGCTGATCGATCTCGAAACCCAGGAACGCACGCTGCACCTGGAACTGATCCGCGCCCTCGGCGGCGGATGCGAAACGGCTGCCGCGCCCGCCAACGACACGGGCACGGCCAAAACCCCCGCGACACGGAGCGCATCATGAATCCCGCAAGCCAACCCAATCCCACGAACAAGACACCGGCGGAGCAGGGCGATGCCCGCCCGTCGCGCCGCCGGCGCATCGTCGCCGCGGCCTCGCTCGCGGTGGCCCTTGCCGCGGCGGCGGGCTACTGGGTGCAATACGGGCGCCACCAGGTGTCGACGGAAGATGCGTATGTCGAGGGCAATGTGGTGCAGGTGACGCCGCAGGTAGGCGGCGTGGTGACTGCGATTCTTGCCGACAACACCGACCTGATCGGGTCCGGAAAGACGCTGGTCGAACTGAACGGCGTCGATGCACAGCTCGCTCTCGCCGCGGCGCAGGCCCAGCTTGCGCGCACGGTGCGCCAGGTGCGTGGCCAGTTTGCCGCCGCCGGCCAGGACCGCGCCAACGTGGAACTGCGCTCGGTCGACCTGGCGCGGGCCCAGGAAGATCTGGCGCGCCGCTCGGCGCTGGCCGCCAGTGGCGCGATCTCGGGCGAGGAGCTGGTCCACGCCACGCAGACCGTGCGCACCGCGAAGGCGTCGCTGGCCATGGCGAGCGAGCAGCTCAAGCGCAACCAGGCACTGGTCGAGCGCACCTCGGTGGACTCCCACCCCGACGTGCAGGCGGCGGCCGCCCAGGTGCGCAATGCCAGCATCGCGCTGTCGCGCACGCACATTCCCGCGCCGGTCGGCGGCGTGGTCACCAAGCGTTCGGTGCAAGTCGGGCAGCGTGTCAGCGCCGGGGTGCCGATGATGTCGGTGGTGCCGCTGGACCACCTGTGGGTCACGGCCAACCTGAAGGAATCGCAACTGCGCGATATCCGCCTGGGCCAGCCGGTCACGCTGACCACCGACCTGTACGGCGACGGCGTGGTGTTCCACGGCCGTGTCATCGGGCAGGACGCCGGCACCGGCAGTGCCTTTGCATTGCTGCCGGCGCAGAACGCCACCGGCAACTGGATCAAGGTGGTGCAGCGCGTGCCGGTGCGTATCGCGCTCACTCCCGCGGAAGTCGCGGCCCACCCGTTGCAGATCGGCCTGTCGATGAAGGTTTCGGTGGATACGCGTTCGCGCGACGGCAAGCGGCTGGTCGCCGTCGATGCGTCGGGCCAGAACTACCGCACCACGGTGTTCGCCGACGAGCTGGCGCGCGCCGACGAACTGGTGCGCCGCATTGTCCAAGAGAACCTGTAGGCACCGCAACACAACGGAGACGCCGGCATGAAACCCGCTAAACCCCAAGGCCTGCTGCTGCTGACGATCGGTGCGCTGACCTCGATCGACTTCCTGCAGAACGGCATGGTGGCCTTCGCCACCGCTCCCATCATGGGCGAGATCGGCGCCAGCCCCGAGGAGTACAGCACCGTCGCGGCGGCATACGCCAGCGTGGCCGTGGTGGTGATTGCGCTGCAGCGCTGGATGGTGGAGCGCGTGGGATGGCGCCGCTATGTCCAGGCCGCGCTTGGCGCGGCTGCGATCGGTGCGATCCTGTGTGCCACGGCCGAGAGCTATCCGGGCTTCCTGGTCGGCCGCATGGTGATGGCGCTCGGCTGCGCGGGCATGCTGACCTCGTCGCGGCTGGCGGTGAACCTGATCCCTCCGAGTCCGGGCAGGTTCCTCGGCATCAAGGCGCTGGCCACGGGCATTTGCTGCGGTACGGCGATCGGGCCCTGGCTGGCCTCCGTCATCGTCACGGCAGACCGGTGGCCCCTGATCTTCTGGCTGGTGGCCGCTGCCGTGCTGGCGTTGCTTCCGGCCACCCGCGTCCTGCCCACGGCCACGCTGGCGCCGGCGCAACGCTCGGACGCCCATCCGGTTCGGCTTGCGGCGCTGGCGGTCGGCAGCTTCCTGCTCCTGTTCGTGCTGCAGCGTTCCTATTACGACTTCTACGCCGACCAGCTGTGGCTGGTGATCGGCGCGGTTGCGGGCGCCACCGCGCTGCTTGCCTTTATCTGGACGGAATCCAGAAGCACACGTCCGCTGCTCAAGCTGCGCAGCCTGGTCGAGCCGCGCTACCTGAGCGGCCTGGCGCTCTTTACCTTCTGCTATGTGACGCTGGGCGCGAACGGCTACCTGCTGCCGATCATGCTGCAGCGCTCGTTGGGGCACTCGTGGTCCACCGCCGGACAGTTCTATGCGCTCGGGCTTGGCGCCGGCGTCGCGACCTGGCTGACAATGACGCGCCTGCTGCCGCGCTGGCCCAGCCCGCGCAAGTACTTTGTCGCGGGCTTCCTGGCGCTGGCGGCCTCCGCCTGGCTGATGAGCCGGACCACGCCCGCGCCCGACCTGTGGGGCCATATCCTGCCCGCGCTCGCGCTCTATGGGGTCTTCATCATGATGCTGATGCCGGTCACGGCCATGCAGACCTTCAACGGCGTCATGCACGACGAGTCGGTGTTCTCGCACGCGCAGCAGACCAAGAACATGCTGGGGCAGATGGGCCAGGCGCTGGGCGTGACGCTTGCCACGGTCGGGCAGCAGTGGTTGACGACGTGGCACTACAGCACGCTGCACGGCGCGATCAATCCTGCCAATCCGCAGTACCAGGAGACCCACGCGCGCTTCACGGCGGCGTTCTCGAACGCGATGGATCCCGTCCGCGCCGCGGAACTGGCCACCGCGCAGATCGCTCAGGTGCTGGCGCAGCAGTCCGCGCTGCTGGCTAACCTCGACCATTTTCGCGCGCTGGCGGTGGTGGCGGTGCTGGCGGTCGCGGTGAGCCTGGTCCAGAAGGTGATCCGATGAGCCGCGACCCGCAGCCGTCGGATGCGGTGGCACTGTCCGCGGTCCTGGTAGCGACCAGCCGCCTGCGGCGCGCCACCCAGCATGGTGCCATTCCGGTGTTGCGCGACGCGGACCTGACCGTGTCGCAGTGGCTGATCCTGTGCCATCTGCGCGGCGCCGACGGCAGCACCCTCACCGAAATCGCCGCCGCCATCGACCATGACGCTGGCGCGCTGTCGCGCGCGGTGTACCTGCTGCGCGAGCGCGAACTGATCGTGGCGCTGAAGGTGCCAGGAGACCGGCGCAGCGTCAGTTTGTGCATCAGCCCCTCGGGAGAGGCCCTGTGCGGCAAGGTCGATGCCCAACTGCGCAGGCAGATGGCCGACGCGCTCGATGGCGGCATGGCGGGGCCGGAATTGCGCATGTTGCTGCATCTGATGGACAAGGCCGTTGCGGCGCTGTCAGGGCCCGCCAGGCGGCCGCTGGCGAGCTAGTGCAGGCTCAGCGCGCGTCGAAGCGCGTTGCCAGCCTCCCGTGGCGGAAAGCGTCGACAACGAAATCGATGAACACCCGCGTCTTCGGGGGCAGCAGTTTCTTGTTGGGGTAGTACAGCGAGACCGGGCCGTTGTCGGCATACCAGGCCGGCAGCAGCCGCATCAGCGCACCGCTCTCCAGCCACCTGGCGGCATGCGGGGTCGGCAGCAGCGCAACGCCCAGGCCGAGAATGGCCGCATGCGCCATCGCTTCCGGGTCGTCGAAGACCATCCGCGTGCGGTGCTCGGCTGGCGCCTCTTCGCCGACCTGGTTGCGCAGCGTCCACGCGCGCAGCCGGCCGGTCGAACCTGAGCGCCGCACGATCCCGTCCAGCACGGCAAGATCGCGCGGATGCTTCGGCAACGGCCTGCCTTTCATGTACGCGGGCGATGCCGTCACCACGATGTGTGTAGGCGCCAGCTCGCGCGCGACCACGCCGTCGGTCAACTCGATCCCGCCGCCGATCGCGGCGTCGAAGCCGTCCTGGATCAGGTCCACGGGCCGGTTCTCGAAGTGCCAGTCCGGCACGATCGCGGGATAGCGTTCCAGGAATTCTCCCAGCAGCGGTACCAGGTATTCCCTGCCGAAGGCGAGCGCCATGCTGACTTTCAGCACCCCCGCGGGTTTGCCGGCGTCTTGCGAGGCACTGGCAAAGGCGTCGCGCAGGGTCGAGAACGGATCGGATACCTGCCGGAGAAACTGTTCGCCGCTTGCGGTCAGCGTCAGCTGGCGCGTGCTGCGCTGGAACAGCCGCAGGCCAAGGTGCGATTCCAGGCGCGCCACGTTCTTGCTGATCGCGGCAGGCGTCAACCCAAGCTGGCGTGCGGCGGCCGAGAAACTGCCGGCTTCGGCACTCCGGACGAACGATTCGAGGAGATTGAGCGCTTCCATGCCACCAGCTTATACCAGCGGTTGAAAAAGTTGATGCCGACTAGTGACTACCGGCGATGCAATGCGCCAACCATACTGGTCTCACCAACTTCTCATGTTCAGGAGCACTTCATGACCACCCTCTCCGGAAAAACCGCTTTTGTCACCGGTGGCGCCCGCGGCATCGGCGCGGCGATCGTCCGCCGCCTGGCGCGCGAGGGCGCGGCAGTCGCCTTCACTTACCAGCAATCGGCGGCCGCGGCCAATACGCTGGTGGCTGAAGTGGAGGCGGCCGGCGGCCGCGCGCTCGCCATCCAGGCCGACGCCGCCGACCCCGGAGCGCTCACCGGTGCGATCAACGACGTCGCACACCAGTTCGGCAAGCTCGACATCCTGGTCAACAACGCCGGCGTGCTGCTGCTCGGCCCGGTCGAGAGCTTCTCGCTGGAGGACTTCGACAAGACGCTCGCCGTCAACGTGCGCGCCGTCTTCGTCGCCGCGAAAGCTGCACTGCCGCACATGGGGCAGGGCGGCCGCATCATCAATATCGGCAGCACCAATGCCGACCGCATGCCGTTCCCCGGCGGCAGCGCGTATGCCATGAGCAAGTCCGCGCTGCTGGGCCTGGTGCAAGGCATGGCACGCGACCTGGGTCCGCGCGGCATCACCGTCAACAACATCCAGCCGGGTCCGACCAACACCGACATGAATCCGGAAGCCGGCGAATTCGGCGCCGCGCTGCATGACCTGATGGCGCTGCGACGCCACGCGACGCCGGACGAGATCGCGGGCATGGTGGCTTATGTCGCGGGCCCGGAAGCCGGATTCGTGACGGGCGCCAGCCTGATGATCGATGGCGGGTTCAGCGCCTGACTTTTGGTGCGATGGCGGCCTCACGCGGCCGCCGCGCGTAGCCGCCTCGCGGTAAAGCGCAGCAGGATCCGGCTGCCTTCCGGTAGCCTGGCCGCGTCGCGCGTGTGCAGCGTCACGCCGCACACGCCCGCGCGGACCTGCAGCATGGCCGGCATCCATCTCCCATCACCCGCTTGCGCCACCGCGCCGTCGTAATCGTCCGGGGCGGGCGTGCAGATCCCCTGCGGCAGCCTCACTGCCAGCGCATGAGCTGCCGGCCCGGCCATGACGGTGCCGGCCAGTTCGTGCGGATGCCCCAGCACGGCGCCGGCAAGCTCCACGTCGCCGGCCGATACCAGCTGCCGGGCGTAGGTCGAGGAGCACGGTGCATCGCTGCCGGCTTCGGCTGCCTGCCGCAGTGCCACCGGGTTGACCGTAAAGCCGTGGCGCAGCCCGGCTTGCACCAGGTAAGCCACGTCCCCCTTGCGCTGGTGCCCGCACGCAAAATTCTCTCCCACCACCAGGGCCCGCATGCCGAGCCCGCCCAGCAGGGTCTGTTCGACGAATGCGTCCACGGGCTGCGTGCTGCGCGCACGGTCAAAGCGGATCACCAGGCAGGCATCCACGGCACCGCTCGCGGCCAGCAGTGCCAGGCGCTGCCCGACGCTGCCGAGCAGCGGCGGCGCGCGGTGCGGCGTGACCACGGCACGCGGGTGCGGATCGAAGGTGACCACCACGGCAGGCAGCCCCAGCGCATCGCCGCGGGCGCGCAACTGCGCCAGCACGGCGCGGTGTCCGCGATGCACGCCATCGAACATGCCGATCGATACCACGGCGCCGGAGGGCGCGAAGGCTTCTGCTTCGGAGAGTAGCTGCATGGGAGGCTCCCGATGAAACATGAGAGCCATGCTAGGCGGCACCGGCCCGGGCTGCCAGCGGGCGCGCCGGCATAGCCACCATAACCAGCGCGATGGTGAGGGCTTCCCCCTATGCCTCGGCCACGGCCGACGCGTGCTGCTGGAACAACTCGCGCAGTACCCCGCGTATCCACTGGTTGCCACTCTCGCGATGCACGCGGTCGTGCCAGTACATCGCAACCTCGATCTCGGGCAAGTCCAGCGGCGGCGTGACCAGTTGCAGTCCCATCTCGTCCGCCAGCATCCGCCCCAGCGTCATCGGCAACAGCACCACGGCGTCGGAGCGACACGCGATCAGCGCGGCGGTCGTGAACATGGGCACGCGACAGACGATCTTCTCGCGCGGCACGGCGGCCTCGACGGCGCGTTCCACCGACAGGTGCTCGTGCCCGGTCCCGGCCGCCGTCACCAGCACGTGTTGTTCCGCGATGAACGCGGCAAGGTCCGGGCGCGCGCCCAGGCGCGGGTGGCCGCGGCGCGTCACGGCGACATAGCGCTCGCGCCACAGCGGCTGGCGCCGCACGCCCTGCGTCAGGCCGGGGAACGAGCCGATGGCCAGGTCGACCAGCCCGGACTCCAGCCACAGGTCGATGTGCTGTGCGTCGCAATTGACGGCCTGCACATGCACGCCGGGCGCGCCGTTGGCCAGGCGGTTGATGAGCGGCGGCAGCATCTGCGCCCCGCCGGCATCGATGATGAAGAAGCTGAAGGTGCGTGATGACGTGGCTGGATCGAAGGCCACGTGGTCGGAACGCAGCGCGCGCATGCGTTCCAGGATACCGCGCACCGGCTCGGCCAGCGCCAGCGCCTTGGGCGTGGGTTCCATGCGCAAGGCCACGCGCACGAACAGCGGATCGCCAAAGTACGTGCGCAGCTTTGCCAGCGTCTTGCTCAGCGCCGGCTGCGTGATGTTGAGCACGCGTGCGGCCCTGGTCAGGCTGCGCTCGGCGAGCAGCACGTCGAGCACCTGCAGGTGATGCAGGCCCAGATCGTCTTCATGCCGCTGAGGAATAGTGTCCATGACGTCGTCTCAATAGTAGAAGTCCGGCGTTGCAACTAGTCTACGTGGAACGCGCAGCCATGAATACAACAAGCGCGCATCGCGCCGGTGGCGAAACCTGGATCCGGATGCGAGAAGTCATCACCAAAGGAGGACGACATGAACGGATTTCCCTTCGCGGCGCCGTCGGGCAGCCAGGACAGAGAAGTTCCCGATGGCATCAGTGCGCAGCGGTTCAGGGAGGCGCTGTCGCGCGCCGCAACGCCGGTGACGGTGATTGCCACCAACGGCCAGGCAGGCGAGGCGGGCGTGACCTGCTCGGCGGTCTGTTCGGTCTGCGACAACCCGCCGACAGTGCTGGTCTGCATCAATCGCAACAGCTACGCCAATGCGGTCATCAAGGCCAACGGGGTGCTCAGCGTCAACTGGCTGCACGCGGGACAGTCCGGGCTGTCACAGGTTTTCGCCGGCGCCGGCGGGCTGCCCATGCCCGAGCGCTTTGCCACCGGCACCTGGCATCGCCAGCGCACCGGTGCACCGTGCAGCAGCGATGCCGCGCTGACGCTGGACTGCCGCATCAGCGAGGCCTTCGAAGTGGGCAGCCACAGCATCTTCCTGGCCCGGGTCGTGTCGGCCGCGCACGACGAGACGGACAGCGTTCCCCCTTTGGTCTATTGCCAGCGCAGCTACGCGACTACCACACCGGTTGCTGCTTAGGCGCCGCGCGCCGCTTCCCCTGAACCCCCAACCACGCGAGTCCGCACGGCCCGCGCAGCAGAGCCTTTGCCAAGGAGACACCGCCATGATTCGTACCGGCACGCAGTACCTGGAATCCCTGAACGACGGCCGCAATGTCTGGGTCGGCAACGAGAAGATCGACAACGTTGCCACCCACCCCAAGACACGCGACTACGCGCAGCGCCACGCCGACTTCTACGACCTGCACCATCGCCCGGACCTGCAGGACGTGATGACCTATATCGACGAGGGTGGCCAGCGCCGGGCCATGCAGTGGTTCGGCCACCGCGACAAGGAGCAGCTGCGCCGCAAGCGCAAGTACCACGAGACTGTCATGCGCGAGATGGCGGGCGCGTCGTTCCCCCGCACGCCGGACGTCAACAACTATGTGCTGACCACCTACATCGACGACCCCGCGCCGTGGGAAACGCAGTCGATCGGCGACGACGGGCATATCAAGGCCGGCAAGATCGTCGACTTCATCCGCTACGCCCGGGAGCATGACCTGAACTGCGCCCCGCAGTTCGTGGACCCGCAGATGGACCGTTCCAACCCGGACGCGCAGGAGCGCTCGCCCGGCCTGCGCGTGGTGGAAAAGAACGAAAAGGGCATCGTGGTGAACGGCGTGAAGGCCATCGGCACCGGCGTGGCCTTTGCCGACTGGATCCACATCGGCGTGTTCTTCCGCCCCGGTATTCCCGGCGACCAGGTCATCTTTGCCGCGACACCGGTCAACACGCCGGGCGTCACCATCGTCTGCCGCGAGAGCCTGGTCAAGGATGACAAGGTCGAGCACCCGCTTGCCGCGCAGGGCGACGAACTCGACGGCATGACCGTATTCGAGAACGTCTTCATCCCGTGGTCGCACGTCTTCCATATCGGCAATCCCAACCATGCCAAGCTGTACCCGCAGCGCGTGTTCGACTGGCTGCACTACCACGCGCTGATCCGGCAGATGGTGCGGGCCGAGCTGGTGGCCGGCCTGGCGGTGCTGATCACCGAGCATATCGGCACCAACAAGATCCCGGCGGTGCAGACCCGTGTGGCCAAGCTGATCGGTTTCCACCAGGCCATGCTGGCACACCTGATCGCCAGCGAGGAACTGGGCTTCCATACGCCCGGCGGCCACTACAAGCCCAACATCCTGATCTACGACTTCGGCCGTGCGCTCTACCTCGAGAATTTCTCGCAGATGATCTACGAGCTGGTGGACCTGTCCGGCCGCAGTGCGCTGATCTTTGCCAGCGAGGACCAGTGGAACGACGACGAGCTCAATGGCTGGTTCGAGCGCATGAACAACGGCCCGGTGGGCCGCCCGCATGACCGCGTGAAGATCGGCCGCGTGATCCGCGACCTGTTCCTCACCGACTGGGGCAGCCGCCTGTTCGTGTTCGAGAACTTCAACGGCACGCCGCTGCAGGGCATCCGCATGCTGACCATGCAGCGCGCCGAGTTCTCGGGCTCCGGGCCGTACGGCAAGCTGGCGCGGCAGGTGTGCGGCATCGATTCGGCGGTGACCGACGACACCGAATACCGCAAGACCGCCGACTACGCCAAGGCGCTCGACGCCGCACGGCACCAGGAAGAAGTCGCGCTGGCGGGCGCCATGGCGATTTGACCCGCGCGGCGGACGGGGGAGGGGGCTCCGCCCGGCCCGCCCGCGTTTTTTTGCATCCACAAGAGAAGGAAACCATCATGACTGCCACCATTTCCCTTGCTACCCTGTTCGGCGAGGCACGCAGCCAGAACGGCTGGCTCGACCGCGACGTTCCCGACGCCAGGCTGCGCGAGATCTATGACCAGATGAAGTTCGGCCCGACCTCGGTCAACTGCTCGCCCGCGCGCATCGTCTTCGTCCGCAGCATGGAAGCCAAGCAAAAGCTCGCGGGCGCCGTGGCGCCGGCCAACGTCGACAAGGTGATGAACGCGCCGGTGGTGGCCATCGTCGGCTATGACACCCGCTTCTACGACCGCCTGCCTGAGCTGTTCCCGCACAACCCTGCGGTCAAGTCCTGGTTCGAAGGCCCGGAGAAGGCCGCTTTCGCCGAGACCACGGCGTTCCGCAACGGCACGCTGCAGGGCGCCTACCTGATCATGGCCGCGCGCGCGGTCGGGCTGGATTGCGGACCGATGTCGGGGTTCAACAATGCCGCGGTGGACGCGGCTTTCTTTGCGGGAACGACGATCCGGTCTAACTTTATCTGTGGACTGGGCCATGGCGATCCCGGCCGGGTGTTTCCGCGCAGCCCGCGCCTGGCGTTCGAGCAGGCCTGCACGCTGGCGTAGGCCCAAACGATCCGACCCCGGCTTCCCCACAATCCAACGGAGACAAGCATGCGCAATCTCGACGAGGACACCATCACCCAGGCGGTGCTGGCACGCCTGGCCGACACGCCCGATCCACGCGTCAGGGAGATCGTCGCCAGCCTGGTGCGGCACCTGCACGACTTTGCCCGTGACGTGAGGCTGACGGAAGCGGAGTGGTTGCAGGGCATCCGCTTCCTGACCGCCACCGGCCACAAGTGCGATGACAAGCGGCAGGAATTCATCCTGCTCAGCGACGTGCTCGGCCTGTCGATGCTGACGGTCTGCATGAACAACCGCAAGCCGGCCGGCTGCACCGAAGCCACGGTGTTCGGCCCGTTCCACGTGGAAGGCGCACCGCACTACGAGGATGGCGCCGATCTCGCCAACGGCGCCAAAGGAGAACCGTGCGAGGTGTCCTGCACCATCCGCGACCTCGCCGGTGAGCCGGTGCCGGGCGCGACCATCGACGTCTGGCAGGCCGATGCCGACGGCCGCTACGACGTGCAGTACGCCGGCCTGGACCAGGCTCAGGGGCGTGGCGTGCTGCATAGCGATGCGAACGGCAGGTTCCGCTTCCGCACGGTGCTGGCACAGGCGTACCCGATTCCGGATGACGGCCCGGTGGGTGACTTGCTGCGTGCCACCGGCCGCCACCCGTGGCGGCCCGCGCACCTGCATTTCATGATCCAGGCGCCGGGCTACGAGACGCTGGTCACCCATGTCTTCCGCAAGGGCGACCAGTATCTTGATTCCGACGCTGTGTTCGGCGTGCGCGAATCGCTGGTGGGCGAGTGGGTGCGGCAGGGCGATGGCAGCTGGCGGCTCGACTTCGACTTCGTGCTGAACCGCGCGGCGTGTTCAGATTAGGGGAGGGACCAGTTCGAAAGCCGCGAAGCTTGGGGCGGAAGTGAGTCGGGCATCACTGGCGCCGGGTATGCACTGGACGACCGCCCTGTGCGCCGCTAGAGGTGCGTAGGGCGGCCACCATTGCAGTCTCCTTTCGTCAGTATGGCGGGTTGACCACAACATACTGCGACCCCTGCGGCAGGTACCAGGTACTGCCGCATTGCTGGTAAACCATGCCACCGTAGTTGACAGGAACGCAGCTCGGCGGAACGGAGCGAACGAAGGAGCCCACCACCGCCGACGTGACCGCGACCGTGGCGGTGACCGCTGCGGCTGTCGCCACCGGGTGGTAATCGTTGTCCCAGCCGCAGCAGCCATGGCTATCGACATTTACGTTGACGTTCCGGTTGGTATTGACATTGACGTTGCGGCTGGCATTGACATTGTTGACGCTCGTGTTGCGGACGTTGTTGGTACGTACATCGGCACGCTGGTTGTTTACCTCGCGTGCGCCGCCGGCCGCGGCGGCGCGGCCTTGTCCACCGGCATGCGCGCCGGCGGCGCGGCCCTCGCCCCGAGCAGCTTCCGCGGTCGGCGTCCAGCCCGATGCCACCAGGACAAGCGCGGCCATGCACACCGCAAACGGCTTACCAAATGTGTAGGTCATGGCGATGCTCCTTTACCGGGCCTTCAGGGGAACAAACTCTGCCTGCCTGGCATCCTTGGGTGGCTTGAACGCGAACACGGAATCGCCGAACCTCGGATTCAGGTTCCACTTGTAAAGCGTGACCGATTGCGGCCTGGCCTCGTCGGACCGATTGGTGATGACGAGCTTGCGCGGCAGCGGCCGGCTGCCGGTGGCGATCCAGATCTGCCAGTCGAGCTGGCCCTGGCGGAAGGCATAGTGGTCGCACAGCTCGCCGCCGACGATGTCCTGGCCGGCAATCATCGCCGATTCCAGGTCGTCGAGCGGGGCGGCGGGCGTGCCCCACAGGAACAGGTCGGCCGAAGGAATCTCGACGCCGAACCGCTCCCTCAGGCGCTGGACGAGCACGCCGAGGTTGTCGGTGAAGTCCGCCTGCGAGTAGTACTTCTGCACGGGCATGGAAAGGGTCACCTTCTTGCCGTCATAGATCAGGTCGCGCTGCGAACGCGCGCTGCGCATCTGGGCGCGCAACCTGTCCGGCCGCCGGACATCGAGATCGGCCGTCGCCGCGTGCTGCAGCTTCTGGCCATCCATCAGCACCCGCTCCCCGGAAAGGTCGATGAAGACTTCGAACTGCTTGAGCGACTGGAGGTATTTACCCATGTCGTTCAGCGCCTGCACGGCGGCCGGGTCGACTGCCTTCGCATCAACCGGCGCCTTGGTGGGCGCAGCAGGCGTTGGGGCGGCCGAAGCCGCAGGCGGGCTTGGCGGCGTGCTGGAGGTCTTGGAAGGCGTGCTGCAAGCCGCCAGCGCGATGACTAGCAAGCTCAGAACCGGTATGCGTGCCATGGTGAACTCCAATAGAGGAGAATCCTTACCAGCGCAGGACGGGTGCCGTTGCCATGACGCCGGACTTGCGCGGCCGTGCCCTCATGCCAGCAATGGCGACGCCCGCAAATGTTCCATGACAGCCGGGCCTTAGTGAAGTGAAACTTTTTGCGGCGGACGTTAAGCCGCCTCGAAAGCCAGAAGTGCGGAACAATGCATAAATGTCACGAAGCCGGCGCAGCGCACCGGCCCGGGCTGACATACTGTCTTCCCGTTACTCACCTCAATCAATACTCGCGCCCGATTCCCGCACCAGCTTCGCCCACTTGTCCGTATCGTGCCGGATCAGCATCGAGAACTGCTCCGGTGTCGAAGTCAGCGGCGACGCCCCAGCGTGCACCAGCTTGTCACGCATCGCCTTGTCCTGCGCGATACGGGTGATCTCCTGCGACAGCCGGCTCGCGACCGCCGGCGGCAATCCGCGCGGCGCGACCACACCGAACCAGACGTCGGCCTCATAGCCGCTGATACCAGCCTCGGCCATGGTCGGCACGTCCGGCAGCGCTGGCGAGCGCGTAGCACTGGTCACCGCCAGCGCACGCAGGCGGCCCGCCTTCACGTGCGGCAGCGAGCCCGGCAGGTTGTCGAACATCAGCTGCACCTGGTTGGCCAGCAGGTCGGCCATTGCCGGTCCACTGCCCTTGTACGGCACGTGCACGATCTCAATGCCCGCCATCGACTTGAACAGTTCGCCCGAAAGGTGGTTGGTGGTGCCGTTGCCCGCCGAGCCCATGTTCAGCTTGCCGGGATTGGCCTTGGCATAGCTCACCAGTTCGCGCACGTTCCTGGCCGGCACGTTGGGGTTGACCACGAGGATGTTCGGCACGCCGGCGAACAGCGCCACCGGCGAGAAATCCTTCTGCGCATCGAACGGCAGCTTTTTGTAGAGCGTCGCGTTGATCGACTGCGTGCCCACGGTGCCGAACAGCAGGGTGTAGCCATCGGCCGGCGCCTTGGCCACCACGTCCGAGCCGATGGTGCCGCCAGCGCCGGGACGATTGTCCACGACGACCTGCTGGCCCAGCGTTTCGGACAGCCGGGTCGCCAGCACCCGGCCGAGCAGGTCGGTGGTACCGCCCGGGGGGAACGGCACCACCAGGCGAATCGGCTTGTCAGGGTAGGGGCCGGCGAGGGCCAGCGTGGTGGCGAGCGTAGTTGCTAGCGTCAGACACGTTGCAGCCAGCGCATGTGCGATTGGTTTCATGGGGGCGGGTTCTCCGTGGGACAAGGATAAGGGCAATGCCGGCTGCGATGCGCGCCGTGGTTCAGTGAATTGAGGCGGCGAGGTGGCCGACCGAGCGCTTGAGCGTCGCGCGGGCGGCGTCCAGGCGCGACCGTGTGGCGTCAAGGCTCTCCCGCGCCAGTTGGGTCGCGGCGTGCTGGGCGGCCACGTTGTCGCGCACCAGCGCCGGTGCCGGGCCGCCCGCTGCTGTGCGCGCGGCGACACCCTGCTCGGGATCCAGGCAGCGTGCTACCGCGGCCGCGCCCAGGCCCGCCGGGCGGCCCGCGACGCGCACCGCGGCGGCATCGACCATGTCCGCGCTGATTTCGTCCGCGGGAAGATGCTGGTCGAGCGCGTCGCGCACCACGGCACCGACGATGTGGTGGGCCTGGCGGAACGACATGCCGGCCTCGCGGACCAGCGCATCGGCGAGGTCTGTCGCCGTGGAGAAGTCGCGGCGTGCGCGCGACAGCATGCCGGCCCGTTGCGGCGTGGCGCTGGCGATCACCAGGCGCAGCAGCGACAGGCAGCGCAGGCATTCGTCGCCGGCCTCCCAGAAGCCGCGCATGCTTTCGCGGTTGCCGTCGCCGGAATGCGTGAAGTGGCTGCCCTTGAGCGCGGCCAGCGCACCGGTCAGCAGGCCCACCATGTGGCCGCCCTTGCCCTTCAGGTATTCGAGCACGACCGGGTTCTTCTTCTGCGGCATGATGCTGGAGGTGCCCGCCACGCTGTCCGGGAAGTCGATCAGGCCGAATTCCGGCGTGGCCCAGACGTACAGGTCCTGCGCCACGCGGCCCCAGGTGACGGCGGCGATGGTGATCGCCGACAGCATCTCCCACGCAAAGTCGCGCGATGCCACGGCATCGAGCGAGTTCGGCACGAAGGTGGAGAAACCCAGCCAGCGCGCCGTCGCCGCCCGGTCGATCGCGAATGCCGTGCCGGCCAGCGCGCCGGCGCCGAGCGGGCAGGCATCCAGCGCTGCCAGCGCCCGCTCCAGGCGCGCGATATCCCGGCCGAGCGCTTCGGCAAAGCCGGCGAGGTAGTAGCCATAGGTGATCGGCTGCGCTGCCTGCAGGTGGGTATACCCGGGCATCACCACGTCGGCGTAAGCGGCAGCCTGGTCCAGCGCCACCGAACGCACCGCGAGCATGGCATCCAGGATGTCCAGCGCCAGGTCGCGCGCGCGCAGCCGGTCATGCGTGGCGAGGATGTCGTTGCGGCTGCGCGCGACATGCAGCCTGCCGCCGGCGTCCGCGCCGGCGATCTGCATCAGGTGGGCTTCGTAGTTGAAGTACGCGTCTTCGCGCGCCGGATCCAGCTGCACGGCGCCGGCGCCCTCGGACTCGATGCGCTCCAGTGCCTGGGCCAGCACCGCAGCCACGTCCGCGGGGATCAGCTCAGTGCCGTGCAGCATCAGCAGGTGCGCCTGGTTGATGTCGGTGAGATAGCGGAAGCCGCTGCCGAACTCGCGCATCAGGCGCGGCAGGTAGATGTGTTCGCATACCTCGGCGGCGGTGGGCTGGGTCAGGCGGCGGCTGACTTTGGATTCCATGCTGTTCGATCTCCTGAAACGATGGAGCAAGTATGGAAATCCGTGGGATATATCGTCAAATCAGAACTTTGGCTGCAGATATGCGGATTTGATATGCTGCGGCTGCCCTCCGTGTTCCAGCCCAGCGCCCCCATGAACTACAAGCAGATCGAAGCGTTCCGTGCCGTCATGCTCACACGCTCCATGACCGAGGCGGCGGCGCAGCTGCACACCTCGCAGCCGAATATCAGCCGCGTGATCGGCCAGCTGGAGCGCGAAACGGGCTTCCGGCTGTTCGAGCGGGTCGGCAACCGGCTCGCGCCCACCGACGAGGCCGAGGCCCTGTTCCTGGATGTGGAGCGTTCCTTCGTTGGCCTGGACAGCCTGCGTGCCTCGGCGCGGTCGATCCGCGAGTCAGGGGTGGGCACGTTGCGTATCGGCACGGTGCCGTCGATTGCGATGAGCGTGATGCCGCAGGCCATCCTGGCCTTTCGCGAACGCTATCCGGACGTGCCGATCGCCGTGCATACCAACGATTCGCCCACGGTGGCCAAGTGGACCGCGGCGCGGTTCTGCGATATCGGGCTGGTGTCGTATATGGCCGAGACCACCGGCATCCGCAGCGAGCTGCTGCGCCGCGAGGACGGCGTATGCATCGTGCCGGCCACGCACCGGCTGGCGCGCAAGCGCCGCATCCACGCCAGCGACCTCGACGGCGAGCGCTTTATCTCGCTGACTCATGGCGACGGCACGCGCACCACGGTCGATGCCGCCTTCGTGCCGGATGACCGGCGCGTGTTGACGCTGGAGACGCCTTATGCCGCCACCATCTGCACGATGGTCGGCATGGGGCTGGGCGTCAGCGTGGTCAACCCGCTGGTGGTGCGCAGCCTGAAGCCGGCCGGCGTCAAGGCGATTCCGTTCGAGCCTGTCATCGCCTTCCAGAGCCATATCCTGTTCAACCCGCAGCGGCCGGTACCGGCGCTGGCGCAGTGGTTCCTGGCGTGCTTGCGGCGGGTGACGGGGTAAGGACAAGCCATTGCGGGCGCCAGCGGCAGGGCAGGCTTTAGCAAAGGCTTAAGCCATGCGCGCCGGCGCCGTAAAGGCCTGCAGGAACGCAAGTCCCGGCTGTGCCGCGGCGCTGCCTTCAATGACCGTCTTCAGCGTGGGTTCGGGCAGCCAGGGATAGGGCAACGACGACTGCAAGGCCGACAACACCGCCGCCCCCGGATCCGGCACCGAGTCCATCCGCTCGATATGAATATGCAGGCTGGCGATACGGTATGAACCGTCGTGCCCGGCGGCAAAGCCCCAGCGGTAGAAACCTTTCCCCGCGCGCAAGGTGTGGGCCGCCGTTTCGCGCATCACCACCAGCCACGGAATGGTCATGGTGTTCCCCGTGAACGCGGCGGCGGCGTCGCCGATGTAGTACGTCCGGCAGCGGTCGAACGTCCGCGCAAAGTCGCTCACCAGCGTCGCGGCGATGGCTGACGCGCCTTCCGTCTTCGCCGGAAAGCTGATGGTATCGGTGTCGATCGAGAACGTCAGCGACGCATCCTGCGCAAAAGCTTCAGCGATCAGCGCCGGCCGATTATTGTCCTTGGCCTCGACATAGAGGGCGAGCAGCGCTTTTGCCGCGGTGAGTGAGATCGGGTTCATGCCGGGTAACCTTTTGGGGTGTAGGGGATGGCACACAAGCGCCGGGGCGACGCAGGGAGTTTGATAGAATTTGGCACAAAGCTTGCATTGCAAGCTAAATGACCTAAGCGACGATGGCGACGAATCCTGCAAGCAAGACTCTGACGATCACGCACCCGGCTTGCCTGATCGATGGCTCGGACCGCGAGTTCCGGCACCTGGTCAATGGCCTGTTGCCGTTTGCCGCGCGGCTGCTTTCCGTGCGCGACGGCTTCGGCAGCCTGATCGGCCTGACCGGGGTACAGTACTCGCTGATCCGCTCCATTTCGCACCTTTCGCAGCAAGGCGAGGTAACGGTGAACCAGCTGGCCGACCACCTGCACCTGAGCGGCCCGTTCATTACCATCGAAACCGGCAAGCTGAAGAAGCTTGGCCTGATCGACAAGAAGGCCCATCCCGACGACAAGCGCAAGATGCGGCTGACCATCACGGCGGCGGGATCGAAGCTGCTCAATGAACTGCTGCCGGTGCAGCAGCAGATCAATGACGTGCTGTTCGACGGCGTCACCCGCACCGAATTCAAGGTGCTGTGCTCGGTGGTCGACCGCCTGGTCGCCAACGGCGACCGCGCCGCGCTCGACCTGGAGCACCTGCAGGCGCGCCGCCAGAAGGGCTAGCCCGCTGCCTTCAGTGCGCGGCCCACTGGACGGTGCCGACATCGATGCCCTCCTGGTGCATTTCCCATAGCGGGCTCAGTTCGCGCAGCCGCGACACCGTGGCGCTGACCTGCCGGATCACTTCATCGACTTCCGCTTCGGTGGTATAGCGGCCCAGCGTAAAGCGGATCGAGCTGTGCGCCAGTTCGTCGCTGCGGCCGAGCGCCCGCAGCACGAACGACGGCTCCAGCGAGGCTGAGGTGCAGGCCGAGCCCGAAGACACCGCCACGTCCTTAATGCCCATGATCAGGGATTCGCCTTCGACAAAGTTGAAGCTGATGTTCAGGTTGTGCGGGATGCGGTGCGCGAGGCTGCCATTGACGTAGACCTCGTCCAGCCGCGACAGCCCCGCCAGCAGCCGGTCGCGCAGCGCGCCTACACGGCGCGCTTCTTCCGCCAGTTCCAGTCTTGCCAGCCTGAAGGCTTCGCCCATGCCCACGATCTGGTGCGTCGGGAGGGTGCCGGAGCGCATGCCGCGCTCATGCCCGCCGCCGTGGATCTGCGCTTCCAGCCGGATGCGCGGCTTGCGTCGCACGTAGAGCGCGCCGATGCCCTTGGGGCCGTAGACCTTGTGCGCGGTCACCGTAAGCAGGTCGATCTTCAGCGCCTCCAGGTCAATGGGAACCTTGCCCGCCGCCTGCACCGCATCGCAGTGGAACACGATGCCTGCCGCGCGGCAGATCTCACCGATCTGCGCGACCGGCTGGATCACGCCGATCTCGTTGTTGACCATCATCACCGACACCAGGATGGTGTCCGGCCGCAATACGCCGCACAGCGTGTCGAGATCGACCAGGCCGTCTTCGCCGACATCCAGGTAGGTCACCGCAAAGCCCTGCCGTTCCAGCTCGCGGCAGGTATCGAGCACCGCCTTGTGCTCGGTCCTGACCGTGACGATGTGATTCCCCTTGCCCCGATAGAAATGCGCTGCGCCCTTGATGGCCAGGTTGTTGCCCTCGGTCGCGCCGGAGGTCCAGACGATCTCGCGCGGGTCAGCATTGAGCAGCGCCGAGACATGCGCGCGCGCGGCTTCCACCGCCTCTTCCGCCTGCCAGCCGTAGTAGTGGCTGCGCGAGGCCGGGTTGCCGAACTGGTGCTGCAGGAACGGGACCATCTTCTCGACGACGCGGGCGTCGACCGGCGTCGTCGCGCTGTAGTCCATGTAGATCGGAAGGGATTTCGGTTCGGTTGGCATGGGGCTCATTTCCTGGATGCGGAGGTGGGGAGGACCGTGTGCAGGCGAACCCGCTGGTCAAGGAAAGTGGGGCCGAGTCTAGCACCGGGTGCCCGCGCGCCGGGCGGGTGCCATGCTGCCGGTAGGGTTGCTTGACGCCTCTCCACTGGCTCTGCCGGCGTGTCTGGTGACCCGGCGTGCCGCCCGCAAAGTCTTGTTCAGCAAGGCTTTGCGGATTTCTTCAGGGGCCGGCGCGCGCGCCCTCCGGATCCCGCCTAGGGTTTCCACTAACTTGAATAGCGTTGTTACCTAGCATTCAATAATATCTAACTTACAAAGCTAATAAACAAAGCAACAGAGTTGATGGAACAAACATGCGTAGGAGTCGTGATGGCTGAGTCATCTGCCGGTCGTGGCGTCGAGATGGACGCCGATGCACAGCGCCGCTTCAGGAATGCGCTGGCGATGTTTGCAACGGGTGTCGCCGTGATCACGGCGCCGCGCGAAGAGGGGGTGCCGGTCGGCATCACGGTGGCGTCGTTCAACTCGGTGTCGCTGGACCCGCCGCTGGTGCTGTTCTCGGTCGACCGCCGCTGCCTGAGCCTTGGCGACTTGCGCACGGCCCCCCGCTTCGCGGTCAACGTGCTGGCCGAAGCGCAGCAGGAGATCTCGAACCGGTTCGCGAAGGCGAACACAGGCAAGTGGGAAGGCATCGACTTCGGCGCGCAGGACGGCGAGCGCCATGTGCTGCTGCCGGATGCGCTGGCCACGTTCGAATGCGAGCCCTACGCGCAGCACGACGGCGGCGACCACGTCATCTTCATCGGGCGGGTGGTCCGCCATCAGGCCCGGCACGACGGCCGGCCCCTGATCTTCTTTGGCGGCAAGTACCGGGCACTGGAAGACAGCCCGGCCGCCGCTTGAATCCACAAAACACAGGCAGTCAGGACAGGAGAACGACATGATCAAGACCGGTAGCCAACACATCGCGATGCTGCGCGATGGCCGCGAAGTGTATCTGGACGGCAAGCGGGTCACGGACGTCACGGTGCACCCGGCGTTCCGCAACTCGATTCGCAGCTACGCCAATCTCTACGATTACCAGGCGCGTCCCGAGAACATCGAGAAGATGACCTTCCAGCCCGCAGGCGCGGACCGGCGCGTGAGCCGCATCTGGGAGCTCCCCACCAGCTACAACGAGCTGGTCGAGCGCCGCCAGATGCTGGAAGCCTGGACCGCGCTGCACTATGGCTTCATGGGCCGCTCGCCCGACCATGTCGCCTCCTGTATCTCGGGCATGGTCATGGGCATCGACGTGCTCGAGCAGGCCGATCCCGCTCGCGCCGGTGCGTTGCGTGATTACTACCGCTATGCGCGGGACAACGACCTGTTCCTGACCTACGTCATCGTGAACCCGCAGGCCAACCAGGCCAAGGCGGCGCACGAGCAGGAAGACAAGTACCTGGCCGTGGGCATTGTCGACCAGGACGCCGAGGGCATCACGGTGCGCGGCGCGAAGATGCTGGCCACCAGCGGCATCATGGCCAACGAGGTGTTCTGCAGCTGCATCCAGCCGCTGCGCGAGGGCGACGAGATGTATGCGCTGTCGTTCGCGGTGCCGATGAACACCAAGGGGCTGAAGGTGATGTCGCGCAAGTCGTACGAGGCCAGCGCTACCTCGGTCTTCGACAACCCGCTCGCGAGCCGCTTCGACGAGAACGATGCCGTGCTCTATTTCGACGACGTCAAGGTGCCGTGGGACCGGATCTTCGTCGCGGGCGACGTAGCGATGTGCGCAAAGCAGTTCCACGCCACGCCCGCCCACGTCTACCAGAACTACCAGTGCCAGGTCCGGCTGATGGTGAAGCTGCGCTTCCTGGTCGGGCTCGCGCACCGGATCACCGAGATCAACGGCACCAACGGCTTCCCGCAGGTCAGGGAGCTGCTGGGCCAGCTCGCCGCGGAGGCGGGCATGGTCGAGGCCTGGGTCTACGGCATGGAGGCCAAGGGCCAGGTCAACCAGAACGGCTATTTCGTGCCCGACCGCAGCATGCTGTACGGCTCGCAGGTGGTGACGCAGCAGCTCTATGCCAAGGTGCTCAACACGCTGCGCGAGCTGGCCGGCGGCGGCATGATCATGCTGCCGTCGAGCATCGGGGATTTCGCCAACCCCGCGCTCGCCGGGATTATCGCCAAGACGCAGAAGTCGCCGGTGTGCAGCCCGGAGGAGCGCGTCAAGTTCTTCAAGCTGGCCTGGGATGCCGTCGGCTCCGAGTTTGCCTCGCGCCATAACCAGTACGAGATGTTCTACGCCGGCGCCACCTTCGTCACCAAGGGCCACGCCTACCGGACCTACGACTGGAAGAGCGCTTCCGGCCTGGTCGACCACATGCTCGGCAGCTACTCCCTCGAAGACGAACTGGCCCGGCTGCCGCAGGCGGCCTGACACGCCTGCATTGTTTCCCCCTTGCCCCGATAACGGAGATCAGCATGGCAATCAACAAGCTTCACGACGAATTCCATACCGTAGACCTGGCGTCCGGCTGGGAGGTCCCTCACGGCTATCCCGCCGGCATCCAGCAGAAGATCCTGTCCGGCGCGCTGGACGAAGGCGGCCGCGGCGGCAGCCGCACCCGCCTGCTGCGCTTTGACCCGGGTGTCTTCACCACCGCGCCGTTCGTGCACGAGTACTGGGAGGAGGTTTACCTGCTCAGCGGCGACCTGACCGTCGGCAACGATGTCAACGGGGAGGGCGGCGAAGCCTTCGCGCCCAACACCTACGCCTGCCGTCCGCCCGGCGCATTCCATGGTCCGTTCAAGTCGAGCGGCGGTTGCATGCTGCTGGAAATCCACTACTACGACCCGGCCTGATCATGGAAGCCACCGTAGCCTCCACCAGACGCCAGCTTGCCGACGGCAGCGCCAATGCGCAGTCACTGCTGGCAGCGTGCGTCGAACGCATCTGCAATCCGGGCGGCGAAGGCGCGCGCGTCTTCCCGCATGGCGTCAGCATGGCGGCCCGCAAGCAGGCCCAGGCGAGCGACATGCTGCGCGAACAGGGCGTGGCGGGCCCGCTTGCAGGGTTGCCCGTCTCCGTGAAGGACCTGTTCGACGTGCAGGGCGACGTGACCCGCGCCGGTGCCCGCGTGCTGCCGGAGCGGCCCGCCGGTGCGGATGCGCCGCCCATCGCCCGCTTGCGTGCGGCGGGGGCTGTGCTGGTCGGGCGTACCAATATGACCGAGTTCGCCTACTCCGGTGTCGGCATCAATCCGCACTATGGCACGCCGCGCAACCCGTTCGACCGGCAAGCCGGCCGCATTCCGGGCGGATCGTCGTCCGGGGCAGCGGTGTCCGTGACCGACGGCATGGCGCTGGCCGCGGTCGGTTCGGACACCGGCGGCTCCTGCCGCATCCCCGCGGCGCTGTGCGGCATCGTCGGCTTCAAGCCCACGGCAAGCCGCGTGCCGCTGCAGGGTGCGGTACCGCTGTCGCCCAGCTACGACTCGGTCGGGTGCCTGGCCAATACGGTTGCGTGCTGTGCCGCCGTCGATGCGGTGATGGCAGGCGAAGAGGGGCCCACGGCAGCGGTGCCGCTCGTGGGCCTGCGCCTGGCCGTGCCGACCGGGCTGGTGCTGGAAGGCATCTCCGATGAGGTTGCCGAGGTCTTCAGCCGCACGCTGCGCCGGCTGTCCGCGGCTGGCGCGTTGCTGCAGGACGTGGAGTTCGACAGCTGGGACCAGCTGGCCGAGCTCGGCGCCCACGGCGGCATGGTTGCCGCCGAGGCCAGCGCATGGCACGGCAGCCTGGTGGCGGCGCATGCCGACCGCTATGACCCGCGCGTGCTGTCGCGCATCCGGCTGGCGGACGGGCAGCGCGCCGCCGATTACCTGCGCATGCGGCAGCGCCGCGGCGAGCTGTGCCGGCGGGCGGACGCCGAACTGGCGGGCTTCGATGCCGTGGTCCTGCCGACCGTGCCGATCGTCGCGCCGCGCATTGCGGACCTCGACGATGACGACACCTTTTTTGCCACCAACCGGCTGCTGCTGCGCAACCCGGCCATCGCCAACATGCTGGACCTGTGCTCGCTGTCGGTCCCTTGCCATCGCCACGGCGAGGCGCCGGTCGGCCTGATGCTGTTCGGCCGCCACCTTGCCGACCGCAGGCTGCTGGCGATCGGCATGGGGATCGAGTCGGCGCTGCGCCATGAACGAGGTTAGACCCCGGCGGCAGCGCCGCCGACCGTAATACCCGGCATTTCCATAAATACATAGGAGACAACATGCCTGATATCCGTATCGGCGCGGCCGTGCTTGCCTGCGCCACCCTGTTCGCGGCGACTGCCGCGACGGCGCAAACAGCTCCCGTCAGCGCACCCGTCAGCGACGGCGTGGTCAAGGTCGGTGTCCTGACCGACATGTCGTCCATCTTTTCCGACATCGGCGGCAAGGGCTCGGTGGTGGCCGCGCAAATGGCCGTGGACGATTTCGGCGGCAAGGTGCTGGGCGCACCGATCCAGGTGGTGAGCGCCGACCACCAGAACAAGACCGACGTGGCTGCTACGCTGGCGCGCGGCTGGTTCGACAACCAGAAGGTCGACATCATCCAGGACGCGCTGCCGTCCTCGGTGGCGCTGGCCGTCTCCAACCTGGGCAAGCTCAAGCGCAAGATCGTCATTGCCAGCGGCGCCGGCACCACGCGCCTGAGTAACGAGGATTGCTCGCCTTACACTATCCAGTACTCGTACGACACCTACGCATTCGCCGCTAATACCGTCAAGGCCCTGGCACGGCGCGGCGACAACAGCTGGTACTTCCTGACCGTCGACTATGCCCTTGGTGCATCGCTCGAGAAGGACGGTACCGAGGCGCTGTCGGGCGTCGGCGGAACCATCAAGGGCAAGGCGAAGCATCCGATCAATTCGGCGGACCTGTCGTCCTACCTGCTGCAGGGGCAGGCTTCCGGCGCGAAGGTGATCGGCCTGGCCAACGCGGGCGCCGACACGGTCAATGCGATCAAGACGGCAGCGGACTTCGGCATGAACGGCGCGGGCAAGCAGAGGCTGGCCGGGCTGCACATGTTCATCAGCGACATCCACAGCCTGGGGCTGAAAGCCGCACAGGGCATGACGCTGACCACGGCGTTCTACTGGGACCGCGATGACGCCACGCGCGCCTGGTCGCAACGGTTCTTCGAGAAGACCGGGCGCATGCCGACGCTGGTCCATGCCGGCGTGTATTCGTCGACGATGCACTACCTCAAGGCGGTCCAGGCCGCGCGCACGGACGAAAGCGATGCCGTGCTGGCCAGGATGCGCGCGACGCCGGTCAATGACTTCTTCGCCAGCAACGGCACGATCCGCGCCGACGGCCTGATGGTCCACGACATGTACCTGGTCGAAGTGAAGCGCCCGCAGGAGTCGAAGCGGCCCTGGGACTACTACAAGATCAAGGCCGTGATCCCCGCGAACGAAGCATTTCGTCCGCTCAGCGCAAGCACCTGCCCGCTGGTCAGGAAGTAAGCCCCATCTACCTGGCCGGCGCCGGCACGTGTGCCAGCACCGGTCAGCCACAACACCGCAGAGAGCATCCGAAATGAAAACCCTTACCTTTGATATCGAAACCCGCCTCGGCAAGTCGCAGCGCGCCGTCACCATCTGCCAGTTGGTCGTGGCCGGATGGACCGGCCGGGACGTCGAAGCCATGGAGGCCCACATCCGCGAGCTGGAGGAACTGGGCGTGAAGCGTCCCGCCTATACCCCGGTCTTCTATCGCGTCGCGGCGGCGCGGCTGGGTACCGCGGGGGAGATCCAGGTCAGCGGCGAAGCGAGCAGCGGCGAGGCCGAGTTCCTGCTGGTCAGGGATGGCGGCGAGATCCTGGTGGGCATCGCCTCGGACCATACCGACCGCGAGGCCGAGACCTACGGCATTACCGTATCGAAGCAGATGTGCGAAAAGCCCTGTGCGCCGACCTTGTGGCGCCTGGCCGAAGTGGCGGGACACTGGGACCGGCTGGTGCTGCGCTCCTACGCCACCATCGACGGCGAACGTGTGCTGTACCAGGAGGGCCCGGTGACGGCCATGCGGTCCCCGACCGACCTGCTGGAGCGGTTCGCCGGCCACGGTGGTGACTTTGGCGAGGGCGCGGCCATGCTGTGCGGCACCTTGCCCGCCATCGGCGGCATCCGCCCGGCCGAGCGCTTCGAGATCGAACTGGAAGATCCGGTGCTTGGGCGCACGCTGCGCCATGCATACGCGGTCGCGACGCTGCCCGTCGAGGGTTGAGCATGGCGCGCCATCCACATTGCCACGGCAGCGCTACGGAGTTACGCCCATGCCCCAAGACGACCTGATACTGGCCACCCGGAACCTCGGGAAATCCTTCCGCGGCTTCACGGCGGTGAGCGATGTCAACCTGCGGGTGCGACGCGGGTCGATCCATGCATTGATCGGGCCCAACGGCGCGGGCAAGACCACTTGCTTCAACCTGCTCACCAAGTTCCTGGAGCCGACCACCGGCACCATCCTATTCAACGGCATCGACATCACCCGCGAGAAGCCCGCGCAGATCGCGCGCCGCGGCGTGATCCGTTCCTTCCAGATCTCGGCGGTGTTCCCGCACCTGACGGTGATGGAGAACGTGCGCATCGGCCTGCAGCGCCAGCTTGGCACCGCGTACCAGTTCTGGCGCAGCGAGCGCTCGCTGAACGTGCTCAACGACCGCGCCATGGAACTGCTCGAGCAGGTCGGGCTGACCGAGTTCGCGCACACCGTCACGGTGAACCTGCCGTACGGCCGCAAGCGCGCGCTCGAGATCGCCACGACGCTGGCGATGGAGCCCGAGCTGATGCTGCTGGACGAACCCACGCAGGGCATGGGCCATGAGGACGTGGACCGCGTCACGCAGCTGATCAGGAAGGTCTCGGCGGGCCGCACCATCCTGATGGTGGAGCACAACATGAGCGTGGTGTCGTCGATCGCGGACAAGATCACGGTGCTGCAGCGCGGCGCGATCCTGGCCGAGGGCCCTTACGCTGAAGTGTCGAAGGACCCGCGCGTGATGGAGGCCTACATGGGCACTGTCGACGCGGAACTGCAAGGCGCGCACTGAGGGGCACGACATGACGACATCGAATACACCTGCCCTCGAAATCAAGGGCCTGGAGGCCTGGTACGGCGAATCGCACATCCTGCACGGCGTGGACCTGACGGTGAACCGCGGTGAAGTGGTCACGCTGCTGGGCCGCAACGGCGCCGGTCGCACCACCACGCTGCGCGCGATCATGGGCCTGACGGGTGCGCGCAAGGGCTCGATCAAGGTCAATGGCCATGAAACCATCAGCCTGCCCACGCACAAGATCGCGCACTACGGCATTGGCTATTGCCCCGAAGAGCGCGCCATCTTCTCCAGCCTCTCATGCGAAGAAAACCTGATGCTGCCGCCCGTGCTCAAGGGCGCCGACACCAGCAAGGGCATGAGCGAGGCGGATATCTACGAGATGTTCCCGAACCTGAAGGAGCGCCGCCAGAGCCAGGGCACGCGTCTTTCCGGCGGCGAGCAGCAGATGCTGGCGGTCGGGCGCATCCTGCGCACGGGTGCCAACCTGCTGTTGCTCGATGAAATCTCGGAAGGGTTGGCACCGGTGATCGTGCAGGCGCTCGCGCGCATGATCCTGATGCTCAAGCAGAAGGGGTACACGGTGGTGATAGTGGAGCAGAACTTCCGCTTCGCCGCGCCGCTGGCCGACCGCTTCTACGTGATGGAGCACGGCAGCATCGTCGAGCGCTTCGCGGCCAGTGAGCTGCAGGCCAGGATGCCGGTGCTGCATGAACTGCTGGGCGTATGAGGAGCCCCTATGACTCTGTTTGAAATCCCGTTTCCGGCGCTGCTGTCGCAGCTGCTGCTGGGGCTCGTCAATGGTGCTTTCTACGCCATGCTGAGCCTGGGCCTGGCGGTCATCTTCGGCCTGCTGAACGTCATCAACTTTGCGCACGGTGCGCTCTTCATGCTCGGCGCGGTGCTGGCGTGGGCCGGCATGACCTATGCCGGGCTCAGCTACTGGGCGATGCTGCTGCTGTCGCCGCTGGTGGTCGCAGCACTGGGCGTGGCGATCGAGAAGACCATGCTGCGCTGGATCTACAAGCTGGACCATATCTACGGCCTGCTGCTGACGCTCGGCATCACGCTGGTGATCGAGGGCATCTTCCGCTCGGTCTATGGCGTGTCCGGGCTGCCCTATTCGCCGCCCGAAGCGCTGCAAGGCGCCGCCGACCTCGGCTTCATGCGCTTGCCCAACTACCGCGCGTGGGTAGTCGTGGCTTCGCTGGCGGTCTGCATGTCGACCTGGTACGTGATCGAGAAGACCCGGCTGGGCGCCTACCTGCGCGCGGGCACCGAGAACGCCAAGGTGGTGGAGGCCTTCGGCGTCAACGTGCCGCTGATGGTCACGCTGACCTACGGCTTCGGCGTGGCACTGGCGGCGTTTGCCGGCGTGCTGGCCGCGCCGGTCATGCAGGTGTCGCCGCTGATGGGGCAGAACCTGATCATCATCGTGTTCGCGGTGGTGGTGATCGGCGGCATGGGCTCGATCCTGGGCGCGATCCTGACCGGCCTGGGTCTGGGCGTGATCGAAGGGCTGACCAAGGTGTTTTATCCGGAAGCATCGTCGACCGTGGTGTTCGTGACCATGGTGATCGTGCTGCTGTTGCGCCCGGCAGGGCTGTTCGGAAAGGAGAAATGATGAACGGGCAATCTATCGCTGCACTGGGAATGCAGCCACCGCAGGCGGTACGCCGCCTGCCACGGCGGGCACTGTACGTGGCGCTGCTGGCGTGCCTGCTGGCGGCGCCGCTGGCAGGGGCCTATCCGGTGTTCGTGCTCAAGGTGCTGTGCTTCGCGCTGTTTGCATGCGCCTTCAACCTGCTGATCGGCTACACCGGGCTGCTGTCGTTCGGCCATGCGGCCTTTTTTGGCGGCGCCGGCTACGCGGCCGGCCATGCGATGAAGGCCTGGGGCGTGACGCCGGAGATCGGCCTGATCCTGGGCACGGCCACCGGCGCTCTGATCGGCTACGTGGTGGGCTCGCTGGCGATCCGCCGGCAGGGCATCTACTTCTCGATGATCACGCTGGCACTGGCGCAGATGCTGTTCTTCATCTGCCTGCAGGCGCCGTTCACCGGCGGCGAGGACGGCCTGCAGGGCATCCCACGCGGCAAGCTGTTCGGCGTGCTGTCGCTGTCTAGTGACCTGACGCTGTACTACGTGGCGCTGGCGATCATCGTCGCGGCCTTTGCGCTGATCGTGCGCACGGTGCATTCGCCGTTCGGGCAGATCCTGAAGGCGATCAAGGAGAACGAGCCGCGCGCGATCTCGCTGGGCTATGACGTCGACCGCTTCAAGGTGACCGCCTTCGTGCTGTCGGCGGCGCTGTCGGGGCTGGCCGGCTCGATCAAGGCGCTGGTGCTGGGCTTCGAGACGCTGACCGATGTGCACTGGTCGATGTCCGGGATGGTCATCCTGATGACCTTGCTGGGCGGCCTCGGCACGCTGTCCGGGCCGATCGTCGGCGCCTTTGTCGTGGTCGCGCTGGAGAACAAGCTCGGCGAACTGGGCAGCTACCTGGCGGCCGCGACGGGCATCGACTGGTTCAACGGGCTCGGGGAATCGGTGTCGATGGTGACCGGCATTATCTTCATCGTCTGCGTGCTGACGTTCCGCAGGGGCATCGTCGGCAGTCTGGGGCGAAGTCCTGGATGAGGCCCGGTTTTCCCCTCTCCCGCTTGCGGGAGAGGGGAGAAAACACCCGCGAGCTCAGGCCTTGGCCAATGCCAGCGCCGCAGCCGGCGCGACCGCCGTCTTTGCGCCGAGGTGTTGCTCAACCACCCCAGCCACCATATCCGCCGTCACCGCGGACAACGTCCAGCCCAGGTGCCCATGCCCCGTGTTGTAGAAGACGCACGGCGCTTTCCCTCGGCCTACGCGCGGCAGCATGTCCGGCATCATCGGCCGCAATCCGGCCCAGGGCACCACGCTGCGCGTGCTGACACCCGGGAAGCACTGCTGCACCCACTCCACCAGCGGCCGGATGCGATCGGCGCGGATGTCGCGGTTGTAGCCGTTGAACTCCGCGGTGCCGGCCACGCGGAAGCGGTCGTCGCCCAGGCGGCTGGTGACCAGCTTGGTTGCATCGTCGAGCAGGCTGACGGTCGGCGCCGCGGCGCGGCTGGCCTCGTCGGCCAGGTTGACCGTGATCGAATAGCCTTTGACCGGGTAGATGTTGACACGGTCCCCCAGGCCGGCCGCCAGCGCGCGGCTGGCGGTGCCGGCGCAGATCACGGCGCCGTCGAAGGTCGACGTGGACGTATCGGTGCCTTGCTGCACGGTCACGCTGGCGCGCCTGCCGTCGGTCTTGACGGCGCTGACGTCCTGCCCGTAGAGGCAGCGCACGCCGAGCCGGTCGATGGCCGCGGCCAGGCCGCTGGTGAACTTGTGGATATCGCCGGTCGAGTCGCTCTCGGTGAAATACCCGCCGTAGTAGGAGCCCACCAGCGTCGGCTCGATCGCCCGCATCTCCTGCGGCGTCACGGCGCGCCGCTCCAGCCCGCCCTGCGCCAGCAGCGCGGAGACGCGGCCGGCATGCTCGAAGCCGGCCTTGTCGCGGTAGATATGGAGGATGCCCTCTTTCTTCAGGTCGAAATCGATGCCCTCCTGCGCCGCCCAGGCGAACAGGTGCTCGCGGGCCGCGATGGCCAGGCGCGCGGTCTCGGCAGTATTGCTGCGGTAGTGGGGGATCGACGCGATGAACTCGGCAAACCACGTGAGCTTGTGCCAGCTCGGGCTGGGATTGACCAGCAGCGGGGCGTCGCTCCTGAGCATCCATTTGAGCCCCTTGACGATGGTCGACCAGTGGGTCCAGACCTCGGCATTGGAGGCGGACAGCTGTCCGCCATTGGCGAACGAGGTCTCCATGGCGGCATAGCGATGCCGTTCGAACAGCGTGACGGAGAATCCGCGCCGGGCGAGCGCGTAGGCTGTGGTGACACCGGTGATGCCACCGCCGATGACGGCGATTGTCTTCATGAGCTGAAGGCTCCAGGAACGTCGATGGTGGGAGTCCATACGCAATATGCGTAGCGGACGCCCCCTCTGTTCTGGACCTGAGAGATTCACGACGCCTCGCCGGGGCGATGCGCGCTTGCTCCTTCGGTATGCCGGCGGACGATGACGCCGGACATTCTTCAGAGTGCACTGCTAGTGATACCGGTCCTTTTGCCTGAGAGTTTCCGGGGCGGTTGCTCCTTCGGCGCTGTCCCGCGGCGGTTGCCGCCGGAACAGTCTCTCCCAGCATCACACTGGCTTGACGCCAATCCGGGCAATGTAGAGACAAGGCACGGCCTTGGATATGCGGGTTTACGCGAGTGGCGCGATGCGGCAATCCACCGTTCGCCGTGGGACGAGGCGAGCACTTTCACCGCGGCTCCGGCGTCGCCCGCGTCGCTATGTCGCACCGGCCGGGACCTGCTTGCCACCTAAAATGTCAGCGCTCGCTCTCGGGAGGAAGCGCCGGACACACAGCGCGCGCAGGGCAGGCGAGCCAAAAAAGACGAGAACAAGGTTTTCCAGTGAAGAGAAATCGGATTGCGCTGGCCGCATCGGCCGCGCTGATGGGCCCCGGCATGGCGGGCGCCCAGGTTGCCGCGCCTGAGCCACTGCAGGAGGTGGTGGTCTCGGCCAAGACCGAGCGTAGTGAAACTCCCGCCACGCCGCCCAATACGCCGTCGCCGGCCTATGGCATCAGCAGCAAGCGCATGGCGGACTTCAATGTGGTGAACACCGAGGACGCGCTCAAGTACGCGCCCAATCTCGCCGTGCGCAAGCGCTTTATCGGCGATATGAATTCGATCATCTCGGTGCGCAGCACCAGCTCGCGCCAGTCGGCGCGGGGGCTAGTCTATGCGGACGGCCTGCTGCTGTCCAACCTGCTGGGCTCGGATTTCACATTTCCGCCGCGCTGGTCGCTGGTCAATGCCGCCGAGATCGAGCGCGTGGACGTGCTGTACGGCCCGTATTCCGCGCTGTACCCGGGCAATTCGCTGGGCGCGACGGTGCTGATCTCGACGCGCACCCCGGAGAAATTCGAGGGCGATGCCAGCGTGCAGCTGTTCACGCAGCGCTTCGGCCTGTACGGCACGCATGACAACTTCAACGGCGTGCATGCCAACGCCTACGTGGGCGACCGCGTCGGCCCGTTCTCCTGGCTGGTCAGCGTGGACCGGCAGGACAGCAAGAGCCAGCCGCTGAGCTTCTACACCGCGGCGCGTTCGTCCGCGCGCGCCACTTCCGCCGACAAGCCGGTCACCGGCGCCTTCTTCGACAAGGACCAGACCGGCGCCGACCGCGTGGTGATGGGCGTCAACAGCGAGGGCGTCACGCACACGGTGCAGGACCAGCTCAAGGTCAAGCTGGGCTATGACATCACCAATACGCTGCAAGCGCAGTTCACCGCCGCGTACTGGCAACAGGACCGCTCCAGCGCCACCGGCAGCTACCTGCGCGATGCCAACGGCAACGTCGTCTCCAGCGGCCCGGTGAATATCGGAGGCTTTCGCTATGTGATTCCCGCCAACGCCTTTGCCCCGAGCAACGGCGAGGACGCGCGCTGGCTCTACGGCCTGTCGCTGCGCACGCGCAACGAGACCGGCTGGAACTTCTCCGGCGTGGCGTCGCTGTTCGATGTCAGTAAGGACGTGAGCCGCACCGCCAGCACGGCTGGCAACGGTCCGGGCACCGTTACCTATGGCGACGGCACCGGCTGGCGCACGCTGGACCTGAAGGCCGACTACCGTCCGCAGCAACTGCAGGGCGGGCACTGGGTCACCTTCGGTTACCACTACGACAACTACCGGCTGACCAATACCACCTACAACACCTCGGACTGGCAGGCGGCGACCATCACCGCCTTCAACAATGCCTTTGCCGGCAAGACCGAGACCCAGGCGCTGTATGCGCAGGATGCCTGGTACTTCGCCCCGGACTGGAAGCTGATCCCCGGCGTGCGCTACGAGCACTGGCGCGCCTATGACGGCAGCCGCAGCCAACCCGGCGTGAATATCGGCTACCCGGTGCGCAGCGAATCCAACTGGTCGCCCAAGCTGGCGCTCGAGAAAGCGATCGGGCAGGACTGGCTGGGCCGGCTGTCGCTGGGCCAGGCCTATCGCTACCCGACTGTCAGCGAGCTGTTCCAGGGGCGCATCACCGGCACCTCGCTGATCAACAACGATCCCAACCTGCGGCCCGAGCGCTCGTTCTCCAAGGACCTGACCTTCGAGCGGACGGTGGAGCGGGCGTATTTCCGCGTCTCGGTGTATGAGGACGATATCCGCGACGCGCTGGTGAGCCAGACCAACACCACCGTGTTCCCGACCGTCACCAGCTTCCAGAACGTGGACCGCGTGCGCACGCGCGGCATCGAGCTGGCGTATGACGCGCGCGATGTCTTTATCAACGGCTTCGACCTGTCGGCCAGCGGCGCCTACAACCATTCGAAGACGCTGGAGAACGCCAACAACCCGGCCTCGGTGGGCAAGTATTTCTACCGGATCCCCAAGTGGCGCGCCAACCTGGTCGGCACCTATCGCATCACGCCGGCCTGGGCCGGCACGCTGGCCATGACCTATTCCGGGCGGCAGTACAATACGCTCGACAATTCGGACGTCAACCCTGACACCTTCGGCGGCACCAGCAGCTTCCTGACCTTCGATGTCAAGGTGACTTACCGGCCTGCCAAGAACGTGCGCCTCGGGCTTGGCATCGACAACCTGACCGACCAGCGCTACTACGTCTACCACCCGTATCCGGGGCGGACGTTCTACGCCGAGGCCAAGCTCTCCTTCTAAGCAATTGAACAGGCTGACCACAACCATGACAGGCATGCGCCCCGGCTTTCGCTTTCTCGTTGCCGGGCTGCTGGCCTGCACCGCGCTGGCGGGCACCGCGCAAACGCATGGCAACCACGGCGGCCACGGTGGCCAGGCCAAGGCCGCGAAGATGAGCGAACTGGGCACCGGCGCCGCGTTCGACCGGGACGGCAAGCTGTGGATCGCCTACAAGGACGGCCCCTATGTCGCGGTGCGTTCGTCGACGGATTTCGGCCGCAGCTTCGGACCCGCGCAGCACATCAACAGCACGCCGGAGCCGGTTGCCGCCGACCACGACAGCCGGCCCAAGGTGGCCACCGGGCGCGACGGCGAGATCTTCGTCACCTGGACCCAGCCGCGGCCCAAGCCCTGGACCGGCTTTATCCGCTTTGCGCGCTCCACCGACGGTGGCAAGTCCTTCGCCACGCCGCTGACGGTACATGCCAATCGCGACGAGATCACGCACCGCTTCGACGCCATCGCGGTCGACCAGTCCGGCCGCATCTTCGTCAGCTGGATCGACAAGCGCGACGTCATCGCCGCCGAGGCGCGCAAGCAGCCGTATGCCGGCGCCGCGATCTACTACGCGGTATCGGCCGACCACGGCAAGAGCTTCCAGGGCGACTACAAGATCGCCGACCAGTCGTGCGAATGCTGCCGCATTGCCATGTCGCCCACGCCCGACGGCAACATGCTGGCGTTGTGGCGCCACGTGTTCCCGCCCAACGCACGCGACCACGCGCTCGCGCAGCTTGGCGCCGACGGCACCGCCACGCCGCTGCAGCGCGCCACCTTCGACGACTGGCGCATCGACGCCTGCCCGCATCAGGGGCCGGGCGCGTCGGTGGCGCCGGACGGCACGCTGCACATGGTCTGGTTCAACATGCGCGAAGGCAAGCCCACGGTGTCGGTCGGCCGCTGGAAGGACGGCAAGCTGCAGGCGCAGCGCCCGCTCGAAGACCCGCGCGCGCAGCATGCCGATATTGTCGCGCTCGACAATAACGAGATCGCGGTCGCCTGGAAGTCGTTCGACGGCCAGCAGACGCGCCTGTCCGCCATGCTGTCGCACGACGGCGGCAAGACCTGGCAGACCCGGCAGGTGGCCCGCACCGAGCGCGACTCCGATCAACCACACGTGCTGCAGCATGCAGGCCGCGCCTACGTGTTGTGGCGCACCGAGGCCGAAGGCTTCCAGGTGTTCCCGCTGGCAAAGGAGGGCGCATGAAGCCGATCCGCCGCAAGCTGCTGGCTGCCGCAGCGTTTGCCCTGATGGGCAGGTCCGTCGCCAATGCCGCCGGCAAGAAGGATGATGCGGCAACCAGCCGCGTGGCCGTATTCGAATCCGCCAGCGCCGCACAACTCACCGCCAGCCAGAAAGGCAATCCGTTCGTGCTGCTGGTGTGGTCGCTCGACTGCGTCTATTGCAAGCGCAATTTCGACGCCATCGGCAAGCTGCGCGCGCGCTATCCTGACCTGCGCGTCGTCACGCTGGCGATGGACAATCCCGAGGCGCTGCCGCAGGTGCAGCAGCTGCTCAGGCGGGTCAACCTCACGCGCAACGCATGGGTGTCCGGCAGCGAGCCACAGGAACGGCTGCGCTATGCGGTCGATCCCGACTGGATGGGGGAGATGCCGCGCACCTACTTCTATCGCGCGGACGGGCAGCGGCAGGGCGTGTCAGGCGTGATCAGCGACGCGGACTGGGACAAGCACCTGCGCTGGGCCGGCATCGCCGGCTGAGTTCGCCCGGACGCGCCGGCGCCGGCGGCCGCAAGGGGCGGCCGGGCCGGCGCCATGCCTCAGGACAATTCCTTCGGCAGCTTGCCGCCATTCGCCGCCAGCTCCTGCATCAGGCGCTTGTGCAACCAGATGTTCATCGCCGCTGAGTCGTTCATGTCGCCGCTGTATTGAAGTTCGCGCGCCAGCTCCTTGCGGTGTTCCAGGCTGCTGTCGACGCCCAGCGCCTTCATCGTATCGACGATGGAGGTGCGCCATTCCAGCTTCTGCCCGCCTTCCGTGACGAGGCGGTCCATGATGGCCTCGACATCGACGCCGGACAGCGGCTCGGGCTTGGCCGCAGTGGCCGCCCCGGCGCTGCCCGGGGCGGTGCCGCCTGCCGGCGCGGTGGTGGCAGGGCCCGACGGCGTCGCGCCGGCGGATGTCGGCGTGCCGGCGGTGGTCGTGGCAGCCGGCTTGGCCTTCCCTAGCAGCTTGTTGAGGATGTCCTTGAAGATGCTCATGGCTGGCTCCTGAATTGGTGTTGGGGGCTACAGCGCACGCATGTTCCGGGCCATGGTGCCGCCTGCGCCCGGGCGCCGGTCTGCCGCTGACGCTTTGTAAATGTTGCGTGCAGCGCGGGCCAGGTTCGTCACGACGTTTGCTGCACATGACGGCGTACGCGCCACCGCCTTCAAGAACAATCACGACGATCGGTCCTCCTACGCCGCAGGCCAGCGCGGCCGCGCCGTGTTGCCGTCCGGCGATACGCGCTCCGGATTGGCCCCCCGCCTGCCCCCCCGTCGGACCCCCCGCCATCCCTTGCCGCTTGCCCTCGCCACAACGGATGATCTATCACAGTTGTGTGGGTGGCAGGCCCTGACGCCTGCGTGAGACAGGAGCGAATCATGAGTGGCAAGAAGATCCTCGTTGTACTGACCAGCTTTGAGAAGTACCCGAACATGGACCGTGCAACCGGCCTCTGGCTGGGCGAGGCCGTGCATTTCGTCAAGAAGGTGGAAGCCGCGGGCTACCAGGTGGACTTTGTCAGTCCCAAGGGCGGCTATACGCCGATCGATCCCCATAGCCTGCAGATGGCCGAGCCGGTGGATTGGGAGTGGTACCAGAAGAAGGACTTCATGAACCGGCTGGGCCAGACCCTCAAGCCCAGCGAGGTCAGGGCCGGCGACTACGTGGCCATCTACTTCGCCGGCGGCCACGGCGTGATCTGGGATTTCCCGGACAACGAGGAACTGCAGGCGCTCAGCCGCAACATTTATGAATCGGGTGGCTATGTCACCTCGGTATGCCACGGTGCCGTGGGACTGCTGAATATCAAACTGTCCGACGGCACGCTGCTGATCAACAACAAGAAGGTCACCGGCTTCTCGAACCAGGAAGAGAAGCTGGCCGGGCTCGACAGCCATGTCCCGTACCTGACCGAGACGGAAATGCTTGCGCGCGGAGCAAAGTACACCAAGGCGCCCGAGCCGTGGCAGTCGTTTGCGGTGGAGGATTCGCGCGTGATCACGGGTCAGAACCCGGCCTCCGGCGGGGCGGTTGCCGATCTGCTGCTGTCGGCACTGAAGGCGTGAGGCCGTAAGGCGCCGTGAAGGCGGCGGGCGCGGCCTGTGCGGTGCGCGCCCGCCGTCACCGCAATGACGCAGCCATCCCCGGCCCTCACCACACAGCGATCCCCGTGGCGGCCCGCGCTGATCGCGACCAAGCTGGCGCCGCCCAGGACGCGCCACTACGTCAGCCGCGAGCAGGCCATCTGGCAATTGCGCCCGGGCCTGGAGCGCAAGCTGACCGTGCTGACCGCACCGGCAGGGTGCGGCAAGACCTCGTTGCTGGGCGAATGGAAGAACATCCTGGCTGCGGAAGGCGTTGCGGTCGGCTGGCTCAGCATCGACCGCGATGACGACGATCTCTACCAGTTCGGGGCCTACCTGCTTGCCGCGGTGCGCGAGGCCTGCGGGGAGATCGGCAACAGCGTGCGCGAACGGCTCGAGAACGATGCGCTGGCGCCGGCGGACGCGATCTTTGCCGAGCTGCTCAACGAGATCGCGGCGCTGCCGCGCCAGATGGTATTGGTGCTGGACGACTTCGACCGGCTGGAGGCGCCGGCGATCCACGAGGCGGTGTTCCGCCTGCTGCGCTATGCGCCCGACAACCTGCACGTCCTGGTCGCGGGACGCGGCGAGCCGGCATTTCCGCAAAGCTATTTCGAGGTGCGCGGGCAGTTGCTCAGGCTCGACGCGGAGGTGCTGCGCTTCGACAGCGCGGAGACGCAGGCGTTCTTCAGCCGCGTATCCGGGCTGAGCCTGAGTGCGGCGCAAGCCGAGACGCTGCTGCATGCGACCGAAGGCTGGGTGGCCGGGCTGCAGCTGGCCACGTTTGCGCTGGGCGAACCTGGTGGCATCGACGATTTCGCCATCCGCCTGCCGCATGCACGCCACAGCATCGCCGCCTACCTCAACGAGAATGTGTTCGTGCACGTGCCCCAGCCGTTGCAGGCCTTCCTGCTGCAAACTTCGGTGCTGGACCGGATGTCGGTGCCGCTGTGCAACGCAGTGACCGGGACCGAATCGGCACAGGCCAGCTTCGATTGGCTGGTTGCGCACAATCTGTTTTTCCGCCCGCTGGACGCGGACTGCCAGTGGTACCGCTATCACGCACTGTTTGCGGAATACCTGCGCACGCGCCTCGCCCGGGAACGGCCGCAGGAGCTCGCGGCGCTGCATCGCCGCGCCAGCGAATGGTATGCCGGGCAGTCGCTGTGGGCCGAGGCGGTCAGGCATGCACTGGCGGCCGGCGATGTCGAACGCGCCGCGGCCTGGGTCGAGCAATGCGCGATGGGCCTGGTCGAGGCCAGCGACGTGCGCACGCTGCTGAGCTGGGTCGCAAAGCTGCCCGCCGAGGCGGTGCGCGCACGACTGCGGCTGCGCCTGGCGCATGCGTGGGCACTGGCGCTGACGATGCAGGCGGTGCCGGCACAACAGGCGCTGGCCGCGGTCGAGGACGATATAGCGCACGGCCTGCTGCCGGTGACCGACACGCTGCGGGTTGAACTGGAAGCGGTCAAGGCGTTGATCGCCGGCCTGTGCGACGAGAGCCAGCGTTCGCTCGAGCTGGGCCGGAGCGTGCTGGACCTGCACCCGCCGCAAGGCACGTGGGCGGAGGGCATCGGGCTTACCACCCACGTCTTCGGGCTGACCTATGCATCCCGCTTCGAAGCGGTAGAGCTGCTGCGACATCCGTCTGGCGTTGGCAGCAGGGCATCGGCACCGCTCTACGCCACGGTGTACCGGCAGAGCATGCTGGGGCTCAGCCTGTTCGTGCAGGGCCGGCTTGGCGAAGCCGTGCAGACGCTGGAGGACGTGCTGCGCGAGGCCAACACGCGTGCCGGCGCGCAGTCAGCCGCGTCAGTGCTGCCGGTAGGCTACCTGGCCGCAATCCACTACGAGTGGAACGACATCGAGCGGGTCGCCGCACTGCTGGAGGGACGCTTCGAGATCGCGCTGCAGGCCTGCTCGCTCGGCCCGCTGGCCGGCTTCTGCGTGACGCTGGCGCGCCTGCGCTGCATGGAGGGCAAGGAGGACGAGGCCTACCGCATCCTGGAGGATGCCGAAGCCGTGGCACGCAGCCGCCAGTGGCTGCGGATGCAGGTCGCGTGCAAGGCGGAAGCGATCCGGATGGCGATTCGGGCCGGCAACCTGGGTCGCGCGGCGCGGATCGGCCATGAGCTCGAGGCGCTCGCCGGTACCCGCCCCGAGGCGCTGCAAGGCAGCTTCCTGGAAACGTGGCAGCGCTTCCAGATCGCGCAGGGCCGCCTGCTGGTCGCTCGCGGCAGGCCGGCCGAAGCCGTCCCGGTGCTGCGAGGCGTGCATGCCGAGCTGCACGCGGCACGGATGCAATACCTCGCCGCGCAGGTCAGCGTCGCCCTTGCCACCGCCTTGCACGCGGCCGGGCAGGGCGATGAGGCGGTGCAGGCCATCGCGCCCGCGTTTGCCTACGGGCAGCAGCATGGCCTGCATCGGACCTTTATCGACGGTGGTCCGGCCGTGCGGGAAATCCTCGACGGCATGCGATCGGGGCCGCACCGCCATGCGGGGCTCGAGCCGTGGTACCTGGCAGAACTCAGCGCCGGCTTCGACGCACCCGCCGGCGTGCCGGGTGCGAGCGCGGGTGCGTCGTCGGGACCGGCGCAGGAAGCGCTCGGTGCAAGCCGGCTCAGTGCCCGCGAGGTGGAGATCCTCGACTACGTCGCACGCGGGCTGTCGAACAAGGAAATCGCGCGTGCGATTCGTGTGGCCCCGGAGACGGTCAAGTGGCACCTGAAGAATGTCTACGAGAAGCTCAAGGTCAATTCCCGCATCCAGGCCGTGCGCAGCGGCCTGGGCCGCGATTTGCCGCTGGTGGCTGACCGAAGCTTGCGCAAGAGCTGAGGGCTGATCGTGGCCGACGCCGGCACACGCGTGCCGGCGCCCGTCACGCCTCCATCGTCAGGACGATCTTGCCGATGTGGGTGCCGGAGTCCATCAGTTCGTGCGCCTGCCGCGCATGCTCCAGCGCAAAGGTCTGGTAGAGGACGGGCTTGACCTGGCCCGATGCCATCAGCGGCCACACGTGGGTTTCCAGCTCGCGGATGATCTCGGCCTTTTCCGCGGGCGTGCGCGAGCGCAGTGTCGAGCCGATATGGGTCAGGCGCTTGGTCAGCATCGGGAACAGGTCGACTTCGCGGGCGACGCCCTTGATCACGCCGATCTGAACGATGCGGCCGTTGATCGCCGCGGCGGCATAGTTGCGCGGCACGTAGTCGCCCGCAATGATGTCGACGATGACGTCGGCACCCTTGCCGCCGGTCTCGCGCATCACGGCGTCCACGAAATCCTCTTCCAGGTAGTTCACCGCATAGTCCGCGCCGAGCGCCAGGCTGGCGTCGCGCTGCGCCGCGGAGCTGACCGTGGTGATGATGGTGGCGGCGCCGAATGCCCTGGCGAGCATGGTCGCCGTGGTGCCGATGCCCGAAGCGCCGCCATGGATCAGCACGGTATCGCCGCGGGTGAAACGGCCGCGCTGGAACAGGTTCAGCCACACGGTCATGAAGGTCTCGGGCATGGCGGCGGCTTCCACCAGCTGCAGCCCCTGGGGCAGATGCAGCGTGGTGTCTTCGCTGGCGACGCCATACTCGGCATAGCCGCCGCCCGGGACCAGCGCGCACACGGTGTCGCCGATGCTGAAGTGGGTGACGCCGCTGCCGATGGCCAGCACCTCTCCCGCGACTTCGAGGCCGGGAATGTCGGAAGCGCCGGGAGGAGGATCGTACAAGCCCTTGCGCTGGAACACGTCAGGGCCGTTGACGCCGGCGGCGCGGTGCCGGATCAGCAGCTCGCCGGGGCCGGGGACGGGGACGGGCCGTTGCACCGGCACCAGCACTTCCGGGCCGCCGGGACGGACGATTTCGATGGCCGTCATCGAGGTTGGGATATGGGGGGAATTCGCACGCATGGTAGTTCCTGGGGTACGTCGTTGAGTGTGCAGAGGCAGTAGCCACGATGGCTTGCCTCAAGGTGGAGGCAGTATAGGTTTGCGAAATCGCCAGCGGTGATGCAGCAATTCATGGCTCCGATGCAGAATTGCATCGTCAGTGCTCCGAAGCCGCCGCTGCGCCATGGCCGGTCTCTGCGCGCACAAGTTGCACGTCGAATGCCTCGCGCTCCGCAACCGCACGCGGGCTGCGGTCGAGCCGCGAGCACGCCCAGGTGACCAGGAATGCGAGCGGCACCGTGAACAACGCCGGATGGTCATAGGGAAAGAGCGCGGCAGGATGCCCAAGCACGTTCTTCCACACCGCCGGCGAAAGGATCACCAGCACGACCGACGACACCAGGCCAGTGGCCACGCCCCAGACCGCGCCACGGCTGGTCAGCCCCTTCCAGTACATCGACAGCACCAGCACCGGGAAATTTGCCGACGCCGCCACGTTGAATGCCAGCGCCACCAGGAAGGCCAGGTTCTGCCCCCTGAAGCCGATGCCGAGCAGCACCGCAACCACGCCGATCACCACCGTCGCCCGTCGGGTGACGGCGATCTCTGCCGCCTCAGTAGTATTGCCGCGCCGCAGGACGTTGGCATAGAGATCGTGCGAGATCGCCGACGCGCCCGCGAGCGTCAGTCCTGAAACCACCGCAAGGATGGTGGCAAACGCCACCGCCGCCAGGAAGCCGAGGAAGAGATTGCCGCCGGTGGCACGGGCAAGGTGCATCGCCACCATGTTCGCGCCGCCCAGCAGGCGCCCGCCGGCCTGCCCCAGCTCGAAGTAGCGGCCATCGGTGCCGACGATGACAATGGCGGCAAGGCCGATGGCGAACATGGCGAGGAACATGTAGCCGATGCAGGAGCTGGCCACCAGCACGCTCTTGCGCGCCTCGCGTGCATTGGGCACGGTGAAGAAACGCATCAGGATATGCGGCAGGCCCGACAGGCCCAGCACGGTTGCCACGCACAGCGACAGCGCCGAGACCGGGTCCGCGAACAGCGTCCCCGGCGCCAGCAGCGCGCTGCCGCTCTGATGTACCGCCGTCGCGCGCCTGGCCAGCACCTCGAAGCTGAAGCCGAACTGCACCATCGACAACAGCAGCAGCAAGGTGCCGCCGAACAGCAGCAGGACCGCCTTGATGATCTGGACCCAGGTCGTGGCGATCATGCCGCCGACGCTGACGTAGACCATCATCAGTGCGCCGACCCCGATCACGGCATAGGCGTAGTCGATGCCAAATAGCAGCTGCACCAGCTCGCCCGCGCCGACCATCTGCACGATCAGGTAAAGCAGCACCACCACCAGGCTGCTCGCCGCGGCCACGCAGCGGGTGCTGACGGGGTCGAGCCGGTCGGAGATGATGTCCACGAAGGTGAATTTGCCGAGGTTGCGCAGCCGCTCCGCCATCAGGAACAGCATCACCGGCCAGCCGACAAAGAATCCGACGATGTAGAGCAAGCCGTCGAAGCCGCGTGCGTAGACCAGGCTGACAACGCCCAGCAGTGTCGCCGCGGACATGTAGTCGCCCGCCACCGCCAGGCCGTTCTGCGTGCCCGAGATGCCGGCGCCGGCGGTAAAGAAGTCCTGGGCGGTCCGCGTCCGCCGCGATGCCCACCAGGTGATGGCGAGCGTCAGTGCGACAAAGACCAGGAACATCGCGATCGCTTCGGGGTTCAGCGGCTGGGCCTGTCCGGCTTCGATGGCTGGGCCGGCCTGTGCCACTGTCGGAGCTGCCGCAAGGGAAGACATCGCCGTCAAGGCGTCAGCGTGGCGCGGCTTCATTGACGGGCCTCCTGCAGGATCGTCCCGACGAGGGCTTCCAGCACCCCATTTGCCCGATGCACATAGAACCACGTCGCCAGCCATCCGAGCAGGATGACGCCGATGGCAAGGGCGATGCCGAGATTGATCATTCCGCTTGCATGGAGTGGCCGGCCCAGCACGTGCGGCGCGGCAGCTACTGCGAGCATCAGCGCAAGATACGGACCGAGTACCAGTACAAGCAGCCCGCATGACAGGCGGGCGCGGCGGCGCGCCAGCTCCGCGAACCTGGGATGGCGCCGGATGCGCGCGATGGTGGTGGAATCCTGCATGACTTGTCTCCTGTGATGTTGTGGTCGTTGGCTTGCGGCAATGCCTATCCGTTCGCGCCGCCCGCCGGGGAAACGGCTGCGTATTTTTCGCGAAGCAGGCGCTTGTTGATCTTGCCGACGCTGGTTTTCTCGATGGCCTCCACGAACAGCACGTGGTCCGGCACCGCGTACCGCGAGATCGCGCCGCGGCGCACATATTCGTGCAGGTGCGTGCGGATCGCGGCGGCGTCGGCGGCCTGCCCGGGCCGCAGCACGATCACGGGCAGCGGCCGTTCGCCCCAGCGCGCGTCCTTGATGCCGATCACGGCCACTTCGCTGACCGCGGCGTGGCGCGAGATCAGGTCTTCCAGCTCCAGCGACGAGACCCATTCGCCGCCGCTCTTGATCACGTCCTTGATGCGGTCGGTGACCTGGAGGTAGCCGTCGCTGTCGATGGCGCCGATATCGCCGGTATGGAGATAGCCGCCAGCCCACAGGTGCTCGGATTCGGCGGCATTGCCGAGATAGCCCTGGGTCAGCCAGGGTGCGCGCACCACGATCTCGCCTGTGGCCTTGCCGTCGTGCGCGATGTCGCGCATCTCGTCGTCGACGATGCGCAGGTCCACCAGCGGGATCGGCAACCCGGTCCTGGTGCGGATGTCCAGCGCGGCTTCGGCATCGGCAAGCAACGGCGTCTTGACCTGCGCCAGCGTGAGGATGGGACACGTCTCGGACATGCCGTAGCCGGTAAAGACGTCGATGCCGCGCGCCAGCGCCGCCTGCGCCAGCCCGCGCGGCAGCGCCGAGCCGCCGACGATGATCTTCAGGCGGCTCAGGTCCGTGTGCGCGCAATCGGGATGCGACAGCAGCATATGCAGCAGCGTGGGTACGCCATGCGAGAAGGTCACGCCCTCGCGCGCGATCAGCGCGAGCAGATGGTCGGCGGCATAGCGGCCCGGATATACCTGGCGCAGGCCGAGCGCGGTTGCCACGAAAGGCATCCCCCATGCATGCACATGGAACATCGGCGTGAGCGGCATGTAGACATCGTCCCGGTGCACCCGGCCTTGCACCGGGGCGCTGGTCAGCGCCGTCATGGTCGCCAGCGTGTGCAGCACGATCTGCCGGTGGCTGAAGTAGACCCCCTTGGGCAAGCCGGTGGTGCCGGTGGTGTAGAAGGTCGTGGCGCGCGCGTTCTCGTCGAAGTCCGCAAACGCATAGTCAGGCGGTGACGAGGCCAGCATCGCTTCATACCCGGCAACGAAGCCGTCGGGCAGCGGCGCGCTGTCCATGCCGAAACTGCTGTCGCTGGCCAGGACATAGCACTCGATGGTGCCCAGCTGGTCGCGGATGGCATCGATCACCGGCAGGAAGTCGGCATGGACGATCAGCAGCCTGGCGCCTGCGTGGTTCAGCGTGTAGGCGATCTGCTCGGGCGACAGGCGCACATTCACGGTCATCAGCACGGCGCCCATCATGGGGATGGCGAAGTAGCCCTCCAGGTAGCGATGGCTGTCCCAGTCCATCACCGCGACGGTGTCGCCGGGCCGGATACCGAGCGTGTGCAGGCCGCTGGCCAGCTGGCCGATGCGGTGGCGCAAGCTCCAGTAGCTGAGCCTGGCCTGGTCGCGATAGACGATCTCCTGCTCCGGATTGACCGCCAGCGGTGTATGCAGGAGCTGCTTGATCAGAAGCGGGTAGGCGTACGCCGACGGCGTTCGCGGGATGGGGGTTGGCTGTGACACGGAGCCTCCTGGTTCGCGGTGGCGGCGGCCCGGGGCAGCGCGGCCAGCGTGGGTGCGCGCCATCCGCGGGAATGCCGGATGCCTGGCAGCGTAAGCGCGCGCAGGCCGCAATCCAGCCCCCCGATCGGGGAGTCCCGCGGCTTCGGGTGGGTGGCCAGGCGGGGGGGCGGGAGGACGAAGCTGGGGCCTCCCCGATCGGGGGGCTGGCGTTGCCGGGGTTGTCGCCTACGCTGTGCGCTCCACTGACAGTGCCCAACGACGAAGGAGACGACGCCATGGATTCCTCCCCCTATTTCCGACCCGTGTTCCCTGACCTGGCAGGCAAGGTGGCATTGGTCACCGGCGCGTTCGGCGGTCTCGGCCGCCACTTTGCGCTGACACTGGCCGGCGCGGGGTGCAGCGTGGCGCTCGCGGGCAGGCGTGGCGCCGACGGCGAGCCGTTGCTGGAAGAGATCCGCGCCGCTGGCGGGACGGGGTGCGTCGTGAAGCTCGACGTGCGCGATGCCGCCTCGGTGTCGGACGCCTTCACGCAAGCGCGCGAGGCGCTCGGCACCGTGGAGATCGTCATCAACAGCGCCGGCATCGCCACCACGGAAGCAGCGCTTGCGACGACCGAGGCGGACTGGGCCAGTGTCATCGACACCAACCTGAGCGGCGCCTGGCGGGTCGCCCAACGCGCGGCGCGGCACATGCGCGAGGCCGGCCGGCAGGGCAGCATCGTCAACATTGCCTCGATCCTCGGCCTGCGCGTGGCCCAGCAGGTGCCGGCGTACACCGCAGCCAAGGCCGGGCTGATCCACCTGACGCGCTCGCTGGCGCTGGAATGGGCGCGCCATGGCATCCGTGTGAACGCGCTGGCGCCGGGCTATTTCGAAACCGGGATCAACCGCGCATACTTCGAAACCGAAAGCGGGCAGGCCATGATCCGGCGCATTCCGCAACGGCGCCTGGGGCATCCGTCGCAACTGGACGGTGCGCTGATGCTATTGGCTTCCGACGCCGGCAGCTACATCACCGGCGCGGTGCTGCCGGTGGATGGCGGGCACCTGGTGGGCTCGCTCTGATACACGCTCTGACACACGTATTCGCGATGAACGAAACGCATCACCACGACTGGGACGCGCTGGCCAGGCTGCTGCGCGCGCACGGGCTGATCGACCAGCCGCAGGTGTCCGTGTCCCGCCTTGCGGGCGGGCAATCCAATCCGACTTTCCTGGTGGCATCCGACGAACGCCGCTATGTGCTGCGCACCAGGCCGCCTGGCCTGGTCCATGCCAACGCCCATGCCATCGACCGCGAGTACCGCGTGATGCAGGCACTACGCGACAGCGGCGTGCCGGTCCCGGCCGTGTACCTCTACAGCGAAGACCGCTCGGTCACCGGCAGCCCGTTCTATGTGATGGCGTACCTGGAGGGCAGGGTGCTGCTCGACCAGTCGCTGCCAGGCATGCCGCCCGCGCAGCGCAGCGCCATCTACGCGGAGATGAACCGCGTGCTGGCCGCGCTGCACCGTGTCGACTTCCGGCAGGCGGGGCTGGCCGACTACAGCCGCACCGGCAACTACCTCGAACGCCAGATCGCCGGCTGGAGCCGCCAGTGCCGCGAACTGCCGGTTGTGGAGTGCCAGGCCATGCAGTCGCTGATGAACTGGTTGCCAAAGAACATCCCCGCCACAGAAGGCACGTGCATCGTCCATGGCGACTTCCGGCTGGATAACGTGGTTTTCCACCCCAGCGAACCCAGGATCATCGGCGTGCTGGACTGGGAGCTGTCGGCCCTTGGCGATCCGCTGGTCGATTTCGCGTATCACTGCCTGAGCTGGCATATCCCGCCGTCGCTGTGGCGCGGGATCGCCGGACTGGATCTCGATGGTCTCGGCATCCCGGCAGAGGCAAGCTATATGCAGTGGTACTGCGTTGCGACCGACAGGCAGGGCATCGGGCATTGGGACTTCTATCTCGCCTACAACCTGTTCCGCCTGGCCGCCATCCTGTTCGGCATCGCGCAGCGTGCGCGGCAGGGCAATGCGGCCGCTGCCGATGCGGTGGAAACGGGACAGAAGGCCAGGCCGATGGCCGAGCTGGCGTGGCACTACGCGATGCGGCACGAGGCCGCGCGGCGGGTGCAGGGCTGATGGCCCCGCCGCTACTCATACAAGTGAAAGGCGCTGAAATCCCGTAGCCGGTATCCAGCCTTGGCGAGCTTGTCTAACTCCTCCTGGTAGCTGTCGCTCAGCATGTTGTGGCGCGCCTGCCAGACCGGACCGTCCGTCTTCTCCCAGATGGCCGCATAGCGGCCGCTGTCGCCGGCCTTCCAGCTGCTCAGGTGCACCAGCCGGTAGCCCTGCTGGCCGAGCTCGTTGAAGGCCTGCTGGTACTGCGCCGAGCTCATGCCGTAGCGCGCGGCGAAAGGCGGACTGGCACGCTTCTCGAAGATGGCGGCGTAAAGGTCCTGGCCGTTGACGTTGTAGCCGCTCACGCGCACGGGGCCGAAGCCGTCCCGCACCGCGCGGTCGATCTCGGCCTGGTAGGCCGCCGCGGTAATGCCGTGGAAGGCGCGGAACTCGGGGCCCTGCACCTTTTCGAAAATGACCGCGTAGCGGTCGATGCCGCCGCTGGTGAAGCCGGCCACGTCGACCGGCCGGTAGCCGGCCTGGACCCAGCGGTCGAGCTCGCGCTGGTACTCTGCGCGCGTGAGGCCCTGGCGCGCGACAAAGGCCGGGCCCTCCCGCTGCTCGAAGAGCGCAGCGTAGGTCGGCCTGCCATTGACGCCATACCCGCGCACGACAACCGGCCGGAAACCACGCGCCACCAGGCTCTCGAACTCCTGCTGGTACTGCTGCGCGCTCAGCCCATTCCGCGCCTCCCAGGCGGGTCCGGAAGACTTGTCCCACACTGCTGCAAAGATGGTGAGCTCGGGATTGGTGCGCAATGCCGAGCGCGATGATGCGGTATTGCTGCGGCAGCAAAACACCTTGCTGCCGGTCACGCACGCGGCACCGCTGAAGCTGCCCGCGGGCGGCGTGCGCCGCTGCTCGCCGGCGCCGCAACTGCCGTCGCAAGAGGGCGCGGTGCCATCCCAGCGGCATTCGCTGCCCTGGGTCGCGGGGCAGCACAGCGCCTTGCTGCCGGTCGAGCAGGCTTCGCCGAAGTCCATATTCTGGATGCCGGGAAACGCGTCCTGCCAGTGATCCGGCGATGAGCTGAGACGCATGGTCTCCGACTCGCCGCCGCGGCAGGAGCCGCTGCAGAAGGGCGCGGTACCGTCCCAGCGGCACGTCTGCGCCAGCGCCAGGGAGGCTGCCGTGGCGGCAAGCAGGGCGACGAGCGCCGCGATGAAGGGCTTGAACATGCGAGCCTCCCTCCGGAAAGCCGGCGCGCAAGCGGTGGGTCCGCTGGCCGAATGCAGTGCCCTTGCGCGCATAGGGCGTGCGCTACGGGCAAGTTTAGGCAGGCGTGGCGGGCCAGTGGAAAGAGTGTCTAAGGACGGATCTGTGCGGCAAGCAAGACGTAACAGCGCTGATACCGCCTCATGCGCCACAAAGCCCAAAGGATTTTGCGCCCGATCAAGTTACGGTGTGGATCACTGCCTACAGTAAAGGCGGCGGCAGCCGGCCAGTCCGGGGTCGCCATTGCCGTCCGGTCTCGTCCAGGCGCCTGCCCGCCTGAGATCCGCAGGATCGATGCCATCGTGCCCGCGATGACATCGACGATGACCTCCGCCGTGGACAGACAGGTCGAGGTGCGCGCCCGTGTTGACTACTTCCATCGATCCGCATGCCGCCGAAGAGCGACCCCGCCTGCTCGATACCGTCGACCGGGTCTCCGAGATGTGCTTCGGCCTGTTCATGGCGCTGACCTTCGTGGGGGCGGTATCGGCTGTGGCGGCCCCGGCAGATGCCGGCCGCGTCATGTTCCAAACGGCCCTCGGCTGCAACCTGGCCTGGGGGCTTGTCGACGCGGTGATGTACCTGGTCCGGACCCTGACCGAGCGGGGGCGCAAGCTGTCGCTGGTCAAGGCGGTGCGCAGCGCAAGCGACCCGTCCGATGGCATCGCACGCCTGCGCGAAGCGCTTTCGCCGGCCTTGCGGACGCTGGTCGCCGACACGGAGCTGGAGGCAATGCGCAGCCGTATCGCCAGGTCGACCGACTGGCCCGAGAAGCCCGCGCTGCGCGGCCAGGACTTTCTCGCGGCAGCGGCGATCTTCGGGATTGTCGTGCTCGCGACGTTCCCGGTTGCGCTTCCCTTTATCCTCATTCACGAGGTCCCGACGGCGCTGCTGGTATCGCGGGTCCTGACCATCGTGATGTTGTTCGGCGCCGGCATTGCCCTCGGGCGCCACGCCGGCTTCGGCGGCTGGATAGCAGGCGTGGCCATGACGGTGCTGGGCATCGCGCTGACAGTGGCCATCATCCTGCTGGGAGGCTGAGCATGTGGGCCGCGCGGCTGGCCGCGCCCTGCCTGCTGCTGGCCGCGGCAACCGCGCCGCTGGATGCGCGCGCAGCCGAACAAAGCGAAGCCCAGCCACCGGCGGCGGAAGCGCCCGCCTGGAGCGGCTCGCTCGCAGCCTACCTCAACCTGCCGCGCGGCAATGAGGCCTATGTCACCGGCATCGCCATCGCCAATCGCGGCGCCTTGCACCTGGAAGCCCGCAGCAACTACGAAGGCATGGACGCGTACTCGTTCTTCGTCGGGTACAACCTCGGTGTCGGCGAAGCCGTGCGCCTGGACTTCACGCCGATCCTGGGGTTTGTCACGGGCAGCACGCACAGCGTGGTGGGCGGCTTCGAGGCCACGTTGACCGGCCGGTATGCGGATGCCTATATCGAGTTCGAGTACGTGCCGGACGCCCAGCCGTCCGGCTACGCCTACGCCTGGAGCGAGCTGGCGTTCCGCCCGGTCGAATGGTTCCGCATCGGCCTTGCCGCCCAGCGCACGCGCGTGCATGACAACGGCCGCAACCTGCAACGCGGCGTGTTTGCGCAGGTGAAGGGCAAGCACGTCGCCGCCGCGGTGTACTGGTTCAACCCGGCGTCGCATGAGCAGGTCACCGTGATTTCCGTGGCGATCAGCTTCTGACGGGGGCTAAGGATTCCCCTTGGCCATGCGCATCGGATCGACCAGCCGGTCGAATTCCTCCCCGCTCAGCAATCCCAGTTCAAGCGCTGCCGCGCGCGGCGCAATGCCGCGGCTGACGGCGGTATTCGTGATCTGCGCGGCGCGATCGTACCCCAGCACGGAATTGAGCGCCGTCACGGCGAGCAGGGGGTTCTCCAGGTTTCGCGCAAGCTTCTCACGGTTCGGCGCAAGCCCCCGGACCAGCCGTTGCGCAAACATGCGGGCGCTGTCCGCCAGCACGCGAATCGACTGCAGCACGTTGTAGATCAGTACCGGCTTGGCGACGTTGAGCTCGAAGCTGCCGGAGGCGCCGGCCATGGTGACCGTCATGTGGTTGCCGCACACCTGCATGGCCGCCTGGACCACGACCTCCGCCACAGTCGGATTGCGCTTGCCCGGCATGATGGATGAGGTCAGGCCATCCTCGGGGATCAGCAGCTCGCCCAGGCCGCAGTTCGGGCCCGATCCGAGCCAGCGCAGGTCGTTGGCGATCTTCGTGAACGACACCGCGATCACGTTGAGCACGCCCGACAGCTCGACCAGTGCATCGTGGGCCGCCATGCCTTCGACCTTGCACGGGTTCGGCCGGAACGCCAGGCCGCTCAGCTGGCTGGCCTCTTCGCAGAATGCCGCGGCAAAACCGGGCGGGGCGTTCAGGCCCGTGCCGGCGGCGGTGCCGCCTTGCGGCAGCACCAGCAGGCGCGGCATGGTGCCGTGCAGGCGTTCGAGCGCATTGTCGAGCTGCGCGGTGAAGCCTTCGAACGCCATCCCCATTGTCATCGGCACGGCATCCATCAAATGCGTGCGCGCGATCTTCAGCACATCGGCAAAGGCATCGGCACGCTCGCGCAGGCTGTCGCGCAGCAGCACCAGGGCAGGGATCAGCCTGTCCTTTAGCTCGAGCGCCGCGGTCATATGCATGACCGTGGGAAAGCTGTCGTTGGAAGACTGCGAGGCGTTCACATGGTCGTTCGGATGGACCGGCGATTTCGTGCCGAGCGGCTGGCCCAGGCACTCGTTGGCCCGGTTCGCGATCACCTCGTTCGCATTCATGTTGGTCTGCGTGCCGGACCCCGTTTGCCAGATGGTGAGCGGGAAGTGCTGGTCGAACTTGCCGCTGCGCAGCTCCGCTGCAGCGGCGACGATCATCTCGCCCAGGCCCGGATCCAGCACGCCACAGCGCATGTTCGCCTGCGCCGCCGCCATCTTGTGCAGGCCGAACGCATGGATCAGGCACGCCGGGAAGCGCTCCTCACCCACCTCGAAGATGGCCAGGGCGCGCTGCGTCTGCGCCCCCCAGTAGCGGTCGGCCCGGATATCGACCGGGCCGAAGGCATCATGCTCGACGCGAAACGCTGTCATGGCGCTCAGTCCAGCGAGATGTTGGCCTTGGCCGCCACGGTCTTCCAGCGTTCGACTTCCGCAGCCGTGTGCTTGCCCAGCGCGCTGGCCGTGTAGCGCTCGGGCGGCAGCATCTGGATCGCCTGTGCCGACATCTTCGCGGTGAACGCCTTGTCGGTCATGACCTTCAGATAGGCCTGCTGCATCTTGTCGATGACCGCTTGCGGCGTCCCCTTCGGTGCGTAGATGCCGTACCAGGTGCTGGCCTCGAATCCCGGCACCACGGTTTCCGCCAGCGTCGGCACGTCCTTGAGTTGCGCCACCCTGGCTGCGGAGGTCACCGCCAGCGGCCGGACCTTGGATTCCGTGATCTGCGGCAGCGCGGTATTGGTCTGGTCGAACATGCCGTCGACCTGTCCGCCGATCACGTCGATCAGTGCCGGGCCCGCGCCCTTGTACGGCACCAGCGAGACCTTGATGCCGGCCGACGCGGCGAACAGCGCCGCCACCAGGTGCGAGGTCGAGCCCACCCCGGCATTGCTGATAAACAGCTTGCCGGGGTTCTTCTTGCCCATTTCGACCAGCTCGCGCACATCCTTGGCCGGGTGGTCCTTGCGGACCATCAGCACCATCGGCGTATCGGGAAAGCGGAACACCGGCGCGAAATCCTTGACCGGGTCATAGGGCAGCTTCTTGTACAGCGCGGGCGCGGCGCCCATGTAGCCCATGTGCCCGACCAGCATGGTGTAGCCGTCGGCCTGCGCTCGCGCTGCCTTGGCGGCGCCGACCGTACCGCCGGCGCCCGGCGAGTTGTCGATGATGATCGACTGGCCGACCTCGCGCGAGACGCGGTCGGCAATGGTCCGCGCCAGCGCGTCGGTCGGTCCGCCGGCGGCGAACGGCACGATCCAGGTGATGGGCTTGGCGGGATACGACTGCGCGAAGGCCGGCATGGCCGCGGCCAGTGCGGCGGCGGTGATGGCGGCGCTGGCGGCGAAGGTGCGGATGCGATTCATGAAGGGTGTCTCCTGCTTATGGTGTCTGTGGTGTGTTTCAGGTTGCGATGCCGGCCTCAGGCTGCGGATTGCCTGGACAGGGCGACGGCGCGGTCGACCATCTGGGGCGCGAGGCCCAGGTAGTTCGCCGGATCGGTCATGCGATCGATGGCGGCGCGGTCGAAATGGCGGGTGACTTCGGGCAGCGCGGCCAGGGCATCGGCCAGCGTGCCGCCGCGCTCGTTGACGGTGCGGCAGGCGTCATAGACCACGTCGTGCGCCTGCTGCCGGCCGATGTGGGGCGCCATGCCCATCATCACGGCCTCGGCCACGATCAGGCCGTTGGTGATGCCGAGGTTGTGCTTCATGCGGGCTTCATCGACGATCAGGCCGCCCAGCGCAAACTTGGCCTGGTGCAGCGCGCCGGCGCTCAGGATGAAGCTCTCCGGGATGGCGATCCATTCTGCGTGCCACGGGCCGGTGGCGCGCTCGAAGTCCTGCACCATGGCATCGACCATCAGCCCCGCGTGCTGGCGCACGGCCTTGGAGGCCGCCAGCATCAGCTCGCTGGAAATCGGGTTGCGCTTTTGCGGCATGGTGCTGCTGGCGCCGCGGCCCTTGACGAAGGGTTCATAGACTTCGGCGAACTCGGTCGACGCCATGATCATGATGTCGAGCGCGATCTTGCCGAGCGAGCCGGTGATGAGCGCGAGCAGGTTCACCGCTTCGGCAAAGCCGTCGCGCGCCACATGCCAGGTCGTCGCGGGCACGCCGAGGCCGAGTTCATCGGCCAGCGCCTCCTGCACTGCGAAGCCCTGGTCGCCCAGCGAGGCCAGCGTGCCGGCCGCACCGGCGAACTCGACCACCGCCACGCGGGGACGCAGTTCGGCCAGGCGCTGCTGGTGGCGGTCGAACATCGCCAGCCAGATCGCGACCTTGTAGCCGAAGGTGACGGGCAGTGCTTGCTGCAGGTGGGTGCGGCCCGCCATGGGCGTATTGCGATGCTTCACGGCGAGGTCGGCCAGGATGCCGCGCAGCTCGCGGATATCCGCATCGATGCTGTCGAGCGCGTCGCGCACCTGCAGCGCGACGGCGGTGTCCATGATGTCCTGGGTGGTAGCGCCCCAGTGCACATAGCGCCCGGCGTCCCCGCACATCGACACGAGCTGGTGCACCAGCGGCAGGATCGGGTAGCCGACGATGTCGGTTTCCTCGCGCATATGGTCGAAGTCGATCCGCTCGATGCGGGATTCGCGGGCGATGGTCTCGGCCGCTTCCGGGGGGATCACGCCGGCCTTGGCCTCGGCCCGGGCAAGTCCGACCTCGACGTCGATATACCGCTGGACCAGCGCGATATCGGAGAAAATCTCGCGCATCTTGCTGGTGCCGAATGCGTCGCGGAAGAGGATGGAGTCGACGACAGTGCTGGCCGCCGCGGTAGTGAACATGGACATGGTGCTACCTTGGAGAGGTGAGAGGTGCGTTAATATGTTCGAACATATCGGTATGTAGCCATTAAATATGTTCGAACATATTTAGGAAATGATGGTTAACCCGTGTTCGCGTTTTGTGACGCGGCAGGCATTCATGAACAAGACCAATTCAGCAGACATCAGCAGGCAGCTCATCGAGGGCATCACCAGCGGTCGCTTTGCGGTCGGCTCGCTGCTGCCGACGGAATTCGAGCTGTGCGAGCAGTACCAGGCCAGCCGCTACACCATCCGCGCGGTGCTGCAGGAGTTGCAGCAGCTGGGGCTGGTGTCGCGGCGCAAGAACGTGGGCACGCGGGTGGAGTCGGCCAGGCCCAGGCCGGTATTCCGGCCCTCGCTGGCGTCAGTGGACGACCTGGTGCAGTTCGGCGCGGAGCACCTGCGGGTGGTGCAGTCGGTGGAGGAGATCGCTGTGCCGGCCGACGTCGCGGCGGAGATCGGATGCGAGCCCGGCGTGCGCTGGCTGCGCATCTCCAGCCTGCGCATGGATGGCGGCAAGGACGGCCCGCCGATGGCGTGGACCGATGTGTATGTGGATCCGGCCTATGCGGAGATCGGCGACATGGTGCGCGCGTCGCCGGACACGCTGGTCAGCGCGCTGATCGAGTCGCGCTACGACCGGCAGATTGCGGAGATCTACCAGGATGTGCGCGCCTTTGCCGTCAAGGACGGACGCATTGCTGACGCGCTCAGGCTGGAGGCGGGCGCCGCTGCGCTGAAGATTGTGCGGCGCTATATGGACGCGGCTGGCGAGACCTTCGAGGTCTCGGTCACCGTGCATCCGGCGGATAGTTTCTCGGTGTCGATGCGGATGCAGCGCTCGGCGGGGTGAGGGCCCTTGTCACGCTGACGGAGGTGCAGGCATCGGCTTAGCCGCCGTGGGACGCCTCGCCAAAATCGAGCAACACCTTGCAGCTCTGCTGCGGATGGCGTTCAGCCAGGTCGAAGGCGGCGGCGACGTCGCGGAAGTCGAACTGGTGCGTGACGATGTGGCCGGGATTCACCAGGCCGCGCGTGATCCAGTCGATCACGGTGGGGAAGTGGCTGCTGTCGCCGACGCTGATGGAACTGGGCAATGCCAACCTGGTGATCTTCTTCCTGCTGATGCTCGTCACCTGCGTCGTCATCGGCGTGCCCATCGCCTTCGCTTTCGGGCTGGCGACCTTGTCATACCTGGCGCTGTCCACCGCCACGCCGCTGTCCATCATCCCGAACCGCATGCAGGACGGGATGTCCCACCTGATCCTGCTGGCGGTGCCTTTGTTTGTCTTCCTGGGCGGGCTGATCGAGATGACCGGTCTTGCGCGGGCGATGATCAGCTTCCTCGTCACGCTGATCGGCCACGTGCGCGGCGGCCTGCAGCATGTACTGCTGGGCGCGATGTATATCGTCTCCGGCATCTCCGGCGCCAAGGCCGCCGACATGGCTGCAGTGGCCCCGGCGCTGTTTCCGGAGATGAGGAAGCGCGGTGCCAGGGACGGCGACCTGATCGGCTTGCTATCGGCATCGGGGGCCATGTCAGAAACTATTCCGCCAAGCATTGTGCTGATCACGGTCGGGTCGGTGACCGGCGTGTCGATCACGTCGTTGTTTATCGGCGGCCTGATGCCGGCTGTGGTCGGGCTGGTCATGATGGCCTTCGTGGTCTGGTCCCAGACGCGCAGGGAGGACATGAGCGCTGCCGTACGTGCGCCACGGCGGGAAATCCTCAGGTCCCTGCTGGTTGCGCTGCCCGCGCTGGCGCTGCCGGTCATTATCCGCAGCGCGGTCGTGGAGGGCATGGCCACGGCAACCGAGGTATCGACCATCGGTATCTTCTATACCGTGCTGGCGGGCGTCGTGGTCTATCGGCAGTTCGACTGGCGCCGGATCTACCCGATGCTGCTTGATACGGCGGCGCTGTCGGGTGCGATCCTGCTGATTGTCGGCTGCGCCACCACCATGGCGTGGGCGCTGACGCAATCAGGTTTGCCGAGGACCTGGTCGGCATCATGTCCGCCGTGCCAGGCGGCAAGATCGGCTTCTTGCTCGTTTCTGCGCTGGCCTTTGTCATCCTGGGCAGCCTGCTGGAGGGCATCCCCGCGATCGTGCTGTTCGGGCCCTTGCTGTTCCCGATTGCGAAGCTGGTCGGCGTGCATGAGGTGCACTACGCGATGGTGGTGATCTTCGCGATGGGGCTGGGTTTGTTCGCGCCGCCTTTTGGCGTGGGGTTCTATGCGGCCTGTGCGATCGGACGGGTTTCACCCGATGTGGCGATGCCGCGGGTCTGGTCGCATATGGCGGCGCTGTTTATCGCGCTGTTGCTGTTGCTGTTGACGTTGGTGCCTTGGTTCTCCATCGGCTTCCTGTGACCAGCGCTGCGCGGTGCGTAGTCCAAAGCTGACAAGCCGCCTTCCGGCGGCTTGTCCTCCTGTCAGTGCGTTTCACCCGCCAGATCAATCCGGCTTGATCCCCGCCCGCGCGATGATCGGCTTCCATCGCTGCTGTTCCTGCGCGATAAACTTCGCGAACTCCGCGGGCGTATTGCCGATGACAATGGCCGCGTCCCCGCTGAGGCGCTCGACCGACGTGGGGCTCTTCACTGCCTTGATGGTCGCATCGGCCAGCTTGTCCGCGGCAGCCTGCGGCAGCGACGCGGGTGCGAGCAGCCCGTACCATTGCGTCATCTCGAAATTGGCATAGCCCTGCTCCGCCACGGTGGGCACGTCCGGCAGCTGCGGGATGCGTTGGGTCGTGCCCGTGGCGATGCAACGCACCTTGCCCGCCTTGATGAACTGGAGGATCGCCGGCGCGCCCACTGCTGCGGCATCCAGCCGGCCCGAGAGCAGGTCGGTGATCTGCGGGCCGCTGCCGCGATACGGCACGTGGGTGATAAAGGTGCCGGTCGCGGCCTTCAGGTATTCGAACGCGAGATGGCCGGCGCTGCCGTTGCCGGCCGAGCCGTAGTTCAGCTTGCCGGGCTTGCTCTTGGCAAGCGCGACGAATTCCTTCAGGTTCTTCGCCGGCACATCGGGATGGACCACATACAGGCTCGGCACCTTGGACAGCAGCGAGATGGGGCGGAAGTCCTTGTTGGGGTCGTACGGCAGCTTGGGGAAGATGAACGGGTTGACCGCCAGCGTGCCGATGTGGCCCAGGATCAGCGTATGGTTGTCTTCGGCGCGCGCGACTTCGCCCATGGCGATATTGCCGGCGGCGCCCGGCTTGTTCTCGACGAACACCGATACGCCGAGCAGCTTGGTCAGCTCCGCCGCGGTGGAACGGGCGACGATTTCCGAGCTGCCGCCCGGTGCAAAGGGCACCACCAGGCGGATCGGCTTGGCCGGCCAGGCCTGCGCGCGGGCCAGCGACGGTGCCAGCGCGCACGCGCCCAGCGCGGCGGAGGCCTTGAGTAAATGGCGGCGAATGGGGTCGATGTCGGTCATGTGAGTCTCCGGAAATATTGGGTCGTTAGCGCGCAGGTCATTTGCGCGGGCCATTAACGCGAGGGAAGGCGGCGGGTCGTTACTCGGGCTTGACGTTGCCGTCCCTGATGACCTTGGCCCATAGCCTGGTCTGTCCGTCGATGAACTGGCGCGCCTGCGCGGGCGGGGCGGCGACCAGCTCGCCACCCAGCTCGGTCACGCGCTGTTTGATCTCCGGGCTGTTCATGACTTTCTGCAAGGCATCGGCAAGCTTGCCGGCGATTGGCTCGGGCGTTGCGGCCGGCAGGAAGGCGGCATTCCACTCGTAGACCTCGTAGCCCGCCACGCCGGCTTCCTGCATCGTTGGCACATCCGGCAGCGCGCTGGTGCGGCTATGGCTGGTCACCGCCAGCGGCTTGAGCTTGCCGGCCTTGATGTGCTGCAGGCTGGAGGCGACGTTGGCAAAGAACAGCGGCACCTGCCCCGCGATGACATCGGTCATGGCCGGGCCGCCGCCCTTGTAGGGCACATGCAGCAGGTCCACGCCCGCGCGCTGCTCGAACAGCACGCCGGCCAGGTGCTGCGCGGAGCCGTTGCCGGACGAGGCGAATGCGACCGAGCCCGGCTTCTGCTTTGCCATCGCCAATACGTCGCTGACCTTGCTGGCGGGGAAGCTTGCGGTGGCGACCAGCACGTTGGGGTAGCGCGCCAGCACGCCCACGGGCGTGAAAGCCTTGCCCGGATCGTAGGGCAGCTTCGGATAGAGGCTCGGGTTCACCGCATAAGACGACGCATCGACCATCAGCGTGTAGCCGTCCGGCGCCGCCTTGGCGACATAGGCCGCGCCAATCTGCCCGCCGGCACCCGGCCGGTTCTCCACGATGACCGACTGGCCCAGCTCACGGCCAAGTCCGGGCGCGATCTGGCGCGCCATCAGGTCGGCGCCGCCACCCGGAGGATAGGTCACCACGATGGTGATCGGGCGCGACGGCCATGCGGCCGCGGGGTCGGCGGCCTGCGCCGGTGCCGGTTGCAGCAGGATGCCTGCGGCGCCAATGGCCGCGGCCATCGCCTTGATGCTTTGCATGAATCTGTCTCCTCGGGTGCGGACTTGTTATCGGATGTCCGCGGTATAGCGAAAGGCGTAGGCATCGCCCCGGGTCAGCCGGTATTCGATGCAGGTTCCACGCAGGTCGAAGGCGTGTCGTGTCACCACCGCGCACGGATGCGCATCCGGCAGTTCGAGCAGCGGGGCCTCGTCCACCGTCAGCGTGCGGAAGGTCACTTCATCCACGGCGCGGTGCACCGTGATCCCGCACTGGCTGCCGAGCAACGGATAAAGCAGGTCGCCCCACTGCCACACAGGCAGTTGCTGCAGCGCCTCGCAGCGCGGCAGCGGCAGCCAGATCGATTCCAGCAGCCGGGGCTTTTCGTCCAGCCAGCGGCGGCGCGAGATCGCCAGGCCGCGTGCGCCGGCGGGCAGCTCGAAGCGCTCGGCCATGGCCTTGTCCAGCCGCACGGAGCGGCACGACAGGATCTCCGAGCGGGGCACGGCAGCCATCGCATCGGCGGCGCCGAAACGGAAGAAGCGCATCAGGCTGCCACCGGTCAGGCCTTTGCGCACGAAGGTGCCCTTGCCCTGCACGCGCTCCAGCAGGCCCTGGTGCACCAGCACGGCAATCGCCTGGCGGATCGTTCCCAGCGCAATGCCAAATTCCTTTGCCAGCAACCCTTCGGCCGGTATCGCCTCGCCCGGCGGCCATTCGCCGGACACGATCCGGGCCTGCAACTCGGCCGCGATCTTGCCGTATCGGCTCACTCCCGCGGTGGCCGCTGTCATCAGGGAAACGTCGTTGTCTCGCATGTCAGGGCGTGGTAAATTGAATGTCGATGTCCTCTAGAGGACTAGAATACTGACGCGGACCCGGATCCCATATCCGTAAATACCCGCGGGGTGCCGAGGGTAGGCCTATGAGGCAGACAGATGAGTAAAAGTGCTTTGCCGGTGGTGGACTGCCACTTCCATGTGTTCGACGCGGGCGGGGCCGCGCCTTCGGCCCGCTATCGCCCCCCCTATGCCGCCGGCCTGCAGGACTGGCACAGCCTCGTTGCCACGCTGGGCGATCCCTGCGGCGTGGTGGTGCAGACCAGCTTTCTCGGCACTGACAATTCCGCATTGCTTGCCGCGCTGCGCGCCATGCCCGCGCGTTTGCGAGGTGTCGCGGTGGTGGATCCGGGCGTGTCCGACGATGCCTTGCGCGAACTGCATGACGCCGGCGTGCGCGGCATCCGGCTGAACCTGTACCGCGATCCCGACTGGCAGCGCATTGCCACCGCACCCTGGCGCGTGCTGTTCGCGCGCATCGCTGCGTTGGGCTGGCATGTCGAACTTCATACCGACAATGGCGACGGCAGCACCGTGCTGGCGCAACTGGATGTCGCACTGGGCGACACCGGCGTACCGGTCGTGATCGACCACTTCGGCAGGCCGGGCGCCGCCGGTATCGACGATCCGGTTTTCAGCGTGGCCGCGGCTGTGCGCGAGCGCCGCCAGGTATGGGTCAAGTTCAGCGCGCCTTACAGGCTGAATGCGCTGCAGGATTGGCGGCAGCTGGCGCGGAAGTGGCTCGATGTCGCGGGTGCCGACAGGCTGCTGTGGGGCAGCGACTGGCCGTGGACCAATCATGAGGCGCCGGCGCGGGCGAAGGAATGCGAAGCCTTGTCGGGGTGGCTGGGCACGCCGTTGCCGGGTATTGCGGAGATGCCGCGCGATGCGTTGGCGGATGCGTTCCGGTGGAGGAATGCGGCGGCGTTGTATGGCTTTGCGATGGAACAGTAGGGTCGCAATCCCACGCCGGGATCGCTCCTATTCTTGATTTCAGCGCAAATATCATTCGCGCATCCAAGGCTGTTTCGCAAGGCGTGTCCTGCCCAGAATGCCTCCTGTTTGCTCGACCAGAACAGGAGATTCCCAATGAAGCCCTTCGCAGCATCCAGGCCGCCCTTCGCCGGCCGCAGCTACCGCGTCGACTACGAGGGCTTGTCCGCCCACAACATCTATGCCGAGGATGGCCGCTCGTTGCGCTACGCCATCGTCTCAGGCCCCTACGCGGGCGCAAGTGGCGAGGCCGCGTGCGAATGGCGCCAGGTTGCAGAAGGGATCTACGTGATCTCGTGGCAGGAGGCCAACGGCGCCACGGTGGTCCATGTCGACGACTTTGCGCGTGGGCAATCGCAGGCGTTCTTTACCACGCCGGACCTGCAGTTCGTGCGCATGCAGGGGCCGCTGGTGCCGCTGCAGGAGGGCGAGCCCGCTGCTGGCTGAGGCGTTGGCAAAGAGGGGCCGCCGTGGCCGCGTCGGGCCGCGGCGGTTGTGCATGCCGGCATCACGCCGGCGCTGCCTCAGGCCTGGTCGATGGGAAGCGGTGCCTCGGGCGCGACGAGCCCTTGCGCGCGCAGCTCGCGCCAGAAGTCCGCCGGAACGGCCTCGGCAAGCGCTGCCTGGTCCTCGGCGATCCGCTCGGGGCGGCTCGCGCCCGGGATCACCGCGGCGACCGCCGGATGGGCCAGCGAGAACTGCAGCGCCGCCGCCTTGACGCTGATGCCGTGGCGTTGCGCGAGCGCCTTGATGCGCTCCACCCTGGCGAGGATCTCGGGCGGGGCCTTCTGGTATTCGAAGTGCGTACCGCCGGCGAGGATGCCGGAGCTGTACGGACCGCCGACCACGATCTCGGTATTGCGCCGGGCCGCGGCCGGCATCACGCGCTGCAGCGCGCGGCCATGGTCGAGCAGCGTGTAGCGGCCCGCCAGCAGGAAGCCGTCCGGCTGCGGCTCATCCAGGTCGAGCGTCAGCTCGATCGGCTCGACGCGGTTGACGCCGAGGCCCCAGGCCTTGATGGCGCCTTGCTCGCGCAGGCGGGTCAGCACGCGGAACGCGCCCTTGCGCGCGATCTCGAACTGCGCGAGCCATTCATCGCCATAGAAGTCCTGCGCGATGTCGTGGATCCACACGATGTCGATGTGATCGGTATTCAGCCGCTTGAGGCTGTCCTCGAACGAGCGCATGGTGCCGTCGGCGCTGTAGTCGTTGACGATCTTGTTGGGCCGGCCGGAAGCGAATACACCGGCCTTCTCGCCAAGGTCGCGCGCGCTGACGTCCTCGACTTCATCCAGGATCACGCGGCCGACCTTGGTGCTCAGCACATAGTCCTTGCGATCGTGGCTGGCGAGGATCCGGCCCAGCCGGATCTCGGACAGGCCGGCGCCGTAGAACGGGGCGGTGTCGAAGTAGCGGATGCCGTGGTCCCAGGCCGCTTCCACGGTGGCCTCGGCTTCCGCTTCCGGGATCTCGCGGAACATGTTGCCGAGCGGGGCGGTGCCGAACCCAAGCCGGGTGCCCGCGGGCAGTTTGTCCTTGATGCTCATGACTTGCTCCATAACGTAACGATTGGTGAAGCCAAGTCTAGGATGGCAACTTAAGCCTGTCTAAGACATAATTGTCTGTAGTTAAGTCCTGCGGAGTCTCAAATGTTGGATATACGGCAACTTCACTATTTCGTCGCGGTGGCCGAGGACGAGCACGTGGGCCGGGCCGCCGAGCGCCTGCATATCTCGCAATCCCCGCTGAGCCGGCAGATCGCGCAGCTCGAGGACAAGCTCGGGCTTATGCTGTTCGAGCGCTCCCAGCAGCGCATCCGCCTCACGCCCGACGGACGCACGTTCCTGGCGGAGACCAAGGCCTTCCTGACCCATGCCAACCGGCTTGAATCGCTGGCGCGGCGCCTTGGCAAGGGCGACGAGGGCGGGCTGTGCATCGGCTACCTGGAATACGCGATGCATTCAGGCGTGCTGCCCAATGCGCTGCGCGCCTTGCGCGCCGAGCGGCCCGCGGTCCACATCGCGCTCTACAACTACAACTCGGCCGCGCAGATCGAGGGCTTGCGCCAGCGCAGCCTCGACATCGCCCTGGTCTGCGAGCCGCCCGCGCCCGACGATCCCGACCTCGAGTGCGCGCAGGTGCTCAACGATCCGATGCTGCTCGCGATGCCCGAGGGCCATCCGCTGGCCGCTGTCGCGCAGCTGACGCCCGAGGATTTGGCCGTGCAGAAGTGGATCGGCGTGATGCACAAGGAGAACGCGCTGGGCCATGATCCCTTTATCGCTGCCTGCGCGCGCGCCGGCTTCACACCCGCGATCACGATGGAGGCCACCGAGCCGCTGGCCGCGCTCGGACTGGTTGCCGCCGGGCTCGGCGTGACCATGATCCAGCAGAGCCTGCGCCACCAGGCACCGGGCGGCGTGGTGCTGCACGACCTGTCGTGGTTCACGTACCGCACGCCGCTGTGGGCCGCCTGGCACAAGGTCAACCTGCGCCCGCTGGTGGAGATTTTCCGCAAGACGCTGCTGGCCACGAGTGCCGACGCGCTCGCCGGCACGCCGGCCTATCCGCGCCTGACGCCGGCTGCGGCGTGAGCGGCTCGGCGTGCACCTGTACTTCCCGAGCCGCCGCCAGTCATCTCCTGCCTTTGCGTTGCTGGGATGCCTTGCGCTATCGCGCTTGATGTGGCGGACGTTGGTCAGGGTTTTCCCTGCGTAGCCTGTGGCCCGTGCAGAGCGCGCACCTCGTGCCGGCCCGGCCAGTTCCGATTTCCGTAAGGATCCGCGTCGCGGCTTAATTGACGCTCGGTCCCCGTCTTCTTATCGTTGGTCCCATAACAGCAAAGCTGAAATGACGACCGGCCTGCGCGATTCTCCTGCGGGCTGTATCGCGCTATCCCAGGAGACAGACGTGACCATCCACAGCATCCCCACCTCGCCGTAGCGGCCGCCCCGGGGGCGGCCCGCGCTTCCGGCACTCCCTGCCAAAGCACTTCCTTCGCTTGACCCACCAAGCGGCGGGCGCCCCTGCGCGCCTTCCGCGACGGAGACGCTATGTCGCAACACCTGATTTCCATCTCTGTCCTGGCGCTGATGTTTGTCATCGCCACGGTCCTGCCCATCAATATGGGCGCGCTGGCCTTCGTCGGCGCGTTCCTGGTCGGCACCCTGGTTGCCGCGATGCCGGCCAAGGGTATCCTGGCCGGCTTCCCCGCCGACCTGTTCCTGACGCTGGTCGGCATCACTTACCTGTTCGCCGTGGCGCAGAACAACGGCACCATCGACTGGCTGGTGAGGCTTGCGGTGCGCGCCGTGGGCGGCCGGATCGCGGCGATTCCGTGGATCATGTTCATGATCGCGGCGGTGCTGACCTCGGTCGGCGCGGTCAGCCCGGCAGCGGTGGCGATCATTGCGCCGATCGCGCTGGGGTTTGCCGCGCGCTATGGCATCAATCCGCTGCTGATGGGGCTGATGGTGATCCACGGTGCGCAGGGCGGCGGCTTCTCGCCGATCAGCATCTATGGCGGCATCACCAACAAGATCGTGCAGAAGGCGGGCCTGCCGCTGAACGAGATGGCGACGGCCTTTGCCAGCCTGGGTGTCAACCTTGCCGTGGCCGCGGGACTGTTCGTCGCATTCGGCGGCCTGCGCCTGATGCGGCAATCGGCGCCGGCGGCAGCACCGCAGGCGGCCGCCGACGGTGTGCTGGCCATGAGCCCTCCCTTCGGCGCACACACCGTGCCGGCGCAGGGCGCGCAGATCTATGGCGATGCCGAGGCCGAGGCCGGCATGGAAGAGCGGAAGACGATGGCACGCGACCGCGGGTCGATGCTCGAGGGCAATGCCGCCAGCACCGCCGAGGCGCCGGCCGGCCTCTACCAGTACCTGACCGTGGCCGGCCTGGTGGCGCTGGCTGTCCTGACCCTCTACTTCAAGCTCGATATCGGCTTTGTCTCGCTGACCATCGCGCTGCTGCTCACGCTGATGGCGCCGGAACTGCAGAAGCGCGCACTGAGCCAGGTGTCGTGGCCCGAGATCATGCTGATCGTCGGCGTCAGCACCTACGTGGGCGTGATGGACAAGATGGGCACGATCGATTTCGTCGGCCACAGCGTGGCCCACCTGACCTCGCCGCTGATGGCGGCGCTGCTGCTGTGCTTCGTAGGAGCGGTGGTGTCGGCGTTCGCATCGTCGACCGCGGTGCTGGGCTCGCTGATCCCGCTTGCCGTGCCGTTCCTGCAGCAAGGCTCCGACGTCAGCGCGATCGGCTTTATCGCGGCGATGGCGGTGTCTTCGACGATCGTGGATGTGAGCCCGTTCTCGACCAACGGTGCGCTGGTACTGGCCAACGCCCAGGGCGTGGACCGGCAGGCCTTCTTCCGCAAGCTGATGATCTATGGCGCGCTGGTGACCGTGATTGCGCCGGTCGTGCTGTGGTTCATCTTCGTTGTGCTCTGAGTTCCTTCCATCGCCTACACCAGACTCGAAAACATGAAATTGCTCGAATCCATCATGCAGGCGCCGCAGGCCATTGTGCCTGTGCAATCCCGGGCCAGGCCGGCCGCCATCCCCGACCTCGCCGCCTACCAGGCGCTGTGCGAAGAAGCCGAGCACGACTATGAGGGCTTCTGGGCCCGCCACGCGCGCGAGTTGCTGCACTGGAACAAGCCCTTCACCAAGGTGCTGGACGAGAGCAACGCGCCGTTCTACAAGTGGTTCGAGGACGGCGAGCTCAACGCGTCTTACAACTGCCTGGACCGCAACCTGCAGAACGGCAATGCCGACAAGGTCGCGATCGTGTTCGAGGCCGACGACGGCACCGTCAGCCGCGTGACCTACCGCGAGCTGCATGGCAAGGTCTGCCGCTTCGCCAATGGCCTGAAGTCGCTTGGCATCAAGAAGGGTGACCGGGTCGTGATCTACATGCCGATGTCGGTCGAAGGCGTGGTGGCGATGCAGGGCTGCGCACGGCTAGGTGCCACGCATTCGGTGGTGTTCGGTGGTTTCTCGGCCAAGTCGCTGCAGGAGCGGCTGGTTGACGTCGGCGCGGTGGCGCTGATCACCGCCGACGAGCAGATGCGCGGCGGCAAGGCGCTGCCGCTGAAGGCGATCGCCGATGATGCGCTGGCACTGGGCGGCTGCGAGGCGGTCAGGAACGTGATCGTCTACCGCCGCACCGGCGGCAACGTGCCCTGGACCGAGGGCCGCGACCGCTGGATGGAAGACGTCAGCGCCGGCCAGCCGGACACCTGCGAAGCCGAGCCGGTGAGCGCCGAGCATCCGCTGTTCGTGCTCTACACCTCCGGTTCCACCGGCAAGCCCAAGGGCGTGCAGCACAGCACCGGCGGCTACCTGCTATGGGCGCTGATGACGATGAAGTGGACCTTCGACATCAAGCCCGACGACTTGTTCTGGTGTACCGCGGACATCGGCTGGGTCACTGGCCATACCTATATTGCCTATGGCCCGCTGGCCGCTGGCGCCACCCAGGTGGTGTTCGAAGGCGTGCCCACGTACCCCAACGCCGGCCGCTTCTGGGACATGATCGCGCGCCACAAGGTCAGCATCTTCTACACCGCGCCGACCGCGATCCGCTCGCTGATCAAGGCCGCCGAGGCCGACGAGAAGATCCACCCCAAGCAATACGACCTGTCCAGCCTGCGCCTGCTCGGCACCGTGGGCGAGCCGATCAACCCCGAAGCCTGGATGTGGTACTACAAGAACATCGGCAACGAGCGCTGCCCGATCGTCGACACCTTCTGGCAGACCGAGACCGGCGGCCACATGATCACGCCGCTGCCGGGCGCGACGCCGCTGGTGCCGGGCTCGTGCACGCTGCCGCTGCCGGGCATCATGGCCGCGATCGTCGACGAGACCGGCCATGACGTGCCCAACGGCAACGGCGGCATCCTGGTGGTCAAGCGCCCGTGGCCGGCAATGATCCGCACCATCTGGGGCGACCCGGAGCGCTTCAAGAAGAGCTACTTCCCCGAGGAGCTGGGCGGCAACCTCTACCTGGCCGGCGACGGCTCGATCCGCGACAAGGACACCGGCTACTTCACCATCATGGGCCGCATCGACGACGTGCTGAACGTGTCGGGGCACCGCATGGGCACGATGGAGATCGAGTCGGCGCTGGTGGCGAACTCGCTGGTGGCCGAAGCCGCGGTGGTGGGCCGCCCGGACGACATGACCGGCGAAGCCATCTGCGCCTTCGTCGTACTGAAGCGCGCGCGTCCCACTGGCGAAGAGGCCGTCAAGATCGCCACCGAGCTGCGCAACTGGGTCGGCAAGGAAATCGGCCCGATCGCCAAGCCCAAGGACATCCGCTTTGGCGACAACCTGCCCAAGACGCGCTCGGGCAAGATCATGCGGCGCCTGCTGCGGTCGCTGGCCAAGGGTGAGGCAATCACGCAGGACACCTCGACGCTGGAGAACCCGGCGATCCTGGAGCAGCTCGGCCAGGCCAGTTAGCCATGCGAACCAGCCGCCACGCGGCTAAGATAGGAGGCCGCCCCCCACACCCGAGCCCAGCACCATGAGAATCCGCATTGGCGAAGAGATCACCTTCCGCAAACTCGAAGCCCTGCTGGCGTTCATGGAATCGGGCAACCTGGCCAAGGCGGCCGAGATCCTGGACACCAGCACGGTCAGCGTGCACCGTGCGCTGCATTCGCTGGAGGAGGGCACCAGTTGCGCGCTGTTCCGGCATGAGGGCCGCAACCTGATCCCGACCGATGCGGCCTATGTGCTGGCGGATACGGCAAGAGAAGTGCTCAAGACCATGGCCGACGGCATCCGCGCCACGCGCGAGGCCGCCGGCTATTCGGCCGACCAGCTCAAGATCGGCTCGCTCTATTCACTGACGGTCCAGACCGTGCCCAAGATCGTGATCGGGCTGAAGCTGCGGCGCCCGGAGCTGCAGACCGAACTCGTGCTGGGCTCCAATGCGGACCTGCTGCAAAAGCTCAAGCAAGGCTCGATCGACGCCACGCTGATGGCGGTGCCCGAGCCGGATCCGGATATCGAATCGATCCCGCTGTTCGAGGACGATATCTTCTTTGCGGCGCCGGCCAACTCCCCTTATGCCTCGATGCCGGCGGTCGACCTGCGCGCCTGCCGCGACGAACCATTTGTCGCGCTGAGCGAGGGTTTCGTCACCTATCATGGATTTGTCGAGGCGTTCCGGATCGCGGAGTTCACGCCGAATCTCGTCATGAAGGTGGGCGATATCTTCTCGCTGATGAACCTGGTGGGCGGCGGCATCGGCTGCACGCTGCTGCCCGGCCGGGTCCGGGGCGTGTATTCGCGCAACGTGGCGTTCGTGCCACTGACCGGCGAGTACGACATCAAGCAGAGCATCGGCCTGAGCTTCCTGCGCCGCCGCGAACGCGATCCCAACCTGCTGGCGCTGGCCGCGGTGTGCCGCATGGCCATGCGCGAGACGGACCAATAGGGCGCCGGGGCCGCTTCCAGCCTTGCTGCTGGCCTCGCTTCCGGCCAGCGTAACGGTTCTCCCCCCGGCGTGATTGTTCGGTGACCTCCACCTGTTTAAGGTGGACCCATCAGACAGACGTCAGCCGGAGATGCGATGACCACCACCAGCACGGGCCGCCAATGGAACACCCGCAGGGAAGCCAAGGCGCGCCGCAAGCAGAACGCCGCCGCGATCGCGCAGGGCAAGCTGGTCCCGACCAGCGATATCGTGCCCTTCCTGGAGGCCGTGCTGCTTCCGGGCGACCGCGTGGTGCTCGAGGGCAACAACCAGAAGCAGGCTGACTTCCTGTCGCGCTCGCTGGCGCAGGTCGATCCCGCGCGCGTGAACGCGCTGCACATGATCATTCCCAGCGTCAGCCGGGTCGAGCACCTGGACCTGTTCGAGCGCGGCATCGCGCGCAAGCTGGATTTCTCGTACGCCGGCGCGCAGAGCATCCGCATCTCGCAGTTCCTGGAAGACGGGCAGCTCGAAGTGGGTGCGATCCACACCTATATCGAACTCTATGCGCGGCTGTATGTGGACCTGGTTCCCAACGTCGTGCTGATCGCCGGATACAAGGCCGATCGCGACGGCAATCTCTACACCGGCCCGAGCACCGAAGACACGCCGGCACTCGTCGAGGCCGCCGCCTTCCGCGACGGCCTGGTCATCGCGCAAGTCAACGAGATCGTCGACGACCCCGCCGGCCTGCCGCGCGTGGACGTGCCGGGCTCCTGGATCGACTACGTGGTGCAAGCGGACAAGCCCTTCTTCTGCGAACCGCTGTTCACGCGCGACCCGCGCCTGATCAAGCCGGTCCACGTGCTGATGGCGATGATGGCGATCCGCGGCATCTACGAGCGCCACCAGGTGCAGTCGCTCAACCACGGCATTGGCTTCAACACCGCGGCGATCGAACTGATCTTGCCTACCTATGGCGAGTCGCTGGGGCTGAAAGGCAAGATCTGCAAGTACTGGACCCTCAACCCGCATCCGACGCTGATCCCTGCCATCGAGACCGGCTGGGTCGAGAGCGTGCACAGCTTTGGCAGCGAACTGGGCATGGAGGCTTATGTTGCCGCAAGGCCGGATGTCTTCTTCACCGGTGCGGATGGTTCGATGCGCTCGAACCGTGCCTTCTGCCAGCTTGCCGGCCAGTACGCGGTGGACCTCTTCATCGGCTCGACCCTGCAGATCGACGGCGACGGCCACTCGTCCACGGTGACCCGCGGGCGCCTGTCGGGCTTTGGCGGCGCGCCCAACATGGGCCACCAGCCCGGCGGGCGCCGGCACCCGACGCCGGCCTGGCTGGACCTGATCGAGACCGACGATCCGCTCGCGCGCGGCCGCAAGCTGGTGGTGCAGATGGTCGAAACCTTCCAGGCAGGCGGCAAGCCCACCTTCGTGGAATCGATGGACGCGGTCGACGTCGCGCGCGAAAGCGGCATGCCGCTGGCGCCGGTGATGATCTACGGCGACGACGTCACGCACGTGCTGACCGAGGAGGGCATCGCCTACCTGTACAAGGCGCAATCGCTGGAAGAGCGGCGCCGGATGATCGCCGCGGTGGCCGGCGTCACGCCGATCGGCATGAAGCATGACCCCGCCACGACGCGCCGCATGCGCAGCGACGGCCTGATCGCGCTGCCTGAAGACCTGGGCGTGCAGCGCAGCCAGGCCACGCGCAGCCTGCTGGCCGCCAAGAGCATGGCCGACCTGGTGGACTGGTCCGGCGGCCTGTACGCGCCGCCGGCCCGCTTCCGGAGCTGGTAATGGCGAGCGCAGCTGCAAGGATCCTGCATACGCCGGCACAGCCCTGGCACCAGCCTGCGGCCTCCACCCGCGCCCAGGCACTGGCTGGCCTGGCCGTCAGCGCGATTGTCGAGGAAGCACGCCTGTCGCCCAAGCCCGGCCTGGTCGACAGCCGCGGCAGCGGTGCGCATACCGACCTGACATTGCCGCTGATGCTGCGCTCTGCGCAGTCGCTGGAACCATCGTTCGTGGCCATGGCCGACGCCGGCCTGCAGGCGCCGCGCGTTGCGTATGGGCTGCGCGAACGGCTGGGCGCACTCGGCCGCGAGGCCGAGGCCGTCATGCTGTCTGCCACCGGCGGCGTCAACACGCATCGCGGCGCGATCTGGTGCATCGGCTTGCTGGTCGGCGCCGCGGGACACGTCAGCGCTGCCGGGCACCGTGCCAGTGCCGCCGCGATCAGTGCTACAGCCGGCGCCATTGCCGCGCTGCCGGACCGTCACCGCCCCGCGGTGACCGGGAACAAGGGCGAGCTCGCGTGCCTGGCGTACGGGGTTGGCGGTGCGCGGGAGCAGGCACGGGCGGGTTTCCCGCACGTGATGCGGCTGGCGCTGCCGGCATTGCAGCGCAGCCGCGCGCGCGGCGACAGCGAATCCACGGCACGCCTCAATGCGCTGCTGGCGCTGATGAGCGCGCTGGACGATACCTGCGTGCTGGCGAGGTCCGGGCACAAGGGCCTGGGCTACATGCAGGCCGGTGCGAAGGCGGTACTCGCCGCCGGTGGCGCGGGCACGGTGGCCGGACGGCGGCACCTGCGCAGCCTGGACGCCGGCATGCTGGCGCAGCGCGCCTCACCGGGCGGCGCGGCGGACCTGCTGGCCGCCACCATCTTTTTGGACCGGCTGTCGCACGACGACGATGCCGGCGGGCACGACTTCAGGGGACTGTGATGGAACAACTGCGATTTGAATTTCCGGCAGGGCAGCCTGCCGCTGGGCGCGTGCTGGTCGGCGTGGTGGGATCGGGCGACCTCGAGGTGCTGGTCGAGCCCGGCAGCGGCGGCGTGACCACAGTGGAGGTCACCACCTCGATCAATGGCTATAGCCGCGTCTGGGATGCGCAGCTTTCGCGCGTCTTTGCCGCCGAGCCGCGGGCATCGATGCAGATCCGCATCCACGATTTCGGCGCGACGCCGGGCGTGGTCGGCATGCGCCTGGCCGAAGCCTTTGAGGCGCTGGGGGGCGTACAGCAACCAGGAGAGGGGTCATGAGCACCGAGGCACTGCTGGCGCGCAACAGCTTTATCGAACTGGGGGCACGCGAGCGCGCGCGCGTGCTGCTCGACGCGGGCACCTTCCGCGAACTGGCCGGCCCGTTCGACGGCCTGCAATCACCATGGCTGCCGCCGCAGGGCGTGGTGCCCCAGAGCGATGATGGCGTGGTGGTTGCCAAGGGACGCATCGACGGGATGCCGGTGGTGGTGCTGGCGATTGAAGGCGCGTTCCAAGGCGGCAGCCTCGGCGAAGTCGGCGGCGCCAAGATCGCCGGCGCGCTCGAGCTCGCGGCCGAGGATAATCGCCGCGGCGAACCGACGCGCGCGGTGCTGCTGCTGGAAACCGGCGGCGTGCGCCTGCAGGAAGCCAATCTGGGCCTCGCCGCAATTGCCGATATCCACGCCGCGATCGTCGACCTGCGGCGCTACCAGCCCGTGGTGGGTGTGATCGCGGGGCAGGTGGGGTGCTTTGGCGGCATGTCGATCGCCGCCGGGCTGTGTACCGCGCTGGTGATGACGCAGGAAGGGCGCCTGGGCCTGAACGGCCCGGCCGTGATCGAGCAGGAGGCGGGCATTGCCGAGTATGACTCGCGCGACCGGCCCTTTATCTGGAGCTTTACCGGCGGCACGCAGCGCGTTGCCAGCGGCTTTGCGGATATTTACGTCGATGACGACTGCGACGCCATGCGCAGCGAAGTCGCCACACTGGTGCGCGGCCCCGTTGCCGCCAGCCATCGCAGTGAGCGCTACGCGCAGTACCTGGCCGCGCTGCAAGACTATGACGCCAGCGTCCAGCCGACACCGGCGGGGGTGCAAGACCTGTTTCAATGGGAGAACGACGCATGAACGCACAACTCCATCCCGCGCCTGGACGCGAAATCAGCCGCGGCGCACGATGGCTGCAGGCGCTGGCGCCGACGGCGTCGTACCTGCCTGGCTTCCCGGACTCGGTGGCAGTTGCGGACGGCGAACTGGCCGGCGGAGCGGTGCGCTGGATCGCGCTCGTGCCGGATGCGACCAGCCGCTTCCCGCGTGCGCGCAACGGCGAGGCCGGCCTGCTTGAAGGCTGGTCGCTGGCGCGCGCGGTGCGCGAGGTGATCGAAGCGGATCGCAACGCGCAGGTCAAGCGCGCAATCGTGGCGATCGTCGATACGCCCAGCCAGGCGTATGGTCGGCGCGAAGAAGCGCTCGGCATCCACCAGTCACTGGCCGGCGCCGTGGCCGCCTATGCCGACGCGCGCCTGGCCGGCCATCCGGTGGTGGCGCTGATCGTCGGGCGCGCCATGTCGGGGGCCTTCCTTGCGCACGGCTACCAGGCCAACCGCATCATCGCGCTCGATGACAAGGGCGTGCTGGTGCATGCGATGGGCAAGGAAGCCGCCGCCAGGATCACCATGCGCACGGTCGAGGACCTCGAAGCGCTGGCATCGACCGTGCCGCCGATGGCCTATGACATCGAGAACTTCGCCACGCTGGGCATCCTGTGGCGGCTCATTGATGTGGAATCGGCCAGCGAACCAATGGCGGCGGATGTGCACCTGGCCCGCGACACCATCCTCTCCGCGCTGGCGGATATCCAGCGCGATCAGGCGCACGACCTGTCGAGCCGGCGCGCGGGGGCGAACCGCAAGGCGTCGGCCGACGTGCGCGCCTGCCTGACGCGGCAATGGCAGGCCTGAACGCCGCCACGCTGGCACCGCATGACCTGGTCTGGCTGGCCGATCCTGCCACCAGCCTCGACCGGGATGCCTTGCCGGACTGGGTCTCGCTGACAGCGCTGCGCGAGATGCCGGTGGTGGTGCGTCGCGATGGCTGCCGCATCGGTGAGATTCCCGTCGGGCTGCGCGGCCGCACGCGCTCGGAACGCTATGGCACCTGGGTCGCGCCCTCGGCGATCTGCAAGATCGTTACGCCGATCGAGCTGGCCGCGCAGCGCACCTGGCGCCATCGACCGGAGCTGGCGACACTGCCGGCAATCGTCGCGCTCGAGGCTATCGCAGACTGGCTCGACGCAGCGGATATCCGGTGGGGCGTGACCGGCAGTGCAGGCTTCTCGCTTGCCTGTGCGCACAACGTGCTGCATGCCGACAGCGACCTCGACCTCGTTGTGCAAGCTGCGCAACCGCTGCCGGCCCGGCACGTGGAGCTGCTTGCCGAACTGCAGCGCGCCGCGCCGGCCAGGATCGACATCCAGGTTGCGACGCCGTTCGGCGGCTTCTCGTTGCTGGAGCGAGTGCGCAGCGGCGGCAAGGTGCTGCTGAAGACTGCGCACGGCCCGAGGATGACCATCGATCCCTGGCAACCCGCGCCATGAACATCCTGTTCACCTTTCCCGGCCAGGGCGCGCAGCGCCCGGGCATGCTGAAGGACCTGCCGGCGCATCCAGCGGTCGCAGCGGTGCTGGCGGAGGCGGAGGAGGTCCTGCAGGTAGCAGTAGCGGAGATGGATTCGCCGGCAAGCCTGCAATCCACGGTCTGGACGCAGCTTTGCCTGCTGACCGCAGGCGTTGCGATGACGCGCTGCCTGGCCGCGCATGAGGCCAGCGCGGATGCAGTTGCCGGCCTGTCCATCGGCGCCTACGCGGCAGCGGTGAGCGCAGGGGTGCTGTCTTTCGCCGATGCGCTCAGGCTGGTGCGGCTGCGCGGCGAACTGATGGCACAGGCCTACCCACAGGGCTACGGCATGACGGCCATCATCGGCCTGGACCGAAGCCGGCTCGAACCGCTGGTCGCGCAAGTCTGCTCGCCGCAGCAACCGGTGTACCTGGCCAACTTCAATGCGCCGACCCAGATCGTGATCGCGGGCAAGCTGTCGGCACTGGCAGAAGTATCGGCGCTCGCCCTCGCGGCCAGTGCGCAGGCCGCAAAGCCCGTGGCCATCCACGTCCCGTCGCACTGTCCGTTGCTCGATGACGCTGCGCAGACACTGGGCGATGCCATGCAAGACGTACCGCTGTCGCCGCCCACGCTGCGCTACTTCAGCGCCAGCAAGGCACGCGAACTGCGCGATCCCCGCAAGATCGCCGAGGACCTCGTGCAGAACATGGCCACCCCTGTGCGCTGGCATGAAACCATGCTGCTGGTCCGTGCCAATGGTGCGAGGCTGGTGGTGGAAGCGCCGCCGGGCGACGTGCTGACACGGCTGGCGCAGCCGGTGTTTGCCGATGGCATGGCGCTGGCGTGCGACCGGACCCGGGTGGATTCGATCGCGGCGATCATGCGGCGCGAGCGGCGAGAGAGCTAGGGTTCTCCGGACGAGCCCTTACTTGCGCGCTTTCCCGCGCACCGTCTTCTTCGCACTCCCGGCTCTTGCCGCTTCCTTGTCCGGCAGCGCACCGCCGCCATGCAACTGTTCCAGCCACGACATCGCATCGACGTACGACAGGAACTGGTGCAGGTAGCCCGGCGACATCTCGCGCATCAGCGACAGCGAGCGATGTACCAGGTGGTTCGAGTTGAGCGGGCCGGCATGCTCCGGCACGTGCTCCAGCGACTGGCGCAGCTGCCGGTCGACGCTGACCCTGGCCCAGGTATCGCGGAAATAATCGACCAGCTCCGGTTCGACCGGGGCGGGGCGCCGCGGCAGGGGCGTGCGCGTTGCGGGAGCGCTTTGCGCGGGCTGCGCATGGGCCTGCATATGCCCGACCAGGCCGGCAAGCATGCCGGCAGCAGGCTTGCGTGGGAGCACGGCGCTGCTGGCGTGGACGCCTTCGCACGCGGCGCTCTCCATCGTCTTGCCATAGGCCTCGACCAGGCTGGCCAGCCGGTCGTCCAGCAGGCGCCGCGCGGCGCCGCTGTGGCCGGCCGCGCGCCGGGCCAGCGCTTCGATAAAGCGGAAGCGCACCGGGTCGAGCCGGTCGGCGCCGCGCTCGCGCCAGGCCTCGAGCGTTGCGCGGACGTCGCCGTTCTTGCCGCTATCCATTGCGCTTGGCGGTGCCCGTGGTCACCCGCGGGATCGGCGCGATTTCCACGCGACGGTTGCGGGCCCGGCTTTCGGCGTCGGCGTTCGGCGTCACCGGCTGCTGCGAGCCGAAGGCCGCCGAGAACACCGACGCGGCCGGCACGCCGGCATCGATCAATGCGCGGGTCACGGTCAGTGCGCGCTGCGCGGACAGTTCCCAGTTGTCGGCGAAGCGGCGGTTGCCTTCGCGTACCTGCTGGTCGTCGGTGAAGCCGCTGACCATCAGGATCTCGTCGCGGCTGCGCAGGTAGGCCGACAGCGGCGCGGCCAGGCTGCGGAGCACTTCGCGGCCTTGGGGCTGCAACTGGTCGGAGTTGAGCGAGAACAGCACACTGCCGTTGATGCCGATGCGCCCGTTGACCAGCGTCACCCGGCCGGCGGCGAGCGGTCCGGCCAACGCCTTCTCCAGCGTCTCGCGGCGCTGCGCTTCCTCCTGCCGCTGCCTGACCTCGTCTTCCAGCCTCGCCGTCAGTTCGAGCTGCACGCCGATCACGCCCAGCAGGATCAGCACGAAGGCGCCCAGCAGCACCGACATCAGGTCGCCGAAGACGGCCCACGCCGGTACGGTCGGCTCCACGCCGGCGTCGAAGTCGTCCCTCATGCCGCCTCTGCGCGGGATGCGCCCTGGCCGCCGAGTTGCTGCAGGTCTTCAAGGATCTGCTTCTGCGACATCATGCTGAGGTCGACCACTTCGCGGGCCTGCGCCACGTAATAGGCGAGTTGCTCGTCGCTGCGTACCATCGACTTGTCGAGCGCGGCCTCGATGCGCTGAAGGTGGCCCATCAGCTTGTCGTTCGAATCGCTGAAGAGCTGCACCGCCACGCCGAAGGCCTCGCCCAGGCTGGCCACCTCGACGGCACTGCCCGTGACCTGCGCGGCGACTGCGGCGAGCTTGTCGGCTTCGGCTTCGACCTTGTCGGTGAAGCGGGTGCCGACCCGGTCGAGCTGGTCGGCGGTGGTGCCGACCAGCTTGTCGACCGCGGTGCGTTGCTCGGTGGAGGCGTGGTTGACGGCGTCGAGCAGCGTGCCCAGCGTCTCCAGCATGCGGCTGCGTTCTTCCAGCATGGCGTTGTCGCGGGCCATGCCGTCGGTGAGCTTCTGGCGCAGTTCGGCGATGACCTCGGCCGCGGCCTTGGGCGCTTCGGTGGCTGCCTGCACCAGGCGCGAGACCTCGGCGATGGTGCTGCTGGCGTGCGCCTGCGTTTGCGTGGAGATGTCGCGTGCGGTCTGCGCAAGCGTGTCGCAGATCTCCTGCTGGCGGCTGGTGGTGTGGGCGCCGGCCTGCTCCCATTCCTGGCGCAGCGACGCGGCCATGGCAGCGAGCGAGCCGGTCCATGCGGTAAGCCGCCGCTCATCCTTGGCGGCCAGTTCCGCCTGCATCGCGGCGGCGGCCTTCGGAGCCTCCGCGGCGGCCTGCACCAGGCGGTCGATTTCGGCGATGGTGCCGCTGGCGTGTGCCTGCGTTTGCGTCGAGATATCGCGTGCAGTCTGGGCCAGCGCTTCGCAGATCTCCTGCTGGCGGCTGGCGGTGCTGGTGCCTGCCTGCTCCCATTCCTGGCGCAGCGATGCGGCCATGGCAGCGAGCGAGCCGGTCCACGCGGTGAGCCGCTGCTCGTCCTTGGCGGCCAGTTCCGCCTGCATCGCGGCGGCGGCCTTCGGGGCCTCCGCTGCTAACTGCACCAGGCGGTCGATCTCGGCGATGGTGCTGCTGGCGTGCGCCTGCGTTTGCGTGGAGATGTCGCGTGCGGTCTGCGCGAGGGTTGCGCAGATCTCTTGCTGGCGGGTCGCGGTGTGCGCGCCGGCCTGCTCCCATTCCGAGCGCAGCGCCGATGCCATGGCGCCGAGCGACTCCGTCCACGCCGCCAGCCGCTGCTGGTCCTGCGCGGCCAGTTCCGCCTGCAACGCTGCCGCGGCCATCGGGGCCTCCGCTGCTACCTGCACCAGGCGGTCGATCTCGGCGATGGTGCTGCTGGCGTGCGCCTGTGTTTGCGTGGAGATTTCGCGCGCGGTCTGCGTGAGTGCGGCGCAGATCTCCCGTTGCCGGCCAGCCGTGTGCGCGCCGGCCTGCTCCCATTCCGTGCGCAGCGCCGATGCCATGGCGCCGAGCGAGTCGGTCCACGCCGCCAGCCGCTGCTCATCCTTGGCGGCCAGTTCCGCCTGCATCGCCGCGGCGGCCTTCGGGGCTTCCGCGGCGGCCTGCACCAGGCGGTCGATCTCGGCGAGGGTGCCGCTGGCGTGCGTTTGTGCCTGGGCGGCGATGTCGTTCGCGGTTTTGGCGAGCGTCTCGCAGATTTCCCGCTGGCGGGTCGCGGTATGCGCGCTTGCCTGCTGCCATTCCTGGCGCAGCGATGCCGCCATCGCGCCCAGGACTTCAGTCCAGGCCGCCAGGCGCTGCTCGTCCCGCGCCGCCAGTTGTGCCTGCAAGCCGGCATGCGACTGGTCCACGGCCTGGACCAGCGCGGTGGACTGCTGTGCAAAGGCGGCCGTGGCGCTGGCCAGCGCCTGCTGGTTGTCGCCGGCGAGCTTCTCGCTGGCGCGCTCCTGCCGGCCCAGCGCTTCGGTCCATGCTGCCGCGGTGCTGGCCGCCGCCGCGTCCACCCGTGTGGCGACGCCGTCCAGCAGGCCGGCCGAGCGTTGGTCGAAGGTCTGAGCAAATCCATCCAGCGTGGTGCGCAGGTCGTTGGCGATCGCCTCGCTGGTACGCTGTTGTCCGGCCAGCGCCTGGTTCCAGATATCGGCCACGTTGGTGGTCGTGGTCTCGAAGCGCGCCGATACACCGTCCAGGTGCTGCTGCACGGCCTGCGTCACGGTCTCGCGCAAGGACGCGGTTTCCTGTGCCAGGCCCGCCATGGTGGCATCCACGGCCGGCTGGATCGCTGCGCTGGCCGCGCGGGCGCTGTCGGCGATGCTGTCCTTCAGCGATTGTTCGACGGAAGACGCCAGGCGCGTGTATGCCACTTCGGTCTTGCCGTGGAAGGCGTCCTGGCTGGCGGCGAGCCGCTCGGTCAGCGCCAGGTTCTGCTGCTCCATCGCGGTCATCATGGCTTGCAGCCGGTCGACCAGCGCGGGCATCACGTCAGCCTGGCGCTGCAGCAGCCGGAAGGCTTCTTCACGCTGGTGGCCGCGCGAGTAGGGGCGCAAGGCCGTGGCGATGCGGGCGTCGAGGCTCTGCGCGGCCTGGATCCGCTCGCGCCGGCACAGCGCGGCCAGCAGCCCCAGCATTGCCGACGTGGCCACGCCCGCGACCGAGGTACCGAAGGCAAAGCCCAGGCCCTTGACCGGTGCCGCCATCGACGCGCGGATCGCCTGCAGGTCGGTTGCGCTTTCCAGCGCGAGCCCCGTGCCGCGCAGCGTCGCCACCATGCCCAGGAAGGTGCCCAGCATTCCCAGCAACACCAGCAGGCCGACCAGGTAGGGCGTCAGCGCCGGGCCGGGCAGGGCGACGCGATCGCCCTCGATGCGCAGGCGCACGGCATCGCGCAGGCTGGGGTGCAGGCGCTCCAGCCAGCTGGCGAGGTTCGCCGGCGCTTCGGAAAGGCTGGAGAGGGCTTGCGACAGGGTGGAAGTGGCCTGCCGATAGCGTTGCAGCTCGTGCGCGCCCGCCAGGTAGCAGCCGCCGATCAGCAGCGTGACGACCAGCGCCAGGGCGTTCGAGCCCGCATAGCTGGCGCTGATCCAGCCCACGACGGCCAAGCCTGCCAGGAAAGCAACAATATGGATGAGGTATCGGGTCATGATGTCCTGATTAGCTGTCACGGAGCGCCGCGAGCAATCCTTCAATGGGCTGGAAGCGCAGGTCCAGCTCGGCGAGCAATACGCTCTGCATATCCTTGCGAAACACGGCCAGCCATGCGCCGGCCGTGACCGGTGCAGGTTGCCCCGCGGCCTGCGCCTCGGCGAGCGCCGCCGCCTCGGCCTGGCGCAGGCGCTGGAAGTGCGCCTCCAGCAGTGCCGGCACCGTTCCAAGCAGGCTCTGCTCGCGCGCCCCCAGTACGCGCTCCATCACGGTATCGACCATCGCCAGCTTCGCCATGCCGGGCGCGCGGCCCGACAGCGCGATGCGCAGGCGGCCGCGCAGGTTGCCGATGGCGGTCTCCATCGACTGTTGCTGCGTCACATAGCGCTGGCGATAGACCGCGTAGTCGACCTGCGCCTCCATCGGATCCGGTAGCGCGGACGGCCGGGCCGGCCCGCGCCGCCTGCCGGCGCCAGCACCGTTTTCCCTGGCCGCATTGGCCAGCGCGGTGCGCACGCGGGCGCACTCGCGCTCCTCCTCGGTGCTGTCGGAGGCATGTGCGTCCGGCGCCACGGCCGGCGGGCTGGCCTTCAGCGCCGCCGACAAGGCGATCGCGTCCGCCCAGCCCAGCCATTGGCTGAGCTGGCTCGACAGCGAGTTTCCGGGTTCGGGGACATCGGCGTCCGTCAGGCGAGCCAGCAGCCGGACCAGGGTCGGGCCGCTGAAACCTGTGCGCCGGGGGGCTTGCGACATGCTGCGGGGTCGGAAAAATCCAGCAGTTTACACGCCCGCGGGGGGCAGTCGGCGGTTGTGGGGGGGGAAGTCGCTGGCAGGGCGGGTACCGGGGAGCTGGCAGGAGGCGATGTTCGGCGAAGGATTCCGTCATTGATGGCCTTGGTGTTCATATCTATCATATGTTCATGAATAGTGAACAGACGCTAAATATGAACAGTGAAGTGATCGTAAGTGCTGTTAGTGTGGCGTTTGAGACGCTTAAGCGTTCCTCGGGCGTGGACGCCCATATCGGTCCTGCTACCGACAGCACACAGGATTTTCCGGTGGTGCTGAAGCGGGGAACCATTGCCCAGAGCTACCAGGCGACATGGAAAACCACGATCGCCAGCACCGCGGCGTTGACGCTTGTTCGCACGCGCTCTGAAGAAAAAGCGCCCGACCTGATCATCACGACCTATCTCAGTCCCTTCCTGGCCGAGCATTGCCGGGACATCGGCCTGCAATTCATCGACACAGCAGGCAACGCTTATCTGGAGACCGCCGGTCTCTATGTCTACGTGAGCGGCGGACGGCCGGATACCACCCTGTTGCCGGCCAGGGCGCGTGGCACCGGTAACCCCACAGCCTTGCGCATGATCTTCGCGCTGCTCAACCGGCCGTCCCTGTTGCAGGCGACCTATCGCGAGATTGCACAAGCCAGTGACATTGCCCTCGGGTCTGTCGGCGGAGTTTTCAGGGAGCTCGCAGCGCGGGGTTTGCTGCTGGAGGAGCCGACGACAAAGCGCAGGCGGCTGACCGCGACTGACCGGCTCCTTGACGAGTGGGTCGCCAACTATCCCTCCATCCTGCGGCCCCGACTGCAAGTCGGCCGATATGAAGCGCCCGATCCTGACTGGTGGCGCGCGGCGTCCGAAATGGTTTCAGGAAATGCTTATTGGAGCGGAGACGTCGCCGCCGAGAAGATGACTGGGTTCCTGCAGGCGGAGACGCAAACCATGTATGTCGACGTAGAGCACAAGGGCTCGATCCTCAAGCACTTGATGCACAAGTACCGGTTGCGCCCTCAGCCAGACGGCGCGATCGAAATTCTCGATGCATTCTGGCCCGCGTCGATGGCCAATGCCGAGCCTGCTGGCATCGCGCCAGCGGTAGTTGTCTATGCGGACCTGATGGCCAGCCTTGATTCACGCAGTCTGGAAGCGGCCGGTGTGTTGCGCTCAGGCGTCATCCAGCATGCGCTTGATCAGTTCTGACCGACCGCTGGATCCTGCTGCCGTGGCGGTGGAAACCTGGGCGGAGTTTGGCGAGATAGGCGCAGCGTTAGTGCGGCACGCAGGGTTTCGGGCAGCAGCGGACGCCCCACACCGGTTCTATTACGCTACGCTGATGCGCAACTATTCGGAGGCCGGGAACATCGATCGCGTCTTCGAACTCGACGAGGCTGTCTTTGCGGCGCTGGGGTACGATCCCGATGCGGCTGGCGTTCTGCTGCTTGGCGCGGATATCGCGAAGCTTGCGAAACGGGCCACATTGGCGCAATGCCGGGCTATTCTCGACCACCGGCTGGCCATGCATATGGCGCGGACACGGCCAAACGTCGAGGAGGGGAAGGCACTGGCTGATCATCGGTTGCTGGGGATTCTTGCCAGAGGCCTACGAGGATAGATAGTCCCGCGGGCACACCCGGCCTGGCCAAGGCCCGCACGGCTCAGCGCGCGCTGGGCTGTCTGGTTTGCGGCGGCCAGGGCTGAGCGGTAGGCACGGATAAATCAAAATGGGCAGCGCCACGCGCTGCCCGTTGCAATTACCTGGCCTGCTGTACCGGCACGGCCACCGCTGCAGCCGCCCGGATGATCGATTGGCTTTACCAGTCGCCGGGGTCAGCCTCGCGCCGCCAGCAAATCCCGTACCGCGGGCCCGGCCAGCGCCGCCAGCACGCGCAATGCCGCCAGCTCCGCCGCTGACCACTCCGCTCGGTCAGCCAGGTAGTTGAAGGTGCCGATCACCCACCCCCGGTGGCACAGGGGCACGTTCACCACGGCCGTGCAGCCGAGGCCGCGGATGACCTGCACATCGTCGAACACCGCCGCCAGCGCCGCGTCGCCCTCGCCAGTGAAGAGCTCGCCGCGTTCGAGCAACTGGCGCCGCCACGGGCTGTCGCCCTTCGACTTGCGCCCGCCGACCGGGTACGCGGAGGTATCCGACGACCACAGGCGTTCGATCTGCGCCCGGCCGGCATGCCAGGCATTGATCGTCAGCAGGCCGGGCCCGATCGTCTGCAAGGTTGCCGCGCCGATCGCATCGAACGCGGCGGCGGGATCGCTGGCCTGCTGCAGCCGGTCGCACAGGACGTTGGCCTTGGCCACCAGCAGGGCGGTGCGCATATGGCTCACTTCATTCCCCCTTGATGCCGAGTTCGCGGATCAGCTTGCCGTAGCGGTCGGCATCGCGGTGCAGGATGGTGCCGAACTGCTGCGGGGTGGACGTCGCGGTCTCGACGCCGATGGCGTTCATCCTGGACTTGACCTCGGGCAGGGACATCACGGCGTTGATCTCGCGGTTCAGGCGCGCGGTCAGGTCCGCCGGCATGCCCTTCGGACCGAAGGCGCCGTACCAGACCGCCAGTTCATAGCCGGGGACGGTCTCGGCCACGGTCGGCACATCGGGCAGCAACGGTGAGCGCTTGCTCTCGGTGACGGCCAGCAGGCGCAGCTTGCCGCCCTTCACGTGCGGCAGGGTCTGGGTGCCGGCGGAGAACAGCAGCTGGGTCTGGCCGGCCACGGTATCGACCACGGCGGGCGCGCCGCCCTTGTAGGGCACGTGCAGCATCTGGATGCCGGCCATCTTCTCGAACAGCACCGCGCTCAGGTGGTTGGTCGAGCCGGGACCGGCGCTGGCGTAGGCGAGCTTGCCCGGGTTGGCCTTGGCGTAGGCGATCAGCTCCTTGACGTTCTGCGCCGGCACCGACGGATGGACCACCATGGTGTTGGTCACGTAGGCCAGCAGACCCAGCGGCGTGAAATCCTCCACGCCGCGGAAGGGCATGTTTGGCATCAGCGCCGGGTTCATCGCGTGCGTGCTCATCGAGCCGACCAGCAGCGTGTAGCCGTCGGGTTTGGCGCGCGCGACCATGGCCGAGCCGATATTGCCGGACGCGCCCGGCTTGTTGTCCACGATCACCGGCTGGCCGAGCGAACGGGTCAGGTGTTCGGACAGCACGCGCGCCAGGATATCGGTCGAGCCGCCGGCCGCCCACGGCACGATCAGCGTGACCGGCTTCTGCGGCCAGGCATCGGCCGCAGAAGCCGCGCCGGTAAAGCACATCGCCAGCACGGCCATGCCGCCCAGCAGGGTCTTGGTGATCAACCGCATTGTCTTACTCCTCCTCGTCCCGGGCGGGCGCACGATGCGGCCCGCCGCAATTCTCGTCAGTGGTCTCGTCAATCGTCAGCGCCCGACCGCATAGCCCTGCATGCCGCGCGGATTGGCGCCGGCGCGCAGCACCAGCCGGCCGCCGGCATCGAATTCGCGCGAGCAGGCCGACATGCGGCCCTCGGACCAGGGCTCGCCCACGCGCACTTCGTGTCCGCGTTCGCGCAGCGCCGCCAGGGTGCTTTCAGGGAAGCGCGATTCGACGCTGATGCGGTTGAGCACGGTCTGGCGCGGCCAGAACGATGCCGGGAAGTGGTCGATATGCCAGGCCGGCGCGTCGATCGCCTCCTGCAGGTTCATGCCGTGGACGGCGTGGCGCAGGAAGAATGCCAGCGACCACTGGTCCTGCTGGTCGCCGCCGGGCGTGCCGAACACCATGTAGGGCTCGCCGTCGCGCAGCGCCAGCGACGGCGACAGCGTGGTGCACGGCCGCTTGCCGGGCGCGAGGGTGTTGGGGAGGCCGGGCTCCAGCCAGGTCATCTGCAGGCGGGTATTGAGGGCAAAGCCGAGCGACGGGATGGTCGGGCTCGACGACAGCCAGCCGCCCGACGGCGTCGCCGCGACCATATTGCCGTGGCGGTCGATCACATCGATGTGGCAGGTATCGCCGACAAAGATCTCCTGCTCGGCCCATTCGGCCACCGGCGGCAGTTCGGCAAAGGTCGGCTCGCCCACGCCGAAGCGCACGTCGGCGCGCTGCAGCGTGCGCTCGGCCGCGGCCAGGTCGGGCAGGCGCGGCGCCATGCCGTTCACCGTGCCCGGGTCGAGCGACAACGCGGCACGCGTGCCGATGCGCCGCACGCGCGCCGCCAGGTAGCCATCATCGAGCAGCGCCGCCAGCGGGCTCTGTGCAAAATGCGGATCACCGTACCAGGCCAGTCGGTCGGCCATGGCCAGCTTGGTGGCTTCGGCAATGCGGTGCACGAACTCGGGCGACTCCGGCGCATGCTGCTCCAGGCCGGCGTGGCGCAGCATGCCCAACTGCTGCAGGAACACCGGCCCCTGGCTCCAGATGCCGCACTTGGCCACGGTGTAGCGGCCGAAGTCCAGCGTGACCGGGGCCTCGATCTCCGGCGCCCAGTTGGCCATGTCGTCATAGCGCAGCAGCCCGGTGTGCTTGTCGCCGGTGGTGTCGCGCACCGGCGTGTTGCGGCAGTACGCATCGATCTCCTGCGCGACGAAGCCGCGGTACCAGCAGTCCATCGCCGCATCGATCTGGCCGGTGCGGGTATCGCTGTGGCGCCGGGCCTCTTCGACGATGCGGGTGTAGGTGGCGGCCAGCGCGGGCAGCGTGTGCAGGCTGCCGGGGCGCGGCACCTTGCCGTCCGGCAGCCACGTCTGTGCCGAGCTGTGCCACTCGTCGCGGAACAGCGCCTGCACCGCCAGGATCGCGCGCGAGATGCGCGGCACCAGCGGGAAGCCTTCGCGGGCATAGCCGATGGCGGGCGCCAGCACGTCGGCCAGCGACCAGGTGCCGTGCTCGCGCAGCATCGTCAGCCACGCTCCGAAGGCGCCGGGCACGGCTGCCGGTATCAGGCCGATGCCGGGCACCAGGTCCAGGCCCATGGCGCGCAGCGCGTCCGGATCGGCCAGCGCCGGGGCCGGGCCCTGGCCGCAGACCGTGCGCATGGCGCGCTCGCGCTCGCTCCAGTAGACGATCGGCACTTCGCCGCCGGGGCCGTTCAGGTGCGGCTCGACCACCTGCAGCACAAAGCCGGCGGCAACCGCGGCGTCGAAGGCATTGCCGCCGCGCTCCAGCACGCCCATGGCGGTCTGCGTGGCCAGCCAGTGCGTGGAGGCGGCGACGCCAAAGGTGCCAACGATCTCGGGACGGGTGGTGAACATGGATTGCAGCTCCTGTGATGCAGGCAGTATAGGATTGGCGAATAACCATCAGCGCCTGATTAGTTATCGTGGTATTACCATCTGGTAATACAACTCGCCCATTTTTGCAGGAAGCGCCGTGTCCATCGCCCCCGACAAGCTGGTCCACAACCTCGTGTCCCGCCTGCGCCTCAGGCACCTGCCGCTGCTGCTGGCGCTGGAGCGGCAGCGTTCGGTGTCGCGGGTGGCGGCCGAGCTGAACCTGTCGCAGCCGGCCGTCACCAAGACCCTGCGCGAGATCGAAGACATCTTCATGGTGCCGCTGTTCACCCGCACCCGGCGCGGCCTGGAGCCCACGCCCACCGGCCGCGCGGTGCTGGCGCACGCAAGGCTGACGCTGGCCGATGCCGATGCGCTGGGGCGCGAACTGGCGGCGATCGGGTCCGGGCTGTCGGGCCGGCTGCGCATCGGCGTGATCCCCTACATCAGCCGCAGCGTGCTCGACGCCGCCTGCACCTTCGGCCTGACGCAGACACCGCGGGTCTCGGTGCTGGTACGCGAAGGCACCACCGACGAGTTGGTCAACGCGCTGCGCGAACACGAACTGGACTGCGTGGTGGCGCGCACCTTCTATGCGCCGGGCGCGGATATTGCGCAGCAGCCGCTGTACCGCGAAGAACCGGCACTGGTCGTGCCCACCGCGGCCGCCGCCCGGCTGGCGCGCGGCCCGCTCGACTGGCGCCAGCTGGCCGAGCGCGACTGGATCCTGCCACCGCCCAACACGCCGATCCGGCGCACCATCAACACCATCTTTGCGGTGGCCGGGGTGGCGCAGCCAACGCCGATCGTCGAGACCTATTCGATCAAGACCATGGCCACGCTGATGCGCAAGCATCCGGCGGCGGCGACCATCGTGCCGAAGGCGGTCGCCAGCGAACTGGTCGATGCCAAGGGGGCGACGGCGCTGCCGCATGCGCTGAGCTGGGACCTGCCGCCGGTGGGGGTGATGTGGCGGCGGCAGGCGGTGGAGGATGATGTGGTGGCGGCGCTGGTGGCTTGCCTGGGGGCGTTGCGGTGGGAGGGAGAGTGAGCCGGCTGGCCGCTGACGCCATGCCCATCCCACACATCGCGCGCGTCCCCAGCCGCGCGGCGGCTCCGACACATTCAGCCTGTACCAGGACCTCATAGGGTTTCTCCCGAAATCCCTTCGTATCCGCTTGTTTTGATTGCGGTTTAGGCCCGCGCCAGCGTCCCGCTGGCCGCTGGGGCCCCCTTTCTGCCCTTGACCAAACGTTTGCAGCGCCGATAATGCAAAGACTTTGCAAACGTTTGCAGTGAGGCAAGAAAAACATGGAAACTTCCTTTGAGACGCAGCAAGCGTCGCCAGGCCTGTGCCCCGCACTGATCGAAGACGAGCATTCGGTAACCCGCATCGTCGAAGCCGCCATGGCCAACACGTCCGACCCGCGCCTGCGCTTCGTCATGGGCTCGCTGGTTCGGCACCTGCACGGCTTCCTGCGCGAAGCGCGGCTGACCGACGCGGAATTCGAGTTCGCGCTGGAGTTCCTGGCCCGCCTTGGCCACGCCACGCATGCCAGCCACAACGAGGTCGTGCTGGCGGCCGACGTGCTGGGCCTGTCGACGCTGGTGACCGTGATGAACAACAGCACCAGGGACGGGCGCACGCCCGGTGCGTTGCTCGGCCCGTTCTATCGCGCCAACGCCCCGCGCTATGCCTGTGGCGACTGCGTGGTGCAGGACGACGCGCCGGGCTTGCCGCTGCTGGTCAGCGGTACCGTGCGCGCCACTGACGGCACGCCGCTCGCCGGCGCGCTGGTCGAGATCTGGCAGGCATCGCCGGTAGGCCTGTACGACAACCAGGACCCGAACCAGCCCGACCGCAACCTGCGCGGCTGCTTCCATACCGACGAGAACGGCAACTACCACTTCCGCACGGTGCGCCCCGCCGGCTATCCGGTGCCGACCGACGGACCGGTGGGCACGTTGCTGGCCGCGCAGCAGCGCCATCCGTACCGGCCCGCGCATATCCACTTCATCGTCGCGGCGCCGGGGTACCGCACGCTCGTGACCCAGGTGTTCGCCGACGAGGCGGACAAGCTCGAGTCCGATGTCACGTTCGGCGTGCATCGGCTGCTGGTGGGCAACCTGCGGCTGCACGACCACGGCCGCAGCGACTGGGGCGACGTGGCGGCGCCGTTCTACACGCTGCAGTTCGATTTCACGCTGGAGCCGGGCCAGCAGACCTTCCCGAAGCCGCCGATCGACTGACGGCTTCCTCGACCTCCACCCACGCATTTCGACATCGAAAACCATGAGCGCATCCTCTCTTTCCGGCAAGGTTGCCGTGATCCTCGGCGGCACCGGCGGCATCGGCTTCGCCGCCGGTGAAACGCTGGCCCGCCTTGGCGCAAGCATCGTCCTGACCGGGCGCGACGCCGAGAAGGCGGCCAGCGCCGCGGCCGCGCTGCCGGCCGGCAACCATCTCGCCGCCGTGGCGGAGATTGCCGACAGCGCCTCGCTGCGCGCGCTGGCCGACAAGGTCAGCCACCTCTACGGCCGCGCCGATATCCTGGTGAACACCGCGGGCTTTACGCGGGCGATCCCGCATGCCGACCTCGACGCGCTGGACGATGCCCTGATCGACGAACTGTTTGCCGTCAACTGGCGCGGCCAGTTCGCAGCGATCCGCGCCTTTGCGCCGCACCTGCGCGCCAATGGCGACGGGCTGGTGGTCAATGTCGGCTCAATCGCTGGCCGTACGGGTCAGGGCAGCAACGTCGCGTACTGCGCGGCCAAGGCCGGGCTCGATGTCATGGCGATGTCGCTCGGGCGCGCGCTGGCGCCGCAGATCCGCGTGCTGAACGTCTCGCCGGGCGTGGTCGATACCGCCTTCGTGCCGGGGCGCGACAGCAGTTTCAACGAGCGCGCCGCGAAATCGACGCCGCTCAAGCGCATCGGCACTGCGCAGGATGTGGCCGATGCCATCGCCGCCTGCGCCACCTCGCTGCGCTTTGCCACCGGCACCACCATCGTCGTCGACGGTGGCCGCCAGCTCGGATAAGCCACGCCTTTCCTTTTCCATCACCACCCATCGCTCATGCACGCACGCAAGACCATCATCACCTGCGCGGTGACCGGCAACATCACCACCCCCGAGCAGCATCCCGGCCTGCCCGTCACGCCGGCGCAGATCGCCGACGCCGCGCTGGAAGCCGCCGAAGCCGGCGCGGCCGCCGCCCACATCCACGTGCGCGATCCCGAAACGGGCCGCCCGTCGATGTCGCTCGAGTACTACGCCGATGTCATCGACCGCATCCGCGCACGCAACCGCGCGCTGATCATCAACCTCACCACCGGCCCCGGCGGCCGCTTCGTGCCGAGCGAGGACGAGCCGCGCGTGGCGGCGCCGGGCACGACGCTGCTGCCTCCGGCCAGGCGGGTCGAACACATCACCGCGCTGCGGCCCGACGTGTGTTCGCTAGACCTGAACACCATGAACTCTGGCGGCGACGTCGTGATCAATACGCCCGCCAACGTGCGCAAGATGGCCGCGGCGATCCGTGCCGCGGGCGTCATGCCGGAGCTGGAGATCTTCGATTCCGGCGACCTCAACATGGCGCTCGACTTTATCCGCGAGGGCGTGCTGGATGGCCCCGGGCTGTGGACCTTCGTGCTGGGCGTCAAGTACGGTTTTGCGCCTACCCCTGAGACCATTTTCTATGCCCGCAGCATGCTGCCCGCCGGCGCGCACTGGTCGGCCTTCGGCATCGGCCGCGCGGAGTTCCCGATCGTCGCGCAGGCGTGGCTGGCCGGCGGACATGTGCGCGTCGGGCTGGAAGACAACATCTACCTGGAGAAGGGCGTGCTGGCGCCGAGCAACGCCGCATTGGTCGCCAAGGCGCGCGACATCGTCAGGTCGCTTGGCGGCGAGCTTGCCTCGTCGGCCGATGCCCGTCGCACGCTCGGCCTGCGCGAAGCCTGAGTCCCTAACAGCATTGCAGATTTCAAACAGAAACCATCATGAACACCATCCGAGTCACCCAGAAAGCCCCCGACATCGATGCCCTGCAGCTTGAGCTGCTCGGCGTGCCGCGCCCTGAAGCGGCAGCGGACCAATGCATCATCGAAGTCGCCAGCGCCGGGGTCAACCCGAGCGACGTCAAGGCAACCCTTGGCCTGATGCCGCACGCCATCTGGCCGCGCACGCCGGGCCGCGACTATGCCGGCCTGGTGGTCGATGGCCCCGCCGGCCTGCTGGGCCTGCAGGTGTGGGGCAGCGGCGGCGAGCTCGGCATCCGCCGCGACGGCACGCATGGCAAGTACCTGCGCATCGAGGCAGCGTCCGTGCGCGCCAAGCCGGCGTCGCTGTCGCTGCTGGAAGCCGGCGCCGTGGGCGTGCCGTTCATCACCGCCTATGAAGGCCTGCGCCGCGCGGGCATGCCGCAGGCCGGCAGCACCGTGCTGGTATGCGGCGGCAACGGCAAGGTCGGCCAGGCCACCATCCAGATCGCCACGGCGCTGGGCGCCCGCGTCTTTGCCGTGGAGCGCACCGCGGAGGCCTATCGTGGCCATGCCAGCGGCGACGTGCGCATGATCGATGCCAGCCGCGAAGCCATCGCCGCCGTGGTGCGCGAGGAGACCGGCGGCCACGGCGCGGATATCGTCTACAACACCGTCGGCAGCCCGTACTTCGAACAGGCCAACCAGGCGATGGCGATCGGTGCGACGCAGATCTTTATCTCGACCATCGAGAAGCCGGTGCCGTTCGATATCTTTGCGTTCTATCGCGGCCAGCACACCTATGTGGGGGTCGACACGCTCGCGCTGGACAGCGGTGCCTGCGCACGCATCCTCGACCAGCTGGCGCCGATGTTTGCCGCCGGCAAGCTGCGGCCGTTCCCGGTGCTGGCCGACTACACCTATTCGCTCGCAGAGGCCAAGGACGCCTATCGTGCCGTGCTGCAGGGTGCGACCGAACGCGTGGTGCTCAAGCCATGAATACGACCCGGTTTGCACAGGCGCCGGCCTACTATCCGGCCAACCACGAAGGCATGCATTGCCTGCGGCTGCAGGGGCATGAAGCCGGGCCATCCGATGCGCTGTGGCTGGGTGTGTCGGTACTGCTGCCGGGCGGCCATACGTCGATGGATGCCTCGCCCGTGGAAAAGCATTACGTCGTGCTCGAAGGCGAGGTCTGCATCCGCACGCCGGAAGGCACCGTGACGCTGGGCCAGTTCGATTCGGTGCGGCTCGCGCCGGGCGAGGCGCGGCAGGTGTCGAACCCGGGCAACCGGCCGGCGATGCTGTTGCTGGCGATGCCGTATCCCAGGGGCTGATTTTTTTTGGGTCGCTTTTGCAAACGATTGCAGGACGGGAAGGCGGGCGGCCCATGCACAACAAGACCACCACAAGAAGCAGGGGAGACAAATGACATCCGTTCCGAAGCGCAGCAGCGTCCTGCTGCTGGCCACGGTCGCGGCCGGCTGGGTCGGCGAGGCCGGCGCGCAGTCTTCAGTGACGCTGTACGGGCGCCTCAATACGGCGCTGGAGTATTCGTACGCCAACACGGCCACCGACGGCATCAAGCTGGGCGGCACCGGCCGGCTGACCAACAACCGCTCCGTCTTCGGCATGCGCGGCGAGGAAGGACTGGGCGGCAGCCTGAAGGCGATCTGGCAGATCGAAAGCAACGTTTCGCTCGACACCGGCCAGGGCCAGATCGCGGGCCGCAACTCGCGCATCGGGCTGCAGGGGGATGCCGGCACGTTCATGGGCCACTGGCAAACGCCCTATACCGAGGCGACCGCGGGCTATGACCCGTACTACCCGACCACCGCCGGCTATATGGCGCTGATCGGCAATGGCTCCACGTCCAGCTCGGACAACGTCCAGGACACCAGTTCGTTCGACCGCCGGCAGAAGAACCTTGTCGTCTACAAGACGCCGTCGCTGGCCGGCTTCAGCGGCGCCGCGGCGTGGGGCGTGAACGAGGAGAGGACCAGCGTACCGCGCAACCCGGGGCTCTATTCGTTTTCCGCGGCTTATGACAATGGGCCGCTCAACATTGCGCTGGCCTATGAAATCCACCAGCACTACCAGACCGCCGGCCGCAAGGACGATGCGATGAAGGCGGGCGTGTCCTACAAGTTTCCGAGCACTACCGTCGCGTTGCTCTATGAACGGCTCCACTACCGCACCGCCACGGGCGACCTGACCCGCAACGGCTACTACGCCTCGCTGGTGCAGAAGCTCGGCCCGGGCAGCGTGCGCGTCGGCTTTGCGCTGGCGAGCAACGGTGCTGGCAATGCGACGGAAACGGTCGGCTTCTTCCGCAGCGGCGCGGAGACGGGCGCCACGCAGGTCACCGTCGGCTACGACTATCCGTTGTCAAAGCGTACCGCGCTGTTTGCGTACTACAGCCGCATCAACAACAAGCGCAACGCGATCTATGACTTTGCCATCAACGAGCTTGGCGTGAGCGCCGGCGCCGACCCGCAGACCTTCGCGCTCGGCATGCGGCATTTCTTCTGAGGCGTGGCGGCGCGCCCGGCAGGGGCGTGCCGCCCTGATCGGCGATGCGCGACGTTCGCGCTCGCTTCGGCAGTGAGGAGACATAACATGATTCGATCCATCCAAGGCGCCGTGCTGGCCCTGACCTCGTCGTTCATGCTGGCGGCCGCTCCCGCCGCCAGCGCGCAACCGCAGTACCCCAGCAAGCCGATCCGGCTGGTGGTGCCGTTCTCGGCAGGCAGCGCCACCGACATCCTGGCGCGCATTATCGGCAGCAAGATGGGCGAGGGCGGGACCTACCAGGTGATCGTCGACAACCGGCCCGGCGCCGGCGGCACGGTCGGTGCCACCGGCGTGGCCAAGGCGGCGCCGGACGGCTACACCCTGATCCTGGTGTCGGTCGGGCATGCGATCAATGCCACGCTGTATCCCAAGCTCTCCTATGACACGGTGAAGGACTTCACGCCGGTCTCGATGGTGGCAACCGTGCCCAATGTGCTGGTGGTCAACGCCGCCAGCAAGTACAAGTCCGTGCGGGACGTCGTGGCGGCCGCCAGGGCAACGCCGGGCGCGCTGAACTTCGACTCCGCGGGTTCCGGCAGTTCCACCCACCTCAGCGGCGAGATGTTCAAGATGCAGGCGGGCATCGACATCACCCATATCCCGTACAAGGGCACCGGCGAAGCGCTGACGGATGTCATGGCCGGCCGCGGCGACATGATGTTCGCGCCCACCGTATCGGCCATGCCATTTGTGAAGCAGGGCAAGCTGCGCGCGCTGGCGGTGACCACGGCCAGGCGAGCCAGCGCGCTGCCGGATATCCCGACTGTCGCGGAGTCCGGTTTCCCCGGCTTTGCGTTCGATTCCTGGTTCGGCGTACTGGCCCCTGCCGGCACACCGAAGGAAATCGTCGACGCACTCAATGCCGAGATCGGCAAGGCACTGGCGGCGCCTGACGTGCGCGAGCGCCTGGCCGCGCAGGGCGCCGAGCCGAAGCGCTCGTCACCACAGGAATTTGCGGCCTATATCCAGTCGGAGATCGGCAAGCTTGCGCCGGTGGTGCGGCAATCCGGGGTGCAGGCTGGCCAGTAGCGGCAAGCGGCGGCGGTGGAGCAAAACGCAGGGGGCAAGGGTGGGGCTGGCTTAAAATGGCGTATTCCAATCCCCCCTGGGCCGCCGCCCAGCCACCTGCCGCCATGCCCGAGCGCAAGCGCCTCACCCTCAAAGACCTGGCTGCCGAGATCGACGTGCATTACTCGACCGTCTCGCGAGTGATGAACCCGGCCACGCGGCACCTGGTGGCGGAAGAGGTGGCGGCACGCATCCTGGAAGTTGCCGAAGCGCGCGGCTTCCGCCCCAATCGCATCGCGGCGGGCTTGCGTACCCAGCGCTCCGGACTGGTGGGCGTGGTGCTGCCCGACATCGCCAACCCCGTGTTCCCGCCGATCCTGGCCGGGATCGAATCCGTGCTGGCCCAGCAAGGCTACGTGCCGATCGTGGTCAATGCCGGCACCGACAAGACCCGCCAGCGCTTCGTGATCGACCAGATGCTGGGACGGCAGGTTGAAGGGCTGGTGCTGGCCACCGCGGAACGGGAGGATCCGATCCTCGACTACTGCCTGAAACAGCATATCCCGGTGGTCATGGTCAACCGGGGCGAAGGTACCGGCGGGGTCTCGTGCGTGGTGAGCGACAACCTGCTGGCCATGCGGCAGACGGTCGACCACCTGGTCGGGCTGGGCCATCGCCATATCGGGCATATTGCCGGGCCGGCGTCGCTGTCCACCGGCTATCTGCGTCGCGAAGGTTTTATCCAGGCGGTCAAGCGGCACCGGCTGCGCCGCGGTGAATGGCAGGTGGTGGAAGCGGCCAGCTATTCGCGCGAAGCCGGGCGGATTGCCTGTGAGCAACTCTTCGAGGCATTCCCCGGGATGACCGCCATCGCTGCCGGCAACGACCTGGTGGCGATGGGCTGCTACGACTTCCTGCGTGAACGTGGCTTGCGTTGTCCCGATGACGTTTCGATCGTGGGGCATAACGACATGCCATTCGTCGACGCGCTGACGCCGCCGCTGACGACGGTGCGGATTGCCGTGCACGAGATGGGCGAGGAAGCGGCCAGGCTACTGCTGCGCAAGATCGAGAAGCCGGCGTCGGATGCCGTGACGGTGCAATTGACGCCGGAGCTGATCGTGCGCGGCTCTACGGCGAAGCCGGGTTCACGCGTGGTCTGAGCCTGTAGCGCAGAAGAAGTCAGTCAACCTGTTGCCGTCGACTTCGACCAGCTGATCGAGGCGCAAGGTCTCGCCCGAGCTGAGCGAGAGATACTCAGCGCCATCCCGGCTGTACACGTCATGGATGATCGCAGTGCGTTGCCGCAATGCGCCATCGTCGTCGTGGAAGCTGATGGACGCCGGCCTGCGTACGGTCGCGAGCGCCTCAAGCACATCATGGAACTCGCAGCTGATCGGGTTGTAGTGGGTGGCATTGCTGCTCATGATCGTGGCTCCAGCCGGTTGCTCCGCGACTCGCCATCGAACGAGTCGCGATAGTTGGATTGGTGGCTCTCGCGAAGGCTTCGTGCGCCGGGACAACACCTCATTCCTCGGCCTTCACCGAGTCGACGAGATTGTCGCGTAGCGTGGCGACTGCCTTCTGGATGCCCGCGAACTCGTCCGGTGTCAGCCCGGTTGCTTCGGCGAGGCCGGTTTCCAGGCGTTTTTCGCGCAGCCGCCGGCCGCTCTTGGTCAGCGTGACCCGCACCTGGCGCTCGTCCTCGGGATCGCGCTGTCGCTCGACATAGCCCATCGCCTCCAGCTTCTTCAGGATCGGGGTGAGGGTGTTCGATTCGAGAAACAGCTTCTCGCCCAGGCTGCCGACGGTCTGATGGTCTTGCTCCCATAGCGCCACGATGGTGATGTATTGCGTATAGGTCAACCCAAGCTGCTCCAGGATTGGCTTGTATGCCTTGCCGAACGCCAGGTTGGCGGAATAGACGGCAAAACACAGGAAGTCGGAGAGCGTCGGGTTCGCGGCGGCCGCCTTGTCGGTCGATTTCATGGGCTTCCTCTCTGGGCAAAGGCTGGTGGGTTCGCAAGAGCCCATTATAGATCGGATGCGATTTTATCGGAGGTGTACTAAATTACTGCGGCGATGCCGCGTGCCGCTCTGCGCGCCAGTGCCGGCCGGGCCACCACCCGTTCAGGGGCGGTGGCATACGGCGTGGGCCCGGTAGCGCTGCCATTGCCGAGCCATCAGCCGTGGGCCCCATCGTAGTACGGGCTGCGGGCATCGTGGACGGAGCGCGCACCGTCGGTGTAAGTGTCGTGCACGCCGCTCACCGAACGCGCGCCGTCAAAGTACGGGTTCCGCGCGCTGGTGACCGAACGGGCACCGTCCGTGAACGGGTCGCGCGCGCCCGCTTGGGAGATTCCGGCGGCCTGCGCACTGGCAGCGGCGGCAAGCAGTGCGACGGTGAAGACAAAACGCTTGGCGATGTTGGCGGTCATGATGGTTTCCTTCAGGTTCGTGTCAAGTTGTGCGCGGCCGGGGCCGCGCGGAAGAGCTTGTTGCGTGATCGTATGCGATTTAATCGCATACGATCAATTTGCAAATGTCAAAGAAGCTGGTCGATGTTCAGGGCCAGGCAGTACATCACGCGGTGACTACGTTCAGGGCCACGTCGATATTGCCTCGCGTCGCCTTCGAGTACGGGCAGATTTCATCGGCGGCGTGCGCGATGGCCGTCGCCACGTCGTGCGCGACGCCCGGCAAGCGGACATTGAAGCGCGCCTGCAGGAAGTACTCCTTTCCGGTCTGGCCCAGGTCGACCTCGATTTCGACGGACAGGTCAGGCGGAAGCGTCACCTTCTTCTCCTTGGCCACGAGCCCGATCGCGGCGATGTAACAGGCCGACCATGCCCCGGCGAACAGTTGCTCCGCAGTCGGGTGCGACTGGATGCCGGCAAAGACGTGGGCCGGCTCGGCGCTGCCGGGCGACGAGAGTTTGATGTCAACGCTGTCGCGGCCAGCGTCGCTCAGCGTGGTGTGGGTTTTGCCGGTCAGGAGGACTTTGTCGATCTTGCCCATGGATGATCCTTAAAGGTGGTTGAGTCGTTTATTTATATCGCGTGAGATTAAATCGGATGCGATGGAATGAATGATGGTGCATGAGCGGATCGATGTCAAGGAGAAAAACGCAGGCAAGTTGTAACAGGCTCAACGGCTCATCCAAGACGGCAGGAGGTGGCGGCGGAAGCATCCCCGTCCGGCGGAAGTAGAATTCCCGGATGTTCCCCACCCAGGTCGGACCGCGTCACCTGACCCTGATCCGTTGCCGATCCCCGAGCCATGCGAATTCCACCGATGAAGGCAATCGTCGCCTTCGAAAGCGTTGCCAGGACAAAAAGCGTCAGCCGGGCGTCGGAGGAGTTGGGCCTGACGGCGTCCGCCGTCAGCCATCAGATCAGCAATCTCGAGGACGCGATCGGGCAGGCGCTCTTCTTCCGGCAGGGACGTGGCCTGGTCCTGACGCCGGTGGGCGAGCAGTACCTGCGCGACATCACCGGGGCGCTGGCGGAACTGAACCGCGCGACCGAGCGCGCTTCCAGCCAGTCCGACGTCCAGATCCTGCGCGTGCATTCGAGCCCGAGCTTCGGCCTGATGTGGCTGCTGCCGCGGCTGGAATCGTTCCAGGCAGACAACGGAGACATCCAGCTGAACCTGTCCTGCTCGTACGAGGACGTCTCCTTCACGAGCGGGTACTACGACGTCGACATCCGCCACGGCTATGCCCACTGGCGTGACCTGCAGGTCAGGACGCTGCGCAAGGAGACGATTACCCCGCTGGCCTCGCCGGCCTACCTCGCCAGGCATGCGATCCAGTCGCCGGCCGATCTGCTGGCGCAGCGCCTGATCTATTCGGAGACGCCGCTGGTCCAATGGCAGCAGTGGTTCCCCCGCTTCGGTGTCCCCACCGACCGCAAGACGTTCGATTTCACCTTCGATCGCTCCTACATGTCGCTGGAGACGGCCGCCCTGGGACTCGGCGTGGCCCTCGAAAGCACGCTGCTGGCGTCGGTCCTGATCCGCAAGGGGGCGCTCGTGCCGGTGTTCGACGCATCCCATGCAGTCGAGGTCGGCAGCCACCATCTGGTCTATCCGGCACAGAACGCCGACCTTCCGCGCGTCGAGCGGTTTCTGGCCTGGGTGGAGCGGCAGTTGCCCGGCTGAATCCGTCCATAACGCGCCGCTTTCCGGCGCGAAGTGTCGTGTGAGGCGCGCATGAGCAGGCGCCGTGACGCATGCTCACCTGAAAATTTCTCAGCAATACCTGAGCCAGACCGCGTTGATCGCAAAGCCTACAGCGACAAAACTTGACCCATCAAATCATCAACAGTCAGGAGACAAAAGATGCTGGTCGAGAACAATGTCGTCATCATCACGGGGGCCGCTTCGCCGCGCGGCATCGGTAAGGCTGCGGCGAGGGCATTTGCCGCGCAGGGGGCCACGGTGGTCATCCTGGACCTGCGGCAGGAGGACGCCGAGGCGGCGGCGCGGGAACTGGGCGAGCAGCATTTCGGCCTGGCCTGCGACGTGACCGACAAGGCGGCCTGCGAGCGGGCGGCGCAGGCGGTGGTGCAGCGTTATGGCCGCATCGACGCGTTGATCAACAACGCCGGCATCACCCAGCCGGTGCGCACGCTGGACATCCAGGCGGCCAACTTCGACGCCGTGGTCGACGTCAACCTGCGCGGCACCCTGTACATGTCGCAGGCGGTCCTGCCGCAGATGAAGGAGCAGAAGCGCGGCAGCATCGTGTGCATGTCATCGGTCTCCGCCCAGCGCGGCGGCGGCATCTTCGGCGGCCCGCACTACAGCGCCGCCAAGGCCGGCGTGCTGGGGCTGGCCCGTGCCATGGCGCGGGAGTTCGGACCCGATGGAATACGCGTCAATTCGATCACGCCCGGCCTGATCCAGACCGACATCACCGGCGACAAGCTCACCCCCGAGATGCGCGCCGACATCATCAAGGGCATCCCCCTGGGCCGCCTGGGCAACGCCGCCGACGTGGCTAACGCCTGCATCTTCCTGGCGAGCGACCTGTCCGCCTACCTGACCGGCATCACGCTCGACGTCAACGGCGGCATGCTGATCCACTAATCTTCCTGATAAGCCGCCCACAGAGGCGGGCCACCACAAATGCCGTTGCGCCATACCCGCGGCGCACATGGCAGGAGACAACCGATGAAAACCAAATACGCGCCTTCGCCCATCGGCGGCGAAGCGATGCCGCACGCCGACGCGGCCACGTTCGAAACCCGGACCTACGCCAAGGTCGTGCGGCGCCTGATCCCGTTCCTGATGCTGTGCTACCTGGGCGCCTACCTGGACCGGGTCAACGTAGGCTTTGCCAAGCTGCAGATGCTGAGCGACCTGCAGTTCAGCGAAACCATCTACGGCCTCGGCGCCGGCATCTTCTTCCTTGGCTACTTCCTCTTTGAAGTGCCCAGCAACGTCATCCTCCACAAGGTCGGTGCCAAGCGGTGGCTAGCCCGGATCATGCTGACCTGGGCGGTGATTTCCGCCTGCTTCGCCTTTGTCAGCACGCCGACCCAGTTCTACATCCTGCGCTTCCTGCTCGGTGTGGCGGAGGCGGGCTTCGCGCCCGGCGTGATCCTGTACATGACGTACTGGTTCCCCTCGGAACGCCGCGCCAAGGCGCTGTCGATGTTCTTCATGGCGATCCCGCTGGCGGGCATCGTGGGCGGGCCGCTGTCGGGCTACATCATGCACGCCTTCCACGGCGTGGGCGACCTGGCCGGGTGGAAGTGGCTGTTCCTGATCGAGGCGCTGCCGTCGCTGTGCCTGGGCGTCGCCATCCTGTTCTACCTGGACAACGGCATCGAGCAGGCGCACTGGCTCACCGATGCGGAGAAGGCGCTGCTCAAGCGCAATATCGAGGGCGACAACGCGCAGAAGGTGGTCCACGTGTCGATCCGGTCGTTCATGGGCGACCGCCGCCTGTGGCTGATGGCCGCGATCTACTTCTGCGTGGTGCTGGGCCAGTACGGGCTGACCTTCTGGCTGCCAACCATCATCCGCAAGTCTGGCGTGGCCGATCCGCTGTGGGTGGGCATCTTTACCGCGCTGCCGTATCTGTGCGCCATCGTGGCGCTGCCGTTGGTCGGCATGAGCGCCGACCGCCAGCGTGAACGCCGCTTCCACCTGATCGTGCCGATGCTGGTCGCCGCGGCGGGCTTTGCGACCCTGCCGATGCTGGGCAGCGTCACCGCTTCGCTGATCTGCCTGTGCGTCGCCGCCGCCGGCATCCTGGCCTCGTCGTCGCAGTTCTGGGCTTTGCCGACCGCGCTGCTGGGCGGCATGTCCGCAGCGGCAGGGATCGCGGCGGTCAACTGCGTCGCCAACCTGGCCGGCTTCTTCTCGCCCGCCATCGTGGGTTGGCTCAACGACCTGACTGGCAAGTCCACCGCCGGTCTCATCTTTATCTCGGCCACGGTGGTGGCGGGCGCCATGCTCGTCTTCCTGGTGCCAGCCAAGGCGGTCAATCGCTGAGCGGCCGCGCCTTACCGATTGCCTCATCTTTCCAATTGATTGCAGGAGACACCATGCAACACCAGACTTCCGACCAGGCCGTGACCCTGCGGGAACGCGCCTACCGGATCCGCCGCAATGCCCTGCTGATGGGCGAGGTCCAGGGCCAGGGCTATATCGGCCAGGCGCTCGATATCGCCGATGTGCTCGCGGTCGCCTACTTCGGTGCCATGCACTACCGCCCGGAAGACCCCAAGTGGGGGGGGCGCGACCGATTCCTGCTGTCGAATGGCCACTACGCGATTGCGCTGTACGCGGCACTGTTGGAGGCAGGCATCCTGCCCCCGGAAGAGCTGGAGACCTATGGCAGCGACGACAGCCGCCTGCCGATGTCGGGCATGGCCAGCTACACGCCGGGCATGGAGATGTCGGGCGGATCGCTCGGCCAGGGGCTGACCATCGCCGTTGGCCGTTGCCTGGGGCTCAAGCGCAAGGGCTCCGACGCCTTCGTCTACACGCTGTTCTCCGACGGCGAGCTGGACGAGGGCGCGATCTGGGAGGGCATCCTGTCCGCCAGCCATTGGAAGCTCGACAACCTGATCGCCGTGGTCGACGTCAACAACCAGCAGGCCGACGGCCCGTCGACGCAGATCATGGCGTTCGAGCCGCTGCTGCCCAAGCTCGAAGCCTTCGGCTGGTTCACGCAGCGCGTGGACGGCAACGACATCGATGCCGTGGCAGAGGCCTTCCGCGCCGCCCGCGCCCATCCGGGCGCCCAGCCGCGCATGATCATCTGCGATACGCGCATGGGGTGCGGCGTGCCGTTCCTCGAACAGCGCGAGAAGAACCACTTTATCCGCGTGGATGCCGACGAATGGCAACTCGCACTGCAGGCCCTGGAAGCCGGGAGACAAGCATGAGCAGCACCAATACGAACACCAACGCCAGGCCGAAGCTGAAGACCTCGGCGATGATCGCCTCCATCGCCGGCGAGGGGCAGGCCACCCGCTCGGCGCCGTTCGGGCACGCCCTGGTGGAACTGGGCCGGCAGAAGTCCAATGTCATCGGCATGACCGCCGACCTGGGCAAGTACACCGACCTGCATCTCTTTGCGAAGGCGTTTCCCGAGCGCTACTACCAGATGGGGATGGCCGAGCAACTGCTGATGGGCGCGGCCGCCGGCTTCGCGCACGAAGGCGCCCAGCCATTCGTCACGACGTATGCGGTGTTTGCCACGCGACGCGCCTATGACTTCATGCACCAGGCCATTGCCGAGGACAACCTCGACGTGAAGATTGTGTGCGCGTTGCCGGGGCTGACCACCGGATACGGCCCCAGCCACCAGGCCGCGGAGGATCTCGCGCTGATGCGTGCGATGCCCAATATGACCGTCATCGACCCGTGCGATGCCATCGATATCGAGCAGATGGTGCCGGCCATCGCCGCGCACAACGGCCCGGTGTATGCGCGCCTGCTGCGCGGCAACGTGCCGGTGGTGCTGGACGAATACGACTACAAGTTCGAACTGGGCAAGGCCAAGCTGCTGCGCGACGGCGCCGAGGTGCTGGTGATTTCATCCGGCATCATGACAATGAGGGCGCTGGAGGTGGCCAAGGCACTCGAAGCCGATCGCGTTGGCGTGGCGGTGCTGCACGTGCCGACCATCAAGCCGCTGGACACTGCAACGATCCTGCGCGAAGCGAAGCGATCGGGGCGCCTGGTGGTGGTGGCGGAAAACCACACCGTGATCGGTGGGCTGGGTGAGGCGGTGGCGACCACGCTGATGCAAGCCGGCGTCTCCGTGCCATTCCGGCAGGTCGGCTTGCCGGATGCCTTCCTGGATGCCGGTGCGTTGCCGACGCTGCATGACCGCTATGGCATCTCGGCGAATGTGATGGCGGGTTCGATCAAGCGTTGGCTCGCATAAACAGCACTGCAGTTGGGGGCGGCTTTGGATCGGCGCGCCAATTACATTATCCCTTGGCCAACCGCTTCAAGGCCCCCGCATCCACCAACTCGATCGCCCGGTATCGCCGCCGGATCAATCCCGCGTCCTCCCACGCCTGCAGGTACTTGGCCACCGTCTGCCGCGACCGGTTGACCATATCGCCAAGGTGCTCCGCGCTGATGCGCACGACATGGTCGGTGCGATCGGCCAGTTGCAGCAGGCGCGCCGCCATCCGCGCATCGACCGGTGCCTGCTCCGCGCTCTCCGCATTGTCGAACGCCACGCGCAGGCGCGCGCAGATCTGCTGCACGATGAGCTGCATGCCTTCCGGATGCGCGGCCAGGATCCGGTGGAATTCGCGCCGGCCCAGCACCAGCAGCTCGGTGTTGCCCACCGCAAAGGCATCGTGCGTGCGCGGCTTGCCATCCAGCAGAGAGATCTCGCCGAACCACCGGCCGCGCCCGATCACCGAATACACCGACTCGCGCCCGCCGGTACTGACGCGGCTCATGCGCACCCGGCCTGACAGCACCATGCAGAAATAGGTAGGCGGATCGCCGCGCGCAAAGATCATTTCGCCGTCACCAAAGCGCAGGCGGCGTGCGGCATTCGCCACGGCATCGAGCACGCCGGGCGGCGCGTTGCGCAGCCAGCCGCTTGCCAGCACGCTGCGCGGCAGCGTCCGGATTGGTTCCGAGCCTTTCACATCGCTCTCCCTGGTGGCGTCGAGATTGTCAACTACTTAACAGACTTCGGCGCCGTGCGCCATGAGAATGCACCCGTTCAATGACTGACATGCCCCCGCGGAGACACCTAGATGGTCCAGATCCAGCTCGTCGATTCAGTAAGAGACCGCGTCTCCGACGCCGAATGGCAGATGCGCGTCGACCTGGCGGCCGCTTACCGCCTGGTCGCCCACTTCGGCTGGGACGACCTGATCTTCACCCATATCTCGGCACGGGTGCCGGATGCGCCCGACCAGTTCCTGATCAATCCCTACGGGATGATGTTCGACGAGATCACCGCCTCCAGCCTGGTGAAGGTCGACCATGAAGGGCAGCCCGTGCTGGCGACGCCGTATGACGTCAACCCCGCCGGCTTCATCATCCACAGCGCGGTGCACGAGGCGCGCCCCGAAGTCGGATGCGTGATGCACACGCATACGCCGCACGGCGTCGCGGTGTCCGCGCAGCAGGCGGGGCTGCTGCCGATCTCGCAGCAATCGATGTTCGCGCTGACCGGGCTGGCGTACCACGACTATGAAGGCGTGGCGCTGCGCCAGGACGAGAAGGCGCGGCTGGTGGCCGACCTGGGCCGCTGCAAGCAGATGATCCTGCGCAACCATGGCCTGCTGACGTGCGGCCGCACCGTCGCCGATGCCTTCCTGACCATGTACACGCTGGAATCCGCCTGCCGCATCCAGATCCTGGCGCAGAGCGGCGGCTCGCCGTTGACCACGGTGCCGGAAGCCGCCGGCGCCAACATGGGCCAGCAGGCGCGCCAGGCCACCAAGGGCAAGGGCTCCAACCTCGCCTGGCCGGGCCTGCTGCGACGCCTGGACCGCATCAACCCCGACTACCGCAACTGACCATGGCCATCCTCGTCCACCTGCCGTCGTTCATGGCGGTCCCGATCACCGCGGCGCTGCGCGAAGCCGCGCCGGATATCACCGTGTGGAACGGCCGCGAGGCCGCGATACCGGAAGACGTCGAGGCCATCGTCGCCTGGGGGCTCAAGCCCGGCGTGCTGCCCGCCTACCCGAAGCTGCGGCTGGTCTGCGCCGCCACTGCGGGCGTCGACAAGCTGCTGGCCGCGCCCGACCTGCCCGACAGCATGCCGGTCACGCGCATCGTCGATCCCGGCCAGCAGGCCGGCATCGCCCACTACGTGCTGGCCACCGCGCTGCGCCACACCCGCGACCTCGCCACCTACGCGGCGCAGCAACGCCGTGGCGAGTGGAAGCGCCATCCGGGCCGCGACCAGTCGCGCTGCCGCGTCGGCGTGCTGGGGCTGGGCGAGATCGGCAGCGAGGTGGCGCGCATGTTCGCCGCCATCGGCTACCCGGTCGGCGGCTGGAGCCGCAGCGCCAAGCACCTGCCCGGCGTGACCGACTACACCGGCGACGACGGCCTTGACGCGATGCTGGCGCAGAGCGACATCCTGGTCTGCACGCTGCCGCTGACCCCGCGGACCGATGGCATGCTCGACCGCCAGACACTGTCGCGGCTGCCAAAGGGTGCGTTCTTCATCAACGTCGGACGCGGCGAGCATGTGGTCGAGGCCGACCTGATCGCGCTGATCGACGAGGGACATCTCGCCGGCGCGGCGCTCGACGTGTTCGCCAAGGAACCGCCGTCGGCGGACGACCCGATCTGGAACCATCCCCGCATCGAAGCCACGCCGCATATCGCGGCGGACCCGTCGTACGAGCTGGTGGCGCGGCAGTGCATCGAAAACCTGCGTCGCGCGCGGGACGGGCGGGCGCTGCTGAACCAGGTGGACCGGCAGGCCGGCTATTGACGGGCTGGCCGGGCCATCAGCGCGCGCGCTGCCAGCCCGTTACAGCGGCGCGGGCTGGGGCGCTGCAGCAGGCGTGGCCGCGGCGGGCTTCTTGTCGGCAGTGCCGCTGTACGCGAAGTACCTGGCCTTGGCACCCTTCGCCCAGTACGCCACCGTAAAGTGCTTGCTGTCGCGCCCGTAGAGCAGCTCCAGGCTGCCGTTGGCGGCCGCCCACTCGGCGTAGCCGTTCTCGGCCGCACCTTCGGTCTTGCGCAGGGAGGCATAGCGGTCGTCCAGCTTCTTGCGCACTTCATCCAGCGCCGACCGCTCAAACGTCATCGTCATCAGCACCACGGTGTCCTGGGCGTCGCAGTTCAGGATGACACGCGTCAGGCCTGGAAGGTGGAAGCGTTCCAGATGCCTGAGCTCCACCGTATCGCCACCGGCCCACTCGGATTTGCCGGTCCTGGCGTGATTCTGTGGCGGCGCCAGCCGCGAGCACCTGGCCTTGCCAAGCTCCAGTCCGAGCGGCGCCGCGGTATTGCCTGAGGCTTCGGGCTGGGTTGCAGGAGGTGCCGCGTGGGCGGCGAGGGATGTCAACAGGGCGGCGCAGAGTAGGGTGACCTTCTTCATCTCGAGGCTGGCAAGTAAATTCACGGTGCTGGAACAGATTGTCACCGCGGATTCTACGGCCTTCCTGGCTGCGTCCTGCATTTGGAACGTTTGGGTGGGTCTCACACGCCGCGCGGGATAGCTTCTTGCTGGTCTACGGATTGGAGATTGCCCTGTCTGTCTGGGATTACTCTTGCAATCGTGAGTCACCGCTGTGCGGCCGAAACTGGCAGGCAAGCGACCCTGGTCGGTCGCATCCTGCCCAGGTCTTGCACGGGACAATAGACAAAAGCGGAAAGGATGTTCGCCTGGGATCCCGGCGAACGTATTACTGGAAGATCAGCACGGTCCCAATGGCCAATACCGTCAGCAGCGTGCCCAGGCATGCCACGTTCAGGGCTTTTGCCCGGCGCATGGGCCGGCAGATTGCCCACTCGGACTTACGGAATTCGGTCAGTCCACCTGAGTAAAGCTTTTCCCAACGCATTTCCATGGTCAGCCCCCCGTCATCCATAAGCCCATTCTTCAGGGTAGCGGGGGCCTTTGCAATAGGTAAAGCGGGTGAGATGGCAGGAGGGTGGACCGTGTCTGCGCACTAATCCATTTGGCTGATAGTCGAGTTGGTCGGCCCAGGACTGCCTGTCACAAGGCAATATGCATCAACGTCCCGACATCTTGCTGGTCGCGGCGGAATTCCTGCGAGGGGAGTACGGCCGGTGGCAAGTCTGAATCGCTGATTGGCATAAAGCCCAGGCGCGCGAAATAGCCGGCCGCGGTCTTTGTCTGCAGCACGATGGACTCGACGCCCTCCGGACGGACGGCTGCCACGATGGCGGAGATCAGAAGCTCGCCAAGACCTGCAGACCTTGCGCGTAGCGCAACAGCGAGTCCGCGAAGGACGCCGGTATTCTCATAGCGCTCCAAACCTGCGCAACCGAGAAGCCCCGCGTTGTCGCGGACTACCATGTATTGAGTGATATGTTCGCGCACCCCCGTGACGGACAGGGAGGAGGCGCGTAGGAGTGCTTCGATCTCCGGCCGGTCGGTCTCGGTGGCATAGTGAGGACGCATGGCGTGTTCCTTCACGCTTAATTGGTCCTTCTATCCTACTTTTGTGGGGACCCTTCCGCCTGTAGGGATTGTTCTTAAGTAGATTTGCTACCTTATGCTGTCTTGCTTGCCTTATGGGGATCTGGCACCTCATGCCGAGCGAGAACGCGAGCGATATGAAAGATGATGATGAGGCGCTGTGTCACGGCCCAGGTATTGACCGTGGGGGGCGGGCAAGTGCGTTGCTAAGCCGACTGTGGAAAGGCCGGGCCCGTCTACCTCCAGACGAGTGTCGTTTCCTGCAGCAAGTGGCCAGGCAAGATGTAGTCGCCGTGCTCGATGGCCAGGCTTTCCAGTTCGCACAGGCTCTCCTCGGTCAGTGCATTCAGGTCGAATCTGCAGTAGAGGTACCGCTGTCTGAACGTGAGTTTTTCGCCCCGCAGCCCTCGGGCCAGGGCGTCAGCGGATTCGACACAGATATGCTCGGAGGTTCGATACTGGACATCGACGCCACATTTTTGTCCAAGGCGTCCGAGCTCGAGCGCATCCTCCCACGCCGACTCATAGTCCAGTTCGACCGTGCCCTCTGCGCGTGCCTTGATGTACTCAACTGCACTGGCCCGATTGCGGGCGATGTATGCGCTCATGGGAAGTCTCCGCGATGGAGTCATCGCGCAAAAATATACCCGTAAGCAGGGATGTGACGCAAGCGGGTGAAGGCGACCATTGGGCGGTGGGCTCGGCGCGGCTCTATTACCTGGCCACATGGGCCAGGCGATTCCGCCAGTACCGAAGCGAGTGCTTCGCTTTGTGGAGCACCGGCTTGCGGTGGATTCCCACTCGGATGATAAGGGCGTAGAGCGCGATCAGCATCCCCAGGAAAGCAAGTGGCCAGATTGTCATTGGACCTCCCTCGGACGACCCGAGTCCGTGTGGGCGCGTTCGAAGGGCCGCACTCCAGCTGCACCAAGTGTGTGGCCACACCTCATCGCATACCCCCTTTCATGCTCTCGGCTTCCATCGCGGCGTGCCATTCCTCATACGCCTCGATTGGCTCCATTTCCTGGTCGATGAACGCGGCAGCGCGTTCTGCGACGGAAAATGCATCAGGGGGGATGTCACCTTGGTTGTCATCCTCGGTACTTGGAGGCAACAACATGTCCTCGAGCATGCCGTGCAACTCGGGTGTATTCCATGGCTGGCCCAGCCTGGCCTTCCTTTTGAAGTAGTGACGGATCTCCGAGTTTTGTTCTGCGGTAAGTGGAAGCCCTCGGAAAGTCGTGTCCTTGTTGTCATGAATCATATGCATCTCCCGAAGCAGTCTGCGCTTCCATTGGAGGTATTTAGAATCCATGTGGAACGTCACCGGCTGCCTGGTTGGCAAGATCTTGCGTCCTCGTGCCCAAGCTTACTCACTTCCGCTTCTTGGCGACATCATCGTTCCCCACGCGAGACTGAACCGTGCTGAAGGGGGAAGCGGGTACCGACGGCTTCTTGGGTTGCTTCGGTTTCTTGGCTTCGCGATTGCCACGTAGTTGACTTTTGGCCATGCTGGTACTCCTGGTCATTTGCTCCGCCGGACTGGCAATCTCAGCATACGCGCTAAATCTCCGACACAGGAGATATCTTTCCTGGGACTCGGGTTGCGACGATTGCCGGCAAACCTCAAGCTATGTCCCGCAGAAAATGACCAAAATGCGGCAGGTTTGCGACGCCCGCAAAGTCGCCGTGGGAGCGGATCGACAACCCTGTTCAGGGAAACGAGCGCATACCGGGTCATAGCACGACATCGTTGTGGACGTTGAGTGCGCTCGCGCATCCTGGCGCCATATTGGAGCGTTCCGTCAGGCCCACGTTTGCACGCGGTGGCCAACTAGGCACATCAGGAACGCATCTCAGTGAGCCAACCACTTCGGCATGCTTGGTGGCAAGCCGGCGGCCCGCTGTCCCGTTCACCAATGTACCCACTTAGGCGCCTCGCCTACGCGCCCTGATGCGCTCACCGCTGGTCGTATCCTGGTTGTCGACGATAACCAGGACGCTGCCGAAAGCGCCAGGATGCTGGAGGAGCTCAGCCACCGTGGTGTGAGTCGCCGCGTGGCATGCCCAGGCGACCAGAAGCCATCGCTCCCACTCAATGCTTGATGTCCCGAGCCGCTTGGCGTGTGCTTCAGCCAGCCAGCTCCCGGTGTAACGCCACGTATTCCTGCGCAAGCTTGTGGCGCGGATCCAGATGGATCATGGGGGTGGCGTGCTGGTGCGATTCCCGGATCTTCACCGATGAAGACAGCCGCGATTCCAGTACCGGCAGGCCCTCGCTTACCAGTTCTTCGACCAGTTTGATCGGCAGGCTGGCGCGCGGCTGGAACTGGTTGATGACGATTCCTTCGACCTGCAGCCCATCGTTGTGGTCCTGCTGGATTTCCTTCACGTTATCCAGCAGCGTGTAGAGGGCACGGCGCGAGAAGTCATCGCAATCGAACGGGATCAGGCAGCGCTCCACGGCGATCAGTGCGGACCGGGTATAGAAATTCAGGGCCGGTGGCGTGTCGATGTAAATGGCGTCATAGATTGCTTCCAGCTCGAGCAGGGCATCGCGCAGCTTGTAGATCTTGTAGCGGGATTCGAGCTTGCCATGGAGGGAATCCAGATCAGGATGCGCCGGCATCACATCCAGGTTCTCAAACGGCGTCGGGTGGACAAAGGACGTCAGGTCCACCGGCTTGAAGGTGTAGGTCAGGGAAGTTTCAAAGAAGTTCGCCACCGTCGGGCTTGCCTCTGCGGCCTTCGCGCCCAGCAGGTACTGGCTCGAGTTCCCTTGCGCATCCAGGTCGATGACCAGGGTACGCAAGCCCTCGCTGGCGCTGATCGCCGCGAGATTGCATACGATTGTCGACTTGCCAACCCCACCCTTCTGATTGAATACGACGCGCCGCATTTGCCCCTCTGGAGTAGATCGTTCCGAAGGCGCAAGCATACCTTAGCGAGGCGATGCGCGGCAGAAGTGGCCCGGGCAACGACAACGCGGGCAGGGACAAGACCTCTGTCTCTCTTGGGGGGATAGTATCGTCGGCGAGCGATGATGGCGGGGTGCCACCATCGCTGATTCCGAACACCCTACCAGCTGAGTTTCGGGGTGATCAGGAAGTCGACGAGGAACGTGGTTCCGGTCATTGCGCCTGAGTTGTTCAGCCCGAAGATCCACCGCGGGGCGCCATCGGCAGTGGCGTCGTAGTCGATGAGGTCGGCGAGGGCCAGGCGGGTTCCTTTCCTGGGGACTATGTAACTCTGCGGATCGTTGAATGACAGCGTTATGACAATCAGTCGGCTGTTATTGATCAGAAGAAAGTTGCTGATGGTTGGGTACTCCGGGGTTCCCTCCGTGAAGTAGGTCTCGAACCTGGCGCCAGGGTTCCAGATTCCGATTCGTTCAAGTCCTGAGATCACGAAGGAGTACCCCACCACGTCGCCAAGATCATTGACGCCAAGCGCCCAGGAGTGGGGCTCCGTGGGCAATGGCGGCAGAAGCGTCGTATGTCCCGTGATGATGTTGTGACGATATGCCGTATAGATTCCGTTGAGGTAACGGTAGCCGACGACTGTCCCAAAGTTGTTGATCGTGGCAATGACGATATTGCCTTCGAGGTTCAGGTTCAAAGGCCGGAGCTTGCCGTTGGCGTAGATGTATGGCGTGCCCTGTCCGTTGGCGTCAAATGAACCAATAATGGCAACGCCAAAATCATTGATGGTGAAGACCAGGCTGGAGATTTCACCGGGAGCCCGCGGAATCAGTTCAATGCTGTGTTCGCGGAAAAGTGCCGCCTGCGTTAAGCCTTGATTCGGGTCGGTGATGACATAGCCGCCGATGTTGCCAAGGTGCGATACGGCCGTGGGGAATGCCCCTGGGGAAAGCACCTTTATAGCGCCCCTCTCATAGATTGCCAGGAAGCCGTTGAAGTCATTGTCATACACATTGCCAACGACCCTGTTGTTGTCGGTGATGCCGACAGGAATGAAAAGCGGGAAGAATCCCGACGGCGCCAGGGCATCCAGGTTCAGGTAGGCGTATCGGAAGCGGAAACCGGCTGCCGGTGGGAACTGCCCCAGTGACCTGCTCGTCGCCGTTGTTGCCTGGTCAACGCTGGCGGGCTGCGGAACCAGCACCTGGAACGTGGTTGGAGACCGTCTGGCCATCGCTTGATAGACAGCGGCGGGGACGTTCCTTGTTTGCCCGGCCAGGCATGGGTCAACAAGGCCATTGATCCCTTGCTTGTGGATCGCTTGAATGTCGTTGGCAACTTCATCCCGATTGCGGGTGGAGGCGTCAATGAATCGCGCGCCAGTCTGGGTGCGATAGACGCATCCAATCCTCGTGTCGGAGCTTTGACTGGTTTGGGCGTTCGCCGTCGAGGCTACGTAGCCGAGGTCAAGCGAAAGCACGCTGATAGCACAGAGGATGAATTTCTTCTTGTTCATGGCATTCTTCCTTCGCGTTCTGATAACGCAACCCAGGATGCCCCGCTGGCGCTGAAGGCGAGCAGCCACTGATAACGCGCCGGCGTAATCGGGGCTCCTTGGGGGTATGAAGGCGTGGAGTGCCCAATGGAAGGGGCGACTCCAACGCTGCCCGCTGAGTTGAAAAGCTCCGGTTCGCGCGGAAAGTGTTTCTCCCCTGAAGCTGTGTGGGACCCCGCGGAGTGCAACGCTTTTCGCTGATGTGCAGCGCCAGGTGAGATGTGTCGTTCAGTGTGGCGACGCAGCGTCCATGCGTACCGACACAGGTAACCCGGAAGCGCCATGTTATGAGGGACGATTTAGCTGCACACCGACGACGCGCCAGATTACTTCGTCGTTATGCTGGTGTGCGGGCTGACCCGTACCCAGAGGGCCTGGAAGTACAGGGACTGGTATCGGGCCTTCCCCGATTCAATCTAGCACCCGATCAGATGCTTCTCAAATTCGATTCGGGTCGCCTTTAGGGGCGGCACAATCTTTCACCCGTTTGAGTTTGATGGTTGTCCTCGCGCAGCAAAGAAGCTCAGCAGCCAAGGTAACGGCGAGCACAACATTCGCGGGCTTTCGATCCCGCCATTCTCATCCTGGGCAACGTCTGGCCATCCTGCAGACGAACCTTTGCCGCACGTTGCGCCAAATGCAAGCATGTGCTGATGAGCCCGCAGGCACGGCCGTGCCGATTCCTACACAGCATGGCATCCGTGCAGCCGTCGGTGGCGTTCAGTACCCCTGCATCCATTGCCTACGCGTTTACCCGGGGCGAAATTCGACGCCCCGTGTAAGAAGCAGGTAAGGGGAGCCCGTTAATTTATGCAGCACGGACTTCGGATGACGCCACGCATGGGCCTGTCGGAACGGCACGCCAGCGCGGACTAATCGCATCCGGCGCAGCATCGGCTGCAACCGCAATGCGAAGCATAAATGGCAGGAGACAGGAATGAATGAAGATCTGGTCAGGAGACTGAAGGCAAATCCCCGGTATCGCGAGCTGGTCCACAGGCGCTCAAGGCTTGGATGGACGTTGACCGCCGCCATGCTCGTCATCTATTACGGCTACGTGCTGCTCATCGCCTTTGACAAGGAACTTCTTGCCGCGAAGATGGGAACCGGGGTGATGACGTGGGGCATGCCCATCGGCCTGTTCGTGATCGTCTTTACCGTCGCCATCACCGGGTTCTACGTACGCCATGCCAACGGCGCCTACGATGAGCTGACAGAGCAGATCAAGCGGGAGGTCGCATGAAGACCCGTCACGCAATCCTCGCCTGTGCGGCGCTGCTGCTGTCGACGGCCGCGCTCGCGGCCGGTGGCGACCTTGGCCAGGCGGTGCGGCAGCCGACCAACTGGACGGCAATCGGGATGTTCATGCTGTTCGTCATCGGCACGCTGTACATCACCAAGTGGGCGGCATCGAAGACCAAATCCGCCGCGGCGTTTTATACGGGCGGGGGCGGCATCACCGGCTTCCAGAACGGCCTGGCGATCGCCGGGGACTTCATGTCGGCGGCGTCATTTCTCGGCATTTCGGCTGCGGTCTACGCCAACGGCTATGACGGCCTGATCTATTCCATTGGCTTCCTTGTCGGCTGGCCGGTCATTACCTTCCTGATGGCGGAGCGGCTGCGCAACCTGGGCCGGTTCACCTTCGCCGACGTGGCGGCGTATCGCTTCAAGCAGGGGCCGGTGCGTGCATTCGCGGCGTCGGGCACGCTGGTGGTGGTGGCTTTCTACCTGATCGCGCAGATGGTGGGCGCGGGGCAACTGATTAAGCTGCTGTTCGGGCTGGAATACTGGATCGCCGTGGTCATCGTGGGCGGGCTCATGATGGTGTACGTGCTGTTCGGCGGCATGACGGCGACGACGTGGGTACAGATCATCAAGGCCTGCCTGCTGCTCGGCGGCGCTTCGTTCATGGCCTTCATGGTGCTGGCCCAGTTCCACTTCAGCCCCGAGGCCTTGTTCGCGAAAGCCGTCGAAGTCCACGCCAAGCAGGACTCCATCATGGGGCCGGGCAACTTCATCAAGGATCCCGTCTCGGCGATCTCGTTTGGCATTGCGCTGATGTTCGGTACGGCAGGCCTGCCGCACATCCTGATGCGCTTCTTCACCGTGCCCAACGCCAAGGAGGCGCGCAAGTCGGTGTTCTGGGCAACGACCTGGATCGGCTACTTCTATATCCTGACCTTCATCATCGGCTTTGGCGCGATCGTGCTGGTCGGAACCAACCCGAGCTTCCAGGATGCCAGCGGCAAGCTGCATGGCGGCGTCAATATGGCGGCCGTACATCTTGCCAGCGCGGTTGGCGGGAATGTGTTCCTCGGTTTCATCTCCGCCGTGGCGTTTGCAACGATCCTGGCCGTCGTGGCCGGCCTGACCCTTGCCGGTGCATCAGCCGTGTCGCACGATCTCTATGCAACGGTATTCAAGAAGGGCAAGGCGACCAGTGCCGTTGAATTGCGTGTGTCGCGTATCACGACCGTGATTCTCGGCATGGTCGCGGTGGTCCTCGGCATTGTCTTCGAGAAGCAGAACATCGCGTTCATGGTATCGCTTGCCTTCGCCGTGGCGGCGTCGGCCAACTTCCCGGTGCTGTTCATGTCGGTGCTGTGGAAGGGTTGCACCACCCGGGGCGCGACCGCGGGCGGCTTCCTGGGACTGTTGACGGCGGTGGTCCTGACCATCCTGTCGCAGGCGGTCTGGGTCGATGTGTTCCACTTCAAGGACGCGCCGTTCCCCTACACGTCCCCGGCATTGTTCTCGATGACGGCTGGCTTCCTCGGGATCTGGTTCTTCTCGATTACCGACAAGTCGAAGCGGGCGCTACTGGACAAGGCTGGCTTTGAAGCCCAGGAGTTGCGCTCCGAGACCGGTATCGGCGCTGTGGAGGCAGCAAGTCACTGAACAGCGGTCTCGACGCATCTGGCTTGTGCCTGCCGCCGTTCAAGGATGACTGGCGGTGGGCGCTTCTGGCCGGGAAGGGGGGTGGTCGGCGATTAGCCGGTTGGCCACCGTCGACCCTTCCCAGTTCTGCGTTTACCGAAGCTCGAAATCGGACAGGTCGATCCAGACCAGCGTGCGATCGCGATCCGGGCGCAGATCCGCGCCGCGCGGGTGGGCACGTCGCTGACGCGGGAAGCGGATGCCCTGGGCTTCAACGATGTCATAAACATACTGAGCCGCAGGTAGGCCGCCGGACACGTCAACCTGATAGTCGTGACGGCGAAGCAGGAAATCCGGACCGAAATAGAATTCCTGAACCGGACTGTGGGTGGCAATGGCAGGCGGAAACGTGGCACGCAGAACCCGCCAGGTCTCGCCGTCCTCGCTCCAGGGAGCGACCTCCTCGACGGCAACGCCTGGCATGGCGAGCAGAAACGGCGTTGTCAGATAGGTCCACAGGGCATAGCCACTGAAATAGGCACGGTGCAGTGGATCCCAGTGTGTGTCCAGGCCGTGGCCGTCAAACGCTGCCTTTGGATTTTCCCGATCTGCGATGGTCGCGTTGTTGCCGTCCCGGATCACGACCCGGTTCGGAACGAACGTCATGACGTGGTCGGATGCTCCGTAGGGAGTCACCGTCATCCATTCCTCCTGGGTCTTTGCGGTGACACGACGGGGGTTGTCGTCCGCGACCAGGCCTTTTGCCGGCCAAAGATCGCCTCCGGAGACGATGGTGGCGCTTACCGTCTGGAAAGCATTCCAGCGTTCAAGACCGCCATGTGCGGCAACAACCTGCTCCAGTAGATCGTTCATATCAAAGCTCCATCAGGCGGCGTGCCCGTTCATGACCCCTCGAACCTCACCGCTTGCCCTCCTTGAACGCAATCCGCCTCGCTTCCCGCTCGCGTTCAAAGCCCGGGCTCAGCGACAGCTCGAGATCGCTCCTGTCGACCGTTGTCCCGCACGCCGGGCACGCGCTGCCGGGCCCGACTTCGTGCCCACAGGCGCGATGGGTGACTTTCACGGCAAAATCTTCCCCCCGGCTCTTGCACCAGGTCTCGCCCCACACCCTGAGGGCCTGCACGACGGGGTAGAACGCGTTGCCCTTCGGGGTCAGCCGATATTCGTACCGCAGCGGCCGTTCGCTGTACGGATGGCGCTCGATGATGCCGTCCGCTTCCAGCGCCTTCAGGCGCGTGGCAAGCATCTGCGGTGTCGCTTCGGTCTGGATCTGGATCTCCTCGAAGCGGGTGGCACCCAGGTACAGCTCGCGCAGGATCAGCACGCTCCATTTGTCGCCCACCACCTCCACGGATCGGGCGATCGGGCAGCTCGTGGTTACCGGTTTGGCGTTGCGTCGCACCTTTCCCTCCCAATCGTCTATTGATTTCATAGTAGCACGATCTGCCGCTAGGATATGCATTATGTGACTTATACGGCACCATTATCGCGAATTTTGGCCGATTTAAAGCATGGCTGAGCGTCGGGCAGGTTGGCAACTATGATTGCCATATGTATTGAGATACTGAGGTGGGACGGATCCGCCCGAACCTGACAGAGGACATTCCGAGCCCTGATCCTGCTGTGGCCGGTCCTTGAGCGCGCCGCGCTCCCGGCACTTTCCTGCATCCGGCGAGACCACACCGCCTTCCCCCGCCTCCTTCCAGCCTGCTCGCAAGGCCGGTTTCCTGCGCCTCTTTGTACCTCCTTGTATCGAGCCGGCGGCACGATACGTGCCCTCACACAAACGGCCTTTGCCCGCAATGGGCGAGATACATCGGTCTTCTTAAATGCGTCTGGCGGCACGGCGGCGCGCAAGCATAGCGATCCCCGGCCCGCAATACCCCACGCAATCTCTCCAGGAAACCAATATGACTACCCAATTCACCAAGCGCATCGTCCTTGCCATCGCCCTGGTTGCCGCCGCAGCGGGCGCCCAGGCCGGCAACGTGGGCGCGCGCGACCCGTACAGCGACGGCGCCCGTTCCGTGCAGGGCGCACGCGACCCGTTCACCGACGGTGCCCGCTCCGTGCAGGACGCTCGCGATCCGTTCACCGACGGCGCGCGCAACGTCGATCCCTACCTGGACGGCGCCCGCGCCTGATGTCCCATTTGCGCCGGCTCAAGGCCCTGGTCGACAAGACCGAGCCCCTCTATGTCTCCGAGCCCCTGAGCTGGTCTCGGATCGGCGGATTCAATTCGCACGACCTGCTGCCGCTCCCCTATACCGAAGAGGCGCTGGATATAGTCTGCGCCAAATATCTCGATGGCGCAGGACGTGCTCGGCCGCGCCATGCTGTTCGAGAACCCGACCAGCTATCTTGCCTTCGACGGCGGTGACGGAGTTGGTGCGCGGCGGCAAATGGCGTACGTAATCCCGGCTGGGCGCGGCGGTCGTCATATATAGCCGTCACGCCTGTCGCGACTGTAGCGCCTGCGCACCAATGGCTACAGGCGTTGATGATCGCCGCGATGGCGATCGACTTTCAGCAATGCCTGGCACTCACGGCAACTGCGCCACCCGGGGAGCTTACTCCGGGTGGCGCAGTTGCACGTGGGCGCGCGTCGTTCTTGCCGGATCAGCGCGCGGCGGCGTCTCCCTGGGCCGCCCGCAGGCTTTCATAAACGGCAAACCGGCGCTGGTATTCCGCGCTATTGACATCGGGGCCGCGGTCGCCGCGCCAGTACTCGGCCAGGCCTGCGCGCGTCCAGGCTTCAAGGTCGGCACGCACTTCCGCGCGCGTCAGGTGTCGGGCTGCACCGCTGGCGTCGGCGGCATGTGCCGCGACCGCGAGCGTCGAGAAGAGCAGGGCAGCGGCGAGGGAAGAGATCGTGATGGGTTTCATGTTGGTTTAGGTCCTTCTTGAGTTCTGCAGGGCATCCGGTACGATGGTTCAAGTGCGCACGGCGTTGATCACCCCATGGCATCTGAACCGCGTCCGGAGCTTGCATTTCACCGCTGCGGTGTATCCCCAATGTTTCCGCCAGGGCCGATGCTTGTATAACTGCTTGTCAATGCCGTTGCTTCACACATTGCGATACGCGAGCGGCGTGGGTTCGTCGCGCGGTGACGGTTTGGCGGCACATTTCCTGCCGTCGCCATGTATCGATGTGTGTGCAGGCGGCATCCATACACAGACGCTTTCAAATCCACGCCCTCATGGAAACAGGGCGGATACACGCCCACCGTCAAATCGCTGCTGCCCTGAAGACGAGCCAAAAAAGACGATTGGAGGACCCATGAAGAAGACATTCGCGGTAATCGCCGCATCCGTAGCTACCAATGCGGTGTATGCCCAGACCAGCGTCACCCTGTTCGGGATCGTCGATGCCGGCATCGAATACAACAGCAATGCAGGCGCCGGTGGCGACAACCTGTTCCGGATGAGTTCCGGCAACCAGTCCGGTTCGCGCTGGGGCCTGCGCGGCACGGAGGACCTGGGGGGCGGGCTGAAGGCTGTCTTCCTGCTGGAAAGTGGCTTCGACCTGGATACCGGCAACTCGGCCCAGGGCGGGCGCCTGTTCGGGCGCAATGCCTATGTCGGCGTGGAAAGCCCATATGGCGGTCTGCTGTTCGGACGGCAGCAGACCGCCTTGCGCGACTTCAACAACCTGTATGATCCCGCCGCGACGGCCGACCGCTACGGCATCCTGGGGATCGCGCCTGAGTTTGGCGCGCGCGCGGACAATGCCGTCAAGTATGTCGGCAAGTTCGGCGACCTCACCGCATCGGCCTTCTACTCATTCCAGGCCAACGGCAACGAGGTAGCGGGCAGCAACGTATTCGGCCGCGAGTACGGCGCCTACCTCAGCTACGCCAGCGGCCCGTTTTCGCTAGGCCTGGCCTATGACGATGCGCATGTCGGCACCCCGGCCAACCAGGCGCCGGTGCTGCGGCGCTATGCGGTGGCCGGCACGTATGCGGTGGGACCGGCCAAGGCGTTCGCCGGCTACCGGCTGGCCAAGGCCTTCGACGGCGCCATGTTGCCCGGCGCGCAAGCGGCCAATGCCGGCTCGAACCTCTACTGGCTCGGCCTGTCGTACAAGCTGACGCCGGCGTTCACGCTGATGGGTGCGGCTTACTACCAGGATTTCCGCCATACCGGGTCGGACCCGTGGCAGTTCGTGGTGACGGGCGACTACACGTTCACCAAGCGCACCGATCTCTATGCGTCGGTGGCCTATGCGCTCAACAAGGAAAACTCGTACCTGGGCGTTAACGGCTACAACAGCGGCACCGGCGCGAACGCCATCATCAACGTGCAGCCGGGCTCGAACCAGCTGGGCGCGGTGGTAGGCATCCGCCACAGGTTCTGAGGGCGCCAACCGGGCACGGAGAGAATGCTCTGGCAAATCGAACCCGAGGGTTGCACAATTGCCTGCATGCGTCCTGACTGACGCGAGGAGCTCGGCATGAATCCCTCCAGGCTAATCGTCGTGGCCGCGCTGGCCGCGGCGGCCCTCCCGGTGATGGCACAACCCGAGACGCGCGTGGACGTGGCATCGGGCGTGGGTGCCACCATGGTGACCGGTACCGTCAAGGCCACGGCCACGGTGACGGCCATCGATGCTGCCACGCGCACCGTCACGCTCAAGAACAAGCAGGGCAAGCTCACCGATGTCCAGGTCGGCGACGACGTGCTCAACTTTGAGCAACTCCGTGTGGGCGATGTGGTCACGGTCGAATACAAGGAGGCTTTGTCGGTCAGCCTGAACCGGCAGACCGGCATGCGCTCCAGCATCGAACGCGAGACCGTGGACCGGGCGGCGCCCGGCGCCAAGCCCGGCGGCACGGTCGGGCGCGAGGTCACGGTCACCGCCGACGTGGTGGCTGTCAACCAAAAGACCGGCATGGTGACGCTCAAGGGGCCGAAGGGCAGGATGGTGGACGTCCATGTCCAGGATCCGGGGCAACTGAAGGCGGTTCGCCGCGGAGACCAGGTGCAGGCCGTCTACACCGAAGCGCTTGCGATCTCTGTCACGCCCGCGAAGTCGCGCTGAGGGGAGGGATGGCCATGCCAGCGGCGGCTTGAAGCCGCGGCTGGCGCAGATGGCATGGGTCTCTCGCGCCGCTTCTCCCTGGCTTCAGCGGGCAAACGTCGCCTTCACCCACTCCCGCAGCAGCCTGGTCGCAGGACGCTCCGCGGCACGCGCGCTGTAGACGAGGTCATACCCGAAGCTCTGGGCGCTGACGCGTTCGAGGCTTGCCGCTACTTCCCAAACTCACTGAACTTCGCCGCAAGGAACTCCACGAACAGCCGGATCCGCGACGACAGCTGGTGCCTCTGCTGGTAGACGGCATAGATGTCGGCTTCCGGCGTCGCGTACTGCGGCAGGACCTGCACCAGCCGCCCGCTGCGCAGGAAACGCTCGATGTCCCACTCGGCCCGCATCAGGATGCCGTGACCTTCGAGCGCCCAGTTCACGGCGATCTCGCCGTCATTGGTGGTGAGATTGCCGCGCACGCGGACCGATTCCGTGCGCGCTTTCGCTCCCTTGCCGGTGGTCAGGCGCCAGACGCCGTAGGCGTCGCTGCCCTGGCGGATGCCGATGCAGTTGTGGCGGCGCAGGTCCGACGGTGTGTGCGGCGCGCCGTGGTCGCGCAGGTATTTGGGCGAGGCGCACAGCAGCCGCCGGTTCGGCGCCAGCCGCTTGGCCACGATGCGCGCGTCCGGCGGCGGGCCAAAACGGATGCAGACGTCGAACGCGTCTTCGGTCAGCGGCGGCGGGTCGGCGGACAGCTGCAACTGCACGTCGACCTCGGGGTAGGTGGTGACGTACTCCGAAATCACCGGCGCCACGTGCATGCGCCCGAAGCCGAGCGTGGCGTTGACCCGCAGCAGGCCGCTCGGCCGGCCCTTGGAACGGGTCAGCAGCTGGTCGAGGTCGTCGATTTCGCTGAGGATGCGCCTGGCGTGCTCGAGGTAGACCTCGCCTTCGGGGGTCAGGCTCATGCGCCGTGTCGTGCGTGTCACCAGCGGCATGCCGATGCGCGACTCCATCTGCGCCAGGCGCTTGCTGACCGCCGCCGTGGTGATGCCGAGGTCTCGCGCCGCGGCGCTGAGGCTGCCTGCGGTGGCCACTGAGGTGAAGAATCCCAGCTCCGATGGCTGGATACCCGGTGAGGAGGCCATTCCGATCTTTAATTTGAGGTTAACAATGCTTTAACTTTACAAGCGATCCAATACCCTGTCCACGGCCCAGAATCCGTCCCACGCACTCAAGCGCATTCAACGAGATTCTGACCAGGAGACAACCATGAAGACTTACCGCATCGCAACTATCCCGGGCGACGGCATTGGCAAAGAGGTGGTGCCGGCCGGCCGCCAGGTGATGGAGGCCCTGGCGTCGGCAGGCGCTGACTTCCGCTTCGAGTTCGAGGACTTCGACTGGGGCGGCGACTACTACCGCCAGCACGGCGTGATGATGCCCGCCGACGGCCTCGATGCGCTGCGCGACAAGGATGCGATCCTGTTCGGCTCGGCCGGCGACCCGCATATCCCCGACCACATCACGTTGTGGGGCCTGCGCCTGAAGATCTGCCAGGGCTTCGACCAGTACGCCAACGTGCGCCCGACGCGCATCCTGCCGGGCATCGATGCCCCGCTCAAGCGCTGCGCCGCGGAAGACCTGAACTGGGTGATCGTGCGCGAGAACTCGGAAGGCGAATACTCGGGCGTGGGCGGCCGCGTGCATCAGGGCCATCCCATCGAAGCCGCCACCGACGTGTCGATGATGACCCGCGTCGGCGTGGAGCGCATCCTGCGCTTCGCCTTCAAGCTGGCCCAGTCGCGGCCGCGCAAGCTGCTGACCGTCATCACCAAGTCCAACGCGCAGCGCCATGCCATGGTGATGTGGGACGAGGTCGCGGTGCAGGTGGCCAAGGACTTCCCGGACGTCAAGTGGGACAAGGAACTGGTCGATGCCGCCACGGCGCGCATGGTCAACCGCCCCGCGTCGCTGGACACCATCGTCGCCACCAACCTGCACGCCGACATCCTGAGCGACCTGGCGGCGGCGCTGGCCGGCAGCCTGGGTATCGCGCCGACCGGCAATATCGATCCGGAACGCCGCTATCCGTCGATGTTCGAACCGATCCACGGCTCGGCCTTCGACATCATGGGCAAGGGCCTGGCCAACCCGGTCGGCACCTTCTGGTCGGTGGTCATGCTGCTGGAGCACCTCGGCGAGAACGAGGCGGCGCAGCGCGTGATGAAGGCCGTCGAAGCCGTCACAGCCAACCCCGCGCTGCATACCGGCGACCTGGGCGGCAAGGCCACCACGGCCGAAGTGACCAAGGCCGTGTGCGATCTGCTCGCCGCCGGCAAGCAGGTCAAGGCGGCCTGAGCGCCAGCCTCGCCACTCTTCGCGCCCGGCGCCGGCCGGGCCGCACCCTGCGGGCCACCCCGGCCCGCATCGCCTTCCGGGCCAGGAAAGCAGCCGACCAGAGCTGCTCCGGGAGCGCTTTGCCTTACGACACAGCAGGAGACAGCAATGATTCAACGGCTGCTTGGCAAGCTCTACGTCCAGGTACTGATCGGCGTGGGCGCCGGCGTTGCACTGGGCGTGTGGGCGCCCGATATCGGCAGTGACCTGAAGCCGCTTGGCGACGTGTTCATCAAGCTGATCAAGATGGTGTTCGCGCCGATTATCTTCGCGACCGTGGTGCTCGGCATCGCGCGCATGGAGAACATGAAGGAGCTCGGACGCGTCGGCGTGCGGGCCCTGATTTACTTTGAGGTGCTGTCGACATTCGCGCTGGCCCTCGGGCTCGTGGTCGTCAACCTGGTCCAGCCGGGCCACGGCATGAATATCGATCCCGCCCACCTCGACACCAAGGCGATCGCCAGCTACACGCACGCCGCGGAGAAGCCGCACACGTTCATCGATTTCCTGATGAACCTGGTGCCAACCAGCATCATCGACGCGCTGGCCAAGAACGACATCCTGCAGATCCTGGTGTTTGCCACGCTGTTCGGCATCGCGCTGTCGCATATCGGCGCGCGCGCCAAGCCGGTGGTGGACTTCCTCGACTCCTTTACCCACGGCATCTTCACGGTGGTGGGGATGATCATGCGTCTGGCGCCGATCGCGGCGTTCGGCGCCATGGCCTTTACCGTCGGCAAGTACGGGCTGGGCTCGGTGGTCTCGCTGGGCAAGCTGATGGGCACCATGTACCTCACCTGCTTCCTGTTCGTGGTGATCGTGCTGGGTGGCGTGGCAAAGCTTTCCGGCTTCAGCCTTTGGAAATTCCTGAAGTACATCCGCGACGAACTGTTCACCGTGCTCGGCACCAGCTCGTCGGAATCGGTGGTGCCGCAGCTGATGCGCAAGCTGGAAAACGCCGGCGTGTCCAAGCCGGTGGTGGGGCTGGTGGTGCCTTCCGGACTGACCTTCAACCCTGACGGACAGTGCATCTACTACACCATGGCGGCGATCTTTGTCGCCCAGGCGACCAACACGCCGCTGACCATGACGGACCAGCTGGTCGTGCTCGGCGTGCTGCTGCTGACGTCGAAGGGCTCGGCGGGCGTGACCGGCTCCGGGTTTATCACGCTGGCGGCGACGCTGGCATCGCTCGGCAAGATCCCTGTCGCCGGCATGGTGCTGCTGCTGGGTGTCGACCGCTTTATGTCGGAAGCGCGCGCCATCACCAACACGATCGGCAATGCGGTAGGCACGCTGGCGATTGCGCGCTGGGTGGGCGCAGTGGACCGCAAGCAGCTTGCGGATGCGCTGGACGGCAAGCTGGAAGAGGAAGGCGACACGGTGCCCGAGGGCCATCAGGACGCCTCCCCGATCGGCTCGCGCATTGCACGCGCCGCCGATGCCCACGCCACGCTGATGCACTAAGGGGGCGACGTGACTACGCATCGTTCCGAAGCGGCCGCGTTGCTGCGGCGCATGTTCGACGCCGCCATCGCCGCGGCCCAGCCGGCCCGCACGCTGGCGCAGTACCTGCCCGCACCGCCGCGCGGCCGCACCATCGTCATCGGTGCCGGCAAGGCCTCGGCGGCGATGGCGAGCGCGCTGGAAGCGGCGTGGCCCGGCCCGCTCGAAGGCCTGGTCGTGACGCGCTACGGCTATGCCGTGCCTTGCTCGCGCATCGAGATCGTGCAAGCCGCGCATCCCGTGCCGGACGATGCCGGGCTGGCTGCCGCACAACGCATGCTGCGGCTGGTGTCCGGCCTGGGCGAGGGCGACCTCGTCATCAGCCTGGTCTCCGGAGGCGGATCGTCGCTGCTTCCCCTTCCGCTGGCAGGCATCACGCTGGACGACAAGCAGCGCATCAACCGCGCGCTGCTCAAGTCCGGCGCGACGATCTCCGAGATGAACTGCGTGCGCCGGCACCTGTCCGCGATCAAGGGCGGACGGCTGGCCGCGGCATGCTATCCGGCGCAGGTGCTGAACCTGCTGATCTCCGATGTGCCGGGCGATGACCCGATCGATATCGCGTCCGGCCCGACGGTGCCCGATCCCACTACGCGTGCCGATGCGCTGGCCATCGTCAGGCGCTATGCGATCGACCTGCCTGCCCATGTACTGGCCGTGCTGGAGTCCGACGCCGCCGAGACGCTCAAGCCCGGCGACCCGCGGCTGGCACGGATCCGCACCGAATTCATCGCCACGCCGCGGCTGGCGCTGGAAGCGGCGGCCCGCGTCGGCCGCGACGCCGGCTATGCCGTCCACGTGCTGGGCGACGCCATCGAAGGCGAAGCCCGCGATGTCGGCACCGTCATGGGTGGCATCGCGCTGGCAGCGGCCCGGCATGGCGAACCGTTTGCCGCACCGTGCGTGCTGCTGTCCGGCGGCGAGACCACCGTGACCGTCCGTGGCACGGGGCGGGGCGGCCGCAACGTCGAGTTCCTGCTGTCGCTGGCGCTGACCCTGCGCGGCGAAGCCGGGGTCCATGCGATCGCCGGTGATACGGACGGTGTCGATGGCCAGGAAGAGATCGCCGGGGCCATGATCGGGCCCGACACGCTGGAGCGCGCCTGGCGCGCCGGCCTGCGGCCGCACGATGCGCTGGCCGCCAACGACGGCCACGGATTTTTCGAGGCGCTGGGCGATGCCGTGATAACCGGCCCCACGCTGACCAATGTCAATGATTTTCGCGCGATCCTGTTGACGCGCGCTTCCGGAGCAAACGCATGAGACGCCTTCGCAACGCAAAGATCGTGGCCACGCTGGGCCCGGCGAGCACAGACCCGGCCATCATCGAGCAGCTTTTCGATGCGGGCGCCGATGTGTTCCGCCTCAATTTCAGCCACGGCACCCATGCTGACCACCAGCAACGCCTGCAGTCCATCCGCGCCATCGAGCACGAGCGCGGCAGGCCCATCGGCGTGCTGCTGGACCTGCAAGGCCCCAAGCTGCGCATCGGCACGTTTGCGGGCGGTCCGGTGAAACTGGCCGCGCAGGCGAAGTTCCGGTTCGACCTGGACGCGTCGACGCCGGGTTCCGTGGAGCGCGTCAGCCTGCCGCATCCCGAGATCTTCGCGGCGCTGCAGGAAGGCACGGAACTGCTGGTGGATGACGGACGCGTGCGCCTGCGCGTGGAGCGGTGTGGCTCCGACTTTGCCGAGACCACGGTGGTCAATGGCGGCACGCTGTCCGACCGCAAGGGCGTCAATGTGCCGGGCGTGGTGCTGCCTTTGTCGGCGATGACCGAGAAGGACCGGCGCGACCTGGACTTCGGCCTGACGCTGGGTGTGGACTGGATTGCGCTGTCGTTCGTGCAGCGCGCCGAGGATATCCAGGAAATCAAGCAGATCGTGGACGGCCGCGCCGGCATCATCGCCAAGCTGGAGAAGCCTGCCGCCATCCAGAGCCTGGAAGCGATCGTCGCCGAATCGGATGCGGTCATGGTGGCCCGTGGCGACCTCGGCGTGGAGATGCCGGCGGAGCAGGTGCCGTCGCTGCAAAAGCGCATCGTCCGTGCCTGCCGCAAGGCCGGCAAACCGGTGATTGTCGCCACCCAGATGCTGGAGTCGATGGTCAGCGCACCGGTGCCGACGCGTGCCGAGGCTTCCGATGTGGCGACTGCCGTCTACGACGGCGCCGATGCCGTGATGCTGTCGGCGGAATCCGCCTCGGGCCAGTATCCGGTGGAAGCGGTGCGCATGATGGACAGCATCATCACGCGCACCGAAGCCGACCCGCACTACCACGAAGCCATCCAGGCTTCGCATTCGGCACCGCGCGCCGAGGCTGCCGACGCCATCGGCTACGCCGTCAGGCACGTGGCGAACCTGCTGCGCGTGCCTGCCGCGGTGGCCTACACGAGTTCGGGATACTCCGCGCTGCGCATGGCACGCGAGCGGCCGGAAGTGCCGATCCTCGGCATGACGCCACGGGTCGCCACCGCGCGCCGGCTGGCGCTGGCCTGGGGCGTGCATGCGGTGCTTTGCCATGAAGTGGTCGACGTGCTGGAGATGACCGACCTGGCCAGCCGGACCGTGCTGAAGGAGCAGTTCGGCGAGGTCGGGCAGCAGATCGTCATTTCGGCCGGCCTGCCGTTCACCGTGGCCGGTACCACCAACCTGCTGCGCATCGCGCAGGTCCAATAAAGGAGAGACTCATGACTGCAATCCGGGAAATCCGCGGCTACGAGATCCTCGATTCCCGTGGCAACCCCACGGTGGCGGCGCAGGTGTTGCTGGTCGACGGCTCGCAGGGCTTTGCCGCGGCGCCTTCGGGCGCGTCCACGGGCTCGCGTGAAGCGATCGAGCTGCGCGATGGCGACAAGCGGCGCTATCTCGGCAAGGGCGTGCAGAAGGCCGTGCAGCATATCAACGTCGATATCGCACGGACGCTGGCCGGCATGCACGCAGCGGAGCAGGCCGAGGTGGATGCCTGCCTGATCCGCCTCGACGGCACACCGGACAAGTCGCGCCTGGGCGCCAATGCGCTGCTGGCGGTCTCGCTGGCGAACGCGAGGGCAGCCGCGGCTTCCGCCGGGCTGCCGCTGTACCGGTCCGTGGGCAACGGCAATGGCGAGACCCGCCTGCCCCTGCCGATGATGAACATCATCAACGGCGGTGCGCATGCGGACAACAGCGTCGACATGCAGGAGTTCATGATCCTGCCGGTCGGCGCGCCGAGCTTCTCGGAAGCGTTGCGCTGGGGCGCGGAGGTGTTCCACACGCTCAAGGGCGTACTGAAGGCGCGCGGCTTTGCCACTTCCGTCGGTGACGAAGGCGGTTTCGCGCCGGACCTGTCGTCCAACGAACATGCCCTGGAAGTCATCATGCAGGCGATCGAAGCCGCCGGCTTCCGGCCAGGCCGGGATATCGCGCTGGGTTTGGATGTGGCCAGCTCGGAGTTCTACGCGGATGACCGCTATGTGCTGCAGTCGGAAGGCCGCTCGTACGACGCCGGGGACTTTGTCGACCTGCTCGCCAGCTGGGTTCGCCAGTACCCCATCGTCACCATTGAGGACGGCATGGCCGAGCAGGACTGGCAGGGATGGCGCCTGCTGACCGGGTGCCTGGGCGGACAGGTGCAGCTCGTCGGCGACGACCTGTTCGTGACCAACGCGGCAATCCTGGAAGAGGGCATCGAGCAGGGCGTGGCTAACGCCATCCTGATCAAGCCCAACCAGATCGGCACGTTGACCGAAACGCTGCAGGCAATCGCAGTGGCGGAACGCGCCGGCTATGCCTCGGTGATCTCGCACCGCTCAGGCGAGACCGAAGACACCACCATCGCGGACCTGAGCGTGTGCACGGCGGCAACGCAGATCAAGACCGGCTCGCTGAGCCGCTCGGATCGCGTGGCCAAGTACAACCGGCTGTTGTTTATCGAGGCGGAACTGGGATGCGCCGCGACCTTTGCGGGCCGGCAGGCCATCCAGCAGGCAGCAAACAAGCCTTAAGCATTTCGCTTTCGGCTTGCCATATAAATCAAATTCAGGAGACAAAGCATGCGTGGTACTGAACTCGTGCGTCGCATTTCAACGCTGGCCGTGCTGGCCGCCGGCATCACCCTCAGCGGTGCCGGCCTGGCGCAAACCTGGCCGGCCAAGCCGATCACCCTGGTCGTGCCGTTTCCCTCGGGCGGCACCACCGACGTGCTGGCCCGCGCGCTGGGCGACCAGTTGTCGAAGAGCCTGGGCCAGCCCGTGATCGTGGAGAACCGCCCCGGCGCGGGCGCCACGTTGGGCGCGGACTACGTCGCCAAGAACAAGCCGGATGGCTACACGCTGCTGATGGGCGCGGTGCACCACACCATCGCCACCAGCGTCTACAAGAAGCTGCCATACAGCTTCCAGAAGGACCTGACGCCGATCGCCACGGTGGCTATGGTGCCCAATGTGCTGGTGATCAATGCCGCGAAAACGCCGGCGAAGACTGTCAGCGAACTGGTGACGCTGGCCAAGACCGCGTCGCCGGAGTTCGCCTACGGTTCCAACGGCAACGGCACCGCGCAGCACCTGATCGGCACCCAGTTCCAGGCCGCTACCGGTGCAAAGCTGCTTCATGTGCCTTACAAGGGCAGCGGGCCGCTGACGACCGACCTGCTTGGCGGGCAGGTCACGATGTCGTTCGATACGCTGACGCCGGTGCTGCAGCACATCAAGTCCGGCAAGCTGCGTGCGCTGGCCGTCACCACGGCACGGCGCTCCACCGTGCTGCCCGATGTGCCGACGCTGGAGGAAGCGGGGTTCAAGGGCTTTGATATCGGCACGTGGTTCGGCGTGCTGGCGCCGGCGGCGACGCCCGAGCCTGTGGTCAGCAAGCTGAACGCGGAGATCGTCAGGATCGTGAAGTCGCCCGACTTCCAGCAGAAGATGCTGGGCATCGGCGCCGAGCCGATGCCCAGCACGCCGCAGGAGTTCGCCAAGCGGATCAACGACGAAACGGTCAAGTTCGCCAAGCTGGTGAAGGACGGCAAGGTAACGATCGAGTGATGTGGGAACCCCGGGGTGGTGATTGCGGTAAGCTTCAAGTGCATTCACCGCTCCAACCCATGAACCACGACCGATCCATTGCCACCCAGATCGTTGCGCTGATCCAGTCTGAAGGCCTGCCCGTGGGCGCGCACCTGCCGGCGCAGATGCTGGCCGACAAGCTGCGCGTCTCGCGCTCGCCCGTCAATGAGGCGCTTGCGCTGCTGCATGAGAAGGGCGTGCTCACGCGCGAGAAGAACCGCGGCTTTTTCCTGGCCAGGCCCGTTGCCGCACCGGCCGCGGAACTGGCCTCGCAGCTCGGCCTGGCCGAGCCGGATGTGGCCGCCGCCGCCTACTTCCGGATCGCCGAAGACCTGCTGCAGGGCACGCTGGACACGCAAGTGTCGGAACAGCTCCTCAAGGCGCGCTACGGCCTGACCACCACCCAGCTCAACACCGTGCTCAAGCGCATCGCGCAGGAGGGCTGGGCCGAGCGCAAACCGGGCTATGGCTGGGAGTTTTCGTCGATGCTGACCACGCCGGATTCGCTGCTGCAGTCCTACCGGCTGCGGCTGGCGCTGGAGCCGGCCGCGTTGCTGGAGCCCGGCTACCGGCTCGAGCCCCGCACCCTCGAGCGGCTGCGCGCCGCGGAGTTTCACCTGCTGAACGGCGGGATCGAGACCGACACGGCCGATCAGCTCCACGATCGCGGTGTGCGCTTCCATGAATCGCTGGTCGAGGCCTCGGGCAATCCCTTCTTCATCGATACCATCCGGCGCGTCAACCGTGTGCGCCGGCTGCTGTCGTACCGCTCGATGCGCGACCGGGAACGCTATCCGGAACACGCGAAACAGCACCTGCACATTCTTGACCTGCTGGAGCGTGAGCGCAACGAAGAAGCAGCGCAGGCCATGCGCGAGCACCTCGAACACACGCTGACCGCGCTGGCGCAGATCAGCCGGCTCCTCGAACCCTAGTACTGCCAGGCGCGCGATGCCGTTCCCGCCTCGGCGTCAGGCTGCGGACGGCGAGGCGCCCGTGCGGGTGTTCAGCAAGTCCAGCGCCACATCGACGATCATGTCCTCCTGCCCGCCCACCATGCGGCGGTGCCCCAGCTCCACCAACACATCGACGGTCTTCAGGCCGTAGCGCGCCGCAGCGACTTCGCTGTGGCGCAGGAAGCTGGAATACACCCCCGCATAGCCCAGCGCCAGCGTCTCGCGGTCGACCCGCACCGGGCGGTCCTGCAGCGGGCGCACCAGGTCGTCGGCGGCGTCCATCAGCTTGTACAGGTCGCAGCCATGATGCCAGCCCATGCGCTCGGCCGCGGCGATAAAGACTTCGAGCGGCGCGTTGCCGGCGCCGGCGCCCATGCCCGCCAGGCTGGCGTCAATGCGGTCGCAGCCTTCTTCAACCGCCACGATGCTGTTGGCAACCCCTAGGCTCAGGTTGTGGTGGGCGTGCATGCCGGTCCGGGTCTCGGGCTTCAGCACGTCCTTGAAGGCGCGGAAGCGTTCGCGCACGTCCTGCATCGTCAGCGCGCCGCCGGAATCGACCACATAGCAGCAGGTCGCGCCGTAGCTTTCCATCAGCTTTGCCTGCTGCGCCAGGTGCTGCGGCGTGGTCATGTGGCTCATCATCAGGAAGCCCACGGCCTCCATGCCCAGCTCGCGCGCCGCCTCGATATGCTGGCGCGAGATATCGGCCTCGGTGCAATGCGTGGCCACGCGCACGATGCGGGCGCCGGCATCGTAGGCGGCCTTGAGGTCGTGCACGGTGCCGATGCCGGGTAGCAGCAGCGTAGCGATCTTCGCATTGCGCACCACGTCGGCCACCGCTTCGATCCATTCCAGGTCGGTATGCGCGCCGAAGCCGTAGTTGAAGCTCGAGCCCTGCAGGCCGTCGCCGTGGGCCACTTCGATCGAATCGACGCCGGCCTCGTCGAGCGCGCGCGCGATCTGGCGAACCTGTTCCAGGCTGTACTGGTGGCGGATGGCATGGCTGCCGTCGCGCAGCGTCACATCGGAGATATAGAGTGTCTTGTTGGTGCTCATGGCATCGGCTCCTGTCAGGCGGCAGCGGACTCGGCAAGCATGGCAGCGGCCATGCTCTCGGCGGTGTTCAGCGCGGCGCTGGTCATGATGTCCAGGTTGCCGGCATAGGCGGGCAGGTAGTGAGCGGCACCCTCGACTTCGAGAAAGACCGTGGTCTTCAGGCCCGCCAGGCGGCCCAGGCCCGGGATGTTCAGCGGCGCATCGGCCGGGATGGCCTCGAACTGCACCGCCTGCTTGAGCCGGTAGCCTGGCACGTAGCGCTGCACGTCCGCGGCCATGCGTTCGACCGACGCGGCGATGGCGTCCTGGTCGGCCGGCTCACTCAGGCAGTACACGGTGTCGCGCATGATCAGCGGCGGCTCGGCCGGGTTCAGGACGATGATGGCCTTGCCGCGGCGGGCGCCGCCCACCTGCTCGATGGCGCGCGAGGTGGTCTCGGTGAATTCGTCGATATTGGCACGCGTGCCCGGCCCGGCGCTCTTGCTGGAGATGCTGGCGACGATCTCCGCGTAGTGCACCGGCGCCACGCGCGACACCGCCGCCACCATCGGGATGGTGGCCTGGCCGCCGCAGGTGACCATGTTGACGTTGGGTGCGTCCAGGTGCGCGGCGCCGTTGACCACCGGAATGCAGTACGGGCCGATCGCTGCCGGGGTCAGGTCGATCATGCGGATCGACGGGCGCAACCCGCGCAAGAAGGCATCGTTGTTCACGTGCGCGCCGGCGCTGGTGGCATCGAAGACGAGATCGATGTCATCGAAGACCGGCAGGCGCGTGAGCCCTTGCACGCCTTCATGCGTGGTGGCGACGCCCATCCGGGCCGCGCGGGCCAGGCCATCGGAGGCGGGGTCGATGCCGACCATCGCGCCCATCTCGACATGCCGGCCATGCCGCAGGATCTTGATCATCAGGTCGGTGCCGATATTGCCCGAGCCGATGATGGCGGCTTTGAGCTTGCGTGTCATGGGGATTCTCCTGTACGGGTTATTCGACGCTGGCGCCGCTGGCCTTGACCAGCGGGGTCCAGCGCGTGCTTTCACTGGCGAGGAAGGTGCCGAACTGCTGCGGGCTCATCGGCATGGGATCGAGGCCCTGGTCGGCAAAGCGCTTTGCCACTTCCGGCGCCTTCAGCGCCTTCAGCGCGGATTCGTTGAGCCGGGCGACCACCGCATCGGGCGTACCGGTGCGCACCACCATGCCGAACCAGACGCCTGCGTCCAGCCCCGGCACCCCCAGTTCCGCCAGCGTGCGCACATCGGGCAGGCTCGGTGAACGCTTGCTGGCGGCGATCGCCAGCGGCTTGACCTTGCCGCCCTTGATCAGCGGGGAGGTGGTGATCACCGGGTCGAACATCATGTCGACCTGGCCCGCCATCACATCCTGCAGCGCGGGCGCCGAGCCCTTGTAGGCGACATGGGTGAACTTGCCACCGCTACTGTCGGCGAACAGCCCGCCGAGCAGGTGCCCGATCGAGCCGATGCCTTGCGAGGCGTAATTGACGCCGTCCGCGCGCGACTTGGCCATCGCCACCAGTTCTTTGACCGAGTTGGCCGGGCTTCCCTGCGGCACGACCAGCACCAGCGGCGAGGCCGCCAGCGCCGTCACCGGCTTGAAGTCCTTGAGCGGGTCATACGAGAAATTGCGGTACAGCCCGGGGTTGATCGCGAACATCTCGGTGGCCGCGACGAATACGGTGTGCCCGTCGGGTTCGGCGCGCTTGACCGCCAGCGCGGCGATCTGGCCACCGCCGCCGGGGCGGTTCTCGACGATCACCGGCTTGCCGAGGTCGGTCTGCATCTGCAGCGCGACCTGGCGCGCGATCATGTCGGTGATGCCGCCCGCGGGGAACGGCACGACGATGGTGACGGGGCGGGTGGGGAACGCCGGCGCTTGAGCCGAGGCCGGCGCAGCGAGGGCGCTCCCGGTGCCGATGAGGGTGGCGGCCGCGGCGAGCGGCGCGATCAGGGATGCCAGAAGGCGATGGGGGCGATGGGGGCGATGGGGCTGTTGCATGCTTTGTCTCCGTTTGCTCTGTCGTTATGTTCTGTAAATCGTTCGGGCCGCCGCGTCAGTCGCTGGCGAACTTCGCGCGCACGGTGCCGACACCGGAGATGCGCGCCTCATAGGTCTGGCCGGGCTGCGCGGGCACCATCGGGCCGAGCGCACCGGTCAGCACGAGGTCGCCCGCGCGCAGCGGCTCGCGCAGGCTGGCGAGCTTGCGTGCCAGCCACACTGCCGCGTTGAGCGGATGGCCCAGGCAGGCAGCGCCGTTGCCATGCGAGACACGCTCGTCGCCGCGGGTCATTGCCATCTCCACGGTCTTCAGGTCGAGGCCGGCCAGCGGCACCGGCACCGCGCCCAGCACCACCAGCCCGCTGGAGGCGTTGTCGGCCACGGTGTCGACATACGAGATGTCCCAGTTGGCGATGCGGCTGCCAACCACCTCGATGGCGGGCAGCACGTAGTCCACGGCGTTGAGCACATCGAGCACGGTGGCATCGGCTGTGTCGATATCGCGCCGCAGGACCAGCGCGATTTCCGCCTCGACCTTGGGCTGCAGCGTGCGCGCCATCGGGATGGGTTCGTCGTCGCCGTAGACCATGTCGGCGAACAGCGTGCCGAAGTCGGGCTGGTCGACGCCGAGCTGGCGCTGCACGGCGGGCGAGGTCAGGCCGATCTTGCGGCCGACCACGCGCCGGCCTGCGGCCTGCCAGACAGCGACGTTGGCGCGCTGCACGGCATAGGCGGTGGTGGCATCGCCGGCGGCGATCTCGCCGCGCAGTGGGGCCATGGGTTCGCGCTTGCGTTCGGCTTCGCGCAGGCGCGCGGTCAGGGCGAGGATGGTTTCCTGATCGGGCATGGGTGTCCCTGTCGGTGAAGTCGTTGTCAGTGCGCGGTCAGGCAACGGGGTCTGCCTGCATCACGGCGAAGCCGGCGATCCATTCGAGTATCGGCCGGTAGTACTCGATTTGGGCGCGATACGGCCCGTTGGCAGCGAGCGCGGCAAAGGCAGCGATCCAGGTGCGCACCTCGTGGGCGGACTTGCCCGCGTCGCGCGAGATCGCGTCGTTGGTCATGCCGTCCACGCGCGGCAGTTCGCCGTCGGCCAGCATGGCCAGGAACTCCCGGTCCCAGTCGGGGTTCAGGGGATGCAGGTGGCTGTCGCCTGCGGCGAAGGCGCGCGCGGCAGCCACGGTGCGCGCTTGCCGGGCCTCGCGCGAGGCCGGCGGAGGATTGCGGCCGGCGATCAGCCGTTCCGCCACTTCCTCGCTGGCACCGTCGATCTCGGGCACCGGCGGCTCGTGCGAGATGCCGCCGGAGCCGACCACCAGCACGCGCCGGTCCAGCCGCGACAGGTAGTGGCCGATCGCATCGCCCAGCAGCCGCGCACGTCGGCAGCTCGCCATCGGCGGCGCCACCGAGTTGATAAAGACCGGGATCACCGGATAGCGGTCCAGCGCGCCGGTCAGCACTTCCAGCGCCTGCGCGCAGCCGTGGTCAACCTGCATGCGGTAGGACACGGCGATGTCGAGGTCCTGCGCCATCACCGCCTCGGCCAGGCCGAGCGCCTGATCGCGCGGCACGTCGAGCGGACCGGCCAGGCTGTTGAAGTCGCCGATTGCGCTGGCCGCGACGCCGATGCAGAAGGGCGGCATCACGTCATAGAAGAAGCCGTTGTAGTGGTCGGGCGCGAACATCACCACCAGCTCGGGATCGAAGGCGGCGACGCGGGCACGCGCGGCCGCCTGGACGCGCTCGACTTCGGCCACGACTTCGGGCGCCGGATCGTAGTAGCCATGCAGCGGGGTGTGCGACAGACATTCCAGGTGGATCGGCATGTCAGGCTCCTGCGGCAAGCGAGACGGACGCCGCGCGCGTGTCGCGTGGGGGAACCACGCGGGCGGCGGCGAGCAGGTCGGCTTCGCCGGAGGCCGGGCCGCGCAGCGCGAGCTTGCCGGCCAGCGCCAGCACCGCGTCCGATACCTGCTGCGGCGAACACATCCCCGCGACAAAGCGATCGGGCCGCAGCAGCACCACCGAGTCGGGCTGGCTGCCGAACCAGTCCTTGAGCCGGCTGTGCACGTCGCCCACCGCGATCACGCTTTCGGGCACGTCATCGCTATAGTCGAGCTGCGGGTCCGGCTTGGCAACCACGAACACGCCGCCCAGTTCGCGCCACACCGCGCGGGCCTGCGCCGACAGGCCGAAGGTGGGATCCGTGCCCCAGCCGAGGATGGCAAGGCGGTTGCCGATCACATCGTCCAGGCGTTCCACGGTGTTGGCTTCCGTGCGCACCATCGGCTGGATAAACATCCGCCCCACCGGCGAGTTGCCGGCCGGGTCGCGGCCATGCACCAGCCGGCCCACCAGCGATTCGCGCTTCTCGCTCATCAGGCCGAGCAGGCGGCCCAGGGCGGAGTGGCCGGATTGTTCCAGCCAGCGTGCCAGCAGACCTGCGCTGCGTTGTGCTTCGGGCAGCAGCACCACGCCCTGCTCGTAGCGCGGCATGGGTTTGAAGCGCATCTCGACAAAGTACCGCTTCACCGAAGGGAAAGCGTTCAGCACCCTGGTCAGCCCGTCGCGCAGCGCAGCACCCGCGCGGCTGGATGGCGCGAAGATATCGCCCGCCACCTCGGACAGGTGGATCATCGCGCGCGCATGGGCGCGGCGCTCTGCCGTGTAGGTGTCGAGCAGCGCCTCGCCCGCCTGGCCCTTGACCACCATCGCCAGCTTCCAGCCGAGGTTGGCGGCGTCGCGGATGCCGCTGTTGTAGCCCTGGCCCTGCCACACCGGCATGATGTGGGCAGCGTCGCCGGCCAGCAGCACGCGGCCGGCACGGAAGTCGCTGGCGAGGCGCGCGTTGTGCGTATAGACGCGCTTGCGGATGTAGTCGACCTGGTCCGGCTCGGCCACGACCTTGCGCATCAGCGCGGCCATGTTCTCGGGCCGGGACAGTTCTTCCTCGGTCTCGCCGGGCATCACCATGAACTCGAAGCGGCGGATGCCGTGCGGCAGGGCCGCCGACACGTAAGGCCGTTCCGGGTCGCAATGCATGTAGATATGTGGCGTGCCGATCGGGTCATTGCGCACGTCCACCACGATCCACTGGTTGGGCTTGGTGCGACCTTCGAAGGGCAGGTCGAGGCAGCGGCGCACAAAGCTGTTGCCGCCGTCCGCGCCGACCATGTACGCGGCGCGAATCCGCGCCCGGCGGCCCGTTTCGTCCGCGGCATCGACCTGTACGCCGCGATCATCCTGCGTGAACGACGCCAAGCTGTGGCCGAGCAGCGTGCGCACATGGTCAAAGCGCTGCAAGCCTTCAAACAGGATGCGGTCCGCCAGAGGCTGGATAAAGGCATTGCGGCGCGGCCAGCCGAACTCGTCGGTGCGCGGCTCGATCGAGGCAAAGCAGCGCCCGCCCGGCGTGACGAAGCGCATCCAGTGGTTCGGTGTGGTGTGCGGCAGCAGCGTCTGCGCCAGCCCGACCGACTGGAATACGCGCAGCGCCTCGTCGTCGAGGCCGATGGCGCGCGGATAGTCGATGATCTGCGGCAGTTTCTCCACCAGCACCACGCGCACGCCCTGGAGGCCCAGGATATTGGCGAGCATCAGGCCGACCGGCCCGGCGCCGATGATGGCGACGTCGCAATCGACAATTTCAGGACGAGCGTCACCGCCCGCCATTGCCATGGCGTGGGTCATGTCTGTCTCCGTTGAGTGTTATGTGTTCCGGTCTTCTCTTGCGGCGCGAGCGGCTCAGACCGTCGTCGCCTCGGGTACCGGCTTGCCGAGCAGGAAACTCAGGTGGATCCGGTTGAAGGTGTCGGCGTCCTCGAACTGCGGCCAGTGGCCGCAACCGTCCATCACCGTGAACAGCGCGCCGGGGATCATGGTGGCGATGCGGCGGCCTTCCGACACATCCGCGGTGGGATCGTCGGAAGTCCACAGCACCAGCGTCGATGCCTGGATGCGGCCGTAGTCGGCCGCGCGCAGGATATTGCGCTGGCGCGTCTCCATGTCCTGCAGCACCATGTTGTCGCGCTGCGCCTCTACCATGCCGGGCTGCGCGTAGATGGCCTGGCGCGTGGCGATGAGGTCGTCGAAGACCTTGGCCTTGTCGGCCATCAGCCATTCGACGCGGGCCTTGATGAAGTCCCAGCCCGGGTCTTCGACCGCACGCATCGACAGCGTCTTGAGACGTTCCATCACCACGGGATCGGCCTGCGAGCCGCCGGCGGTGTTCAGCACCAGCCGATCCACGCGTTCGGGGTGGTCAATGGCCAGGCGAGCTGCCACCCAGCCGCCCAGCGACTCGCCGCTGAACGAGGCGCGTTCGATGCCGAGCGCATCCAGCACGCGGATCACGTGGTCGACATAGGCCGAGACTTCGCGCGGGCCGGCGGGTTTGTCGGTCCAGCCGTGGCCGATCATGTCGATGGCCCACACGTCGAAGTGTTCGGCATGCGCCTTCAGGTTGCGCACATAGGCTTCGGCGTGGCCGCCGACGCCGTGCAGCAGGATCAGCGCTGGCTTGCCGCGTTCGCCGGCATGCAGGTAGCGGGTGCTGATGCCGCCGGCATCAAGCCAGCCCTGGGTGAAGGTGACGCCGCGCAGCTCGGCCCAGATGCTCTGGAACGGTTGCGCCGCGGCGGGCGATTGGGACGTGGCGGCAAGGGCGGGGGCGGCTTGCGTCGACATGCTGGTCTCCTGGAGGTCTTGGAATGAGGACTTGCTTGGACGGAAGTCTAGAGACCGTGTTGCCATCGGCAAAATAAATGTGCAAACTGTGCAAGGAATGCACTGCGTTGATTAATAAGGACTTTTTATGGCCCTGGACCGGGATGCCGTCTACGCCAGTGTCAGGGGGCTGACGCGCGGCCTGGACGTGCTGCGCGCGCTGAACCGCATGGAAAGCGGGCGTGCCACGGCCCAGCAACTGGCGCTGGAGACGGGCCTGCACCGCACCACGGTCAGGCGTTTGCTGGAGACGCTGGTGGCCGAGGGACTCGTGCGCCGCAGTGAGTCGGACGACACCTTCCGGCTGACGCTGCAGGTGCGCGCGCTCAGTGAGGGTTTTACCGACGACGAATGGATTTCGACGATCGCGGCGCCGTTGATGGGTGAGTTGCTGCAGCAGGTGATATGGCCTTCGGACCTGACCACGCCCGACGGTGACGCGATGATCATCCGCGAGACCACGCACCGCTTCAGCCCGCTGTCCTTTCATCGCGCCATGGTCGGCCGCCGCTTGCCGATGCTGCTGACGGCGGCGGGCCGCGCCTATTTCGCGAATTGCCCGGAGACCGAACAGGAAAGCATCCTTTCAGTGCTGCGCTCCGGCGCCGGCGGTGAAACGCAGGCCGCGCTCGCGGCCGATGCCACCTACATCCGCAACCTGGTCAGGCGGGTACGCGACGATGGCTTCAGTACCAACCACGGCGACTGGACCGAGCAGCGCAATATCAGCGCGGTCGCCGTGCCGCTATGCGTGGGTGAACGCGTGCTGGGCAGCCTGAACGTGGTGTACCTGTCGCGCGCGCTGAAGCCGGCCGAGGCCGAAGCAAAGTTCGTGGCACCGCTGGCGAGCGTTGCCGCCAGGATCGCCAGCACCATGGATGCGCGAAGGCCGGCGGGCGATGACGCCGGCGCCGGCTGACGCGGCAGGGCGCCGTTGACCGCACGGGCCGTGGCCCTCGCCACCAGCGAATCTCAGTCTGCATCCCCTGAGCCAGCGGCCATGCACCAATCTCGCCCCGGGCTTGCACCTCCCTGGTGATGCCCGTGGTCCGCGCAGCGCTTCCACAGTGGCGCAATCCTCATTCTTGCTCTCAAAATTTGCATACAAGGTTGGCATACTACTTGCAATAGTGGTGGCTTCGACAAAAGTCCAACCTTCGGCAAAGAGGAAAGCCCAGATGCTCCACAACCCTTGTTCCGCCATGATTGCCCGCGTGCGCGCTACGGCTTCGGCTGGCCGCCGCGCACTGCTGCTGGGCCTGTTTGCCGGCGTTTGCATGACGGGCCTGCCGGCCGCCCAGGCGGATACCTTGTCCGATATCGCCAAGGCCGGCGTGCTGCGCGTGGCGGTGCCACAGGACTTCCCGCCGTTTGGTTCAATCGGCGCCGATATGGCCCCGCAGGGCCTGGATATCGATGTCGCCGCCCTGATGGCAAAGAAGATGGGGGTAAAGCTCCAACTGGTGCCGGTGTCCAGCACCAACCGCGTGCCTTACCTGCAGACCCGCAAGGTTGACCTCATCATTTCCAGCCTTGGCAAGAACCCGGAACGGGAAAAGGTGCTGGACTTCTCCGAGCCCTATGCCCCGTTCTTCAACGGCGTGTTCGGTCCCGCCAACCTGGCGGTGAAGGGTGCCCCCGATCTGGCAGGCAAGACCGTCGGCGTCACCCGCGGTGCGGTGGAGGACCTGGAACTTTCCAAGATCGCCCCCGCCAGCGCGGTCATCAAGCGCTACGAGGACAACAACGCCACCATTGCCGCATTCCTGTCCGGCCAGGTCCAGCTGATCGCGACCGGCAACGTGGTGGCGTCGGCGCTGATTGCCAAGCACCCGCCGAAGGCGCCGGAGACCAAGTTCCTGATCAAGAACTCGCCATGCTTTATCGGCATGAACAAGGGCGAGACGGCGCTGCAGGCCAAGGTCAATGCGATCCTGGCCGAATCGAAGAAGGACGGTTCGCTCAATTCGCTGTCGATCAAGTGGCTGCTGCGGCCGCTGCCGGCGCAGCTTTGATGGCGTTGGGACCGGTCCTTCCTCATGGCATACCAGTTTGATTTCATGTCGGTGTTCGACTACACCGACGTCCTGCTAAAGGGCATTGCGGTGACCGCCCAGCTCACGCTCACCGGTGGGGTGCTGGGCGTGGCGCTGGCCATCTTCGGTGCGTGGGCCAGGACGCAGGGGCCGGCCTGGCTGCGCGCGTGCGTCAGCGCCTACGTGGAGTTGATCCGCAATACGCCCTTCCTGATCCAGCTCTTCTTTATCTTCTTCGGCTTGCCAAGCCTGGGCGTTCACCTGCCTGAAATGGTGGCCGCATCGCTGGCCATGGTGATCAACCTGGGCGCCTACGGCACCGAGATCGTCCGCGCCGGCGTGGCCGCCACGCCGCGCGGGCAGTTCGAGGCCGGTGGCAGCCTGGCCATGTCGCCGCTGCAGGTGTTCCGTCATGTCGTGCTGCGCCCGGCGCTGCAGAGAATCTGGCCGGCGTTGTCGAGCCAGATTGTCATCGTGATGCTGGGTTCGGCGGTCTGCTCCCAGATCGCGGCGCAAGACCTTACCTACGCCGCGAACTTCATCCAGGGCCGCAATTTCCGCGCCTTCGAGGTGTACCTGGTTAGTACCGGGGTCTACCTGTTGCTGGCGCTGCTGCTGCGCCAGCTGCTGCGCGGCATCGGCCACCAACTCCTTGTGCGGAAATCCTGATGATCGAGTTCACCTTCTGGGACATCCTGCGCAACCTGCTACTGGCGGCGCGCTGGACCGTGGTGCTGTCGCTGGTGGCCTTTGTCGGCGGCGGCGTGGTGGCGACGCTGGTGCTGCTGCTGCGCAGCAGCAAGCGGCCGCTTCTGCGGCGCGCGGCTGGCGTCTATATCGAGTTGTTCCAGGGGACGCCGTTGCTGATGCAGCTGTTCCTGGCCTTTTTCGGCCTGGCGCTGTTCGGCATCGAAGTGCCCGCATGGCTCGCCGCCGGGCTGGCGCTGACGCTGTGGAGCGCCGCGTTCCTCGCGGAGATCTGGCGTGGCTGCGTCGAGGCGATCCCGCGCGGGCAGTGGGAGTCCTCAGGCAGCCTGGCCATGAGCTATATCCAGCAGATGCGCTACGTGATCCTGCCGCAGGCCCTGCGCATCGCGGTGGCGCCCACCGTCGGCTTTGGCGTGCAGATCGTCAAAGGCACCGCGCTGGCATCGATCATCGGCTTCACCGAGCTGTCCAAGGCCGGCACCATGATCGTCAATGCCAGCTTCCAACCGTTCACCGTGTATGCCGCCGTCGCGCTGATCTACTTCGCGCTGTGCTGGCCGCTATCGCAATACAGCAATTCGCTGGAGAGGAAATTCAATGCCGCTCATCGCCATTGACCAGGTCCACAAGTCCTTTGGCAGCAACCAGGTACTGAAGGGCGTCTCGCTCAATGTGGAGCCGGGAGAAGTGATTGCCATCATCGGCAAGAGCGGCTCGGGCAAGAGCACCTTGCTTCGCTGCGTCAATGGGCTGGAGACCATCGACTCGGGCGCCATCACCGTTGCCGGGGCTCACCTTGCCGACAGCGAAGTGCAGTTGCGGGCGTTGCGGCTCAAGGTCGGGATGATCTTCCAGCAGTTCAACCTGTTTCCACACCTGAGCGCCGGACGCAACGTAATGCTCGCGCCGATGATCGTCAAGGGCGTGCCGGAATCCGAAGCCCGCTTGCTGGCCGAAGTGAACCTGGCGCGGGTGGGCTTGTCGGCCAAGTTCGATGCCTATCCCGACCAGCTCTCGGGTGGCCAGCAGCAGCGTGTGGCGATCGCACGCGCGCTGGCCATGCAACCCGCGGCACTGCTGTGCGACGAGATTACCTCCGCGCTGGATCCGGAGTTGGTCAATGAGGTCCTGCAAGTGGTGCGCGGCCTTGCCGCGGATGGCATGACCCTGCTGATGGTCACGCACGAGATGCGTTTTGCGCGCGAGGTGTGCGACCGCGTGGTCTTCATGCATCAGGGCAAGGTGCGCGAGGCGGGGCGGCCGGAGGCGGTCTTTGCGCGGCCGAAGACGGCGGAACTGCAGCAGTTCCTGGGGATGGCGGAAGTCTAGCGCGCTGCGACGTCACTCGCGTTCACGGTCCGCCTTCAGCAGCTTGAGCCGCGTCTGCCCATCGGGCGTGAAATGCGTCCCGAACCGCACCAACCCCACCCGATGCAGATGGCAACCCATGGTGAAGCTGAGCAGCATGCCAGGCTCGGTCTCGTCGATGGCGAGGTCAATGGCCTTCAACCTCGGCTCATAGCGCAGCAGTGTGGTCTCGATCTCGTGCTTGAGCGTGTGCGCCGAGGCCGGCAGATGGCGGTAGATTCTGGACAGATCGCCCAACCCATAGTCCGGCAGGTGCGCGAGGCCGCCGCGGCGGCTGTTGAGAATGCGCTGGATATTGTCCTGCACCGACAGGAAGGTCTGCGTCGCCGCGTCGAATTCATCGACCGCAACACCGTTGGCGAAGTATCCCGTCACGGCTTCGAAGAGTCCCGGTCCGCCACGCATCACGCGCCCGCCTCGGTTGCCGCCACCGGCTCTTCGAAGTGCAAGCCGATGCCGTCCCCCTCGGAGAACGACAGCCGGATCGACTTCGGCGCCTGCTTGTCCGCCATGCGCACCAGCAACTCCCGCGACAGCACCGGCAGGATCTGCTGATCGAGCAAGCTGTCGATGTTGCGCGCGCCGGATTCGGGCAGCAGGCAGGCCCGGACCAGTTCCGCCACCAGCGCGTCATCGCACTGCAGTGGCGCGCCGAAGCGGCGCGCGATCCTGCCGGCCACCCTGCCGAGCTTCATCCGTACGATCGTGGCCATGGCCTCGGCCGACAGCGGGCGATACACGATGGTCTGGAAGCGCGCCAGCAGCGCTGGCTGGAAGTGATCGACCAGAAGCGGGCGGATTGCCTCCATCAGGGTGCTGGTCGGGAGTTCGGTACCGGCCTGCACCGCGGTATCGGTCGCCGCGAGCAGCTGCTCGCTGCCGAGATTCGAGGTCATCAGGATGACGGTGTTGCGGAAGTCGATCACGCGGCCTTCACCATCGCGCATGAAGCCACGGTCGAAGACCTGGTAGAACAGGTTCAGCACGTCGCGGTGGGCCTTCTCGACTTCGTCCAGGAGAACAATACTGTAGGGGCGCTGGCGCACCGCCTCGGTCAGTACACCGCCTTCGCCATAGCCGACATAGCCCGGCGGCGACCCCTTCAGCTGCGAGACGGTGTGCGCTTCCTGGTATTCCGACAGGTTGATGGTGATGAGCGAACGTTCACCGCCGAACATCTGTTCGGCCAGCGCGCGGGGGCCGTTTCCGTCTTGCCGACGCCGGAAGGACCGACCAGCAGGAACACGCCAATTGGGGCGTGCTCGGACTTGAGCCTCGCCTTGGCCGCCCGCAGGCTCTTGCCCAGCGCGGCGAGCGCTTCGTCCTGGCCGACCACGGCGTGACCCAGGCGTGCCTCCAGTTCCAGCAGGGTGACCAGTTCGTTCGACAGCAGGCTATCGACCGGCACGCCGGTCCAGTCGGCAATCACCCGGGCAATGGCGGTCTCGTCGACTTCAGCGTGAAGCAGTGCGGCCTGCCCGTGCCTGGCCAGCGCGTGTGCGGCCTGGATCGGCTGCGCAAGGTCGCGGCGCACGGACTCGTCGGCGGTCGCCTGCCATTGGGCACGCAACGCGATCAGCGTCTCGGCAGCATTCTTCTGTTCGGCGAAGGCGCGCCCGAACTGGTCAAGCTCGATGACGAGCGCCGCCAGGCGGGCATCGATGGCCGCCAGCCGTTCGCCGACCTGCGCGCCGGTGGCTCCCTGGTCCTGCAGTAGGGCGGTGCGTTCGACCTCGAGCGCCGCGCATTCCGCTTCGCAGGCGGAGATCGCTACCGGCGTAGCCTCCAGGCTCATGCGTACGCGGGCGGCTGCAGTGTCGAGCAGATCGACAGCCTTGTCCGGCAGTTGGCGCCCGGTCAGGTAGCGGCGCGACAGGCGCACAGCGGCACTGACGGCCGCACCGGTGATGTGCACGCCGTGATGCTGCGCATAGCGGTCCTTCAGGCCGCGCAGCATCAGGCAGGCGTTCTCATCGTCAGGCTCGTCGACCTTGATCATCTGGAAACGACGCTCGAGCGCGGCGTCGCGCTCGAAGTACTGCTTGTATTCTCCCCAAGACGGCAGCTTCGGAGCCGTGGCGCAGCCATGGCAGCCATCCTTGCGCTCGCGGGATGCGGCGTCGGGGAGACGGTAAAGGATGGCACGGTGGAGGCAGCGAAGTGGGCTTTCACCACCCAGATCAAGACCATGAACCTCGACCTCACCAGTCGCACGTCACTAAATACAAACGGCGCCGGACAATCGCTGTCGACAGTGGTGCGGGTCTACCAGCTGAAGACGCCGCAGACCTTTGAGAAGCTGGGCTACGCACAACTGGAGACGAACGACCTCGAAGCTGCTAAAGCCGGATCTGCTTGCAACCAGGGACGTCATCCTGCGCCCCAATGCAAGCGTGAGCCTGAGCGAGCCAATGCATGCCGACTCGGAATATGTCGGCGTGGTGGCGTTCTTCCGCGGATCGGACAAGGAGGCAGTCTGGAAGCTGGTCGTGCCGAAGAAGCAGTGGAAAAAGACCGATCCGGTGAAGATCGAAGTGCGAGGCAGTACGTTGCAGCTGGCATAGCGCAGCGTTGTACGGCGGACGGGCTGCACGTCGATAGAGACCTGGCTCCAGCCACGACCGGCGGTTCGGGGAAAACCATTATTTGACACAGTATCAATATACCGTACATTATTGATGTGGTCTCAATTAATGAGGTAAAGGCTGGTAGTTCTCTCTGGTCACAGGGATGGCGCGGCTGCAAATCGCGAGACCGCGCGCCCCCGAGAGACACCATGACTGCTCCGGCGGGCGATTCCCATAACCGGAGGAGCAATGAAAAGATCCCTGTCCATCGCGGGCGCCATGCTCGCGGCGGCGACTCCGCATGCCCATGCACAATCGTCGGTGACCCTGTATGGCGTTGCTGACGCCGGCATCGAATACCTGAATCACGTTCCCGACGCATCAAGGCAGGGGGAAAACCTGTTTCGCGTGACCTCGGGCAATATTGCCGGCAGCCGCTGGGGCCTGCGTGGCGTGGAGGATCTTGGCGGCGGCCTGAAGGGTGTCTTCGTGCTGGAAGGCGGCATGGTGCTCGATACCGGCATGGCTTCGCAGGGTGGGCGTCTCTTCGGGCGCAAGGCCTACGTCGGCCTGGATAGCAGCACGTTCGGGCAGCTGACGGCGGGCCGGCATCACAACCTGATGTTCGACCTGATCATCTCGTTCGACCCGATGTTCTTTGCGCCCAAGTACTCGTCCTTCAGCCATGACCCGTGGCTCGCCGGGCGCGTGGACAACGCGGTGAAGTACACCGGCAAGTTCGGTGGCCTGACGGCGGCGGGCCTCTACAGCTTTGGCGTCGACTCGACCGTGGCGAATGGCTCCGAAGTACCAGGCAACAGCCGCGTCGGTCGCGATATGAGCGCGGGCTTCAGCTACCAGGCCGGCAAGTTTCGCATTGGCGGCGTGTACGACCAGCTCAACGGCAATTCGGCTGCCAAGGCGGGGCTGACCGAGCGGCGCTATGTCGGCGCCGCGGCCATGGATATGGGGCCCGTGACGGCCTACCTGGGGTATCGGCGACTGGTCAGCCAGTTGCTGGCATCGATGACGCGCACCGACCTGTACTGGGCTGGCGCGAACTGGAGCATTAAGCCGGCCTTTATGCTGACCGGGGCGGTGTACAAGACCAATGACCGCACCTCTGCCAAGGATCCGCTCTCGTTCGTGCTATCCGCCGACTACCGGCTCTCCAAGCGCACCGACGCCTATGTGACCGCGTCATACACCAAGAACAAGAGCGGCTCAGCGCTCAGCGCGAACGGCTATGACGGCTCGGTGGTACCGGGTGCCAACCAGATCGGCGCCGTGATTGGCATGCGCCACAGCTTCTGATCCCGCCTGCGTCTCCCGGCATCTTCTGTGCGGCATTGCCGTACTTTGGTGGCATGCGCCTGCAGCGCGTGCCACTTCTTTTCCGGGTGAGCTGCGACAGGGCAAGGTTTACCATTATTTGACACCATATCAAATAAAACCTACATTATTGAGACGGTGGCATTTATCACAGGAGACATCGTGACTGATCAAGACAAGGCGCAGGTGACAGCGGGCATGCGAGGTGCATCATGGGATGCGCGGCTGATGTCCCGTCCCTACCAGATGGTTCCCTATGCACTTGGCACGGCAGACGGCCAGCGCACGCTCGGTTTCCTGTTCACGGTGACCGGCAAGGAAAAGACGGTCGTCTCGCTGATGCATCCGCGTGAAATGGCGATCACCCACTACCTGGTGCCGTTCGTGCTGGATGCCGGCTGCGCCTGCTGGGTTCAGGGTCCGCGTTCGATCGGCAACGACCTGCGGCTGGAGCACGAGATCGCGCTGCTCGACGTCGCCGCCGGCATGACGCACCTGCGCGAGCTGGGGTACGAGCGTATCGTGTTGCTGGGCAACTCCGGCGGCGCGGGGCTCTATACATTCTACAACCAGCAGGCCCTGACGCCGCCGGAGCAGCGTATCGCACGAACCCCGGGCGGACGCCCCACCAATCTCGCTGAAGTGAATATGCCGGAGGTGGACGGCATGATCCTGGTGTCACCGCATCCCGGCCAGGGCAAGCTGCTGATGAGCGGCGTCGATCCTTCCGTGACCGACGAGGACGATCCCATGCAGGCCGACCCGTCCCTGGATCCGTTCTCGGCGGACAACGGCTTTGACGCCGCAAGCGGGCGCGGCAAGTACGAACCGGCGTTCGTTGAGCGCTACCGCGCCGCACAAGTCGAGCGCGTGGCGCGCATCGATGCGCGGGCCAGGCAGATGCTCAAGGCCAAGCAAGAAGCGCGGCAACGCATCAAGGCGGGCACCGGCACCGACGCGGACCGCCGCGTTGCCGCGCATGCGCCGATCTTCCAGGTCTGGCGCACGGACGCGGACCTGCGTTCGTGGGACATCTCGCTCGATCCTTCCGACCGCAAGACCGGTTCGCTGTGGGGCAAGGATCCGTTCGTGTCGAACTGGGGCAGCGTCGGCTTCGGGCGCGTGGTGACGCCGGAATCGTGGCTGTCGAGCTGGTCCGGGCTGTCGTCGAACGCCGCGCTGGACAAGACCATTGGTGCGCTCCACCAGCCGACCCTGCTGCTGGAATATACCGGCGACCAATGCACGTTCCCGGCGGATATCGAGGCGATCTACCGCCAGATCCCCAGCCAGCAGAAGCAATACATCCGCGTGCGCGGCAATCACCACGGCATGGCCCTGAGCCGGGACGAAGAGCCCGGCCAGCGCATCGCCGGCCGGCACATCGTTGAGTGGCTGCTCGAGAACATGGTGTAAGCCGCGCCAACCCAACAGAGCAGGGCGCCGTCCCCCCGACATACAGGCACCCGCTCCCACGATAACTAGGGTAGAGACACATGCTGCAGATCCACACCGTACGTCCGCCGCAATTGCTGGAGGGCGTCAGATATCCGGACGAAGAGCGCCTGCGGCGCTATGTCGCCGAAGGCGTGCTGACCGGCGAAACGCTGGCGGGCGCGTTCCAGGAATCGTTCCGGCGCCATGCCGACCGGCTTGCACTGGCCGGCCCGGAAGGCGAACTGACCTATCGCGAACTCGACGAACAGACCGATCGCCTGGGCGCGGCGCTGCTGGCGCTCGGCATGAAGCCGCTGGACAGCGCGGTATTCCAGTGCGGCAACTGCAATGAGTTGTTGCTGGCGTTCTTCGGCTGCCTGAAGGCCGGGATCATTCCGCTGTGCTCGCTGCAGGCCTTCCGCAAGCTGGAGATCGGCTACCTGGGCCAGCTTTGCGAGGCGCGCCTGCATCTCGTGCAGGGCGATGATCCCAAGTTTGACGACGTTGCTTTCGCCGAGGAAATGCAGGCGGAAGTGCCAAGCTTCGACTACATCCTGCAAGCGCGCGGCGAGCGTCGCGGCAGCGCAGCCCTGCTGGCGGACCTGATCCGCGACATGCCGCTGGACAAGGCGCGCGAGCTGCTGCGCGAAGTCAGCCTCGATCCCTTTCAGGTCGCCGTCTTCCAGCTCTCTGGCGGCACCACCGGCGTGCCCAAGATCATCCCGCGCTTCCAGAACGAGTACCTGTACAACATGCGCGCGGTCGCGGCATGCAACGGCTACACGCAGGACGACGTGCTGTTCTTCCCCACGCCGTGCATGCACAACCTGAACATGGGCTGCTTCTTCGGCCCGTTCCTGCTGACCGGCGCCACCGTGACCGTCACACCCGATATCGGCGAAGCGAACCTGCAGCGACTGGTGCGGGACTATCGGCCAACCTGGTTCGGCGTGGCCGGGCCGATCCTAACGCGGATCGCGCCGGAGCTGGCCAAGGCCGGCGCTGCGGAACGTGCGCGCCGCAACTTCATCTCGCCCAAGAACGGTCCTGGCCTGACCCGGCTCACCGGTTCGCCGACGCACCATATCTTCGGCATGACCGAAGGCGTGATCATGTTCGCGCGCCGCGATGACCCGCAGGAGATCCGGGACACCTCAATCGGCAGCCCTGTGTCCGCCTATGACGAAGTGAAGATCGTCCGCCCCGGCACCGAAGATCCCGTTGCAGACGGCGATGCCGGCGAGGCGCTGTTCCGCGGCCCCTACACCATCCGCGGCTACTACAAGTCCGAGCAGGAAGACGTCACGCGCTTCACGGCCGATGGCTTCTACCGCTCCGGCGACCTGATGTCGTCGCGCGTCGTCGACGGCAAGCGCTACTACTTCTTCTGCGGGCGCATCAAGGACGTGGTCGACCGCGGCGGCGAGAAGATCAACGCCGAGGAGCTGGAGAACGTCATCAACCAGCATCCCGCCGTGCTCGCCAGCGCGGTGGTGGGCATGCCGGACCGTATCTACGGCGAGCGCGTGTGCGCCTTTGTCGTGCCCAAGCCGCCCGCCACCAGCCTGACCCTGTCGCAGCTTACCCAGTACTTGCAGGAAGCGGGCCTGGCCAAGTTCAAATGGCCGGAGCGTCTCGAAGTGATCGGCGAATTCCCGCTGACCGCCTCCGGCAAGCTGAGCAAGGTCCTGCTGCGCCAGCAGATCACCCAGACGCTCGAGACCGAAGCGGCTCGCAGCACCACCACCGAAGGGACGTGATATGACCGAAGCGACTAACCCTGGCGCAGCGCCGTCCGTGCAGCTGCATGGCGTTCACCACACGGCGCGTCCCACCTGGAAGCTGGCCGAGACCGTGCATTTCTACCGCGACTTGCTGGGCCTGCCGCTGGTACACGCAATCTCGGCCAAGGGCTGGGGCCCGGACAACCATGCCGACTTCCTGCACTTCTTCTTCGACAGCGGCAACGGCAGCACCATCGCCTTCTTCTACTACATCGGCACCGAGCGCCCGGACTGGCTGACCGTGCGCGAGCACTACCAGGACCGCGCCACGCATACCGCCTGGCGCGTGCGCGACGAGGCCGAGCTGCTGCTGTGGCGCCAGCGCGTGGAGGCGGTCGGTATCCCGCTGCGCTACCAGATCCGCCACGAGGTGATCGAGTCGATCTACTTCAACGACCCGAACGGCTACCCGATCGAGATCACGTGGCAGGTGCGCCCGTTCAGCGAGGCCGACGCACTGGACGCGAAGCTGACGATCGAAGCTGCCATCGAACTGGAGAACGAGGCCAAGGACGGCAAGCCCTTCGGATCGATCGAGCCGGTGTGGCAGCGCAAGGCCGGCCAGATCGCCGCGCCGGCCGAATCCGCTGGCAAGGCATCGGTGTTCGTGCTGGACGTGCCGGAGTTCGCGGCGCTGATCGATGTCGCCGGCAAGACCGAGGGCTACGCCACCACCGCGCTCGGCAATGGCTACGTGCGCATCGACGGCAATCCCACCATCAGCTTCCGGCGCAAGGCGCTGGGCTTCAAGCCGGCAGTCTGGTACGGCGCGCTGACCGGCGGCCTGGCAGGCCGCATCGAGCAGTTCGACATGGATGCACTGGTCATCTCACCCGGGGACGCAAAATGAAGATCGTCATCATCGGCGGTGGCCCCTCCGGCCTGTTCCTGTCGATCCTGCTGAAGGAGCGGCTGGTTTCGGTCGACATCGATATCTACGAGCAAAACCCGGAAGACGCCACATTTGGTTTCGGCGTGGTGCTGGCCGATACCGGCCTGTCGAACCTGCGTGCCGCTTCACCGACCGTGGTCGACGAACTGGCCAAGGCAATGCGCTTCAGCGACCGCCATTCGATCGTCAGCCATGAGTTCCCGATCACGATGAAGCGCCCGGGCGCGGGAGGCGGCGCGATCCCGCGCATCCGGCTGCTGTCGATCCTGCAGGCGCAGGCGCGGGAACTGGGTGTGCGGATCACCTACAACAAGCACATCAGCGACTTCGCGGCGCTCGATGCCGACCTCGTTGTCGGTGCGGACGGGGTCAATTCACTGCTGCGCGCCGCGAACGAGGAGGGGTTCGGCACCAGACGCCGCAGCCTGACCAACCATTTCGCCTGGTATGGCGTGGAGAAAGCCTTTCCCAACCCGGCGCTGGTGTTCCGCAAGTACAAGGGCGGGTATTTCGTCGCGCACTACTATCCGTATTCGGACTCGATGAGCACCTTCGTTGCCGAGTGCGACCACCAGACCTGGATCGACTTCGGCATGGAGACGATGACGCAGGAAGAGCGCCAGGCGCTGTTCGAGAAGATCTTTGCTGCGGAGCTGGGTGGGGACAAGCTGGTGTCCAACAACTCTGTCTGGCGCCAGTTCCCGGTCGTGATCAACGATACCTGGCATGTCGGCAACCAGGTGCTGATTGGCGATGCGCTGACCAGCGCGCACTTCTCGATCGGCTCCGGCACGCGTATCGCCATGGAGGATGCGATCGCACTGGCGGATGCCATCGTCGCCTTTCCTGATGACGTCCAGGCCGCGCTGCAGCGCTACGACGAAGTGCGCCGCCCCGAGAAGGCCAAGCTGATCCGCGCGTCGGAGGCCTCGTACTACTGGTATGAGCGCATCCGCGAATGGATGGACCTGCCCACGCCGCATGAGTTTGTCTTCCGCTTCATGACCCGCACCGGGCGGGTCGACCTGAACCGGCTCAAGGAGCAATACCCGAACCTGCTGGCAGAGCTTACGGCAGCCGGCGTCTCCGTGGAAGCAGGGCAGCAGCCATGATCCGCGCGACCGAGTACGTCTTGAGCGACCAGCCCTTCGTGGTGCGCCGCACGGTGCGCTGGAGCGACTGCGACCCGGCCGGCGTGGTCTACACCGGCCGCTTCACGGACTACCTGCTCGGCGCGGTCGGCCTGTTCTCGGACCATATCGCCGGCGGCGCCGGCCGGCTCGGCGCCGTGCATGGCGTGGGCACCCCGTGCAAGGCCATGCGCTTCGAGTTCATCGGCACGCTGTGGCCGGATGATGTGATCGACATCGAGTGCTGGGTGGAAGCCATCCGCACGCGCTCCTACGATATCCGCTGCATGGCGCGGCGGCCCGAGGGCGCGGCAGTGTTCGACGCCACCTTCTCCCCGATCTGCGTACGGCTGGACGAGCGCGTCGGCACGCCCATCCCCGACTCGCTGCGCGCGGCGCTGTCGGCCTTCCTGCGACCCGCCGCAGCCGCATAGCACCGCCTTATCTCGCAACCATCATGCAATACAGAATCGGACAAATCGTTCCCAGCTCCAATATCACGATGGAGCGCGAAGTGCCGGCCATTTTCGCCGGCCGCATGCAGGTGCTTCCCGAGCGCTTCTCTTTCCATTCGAGCCGCGTGCGCATGCACCGGGTGGTGGCGGAAGAGCTCGAGAAGATGAACCGCGACATGGGCCGCTGCGCGCAGGAGCTTGCCGACGCGCGCGTCGACATCATGAGTACCGCCTGCCTGGTGGCCACCATGTGCATGGGCAAGGGATATCACCGGCAGGTGATCGAAGACCTGAACGCCGCCATCGACGGTGTGCCTTACCAGCCGGCGATCATGACCTCCGCCGGCGCGCTGGTGGAGGAGCTCAGGGACTTCGGCGCCAAAAGCATTGCGCTGCTCGCCCCTTACAGCGACGCGTTGACGCGCACCGTGGTCGAGTACATCGAAAGCGAAGGGATCGTGGTGAAGGACGCCATCAATTTCTCGATTCTCGACAACCTGGATGTCGGCGCGCGCGACCCGATGCAGTTGCTTGAAGACGTCAAACGGCTGGACTCGGCCGGCGTGGACACCGTAGTGCTGTCCGCCTGCGTGCAGATGCCCTCGTTGCCGGCGATCGAGCAGGCGCAACTGGCGCTCGGCATCCCGGTCACGTCGACCGCAGTCTGCACGGCGCGGCAGATGATGCGCCGGCTCGGGATCCTGGCCGAGGCGCCCAACGCCGGCGCCTACCTCGGCAGCAAGACCGGCCTCGCCTAGCGGTACCCAGGCTTTCCCGCCGCCGCCCGCAGAGGCGGCGCCACACCATAAACGGAGACAACCACCATGCAGCCTGCCCTCCAACCGGCGCCCCCGGCCGGGCGCTGGACCTATGTCGCGGTCATACTCGGCGCCGCACTGGGGATGCTCGCGGGCTACGCGCCCCTGTTCAATGCCACTGCCGGCGTGTTCGTGAAGCCGCTGGCGGCGGAGTTCGGCTGGGGCCGCTCGGAAGCCTCGCTGTCCTATGCCGCGTCGATGTTCGGGCTGGCCGTGGTCAGTCCGCTGGTCGGGACCATGATGGACCGCTACGGCATCCGCAAGGTGATCTCGGTCTCGGCGCTGGTGTTCGGCCTCGCCACCGCATGCATGGCGCTGCAGAACGGCAGCAAGGCGCTGTGGGTCAGCCTGTCGGTGGTGGTGGGGGTGTTCGGTGCGGCGACATCCGTGCTGGGCTACCTGGCTGTGCTCCCGCAATGGTTCGACCGGCGCCTGGGGCTGGCGCTGGGCATTGCGATGTGCGGGCTGGGCGCCGGCACGGTGCTGATGCCCGCGACCGCGCAGTACCTTGTGACCGGGTACGGCTGGCGCACGGCCTATGTGGCGCTGGGCATCGGCTCGATCATGCTGTCCCTGCTTGCCTGTGCGCTGCTGCGCGAGCGGCGCGCCGCCGGAGTTGGCCAACCGAAAGCGCAGGCAGCGCTGGCGGAAGGCGTGCCGCTCAGGCAGGCCCTGCGCAGCTACCGCCTTTGGGCCATCTGGGGTGTGTTCGTGCTCGGCTCTTCGGCCACGCTGTCGCTGGGCCCGCACCTGCCAGCCATGTTTGCGGACAAGGGCTTCAATCCCGCCGACGCCGCACGCAGTGCCTCGATGGTCGGTGTCGGCCTGCTGATCGGCCGGATCCTGACCGGTATCCTGATCGACCGCATCCATGCGCCGTTCGTTGCCTGTGTCTTCTTTATCGGCGGCGCGGCCGGCATCTACCTGCTCGGTTCGAGCAACGACTACCAGATGCTGCTGGTGGCGGCGACGCTGATCGGCCTGACGATCGGGGCGGAAGGCGACCTGATCTCCTACCTGGTCCGGTCGTACTTCGGGCTGCGGTCGTTCGGTGCGCTGTTCGGCGTCGCGTTCTCCGGCTACGGGTTTGGCGCGGTGATCGGGCCCATCGGGCTGGGTGCCTGGTTCGACCGGCACGGCAGCTACGGCGTGCCCTTCGTGGTGCTGCCCTACATGCTGCTGGTGGCGGGTGTGCTGACGTTGTCGCTCGGCAGGTATCGGCGGTCCTGCGCGCATGCCGGCAGCATGCCAGAGCCGGCCGGCGCCTGATTTTTCGAATGCGGGTGCGCCGGGGTAGAATTCCCAGGGCCGCAATTTTTCTGCGGCCGTGTGCCATCGACCGGTAAATCCAGGATGCCCGCCGCCCGCAAGTCTTCCGCCGACGCCGCCAGCAAGGCGCCCAAAGCTCCCGAGGTGCCCTCTGCGCCGCGCCGCCGTGGGCGGCCGCCCAAGACCGACTCGCCCATCGGCGCCGAGCCGATGCTCAGCCGCGTGGCCATCCTGCAGCACGCGATCAAGCTGACCAAGACCATGCCGCTGGACCAGATTTCCATGGTGCAGCTGGCCAAGGACTTCGGCGTGGCACCCGGCCTGATCCACTATTACCTCGGCGGCCGGGACCAGCTGGTTTCCGGCGTGCTCAACGACTACTACCGCCAGCGGGTAGGGCGCCTGCCGTCGCTGACCGGGGACTGGCGCGCCGATGTCGAAGCCATCGCGCGGCTGAGCTTCGAAGTGGCGGTGGAGAATCCCGGCGTCAGCATCTATGTCGCGTCGCACAACCGCTTCCGCCTGTTCCAGGACGTGGCACCGGGTGAGACCGACTACGGCATGGAGCTCTTCAATCGCATGACGTCGGCGATCATGCAGGGCGGCTTTACCGCGGAGCAGGTGGCGCTGGGTTACCACCTGATCGCGCAGTATCTGGTCTCCGCCAGCATGGCGGAAGCATCGCGCCAGCTGCCCGTATACCACCAGGGCTTTATCGAGAAGAAGCTCGATTCCGCGTCCGAGCTGCAATATCCTGGCGCGCGCTTTGTCAGCAAGGCTTTTTCCCGGCTCTCCTCCGATATCGCCTTCGAGGAGGGCTTGCGCATCACGCTCGACGGCATAGAAGCGTGGAAGCAGCAGAACCGCCAGCCGGCACGCAAGCCGCGCAGCAAGGCCGCCTGATCTCCCTTTCCTCGTTGTCCCATTCCGCCAGGGCGCGTCGTTCGTGACGCCGCCCTGACTTTGCTCGCATGCAGCGAGGTCCGGTAGTGGTAAGTCCTTATTTGAGATGACACCAATTAAATTAGAATTAATTGACGCTATATCAAATATTCATCGCCAATGACGCCCCCGGCGACGATGTGCTACATACGGGAGACAACATGAAACGTCGCGCCTGCCTCGGGCTGCTTCTTCTGGCCGGGTTCAGTGCCGCAGCCACTGCCAATGCTGCCGGCTATCCGGGCAAGATGGTGCGCATCGTCGTGCCATCGATCGCGGGCAGCGCCCCCGACATCATTGCCCGGCAGGTGGCCGAGCGGCTGACGGCAACCTGGAAGCAACAGGTCATCGTCGAGAACCGCCCCGGCGGCAACGGCATCGTGGCGATGAGCGCGCTGCGGCAATCGGCCCCCGACGGCTACACGCTGGGCCTGTTCCATGCCGCCGCCGCCGTCATCACGCCGATGATGTACAAGGAAGCGAAGTTCGACATCCAGCGCGACACGGAGGTGGCCGCCACCCTGGCCTACACGCCGATGATGTTCGTCGCCGACCCCAAGGCCGGGTACCAGAGCCTTGCCGATGTGCTCAAGGCAGGCAAGGCGCGCCCGGACGACATCACCATTGGCAGCCCGACCCGCGGCTCCGTGCCGCACCTGACCGCCGAGATGATGGGCCAGTTGCAGAAGACGAAGTTTCGGCAGGTCAGTTTCAGCGGCACCACCCAGGCGATCCAGGCCGTGGTGAAGGGCGATGTGCCGGTCTATGTCGACGGTATCGCACCATTGGTGCCGCTGGTGCGCAGCGGCCGGCTGAAGGCGCTGGCGGTCACCTCCGACACCGCACTGCCTGGACTGGATGGCATTCCGCTGGCGAAGGACGTGGCACCCGGACTGGTCGCCAAGGGCTGGTTCGCGATGTTTGCGCCCAAGGGCACGCCGGTTGCCGTGCTCGACGAGATCAACAGGGCGGTGAGCAGCAGTCTGGCGCAGCCTGCCTTCATCGAGCGCTTGAAGGACCTGGGCACGTATCCGATGGCGCAAGGCCGGGAACAGAGCGCGCGCTTCGTACAGGCGGAGAAGGTGCGCTGGGAGAAGGTTATCCAGGATGCGGGCGTGAAGCCCGAATGACGTTGGGAGGCGAGAAGCGGGAAAAGACGGAGAAGGGCAGGCCCGGGGCATGACGCCCGAACCGGCGGGCGCTCGTCTCCGGTCGGCTAGGGCAAATGCCTGCCCGGCATCGAGGATGCCGGTGCGCGCACGGTGCCCGGGCGCGCATCATGGCGCTCGGTGCTCCGCGTGCGTCCCTTGTCCCGCTTCGCCGCATTGAATGCGCGACTATCCGACAGGCCCCGATTCCCGTTGCCGTGCGCCGGGCCGGAAAAAGCGCCAATCCTGACTTCCTCGCCCATCCCGCCGACAACATGCTGCGCGTGAGCGGTTCCCGAGGCGGCAGCCATCATGGCCATTGCCATCAGGGAAAGCGAGTGGATCGTTTTCATGCGTTCTCCTCCATCCGTGTCATTGGGCGCCCGGCAGCAAGGGTTTGGCCGCGGCGTCATTTTGGCTGCGGAGGATAGTGCAAACAGATCCCGGTATATGTAATCGATTGTTAATGGGCGCCGGCCCGCCGCCTTGCCGCAGGCCGGGTGTGACCGGCATCAGCCGGGTCGCCGCCCATGAAAGGCATCATCCAGCAGCTGCCGGATGCCGGCAGCGTCCAGCGGGCGTGGATTGGGATACTGTTCACGCAGCGCCAGCTCGCATGCACGATCGAGATCTTCCTCGCGCATGCCGATATCGCGCAGCGCAACGGGTGCGCCCAGCGAAGCCGCCAGGTCAAACACCGCCTGCGCACCGCTGACGCTGTCGCGTCCCAGCGCGGCCGCGACGGCCGCCATGGCTTCCGGCGCCGCCGGCGCGTTGTAGCCCAGTGCATGCGGCAGCACGATCGTGTGCACCTCGGCATGGGGCAGGTTGTAGGTGCCTCCAAGCGTGTGGCAAAGCTTGTGGTGCAGGCCTACCCCGACGCTGCCCAGCACGGCGCCACAGAGCCAGGCCCCATAGAGCGCATCGCCGCGCGCCGCCAGCACCTCTGCGTCATCCTGCCCGCTGCCCCGTGCGATGACGGGCAGGGCGCGGCCCAGCGCCGCGATGCCGTCGCGGCACATCCATTCGCTGACCGGGTTGCGGTCCGCGGCGTACAGCCCTTCGGCGGCATGGGCGATGGCGTTGATCCCGCTGGTCACGCTGACCGGAACCGGCAGGCCGAGAGACAGGTCGGGATCGTAGATCACAGTGCGCGGCAGCACCCGCGCATTGCGGCCCGTGCGCTTGAGCCCGCCCTCGGTCATGCCGTAGATCGGCGTCATCTCCGATCCGGCATAGGTCGTCGGCACGGCAACGATCGGCAGCGCCGATTCGAGGGCGATGGCCTTGCCCAGTCCGATGGTCGAGCCGCCGCCGATCGCCACCACGCAATCGGCGCCAAGTTCAGCCGCGGTCGAGCGCGCCAGGCGCGCCTGTTCCACCGGCACATGCATGACCGCGCCGTCGAAGATGCCGGCGCAGCGCGCGCCCAGCACCGCCGCCGCACGTTCGGCCAGGTCGCGTTGCGCCGGTGTGCAAAGCACCAGCACCTTGCCGGCACCGAGGGTGTCGACCTCTTCGCCCAGCGCCGCGAGCGCGCCGGGACGGAAAACGATGCGTTGCGGGTGAGTCTGGTAGATAAACGGTTGCATGATGGGCGAGCACCTATTCCGTTGCGATATGGCGAGCCTTGATCAGCCGGCCCCAGCGTGCGGATTCTTCCTGGATCAGCTTGTTGGCCTGCGCGGCATCCCCCGCAATGACTTCGAAGCCGCCGTCCGCAAGTAGCTTGGCAATCGCGGGATCGCGCAGCGTGGCGTTGACCTCGGCCGCGAGCTTGCCGACCACGTTCGGCGGCGTCTTTGCCGGCGCGATCATCGCCACCCAGGAATAGGCCTCGAACCCCTTGTAGGCTTCGGCCACTGCCGGTACGGCTGGCAGTCGCGCATCGCGTTGCCGCGCGGTCACGGCCAGCGCGCGCAGCTTGCCGGCCTGTACGTACGGCAACACCAGCGGCAGGCTGGCGATCATCGAATCGACGTGGCTGCCGAGCAGGTCATTGATCGCCGGACCGCCGCCCTTGTACGGGGTATGGATCCCGCTGGTGCCGGCCGCTTCATGGAACAGTTCGGCCACCAGCTGGTTGGAACTGCCCGCACCCACCGACGCGTAAGACACGGCGTTTGGCTTCTTCGCCGCCGCCACGTAGTCTTGCAGCGTCTTGTAAGGCGAACTGGCAGGGACGACCAGCACCATCGGCGAGCGCACCATGTACGAGACGCCGGTCAGGTCCTTGTGCGAGGCGTACGGCAGTTTGGGATAGATATAAGGCTCGGTGGCGAAGGCATCGAACACCATGCCGATGGTGTAGCCGTCCGCAGCACTGCGCGCGATCTGCCCGGTGCCGATGGTGCCGCCTGCGCCAGCGCGGTTGTCGATCATCACGGGCTGCGCCAGCCGCTTGCGCAGTCCGTCCTGGACCTGGCGGGCGACCTTGTCGACCGTGCCACCTGCCGCATAGGGCACGATCAGCGTCACGGGTTTGGCGGGCCAGCTCTCGGCGCGAGCGCTGGCGGGCGCGGCCATCGCCACGGCGATCGCGGCGAGCATGCCAGCGGCCGTCAGGCGTCGCCGGACGTGGGGCATCGTCATCTTTGCAGTTGTCTCCATCGGGATCGGCTCCGTTGTCGGTCTTGATATGTCCGGCGCTTCACTTTTGCTTATTTCGCCAAAGCTCGCCGGTTGCGTTGGCCAGTCGAATGTTAAACTCGCCGCCATACACGCGGGAAGCTGATGTGCTCGCGCAACGCCTTTGCGAGGATCGCAAAAATGGAATCCGCTCGCTTCGCCGAAAACCTGGCCATCTTTGTCGAAGTCGCGCAGTCTGGCAGCTTCTCGGCCGTGGCTCGCCAGCGCGGCATGGTCGCGTCGTCGGTCGCCCGCCAGATCGACACGCTGGAGCGGGAGCTCGGCGTGCCGCTGTTCACGCGGTCCACCCGGGCGCTGGTCCGCACCGACGCCGGCGACCTGCTGTTCGCGCGGGCCACGCGCATCCTGCATGAACTCAGCGATACGCGCGACGCCGTCACCGCGCTGGAGCAGGGCGTCAGTGGCCTGGTGCGGGTAGCGTGCCTTCCCGCCTTCGGCCGGCGCCACGTGGTGCCGCACCTGGGCGCGCTCTACGCGCAATACCCGCGCCTGACCGTGGAGCTGGCGCTGACCGAGCGCGTGGTGGATCCCGTGGTGGAACGCTTCGACGTTGTGATACGTGTCGGCCAGCAGGCCGACAGCTCGCTGATTGCACGATGCATATCCGATCAGCGCTACATCATCTGTGCGACCCCCGCCTACCTGGCGCAACATGGACGCCCCGTCCATGCGGATGAACTCAGGCGGCACCGCCTCATCGATCGTGGCCACAGCACCAGCATGCGCGGCTGGCGGGAATTGCTGACACCGGCGCACAGCGCACAGGCAACCTTTGCGCTCGAGTGCGATGACTGTGACGCGCGCCGGCTGTCTGTGCTCCAGGGGCTCGGCATCGCGCTGATGCCAGACTGGTCGGTGGGCCCGGATATCGGCGCGGGCCGCCTGGTGGAACTCACGCTAGACGGGCTGTTGCCGCAAGCGCAGGGGGGCATCTACCTGCTGCGCGCGACGCAGCACGCCAGCGCCAAGGTCAAGGCCTTCTGCACGCACCTGACGGCGAGCATTGGCAGCCCGCCTAGCTGGCAGTTGGCGATGACGGGGGAGGTGGCGCTGGCTTAGGAACGCAAGGCTCAGAAGCGATGCCGCATCCCCACCCCGAACGCATCGCCATGGGATTGGGAAGTCAGCTTGTCGTAAAAGTAGGCCGCGTACAAGTCGGTGCGCTTTGACAGGTTGTAGTCATAGGCGATTGCCGCGGTATTCCTGCTGAAGTCGTTAGTGCCATGCCTGGTCCGGCCGTACGCGTATGACAGCAAGACGCTGCCAGCGCCAAGGGGAACCGAGGCGCCGAGCTGGGCGTTCGTGTGTCTGATGTCGCCCGCGCCCCCATTGATATCGGTCTTGATGTACTGACCCTGGGCAAACATCTTGACCACCTTGAAATCGTAAGACAGTCCGACCTGGGCCGCATTCTGCTTGTTGAAGCCAACCAGGGCGCTGGGAGCGGTGACGTCTCCTGGTGTCGCATTGAACTTGACTTGCTGGAACGCTGCCGTGGCTCCGAATGCGCCGTTGAAATAGGTCAGGTTTCCGCCCCACTTGCTCTGGCCGGTACTGCCGGCCTGCTCGCCGAAGGCGTAGATGAGGTTGGCGGTCAGGCCGCCGAACGTCGGCGTCGAGTACACGACGGAGTTCGACCAGCCGGAGTCGCCAATGATGCCGGGGTCGTAGACCTGTCCGTTGGTGGCGGCCTTGTAGGTATGAAAGATCGATGGCCCGAACGCGTACGAATCGACCAGCGGGTTGAACAGGATCGTCGACAGGAAGTATGGCGTGGTGTTGCGGCCCAGCTTGACCGTACCGTAGCGATTGCTCTGCAGGCCCACGAAGGCGCTGCGGGTGAAGAAGCCGTCAGTATCCGATCTGCCGGATCGCCCCGTATCGACGCGGTAGAACCCGTTCAGGTCGAAGATGGCACGCATGCCGCTCCCAAGATCCTCGACGCCCTTCATCCCCCAGTAGGACGTCTGCATACCGCCTGCACCGACGACCAAGGCGCGTTCCCCGCCCGCGGCGCGTGTGCTGCCGATGTAGGAATCGACTTGCCCGTACAGCGTCACGCTCGATTGCGCATTGGCATTGAAGCCTAGTCCCGCTGTCAGCAGGGCGGTGCACAGTGCAGCGTTGCGCGGTCTTTTGGCCATGATGTCTCCTCGTATTGATATGTAGTTGGTTGAAATAAGGAAAAGGGAGCCCGTGGCGGCCATGAGATGGCCGCCAGCCACAGCGACGGGGATGGGTGTAAAAAGGCGCTAGATCACTGCCGGGGCAGCGGCAAGCGGTGGCCGCGGACCGTGCTGATGACGCCCACGAGATTGCCGCGCGGTGTACTTCTTCCCTTCAGACGGCTACCGTCAGTGCCTTCAGGAGACCGGTGGCGTTATGTCGCGCCGATGCCCCCCATGCGCCTGGGACCAGCCGGCGGGGTTGGCAAGGAACGACGCCAGCTCGTGCAATGCAGCCGGCATCCAGCAAGGCCTGGGCGACGGAGGTGCCCAGGGTCAGTTCATTGCGACTCAATGACATATGGCAATTCCAATTCATCTGGCTGGACCGCCCTCGCGCGGAGGGTTGGACGGATAGACCCGGGGCTGTGTCAATGCCTCGGGGCGCAGGGCTTCATCGAGCTCGGCTGCTGTCATCAGCTTGCGGCGCAGCACCACATCGCGGATGTTGGTGTTGTTGGCAAACGCCTCTGCGGCCACCGCGGTGGCGTTCTTGTAGCCGATGATCGGGTTCAGCGCCGTGACGAGCGCGATCGAGCGCTCGATCGTTTCCCGCAGCCGCTCAGGGTTCGCGGTAATGCCCTTGATGCATTTCTCCGCGAGGGTGAAGCAGCCATTGGTGAGATGCTTGAAGCTGCGGAACAGGCTCGCGGCAATCACGGGCTCGAAGGCGTTGAGCTGCAGTTGCCCGGCTTCCGCGGCGAACGTCACGACCGTATCGTTGCCGAAGACCTCGAAGGCAATCTGGTTCACAACCTCCGGGATCACCGGATTTACCTTGCCCGGCATGATGGAGGAGCCGGCTTGCATCGGTGGCAGGTTGATCTCGCCAAAGCCCGCGCGCGGCCCGCTCGACAACAGGCGCAGGTCGTTGCACGTCTTGGACAGCTTCACGGCGATGCGCTTCAGTACCCCGGAAATCTGCACGAAGGCGCCACAGTCCTGGGTTGCCTCCACCAGGTTCGGGGCGGTGAGCAGCTCGATGCCCGTGATCCGGCTCAAGGCCGCGGTGGCCTTGGCGGCGTAATCCGGGTGGGCGGTAATGCCGGTGCCGATGGCGGTGGCGCCGAGATTGACTTCGCGAATCAGCGCGGAGGCTTCACGCAGACGCGCCATGTCCTCTTCCAGCATCACGGCGTAAGTGGAGAACTCCTGGCCCAGGGTCATGGGCACGGCGTCCTGGAGTTGCGTGCGGCCGAGCTTGAGCAGGCCGGCGAACTCCACTGCCTTGTCGTGGAAGGCGGCCCGCAGGACTTCCATCGCTTCGAGCAGATGCCCGATGGCGAAGAACGTCGCGATGCGCAGCGCGGTGGGATACACGTCATTGGTGCTCTGCGCCATGTTGACGTGCTCGTTGGGGTGCAGGTAAGCGTACTCGCCGCGCTTATGGCCCAGAATCTCCAGGGCACGGTTGCAGATGACCTCGTTGGCGTTCATGTTGGTCGAGGTCCCGGCCCCGCCCTGGATGGTGTCGACAACGAACTGGTCGTGGAACTTGCCTTCCCGCACTTCCTGGCAGGCCGCGATGATCGCATCCCTGAGTGGGACCGGCAGCAGCCCAAGCTCGGCATTGGCCTCCGCCGCGGCCTGCTTGACCGCTGCCAGTGCGAGGATCAGGTTGGGGTAGGCCGAGATCGGCGTACCGGAGATCTGGAAGTTCTCGACGGCCCGGAGCGTGTGGACGCCGTAGTAGGCGTCGGCGGGCACGTCGCGCTCGCCTAGCAGGTCGGATTCGATGCGGAATGTGGGGGTGTTCATCAGGGGCTCCCTGCAGCTTGGTGATATCTACAGACTAGGCGATGCCAGTGTCCATTCCAGCGTCTCGCCCGCCAGGAAGGGCTGGATGCGCTTGCCGTCGGGAAGGGATACCGATCCGGCGACGCGGGTACGGGTCCGGTGCAGGATGACGGTGCCTTCGTTGAGCGGGAGGCCATAGAAGCGTGCGCCGTGCTCGCTGGCGAAGCCTTCGAACCGTGCCATGGCGTTCTCCTCCTCGAACACGGTGAGATAGGCCTCCAACGCGGTTGGCGCACTGAAGATCCCGGCACAGCCGCAGGCGGCCTCCTTGGCGGAAGTGTCGTGGGGCGCCGAATCCGTGCCGAGGAAGAAGGACGGGGACCCTGATGTCGCTGCCCGCCGCAGCGCGAGGCGGTGTTGCTCGCGCTTGAGCACAGGCAGGCAGTAATAGTGCGGGCGAATGCCCCCGGTGAACATGGCATTACGGTTCAGCATCAGGTGCTGGGGCGTGATGGTTGCTGCCAGCCTTGCGCTGTCATCGCGCATGACGAGGTCGGCCGCGTCTTCGGTGGTGATATGTTCCAGCACGACCTTCAGGCGTGGAAACGCCGCCAGCAGCGGGCGCAAGGTGCGGCGGATAAACACGGCTTCCCGGTCGAATACATCCACCGCCGGGTCGGTGCTCTCGCCATGGGCCAGCAGAGGCATTCCAAGCTCCTGCATGATGGCGAGCACGGCGGACACGCGCTCGATCGAGGTCACGCCGTACTCCGAGTGGGTCGTGGCCCCGGCGGGGTACAGTTTCACGGCGCTAAAGACGCCTGCCTCGAAGCCCTCGCGGATCTCCGCAGGGCGGGTGCTGTCGCAGAGGTAGCAGGTCATCAACGGCGTAAAGCGTGCGCCCGGCGGCAGTGCTGCGAGGATACGTTCGCGATAGGCAATGGCAGCCGCGATCGTTGTCACCGGCGGCTTCAGGTTAGGCATCACGACGGCGCGGGCGAACTGCCGTGCCGTATGCGGCAGCACCGCGGCAAGCGTGTCGCCGTCGCGCAGGTGGAGGTGCCAGTCGTCGGGGCGGCGGATGGTCAGGGTCTCAGGCATTGGGGATATCCGGGACTTCGTGGGCCTTACAGGCTCGAAATGGTGTTGGACAGGACCTTGACGCCCAGCATGAAGTCGTCGATGTCCATGGCTTCGTCCGGGTTGTGCGAGCCATGCTCGTTGCGCACGAACAGCATGCCGGTGGGGATGCCGGCGTTCGCGAACAATGACGCGTCGTGGCCGGCGCCGCTCGGTACCAGTTCGGTGGGGAGGTTCTCCCGCTTGCATTGCTCGGTCAGCAGGTCGGAGAGCCGGCCGTCCATCACGGCGGGCGCGGCATCGATACGTCGGTCAAACTCGAAGCGAACGCCCCGGTCCCGCGCGATCGCCTTGCATTCGGTGCGGAACAACTGATAGAAGCCTTCGAGCGTCTCGGCGCTCTTGCTGCGGGCTTCGAAGCTGAAGTGCACGGTGTCGGGGATGCGGGAAATGGAATGCTCTTCCGGGCTGGTGGACACGATGCCGGTCGTCACTACCAGGTCGATGCCGCGTTCCAGCAGCGCCTTCCAGTGTTCGTCCAGGCGCGTGATCAGGTCCGCCACCGCGAACATCGCGTCCTTGCGCAGCCAGCGCGGCACTGCGCCGGAGTGCCCCGGCTCACCGACGCAGGTGACCCGGTTGTGCCGCACATTGCCGCGGATGCCGGGGACCACGGCAAGCGGCAGCTGGCGCGCCACCATGACCGGGCCCTGCTCGATATGCAACTCGAGATAGGCCGCGGCGGCGGATTTATCGAACAGCACCTCCTGGTTCGTGACCGCTTGAACATCTGCGCCTGCGGCAGCCATGGCTGCGCCGAGCGTCTGGCCGGTCTGGCGATGTCCCAGTGCCAGGTCGTCAGCCGTCAGCTTGCCTAGCGCAGCGCCCGAGCCCATATAGGCCTTGCCGAACCAGGCGCTTTCTTCCCCGCGGAAAGCAATCACCTTCAGTGGTACCGGCGAGTACGTCCCGCTTTGCTTCTGGCCGAGCAGGCAGAGCAACCCGGCCACGATGCCCGCGAGGCCATCGTAGTTGCCGCCCCTGGGCACGGAGTCCATGTGAGACCCAACCCAGGCCGCGGGCGCGCTCGCCTCCGACTCCGGGAGTCGGAATACGAGGTTGGCCGCGCGGTCGGCCTCTACGCGCAGGCCATGACCTTCGGCGAAACGCCGCAGGTATTCGGCCACTGCCGTTTCCCCCGCGCCGTAGCTGTCGCGCGTCACGCCAACGCCGTCAAACGATAGCTCGCGTATGTCCCGGAAGAGCTGTTCCGCGACGGGCTTTAGTTCCAGAATATCCATGACATGTCCAGCATGATTGGTGGCGCCACGCGAGAGCGTGACGCGGCCTGGTCCGGGAGGATGGCTGCCGGCTCAGCCCGACTGCTGCGCGAAGCGCAACCAGCGGTCGCTCAGTTGACGGTCGAGCTTCACCTGTCCGGTGAGGTCACGGATCGCCGCGGTGCCCGTCTCTTCGCAATAGGCATGGAGCCCGTCGATGATCTTCTGCATCACGCCAGGGTCACGGAACGAGGCGGTGCCCACCTGGACCGCGCTGGCACCGGCAAGCATGAACTCGACGGCGTCGTCCGCGTTCTGGATGCCCCCGCAGCCGATGATGGGAATGCGCACCGCGCGATAGCACTGATGGACCAGCCGCAGCGCAATCGGCTTGATCGCTGGGCCCGACATGCCGCCCATGACGTTGCCAAGCCTGGGCTTGCGCGTGCGGATGTCGATCGCCATCCCGAGCACGGTGTTGCCCATGACGATGGCGTCGGCGCCAGCGTCCTCGGCGGCCCGCGCCACGGCGGCGATATTGCTGGCGTTCGGGGTCAGCTTGACCCAGAACGGATGCCTGGTGCGGCGGCGGATCGCGGAGACTGCCTTGTAGGTGGTCTCCGGCAGCATGGCAAAGGCCATGCCGTCGGCCTCGAGGTTGGGGCAGGAGATATTGGCCTCGATGGCCGCGACTTCCGGCAGCGACATCTCCTCGCAAGCCAGCGCGAACTCTTCCGCCGTGTCGGCGGAGATCGAGACCACGACCGGTGTGTCGTATTGCGTGTAGGGCGGCAGCACGCTGCCGCGGTAGTAGTCGAGTCCCTTGCTTGGAATGCCGATGGAATTCAGCATGCCGCTGTGGACTTCCGCAACGCGGGGCGTGGGATTCCCGGCGCGGGACTTCGGTGAAACGCTCTTGATCACCAGGGCGCCAAGCTGGTTGAGGTCCATCGCTTCGCGGTACTCGATCGCGAAGCAGCCGGAGGCGGGCATCACGGGATTGCGCAGCGTCAGGTCGCCGACCCGTACAGTCAGATTAGCCAAAATCCACCTCCCCAACCACTTCGCGAATCGGAAACACCGGGCCTTCACGGCAGACCCTGAGAAACTGCTTGTCGCCCTCGCAGTCGAACAGGCGCACGCAGGACAGGCATACGCCCATGCCACAGGCCATCCGTTGCTCCATGGCCACCTCTCCCCTGACGGCGGGGTAGTCGCCGAGGATGCGCTGGAGCAGCATCAACAGTCTATGCGAGCCACATGTGTAGACCGCATCGGGCCGCTGTGCGTCGATCAGCTCGCGCAGCAGCACTGCAACGGTTTCGACCGAAGACGTACCGTCGGCGTCGAAGACGGTGTGGACCTCGGCGGCAGCGCCGCGCAGGAACTCTTTCTCCATCAGGTCGTCGCGGCTGCGCGCCGACATCACCGCAGTGATGGCGACGCCTGCGTCCGCGGCTTGCCGGATCAGCGGTGCCATCGTGGCCAGGCCGACACCCCGGGCCACGACCAGGATGCGCCGGAAGGACGGGGCGAAAGTAAAGGTATTGCCCAGCGGGCCCACGATATCCATCTCGCCATCGACCAGCAGGGTCGACATGGCGCGCGTGCCGACGCCGGTCACGTTGTAGAGGAATTCGATGGTGCCGTCGGCCGGGCCGGCGCCGTACACGCTCATGGGCCGGAGCAGGAACGGTTCCTCGTCACCGGTGCTGGGGCATTTGAGCTGATAGAACTGCCCGGGCCTGGTCATGGTGGCGATCGGCGCGTCCGACGCCAGGCGAATGTACTTGTAGCGCTGGTTGACCCAGTAGTGCTCGACTACCCGGCAGCGATAGGAAGCGACGGTGGCGCTGCTGCGCCCACCGCACACGGTTGCTGACATGATGACTCCTGCTGATTTGAAACCGCCGCGCTCGCGCAATGGGAGCGCGGCATTGCGTGCTGTTATTCCAGCTCGACGCCCTTGAGTTCAGGGATAAGGAAGAAGGTCGCAAGCATGTCCAGCACATAGATGCTGGCGAGCAAGGCGATCGCGACCTGGAACGAGTAGGTGGCAGCGAGCGCGCCGACCACGATGGGGCCCAGGCCGCCAACGGCCCGGCCGATGTTGAACAGCACGTTCTGGGCTGTAGCGCGGGCGGCGGTCGGGTACGCCTCGGAGATCAGCGCGCCGTATCCGCCGATCATGCCGTTGACGAACATGCCCATGACGGCGCCTGCCCACAACATCGTCGTCGGGTCCGACAGCTTTGCGTAAGTGAGGACCATGGCCACGGCACCCGCCTGGAAGATCAGGAAGGTGGGCTTGCGGCCGATGCGGTCGGCCAGGTGCCCGAAGATATAGACGCCGATCATCATGCCGACGATGGTCACCGAGGTCCACAACGCGGACTTGGTCAGCGAGAAACCAAGCGCCTTCGACAGGTATGTCGGCAGCCAGATCATGATCCCGTAGTAGCCGAAGTTCTGGACCGAGCAGAGGATGACGATGCCCAGGCTGGTCCGCGTGGTGCGCCTGTCCGCGACCAGCAGCCTGAAGGCGTTGGCTTTCTTCTCGGTTCTTGTGCTGCGCACGAAGACTTCCGGCTCGTGCAGGCGGTTGCGCACAAACCAGGCAACGAAGGCCGGCAGCACGCCGATCAGGAACATACCGCGCCAGCCGACGACCGGCAGCAGCAGCGGCGTCAGCAGTGCCGCCATCAGCACCCCCGCCTGCCATCCCAGCGCGACATAGGACGAGACGCGTGCCCGTTTGCTGGCCGGCCACGCTTCGGCCGCCAGCGCCATGCCGATGCCGAACTCCCCGCCGAGGCCGATACCGGCGATGGTCCGGTAGATCAGCAGGTCCCAGAATCCTTGCGCAAACGCACACATGCCGGTGAACACCGCAAACAGCACGATGGTCCAGGTCAGCACGCGCACGCGGCCGTACCGGTCGCTGAGCGAGCCGAAGATGATGCCGCCGGCGACGGCGCCTACCAGCGTCCAGGTCACCAGCGCGCCGGACTGGCTGGTGTTCAGCAGCAGCGCTGCGCTGATGGCGGGCAGCATGAAGCCCAGGATGAGCAGGTCGAAGCCGTCCATTGCGTAGCCAATGGCAGACCCGGCCAGGGCCTTCCAGGCATAGGGCGACGTCTTTTCTTCAGGAATTGCACCGGCGGGGGCCATCGATGCTTTGGCGTTTGCTTCCATGGGGAACAGTCCTCTGGATATCGTAGTCGTGACTTGCTGCGGCAGGGGCTTATCGGGCGCCTGGGGAGTGGGGTGCTGGCGCGGAAGGCGGATGCTTTGTCATGTCTGTCTCCTTTTTTAGACCGATGGCATCTAAAAACCCACTACACCTGCGTCCGGTAGCCGACCTGGGGCGTACAACCGGGCGTCATGCAGTGGAAATCTTTTTTTTTAGACTATTCGTCCCCGATAGCCATGGCAAGGAATTTTTGATGGGATCAGGGTATCTCCCGAGTCCGCAAAAAGAGGCCATTGCTGTCCCGCGCCAGCGTGCTATAGTGACAGCAATCTAATTATTGAGACAGTGATGGATCGTCGTGCCACCGCAGCCGGAATGATCGATTTCGAGGCCATTGGCGCCCGCCTGCGGGCTTATCGCCTGGGCGCGGAGCTGCGTGCCGAGCAAATTGCCGAAGTGCTGGGGATCTCGCGCGCCGCGGTCTACCGCATGGAAAAGGGCGAGATTGTAAAAATTGAGACGCTGGAGAAGCTGGCGGGCATCCTTGACACCTCGCTCGCGTCGCTTTTGGGGGCGGGGACGGAATACTATCCGTCGGCGCTGGCCTATATCGAGCGCATGCGCCAGCTGGAACAGGGCGCGACCCGGATTCTGGCGCACTTCGAGCCCATTTCCTTCCTGCTCACTTCTCCCGACTACGACCGCTATCTGGAGCAGATGCTGCGGGAAAGCGGCGACCACCTCGATGACAAGCGCATCCGGGCCATGATGGAGCTGCTGCAGGAGCGCAAGCGCTCGTTCGTGTCGAGTCCTGCGCCCATCGTCAGCCTGATCGGGCTGCGCGAACTGGAGCGCTTCGTCCATTTCGGACTTGTCGGCAAAATGGACCTGCCGCCTGCCACCAGGATGGAGCGGTCGCTCGCGGCGCGTGCGGAGGTCGAGCGCATTGCCGAACTGCTGGAGAAGCAGCCCATCGGGATGCAGATCGGCATCGTCGACGAGAGCATGCCGAACGCGACCTTTCAGGTCTTCGAGCGCCCGAGCGGATCCTATGTGGCGGTCAGCCCGTTCCGCTTCGGCGAGTTCCCGAACATCTCATCCGGCATCGCTTCCGTGACCGCCGCGCCCGAAGCCGTTGCCCTGTACACGCACATGGTCGAGTCCCTGTGGCAGCGAGCCTACAAGGGGGCTGACGGTGCGGCGCTGCTGCGGCGCATGCTCCAGCAGGTTTGAATTCAGTTCGTTCCATCCTCCTTCTTCAAAACCAGCGATGACCACCATGACGTTCAGCACTGTCACCGAGCAGTTCAATGCAAGCGTACCGGGCACCGATGCCTTCCTCAGGGTCAAGGAGAGCATGCCGACACTGATGAAAAGCGATCCGTCGCATGCGGCCGCCTACTTCCTGGTGTATGGATTCGCGCGTTCCTATGTGATTCTTCACGACGACGAAGGCATCACGATGGAAGTCGCCGAGATGGCCAAGAACCAGCTACTGGGCTATATGCGCGCGGTCGAGCAGGCGCTTCCCGGTGGCGCGGAGGCGCTGCTCGCCGCCATGAACGAGATCGTGGTCCACTACGACGCGAACAAGCAGTTGTTCTGACGTCCGCGTCAGAGCGACGGACTCAGTGCCGCTCGTTCGGCTTGCGGCTCGCGCGCGCCTTGCCCGAGGCTGCGCTCGATTTCCCGGACGGTCTCAAGCAACTTGGGACGGATTTCTTCGTGCAGGCGCGCGGCGTACAAGCCCGGTGCCGCTCACGCCTTGCGTCCGGGAATATCGATTAAACCGGACAAATTTGCACAACTGAAAAGGCCTTCCCTGAAGATTCAATAAGGTTGTTTTGCAATGCAGTCTGGAGGCAATGCGCGCGGCCAGCCCTTGCCGGCGGCGCGCAGCATCGCATTCCGACCCGACATATCGGGGAGCAGAGGGGCTATCTGCGCGATAGATAACCCTATGCAATATCCTCGCTTGCTTCTCTTCTGGAACGGTCCAAACTTCGTCTCCAAGGCGTGACGCTTTGTTGCCAGAGCAGATCACACTTGTTGCGATTGGACACTCCTAAAGAGACAGCTTCCAGACATGACTGCACCCACCACGGTTCAACGTATTGGAACGTTCGCTTCGAACGCGCGAGCGAATCAACTCACCCCGCAGGCTCGCCATCTGTTCAAGCGCAATATCCTCGACAGTCTCGGCTGTGCGATTGCGGCGCTTCCTGGCACCCCGTTCAAGGCACTGCGAGAGCAGTTCGATGAATACCGTGGCTCGGGTTCGTGCTCGCTGATCGGCGGCGGCAAGACATCGCCTGACCAGGCCGCCTTGTACAACTCCGGCCTAGTCCGCTACGTCGATCTGTTGGACAGCTACATGTCGCCGGGCGGGCTTTGCCACCCCAGCGACAATTTCGGCGCCATCCTGGCGGCGGCTGTGCATGTGTCCGCGAGCGGCGAGGACTTCATGCTCGCGCTGGCGGTAGCGTATGAGATCCAGGGGCGTATTACGGCAGTCGTTCCGGTGATGGCAAAGGGCTTCAATCACGCTATCCAGCTCGCAGTTTCAGCGGCGGCCGGGTCGGGCAAGCTGTTTGGCCTGGATCAGGAGCAACTCGCCCATGCGATAGCGATCGCCACCGTGGACAACATTTCGTTGACCTGCGTTCATTCCGAGCCGGTCTCGCAATGGAAGGGATTCTCCCCGGGCATCACTGGCATGCGCGCGGTCTATGCGGCGTCGCTTGCAAAGCGCGGGTTCACCGGTCCGCTTCGCCTGTTTGAAGGGCCCAACGGCCTGGTCCGGATGTTCGACCAGCCAATTGACGTCGATTGGGAGGATCAGCGGCTCGAGATCATCTTCCAGTCCGTGATGAAGAAGTACTGCTCGCTGATCCACGGCCAGCCAGTGCTCGAGGCCACGCTTGCGCTCAAGCGCAAGAACCACGTGAAAAGTGAAGACGTCGAGCAAGTGGTGTGTGACATCTTCCAGACGGGCTTCGACATCGCGGGCGGTGGCGCCTTCGGTCCCAAGGATCATCCGCAGACCAAAGAGCAAGCGGACTACAACCTCAAATACCTGATCGCAGCCGCCCTGCTCGACGACCAGGTAGGGCCCAGCCCAGCTGGAGCCCGAGCGCGTGCAGGCAGCCGATGCGCAGGCACTGCTGAAAAAGGTCACCGTGCGTCCCGATCCGGCATTCACCGCCCAGTATCCCCAGGCGCTGAACACCAGGGTGACGATCCGGTGCAAGGACGGCCGCGAGTTGTCTGCCGAGCACGTCGGTTTTGAAGGCGGTCTCGGCAATCCGCTCAGCTGGGAGCGCGCGGTCGAGAAATTCCATTGGCTGAGCGAGCCATATGCCGATGAAGCGCTTCGAGGCCAGATCATTCATCTGGTCTCGACATTGGATGAGCATTCGATTTCTGAGTTGATGCAACTCATGGCGAAGGTGAGTCCGGCACCAAAGTTCCCGGCGAAACACCGGGGAATCCAGTAACGACACAGGCTCAGGAGAGACAGATGGCCCTTATTTCTTGTGATATGCGATTTGGCAGGACCGACGAGCAGAAGCGGCAGCTTGCGGCGGGCCTGCTACGTGTGGTCAGTGAGGCGACCGGAGAGACGAAGGACGACATTTTCTTCGTGATTCGTGAAGGCCGTGGCATCAACTTCGTCGAGCACGGCGAGCATCTTCCGGAATACGTCGAAGGCGCGGCCAACGACAAAGCATTGATCAGCCGCCTGAAATAATGGATTCGAGGAGACAATCTTGCCGTTCATTGAATGCCACATTAAAGCCGGCCTGACGCAGGAGCGTCGGGTCCAGCTGATCGGGGACATCATCCAGAACTCGTGCTCTGTGCACTGGGTGCTGCAGCAACACATTTGTACAAGCCCGGCATAAAGACACATATGCGCAATGCCATTCGTCATGGCGCTACGCAACACGAGATCATGGAGGTGCTGGAGATCGCCAGTGTCATCGGGATCCACGGCGCGTTGATCGGTGTTCCGATGCTGGAAGAAAGCTTCAACAAGCTGGTGATGTAGCGACGCCTGTTCCTGATGCTGCACACCATAGCGCGATGGCGACGGCGGCGTCGCATCGGGCAAGGGTCTGAACGCGGGTCGCGCGCCCTGGGCCCACGACGCCTAACATAGCTTCATGGAGGTGACACCATGGAGCGGGAACTGAAGTTTGAACTGTCGGCCGACCAGGCCGGTCGCGTACGGGATCTGCCGCTGCTGCAGTCCATGCAGGGCGGGCAACGGCACGAGGCGGCGCTGAAAAGCCAGTACTTCGACACGCCGGAACTGGATCTGCGTCGCCGCCATGCTTCCCTGCGCGTGCGTAACGACGGTGACCACCTGGTCCAGACACTGAAGTCCGTGGGCGAGCGTGGTGCCGGCTTGTTCCAGCGCGAGGAATATGAATCGCAAGTCGCCGGCTGGCAGCCCGATACGACGAAATTGCACAAGCTGGTGCCGAAGGACGCCTGTGTCCGAAGGATCTTTGACGCAAACGGGCTGGACGAGCGGCTGGCGCCGGTGTTCTCGGCGGACATCAGTCGCACCGTCGTCCCGCTGAAACTGCCAGAAGGAGACGAAGTCGAGCTGGCGATCGACCGGGGCGTGGTCAGTGCGGGCGAAGCCAGCCAACCCGTGCTCGAGTTCGAAATGGAACTCAAGGAGGGCGATCCCGCCCATCTCTATGCGCTGGCCGCGCAGATCCTTCAAGTGGTTCCGCTGCGCCTGAGCTTCATGAGCAAGGGCGATCGTGGCTATGGGCTGCTGGTTTGCGAGAAGCTGGCGGCCGTACGCGCGTCGCCGCTCGAACTGGATCCGAAAGACAGCGTGGAAGCCGCCTTCCGCAGCATTGCAGAGAATTGCCTGGCGCAGGTACACGGCAACGAAGCTGCCGTGGCATCGGGACGTTCGGCCGAGGGCGTGCACCAGATGCGTGTGGGGCTGCGGCGGCTTCGCTCCGCTCTAGACATGTTCTCGCCGGTGCTGGCATGTCCGGACGCACTCCAGGACGAGATCCAATGGATCGCCGGGGAGCTTGGCGAGTCCAGGGACTGGGAAGTCCTTGCCCACTCGACGCTCCCGACGATCGTGGCGGAGGAAAGTACACAGGCCGACCTGGACCGTGTGCGGCAGCGTGCCCAGGACATCGCAGCGCAGCGGCGCCAGGCCGCCGCGGAAGCGGTCTCTTCAGCCCGTTACGCGAAGCTCGCCATCGAGCTGAACCGGTGGGTGGCTTCGGCAGCGTGGCGCAATGAACAGGAGCCGTCGAAGGCAATGGCGGCGCCCGTGACCAAATTCGCGCGCGATACGCTGCGCAAGCGGCATCGCAAGCTGGTGCGCAGGGGCCGGGGACTGCACAAGCTGGACGCGCAGCGTCGACATCGGGCCCGTATCGCGGCAAAGAAGCTGCGGTACGCAACCGAGTTCTTTGCGTCCCTGCTGCCGCAGAAGTCATTGCGCGGGTATCACAAGGCGTTGTCTCGGCTGCAAGACGACCTGGGCTGGGGCAACGATATCGCGGTGGCCGATGGCCTGCTCAGCAAGCTTCAGCACAGGCACGAGGCGGTGGCGGCGGGCGCGGCCTATGCGCGAGGGTTCCTGGCCGCCCAGCGCGAAGCGGACCGGCCAAGGCAGAAGCAGCTCTGGAAGCGCTTCCGTCGCGTCGAACGGCCCCGATAGACATGCCTGGCGGCGTCCTAAGCCAGCAGCAGCGCTCCCGCATGGAGCAGTACGCCAACGGCGCCACCGACGAAGGTGCCGTTGATCCGTATGTACTGGAGGTCCGGCCCGATCTCCGCCTCGATCTTCCGGCTGACTTCTTGGGCGTTCCAGCTCTGCACCACTTCGGTGATCAGCGCGGAGATATGGCGGCCGTAGCGAAGCACCACGGTGCGAACGAGATCCAGCCACCATGCATTGAGTTTCTGCTGGATGGCTGGATCCTCCGAGACGGATTTGCCGAGCGAGGCCAGCGTGCCGGCGATCGTGTCGCGGCTCAATGACCGCTCGCTGGCGATATCGGCGTTCAGGCGGGCCCGGACTCGCTCCCAGAGAATCCGGTAGTAGTCCTCGCGCCTGAGATACCGGATGCAGTCCCGCATCCAGGTCTTGCCAACGCGCCGGTAATCGTCGGAGGTCTGCAGCTTGCCGATCATGTCCTGGATGGCGGCGTCGAACTGCTGGCGCAGCTCGTGATGAGGATGCGCCACGACTTCATGCAGCAGCGCAATGATGCCTTCCACAAACTTGTTGACGATATACCGGTCGAGCAGGGCAGGCGTGTACCTGGACGCCTCGCCGAACTTTGCCTTGACCACATCCGAGTTCGCCACGAGCCAGCGCTCCAGCGCCCGCAGCCCGTGATTCAACAACGGCTGGTGGCGGCCGCCTTCAGTCAGGATCGTCAGGACATTGCCGGCAAGGCGGGACACATCCAGCGTGCGCAGTTGCGGCACCACCGTGCGTTCGAAGAGCCGCGCAACTTGCTTGTCGTTGAGGCTGCCCAGCAATGCGGGAACCGAACTTGCGACGGAATCGGCGATGATCCGGCTGTTCTCCGGCCTGGCCAGCCAGGCGGCAACCGCTGCGGCCGTGTTCTGGCTGCGGAGCCTGTCGACCACGATTTCCGGTGTCAGGAAATTCTGCTCGACGAAACTGCCCAGTCCTTTGGCAATCCGCTCCTGGTTCCGCGCAATGATGGCGGTGTGCGGGACCGGAATGCCGAAAGGATGCCGGAACAGTGCCACTACGGCGTACCAGTCGGCGATGGCGCCGACGGTGCCCGCCTCGGCAAAGGCGCGCAGCCATGCCAGGGCAGGATAGTCGCGCTGCAACATGACGCTGACGATCAGCAAGCCGATCATGGCGGCCAGCAGGCAAGTGGCGGTGATCCGCATGCGGGTCAGGCGCGCCTGCTTCAGCCGTTCAGGCGCCATGGCGGTGTCTTCCCTGTTGCCGGTCAGATCGCTCAATACGATGCCTGTCGAAGGAGTTTGCGGATCACGGTTGCGAGGTCTCGTGCGCGTGCCATATGAAACCGGTGGTCGCTTTTTTCCACGAAAGCGTCCACGAGAGAGAATGGGCTATTTACTTAATAATTTTGATTTCGGCAAGTGGCATGGAGCGGACAGGGAATCCGCCAACCTCGCCTGCTCCTCGTCGGATCCAGTATTGCTGCCTGACGAGAGGAGCAAAGAAATCAGGGGCTATCGAAGGCCTTTCAGTTAGGTTTCCCCTCACCGGCGGGTATCTCGTGCTCCCGCAGCCTCTGCAGCGACCTGGTCAGCCTGGCGCCGTCCTTACTGTCGGCGGCATGAGTCAGGGCCGCTACGCTCGCTTCCAGCCCTGCAAGTTCGCTGTCGCTACGTAGCTTGGTGGCTCTCATCTCCTCCAGCTCCTTCGCAATGCGCTTGCCCAGCTTGCGCACAAACTCCGGGTCAAGGTGACCGGCCGCGGCGGCAGCTTCGATATGATCGATCAAGCTCCTCAGTCCTGCCGGGGTGGTCTCGGTAAACGGCGGCATTTCATGTGTCATTGCTTACTCCAGTGGGCACGCCCAGACCATTTTAGGCAGTGGATGCGCCTGGAGGGACGAATCTCCGTCCCAAACGTGGATGACAAGTTATTCATGCTGCACACACAGATTGGCGCTGTCACATGTGGAATTGCCGACGGCGGCGCGCCGACCGTCGTGGGCACGCATATCATGGAACATGAATCCCATCCCACGCACAAATACGCCTGCGAGCTGGCATGCTGAATGGCAATGAACTCTACATCAACCGCGAACTCAGCCAGCTGGAGTTTTTCGACCGCGTCTTGCAGCAGGCTGCCGATCCCGCCGTGCCGCTGCTTGAGCGCCTGCGTGCGCTGTGTACCTTCAGCAGCAACCTGGATGAGTTCTATGAGATCCGCGTCGCGGCCCTGAAAGAGCAGTGCCTGCTCCAGTCTCCGGTTGCCGGCCCGGACGGGCTCACACCGCAAGAGGTCTACGCACGGCTCAACGAACGGGTTCGCGAACTGGTCGATCAGCAGTACTGCCTGTTCAATGACGTGCTGATTCCCGCCATGGCCGGGCAGGAGATCTGTTTCCTGCGGCGCCCCTCGTGGAATCCTGTGCAGGCGGCATGGATCCGGGACTTTTTCTTTGCCGAGCTGATGCCGGTGCTTACCCCCATCGGCCTGGACCCGGCGCATCCGTTTCCGCGCATCCTGAACAAGAGCCTGAATTTTGCCGTCGAACTGGAGGGCAAGGATGCGTTCGGGCGCAACTCGGGCTATGCCATCGTGCAGGCGCCGCGGGCGCTGCCGCGTGTCATTGCACTGCCATCTGATGTTTCCGAGTGCCAGCATGGCTTTGTTTTCCTTTCGTCCATCCTTCATGCCCACGTCGGAGAATTGTTCAGTGGCATGACGGTTCGCGGCTGCTACCAGTTTCGCGTGACCCGCAACAGCGAGCTGTTTGTCGACGAGGAAGAAGTCAAGAATCTGCGCGAGGCACTGCAAGGCGAACTACCGCACCGTCATCTCGGAGATGCGGTCAGGCTTGAGGTGGCGGACAACTGCACCCCGGCGATGACTGCGTTCCTGCAGGAACAATTCGGCTTGTCGACCAGCGAGGTGTTCTCGGTCAACGGACCGGTCAACCTGGTGCGCCTGCTGCAGGTTCCGGATCAGGTCGATCGTCCGGAACTGAAGTTCAAGCCTTTCCGGCCCGGCGTGCCCAAGGCCTTGCAGGAGCATGCGGACATCTTCCACGCCATCCGCGAAAGCGACATCCTGCTGCATCATCCCTTCCAGTCCTTTGCACCGGTGGTGGATTTTGTCAGGCAGGCGGCGCAGGATCCCGATGTGGTGGCAATCCGCCAGACGGTCTATCGGGCGGGCCATGACTCGGTCCTGCTGTCGGCACTGATCGAGGCGGCGCGCAACGGCAAGGAAGTCACTGTCGTGGTGGAACTGCTGGCCCGCTTCGATGAAGAGGCCAATATCGGTTGGGCTGCGCAACTGGAGGCAGTCGGCGCGCATGTCATCTACGGGGTCGTTGGCTTCAAGGCACACGCCAAGATGGTGCTGGTATTACGGCGCGAAGGCGGAAAACTCAGGCGCTATGCGCATCTCGGCACAGGGAACTATCACAGCCAGACAACGCGCACCTATACGGACTTTGGCCTGCTGACCTGCAACGAGTCGCTGACGCAGGATGTGGCCCAGGTATTCAGCCAGTTGACCGGTCTCGGCCAGACCAACAGCCTGACCCATATCTGGCAATCACCGTTCACCATGAAGAAGGCATTGCTTGCCGCGATCCGGTGCGAGGCCGAGCACGCCAGATCCGGCGGCAAGGGGTTGATCATCGCCAAGATGAATGCATTGCTGGAGCCGGACCTGATTCAGGCCCTGTACGATGCTTCACGTGACGGGGTGCGTATCGACCTGATTATCAGAGGCGCCTGTGCGCTGCGCCCCGGCGTGGCGGGCCTGTCGACGAATATCGAGGTGAAATCGATCATGGGCCGGTTTCTCGAGCACTCGCGCATCTTCTATTTTCACGATGGCGGGGCAGAGAAGGTCTTGCTCTCCAGCGGCGAATGGATGGAACGGAGCCTCTCCCGGCGGATCGAGATCTGCTTTCCCATCCTCGACACCAGGCTGAAGCAGCGCGTGATCGCGGAAGGCTTGACAGCGTATTTGTCGGACCGCTGCGACGCCTGGCAGATGATGCCGGACGGAAAATACGAGCGCCGGTCACCGCATGACGGCGAGGCTGCGCAAAACGTGCTGCTGGCGGCTTTGACGTGAACCATTCAGGTTCGTGGACACTGCCAACCTTCTGGTCCTGAAGGCAAGCCGCGGATTGCCGAGGTGCTTGAATTACTGCTTGCGTTGGGCCTGGCTCGCGAATGCTCTCCATTCCCGGAAGACGGTGTCCAGGCACGATGCGGAATCGCAACTGTCCCGTTTCCTCCGGAACGCTGCGATGTCTGCCTCGGTAATCGATCCTGCCTTGAGCAGCCGCTGCTGGTCGGCATAGATGCGTTGGTAGCCCATGGAAAACAGCGCGGATTCGCAGATCAGCCGCCGCGCCTGCGTGGGTGCGGCAGGTGTGGCCGAGGGATCGCAGTCGATGTCGGTGGCATGTGCGGTGTTCAGGAAGGCGAGGCCGGCGGCTGCCAGGCAGTAACAAGCGAAGCGGAAGATGCAGGTCACGATGGGTTTGCGGGAAAGGCCGCGCGCGTCTTGCGCCGGCCGGTGGTATCGAGCACCGAGCCTGGCACGATATCACCATCGTTGCTCGCGAGGACTCCCTCGACCTTGCGATGCCGGCGTCCCTTATCTGTCCCCGACTCACGCAGGCCCCGGCACCTCAGCCAGGCCAAGCGTGACCACGCGCAGTGTGCCGTCATCGGGGCAGACGGTATCGACGAAGCCCAGCTTGCGGGCAAGCCCTCGCATCGAAGTATTCGAGGCGAGCACAAAGCCCTCCATGTTCCGGTAGCCGGCAGCACGGGCAACGCCGATCAGGCTCTGCATCAGGCACTTTGCCAACCCGACGCCATGCCAGTCGTCGGCGACCGTCACGGCAAACTCGCAGGTATCGCTACCCGGACCTGCGGCGTAGCGTGCGCCGCCGACGATGGTCCCGGCTTCCCCGTCGTCGGCCACGGCGACCAGCGCGAACTCTCGTCCCGCCACCGGGTGCGTTGCCGACTCGAGCATGGCGTCGGGCAACTCGCGCATCGAAGCCATGAAGCGCGTATAACGCGAATCCTCGGACAGGCGGTGAAAGGCTGCCAGCAGGCCGGCCTTGTCCTGCACCCGGATCGGGCGCAGCACCACTTGCCGCCCGTCGCGCAAGGTCATGTGGAACGGCAAGCCGGCTTCTGCGGAGGCATTCTTGTCCATGATCGGAAAGGGATAGGGCTACGCAACCAAGCATACGATATTGCCTTGACCGCAGGTGCCACTGTTGGCAATCACACTGCCGCGCGGGTATTTCTCGCCAAATGACAGCCCGCCGCAACTAGGTGCCCCTTGCGACTTCCGGCACCAGGTCGTGAAGCCGGGACAGAACGAGCCGCGCCGCCCGGGACAGTGGATGATGTCGCGTGACACCCATGGCAATGGTCCGCGTTAAGCGCGGCTCGACAATCTCGACTGCGGACAAGCGTCCGCTGGCAACTTCGTGATCCACCGCGAGGATCGGCAGTATCGTCAAAGCGCCACCCGCAAGCGCAACCTCCTTCATCGTATTCAGCGATTCCACTTCCAGCGCGACATCCAGCGAGATGCCGAGCTGGCGCGCGTGCTGGTCGAGAATCGATCGCAGCCCGTTGGGGGCCGGCGGCAGGACGAGTGGGAGGCCGTCGAGCTTGCGGAACGGCACCGTCGGCATCCCGGCGAGCGGATGCCCGGGCGCGCAGATCAGGTAAGTGGCGACCTGGGCGAGCACGTCTTCGTCCTGGCGCGGGCCGGGGCCATAGCGGTTGATGACCGCCAGGTCCAGGTGGCCCGATTCCAGCTCCTCGTCGAGTTGTCCGCTGAACCCTTCGGCAACGCGCAGCCGGACACCCGGCGCCGTGGCGCGCAGATCCTCGAACAGCGCCGGTATCAGGCGCGGCGCCATTGACGGCAGCACGCCGATCCTCACCTGGCCGACCGGCACGCCCGCCGCGTCCTTGACCTCGTCGCGCAGCCGTGCCGACTGGGCCAGCAGCAACTGGACATGCGGGAAGATCCGCTGGCCGAATTCCGACAGCACCACGCCCCGGCCGGTCCGTTCGAACAGCCGGTCGCCCCATTCGGCTTCGATCTGGGCAATGGCGCGGCTCACCAGCGACTGGGCGATTCCCAGCGAGCGTGCCGCACGTGACAGCGATCCCACTTCGGCCACCAGCGCCACGGTTTCGAGCTGTTTCAGGTTCACGGCGTCATCCCATCCAAAAAGTCGATATCAGATATCGACGATTCTACTCTTTTGCGTTGGCTCAGGACTCCATACACTGAGGCCATCCCTCCTGGCAGAGAGGGGCCTTATGAAACATCTGGAGACAACATGCCGTGCTTTTCCGCTGTGCTTCGCGCATTCCGGCGACCGTTATGCGCCTTGCTGCTCGCTGCCGCCCCGGCCGCCTTCAGCGCCGCCGCTGCCGCCGCCACCGGCTATCCCGCCAAGCCGATCCGCCTGGTTGTGCCGTTTCCGGCAGGCGGGCCCACTGACGCGATGGCGCGGCTGATCGGCCAGCACCTGTCGCAGCAGCTCGGACAGCCCGTGGTGATCGACAACCGCGGCGGCGCCGGCGGCACCATCGCCACCGAGGCCGCCGCGCAGGCGGCACCTGACGGCTATACGCTGTTCTTTTCCACCACCGGCACCATGGCGATCAACCCGTCGCTCTACCGCTCGCTGAAGGTGGATCCGGTCAAGTCATTCGATGCCGTGGGCTCGGTGGCCTCCACGGTCAACGTGCTGGTGGTGCCGAACAACCTGCCGGTCGGCAACGTCAAGGAACTGGTGGCGCTGGCAAAGCAGAAACCGGGCACGCTGACGTTCGGCTCGGCTGGTAACGGCAGCTCCAACCACCTGTCCGGCGAACTGTTCAAGTCGATGGCGGGCATCGACATCGTCCATGTGCCATACAAGGGTTCGGCGGCGGCGTTCACCGACGTGCTTGGCGGACGCATCTCGATGATGTTCGACACGGTATCGAGCCAGGTGCAGTACATCAGCACAGGCAAGGTCAAGGCGCTCGGCGTGACCGGCGCGACCCGTTCGGATGCGCTGCCCAAGGTGCCGACGATTGCCGAGGCCGGCCTGCCGGGTTTCGACGTAACGATCTGGTTCGGCCTGTCTGCACCGAAGGGCACCACGCCAGACGTGATCCGGCGCCTGAACAGCGAACTGCAGACCGTGCTGGCGCAGGCAGATGTGCAGAAACAGCTCGCCGCGCTGGGCGCCCGGCCGCTGCCGGGTACGCCGGCCGAGTTCTCGAAACTGATCCAGCATGACGCCGGCAAGTGGTCGCCGGTGGTCAAGGCATCGGGAGCGACCCTTGACTGAGACCTCTGCAACCTTCGACGCCCTGTTCTCGCCGGCATCGGTGGCCGTGATCGGCGCCTCGGACAACCCCAACAAGGTGGGCGGACGGCCGATCCATTACATGCGCGCATTCGGCTATACGGGCGAGGTGTTTCCGGTCAACCCGGTGCGCGAGGTCATCCAGGGCTATCGCGCGTACCCCGACCTCGGTGCGATCGGCAAGGCGCCGGACGCCGTCGTAATTGCAGTGTCCGGCGATGCCACGCTCGAGCAGGTGCGCCAGTGCGGCGCCGCGGGCGTCAAGGCTGCCGTCATCATGGCGTCGGGCTTTGCCGAAACGGGCGAGGCGGGACGCCAGCGGCAGCAGGAACTGGTGGCGGTGGCCAATGCCAGCGGCATGCGGCTGGTGGGCCCGAACGCGCAAGGCACGGCCAACTTCGCCAGCGGCGCGGTGCTTAATTTCTCGACGATGTTCTTGGAGGTGGCGCCCCAGGACGGCCCGATCGCGATCATCAGCCAGAGCGGGGCGGCGAGCGTCATGCCCTATGCGTTGCTGCGCCAGGCCGGCTACGGCGTGCGCTACCTGGTGGCGACGGGCAACGACGCCGATCTCGACGCCTGCGCGATGACCGCGGCCGTGGCGGCGGACCCTGAGGTGCGGCTGATCCTGGTCTACCTCGAATCGGTGTCCGACCCGGCGCAGCTGGCCCGCGCGGCGGAGCTGGCACGAGCGCGTGGCGCCAGCATCGTGGCGATCAAGGCCGGCAACAGCCAGCGCGGTGCCAAGGCGGCAGCCTCGCATACCGGTGCGCTGGTCGGCAACGACGCCGCGATCGATGCCTTCCTGGCCCGTCACGGCATCTGGCGTGCGCGCGACATCGGCGAGCTGGTTCGCGCTGTGCCGCTGTATTTGCAGCAGCGTCCCCCGGGGCAGGGCCGGACGGTCGTGATGAGCCATAGCGGCGCGGTGGGCGTGATGGCGGCCGACCTGGCCGAACGGCACGACCTGCCGCTGACCGAACTGCAACCGGCCACGCTGCGCGAACTGGGCGCGATCCTGCCCGAGTTCGGCACGGCCAGCAATCCGCTCGACATGACCGCCGCGCTGCTGGGCAAGGGCGACATGTTCCCGCGCGTGCTCCAGGCGCTGGGCGCCGATCCGCAGGCCGACATGGTGATGGTCGGCATTCCGGTGGCCGGTCCCGGCTACGACGTCGAGGCGCTGGCGCGCGACGCTGCCGCCTTCAGTGCGCACCACGCCAGGCCGCTGGTGGCGAGCGCGCCGCAACAGCCCGTGCGCGAAGCCTTCGTGCGACACGGCGTGCCGGCCTTCGTCACCGAAGCCGATGCCGTTGCAGCGCTGGCGCAATACGCCGCGCACCATCGGCTGGCCGAGGCGGCAAAGGCGGCAAAGGCGGCAAAGGTGGCAAAGGCGACCGAGACGGCGCCGGCCTGGCCTGACGCACAGCCGCTCAGCGGCAGCGGCTTGCAGGACGAGGCCCACAGCCTGGCCTTGCTCGCCGAAGCCGGCGTACCGATCGTGCCGCACCGGCAATGCGACAGCGTGGATGCGGCGGTAGCAGCGTTTGACGCGCTCGGCGGGGTGCCTGTCGTGGTCAAGGGCTGTGCGGCGGATGTCCCGCACAAGAGCGAGCACGGCCTCGTGCACCTTCGGCTGTCCGATGCGGCGAGCGTCGCCAGCGCGACGCAGGACTGCCTCGACACGTTGCAGCGGCTGGGCGTGGCATCGCCACGGGTGGTCGTGGCGACGATGGTCAAGGGCCGTCATGAGTTTGCGCTGGGCGTCTCGGTCGATCCCGTGTTCGGGCCGCTGGTCATGATCGGGGAAGGCGGCACGCTGCTCGAACTCCGCAAGGACGTCGTGACCCTGCTCGCGCCGTTCACCGCCGAAGACGTCAAGGCGGCCTGCGCACGGTTGCGCCTGGCGCCGCTGTTCGATGGCTATCGCGACATCCCGGCGCTCGACCTGGATGCACTGGCAGCGTCGGCGGTGGCGCTCGGCGACTGGGCATTGCGTCACCGCACTGCGCTGGCATCGGTGGATATCAACCCGCTGATGGTGATGGCGGCCGACCAAGGTGTCATGGCGGTCGATGCCGTGGTGGAACTCAAGGGGAATTGAAATATGCAAACCGTACGCGTCGAACAGGATCACGACATCGCCATCGTCACGCTGAACCGCCCGACACGCATGAACGCAGTCAACGACGCCCTGCGCGGCGAGTTGATCGAAGCGCTGGGCCGGCTTAACGCCGAACCTTCGGTGCGCGCCGTCGTGCTGGCCGGTGCCGGCGAGCGGGCGTTCTGCGCCGGACAGGATCTTGACGAGGCAGCCACCGTGACCTGGCAGCAGCTCGTGCCCTGGCTGAACCGGCAACGGGCGATGTACCAGGCCGTCCGCGACCTGGACAAGCCCTGCGTGGCCGCCGTGCGAGGCGTGGCAGCCGGTGCGGGTTTCCAGCTGGTACTGTGCGCGGACTGGCGGCTGACCACGGCGGACAGCCGCTGGGGACAGCCCGAGGTCAAGGCAGGCCTGGCGAGCATCGTCGGTTCCTATCTGATGACGCTGCACGTCGGGCACACCCATAACGTGCAGATGTCGCTGTCGGGCGAGCTGGTCAGCGGCCAGCGCGCCTTCGACATCGGCCTGGTGACAGCGCTGTGCGGCGAGACCGAACTGATGACACAGGCGCTCGCGCAGGCCAGATCGCTCGCGGCGCTGCCGCCGACTGCCGTCCGCCTGTCCAAGCAGCGTTTTCGCGCCATGACGCAGCCGGGATTCGATGACGCCTGTGTCGCCGGGATCCGGGCGCAGCTCGAATGCTATGCCGACGGCGAACCGCAGCGCGTAATGGCTGCGTTTCTGGACAAACGCAATACCAAGGAGTCGCAGTGAAGCAGTTGACCCAACACTACATAGACGGCGCACGTCGCCCGATGCGAGGCGGCGAGTTGGTCCGCGTCTACGATTCGGCGACCGAAGCCCCGTTGGCCGAGGTTTGTCTCGGCACCGCGGACGACGTGGCCGAAGCCGTGGCGGCAGCCGTGCGGGCACAGCCTGGCTGGCAGGCGCTGGGCGCAGCCGGACGGGCGCCGTACCTGCGCGCGCTGGCCGACGCGCTGGAAGGCTGCGCGGCGGAGCTGGCCAATGAGATCTCGCGTGAAGTCGGCATGCCGCTGAAGCTGTCGCGCCGCATCCAGGTCGATGCACCGATCGCGGCGTGGCGCGCCACGGCGGCGCTGGCCGACACGTTCGCCTTCGTCCGCACGATCGGCAATTCCCGCGTGACGCTGGCCCCGGTCGGGGTGGTGGCCGCCATTACGCCGTGGAACTACCCGTTGCACCAGATCACGGCCAAGCTGGCGCCGGCGCTGCTGGCCGGCTGCACGGTGGTGCTGAAGCCGTCAGAGCTGGCCCCGGCCGTGACCGAACGGCTGATGGCCGCGTGCGAGCAGGCGAAGCTGCCGCCGGGCGTCCTCAATCTCGTGCTGGGCGGCGCGGCGGTCGGCGAGGCGCTGGTATCGCATCCCGGCATCCAGATGGTGTCGTTCACCGGCTCCACGGCGGTCGGCCGCAAGGTCGCCGCGCAGGCGGCCGGCGACATGAAGCGTGTGTCGATGGAACTGGGCGGCAAGTCGGCGGCCGTGGTCCTGCCGGGCGCGGATCTCGCCAGGGCGGTCAAGGCGACGGTCAGCTCCTGTTTCCTCAATTCGGGGCAGACCTGCAGCGCGACTACCCGGCTGATCGTTGCACGCGAGGACTACCCCCGGTGCCGGCAACTGCTGGCGGAAGCGGCGGCTGCGATGAAACTCGGCGATCCCGCCGATGGCGAAACCCGGATCGGCCCCTTGCTGTCGGCGCAGCAGCGTCAGCGCGTGCAGGCGCATATCGCCGAAGCGGAGCAGGCAGGCTTTGACCGGATCGCAGGCGGTGCCGATGCGCCAGTGCCAGCGACCGGCTATTTCGTCGCGCCGACCATCTACGGCAACGTCGCACCCGACAGCCGGCTGGCGAATGAGGAAGTCTTCGGGCCGGTGCTGGCGGTGCTGTGCTATGACAGCGTCGACAAGGCGATTGCCCTGGCCAACGGCACGCGCTACGGGCTGGCCGCCGCGGTCTGGGCTGCCGATGACAGCGCCGGCGAAGCGGTCGCCAACGCGCTGCGGGCAGGGCAGGTGGACGTCAACGGCGCCCGCTTCAACCCCGCGGCACCGTTTGGCGGCTTCGGCATGTCCGGCGTCGGGCGCGAAGGTGGCGTCTATGGGCTGGAGGAGTTCCTGGAGCCGAGATCCGTTCAGCTCCCTTAGTCACGACATCGAAAGGAATCGCAATATGTACAGTCAGGTTACCGTTGCTCGCGCGGGGAAAAGCGAGCGGATCGCCGTGGTCACCATGAACCGGCCGGACAAGCTCAATGCGCTGACCAAGGTCATGGAGGCCGAACTGCGCGACGCCATGGACGCCGTCGATCGCGACGACAACGTCCGCGTGGTGGTGCTGACCGGGGCAGGCAAGGGCTTCTGCGCCGGCATGGACATCAATGAGCTCGAAGTGCTGCCACCGGGCGATATCCGCGCCGCCCAGTGGATGCGCCCCTTCGACATGAACCGGCGCGCCGACTACCAGACCCGCTATGGCTACTTCCCGGCCATGCGCAAGCCCGTGATCGCGGCCATCAACGGTGCGGCAGCGGGGCTGGGGCTGGTGTTCGCGCTGTACAGCGACATGCGCTTCGCCAGCGCCAACGCCGCGTTCAGCACCGCGTTTGCGCGCCGGGGCCTGATTGCCGAGCACGGTATCTCCTGGTTGCTGCCGCGTGTGGTCGGCCCTGGCCATGCGGCCGACCTGCTCTATTCGGCACGCAAGGTGCTGGCCGACGAGGCGCTGCGGATCGGGTTGGTCGACCGTGTGGTCGATGCCGACGCCCTCATGGCGACGACGCTCGACTATGCCGACGACCTGGCCGAGAACGTCTCGCCCAGATCCATCCGCGTGATGAAGCGGCAACTGTGGGAGCAGCCATTCCAGTCATTGGCCGAGGCCACGCGCGTCGCCAATGCCGAGATGTTCGAGAGCATCCGGAGCGAGGACTTTACCGAGGGGGTGGCGCATTTTATTGAGCGCAGGCCAGCCAGATTCACCGGGCGGTGAGCGGTAGCGGTTCGAGGGGCGGGGTTTGTTTCTCTCGCGCAGGAACAGACGTCATACGCTGGGGGTTTGCATACGGTCGTGGTGGTTTAGATGCCGGTGGTTCGCTCCCCTGTCATCATGTGCCTCCTGGTAACTGCCATGTTGGTAAGCGCGCTCAACGTGGAGCCGACGGTTCAAACGTCCGCGCAGTCTTGGTTGGTGGGCACGGTGAACTGAAATACGGCGCCGCGAGGCAGGTTCGCGCTCAGCCGTAGCGTTCCCCCATGCGCTTGCACGATCGAGCGGCAAATGGACAGCCCCATGCCCATTCCGCCGGCCTTCGACGTGCAGAACGGCTCAAAGATGCGCTCAATGTTCTCGGAAGCGACACCCGGCCCCGAATCGCGCACCGTAACCAGGACGGCACTCGGCTCATCCTTGCCGGTGCGAATCGTCAGTTCTCGCGGTCCGTCGTCAACCGCGCTCATCGCTTCAATGGCGTTGATGATCAGGTTCAGCATCGCCTGTTGGAGTTGCACCCGGTCGCCTTCAACCAGCGGTAAGTCCTCCGTAAGCTCCATCCGCACAGAAACGTTGTTTTTCATGGTCTCACCGCGCGTCAGGGTCATGACCTCACGAATCGCCTCGTTGATCTGCACCGACTCCTTATACATCGGAGTGTTTTTGACGAGGCCACGAATGCGGTTCATGATCTCGCTGGCGCGCCTTGCGTCTTTGGTGATACGTTCAAACGCCTGGCGAGCCTCCTCTAGATTCGGCGACGGTGCGCTCAGCCAGCGTAGACCCGCCTCGGCATTGGCGCCGCACGCGCCGATCGGTTGCTTTAATTCGTGGCTGATCGAGGCCGTGAGCTGCCCCATGGTCGTGACGCGGTTTGCGTGCGCCAGCGCAGCCTGGATCTCGCGGTAGCGGCGCTCGCTTTCGCGCGCTTCGGCCTCCGCGCGCTTACGCTCGGTCAAATCGAGCACGAAAGCGACACCTTGGTCCCCGCCATCTTCGAAGCTCGCCACGCCGATCAGCACAGGCACCCGGCTGCCGTCCTTCCGGAAATACTCCTTCTCGAACGGTTGCAAGTGGCCGGTCCGTTTGAGCTCTGGCAGATATTGTCGGAAATCGCGGTCGAGCCATTCCGGCGGGGTCAGGTCTGTCCAGCAGAGGCGACCAGAGACGAGATCCTCACGCTCGTAGCCCACGATGCGGAGGAACGCGTCATTGGCCTCGATGATCCGGCTTTCGCCCCAGATGAAGATCCCGATAATGTCGGCGTCGACCAGGCGCTGGATTTTCGCTTCGCGCTCTTCGAGTTGTTTGTTCAGTGTTGCTAACGTTCTCAAGTCAGACTGCAACATGTCGCGGCACAGGAGCAGAAGTCTGAGGAAGGGCTCGCTGTAATGGTTTCCTTTCCTGTCAAGAACGCAAATCGTTCCGAATATCTCGCCATCGGGCCAACTGATCGGAACACCCAGGTACGAAATCATGCCCAGTTTAATATCAGGGTTCGATTTCCACTCTTCGTCCTGCAAAGCGTCAGGGACAAGCAGCGGTTGACGGGTCTTCATCACGGTCTCGCAATAAAGGCCCGTGTTCAAAGGCGCGGTCTCGGCCGGCTCGTAAGGATTCCCTTTGGACTCGCTGGATACGAAGACTTTGATGTTCGGAGGCTCTACTTGCATTATCAAGGCGGAAGGAACGCGCATGACCTCGGCGAGTAGATCGACAATCTCTTGCCACTTCCTGACGGTTTCAGGGGGCACTTGGATGGAATGTGGCATGGTCGCTATTGCGCTGAAGAACGATTCATCTCATCGATTCATATTCTCGCGACAGGTGAAGGTGTCGTTGCGCGTCGCGCAGCTCAGATCTGTAACAGGCGGCTGCTCTCCGATGAGCGCCTATCCCAGCCTGAATGGTAGACCCTGTTCGGGTCGATTACGACGTGACCTTGGCTTCCCATTCCGGGGAACGCACAGGGGCAGAAGTCAACGTCCTCGCTGGTCCAGCAGGACACAAATACCGACGTGGCCGCGAGGGGAAGGTGCGCGCCCGTCGCATCTTCGGGGAGGGTCCCCAGCACACGTTGTGACGGTCGAAGGCCGTCGACGCCCGACAAGAATAGTCAGTGGCATGTATTGCAAAGTAGTTGGCGCACTTTGCATGGCCTGAATCGCCGCCGCCCCGTTAGTCTTGTCTTAGCGGCCATGACGGCGACGGATGCGGCTCCAGCCGAGACGCGCGCCAACATGGCTTCCTATTCCGACGTTCCTGGAAGGATGAAACCAGCATGACCTACTCGCTCTCCCGCGCTGACGTGGACAGCATCACCGAAGCAGAGCTGGAACTCAGCACTGTGAAACTCCTGCCGAAGTGGGACGACATCCCGGCGGACTTCCGCAACGGCAACCTCTACACCCGTATGGCAGAGGCTCGTCTTCTCGACTACCCGATGCCAGGTATCAACATCTCACTTCTACCTGGCTTTGATGACGAGGGTGCCTGCACGACGATCGATCGCTGCATCACGGCCCATCTGAATGCCTTTGCTCCCAAGCACGAACACCGGATCGCCGGTGTGGGTTACATGATCTCGAAGATTTGCAGGATTACGTCCGCTTAACCTCCAGGCAAGAGGCAATTTTTCGAAGCTGCTGCTGGGGAGGTCTGGCGAGCAAAGGATCTCGATCGGCCTTTGTCCACCCGTCACGCACATTCGCACAATTGGTGGTAGGCGTGGGCTATGCACCTACTACGCCCGCTTCGGCTCAGAGCCGGACCAGATCAGGCCTTGCGGTGTGTGGACGTAGCCCTTGACCCTGCGCTTTTTGACGCGACCAGGAGATCGTAGAGCAGTTTCGCCGCGGGCGGCAGCGCGCGGCCTCGCCGGGATATAAGTCCCAGCGTGCGCGTCACCCGAGGCTCCGTAAGCGGGATCGCCGTCAATGCCTTGTGGCCTTCCGGCGGTAGCGCCATCCGCGGAACCACACCGATTCCTAAGCCAGCCTGTACCAGACTCACAAGCGCAGGCACGTGGTGGACTTCACAGAACCAGCGTGGCTTGGAGGGTACGCGCGCCAGCGCTTGATCTATGAGAAAGCGATTGCCGCTGCCTTGAGCGAGGGTGATGTAGTCGTATTGACCGAGTTCCGACCACTTCAGTTTTCTTCTGCTTGCAAGTGGATGATCGACCTGGCACGCCACGACAAACGCCTCTTCCATCAGCGCTTTGAATTCGATGTCCGCCTCCTGGGTTCCGATGTAGGTCAGGCCAAAGTCGGCATTGCCGCGAGTCACCGCAAGCAAGACGTCCGCTGAAGACTCATCCATCACCCGCAGCCGGATAAGCGGATATCGCCGATGGAATTCCGCTACGACGGACGGCAGAAAATACCCCACCGCCGATGGAACACACGCAAACGTGACCTCTCCGGACAGCCTCTCGGCGACATCGCGGATACCTAGCATCGCTTCTTCCAGATCGTTCAGGACATTGCGTGCCTTGGACATGAAAGCACGGCCAACGGCGGTCAACTCGATCTTCCGGGTCGTGCGGACAAAAAGATCCACGCCAAGCGCTTCCTCGAGCTTATCAACACGCCGTGACAGTGCTGATTGCGAAAGGAAGAGTACCTCCGAAGCGGCTCGGAAACTACCGAGGTCGGCTACGGCGAGAAAGGCGCGTAAATCGGCTAGGTCGAAATTCATGTGTAAAACGCAAGAATCCATCGAATATTTGCACTTTACACGGAAATGCCCGGCGTAGATCATTGCCTCACAAAACGTTGCCAGGTGCGGAGGCCGGCTTACGAGGGGTGGAGACAACCTCGGAGCGAGGTGTGCCCTGGCTTGCTCACGCATTCCATCTCGATAGAAGAGCAATATGAGATCTGAAGAATCCGATACGCCCCCAGCGCTTGATCTTGCACATCCACTTTCCACCACACGTCGTAAACGGCTAAGCCATGGGCTGGTTCTGGCGTTCTCCGTCGCGACGGCCTGCTGCATGGGCTTGCCTGAGCCTGCGCAGGCGCAGGCTCAGGCGTGGACGCCGGCTAAGCCCATACGACTGATCGTGCCATATGGGCCGGGAGGCAGTTCCGACGTCATCGCGCGCTCCATCGCAGCGGAAATGTCCAAGAACCTGGGGCAACAAGTCATCGTGGATAACAAGGGCGGTGGTCAAGGCATCGTTGCCATGCAAGACGCAGCGCGTGCGACGCCGGATGGCTACACCATGGTGCTGGGACACGTCGGCACCTTGGCGGTCAATCCGGCCATGATGCCCCGACTGCCCTACGATCCAGAGAAGGACTACGCTCCCGTGACGCTGTTGGCCAAGGTGCCTATGGTTTTTGCGGTTGGCCCTGCCGTAAATGCCAGGTCATTGGCCGCCTTCGTTTCACTGGCAAAGGCAAAGCCGGGCAAGCTGACCTATGGCTCGGCCGGCAACGGAAGCGCCGGTCACCTTGCCTTCGAAATGCTGAAAGTCACGGTGCACGCCGATCTTCTACATGTCCCTTACAAGGGGACCGGCGCGCAAATGACAGATCTGCTGGCCGGCAATATCGACGCTGCGGCAGCGGGGCTTCCCGGATTTCTTCCACACGTGAAAGCAGGCCGGCTACGCATCCTGGCCGTGGGGGCGGCCGAGCGCCTCCCTGCTATCCCTGATGTTCCTACCGTCGCAGAGCAAGGCTATCCGGGCTTTGAAAGTTCCCAGTGGTTTGGACTGCTGGTTCCGGCCAAGACGCCAACCGTAGTGGTCGAGCGCTTGCATGCGGAAGCCGTGAAGGCGCTGAACAGCCCCGCGGTACGCCATCGCCTGGCCGAAGATTCCAGCGCCCCGATGGGGCAAGGCCCTGAGGAATTTGCCCGATTTATCCGGGCCGAACGGAATCGCTGGGGCGCTGTGGTTCGCAGCGCCAACGTCAAGGCCAACTAGGCAGCCGGCGCCAGGTCCTTCCTGTTTCATTGATCTTCCGCTGCACCAACACAATTGGGTAACTCTATGAATGTACAAACGGACAGCCGCGCAACCTTGCCGGAGGCGGCGCTTCGCGACCTTGGCAGCCAGGCGTTCCAAGGGTTGGGGCTGACTCCCGCTGATGCTGATGAAGTCGTCAACCTCCTTGTGACGGCTGACCTTTTCGGGCTTTCCACCCACGGCCTGAGTCGTATCGAGTCTTACGGCGAGCGCCTCGAAGTTGCCGGAATTGCCGCACGGCCGGCTATCCAGGTCGAACGTGTTGCCAGCGCGCTCGTCAAGGTAGACGGGGGCAACGGCGTTGGTCCATTGGTCGGCATGAAAGGCTTGAAAGCCGCCATGGAAGTGGCCGGGGAATGCGGCATCGGGATGGCGCTGGTGCGAGGCAGCAATCATTTCGGTCCCGTATCGCCCTACTGCCATATCGCTGCAGAGGCGGGCTTTGCAAGCATGATCGGGAGCAATGCCACGACGACCATCGCGCCCTGGGGCGGCAGTGACGCTCGCCTTGGCAACAGTCCGCTTGGCTTTGGCGTACCCGGTCACGACGGCGCCCACTTCATGCTCGACATGGCTATGAGCGTCGTCGCACGTGCCAAGATCCGCAATGCGCTCAAGGCGGGAGCGCCCATTCCGGATACGTGGGCAACCGACAAGCAAGGCCGCAAGACCACGGACCCAGCCGCCGCGCTGGCCGGCTTCCTGCTGCCAATAGGCGGGCACAAAGGCTATGGCCTGGCGCTGGTGGTGGACTTGTTCGCCGGCTTGCTATCCGATGCGGCCTACCTGACACACGTGAAATCCTGGGTCGACGCGCCGGACGAGCCGCAGAACCTGGGGCACTTCTTTATCCTGATCGACACCCGTCGGCTGGGTTCCGCCAAATGGCTCGCCGATCGCATGAAGGACTTTGCGGCCATCCTGCACGGCTGTCCCGCGGCAGAGGAAGGAAAGCCCGTGATCGTTCCCGGTGAGATCGAGTTGTCTAACATGGCGCGCCAGCGCGAACAGGGCCTGACGATCGACGCATCCGTCCTGTCACTTCTGAAGCATCACGCCGCAAAACTTGCGGCTTGAGAGGGCTTGGCCGCGTCGCGGCCAAGCAGGGCGCATTGCGCGCTGTCCCTCGGACTCACATCAATTGACCATGACTGCTTCAAATTCCATTGCCACGACCAGCCCTCACGTTGTTGCCGAGTTGGCGCCCAACGGAGTGCTGCGGGCGTCGATCAACGTCGGCAATCCCATCCTCGCCAACCTGGACGCCGACGGGCAGCCCTTTGGTGTCTCGATTGATCTGGCACGCGAGTTTGCACGTCGGCTAGGGTTGGAGGTAGAACTGATTGTTTTCGACTCCGCCGGCAAATCCGTTGACGCGGTGACGAATGAGCAGGCGGACTTCGGCTTCTTCGCCATCGATCCCATGCGAGGCGCCGGCATTGCCTTTACCGCTCCCTACGTGCTCATCGAAGGGGCGTACCTGGTACGCGAAGACTCTGCCATACAGGAGAACGACGAAGTCGATCAGCCTGGTCGACGCGTCACGGTCGGCAAGGGAAGTGCTTACGACCTTTTTCTGACGCGGGAACTTAAGCACGCTGAGATCGTGCGAGCCCCTACTTCTCCCACGGTAGTGGACGTTTTCATCGAGCAGGGGCTGGAAGTCGCGGCCGGCGTCAGGCAACAGTTGGAGGCTGACGCCGGACGCGTGCATGGACTGAGGCTGCTGCCAGGACGCTTCATGGTTATCGAGCAGGCTATGGGATTGCCCAAGGCGCGCAGCCACGCTGCCGTCACTGTGCTGGCTCAGTTTGTGGAAGATATGAAGGCTAGCGGCTTTGTTGCCTCGTCCTTGAAGCGGCATGCCATTCAGGGGGCGTCGGTGGCACCCGCGCAGTAGGAATTTCTCGCTGCGCAACCCAACCCACACGTGAACGGCCCGAACCGGCCGGGAGCGGACCTTCCAGCTGATAGCGGCCACCGGCCGCTTCTCGGGCGGTCCTGCGCCCAGAAGAGGTGCGTTCAGGCAGTGAATGTCCCGGGCGCGGCGCTGGCTATGTCGAATAAAGCGTGATGAGAAAGAGCACAAACCGATAGCCGATGACGATGCCTCCTGCTGCCAGGGTCAGGGCAACGGCCGACACCACCCGCCCGGCGCCGTTCACATCGAAGACCCGCGCCTCTGCGGCATACACATACACGCCGCACGCCGCGAGGATAATGAGCGTGAGAACATTATCGACCATGGCGTCCTGCAGACCTGGCCCGCCGACTCGCGCGTAGAGCGCGGACGCTACGATTGCGAGCGAAAACAACAGCAGCATGAACGTGTAGAGATGCAGCGAAAAAACGATATGCGTCATGAGCGCCTTGCGCTTTGCAGCGAACACGAGCGATAACAGCAGCGCGAAAGGTATCGTCATCAGAACAACGAGCGACTTCGCGTTCAACACCACGGCCCGATTGAAAACCGGCCCGTAGGATTCGAGGCTACGATGCGAGACCCGCAGCCGCTCCGCGACCATTGAACGAGCCAACTCGCTCCAGTCTTGCTGATACATATGCGAGTCGAGCGTCGAGCTGAAGACGTTTGCTCCGGTCAGCGATTGAACGGCGAAGAAGAACACATTGGCTACGAGGAACAACTGGATCGGCGCGATGTAAGGCTTACGCGCTCCAGCGAGGTATGACATGGTCAGGGACCCTGGATAACGCAGCAGGCACCAGAAGGTTCGGACCATCTTGCCATCGACGCTCGTCAGTGCATGTAGCAGGTTGCCGAGAAGCCCACGCATCGTGAGATCGCGCGGTGCGAGCGGCGCCTCGCCGCATTGTGGGCAGAACGGCGTGCCGACGGGCCGCCTGCAAGTCGGGCATGTCCAGGTTCCGTTAGCGCTCACGGTATTCCTCCTTGGTTAAACGAGCACCTCCCGCTCTGTGGCGACTACATTACCGCAAGCACGCCGTGCCGGGTGGGCCCTGTGAGCGCCTGTGCGTCTATGCAGCCTGGCTCTGCAAAATCAGAGATTCCGTCGCATCGACCCTTGTCTTATCTTGGTAACAGGCCCACTCGCGTCGTCCATCGCTTGAAGAGAGAACTCATTCAGTCATTGAAAGCCGCAGGCCGCCGCCCATGGCTACGGCCTGCGCAGCAATCACTTCTCCTGCATCTTGGCGGCCTTGACGATCTCGCCCAGCCTTTTCCGCTCCGCGTTAACAAACTTCACAAAATCCGCACGCGTGCCGCCAACCGGCTCGATGCCCACGGCCTTGAGCTTTGCCGCGGCGTCCGGATCCTTCATGGCCTTGTCCACCGCTGCAGCCACCTTGTCGAGGATGGCGTCGGGAGTGCCCTTGGGGGCGTGGATGCCGGCCCAGTGCGCAATCTGCAGGTCCGGAAAGCCTTGCTCCACGGCGGTGGAGAGTTGGGGATAGGCCGATATGCGCTGCGTCCACGTCGTCGCCAGCGCCTTGAATTTGCCTTCGTGCAGGATATGCGGAAGCGCGATGATACTGGCTTCGGAGGTTCCTTCGACCTGGCCTCCCAGGACTGCCGTGGTGCTCTCCGACCCGCTCTTGTAGGGCACCGGCTGCAGCTTCGCGCCATATTTCACGTTAAGGATTTCGGCGACAAAGTGCGGGGTGCTGCCGGTTCCCGCGGTGGCGAAGTTGAAGCCGTTCCCTTTCTTCGATGCCTCGACAAAGTCGCGCAGATCCTTGTAGGGCGCGTTTTTCGGCACGACGATGACCGAGGGAGCAAGTCCGATCATGGCGACGGGGACCAGCGCGTCATCCTTGAACGGGATGGACTTCTTGATCATGCTGTTGGAGATGACGCCGGCCGCGCTGATCAGGAAGGTGTAGCCATCGGGCTTGCTCTTGGCCACCATGTCGGCGCCGACGGTGCCGCCCGCGCCGGGGCGGTTTTCGACCAGTACGGTCTGGCCCAGCACCCTGGAAGCCCCCTCGGCCGCCGCGCGTGCCATCAGGTCATTGGCGCCGCCAGCGGCAAACGGCACGACAAAGCGAATCGTTTTGTTTGGCCACTGGCCTTGTGCGCAAGCCGGCGTAGCCGAGATCAGGCCTGCCGTTGCAAGGAGGCCCAGGGTGAGTCGGTATTTCATATGCAAGGCGTATCTCCGTCTTAGGATTGGTGATCCGGGCTGATCAGCGTGGTCTAGTCTTTTGCTGCGTATTCACGATCGAGTTCGTCGTACAAAGGCTTGTTGACCAGCCGTTGCCGCTCACTGAACGGCGCGACCAGCGACGCATCTTCGTCGAGCCGGCCATTCGCACGCAGCGTGCCGAGCGCCCGCTGCATGCCAAGCACTGCGCCTTGCAGCGCTGCGTTTGCATACAGCACGATCGCGTAGCCGAGCTGTCCGAGCGCTTCGCGCGACTGCGTCGGCGTCTTGCCGCCGATCACGATGTTGATCAACTGCGGCGCGTCGATCAGCCTGGGCAGGCGCTCGATGTCGGCAAGCGATTCGGTCGCTTCGATAAACAGGATGTCCGCGCCCGCTTCGACAAAGCGATGGCCGCGCTCGATTGCGTCTTCGATGCCATGCACGGCGGCAGCATCGGTGCGCGCGATGATCAGCAGGTTGGGGTCTTCGCGCGAATCGACGGCCGCGCGGATCTTGCCGAGCATTTCGCTCGCCGCGATGACTTCCTTGCCGGAGAAATGGCCACATTTCTTCGGCATTACCTGGTCTTCAAACTGGATCGCATCGGCGCCGCTGCGCTCGAGCGTGCGTACCGCGTGGCGCACATTGAGGGCGTTACCGAAGCCGGTGTCGGCATCCACGATCAACGGCAGCGCGACGGCGTCGCGGAGCCGTGCGGTGTGTTCCGCGACTTCGTGCAGGCCGATGAAGCCGAGATCGGGCAGGCCAAGCGACATGTTGGTAACGCCGGCGCCCGTCAGGTAGAGCGCCTCGAAGCCGGCGTCCTCGATGACGCGCGCGCTCATCGCGTTGAATGCGCCGGGCACCAGCAGGCCCTGGCGTTCATTTACCTTGGCGCGGAATGCCACGCGACGAGCGGTGGACGAGATAGTCATAGTGTGTGTCTCCAGTTTGCGGACTTCTACCGCAGGGATCGTGCCAATCGTCAGCCTTTCTTTTTCTCCTTTGAAAACAATAGCTTATAGAAAGCACTGCGCGTGGAACGTTCGTGAGACAATGTTCCACTTGTTTCGTGGAACGTTTCAAAAGCGTTCCATTCGGGAGATTCCATCGTGTCAACGCTTGCCTCGAACCGGCCCCGGGGCCGCCCGGGCATCGCGCTGGTCAGCATCAGCCAGTTAAGTACGCTATGCGAAACCGTCGCGCCGCGCTATACGGAGCACGCCAGGTTCTTTTCGGTGCGCGCGGGGTACGGCGCCGCCGTGACCGCGCTGCAGGCATATGTCGATGCAGGCAAGGTTGATGTCGTGCTGGCTGCCGGCTCCAACGGCGCCTATCTGCGCGACAACCTCAGCGTACCGGTGGTGATGGTCAAGGTGAACGGCTTTGACGTGCTCAGCGCCATCACGCATGCGATCACGATGTGGCCAGGCGCGCCAATCGGCCTGGTCCTGCACGAAACGGTGTCGAAGGAACTGACCGACCTCAGCGCGTGGCTGAACGTCGCATTGAAACAGCGCGCATACCGTTCGATCGACGAAGTCCGGGTGGCCGTCGACACGCTCGCCGCCGAGGGCTGCACCGTCATCATCGGCCCGGGCATGGCGTGCGATCTCGCGCTGCGGGCGGGGCTGCACAGCGTGTTTCTCTATTCCCTCGGTGCCGTTGAAGAAGCGTTCGAGCGCTCCATTGAGCTGGCGCGCATGAGCCGCCAGAAGGAGTCAAAGCGCGTGCGACTCAACACGATCGTCGCGCATCTGCGCGACGGCGTCGCCGCATTCGACGAGGCCGGCCAACTGGAAGTGGTCAATCCTGCGATGCTCGATCTGCTCGGACTCGACCGCGCGCACGACCTGGCGCCGCAACTGGCGAGAGCGGTCGGCCCGCTGCTGCGCGAAACGCTCGACACCGACACGCCGAGCGACGAGCGCATCGAGCAGATCGGCGGTCGTTCGCTGATCGTCAATTGCGTGCCGATCGTCGAGCATGGTTTGCGTTCCGGCGCGGTGGTCACGGTGCAAGACGCACTGATCGCGCAGCGCATCGACCGCTCGTTGCGAACCAGTCAGCGGCCGAAACACCTGGTGGCGCGGCACAGCCTGGCCGACTTGACCGGCGCATCGCCGGCGCTCGAGCGTGTGCGGCGCCTGGCGCGCGCCGGCGCCGCACACGATGCGACCGTACTGCTCACCGGCGAAAGTGGCACGGGCAAAGAACTGGTTGCGCAGGGCATCCATAATGCGAGCCGCCGGCGCGGCAACCCGTTCGTGGCGTTCAATTGCGCGGCCCTGCCGGAAGGGTTGATAGAAAGTGAGCTGTTTGGCCATGAAGAGGGCGCGTTCACCGGCGCGCGGCGCGGCGGCAAACCTGGCCTCTTCGAAATCGCGCATACGGGCACCATCTTTCTTGATGAAGTCGGCGAAATGCCGGCGGCGGCGCAAAGCCGCTTGCTGCGCGTGCTGCAGGAGCGCGAAGTGATGAAGCTCGGCTCGGGGCGCGCGACGCCGATTGACGTTCGCGTCATCGCCGCGACGCATCGGGACCTGCGTGCGCTGGTCGAGCAAGGCGCATTTCGCGCCGATCTGTATTTCCGGCTCAACCTGTTGCACATCGAACTCCCGCCATTGCGCGAGCGGCGCGGCGATATTCCGGGCCTTGCGCGGCATCTGCTCGGCCGCAATGCAACAAAGTACGAGTTGCCCGCCACGGCCACGGAGCGCGTTCTGGAATTTCTGACGCCGCTGTTCGAACAATACGCATGGCCCGGAAACGTACGGGAGCTCGACAACCTGGTTGCTCGCGCGGCGATTTATGTGGGCGATGGTCCGAGTGGCGCGTGGCAGGATCTGCGGGACTTTTTTCCGGAGTTTGGACAGATACAAGCGCCGCCGGTCCCGGCGGCCAGGCGCAAGGTCGTCGATTCGCCGCCTGCGGCAGTGACCCGCGACGACGTCATGCGTGCTCTGGAAGCAAATGGCGGTAACCGCGCCGCAGCGAGCCGTGCGCTCGGGATTGGGCGGACCACGCTGTGGAGACTGATGAAGGCGTGAGGGGGCTCACGCAAACTGGCAGTGGGTGGTTGTCGACGCTCATCTTCTCGCCGCAGAGGAGGACCGGCGTGCTTTGGGCGGCAATCCAGGCGCCAGTGGTGTCAGGATCCCTTGCGTCCGGCCATATGATGCAGATACGCCAGCAGGTCCTTCAGGTCAGCATCGGAGAGCGTCTTTTCGTCGATTGCTGACATGCGCGCGTCAGGCCACCAGCGCAGCGACTGCGGGTCGCGGATCAGCTTGGCCAGCTTGTCGTCGCCCAGGTACTCCACCGGGCTGTACGGCACATTCAGATCGGGGCCAAGGTGAGCATCGCCGACCCTGTTAAGGGAGTGGCATGAGAAGCAAACGCGCTGGAAAGTCGCGAAGCCGCGCATGACGGGGCCGTCGGCGGGCTGGTCGGAGGCGGGCCGGATGGCCGCAAAGCGCTCTGCAGGCGATGCGGTGATATCGATGCGCACGATGCTGTAGGTCCAATGACTCTCGTTGACCACGGCAGCGGCGCGGCCCGACGGTAGCGTCCAGATCAGGCGAAACGGCCCGATGCCCTGGCCCTTGAGCCTGGGCCACGGCCTCGCAGGATTTTCCACCGCCAGCCAGGCGCGCGGCTCTTCGGCACTATCCGCCAGCAAGAGGCGCATCGGCAGGTGAGAAACATAGCCATCGCTGGCCGCGGTCGTCGCAGTCGCGCCTGCCGCCACGGGCATGCCGCGCAGCAGGGCGGTCAGTGGGATCGCCTTGAACGTCAGGCGGCGTTTCAGGTTGGCATCGTCCACCGTCACATCGGTCAGGCGACGGTCTTTGAGCAGCGCATCGACCGTCCAACTGCGCTGTTGCGTACCCGCCGAAATGACCAGCGTTGCCGGGTCGGCGGCGCTCGCCGAACCTGCCAGGAATGCCATTGCGCAGCCAAGAGCACCAACTGCCTTTGCCATCCAGGCCTTCATGGGCGTTTCTCCGGAGCCAGGGGAATTGGGTGGGAATGCTGCTCGAGCGCACAGTGTATTCGATAGCGTGGAAGGGGAGAATGCGATTCGTCCCATTGTTGCTACGCTGGGTCGCCGGGTTGGCGCAGACAGGGCGGAATGCTCCCGCATACAGCGACCGTGGCCAGGAAGGCTTCGCGGTAGGGACAGCAGGGGGCGCAGCGGTAAGCGCCACGCCGCTACCGCGAGACCGAAGCTGGCGGCGCCGGAACTGGTCAATACGCTAGCGGTACATCAACGTCAACAGGCGCGACATATTCAGTCATCCGATCCATATGAGCGCGCACGATTTCTCCGGCTGCGTCTGCATCATGGCGTTCGATTGCGTCAATGATTTGCTCGTAAGGAACCCAGCACGTAGCAGCGCCTGGCTCAACTCGGTGCCGAACCCTCAGGAGGAACGCCTGAGGAGTTTGCGCGATTCATGCGCAGCGAGTCGTCGCGGTGGTCGACCGTGGTGAAGATGGCGAACGTTTCCGATGACTGACCGCAAGGGACGCTTTGCGCCGATAGCAATTACCCAGCTACTGTGGGAGCTCCGTCGCACTATCCGGTGGACTCCCGCTTTGTCTTCCGACGGCCTGCGACTATAGTCAGCCATGCGATCCCAGCCTTGTGCTGCACACGCAAGTGAATCACACCGCCGGAAGCATCGACATGACTGCCGACCTTGCACACTCCTGGTTGACCTTCAGCGCGCCCGTGGCCGCCGCACACGCCGCCGGCCGCCCGCTGGTGGCGCTGGAATCGACCATCATCGCTCACGGCATGCCCTACCCGGAGAACGTTCGCACCGCGCGCGAAGTGGAGGCCTTGATCCGCAACCTGGGCGCCGAGCCGGCGACGATCGCACTGATCGGCGGGCGAATCCGCATCGGCCTTGCGGACGACGAGCTGGAACTGCTCGGCCGCTCGGGCCAGGCACAAAAGGTCAGCCGCCGCGACCTGCCGGCCGTGCTGGCCAGCGGCGGGCTCGGCGCGACGACAGTGGCGGGCACCATGATATGCGCGGCGCTGGCCGGCATCGAGGTCTTCGTCACCGGCGGCATTGGCGGCGTGCACCGCGGTGCGCAGGAGACCTTTGACATCTCGGCCGATCTGCAGGAACTGGCGAAGACCTCGGTGGCGGTGGTCTGTGCCGGTGCGAAGTCCATCCTGGACATCGGGCTCACACTGGAGTACCTGGAAACACATGGCGTGCCGGTGCTCAGTTGCGAGCAAGACAATGTCGCTGCGTTTTACACGCGCGACAGCGGCTTTCGCGCGGATTTCAGGCTGGACGACGCGGCGGAGCAGGCACGCTTCATCCGCACCAAGTGGGACCTCGGCCTTGCGGGCGGCGTGTTGTTGAGCACGCCGGTGCCAGAAGCGGCAGCGATGGCGTCCGATGAAATCGACGCGCTGACGCAGCAGGCGCTCGCCGAGGCCGCGGCGCAAGGCATCAGTGGCAAAGCCGTGACTCCCTTCCTGCTGGCTCGCATCAAGGCGCTGACGGGCGGCCGCAGCCTGGCGACAAACATCGCGCTCGTCAAACACAATGCCGAGGTGGGGGCAAGGCTGGCACTGGCGCTGGCAGACGTGGGGCGGGGGGCGGGCGCAGCGTAACCGCCGAGAATGGCCTTTCAGGCAGCGGCGTTGACCGCAGACCGGGTCTTCCGCACCGCGTCCAGGGTCTGGCGGATACCCTCGACGTAGGGAGTCTTGCGGATCGGCCCGATCAGCCGTTGCAGCGCCGAGTCGTCCATGATCAGCGGGTCCGTCATCAGGTAATGCATCTCGACCAGCTCGCGCATCAACGGGTTGAACAGACCCAGCAGGCGCAGCATCGTCTTGCCGGCGACGCGCAGCGTCAGCTCGCGCCCGGTCTGACGTTCCATTTCCGAGACAAGGTCCTGCTGCGTCGTGACACCGGCACCCGCAAGGTGCCAGATCTTGCCGAAGGCCGCCGGCGTGTCGATCAGTCGGGCGACTACCGGTCCCACGTCAGGCACATAGACGAATTCGTGCGGCCGGTCGATCGGCCCGATCAAGTCAGCCGCGCCGCCAATCACCGCCGCCTGCGCGGCGCGGTGCAGCAGGCTGGCTTCCACGCCGGGGCCGTAGAAGTCAGGCAGCCGCAGCACCGTCGCATGGATCTGCCCGCCGGCATCGGCCTGCATCAGCAGGTCTTCCTGGGCCTTGCGCATGCGGCCCTTGAACGTATGAGGCTCGCGCGGATGGTCTTCTCGAACCGGGTTGCCGGTCTGTACCCGTCCGTAGGGGTAGACGGTGCCGATCAGGATGAAGCGCCTTACGCCGGCGGCCACGGCGCCATCCAGGGTCTTGCGCATCAGTTCGGGGTGTAGCGCGAACTGCCAGTAGTCAACGCCGACCATGTAGGTCAGGGTTTCGATGCCGCTGGCAGCAGCCTGCACAGAGGCCGGCGAATCCGGATTCCAGGGGACGACTTCGGCGAGCGGGTCGGCGCCGAATGCCAGGCGCAGGCTTCGCTCGTTGCGGCCGACTACACGATATGGCTGGCCTTTGCTGCGCAACGCTGCGGCCACGCTGTGACCGATGGCGCCGGCCGCGCCGAAAAGAGCGACTTTGGGCATGGAGATTTTCCTTTTGAATTGGCACTGGTGTTGCGAATGACCTCAGTTTGCGGACTCCGTACCCAAAAGGAAATTGCCTATAATCGGTGGCCGCTAAAGAAAATTGTATAGCCATGCTCAAGTGCGAACCGAACTGGGAGTGGTACCGGACCTTCCTTCATGTTCTGGAAACCGGCTCGCTGTCCGCCGCCGGACGCGCGATGGGCCTGACGCAGCCGACTGTCGGCCGGCATATCGACAGCCTTGAGGCCGCCCTGGGGCTGAAGCTGTTCACCCGCTCTTTCGACGGCTTCGCGCCGACTGACGCTGCGCACGAGCTGAGGCCGTATGCCACCGGCATCGCCGCGACGGCAGCGGCAATGCGGCGGGTCGCCAGCAGCCACGGCTCGGGCGTGCGCGGCACGGTCCGGTTGTCGGCGAGCGAAGTCGTCGGCGTCGAAGTGCTGCCGCCGATACTCGCGGCACTGCGCAATGCGCATCCAGAGCTGAATATCGAGTTGGTCCTGTCGAATCGGGTGGACGACCTGTTGCGTCGCGAGGCGGATATTGCGGTCCGAATGTTCCGGCCGGAGCAGGAAGCGCTGGTGGCCAAGCGTGTGGGAGGGATCGAACTGGGCCTGCATGCCCATGAAAGCTATCTGGCATCCCATGGCGTGCCGGAGTCGCTGGAGGCGCTGTCTGGCTTTGCGGTCATCGGCTTCGATCAGGAAAATGCATTTATTCGCCGCCTGCTGGAAACGTTCAAAGCGTTCCCGCGAGACAACCTGGCTTTTCGCTCCGACAGTGATCTGGCGCAGCTGGGCGCAATCCGGGCCGGGTTCGGCATTGGCGTGTGCCAGTCGGCGCTGGCGGCGCGCGACAAGCGACTGGTCAGGGTCCTGCATAATCAGTTCTCCGTGACGATGGATACCTGGGTAGCCATGCACGAGGATCTGCGCGGGAGTGCCCGATGTGCAGTGACGTTTGCCGCGCTCGCTTCGGGCTTGCAGGCCTACGTCCAGGGTTCGTAGCCGTATCTGTCTACGTCCATGACTTGCATCACCTTCGTCGCCAATCGTGTGAACCGTTGTCAGGTGGCACCAGGGAGTGAAGGCAATGACCAACAAGACATCCATGAAGCCGGCGGAGGCCGCAGCGAAGGCCGCCGCCAGGCGGGGCGCCGCGAAGCCGACCCTCCTCGCGGGCGGCAACCCTCAGATTGCAAAGGCCGACGGTGATGCCCCCGTGCAGGCCTACATCGCTGCCATGCCGGGCTGGAAACGCGACGCGGGGCGCCGCCTCGACGCGCTCATCGTGCGCAACGTGCCCAACGTCCGCAAGGCCGTGAGGTGGAACTCGCCTTTCTATGGTATCGGGGAGCAGGGCTGGTTCCTCAGCTTCCATTGCTTCACGAAATACATCAAGGTGGCTTTCTTCCGCGGCGCGGCGCTGCGTCCGGTCCCCCCGGTCGAGTCCAAGGACAAGAATACGCGCTACTTCCACCTCCACGAGGACGACAAGCTTGACGAGGAACAGTTGGCGAGCTGGATCCGGCAGGCACCGGAGCTGCCCGGCTGGATCCCGTAGCGCCCGCCGGGCGGGATCCAACGGAGACGACGCGCGTTACCTGCCTGGTCGCGCAACCCGCAAGGAAACTAGACGACCCATGAATATTGCAAACCTCCTCGATCACCCTTGGTTCGGCACCTGGGCAGCGGCCCTGATCGCTGTCGTCGTCGCGCTGATCGCGCATCGCCTTAGCGGTCTGCTGCTGCTGCGGATTACCCGGCTCGCGCCGGTGCTGCATGCCATCGTGATAAAGGCGCGCGCTCCATCGAAGGCAGTCTTGCCGCTGCTGGCGTTGCAGACGGTCTGGCAGGCTGCACCAGACGATCTGCGCTGGATTCACGGCGTGCGGCATCTCAACGGGTTGTTGTTGATTGCCGCGACCACCTGGCTTGCGGCGCGCATCATCGCCGGCCTTGCGCAAGGGGTACTGGACCGGCACCCGGTAGACGTGGAGGACAATATGGGTGCGCGGCGCATCCACACCCAGACACGCGTTCTCTCGCGCATCGCGATGACGCTGGTCGTGGTGATGGGTGCGGCAATGCTGCTCATGACCTTTCCAGGCGCTCGTCAAGTCGGCGCCAGCTTGCTGGCCTCAGCGGGCGTGGTCGGTCTGATTGCCGGCTTTGCCGCCAAGCCAGTGTTCAGCAACATGATCGCCGGACTGCAACTCGCCTTGACCCAGCCAATCCGGCTCGATGACGTGCTCATCGTCGAAGGCGAGTGGGGGCGGGTGGAGGAGATTACCGGCACCTACGTTGTGCTCCGGATATGGGACGACCGTCGCCTCATCATCCCGCTCCAGTATTTCATTGAGAAGCCGTTCCAGAACTGGACCCGCAACAACGCGCAGCTGATGGGATCCGTATTTTTCCACGTGGACTATGGCATGCCGCTGGCACCGCTGCGCAAGGAACTGGAGCGCATCGTGCGCGCAGCGCCTGAGTGGGACCAGCGGTTCTTCAATCTGGTGGTCACCGACGCCACGGAGCGGACGATGCAGATACGCGTACTGTGCACCGCGGCCTCCTCTGGCCAGGCGTGGGACTTGCGCTGCGTGGTGCGCGAAGGGCTGATCGACTTCATGCAGCGCGAGTTCCCGCAGTTCCTGCCACGGCTGCGAATCGAAAGCGACGCGCATACGCCTCTGCGAAACAACCCGGCGCACGCTACCTGAATGCCCCTGCTGCGAATTCGGAGGGAAAGACGTGCCCCCTACGTGCGGATGCCGAACAAACCGTGCCAAAACGAATCGAAGGCGCCGGGGTGCCGCCTGGGCCGCGCCACCTCGTCGGGGTTTGACGCCGCCGTCTCGGCGGGCGTCGGGGCAGCCTCGGTGTCACGCGCGTCCGCAGCCGACGCACGTGCCCGCCGCGACTCCTGCAAGGCCCACACGCTGTCCGCGATGCGTGCCGCCAGTTCCGCCTCGCAGTCCCGGCCGAGCAGCACGCCGAAGATGACGTCGCGGTTGTGGCCGTCATCGGCAAACTGCATCGCGATAGCGACCATCTTCTCGTAGTGTTCCTGCGCGACGCGCTGGCGCTCGCGTTGCTCCGCGCGCTCCTGTTCTTCCTGCGCCTCGCGCTCCGCGTGCCAGCGCTGCATCTCCCGCTCGAAAACCTCGTCGTAGATCTGGCGCTGCCCGGCGTCGGAAAGAATGGTGTAAGCGTCGCGGATTTCCTGGAATGCCGCGTGCGCCTCCGCCTCGCGGCCGAGGTTGCGGTCGGGGTGCCATTTCATCGCGGCGCGGCGGTAGGCGCGCTTGATCTCGTCCAGGGTGGCGTCCGATTGCACGCCGAGGGTCGTGTAGAGGGTGGTCATGGGCCGATAGGGCGGCTGCTGGGCGGGCGTTAATCCTAGCACGGGGTGACCCGCAAGCACGGTCACCGCCACGTCGGCGTGGCGTTGTTATTGACAATGCACTTCTTCGGGCAGCGGCAGTATTGCGGCAGCGGCCGCCAATCCTCGACTGTCATCATGCCGTGCTAATGTCGCACGAGGCACATTTGATGTGGAGGACGTTTGCATGCAAGCGGGCATTGTCGAGGCCGGCTATGGGTCGGATCCGGTCGGACTGGTCAGCGGTTTCCTGTTCGAGCCCGGCGGTCCGGTGCGCGAGATTGATTCCCATGCCGCAGCGGCGTGGCTGCAACAGATTCCGCCGGACGCCGCGCGCCATCGCCCCTTCATGTGGCTGCACTTCAATCTGTCGCACAGCGCATGCGAACGCTGGATGAAGGGGCAGTTGCCCCTGCCGGACGAATACTTCGAGGCCCTGCGGCAGGGCTCGCGCTCGACGCGAATCGAGCGCCAGGACGCCGCCCTGCTGGCCGTCGTCAACGACGTGATCTATAACTTCGGCGTCACTTCGACGGACATCTCCACGTTGTGGGCCCACGCCGACCACCGCCTGCTGGTGACGGCCCGCGCCCGACCGCTGCGTTCCGTGGACCGGCTGCGGGCGGCGGTGCGGCGCGGCGAGGTGTTCCGCTCGCCGCTGGATCTGGTCGTGCACCTGTTGCGCGACCAGGCCGACGTGCTGGTGCAGATCGTGCGCGAGACTGGCGCAAGCGTCGACCAGATCGAGGACCAGTTGTTGTCGCAGCGCCTGCAAGGTAACCGGGCCGACCTAGGTGCGATGCGGCGCGGCCTGGTGCGGCTACAACGGCTGCTGGCGCCCGAGCCCGGCGCTCTGTTCCGGCTGCTGAACCGGCCGCCAGCCTGGCTGCAGGAAACGGACTTGCAGGAGTTGCGTGAATCGACCGAGGAATTCTCGCTCGTACTCAACGACCTGGCCGCGTTGGTCGAACGCATCAAGCTGTTGCAGGAAGAAATCGCCGCCAAGCTCAACGAGCAAACGAACCGCACGTTGTTCACCCTGACGCTGGTGACTGTACTGGCGCTCCCGATCAACATCGTGGCCGGCTTTTTCGGCATGAATGTCGGCGGTGTCCCGCTCGCCGATCACCCGCACGGCTTCTGGGTACTGGTGGCGTTGGTGGCCAGTTTCACGGTGCTGGCCGGGCGCTGGGCGTTCCGCAAACAGGCTGGTTAGGTGACGCTTCCAATCAGGATCTTCTGCAAGGGGTCAGTGTCCAGCGTCGTGGGATCGATTTCCATGACGTGTCTCCAGGCGGCGCCGGGCTGCTCGCGCCGGCGTCTGCTGTGTGAGAAGAATGCCGTCCGGTACGGCGCGGTTCAGGACAGCTGGAGCTTGGGAAAACGCCGGGGTTCGCGCCCTTCGAGCACATCGCGTCCGCGCGCGGTATCGGCATAGATGCGTCCGTAGACGATCTTTCCGTCCTTCACGCGGAACAGGAACAGGTGCTCGTTTTCCATGGAAAAGCCGCGCTTGGTCTTTGCTCGTGCAATCACGGGAACGATGACATAGTCTTCGGCCTCGAGAATGGCCCGCGCGTCGTAGTTGAAGTACTCGTACTCCTGGTACACGTGCTTCCAGAACGCCTGGAACTCAGCCTTGCCGTTGTAGGTGCCACCATACGGCAGAGAGTCCGAGAACTCGAACACGACATCGTCGGCAAGCACATTGAGCAGGTCGGTCTTGTCGTTCTTCTCAAAGCCGGTCAGTGCTTTTCTGCAGGCCTCGATGATCTGGGGGTTCGTCATGGCTGTCTCCTGTTTCGATATTGCGTGGTGATGATATAAGAGCATATGCTCCTATAAGGGTTAAAAAAACGGCGCGGCCATCGCACGGGGCCGCACCACGGGCTTAGCCGGATCGTGGCGGCCGTCAGGCCACGGCGGCCTCTGCCCAGGGCTCGAACCCCGTCGTGAGGACCGCACGCATGGCCTCGCGCAAACTGGCGGCCTTGCGTTCCCCGTAGGCGGTTTCGAATTCGCTCTGCACCGCCGACCACAGGGGGAATGCCTGGCGATAGCGCGCCATGCCTGCCCTGGTAACCGAGGCATTCTTGGCGCGCCGGTCGACACCCGGCGCCATGCTGACGAGGCCGTCGCGTTCGAGTGGCTTGAGGTTCGTTGCGAGGGTGGTGCGATCCATTGCCATCTCGGCAGCCAGCTCGCCGATGGTGAGCGGACCGTGATTCGCGAGCTTGTGAAGAATAGAAAACTGCGTCGCGCGCAGGTTCACCGGCTGTAGCGCCTTGTCATACACCGCAGTGAGGTAGCGGGCCGCCTGACGCGCTGCCAGGCAATTGCACCGGCCATCAAACTCGTCCATTGCCTTGCTGGAGACTGTCATGGGCATATCGCGTAATGAATCGCGAACTGAGTCGCGTATTGAATCTGTCTATTTCATCATACGAGAATATGCGCGTATATGCAAGGCGGCCCGGCCTGCGCGCGCTGCGGGTCAGGCCCGGGCGGGCAAGCCAAGAAACGAAGCCAGCAAGCCTGCGGTTTGCCCGGGCTGCTCCATCTGCGGCCAGTGACCGGAGTCTTCGATCAGCGCGAACGCGGCACCGGGAAAGCGCGCTTCGCGCGCCTGCGTCACCATCTCGACCGGAATGACGGGATCTTCCTTCGCGGCGATCACGAGCATTGGACCGCTGAACGTGCAGGGATCATTGCCGCTTGGGTGGCCGCCGGTGAAGGCGTCGTAGTAACCCTGTACGGCGGCCTTGCCCATCAGGGTCGCGGGATCAACCAACCGTTCGAGCTGATGTTCGGGTAGCCGGCGCGAGAACATGTTCCGGATCGCGCGCTGGGCTTGCGGATCGCCACCGCAGTCCCGCAACAGCGCGCGGACTTCGTCCGGCAGCTTATTGCCAGCCAGCGGTGTCGGTGTGACCAGCACCAGGGCTGCGGTGCGATCGGGCAGGCGCGCTGCCACGAGTTCGGCGATCTGCGCGCCCATGCTGTGGCCGACCAGCGCCACGGCCTGGAGATCGTGCTCGCGAATCAGCTGGACCACATCCGCGACCGCTTGCTCGAGCGAGTAGGGGCCTTTGGCATCGCGCAGTGCGCCCGCGCCGCGCAGGTTCGGCGCGACGATGGTGGTCACTTTCGGTTGCCATTGCCCGATCAGCGGTTCCCAGCCGACGTGGCTATCCAGGAAGCCGTGAATCAGCACCAGGGAATCCGGCACGCGTTGGAGGGAGGCTGCGGGCTGCAACACGGACATGATGAGTCTCCTGAAGGAATTACTTGTACGAAGCGTTGTGCTGCCATATTATGAGCATATACTCGTAATGTAAAGGAGGTTCCGATGGTGAACAGGAGCGATGTCGAGTTCCAGGCCGGGGATGGCATCACGTTGCGCGGCTGGCTGTTCACGCCTGCTGCGCCGGGGAAGCACCCGGCGATCTCGATGTGTCATGGTTTTGCCGCGGTCAAGGAGCACGGACTGGAGCCCTTTGCGCGAGCCTTCGCGCAGGCCGGCTTCGTTGTGCTCGTGCACGACCACCGCAACTTCGGCGCGAGTGATGGAGTGCCCAGGCACGACATTGACCCGATGGCGCAGGTTGCCGACTGGCGTGCTGCGCTGGGCTACCTTGCCGCGCGTCCGGAGGTCGATCCCGATCAGCTTGGCATCTGGGGCAGCAGCTACAGCGGTGGCCATGCCCTGATCCTGGCCGCGATCGACCGGCGGGTGAAATGCGTGGTGTCGCAGGTGCCAACCATCAGCGGCTCCGAGCAAGGCCGGCACCGGGTGCGTCCCGAGGCCTTGCCCGCGTTGCTCGAGATGTTCGCTGCCGACCAGCGCGCACAGGAGGGTGGCGCACCGCCCCGGATGCAGGCCGTCGCCAGCGCGGACACGACCAAGCCGGCGGCGTATCGCTCCGCCGACTCCATCGCCTTCTATACCCAGGACCTCGGCGGCGCCGCCTGGCTCAACGCCGTCACGCTGCGCTCGACCCGCGCCGCGCGCTCCTATGAGCCAGGCGAATGGATCAGCAAGATCGCCCCGACGCCGTTGCTGATGATCGTTGCCAGCGACGACGACATCACGATGACCGACCTGGAAGTCGATGCCTTTACGCGGGCTGCCCAGCCAAAGCGGCTGGTGATGATCCCGGGCGGCCACTTCGCCCCGTACAGCGAGCAATTCGCGGTAGCCAGCGCTGCCGCTACCAACTGGTTCCAGCAGCACCTTAGCGGCGTACTGAGCCCGCAGGACTGACCAATCCTTCAACAACCAGAGAGATCCAATGCCTGTATTCCACGCACATATCCCCAAAGGCCGCTATTCGCGCGAGCAGAAGATCGCGATCGGCAATGCACTGAACCGCTCCCTGGTGGTCGCACTGGACATCCCGCACGGCGATCGCTTCATCGTGCTCAGCGAGCACGGCGACGACGAATTGTTTATCGATCCCACCTTCATGGGCATGGAGCGCACAGCCGGCGCGATGATCATCAGGATCCTTGTCGGCGCGCACCGCCCGGCCAGCGACAAGCAGGCGCTGATGGCGGAAGTCTGCCGGCAGCTCAAGGACGCCGCCGGCATCTCGCCGGACGACATCTTTATCGCGCTGGTCCCGGTCCCGAACGAGAACTTCTCCTTCGGCCGCGGCATCGCCCAACTGGCTGACAAACCACCGCAGTGGTGAAGGCCGGCGACAACCACAGAAACCCATATAAACAGGAGACAACCATGCATGCACGATTCCCGCGGGCGCTCGCCTGCCTGTGCGCTGTGCAAGCCGCCGCCGTGCTGGGCACGGTGGCGGGCCCCGCCAACGCCGAGAATTTTCCTTCGCGTCCGATCTCGATCAAGGTGGCTTACTCCGCCGGCGGCGGGGCGGACGTCGCCACGCGACAGCTGGCGGCGCCGCTGCAGCGCGCCATCGGCAAGGCGGTCGTGGTAGAGAACCTGCCGGGCGCGGGCGGCTCGGTTGCGACGATGGCCTACTTCAAGGGGCCGGCAGATGGATATACGCTGCTGGGGCTTACCGGCAATGACGCCATCCTCAATCCGCTTGCGCTGTCGTCCGCCAAGTATCGTCCGGAGGACCTCCGGCTGGTGCATCCGCTGATCTTCTCGGACTTTGTCCTCGTCACCGCGATGGACCGTCCGCCGAAGGGAATCGACGAACTGGTCGCCCTGGCCAAGCGCCCCGGCGCGAAGGAATTCTCGTTCGGAAACTGGGGGATGGGTACCACCCCGCACCTGGCTGCCGCCGACCTGCGCGTCCAGACGGGCATCGCCACGCTCGATATTCCCTATAAGGGCGGCGCGCCCATCGTCCAGGACCTGCTGGGGCGCCAGCTTGACTTTGCCTTCCTGCCGCTGGCCGGCAGCACGCTCGACATGATCCGCAGCGGCAAGCTCAAGGCAGTGGCGATGGCCACGCGCGAGCGCAATGCAAGCCTGCCGGATGTGCCGGCGGCCGGCGAAAGCAAGCTGCTCAAGAACTTCGACTACAAGGTCTGGCCGGGGATCTTCGTGCGCAAGGAAACCCCGGAGCCGATCGTGGCGATGCTGCACCAGCAGATTTCCGCCATCGTCAATGGCGCGGAGTACCAGAAGTGGTCGCGCGACACCGGCAACCAGCCCATGGTGCCGATGACGCTCGCCGAGGCGTCAGCCTTCTACCAGGCGGAACGGCAACGCAATGCGCGCGTCGTCGCGGCGATCAAGCTGAAGCCGCAATAAGGGGGCACCGTCATGAAGCACCTCGACGACGGCGCATACCCGGACCACGACCTGGTGGCCGTTCCCTGGCCCGACCATAGGGTGGCTTGGATCGAAGGAAGCCAGCAGCCGCACTACCGCGCGGGCCTGCGCATAGGCCTGTTCGTGGCGGCGGCCTGCGCGGTGCTGGTGCTGGAGTGGATGCTGTTGTCGTGATGGCGGTCTGAAGCGGCCGGCATCTGCGCTGGCGCAGGCGCGCGAGGCGCCTGCGCCAGCCGCCACCACGCTACCAGCCGCCGCCCAACGCACGGAACGTTGCCACCGCCGCGCGAGCGTTGTCGGCACGCACACGCGCCTGCTGGTCGCGAGCGGCCAGCAGCAGGCGGTCTTCCTCGAGCACTTCGAACAGGCTGACCGCGCCCCCCTTGTAGGCGTCCTCGGTGGCGCCGCGCGCGCGGGCGTGGGCGGCCACTTCCACGGCCAGGTCCTTGCTCTGCAACTCCAGCTGGGTCAGGGCAATGATCGCGTTCTCGACATCCTCGGTGGCGCGCAGCATCGCCTTGCGGTAGGTGGCCAGGGCCTCGGCGTTCGCGCCTTTGGCTTGCGCCACTTCCGCGTCGACCCTGCCGAAATCGAACAGTCTCCAGCGCAGCCCCGCGATCGCGGCGGGTTGGAAGGCGGACGCGGTGAACAGCTTGCCGGCGGAGAGGCTCTCGAAGCCGAGCAGCGCGGACAGCGACAGCTTCAGGTAGTACTCGGCAGTGGCCACGCCGATGCGGGCACTGGATGCCGCCAGCCGGCGCTCGGCGGCAATCACGTCCGGGCGGCGTTGCAGCAGGTTGGCCGGACCTTGTGCCGCGGAGATCTGCGGCACGGCCGTGCGTTCGGCGGGCGTCAGGAGTTCGGCCGCATAGGTGCCGGGCTGCGCGCCCATCAACACGTCGAGGCGGTTCAGCTGCGTCTCCAGTTCGATCTGCAGCGGCGGGATGGTCACGCGGGTCTGCGCGAGCTGCGCTTCCGCCTGGGCCCGTTCCCGCTCGGCGCCGATGCCATCGGCGAGCCGCAACTGCACCAGCTCGAGCAGTCTTGCATTGGTCCGCACCTGCTGCTGCGCGATCGCGATGCGCTGCTGCGCGCCGCGCACGCGGAAGTAGGCATCTGCCGCTTCCGCGGCCACCAGCACGCGCACGCCCATGTGCTCGGCTTCGGCGGCCTGGGCTTCCGCGCCGGCAGCCTCGGCGCCGCGCCGCAGGCCGCCGGCCACGTCGATCTCCCAGCTTGCCCCCACGCCCACGCTGTACAGCGTCTTGTTGCGGTCAAAGCCAGGCAGGTTCTTGCCGAGGCTGCCCAAAGGCCCTTCCAGCGACTGGTGCTGCTTGCTCACGGTGCCCGACAACGACGCCTGCGGCAGCAGTTCGGCGCCGGCGTGGCTGGCCGCGGCGCGGGCCTGGTCGACTCGCGCGATGGCCGCCGCCAGGTCGAGGTTCTGCTCCAGGGCGCGCTGGATGACCCGCGTCAGCGCGGGATCGTCAAAGCCCAGCCACCAGCTGTCCAGTGACGGCGCCGGCTGTGTGGCATCACGGGCTTCCAGGGCCGCCGCATGCGGATAGGCAGCGGCCATGTCCGAGGCTGGCGTGTGGTAGTCGGGGCCGGCCGCGCAGGCGGCCAGGCTGGCCGCGACGCTGGCCGCAAGCAGGGTTGGCAGGAGGCGGGCGATTCCAGCGCTGGTGCGCCGGACCGGAGGGCGGGATGGACTTTGCGGCATTGCGGACACCTTTCAACAGCAACGAATACGGCACAAGCTGAAAACTAACTTGCATGATGATAGTGACTACTCTAGACTAACTTTCAAATTGATAGTAACCACATTTTCGAGGCAGCCGATCATGCAGAGAAAGCCACTTGGTGAAACGCCGTGCCCCATTGCCCGCACGGCGGCGCGCGTTGCCGACAGCTGGAGCGTATTGATCCTGCGCGAAGCGTTCTACGGCGTGACGCGTTTCGATGAGTTCCAGCAGAACCTGGATATCGCCCCCAATATGCTCACCCGCCGCCTGAACTCACTGGTGGAGGAGGGCATGCTGCAGCGGCGCCAGTACTGTGACCGGCCACCGCGCTCGGAATACATCCTGACCGAGCGCGGCCGCGATTTCCGCCCGGTGCTGCTGGCCATGCTGGCCTGGGGCAACAAGCATCTCGCGCCTGAGGGCGAAAGCGTGCAGCTGGCGAACCGGCGCACAGGCGAGCGTGTCGAGCCGGTGCTGGTTGATGCCGCCAGCGGGCGCCCCATCACCGACCCCGATTACCATCTCGCGCCTGGCCCGGCGGCCAGCGAGCGCATACGCCGGCGGCTGGGCCGCTCGGCCGAAGCCTGAGCCGAACCCAGACCGCTGCGCAGGCGGCGGGTAAGTCCTGAAAGCAGAAAGGAAGTGCCATGAGCAGTAACACGCTGACTGAACGGGCGGGTAGCGAACCCGTTCCCGCGTCGAAATCCAAGGCCAGTCCCAAACGGCTCCTGGCGACCGGCGCACTGGTTATCGCCGGACTGGCCGGGATCGGCTACGGCTACCACTGGTGGACGTCGGCCCGCTACCTGCAGAGTACCGACGACGCCTACGTCGGGGGCGATGTCACGGTGATCGGTGCCAAGGTCGGTGGCTACATCGCGGAAGTCGCGGTGACCGACAACCAGTCGGTCCACGCGGGCGATGTGCTGGTCCGCATCGACGACCGCGACTACCGCGCCGCGCTGGCCAAGGCCGAGGGCGCCGTTGCCGCACAACAGGCACTGCTGGCAAACCTGGATGCCACCGCGCGCCTGCAGGAGGCTGTCATTGCCCAGGCCAAGGCCGGCATAGCGGCTACCAATGCCGACACCGTACGGGCGCACGACGACCAGGTGCGCTACGCCAGCCTCGTGGCGAAGGCGGCGGTATCCATCCAGAGCTCGCAAAAGGCTGACTCGGACTACAAGCAGGCGCAGGCCAATGGCGAGAAGGCGCGTGCCTCGCTGCTGGCCGCGCAGCGCCAGCTCGAAGTCATTGGCACGCAGAAGCAGCAGGCCGAGGCGTCGCTGGCGCAGGCGATCGCCGAGCGCGACATCGCGAAGCTGAACCTCAGCTATACGGAACTGCGCGCGCCCGTGGACGGCACCGTGGGCAACCGCCGCGCCCGCGTCGGCGCCTTTGCCGGTGCCGGCAGCCAGCTGCTGTCCGTCGTGCCGGCCAGCGGGCTGTGGGTGGACGCCAACTTCAAGGAAGGACAACTGGCGCACATGCGCCCCGGCATGCCGGTCGAAATTGAAGCCGATGTCCTGCCCGGACGGGTCTTCCATGGCCATGTTGCAAGCCTGGCGCCCGCCACCGGTGCGCAGTTCAGCGTGTTGCCGGCTGAGAATGCCACCGGCAACTTCACCAAGATCGTTCAGCGCGTGCCGGTGCGGATCCGCCTGGATGAGCAGGATGCCCGGCTTGGCGTCCTGCGTCCGGGCCTGTCGGTCGTCGCCCAGGTCAATACGCAGCCCGGCAAGCAGGTGCATTGATGACCACGGCCAGCCTGACCCGCCCTGCGCCCGCCGCGGTGGCGACGCCGGACGAGATGTCCACCGGCGCCAAGGTGTTCGCCTTTGGCACGATGTGCGTGGGCATGTTTATCGCATTGCTGGATATCCAGATCGTTTCCGCGTCGTTGCGCGATATCGGCGGTGCGCTCTCGGCCGGCACCGATGAAACGGTCTGGATACAGACCAGCTACCTGATCGCGGAGATCATCGTCATCCCCTTGTCCGGCTGGCTGTCCCGCGTGATGTCGACGCGCTGGCTGTTCGCCGCCTCGGCGGCGGGCTTCACGGTGACCAGCCTGCTGTGCGGGGTGGCGTGGGACATCCACAGCATGATCGTGTTTCGGGCGCTGCAGGGTTTTCTGGGCGGCTCGATGATCCCGATGGTGTTCACCACGGCCTTTGCTTTCTTCGTCGGCCCCCAGCGCGTTATCGCCGCAGCCACCGTCGGCGGGCTGGCCTCGCTGGCGCCGACACTGGGGCCCACCATCGGCGGCTGGATCACCGATCACTATTCCTGGCACTGGCTGTTCTTCATCAACCTCGTGCCAGGCATCTTCGTCACCATTGCGGTGCCGCTGCTGGTCAAGGTGGACCGGCCCAACTGGTCGCTGGTACGTGGTGCCGATTACCTGGGCATGGGGCTGATGGCGCTGTTCCTGGGTTGTCTCGAATACACCCTGGAAGAAGGGCCGCGCTGGGACTGGTTCGGCGACGACGTGATCTTGGCCACCGCCTGGATCTCCGGCTTGTCGGGCGTGGCCTTCATATGGCGCACGCTGACCTATGCCAACCCGCTGGTGGACCTGCGCGCACTCAAGGACCGCAACTTCGCGCTCGGCTGCTTCTTCTCCTTTGTCACCGGCATCGGCATCTTCGCCACCATCTACCTGACCCCGCTGTTCCTGGGGCGCGTGCGCGGGTTCAGCGCGCTGGATATCGGGCTGGCGGTGTTTTCCACCGGCGTGTTCCAGATGGCGTCGATCCCGCTCTATGCCTTCCTGGCGAACCGGGTCGACCTGCGCTGGCTGATGATGGCCGGCCTGGCGCTGTTTGCGGTGTCGATGTGGTATTTCGCCCCCATCACGCACGACTGGGGCGCGGCGCAGCTGCTGTTGCCGCAGGCGCTGCGCGGCATGGCGCAGCAGTTCGCGGTGGCGCCCACGGTGACGCTGACGCTGGGCAGCCTGCCGCCGGAGCGGCTCAAGCTTGCGTCCGGGCTGTTCAACCTGATGCGCAATCTTGGAGGCGCCATCGGCATCGCGGCTTGCGCGACCGCGCTCAACAATCGCGGCAATCTGCACTTCATGCGCGAGGCAGAGCACTTGAATATCAGTAATGAAGCCATGAGCAACCTGCTGCAGGGGCTCAGCAACCAGTTTGTGGCGATCGGGCTCGATGCCGCCGATGCGCAGACTGCGGCGCTCAGGCAATTGTGGGGGCTGGCCTGGCGCGAGGCGCAGACACAGACATTTGGCGACATCTTCCTGCTGATCCTGGTCTGCTTCGCGATTGCCACCGCGATGGTGCCGCTGATGCGCAAGGTTGCAGCACCGAAGGGCCGTCGGCAGATGCGCATTGAATGCCGTCAGGACACGGGAGCCTATTGCAAGGTCCAGGACTCGGCCACCACGCCTGTTCCGCACGGCGCGTCGCCTGACGCGCGTGCGACCGATTGATGCTAACTTTTGCCAGGGAGAATGCAATGAATGCAAGAGATGTCGTGCTGTGCCAGCCCGTGCGGACCGCCATTGGCGCCTACAACGGCTCATTGAAATCCATTCCGGCGACCGAGCTCGGTGCCACGGTGATCCGGGCATCGGTGCAGGCCGCGGGAATCGATCCGGAACAGGTTGGCAGCGTCGTGTTCGGCAATGTGATTCAGGCCGGCAACCGGATGAACCCCGCCCGCCAGGCAGCCATCGGCGCGGGCCTGCCGGTTTCAGTGCCTGCCATGACCGTCAATCGCGTATGCGGCTCCGGGGCACAGGCTATCGCAACGGCCGCGGATGAGGTGCGGCTGGGTTATGTCGACGTGGCCGTTGCCGGCGGCATGGAAAATATGGACCGCGCGCCTTACCTGATGCCTTCCGGGCGCTGGGGACAACGCATGGGCGACACGGTACTGCATGACAGCATGCTCTACGACGGACTGCACGATGCATTCTCCGGACAGCACTCCGGATGGCATACCGAGGACCTGGTCGCGCGCTATGCGCTCAGCCGGGACGCGCAGGACCGCTGGGCCGAACGTTCGCAGCGCAACTTCGCGCTGGCCCAGGCGCAGGGGCGATTCGCCGGCCAGATCGTCGGCGTGCCGGTGAAGGGGAAGGGCGGCACCACGATGTTCCAGGCGGACGAAGCCAACCGGCCAGACACCAGCCTCGAAACGCTCGGCAAGCTCAAGCCCGCGTTCCGCCCGGACGGCACCATCACGGCCGGCAATGCACCGGGGCTCAACAGCGGGGCGGCGGCCATGATCGTTGCCGAACGTTCGCTGGCCGAGGCCAGGGGGCTGCAGCCGATGGCGCGGCTGGTGGCCTATGGGGTGGGCGCGGTGGAGCCCGGCCTGTTCGGGCTGGGGCCCGTCCCGGCAGTGCGGCAGGCGCTGCAGCGCGCCGGCTGGCAGCTGGGCGATATTGAACGCATCGAGATCAATGAAGCGTTTGCCGCGGTTCTCCTGGCGGTGGCTGCGGAGCTGGGTTTGCCCCACGACATCATCAATGTCGACGGTGGCGCCATTGCGCACGGCCATCCGATCGGAGCGACCGGCGCGGTGCTCACCACGCGCCTGCTGCATGCCATGCGCGCGGATGGTATCCGGCGCGGCATCGTCACGCTGTGCATCGGCGGCGGACAAGGGATTGCGCTGGCGCTCGAGGCGCTGGCCTGATTCGTCGCCGGCTGTATCGCAACGGGCGGGCGCTGGTCCGTGAATTCAGCGTGAAGAAATCTGGAGGAGCAAACAATGAACATCCAATACATCGAGGATCTGGCCCCGGGCCAGAAGTACGGTTCAGGGCGGCTGCAGGTCGAGCCGGACAGGATCAAATCCTTCGCCGCCGAGTTTGACCCGCAGCCTTTCCATCTCGATGAAGACGCTGCCCGCGACACGCTGTTCCGCGGCCTGGCCGCGAGCGGCTGGCACACGGCGGCGCTGACCATGCGCCTGCTGGTCGACGGCGAGCTTCGGCCCGCGGGCGGCATCATCGGTGCGGGGTTTGAGGAACTGCGCTGGCCCAAGCCGGTGCGGCCCGGCGATGCGTTGCGTGTCGAGAGCGAGATCCTGGAGGTGCGGACGTCGAAGTCGCGCCCTGACCAGGGCATCGTGAAGGTGCGCATCACGACCTTCAACCAGCATGATGAGCCGGTGCAGGCCGGCGTCGTCAACCTGGTCGTGCAGTGCCGTCCCGTCGATAACGCGTGAACGGGGGCGCCATGAAGATATTGGTACTTGGTGCCGGTGCAATGGGTGGCTACTACGGCGCGCGACTGATCGAAGCCGGTGCGGACGTGACTTTCCTGGTGCGGCCCGGACGCGCGCAGGCGCTGGAACGCCATGGGCTGGCGGTGCGAAGTGAGCTTGGCGGCTTCCATCGCCCGGTAAGTACGGTCCAGGCGGGCAAGGTCGAGGCGCAGTATGACCTCGTCCTTCTGGCTTGCAAGGCCTATGACCTTGACGATGCGATCGCTGCGATCAGTCCGGCAGTCGGCCCCCGCACGGCGGTCTTGCCTCTGCTCAATGGCCTGGCTGCCTATGACCGGCTCGACCATCGCTTTGGCCGGGAGCGCGTGCTGGGCGGGGTCTCGTACATCGCGACAACACTGGCCGCGGACGGCACCGTCCTGCACGCTGGCCGCATGGACCGGCTGGTGGTCGGCGCGCGCGCCGCGCAGACGTCCGCGCTGGCCGCGGAGTTCCATGCGCTGGTGTCCCGGGCAGCGGGCGTGCGCGAGATATCCGCGACGATCGAGCAGGAGCTGTGGAACAAATGGGCCATGATCGCCGCAGGCGCGGTCATGACCTGCCTGATGCGAGGGACCGTGGCGGACATCATGAAGACGCATGACGGCCGTCGCCTGATGCTTGATGCGATCGCGGAGTGCCATACAGTGGCGCAACTGTGCGGGCACGCCATCCCGGAACCTGTTGCCGATGCCATGCAGGCCCGCCTGCTGGACCGTGCATCGACCTGGGCTGCGTCGATGATGCGGGATATTGCCCAGGGCGCCCCGCGCATCGAAGCCGACGCCATCGTCGGCGATCTCATCGCTCGCGCTGCCAAACACGGGCGCGATCTCCCGTTGAGCCGCACGGCCTATTGCCACCTGCAGGTCTATGAGGGTCAGCGCGCTGCGCAGCAGACTGCTCCCCGCCCCACTGACAGAATTCACGACATGACCACTTTTTCTTCTTTGCTGCAGCGCACGGAAGGCCGCGTGCTGGTGCTCACCATCAACAATCCCGGCAAGCGCAACGCCATCGCGGCCGACCTCTATGACAACATCCGCGCCGCGCTGGCCGCTGCCGCGGACAATCCGGAGATTGGCGCGATCGTGCTGACCGGCGCCGACAACTACTTCTGTGCAGGCGGCGACCTGGAACTGATCAGCAAGCGGCGGGACCTGACTTACGAGGAGCGCATCGAGCGCCTCGGGCACCTGCACGACGTGGTGGCCAAGCTGCGCGATTTCCCGAAGCCGATCGTGGCGGCGGTCGAAGGCGGGGCGGCGGGCGCGGGCTTCTCGCTGGCAGTGGCCTGCGACCTGCTCGTGGCGTCTGCTGGTGCTGCCTTCTCGATCGCCTATGTGAAGGTGGGGCTGACCCCGGATGGCGGCATTACGGGCCTGCTGGCACAAAGCCTGTCGCGGCAGGTGCTGACGCAGCTGGCGTTGACCGGCGATCGCATCACGGCGGAGCAGCTGCAGCAGTTCGGGGTCGTCAACCAGTTGGTTGAAGCGGGACAGGTCGGCGCCGTGGCGATCGCGCTGGCGGAGCGGCTTGCGCAAGGGCCCCAGCAGGCCATGGCATCGATCAAGGCGCTGTGCCGGCATGCCCATGAGCGCACGCTCGACGACCAGCTGGAAGCCGAGCGGATCTCGATGGCCGTGGCCCAGGGCGGCGCCGAAGCCGCCGAAGGCATTGCTGCATTCCTTGGGAAACGGCCCACCGATTTTGCCAGCCTGCGCCGCGGCAAAGCTGGCTGACCGCGGTGCCACAGGGGCCTCGACGAGGCCCCCTCAGGCCCACCCCTTTCAAGGTGACGAAAATTGGGGCACCCTCCGTGTTCTCGAACAGAAACCGGAGTCAATGGCGTGGTACTGGACGCAGTGGTGGAACGCTTTATCGAACACAGCCCGATCAGCGTGATGGCGCGCCTGGGGTTGCAACGCGCCCTTGATCCGGCCTGGATCGACGAGTTGTTCGAGCAAGAGCGTGAAACGCAGTACACGCGGGAGTTATTGTTCTCGACGACGGTGGAAATCATGTCGCTGGTCGCCGTGGGGCTGCGCCCGTCGGTGCATGCGGCAGCCAAGGCCAGTCCGGCGCTGCCGGTTTCCATCACCGCGCTGTACGACAAGCTCAGCCGGACCGAGCCGGGGCTGGTTCGTGCCCTGGTGCAAGGCAGTGCGCAGCGATTGGGGCCGGTCGTGCAACCGATGTTGCGCAAGCAGCCGCCATCGGTGAATGGCTATCGCCTGCGCATCGTGGATGGCAGCCATTTGCCGGCGAGCGAAAAGCGCCTGAAACCATTGCGGGGGTTTCGGGGTGCGGCCTTGCCAGGGCAGTCATTGGTGGTCTATGACCCGGACACGGCGATGATCGTCGATCTGGTGCCCTGTGAAGATGCGCATGCCCAGGAGCGGGCCATCATGGAAACCCTGCTCGCATCGGCCCAGCCGGCCGAACTGTGGATCGCCGATCGCAACTTCAGCACCCGGGCGATTCTTGCCGGGTGGCAGCGTCGCGGCAGCGCCTTCATCGTGCGGGAGCACGGCCGCAATCCGAGCCCCAGCGAGCTGGAGCCGTTACGCGAAATGGGCCGGGTCGAAACCGGCATCGTGTACGAGCAAGCGGTCAGCATCCCAGATGAATCGAACGCGCCGCTGGTGCTGCGGCGCATCGAGCTGCATCTGGATGGCGCCACCGAGGATGGTGACACCGTCATCCGCCTGCTGACCAATGTCCCGGCCGCCCATCTGACGGCCGAGGCAGTCGCCCGGCTATACCGGCGACGCTGGAGCATCGAGAATCTGTTTCAGCGGCTGGAATCGGTGCTCAACAGTGAGATTCGTTCGTTGAGCCAACCGCGCGCGGCGCTGCTGGCCTTCGGCGTGGCGGCGCTCGCGTATAACGTACTGAGCGTGATTGCGACTGCGGTGAGAATCCGGCATGAGCTGGATACCAGCGACATCGAGCTCTCACCGTATTACCTCGCCAGCGAAATCCGGGCAACTTATGCCGGCATGATGATCGCGGTGCCGCCCGAGGTGTGGCAGGCCTATGACCTCCTCACCCCAGCTCAGCTCGGTCGCGAGTTGATCAAGATGGCGACGCACGTTGATCCCCGCGCGATGCGCAAACATACGCGGGGACCGAAAGCGCCGAAGAAGAAAGGCTATGTGGCCGGATGCGTAGCACGGCGGCATGTTTCTACCGCCCGTGTCATCAAGGCTGGACGTGTCGTCTAATCACCTTGAAAGGGGTGCCCCTCAGGCCCCACTAGGCCCCACCAGGCCTTATTGCCCGGCCAGCTTCAGGTCTTTGGCAATGCGGGTCAGCTTGGCGTGCTCGCTGTGCAGGAAGGCTTGCGCCTGGGCCATCGTCATCGGCTCAATCGCGCGCTGCAGGTTGACGCTGCGGCGGGTGCTGTTCTCGGGGCTGGTCACCCAGGCGTTCATGGCCTCCACCACGCGTGCCGTCACGGCGTCTGGTGTATCCGGCGGGGCCAGCACGCCTGCCCACTGGCTGTACTCGAAATCGACCAGGGCTTTGTTTTCAGACAGCGCGGGCACATCCGGCAACGACGGATGCCGGGCCTTGCTGGCGACCCCGATCGGCTTGAAGCGGCCGGCCTTGATCATGCCGTAAGTCGGGCCACCCATGGGAATAAAGGTCAGGTCTACCTGTGCACCGGCAATGTCGCTCGTGACCGGGGCCGCGCCTTTGTATGGCACTTCCAGGAAGCGTACGCCGGTGCGGGCCTGGAAGTCGACGCCGACCAGGTGGGGCGCCGAGCCGGGGCCCCAGTGTGCCAGCGACAGCGGACGGTTCTTCGGGTTCTTCGCGTAGGCGATGACCTCGTCGACGTTCTTGAACGACAACGAGGGATTCGAGACCAGGATGAAGTCTGAAATCCCGCTGAAGCCCGTCAGCCTGAACTTCTCCGGCGAGTACCTGGCCGATGGGATGGTGAGCGGTGCGATCAGGAAGTCGATGCCGGTGGTGCCCAGCAAGGTGTAGCCATCGCTGGCGCTGCGCAGCACGTTCATCGCGCAGATCGAGCCACTTGCACCGGGCAGGTTGTCGGCAATGACGTTCTGCCCCAGGCTCCGCTTCATCACGACGGCTGCCGCGCGGATCGATTCGTCCGCCGGGCCGCCAGCGGGAAATGCGACCTTGACGACAATCGGCTTGCTCGGATAGGGCGCTTCCGCCCTCAGCCAGGATGGGGCGAGCATCGCCGGCGCGGCGCCGCAGGCAGCCTGCAGCAGGCGCCGGCGCGAAAGCTGGATGGTCATGGTTGTCTCCTTGATGGATTCTGCGAGCCTGCATGCCGGGCGTGAGGCGCTGCCGGCATGCAACTCGCACTGCCTCTGGTGAGGCCCTGTTCTCAGGAATGGGTTACTCGTAGACCACCGTGTACTTGATCGTCAGCGTCGAGAACGCTTTGCCGATGGTGGCTACCGCGACCTCCCTTTCCTCGTTGCTCAGGGTGGCGGGCAGCACCAGCGTGGACAGGATGCCTTGGTCCCCGCGATCCTCGATGCGGATATCGACAAGCGGAACCGGTGTGTCCGCCTTGACCTCGGCAAGCATCTGCCGCTGCGCCCGCAGCACGGCGTCACTGCGCAGCGTGTTCTTCTGGATCTTGCCGACAGCAGTCTTCGGGATGGCATCGACCAGGTAGAACTGCTTGGGCACGGCGGCACGTTCCGGGATCACCTCATAAGCGTAGTGCTTGATGCGTCCGATCGGGAAGGTGCTACCCGGCTTGAGCGCGATGTACGCGACCGGCAATTCCCCGGCATGCGCGTCCGGCAGGCCGACGGCGGCGGCATCGAAGACCTCGGGGTGCCGATACAGCGCCTCTTCGATCATGCGCGGATCGATATTGTTGCCGCCGCGGATGATCAGGTCCTTGGCCCGGCCGGTCAGCCAGAGGTAACTATCCTGGTCCGCATAGCCCAGGTCGCCGGTATTGAACCAGCCGCCCTCGAACCAGATGCTCTTGTTCTGCTCCGGGTTCAGGTAGCCGGCGAAGATGTTGGGTCCGCGCACCACCACGATGCCAGGCTCGCCCGGCTCACACTCGCGCTGGATGCTGCCACCGGCAGCCTTGACGACCTTCATCTCCTGGTAGGCCATAGGGAGGCCGATCGAGCCGATGCGCCGCTCGCCATAGCGGGGGTTGGTTGCGCTCAGCGCGGTACCTTCGGTCAGGCCGTAGCCCTCGAAGATCATCGCGCCGGTCTTCTGCTCGAACGCCTCCGCGACGGCCACCGACAACGGCGCGGTACCGCAACTCGCCGCCTTGAGCGAGCTGATGTCGGCGTTGCCGATCGGGATGTTCAGGGCCATGTTCACCACGCTCGGCACCATGCCCAGCGCCGTGACCCCGAAGTGGTCGACGATCTGCCAGAGATTGCGGATGACGGAAGGATCGCGCCAGCCGCTGGAGGTCAGCAGTACGACCGATGCGCCACGGGCCAGCGGCATCAGGCAGTTGGTGAGCACGCCCGTGACATGGAACATCGGCACGCCGCAGACGCGCACGTCATCTGGCTGGACGTCGATCTGCATCGCGCTCACCCAGGCCATGGCCACCTCGTTGCCATGGGTGTGGAGCGCAAGCTTGGGCGTGCCGGTGGTGCCACCGGTATGGAACATCGAGGCGGTATCTTTCGGCGAGAAGACCCGCTTGCTGTCGAGCGTCTCGCCCTTGAAGTGGGTAAGCCCGGCGTCGAGATCGACAATCCCTGCCTCGCTCGCCGTGCCGCCGCCGGCCTTGATCCAGTGCCGGACGTCGGGCAGCTCGCGCCGCACCAGCATGGCTTTGTTCCAGGCCTCGATATCCGCGTCGGGACCATAGGCGATCACCGCCTTGGCGCCGGCGTTGCGCAGCAGCGCCGCGATAATCTCCGGCTCCAGCATCCAGTTGACCGGGCAGGCAATGCCAGTCGCCTCGCTGCCCCAGAGCGCGTACTGCGACTCCGGCGTCACCGGCATCAGCACCCCGATGACGTCGTCGGGGCCGAGGCCCAGCGAGTGCAGCAGGTTGGCGGTCTGCGTGATACGCCCGAACAGTTGCGCATGGGTGATGGTGACCGCCTTGCCCAGCTCGTCGCCGGAGGCGAAGTAGTGCAGGGCGGGCGCTTCCGGCGCACGATCGCGCGCTAGGCGCAGCAAATCGTAGGTGCTGTGAGGCAGCTGACGGTCGCTAAGCGGCGTCTGCTCGAAATCCCTGATATCGGCGAGCGACGTCACCTTCAGCCGCGGCTGGTAGGGATCGACCTGACCCGGGCTGGCCGCCATTCTTGTGTTGAACTGGGTCATGATCAGGTTCCCTGGTAGACCGGACGGCGCTTGTTCAGGAACGCTTCACCGCCTTCATGCATATCGTCCGTGCTGAACAGCGTGGCGAAAGCAAGCTGTTCCAGCATCAGCGCCGTATCGAGACTTGCGTCCTGACCGTTATTGATCATCAGCTTGGCCATCGCAATGGAGTGCGGCGATTTCTCGGCAATGCGTTGCACATAGGCCTTCGCTTCCTCCAGTACCTGGCTGGCGGGCACCACCTTGTTGACGAGCCCGATGCGGTAAGCCTCGTCCGGCTTGATGATTTCGCCGGTAAAGATCATTTCCTTGGCGCGTGTCGCACCAACCAGCCGGGTCAGCCGCTGGGTACCTCCGCGCCCCGGAATCAGGCCTACGTTCGTTTCGGTCTGTCCGAGCAGGGCGTTGTCCGCGGCCACGCGCAGGTCGCACGCCATGGCCAGCTCCAGGCCGCCGCCAAAGCACGGCCCGGCAATGGCCGCGATCACGGGGATGGTGCTGTGGTGAATCAGCGCCCACAAGTCGGGTGCACCGCTGGTCGGCACGAAGGCCTCGATCGGGCGGCGTGCGAGCATCTCGGGAATATCGCCCCCGGCGACGAACGCCTTGGTGCCGCCCCAGAGGACGATGCCGCGCACTGTCCGGTCGGCCATCAGCGAGGACAGCGCCGCGTAGAGGTCAGTGCGAAGCGTCGTGTTGAGTGCGTTGTACTTCTCCAGCCGGTTCATGGTGACGACGGCACAGGGGCCATCCCGGTCTACGAAGACGGTTTCGTATTCGGTGATATTGCTCATCAGGTGTCTCCTGTTTTTCCTGGGTCTCTTAGTGAATGAACTCGAACAGCCCGGCTGCGCCCATGCCGCCGGCGGCGCACATGGTCACGACGCCATACTTGGCCTTGCGGCGACGCCCTTCGAGCAGGATGTGGCCGACCTGGCGCGCACCCGTCATGCCATACGGATGTCCGATGGCGATGGCGCCGCCGTTGACATTGACGCGCTCCAGGGGCAAGCCCAGTTGGTCGATGCAATACAGCGCCTGGCAACCGAACGCCTCGTTGAGTTCCCACAGGTCGATGTCGTCGATGGAGAGCTCGTTGCGCTCAAGCAGACGCGGGACCGCACGAACAGGACCGACGCCCATTTCGTCCGGTTCCACACCGGCGGTGGCCAGGCCAACGAAGTACCCCAGCGGTTCGAGGCCGCGCCGTTCGGCTTCGCGTTCGGACATCACCACCAGCGCCGCGGCGCCGTCCGACAACTGGCTGGAATTGCCGGCCGTGACCTGGTAACCCTCGCCCTTCACTGCGGGCAGCACGCGCAGCTTTTCCAGCGTGGTGTCGGCGCGGACACCTTCGTCGGCCTCGAGCAGGAACTCAACCGTCGAAGTCTCGCCCGTCTCCTTGTTCGTCACCGACTTGATCGATGCGAGCGGAACAATCTCTTCAGAGAAACGGCCTGCCTTCTGTGCTTCGACGGTGAGCTGCTGGCTACGCACGGAGAACTCGTCGGCGCGCTCCCGCGACATGTCATAACGCTTGGCTAGGATCTCCGCGGTATCGATCATGTGCAGATAGACATCCGGGCGATTCTTTGCCAGCCAGGCTTCTTGCTGGGCGACCTTCAGCGTGACCGGCTGCGACAGGCTGATGGACTCGACGCCGCCCGCCACCATCACCGGCACCTTATCGATCAGCACGCGCTGCGCGGCAAAGGCGACCGCCTGCAGCCCGGACGCGCAGAAGCGCGTCAGCGTGGTGCCGCTCACGGACACCGGCAGGCCGGCGCGGATGCCACCGGCGCGGGCAACGTTGCCACCGGTGGCGGCGATGGGTTGGCCGCAGCCAAAGATGATGTCTTCGACTTCCCCGCCGTCGATTCCCGCGCGCTGGACGGCATGCTGGATGACGTGGCCTGCCATGGTCGCCCCATGGGTCATGTTGAATGCGCCTCGGCTGGCTTTACCGATCGGGGTGCGGGCATACGAAACGATTACTGCGCGAGACATGGGTTCTCCTTTGGAGTTGATGGATGCAGACGTTCTCAGTCTGTCAGGCCAAATATAGACAGTGGATACATTAAGCGGCGAATCGTTCATTGGAACGAACGAACGGATGGCAGCGTTGAACGTGTCAGGTGCCTTGCCCGCTCCGTATGGCCCCTGATCTCCACGGGCACATGCGGTGTATCCACTGTCTACATGCTAGGCGGACGATCTTGGCGACGTCAAGAACTGGTAGGCAATGTTCGGGTTTACCTGCCTCTCCATTTCTTGACGGTGCACAACTCGCTCTCTAGGATATAGACACTGACTAGATTGACGTCGGGCCAAAAGGGCGAAGGAAACGCAGCAGCATTTGCAGCTTCGTGGCGGTTCCGTCGCCATGGGGATGGCAGAAACTGGAGGGATAAAAATTGGAATTCACTGGCGCACAGGTCATCAAGGCCTCCAGGGAAGAGGTCTGGAAGCGGTTGAATGATCCGGCTACGTTCCAGCAATGTTTGCCGGGATGTGAGCAATACCTGCAGGGCGATGACGGTGGCTATGACGCGGTAATCGTCGCGGCCGTCGGGCCAATCAAGGCGCGTTTCAAGGGCACGGCCCGCTTCTCCGACCACCAGGAGGGCATTGGTTATCACATCGAAGGCAGCGGCAGCGGTGGCGTCGCGGGCTTCGGCAAGCTGGGCGCCGATGTCCGGCTGGAAGACGTCGAAGGCGGCACTGCCCTGCATTACGTTGCCGCAGCGCAGATGGGAGGGAAGCTGGCACAGATCGGATCCCGTCTGGTCGGCGCCGTGGCGAACAAGTTCCTGGCGGAGTTCTTTTCCCGCTTCGAAAAGCTGGTGAGTCTTGAAGGAGATGGAGGCAGTTCCCTGGCACCTTCCCCTGACTGAGCCCCGGCCGGCCAGGGAAGGACCTGCTGATATTTTTTTTGCCCTTTAGTATGATGACCGTAATACTATAAGCGTGACCGGTGCTGATGCCGGAGGGGCAAACGGAGACACAGAGGCGACAGTGAAAATAGAGAACACTATCAATGGCGTGAGCGGCACAACCGAGATCGAGCCGAGGCGGCTCCTGGTGCATTTGTTGCGGGACCAGAAGCGCCTGACCGGCGTCCACATCGGTTGTGACACCTCGCAATGCGGGGCCTGCACGGTGCTGATCGACGGAACGACCGTGAAGTCATGCACCGTGCTTGCCGCCCAGACCGACGGCTGCGAGCTCCATACGATCGAAGGGATGGACAACGATCCCACGACGACCGTCCTGAAGGAAGCCTTCAACGAGCTTCATGGCCTCCAGTGTGGATTCTGTACCCCGGGAATGCTGCTTGCGGCACGGGCGCTCCTTGCGCATCAGGCCGCGCCTTCGGAACACGAGGTCAGGGAAGCGCTGCACGGCAACCTGTGCCGCTGTACCGGGTACCAGAATATCGTCGATGCGGTGCTGCTTGCCGCGACCAGGCTGCAGCAGACGCCGTCCGCCACCTGTGGGGAGTCTTGAGATGAGCGAAGCACAGAACGGTAGTGCAACCAAGTACATCGGCAAGTCGGTCAGGCGCCGCGAAGACAAGCGCCTGATGAGCGGCCGGGGCAAGTTCACCGATGACCATCAGTTCCCGGGCATGGTCTTCGCGGCCTTCGTGAGGTCGCCTTTTGCCCACGCCAAGGTGCGCGGAATCGATACGGCGGACGCGCGCGCACTGCCTGGCGTGATCGGCGTATTGACCTATGCCGACATCGAGGGCAAGGTCGGCGACATCCGGCCGAACTGGGTCGTGGGCAACTCGAAGGTGCCTCCCCATCCACCGCTTGCTGCCGACCGCGTGCGCTACGCCGGGGAGGCCGTGGCGATGGTAGTGGCACAAACGCGCGAGATCGCTGCGGACGCCGCCGAACTCGTCACGGTCGACTACGAGGAGCTTCCGACCGTCGTCGACGCGGAAGCTGCACTGGCAGAGTCAGCGCCCCAGCTCCACGACAACGTCCCCGGCAATCGCATTGGCGTCTTCCGGCTAAAGGGCGGCAACTACGAGGATGCGGTGAAGCAAGCCGACCGGGTCGTGTCGATCCGGCTGGTCAATCAGCGGCTGATACCGAGCCCGCTCGAGCCTCGCGCCTTGTGTGCGACCTACGACCCCACTGACGAGCGCCTGACGTTCATCGTCCCCACTCAGGTTCCGCATATGTCGAGGCGGTGGCTGGCGGAAACGCTCCGGTGGCCAGAGCACCGGATCCGGCTGGTTGCGCCGGATATCGGCGGCGGGTTCGGCGCAAAAATGCATTTCTATGCGGAAGAGGTGCTGGTGGCGTTCGCATCCCGGCACTTCGGCCTTCCGGTCAGCTGGACCGAGACGCGCAGCGAGAACCATGTCGCGACCACGCACGGCCGCGCGCATACGGAATACGTGGACGCACCCGTCACCAAGGACGGCAAGGTGCTGGGGATCAGGTTGCGATCGTTCGCCAATCTTGGCGCCTATCTCTCCAATATGGCGACGGGCATCCCTACCATCAACACGGCGAACTACATCACGGGGAACTACCAGATATCGTCGGTCGATGCGGAGGTCAATCTGGTGACGACCAACACCACGCCGGTCGACGCCTATCGGGGCGCCGGACGGCCGGAAGCCGCCTATATCATCGAGCGGCTGATGGACGCGGTAGCCGGGGAACTCGACATCGACCCGGTCGAACTACGACGCCGCAACCTGGTGCGGGCGGATCAGTTCCCTTACCAGCCGCACGACGGCGCGCGCGGCAAATGGGATTCCGGCGACTACGAGGCCTGCCTGGCGAAGGCGACCGAGCTGATCGGCTACCAGCGTTGGCGCGAGGAGCAAGCCACGCTGCGCCAGCAGGGCAAATACATCGGCATCGGGGTGATCTGCTATCTGGAACTGGTGGGCATGGGCATTTCGCCGATGCTGGAGAAGGTCGGCTTCGACCGGGGCGGCTGGGAGAGCGCGCATGTCCGCGTGCATTCCGATGGCAAGGTCACGCTGTTCAGCGGATCGATGCCGCAAGGCCACGGCCACGCCACCAGCTTTGCGCAGATCGTCGCGGAAGCCCTGCAACTGCCGATGGACGATATCGATGTGGTCCAGGGCGATACCGATCGCGTGCTGGCGGGGCATGGCACCTTCAATTCGCGATCGATGCCCGTAGGGGGAAGTGCTGCCTACCTGGCGGCGAGCAAGATCCTGGCAAAAGCACGCCGGATCGCAGGCATCATGCTGGAAGTGCCTGAAGCGGAAGTTCACTATGCCGATGGCCAGTTCACAAGCGCAGCCAACCCCACCGTTATTCCCTTCGCGAAGGTCGCAAGAATGGCATATCTTGCGCACAAGCTGCCCAGGGATGTTGAAGCCGGCCTGGATGAACGCGTCTTCTATGAGCCGGTCGCCCTGGGAGCGCCGAACGGCTGCCATGCAGTGGTCGTGGAGGTCGATGCGGAGACCGGCACGGTGGCGATTCTCGACTATGTGGCGGTGGATGACGTCGGCGTGATGATCAATCCCATGCTTTGCCACGGCCAGATGCACGGCGGGATCGCGCAAGGCATCGGCCAGGCTTTGTTTGAAGAGGCCAAATATGACGAAGCCGGGCAATTGCTTTCGGGTTCGCTGCTCGACTATGGCTTCCCGCGCATCGAGCAGATACCGCGCATGCGTACCGGCTTCCATGTCTCCCCGGCGCCCTCGAACCCGCTGGGCGTCAAGGGCATCGGTGAGGCCGGCTGCGTCGGTGCGCCGCCCGCGATCGTCGCGGCGGTATGCGATGCCTTGAAGCCATTCGGCATATCCCATCTCGATATGCCCCTGACGCCGCCAAAGGTCTGGCGGGCGATTCACGAGACCAGCCGGAGCGCGACATGATTCCCTATGAAGTCGAATACCTGAAGGCGGGCAGTGTGCAACAGGCGCTCTCCGTGCTAGCGCAGAACCCCGACGCCAAGATCCTGGCCGGCGGCCATACGCTGCTGCCGATGATGAAGCTGAGACTGGCCAGGCCGGCTTTACTGGTCGATATCGGCCGCCTGCCTGAACTCCGTGGCATCGCGGTCCATCAGGATGCTATCTCGATCGGCAGCGTGACGACCCACGCCGAACTGGAAGCAAGCGCGGAGCTGAAGCAGCTGGCGCCGCTGTTTCCGCTCGCCGCGAGCGTGATTGCCGATCCGACGGTCAGGAACCGCGGAACCATCGGTGGCGCGCTGGTACACGCCGACCCGTCGGCGGACTGGCCGGCTGTCGTGCTGGCCGCCGGCGGCGAGATGGAGATTGTGGGCGCACAAGGCACAAGACGCATCCCCGCGTATGAGTTCTTTGTCGACTTCATGTCTTCGGCCGTGCAGCCGGACGAGGTCCTGACGCGCATCCATGTGCCATTGCCAGCCGCAACGCGGGTCGCATACCGCAAGTTCCGGCATCCTTCGTCAGGGTACGCGGTGGCCGCCGCGGCGGTCGCGATCGAGGTGGTCAACGATGGCTACGCATGGGGGCGGATCGGCATCACCGGCGTCGCCGATAAGGCGTTTCGCGCCACGTCGGCCGAGGCCTTGCTGGAAGGCAACTTTACCGACATCGCGGATAAGGTGGATGCCATTGTCGACACGGCATTCGCCGACGTGACCCCGCTGGAAGACAACTTTGCCGATGGTGCATACCGGCTGCAGCTGGGCCGGGTCATGCTGAAGCGGGCGCTCCTCGAAGCCCTCGAACCACGGCGCTGAGTGCTGCAACGCCGGGGTGGCTACGACTGCGCGGCGCTTCGTGGCCTTGCCCTGGGCTTGCTTGCGGCGGCATCCGCTCCGGATGCCGCCGCCTTTTTCTTCCCTGCCGCCAGCAGGCCGGTCAGCACGAACTGCTGTACGCTCTGCCGCCATTGCGCCAGCGCGACTTTCGGGCGCGGGCTCGGTCCGGTCGGCTTGGCACTGAAGAACATGCTGACGCCGTGCATGGCCGACCACGCGCAACGCACCATCATGTCGTCGAACTGCTCAGCCAGATGGTTTTCCCGGAAGTAGTCTTGGACCGCGCCGGACAACAGCTGGTAGGACGCGTTTCCTGCTTCAAGCAGCTCGGGGTAATTTTCCTTCGCTTCGATCTGCGGCCCGAACATCAGGTAGAAGAGGGCCGGATGCCTGACGGCGAACTCGATATAGCCATCCATGACGGTGAGCAACCGCGCCTCGGCAGTCATCTCGGGCGACAGCCGGGCGCGGCGCACGGCGACCAGTTCACGGAACCCGTCGGCGGCGATGGCGGCCAGCAGGCCTTCCTTGTCGGCAAACTGGTTGCGCGGCGCGCCGTGGGACACCCCCGCGAGCTTGGCCGCGGAGCGCAGCGTCAGTCCGTGGACGCCCTTGTCGGCCAGGATCTCCCTGCCGCAGCGGATCATTTCTTCCCGCAGGTTGCCATGGTGATAGCTTTGGCGGGCCGGGCGGGTCGTTGAGGTGGTCATGAGTGCCATTCGCGATGTCGTCAGGCCTCAATATTAGCGCTAACCCGACCCTCTCCCCAGCCTCGCCGTTGATTAACGCGTCCGGCTGCTGATCACCTGGACGTCGTCGAAGCAGATCAGCGAACCATCAGCGCGCGTCAGCGGCGGCGCCATGATTTCTTCGCCCGTCTGCGTGTCTACGAAAACCGTGGCGCGCCGCCTCGGTTCAGCCCATCGCTCCGCCCACGCCTTGAGGCTCAGGTAGGTAGGCAGGAAATCGCGCGCGCTTTCGCTCAGGAAGTAGGCGCAGCGTGTGCTGCCTGCTATCGGCCGGCGTACCAGCAGGCCATGATCGGTCATCGCCTGGAGCCTGGCGCTCAGGATATTCGAGGCAATGCCGAGGCGCCGCTCGAATTCCTCGAAGCGTGTCGCGCCGTAATACGCTTCACGCAGGATCAGGATGACCCAGCGCTCGCCCAGCACCGCCGCGGCGCGGGCAACGGAGCATGGCATGTCAAGGAAGCGGGTGCGACTCATCTCGCCTTGTCCTGGGCGCAGGCCGTCGCGCTATAGCGACGACTGGAGGGCATCCACGATTTCCGTGGACAGCGCTTCCGAGCGGACGGCGCGAGCCAGCACGAGGCCGCCGACCATGGAAGCGAGCGTGACGATCGCGTCCTTGCGGGAAGCCTCATCATCACTCCCCGCGACCAGTTCGATCAGCGACGCGACGCGCGCCTCGAAGCGCCGCCGCGTCTTGGCGTCAAGGCGCGAAACATCCGTGCCGAGCGCTGCGATCGCGCAACCCGATCCAGGATTGTCGCGGTGCTTCTTGCTCACATAGGCGCCAACGATGGCGCTCTTGCGCTGCGTGGGCGGCGCGGCTTGCGCTGCGTGCTCGAGAAACTCCATGGTCTGGTCGAAGGCGGCATCAATTGCCTCGGCAATCAAGGCGTCCTTGGAGTCGAAGTGTGCGTAGAAACCGCCATGCGTCATGCCGGCGCTCTTCATCAACTGCGCCACGCCGATGCCGTTGACACCGTGCTTGCGAAATTGCGTCGAAGCCGTCTTGACGATGTGCTTGTGGGTTTCGGCTTTCTGGTCCTGTGAATAACGCATGGTCGGGGAGGGAATAGTTGGAGGGCGCATGTGTCTCTGCAATATATAGCATTACGATCATCATGACATCCGATTCCTTCCGGATGTCAGCGCGTAGTGGCTTGTTCCCCGCACTCCCGAACTTGCCCTTAGGGATAGCACCGAGGGGAGGTGGCGTGATCTTCCTTGACCCTGCAGGTTCCCCTGACTAGCATGTAGACGCCGGATACATCGGTGGGCATGATCGGGAAAGTTGTCAGCGAACCGGGACATGCAAGGCGGCATCTCCTTGCGGTGCCGGAGTTCCTCGCGCTGCACTGTATGACGATCATCATTCTATTGAGTGACGTAGGAGGAGGAATGAGACAAGAACTAAAACGCGCATTCGCGCTTGCTTTGTCGGCCACGCTGGCGCTGCCGTATGCCGCGGCACATGGCGGCGAACAGGCGACAGGACAGACGGAACTTACCCGGGTCCAGGCCGGTTCACAGTCTGTCAGCATCGTGCACAGGATGCTGGAGCTACGCGTCGACTATGAAGCATTCACGCGCAGCTTCGAGTCCATCCTGGGTAAATTCGATCGGGCGGTGATGGCTTCCCTTGCCAGCGACCCCGAGGGGGCAGACGCAAAGATGGCGCGCATGGAGGGCGAACAAGGACTGATGATCTTCGCGGCGCAGGACCATGGTGCGCTGTTCACCATGACCGGCTCGCACCGGAAAGCCAGGCGCTATCACGTGGGCAACCCGAGGATTGCGCTGCAAATGACCAGCCTCGATATCCGCGCCGGCCTCTATGCACCGCTGTCCGTGCTGGTCTATGAAACGGAACCTGGCGTGGTGAAGGTCGACTTCGACCAGCCCTCCACGCTGTTCGGCCAGTTTGGCAACCCGGCCGTCACAGCGATCGGACTTGCACTCGATCGAAAGCTGGAGAAGGTGATTGAGCGGGCCACGCTGCTGGCGGCCCAGCGGTAAACCTGCCAACAGGGAAAGTCGGGCGTGCCACGGAGCACGACGGCGCAAACACGCAAAATACATACGGAGACAGTCGCATGAAACCACAGCAGTCCGGCTTGCCGGGGACGATCGACGTCCAGGCGTTTATCGACAACCAGAGATTCTCCCCCTACCAATGGATGGTGCTCATCGTCTGCTTCCTGGTGGTGGTGGCCGATGGCTTCGACACTGCCGCGATCGGCTATGTGGCGCCATCGGTGACCAGGGAGTGGGGCGTTTCGAAGCTTGTCCTGGGCAATGTACTCAGCGCTTCGCTGGTCGGCCTTGCGCTGGGCGCGCTGATCGCGGGACCCTGCGCCGACAGGTTTGGGCGCAAGGCCGTGCTCTTTGTATCCGTGGTTGCCTTTGGGCTCTTCAGCCTGGCCACCGCTTCCGCGGCATCCGCCGCCGAGCTGTCCGGCTGGCGCTTCCTGACCGGCCTCGGGCTCGGCGCGGCGATTCCGAACGCGACCACGCTGCTGGCCGAATACGCGCCGGCCAGGCGCCGCGCATTCCTGGTGAACAGTATGTTCTGCGGCTTTACGCTGGGGGCGGCGGGCGGCGGCTTCCTGGCCGCGCTCATCATTCCCGCATGGGGCTGGCGCAGCGTCTTTATCGTTGGCGGTGTGGCGCCGCTGGCTCTCGCCGTGCTGGTACTTGCGCTGCCGGAATCGATCCGGTTCATGGTGCTGCGCGACTGGCCAGCCGACAAGATCAGGACGGTGCTGCGGCGCATCGCAGGGTCGGCGGAAATCCATGCGTCCCGATTCACCTTGCCCGATGACCAGGCCGACAAGCTGCGCTCACCGCTCGCGCTGATCCTGTCGCTGCGATATCGCACCGGAACGCTCATGCTCTGGACCACCTACTTCCTCGGTGTGCTGGTCTTCTACCTGGTGACCAGCTGGATGCCGACGCTCGTCAAGGAGGCCGGCGCGACCGTGGCCGAGGCCTCGCTGATTGCGGCGCTGTTCCCGCTGGGCGGCACGCTGGGCGCCATTGCCTGCGGCTGGCTGATGGATCGCATCGATCCGCATCGCGTGATCGGAGTGGCCTATTTCTTCACTGCCGTATTCACCCTGGCGATGGGGCAGGCGACCAGCGGGGCATACCTGACCATGTTGACCCCGATTGCCGGGCTGTTCATGGGGGCTGGGCTGGTCTCCATGCCAGCGCTGGCCGCTTCCTTCTATCCCACCCACGGCCGTGCCTGCGGGGTGGGATGGATGCTGGGAATCGGGCGCTTCGGCGGCATCCTGGGCGCCGTTGCCGGCGGCACGCTGCTGCAGCTTGGCCTCGGTATGAGTTCGATTCTCAGCATCCTCGCGGTGCCGGCCCTGCTTGCAGCCGTGGCCGTCGCCTACAAGGGGTGGGCGGGCGCGGCGGAGACGCCGCTGCGGACGGGCTTTGCCAACGAAGCGTGACCACCTTGTGGCCCCGGGTGTTGATAACACATCAGCTTGCTACGCTCCCCGGGGCAGCGTACGCAGGCTGGACGGCAGGTGTGGAAGGATCATGGAAAGCGTGGATCTCGAAGTCTTGAGAAGCTGTGTCCGCTGGCGGGAGCAGGGACACCGTTGCCTGCTGGTGACGGTGGTCCGTACCTGGGGCTCGTCGCCGCGACCGGCGGGCGCGATGCTGGCTGTGCGTGACGACGGCCTGGTAGCGGGTTCGGTTTCGGGCGGCTGCATCGAGGACGACATCATTGACCGAGCGCGCCGCGAAGGCATTCGCAACCGTGCTCCTGAGGCAATCAAGTACGGAATCAGCGCCGAGGAAGCCCACCGTTTTGGTCTTCCGTGCGGCGGCACCATCGAACTGGTGGCCGAACCGGTGTCCTCCGCAAGTGGATTGCGCGAACTGCTAAGCGCGGTGGAAGCCGGCCGACTGGTGACACGCATGCTCGACATGGCCACCGGCACCGCGACGCTTGGACCTGCCACGGCCACCGACGGCCTGGTGTTCGATGGCAAGTCCTTGTTGACGATCCACGGGCCGCGCTATCGCATGCTGGTGATCGGCGCCGGGCAGCTCTCGAAATACCTCTGCGAGATCGCCGTCGGGCTCGGCTTCGATGTGACGGTGTGCGACCCTCGCGAGGAATATACCGAGACTTGGACCATCGCCGGCGTCACCATGGTGCGCACCATGCCGGACGACACCGTGGTGGAGATGGCGCTGGACGAACGCTGCGCGGTCATCGCGCTGACACACGATCCCAAGCTGGACGACCTGGCACTGATGGAGGCGCTGCGCACCCCGGCCTTCTACGTTGGCGCACTGGGTTCGCGCCGCAACAACCAGGCACGGCGCGAGCGCCTGAAGGAGTTCGACCTGACCGGCTCGCAGCTGGCGCGGCTACATGGCCCGGCAGGCATCTATATCGGCAGCCGTACCCCACCGGAGATCGCAATTTCGATTCTGGCCGAGGTGGTGGCCGTCAGGAATCACGTCTCCTTGCCGGACGACCTGAAGGTGGAACGGGCGAAGTCAGCGTTGGCTACACCAGGAGATCTGCGTCAGCCCGGCGACCTCGTATGTGGCTGAGGTCCGCACCGGGCTGAACTCCAGATAATGGAGCAACGCCGCAGCCTGCCGAGTCAAGTGGTGGCAGCGGGAGTGTCCGGGCTCCTGTCGCTCACTCCGCGGAATACGAAATGACCGTGGAAGCTTCTGGATTCCTGTCTTCAGCATCCGCAGGAACCCTGATCCGGAACCAGATGGCGTACATCGCTGGCAGGAACACCAGAGTCAGCACCGTGCCGGCGAAGGTGCCGCCGATCAGCGTGTAGGCCAACGTTCCCCAGAACACAGAATGCGCCAGCGGGATAAAGGCAAAGATCGCCGCCAGCGCGGTCAGGATCACTGGCCGGGCACGTTGCACCGTCGCTTCGACGACAGCGTCGAATGGCGCCAGTCCCTCGCTCTTGTTCTGTTGGATCTGCATGATCAGGATCAGCGTATTGCGCATCAGGATCCCAGACAGCGCGATCAGGCCGACCAGGGCATTGATGCCGAACGGCTGCTGGAACAGCAGCAAGGTCGGCACCACGCCGATCAGTCCCAGCGGGCTGGTGGCAAACACCATGACCATGGCCGAGATCGAGCGCACCTGCAGGATGATGATCAACAGGGTCAAGGCAAGCATGATCGGGAACAACGGCAGCAGTGCCTTGGTTGCCTTGTCCGATTCCTCGATGGCGCCTGCCTGCTCGATCCGGTAGCCGGCCGGCAGTTTGGCGATGATTGGCTCCAGTTGCTTCAGCATGGCCGTGGACACATCTGGCGGCTGCAGCCCCTCGGCAATGTCGCCGCGCACCGTGATGGTCGGCGTGCGGTCGCGTCGGCGCAGGATCGGGTCTTCCATGCGCACATCGACAGTGCCTACCTGCGAAAGCGGAACACGCTGTCCTGCGGCGCCGATCAGCGTGAAGCCGGCGATCTTCTCCGGGTCCAGGCGTATGTCTCCCGCCGCGCGCGCAAGGACCTGCACCGAGCGAATGTCTTCACGGACTTCGGTGACGGGCAAGCCGCTGAGCAGGAACTGGAGTTGCTGCGCGACCCCGCTGGAAGTCAGGCCGACCGCCTGCAGCCGATCCTGCTGAAGCGTAAAGTGCAGGGCGGGCGTGCGCTGTCCCCAGTCCGTATTGACGGTTCGCATCAGCGGGCTGGTGTCCATCACCCGTCGCACGTCCGCCGCAATCGCACGCAGCTTGTCCGGGTCCGGCCCCGCGACACGGAATGCCACCGGGAACGGCGAGTACGGGCCGAACACCAGCTGGCTGACGCGCACGCGCGCCTCCGGTGCCAGTCCGTCAGCGATGGCCTGGCGCAGCCTGAACTTAAGGGCCTCGCGTTCGTCCGGGTTCTCTGTCCGCACGATGATCTTCGCAAAGGAGGGGTCCGGCAGCTCGGGTGACATGGCAAGGTAGAAGCGGGGCGCACCCTGACCGATGTAGGCCGTAACAATCTTCGCCTCCGCCTGTTTGGCGAGCCAGGCTTCGACCTTAGCCGTGGCCGCGCTGGTCTGGCCGATGGAAGCGCCATAAGGCATCTGGACTTCGACCAGCACCTCGGGGCGGTCGGAAGTCGGGAAGAATTGCTTCTTCACCATGTCCATGCCAAGCACGGCCACCGCGAAGCCGCCCACCACGACGCCGGCGACGATCCACTTGCGCTGGATGACGCGCCCCAGCAGCCGGCGGAAGCGGTTGTAGTTCGGGGTGCCATAGATGGCATCGTGGCCGCCGTCGGCCTTGCTGATCTCCGGGAGCAGCTTGACACCCAGGTAAGGCGTGAAGGCGACGGCGACGAGCCAGGATGCGATCAGTGCGATGCCCACGATCCAGAACATGTTGCTGGTGTATTCGCCGGCCGTGGAACGGGCAAAGCCATTGGGCATGAAGCCGATCGCGGTCACCAGGGTGCCGGACAGCATCGGCGCGGCGGTGTGGCTCCAGGCATAGGCGGATGCGGCAATGCGGCTGTAGCCTTCCTCCATCTTCACCACCATCATTTCAATGGCGATGATGGCGTCGTCCACCAGCAGGCCCAGCGCCAGGATCAGCGCTCCCAGGGTGATGCGGTCGAAGTTCTTGCCAGTTGCGGCCATGACCACGAACACGGCGGCCAGCGTCAGCGGCACGGCCGCCGCGACGACGATGCCCACGCGCCAGCCCATGCTCAGGAAACTCACCACCAGGACCACGAGCAGGGCGACGAAGAACTTGACCATAAACTCATCGACCGAGGAACTGATGTTGACTGACTGATCGGTCACCTTGGTCAGGCTCATGCCCAGTGGCAATTCGGCATTGATGGCCGTGACTTCCGTATCCAGCGCCTTGCCCAGATCCAGGCCGTTCCAGCCGTCGCGCATCACGATGCCCAGCAGCAGTGCGGGTTCGCGGTTATTGCGGATCTGGAATGTCGCGGGGTCCTCGTACCCTCGCTCAACCGTGGCGACATCCGACAGCTTCAGGGTCCGCCCCTGTGCCACCACCGGCGTGTCACGGATTTTCTGGAGCTTGTCGAAGGCGCCGTCGAGGCGAATGAACACCTGGGGACCCGCGGTGTCGATCGACCCGGCGGGCGTGAGGGCATTCTGGCCGTTGAGGGCCGCGAAGATGTCCTGTGGCGAGACGCCCAGCGTGGCCAGGCGGTCATGGGAAAAGGCCACGAAGATGCGTTCGGACTGTTCTCCGATGATGTTCACCTTCTTCACGCCCGGCACGTGCAGCAGGCGCTGACGCTGTGCTTCGGCGTCGCGGACCAGCAGCCGCTGTGGCTCGCCTTTGGCCTTCAACGCGAACAGGGCGAAGGTCACGTCCGAATACTCGTCGTTCACGATGGGGCCGATGACACCGGCAGGCAGATTGCCCGACTCGTCCCTGATCTTTTTTCGCGCCTGGTAGAACTCTTCCTGGACCTCCGAAGGCGGTGTGCTATCGAGCAGGGTCAATGTGGTGAACGCCAGGCCGGGCCGGGTGTAGGTTTCCGTGCGGTCGTACCAGCGCAGCTCCTGCATGCGCTTTTCCAGCCGTTCCGCCACCTGGTCCTGCATCTCCTGCGCCGTGGCCCCCGGCCAGGCGGTGATGACAGTCATGGTCTTCACCGTGAAGGCGGGATCTTCCGCCCGGCCCAGCTGGAAGAACGCGAGAACGCCCGCCAGCGACACCAGGATGATCAGGAACAGCGTGACAGAGCGTTCACGGACAGCGAGTGCGGAAAGGTTGAAGCCACTCATTGCTGCACTCCCTGACCAGACATCGGACCGGGTCCGCTTTTGTGTGCCGCGATGCGTACCTGCTCGCCTTCGCGCAGGAGATGGGCGCCGAGAGCAACGATCCGGTCCCCGATCCTGAGCTCACCCGCGACCCGCGCGGCATCGTCATCCAGGCTGTGAATCTTTACCGGGCGCCAGGTGACGCGATTGAGCTTGCCCTCAAGCACCCACACGCCCGGGCCTTTGCCCGGATCGAAGAGCGCGCCGATCGGCACCTGCAGATCGGCTTGCGTCGATGCGCGGCCTTCCGGGATCTGGATGGTGACGGTCGCGCCGAGCGGGGCATCGGCCAGCGCGCCCTCCAGTACGTACCGCGCTTCGTACGTGCGGGTGAGCCGGTCCGCCGAATCCGAAAGCTGCCTGAGTCTGGCCGGTACGGTCATCGTGTCCTTGCCATAAAGCGTGGCCTGTCCGACGGAGCCCACAGCGGGGCGCAAGGTTTCCGGCAGGTGAACGATGGCTTCGCGGCGGCCGGCATGCGCCACGCGTACCACGACCTGGCCGGCATTGACCACCTGTCCGGCATCGGCCAGCGTCTCCACGACAACGCCGTCGGCGTCGGCGAGCAAGACCGCGTAGCCGGTTGCATTCCTTGCCACATCAGCCTGGGCTTCTGCTGCGTTGAGCTGCGCCCTGGCCGATTCCGCCGCGGCCTTGATCTGGTCATAGGCCGAGGCCGATACGGCGCCGGACGCCACCAGGTCGCGATACCTGGCCTCGTCGTCCCCTGTTTGCCTGGCCCGTGCCCTGGCGGCCACGACCGCCTCCTGCTGTGCGTGCGCCGCCAGCTTCAGGTCGTTCGGGTCGATGCGCATGAGCGGCTGACCGCGCTTGACGGTCTGGCCCGCATCGACAAGACGCTCCAGTACTTTTCCCGAGACACGAAAGCCCAGATCACCCTGGACCCGGGCGGCAACGGTTCCCGTGAATGCCCGCGACGCGGCGGATGGGCTTTGAACAATTCCAACTCTGACCAGCGGAGCCTGCGTGCGCGGATCGGGCTGCGCTTTCTCGCCGCAGGCGGCGAGTACAAGCGGCACCAGGCACGCAGTGGCGGATAAGGCAATTCGGCGCGGAAGCATACGGTCCTCTCCTACAAGACAGGACCTGGATTATTGTTCTTGTGACCATATTAGTCAATGGTCACAAAACAGAGAATCATCAAACGTGCTTCTTAAGGCGCGAGGCTGCGCAGTATCAGGCTGGAAAGCTGCACATGGGCTTCCGCAGCAAGATCGAGGTTGTGCTGTAGCAGCAGGGGATCGATGTAAGGACGCATGACGAGATAGATGCCATTGGCCGTCTCGTCCAGCGGCGTCTTGCGCTCGAACTCGCCGGACCTGCGCCCCTCCAGGACAATCTGCACGACGACTTGCCTGATGTGATCCTCGTAGGCGCGAACAGGCTGCCAGCGCTCCTGGGCCGCCGCCGAAGCAATGGCGTAGAGCTTGCGGTCCTGGAAAAACAGGCGGGCGCCCGCCTCCACCAGTACCTTGAACAGGCGTCGCAACCGCTCGGAAGCTGTCGGGAGTTCCGTAATGGCCACATCGACCTCGTTCGTGATGGCGCTCAGGCAGTTAGCGCAAATCACTTCGCCGATGGCCTGCTTGGAATCGAAGAACTTGTAGATGTAGGCCTTGGAAAAGCCGATCGCCTTGGCCAGGTCGGAAACCGTGGTCTTCTCATAGCCATAGAGGCTGAAGTGCTCGGTAGCTGCCTCCACGATCTGGGAGCGGACATTGTGATCGGCAGGTCCCCGCGAGGAAGGGGCAATGGGTGTGGTTTCGGTCATGCGGTCAGATTACTGCGACGAACGCCTATTGACAACTAGTGACCAATTTATAATATAGTCACAACTCCTCTTCCTCAGGTTTCGGTGACGCCCATGCTTTCCCATCGCTTTCTTACCCTTGTGCTGAGTGTCGGCGTATCAGCAGGTTGTGCAGTCGGCCCGGACTACAGAAAGCCGGACGCCCCCGTCCCTGCGCACTATCTGGGACAGCCCGGGCTCGAACAAAGGCAGGCGTCATCCCCGGCAGATCTCGCCAGGTGGTGGGAGGGATTCGGCGATCCGCTGCTGACCCGCCTGGTGTCGTTGGCATTGGATCAGAACCTGGACCTGGCGCAGGCGTCAGCGCGCGTCGCGCAGGCGCGCGCCGGGCTCGGCCTGGCCAATGCGGCCTTGCTGCCTTCGGTCAGCGCCAGCGCGCAGGCCGCAAGAACGTATCAGTCGATCGAGACCCCGCTCGGGCAGCTGCTCAATGCAACGCCCGGCTTTGACCGGTATGGCAACAGCTATGAGGCAAACCTCGGCGCCACCTGGGAACTGGATGTATTCGGGGGCCTGCGCCGCGGGCGGGAAGCCGCGCTGGCTGAGTACCAGGCATCGGAAGCCGGTGCAACGGCGACTCGTCTGGCTGTGGCCGCGCAAACCGCAGACCTCTATATCAGCGTGCGCGGCCTGCAGTCCCGCCTTGCCATCGCCAGGCAGCAAGTCCAGACGCAACAGAAGCTGGTCTCGACGGTCAACCTTCTCTACAGCAAAGGACTTGCAGCGGAACTGGAAGTACGACAGGCCGAGGGCGCGCTCGCCGAGGTTCGCGCTACCGTCCCGGTGCTTGAGGCGGGACTCGATGCCGCGCTGAATGCGCTGGACGTGATGCTGGGTGTTCCGCCCGGCACGTATCGCACCGAACTGGCCGATACCAAAGCGATTCCCGTCGCACCGCAGCTCACCGGCACGGGCTCGCCTGCGGATCTGCTGCGGCGCAGACCCGATCTCATCGTGGCGGAGCGCCGCCTGGCGGCAGCCAATGCACGCATCGGTGTAGCCATTGCGGAGTACTACCCCAAATTCTCGCTCAGTGCCTTGCTGGGCAGCGCCACATCCGTAGCGAGCGGGAACCTCTTTTCTGCCGGTGCGAGCCAGGCGGCCGGCGTGCTGGGCTTGCGCTGGCGCCTGTTCGATTTCGGCCGCATCGATGCACAGATCGACGTGGCTCGAGGCCAGGAAGCAGAAGCCCTGGCTGCATACCGTCAGGCTGTGCTGCGAGCGACCGAGGATGTCGAAAATGCCTTCTCCGCGCTGATCAAGCGTGAAGACCAGTCCGGCACGTTGGCACAAGGCGAAACATCGCTTACCCAAGCGAGAAACGCCTCATTTGCCGCCTACCAGAAAGGCGTTGTCCGCCTGATCGAGGTTCTGCATGCCGACGAGCGCCTTCTGCGGACGTCCGATGCAAGGGCACAGGCACAGACCGAATCAGCCCGCGCCGCCGTAGCAGCGTTCAAGGCGCTCGGCGGCGGGTGGACGCCGGTAAATGCCTCATAGGGCAATACCTGGTATGCGGCATTCAGTGAGGGGCAAGAGGCCGATCCGCCGACGCGGCGCATGCGCTCAGCCTTGCGCATTCAGGAGTCGGAGAATCTCCCGGTGTACGCGTGCATCGCCGCATGCGACAACCGCTCCGCCATGCTGGGGGTCGCCGCCCGTCCAGCTTGTTAAGATGCCACCGGCGCCCTCGACGATCGGAATCAGGGCCTGCACGTCATAGGGCTGTAGCCCCGCTTCGACAACGGCGTCGACATGTCCGGCGGCGACCATGCAATAACCGTAGCAGTCCCCGCCGTATCGCTGCATCCGGGCAGCCCGGGCGACACGTTGAAACGCATCCCATTGTTCGCCGGTCTCAAACATGTCCGGTGTGGTGCAGATCAGCTTGGCTTCTGCAAGCGACGCACATGGTCGTACCCGCAATGGTTTGCCATTCAGCCAGGCATTGCTCCTGTCCCCGGAAAAACGCTCCCGTGTGAAGGGCTGATCCATGATGCCCAGCGCCGGGCGCTGGCCATCATTGAGTGCAATCAAAGTTCCCCAGAGCGGAAGCCCGGTAATGAAGGCACGCGTCCCGTCAATGGGATCCAGTACCCAGGAGAACGGGTCGGTCCCGGCAATCCCCTGTTCCTCTTCACCAAGGATCCCGTGGCTGGGGTAAGTGCTTCGGATCAGCTCGCGCATGGCACGCTCGGCTTCCCGGTCTGCCGCGGTAACGGGATCAAAGCGAGTGCTGCCTTTGTCCACCACGTCGAACGCCGCGCGAAAGTAAGCAAGCGTGACGGCGCTGGCCGCGTCGGCCAGGCGGCCGGCGAAGGCGAGGAATTCGGCTTGCTGGTCTGGGTGCAATGACATAGCGGTGCGCGCTTGCAGCGGAATTGAACCGGGGCCTGACATTGTATCGCGCGGCGCCATGCAGGGCGCGGGCCGCATTGGCAGGCGAGCATTAGCTCCGAGGGGGACGTCCGACGAGAACCATTGCTTTCGCGCAGGTTGCGGCTGCGGCCCTGGCCGGCGCCATGAATTCCGAAGCGCTCGAGGTCAATCGGTCCATGCCGATACATTGCGTCCGCAATTGGCGCGGGTTTCGTCGATTCTGTCGCCTGGTAATGCGCTCCGCCGGCTCCTACGATTTGGTCATGGCGTAGTCGCCATGACCTCCAGCAGAACTGGCTGGAACCCGATGCGACGGGCGGGGCGCCCTGGCTCCAACAGCCTTGGGTAAAGAAATTACTGGCGCATCGCGCCCGAAGATGAGCAAAGGCTGATAAGCCCGTTCTTAACCCCAACGTGAATGAGTTCCATGATGAGCAAAATCGACAAAGTGCTTTACACGGCCAAGGCGCACACGCTTAGCGGCCGCAATGGAAGCGGAAAGTCCAGCGATGGCGAGCTTGACGTGAAACTGAGTTCTCCTGGCAGCGGACGCCCTGGCACCAACCCCGAACAACTCTTTGCCGTCGGCTGGTCAGCATGTTTCATGGGAGCCATGGGCGTGGCCGCAAAGAAAATGAAGATTGCCCTGCCGGAGGACGTCGCCATCGACGCCGAAGTCGACCTCGGCATGACGGGCGACGCCTACTTGCTGCAGGCACGTCTCAACGTGCACGTGCCCGGTGTGGAGCGCGAGGTCGCGCAGTCGTTGGTGAATGAGGCGCATCAGACCTGCCCCTATTCCAAGGCCACGCGGGGCAACATCGACGTCACAATCAACGTGGTCTGAGCAGGCTGGCTTGCGCTGAGCCAGACGAACAGCGGCAGAGGACCCCGAGTGCGCTCCCACCCTGGTCGACCTTGTTGAAGCAGGTCAGCCTGGGATGGGCGCGCTCGGCCCAGGTCGCCGGTATCCCGATCGCCGCGCAGGGAATCGGCAATGAAGCCATCCTTCCGGCTGTAAGGATCGGGCTCGGTATGCCTCCATACCCGGAACCGGAACCCTAGCGGCTAAGCATGACGCGCCTGTCCGCGGCTGCTTTGTCAGTGTTATGTGAGGCGGAAGGCAGCTTCGGACCCGCCGCCAGGCTCACTGACCTTCACCCAACCGCCTCCTGATCCCGTTCCCGCACGACTTTTTGTACGCCTCTGTATCACGCAGCCGCAACGATACGGGTCCTTACCGAGCTGGCCTCTATTGGCTACGTGCGCGATACGTCGGTCTCCTTAAATACGTTCAGTGGCCCGGCGGCAAAGCCACAGCGAAGTGACACCGGCCGGGCAACCCGACGCAAACTCTTAAGGAAACCAGTCATGTCTACCAACATCGCCAGGCATTTTGTTTTCGCCATTGCCCTCGCTGCAGCCGCTGCCGGTGCGCAGGCCACCGGATTCTCCCATGTGGGCGCACGCGACCCGTACACCGACGGCGCCCGCTCGGTGCAGGATGCGCGCGACCCGTACAGCGACGGCGCGCGTTCGGTACAGGAGCCGCGCAGCCCGTACAGCGATGGCGCACGCAATGTCGATCCGTACTACGACGGCGCCCGTACCCTGGCCGGCTTGGACCGCACGGGCGTATCGGCGGACCCGGCGCGCAGCGTCGAGTCCCACTTCGATGGCGCCTACGCCTGACGCACTGCACGTCGAAACCAATCTGGTCGGACACGTATCGCGGCCTGTCCGGGTAAATCGGGCAGGCCGCCTTTTTCCGCTAGGAGGCACTTATGTCGAAGATAGGCACTGCCGTGCAGGCTGCGGCATCGATCCCGCCTGGCTCGTTCCATGGCATCACGCTGGTCGGGGCGGTGGTGGCCGCGGCCACCACCTTCGGGACGCTAGCCGCGGCGCTACCTGCCTGGGCCATGTTCCTTGGCTGGGTCGGCTTCAGCACAAGCGGGCAAACACTGCGCGAAGGCGTGGAAAATCTTGCCGCATTCCTGCTGGGCATCGTCTTTGGCGCCGGCACGGGACTACTGATTGCATGGCTGACGCCGCGATTTGGAGATCTCGCCACACCGATCGCGGTGTTCGGCGATGTCGTGCTCGTGCTCAGCTTGCGCGCGCTGCCACGTGTCAACAACCCGCTGGCCTACTTCCTGGGCCTGATCAGCTTCTTTGCATCGATGGAGCCACCCTCCCTGCCGTTGCTCGGCGCGTTGGCCGCCGCGGGCGCGTTGGGTGCCCTGGGCGCGGGTACCGCCAATGTCCTGCAAGCCCGCCTCGCGCGTGCGGCCTGACCCGGCTTTCTATCGTCAAGTATCGGCGGGCAGCCAGGACTCAAGAGCGATGCCGGCGGCAACCCGTTTTGCCGCAGCTGGCGCCCGTAGATGCCGCTTCAGTTTTGATAAACGATCGTTTTGGAAACGATGCTCGGTTACGTGTTGGGGGATGTCAGCAGGATTTGGAGTGAGCGCTGATGCGGGCTTTGATCGTCCATGCGCAGGACGGTGGGAAAAGGTGGTCTTGCGCGTCGCAGCATCTGGCGGGGAGCGCGCTTTCCTGAACGATCGTAATGCTATAATTCTTGCTTAATACGTTCATGGTGAGCCGATATGCGGTACTCAAGCACGCACAAGCAGGAGACGCGGGAGAGACTCCTGAACAGCAGCCGGGCGATTGCCAAGAAGGGGGGATTCGATTCAACGGGAGTCGATGCCTTGATGGGGGCGATCGGGCTCACTGGTGGCGCGTTCTATAGTCATTTTGGCTCCAAGGCGGAGCTGTTCGCTGCGGTCATCGAGCAGGAGTTGGCCAACAGCACTGAAATGCTCGCAGGCGAAGAGACGGCTGAAGATCATTTCGTGAAGCGCATCAGAAGCTATCTGAGCAGCTCCCACGCGCTGCATCCGGAGTCAGGTTGCGCCCTGCCGACCCTGGGACCGGAAATCGCGAGGGCCGAGCCGGCGGTCCGGGCGTCGGTGGAGCGAAGCGCGAAGAAGCTGCAAGCCAGTTGGAAAGAACGTTTGGACGATCCGGATGCGGCCTGGGCGTTGCTTGCGCAATGCGTGGGTGCCATCTTGCTGGCGCGGGTGGTGGAAACCGACCGGACCAGGCAGCAAATCCTCGCTTCCAGCCGTCGCTTTCTCGGGCGGTCTATTGAACGGCTCGAACCCCTCGGCAAGACCTGAGCGGAGTTACGGTAGCACCAGTCTCCTCAGGGCTCGATTCCGCCCTCTTCCAGCTTCTTCTCGATGCGCGCAGATGTGAGCGCGCATGCCGCAGGTGTCGCGCTTTCTTTGCGACGCCCGCGGTTGTCGAGCCCGCGCGCACCGCGCACGCCGCGGATGCCCCCGATTCAAGCCCGGGCGCGCGATTGCCGTCGCGGCGTTTCTTCCTCCATTCCTATCAGCCTCGCCGCTGCTCGCACCGGGCAGAGCGTTCTCCCGAGCTTTCTCGTTGCAGGGGCATCAGGGTATGTTGCCCTTGACTCCTGTGCCGGGATGAAATACCGTCTCTTTACTAAACGATAGTTTAGCAAACGAGGAGATGGTAATGGGTGTCAAAGAGCAGAGGGTTGCGCTTGTGATCGGAGCGGGGGACTCGACGGGTAGTGCAATCGCCAGGCGTTTCGCCGCGGAAGGCATGGTCGCTTGTGTGACGCGTCGTTCAGCGGACAAGCTCCAGGCGCTGGTTGACTCGATTCGCGATGCGGGAGGGACTGCCTACGCGTTCGGCACGGATGCACGCAAGGAAGAGGAGGTAGTCGCGCTGATCGACAAGATTGAATCCGAGATCGGTCCCATTGACGTTCTCGTATTCAACATCGGCGCCAATGTGCCTGCTTCCATCCTGGAGGAAACGGCGCGCAAGTACTTCAAGATCTGGGAGATGGCCTGTTTTTCCGGATTCCTGAACGCCAGGGAAGTTGCCAGGCGGATGGTCAAGCGGCAACGAGGCACGATCCTTTTTACCGGCGCGACCGCGGGTCTGCGAGGCAAGGAAAACTTTGCCGCGTTCTCGGGCGCCAAGCATGCGCTTCGCGCGCTCGCGCAAAGCATGGCCCGCGAGCTCGGGCCGAGGAACATCCATGTGGCGCATGTCGTGGTGGACGGCGCGATCGACACGGAGTTCATCCGCACGAACTTTCCGGATCGTTATGCGTTGAAAGACCAGGATGGCATCCTGAATCCGGACCATATCGCGGAGAACTACTGGTATCTCCATTCGCAGCCGCGCGACGCCTGGACCTTCGAGCTTGACCTGCGTCCGTGGATGGAGAGCTGGTAATAAAGCCATATTCCCAAGACATTGCACCATGTCATACACCAGGAGACATCATGAGCGGCGTAAGAGTCCAGTTCCACTTTGATTTCGGCAGCCCGAATTCCTACCTTAGCCACAAAGTCATCCCGAGTATCGAGACACGCCAGGGCATCAAGTTCGAATATGTTCCGGTGCTTCTTGGCGGGCTGTTCAGGCTGACCGGGAATCGTTCTCCCGCGGAGGCTTTTGGGGGGATCAAGAACAAGCCGGAGTTTGGGCAACTGGAGATGCAGCGCTTCATCGCCAGGCACGGACTGACTGCCTATCGGCACAATCCGTTCTGGCCCGTCAATACCTTGCAGATCATGCGCGGGGCCGTGGCTGCCCAGAAGACCGGTACTTTCATGCCTTACGTAAATGCCGTGTTTGCGAACATGTGGGAGCAAGGTTTGCAGATGGATAACCCCGCCGTCATCGCGGTGGCCCTGGATGCCGCCGGCCTGGATGGGGAGGGCTTCCAGGGCCGCATTGCGGATCCCGAGGTCAAACAGATCCTGCTGGCGAATACAGAGGATGCATTCGAACGTGGCGCATTTGGTTCGCCGACGTTCTTTGTCGGCGACGAGATGTTCTTCGGCAAGGATCAGTTGAGGGATGTGGAGGAGGCGATTCAGAACGCGAAGGCCGGGTCTTGAAGGAGAACTCCATGACAGAAAAAACAAGTGTCGTGATTACCGGCGCCTCCAGTGGCATAGTGCCACCTATGCCGAGCGCTTCGCAAGGCGCGGCCATAACCTTGTCCTCGTCGCGCGCGACCGGTTTCGCATGGAAGCAATATCCGAGTCTGAAGGACGCCTTACGATTGCTTGCTCGAAATAATGAGGCAACTTTACGATGCATGGTTCCCTAGCATCGGATACGTGAACAGGAAAAAGTGCATCACATTCAAACCGAAGTGGGCCGTAATAGCAGCGGATAGTCCGCCAAAGCGATACGCCAGCCCATATCCGATTCCAGCTACACTCCCCAGCACGACCCATTGCCACCCACCCGAAATGTGAGCCATGCCAAACAGCGCAGCTGCCCCACATAGAGAGAGCGTAGTTCCCCAACTCCAGCGCTTGAGGAACTGCTCCAGGCTGCCCTGCAAATAGCCGCGAAACAAAGCTTCTTCGGTAAGCGTAACGAGAAGTAGATTGTTCAGAATCCAAAGCCAGCTATCGGCAGGCCACTTCGGCGCCCAAATGACAAGGTTGAGCGACAGGGCAACAGCCAGGCAGGCCGCCGCGGTGATCAGCATGCCGACGACGCCGGATATCAACGACGCACTGAGCCTATGCGGTGGCCGGATCCACGGAACTGCCAGGAGCAGCCAGAAACCGATCAGCGGCTTGTCCAGGTTGAGGTACATTGTAAAGGGCACAGCGTCTGGCGTGAAGCGCACAGGGCCGATGACCCGATGGTTATGGAAGCCTGGTAACCAATGCATGCTGAGTGCAATGGCAAGAATCAGAAACAGTATGTGGCCGGCGTATCGAACATGAGACTTGCGATGTGGTAGCACTGCGTAAGCGGCAAGGAAAAGCAGTGCGATGGGGATCGCGGTAAAACGGTCAAGTTGCCCATTTATCAGGGCGATACCATACCCCAAAACCAGCAGCGCCAGACCCAGCCATCGAAACGATAGGCTCCATGTTGCTGGAGCTGCCAGAAATATCGCAATCCATGGTAATGCAAGCATAGGTCCTGTGAATAATTAACTTTGTTAGTAGGTGCGCGCAGTCTCGACTTTTTTGCCTGCTAAGCTGGATCGGCGTCCTATCCGGATGTCAGGGCAGCTCTGTTGGAAACGTCAAAAGCATCATCAGGGACGTAAGTTATAGAGACGCGCGTCACAGATTCAGCCCATGCAAGTGCTGCCTTTTCGCGTTCACTGAAGAGAGCGCCCGCTTCCTGCCAGGCTCGCGCGAGCGCGAGCTTTCCATCGACACGCCTCTCTTCACCAGGTCGCGCGTGTGCATGTCCAGGCAGTAGCCGAGCAGGATGGTCCTGAAGGGACAATCCCGCTCAGGCGTGCTTCCACAGCAGGGGACGCGGGGCGAAGCCGAGGCTCGCCTTTGCCGCGCGGTTCGAAGCGCCGGTCAGGCAGGTGTGGTAGTAGACCGCTTCGTCGCCGGCGGCCTGCCGCGCCTGGTCGACGCCAACGCGGTTGGGCGCCGGCGAACCCACCCAGCGGGCGAAAGCCGGCATCCATACGGCCACGGGCAGCGGGTCGTCGTCGACCACGTTGTAGACGCCGGCAGCGGCTGTCAGCGAGGCGACCGTTGCCGCCACCGCGTCGTCGATATGGACAAAGGACCAGACAGCGTTGCCCTCGCCGATGACCGACAGCTCCCCTCTGCGTGCCTGCTCCGCGATGGCACCGTCCGGCCTGTACCAGGTGTCGGGACCGTAAAAGAAGCCGTAGCGCAGCACCACGCCTTCCAGCGAAGCCGAGCCCATGATGCGATCTTCATACGCGCCGATGACGCGGGCGCTTTCGCCGATCTCGCCGGGAGCGTCGACCCGCAGCCTTGCCGTCTCGTCGGCAAGGCTTCCCGACGGAGCGTCCAGGTAGAAGCCCCGGGACTGGACGACATAGCGCTTCACGCCCAGCGCCTCAGCAGCGGCCAGCAGGTTGGCGCCGCCTTCCCGATGCAGGCGTGTGTCGTTGGGCATGGACCTGATGATGTCTGCAGGATTGGCCGGCAACCACGTGAGCTGGTCAATGACCACGTCGGGCGATGCGGTTGCGATAGCGTCCCGGACCGCCTGCGGGTGGAACGCATCCGCAAACGACACCCTGGCGCCAAGCTCGCGCAGCCGGTCGGCCCCCGCACTGGCGCGGGTCATGCCCGTCACTTCATGGCCGAGCGCACAGAGCACGCGCACAAGCGGCAATCCCACGGCGCCGGTGGCGCCAGCAACGAAAATCTTCATGAGCCTTCTCCTTGGTGATCGGCGGACGGCGCAGCAGTGAATCCGCGACAGCGCCCAAAAGTGAAGTGACGCAGCGTTCTGGCCGGGTGAACCGCATTGTGTCCGCGCCCCCGGCGTTGGGAAAGCACCAAGAATCAAGAGAAACGCTGTACCACCTGTCCCACGGGCTGCCGGTGCACTTACGCCAGGAAAAAGGCGCTACTGAACGTGGTGCGTGAAGTCGCACAAGCCGGCATCGAACTGGATGACCTGAGCGATTCCAGCCGTTTACGGGCGTGCTATATTCGTGACCACTTTATTTTTCCGCCAGTTCCCCGGCCTGCCTGGCCGGAGCAAGTGGCTGGTGTGGCTACGGATATGGCAACAGATCACCGGCTGGTCTATCTACTCAACGTCGGACATCGCAGGCTCCAGCGCTGGACCCAGTCGCGGACCAGCCTTGGCGGCGTCACGGCGGCCCAGGCCGGCCTGCTGTTTTACGTTGAGAAGAAGGATGGGGCGCTGATGAGCGAGGTGGCGGCCGGGCTCGATCTCAGCGCTTCGGGCCTGAGTGGCCTGGCCGACCGCATGGAACACGCGGGATTGGTCACTCGCCAGGTGGATGAAGCCGATCGGCGCGTGTGGCGCCTGTGGCTGACGGCAAAAGGCCGGGCAGCCGTCAAGCGCTCCCGGGATGGGCTGGTCGATCTGAACGCCCGCTTGACGGAAGGCTTCTCCAAGGCGGAGATCGACGTGGTTGCCCGCTGGCTGGGCAGCCTCCAGGACAAGTTCCCGTCCCCGGAAGGCGACCCGGGCCTGGAATAGGGCAGGGCAGCTCTTGCGAGCCGCCGCCTGCCTTCTGGCGGAACCTTCTAGCGGCCGTTGATCCGGGTGAAATCGGGCCGGCGTTTTTCGCTGAAGGCCGTGAACGCTTCCCGCGCTTCATCGCTTTGCAGCCGCTTCGTGAACACAGCGCGCTCAGCGCCCATCTGCGACGCGAGTTTCTCCACGTCGCGCATGAGTTGCTTCATTGCGGTCATGGATCCGTACGGCTTCGCCGCGATCCGTTCCGCCACCCGCCTTGCTTCGCTTTGCACGTCGGCATTCGGCATGACCTTGTTCGCAATCCCCCAGGCCAGTGCCGTGGCCGCAGGCAGGGGCTCTCCGAACGCGAACATCTCGAAGGCGCGCGCGTGGCCGATGCGCAAGGGAAGAAGGTAGCTCGAGGCGGCTTCCGGTACCAATGCCAGGTTGATGAAGGGCGTGATCAGCTGGGCATCCTCGGACAGGATCACGTAGTCGCAATGCAGCAGCATGGTCGTGCCCACCCCCACCGCCTTGCCCTGTACCGCGGCGATCACCGGGACACTGGTGCTGGCAATGTTGTGGAGGAACCGGGCGACATTGGGTTCGGCCGGTCCGGACCCTGCGGCCTGAGCGGCGAATTCACCGAGGTCGTTGCCTGCCGTGAACGAGTCGCCCTCGCCCTGGATCACGATGACCCGCACTTCCTGATCGGATGATGCACTGTCGATCGCGTCCGCCATGACGCCGTACATCGCATTGGTCAGGGCGTTCTTCTTGTCCGGCCGGGAAAGCGTGATTGTCAGTACACCGGCGGTTTGATCGAGTTTCACTTCAGTGTGCATGCCTGGGCTCCTTGGTACGGTCGTTCAGCAACGGGGTTATTTCGCATACGAAGTATATATATTTCGTGTGCGAAGTAAACCGTGGCGATGCGCCGGTCTCGTCACCCGTGCAATCACCGCCAAGCGCTACGCCGGCATTCCAGTCATTTCGATTCATGTGATGACCGGCGCAGGGCGTCATGCGAGGGCGCCGTCGGGGCAGCTTCGACAACACAGCAACCCTCGTGGCCCGGGTTATCCGCGAAGGCCCTTGCCTCCTATAGTCCAAGCACGGTCGCTCTCACTGACGCTGTCAATGCATGCGAGGACCGCTTCGCTCACTTTCACGAGGCATCCGTCATGGATGCGAGGCATCGCCGCCGACCCCAAGGACGTTGGCTGCACCTGTCCAATCCCAACCCTGTTAATGGAGTTCTATTGTGAAGACAAATGCCACGAACGACATGAAGCTCGAAGTTGTCGTCATCCCCGTTTCGGACGTGGATCGCGCCAAACGCTTCTACGGCGGGCTGGGCTGGAAGCTCGACGCCGACTTCCCTAAGGGCGACGCGTTCCGGGTCCTGCAGTTCACGCCTCCAGGCTCGCCGTGTTCGATCCACTTCGGCACGGGAATCACGTCCGCCGTGCCGGGCTCGGTACAGGGACTCTATCTCGTCGTGTCCGACATCGAGGCTGCGCGCGCCGAGCTCGTCGATCGCGGTGTCGAGGTGAGCAAAGTGTTCCACCGAGCCGTCGGTGAACCCCCTCAGGATGGCCCGCATCCGCAGCGGCAGACCTACTCCTCGTACGCAACGTTCAGCGACCCGGACGGCAACAGCTGGCTGTTGCAGGAGGTCACTGCGCGATTGCCCGGACGCGTGAATGCGGACACGACATTCACCTCGTCGACTGAACTCGCGGCCGCGCTCAGGCGTGCAGCGGTTGCGCATGGCGAGCACGAGAAGCGCAACGGCGGCAAGCACGATGAGAACTGGCCGGACTGGTACGCGGAGTACATCGTGCGGGAGCAGTCGGGCGAGGAGCTGCCGGCGTAAGCAGCGGCAGCGACCTGATCGTTTCCAGCGGCGAGGCGCTCAGTCTCCGCACCTGTGAATGAACTGCGTCATGGCAGGCAGGATGGAATTCTGGAATCCCTGGCCGGCGAAAGTCCCGTAGTGACCCACGCCATCGACGACCAAGTGTTCTTTCCGGTCGGCGGCAAGGCCTGCGCAGAGCGCGTGCGCTGCTTCGGTCTGGCCGCGGCCGGTGATGTCATCCTCGCTGCCTTCGATGGTCAGCAGGGAAACGTTCGTAATGGCCTCGGGATAGACACGGCGCTGGCCGACTTCCATGCAGCCGCGGCACAGGTGATGCTCCAGGAAAACCTTCTGGATGGTTTCCAGGTAGTACTCGGCCGGCACGTCGAGCACGGCGTTGTACTCGTCATAGAATCTGCGATGCCTGGCAGCCTCGTTTTGCCTGCCATCGACCAGGTGACGGTAAAAATCAAGGTGCGCACCGGCGTGGCGTGCGACGTTCATCGATATGAAGCCTGCAAGCTGAAGGAAGCCCGGATAAACCCGGCGTCCTTTTCCCGGGTAGCCGGCTGGCACCCGTTCGATGACGTTTGACTCGAACCACGGCAGCGAATACTTCTGCGCGAACTGGTTGACCGCCGTCGGGCTTACGCGGGTGTCGATCGGCGCGGCGATGAGGGTCATGGAGCGGGGCTGCGATTGCTCGCTGTCTTCGGCCATCTGGGCGATCGCACAGAGCACCGGGACCCCCGGCTGACAAACCGCCACGACATGCGTGCCGGCGCCGAGGTATCGCAAGAACTTTTTCAGGTAATCGACATAGCCGCCAAGGTCGAAGAAACCTGCATCATGCGGGACAAGGCGCGCATCGGCCCAGTCGGTGATGTAGACATCATGCTCGGGCAGCAATGCTTCGACCGTCGGGCGCAGGAGGGTGGCGTAGTGGCCCGAGAGCGGTGCCACGAGCAGGACCCGGGGACCAGGACAGGGCACGTCTTTCCTGAAATGCAACAGCCGGCAGAAGGGCTCGTCGATGACCCCTGTCTCGGTAACGGCCACCCGTTGCCCGCGGACAATGACTTCATCGATCGCAAAGCGAGGTTTGCCATAGGCCTTCGTAAGCCGGGTGAACAACTCGAATGCGGCGTCGGCCTCGCGGATCCCCGGAAGCCAGGCGACCGACTCGCCCCAGAAATTGACTGCACGAGAGCCTGCCTCGATCATCGCCCCGAGCGGTTCGAGCGACTGCAGCGTGAGTTCACGCAGAGCATAGAGCGCCATGGCAATTCCCGCCTTTTGAATAGGGTTGGTGTGTTGTTTTGAGGCCGGAGCCGGCAAACCGGGCAGAGACCAGTGCCCCTTTGCCGGCGCTGCGCGAGGATGAGCGCGCTCGTCAGCGGCAGGGCCGACTTCGTGCAAGGTGGGTGGACGGGCGGCAGGCGTCTGCCGCAGGTGCGTCAGTGGGAAGGTGGCGCTGGCGCACCGGGAAGTGCTGCGCGCGACTCAGGTGCCTTCGATGTCGAATTGACTGGCTGCGGGAGGCGCCGGTCTTGCCGTTACGGCAGGCGCGGCCGGTGCGGGCACGGCCCAGGTTGCACGCGGATCGGCTGGAATGCTGCATGACTTCCCCCCACCACTCAAAGCCACCAACACTGCATCGCAATGCCAGCGGAACGACGTGCATTTAAGTTACGCGATTTACATTCAGTAACATATTCGATCTAACCCTATTGCAACGCTTTGCATATTTATTTCGCAACGAAAGTCTGAAGATGGCGCACTCCGATGCGAATGTCGGGCCGGGCGGAGGCACGATGTGATCTTCTATCTACAAAGTTCCGAACGCAGCCCGGTCACCTGCAGTGCTATTTGTAAATCTTTGAAAGTTTCGTGACCGGGTTGGGATAGCCCGCGACTATCGACTAGGTTGAAAGCCCTGGGTCGTCTCGATGAGGGCTCAGGAAAGACGGTTCATAGGCCGCGTGGCCAGCGTTATCCCAGGAGGGTGTCCCATGCTTCAGAACAGTGACGTCGCGACCAGGATTCCGGCGCAAGACCTCGCACGAGCAAGATCCTTCTATTCGAGCAAGCTCGGTCTGGAACCGGTTGAGGAACGCCCCGGCGGCCTGCGCTACAAGTGCGGCAACAGCTATTTCGTGCTCTTCAAGTCGGCTGGCTCGGCCTCTGGCAGTCACACCCAAATGGCCTGGGAGGTCGATGACATCAAGGCAACGGTTAACGAACTGCGGCAGCGGGGAGTTGCGTTCGAGGAATACGATCTTCCCGGCCTCAAGACCGTCAATGGGATCGCTGAGGTTCAGGGAAACTATCCGTCCAAGGGTGGTGTGGGCGAGAGAGGTGCCTGGTTCAGGGACAGCGAGGGCAACCTCCTTGCTATCGGGCAGCCGATCAGGTGAGCGGGTCGGCGGCCACAGCGTGCTGGCGCGCACCTGGCAAGCTGTGTCTCTTCGCCAATGTCGCCTAATCTTGTGTCTTAGCGATCAGCGAGTGGAAAACTCATCAAGAGTCGCAACGCGTACATTTTCGGTCCGGGGCTGACGGAAGGTGTCATCACCATGCGACTCTCACTAATAGTCAGTGGCGCCATGCTGGCGCTTTCGGCATGTACATTGGCTCCGGCCGACACAGGCGCATTTACAGTCATGGGGCCGGCCAGCTTCGATCGCACGTTCACCGCAGCAGCCGGGGCAATGCGCGACCAGGGCCTGGCGATCAGCGTCGAGGACCCGGTCAGTGGCGTGGTCGTCGGCAGTCTGGATACCAGGACGGTGATGGCCGGTGTTCACCAGCAGGCAGACGGCCACGTGCGGGTGGAATTCGACAGCATGGCTGCAAACGATCCCGCGTTGATGGCGCGCATTTCACGCAGCTACAACCGCCGCATGGGGCGCTGAAATCGCGTCAGAGGTCGAGCAATTGCATTACTTCAGTTCGCAATGCATGCACAACCCCGGCGGAATTCCGGCGATCTTCAGCGTATGCGAAGCCCGCACCGCGGCCGGCAGGGTTTCCGCCGAGATCAGGCTGAATCCGTATCGGGCGAAGTAGCTCGGGCAGTTGCTGGTCGCCAGCACTGCGCGACGGATTCCCAGCGTGCGTGCGCGCATCAGGACAGCGTTCACCAGGTGTGTCGCGACACCTTGCTGGCGGTATTCCCGCAGCACGGCGACGGATCGGACGACGGCAATGTCGTCGTATTTCTCGGCGCCTGCGCATCCCACGATCTGGCCATTCAGGACAGCGACATGGAGTGAGTCAATATCGGATGAAATATCGTGGAAATCTAACCCGCATTCCGCAAGCACCTTGGCGACTGCTGCCAGATCTTCCGTGGCTGCAGAGCGGATGCGTAATTCTCTGATCATATCTAGTGAAGCCTGTCGCCGCTGTCCCTCGTGCACAGGCGACGTTGATGTAATTTTGTTGCGACCGCGAAAGTACCGTGCCGGTTGCGTTTCGCCAAGCCTTACGGACAAGGGGAAACCCGCAAATTACGGGTAATCACGGACGAGGGCTACATTTGAGAATTGGCTTTCCGGCACTCGCGGCGATGAATCGCTACCAATGGCCGTCCAGGCCGCCCGACCCACGCCGATCGGCAAACCGTTCCACCAGAAAATCCACCAGCGCTCGAACCTTCTCCGGCCGGTTGTTCCGCGCCGGAAACACCAGGTAGATATCCGCCGGCGAAAACTGCCATTGCGGCAACACCCGCCGCAACGCGCCGCTGCGCAAATGCTCCGCGACGTCCCACTCCGAGCGCACGATCAACCCTTGCCCATCGAGCGCCCACGCCAGCGCGGATTCGCCGTCGTTGGTACTCATGGTGCCGCGGACCTTGATGGTTTCCTGCTGCGCGCCGTTGCGCATGTGCCAGGTGCCAAAGGTCTCGTCGGCCTCGCGGATGAAGATGCAGTTGTGCCGCGCAAGCTCGCGCGGGCTGGATGGCGCGCCGGCCGTTTCAAGGTAAGACGGCGCGGCGCAAAGCAGACGGCGGTTGTTGGCCAGCAGCCGCGCGGTCAGCCGCACATCGGGCATCTCGCCGAAATGGATCAGGGCGTCCAGGCCCTGTTCGACCAGGTTCAGCGGGCGGTCGCTCAGGTAGAGCTGGACCTCGACCTTGGGGAATTTGCGTGAAAACGCCGACAGTGCCGGCGCGATATGCCTGCGCCCGAACCCCAGCGTTGCCCCGATCTTCAGCAGCCCGTGCGGCGTACTGCTGCTGCCGGCGATGGTGCGCTCGAGCGCTTCCATTTCCGCGAGGATGCGTGCGCCTTCCACCAGGTAGTTTTCTCCTTCCGGCGTCAGGCTGATACGGCGCGTCGTCCGGTGCAGCAGCCGCACGCCCAGGCGGGCCTCGAGACCCGCAAGCCGTTTGCTGACCGCTGGCGGCGTAACGCCGAGTTCCTGCGCCGCACCGGCTAGGGTTCCGTGCTTGTTGATGCACATGAAGAAGGCGAGGTCGGAGAAATTGTCCATTGGTGAATCATAAGAACTAAAGAAGTAACGCAGGCTGAATTATGTTTGTTCGGGTAAATGATACGATGGATTCCATAACGATTCATACCCATAGGAGACACTCGTGAAGCTTGCCCACCTCACCGCGCTGCTGGTTTGCGCCGCCGCCATCGGCACCGCCTCTGCCCAGTCCTACCCCCAACGCCCGGTCCGCCTGATCGTGCCGTACGCCCCCGGCGGCAGCGCCGATATCGCCGCGCGCCTGGTCTCGGAGGCCTGGTCGAAGAGCCTGGGCGGCACCATCGTCGTGGAAAACCGTGCCGGCGCCGGCGGCAATATCGGCGTCGATGCCGTCGCCAAGGCCCCCGCCGATGGCTACACGATCGGCCTGCAGACCGTTTCGCTGGCAATCAACCCGGGCCTGTTCCCACGCATGCCGTACGACACGCTGAAGGACCTGTCCCCGATCGGCATGGTCGCGAGCTCGCAGCATGTGCTGGTGGTCAACAACAATGTCCCCGCCAGGAACCTGAAGGAACTGATCTCGGTGGCAAAGGCCAAGCCCGGCAAGCTGACCTATGGCTCCGCCGGCAATGGCAGCACCTTCCATATGTCCGCCGAGCTGTTCAAGTCCGTCGCCAACGTCTCCATCGTCCATATCCCGTATCGCGGCGGCGGCCCGGCGCTGGTCGACACCATTGCCGGCCAGGTCGACATGAGCTTCCCGGTGGTTTCGGCCGCCCAGCAGCATGTCACGGGCGGCAAGCTCAAGGCGCTCGCCGTGACTGGCTCGAAGCGCACGCCGCTGCTGCCGGATGTCCCGACCGCGGCTGAGGCGGGACTGCCCGACTACACCTTCGAGACGTGGTTCATGGTGTTTGCGCCGGCCGGCACGCCCAAGCCGGTCGTCGACAAGCTGAACGCCGCCCTGAACACGGCGCTGGCAACGCAGGCGAACAAGGACCGGATGCTCAAGGAAGGCTTCGAGCCGACCCCGACCACGCCCGAGGCCGCGCGCCAGCGCCTGGAAAAAGAAATGCCCATGTGGGCCAGACTGATCAAGCAGCGCGGCATCACCGCGGAATGACTGTAGACAAGGCAGTAGCAATGACCCACAAGACCCTATACCAGAAGCTGGTCGACTCCCACACGGTTGCCAGGATCGATGACGACAACGTGCTGTTGTACTGCGACTTGCACCTGATGAACGAGTACACCAGCCCGCAGGCCTTTGCCGGGCTGCATGAGCAAGGCCGCGGTGTGCTGGTCCCGGGACAGAACGTCTCAGTCGTCAGCCATATCATCCCGACGCATCCGACGGCGATTCGCGTGATCGCGGATCCCGCCTCGGCGCTGCAGGCCACTAACCTGCGCGACAACTGCAACCGGCACGCGATCCCGCTGTTCGACACCAACGACACGCTGCAAGGCATCGAGCACGTGATCGCGCCCGAGCACGGCATGATCCGGCCGGGCATGGTGGTGATCTGCGGCGACAGCCATACCACGACCTACGGTGCGCTGGGCGCGCTGGGTTTCGGCATCGGTACCTCGGAGGTCGAGCATGTGCTGGCGACGCAGACGCTGGTGTACCGGATGGCAAAGACCATGCGCATCCGCGTGGACGGTAAGCTCCCGGTCGGCACGACGGCCAAGGACCTGATCCTGAAGATCATCGCTGCGATCGGCGCACAGGGCGCGCGCGGCTATGTCGTCGAGTATTGCGGAACGGCCATTCGCGACCTGAGCGTCGAGGCGCGCTTTACGCTGTGCAACATGACCGTGGAAGCCGCGGCGCGCGGCGCGCTGATCGCGCCGGATGCGGTGGCCATCGACTATGTGCTGCGCCGTGCGGTGGACATCGACGGTCCGCAGCGCGACGCTGCGCTGCGCTACTGGGAAACGCTGCAAAGCGATCCGGACGCGCGCTTCGACATGGACTTTGTGTTCGATGCCAGCGATATCGAGCCGTACGTGACCTGGGGAACCAGCCCGGACCAGGCGCTGCCGGTTTCCGGACGCATTCCGTTCCCGGAAGACCAGATCGACGAGGCGGAGCAGCGCTCGGTCGAGCGCGCGCTGGCATACACGCACCTGCAGCCGGGCGCGGCGCTGGAAGGCACGGCGATCCAGCACGTCTTTATCGGCTCATGTACCAACGGGCGCATCGAGGATCTGCGCGCGGTTGCCAGCGTGGTGCGCGGCAGGAAGGTGGCCGCAGGGGTCAGGGCCATGGTGGTGCCCGGGTCGGGTGCGGTCAAGGCGCAGGCCGAACGCGAAGGCCTGGCCGATATCCTGACCGCCGCCGGCTTCGAATGGCGGCAGCCGGGCTGCTCGATGTGCCTGGCCATGAACGACGATGTGCTCGCCGACGGCGTGCGTTGTGCTTCCACCACCAATCGCAATTTCGAGGGCAGGCAAGGGCGCGGCGCCATCACGCACCTGATGAGCCCGGCCATGGCTGCCGCAGCGGCGGTCACCGGCGCCATCACCGACGTCCGCAAGCTGGAGATCTCCCATGTCTGAAAACACCTGCATCACCGGCAAGGCCGCCGCGATCCGCTTCGAGAACCTCGATACCGACCAGATCATCCCCAAGCAGTTCCTGCGCGGGATCGACAAGTCCGGGCTGGCCCAGGGCATTCTCTACGATCACCGCTTCGATGCAACCGGGGCGTTGCGCCCGGACTTCGTGCTGAACCGGCCCGAGTATGCAGGCACCAGCATCCTGGTTGGCGGCGCAAACTTCGGCTGCGGATCGAGCCGGGAGCACGCGGTGTGGGGGCTGCAGCAATTCGGCATACGTGCCGTCATTGCCCCGAGCTTCGGCGAGATCTTCTACTCGAACGCGATGAACAACCGGCTGCTGCTGGTGATGCTGCCGCGCGACGTGATCGAGCCCTTGATGAACGACGTGGACGCGAACAGCGACAACGCCATCAGCATCGATGTCGAGGCGATGCGGGTGCGCACGCCTGCGGGAGAGTATCCGTTCGAGCTGTCGGCCCGGCATCGCCGCATGTTCCTCGAAGGCCTGGACATGATCGGCCTCTCGCTGAAACAGCGCGGGGAGATCGAGCAGTTTGCCGAGAAGTACTGGGCGCAGTTCCCGTGGGCCAGGGATGTGGCCAGGCGGACGCGGGACCGGCTGGGTGCGACCTGAACGGCCGCAGCCGGTGGGCTGGCGGCCCCGGCGGCCGGCCATGGTGTTGCCGGTCGGCCCTGGCCGTGCTCTCGTCGTCTCTCCCGGAACACGGATTTCTTGTCCATACTGAACTTGCCCGGCGGACAGGCTCGGCACCCTGTGAACAACAAGCCTATGGGAGAGAAACCGTGTTCAAGCACATTTTGCTGGCCACAGATGGCTCGGAACTTTCAAGATTGGCAATGACGGCGGCTATCGGCTTTGTCAAGGAAGGCGGCGCGAAGCTGACGGCCTATACGTGCATGGAGGAGTATCCCTACCTGTCGTCAGGCGACGCCGGCCATCCGCGGCGCAAGGCGTTCGAGGAACAGGAAGCCGCCCGTGCCGGCGCTCACCTTGCCGAGGTCGTCGCTGCGGCCGAGGCCGCGGGCGTCACGTGTGCCACCGATATGACGACATCGGTACCCTACAAGGGGATTATCGAAGCTGCCGACAGGCACGGGTGTGACGTGATCTTCATGGCATCGCACGGCCGGCGGGGTCTGGAAGGCCTGCTGGTCGGCAGTGAAACGCAGAAGGTGCTGACGCACTGCCGGATTCCTGTCCTTGTCTATCGTTAAGGTGCTTGTGGCCGCGGACGTTCTGGTCGGCCAATGAAGACGCATTGACGGGGATATCGCGCCCCCGTCGTCGCCGCGAGTGCTCGTCAGAACACTCGCGGGAAAAGCCGCGCAGCTGCTTCCCAGCACGTGAGCGAGTGCGACACCTATCGCAGAATGCGTCAGGGAGGAACCTGCCATGACCGAGATCGACAAGGACAAGGTCGTCGGCGTGCTGAATCGGATACTCGAAGCCGAACTCGCCGGTGTTGTGCGCTACACGCACTATTCGTTTCTGATCTTCGGTTTCGGCCGCATTCCCATCGTGTCATGGCTGCGCGAGCAGGCCAACGAGTCGCTGCTGCACGCGCACCAGGCCGGCGAGTGGATCACGACCCTCGGCGCCTATCCCTCGCTTGGCCTCGGCGAACTGCTGGACAGCCACACGACCGATATCGGCATCATCCTGCGCGAGTCGCTGGCGACGGAAATGCAGGCGCTGGAGCTGTACCGCGAGTTGCTCACCCTGGTCGAGGACCGCTCCGTCGCACTGGAGGAGTATGCGCGCCAGTTGATCCAGCTCGAGGAGCTGCATGCGGGGGAGGTCGAGAAGATGCTGCGCAAGCCCGGACAGGCGGCGGAGGCGCCGCGCAAGGGCTGACCCGGGCACATGGGTATGGCGCGGGGTCTGCGCCAGGTTACACCCCGCAACATTCAGGGTTTGGTAATCAGGCTACTGCTGCATCGACGATGGCGGCAGCCTGCCGATATCGATCTGCCCCGGCTGGCGAGGGAGCTTGCCCGGCCCCTCGTCGTGCATGGGCGTCGAGCGTTCCTGTCTTTCAGGCGATTGCTTTGCCGGCGGCACTTCACGCATGTTCGGCGGCTCTCTTCGCGGTGCTTGATGTCTCATGATGCCCTCTCAGTGTCCAGATGAGTACGCGATGAAATATCGCACCCAAACTCATTATGCAACCGTCGTGCCAGCGCATGCCATTGGTGGCGAACGCCAGGCTTCGGACACTTCGATCTGCCTGTCAGCCGGTCCTTCCGGCAGAGCGTGGATGGCCCGGAAGCAATGCCGGCGCGCAAATCTACCGATTTTGTAAGCCGGCAAGAACGCAGATCCTCGCTCCGATGCCACTGACGGTCGTTCCCTGATGGCTCGCAGGCTCGTCAGGTCGATCGGCCGGGCCGGGCACGAAATCTGCACCCCTCTTCCTCAGCGTGCAAAGGCAGGCCTTGCGCGCAAGTTTTTCCCATACGGAGGAGCACCATGGAAGAGATTGAAACCAGAAGCACCTACAACACCGGATTCGGGTCGAACCCGCAGCAGGAGCCCACTTTCGGCGAGCGGGCGTCCGGTGACACCAGCCGACGCCCGCAGGGCGCTTCATCGTCGGCAAAATCTGCCGCCTCGCAGGAGCTTGCGCGCGAGCTAGAGCGGCTGCTGGATCGCCTTCCCGGGCTTTCCGGAGAAAGCCTCGAGCAGGCAAAAGCGGAATTTGTCGAACGCGCGGCAAAGTCCAGCCGTACCGCGGCGGAACTGGCCGCCAAGTCTGCGGACGTCGCCCGTCGAATGACCGGACTCGTCAAGAACGAGTGGGAGGTGGGGCGAGAGCGTGCGGAAACGCTTGTCCACGCCAATCCGATCTCTGCTGTCGGCGTGGCGCTTGGTGTCGGCGTGCTGCTGGGCGCGATACTGTTTGGCAGCTCGCATCGACATGGCGGGGAGCAGTGAAGGTGTGAGCCCAGGACGCCAGGGGCGCGCTCGACAGGCCGCCCCGGTTCGCCCGCTATGTACGTAAGTTATCGTTGCGCCGCGTAGCGCTGCTGCAGTTCGTCAAACGATAGCAACTGGCCGGCAATCGCACTGGCGGCAACGGTAGGCGGGCTGGCGAGCCATACTTGCCCCGGTCCGGATCGACCCGGGAAGTTCCGGTTGATCGAGCTGACCGTCACCTGATCCGCGCTGACCGACGATCCCGGGCCGCAGTTGGCGCAGGCACCGCAAGAGGGCTGGAGTATGCGGGCGCCGACAGCGTTGAAAGTCTCCACGTAGCCCTTGCGGTTGCAATAGTCCCGGACATCGGTGGTGCCGAACTGCAGGTAGAGGGTGACGTGAGGGGGGACGCTCAAGCCGTGCTCCACGGCCCAGTGCAGGACCTCGTGGTACAGGTCGAAGTCCTCCCGCTTGCCGGCCGTGCACGATCCTCCGTAGGCAATATCCACTGGCACGCGCTGGTCCAGCGTCGCCAACGGCAGGCCGTTCCCCGGATCGCCGGGGCGCGCCACCATGGGACCGAGCGTACGGCAGTCGATCTCGAGCGTGGCCGCAAAAGCGGCATCATCGTCGCTGCGCATCCATGGCTCGACCACGAACTTGATGCCACGGCGCTCCTCGAGGAAGCGGACTGTCTCCGCATCCGGCGCGACAATGCCGGTAAAGCCCCCCAACTCGGCGCACATATTCGTCAAGGTGGCGCGCTCGTCGATCGACATCGCGCAGACTACGGGGCCGGTGAATTCGAACACCTTGCCGACCCCGGCGCCTGACTTGATCTCGTCTTGCGCCAGCAGATGAAGCACAACATCCTTTGCCGTGACGCCAGGCACTAGGGCACCGTGCAGGTTGACCCGGATGCATTGCGGCATCGTCATGCGGACCGCGCCCGTCACGAACGCATTGGCCATGTCGGTCGTGCCAACGCCGAAGGCCACGCACCCCAGCGCCCCGCTATGGGGTGTGTGGGAGTCGGTGCCCACAATCACCTGCCCTGGCAGGGCATAGCGTTCCGCCATCATCGCGTGGGAAATCCCGGCGACATTGCTGCCGTCATCGCCGCGGGACTCGTCCTCGGTCAGGGTCCGGTGGTATCTGAGGTGATAGGTGCGAACGAAGTCTCGTTGCGCCGCGCACATCCTGGCGACGTTATCCACCAGGCCGCCACGCACGTGCGCCGGGCTTTCCAATACGTAGGAAGTGTGATCCTCGAAGACGACGATATGGTCGGCGTCCTTCAATTGAAGCGGTTTGCCGAACGTAGCGTGCAGCATGTGGGCGCACATGCCGGTGTAGTACTCGTGAATGAAGCGCCAGTCGGCGCGCACGAATACGCCGTCGCCCGGATTGGGCTCTGCCGGCGTGACAGGCGTGGCGAGCAGATGCCGGTGGACGACTTTCTCGAACAGGGTTCGCGGCCCCGCGGGCATGGCCGGGGTCGCTTTACCGACATGGCTGAGGTATTTTTGCCCGAACTTCAGAAGCCCGCCGTTCAGCAGGACGGATGCGGCCAGTGCGTCGCGCCCGGCCACGAGCGTGTCCAGCTCGATGGGCTCCCCTTTTTCCAGGCGGGGAATGAGACTGAAATCCGTCGAGGTGAACAGGCCGATGTTGTCGGCGTTCTGGCGGTAAATGCGCTCGAAGCTTTTGGCGATGACCAGGCGGATGCCCGCGAGCTTTTCCGCCGCGGGGCTATGTTCCCGCGAGGAGCCCTTCCCATAGCGGTTGCCTGCGACCGTGACTGAAAAGCCTCCCTCGCGAATCGCGTTGGCCGCGATCGGGAGTGTGCCCTCGACCTTGTATCCCGTATAAGGGTAGCGGCCGAGCGCATCGTCATAGTGCGTCAGGATCGGTACTGGCGTGATTTCGTCCGTGGAGACGTCGTCTCGCAGGGAACTCGCTTCCTCCACGGTCACCGCGTGGCCCTGGAACTGTCTCTCCATGACCGCCGCTGAGTCGGCAAGGAACAGAATGCGGCCTGATGGCTCAAGGGCGCTCATGCAAGTCTCCGGTGGGGTTTTGGGAAACTTTACTTGCCGTTGAGCGGGGACCCGAAGCGCTGATGCGGCATTCCGGATATCCGTCGACGACATATCAGGGTAAACCCTTGCGTATCCAGTGCGCTGGCTCGGAGGTTAGTATCAGGCGACATTTCGGCTTCCTCGCATGGGCCTACTGAAGCATGCACCGCATCGATCCGGTCAACATTCAACTATTCCTGGCAGCCGCTCGCGAAGGTTCCATCAAGCGGGCGGCCGAAACCGAGCATATTGCCCAGTCGGCCCTGAGCCGGCGCATCGCCGAGCTGGAGCGCACTTTGGGGGTGGTCCTGTTTGTGCGATCTCCCTCCGGCGTGGTCCTGACCGATGCGGGGGCGAGAGCGCTGGAGCTGGGCCGGAAGCTGAACGAGGATATCGCCAGCTTCGCGCGTGAGGTGCAAGACCTGGGCGACCAGGTTGCCGGCATCGTGCGCCTGTCCGCGAGCCCGTCCGCCATCATCGGGTTCCTGCCGGAGCGGCTGCACGCGTTCAAGGCGGCGCACCCGCTGGTCGAGATCGCGCTCTACGAGCGATCAACGGCTGAGACCATCCGCGCCTGCCTCGATGACCGTGTCGACATCGGTATCGGGGTCGCGGCCAAGACGCCTGCCGGCCTCGAATCGTGGCAGTTTGCCAGCGACCCGCTCAATGTCGTGATCCCGTCGTCGCATCCGTCGGCCAGGCGCAAGCGGATACGCTATGCCGAAGTCCTGGAGCATCCGCTGGTGGTTGTTCAACCCGGTGGCGCGCTCGACCAGGAGCTGAGGGAGCAGGCGGCAAATCTACGGCTTCCCTTCAACCAGAGCGTGGCGGTCTCCAGCTTCGAGGCCGCTTGCCGCATGGTGGAGGCGGGGCTGGGCATCGCAGTGCTGCCAGCCAGCGCAAGCGCCGCCTATGCCGGCACCCGCCGCTTTGTTCGCATTCCGCTGGATGAGCCATGGCGCGAGCGCCAGCTCCTGATCTATGCCCCTTACAAACAACCGCGGCTGCGGGCAATTGCCGCGGTGATCCGCGCGCTCCAGCCACAGGGGGTAGTGGACGGTATGCCAGGCTGAGATACCCGGTCCAGCCGATTAGCACTCTGCCCGACAGCGGCGCAACACTAAACTCCGTCCCAAAGGGCACTGTCCCCAGTGCTACTTAATAAACGGAGACAAGGAATGCCGACTTCGCTGTTTCGACAGGCGTGCAACGCGTTTGCCGCCCTGACAACCCTTGCCGTCTTCGGCGGCCTGAACGTGCCCGCCCACGCGCAAGCCACGGATTCGAAGCCGGTCAGGCTCATTGTTCCGACCCAGCCAGGTTCGCAGGCCGACGCCGTGGCGCGCGCGCTGAGCCAACCCCTTGGGAAGAACCTTGGTCACTCAGTGGTGGTCGAGAATATTGCCGGCGCTGGCGGTGTGCCGGGTACCCAGCAAATCGTCAGGGCGCCGAAAGACGGGTCGACCCTCGGATTGATTTCGTCGAATCACGTCATCAACCCGTTTATCTACAAGAACCTGCCCTATGACTCGCTGAAGGACATTACCCCCATCATGGTTATCGGCACGCTGCCACTGGTGCTCGTCGTCAATCCTGCGGTGGGTGCGAATACGGTAAAAGAGCTGATCGCCCTGCTGAAGTCGAAGCCGGGCGAGCTGAACTATGGCTCATCAGGGAACGGCACCGTCCTGCACCTGGCCGGGCAACTCTTCGCCAGTGAAGCGAAGGTCGATATCCGGCACGTGCCATACAAGGGGGCGGGCAACTACACCACCGACCTGATCGGTGGCCAGGTTCAGCTCGGGTTTCTCACGGTGCAGGCCGTCTTGCCGCTGATCAAGGCCGGCAAGCTGAAGGCCATCGCGGTGTCCACTGCGCAGCGAGTTCCGACGCTGCCCGATGTGCCGACGCTTGCCGAGTCGGGGCTTCCCCGATACAGCTTCGACGCGTGGCTCGCGATCGTCGGTCCTGCCGGGATGCCGAAGCAGAGCGTGTCGGAGCTGCAGTCGAAGATCAAGGCCACGCTGCAGGAGCGCGACGTCCAGGAACACCTGGCGGGGCAAGGCGTGGTGGTGACCGCGACCGGTGCCGACGCGGCAGTGCCGTTCTTCAAGAGCGAGCTGGACAAGCACGCGCGGATCGTGAAGCAGGCAGGCGCCACGCTGAATTGACGAGGATCGCGCGCAATGAACTCGACCCGCACTGCCTTCACCAGCGACTTGTCCGACCTCCATGGCGATCGCGTACGTGGCTACCCGAGTCCGTTCACCAGCTATGGCGGCTGCGTCGCGTTCCACGGCGTCATCGAGACGATCCGGTGCTTCGAGGATCCCAGCCTGATCCGGGCATGCCTGGCAGAGCCCGGCCACGGCAGGGTCCTTGTCGTCGATGCCGGTGGCTCCAGGCGCGTGGCGCTGCTGGGGGACAGGATGGCGCGCCTGGGCCACGACAACGGATGGGCCGGCATCATCCTGCATGGGGCCATCCGCGACCGTCTGGCGTTGGCGGAGGTGGACTTCGGCGTCTTCGCGCTAGGGGCTGTCTCGGTCCGGGGCGAGAGCCGTGGAACCGGGGAGCGAACGGCCACGCTCGAGATTGCGGGTATCCCCTTTGCTCGGGGGAGCCATGTCTACTGTGACGCGGACGGAATCCTGACTGCGGAAACGTCCCTTGATCCAGGCGCGTAGTCTTGCGGCCGGCTCAACGACCGCATGCATAGATCAGGAAGTCCCGCAGCGCCGCCGCCGCGGGACTCAGTTCCGCATCCTTGCGCCAGAGTATGCCAACTTCCATGTCCGGGATTGACGCGGACAGCGGCCTGGCTTCGATCTCCTTGCCTTCCAGGGACCAGGGGCGGAACACCATATCCGACAGTACCGTAATCCCGAAGCCATGCGCGACGAGGCCGCGCAGGGCCTCCATCGACGTCGTGCGGAATGCCACGTTCGGCGCAAGCCCCTTCGACCGCCAGTACCGCAACGTGGATGCCTCGCCTTCGTCGACCGTCAGCAGGATGTACGGAAACTCCGCAACCTGCCGGAGTGACGGCGCGTCCCCCGCCAGCAGCGGATGCCCCGGTGACGCCCAGAGCTGGCGGCGCGACCGGATCAACGTGCGATGGGAAAACCGCCCGAGTTCCGGGACATTGGACAGCAGCACGATGCCGAGTTCGATTTCACCGCCGAGGATGCGTTCCTCGACCTCGGCGCGATGGAGGTCGCGCAGGTCCAGGTCCACGTTGGGGTAATGGTTCCGGAATCGCGCCAGCAGTCCAGGCAGGAAATACCCCAGCACCGTATAGGTGGCGGCGATGCTGACGCTGCCCGCCATGCTGTCCAGCCTGATGCGCGGCTGCCTGAGCGCATCGTCGACGGATTCCAGGATGCGCGTGACGTGCTGGTAGAGGTGGTTGCCTTCGGCCGTCAGCGCCACGCCGTGTGGCAGCCGGTCGAACAGGCGCACGCCAAGCAGCTGCTCCAGCGCAAGCACGGCATTGGTAATGGCCGACTGCGACACATGTTCCTCGATAGCAGCCATGGAGAACTGCCCGGTCGCGGCGGCGGCGCGGAAGTAGCGCATCTGCCGCAGCGTGATCTCCTTTGCCGCTGGGAATGCACTTTCCGGGACTGACATTTTCCGGCTGCCGGAGCGAGGATCGCGCTTCTGCGCAGACATATGGAAATCGGATACCTGCTGTCTGAAATTGTGATTTTACGATATGTCCAACGCTTTCTACACTGGCACGACATATCCATAAAAGCAGCTTGTGACCCCGGAGACCACGTCTGTGAACAGTCCTCTTTCCCCCCAATCCAAGCAGGCGTTGGTCGACACCCTCGCTGAGGCAAGCCTGGACGACAAATACACGCTGCCCAAGGGCCGCGTGTACCTCAGCGGAACCCAGGCGCTGGTGCGCTTGCCGCTGCTGCAGAAGGAACGCGATCGCGCGGCGGGGCTCAATACTGCCGGCTATATCTCAGGCTATCGCGGGTCCCCGCTGGGCGCGCTCGACATGGCGCTATGGAAGGCCAGGCAGCATCTTGCCGGCAGCGACGTGGTGTTCCAGCCGGGCATCAATGAAGACCTGGCTGCCACCGCGGTCTGGGGCACGCAGCAGCTGAACCTGTTTCCCGACGCCACCCGCGACGGCGTCTTTTCGATGTGGTACGGCAAGGGGCCGGGTGTGGACCGGTCGATGGACGTGCTGAAGCACGCCAACGCCGCTGGCTCGGCGCAGCACGGCGGCGTCCTCGTGCTCGCGGGAGACGACCATGCCGCGAAGTCGTCGTCGGTTGCGCACCAGTCCGAGCACGTGCTGCTGTCGGCAGGCATTCCCGTTCTCTATCCTTCCACCGTGCAGGAGTATCTGGACTATGGCCTGCACGGCTGGGCGATGAGCCGCTACTCCGGCCTGTGGGTGGCGATGAAATGCGTGACCGACATCGTCGAATCGACTTCCTCGGTCGAGATCGACCCCGACCGTGTCCAGGTGGTACGGCCGACCGATTTCTCCATGCCGGCGGAGGGCCTGAACATCCGCTGGCCGGATTCCCCGCTGGCACAGGAAGCCAGGCTGCTGGACCACAAGCTGTACGCGGCGCTGGCCTATATCCGTGCGAACAAGCTGAACCAGATCGTGCTGGACCCGGACCAGCCCCGGTTCGGCATCATGGCGGCAGGCAAGGCGTATCTCGACGTCCGCCAGGCATTGCTCGACCTCGGCCTGGACGACGACACCTGCCGCCAGCTTGGCATCAGGCTGTTCAAGGTCGGCTGCGTCTGGCCGCTCGATGCCCAGGATGCGCGCGAGTTTGCGACCGGGCTGGACGAGATCCTGGTTGTCGAGGAAAAGCGCCAGATTCTCGAGTACGCCCTCAAGGAGGAACTGTACAACTGGCGCGAGGACGTGCGCCCCAAGATCTTCGGCAAGTTCGACGAGCGGGACAACCAGGGTGGGGAATGGTCGGTGCCGCAAGGCCAGTGGCTGTTGCCCGCGCACTATGAGCTGTCGCCGGCCCTGATCGCCAAGGCCATTGCGAGGCGCCTGGATGGATTCGAGATGCCGGCAGAAGTGCGTAGCCGGATCGTCTCGCGCATCGCCATCATCCAGGCCAAGGAGCGGGAAGCGTCCCGGCCCCGGCTGGCGGTAGAGCGCAAGCCGTGGTTCTGCTCCGGCTGTCCGCACAATACTTCCACGCGCGTGCCGGAAGGCTCGCGTGCGATGGCCGGCATCGGCTGTCACTACATGGCGATGTGGATGGACCGGAATACCGACACCTTCAGCCAGATGGGCGGGGAGGGCGTGGCCTGGGTCGGCCAGATGCATTTCACCCGGGAGAAGCATGTTTTCGTCAACCTGGGTGACGGGACCTACTTCCATTCCGGCCTGCTGGCCATCCGCGCCGCCGTGGCGGCCAGCGCCACCATCACCTACAAGATCCTGTTCAACGACGCGGTCGCGATGACCGGCGGGCAGCCTGTCGACGGTGTCCTGACGGTGCCGCAGATTGCCCACCAGGTCAGGGCGGAATCGGTTCGGGAGATCGTTGTCGTGACCGACGAGCCGGAGAAGTATGGCAATGGCGAGATGCTGCCGTCGGACGTCAAGGTATTCCATCGCGACGACCTGGATGCGGTACAGCGCCGGCTGCGGGAGGTCGAGGGCGTCACCATCCTGATCTACGACCAGACCTGCGCCACCGAAAAGCGCCGTCGGAGGAAGCAGGGCAAGTACCCGGATCCCGCACGGCGGGCGTTTATCAACGATGCCGTTTGCGAAGGGTGTGGCGACTGCTCGGTCAAGTCGAACTGCCTGTCGGTCGAGCCTCTGGAAACCCCGCTGGGCACGAAGCGCGCCATCAACCAGTCGTCGTGCAACAAGGATTTCTCCTGCGTGAACGGCTTCTGCCCAAGCTTCGTGACGGCAGAAGGGGCGCAGCTTCGCAAGCCCGGCACGCTCGGCAAGGAAAGCGCCGGCGCGGGCGGTGAGCTCCCGCTGCCGCAGATCCCGGAGGTCAATGGTGCTTACGGGATCCTGGTGACGGGTGTCGGGGGCACTGGCGTGGTTACGATTGGCGGGCTGCTTGGGATGGCCGCTCACCTGGAACGCAAGGGCGTGACCGTGCTTGACATGGCAGGCCTGGCCCAGAAGGGTGGCGCCGTGCTCAGTCATGTCCAGATCGCCCGCACGCCGGACGCCTTGCATGCCACGCGCATCGCCACGGGCGAGGCAAGGCTGGTGATCGGTTGCGACGCGATCGTGTCGGCATCCGCGGAAGTCCTGTCCAAGGTCCAGCATGGCCGCACCAGTGCTGCCATCAACAGCGCGCGCACGCCAACTGCCGAGTTTCTGTCCAACCCGAAATGGACCTTCCCCGGGACCTCCGCGGAGCAGGATATCAGGGGCAGCGTCGGGGATGCCTGCAAGTTCCTGGACGCTAACGACTGGGCCCTGACGCTGCTTGGCGATGCCATTTACTCCAACCCGCTGCTGCTGGGGTTTGCCTGGCAGCAAGGATGGGTACCGCTGGTGCTGGAGAGCCTGATGCGGGCGATCGAGCTGAACGGCGTGTCTGTCGACAAGAACAAGCAGGCCTTCACCTGGGGGCGGATGCTCGCGCATCTGGGCGAAGCGCAGGTACGGGCGCAGGTTGGCGCCGGCGCCCGACAGAAGGTGGTCGCCATTCCCGAAACGCTGGACGCGCTGGTTCGCCGCCGGGAAAGCCTTTTGACCGACTACCAGGACGCTGCCTACGCAAGGATGTACCGCAACGCGGTCGACCGGATTCGCGAGACCGAAGACCGGCTTGCAAGCGGCCGCAAGCGCCCGCTGACCGAGGCGGTAGCGCGGAACCTGGCCAAGCTGATGGCCTACAAGGACGAGTACGAAGTGGCTCGCCTGTACGCCGATCCTGCATTCAAGGACAAGCTGCGTGCGCAGTTCGAAGGCGAGCCCGGCCGTGACTATCAGCTCAGCTTCTGGCTGGCGCCGCCGGCATTGAGCAAGAGCGCCCAGGGGCAGCCACGAAAAAAGCGCTTTGGCCCGTCGACCATGACCGTGTTCAGACTGCTCGCGCGGATGAAGTGGCTGCGCGGAACGAAGCTCGACCCGTTTGGCAGGACGGAGGAGCGTCGCGCGGAACGCAGGCTGGTGGACGAGTACCTGGCGCTGATTGAAGAGTTCGCGCGCACGCTGACCGCAGACCGGCTGGACACCGCCATCCAGCTCGCGGGCCTCCCTGACGATATCCGTGGCTTTGGACACGTCAAGGAAGCGTCCATGCGGAAGACGGCGATGAGGCGCTCCGAACTGCTGGATCGGTATCGAACCGGCCGCGTGGCGGCAAGCGACAACGCGCAAGCGGTGCAGATGGCGTGAATGGTGGGGTGTCGGCGGATAGTGCTGGAAGGATCCATCCGAGCACATGCGCCGGGAACGTCGGCAATTTTTGATGCTGGATGCTTTCTGGCTGGAATATTCGGCCTGGCCTGCGTGTTTACCAAGCAGGGCAGGAGCGCCTGCCTGGCGTGGCGTGCACTATGCTGAATTGGTTTCGCCCGCCGCCCCTACCGGAGATCGATCATGCGCCATCGCCTGTCCGCCTGGCTGGCCGCCGTTGCGGCGACTCTGCTGTGCGCCTGTGCCACCCTCCAGCCTGTGGAGACCGCCCGGAAGATGTTCGGCAGCCCCCAGAGCGCCGTACGCGATACCTTCGGCGCGCCCACTGAGACATACCAGTTAGCCAACGGCACCAGCCGGTGGATCTACTCGAAGCAGCCGCTCGGCTTCGAGGTTTACGCGGCGGACTTTGACGCAAGCGGCAAGCTGACCAATTTCCGCCAGATGCTGACCGAGAAGGAGATCTACGAGGCCCGTCCTGGCGTCTGGACCAAGCAGGACGTTGCCGAGCGCTTCGGCCGCCCGCGGGAGCCCATCCAGTACTACCCCTTGATGAAACGCGAGGCCTGGTCCTATCGGCTCTACGCGGGCGCCTACCAGCCGGCGCACTTCAGCGCCTACTTTGACGATCGCGGCGTGCTGGATCGCACCATGATCATCGTCGACCCGCTCGGCGGCGACACGCGCGACAGCAAGTAGGCGCTGCCGGTCCCGCTGCCCGGTTGAGCAACGTGACGGCGGCCAAGTGGCCGGTTGCGGCAGTCGCGTTGTGCGGCGCGGGCGGGGGGGCGCGCAAGGAGCAATGAGAATGAGGCCAGCGACCTGGTTCGTAGTGATAGCCGTTCTGTTGTCAAAGCTGGCGGTCGCTGCCGACTTTGGCAGCAAGGGCGGCGCCGAGCCCGCCAACGTCGACCAGATTTCCGATCTCCTTCGCGAGGATCCCTATGATCTGGAGTTGCTGATCAGTTTCGGCACTTCCAAGGGCGGGTCGGCCGGGCATCTCGCTCTGGCTATCCGAGACGGCGTGCCTGGCGACGATCTGGTCTATTCGGCCAACTATTATGCCGACCGCAAACGTAAGCACGAGAGCGGCTTCTACACCACGGATCTGATGGTTGGCATCCCGAAGAAAGAGTATTTGTTCAAGACGATCTCCTCGGTCGCGGAGACGGCCTCGTTTGGCCTCGATTTCGGCGAGATCTACAAGCGTTCGGTAATCGGCGTGCGCGTCTACGGCGTACCGGCCAGTGACAAGGAGGCCCTGGAGGCTTACTTCAGACGCATCAATGACGACTATCACCGGCAGGCCAGGAATACCGAGTACCACAGCGGCGAAATCAAGTATGACTACTTGCGCCTCAACTGCGCCAAGACCATCGGGGCCGCATTCAAGTTTGGCGCTGGCTACAAGGAGCTGGAGGTCGCCAGCGCGAGGTTTCTGTCCGGACGGCGGGTGGTCGCAGCCGCCACGGCCAATATTCCTACCGAGATGGCGATGAAGCTCATCAAGGAATGGGGCGGGCGCGGCTACGGCATGGACGTGGTGCTGTACAAGAAATACGGGGGCTCGGCCTATGTGGATCCTCATGAGGATGAAAAGGTGGCCTTCAAGGACTTGCCCAATCGCTTCCCCTCGGTCTTGTCCCGCGACTTCCGCCGGGAAGCGGGCGCCTACGAGGACTTCGACAACCTCTTCGCCATGTATCTCCTCTACAACCTGGGCAAATACAGCGTGCGGGTGAACGAGCAGACAATGCTGCTTGAGATTGAGAAGGACAAGCGCCCAACGACCTACACGGAGGCGGCCGAACTTGCCCTGCAGAGCGCCAGGTCGGACAGCGAGAATTTTCGTCGCCGCCTGATGTTCCGGCCAAGCGGTACAAGGATCGGGGAAACTGCGGACAACACGCACCTCTACAATTTCTCTGACGATAACGTCAAGAAAGGCAGCGCCCTGGAGATGGAAGCCACAGAATGACAAGGAACGCCCGCGAGCAGCTCAAACAACCAAAATGGAGAGCGAAGTGATTACCAGTGCACGCAATCAGTTTTCGGGTGAAGTCTCCGAGGCCAAGCATGGCGCGGTCAACGACGAGGTCACGCTAAGTCTGGCCGGTGGGCAGGCGATCGTTGCCACGGTGACCAGCGAAAGCGCAGCGCGCCTTGGGCTGACCCAGGGCAAGAAGGCGTTTGCCATGGTCAAGGCGACCTCGGTGATCGTGATGGTGGATGTCGATGTCAGCAAGGTGTCGGCGCGCAACGCGATCAGCGGAAAAGTGACCGACCTCAAGAAGGGCGCCGTCAATACGGATGTCACCATTACCGACGATTCCGGCCTGGCGATTTCGGCCATCATCACCAAGAGCAGCGCCGACCGGCTCGGGCTGGCCGTTGGCAAGCCGGCGGCGGCGGTCTTCAAGGCGTCGAGCGTGGTCGTGGGCGTGGATGGCTGACCAGTCCTGGCCGATGTCAGGCCAGCAGCTTCAGCAATGCGGCTAGTGTCCATCTTGCCCTTCGCGAAGCGCTGAGGCGCGCCGCCGCCGGTCGGCGCGGCGGATACCACCTCGAGCGATACCAGGTTGGACACGTGGGCCCCGCCTTTCCGTCGTTGGGAATCACAAGTCGGGCGAAGCCGTCCGTTGTCAGCGGCGTACCGTTCATCGCATACGCGACGATATCGGGTTGTCTGTTGTTCCACCGAGTGGCGTTGGCACTGGAAAACCACACAGTCCCGTATTCCGCACACGTGCAACTACGCTTTCGCCGCGAGGCGAGCCTCCTCAAGGAAGGATCTGATCAAGCCGGCGCTGTGCGACGTCCTTCGCCACAGCAAGCCGAACCGGCGCGGCTCCGGTTCCGACGGTAGATGAAGCTTCGCAATACGCAGGCCGGAAGTCAGCGGCGACGCGATGTCCGGGACCAGCGACACCCCCAGGCCGCGATCCACCATCATGGCGATGGCGAGGAGGGAGCTCAGCTCAAAGCGCTCTTGCGATGGCGTGATCCCGGCCTTGCGCAGGTAATCGTTGGCCTGCTTGCCTCCCCCGAGGCTGCGGTCATAGCGGATCAGCGGCCTGGTGCGCAGCAGTTCATGCGGATCCGCTTCCCTGTCCCGCTGCGCTGCAAGCACGACGAGCGGTTCCTTGCGCAGCAGTTCCCAGGCAAAGGCTTTGGGGATGGAGAAGGGAGGGTGCAGGCAGACGGCGGCGTCAAGCTCCGATTGCTTGACAGCGTCATATAGCTCGCTGGACATGGCAGACCTGATGTGGACGGACACGCCCGGATGCCTGGCGGCAAAACGCGCGAGCGCGTCCGGCAGGAGACTGTGGAGCGCCGTATTGATGGTGCCGATGCGAAGCTCGCGCACCTCGTCCGCCTGGTTCACCCACCCCCTTAGCTCGTCGACTTCCCTGAGCAGCGAGACACAGCGCGCAGCAAGGCGGCGCCCAGACTCTGTGGGCGCTACGGTACGGCCGGCTCGTGCCAGCAACTCAGTGCCAAGTTCGCGCTCCAGCACCTGGATCTGTTGAGAGACCGCCGCCGGCGTCACATTGAGCCGCCTCGCGGCTTCGGCCAGCGTCCCGGTTTCCACGACCAGGCTGAAAGCCTTGAGATAGCTCGTCTCCATAGAATTTCTATTGTGCGAAGGTAGGAAAGTATAGTTTATCTTCTCTTATGGTTAAGCCACACTGGATTTCACCCCCACGAGATACGGTGTTGGCCATGAGAAGCAAGCTATTCGTCCCCGGTTCACGACCCGAGTTTTTCGCCAAGGCGCTCGCGAGCGACGCGGATGCGCTGTCCTTCGACATGGAGGATGCGGTTGCCGAAGAGAAGAAGGCCGAAGCCCGTGATCTGCTGTCACAACTGCTGCGTTCCCCAGAGACTCGCTCGACGGCAAAGACCCTGATCGTTCGCGTCAATGGCCTCGACACCGGGCATTGCGAGGCCGACCTGGCCGCAGTGGTGGTGCCGGGCCTGCACCTGGTCAACCTGCCAAAGCCGGAGAGCGTCGACGAGGTCCGCCGCGTGGCGGCGGCGATCGAACAGGCGGAGCGGGCCAACGGCTTCACCGACGGGGATGCGAAGGTCCAGTTGCTGCTGAACATCGAGTCGCCAAAGGCGCTGCGTTGCGCCGCCGAGCTGGCGGGCGCACATCCCCGCGTGGCAGGCCTGCAGCTTGGGCTGGGCGACCTGTTCGAGCCAGCCGGCATTCATCGGCGCAGCACGGCAGCCATCGCATCAGCCATGTTCGCCGTGCGGATGGCGGCTGCCGAAGCCAACGTCTACGCCTATGACACGGTGTTCGCCAACATTCGCGATACCGAAGGCTTCCGCGCCGAGGCGGAGATGTCCAGGCAGATGGGCTTCCTGGGCAAGAGCTGCATCCACCCAAGCCAGATCGCGCTGGCAAACGATGTCTATCGCCCGTCCGACGAGGAGATCGCGCACGCGCTGCGGGTCGTCGCGGCTGCCGCCCTGGCGCAGGCCGACGGCGTCGGAGCCTACGTCGTGGATGGAAAGATGATCGACGCTCCCTTCGTCCGGCGTGCACAGGCCACTGTCGGGATCGCCAGGCGGCTCGGACTGATCGCCGCCTGACCCCACATCACAGACCCACATAAAACCATACAGGAGACAGACCATGACGACCTCACAATCGCGTCGTGCCGCCGCATGCTTCGGGCTGATCGCCGCGTTCGGCGCTCTGGCGGTATCGGCCGCTGCTGCCGCCGAGAACCCCTATCCGTCCAAGCCCATCACGATCATCGTGCCGTATCCGCCTGGTGGCTCGAACGACATCTTCGCCCGCATCGTGGCGAAGGAACTCGGCGAGGAACTGAAGCAGCCGGTAATCATCGACAACCGCCCCGGAGCGAGTGGCAACACGGGAACCGGCATGGCGGCCAAGTCAGCGCCGGACGGCTATACCCTGGTCGCGGTCTCGTCGAGCATGACGACCAATGCGGCGGTGCAGAGCAAGCTGCCATACGATGCGGTCAAGAGCTTTGCGCCGGTGGCGATGGTTGCCAAGGGGCCGTTCATCGTGGCGGTCAGCAACGACTTTCCTGCCAAGACGCCGCAGGAACTGATCGGCGCGATCCGCGCCAACCCGGGCAAGTTCAACTACGCGTCTTCCGGCCCCGGCAGCGTCAACCAGTTCGGCACCGAACTGCTCAAGGCCAAGGCCGGCAAGCTGGCCATTACGCACGTACCCTACCGTGGCATGGGCCCCGCCATCACCGACCTGATCGGCAACCAGACCCAGGTGCTGATCTCGAGCGGTCCCTCGCTGCTGCCGATGGTCCGGGCCGGCAAGGTGCGGGCCGTGGGTATCACCAGCCTGAAGCCAAGCCCTGTCGCGCCGGACCTGGTGCCGATGGCGAGCGCGGTCCCTGGCTACGAGTTTGAACTCTGGTGGGGCTTTCTCGCGCCTGCAGGCACGCCGCCGGCGGTCATCACGCGGCTCAATGCGGCGGTGAACCAGGCGCTGGCGACGCCCGCCGTCAAGGCGGCCATCCTCAGGGAAGGGGCCGAGGCGAAGCCCGTCACTCCCCAACAGTTCGCCGAGACGATTGCGGCCGATGTGGTCCGGTGGAAGGCGCTGGCCAAGCAGCAGAACATTGTCGCGGATTGAACCCCTAGCTGATTCGGAGGCTGTATGCAAACCAACACCACTGCCGGGGAAGATGTCTTCGGCTCAAACCGGGCGGGACAGCCAGGTCCACTGAGCGGCGTACGCGTGCTCGACCTGAGCGCCTATATCGCGGGGCCGTACGGCTGCTCACTGCTCGCCGACCAGGGCGCGGACGTCATCAAGGTCGAGCCGCCCGTGGGCGACAACCTGCGCAAGTATCCCTCGACACTGGCAGCCGAAAGCCGGGCCTTCCTCGGCGTCAACAGAAGCAAGCTGGGCGTCGTGCTCGACCTGAAGAACCCGGCCGATCTGGAGCGGCTGCTGGCGTTGGTGCGCAATGCGGACGTGCTGGTGCATAACTTCCGCCCCAGCGTGCCGGGCCGGCTCGGCATTGGCTACGAGCAGCTCATTGCCGTCAACCCGCGCCTGATCTACTGCGCCGTCACAGGCTACGGCGAGACGGGCCCGCTGAAGGACAAGGCCGGTTACGACCAGGTGCTGCAGACCATGACCGGCATGTGCACGCTGCAGGGCAAGCACGGGGGGCCGCCGGAGATCCTGTACGGCTCCGTGGTTGACTACTATGCCTCGGCCCTGGTCGCAGGTGCGGTATCTTCGGCGCTCTACGAGCGGGAGAAGAGCGGGGCAGGGCAGTATGTGGGCGTGTCGCTGCTGCGCGCGGCGCTGACCATGCAATCGGCCCGGATGGTCTGGGCCGAATCGGAGCCCAGGGAGATTGGGCGCGACATGCGCTCGGGCGGGATTACCGGCATTCATCCGACCAGGGACGGCTACATCTATATCTCGGCAAATACCCCGCATTTCTGGCGGGCGCTGTGCGAGAAGACCGGCCTGGCCGATCTGCTGTCGACCGATCGCTACGACAGCGTGCGCAAGCGCGCCGAGCATCATGGGGAAATCGTGCCCCGCCTGCACGCGGCATTGCAGGAGCGATCGGCCCTGGAATGGGAGATCATATTCGGCGAGGAGGTGCCGTGCGCGGCCGCGCGCTCGGTGGAGGACATGTTCGATTTTCCCCAGGTCGCCGCGGAAGAGATGCTGGCAACGTTCGATCACCCCGTGGTTGGCCGTTATCGCGGCTTCACGCGCGCCGTGAAGTTCGGGCGCACGCCCGGTCCGGAGCCGTTCGCCGCCCCGGCGCTCGATCAGCATGGGGACAGGGTCCGTGAAGCAGCGGACAGGCTGGCACGGCATGCCTGACCCGCGCTACGGCGGCCCGATCCCGCCGGTGTCGAACAGTTCGGCAAGCTGCGCGCCACACAGCGCAGCGCTCGCCAACGCCTGCGATGCTCACTTGCACATCTATGACCCGCGCTTCGCGGCGATTGCGCCAGTGGTGGCAAATGCAACCGTGGAAGACTACCGTGGCGTGCAAGCGCTGCTTGGCACGAGCCGCGCGGTCATCGTGCAGCCTCGCTGTTATGGCACAGACAACAGCGCCACGCTCGATGCGATCCAGCAGTTGGGTATCGGCAATGCGCGCGGCGTTGCCGTGGTGTGGCCGGATGTGACAGACGAGACCCTGCACGCCTTGCATGCGGGCGGTATCCGTGGCATCCGGTTCTCCCTCTACACCGAGGCCCATGCGGTGGTGAGCTTCGGGATGGTGGAAGAACTTGCCAATCGTGTTGCCGGGCTGGGCTGGCATCTGCAATTGCACTGGACCGCAGACCAGATCGTCGCCCGCCGCGACCTGCTTGCACGCCTGCGCACGCCGCTGGTATTCGACCATCTGGCCCGCCTGCCGCTGCCCGGCGGTACCGCGCACCCTGCGTTCTCACTCGTATCCAACCTGCTGGCGCGTGGCAATGCGTGGCTGAAGCTGTCCGGCGCGTATCTGGATTCCGTCGTCGGCGCCGCCGGGCGCTATGCGGACATCGACCCCGTGGCGATGGCATGGGTGCGCACCGCGCCGGAACGGCTGGTGTGGGGCAGTGACTGGCCCCACTCCACGGAGACCCGCTTCAAGCCGGACGATGCCTTGCTGTACGACCTGCTGGCCCACTGGACCGGCACTGAGGCGCTCCGGCGGCGCATCCTGGTGGACAACCCCGCCCTACTGTACGGATTCGAGACTGTATAGCCGGCCCGAACCAATAAAAAATCGGAGACAACATGAAAACGATCCTGCACCGCCTTGGCAAAGGCCTGGCGATTCTGGCTGCGGCGGTGCCGCTCGGCGCCTTCGCGTTCCCCGACAAGCCGATCCGCATGGTGGTGCCCTATTCGGCGGGTGGTGGTGCCGATAACACGGCGCGCGTCGTGGCCCAGAAGATGGGAGAGATCCTCGGGCAGACTGTCGTCATCGACAACAAGCCGGGCGCTGGCGGCGTCATCGGCGCCGACGTCGTGGCCAAGGCTACCCCGGATGGCTATACGGTGCTGTACGACGCCTCGGCGTTTGCGGTCAACGGCGCGCTGCGCAAGCTGCCGTTCGATCCGACAGGCGATTTCATTCCGATCTCGCTGGTGGCGACCGCGCCGCAGATCCTGGTGGTTGCGGCGAACGCGCCTTACAAGACCGTTGCCGACTTCATCGCCTCGGCAAAGAAGTCGCCCGGCAAGCTGACCTATGCCTCCGCCGGCGCTGGCACGGGCTCGCACCTCGCTGCGGAGATGTTCAATGAGCAGGCCAAAATCGAATTGCTGCATGTTCCGTACAAGGGCGGCGCGCCGGCGCTGACCGATGTGATGGGCGGGCAGGTCGCGTCCTATTTCGGCAATACTGCGTCGACGCTGCAATACGTGGCCGGTGGCAAGCTGCGTGCGCTGGCGGTGACCTCCAGAACGCGCATGAAGGCCTTGCCCAATACGCCGACCTTGGCCGAGAGCGGCATGCCGGACTATGAAGTGCTTGAGTGGAACGGCGTGTTCCTGCCCAAGGGCACCGCACCGGATCGCGTGCAGGCAATTGCCAGTGCCGTACAGAAGGCGGTGGCCGATCCGGGGGTGCGCGCCAGGCTGCAGCAAGCCGGACTCGATCCGGTGGGCAACACGCCGCAGGCGTTCAAGGGCTTCCTGCAGACCGAGTCGGCGCGCTGGCATGCCCTGGTCCAGGCACGTGGCATCCGCGTTGAATAACAACGGCTCTGCCATGGCAGCCGCCTCTCTTTTTGACGCTCGCGTTGAGAGTGGGGACGCTGACGAGAAAGGCGGGCAAGCCGACTTGCCCGCCTTTCTCGTTTTCTCTGCGCAAGCAAGCGTCAGATGATGCCCGCAGCCTTGAGTCCCTGCAGCTGCTCCGGGGTGAGGCCGAGCTTGCGGAACAAGATTTCGTTGTGCTCGCCGATTGCGGGTCCGGTGCGTACCGGCAGCGGCGCGTGTCCTGAGAAGCGCGGCACCACGCAAGGTGCCGGGATCGTGCCGAGATCCGCGTCGGGCAGGCGGACAATGGCCTCGCGTGCCTTGAGGTGCGGGTCTTCGATGACGTCGGCGATGCTGAAGATCTTGCTGAACGGCACGTCGCAGCGTTCGAGGGCGGCCGCTGCCTCGGCGTAGGAGCGCGATGCGAACCAGGCGGCGATCATGCCGTCGAGCACGCGAAGGTTGCGGATGCGGCTGGCGTTGTCGCAGTAGTCGGAAGATGTCGCCATCTCCGGCCTGCCGATCGCATCGGCCAGGCGCCGGAAGGTGACATCGGGCGAGGCCACCACGGTGAGCCAGACGCTGTCCCCGGTCCGGTACATATTGGAAGGCGCCGCATAGGTGGTGAGGTTGCCGGCGCGCTCGCGTGCCTGTCCAAGTTGCTCATATTCCACCGGCAACGGCTCGAGGATGCGCAGCAGCGCCTCGGTGGCCGACAGGTCGATCTCCCGCCCGCGCTGGCCTGGTGCGCGACGGCTGTCCGCAACAGCCGCCGCGATGGCGAATGCGCCGAACATACCCGCCACCATATCGCCGACCGGGTAGTTCATATGCATCGGGCTGCCGCCTTGCTCGCCGCAGAGATTGGTGAAGCCGCTCATGGCCTCGAAGATGCGCGCAAAGCCGGGTCTTCCTGCATAGGGGCCGGTCTGCCCGAAGCCGGTCAGGCGCAACACCGTCAAGCGCGGATTGGCCGCAGTAGCGACCTGATTTTTATGTGGTGTCTCCCATTGAATAGTCATTCTCTGGCCCGCGTCCGGCGTGCGGAGGCGGGCGGGCGGTGCCCATCAATCGATGCGTACGTTGGCCCGCTTCACTGCATCGCCCCATTTGGTACGTTCGGATGCGATAAAGCTGCCGAACTCCTTGCGGCTCATTGGCACAGTCACCGCACCGAGGTTGCTGATAGCCGCCTGCCAGTCTGGGGTGGCCACGATCCTGGCGATCTCCGTGGCAAGCTTGTCCGAGATAGCCGCGGGCACGCGCCGGGGTGCGACCACGCCGATCCATGCGTCGGCCTGGAAGCCCGGATAGCCAGAATCGCCGATGGTCGGCACTGCCGACATCGTCGGGATGCGCTTCTGGCTGGCGACCGCCAGCGGCTTGAGCTTGCCTTGCCGGACCAGCGGCTGGACGATGGAAGCTACCTCGAACATCACGTCGACCTGGCCGCCGGCGAGATCGGTCAGCGCGGCCACGCCACCCTTGTACGGAACGTGGGTGAGATCGATGCCGGCGCGATGCCGGAACATCTCCATCGCCAGGTGATTGGTCACGCCATTGCCGCCTGAGGCGTAGTTGACCTTGCCCGGATGCTGGCGGGCGTAGCGGACCAGGTCCTCAACCGAGTTGAAGGGCGAGCGGGCGTTGACGACCAGCACCAGCGGGAACAGCCCGAGAAAGCCAATGGGCTCGAAGTCGCGCGTGCTGTCGTACTTCAGGCTGGGGTAGATCCAGGGATTGACGGTCAGCGGCCCGCTCGACGTGGCGAGGATGGTGTAGCCATCGGCATCGGCGCGCGCGGTCATCTCCGCGGCCAGGCCGGCGCCGACACCCGGCTTGTTCTCGACGAAGAACGACTGCCCCATGGCTGCAGTGAGCCGCTGGCCGAGCATGCGCGCGACGACGTCGGTGGTCTGCCCGGCAGGGAAGCCGACCAGCACGCGTACCGGCTTGGTGGGGTATTCCGCGAGTGCGGGCAGCGCGGCCGCGGCCGACAACAGCATGGTCAGTACAAGCTTTGGTAGATGCATCTTGTCTCCTATTTCTCTGTATGACGCCGGCGTTTGCAGCCGGCACACCCGCGCGCGGTGGCGCGCCAGTCGGTACTTCCAGTCCCGTGCTAGCGGATCGCCCCCGCCGCGCGCATGCCCCTGATCTCTTCCTGTCCATACCCCGCAGCCAGCAGGATCGCGTCGGTGTGCTCGCCAAGCATCGGCGCGCGCTGGCGCACCGCGCCGGGGGTGGCACTGAGCTTGATCGGCACGCCGGCGATCCTGACCGGCGTGGCCGAGCCCGGTTGCTCAACGTCGACCAGCATTTCGCGCACGCGGTAGTGCGGGTCCTCGAAGATCTCCGTCGAGGTGTAGACCGGACCGAACGGCACCTTGCCACCCAGGCACTGTGCGATCTCCTCCTTGGTGCGCGCCGTGCTGAACGCTTCGATCGCGTCGATCACCTGCTGTGCGTTGCGCACGCGCGCGGCGTTGGTGGCGAAGTCCTCGTCGGTGGCCATGTCGGGGCGGCCGATGGCGTGGGCCAGCTTGATCCAGAACGCGTCGGTGGCGCAGGCGATCGAGACGTAGCCATCGCGGGCGCGAAACAGGCCGAACGGGCACAGCAGCGGGTGGCGGTTGCCTTCCGGCGCAGGCACGGTGCCGGTGTAGGAGGTCTGGTAGACGATGCGCTCGCACATGGCCAGCACGGCGTCGGTCATGGCCACGTCGACGAACTGGCCTTCGCCGGTCTCGCGCGCGCGATGCACCGCGGCCAGGATGCCGATGCACAGCATCAGCGCCGGCACGGTGTCGCCGACGCCGGGACCGATCTTGGTCGGGGTGTCGCGGTCCGGTCCGGTGATTCCCATCATGCCGCCCATGGCCTGCGAGACCACATCATAGGCCGGCCATTGCGCATAGGGGCTCTCGCCGCTGCGCGGATCGCCGAAGCCGCGCACGGTGCCATAGACCAGGCGCGGATTGGTCTCGCGCAGGGCTTCATAGGCCAGCCCCAGTCGCTCCATCACGCCGGCCCGGAAGTTCTCCACCACGATGTCGGCACCGTCGATCAGCTTGCGCACGATCTCGCGGCCGGCGTCGGTCTTCAGGTCGACGGCGATGGATTGCTTGTTGCGGTTGACGCTCTGGAAATATCCGCCATAGTCGCGCAGCGTATCGTCGGCGCAGAAGGGACCGGTGATGCGCGTGCCGTCGCCAGTCATGGCTTCGACCTTGATGACGTCGGCCCCGTGGTCGGCCAGCATCTGCGTGCAAAAGGGGCCGGCCAGCATCTGGGTGAGGTCCACCACACGCAGGCCGGCAAGGGCGCCAGCGGGCTTGGAAGCGGACGGTTGTGATTGCTGCATGCTTGACTCCGAAGGGGCGGCTCAGGCGGCGGCGCCGGCCATGAAAGCGTGGATGCGGGGATACAGCGCGGCAGCCGGCAGCGCATCGAGTTCCTCGACGAAGGCCCACAGCGCTTCCGCCTGCGCCAAGCCGACCAGCGCCGCGGCCTTGGTCCTGAGCTTGGTGGCCTTGCGCGCGTAAGGCATCGGGTCGCTCAGTTCGACGTGTGCGGTGTGGACGGCGCCGGCGCGCGTGTCTACGCGCGCGTGGCAGGCCGTATCGGCAATCGCCGGATCGGCTTCGATGATCACGCGGCGGGCGAGGTCGAGCAGCACGGGGTCTTCGCAACGCGCGTCGGTAAACGAGTCGAGCGCAGCGGTGTCGATACCGGCCAGTACCATCGCCGCGGTCAGCGACAGGCTGAACTTGGCTTCCAGGCCGGTGCGCGGCCGTTCGATGCAGCAGACCGGCAGCCACTGCGGGTTGATGCGCAGCCTGACCTGTTCGATGTCCTGTGCATGCAAGGCGTGGTCCGCACGCAGCGCCAGCAGCGCCTCCAGGGCAGGGTGGGTGCCGTGGCAGCAGGCGTGGAACTTGTATTGCACATCGGCAAAGCGGAAAACTTCCGGCAACCCGTCGAAAGGGGCAGCCACGCCGCCCTCGCGCACGCCGTGCGTGGCGGCAAAGCCGCCGGCGCACTCGATGGCGTCGGGACGCGAAATAAAGCCGAGCCCGGCCAGCGTCGCGGCCTCGACCCCGCTAGATGCCGCCATGCCGGCATGGAAGGGCTTGCTCATGGTGCCGAACTGGCATTTGAGGCCGCTCGCCCGCGTGGCGGCCAGGCCAAGTGCGTAGCCAGCCTGCACCGCATCGAGCCCGAGCAGGCGTGCGCTTGCCGCAGTGGCGCCAAATGCGCCAGAAGTGGCGGTCTGGTGGAAGCCGGCGTTGTAGTGAGGGCGGCCCAGCCAGCCGCCCACGCGGCAGGTCACCTCGACGCCGGTCAGGAAGGCTTCCAGCAGGGCCTTGCCGTCCGCCTGCTGCCGCTCGGCAACGGCGAGCGCGGCTGGCAGTACTGCGACGGTCGAGTGCCCGACAAAGTCGAAGTGGGTGTCGTCGTAGTCCAGCGCATGCGAGGCGGCGCCATTGAGCAGCGCCGCAGCACGCGCCGGCACACGTTCGGCCATGCCGAAGGCGCTGGCCTGCGGGGTGCCGGCTTCGCCGCGGACCATGGTCCGCACCGCCTGGCTGACGGGCTCGCCGGCGCCGGCCAGTGCCACCGCAAAGAAGTCATAGACCGACAATCGCGCGATGCCGAGCGCCTGCTCAGGCAAGCGCAGCGCGCGGTCGACGGCGAAACGCGCGGCCTGCCGGCTGATGCCGGCGCCGGCGAGGTCCGTAACTCGTGGGGATGTGTGCATGGTCGGGCTCCGGCGTTCAGGCTTCGACCTTGCCCAGCATCGCATCCGAGATGATGCGCATCTGGATCTCGGAGGTGCCTTCGAAGATCTTGGTCAGGCGTGCATCGCGCCAGTAGCGCTCGGCGGCAAAGTGGGTGGTGTAGCCGGCGCCGCCGTGGATCTGCAGGCCTTCGCTGGTGACGCGCTCCGACATCTCGCTGGCGAACAGCTTGACCATGGCGGCTTCCGTGGAGCAGCGCTGGCCGTCGTCGATCTGCTCGCACACGGCGTAGAGCAGGGCGCGCGAGGCTTCGATCTGCGTGGCCATGTCGGCCAGCTTGAAGCGGATCGCCTGGAAGTTGCCGATCGGGGAGCCGAACTGGGCCCGGTCGCGGGAGTACTGGATCGCATCTTCCAGGCTGCCCTGGGCCAGTCCGATCGAGCGGGCGGCGGTGTGGGCGCGGGCGGTTTCCAGGCCGGCAGTGGCCAGGTAGAAGGCTTTGCCTTCTTCGCCGACCATCTTGTCGGCGGGCACGCGGCAGCCGTCGAAGGCCAGCTCCCAGGTGCTCCAGCCGTAGTAGCCGATCTTGGGGATGGGGCTGCCCTGGACGCCCTCGGGCAGCTGGCCGCGCGGCTTCTCGAGCATGAAGGCGGACAGGCCGCGATGGCGGGCCTTGGGATCGATCACGGGGTCGGTGCGGCAGACCACCAGGATGAAGTCGGCCTCGTCGGCGAAGGTGCACCAGTACTTGCTGCCGGTGATGACCCAGTCGTCGCCGTCGCGCACGGCGCGGCACGAGATATTGGCCACGTCGGAGCCGGCGTTCGGTTCCGACAGCGAGAACGCGCCGAGGAATTCGCCGCGTGCCATGCGCGGCAGGTAGTCGGCCTTCTTCTCGGGCGACAGGCCCTTGAGCGCGCCGATCAGGCCGTTGCCGCGCGCGATCATGCTGCCCACGCTCATCCAGCCGCGCGACAGCTGCTCGGCCACCAGGCAGTACTCATAGGCGCCCAGGCCCAGGCCGCCGTATTCCTCGGGAATCAGGATGCCGAAATAGCCCATCTCGGCCATTTCGTCGATCAGCTCGCGCGGGATCTGGCCTTTCTCGGGGTCCAGCTTGTTGGCGAGCGGCAGCACGCGATCCATGGTGAATTGCCTTGCGGCTTCCTGGATCATGCGCCGCTCTTCGGTCAGTTTTTGCACGTTGCGCTCCTTGGGACAGTCTCTTCGATGCCGCGTTGTTGGCCTTTATGTACGTACATAATAAGAGATTGATGGGGATGGGTGGCAAGTAAAATCGACGGTACCCCCCATATCGGGGGGGTGGTTTCGGCGCGGTTTTGCGTGAATTTCGGCAGCCAAGTGGCGCCGCAGCAGTTGACATACGTTCTCGTGCCATTCACTATGTGCGGACATAAAGAAGGCGATATTCCGTCAGCTGAGGAGAGAAGGAGCAATGCAGAAGAACCGGAGCGGCAACTTTTTCGAAGACTTCCGCGTAGGCATGCGCATCCGGCACGCCACGCCGCGCACCCTGACCGAGGGCGACCGCAGCCTGTACATCGCCCTGACCGGCAGCCGCACGGCACTGGGCAGCGCCGATACCAGTGCGGCGCGGCTTGGTTTGGCGCAACGGCCGCTGGAGGACCTGCTGGTGTTCAACACCGCATTCGGCAAGACCGTGCCGGATATCTCGCTGAACGCGGTGGCCAATCTCGGCTACGCCGACGTGCGCTTCCTGGCCCACGTCTATCCCGGCGACACCCTGTCGGTGGACAGCGAGGTGATCGGGCTGAAGGAGAATTCGAACCGCAAGAGTGGCGTGGTCTACGTGCGTTCGACCGCGAGCAACCAGCGCGGACAGGAGGTGCTGTCGTGGATCCGTTGGGTGATGGTGCACAAGCGTGACCACGGCGCTGCCTGCGGCGCAGCGGTGGTGCCGGCGACCGAGCCGGTGGTGCCGGCCGCGCGGCTCTATCACGGCGGCTATAGCGCCCGTGTGCGCGAGATCTGCAGCGTGACCGGCGTGCAGGACCTGTGGGAAGACTATGCGCCGGGCGAGCGCATCGACCACCTCGGCGCGATGACGGTCAACGACAGCGACCACAGCATCGCCACGCGGCTTTACCAGAACACCGCACGCGCGCACTTCGACGGCTTTGCCATGGCGGCCGCCGGCGGGCAGCGGCTGGTGTACGGCGGGCACGTGATCTCGTTGTGCAAGGCGCTGTCGTATGGCGGCCTGGAGAACGCGCTGTCGGTGCTGGCGATTAATGGCGGCAGCCACGTCAACCCCACCTATGCCGGCGACACCATCGCCTGCGCAACCCAGGTGGTGGAAAAGCTCGACCTGGGGCTGGCGCATGTCGGTGCGCTGCGCCTGCGCACCATCGGCATCAAGAACGCTGCCGCCAGCACGGTGGTGTTCCCGCCGGCGGGCGACGGCAAGCCGGCGCATCCGGCCAACGTCGTGCTCGATCTCGACTACACCATCGCAATGCCACGCCGCGGCCGCTGATCCAGCCTGCGTACCCATTCCAACATCCGCTTCCAGGAGTTATCCATGACCACCACCCATCCGCGCGACGCGCTCTTTGCCGGCGAGAAATCCTTCCCCGTGCTGGCCGCGTGCGAGCATTTCGCCGGCAGCGAGAAGCTGATCGGCAAGGCCTTCGACCTGCAGGTCGAGTACGGTCCGGTTTTTGACGTGACCTGCGATTGCGAGGACGGCGCCGCCGCTGGCCAGGAGCGCGAGCATGCCGCCATGGTGGCGCGCATGATCGCGTCGGAGCGCAACCGCCATGGCCGTGCCGGCGCACGTATCCACGACCCGGCGCACCCGGCCTGGCGCCAGGATGTCGACATCATCGTGGGCGAGGCCGGCAGCCGCCTGGCCTATATCACCGTGCCCAAGGCCACCAGCCACCAGCAGGTGGCCGAGGTGATCGGCTACATCGGCGATGCCGCGCGCAAGGCGGGCCTTGGCCGCGACATCCCGGTCCACGTTCTGGTGGAAACGCACGGTGCGCTGCGCGATGTGTTCCAGATCGCGGCACTGCCCAATATCGAGGTGCTGGACTTCGGCCTGATGGATTTCGTCAGCGGCCACCATGGCGCGATCCCGGCGGCGGCGATGCGCAGCCCCGGCCAGTTCGAGCACGCGCTGCTGGCGCGCGCCAAGGCCGACATGGTGGCCGCGGCGCTGGCCAACGGCATCGTGCCGGCGCACAACGTCTGCCTGAACCTGAAGGACGCCGAGGTGATCGGCGGCGATGCCACGCGCGCGCGCAATGCATTCGGCTTTCTGCGCATGTGGAGCATCTATCCCGCGCAGATCCTGCCCATCGTCAATGCCATGCGTCCCGATTTCACCGAGGTGGAGGACGCGGCAGGGATCCTGTGCGCCGCGCAGGATGCGGACTGGGGCCCGATCCAGTACAAGGGCGAGCTGCACGACCGCGCCACCTATCGCTACTTCTGGGGCGTGCTGGAGAAGGCGAAGATCACCGGCATGACGCTGCCGGCCGAAGCGGACAAGCGCTTCTTCGCGGCCTGAGCCGCGCGGCGCCTGGGCGCCGCCGTCGCTTGTCTTACAATGCGCCCACCCATTTTCATGGAGCGGCCTGGGGCCAGCTCATCGCAATGCGCAACCAACTGAAGGACAAGCGGACGGAAGCACCGGCCGCGCCGGGCGGGACAGCCCCGACCCGCTATGCCGAGCTTGCCAGCACCCTGGTGCGGGATATCGTCGAGGGCCGCCGCGTGGTCGGCAGCCTGCTGCCGACCGAGCATGAACTGGCCGAGCATCATGGGGTCAGCCGGCATACCGTGCGCGCCGCGCTCAGGCTGCTGCAGGACTGGGGCTACATCTCGCGCAAGAAGGCGGTGGGGACCATCGTCGAGAGCGCCAACCCGGACGCTGCCTACACCCAGTCGTTCGGCACCGCCGAAGACCTGGTGCGGGTGGCCGCCACGGAGATCCGCAGCATCGAAGCGGTGCACAGCGTCACGCTCGACCGCGCCGACGCCCGCTTGCTGGAAGCGCCGATCGGCAGCGAATGGCTGCGCTTTTCCGGCACGCGGGTCGATTCCCGCAAGGGCAGCACGCCGGTGGCACACGCCGATATCTACATCGACGCCTCGCTTGCGCACCTGACGGACACCATCCGCAGCAATCCGAAGCTGCTTGTCAGCACGCTGATCGAGCGCGATTGCGGCGTGGCCATTGCCGAGATCCGGCAGGTCATCCACGGCGTGCTGATCGACGAGCGCCTGGCACAAGTGCTGGGCGCAGAAGCGGGATCCGCCGGCCTGAGGCTGATTCGCCACTACAAGGACGCGATGGGCAGGATCCTTGAAATCACCGATACGATCTACCCCGCCGATCGTGTGACCGTGGCGTTCCAGCTTAAGCGCAGCCGGGTGCATCTGTAAGCGCCGGCGGCCCCGTGCGCGCCACAAGCGCGCGACCAATGCCTGCAGCAATTTCGCGCATGACCAGACGCAGGCGGGACCGCGCCCGACACGATCGTCGTCAGCGAGGTCGTCGTGCCGCAGCAACAGTTGACCTGAGGCCGTGAGCACCAAGCAGCACTTTAATCTAACTAGTTACAAGCGATAACCGTTATCATTTACATTCATGGCTTTTCGTAATTTGCTTGTTATAAGGAAGAAAAGCCATGAGTTCGAGCCGATGCGGCAAGCTCCCCGCCGCACCCCAAGTCGCGCTGCGCGCGACGGCGTTCGCCGTCTCGATGCTATGCCTGGCGCCGCTAGGGGCATCCGCTCAGCAGACCGATGCGCAGCCGGGGCAGAACGGCAATGCGGAGCATGTGCTCGATACCGTCCAGGTCACCGGCAATTGGCTGGGTACCGGGCTGCAGAACAGTGTGAAGACGTTCGCCGGCGCACGCACCGTGGTTAGCGAGGAGCAAATCGAGCAGAGTGGCGCGAGCAGTATCAGTGACGTCATGCGCCGGATTCCGGGGGTGCAGTCGACCGACAACTCCGGCACCGCCGGCAGCGCCATCTCGCTCAATATCGGCGTGCGCGGCCTTACGGGCCGATACTCGCCTCGCTCTACGGTGTTGCTAGACGGTATTCCGATGGCGGTGGCGCCGTATGGGCAACCGCAACTGTCTTTCGCACCGGTCAGCCTGGGCAATATCGAAGCGATCGACGTGGTGCGCAGCGGCGGCGCGGTGCGGTATGGCCCGCAGAACGTCGGTGGCATCATCAACTTCAACACCAAGCCGATTCCTGGCGGCCCGGGAATCACCGGCGATGCGTCGATCCGCGAAAACATCTACACCGAGGGTGGCGGCAGCAATACCCAGTACAACGCGTTTGTAGGGACCACGCTCGAGAACGGGCTGGGACTGGCTCTCCTGTACTCGGGCATGACGGGCCGCGAATGGCGCAAGGGCAGCGATGATGACGTCAATGATCTGGCCGTGAAATTTGCCTACGACCTCACCAGCACGTCGCAGGTCTACGGTAAGGTTTCGTACTACGACGTGCGCTCGCGTACGCCAGGTGGCCTGACGGTGGCGCAATTCAATGCGGATCCGTTCCAGAATACGCGGCCGAACGACTACTGGAGCGGCAACCGCACGGGCTTCGATCTGGGCTATGTGAACACGATCTCCGCCAATCAGGAGTTCGAAATTCGCACGTTCTTCAACGACAGCTATCGCCAGAGCACGCTGCAGCAGAGCGCCACCCAGATCGCGCACCAGCCTCGCAACTACACCACGTTCGGCATCGAGCCGCGCTATACGCAGCGCGTGGCACTGGGACCGACGCTGCACGACGTCACCGTCGGATATCGGTATATCCGCGAGCGTGGCGACGACAATACCTACAACCAGAGCCTCGTAACCGGCAGGGCCGGCCCGACCACCACCTTCGACAACGCCACCGATGCGCACGCCGTCTATATCGACGATCGCATCGCCATCGGCAACTGGCGCATCGTGCCGGGGGTGCGCTTCGAACATATCGACACCACGCGCCAGCAGCGGGGTACCGCGACGCAGTTCGAAAGCATGAATAACAAGGCACTGCCCTCGGTCAATGTCTCGTACCTCGTGAACAATGCGTGGACCGTGTTCGCCGACTACAGTACGTCGTTCGGGCCGGTGCAGAACACCCAGCTCAATTCGCAGACGCCGAATAATCCGCTGCAGCCGGAAGTGGCGCGTACGTTCGAAGTGGGTACGCGTTGGACCGACAACCGGATCAAGGCCGAACTGACTGCATTCAAGATCAAGTTCGACAACCAGATCCTGCAGGTGCCGGGGCTGTTCCCCGTCACGTTCCAGAATATCGGCGCTACTGACCACGACGGCGTGGAAACCGCGATCGACTACACGTTCGATCGCGCCGGTCTGTTCGCGGGGCTGAATGTCTACGCCAACTACACGTACACGCGCGCGATTCAGAAGTCAGGCGCCACGGCCGGCCTGGACGTACCGTTCTACTCGCGTAATACCGATACGCTCGGTGTACGCTACGACTGGCGCAACTGGACGTTCAATGTCTCCACCACGCACCAGAGCTCGCAATTCTCTGACCTGGCCAATACGGTTGCCGAGTCGCCGGATGGCAGCGTGGGCCGCATACCGGGCTTCCGCACCTGGAATCTTCAGGCGATGTTCAAGGTCCCGCAGTGGAAGCGTACCGACATCACGATCGGCTTGAATAACGTGTTCGACAAGCGTTACTACACACGCACCACCGACAGCAATGCCGGTCGTCTGGTCGGCGCGCCGCGCATGGTTTATATCCAGGCGCGTACCGGCTTCTGAGACTGATGCGGGGCTGGCCAGGCGGTTTCAGTGCACCGCATTCGGCCGGCCTCGATCAGACCTCGACCTACGGCTCTTCTGCATCAGCCGGCGAGCAGCTTGCCGTTAAGAAGAATGTGCAGCGTTCTGACAAAGAGAACCACAATTGCGATGCTCAGCATGGCGAGGAGGATGATCGCGATCACCGTCACGGGCCAGGCCTGGACGAACATCGAGTATTTCAGCGAGGCGCTGGCGAGCGCCGCCATCGGAAAGCTGATCGCCCACCAACCGGAAGCAAACGGAATTCCCCTGCGAAATACCTTGGGCGCCAGCGTAAGGAATATGAAGAGCCCGAAGTAGAACAGCAAGCCGGAGAAAGTGTCGACGCGCTGCGTAAAGTTGGTGTAGGCGAGAAAGCCCACTTCGAAAGGTGCCATCAGGATCAACAGCGAAGGGACCATGCCGGCGGGCAGAGGCTCGTGATGAATCATTCGCGACATGATCATCGTAAAGAACAACAGGGCGATCATCGTTCCAACGGCCAGCGCGAACATGTTGATTTCATGGGCCCACGCCATTGGCATGGCGCCCCCTGCAACCGCGATATCCAGCGTCGCCACTCCCGGGATGAACCAGGCGGGAACCGCGTGCGCAGCGTCAATCTTGCCCTGCAGCAGCCGGCTCGCAATGGTGAAACAGAGCGCGATCGTCGAAATTGTGCCCACTATCCAAATGACTTCGGCGAGCGGCTGGCTCAGTTGAGCAACGACCGAGGAGAGCAGCAGGATGGCGATCGTGATCGTGCCGAAAAAATTGCCGGCGACGGGATGCCGGAACTCGCCGACGACCGCGTCCGGATGCTTGATCGCCTTGACGAGATATCCCGCGCTCAGCACCAGGAACACGATGATGGCGAGGATTCCGGCGGCCTCGGATATCAGCGGACTTACCCCAAATTCCTGGCTGGCCTGGCGCCACGCGATAGAGAGTCCGGCAATGCCCATGACCGACGCAAACAAGTTGACGGGCAAATTCCTGATGGAAGCGATTCGTCGCAAAGCCTGCGGATGGGTACTCGAAAGCGTTGACACAGCATATTCTCCAGATTTTGGGTGACCTACGGCGCGGCGTTCTCGACGCGCTCGCCGGGGGACGCCCAGATGGTAGGAGCTTCCACCCAGGAAGATAATCCGGCATTATTGGGAATCATCCTCCCAAAAAATGAGAACGTGGCCGATCGTTTCGAATCGATGTCGATCCTGGTGGCCGTGGTCGACGCAGGCAGTTTTTCTGCCGCGGCGCGCCAGCTAGAGATTCCGCTTGCAACGGTCAGCCGCAAGGTCGGAGAACTGGAGTCGCACCTGAAAACCCGACTCCTGCATCGCTCCACCCGACAACTTGCCCTTACCGAAGCCGGACATTCCTATGTCGCCGCATGCCGGCGCATTCTCGAGGAAGTGGGAGAGGCGGAGCGTGCCGCGTCGGGGGAATACGCGGCGCCTAAAGGTGAGCTTGCCATCACTGCGCCCCTTGTCTTCGGACGTTTACATTTGTTGCCGGTGGTCGCGGAATTCCTCAAGACTTACCCGGACATCGATGTGCGGATGGTGCTGACCGACAGAGTGATGCATCTGCTTGAAGAGCAGGTCGATGTCGCAGTGCGGATCGCTGAACTGCCCGACAGCAGTTACATCGCGACGCGGATTGGCACAACGCGTCGGGTGGTTTGCGCGAGCCCAGCCTACTTCGCTGAACATGGCACGCCGACGAGCCCCCTTGAGATCACCGCCCATGCATGCATCACCATGGAACAGATTGCATCCAGGCAAGTCTGGACCTTCATGTCGGGCAAGGCGGAGATGGAGGTGCCTGTCCGCTCGCGGCTTGCCGTAAGCACTGCCGAAGCCGCAATCGATGCGGCGGTGGCCGGGGTCGGCCTCACTCGCGTGCTGTCCTACCAGATGGCGGATGCGATGCGTGCCGGTGCGCTCAAGACCGTGCTCGAAGCGTTCGAGCCGGCACCGTGGCCCATCAGCCTTGTTCACACCGGACAGGGAATCCTGCCGCTGAAACTGCGCGCATTTCTTGATTTCGCCGGGCCTCGGTTGAAGGCCCGGCTGCTGGAGCTGGGTATCTGAAGGCAGGTCCGGCGGCCCGCCTCTGTGCGAAGGCATGGTGAAGCGGGGCTGGGGACGCATCATCAATATCTTGTCCCTCAGTGGTTCGAAGGGTGCGTTCGCCCGCACCTGCCGAAAGCTCAGCCCGCAGCATCCTCCCGCGCTGCTTCGTATTGCCCCAGGCAGGCCATGCCATTCAGTCGTGAGCGCTGCAGCAGCGTCCGTTGCGCTTGCGCCGCGTTAGCGGCCTCGCCGCGCCAGGCGAACAGGGGCGGCTCCTGCAAGGCGCGCCCGTAGGAGAAGCTCAGCCGCCAGGGCAATGGGGCGAGCCGGTTCATGGCATCGAGATTGGCGGTGGCCTCAGTGGGAGTTTGTCCGCCGGACAGGAAGAAGATGCCCGGCACCGCCGCCGGCACCGTGCGCTTGAGCACCTGAACAGTCTCCCTGGCAACCTCGGCCGGCGCCGCGTGCCCGGCCTCCTTGCCGGGGAGCACCATGCTGGGTTTCAGCAGCATGTGTTCGAGCACCACCGCATGCCGGTGCAAGGCGTGAAAGACTTCGTGCAAAACGGCCTCGGTGACCTCGGCGCAACGCGCCATGGAATGCGCGCCATCCATCAGCACCTCGGGCTCGACGATGGGCACCACGCCCGTCTCCTGGCAGATGGCTGCATAGCGTGCCAGCGCCTCCGCATTGGCCTGGATGGCAGCCCAGCCAGGCAGGTTGTCCGACACGATGTACACCGCGCGCCACTTGGCAAAGCGCGCGCCCTGCTGGTGATAGCCGGCAAGCCGCTTGGCCAGCCCGTCGAGACCCTCGGTGACCTCGTCTCCGGGAGCATGGGCGAGCGCGAGCTTGCCCTTGTCCACCTTGATGCCGGGCACGATGCCTTGGCGCGCAGCCAGTTCTGGCAGCGGCGTGCCATCGTCGGCGCGCTGGCCCAGCGTTTCCTCGTACAGGATCACGCCGCTGATGAATTCACCAAGGCCCGGTGTCGACAGGAGCAGGTTGCGCCACGCCCGGCGGCTTTCCTCGCTCGATTCCACACCGATACGCTCGAACCGCTTGGCGATCGTCGGCCCGCTCTCGTCGGCGGCCAGCAGGCCCTTGCCCGCTTGCACCAGGGCGTCCACGGTGGCTTGCAGTTCGTTTCCTGTGTCCATGATGTTGCTCCGCGAAGGTGACATAGGAACAAGCATTAGCTCGGAAATGCAATCGCGCAAGCGAGCCGTGGCGCGTTGCCCGTGCTTATGGTGGCCGTCCGAACGCTTCGCGCAGCTTGCCCTTGGCCTGCTCGAGCGTGGCGCGACGCTCCTTGGGCAGATTGCGGCCGGCGCGATTGATGTAGAAGTTGAGCATCGACATCGCCGACTGGAAAGCCGTGCCCTTGCGGCGCCGGCTGCCCAGGGCGGAACGCTTGAGCGAGGCGGCGATCTCCTCGGGGCTGTCCGAAGCGAAGAGATGCGGTTCGAGGTCCAGCGCGTTGCTGTGCTCGGTCACGTCCTGTGACCAGCGCTGCGCATTCCTGGCGCCACCCTTTGCCGGCTGGCGAATGGATTTCGTGGCGGCCATTGCCGGTCCTCCTACAGCTTCATCGGCATCCATCAAGCGTAGGCAACCTTTCGCCGTCTTGGCCAGGTCGGGGGCTGCAAGATGCGGTACCGCCAGCGGCATGCACGATCGCGCGCAGAGGGTTATTTCGTATGGTTTGGTCGTACGGCGGTCCTGGCGTCAGACACTGGCGTTGGGGCCTGACAATACATTCAAGCCCCCCCCGCTTCGCGGGATGGCTTAACTCAGGCATCAGACTTGGCGGGGCCAGCACGTGTTGGCCGTTGGCTGGTTGTCGATCCACATACACATCGTCCGTCGTATTATCTACGGACCGGTCGGGTCCGTAGACTTGGAGAACAATATTCACTCGACCAGCACGCCTGGCGGCGTGCTGATTACCCGCTACATGCGCAACGGCGAGGTGCGCACAGGGGTGTTCGAAGAAGTCGATTAACGGATCTTCTGCGAATTGCCTTGTAGCGACTATTCGATAGCGTTCGTGATGGCGCTGCTGGCGTTGCCTGAGGCGCGCGAGCAGGGGCCTCTACTCCGGACTTGGGTACGGAGCTTGGGAACTCTCCATGTGATGCCAGGTGCAAACTCACTCCAAGCAGCTGGCCTTCCCAACTCAAACTACACCGGCAGACCGCAATTGCTGCATGTCCATGCTCGTCAGCCCGGCAAGGCGGCCCAGGACCTCGTCAGTGTGAGCGCCCGGGATCGGCGCCGGATGGTCGTACCCACCTGGCGTGGCACTGAACTTCAGCGGAAATCCCGGTGCGGAAGCACTGACGTGCCCGACCGTCAGCGGATTCCACAAGCGCTCGACCATATCCCGCTCCAACAGCTGGTTCCAGGTGATCACGTCGTTGATGGTTCGCACAGGACTGCAGGGGACTTTAGCTGTCGTTAGCGTGCCGATGATCTCGCGTGCTTGTCGCTTGCATGTCCAGCTACTCACCAGTTCATCGACCAATTCGTTGTGGCTCAGACGCCATGGCAGATGCATCATCTCCTCGTCGTCGGCTATGTCGTTCCGATCCATTGCCGCAAGCAACGCGCTCCAATCATCGTTTGTCGCTGCGCCAATCGTTACCCAGCCATCGCTGCACGGATAGACGTTGAACGGTGAGAAGCGCATGATCCGGCTGCCTTGCTGCAAGCTCAGGCCAAGCCGTTCGTAGCAATCGAGCGGTTCGTCGAAGATCAGGGAGAAGAGGCAGTCCGCCATGGAGATGTCTACGGCCTGTCCTTCACCGCTACGCTCGCGGTGCAGCAACGCGGCAACAATGCCGTTTGCGGCGAAGACCCCGGCGATCGCATCGGATAGCGGGGAGCCAGCCTTTACCGGCGCGGAACCCGGATGTCCCGTGATGCTCATCAGTCCAGCCGCTGCCTGGACCATCAGGTCGTACGCTTTCAGGTCCCTGTCGGGGCCGGTGGCTCCATACCCGGTGATGGAGCAGTAGACGAGCCGGGGATTGACGGCCCGCAGCGTCTCGAAGTCGATGCCCAGGCGCGTCGCCACGCCCGCGCTGAAGTTCTCCACGACGACGTCCGCCTGCCCCACCATGCGCAGGAAGATGTCTCGACCCTCCTGCGACTTCAGATTCAATGTGATCGACTTCTTTCCCCGCGCGCGCTTCATATAGGCAATGCCCATGTCTTGCTCGGTCTGGCGCTCGAACGAGACCCCCTCCGGACCGGCATACGGGGGCGCAAACGCGGTGGGGTCGCCGCCTTTGGGATCGTCGATCTTGATGACTTCAGCGCCCATGCCGGCCAGAAACAGTGTTGCCTGAGGGCCGGAGAAGAAGCGTGTGAGGTCTAGGACGGTAATACCGTCGAGGATCTTTGGCATGGAGAATCCCGAATCGAGGCGATGCCAAAGTGTAGGGACGGGGAGACGAACCGCGCCAATACGATCGACGCCTGCCCCTATCGCTCAAACTTATGGCGCCGGGTCATCTCCTGCGAGAAGCAGGTGTGCGCCCTCCCACGTGCCGTCGCGTACAAGCGCCATGCTCACCTCAAGGAGCAGTGCCGATACGTGTTCAGCGGCCACACTCAACGTCTTCACATCATAGGTACACAGCGATACCTGACGCTTGAGTGTTGCGTCGGAAATCCGGTGTGCGACCACACCCTTCACGGGGGAGGCGCCGGCCAACGCCGACGCAGACAGAATGGTGGCGCCCAAGCCATCCGCCACCACCGATTTGATGGTGGCCAGCGAGTCAAGCTCTGCGACGATCTCTGCTGTCAGGCCCGCCTTTGCCAGCGCGTCGTCAATGATCTGTCGCGTTGCATTCGCACGCCCCGGCAAGATCAAAGGCCGCGACGCGGCGTCGGCCAGGCTCACGGGCTCTCCGAATGGCCCGCTGCCAGCGGCCAACAGGAAGAGCTCTTCGACCAATAAAGGCTTGATGTCCAGATGCGGCAACGCCTTTCTGTGTGGTGCCGCCGCATCGCCGGGTTCGTGCCGTTCGAACAAGAGCGCCATTTCGATACGCCCGTTGGCCACCATCTCTGCCAGGTGGCCGCTCAAGCTCTCCATGATCTGCAATCGGACTTGCGGAAGGCGGCTGCGCACAGCCGCGACGAGAGGCGCGGCGAGAATGTTCGCCACACTCGTCGGCATACCCACGGAGACCGCGCCGACTGGCGCGCCTCCCGCGTGCTGCACGTCGGCCTTGATCCGCTCCGCCAGCCGCAGCGCCGCCTGGGCATGGCGATAGAGCACTTTACCTGCGGCGGTTGGCGTGACGCCGCGCGATGTGCGCGTCAGCAGTTGCACGCCAAACTCGGCTTCCAGATTGGCAATCTGCTGACTCAGCGCGGGTTGTGCGATGTAGAGATCGGCGGCAGCGCGGGACAGGCCACCCAACTCTACGATGCGAACGAAATACCGGAGTTGCCGCAGTTCCATGGCGTGTGATCGTCTCCTGCCGGCACTCGCTGGGCTGCCCAGTGCGGGCGATATCTTTGACTTATACCCAGATCTGAATTCGCTATTAGGCCGGGCTTCGATGGAATCTTACACTGGCCTCACTACCCCGCCAGCAACCAGATCCTATCAGCCAGGAGCAATGCAGTGACCAAGAATCGTGTCGACGTCTACTGGGACATTGGAAGCACCAATACCTACTTCGCCCTCAAACTTATCAGGCCAATCCTGGAGCGCCACGACGCAGAACTCGTGCTGCATCCGTACAACCTGGGCCATGTCTTCCGGCAGTACGGCTATGAGCTGATGAAGGAGCCCAAGTCCAAGTTGCGGTACCGCAAGCGCGATCTGATGCGTTGGGCGGAAAAGTTCAATCTGCCGTTTCAGATCCCGCGCCAGTTTCCCATCAAGTCGAGCCGGGTGCTGCGCGGCTCTCTGGCAATGCGCCGCCAGGGTCTCGAACTCGAATTCGTCGAGCAGGTCTTCAGTGCTTACTGGGAGAGGGGCGACGCGACGATTGTCGAGTACGCCGGCTTGCGGCCGATTGCCACGGAATTGGGGGTCGACCCGGACTGGTTTGAGGCGATGAGCGCCAGTGATGAGATCGGCAAGGAACTGGTGGAGGCCACGGACCGCGCAGTCGAACGCGGGGTCTTCGGGGTGCCGATGATCCTTGTCGGCGATGAGATGTTCTGGGGCAAGGACCGCATGGAGTTCGTTGAAGATGAACTTCGCCGGCAGTTCGAGAATTCGCAAGTCCTGGCAATTGCCTGACGAGGTCGATCATGATTGACCTGTACTTCTGGAGCACGCCCAACGGCTATAAGGTCTCGATCCTTTTGGAAGAGCTCGCCCTCCCGTACCGGGTAATACCCGTGCACATAGGGAAGGGGGATCAGTTCAAGCCGGATTTCCTCAGGATCAGCCCGAACAACAAGATCCCCGCGATCGTCGATCATGACGGCCCGGGCGACGAACCGTTCGCTATGTTCGAGTCCGGCGCCATCATGATGTATCTCGCCGAGAAAGCCGGATGGAAGTTCCTTCCCCAGGACATGCAGCCGCGCCAGGAAGTTGTGCAGTGGCTGATGTTCCAGATGGGGGGAGTCGGCCCGATGCTCGGCCAGGCCCATCATTTCCGCAAGTACGCGCCCGAGCCAATCCCTTACGCGGTCGATCGCTACACGAATGAGGCGGCCAGGCTGTATCGCGTGATCGACCGGCGCCTGGGAGACGTGGCGTACCTGGGCGGCAACGAGTACTCGATCGCTGACATGGCCACGTACCCGTGGCTGCGCGCGCATAAATGGCAAGGGCAGGCACTGGAGGATTTTCCGAACCTGCGGCGTTGGTACGGAACCGTCCGGGCACGTCCGGCAGTCCAGAGGGGGCTTGCGGTGCTCTCCGACAAAGTGGACAAATCCGGCGCGAAGCCCGCCGGCGAACGCTGGGACAACCTGTTCGGCGCCTCGCAGTTTGACACCCGCTGAGCTCTCGCAAGGAACGCACATGTCTTCGCCTTCAATGCTTCAGGGATACCGTGTCCTTGATATCACGCAGATTGTTGCTGGTCCCACCTGTGGCCGTCTCCTGGCCGAGATGGGCGCGGATGTCGTCAAGCTCGAACTTGGTCCGCACGGTGACCGGACGCGGATCGGTGGCTTGCGGCCGACGGCCCCCGAATACAAGGGCACCACGCACAGCACTTACTATTTTCAGCACAACCATTCCAAGAGAAGCTTGGCGCTGGATTTCAAGCATCCTCATGCCCGGGATCTGATCCGGCGGCTGGTGCCCAAGTTCGACGTCGTGATCGAAAACTTCTCACCCGGCGTGATGGCGCGCGCAGGTTTGTCCTACGGCGAACTCAAGGCGCTGCATCCCGGCCTGATCATGTGCTCGATCTCGCTGGCGGGACAGACGGGGCCGTTGAGCCAGAAGCCTGGCTACGACTACATCGCCCAGGCCTATTCCGGCGTCACTGACCTGATCGGTGACCCGAATGGCGAGCCGGCGCTCATCACGATGGCAATCGGGGACATGACCACCGGCTGGGCCGCCGCGATGGCCATCAGCTTCGCGCTGCTGCACCGTGAGCGCACCGGGGAGGGGCAGCATGTCGAAGCTTCGTTGCTCGACAGCTACATGAATATGCACGAGGTGGCGATGCCTCGCGTCTCTCTGCGAAAGAACTACACACCCAGGCGAACCGGATCGCAGCATCCGGACGGTGGGCCGACCGGCATCTTCCGCTGTTCGGATGGCAGCTACATAACGCTGGCCACGCTGCCGCACCAGTGGAAGGCGTTCGTCGAGGCGCTGGAGCAGCCCGGGTTGCTCGATGACCCGCGCTTCTCCACAGCGGCGCTACGACGCGACAACAATACAGCGTTGAAATCGGTCCTCGAGGCGTGGCTGGCGCGATTCCCTACGCGCGAAACGGCGATCGAGCGGCTCGAGGTAAAGCGTATTCCGGTAGCGCCGGTCCTGACGCTCAACGAGGCGATGGCCCATCCGCACATGCGCGCTCGTGGCACGGTCCGACGCGTACATGATCAGACGCTCGGGGCGTTTGACATTCCCGGGATGCCTGTCAGGTTCTCCGGTTGGACGCCGTCCAACGATCTCCATGCGGATCTGATGGGGGAGAACAACGAGTCCACGCTGGTGGAGCTTCTTGGGCTCACCGACGCCGAGATCGCTGGTCTCTATGCCGAGGGCGTGCTGGTCCGCGACCCCAGCATCGACAAGCTCTCTCGTCGTGAGCGCGACGCAACCCATGCTATGGCCGAGTAGGCCCACCAGGAGCTTTCATGTCCTATGAGCTGGATCTGTTCGTCATCGGCGCGGGCTCTGGCGGCGTTCGGGCTGCGCGCATTGGGGCGCGCGCCGGGGCCCGTGTGGCGATCGCGGAAGCCGACCGGGTTGGTGGCACATGCGTCATGCGAGGATGTGTACCAAAGAAGTTGCTGGTCCTGGCAAGCCGGTTCTCCGATAGCTTTGCCGACGCCCCGGGATTTGGCTGGCGCGTAGACAACCGGCACTTCGATTGGTCCCGACTCCTCGCCGCAAAGGATCGCGAACTCGCGCGGCTGGAGCAAGCGTATTCCAACGGCCTGGATGCAGACGGCGTCACCCTCTATCGAGAGCGTGCCGTGATCGAGGACGCGCACACCGTCCGGTTGGCGTCTGGAAGGTCCCTCCGTTCGCGCTACATACTGGTGGCGACAGGTGGATCCCCAGTCATGCCCACGCATATCGCCGGAGCTTGCCACGGGATCACCTCGGATGAGGCGTTCGGCCTCGAGGCCTTGCCCGATCGCATCCTGATCGTCGGCGGCGGCTATGTCGCGGTGGAGTTTGCCGGCATCTTCCGTGGGATGGGTGTCGCCACAACACTGGTCCACCGAGGGAGCCATCTGCTCCGAGGATTCGATGCCGACCTGCAGTCGCGCCTCGAAACTGCCTACGTACAGCGGGGCGTCGATCTGCGGCTGCGCACAACGGTTACCAGCATCGAACAAGGGGAGGGCGGAGGGTTGGATGCAAACCTTTCCGACGGTACCGGAATGCGAGTCGACACAGTGCTGTTTGCCGTGGGGCGTCGGCCTCTTACATCGGAGATTGGGCTCAAGGAAAACGGCGTGGCCATGGATTCGTCCGGGTCCATCCAGGTCGACGCCGACTCACGAACGAGCGTGCCATCAATCTTTGCGGTAGGTGACGTGACCAATCGTGCCAACCTGACACCCGCGGCAATCCTGGAGGGGCAAGCCGTCGCGGAATTGCTGTTTGGCGATGGCAAGACGCGCAGGATGAACTACGGAAGGATTCCTACCGCTGTCTTCTCGACGCCGGAGATCGCTACCGTGGGCCTGTCCGAAGCGGCAGCGCGAGCAGGCGGCGGGCCCGTGCGGGTGTTTCGTACAGACTTCCGCCCGCTGTCCGCAACGCTTTCCGGGAGCGCCGAACGCGTACTTATGAAGATCGTGGTCGATGCGGTCACCGACAAGGTCGTCGGCGTGCATATCGCAGGCGCCGGCGCGGCAGAGATGGTGCAACTCGTTGCGGTCGCGCTCGAAGCCGGGGCGACCAAGGCGCAGTTCGACAGCACCATCGCGCTGCATCCAACGGCTGCCGAGGAACTGGTCACGCTGCGAGAGCCACTTCCCGACCCGGTTTCTGACCATTCACCACAAGGCATCGCGAGCCCGTTGATGACCGGGGCGCTGGCAGTTTCGTGAATGCTGCGGCCGGCCACGGCTCCGACACAGCACAGACCAAAAGATAAATGGAGACAAGCAATGAAGCAGTACCTCTACCTTCTGGCAGGCGCGATCCTTTCGTGTCCGGCCTATGCGGATTCATTTCCATCCAAGCCGGTGACGCTGGTGGTTCCCTTCAGCGCAGGCGGCCCAACGGACGTGGTCGCGAGATCCTTGGCGGTAGCGATGGGCCGTGCGCTCGGGCAACCTGTGGTGGTCGAGAATCGAGCGAGCTCCAGCGGCATTGTCGGCAGCGAAGTCGTAACCCGGGCCGAGCCGGACGGCTATACGCTTCTGATCCACAACATTGGCTTTGCGACCCTGCCAGCCTTGTCGCGCAGCCTCCGCTTCGATCCCCTGAAGGACTTCTCGTACATCGGCCAGGTGGTCGACGTGCCGATGACCCTGATCGGGCGGAAAGACATGAAGCCAGAGGGATTCGCGGAACTCGTACCCTGGATAACGGCGCGGCAGAAGCAGATCAACATCTCTAATGCAGGCGTCGGTACGGCGTCGCATCTGTGTGGGCTGCTGCTGATGAACCGGCTGGGCGTATCGATGACATCGGTGCCTTACAAAGGAGCGGGGCCAGCGATGACCGACCTGATGGGCGGACAGGTGGACTTGATGTGCGACCAGGTAACGACGACGACACAGCCGATTCTGACGCACCGGGTCAAGGCCTACGGCACGACCACGGCGGCCCGCCTTTCAAACCTGCCGGAGGTTCGGACACTTCAGGAGCAGGGACTGGATCGCTTCGAGGTGACTGTCTGGCACGGACTGTATGCGCCGAAACGTACGCCCAGGCCAGTGATCGACAAGCTCTCTGCCGCCTTGCGGGCCGCGCTGGCGGAGCCGGCGTTCAAGGCTTCGATGGCCAAGCTTGGTGCCGTCCCGGTAGACGGCAACAAAGCAACGCCGGAGGGGCTGGAGGACCAACTGCGAAAGGAGATTGCCAAATGGACCCCAGTGATCACGAACGCGCGAGCCTACCTGGACTGACCGCAGACGCGGCCGATCTCGATGCCTCGGTTCCACAAGTCGGAGCGAATGACGTGGAGGGGGCGCATCCGCCGGATGCTGCCTCCGGCGGTTCGAGGTCGGCGAAGGAACGCAGGTTGCGGCGAGCCGATGCGGCCCTTGGCAGGCTTTTGCGACAACGAGCCCTGTCGTGACGAGGGGGGCGAACTGTCCCGCTGCGGCCCTCGAGGGCGCGGGGGTTGATGTGCCACCGCTCCCCGCAATATATGCATAAAACGCAATCAAATTGGTAAATAGTTTATTGTTGTAATTAATCGGCCACAGCCTCTATTCTCCTCTCTACCAACACGACAACGTTAGACAGGAGTCAGGACAATGAGCGCTGTGATGCAGGAAGGTGCGGGGGTGAGCTGTGTTCCGGCTGGGGTCGACCTGGTTGAGTACTACTACGAGCGCGGGTTCAGCGATGGCTTGCCGGTGGTGCCGCCCACGCAGGAAAAGGTCGACGAAATCGTTGCGCGGCTGGGCGGTGATCCGAAGTTCGTTGAGGCCCGCATTGCCCCGCGTTGGGGCGAACTGAGTCGCGAAGTGCTTGCGGTCAATATGGTGATGGCCGGCTGCAAGCCCGAGTACACCCCGGTTGTCCTGGCCGCCGTCAAGGCGCTGACGGACCAGGCGTTCAACCTGAACGGGGTGCAGGCAACCACGCACGTCGCCTCGCCGCTGCTGATCGTCAATGGCCCGATTGCCCGCGAGATCGGGATGAACGGCGGCTGCAATGCCTTTGGCTCGGGCAACCGTGCGAACGCGACCATCGGCCGGGCGATTCGCCTGATCATGCTCAACGTCGGCGGTGGCTGGCCCGGCGATCTGGACAAGAGCACGCTGGGCCATCCGGGGAAGTACACCTATTGCGTGGCCGAGAACGAGGCGCAAAGCCCGCTGGCCCCGTATCACGTCGAACATGGCTACAAGCCGGAAGACTCGACCGTGTTCGTGATGGCCGCTGAAGCACCGCACAGTGTGACCAACCACATCTCGAACGACCCAGAAGGCATCCTGGACACGATGTGCTCGGCCATGAGCACCATTGCTTCGAACAGCGCCGTGCTGGGTGGGCACATTGCGGTGGTGCTAGGCCTGGAGCATGCGCAAACCATCGGCAAATACGGCTGGTCCCGCGCGGACGTGCGCAACTACCTCTTCCACAACCACGGCAATCGCTTCATCGACCTGGCGTATGGCCATCGCTATGGCAAGGTCTACAACCGAAACCTGCCGAAGTACTACAAGCGCGAAGATGACACGCGCATTCCCATCATCCATAGCCCGGACAACATCCACCTGTTTGTGATGGGTGGTGAGGCGGGGCGTTTCTCGGTGCTGGTCCCCGGCTGGGGCCACATGAGCACGCCGGTGCTGCGCGCGGTCGAGGGCAGTGGGGCCGGTGACAACGGCGCGGAGTGTGTTGGCGGTGCGTGCGCCCTCTGATGTTGTCGTACCGAACCCGTAACAAAGAACATTAGGAGATTGCCATGTTGATGAAGAGCGAAGAATCCACTGTTGAAGTGTTCGACCCGCGCGGCGCGCTGCGTTTTGAGGATGCGCCGGTTTCCGAGCGAAAGACGTCGCTGAAACAGCTGCGCCTCGGCATCCTGGACAACTCGAAGTGGAATGCCAACAAGCTGCTCCGCGGTGCAGCGGCAGCGCTGGGTGAGGACATCGACTTCGCTGCGGTGAACTACTACGTCAAGCACAGCTTCTCAAAGGACGCTACGCCTGAGCTGATCGCGCAAATTGCGGCAGAGAACGACGTCGTGCTGACTGCCATCGGGGATTGCGGCTCGTGCTGCTCGGCCTGCATTCGCGACTCGATCGCCCTGGAAAAACTGGGTATCCCGAGCGCCGCGATTATCACCACCGAATTCGTTCGCGAGACGGAACTGACCCGCCAGGCGGTCGGCATGAAGTCCCTCGAGCCTGTGGTCATCTCGCACCCCGTGAGCTCCATCACGCCTGAAGAAGTGGCGCATCGCGTAGGGCAGATCAAGGAACAGGCTCAGCAAGTGTGGCTTGGCACGAAGGAGCCGCTGAAGACCAAAGTCGAGCTCCAGTGATCATGAACACGACCGCCCAAAGTTCCGGCATGCAGGACATCGATGCATTGCTCGCGCAAAGCGAAATGCCAGTTCTCATCGATTGCTTCAGCCCCGATTGCAAGCCCTGTGCTGCCCTGGCGCCGGTGCTTGACGAGGTGGCGGGTGCGATGGACGGCCGCATGGTCGTCGAGAAAGTGGACGTGGTAGCGAACCCGGACGTGGCCTCCCGGTTTGGTGTGCGTGGCGTACCAACGCTGTTGCTGTTCCAGGGCGGAAAGTTGCAAGCCACGCGCACCGGCGCGGCCACACGTACCCAACTGGTTACGTGGCTTGCGGCGCAGCGGATCGCCACCCGTTGAATCCCGAGGGCGTCAATACCTGTGAAGGGACGCACGACATCCACGCCCAAACCTTTGGGCGTGCGATGACTGGTCTGGCTGCATTCCAAATGGAGGCCATGAAGTCATGGGGGCATTGTCTCATCTGCGCGTGTTGGATTTATCCCGGGTACTTGCGGGACCATGGGCGAGCCAGATACTCGCCGATCTTGGCGCGGAGGTCATCAAGATCGAGCGACCGGAAGCGGGTGACGACACCCGCTCATGGGGCCCGCCATGGGTCAATCCCGTGGATTGGCGCGACGATGCGCGTCAGTCCGCATACTTTGCCGGCGCGAATCGGAACAAGCAATCGGTAGCCATCGATCTCAGTCATCCGCGCGGCCAGGCACTGGTTCGTGCCTTAGCCGAGCACTGCGATGTCGTTGTTGAAAACTTCAAGGTGGGTGGCTTGAAGCAATACGGCCTCGATTACGAGTCACTTCGCGAGATCAATCCAAGGATCGTGTACTGCTCGATCACTGGATTCGGCCAGACCGGACCCTATTCCCATCGGCCCGGATACGATTTCCTCGTGCAGGGGATGGGTGGACTCATGAGCATTACCGGCAGGCCCGATGGTGAGCCGGGAGAAGGGCCCCTGAAAGTTGGTGTTGCGCTTACCGACATCATGACGGGGCTCTACGCCACCATCGGTATTCTGGCGGCACTTGCACACCGGGAGAAATCGGGGATCGGCCAGTGGGTGGATGCAGCATTGCTGGACGTGCAGATCGCGTGCCTGGCAAACCAGGCCATGAATTTCCTGGCGAGCGGAGATCAGCCGCCGCGTCTGGGAAATGGTCATCCGAACATCGTTCCCTACCAGGATTTCGGTACCTCGGATGGTCACATCATTATCACGGTAGGCAATGAGGGGCAATTCTCCCGGCTCTGCGAGGTCCTGGGTGAGCCGCAGTGGCGCCATGATCCTCGTTTCGCCTCGAACAACCGTCGCATCGAGAATCGCCACGTCCTGGTGCCTCTGATCGAGTCGGTCGTAAGGACCAGGACGACGCAGGACTGGCTGACGCAACTTGAGGCGAACGGGGTTCCGTGCGGCCCTATCAACAATCTCAATGACGTCTTCTCCGATCCGCATGTCATGCATCGTGGCATGAAGGTCGACATGGCATCCGAGGACGGGAGCAGCGTCTGCGTCGTCGCAAGCCCGATACGCCTGTCCGGCACACCAGTCGAGTACAGGAGCCCGCCACCCCGTCTTGGATCGAGTACTGCCGCTGTGCTCAAGAGCGTGCTCAGGACTGACGACGCGGAAATCGAGCTGCTCGCCAAGGACAACATTATTCAGACCTAATCTGTTTGCAGTAGTCAGTTACGTATCCATTTTTCGAGAGTCACCATGAGTTCTAATGAAGCGAATGCCCACGTGCGCGTGCTGATCCTTGGCTCTGGCCCCGCCGGCTATACCGCCGCCTTGTATGCGGCACGAGCCAATCTCTCGCCCGTTCTGGTTACCGGTGCCGCGCAAGGCGGGCAACTCATGACCACGACCGACGTCGACAACTGGCCCGCCGATGTCGATGGGGTCACCGGCCCCGACTTGATGGAACGATTCCAGCGCCATGCGGAGCGCTTCGATGCGAGGATCGTTTTCGATCAGATCGAGGAGGTCGATTTGAGCAAGCGTCCTTTTACGCTGCGCGGTGAGTCTGGGACGACCACGTGCGACGCACTGATTGTCGCGACAGGTGCTTCTGCAAAGTATCTCGGCCTCCCTTCCGAAGAAGCGTTCCGGGGCCGGGGCGTGAGCGGGTGCGCGACGTGCGACGGCTTCTTCTATCGAAACCAGGATGTTTGCGTTGTCGGTGGTGGCAATACGGCGGTGGAGGAAGCGCTTTACCTGTCGAACATCGCCGCGACCGTGCATCTGATTCACCGCAGGGATAGCTTCCGCGCCGAGCCGATCCTCGTCTCCCACCTGATGGAGAAGGTCGCTACCGGAAAGATTCATCTTCATCTTTGGCACGAACTCGAGGAGGTGACTGGCGACGCGTCCGGCGTCACCGGCGTGCGACTGCGCGACATCAGGCAAGGCGGGGAAGTCGAGCTGTTGGTGACCGGCTGCTTCATTGCGATCGGGCACAAACCGAATACGGACATCTTCAAGGGGAAACTCGAGATGCGGGATGGTTACATCCTGACTCGCAGCGGGCTGGGCGGCATGTCGACGATGACAAGCATTGCCGGCGTCTTTGCGGCCGGAGACGTTCAGGACGCCATCTATCGGCAGGCCATCACCTCGGCAGGAAGTGGCTGCATGGCTGCGCTGGACGCGCAGCGCTACCTCCAGGAAGAGGGAAGCGTAACGAGATAGTCCTCGGTAACAACGGAAGCAAGTGTTCCGGTCGGAAGTTAAAACAATGATGACATCCAGGAGACAAAGATGGATAGGCGCCAGTTCTTGAGGGCCGGAGTTGCCGCATTTGGCACAGCCCAGCTTATTGGACTTCCGACGCTCGCGTCGGCAACTCCATATCCCATTGGTCCGGTTCGCGTGGTCATACCCTTCCCGGCCGGCGGTCCCACCGATGTCGTTGGCAGGATTGTGGCGCACCAGATGTCGGAGGTTCTCAAGCAATCGTTTGTCGTGGACAACCGCGGCGGCGCGAGCGGCACGATCGGTGCAGACATGGTAGCCAAGGCGCCGCCCAATGGGCAGACGTTGCTGATCAATGTCTCGGCGCAGGTCATCAATCCGTTCCTGTACCCGAAGCTTCCCCACGATCCCATCAAGGATTTCACGCCGATCACGAGCCTGGCATCCACGCCGATTCAGCTCCTGGTGGCGTCCGACCTGCCGATTCATAGCGTCAGTGAGTTGGTGCGGTACGTCAAGTCCCGCCCAACAGGCTGCAGCTTTGCGTCATCCAGCAACGGGACGCCCGGCCATCTGGCAGGCGAATTGTTCAAGATGCTCACGGGAATTTCGGCAGTGCACGCCCCCTATAAGGGGAGCGCGCCCGCATTGACCGATCTTATCGGCGGGCAGGTGACATTCATGTTTGATTCCATGCCGGCGTCGTTGCCGCTGGTCAAGGCCGGAAAGCTCCGCGCGTTGGCCGTGACGGGCAATCGCCGCTCGAAGAGTTTGCCGGACACCCCGACCTTGGTGGAGAGCGGCTATCCGGAGATGACGATGACGACCTGGTACGGACTTTGGGCTCCCGCAAAGACACCACAGGAAATTGTCGCGGCGCTTCAGGCGGCCACGGTCAAGGCGCTGGCCAACCAGGAGGTGCGCGCGCGGTTGGCAGATCTGTCGGCCGAGCCGCTCGGGGAATCGCCCGAGCGATTTGCTGCTTTCTGCAAGGAGGAAGCGGACCGCTACGCAAAGATCATCAAGGCGGCGGGAATTCGGCTGGCGTAACTGCCGAATCATGCCCACAACGGGCGCGAGACATGCGTTGGCTTGCGGCATAATCGGGTAGCCATCGAACGTCACCTGCCTGCCGCCATGAACAAGAACCTCGTACCTGACCTGAGTTCCCGCGAGTTGCAGGCGGTCTGCGCCATCGCCGACGAAGGAAGCTTTCTCGCGGCTTCCATTGCGTTGGATCTTTCGCAGCCGGCACTGACGCGCACGGTGCAGCGAGTCGAAGCTGCAATTGGCGTCGAGCTGTTTCGTCGCTCCACCAGAAAGGTCGAGATAACGCCCGCAGGACAAGAATTTGTCGCGCTGGCAAACCGGATCCTGGCGGACCTCCGGATTTCATTCGAGGGAATGCGGGAGATCGCCGATGAGCAGCGGGGTCAGGTCATCATCTCCGCTGTGATGTCGGTGGCATATACCCATCTCCCGACCGTTGTTGCAAGCTATAGAGAGTCAAGGCCGCGCATTGAGATCCAGGTCAGGGAAGGCGTTCACGGCACGGTAATGGACGACGTACGCAGCGGTGTCGCCGACCTGGGGCTCACCTATGTCGACGATATCCCCGGCGAGTTTTCCAGCATTGCATTGGGTCGTGAGGGATTTCACGTGGTCATGCCCACGAGCCACCCCCTCGCTGGCCGCAAGACGCTGACGCTTGTCGAAGTTGCCAACTACGCCATGGTGTCGCTACCGAAGGAGGCTCAAACGCGCCGAATGCTGGACGGTGCCGCCGCAGCCGCTGGCCTGAATCTGAAACATGCGGTCACGGTGAATCAGTTCGCGACGGTGATGCAGTTCGTGCACGCCGGTGTTGGCCTGGCGATCGTTCCAGGCGGCGCAGTCCCTGCCGCCCTGGGGCCTGGCCTGATACTGAAGCCGCTGGCCCAGCCCGCGTTGACGCGGAGCATTGGAGTTGTCGTATTGCAGGGCCGCAGTCTCACGCCTAGCGCCGAAGGCTTCCTGTCGCAGCTCAAGGAGCATTGGATGACTCGTCCTGGAACCAGGAAGGCCTCATAGGTATTTATGCCGATTCAACGCGCAAGCGGTCTGAATCAATCCTCGTCCAAGTTCGCGCGATGCGGATGCGATGACGGAGATCCCGGAACCACTGAGCTTGCACTGATGGAAGCGATGCCCGAGGCCACGGATATCAAATACGTGCTAGGGCTGCAGGAATCGGTCGTCTTCATTGGCGGCAGAACTCAAATGCTCGACTCTCATAACTCCGATCGTGGACTAGAACGATGGACCAGCCCGCAAAGCAACTGGGAACCTGCGCCGATCCGACATCCGCTGATCTTCTTCACTACATTCGGGCAATGGTAAGAAGACTTCGCGCCGCCGCAACCGAACCTCACCGCGTCCATGATCAAAGTATCGAACGGCGCCTGGCAACGCTCTTGAGGCACGCGATCGACAGTTCATCCGCGCTTGATATTGTCGTGACGCTCGGCTGTGCGGCAGAATTGTCCTTATATCCAGAAGAGACCATATTGGAGCAGTGCACTTCGGCGGTCCGTGCTGCCGGAAAGCCTACATTGGTTGGTGCATTGTGGGCTGTGCGGCATCGGTGCGCGAGAGCAGGAGAAGATCGCCGCCGCTTCGTCATCTAGAACCTGGGCCGCATAGACCCCGGCTTCATCCGCCCAGCCATCACCGTTCCCCGCCAGCCGCACGCTTGCGTTGAGCCGGCCTTGCCCGCGCCGCCATCGCCTCTCCCACCGCGTCCCGCACGCATGCCGCCAGCAACTCCGAAGCCCGCGTCCGGGTTGTGGCACTCGGCCGCGCAATCACCAGCGGCTGCCGCACCGTCTCCTCCAGAATCGGCCGCTCCGCCACGCTTGCGCTCTGGCTTGACGCAGGCGCCTGCGTAATCAGAAGCGCCACCCCCAACCCATTCGCCACCATGCTCCGCGCCAGCTCCAGCGAAGTTGCGCGGTAGCGCACCTCGGGCTGCAGCCCGAATTGCCAGAACGGTGCCATCAGGAATTCGCGGCTGTGCGGCAGATCGATCAGGATCAGCGGCTCCCCCGCCAGTTCGTGCAGCGATATCCCACCCTTGCGCCGCGCCAGCCGGGAGGCGGCAGGCACCAGCCCGTAGGGCCTGAGTTCCGCCAGCACTTCGCGATCGATTTCATTGGGCAGGCCCACGTCGTAGGTCAGCGCCAACTCGATCTGCCCGCCGTGCAGCCAGTCTTCAAGCTGGGCCAGGTCGCCCTCGACGAAGCGCACCGACAGCCTGGGATAGCGCTCGCGCGCGATGCGCAGGACCAACGGCAGGTAGGCCGGCGCCAGCGTGCGGAAGACGCCGAGCCGGACCTCGCCGGCGGTGGCGTCGCCGCTCTTGTCGACTTCGAAGGCCGTGGCCGCGCCAAGGATGTGGCGCGCTTCGGCGAGCTTGCGCACGCCGAAGCGGGTCAGGGTCATCTTCGCGCCGGCGTCGCGCGCAAACAGCGCTTCCTCGAACAGCGTCTCCAGTTCGCGGATGGCGACGGAGATGGAGGGCTGGGAGACGTTCAACTGCCGCGCCGCCGCCGTGGTGCTGCCCGATTCCGCAGTCGCGACGAAGTAGCGCAACAGCCGCAGCGAGGTGCGCATTAGAAAATCCTATAGGTGCTAGTTGATTTCAATATTTTACTTGATAGCCTCCGCCGCACAGAATCGTGTCACCGCAACGCAAGCCGGCCGCCCCCCTGCAGGGCAGGGCGCCGCCAGGCCTGCAAGCTTTGGAGGAGCAAGAGGTGACCCAATCCGACCTGCCGCTGGCCGGCATTCGCATCATCGATTTCTCGCGCGTGCTGGCTGGCCCTTACTGCACGGCGCTGCTCGGCGATCTCGGCGCCGAGGTGATCAAGATCGAGCCGCCGGGTGGCGATGACTACCGCGCGGTCGGCCCCTTTGTCGACGGCAAGAGCGGTCTGTTCGCCGCGATGAACCGCAACAAGCAAAGCATCGTGATCGACCTGAAGGCGCAAGCGGGGCTGGAACTGGCGCGCTCGCTCTGCGCCCGGGCCGACGTGGTGGTGGAGAACTTCCGCCCGGGCGTGGCGGACAAGCTCGGCATCGGCTACCAGGCGCTGCACGCACTGAATCCGTCGCTGGTCTACGCCAGCGTTTCGGGCTTCGGCCAGACCGGCCCGGAATCGCACCGGCCGGCCTACGACATCATCCTGCAGGCGATGTGCGGGCTGATGGACGCCACCGGCGCGCCGGACGGCACGCCTACCTTGCTTGGTGAAGCGGTCTCCGATGCCGTCAGTGGCCTGTTTGCCTCCTGGGGCGTGCTGGCCGCGCTGCTGGCGCGGCAGAAGAGCGGCCGGGGCACCCATGTCGACGTCTCGATGTTCGACGCCACGCTGAGCCTCAGCGCCACCCTGGTCGCGCGCTATGCCGCGACCGGCCTGGCGCCGCAGCGGGTCGGCAACCGCCATCCGTCGTCCGCGCCGTTCGGCGCGTACCGCGCGGCGGATGGTTTCTACGTGGTGGCGGTGCTGAACAACAAGCTGTTCGAGGCGCTCGCCACGGCGATCGGCCGGCCCGAGATGGCGCAGGACCCGCGCTTTGCCGACGACCAGACGCGCTGCCGCTTCGAGGCCGAGCTGCGCGCCGGTCTCGAAGCCTGGTCGGCCACCCGTTCGGTGGCCGAGGTGAACCGGCTGCTGGGCGCGGCGGGCATTCCGGTTGCGCCCATCCGCAATGTGAAGGAGGCACTGGAAAGCGAGCATGCCGCCCATCGCGGCCTGCTGACCGAAGTGCCCGAGCCGGACGGCGGCACCGTGCGGCTGCCATCGCAGCCGGTGAAGTTCTCAGGCTATGGCGCCAACCGCGTGACGCCTGCGCCGACGCTGGGGCAGCACACCGAGGCCATCCTGGGCGGGCTGGGCATCGCCTCTGCCAGGTTGTGGGCCAGCGGCGCGCTGGGTGCCGCGGCGATGTCCGCCGATAGCGGGGAAACGCATATGTTCAACACGGAGAAGCAACATGCATAAGCGCTTGGGTGTCGAGCCGGGCGATCTGGAAATCGCGGACGCGATCAGCCGCTTCACGCAGAGCGAACTGGCGCCGAAGGCGGCCGAAGTGGATCGCGACGAAACCTCCACCACCCGCTATGTTCCCCAGCTAGCCGAACTCGGCCTGATGGGCATGAACCTGCCTGAGCGTTGGGGCGGCACCGAAACCTCGCCGGTCGCCCTGATCCTGTCGCTGGCCGAGGTCGCCAGGGCCTGCGCCTCGACCTCTTCGATGATTGGCGCGCACTACCTGGCCACCGATTCCATCCTGATCGGCGGCGACGACAGCCTGCGCGAGCGCTACCTGCCGGATGCGGCGGCGGGCACGAAGCTGGGCGCCTTCGCGCTGACCGAGCCGCGCGCAGGGTCCAACCCGGCCGACATGGCCACGCGCGCCACGCCGGAGGGCGACGGCTACCGCCTGCGCGGCGTCAAGCACTTTATCTCCAACGCGGACGCGGCGGACTTCATCGTGGTCTACGCCAAGACCGATCCGGGCGCCGGCACGCGCGGCATCAGCGCCTTCGTGGTCGATCGCCGCAGCGCCGGCGTCGAGGTCGCGCCCGCCGAGAAGCTGATGGGCATCCGCGGCGCGCCGGCCCACGAGGTGGCGCTGGACTGCTTCGTGCCGGCCGCCAACCGGCTGGGGCCAGAAGGCAGCGGCTTCCGCACGGCAATGAAGGTGCTCGACAACAGCCGCCTGGACGTGGCCGCGACCAGCCTGGGCATCGCCGAGGCGGCGCTGGCCTGCGCGGTGGACTGGGCCCGGCAGCGCCAGGTCGGCGGCGAGCCGCTGGCGCGCAAGCAAGGCCTGCAATGGATGTTCGCCGACATGCGCACGCGGCTGGAGGCGGCATGGCTGCTGACGCTGCAGGCAACGGTCCGGCGCCGGGACGGCGAGCCCTTTACCGAGCACGCCTCGATGGCCAAGCTCTATGCCTCGGAGACCGTCGCCTTCGTCACCGATACCGCGCTGCAGATCCACGGCGGCTACGGCTTTACGCGCGAGATGCCGCTGGAGCGGCTGGTGCGCGATGCCCGCATCCTGCGCATCTACGAGGGCTCGTCCGAGATCCAGCGCACCGTGATCGCGCGCGCCGTGCTGGGCTGAGCGCCGCGCTCAGCGCAGGGAGCGGAACGCGGCGCGCACCTCGGCGCTGAACAGCGCCGGCTCTTCCCAGGCCGCGAAGTGGCCGCCCTTGTCTACGCGGTTGTAGTAGACCAGGTTCCGATAGGTCCGTGCCGCCCAGTGCTTCGGCGGCCTGTAGACCTCTCCGGGGAAGATCGTCACTGCCGCCGGGATCGAGATGCCGGTCCCGCTGGCCGCGCCCGGATTGCTCTCCGCGTAGATGCGCCCGCTCGACGGCCCGGTGTTGGTCAGCCAGTAGAGCGTGATGTTGTCGAGCAGCTCGTCGCGGGTCAGCGCGCGCTCCGGGTCGCCGCGGGTGTAGACCCAGTCGGCGATCTTGTCATAGATCCACGCCGCCAGTCCCACGGGCGAGTCGGCGAGGCTGTAGCCCAGCGTTTGCGGACGCGTTCCCATGATCGCGGCGTAGCCCAAGCCCTTGTTGAGGAACTCCCTGGCCTGGTCGAATACCGCCTGCTCCTCGGCAGTCAGGCCCTCCGGGGCAGGGTCGCCGCTCTTCAGTGCCCTGGCAATTTCCGGCGGGAGCGTCGTCGCGCGCTCGATCCGGTTGACGTGGATGCCGAGCAGACCGGCAGGCGCCTGGCGGCCCATCGCATCGGAAATGATGGCGCCCCAGTCGCCGCCTTGCGAGACGTAGCGCGTGTATCCCAGGCGCTTCATCAGGACGTCCCAGGCGCGGCCGATGCGGTCCGGATTCCAGCCGGTGCCCTTGGGCTTCTCCGAAAAGCCGAAGCCAGGCAGGGACGGCAGCACCAGGTGGAAGGCATCGTCGGCAGAGCCGCCGTGCGCCGTGGGATCGGTCAGCGGACCGATCACCTTCAGCAACTCGAAGACCGACCCGGGCCAGCCGTGGGTCATGATCAGCGGCAATGCGTTCGGATGGCGGGAGCGGACGTGGATGAAATGAGTGTCCAGACCGTCGATATTGGTCAGGAACTGCGGCAAGGCATTGAGTTTCGCCTCGGCCTTGCGCCAGTCGTAGCCGGTCTGCCAGTAGCGCACCAGCGGCTGAAGCTTGTTGAGCTGCACGCCCTGCGCGCGGTCACTGACCGGCTCGGCGTCGGGCCACCGCGTCGCGGCCAGGCGGCGGCGCAGGTCGGTGAGCGCCGCTTGCGGAACGTTGACGCGAAAAGGGCGGATGGCGTCTGTGGCTGCGGCCCGCGCCCCGGCGGCCTGTGCCGTATCGGACGGGGTGGCGGCCGTTACCGGACGAAATGCCGCAAGGGCTGCCGCCGCCGCGCCGCTCAGCAACAGAGCCCGGCGGGACAGGACGGTAGCGTTGGGAGATTCCGATGCATTCATGGTCGCACTTCCTGGACTCTGGTCTTCAGTATCGCGGTGCATTCAGGTCACGCTCACTTGCCCGGTACGGCCAGCGGAGCGCCTTTCTTGACAATGTAGGTAGCGAGCTCCGCCGCCTTGCCGGTGCCGACATTCCGTGCCGAGTGGGCCGTTCCCGAGGGGATGAACAAGCTCTCGCCGGCCTTGAGCGTGACCGGCGGCTGGTCCCCGAGCTGGTACTCCAGCGTGCCTTCGAGGACAAAGGCGACTTCTTCGCCCGGATGAGAATGCTTCGGGGCAAACGCGCCCGGGTCGAAATCGACTCGCACCTGGACGGCCTCGCGTCCGGGCACGCTGATATCCTGCTTCAGCAGGTCCGTGCGATGGATGCCCACGGCCTGCGCCTGGGCCGCTTGCATCGCCATGCTGCTACCGACGACCAGCAACGCAGTCGCAATGAGTCGAGTCGTTTTCATTTGGAGGTCCTTTCATGCCCGGGGCATGCGTGTTAAGTGAACTGATGCGTGAGATGGCGATGACCGCCATCCGGTATCCGGAAAGCGCGGTGTCAACGCCGCGTTTCGAAGCCAGTGACACCATTTGAGCAACGTGACGTATTGGGGATGTATCGGCCGGGCGGGGTTTTCGTAAGCGCGTGTGTTCGCGGTAACGGCTGACACACTGCGATACAAAGCGGGCACCGCGAAGGCAGTGCCCGCCTCATTTTTTTTCCTAGCCGAAGGTGAAGGCATAAGCCTGGGCACCGGGATCCAGGAAGCGGATCTCGAAAGTGTGTTCTCCGACCTCGCCGGCCTGGCGTACCAGCTGGTAGAGCCGCGTCTGCGTGACCGCGCCGTTGCCGGCCGCATCGATGTCGGCGCCGTGGCTGGCGCCCGGGGGCTTGCCGTCGATGGTGACCACGAAGCGCACCGCCCGGCCGTCGGCCGCCGGTCCCAGCACCAGGTGCAGGTCGCGCGCGTGGAAGCGATAGGCGATGCTGCCATCGGCACGATTGAGCGTGGCCTGCTCGACGCCGACCGTCCACTGCCCGGACAGGCCCCACTGGTTGAGGCGAAGCCTGGCAACGGTGTACTGGCTCGGCGCGTCCTGCCGAATGCCGCCCGGCGAGGCGAAATTGGACGCCTGCGTATAGCCGAGATAGGTCTCGTTCGAGCGCAGGTTCGACAGGTCCGGTGCCGCTAGCGCGCCACCCGCCTCGGGAACGACCACATCGCGCGCCACCGACCGGTTGCCCGCTTCCGCCAGCAGCGACTGGATCACGCGCTCGGACTTGGCATAGTCGCCCTCGCCGAACTGGTGGTGGCGGATATTGCCGCTGGCGTCGACAAAGTAGGCGGCCGGCCAGTAGCTGTTATGGAACGCGCGCCAGATGCGGTAATCGCTGTCCACGGCCACCGGGAAGCCGATGCGGAAGTTGGCGATCGCGCGGCGCACGTTTTCCGGGCTCTTCTCGAAGGCGAACTCGGGCGTGTGCACGCCAACCACCGTCAGGCCCTGATCCTTGTACTTCTCCGCCCAGGCGCGCAGGTAGGGCAGGGTGCGGATGCAGTTGATGCAGGAGTAGGTCCAGAAGTAGACCAGCGTGACCTTGCCGTGCAGCTGCTCGCGCGACAGCGGCGGGGAGTTGAACCATTGCACGGCTCCGTCGAGCGCAGGCAGGCGGCCTTCCACGGGCAACGGGCCCGGGAAACCCGCCTGGGTGTCATTGGCGGCCAGCAAGATGCCGCCGCCACCGCTGGCGGCGTTGGTGGCTTGCGGCGCGGGCTGTTGTTCCTTGCGCAGCCCGTCGACCAGCGCCTGCTCGATGCCGGTCGGCCCGCTGAACGGAAAGTGCACCAGCAGGCTGGTGTCGGCACCACTGCCGATGAGGACCACGCCGCCCAGCACGCCCGCCCCCAAGCCGCGGCGCAGCCATTCGCTTGCACCCATCGACCGCTTCATCGCCGCAAAGACGCGGTTGCCCAGGCCCAGCGCCGCCGCCAGCGAGGTGGCCGCGCCGGCCGCATAGGCCGCCAGCGCCACCGATGTCGACACGCTGGCACCTTCAAGGGCGGTGCCCGTCAGGACCAGACCGAGGATCGGGCCGGCGCAGGGCGCCCACAGCATGCCGGTGGCGATGCCAAGCACCAGCGAACCCCACGGCGAAGCCTGGGCTGACGCAGCGGCGTTGGCCGGACCGTTGTTGGCCAGCCGGTTGCCCAGCGCCACCACAGGCCGTGCGAGGATATCCGCCAGTTTCGGCCAGAGCAGGGACAGCCCGAACACGCCCAGCAGCACCAGGGCAGCAAGGCGCCCGGCTTCGTTGGCACGCACGGCCCACGCGCCGCCAGCGGACGCCAGCGTGGCCACCCCGGCAAAGGTCAGGGCCATGCCGGCCAGCATCGGCAGCCTGCCGCGCAGGAACGGCTGGCCGGTGCGGCTCAGCACAAAAGGCAGGACGGGCAGGATGCACGGGCTCAGGATAGTCAGTACACCCCCGAGGTAGGCGAGGATCAGCAGGGCCATGATCGAGGTCCTTTCGCAATGGTTTGGCTTGCCATCGATCAGACACCGCCGGCGTCGCTGCAATGTGTCGCCATCGGCGGATAATGTGTACGATTGTTGAGGCGCCGCCGCCTGATACATTGCGGTACAAGAAAAATCGCGCCTGTTGCGCCTCATCGCCTCCCCCCATGCGCCCCACCGCATGGCGATGCGGACGGGCCGTTCCTATTCAGCGCAAAGAGGACATCGATGGATTCCCATGTCGACCATATCCTGATCGTCGATGACGACCGGGAGATCCGTGAACTGGTTTCGGCCTACCTCACCAGGAACGGCCTGCGCACGACCGTCGTGCCGGATGGCCGGCACATGCGCGCGTTCCTGGAGACCAATGCCGTCGACCTGATCGTGCTCGACCTGATGCTGCCCGGCGATGACGGCCTGGTGCTGTGCCGGGAACTGCGCGCCGGCAAGCACAAGGCCACCCCAGTGCTGATGCTGACCGCGCGCGACGACGAGACGGATCGCATCGTTGGCCTGGAAATGGGCGCCGACGATTACCTGGCCAAGCCGTTCGCGGCGCGCGAGCTGCTGGCCCGCATCAAGGCCGTGCTGCGCCGCACCAGGATGCTGCCGCCCAACCTGCAGATCAGCGTGGCCGGGCAGGTGCTCGCGTTCGGCGACTGGCAACTGGATACCACCGCGCGCCAGCTGGTCGACCGCGAAGGCACCATCGTCGCGCTCAGCGGCGCGGAGTACCGGCTGCTGCGCGTCTTTGTCGACCATCCCCAGCGCGTGCTCAACCGCGACCAGCTGCTCAGCCTGACGCAGGGCCGCGAGGCGGAGATGTTCGAGCGCTCGGTTGACCTGCTGGTCAGCCGCCTGCGCCAGCGCCTCAATGACGATGCGCGCGAGCCCAGTTATATCAAGACCGTGCGCAGCGAGGGCTATGTGTTCGCCATGCCCGTGGAGATCAAGGAGGCACGGGAGTGAGTGCGCGGCACTGGCCCTGGCCGCGCACGCTGGGATCGCGCCTGTTCCTGATCCTGCTGGCAGGCCTGATCGTCGCCCATGGGCTGTCCTTCGGGGTGCTGTTCGCGGAACGCTACATCACTGCGCGCAGGGTGATGCTCGGCACGCTGGAAAACGACGTGTCCACCTCGCTCGCGATCCTGGACCGCGTGCCTGCCGCCGAGCGCCCGCAGTGGTTGCCGCGCGTGAACCGTGGCGCTTATCAGTACATGCTGGGTCCGGGTATGCCGGGCGTGCCCCAGATGACGCCGCAGGCCAAGGAGATTGCCGACCGGATCATGGAGGCGAGCGGCGGCCGCTTTGCGGTCCGGGTGGAATCGATCCCCGGTCAGGGCAAGCGCATGCAGGCACACCTGACGCTCAGCGACGGCAGCCCGCTGACCATCGACGTGCACCCGCGCCCGACGCCGATCGCGCAGTGGCTGCCTTATGTGCTGGTGCTCCAGTTGCTGCTGCTGGTGCTGTGCTGCTGGTTCGCTGTGCGGCTGTCGATCCGCCCGCTGGTGGCGCTGGCCGATGCCGCCGACGCGCTCAACCCGAATGCGAAGACGGCGCCGCTTGCCGAGACCGGTCCCACCGAACTGGTGCGCGCGGCACACGCATTCAATGCCATGCGTGAGCGCATCGCCGGGTTTGTCGAGGAACGCGTACGGCTGCTGGCGGCGATCTCCCACGACCTGCAGACGCCGATCACGCGCATGAAGCTGCGCGCCGAGATGGCGGAAGACTCCGACGACAAGCGCAAGATGGCGCAAGACCTGGCCGAGATCGAAGCGCTGGTGCGGGAAGGGCTGGCGTATGCGCGCACCACCCATGGCGATGGCGAAAAGGCGTCGCGGCTCGACCTCGGCTCGTTTGTCGAAAGCCTGGCATTTGACTACCAGGACACCGGCAAGGCGGTGACGGTGCTGCAGAACATCGGCGGAACCGTCGTGACGCGCCCCAATGCCTTGCGGCGGATCCTGACCAACCTGGTCGACAACGCCATCAAGTTCGGCGGGGCGGCGGAGCTGAGCGTGCGCCGCGAGGGCGATGCCGTGGTCATCGAGGTACTCGACCGCGGCGCCGGCATCCCGGAAGACCAGCTCGAAGCCGTGCTGCAGCCGTTTGTGCGGCTGGAGGGTTCGCGCAACCGGGAAACCGGTGGTACCGGGCTCGGGCTGGCGATCGCCCAGCAGCTTGCGGTGGCCATCGGCGGCTCGCTCAGGCTGCGCAATCGTGAAGGCGGCGGCCTGGTGGCGGAAGTCAGGCTGGGCTGACTGGCCATCCCGCAGCCGCTTCCGAGGGGGAAGGGAAGTGCATCATGCGCGTCACCTGCGCACTCGCTGGCCGCCCGTCCTCCGCAGATTTGTACGCTTCTGTATCAAGACCCCACAACGATACGCACATGCACAGTAACGGCCATAACTCGCTACTGGCGCGATACATCGGTCTCCTTAAATACGTTCCGTAGCCAGCCGGCGCATCGCAAACCAGCGATCCGGGGCTGCACCAGCCACCGCAAACTTTAAGGAAGCCGATCATGACCACCACCAACATCGCCAAGCGTTTTGTGTTCGCCGTTGCCCTGGTTGCCGCCGCTGCCGGCGCGCAGGCCGCCGGAATCTCCAGCGCCCGCGACCCGTTCACCGACGGTGCCCGTTCGGTCCACTCGGAGCGCAGCACATTTACCGATGGCGCGCGGGCTGTCGATCCCTACACCGACGGTGCGCGCAACGTGGACCCGTTCACCGACGGCGCACGCAACGTGGATCCGTTCACCGACGGCGCCCGCACGCTGGCCGGCATGGATCGCACGGGGGTCTCGGCGGATCCGGCGCGCCATGTCGATCCCTATCTCGACGGCGCCTACGCCTGATGCACCGGACTGCGGAACACAAGGAGCGTGACCGGCATCTCGTCCGGGCCCGGGACATGCGCGCGCTTCTTCACACCGCAGATTTTTTTGCTAGCTCAGCTCTCGCCCCGCGGGTGCGTCCACCAGACCCCGGGCAATAAAGCGGTGAATCTGCGCCACCACGGCCGCGCCTTCGCCCACCGCCGACGCGACACGCTTGGTGGATCCGGAGCGAACGTCGCCGATGGCGAAGACACCCTCCACGCTCGTCTGCAAGGGCAGTGTCTGCAAGGGCGCATCGGCCACGTCGGTGCCGGTCAGGACGAAGCCCTTGCTGTCCAGCGACACGCCGCAGTTCCTGAGCCAGTTGGTATTCGGCTCGGCGCCGATGAATACGAACAGGTGATGTGTCGTCAGGCTGCCTTCCATGCCGCCGGCACCGCGATAGCGCACGCGTTCGAGACGCGCATCCCCCTCCAGCGCGGTCAGTTCCACCCGTGTATGCAGCGTCACGTTCGGCAGCGCGCCGATCCGTTCGATCAGGTAGTGCGACATGCTGTGCGCCAGGCTCGCCCCGCGGATAAACATGTGCACATGCTCGGCATGCGCGGCCAGGAAGACCACCGCCTGCCCCGCCGAGTTGCCGCCGCCGACCAGCAGCACCGGTTCCTTGCGGCATAGCCGCGCCTCGATCGGCGTCGCCCAGTAATAGACGCCGCAGCGTTCGAAACGCGCCAGCCCGTCCACGGCAGGACGCCGGTACTCGGCGCCGCTGGCGACGACCACGGTGCGCGCAAGGATGCGGCGGGCATCGGCAAGCTCCACCACCAGCGGCTGCCTGTCGCAATACATCGCCTTGACTTCGCACGGGATGCCGATATGCGCACCGAACTTCTGCGCCTGCACGAACGCGCGGCCCGCCAGTGCCTGCCCCGTGATGCCCGTGGGAAAGCCCAGGTAGTTCTCGATGCGCGCACTGGTGCCGGCCTGGCCGCCGGGCGCGCGGCAGTCGAATACCACGACCGACAGCCCTTCGGACGCCGCGTAGACGGCCGTCGCCAGCCCCGCCGGGCCGGCGCCGACGATCGCCACATCGTAGACGTGCGTCGGATCAAACTCCGGGATCAGTCCCAGGCACGACGCGAGCTGTCCCACATCGGGGTTGCGCAGCACGGTGCCGTTCGGGCAAATAACGAGCGGGAAGTCATCGGGCTGTGGCGTCACGCGTTCGAGGAAGGCGATGGCTTCCGCGTCCTGCTCCGCATCGAGCACCATGTTTGGAAATGCATTGCGGCGCAGGAAGTCCTGCAACGCGACCAGTCGCCCATCGCCGGGGGCGCCGACCAGGACGGCACCCCGGCCGCGTTCGATGGCCAGCACACGCCTGAGGATCAGGGCGCGCATGATCTTCTCGCCAAGATCGGCTTCGCTGATCACCAGGGCGCTGAGCGCATCCGGCCGCAGCAGCACCGCCTCGACGTCTTCGACGACGTGCGCGTCGACGATCGCTGGCTTGTTCGACAGCTGGGTGATATCCGAGGTGAACTCGCCGCGCTGGGTATAGGTGTGGACAATGTGGTGACCCATGCCCTCGCGAATGACGATCCGCACTTTGCCCGACAGCAGCAGGAACATGCCCGGGCAGAGGCTGCCGGATTGATAGAGGAATTCACCCCTGGTGTAGTGGCACTGGCTGCCGAAGCGGCGCACGCGGTCGATTTCGGTCTCGGTGAGGATCGGGAACATCTGGAAGTAGCGCGGATGTTCGCGCACGCTCGGGTCTTCGACCAGCGCGCTGTCGTCGATACCGCTCGCATCCACGGCTGGCTCAGGGGTGAGCTTGCCGCCGCCCGGGCTTGACTCGTTGCTCATCGCCGATTCTCCTCGGCGCCAATTGGGGTGAATCGGCGCCGCTATCGCGTAGTCACCGGTGTCCACGGAAATGACTGTGCGCTGTGGCCGCCTGATAAAACGAGAGTATTCAAGTTGAGGCGGCCAGCCAAGTAGTCTTGCATTCGCGCTTTGGCGTCGCCGCTAGCCCGAACGTGCCTGCTGGCGCAGGTCGTGGGTCCGCCCGGACAGGTAGGGCAGGTTCGCCGACACGAAGACCGCCAGCAGCAACGCCCCGGCACTCCATGCCACGGCAGGAAGCCACGGCAGCAGGCTCGCCAGCATGGCGGTCTTGATGGCGCCTGACGACACCATGGCAATGCGCATGAAAGCGGCGACCGCCAGCACGGCAAATACGAGTCCGGTGAACATCCCTTCGCGGCCGACGTAGCCGGCGTCGAGCGCCGCATTGGCCGCCGAGGCGAACATGATGCCCCACAGGCCGCCGGCGAGACATTGCACCGCGAGGACGGCCTCGAGCGAGGTGGCCGCGGCGAAACCGAACAACGAAAGCGCGCCGAGGCTCGCGGCGGCCAGCAGCAGCACATAGGCCGGATAGCGCCGCAGCACCGGCGCCCCGGGCAGCAGCACGCACAGCGCAAAGCCGATCCAGAACGCCGGCATCACGCGCACGAGCCCGGCAGCGGGAACGAAGCGCAGGTAGGCCGGTGCGGAGTTGACGGTGGTGTGGACCTGGAATCCGAGGGCGAGCAGCCAGACCGCGGCAAAGAGCAGCCAGATGCGCTTGAGCGCCACGCCGGCTGCCGGGGCGGGCGCCGCGTCGGCGTCATGGCGCGCCGCGGCGGGCTCGCTCCATTGCAGCGCGACCACGGCCAGCACCAGCGCCGCGCTGGCTGCGATGAACGGCAGCAGGGGTGAGACCTCCCGCAGTCGCGCTGTCAGCAGCGGCGCCACGGCCCCGGCAAGGCCGATGCCGAGCAGCGAAGATCCCACCAGGAACGACGACGCGGTCGCTTGCATGCGCCGGGCAATGATCACCATGGGCGGCGCGCGCAATGCGGACGAGGTGGCCGCCCAGACCGCGGTCAGGCCCAGCAGCAGCCAGGGCGACGTGACCCGGGGCAGCAGCACGAAGGCCAGGGCAGAAACCACGGACAGCGCCAGGATCCAGCCTCCCAGCCTGCGCATGGCGTTGGCGACACGGTCGGCCGCGATGCCCAGCGCGCAGTCCATGGCGACAAAGATCACCTGGTCCATCAGCAGGATCCAGGCGACGTGCGCGCGCGCGATGCCTGCCTGCGCGGCCAGCTGCGGCAGGAAGGCCACGTAGAGGGTCCACGTCACCGCCAGCAGGAACTGCACGGAGCAGAAGATCAATGCGCGCATGCCGCCCACCCTGCCTGGAATAGCCAACTGGTTTGTTCTTATGCCCGGCGCAGGCGTGCCGCGCGCCGGAGCTTCCAGTTGCAAGGATAGGGCAGCGCCTGCAGTGTGGGTGACGCGCCGCGCGGGGCGCGCAGTCGCGGCGCTGCGGCACGGCGTCAAAGGCAAGCGGCACGGGCTACGGACCAGCCGTGGGGCTGGATCGATCTGGCTGCTGCTTCCCTGGCTTGCAAACGTCGCCTGGATCGTAGGATGCGGCGTCGGGCACGGCACTCCTGGCGGCGCCGCCGGCGGGCATCAGCCCACAAAGAACTCAATTCCCTCCTGCGCGTATTCGTTCGGCTGGCCAAACGTTATCCAGCCATGGCCCCTGAGCGTGATTTCGTCACGACGCAGGATCAGCGCCTCTTCGCCATCGATCCTGACGTGGGTGCCATTGGAACTCCTGTCGATCAGCACGAAGCGGCCGCCGCGAGGCTCGACCGTGGCCTGGAATCTCGATACCTGCCGATCCGTGACCACGACGCTCATGGTGGTGTCGCGGCCGATGGTCAGCGGCGCCGAGGCGGAGTCCATTTCGAAGTGGGCGCCCCGATACCGCAGCGAAAGCAACACGGAGCGGCGCAATGCCTGATCCAGCGGGGCCACCACGGTCATATCGATGTTCTGCTGCCAGAGCGCCTCGTACAGTTCGATCATCTGGTTCTTGCCCCGCACCTGGATCGGATACAAGTGGCGTGTCATCTGGCGCAGGCTGGCGGACAGCTGCTCCACGGCGTTCTTGCTGGTGATGATCTGGCCGCGCGACGCGAGTTTGACCAGGCGGGCGGCAAGGTTGACCGTGTCGCCGAACACATCGCCGGATTCGTCCGACAGGATCGGCCCATGGTGGAAGCCGATATGGATCGCCAGGGGCGTTCCGGCGACCGGAGGAAGCCCGGCGACACCCTCCTGCATGCCGAGTGCGGCCTGCATCGCGTTCTCCGCGGCAGGGAACAGCACCATGATCTCGTCGCCGATCGTCTTGACGACCCGGCCTTGCGCGTCCGCGGAGCGCGCTTTCATCAGCGCGAGGCACTGGCGGATTGCGCCGAGCGCAACCGTATCCCCGGCTGTCTCATAGAGCCTCGTGCTGTCGCAGATATCCGCGAACATCACCGATCCGTCAGACGCGTCTCGTAGGGATTCTGGGTCCTTGTGCATCACCGGCCGTTCCGTCTGTACCCGGCGGGCCGATCCCGCCTGCTGGAAGCGTGGTCCCCTGGTGCCGTGACGAATGATGCTCGCACACCATGCACTCGCGTCGGTTGGGGGCCATGTCGGGCGCGCCCGGCAAACTCGGGGGCGCTCCGTTTGCATGATAGAACCTCGTTCCACTAGCGGCGGTCCGCGCTCGACGCTGCAGGAGCGAGCGTGTGAATGAAACGCTGGAGCTGGTCGCGTACCGCGTCGAATGACGGCTTAATCCGGGGCGAGCTCGCAAAAGCGCAGTCGATTGCCGAAGGGATCCGCCACTTGCAGCTGCCGCCCCCAGCCGAGCGCCTCAACGCCAGGCCTGGCGTACGGATATGGCTTGGCGGCCAGCTCGCGATGCAGCGCATCGATATCCTGCACTGGCACGAACACCGTCGACCCCGGCGTGGCATCGCCATGGTGTTCGCTCAGGTGCAGCGTCAGGCCGCTGCGCCTGACCTGCGCATACATCGGAAACCCCTCTTCAAACCGGTGCTCCCAGTCGAGGGTGAAACCGAGGTAGTCGAGATAGAACTCCTTGGCCTTGTCAACGGAGAAGATCCGGAGGATGGGGATGGCGGCGGAGAGGTGCATGGTGTTCCGTGCGAAGGCGGGGGAGCGGATGTCGCGATGATACCCGCGGATTTGTCGCGAGGTGACGCCGCGCGCATAAGCATCCGCGACAATCTTCGTTGGCTTCATCGCCGCGCCTGACTATGCTGGCGCTCCGTCCCAGATTTCCCGGAGCCCAGTGCCATGACCCCGACCCACAACCCGCGCCGCCGCCTGTTGCTGCAAGCCGCCGCCGCAGCCTGCGCGTTGCCCGGCGTGTCCTGGGGACAAGGCCAGCCCGTGCTGCGCATCGGCTTCCAGAAGTCTTCCACGCTGATGATCCTGCTGAAGTCGCGGCAGACGCTGGAGAAGGCGCTCGCGCCCAAAGGGGTTGCCGTGCAGTGGTATGAGTTCACCTCGGGGCTGCCACTGCTGGAAGCGCTGAACCTGGGCAACCTCGACCTGAGCGCCGACGTGGCCGATGCCGTGCCGCCGTTCGCGCTGGCCGCGGGTGCCGAGCTTACCTATTACGCCAGCGAGACACCGTCGCCGCAGGCGCAGGCCATTGTCGTGCGCGGCGATTCCCGCATCCGCGAGGTAGCGCAGCTCAAGGGCCAGCGGGTGGCCTTTGCCAAGGGTGCCGGCGCGCACTACCTCATGCTGGAGGCACTGGCGCGCGCGGGTTTGTCGATCCGCGATATCGAGCCGGTGTACCTGAGCCCGGCCGATGCGCGCGCCGCCTTCGAGCGCGGCAGCGTGGCCGCGTGGGCGATCTGGGATCCGTTCCTGGCCGCGGTGCAGCGCCAGGCCAATGCGCGCGTGCTGCGCGACGGCGAGGGGCTGGCCAGCTATCGCCGCTTCTACCTCGCCGCCACGCCCTTTGCACGCGCACACGCGGAGGTGCTCAACGTGGCCTTCGACGCGCTGCGCGAGGCCGGCGAGTGGGTCAAGCAGAATCCCGCCGAGGCGGCACGCTGGCATGCGCCGCTGATCGGGCTGGACGCGGCCACGGTCGAGGCCGCGAACGCGCGGCGCAGCTATGCGGTGCGCACGGTCGACGCCGCTGCGCTGGCCGAACAGCAGCGCATTGCCGATGCCTTCACCGCGCAGCAGATCCTGCCGCGCAAGGTGGCGATCCCGGCGTCGCCGGTGTGGCGCAAGGCGTGAGGGAAGCAGGCTAGGTCGCCGCATCCCCCTGTGCCAGTGCCGCGATCAGGTCCATCAGCCACATCAGGCCGGCATCGCTGTCCCGCGCAGCCGTCCAGACCGACATCACGGTGAAGTCCGGCATCGGCACCGGGGAGGGCGCATCGCGCAGGCCCGCGCTGTTGCACCATTGGTCGGCGAGCACCGCCGGCACCGTCGCCAGCGCGGGGGCTCCCCTGAGGATGGCCGGCACGCTGGCGAAGCGTGCGCTGCTGTAGCGAACGTCCCGTGCCTGGCCCCGTTCCGCCAGCCAGGCGTCGGCCGCGCTGTCGAAGGCGCCGCGATAGGACACCAGCACATGGGGAAACCGCAGGTAGTCGCGCAGCGACAGGCCCTGGCCGGCGCGCAGCGGCGCCGCGCCATAGACACAGCGAAAGCCCATGGTCCGCAGTGCGCGCTCGCGCCGCCATGCCGGCCCCTTGGCGAAGGGGCCGATGCCGAGGTCCATCTCGTTGCGCTCCAGCATGTCCGTGCCACGGAACGGGTCGGTCGGCACGATGGCCAGCCGCACGCGCGGGGCCAGCGCATCGAGCCGCGTCAGTAATGCCGGCGCAAGCCACAGTTCCACCCAATCGGGCATGCCCACGACAAAAGTCCGGTCGGACGTCGGCGGGTCGAATTCACGCCGTTCGAGGAGGGCGGCCTCGATGTCCCCGAGTGCCGGCATCAGCCGCCGCTCGAGTTCCAGGGCGCGTTCGGTCGGCTCCATGCCGCGCGCGGTCCTGACCAGCAGTGGATCGTCGAACAGCTCCCGCAGCCGCGCCAGCGCGCCGCTGACGGCCGGCTGCCCCAGGTGCAGGTGCGCCGCCGCGCGCGAGACGCTGCGCTCGCGCAGCAACACGGCCAGCGTGACCAGCAGGTTCAGGTCGACGCCGCGAAAATGGCTTTCCTTGATGCTCACCTTGGCTACCTTCCGTCGGATTTTGCGGCACTGAACTATCGCGCGATGCCTGCGGCAAGGCAAGCCGTCCTCGTCATCGCAGCGCCGGCGTACTGGCGGGCGGGCGGCGGTGCCGGGTCAGTTGCTCGAAGGCCGACGCCAGGGGCAGCAGCACGGCATCGCTGCCTGCCCGGCCCAGCCACGACACGCCAGCGGGAACGCCGGCCGACGTGAATCCCATCGGCACGCTGACCTCGGGAAAGCCGGCAGCGCTTGCCATATGCATCGCCGCCAGGGGCTGCTCGGCGCGGCAGTGGTAGGTGGCATCGGCCATGTCGAAGCGCGGCGATGCAGGGCATGCCAGCGTGGGGAACAGCAGCGCCTCCACGCCGTCGGCACGGAAGATATCGTCGAGCAGGGCGCCGAAGTGGCTTGCCGCCACACCATCGCCTTGCGGCGGCAGGTCTTGCGTCTCGTACGCTTGCCTTAGCGCGGCAAGGGTAAGCGGGTTCACAGGATGGCAGCCATCCGTTGCGGCCATGCGCGCAAGCAACGCAGACGTATTGGCCGGCACGCCGGCAGGCAACTGCCCCAGCCAGGCGTCGAGCCCGCGCACCCATTCAGCGCGGGCGATATCGCCCAGCAGGTCGGCGTAGAGCGTGCGCGCGCCGGCCGGCAGGCGCACGGGTATGGTCTCGGCGCCCGCCGCACGCATGGTCTCGGTCGCCGCCAGGAAGAGCTGATCGATCTCGTCGTTGCCGCCCGCGAAGTTGGCCACGATGCCCAGCCTGCGGCCGCGCAACGACGCTGCCATCTCGCTGAAACCTGCGCCGGGCACCAGCGCGTCCAAAACGATGGCCGCATCGGCCGCACTGCGCGCCACCGGACCCACGGTATCGAACGATGCCGCCAGCGGCAGCACGCCTTCCGCCTCCAGCAACCCATGGGTCGGCCGCATGCCGGCCAACGCATGCACGCAGGCCGGACCGCGCACGGAACCGAATGAGTCGGTGCCGAGTCCGAAGGCCGCGAAGTTGGCCGCCACCGCCGCGCCGGTGCCGCTGCTGGAACCGCTGGCATTACGCGACAGGCGATAGGGATTGCGCGTCAGGCCGTTGGCGGAGCTGTAGCCGAAGCGGCCGTTGGAGGCGGCCAGCTCCGACATATTGGCCTTGGCCAGCACGATGGCGCCGGCTTCGCGCAGGCGCGCCACGCACGGCGCGTCCGCGTTCGGATAAGCCTCGCGCAACGCCGCACACCCGGCAGTGGTCGGCATGCCGACGGCATCGATATTGTCCTTGACCACCATGGGAATGCCATGCAGCGGCCCGCGCGGACCGCTTGCGCGCAGTTCCTGGTCCAGCGCACGCGCCTCGTGCAAGGCGGCGGGATTGACGCAACTGATCGCGTTGATCAGCGGGCCGGACTTGTCGAAGGCGGCGATACGGGCGAGGTAGCAGTCGACCAGGCCGGCCGCGGAAATGGTGCCGGCGCGCATGGCATCGGCGAGTTCCCGGAGGGAGGCTTCGAACGGGTCGAAGCCGTCAGTCGGGGCAGCAGAAGAATTGGATGTCATCGGCGATCGTTCGGTATGCATGCAGTATTGGCCCGCCGGTGCGCGCAGGCAATGGATGTTTTATCCGTCCAGCTTTCCATCCCGGAATGAATGCACGACAATGCCGGCACGCGCCCCCGCAACCGGAGTCGGCTTCCCGCCACGCCTACCGACATGAAAAGTACCAACGGCCGCCACCTGCCCGCGCTGGCAAACCTGATTGCATTCGAGACCACGGCGCGCACGGGCAGCGTCACCGGCGCGGCCGAGGAGCTGTGCCTGACGCAAAGCGCGGTCAGCAAACAGATCACCGAGCTGGAATCCTTCCTCGGTGAGCGCATGCTGAACCGCCGCAAAGGCGCCGTGGCGACGACGCCTGCCGGCGAGGAATACCTCAAGAGCGTGCGCAAGGCCCTGGCCATGCTGGAGGAAGCCACGATGGAGGTGCAGTCGGGGCGCGCCTCGGGCGGGCGCCTGAACGTGTCGGTGCCTGTGTCGCTGGGCAATATCTGGCTGTTGCCGCGCATGCTCAGGTTCGCGCGCGAACAGCCGCATATCCAGCTCAACGTCACCACCAAGGTAGGCCCCGTCGACCTCGAAAGCACCGGGCTCGATGCGGCCATCATGTATTGCGCGGGGCCGCCGCCGCGCCATTTCAGCCTGAAGGTCATGCCGCTGGTACTGTATCCGGTGTGCGCCCCTGAGCTGCTGCCGGCCGGCGCTACGCTGGCCAGGGCGGTGAAGCGTCTGCCCTTGCTGCACCAGAACGCCGCGCTGGAAGCGTGGCCCGCCTATCTCGGGCAGACCGGCATCAAGCTCGCGCACCCGGATGACGGCTCGCGCTATGGCCTGCTGACCATGGGTTTGCAGGCTGCCCTCGGCGGCATGGGCCTGGCGCTGCTGCCGGAGTACGTTGCCGGCGACGACATCAGGGCGGGCCGGCTGCTGCGCCTGTCCGACGAGCCCTACGTCTCGCCCAAGGCCTACTACTTCATCTGCCGCGAGGACAAGCGCGACAGCCCCGCGATACAGACCTTCATCGCGTGGCTGCTGGAGCAGAGCGCCGACGCAAACCGGCGCTAGGCGCTACGGCTGTGCCTTCACCAGGGTGGAGGTGACGAAGCGTCCGGGACGGCTGCTGGCCGGTTGCCCGTCGCGAAGGGTCGCCTGCCCGGCGACGAACACATGCCGCACACCGACGGAGGGCTGCTGCGGATCGTCGAAGGTGGCGCGATCCTGGATCGTCGCCGGATCGAAGACGGTGATGTCCGCGACATGGCCCGTCCTGAGCTCCCCGCGCCGCTCCAGCCCGAAGCGCTGTGCCGGCAAGCCGGTCATCTTGTGGACCGCGCGCTCCAGCGGGAACAGCCCCAGGTCGCGCGAGTACAAGCCGAGCACGCGCGGGAACGTTCCCCACAGCCGCGGGTGCGGCGTTTCGTCGGAAGGGATGCCGTCGGAGCCGACCATCGTGTCGGGATAGGACAGGATGTCGCGCACGTCGGTCTCGTCCATGATGAAGTACACGGCACCGCCCGGCACCAGCGCCTGTGCGACTTCATGGCGTGAGCGGCCCCATTCCCGCGCGAGGTCTTCGAGGTAGCGCCCGGCGGCTTCAGGGTGCGGGGCCGACCAGGTGATCAGGATGCGGTCGCACTGATGCACGCGCTCGGGCCGCAGCATGGTCGACGACGCCGCATACGGATAGCAGTCCAGGCACAGCGGCATGGTTTCGGCCAGCCCGCGCACCTGCGCCAGCGTGTGGCGGCTGCGGCCGTGGTTCTGCTTGCCCACCAGCTTGTGGTGCGAGATCACCGTCGATACCCCCAGTGCCTTGCCGATGCGCGCGGTCTCGTCGATCGACGCGCCGATGTTGTCGCTTTCATCGCGCATATGGGAGACCAGCACGCCGCCGAGCCGCTTCATCGGCTCGCACATGCGCACGATCTCATCCTCGGGCGCCGCGGCCGATGGCGGATAGAACGTGCCGGTGGACACTCCGATTGCCCCCTGGCGCAGCGCTTCCTCGACGTCTTGCCGCATGCCTTCGATCTCCGCATCGCTGGCGGGCAGGCCAAGCTGGCGCATATGCCTGGCGCGCAGCGTGGACTGGCCTACCAGCACCGCGACATTGACCGCGGCCGGCTGCGCCACGAACGATTCACGGTAGGCCCGCACGGAATCGAAGCGGTAGCCGCCGCGCATGATGTCGAGCGGGGCGGGCGGGATGCTGTCGGTCACCAGCGGAAACAGGCTGATGCCGCAGTTGCCGGCGATGATGGTGGTGACGCCCTGCGTGACCTTGGGCAGCATCTCCGGGGACTGGAACACCATCCAGTCGTCATGCGTGTGGGTGTCGATAAAGCCCGGCGCCACGATCAGGCCGGCGGCATCGACTTCGGTGTCCGCCCGCGCTGCCGCGAGGTTGCCGATCGCGGCGATCTCGCCGTCCACCACACCAATGTCGGCGGCGCGACGCGGCGCGCCGGTGCCGTCGATGAGGTCGCCGTTGCGGATGATCAGGTCATAGTGCATTTGCATGGCGTGCTCCCTCAATCGACCCTGGCACCGCTCTTGCGCACCAGCTCGCCGAACTTGACGGTCTCCGTCGCGATCAGTTGCTGGAAGTCGTGGGCAGTGCCGCCCAGCGGATCGAACGAGAGCTTGTCCAGGTGCGCCCGGAAAGCCGGATCCTTGATGACGGCGTTGACTTCGCGGTTCAGGCGCTCGATGACCTCGGCAGGCGTGCCCGGCGCGGCCACCAGTCCCGCCCACGCGGTCAGCTCGTAGCCCTTCAGGCCGGCCTCCGCCATGGTCGGCAGGTCCGGGAAGTGCGGCGAGCGCTTGCTCGACGTCACCGCCAGCGCGCGCACGCGGTTGGAAACCACGTAGGGCCCGATCGACGGCACGTTGTCGAACATCAACTGCACGTTGTTGCCGACGAGATCCTGCAGCGCCGGCGTGCTGCCCTTGTAGGGCACGTGGGCGATGTTCAGGTTGGCCATGACCTTGAACAGCTCGCCGCCCAGGTGGCTGGTGGTGCCGTTGCCGGCCGAGCCCATCGACAGCTTGCCCGGGTTGGCGCGCGCGTAGGCCACCAGTTCCTGCGTGGTCCTGACCGGCAGCGATGGGTTGACGGCAAGGATATTGAAGGTCGTGACCAGGCCGACGATGGGCACCAGCTTGTCGGGGTCGTAGGGCAGCTTGCTGTAAAGGAAACGGTTGGTCGACAGCGTCGCGTTGTTGCCGTAGCCGATGGTGTAGCCGTCCGCCGGCGCGGCCAGCAGCGCCTGCATGCCGATATTGCCGCCCGCGCCGGGCCGGTTTTCGACGATCACGGCCTGGCCTAGCCGCTTCGACAACGCGTCGCCGAACAGGCGCGCAACGATGTCCGGTGCGCCGCCCGGCGCGGTGGGTACGATCAGGCGCACCGGCTTCTCCGGCCACGCTGCCTGCGCCGTCGCCGGCGCCCACAGCAGCGCGCCGAAGATCCCCGCGGCCAGGACTTGTATTGCTGACTTCCTCATGCTGACTCCCCTCGTCATCGTGGTGTAACTGTGGAATTGAGTATCAGCGACGGCCCGGCGCCGGCCTAGTGAAGTTTTATGCTCGGATAGTTTCCGTGGCGGAATGAATGCCGCGCGGGCCACACGCCGCGCGGTCCCGGAGTGCGGTATCGCCGGCGGCGATGCCGGCGATCATTCCAATCGATTTGTGCGAGTCCGCTTCGGCCACCAGAATCCTCACAACACGCGACAGCCTGTCGTTCGCGGTTCTTTCGAGGCAAGCACAATGAACACTCACCATTCCCCGTTAAAGCCTTCCCTGTGGCGACGTGCACTGCTGGTTGGTACCTTGCTCTGGTCGGTGATTGCCATGCCGGTCCATGCCGCGGCGCCGCAGGTCGGGACCCAGGCGCCCGGCTACTACCGGATGAAGCTCGGCAAGTTCGAGATCACGGCGCTGTCAGACGGTACCGTCAACGTGCCGATCGGCAAGCTGCTCAAGCATGCGTCGCACGAGCACATTGCGTCGCTGCAGGCGCGCAGCTACCAGTCCACCGAGCCCGAGACCTCGATCAACGCTTTCCTGATCAACACCGGCCAGCAGCTGGTGCTGGTCGATACCGGCGCGGGCAGCCTGTTCGGTCCCGGCGTCGGCGGCAAGCTGCCGGACAATATCCGCGCGGCCGGCTACCAGCCGGAGCAGATCGATGCGGTGCTGCTGACGCATATACACGTCGACCACTCCGGTGGGTTGGCCGTCGACGGCAATGCCGTGTTCCCGAACGCCGTGGTCTACGTCGACCGCCGCGATGCCGATTTCTGGCTGAACCCCGCCAATGCCGCGAAGGCGACATCAGGCCAGCGGCATAACTTCGCGCAATCGGAGGCGGTATTCGCGCCCTACCTGAAGGCCGGCAAGGTCCGGCCCTTCGACGGCGAGCAGGAGCTGTTCCCCGGCATCCGTCCGGTGCGCATGCCGGGCCATACCCCGGGTCACGCGTTCTATGAGATCAGCAGCGAGGGACAGCGCCTGCAACTGTGGGGCGACACCATCCATGCGCAGCAGGTGCAGTTTCCGGAGCCGGGCGTCGCGATCGATTTCGATGTCGATGCCACCGCCGCGGTGAAGATGCGCAAGCGGGCCATGGCTGACGCCGCGGCCAAGGGCTATTGGGTGGGCGCGGCGCATATCTCGTTCCCGGGCCTCGGGCATGTTCGGCGCCAGGGCAAGGGCTACGCATGGGTGCCGGCCGAGTACAGCATGGGACGAGAAAAGGCGGCGGCGGGCGCGTCGCACTGACACCCGAGCCTGGCGCAGCGAATCGAGTGGACGGCGACGATGACTGCAGGATGACAGCGCAGGCCTTCATGTATGCATACAACTGCCAAGTCTCGCCGCTCACGTGACGCAAGGATCCTGACGCACCGGCGAATTTGTAGGGAATAACCCTTGCCTTCATAAAAATATATCACAACATGATGTATTGTTCGGGACTCCCGAAACAGACGCGACAGCGCTGGCGACTGCCCCACGCCGGCAGCGCCCGCTGCGCGCGCCACAAGGAGCCCCCGCATGCGCATACGCAAGCAAACCGATCTTCTCTCCGGCCTGATGTTCGTCATGGTCGGCCTCAGCTTTTCATTCGTCGCCCGTGGCTATTCCATGGGCACCGCCGCAAAGATGGGCCCGGGCTATTTCCCATTCTGGCTCGGCATCGTGCTGGCGCTGCTTGGCGCCGTGGTGGCGCTGGGTTCGATGTCGCGTGAAGGCGATGCGGACCGGATGGCCCGCTGGGACATCAAGACACTCTTGTGGATCCTCGGATCGGTGGTGCTGTTCGGCCTGCTGCTCAAGCCGCTCGGCATGGTGTTGTCGGTGCTGGCGCTGGTGCTGGTGTCGTCGATGGCCAGCCATGAGTTCACCTGGAAGGGCGCCATGCTCAATGCCGCGATCCTGGTGCTGATCAGCACGGTGGCGTTCGTGTACGGCATCAACCTGCAGATGCCGGTCTGGCCTGCGATCCTCACCAACTAGGAGACATCGGATGGAGCTGCTAAGTCATCTTGCGCTGGGGTTTTCTACCGCGCTTTCGCTGCAGAACCTGGCTTATGCCTTCCTTGGCTGCGTGCTGGGGACGCTGATCGGCGTGCTGCCGGGCCTCGGCCCGTTGGCCACCATCGCCATGCTGCTGCCGATCACCTACACGCTGCCGCCGGTGGCGGCGCTGATCATGCTGGCCGGCATCTACTACGGCGCCCAGTACGGCGGGTCCACCACCGCGATCTTGGTCAACCTGCCCGGCGAGTCGTCGGCGGTGGTGACCACGCTCGACGGCTACCAGATGGCGCGCCGCGGGCGGGCGGGCGTGGCGCTGGCCACCGCTGGCCTGGGTTCGTTCTTTGCGGGCAGCGTGGCCACGCTGATCCTGGCCGCGTTTGCCACGCCGCTGTCGGAGCTGGCGTTCAAGTTTGGTCCCGCCGAATACTTCTCGCTGATGGTGCTGGGACTGATCGGCGCCGTGGTGCTGGCTTCGGGATCGCTGGTCAAGGCGGTGGCGATGATCGTGCTGGGGCTGCTGCTCGGGCTGGTCGGCACCGATGTGAACTCGGGCGCGGCGCGCTTCTCGTTCGACGTGCCGGAGCTGACCGACGGCATCAGCATCACCGCGCTCGCCATGGGGCTGTTTGGCTTCGCGGAGATCATTGCCAACCTGGAGCAGAAGGAACATCGCGAGACCTTCACCGACCGCGTCACCAACCTGTTCCCCACCCGCGAAGACTTCCGGCGCATGATCCCCGCCGTGCTGCGCGGGACGCTGCTGGGTTCGTCGCTGGGCATCCTGCCGGGCGGCGGGGCTTCGCTGGCGTCGTTCGCCGCGTATTCGCTGGAGAAGAAGGCCTCAAAGTATCCGGAGGAGTTCGGCAAGGGCGCGATCGAAGGCGTGGCGGGGCCGGAGTCGGCCAACAATGCCGCGGCACAGACCTCGTTCATCCCGCTGCTGACGCTGGGCATCCCGCCCAATGCCGTGATGGCGCTGATGGTTGGCGCCATGACCATCCACAATATCCAGCCCGGCCCGCAGGTGATGACCAGCAACCCGGCGCTGTTCTGGGGGCTGATCGCGTCGATGTGGATCGGCAACCTGGTGCTGGTGGTGCTGAACCTGCCGCTGATCGGCGTGTGGGTGAAGCTGCTGACCGTGCCTTACCGCTTCCTGTACCCGGCCATCCTGGTGTTCTGCAGCATCGGCGTCTACTCGGTCAACAACACGGTGTTCGACGTGTTCGCGGCGGCCAGTTGCGGCCTGATCGGCTACGTGTTCCTCAAGCTCCGCTGCGAGCCGGCGCCGCTGCTGCTGGGCTTTGTGCTGGGGCCGATGATGGAAGAGAACTTCCGCCGCACCTTGTTGCTGTCGCGCGGGGATTTCTCGGTCTTCACCTCCCGTCCGCTATCGCTGGGCCTGCTGGTGGCTGCCGCGGCGCTGGTGGCGGTGGTGGCGTTGCCGTCGATCAAGGCCAAGCGTGAGGAGGCGTTCCAGGAGGAATAACGCCGCAGTCGCACGCAGCAGTCGCGCAGCGGCGCAATGCCGCGCGCCTGGGTTGTTTCGCCCGCCATGGACGAAACAGCCCGACTTCACGCAGGACGACCAGCCTGCGCGCAAGCCATCGCATCACTCCTGTCGCCGGACCGCTGACCGCATCCTTGCCGGTCTCCATGCGTCCCGCAAAACCCCCCGAATGCCGCAGAACGGTCTTCCAGACGAGCAGGCCCGGCAATTGCTGTCAGTGGTGTGTCCTTGTTATCGTCAAAAAACCCGTCCGCAGGCAGTTTCGAGCCATCGGCCAGCGTCGCCCCGCCCGCCACAACGGGGTGGTGCCGGCCAGCGATACCAAGCGCTTTATCGCGGCGGCGAAGACGCGGCAGTGGGAGCGGGAGCCGCAGGTGCGGATGCTGGCGTAGGAAACGGATGGCGGTGTCACGGCGGTCCGGCACATGCTGCTGCGGGGCCGCCGCCCGATGACGCTGCGCGCTGTCGGAGGTGGGCTAGTCTGCACATGACCCTGCGCAATCTCCCCTGACTTAACGAATCCGAACGCGTCATTCTCGTTTACCCCGAGAATGGCGGCGCTTGCAGCCTGTGAAATATCACACTACTATCACTACTACTTCAGATGCTTTTCGGAATGACCCGTGGCTAAATCCATTCGGCTGGTAGAAACAGATGGCATGCGTAGCCCCGCGCAGACCGCAACCCAGAGCGGGGCGGCCATGCGCGACCTCGCCTATGTCGAGATCAAGCGCCGCATCATCTCGTGCGAGTTCCGCCCCGGCGAGCCGCTGAACGAAGCCCAGGTGGCGAACATGCTTGGCCTGGGCCGCACGCCGGTACACCAGGCGCTGCACCGGCTGGAAGTGGAGGGCCTGGTGTCGATCCTGCCGCGCAAGGGCGTGCTGGTGACGCCGCTGTCGCTCAACGAGGTGCTCGACATGATCGAGGTGCGCGCGACCAACGAGGTCCTGTGCGCCACGCTCGCCTGCGAGCGCGGCCACGAGAGCGATTTCAAGGCCATGCGCGAAATCGTCGACCGCTCGCCCCCGCTGATCGCGCGGCGCGACATCCCCGCACTGGCGTCGCTGGACCTGAAGTTCCATACGGCGATGTCGGCCGCCTCGCGCAACCGCGTGCTGGCCGAGCTGCTGCGCGGCCTGCATGAGAAGCAGGCGCGCTTCTGGTTCCTGTCGCTGTCCGACCCGCAGCATCTCGAGAACGTGTACCAGGAACACCTCGAGATCGTCGAGGCGCTGGAACGCCGCGACGTGCCGGCCGTGAGCAAGGCCGTGCGCCAGCATATCGACGAGTTCCGCAAGAACATCATCAGGACGCTCTGACCTTCTGCATCCGGCCTGACCCGCTTTTTCCCTGTAACAAGGTAGTACGCAATGCCGACACTGCATTTCCAGGTCGCCGGCGGGGGTGAACTCGCCCTCGATATCCAGCGCCTCATCATTGCCGGATGGACCGGCCGCGACAAGGACGCCGTCCAGCACCATATCGACGAGCTCCAGGCGATCGGCGTGAAGCCGCCCGCCACGGTGCCGTGCTTCTATCCACTGGCCGCGTCGCTGCTGACCACGGCCGACGAACTGGAGGTGCCGCGCGCCGATTCTTCCGGCGAAACAGAGTTTGTCCTGCTGCAGGCAGAGGACGCGCTGTATATCGGCATCGGCTCGGACCATACCGACCGCAAGGTCGAGGCCTACGACGTCACCGTGTCCAAGCAGATGTGCGGCAAGCCTCTCGGTCGCCAGGTGTGGCGCTTCGACGAGGTGGCCGATCACTGGGACAGCCTGGAGATGCGCTGCTGGCGCGTGCGCGACGGCCAGCGCGCGCTGTACCAGGAAGGCAAGGTCACGCGCCTGCTCGATCCGCGCGACCTGGTCGAGCGGCTGACCGGCGAAGCCACGCTGCCGCCCGGCACCGCGATGTTCTGCGGCACGCAGGCGGTGATTGGCGAGCTGGGCCACGGCGATGCCTTTGAAGTGGAGCTGCACGACCCCGTGCGCAATCGCACGCTGCGCCATGCGTACCGCGTGCAGAGCCTGGCGGTGGCCGAATGAGCGCGCCGACCATTGCCGCGCTGGCGGCATCCCTGGCGGCGGGCCGCACCACCAGCGTGGCGCTGACCGAGCAGGCACTGGCCCGCATCGACAGCCATGCCCGCACCGGCGGCACCGCCTTCATGGAAGTCGACGCGGCCGGCGCGCTGGCCGCGGCGCGCGCGGCCGACCAGGCGCGTGCCGCGGGCCTGGTGGCGTCGCCGCTGGCGGGGCTGCCGATCTCGGTCAAGGACCTGTTCGACGTACGCGGCCAGGTGACCCGCGCCGGCTCGAAGGCGCTCGATGGCGCCGCGCCAGCGCAGGCCGATGCACCCGCGGTCGCGCGCCTGCGCGCGGCCGGCGCAGTGCTGCTGGGACGCACCAATATGAGCGAGTTTGCGTTCTCGGGCCTCGGCCTGAATCCGCACTATGGCACGCCGCGCACGCCCTTCGACGCGGACCGGATTGCGGGCGGCTCGACCTCCGGCGGCGCGGTCAGCGTGGCCGAAGACATGGCAGTGGCCGCGCTGGGTACCGACACTGGCGGCTCCATCCGCATCCCCTCGGCCTTCTGCGGGCTGACCGGCTTCAAGCCGACGGCGCGCCGCGTGCCGCTGGCCGGCGCGGTGCCGCTGTCGACCTCGCTCGACTCCGCCGGGCCGCTGGCACGCTCGGTCGCGTGCTGCGCGGCGATGGACGCCGTGCTGAGTGGCGAGACCCTCGATACGCGCCCCGCCGAGCTGGCGGGCATGCGGTTCTACGTGACCCGCGATTTCGTCTGCGACGGGCTCGACGCCGAGGTCGCGCAAGCGTTTGAGGACACCCTGTCGCGGCTGTCGGAACGCGGCGCGCGCATCGTGCCGTTCGATTTCCCGGAACTGCGCCGGCTGCCCGAGATCAACGGCGGCGGCGGCCTCACCGCTGCCGAAGCCTGGGCCTGGCACCGCCAACTGCTGGCGGAGCAGGGCGAGCGCTACGACCAGCGCGTGGCCCAGCGTATCCGGCGCGGCCAGCAGCAGAGCGCGGCCGACTATATCGACCTGCTGGCCCAGCGCCGCGCGATGCAGCACCGCGCCGGCGAGCGCCTGCGCGACGCCGATGCCTGGCTGATGCCGACCGTGGCCGTGCGGCCCCCGCGCCTGGACGCGCTGGCGCGCGACGAAGATTTCTTCGCCCTCAACGGGCTGGTGCTGCGCAATCCGAGCGTAATCAATTTCCTGGACGGATGCGCGGTCACGCTGCCCGTTGCACAGGGAATCGGCCTGGGCGTCTGCGCGCTGCACGGCCAGGACGCGCGCGTGCTGCAGGTGGCTGGTGCGATCGAGCGCAGCCTGATGTAAAGGCCATGCGGTCGCGCGGGCGTTAGCGAACGGCCTGCCCCGGGGCAGGCTGCGCCGGTCCCGTATCGGTCCAAGCGCAGCGGCCTCGCTCAACCATCCCACTCCGGCACAGCGCAAGCCAGAGGGCCCCGCCAATGCAGCGGGGCCCCGCCCAACCTACCCAAGGAGAATCACCGATGTCTTCCGTGATGACTGGCGCCTCCGGCGCCCTGGAGAACCTGCCACCGGCAGAAGTTGCCCAGCAATGCAACGTGGCGTACCGAAAGATCACCGTGCGCCTGATCCCGTTCCTGGTCCTGTTGTTCATCCTCGCCTGGATCGACCGCGTCAACGTGGGCTTCGCCAAGCTGCAGATGCTGCAGGACCTGCAGTTCAGCGAGGCCGTCTACGGCCTGGGCGCGGGCATCTTCTTCCTCGGCTACTTCCTGTTTGAGGTGCCGAGCAACCTGCTGCTGGAGAAGATCGGCGCGCGCAAGACGCTGGCGCGGATCACCATCCTGTGGGGCCTGGCGTCGATGGCGATGATCTTCGTCAAGACCCCCACGCAGTTCTACGCGCTGCGTTTCCTGCTGGGCATCTTCGAGGCCGGCTTCTTTCCCGGCGTGGTGCTCTACCTGACGTACTGGTTCCCGGCGGCGCGCCGCGCGCGCATCAACGGGTTGTTCATGACCTCGTTCGCCATCGCCGGCGTGATCGGCGGCCCGCTCGCGGGCTTGATCATGACCACCATGGACGGCGTGGACGGGCTCGCCAACTGGCAATGGCTGTTCGTGCTGGAGGGCATTCCGTCGGTGCTGGCCGGCATTGCCGTGCTGATGTACCTGCCCGAGCGGCCGGCCAGCGCGCGCTGGCTCACGGCTGAAGAGCAGCAGCTGGTGACGCAGGCCGTGGAAGCCGAGGCACGCGACCCGGCCAAGCATTCGGCGCTGCGTGACGCCTTTACCAATGCGCGCGTCTGGATCTGCGCCGCGATCTACTTCTGCGTGGTCAGCGGCAACGCCACCATCGCGTTCTGGTCGCCGTCGATCATCAAGGAGCTGGGCGTGCAGGGCAACCTGCGGATCGGCCTGGTATCGGCGATCCCGTTTATCGCCGGCACCATCGCCATGGTGCTCAACGGTATCCACTCGGACCGCTCGGGCGAGCGCCGCATGCACTGTGCGATGGCGACGCTGCTGGCCGCCGTGGGGCTGACATTGACCGGCTTGTGGCTGCACAGCGCGCTGCTGGCGCTGGCCGCGCTGACGGTGGCCTCGGTCGGCATCCTGGCCGCGTTCCCGGTGTTCTGGTCGCTGCCGTCGGCATTCCTGGCCGGCACCGCCGCCGCGGGCGGCATCGCGCTGATCAATTCAGTCGGCAACCTGGCGGGCTTCGTCGCGCCCTATGTGATCGGCTGGTTCAAGACCAACACCGGGCAGCTGTCCTCGGGCCTGTACTTCGTGGCCTTCCTCGAAGCCTGCGCCACGGTCCTGATCCTGGCCGGCGTGCGCCGCAACCGCTGAGCGCGGCCGGGCGCGGCGCGGCGTACCCGGCACGCGCGCCGCGCTTAATGCTGCTCGATCGCGAACTGCGCAATGCGGCCATCCCGCGGCATGAAGTCACAGGTGGGAAGACCTCCGGCGGGCGACGGGTGCGAAGCAGCCAGATGCGGTGTGAAGTCTTGGGCACGCCGTGGCCCTTGCATGCGGCTTCGCCGTCCCTTGCAGCCGTCCTGCGTCGGGATGCTGACGTTTCGATTACGGTTTTGTCATTCCTGGCCCGGAGGTCAGGGGTTATGCTTTTCGGGGCCATGCGCGACGCGGGCCGGACAGAACCGAACCCGAAAGACAATGAAGATCCTGGTAATCGAAGACGAGCCCAAGACTGCCGAATACCTGCGCAAAGGCCTGACCGAATCCGCGTTCGTGGTGGACCTGGCCGTCACCGGCGCGGACGGCCTGCATTGCGCCACGGAGCATCAGTATGACCTCATCATCCTCGACGTGATGCTGCCCGGCATGGACGGGTGGGAGGTGCTGCGCCAGTTGCGCGAGCGCAAGCAGACCCCGGTGCTGTTCCTGACCGCCCGCGACGAGGTCGAGGACCGCGTCCGCGGCCTGGAACTGGGCGCCGATGACTACCTCGCCAAGCCGTTCGCCTTTGTCGAGCTGCTGGCGCGAGTGCGTACGCTGTTGCGCCGCGGTCCGCCGCGCGAGGCCGAGCGCATCGAGGTCGACGACCTGGAAATCGACCTGATCCGGCATCGCGTCGCGCGCGCCGGGCAGCGTATCGACCTGACCCCGCGCGAGTTTGCGCTGTTGCACTTCCTGGCGCGGCGCAATGGCGAGGTGCTCAGCCGCACACAGATCGCCTCGCATGTGTGGGACATGAACTTCGACAGCGATACCAATGTCGTCGACGTGGCGGTGCGCCGGCTGCGCGCCAAGATGGACGACAGCTTCGGCAACAAGCTGATCCACAGTGTGCGCGGTATCGGCTACGTGCTCGAGAGCCGGCGTCCGTGAGATCGCGCCTGTCCCTGACCGTCCAGCTGGCGCTGGCCTTTGCGCTGGTGGCCGGCGTGGCGTTTGCCGGCGTCGGCACCTACCTCTACAAGGCGCTGACCATGCAGGTGGTGGCGCGCGACGATGCCGAACTGCTGCGCAAGGCCGCGCGCGTGCGCGACGAGCTCGCCGAGCGCTTTGACAGCGATGCCGACCGCTGGCGCGAGATCGGCCGCGTGGTGTCGGGCAATGAGGAGTATGCGCTGAGGGTGCAGTCCGCCAGCGGCAGCCTGCTTACCGAGGCGAACTTCCATGGCGAGTCCGTGCCGGATGGCCCGCCGCTGGCCGAAGGCGCCGCGCTGGGGCCGGAATCGATCCGCGCCTGGCGCACGCCCGCGGGCTATCAGATCCGCGGCGTGGTGCTGCTGGCGCGGCCGCAGGACAACGGCGCGCCGGTGAAGGTGACGGTGTCGCAGGTGGCGCGCTCGCGCTTTGCGCTGATGCGCGAGTACCGCTGGAAGCTGGTGTGGGCGACGCTGCTGGGCTCGCTGTCGGTCGGCTTGCTCGGCTACGCCGCGGTGCGGGCGGGCATGTCGCCGCTGCGCCGCATCGCCACCGGCACGCGCACGGTCACGTTCTCCAGCGTGGCGCTGCCGATCGATCCGGCGCGGCTGCCGGTCGAGCTCAAGGAGCTGGCGCATGCGCTGCAGCAGATGATCGAGCGGCTGCACGAGAGCTATCACCGGCTGTCGCAGTTCTCCGCCGACCTGGCCCATGACTTCCGCACGCCGCTGGGCAACCTGCTGGGGCAGACCCAGGTGGCGCTGTCCGCCGAGCGCGGCACCGAGGAGTACCAGGCGCTGCTGGCCTCGAACGTGGAGGAGTATGAGCGCCTGTCGCGCATGATCGAGAACATGCTGTTCCTGGCGCGTGCCGACAATGCGCGCGTGGCCATGCGTGTGGCCGAGCTGGACCTGGAATCGGAACTGCATCGGGTGGCGGACTACTTCGGCCTGCTGGCCGACGCCAAGCAGGTATCGATCCGCGTGCAGGCCGCGGGCAGGGTGTTTGCCGATGCCGGCCTGCTGCGGCGCGCGCTCAGCAATCTGGTTTCCAATGCGGTGCGCTATACGCCGGCAGGCGAGCAGATCGTGCTGACGGCGCGGCAGGCGGACGGCTACACCCATATCGAGGTCAGCAACCCAGGGCCCGGTATCGCCGCCGAGCACCTGCCCAAGCTGTTCGACCGCTTCTTCCGCTGCGATCCGGCGCGCGCCAACTCGGGCGCGTCTTCCGGCATCGGGCTGGCGATCGTCAAGACCATCATGGACCTGCACCAGGGCACGGTGGGGGCGGAGTCGGTGCCGGCGGCGATGACGCGTTTCCGGCTCAGCTTTCCATTGCGCGGCGGCGCGGCCTGAATTACGGATCGGTAATCAAGCCGTCATCGTTTGCGGCCCCGCTAGCGGGCTACATTGGGCTCAGCGCGCCCGGACGAGGCGCGCGCAACCAGTAATGGAAAAAGCCCATGACACGACACCAAGCAGCGCCGCCCGGCCGTCCAGCCTGCCTGCCATGCAGGCTGGCCGCCATTGCCGCGGTAGTGGGGACGATCGGCGCCGGCTTTGCCTGGGCGGCTGGCTGGGTGACGCCGGCGCGCCTGTCGGCATTCAGGATCATCGATGCCTTCGAGGCCAACGCCGGCATCCACGCCGGATATCGCCGCAACCATGCCAAGGGTGTCTGCGTCGAAGGGTACTTCGAAGGCAATGGCAAGGCGTTGGCGGTATCGCGCGCGGTGGTGTTCGGAACGGTGCGCACGCCGGTGACCGGCCGCCTTGCCATCCCCGGCGGCAACCCGGCCGCGCCCGATGCCGGCGCCCCGGTGCGCAGCCTGGCACTGGAATTCCGGCTGGCAGACGGCGAGCAATGGCGCACCGCCATGAACTCAACGCCGGTGTTCGGCGTGCGCACGCCGCAGCAGTTCTATGAGCAACTGGTGGCAGCGCGGCCCGATCCCGCTACCGGCAAGCCGGATCCGAGGCGGCTGGCAGCGTTCTTCGGCAAGTACCCGGAGACGCAACCGTTCCGGCAATGGGTCAAGGACCATCCGCTGAGCGGCAGTTTCGCCACCACCGCGTACTACGGCATCAACGCCTTCGTCGCCACCGATGGCGCGGGCTTGCAGCGGGCTGTCCGATGGCGGCTCGATCCCGAGACCCCGGCCAGCGCCGCATCCGCTACCGGCGCATCGGCCGATTTCCTCGCGCGCGACCTCGCCAGCCGGCTCGCACAAGGACCGTTGCGATGGCACCTGGTCGTGACCGTGGCGCAGCCCGGCGATCCCACCGCCGATGCCACGCAGGCGTGGCCCGCGGAGCGGCAGCAGATCGATGCCGGCACGCTGGTGCTGGAGCGGCAAAGTGCGCAGCAGGACGGCAGCTGCCGCGATATCAACTATGACCCCACCATCCTGCCGCGCGGCCTGAGGCCCTCCGACGATCCGCTGCTGGCCGCACGTTCATCGGCCTATGCCGAGTCATACCGCCGCCGCAGCATGGAAAACGCGCAACAGGAACTTCACGCGGGAGCCGGACAATGACAAGCACATCCCCGAACCGGTACAGCGGCCTGGCGCGATGGCTGCACTGGACCATGGCCGCCGGCATCTTCGCCATGCTGTTCATCGGCATCGGCATGGTGGCCACCGTATCAAACCTGCACCTGACGCTGGTCGCGATCCACCGGCCGCTGGGCGCGTTGCTGCTGGCGCTGTGGGCGGTGCGGCTGGTCACGCGCCTGGTGCGCGGCGCGCCGCCGCCGCCGGCCGACCTGCCCGGCTGGCAGCGCGGCGCCGCGCACGCCAGCCACCTGGCGCTCTATGCCCTGATGGGCCTGCAGCCGCTGGTCGGCTGGGCGATGCTGTCGGCGGGCGGGTATCCGGTGACGATGTCCGGCGCATGGGCGCTGCCCCCGCTAATGAATCCCGATGTCGTGGCGTTTGCGTTCCTGCGCAGCGCGCATACGTGGCTGGCCTATGCTTTTCTGGCAGTGGTATTGCTGCATGTGGCGGCCGCGCTGTTCCACTGGTGGGTGCGGCGGGATCGGGTGTTTGCCAGTATGGCGCCGTGAGCGGGCGGGGGGCGTGCGCCAGATAGCCCTTGCCTTCTGCCTCGCGTGTTCACAACTCAAGGCTCTTGATCAGTCCGGCATACGTCGGCACCGTCGAGGTTTTTCCGGCGACGTGCGCGGAAGGCGGCGTTGGTTGCCTCGTCCGCCGCCATGCGATGGAAGACGATGTCGTCGACAAGCGGTTCCAGCGGCGCGGCAATGCGGTCGATGGTGCCGTCGCGGTCGTAGAGGAAGGTGAGGGCGAGGTTGTCCGGATGGATCTCGGCGGGCTTTTCCGCCGTGGTAAAGACGTCGTAGTGGCGGTGCTCGAGCCGCCCGCACATGCCGCGCCAGTGCCACGACAGCGCATCGCCATCGGTTTCGATGGTGATGTCGCCGTAGGCGGGATGCGAGTATGTGCCCGAGTAATCGTGCAGCGCGTGGCTGGGATTAGTGCCGGCGTGCTGCCGTGCCAGCCGTGCAGCCTTGTCGATCTGCAGCTGCGCCAGCATCTCGTGCCGCCTGGCGCGCAGGCGGCTGAACCAGTCGATGGGGGAGTGCCCGCAGAGCTGGTCCAGCGCGGCGTAGGTCAGCAAGGCGGTCACCGCGCCGGGAGCCCGGTTGGTCAGTACGGCGATGCCCAGGCGCCGTGCCGGCATCATCGTCATCAGGGTTGCCCAACCCAGCCAGCTGCCCGAGTGCGAGACCGTCCGCTCGCCGCGGTAGTGCTCGGCCGTGAGTCCCAGTCCGTAGTGCACATCGCCGACCTCCGGGAATTCTGCACGGAAAACGTGGACGCGCGGCGTCATCATGTCGCGCACGATGCCAGGCGCAAGCAGCGCATGTCCGTCCACCTTGCCTTCGTCCAGCAGGCAACGCATCCATCGGGCCAGGTCTTCCACCGATGCGTTGAGGCCGCCGGCCGGCGTCGCGCGGATCGGGGACCAACTGGCGCGCAGGCGCTCGTCGCCGTCCATCGCGTGCGGGTGTGCATGGTCGGGATCGGCCGCCAGCGCTTCGACCGAAAAGCCGAAGCGCGTAAAACCCAGCGGCTGCAGCAGCCGTTGCGTGGTGAAGTCCTCCCAGCGCTGCCCGCTGATGCGCTCGGCCACGTGGCCGGCGATCACGTAGCCAAGGTTCTGGTACTGCCAGCTTTCGCGCAGCTCGCGGCTTGGCGCGAGGTGCGGCAGCCGTTCGAGCATCTGGCTGGTGTCGAGGTCGCCCGGCGTGTGGATCCAGTCATGGCGCGGCAGGCCGCTGTGATGGCTGAGCAGGTCGCGCACCGTGATGCGTTGCGTGGCGACGGCATCATGCAGCCGGAAGCCGGGAATGATGTCGCGCACCGGCGTGGTCCAGTCGAGCTTGCGCTCGTCGACCAGCAGGCCAAGTCCGGCGGCGGTAAATGACTTGGTGATCGAGCACAGCAGGAACTGCGTGGTGGTGGTCACGGGCGCCGGCGCGGCGCTGTCGCGCACGCCGTAGCCCCGCAGCAGGATGGGTTCGCCGTCGCGGATCACGGCCAGGGCAAGTCCGGGGATCTTCCATTCGGCCATCGACTTCTCGACCAGCGCATCGAATCCGCTCAGCATGGTGCCTCCCTGGCAGGTCACGGGCACGTATGCTGCCATGTCCTGGCGGCGCAGTCGTCCCCCTTGTGGGGGTGGCCGGTGCGATGGCCATGGCGATCGCACTGGTCATGGGGCTGTGACCGCTACCGCACTCATCCTCGCCCCCCCACCGGCTTTGTCTACCTATGTCCCCCCTCTCGTGGGGAACAGTTCACCGCAGCGAGGCCGTTAGCCACCGCAACACAGAGCACGGATACGCGCAAGTCGCGGGGGCAACGCACCCCTGCCGGAAGCGCGGACGCCGAGCCGACCAGCAGGGAACGGGCGCGCAGTGTGGCAGGCCGCGATTAGGCATGCAGCGGGTAATTTCAAGCAGTCATGCGCAAACGTCCGACCGGACGGCAAGGGGGAGGGATCATGGATTTCAAGAGTCTGTCTATTCGCACGCGGATGCTGGCCGGGTTCGGGACGCTGGCGGGTGTGGTGCTGGTGGTGTCGGGGTATTCGCTGCATGCGCTGGGCGATGCCACCGACGGTTTCAACGACTATCTCAACGGGCTGAACGCACGCGCGGATATGGCCGCGCAGGTGCGCAGCGCCGTGGACCGGCGCGCGATCGCGGCGCGCAACCTGGTGCTGGTGACCGATGCGGCCGAACTCGAGCGCGAGAAGGCCGAGGCCCTGAGCGCGCACCAGGATGTGCAGACTCGGCTGGCGCGGCTCAATGAAATGGTGCGCCAGCCCGGCGTCGGCGAAGAGGCACGCAAGCTGGTGGAAGCGGTGGCGAAGATTGAGGCGGAATACGGCCCGGTGGCCACCGGCATCGTCGGCCTGGCGGTGGAGCGCAAGCTCGAGGAAGCCGTGTCCCGCATCGACAAGCAGTGCCGCCCGCTGCTGGCCGCGCTGATCAAGGCGACCGACGCCTATGCCGACTTCACCAAGGCGCGGCAGAAGGAGATGGAGAAGAAGCTGGAGGCGGACTACCAGCAACAGCGCAACCTGCTGATCCTGGTTTCCCTGGTGGCCGCGGTGGTGGCGGCGGCCGGCGGGGTGCTGATCACACGTGCGATCACGCGGCCGATCCAGCGGGCCGTGGAGGTGGCCGATACCGTGGCCGGCGGCGACCTGGGCGCGCGCATCGAAGTGGACCGGCATGACGAGACCGGCCGCCTGCTGGGGGCGCTGCGTGAGATGAACGAGCGGCTCACCGCCACCGTCACGCAGGTGCGCGCCAGCAGCGGCAACATCGCCCTGAGCACCAGCGAGATCGCGCGCGGCAATGCTGATCTGAGCAGCCGCACCGAGGAGCAGGCGGCGTCGCTGGAACAAACCGCGGCCAGCATGGAAGAACTGACCGAGACCGTGCGCCAGAACACCGAGAACGCGCGCCAGGCCAGCGAGCTGGCGCGCACCGCGGCCGACGTGGCGCAACGCGGCAGCACCACGGTGCAGCGCGTGGTGGGCACCATGCAGGACATCAGCGCCAGTTCGTCCAAGATCGCCGACATTACCGGCATCATCGAGGGCATTGCCTTCCAGACCAATATCCTGGCGCTGAACGCGGCGGTCGAGGCGGCGCGCGCCGGCGAGCAGGGGCGCGGCTTTGCGGTGGTGGCCAGCGAGGTGCGCGGGTTGGCGCAACGTTCGTCCAGCGCGGCCAAGGAGATCAAGGAGCTGATCGAAGCCTCCGGGCGCCAGGTGCAGGACGGCTCGGCGCTGGCGAGCGAAGCGGGGCAGACCATGGCCGAGGTGACGCAGGCGGTGGCGCGCGTGACCGGCATCGTCGAAGAGATCGCCACGGCGTCGGCCGAGCAGAGCCGCGGCATCGAGCAGGTCAACCAGGCCATCGTGCAGATCGACGAGGTTACGCAGCAGAACGCCTCGCTGGTGAACGAGGCCGCGATGGCGTCGCGTGCGCTGGAAGAGCAGGGGCGCGAGCTGAGTGAAGTGGTGGCGTTCTTCCGCCTGCCAGGCGAGAACGGCGCAGCCCGCCCGGCAATGGTGGCAGGGGGTGCACCGGTCCGCACGGCCGGAAAGCTGGCCGCGGCCTAGTGTTGGGTGGCTGCGCGCCGGGCGCGGGACAGGTAAACTGGCCTGTCCCCGCTTCCCTGCCAACGCCACTGCCATGACCGCCCTGCCTATTTCCTTCGACGACGTAGCCGCCGCCCACGAACGCATCCGCGCAGCGGCCCACCGCACCCCGGTGCTGACTTCCTCGACCGCCGACGCGGCCACCGGGGCGCAGCTGTTCTTCAAGTGCGAGAACTTCCAGCGCATCGGGGCCTTCAAGTTTCGCGGCGCCTACAACGCCATCGCGCAGTTCACGCCGCAGCAAAAGGCGGGTGGCGTGCTGGCGTTCTCGTCAGGCAACCATGCACAGGCGATCGCGCTGTCGGCGCGGCTGCTGGGCGTACAGGCGGTGATCGTGATGCCGCAGGACGCACCCGCGATCAAGATCGAAGCCACGCGCGGCTACGGCGCCGAGGTGGTGCTGTATGACCGCTACCAGGACGACCGCGAGGCGTTGGGACGGCGCATCGCCGCCGAGCGCGGCATGACGCTGATCCCGCCGTACGACCATCCGCACGTGATGGCCGGGCAGGGCACGGCGGCCAAGGAGCTACTGGAGGAAACCGGGCCGCTGGACATGCTGGTGGTGTGCCTGGGCGGCGGCGGGCTGCTGTCAGGCTGCGCCGTGGCCGCACAGGCCATGTCGCCCGGCTGCGCGGTCTACGGGGTGGAGCCCGAGGCAGGCAACGACGGCCAGCAAAGCCTGCGCAGCGGCGAGATCGTCCGCATCGACACGCCCCGCACCATTGCCGACGGCGCGCAGACGCCGTTCCTGGGCCAGCACACCTTTGCGGTGATCCGCGAACTGGTGACGGATATCGTCACGGTGTCGGATGCGGAGCTGGTCGAAACCATGAAGTTCTTCGCCGGCCGCATGAAGATCGTGGCCGAGCCCACTGGCTGCCTGGCTGCCGCCGCGGTGCTGCATGGCAAGCTCGATGTGAAGGGCAAGCGCGTGGGCATCATCGTGTCCGGGGGCAATGTCGACCTGGGCGCCTTTGCCAGCTTCTTGCTGGCATAAGACATCCGGGCATCCGGGCATCCGGCCGGGGAATCCCGGGCCGGCCCTGGCCGTCTAACCTGCATCCGCGACGACAAGGCCAGGGGCGACCATGACGGCCAAGCACCACTACGACGTACTCGACACCGGCGCCGGCAAGCCGGTCAAGCTGTGGACGCGGGGCGTCCCGCTGGAGGACGCTGCCCGCGCGCAACTGGTCAATACCGCGCGGATGCCGTTTATCTTCCGCCACCTCGCGGTGATGCCGGATGTACACCTGGGCAAGGGGTCGACCATCGGCTCGGTGATTCCCACCGTGGGCGCGGTGATCCCGGCGGCGGTGGGCGTCGATATCGGCTGCGGCATGATGGCCGTGAAGACGTCGCTCACCGCCGGCGACCTGCCCGACAACCTCGGCCCGCTGCGCAGCGCAATCGAGCACGCCGTGCCGCACGGCCGCAGCGCGCAGGGCGGGCGGCGCGACCAGGGCGCCTGGGGGGCGATCCCGGCACAGGTCGACGCGGCATGGGCCGAGATGGCGGGCGGCTTCCGGCGCATTACCGACAAATACCCGCACCTGGCGCGCACCAACCACCGCAACCATCTCGGCACCCTCGGGACCGGCAACCACTTTATCGAGGTCTGCCTGGACGAGGCGCAGTCGGTCTGGTTCATGCTGCATTCCGGCTCGCGCGGTGTGGGCAATGCCATCGGCACCACCTTTATCTCGCTGGCGCAGCAGGATATGCGCCACCACCTGGCCAACCTGCCGGACCGCGACCTGGCCTACCTGGTGGAGGGCTCCATGCACTATGAGGACTACGTGTTCGCGGTGTCGTGGGCCCAGGCGTACGCGCGCCGCAACCGCGAGCTGATGATGGAGGCCGTGCTGGCCGCGGCGCAGCGCGTGCTGCGCAAGCCGTTCCAGGCGGAGCTGGAGGCGGTCAACTGCCATCACAACTACGTGCAGAAGGAACATCATTTCGGCAAGGACGTGCTGGTGACGCGCAAGGGCGCGGTCAGTGCGCGCAAGGGCGAACTGGGCATCATCCCGGGGTCGATGGGCGCGCGCTCGTTTATCGTGCGGGGCAAGGGCAACCCGGAGTCGTTCTGCTCGTGCAGCCACGGCGCCGGCCGCACCATGAGCCGCAGCGAGGCCAAGCGCCGCTTTACCGTGGCCGACCAGGTGCATGCGACCGAAGGCGTGGAATGCCGCAAGGACGCCGCCGTGATCGACGAGATCCCGATGGCCTACAAGGACATCGACGCGGTGATGGCGGCGCAGTCAGACCTGGTGGAGGTCGTGCACACGCTCAGGCAGGTGGTGTGCGTGAAGGGGTGAGGGGGGGATTGTCGTCAGCGCCCCTGGCAGGACATCCGGCCCGGAACCTTCCTGCGCAGGGGCGTTGAAGCCGGCTGCTCTATTGGAAGATCAGCGTGCCCAGCGCTTGTCCGCTTGCATTGAATGCAGTGGACTTGGACGAGACGAAGCTGATGTTTCCGCTTGTGTCGATGCGGAACGTTGTTTCCTCCTCCCCAACCCTGGCATTGCCGTTATCGAACGCCTTGTCGAGGAAGGTCACAAGGAGGCTGCTCCCGGTATCGGCAATCACGGCATATGACTGGGTGAGCGAACCCAGCTTCGTGGCCTGCGTGCTGTCCGAGAAAATCGTGGCCGTTGCCAACGGTCCCGAGTCGCCCGCCTTGACGGTGAGCGGGAATGTGTAGTCTGCAAACACCGCAAAGGCAGTTCCCTCATCGATCGCGACCAGGACATAGGTGGATGCGTTGCGGAAGATGGTCCTGGTCCCCGAGAACGGCGTGGAGTTCCCGTTCGCCATGAGTGTGCCGGTGACGGTCTCGGTGGTCTTGAGCACGGTGGCGCCATTCAGCATGGCGGCAACGAAAGGCGTGGCTTGCAGGGCGCCGGAGCCTGTTACCGGCACATTCTCTGCCGTGCCGGAAATCGAGAAATCGGCGGTCAGGCCATTGGCCGCCAGGCTTGCCATGGCCGTGGGGAGGGGCACGGCCAGCGTTTGTGCAGGCGCGCTGGCCTGGCCGCCGTTGCCGCCGTCATCGTCACCGCCGCCGCAGCTACCAAGGATGAATGCACATGCAAGCAACAATAGGAATCTCTTGGACATCGCCGGCTCCTGGCGGAAGTGCCCCGGATTCGAAACATGTATTTGGATGCGACTCTGAGAAAGAGGAAATCCTGGCGTAAGGCGCAAGCTTCCCATCCCCGCTACCCTTCAAATTACCCTCCTGTCGGGCAGGTCTGGCTCGCGAGGGCGTCGCGGGAGCCGATGCGCAAAAAATATGCCACCGGCGCCATTGGGCTTGTTTTCTCTACGATTTTGCGAACCCGTAGTTCGGCATACCGGTGAAACGGAGCCTTCGGTTCCGTTCCTGATACATGTGCCAGAGGCAACCGGTCGAATGACCGTAGCCACCCGCCTTCAGCGCGCAAACTGCCCAAGCACCGTAGTCACCGCCTCAAGCCCGGCTTCGATCATATGCTGCATATAGGTGCCCATCTGCGGCATCACCAGCATCAGCACCAGCAGGCCGCCGGACAGCGTCACCGGGAAGCCCACCGCGAAGATCGACAGTTGCGGCGAGGCACGGTTCAGGATGCCCATCGCCAGGTTCAGCGTCAGCAGCGCGGCGATCATCGGCAGCGCCAGCAGCAGCCCGGAGGCGAACACCATGCCGCCGGCGCGGGCCACGGCCATGGCGCCGCCGGCGGACAGCGGCGTGCCGCCGATTGGCAAGCCATTGAAGCTGTCGACCAACGCGCCCAGCATCAGCAGGTGGCCGTCCAGCGACAGGAACAGCAGCATCGCGATGATGTTCAGGAAGCGCGACAGCACCATGGTCTGGCCGCCGGCGGCGCGATCGAAGAACGAGGCGAACGACAGGCCCATCTGCAGGCCGATGATCTCGCCGGCCTGCTGCACGGTGGCAAAGACCAGCCGCATGACAAAGCCCGTGGCCAGGCCGATGCCGACCTCATTGAGGATGACCACCAGCCCGCCATAGGAGTACACCGACACCACCGGCACCTGCGCGATGGTGGGGGACACCACCATCGCGATCATGGCGGACAGCGCGATCTTGGCGCGCCGCGGGATGGTGGATTCACCGAACAGCGGTGCGGTGCCGACCAGCGCCAGGATGCGGAAGAATGGCCACAGGAACGCCGCGAGCCAGCTGTAGAGCTGGGCTGAGGTGACTTCGATCACGGCGGGCAGTCGGGGAGCCGGAAATGGAAAGGCGCGCGGCGGGCGTCAGTGCGCCAGCGCGGGAATGCTCTGGAACACCTCGCGCATATAGTCGACCATGGTGTTGATCATCCACGGGCCGGCCAGCACCATGGTGACGAACAGCGCGATCAGCTTGGGGATGAAGGTCAGCGTCATTTCGTTGATCTGGGTCGCGGCCTGGAACAGGCTCACCACCAGGCCGGCGGCCAGTGCCACCAGCAGCAGCGGGGCGGCCAGCAGCAGCGTCATCTTCATCGCCTGGGTGGCGATGGTCATTACGGTTTCCGGGGTCATGGCTCGGGTTCTGGAGAGGTGAGGCGGGGCGCCTCTCAGTTCATGAAGCTCTGCGCCAGCGATCCCAGCAGCAGCTGCCAGCCATCCACCAGCACGAACAGCATCAGCTTGAACGGCAGCGAGATGGTGGCCGGCGGCACCATCATCATGCCCATCGCCATCAGCACGCTGGCAACCACCAGGTCGATGATCAGGAACGGGATAAAGATGGTGAAGCCGATCTGGAACGCGGTCTTCAGTTCGCTGGTGACGAAGGCCGGCACCAGGATACTGAGGGGGACTTCTTCCGGGCCCTGCATCTCGGGCGCCTTGGCCATCTGCGCGAACATCGCCAGGTCCTTCTCGCGGGTCTGGCGCAGCATGAAGGCCTTGAGCGGCTCGGCGGCCTTGGCGGCTGCCGCCTCCAGGCTGATCTTGTTCTCCGACAGCGGCCTGTAGGCGTCGTTGTAGACGCGGTCCAGCACTGGTGCCATCACGAAGAAGGTCAGGAACAGCGACAGGCCCACCAGCACCTGGTTGGGCGGCGAGGTGGCCGTGCCCAGCGCGCTGCGCAGCAGGCCCAGCACGATGATGATGCGGGTGAAGCCGGTCATCATCAGCATCGCCGCCGGCAGGAACGACAGCGAGGTCAGCAGCACCAGCGTCTGTATCGGCAACGACCAGATCTGGCCGCCGCCCGGCGCGGGCTTGCTGATCACGCCCGGCAGGGACTGCGCCCAGGCCGGCAGCGGAGCGAAAGCCAGCACGGCGGTGGCCAGCATCAGCGCCAGCAGGGACAGCATCGGGAGACAGCGCGCGGCCACGGCTGCGCGCACGGGCCGGGAGCGGCGCCGCAGCGCGGCACGCGGGAAATTCATGACTTGAACTGGTTTTGCATCGAGCGCAGCAACCTTTCGGAAAAGCTGCCGCCGGTCGGCTGTTGCGACGCTACCGTGGCGCCGGGTGCGGTGATCGTGTTGGCGCCGGTGCTGCCGGCCGGCATGCTGTGCAGTGGTCGGATTTCGCCCGGGCTCACGCCCAGTACCAGCCAGGTATCGCCCACCTCCACCAGCACCAGCCGCTGGCGCGCGCCGAGCATGGTGCTGCCGACCACCTTCATCACGCCGCCGGTGGCCTGGCGCACCAGCCCGGCACGCCGGGCCACCCACGCCATGCCGAGGATCAGGGCGATCACGGCAAACAGCCCCAGCCCGGCCTGCGCCAGGCTGGCCGCGCCGCTGACCGCCGGCGCGTGGGTGCTTTCCGAGGCCGGGGCGGCCGTGGCGGCGGCAGGCAAGGCCGCAGGCACGGCCAGGCTCGCGCATGCCGCACGCTGACGGACAGTCAGGGCGGCGCCGCGCACGGGGCGCTTCAGGACGGTCATTTGTTCAGCTTGCGGATGCGTTCGGACGGCGTGATGATGTCCGTCAGGCGGATGCCGAACTTGTCGTTCACCACCACCACCTCGCCCTGAGCGATCAGGTAGCCGTTGACCAGCACGTCCATCGGCTCGCCGGCCAGCCCGTCCAGTTCCACCACCGAACCCTGCGCCAGTTGCAGCAGGTTCTTGATGGGCACCTTGGTGCGGCCCAGTTCCACCGTCAGTTGCACCGGGATATCGAGGATCATCTCGATATCGTTGTGGAAGCCGCTCGGCGCTTCCTTAGCCAGGGGCTGGAAGACGGTGGCGGCGGCCGGGGTGGCCGCGGGCGCGGCAGCGGGTGCGGCTGCTGCGGGCACCTCGGCAGTTGTGGCGCTGGTCTGTTCGGCCAGCGCGCTGGCCCAGTCGTCCATCGGATCGACCGGCTTGTCCTCGATGCCGTCACTCATAATCGGTGTCCTTAATGTCCAGGTGGGAATCGCTGTCCTGGTGATTGATCATTCGTTCTACCCGCAGCGCGTACTGGCCATTCATGGTGCCGAAGCCGCATTGCATCACGGGCACGCCATCCACCTTGCCGAAGACCTTCTCCGGCAGCTCGATCGGCAGCACGTCGCCGGCGCGCATCGCCAGCACTTCAGCCACGGTGCTCTGCAGGTGGGCGAACTCGGCCACCAGTTCCACTTCGGCGGCGCGCAACTGCGTGGAGAGCTGGTCGACCCAGCCCTTGTCGACTTCCTTCTCGTCCTGCAGCGGATTCATCAGCAGGTCTTTGAGCGGCTCGATCATCGCGTAGGGCAGGCAGACATGAAGCTGCCCGCCGACGGCGCCCAGTTCGATATGGAAGGCGGTAGTCACCACGGCCTCGTTGTGCGTGGCGACGTTGGCAAACTTGGGATGCATCTCCGAGCGGATGTACTCGGTCTCGATCGGGTGCACGGTGCGCCAGGCGTTGCCGTAGCTGGTCAGCGTCAGCTCCAGCATGCGCTGGATGATGCGCTGCTCGGTCTGGGTGAAGTCGCGGCCTTCCACGCGGGTGTGGAAGCGGCCATCGCCGCCGAACAGGTTGTCCACGACCAGGAACACCAGGTTCGGGTCGTACACGAACAGCGCCGTGCCGCGCAGCGGCTTCAGGTGGACCAGGTTCAGGTTGGTCGGCATCGGCAGGTTGCGCGCGAAGTCGCCGAACTTCTCGATCCTGATGCTGCCCACGGTGATGTCCGCGCCGCGGCGGATGAAATTGAACAGCGCCGTGCGCATCGAGCGCGCAAAGCGCTCGTTGATGATTTCCAGCGTATGCAGGCGGCCGCGGATGATGCGTTCCTGCGTCGCCAGGTTGTAGGGGCGCACCCCGCTGTCATCGAGCGCAGGCTCGCTGGCCTTGGGTGTATCGGCCTCGCCGGATACGCCCTTGAGCAGCTCGTCGACCTCGTCTTGCGAGAGGAACTTGTCGTAGGCCATCTAGTGTCCTGCCCCTTGTGCGGCGTTATGGATGAAACCGGTGCTGCCCTGGCTTGCGCTTACTGCACCACGAAAGAGGTGAACAACACATCCAGCACGCGCTGGGCCGGCAGGCCGTTGGCGAATGGCTTGCTGATGGTGTCGCGGATATCGGCGGCGAGCTTGCGCTTGCCTTCGAGCGTGGCCAGCTCGGCCGGCTGCCTGGCGGACAGCAGCAGCAGGATGCGGCTGCGGGCCTCGGGCAGGTACTGGGCCAGGCGGGCCTGGGTCTCGGTATCGGCCACCTTCAGCGACAGGCCGGTGTGCAGGAAGCGGTCGCCGTCCTCGCTTTTGAGGTTGACGGTGAATGCATCCAGCGGCACGAAGATCGGCGGCGGGATCACCGGGGCGGCCGGCGCTGCGGCTGCGGCCGGCTGGCGGTTGCTCAGCACGCTGCCAAGCACGAATCCTCCGGCGCCCAGTGCCACGACAAGCACGCCGCCGCCGATCAGCAGCAGCCGACCGCGCTTGCCTGAGTTGCTGCCAGTCCGGGAAGGGGAAGCCGTGTTCGCCATGAGAAGCCTGTGTCGGAATGCCTGCCATTCTTCCGGAATCGCAGGCCAGCAAAGGGCCGAAAAAAAGGGGGAAACCCTTTCAGCTTGGCCGTTTGAGCGGAAAGGGGGCGGGCATGGCTACGCCAGCGGGCGCTTCGTGGTGCGCGCCTGCAGGCTGGTTAACGCTTCGCGCGGGGCGAACTTGAGTGCTGGCGTAGCTTTCCGGGCGATTCGGGGATTTTCGGGGCCTGATGTTGAGGCCTATCCTTGCAGCGGGATCGTGATGCCCGCCGGCATTCCCTACTAGGCTACTCGGGTAGGCTTTTATGTGGTCTTGCATGACTTCTGCGATGCAAACCGTTGATCTGTCGCGCTTTTCTGATTTTCACTCTTATATAAGATATAAGACATTTGACCTTAGGTCGGCTTCGGACTACAATCGCGACGTAACGAGACTTTCTAAACCTAATTACTCAGCAGGTTCCCATGCTTGAAAACTATCGCGCACATGTGGCCGAGCGCGCCGCGCTTGGCATCCCCCCTCTGCCCCTGACCGCCAAGCAGACGGCCGAGCTGATCGAACTGCTGAAGAACCCGCCCGCCGGTGAAGAGCAGACCCTGGTCGAACTGATCGCCCACCGCGTTCCCGCCGGCGTGGACGACGCCGCCAAGGTCAAGGCGTCGTACCTGGCCGCCGTCGCCCTGGGCAAGGAAAAGTGCGCCCTGATCACCCGCGCCAAGGCGACCGAGCTGCTGGGTACCATGCTGGGTGGCTACAACATCTCGCCGCTGATCGAGCTGCTGGACGACGCCGAAGTCGGCACCGTCGCCGCCGACGCGCTGAAGAAGACCCTGCTGATGTTCGACGCCTTCCACGACGTGAAGGAAAAGGCCGACAAGGGCAACGCCAACGCCAAGTCCGTGCTGCAAAGCTGGGCCGACGCCGAGTGGTTCACCAGCCGCCCGGAAGTGCCGCAAAGCCTGACCATCACCGTGTTCAAGGTGCCGGGCGAAACCAACACCGACGACCTGTCGCCGGCCCCGGACGCCACCACCCGCCCGGACATCCCGATGCACGCGCTGGCCATGCTGAAGAACAAGCGCGACGGCGCTGCCTTCCAGCCGGAAGAAGACGGCAAGCGCGGCCCGGTCAAGTTCATTGAATCGCTGAAGGAAAAGGGTCACCTGGTTGCCTACGTGGGCGACGTGGTCGGTACCGGCTCCAGCCGCAAGTCCGCCACCAACTCGGTGCTGTGGTTCACCGGCGAAGACATCCCGTTCATCCCGAACAAGCGCTTCGGCGGCGTGTGCCTGGGCAACAAGATCGCCCCGATCTTCTACAACACCATGGAAGACGCCGGCGCGCTGCCGATCGAGCTGGACGTGTCGAAGATGGAAATGGGCGACGTGGTCGAGCTGCGCCCCTACGACGGCAAGGCCCTGAAGAACGGCGAAGTGATCGCCGAGTTCAAGGTCAAGTCCGACGTGCTGTTCGATGAAGTCCGCGCCGGCGGCCGTATTCCGCTGATCGTTGGCCGTGGCCTGACCGCCAAGGCGCGCGAGGCGCTGGGCCTGGCCCCGTCGACGCTGTTCCGCCTGCCGCAGAACCCGGCCGATACCGGCAAGGGCTACACGCTGGCACAGAAGATGGTTGGCCGCGCCTGCGGCCTGGCCGAAGGCACGGGCATCCGCCCGGGCACCTACTGCGAACCGAAGATGACCTCGGTGGGCTCGCAGGACACCACCGGCCCGATGACCCGTGACGAGCTGAAGGACCTGGCTTGCCTGGGCTTCTCGGCCGACCTGGTGATGCAGTCGTTCTGCCACACCGCCGCTTACCCGAAGCCGGTCGACGTCAAGACCCACCACACCCTGCCTGAGTTCATCAGCACCCGCGGCGGCATCTCGCTGCGCCCGGGCGATGGCGTGATCCACTCGTGGCTGAACCGCATGCTGCTGCCCGACACCGTCGGCACCGGCGGCGACTCGCACACCCGCTTCCCGATCGGCATCAGCTTCCCGGCAGGTTCGGGCCTGGTGGCCTTTGCCGCCGCCACCGGCGTGATGCCGCTGGACATGCCGGAATCGGTGCTGGTCCGCTTCAAGGGCCAGATGCAGCCGGGCGTGACCCTGCGCGACCTGGTCAACGCGATCCCGCTGTACGCGATCAAGCAAGGCCTGCTGACCGTGGCCAAGCAAGGCAAGCAGAACATCTTCTCGGGCCGCATCCTGGAAATCGAAGGCCTGCCCGACCTGAAGGTCGAGCAAGCGTTTGAACTGTCGGACGCGTCGGCAGAGCGTTCGGCCGCCGGTTGCACGGTGCGCCTGAACAAGGACCCGATCATCGAATACATCAACAGCAACATCACGCTGCTGAAGTGGATGATCGCCCAGGGCTATCAAGACCCGCGCAGCCTGCAGCGCCGTATCAAGGCCATGGAAGCGTGGCTGGCCAAGCCGGAGCTGCTGGAGCCGGACGCCGACGCCGAGTACGCCGCCGTGATCGAGATCGACCTGGCCGACGTGCACGAGCCGATCGTAGCCTGCCCGAACGACCCGGACGACGTGAAGACCCTGTCGGACGTGGCCGGCGCCAAGATCGACGAAGTGTTCATCGGTTCGTGCATGACCAACATCGGCCACTTCCGCGCAGCCTCCAAGCTGCTGGAAGGCAAGCGCGACATCCCGGTCAAGCTGTGGGTCGCTCCGCCGACCAAGATGGACCAGAAGCAACTGACCGAGGAAGGCCACTACGGCGTGTTCGGCACCGCCGGTGCCCGCACCGAGATGCCGGGCTGCTCGCTGTGCATGGGCAACCAGGCACAGGTGCGCGAAGGCGCCACGGTGATGTCGACCAGCACCCGTAACTTCCCGAACCGCCTGGGCAAGAACACCAACGTGTACCTAGGTTCCGCCGAACTGGCGGCGATCTGCTCGCGCCTGGGCCGCATCCCGACCAAGGACGAGTACATGGCCGACATGGGCGTGCTCACCGCCAACGGCGACAAGATCTACAAGTACATGAACTTCGACCAGATCGAGGACTTCAAGGAAGTGGCTGATGGCGTGACGGTTTAAGGACTGTCGCACTGCCGGGCCGGCGCCGCGATGCGGTGGCCGGCATTGGAAAGGCCCCGCCTCTTCGCAGAGGCGGGGCCTTTTCCATTGGGGGTGGCGCTGCTAGCGCTGGTCCCGTCCTGCCTTGACCACCGGATCCTGGCACCACACGTCGATCTGCGGCAGCGGCTTGCCGCGCTGCAGCTTCGCCTCGGGTAGATCATAGTGGAAGCGGCATTGGGCCGAGGGCACTTCGCCCCAGCGCACTACCAGTTCGCCGCTGTCCGCCTTCAGTCCCTGGGCGACGATGCGGCCGCCCTGACCGACGGTGCCGACGGTGTTGCCCTCGCTGTCCAGCACATCGCTGCCGAACGGCAGCCGCCTGCCGTCGCGCGTCAGTGCGCGCAGCACGGCGGCACGCCCGGCGCTGGTGGTGTCGAAGCGCGCCACCACGACCGCGCCGGCGGTCGGCACCACGGCCTGTGTAGTCGATTTGAATTCAACGTCCAGCGGCAGGCCGCGCGGATCGATCTCGATTTCATTGCGGGCAAACGGCATCAGGCCGGACACCATCGCATGGCCCCAGGGGTCGACGCGCGCGCCGTTGTTGTTGACCACGCGCGCGCCGGTGGCATTGTCGGCCTCGATCACAGCCACGGTATCGCTGTGGGTCGGGGTAAAGGCGACACCGCCGGGATAGGCCACGATGCCGCCGGAGATGCCGGCGCTGGCCTGCGTGTAGTTGCGGCTGGTGCTGGCGCTGCCGGTTAGCGTCGCGAACGGGGCCACGTAGCCGGCGCTGGCGCCAACGCTGGCGGACTCGCCCTGGCGGTCATTGTTGTAGCCGGCATTCAGGCCGTAGGTGAAGGCATTGTCCACGCCCAGTGAGCCGGTGACCGATTCCTGCAGGCTGGTGGCGCCGTGGAAGTCGGTCTGCGCGCTGGTCATCGAGTACGGTGCATGCGCGCCTTTGCCAAGCGGCACGCCGAGGTTGAGCATCACGCGGTTTTCCCAGCGCGCGCTGCTGACATTGAACTGGCGCGATGCGGTCACGCCCAGGTTGATGCGTCCGAAGCTGTTGTTGTAGCCGAGCACGAACTGCGTATCGGAGCCTTTGCGGTTCCAGTAGTTCTGGGTCGAGCCGGACAGGTAGAACGAACCCCAGCGCCTCGTTGTCAGGGCGCCGGCGTCTGCGCGCGGGCGCTCCGGGTAGGTGCCGGCGGCCTCGCAAAGGAGGCGCCGGCGATGCGGCACCGCGGCCGCGCCCGAATCAGGGCAGTGCTGCTACGGCTCCCGCGCTGCCCCCGCCTCTTGCTTCGGGGCTGGAGCCGGCGAGGGGGCTGGCGAGCCGGGCTCGCCAGCGGCTTCCACGCTGGCCTGTCCTTCCACGTCGCCGCCGTAGTCGTTGATCGCGCGGTAGCGCATCTGCGCGCCCGCCGTGACCTGCATGCCCGCTGGCAGCGGGAAGCGGCGCGCTTCGCCCGGGGCCACCATGCCGGCGGTGATCGGTGCCGCTGGGGTGTTTCCGGCGGCCTTGCCGTCCAGCAGGTCCAGCACCGTGAACGAGACGTGGTAGGGCGTGGGGTTATGCGCCTCGATGACGGGCTTGCCGTCAGCGGTGGCCAGGCGCCCGCGGACTTGCGCCGGCGCGTCCGCCGGCGCGCCCGCCAGTCCGCGCGGGCGGTAGAACAGCTTGATGCGGGACCGGAATGCGAGCTGCAGCAAGTTGTCGGTGCCGCCCGCGGACTTGGGCTTGGGCGGGACTTCCAGCACGTTCAGCCAGAACAGCGATTCATTGCCCTCCGGCATCGCTGCGCCGGTATGGATGATGCGCAGCGTCTGCGCCCGGCCGGCGTCGATCCGTGCCAGCGGCGGCACGATGTCGAATGGCGTGCTGATCAGCGAGGGATCGTCATTCGGGTTGCCGGTATCGAGCCATACCTGCGTCAGCGCCGGGTTCTTGCCCTCGTTGGTCAGCTTGATCGTGACTTCGGTGTCCCGCGCATCGTAGATGACGCGCGTGCCGCCGATCACGACCGATGCGTGCACGGCGGCGCAGAAGGCCATGCCGATCGAGAACACGGCCGCAAGCATCGGCCGCAGGGGAATGGAGATCATGTTTCTGTGAGTCGAGGCAAGGCAAACGGGACGCGCGTGGGCCCGTCCCGGCGTGGCGGCGCAGTGGCCGGCTTACTCGTAGGCGATGGTGGCGAGCACGCTGGCTTCAGCCACGCCCGGGGTGGCTGCGCCGGTGGCGACGTACTCGGCGTAGTAGCTCAGCGTGCCGTTGCCGTCGACCAGCGTCACGGCCTTGGAGTTCTGCGCGGCATCGGGGGCGTCCAGGCGGATTTCCGAGGCGTCGATGCCGTTCCGCAGGCCGATCTGCACGTTGGTCGCGCCGCCCGCATTCAGCTTCAGATGGCCGGTGGTGGTGTCCACGTTCGGTCCGGCTTCAAAGAAGGTATGCACCGGACCCGTGCCCGGGGTGCACCTGAGGCCGATGGTAAAGCCGGTGCGGCCGGCGGTCCTGCCGGCGGTGTCCAGCGACGAGACCGACACGTCGGGCAGCACGACGGTGAAGTCCTTCGAGGTGGAGCCGTTGCCCGAGATGGTGCAGCTCACCGGGGTGATTTTGCCGTTGAAGGTAATGGTGCCGTCAGCCGCATTGGCGAATTGCGGGACCGCGGCGGTCAACGCCGCGATGGCGGCGAAAAGCTTAGCGTTCATGTTTGCGAAAGAGATCAATGGGGTTGGTTAAGCCCTGGCGGGACGACCTTGCGGTCATCGCCTGGTTCCTTGCTAGAAGGAGACGCGACTATATGAGCGGGCCAAAAACCAAAAAATCGTAGTTCGGCGAAACTCCGGACAATGGCGGGCTTGCGACGCCATGCGCTGGGAAGCGCCCGATATCAAGGCAGGGGAGGGAGGCGTGCCGACGGCGCCCGCGGCGGCTTCGGCACGCTTCCGGCACCCGGGCTATCATCCGGTTTTCCCGCAAACCGGTGGGCCCGCCCGCGGCGGCCATCGCGCAACTGGAGGCCACGTGCCAGATCTTTCCGCCTTTCCGATTACCCGCAAATGGCCGGCGCAGCATCCCGACCGGATCCAGCTCTACTCGCTGCCGACGCCCAATGGCGTCAAGGTGTCGACCATGCTGGAAGAGACCGGCCTGCCGTACGAGCCGCATCTGGTGCGCTTCGACACCAATGACCAGATGTCGCCGGAATTCCTGTCGCTGAACCCGAACAACAAGATCCCGGCCATCCTTGATCCCGACGGGCCCGGCGGCAAGCCGCTGGCGCTGTTCGAATCGGGGGCGATCCTGCTGTACCTGGCCGACAAGTCCGGCAAGCTGATCCCGGCCGACCCGGCGGGCCGCTACGAGACCATCCAGTGGGTGATGTTCCAGATGGGCGGCATCGGGCCGATGTTCGGGCAGCTGGGCTTCTTCAACAAGTTCGCCGGCAAGGACTACGAGGACAAGCGCCCGCGCGACCGCTACGTGGCCGAAAGCCGCCGCCTGCTGAACGTGCTGAACCAGCGCCTGGACGGCCGCGCGTGGATCATGGGCGACGCGTACACCATTGCCGATATCGCCACCTTCCCGTGGGTGCGCAACCTGGTCGGCTTCTACGAGGCGGGCGAGCTTGTCGGCATCCAGGACTTCCCGCACGTCACGCGCGCGCTGGAAGCCTTCGTGACGCGTCCGGCCGTGATCAAGGGGCTCGATACGCCGCACCGCGGCTGAGGCTGGCGGCGGCGCGGCGCTGGCGGCGCACCTGTGCGTGTTTGTCCTACACGACGGCTGCGCCGGCGCCCTACAGAGGGCCGGCGGGCCTGCGTCCTATAGTCCAAGAGCAGGCGCGCCGGGCTGCGCACCCGGCGTGGCCATGCCTTGCCTGAGGAGCCCGGACCATGCCGATGCCCACCCCGTCCCGATCGAGCCCGCCCCTGTTGCGAGCCGCCCTGCTGGCGGTTGCTGTCACAGCCCTGGCCGCCTGCGGCGAATCGGCCAAGCTGCCCTCCGAAGCCGGCTTCGGTCCCACCCCGCAGCTGCCGCCCCCGAACAAGACCGCCATCCCCACCGTCAAGATCGCACCGGCCATCGGCTGGGCCGAGGGCCAGCGCCCGGTGCCTGCCGAGGGCATGGCCGTGACGGCCTTTGCCGACAGGCTCGACCATCCGCGCTGGGTCTACGTGCTGCCCAACGGCGACGTGCTGGTGGCGGAGAGCAATGCCCCGCCCAAGCCCGACGATGGCAAGGGCATCAAGGGCTGGATCATGAAGAAGGTGATGACGCGCGCCGGCGCCGGCACGCCCAGCGCCAACCGCATCACGCTCTTGCGCGACGCCAACGGCGATGGTGTGGCCGACCAGCGCTCGGTGTTCCTGGAGGACCTGAACTCGCCGTTCGGCATGGTGCTGGTCGGCAATGATTTCTACGTGGCCGCCACCGACGCGGTGCTGCGCTTCCCCTACCAGCCCGGCCAGACCCAGATCAGCGCGGCGCCGCAGAAGGTGGTGGATTTGCCCGGCGGGCCGCTCAACCACCACTGGACCAAGAACATCATCGCCAGCCGCGACGGCAGCAAGCTCTATGTGACGGTGGGTTCCAACAGCAATGTGGGCGAGAACGGCATGGACAAGGAAGCCGGGCGCGCGGCCATCTGGGAGGTCGACCCGAAGACCGGCACGCACCGTATCTTCGCCAGCGGCCTGCGCAACCCGAACGGCATGGCGTGGGAGCCGGCCACCGGCGTGCTGTGGACCGCCGTCAACGAGCGCGACGAGATCGGCAGCGACCTGGTTCCGGACTACATCACCTCGGTGCGCGACGGCGGCTTCTACGGCTGGCCGTACAGCTACTACGGCCAGCACGTCGACGTGCGCGCCAAGCCGCCGGCGCCGGAGCTGGTCGCGCGGGCCATCGTGCCCGACTACGCGGTTGGCTCCCATACCGCGCCGCTGGGACTGGCCGCCGCCAGCGGCAACAGCCTGCCGGCGCGCTTCAGCGATGGCATGTTCATCGGCCAGCACGGTTCGTGGAACCGCAGGCCATTGGCCGGCTACAAGGTCATCTTCGTGCCGTTCAGCCAGGGTCGGCCCAACGGTGCGCCGTTCGACGTGCTGACCGGCTTTCTCGACGAAACTGGCAAGGCGCGCGGGCGGCCGGTGGGCGTGGCGATCGACACGCGCGGCGGGCTGCTGGTGGCCGACGACGTGGGCAACATGGTGTGGCGGGTGAGCGGGGCGAAGTAGGGCAGCGAAGCGGGTGGCGGTCGGCGGGCACGCGCGTGGCGCCATCAGAGTGACCGCGTTCCCCGAGCCGATCCGCGCCGCCCTTCCATGTCCCTGACCGTCTTCGCCGTCGTCCTGCTTGCCGCCTTCCTGCATGCCGCATGGAACGCGGTGGTCAAGGGCGGCGGCGACAAGATGCTCTCGACCGTGATGGTGGCGGTCACCGCAGGCCTGATCGCCGCCGTGGCGCTGCCCGCGCTGCCGCAGCCGGCGCCCAGCTGGCGGTTCATCGTCGCTTCCGTGGCCGTGCGAGTGGTGTATTTCGCGCCGGTGGCGCCGCTGCGCTTTGCCTGAGCGAGCGGGCCCTGCGGGCAGCCGGCGCTGTCTATACTTCGCGTGACTGGGTCGCGCGGCGCGGCTTCATCGCGCCTGCGCAGTTCCCCCGGGCAACCGGCAGCCTGGATACCGATGCCGAGGAGGGGGTCATGAATCACACCGAAGATTCGTTTCGCGCCTTTGAACTGGCTGGCTGGGAGGATCCGGAGGTCGTCAGCCAGTACCAGGAACACCTGTCGCACGTAACCAAGCAATCGATCGAGGCCTTGCTGGACGAAGCCCATACCGCCGGCGGCCAGCGCGTGCTCGACGTGGCGAGCGGCTCCGGCCATGTCGCCGCGGCGGCTGCGCGGCGCGGGACCGAGGCCATCGGCATCGACTTTTCGCTGGCGCAGGTGCAGCTGGCCCGCAAGCTCTATCCCGATGTGCAATACGAACAGGCCGACGCGCAGGCGCTGCCGTTTGAAGATGCCAGCTTCGACGTGGTCGTCAACGGCTTCGGCATGTGCCACCTGTCCGATCCCGACGCCGCGCTGAACGAAGCCTTCCGCGTGCTGCGCCCGGGCGGGCACATTGCCTTCACGGTCTGGGACGCGCCCGAACGGGCGGTGGGTTTCGGCGCCGTCTATGCCGCGATCCGCGCCTATGGCTCGATGGAGGTCGATATCCCGGCCGGCCCGAATTTCTTCCTGTTCAGCGATCCGGGGGAATGCCGCAGCGCGCTGCAGAAGGCCGGCTTTGTCTCGCCCACCTGCCGGCATGTGCACCAGGTGTGGCGCTTCTCCACGCCCGACCAGCTGTTTGACGCGCTGGCGCAAGGCACCGTGCGCGCCGCGGCCACGCTGCGCGCGCAGACACCGAAGGCCCGCGACGAGATCCGCGCCGTGCTGCGCGGTACGGTCGCCGCCTATATGCGCGGCAGCGGCTTCGAGGTGCCGATGCCGGCCGTGCTGGCCGCGGCGGTAAAACCCTGAGCGCCGCGGCGCTCCCCCAGCCCGAACGCCGCGGCGTTCAGTCGCCGGCGCCGGCGCGCCGGCGCGCCATGAAGTCGCGCGGAGTCTGCCCGAGCGCGCGCCGGAACATGGTCGAGAACGCGCCGGCGTGGGCATAGCCGGTCTCGGCCGCCACGTGCGCCAGCGGTTTGCCGCGGCACATCAGGTCGACCGCATGCGCCAGCCGCAGTTGCTGGCGCCAGTGGCCGAAACTTGTCTTCAGCTCGCTTTCGAACAGGCGCGCCAGCGTGCGCTCGCTGGCGCCGGTGCGCGCGGCCCATTCGGACAGCGTCAGCGTCGAACCGGGGTCTTCCATCAGCGCGTGGCACAGCGCCTGTAGGCGGCGGTCTGACGGCAGCGCCAGGCCGAGCGAAAGCGTGCGCGCGGCTGCCAGTTCTTCCACCAGCAGGCTGGCGCACAGCTGCCGGCGGCGCTCGCCCAGGGTGTCGTCGTGGGCCAGTGCCTCCATCAGTTCGCGCAGCAGCGGCGATACCTCCAGCACCACGCAGGAACTCGCCGACAGCGTGCAGGCCTGCGGCGCGATATAGCAGGCGTAGAAGCGCACCGCGCCCAGCACCACGGTGTCGTGCTCCACGTCCGGCGGAATCCAGACTGCGCGCATTGCCGGCACCAGCCAGGTGGTGCCGGCCGCCGTGATGCGCAGGCTGCCGCTGATAGGGAACGACAGCTGGCCCCACGGGTGGCGGTGCGGATGGATCACGGCGTTGGGGGGCGGGCGGCGCAGGTGCGCGATCACCGGCTGCTCAGCGCTGGGCCGGGCGCGCGGCACTGGCGAGTAGACCGGGCGCCGGCGTGCAGGCTTGGCAGACGTGGCAGTCGCGAGAAGCGCAGGAGAGGCTGGGGCGGCGCGTGGCATAAATTCGCAAGAAGTTGCCCGATAAGTGTAACCCGGCCAATCGGGCCCAGCCTACGATGCAGGCAGAAGAGGCCCGGCACCTACCGGTCCCCCTAAAACAGGCACCTGCCCACACTACGCGCGCGCAGCGCGGGACCGGCGCCACCGATGAGACGTTTCTCCATGCCCCCATTCGTTCGCCGCGCCGTGGCGCGCTTCGGCCTGCACGCGCCCGACACCGCGCAGGCCACCGTGGCGGCGGCGCCGGCCGCTGCTCCCGCTCCTGCTCCCGCTGCTGTTCCCATTTCGCAGCCAGGCCTGCAGCAGTCCACCAGGGCGGCGCTGGCCATCGGCCTGTGCATCGCGCTGGTCTGGATCACCGGGCAGGCCGTGGGCGCGCCCCCGGCGCTGGTCTGGGCCGCGGCGCTGGTGCTGTCGACCGTATGCTGCTGGGCGGTCGGCGCCTTGCCCGAGCCGACCGCCACGCTGCTGTTCTTCCTGTGCGCCGTGGTATTCCACATCGCGCCGCCCAAGGTGGTGTTCTCCGGGTTTGCCTCGCCGGCGTGGTGGCTGATGTTCGGTGGCGCGGTCACCGGCGTGGCGCTGCGCAACAGCGGGCTGGCGCTACGGCTGGCCGATGCCGTCTTCAAGCACCGCATGCGCACCTATCCGCAGCTGATCGCGATGGTGGCGGCCAGCACCGTGGGGCTGGCGTTCCTGATGCCGTCCACCACCGGACGCGTCTTGCTGCTGATCCCGATCGTGCTGGCGCTGGCGGATCGCGTGGGCCTGGCGCCCGGCTCCAACGGGCGCATCGGCATCGTGCTGACGGTGGCCGCCGCCAGCTATATGCCGCCGACCACGATCCTGCCCGCCAACATTCCCAACAGCGTGCTGCTGGGAGCGGCCAGTTCGCTGTACGGCATCAACCTGAGCTACGGCAGCTACCTGCTGCTGCACTTTCCGATCCTGGGCCTGCTCAAGACCGTGGTGCTGGTGTGGCTGGTGTGCCGGCTGTTCCCGCACGACGCGCCACTGGCGCCGCAGGCCGCGGCCGCGCGCACGCCGATGGCGCGGCAGGAGCGGCTGCTGGCGGTGATCCTCGCCATCGCCGTGCTGGGGTTTGCCACCGATGCGCTGCACGGCATCTCGCCCGCGTGGATCGCGCTGGCGGCCAGCATCATCTGCCTGCTGCCGGGCGTGGGGCTGGTGTCGTCCAGGGCGCTGACCGAACAGGTCCACCTGGTGCCGTTGCTCTATGTGGCGGGTTTCCTCGGGCTGGGGGCGGTGGTGGAATCGACCGGACTGGGCACCGCGATCAGCCAGGCGCTGCTGCACTGGCTGCAGCTGACACCGGGGCATACCGCGGCCAACGTCGGCGCGCTGGGCGCGGTCGGTGCCAGCCTGGGGCTGATGACCACGCTGCCCGGCTTGCCTGCAGTGCTGTCACCGCTGGCCCGGGAGTTCGCCGCGGCCACCGGCCTGCCGCTGGAAACGGTGCTGATGCTGCAGGTGCCGGTGTTCTCCACAGTGTTCTTCCCCTACCAGTCGCCGCCGATCGTGATCGCGATGCAACTGGGCGGCGTGGGGCTGCGCTACGGCACGCGGCTGTGCCTGGCGCTGGCGGCGATCACGGTGCTGGTGTTGCTGCCGCTGGACTATTTCTGGTGGCGCTTGCTTGGATACCTGCCCTGACGGGAACTCCAGTGCGAAGCGGGCTGACGGTGTTGGGCGCGGCCCGACACCCTGACCGCCGACGTCGGCCCGGCCCCACCAATCAACCTCCGGAAAGTGCCGTAATCCGCGCCGCAACGGGCGCTGTGATGGTGGCACGGTCATTGCGCAATGAACAGCGAGCGCGGCGCCGCAGCTCGTAGTTCCACCCGCCAGCAATGGCTCCCCGGAGAATCCCGATGAATACCCAACCCCAATGCCAGGGCGGGCAGGGCGCGCTGCGCCCGCACCCCAAACTCCACCGTACGCGCCGCGCCATGGTGCTGCTGCGTGTGCTTGGCTTATGCCTCAACAGCGTGGCCTGTGCAAAGGCCGAGGCCCCACAGGCGGCTGCGCCTGCCGTGCAGGCCGTGACGCCGGAACAGAAATTTGCCCCCGGATACCTCGAGGCCGTTGCCACGGGCTATGACAACGGCGTGGCCTTGCAGGCGCCGGAAGGTGTCGCGCCGCTGAGGCAGCCGCGCGAGGCGCGCAGCGAGCCGGCGGCGCCGATGGCGGGCGCCGTGCCGGTTGCCATGCCAGCGGCAGGGCGGCCGGTGGGGCGGGAGCAGCCGGCGCACTGACACTCCGCAGGCGGGGAATTCAACCCGCCGGCGGCTGCGTCCGGTCTTCGATGCGCAGGCCTGGATAGGCCGCAAAATCGCGCACGTTGCGCGTGACTATCGTCAGGTCTTCGGCTATTCGTGTCGAGCATATACCTGGCCATCAGAAGTACATCCATGTGTGGCCGTTTCGCGATTTTTGGCGCCCATTGCTTACAATTCGTCACACCGCCCAATCATCGGGACACCATGGACATCGAACTCGCCCGCACCTTCCTGCAGGTGGTGCGTAGTGGCAGCCTGCTCGCGGCGGCCGACAAGCTCCACGTCACCCAGACCGCGGTAACCGCCCGCCTCAAGAGCCTGGAGTCGCAGCTCAACTGCCGTCTGTTCGAGCGCAACAAGGCCGGCGCACGCCTGACGCCCGACGGGCAGCGCTTCCTCGGCTACGCCAGCCAGCTGGTACAGACCTGGGAAGCGGCCTGCCGCGAGCTGCCCCTGCCGGCCGGGCTGGGCAGCCTGTTCCGCTTCGGTGCCGAGATCAGCCTGGGCAACCCGCTGGTGCTGCTGTGGACCACGCGCCTGCTCCAGCAGATGCCGGCGCAGGCGGTGCGGGCGGAGGTGGGGGAAGGGGACGCGCTGCAGCGCAAGCTGCAGTCGGGCACGCTCGACGCGGCACTGGTCTACCAGCCGGAGTACGCGCCGGGCATGCACGTCGAGGCCCTGATGGAAGAGAAACTGATCCTGATCCGCTCGACGCAGCGCGACGGCGGCTATGTCTATGTCGACTGGGGGCCGGAGTTCCGCCGCCAGCATGACAGCGCGCTGCCGGAGCATGCGCGCGCGTCGCTGTACTTCAACCTGGGGCCGCTGGCGCTGCAATACATCCTGCAGTTCGGCGGCAGCGGCTACTTCCGGACGCGCGTGGTGCAGAGCTACCTGGACAGCGGGGTGCTGGCGCGCGTGGAGGAGGCGTCCGAATTCTCCTACCCGGTATTCCTGGTCTGCGCGAAGACCCCTGCCGGCACGGTGCAGGATGCGGTGCGCATCCTGCACGATATCGTGCGCGAGGAATCCGACTGGTCGCAGCGCTGGGATTTCCTGCAATAGGCCTTGCCGACAGCTTCAGATCCGCACCGGCACCAATTGCCCCATGGGTCCGGGCACGGCCACCAATCGCCATTGCCGCACGCGCCGGCCACCGCCGCCACGGCGGGGCGGGCGCGGCTCGAGCCCGGCGAAACGCCCATGCTTCTGCGCATGCTCGAAGACCGGTTCCGGCACCAGCGTCCCGATCAGCCATGTGACGGTGCCACCCAGCGCGACCAGGGCCAGCGCCAGTGCAATCCAGAGAATGACTTCCATTGCCCGCTCCCTCGAATCGTGTGTCTGTGGATTCAGTATGCGCACGAAGCGTGCCCGGCGGTAAATGAAAGTTATCGCTAATTCATATCAATAAGATTGCACTGAACGGGCCTTCCCGGCAGCCCCGCCCATTCGGGTGTTGTAGAAAAAATCATCCTTTCCGACGAATCTGATGGACGCGGCCCGGCGGACACTCATCCGACCTGAACACCAGATCCAAGGAGACCCCGCCATGCAACGCCTGATCTTCGAAGCCGAACACGACGCCTTCCGCGAATCCGCCCGTCGCTTCTACCAGCGCGAGGTCGGGCCGCACGGGGAGCGCTGGCGCGAGCAGGGCTGCGTGGACCGCGAGGTGTTCCGCAAGGCGGGCGAGCAGGGGTACCTGCTGATGTGGGCCGACGAAAAATACGGCGGCGCCGGGGTCGAGGACTTCCGCTACGAGCAGATCCTGATCGAGGAGAACGCGCGCCATGGCGATTCGGGCTTCTTCGGCACGCTGCACTCGCGGCTGGTGGCGCCCTATGTCGGGCGCATCGGCAACGAGGAGCAGCGCCTGCGCCTCCTGCCGGCGGCCGCGCGCGGCGAGGCGATCTTTGCCATCGCCATGACCGAGCCGCAGACCGGCTCGGACCTGTCCGGCATCCGCACGCGCGCCGAGGAGCATGGCGACCACTGGGTGCTCAACGGCGCCAAGACCTATATCTCCAACGGCCAGCTGGCCGACTACGTGGTGGTGGTCGCCCGCACCGACCCGGAGCGCAGCCACGGCCTGGGCCTCTTTATCGTCGAGCGCGGGATGCCGGGCTTCGAGCGCGGGGGCAAGCTGCGCAAGATGGGCCTGCATTCGCAGGACACGTCGGAACTTTTCTTCGACAACGTCAAGGTGCCCAAGGCCAACGTGCTGGGCGAGCCGGGCCAGGGCTTCCGCTACCTGACGCGCCACCTGGCCGAGGAGCGGCTGATCGGCGCCTGCGGCTACATGGCGTCGGCGCAGGTGGCCTTCGATATCACGCTGGATTATGTGAAGGAACGCAAGGCCTTCGGCCGTGCCATCGGCACGTTCCAGAACTCGCGCTTCAAGCTGGCGGAGCTGCGCGCGCAGCTCGATGCGTTGCAGACCTTTGTCGACCAGTGCGTGCTCCAGCACAACGCCGGCACGCTGACGGTGGAGACCGCGGCCTCGGCCAAGCTGCTGACTTCTGAACTACAGGGGCGGGTCGTGGACGAGGGCGTGCAGATGCACGGCGGCGCGGGCTATATGGAGGAATACCGGATCTGCCGCATGTACACCGATGCCCGGATCTCGCGCATCTATGCCGGCAGCAGCGAGATCATGAAGGAAATCATCGGCCGCAGCCTCGGGCTGGACGACCGCGCCAAGGCGTAAGCCGGGGCCGCAGGTGGGCGGCTTAAGGGGATTTGCGAGGGCCACGTAGGGAATCGCCTGGCCGCAGGTAGTCATTTTCCGAATTTTTTCGGTTACTTGGGGTTTTCACGCATTTGAAGGCTTTTGTCAGCCATATGAAAGCCGTTTGTAATGCGATTCGGTTTGAATGCGGGCGGGAGAACGTGTCCGGGTGGCGTTTTTTGCATCGGGACGGCAGGCGAGGGTTGCACCAGGACAGCCCCGGCTTGCGATGCACTGGCGGGCGGGGACCAATGAAAATTCATCGGTCCGGTGCACCGTTGGGCGGGCACGGTCGTTTACCGCAGACCGTAGTCGAACCGAGCCTGACTGATCGTGCCTTTTGTCTTCACCCGTGCCGCCCTGGGGGCCCTGCTTGTGACCGGGGTCCTGGCCAGCCCCGCGGCCGGCGCCGCGGAGGCGCCTCCTTCCACCGCTACCGGTGCTTCCGCGGCTCCTGCTGCTCCCCCTGCTCCCCCTGCTCCTGTCGTTTACGTTGATTCCGCCGATGCCGCCGGGCCCTGCGTGCCCCCGCCGGCCGGCGCCGCGCTGACGCTGGCACAGGCGCGCCTGGACGCGCTGCGCTGCAACCGCGACATCATCGCCGCGCGCCGGGGCGTGGAAGCCAGCCAGGCGGATGTGCAGATCGCCTCGCAGCGGCCCAACCCGGTGCTGAGCCTGGGCGTGGAGAACATCAACCCGCATGCCGGCGTCGGCTCGGGCAACCTGCGCAGCAAGACGGTCGATTCCAAGCTGCGCGTGGACCAGGTGATCGAGACCGCCAACAAGGCCGGCCTGCGCGTGGATACCGCGCGCAAGGCCAGCGCCGCGGCGGGCGAGGTGGTGCAGGCCGTGGTGGCGCAGCAGACCGGCGCGGTGGAGCAGGCCTTCTTTGAGGCCCTGGTCAGCCAGGAGCGCGTGGCCGTGCTCAGGGAAACGCTGGGGCTCTACGAGCGCACGCGCCAGGCCAGCGAGTCGCGGCTCAAGGCGGGCGACGTAGCGCGTGCCGACGTGACCAAGCTGCAGCTCGACGGGCTGCGTGCGCAGAACGACATGCGCCAGGCCATGACCGGCCACTACCGCGACAAGGCGCAACTGGCCCAGGCCATGGGCGTGCCCGGCACGCTGGCGGATAACCGCCTGGTGCCCGACTGGCCGCCGGTGGACACCCCGGTGCCCCAGGCCGACCCCGACACGCTGCAGCGCCGCCCCGACGTGACCGCCGCCGAGGCGCGCCTGGCCGCCGCCGCCTCCGCGCGTGAACTGGCTCGCGCCGGACGCGTGCCCGATGTGACCGTGGGCGCACAGGCCGAGCACTTTCCCGTCTCCGCCACCAATACCTACGGCACCGGCAACAGTTACGGCGTATTCGTTTCGATCCCGCTGCCGGTGCGCCACAGCAACGGCGGCGAGGCCCGCCGTGCCGAGGTGGACTACTACGCCGCGCTCGACGACCGCAATCGCGTGCTGCTCGAGGCCGGCAATGAAATCGACCGGCTGCGCAGCCAACTCGAGACCGCGCGCCAGTCGCTGCGGCAGATGCGCGAGGACGTGCTGCCCGCCGCCGAGAGCGTGGCCTCCAGCGCCGAGTTTGCCTACAGCAAGGGCGCCACCGGCGTGCTCGACCTGCTCGATGCGCGTCGCGCGCTGCGCCAGACCCGGCTCGACGCCGTCGAAGCGCAGGGCGAATACGCCAAGGCGCTGTCCGCCTACCGCGCCGCGCTGCAGACCTCTACCACCGCTGGCGCCGCGACGACCTCGCAGACACGTCCCTGAACCGCTCCAGAAACCGCAGTTGCCGCGCTTCCCTCATGTCTCTCCTGTCCAGCATGTCCTGCAACCCCCGCTTCTCCGGCTTCCTCGCCGGCTGGCCTGCCCGCCGTTCCGCCCTCTGTGCCGTGTCGCTGTGCGCACTGGCCCTGGCCGCCTGCGGCAAGTCCGAAGCGCCCAAGCCCGATGACGACCCCAAGGTCACCGGCAACACCATCCAGTTCCCCGCCAGCGTGAAGACGCTGCCCGGCATTGCCGGCGAAGTGGCCAAGACCGGCGGCGAGCGCATGCTGAATCTGCCCGGGCGCCTGGTCTGGAATGAGGACAAGACCGTGCGCGTGTTCACGCCCTTCGCCGGGCGTGTGACCGAGATCCTGGTGCAGCCCGGGGCGACGGTGAAGGCCGGCCAGCCGCTGGCCAGCCTGACCTCGCCGGACTTTGGCGTGGCCCAGGCCGATGCGCGCAAGGCCGCCGCCGACAGCGCGGTAGCCGCCAAGGCGCTGGCGCGCCAGCGCGAGTTGTACGGCGCCGGCATCGTCGCGCAGAAGGAACTGGAGCAGGCTCAGGCCGATGCCGCGCGCGCTGCGGCCGATCTGCAGCGCACCCAGGCGGCGCTGCGCCAGTACGGCGCGGCAGAGGGCGGCAGCGATGGGGTCAACCAGCGCTTTGCGCTGCGCAGCCCCATCGACGGCCTGGTGGTGGAGCGCAATATCAATCCCGGCATGCAACTGCGCCCGGACCAGCAGCCCACCGCGCCGCTGTTCCTGGTGACCGATCCCACAACGCTGTGGGCCCAGGTCGATGCCAGCGAAGCCGACCTGAGCCTGTTCAAGCCCGGCGTCAGCGTGCAGCTGAGCACCGCCGCCTATCCCGGCGAGACCTTTGCCGGTACCGTGGTCAAGATCGCCGACTATGTCGATCCGACCGCGCGCAGCATCAAGGTACGGCTGTCGGTGCCCAACTCCGACCGCCGCCTGAAGGCCGAGATGTTCGTCACCGCGAAGCTGCCGGCGGCGTCGTTCAAGGGCATCTCGGTGCCGTCCAAGGCCGTGTTCCTGGCCGACAACCGCAACTACGTGTTCGTGCGCACCGCCGCCAACAGCTTCGAGCGCCGCCAGGTGCGCGTGGGCGTGACCATGCCCGGCACCAGCGAGATCCTGGAAGGCGTGAAGGACGGCGAGACCGTGGTGACCGAAGGCAATCTCTACCTGCAGGACATCCTGCGCGACGCCACCGCCGTCAACGCGGCGCGCGCGGCCGAGAAGAAGTGAGGACGGCCGCCACATGATCTCGCGCATCGTCAGCTTTGCCCTGCACCAGAAGCTCTTTATCTGGCTGGGGTTGCTTATCTTCGTCGGCGGCGGCCTGGCCGCCTTCAAGAACCTGCCCATCGAGGCCTTTCCCGACGTCTCCGACATCCAGGTCAACGTCATCACGCTGTACCCGGGCCGCGCCGCCGAAGAGGTGGAGCGCCAGGTAACCATCCCGATCGAAACCGCGCTGGCCGGCACGCCCAACGCCGTGCGCGTGTTCTCGCATACGCAGTTCGGCCTGTCGTTCATGATGGTGACCTTCAACGACAAGGCCACCGACGTGACCGCGCGCCAGCAGATCCTGGAGCGGCTGCGCAGCGTGGACCTGCCCGACGGCGTGCATCCGGACCTGGCGCCGCTGTCCACCGCGATCGGCGAGATCTACCGCTTTCGCCTGACCGGCAAGGGCTATACGCCGCAGGAACTGCGCACGCTGCAGGACTGGGTGGTTGAGAAGAACCTGCGCCAGGTGCCGGGCGTGGCCGACCTGGTCACGATCGGCGGCACCATCAAGCAGTACGAGGTCAACCCCAACCTGGCGCGCATGCGCGACGCCAAGATCTCTCTGTCGCAGCTCTTTACCGCGCTGCAGCGCGCCAACGCCAACGCCGGCGGTGGTGCCGTGACGCACGGGCGCCAGCAGTTCCTGCTGCGCTCGCTGGGCAGCTTCCGCACCTCGGCCGATATCGCCAACGTGGTGGTGGCCGAGAACAACGGCACGCCGATCCTGGTCAAGGACATCGCCGACGTCAGGATCGGCAGCGCGCCGCCGCAGGGCCTGATGGGGCAGGACGACGAGGACAACATCGTCTCGGGCATCGTGGTGATGCGCAAGGGCGAGAACCCGTCGCTGGTGCTGGAGGCGCTGAAGAAGAAGATCGAGCTGCTGGACGACCAGATCCTGCCCAAGGGCGTGAAGATCGTGCCGTACTACGACCGCTCCACGCTGATCGACAAGACCCTGCACACGGTGTTCGGCAACCTGGTCGAGGGCGCGCTGCTGGTGATGGCGGTGCTGTACCTGTTCCTGGCCAACGTGCGCGCCGCGGCGATCGTGGCGCTGGTGATCCCGCTGGCGCTGCTGTCGACCTTCATCGGCCTGACCTGGGTGGGCATCCCCGCCAACCTGCTGTCTCTTGGCGCGATGGACTTCGGTATCATCGTCGACGGCGCCGTGATCGTGGTCGAGAACATCTTCAAGCGGCTGGGCGAGCTCAAGGAACAGCAGATCCAGGACAGCAGGGCGCGGCTGCACGCGATCCTGCTGGCCACCAGCGAAGTGGGCCGGCCGACCGTGTTCTCGATGGTCATCATCATCGCCGCGCACATCCCGATCTTCACGCTGCAGCGGCACGAAGGGAAGATCTTCGCGCCAATGGCCTATACCGTGACGGGCGCGCTGATCGGCTCGCTGATCATCTCGCTGACGGTGGTGCCGCTGCTGTGCCACCTGCTGCTGACGAAGAACATCGCGCACGATGACAACTTCGTGGTGCGCTACTGCAAGAAACTGTACGAGCCGATGCTCGCCTGGGCGCTGGACCACAAGAAGCTGGTGGTGGGCGTGGCCCTGGGCCTGTTGGTGGCGACCGTGGGCGTGGGCAAGTTCCTCGGCAGCGAATTCCTGCCCGAACTGGACGAAGGCTCGATGTGGGTCAGCTTCGACCTGCCGGCGTCAGTCTCGATCGACGAGGCGCGCGAGCAGGCGCGGCAGTTGCGCGGCGTGATCCGCAAGACGCCGGAGGTCAACACCACCATTTCCAAGGTGGGTCGCCCCGACGATGGCACCGATCCCAAGCTGATCAACACCGTCGAGATCCTGGTCGACCTGAAAGGGGAAAAGCAGTGGCGCGACGGCTACGACAAGCGCCGCATCATCGGCGAGATCGACCACAACCTGCGCCAGCTGCCCGGCATCGAGCCCAACTTCTCGCAACCGGTGCGCGACAACATCCTGGAGAGCATTTCGCAGATCAAGGGCCAGATCGTGATCAAGGTCCAGAGCGACAGCCTCGAGCAAAACAAGCGGGTGGCCGACCAGATCCTGGCCAACGTGCAGTCGGTCAAGGGCGTGATGCGCGCCTTTATCGACCGCGACGGCGAGCTGCCGCAGTACGTACTGGAGTTCGACCGCGCCCAGGCCGCGCGCTACGGCATCAACGTGGCCGACGTGCAGGACCTGATGGAAACCGCGCTGGCCGGCAAGGCCGCCACCGAGCTGTGGGAAGGCGAGAGGCACTTCAGCGTGGCGGTGCGCCTGAAGCCGTCCGAGCGCGCGCTGCCGAACCTGCCCAATATCTTCATGCAGACCGCCGACGGCGCGCAGGTGCCGTTGTCGCAGCTGGTGAGCTTCCGCGCCGCTTCCGGCGCGATGAACATCAGCCGCGAGAACGGTCAGCGCACCACCTCGATCGGCATCTTTATCCGCGACCGCGACATGGGCAGCGTGGTCAAGGACATGCAGAAGCTGGTAGCCAGGAACGTCAAGGCCGACGACGTCAAGATCAGCTGGTCGGGCGAGTTCGAGAACCAGGAGCGTGCCATGGCGCGGCTGGCGATCGTGGTGCCGTTGTCGGTGCTGGTGATCTTCCTGCTGCTGTTCAACGCCTTCAAGTCGTTCAAGAGCGCCACGCTGATCATCTCGAACATCCCGTTCGCGCTGATCGGCGGCGTGTTCGCGCTGTTCCTGACCGGCATCCCGCTGTCGGTATCGGCGGCGATCGGCTTTATCGCGCTGTTCGGCCAGGCGGTGCTCAACGGCGTGGTGATGGTGACCTACTTCAACCAGTTGCGCGACGAAGGCATGCCGGTGCGCCAGGCCGTGCTGACCGGTTCGATGGACCGCTTGCGCACCGTGTTGATGACCGCGCTGCTGGCCATGCTGGGCCTGTTCCCGATGGCGATCTCGCGCGCCATCGGCTCGGAGACGCAGCGCCCGCTGGCCATCGTCATCATCGGCGGCCTGATCACCGCCACGGTGCTGACGCTGATCGTGCTGCCGACGCTTTATGAATGGATGGTGGGGCGCAACTGGCCGGACGAGGAGGGCGAGGCGCCAGACGCAAACGTGTTGACGCCGTCGATTTCAGGATGATGACAAGGCGGCGGGGCCACGCCCCGCCGCCGGGCGAGCGGCGCCGTCGACGCGTAGCGCCGCACTTTTTCATCGCCATCCTCTCCTGCGCTGTTCATCTCCCTCGCGCACCCTCTCCCAGGGATGCCGCCACCTCCGCAACCAGGTGCATGCCGCGCCGATGTGCCGCCACCGGACCCTGGTGTCGGAATAGTCTGACGCGCCTTTCGGAGCCCCTCGCCTGCTTGAGCAATCCCCCGGGTCCTACTCTGTACATACGGCGTGGCCAGCAGCAGCATAGCCGCCGGCCCCTCATGCGTACCTTAGTACCTTACGCAATCACCCGGAAAGGAGCTCGACATGATGAAGAAATGGCTGACTGCAGCAGTGTGTTCGATGATGATTGCCGCCCCGGGAGGGTTTGCCCTGGCGCAGACGACGACTGCTGGATCCAAAGCGGACTATGACGCCGCGGCGAAGCAGGCGGACGCGGATTACAAGGCTGCCTCCGCCAAATGTGACGGCATGAAGGACAACGCCAAGGACGTGTGCAAGGCCGAAGCCAAGCGCGACCGCGACGTGGCCAAGGCCCAGGCGGAAGCTCGCCGCGACGGCACGCAAAAGGCGATGGCCAAGGCCGAGAAGACCAAGGCCGACCGCGACTATGACGTGGCCAAGGAAATGTGCGACGACAAGAAGGGTAACGACAAGGACGTTTGCAAGAAGGACGCCAAGGCTGTCCATGAGAAAGCCCTGACGGCTGCCAAGGTCGACAAGGCCGCGGCGACCGGTACGCGCACGGACGTTGCCGAAGCCCGCGCCGACGCCAAGAAGGACGCCACCGACGCTGCCTACAAGGCCGACAAGGAACGCTGCGACGCGATGTCGGGCGACGCCAAGGACAAGTGTCAGGCTGACGTGAAGGCCAAGTACGCCAAGTAAGCATCCGCACGCCATCCCGCCAGCCGCTGGCGGAACATTCATCGACTCACTCGCGACCGGGCCGCTCTTCGCGGCGGCCCGCGCCGCGACTGCATGAAGGAGCGATCATGAACTGGGACCAGATCGAAGGCAAGTGGGAACAGGCCAAGGGCAAGGTCAAGGAAAAGTGGGGCAAGCTCACCGACGACGATATTACGCAGATCAACGGCAAGCGCGACCAGCTCGCGGGCCGCATCCAGGAGCGCTATGGCTACACCAAGGAACGGGCCGAGGAAGAAATGAAGCAGTGGGAGAGCGACGTCCGCTGGTAAGCGGCGCGTGACAGCAGCAAGACGGCGGGGCGCCCCAGGGCGCCCCGCCGTTCGTTTCATTCGCAACGGGCAACAGATACCCCCGAAACGAGGGGAGTTGCGGTGGATTAAGCGCGCGTTAGCTCAGAATGCAACCGAATGATGCACACGCCGCACACGGAAGGCATACCATGTCGCGTCGCGGTCGAAAGAAGATTGCGCGCACCCGGCGCGCCACGCTCTTTGCACCGCGCGCCTGTCAGGCGTCCCCCGGCGACAGGCTGCATCGCGCGACCGCCATGCAGCGCACGGGGGCACGCCAACCATCCGCCCGGCTTGCCTGGCCTGCCTTGTTGCTCTGCGCATGTACGCTGCCTTGCCCGCCTTCGTCTCGTCGACCTTCCTCGGTTACGGCCTCTATGTGCTGGTGACCAAGGGGGTGACGCGCATCTCGGCGTCCTTCTTCTTGCTGTGCGTGACCACCTTCGCCTGGCAGGGGACGTGGGTGTTCCTGTTCCAGGCCTCGCATCCCGACGTCGCGCTGTTGCTGGCCCGGCTTGGCTACCTGTTCATCCTGTTCCTGCCGACCACCTTCTACCACTTCATCGCCGAGGTCACCGAGCGCCGCCAGGAGCGGCCGCTGCTGCTGGCCTCGTACGGCATGAGCCTGGTGCTGGCGATGCTGCTGCTGAGCACGGGACAGGTGGTGTCGGGCTATTACACCTATTTCTTCGGCGAGTATCCCAAGGCCGGGCCGCTGCATCCGCTGCACCTGCTGCAGACCGTGCTGGTGGCGCTGCGCAGCGCGTGGATCCTGGCCGAAGCGCGGCACAATGCCGCGGCCGAACGCCGCAAGCGCTACAACCTGTGCCTGGTGGCGGTGGCGCTCTATTCGCTGGCGGCAGTCGACTACGCCGTCAACTATGGCATCGCCTTCTACCCGCCTGGCGTGGTCTTCGTGGCGGCAAGCCTTGGCATCCTGGCGGTCAGCGTGGTGCGCTACGACCTGATGCACCCCTACTCGCTGGCGGCCACCGTCGCGCATGAAGTGCGCACGCCGCTGGCCACGATCCGCATGCAGGCGCAGGAACTGGCGCGCACCTGGCCGCAGGTGCTGCAGGGCTACCGGCTGGCGGTCGAGCACGGGCTGTGCGAAGACCGCCTGCGGCCCGGGCAACTGGAGCGCGTGTCGAGCCTGGTCGGCGCGATCACGCGCGAGGTCGACGGCACCAGCACCGTGATCGACATGGCGCTGGCCTCGGTCACGCTGGAGCGGCTCGATCGCAGCACCTTCGCGCCGCACGGCATTGCCGATTGCGTGCATGCCGCGCTGGAGCGTTTTCCGTTCCAGGGCGAGGAGCGCGGCTGCGTGCAGGTGCGCGGCATCGACCATGACTGGCGCTTTGTCGGCTCCGACACGCTGCTGGTCTACGTGCTCTTCAACCTGCTGAAGAACGCGCTGCACGCGATCCGCGCGCGCGGCGCCGGCGGCGGGCGCATCGACATCACCGGCGCCAGCGAAGGCCAGTACCACGTGATCCGCTTCCGCGACACCGGCCCCGGCATCCCCGCCGACGTGATGCCGCGCATCTTCGATCCCTTCTTCTCCACCAAGGCCCATGGCAGTGGCGCGGGTCTCGGGCTGGCGTTCTGCCGGCGCGTGATCGAGACCTTCGGCGGACGCATCGACTGCGAGTCGGTGCCCGGCGAACACACCACCTTCACGCTACGGCTGCCGCGCTTCACCTCGATGGCCGACAGCCGCCTGCGCACCAGCACCGCCGGCTGAGCCGCGGCCGGCGGCGCTGAATTCAGATGTCAGATCCGCCCGGTTTCAGCCGGACGCGGACTGGTTTGCAAACGCGTACGCCAATCAGCTCGCAAATTCCGGCAGCGCCAGTTCATATTCCCTGACCCGCTCGATGATGCCCGCGGGAAAGCGCGAAATGCGCTTCTGCCGGTCGGCAAAGACGATCTGCTGGTAACCCAGCGAGACCGGCTTGCCGCCCACGCAGAAGCGGAACAGCAAATAGGCGGAGCACTGCCTGACCTGGAAGGTATTCAGGTAGCAATCCACGCGCTGGAACGGGAAGGTCTCCTCGACATACTCCTGGTGCGCGCGCTTGGTCACGAAGACGCCGCCCGCGGCCAGCAGGTTGTCGTGGATGCACTCATGGAACCAGCGCTCCCGGCACACGCCCTGCCACTCGAAATAGCGCGCGAAGTAAGTGTTCATGAAGGCATTGGAATCCTTGAGGTAGATGTCGATCGCATGGTGGAAGGTCTTGTGCGTGCCTGACTCGAGCACGCCGGCTTCCGGCAGGGCCGTACCGCGGTTGAGAACATGGGGGATCACGTCTCGCATCAACATGGGTTGACTCCTTGAGATGGCTGCAAGCGGCAGCCACGCCTGCCCCGGGGAGGTCGGGGCATGGTGGCATTCTGGCTGCTTGGCCATGGGCGAGGAGGGCGCTGAAGTGGGGTTCCGGGCTACGCAAAAGCGTGATGCCCGAAGCACAAGAAGCGCCGAATTTACCGCTTATCGGAGGCCCCGCGACATGCGGGAACGAGCTTGCTTGCCATCGCGTTAACCCTAGTAGTCTAGGTTTGTAGACTTTTATAAAGTCGTATCGCTCCCCGGGTCGCGGGGAGCGCTCCCGCATCTCCCCCTCCCTCCGCCACCTCGCCGAATGGCAGACACCGCTTCCGCCGAACTCCTGTCGCGCAGCCGCCAGCCGGTCTACCTGCAGTTGGCCACCATCTTCCGCCGCCAGATCGAGAGCGGCGCCTGGCGCCAGGGCGAACGCATTCCCTCGCTGGACGAGCTGTGCCGCCAGTACGGCGTGGCGCGCATGACCATGCACCATGCCTTGTCGATGCTCGACGAAGAAGGGCTGCTCGAGCGTTCGCGCGGGCGCGGCACTTTCGTCAAGGCGCCGTGCCGCACGCGCCGCCAGGTGTCGCTGTCCACCAGCTGGGACGAGGCGGTGGCCGTGGGCGGGCAACTGGATACCGAGGCGATGGTGGAGTCGGCCGGCAACGTGCCGCTGCCCGACGACCTCGGCATGCCATGCAACGCCGCGCGCGCGGCCGACTACCACTTCCTGCGCCGGCTGCACCGGCTCGACGGGCGGCCCTTCGCGGTGGGCGAGGTCTATATCGAGGCCGGCGTCTTTGCGCGCGAGCCCGAGGCCTTCCGGCACGGCGCCTCGGTGCCGGTGCTGGACCGCTTCCCGGGCCTGTCGGTCAGCACCGCGCGGCAACGCCTGTCGATCGTCGCGGCCGGTGCGGAGTCGGCCGGGGCGCTGGCGCTTGCCGTGGGCGCGCCGGTGGCCGAGCTGAGGCGCTTTGCCTGCGTGCCCGCCGTTGCGCCCGGCGCAGGCGAGCTGATCGTCTATTACGCCCGCATCGAATTCCCCACCGAATTCGTCTGCCTGGATTTCGACTTGCTTGCGCCGCGCAAGCGCCGCGGCTGAGTCCCGCACCCCCGATGCCAACCCGCCACACAAAAACCGAGACATGGACAATACGCAACCGATGAACGGCGCCGAGAGCCTGGTCAAGACCCTGCTCGCCAACGGCGTGGACACCTGCTTTGCCAATCCCGGCACCAGCGAGATGCACTTCGTCGCGGCGCTGGACCGCATTCCGGGCATGCGCTGCGTGCTGGGCCTGTTCGAAGGCGTGGTTACCGGCGCGGCCGACGGCTATGCGCGCATGGCCGACAAGCCCGCCGCCACGCTGCTGCATTGCGGCCCGGGCCTGGCCAATGGTCTCGCCAACCTGCACAACGCGCGCCGCGCGCAGACGCCGGTGGTCAATATCATCGGCGACCAGGCCACCTACCATCGCCCGCTGGATGCGCCGCTGACCGCCGACACCGAGGGCTGGGCCCGCCCAGTCTCGGTGTGGACGCGCACCGCCACGCGCGCGGCCTCGGTGGGCGCCGACGCCGCTGCCGCCGTGCAGGCCGCCTGCGCCGCGCCGGGTGGCGTCGCCAGCCTGATCCTGCCGTCCGACGTGTGCTGGGATGCCGGCGGCGTGGTAGCGGGCCCGCTGCCGCCGCTGGCCGTGCCCAAGGTTTCGCCCGACGCCGTGCAGCAGGCCGCGCGCGTGCTGCGCTCGGGCCAGCCCACGCTAGTCGTGCTGGCGGGCAGCGCGCTGCGCCAGGCGCCGCTGGCCGATGCGCACCGCATCGCCGCCGCCACCGGCGCGCGGCTGATCACGCCGATGTCCAATGCGCGCGTATCGCGCGGCCGCGGGCGTCTGGCGGTGGACCGCGTGCCGTATTCGGGCGACGTGGCGCGCGACAAGCTCGCCGGCATCCGCAACGTGATCCTGGTGGGCGCGCCGGCGCCGGTGACCTTCTTCGCCTATCCGGGCAAGTCGCCGCGGCCATATCCGGAAGATGCCGTGGTGCATGTGCTGGCGCGGCCCGAGGAAGACCTGGCCGAGGCGCTGGCGCGGCTGGCCGATGAGGTCGGCGCGCGTAATGTGGCGCTGCCCGCTACGGATACCGCACCGCGCGCCGAGCCGGCGCGCGGTGCGGTTACGTCCGAGAACGTGGCGCGCACGCTGAGCGCGCTGCTGCCGGAACAGGCCATCGTGGTGGAGGAGAGCGTCAGCTTCGGTCGTGCGTTCTATCCCGGCACGGTCCACGCCGCGCCGCACGACTGGCTGCAGCTGACCGGCGGCGCCATCGGCGCTGGCCTGCCGCTGGCGGTGGGCGCGGCAGTGGCGGCGCCGGACCGGCGCGTGGTTTCGCTGCAGGCGGACGGCTCGGCGATGTACACGCTGCAGTCGCTGTGGACCATGGCGCGCGAAAAGCTCGATGTGACCGTGGTACTGCTGGCCAATCGCCAGTACGCGATCCTGCTGGGCGAGCTGGCGGGCGTGGGGGCGAATCCGGGGAAGACTGCGATGGACATGCTCGACATCGGCAATCCGGACCTGGACTGGGTCAAGCTGGCCAATGGCATGGGGGTGGAGGGGGCGCGGGCGACGGATATGGAGAGCTTTGCCGACCTGTTTCGGATGGCGAACGGGCGCAAGGGGCCGTTCTTGATTGAGTTGGTGATTTGAAACGCTTGCAGGGCCGGAGTGGGGCGAGGACGTCTGCTCCACCACAAAAGCCCTGTGCAGCGCCGCTTTCCGCATTCAAAAATCCACCCTTCCGCAGAAGCGAATTGCTGCAACGCAAAGACTGCGTCAAGCTCATAACCGTGCCATGGCATGCCCATGGCGGCACCATCAAAAGTGAAGGAGACTCCATGCCCCACCAGGAAGCGGCGGCGGGTCCGGACAAGGTCTATGCGGAAATGCTCGCCGCAGGCCAGTTCCGCATCCAGCATTGCCAGGACTGCCAGCGCCACGTGTTTTTCCCGCGCAATATCTGCCCGCACTGCGGCGGCGACACCCTTGCCTGGGTCGAGCCCAAGGGCACCGGCACGGTCTACTCCACCAGCGTGATCCGCCGCAAGCCGGACGCCGGTGGCGACTACAACGTCGTGCTGGTCGACCTGGACGAAGGCGTGCGCATGATGAGCCGGGTGGAAGGCATCGCGCCGGCCAGCGTGCGCATCGGCATGCGCGTGAAGGCGCGTGTGGCGCAGGGCAAGGAAGGCGAGGCTGCTCTCGTCGTGTTCGATCCGGTGGAGGGCTGAGCCATGAGTTTGTCCAATTTGCGTGGCAGCGTCGCCATCGTCGGTGTCGGCCAGGCGGGCCTTGGCGAAGCGCACGGCAAGACGGAAATGGAAATCCTGGTGGAGGCCGCCAAGGCCGCCGTCAAGGATGCCGGCATGTCGATGCGCGACATCGATGGCATTGCCACCGCCAGCGTCGGCGCCACCATGTGGGTGATGCCGGTGGCCGAGTACCTCGGCATCAAGCCAAAGTTTGTCGACAGCACCATGATCGGCGGTTCCAGCTTTGTCTCGCACATGCTGCCCGCGATGATGGCGCTGGAGTCGGGCCAGTGCGACGCCGTGCTGGTCTGCTACGGCAGCAACCAGCGCACCTCGACCGTCGGCCGCGCCGGCATCTCGAAGGTGCGCGCGGTGCTGGACCCGCAGCCGTACGAGAACCCGTACAACCCGCTGCAGCCGATCACCTCCTACGCGCTCGCCGCGGCGCGCCATATGCATCAATACGGCACCACGCGCGAACACCTGGCCGAAGTCGCCGTGGCCGCGCGCAAATGGGCGCAGCTGAACCCCGAGGCGATGATGCGCGACCCCCTCAGCATCGACGACGTGCTCAACGCGCGCATGGTGTCCGACCCGCTGTCGGTGCGCGACTGCTGCCTGGTCACCGACGGCGCCGGCGCTTACGTGATGGTGCGTGCCGACCGCGCCAAAGACCTGGCCAAGCCGCCGGTCTACGTGCTCGGCAATGCCACCGCGACCTGGCACCGCCAGATCTCGTGCATGCCTGACGTGACCGTCACGGCCGCCAAGGAATCCGGCGAGCGCGCCTTCGCCATGGCCGGCCTGAAGCCGTCGGACGTGGACGTCGCCGAGCTGTACGACGCCTTCACCATCAACACGCTGCTGTTCCTGGAAGACCTGGGCTTCTGCGCCAAGGGCGAAGGCGGCCATTTCGTCAGCGGCGGCGGCATTGCCCCGGGCGGCAGGCTGCCGGTGAACACCAACGGCGGCGGCCTGTCCTGCGTGCATCCGGGCATGTACGGCATGTTCATCACCATCGAGGCAGTGCGCCAGCTGCGCGGCGAATGCGGCGAGCGCCAGGTGAAGGATGCCGAGGTGGCGGTCGTGCACGGCAACGGCGGCACGCTGTCGAGCCAGGCCACGGCGATCCTGGGCACGGCGGCCACGCTGTAGGCGCCAGCACAGGAACAAGAACGGCAGCAGGGGCAATCCCTGCCGCCGTTTTCCTTTGCCGGTGGCGAGTGTTCGGCATCGCGACTTGACCGCCGCCGCACTTGCTAGTCGCGCGTGACCAGCCGGCCCGCATCCTTTTCATCGAGCGGCAGCGTGGCAATGACCTCGTCGTTGAGCGTGAGCTTGATATGCGAGAGCGGGAACACCAGCGCCGGCGAGTAGGTGAAGGCCAGCTTCAGCTTCGCGGCGGTGACGACTTCATCCAGCCGCACGCCGATGTCGAGCTGGCGCGCCTGGTCCACGCCGCGCAGCGCGATCGGGCCGTAGGCGCCCATCTGGCGCAGGGTCATCACGTGGGCGCTGGTGGCCGGGGCAAGCGTGGCTGCGCCGGCCGCTTGCGCGGGCGAGACTTGCGCAGCAGGCGTCGCCGCCAAAGCCGGCGCCTGTGCAGCCGCGTCCTGCCATGGCGCCCATGGCAACGACGACATGGCCAGCAGGCCGAGGGCAGCGCGCAGTGAAGGTGGCAATGAGCGGGGCGGGGCAGGGTGGTTCATGAGCAGGAAGCGGTTTCCTTTTGCATGGGTCCGGTCACAGGTGCCGCCCGCCAGGCGGAGGGTGGTGGCCGCACTGCCGCACGAATTGCCGGGAACTCAGATTCATTGGGGTGTTAGAAAAAGAGAAACGCCGCACCCCTTGTCAGGGGGCGGCGTTTTGGTGTGGGATGCGTGGTCCGCTGTCGCGGCCCGAGAGGGGCCGCGGGCTCAGCTGCCGTGCAGCGGTACCTCTGTCATGCCTGCGCTTGCGGCATGGGAGTGATGGCCTGCGCAGCGCAGGCCGCTGCGCAGGCCGCTTCAGGCGCCGGCTTCAGGCTTCCATCACCTCGCCAAAGCGCTGCAGGTGATAGTCGCTGTCGCCCAGCAACTGGTCCAGCATGGTCAAACGCTTGAAGTAGTCGCCGACCGACAGTTCGTCAGTCATGCCCATGCCGCCATGCAGCTGCACCGCCTGCTGGCCGACGAAGCGCCCGGCGCGCGCCACCGTCACCTTGGCGGCGGACAGCATGCGGCGGCGCGCCGAGGGATCGGATTCATCCAGCGCCTGTGCTGCCACATAGGCCATCGACAGCGCCAGCTCCTTCTGCACCAGCATGTCGGCCATGCGGTGCTGCAGCGCCTGGAATGTCGCCAGCGGCTTGCCGAACTGCTGGCGCGTGCCGAGGTATTCGCCCGTGATCTCGATCAGCTTTTCCATCGCGCCCGCACCTTCGGCGCACAGCGCGGCGATGCCGTGCTCCAGGCCCACGCCCAGCGCGGCGAGGCCGTCGGCGGGTTCGCCCACCAGCGCGCTGGCCGGCACCGTCACGTCCAGCAGCGACAGGTCGGCGGCGCGCAGGCCGTCGATCGTGGGATATGCGGTGACACCTAGGCCCTTGCTGTCGCGCGGCACCAGGAACAGCGCGATCTTGTTGCTGCCGGCCACGCGCGCGGTGATCAGGTAAGCGTCGGCGGCGGCGCCGTGCCAGACCACGCTCTTGGTGCCGTTGAGCACGTAGCCGTCGCCGCTGCGCTCGGCGCTGGCGCGCGCCGATTCCGGACGGTAGCGCGTGCCCGGCTCCAGGTAGGCCAGCGTGACGATGCGCTCGCCTGCGGCGATCGCGGGCAGCCATTCGTCTTTCTGCGCGGGGCTGCCGCTGGCGGCGAGGATGGCCGCGGCCATCACGCCGCTCGGGGTCACCGGCTCCAGCACCAGGCCGCGGCCCAGTTCGCGCTGCACCACCAGCTGGCTCGCGGGGCCTTCGCCGAAGCCGCCGAAGTCGGCCGGCACGGTCAGGCCCAGCACGCCCATCTCGGCCAGCTTGGCCCACACGCCGCGATCCAGGCTCTCGCCCGCACGCGCGCTCTTGCGGCGGGCTTCGAAGGTGTATTCGGTATCGATAAAGCGACGCAGGCTGTCCGCCAGCATCTGTTGCTCTTCGCTGTAGGTGAAGTCCATGTCAGCTATCCCTTCAGAAACCCAGGATCATCTTGGAGATGATGTTCTTCTGTACTTCGGTCGCGCCGCCGTAGATCGAGGTCTTGCGCATGTCGTAGTAGGTGGAGGCGGCCGGGGCGGCCCACTCAGGGCCCGCCACCGGCTGCTTTGCGCCGGGCTCCAGCCAGTCCGGCGAATACGGCCAGGCATTGGGGCCGGCCACTTCCATCATCAGCATCGCCAGGTCCTGCTGCACCTCCGAGCCGCGGATCTTGACGATCGAGGCTTCCGGACCCGGCGTGCCGGCGGCCTGCGTGGCCACGCGCAGCAGCAGCATTTCCAGCGCCATGATGTCCATTTCCACGCGGGCGATCTTGTCGCGCATGCGCACGTCTTCGATCAGCGGGCGGCCGGCGCCGTCGGTGGCCTGGCTGGCGTAGTGCTTGAGCAGGCGCAGCTCGCGGTTGCAGTGGCCGATGCCGGCGATGCCGGTGCGCTCATGGCCGAGCAGGTACTTGGCATAGGTCCAGGCGCGGTTTTCCTCGCCCAGCAGATTCTCGACCGGCACCTCCACGTCTTCGAACCAGGTCTCGTTGACATCGTGGCCGCCGTCGAGCGTCTTGATCGGGCGCACGGTCACGCCCGGCGACTTCATGTCGATCAGCAGCATCGAGATGCCTTCCTGGGCCTTGGCCTCGGGATCGGTGCGCACCAGGCAGAAGATCCAGTCGGCGAAGTGCGCCATCGTGGTCCACGTCTTCTGTCCGTTGACGATGTACTTGTCGCCCTTGCGCACTGCACGGGTCTTCAGCGAGGCGAGGTCGGAACCCGAGCCGGGCTCGGAATAGCCCTGGCACCAGAAGTCTTCGACGGCCGGGATGCGCGGCAGGAAACGCTGCTGGTGCTCCGGGCTGCCGTACTTCATCAGCACCGGGCCGATCATCGTCAGGCCGAACGGCAGCATGCGCGGGGCGCCGGCGCGGAACGTCTCGATCTCGAAGATCAGGCGCTGCAGCGGGGTCCAGCCGGTGCCGCCCCATTGCTTGGGCCAGGTGGGCGCGCCCCAGCCGTGCGCATGCAGGATGCGGTGCCAGCGGACGTAGTCGTCCTTCTCCACGCGCTGGTGGTTGAGCACCTTGTTGCGGATGTCTTCCGGCAGGCTGGCCTGCGCGAAAGCGCGGACTTCCTCGCGGAAGGCCTGTTCCTCGGCGGTGAAACGCAAATCCATCTGTATGTCCCCTGTGGTACGCGGGCTGCGCGGCGCCTGGGCAGATCTTGTGCGGCGTGCAGCAGCCCTCACTGTGCCGGCCGATTGTAGGGCTCGGGCGCGATTCGTTGCTTCATCAATGGTAAAGGCGTCCTTCATGCCGGCGGAACCACCTGCGTTGGGTGGCAGCGGCGCCGAAGACCACCTTAGCGAATTGCAAATGGCTTCGCCGCCGGGCTTGGCGCAAACTGGCGCAGCACTGCTCGAGTGCTCGGGGATGCATTCCGGAGCATCCGCGAGCGGCCTGCTTTGAACCTCAGCCCGCCTTACGACTCAGCCCATGTCTTCCTTCCGCCCCAAATACATCCACGACATTCCCCGCCACTGGGCGGCGCAGACGCCAGACGCCCCGTGCCTGTACGAGAACGGCGCCGTGATCGCCTACGGCGAGTTGTGGCGGCGCATCGAAGCCGCCCGTGACTGGATGGCGGGGCAGGGCGTGGGCGAGGGCGACCGCGTCATGGTGATCGGCGAGAACTGCAACGAGATGGTGGTCACGCTGTTCGCCAGCAGCCTGCTGCATGCGTGGCCGATCCAGGTCAACGCGCGCCTGTCGGCGCGCGAGATCGACAATATCCGCGACCATGCGCAGCCGGCGCTGGTGCTGTTCACCGGCCATGTGTCCGACGTGGCCGCCGCGCACGGCGAGCGCCTCGGCGCCAAGACCAGCGGCTGCCCGGTGTATGACGAGGGCATGCACGCGGTGCGCGCCGCCACGCCGCCCGAGCGCGTGAGTGCCGAACAGGCGCGCACCGTCGCCACGCTGATCTATACCTCCGGCACCACCGGCGCGCCCAAGGGCGTGATGGTGCCGCACGCGGGCCTGACGCACTTTGCCCGCATCTCCGCCACCTCGCGCGACATGGGCCCGGCCGACGTGGCCTATGGCGCGTTGCCGATGTCGCATATCTTCGGCATCGCCACGGTGCTGATGGCTACCCTTTATGCGGGGGCCAGCCTGTTCCTGCGCCCGCGCTTCGACGCCAACGAAGTATTCGAGGCGCTGGCTTCGCCGGGCGTCACCATCCTGCAGGGCGTGCCGACCATGTTCACGCGCATCATGGCGGTGGCGCCGGCGCTCGGCGCCAAGGCCGGCGACTACCCGCGCCTGCGCTACCTGTACACCGGCGGCGCGCCGCTCGATCCCACGCTCAAGCGCGAGGTCGAGACGCTGTTCGGCCAGGCGCTGCACCATGGCTACGGCATCACCGAATACGCCGGCTCGTTGTTCATCACGCGCATGGACGCGCCGCGCGCCGACTGCTCGGCGGGCTATATCGTCGAAGGCGTGGAGATCGAGATCACCGACGCCGAAGGCAAGCTGCTGCCGGCCGGCGAGCGGGGCCAGATCCGCGTGCGTGGCCCGGGGGTGATGCTCGGCTACTACCGCAACCCCGAACAGACCGCCGAGGCGCTGCTGCCCGGCGGCTGGCTCAACACCGGCGACCTGGGCTACCTGGATGCCGACGGCGCGCTGTTTATCTCGGGCCGCTCGAAGGACCTGATCATCCGCTCGGGCTTCAATGTTTATCCGATCGAGGTCGAGTCGGTGATCAATGCCTTCCCGGGCGTGCGCCAGTCTGCGGTGGTCGGGCGCACCACCAGCGACGGCAACGAGGAAGTGGTGGCCTTTATCGAGATGCAGGATGGCAGCGAGCCAGACCGCAAGGCGCTCGACGCCTACCTGCGCGAGAGCCTGGCGCCGTACAAGCGTCCGGCGGAAATTCGCATCATCGACGTCATTCCCACTACGGCGAGCGGCAAGCTGCTCAAGCAACCGCTGCGCGCGCTGCTGGACTAGACGTTTTTCTTTACGGGCCCGGCACCGCGTTCCGGCCCGGGCTTTTCAGTCATATCTGGAGGAGACAACAACATGAAAACATGGACGACACTGGCGGCACTGTCCACCACGCTGCTGTTGCAGGGCGCGGCGTGGGCTAACGACATCTACCCGTCGCGGCCGGTCAAGCTGCTGGTGGGCTACGCCCCGGGTGGCCCGGTGGACACGGCCGCGCGTATCTACGCCGAACAACTCGGCCGCGTACTCAAGCAGCCGGTGGTGGTGGACAACCGCGCCGGCGCCAGCGGCGCGATCGCCGCCGACCTGACCGCCAAGGCGGCGCCGGACGGCTACACGCTGTACTTCGTCGCCAGCCCGACCATGACCATGACGCCGCTGATCCAGCGCTCGGTCAACTTCAACCCGACCACGGACTTTACCTACATTGGCCTGATCACCGACTACACCAACGTGCTGCTGGTGAACAAGGACTTCCCGGCGAAGAACGTTGGCGAGCTGGTTGAGTATGCGCGCAAGCATCCGGACGACGTCTCGTTCGGATCGGCGGGCGTGGGCGCGTCCAACCACCTGTCGGCGGAACTGCTGGCGCAGATGAACAGCGTGAAGATGCTGCACGTGCCGTACAAGGGCAACTCGCCGGCCATGGCCGATGTGATGAGCGGCAAGGTGACGTTCATGTTCGATATCACTGGCACCGCCATCGGCCATATCAACGGCGGCAAGGTGCGCGCGCTGGCGGTTACGTCGAAGACACGCAATCCGGCGCTGCCTAGCGTGCCGACCATGATCGAGTCGGGGCAGAAGAACTATGACCTGACCGGGTGGTATGCGCTGATCGGGCCGCAGAAGCTGCCGGCGGATGTGGTGGACAAGCTGGTGAAGGCACAGAAGGCGATCGGCGACGATCCTGCGTATCGGCAGCGGATGGCTGCGGGCGGTTATGACGTCAATGTCAGCACGCCGAAGGCGCTGGGCGATCGTATCCAGCGTGAGCTGGCGCTGTGGGGTGGGGTGGTGAAGACGGCGAAGATCCAGGCGGATTGAGGGCTGTCAGGTACCAATGGAAAAAGCCGGCGAGAGCCGGCTTTTTCCATTGATGTAGCCGCTAGGGCCGAGTTGATGTCGCGTTGGGGGCGGGACCAAATGCCCGTGGACTTCGATAACCGCCTGGGTGCTCCCTCTCCCGCAAGCGGGAGAGGGAGCAAACCGGCAGCTCTTTAGCCTTCTACTTCAGCCCATCCCTGCATCGCCTGCCCGCCAGCATCATCGCCAGTCCACAGCACCAGCCGCCCAGGTTGCGCCGGATCAGCTGTGCCGCCAACAGTGATGATGTCCTGATCGAACAACGGCGCCAGCCCGCGGAACCCAAAGCGCTTCACGCGTGCCTGCGGCTGTTCACGCGCCACTAGGTCCAGCATTAGCATGGCCTGCATCGGCCCATGCACCACCAGGCCGGGGTAGCCCTCCACGTTGCGCGTGTATTCGCGGTCGTAGTGGATGCGGTGCCCGTTGAACGTCAGCGCCGAATAGCGGAACAGCATCACCGGATCCGCCTGCAGCGTGCGCTGCCATTGCGCGGTTCGCTCCAGCCGCGGGCGCGGCGCCTGTGGCTTGGACGGGTCCGGCATGGCGCGGTAGACGATGTCGTGGCGCTCGTTGACGGCGGTCTTGCCATTGACGGTCAGTTCATGGTCGACGGCGACGAACCACAGCTCGCCGGTGCGGCCGGTCTTGTACTGCACGTCCTTGATGGTGGAGGTGCGCGTGACGGTATCGCCGAGATGCAGCGGATGGCTGAAGGTCAGCTCGCTGCCGGCCCACATGCGTCGCGGCAGCGGCACCGGCGGGAAGAAGCCGCCAAGCGAGGGATGGCCGTCGCGCCCCAGTTCGCGCTGTGGCGCGCGTGGCAGGAAATAGAGCCAGTGCCACAGCGGCGGCAGCGGGCCGGCGGCGATGGCCTCGGGATCGAGGTCGAAGGTGGCCGCGAGCCCGATGACCGGTTCCGGCGACAGCGTTTCGGTGCGCGATTCGCTGCGGCCGATCCAGCCGCGCAGGCGTTCGAGTTCGGAGTTGGCGTCAGTCATGGCATCAAAGCCCTCTAAAACATCGGGTGGAAATCGGGGAGCGCGCTATTGCGCCAGCGCCAGCAGCCGGCGCGCCTGCTCGATCACGGGGCGGTCGACCATCTTGCCGTCGACCTGCACTGCATGGCTGCCGCTGGCGGTGGCTGCCAGCACGCGGCGGGCCCAGTCCAGTTGTTCGGCGCTTGGCAGGAAGCCTCCACGTACCGCGGCGAGTTGTGCCGGATGGATGCAGAGCTTGCCGGCAAAGCCGAGTTCGCGCGCGTAGGCGACATCATCGGCCAGCACCGCTTCGTCCTTCAGCGCGGTGGTCACGCCGTCGACCGGCGGCGGCAGCCCGGCCACGCGCGAGGCCAGCACGATGCGCCCGCGCGCGAAGGCCAGTGCGTTGCGCGTATGGCTGCAGCCCAGGTCGACCGCATAGTCGAGCGAGCCGAAGGCCAGGCGCGCCACACCGGTTGCGCTCGCCACGGTATCGACCTGATGCAGGCCGCGCGCGGTCTCGATGATGGCGACCAGTTCGCCTTGCGGATTGATCGCATGCAGGGCCTGCGCGATGCCCGCCAGTGCGGCGGCATCCTCCGCTTTGGGCACCAGCAGCCCGGCCAGCGCGGTGCCGGGCGGCAGCGCGCGCAGCCAGGCCATGTCGGCGGCAAAGGCGGGCGAGGCGCTGTCGTTGATGCGGACAAAGGCGTTGGCCGCGGGACGGCCGGCCAGCCAGGCGCCGATGGCCTCGCGCGCGGCGGGCTTGGCGTCCGGATGGACCGCGTCCTCGAGGTCGAGGATCATGACATCCGGGCCGGCCGCGGCGGCCTTGCCGAAGCGTTCCGGCCGGTCGCCCGGCACGAACAGGTAAGTGACTGCAGTGGACATGCGCGGGTTCTCAGCGTGCGGCGGGCAGCCAGTCGTTGACGTTGGGCGCCTGCTCCAGCGCCCACACGCGGCGGATGATCTCGCGCATTTCGGCCTCGCTGGCGCCGTGGCGGAAGGCGCCGAGTTGCAGCGCCTTGGCTTCCAGTTCCGGGCGCGACAGCGTGTTGTCGGGATCGCCCTTGGGCACGTCGACGCGCGCGGCCAGCGTGCGGCCGTCGGTGGTCTTCACGGTCACGCGGCCGATCCACTGGCGCGGGTAGGCGGCGTTGATCTCGTCGTCGAGTTCCATCTCGACCTTGCCGCGGAATGCAGTCACCCTGTCGTCCTGCAGCGCATGCTGCTCGAACTCGCCCAGGCCGGCATGGCCGTGCACGGCCACCAGGCCCAGCACCGTGCCCATCGAGAACTTGGCCTGGTGGATGGTGGTCGGGTTGACCACCGGCCCGAGCACGTCGATGGCGCCCTGGTGCACGTGCGTGGTGACGCCGGCGACCTGGTCGGCGGCGATGCCTTCGCGCTGCATCACGGCCTTGAGCGCATCGGCGGCCGGGTGCGTATGGCGGCACGAGGCGAAGAACTTGAACGAGGTCTCGGCGGTGGCCCAGCGCGTGCCGAGGCCGTCGGTCAGGCAGGCGGGATTGGCATCGCTCGACATGCCGGCAGCCATGCCCTGCGCGCCTTCCAGGATCTGCTTGGCCCCGGTGAAGCCCGCGCGTGCGAGCCAGGCCGATTGCAGGCCATTGGCCGCGGCCTTGGCGGTGTGCAGCTGCTTGGAGTCGGCGGCGTCGCGCAGGAATTCCCACAGGCCCGCGGCCTGCGTGCCGGCCGAGCCCAGCGCCTGGTTGATGCCTTCGGCGTCCAGGCCGTAGAGCTTGGCGACGGCGGCGGCGGCAGCCAGCGTGCCGACGGTGCCGGTGGTGTGGAACACGCGGTAATGCGAGCGGCCCATGAACTCGCCGATGCGGATACCTGCCTCATAGCCTGCGATCGAGGCCAGCAGCATTTCGGCACCGGTCTTGCCTTCGGCCTGCGCCGCGGCCACCACGGCGGGGAACACCACGGCGGCAGGGTGCAGCACCGAGCCGTTATGCACGTCGTCCTGCTCGACCACGTGCGAGGAGGCGCCGTTGATCAGCGCGGCGAAATAGGGCGAGGTGCGGCGGCGGTCGACCAGCACTTCGGCCTCGCCCTGGGCCGGGCCCATGGCCGCGGCGAATTCCTGCAGCTTGCGTACCGCCGGCGCATCCTTGCCGGCGATGGCCGAGGCGATCCAGTCGAGGAACAGGTCCTTGGTGCGCTCGATCACGGGCGCGGGCACGTCGGCCAGCTTGAGGTCGGCGAGGAAGTCGCACAGCTGGCGGGTCGGGTAGGTAGTGTCTGCGGGTTGGCTCATGCCGGCTCCGGAGATGGATGTGTACTTGCAGAAAGGAAAAAGCGCCCGGTTGCCCGGGCGCCGGTATTGGCTCAGATAGTCTTCCGGTCCACCAGCGCAGCGATGTCGCTGTCGGCGTAGCCGAGCTCGGCCAGGATCTGCCGGCTGTGCGCGCCCAGTGCAGGAACATCGCCCATCACCGGCTCCACGCCCGACAGGTTGGCCGGCGGCAGCAGCGCGCCGATGGTGCCGCCCGGCACCGCGACTTCGCGCCAGCGGTTGCGGGCGGCCAGTTGCGGGTGGTTCCAGACGGCTTCGATATCGTTCATCGGCGCGTTGGCGATCTGCGCCGCGTCCAGCAGCGCCTCCGCCCGCGATACGGTCATCGAGGCAAAGCGTTGCTCGATGATTTCAGTCATCGCGGGGCGGTTCTTCACGCGGCCCGAGTTGGTGGCGAAGCGCTCGTCCTGCAGCAGCTCGGGCTGCTCCAGCACCTTCTCGCAGAAGGCGCGCCATTCGCGCTCGTTCTGCAGGCCGAAGATCACGCTGCCGCCGTCGCCGGTGCGATGCACGCCATAGGGTGCGATGGCCGGGTGCGAGGCGCCGAAGCGCGCCGGCGGCGTGCCGCCGTAGTGGCCGAAGTAGAGCGCATAGCCCATCCATTCGGACAGCGCCTCGAGCATGGTGACCTCGACGCGTACACCCTTGCCGGTGCGCCCACGTTGCAGCAGCGCGGACAGGATGCCGGTGTAGGCGTACATGCCAGCGGCGATGTCGGCAATCGAGATGCCCGCACGCGAGGGCTCGTCCGGGCCGCCGGTGATGCCGATCAGGCCGGCGGCGGCCTGGATCAGCAGGTCGTAGGCTTTCTTGTCGCGATACGGGCCGGCATCGCCGTAGCCCGAGATATCGCACACGATCAGCTTGTCGTAACTGGCGTGCAGCGTGTCGAAGTCCAGGCCCATGCGCGCGGCGGCGCCGGGCGCCAGGTTCTGCACCAGCACGTCGGCGTCGGCCAGCAGCTGGTGCAGGACCTTCTGCGCCTCGTCCTGCTTCAGGTCGAGGGTCAGGCTTTCCTTGCCACGGTTGAGCCAGACGAAGTGCGAGGCCTGGCCGTGCACGGTCTCGTCATAGCCGCGCGCAAAGTCGCCCGCACCTGGGCGCTCGACCTTGATCACGCGTGCGCCCAGGTCGGCCAGCTGGCGCGTGGCAAAGGGTGCCGCCACCGCGTGCTCGAGCGAGACCACGCGGATGCCGTCGAGCGGCCGGATGTCCTTGGGCGAATTGACAGACATGCGCGGCCCTCAGAACGAACGCGGCAGTTCGAGCACGTGCTCGGCCACGAAGGACAAGATCAGGTTGGTCGAGATCGGTGCCACCTGGTACAGGCGGGTTTCGCGGAACTTGCGCTCGATGTCGTACTCGGCGGCAAAGCCGAAGCCGCCGTGGGTCTGCAGGCAGACGTTGGCTGCTTCCCACGAGGCGTCGGCGGCCAGCAGCTTGGAGATATTGGCTTCCTTGCCGCAGGGCTTGCCCGCGTCGAACAGCTGCGCGGCCTTGTAGCGCATCAGGCTGGCGGCTTCCACATTGATGTACGAGCGCGCGATCGGGAACTGCACGCCCTGGTTCTGGCCGATCGGGCGGTCAAACACGATGCGGTCGCGCGCATAGTTGCTGGCGCGCTCGACGAACCAGTAGCCATCGCCGATACACTCGGCGGCGATCAGGATGCGCTCGGCGTTGAGGCCGTCGAGTATGTACTTCAGGCCCTTGCCTTCCTCGCCGATCAGGTTCTCGGCCGGGATCTCGAGGTTGTCGAAGAACAGCTCGTTGGTCTCGTGGTTGACCATGTTGCGGATCGGCTTGACCGTCAGGCCCTTGCCGATGGCATCGCGCAGGTCGACCACGAACACCGACAGGCCTTCGGACTTGCGCTTGACCTGGTCCAGCGGCGTGGTGCGCGCCAGCAGCAGCATCAGGTCCGAGTGCTGCACGCGCGAAATCCATACCTTCTGGCCATTGACGATGTACTTGTCGCCCTGGCGCACCGCGGTGGTCTTGAGCTTGGTGGTGTCGGTGCCGGTGGTGGGCTCGGTCACGGCCATCGACTGCATGCGCAGCTCGCCCGAGGCAATGCCCGGCAGCCAGCGCTGCTTCTGCTCGTCCGAGCCGTGGCGCAGCAGGCAGCCCATCACGTACATCTGGCCGTGGCAGGCGCCGGAATTGCCGCCGCTGCGGTTGATTTCTTCCATGATGACCGAGGCCGCGGTCAGCGACAGGCCCGAGCCGCCATAGGATTCCGGGATCAGGGCCGACAGCCAGCCGGCCTGGGTCAGCGCCTGGACGAACTTCTCCGGGAAGGCGTTCTGCTCTTCCACGCGTTGCCAGTAGGCAGAGTCGAAGCCGGCGCAGAGGTCGCGCACCGCTTCGCGGATTTCGGGGTAGAGCTGGTCTGGATCCTGTTGTGCAAGCATGGGATGGCCCGGTTCGATTTGAATGGGGGCCATTATTCCCGAGCCCCCTGCACGCCGAAATTCGGATTTGCGAAAGAGCGGCTTAGGGGACCCGGAAGCGGGGTGCGGCAAGCACGACGCCCGGCAGGGGCCGGGCGTCGGGAGGCGACGGCGCCTGGCGGCGCCGCGCGGTCGGGGGAAGGGGCCTGTGGCCGCAGCCTTGGCCCCGTGGATCAGTGTACGAACAGCCAGATCAGAATCAGAACGAAGGCTGGGACACCAAGTAGCCAGGCGAGGATGTAGGGCATGGTGTGGCTCCTGTCGAAGTCATGTCGCGGTGATTCCAATATAGGAACCGGGGCGTAGCGGGACTGTCGGGGACCTTCCGCTTGCCTTGTAGGACGCCACCGCATGCTCAGGGCGGGGCGCTTGCGGCGATGTGGCGCCGGCGTCCCCGCTTTGCGGGCGCCACGTTCCCGGCGCGTGCCCCGTGCTACGCTCGGGTCTGTGCCACAGCACCCGGAGGCAAAGCGATGGATGGGGTCTGGTCCGAAATCTACAGCGCGCTGCGCGCCGAATTTGCCGACGTGCCCGACGCCGGCGAGGCCACCCGCATCCTCGTGCGCCTGTGCGTGGCGGTGGTGCTGGGCGGCCTGATCGGCTATGAGCGCGAGGCCGCCGGCAAGGCTGCCGGGCTGCGCACCCATATGCTGGTGGCGCTGGGTTCGGCGCTGTTCGTGCTGGTGCCGCTGCAGGCCGGGGTGCCGCTGGCCGACATGAGCCGCGTGCTGCAGGGCCTGATCGCGGGCATCGGCTTCCTGGGCGCCGGCGCGATCCTGAAGCAGAGCGACGAGGCCCATATCAAGGGCCTGACCACGGCTGCCAGCATCTGGATGGTCGCCGCCATCGGCGTCGCCGCCGGCCTGGGGCGCGAAACCACTGCCGTGATCGCGACCGTCTTCACGCTGATCATCCTGCAGATCCTGTGGCGCTGGAAATAGGAATAGGGCCGGAGAATTACCCGGCCCGGGGCGAGGATGCGCCGGCAGCACCGCGGCCGCCAGTCCTGCCCCGATCCTGCGCCAATCTCCGCCGCAATGCGCGCTAGCGCACGCAGGCGGCGCGCCGCCCGGCCTATGCTTTGGCACAGGCTGCGCCGCGACGGACGAGCGCAGCGCAGGCAGGGGGAGGTTGGCATGAAATCATCGATCCGTGACGACGCGGCGCTGGCCGTTTTCGTGGGGCCGCGCTACCCGTTCTACAGCGCGCGCTGGGCCCTGGCCGTGGGCCGCGGCGGCATGTCGTGGAACTGGGCGGCGTGCCTGCTGGGGCCGTTCTGGATGGCCTACCGGCGCATGTACTGGCAGGTGGGCGTCTATGCGCTGATCGTCTGCGCAGAGCCGGTGCTGCACGCGCTGTTCCGTCTGGACATGCCGCTGGTGCTGTCGCGGCCGATGCTGTATGCGCTGGCGCTGCTGCTGGGCATGTATGGCAACCAGCTCTACCGCTGGCATGCCGAAACCACCATCCGGCGCCTGCGCGACTATCACTGGTCGCCGGAGCTGGTCAATTATTCACTGGCGCGCAGCGGGCGCACCAGCTGGCCCGGCGTGTTCGCCATGGGCCTGCTGCTGGCGGTGATGGTGGTGTCGCTGCGCCCGCTGGCGGGGTTGGTGGCGCATTCCGCGGGCCTGGCCGCGGGCTGAGGGGCTGATTCGCTGCAGGGCGGCGCAGGCGGGCCTTACACCGGCTCGCGCGCCGCGTCCACCAGGTACTGGATCAGGGTCTCGGCAAACTGGGGCAGCTCGCGCCCAGGGCGGCGGCACAGGCGCAGCTCGCGCTTGGCCCATTCGTCTTCCAGCTGGATGAAGCGCAGCACCTTGCGGCTGGCGTAGCGGCGCGCGCAGCTGTTGGGCACGATGGCGATGCCCGCGCCGGCCTCCACCATGCGGCACACCGCGTCGAAGCTGCCCACCTGGATGCGCAGGCTGATGCGCTTGCCCATGCCGCTGGCGATGCGGTCCAGGAACGACTGGATCGCGCTGAACTGGTTCAGGCCGACGAAGCGGCAGGTATCGAGCAGGTCAGCAAAATGCAGCCGCTTGAACGCCGGCAGCGGGTGGTTGACCGGGGCGATCACGATCAGCTCGTCGCTGCACAGATGCATCACGTCCAGGTCCTGGGTGGCGACTTCACCCGCGACGATGCCCAGGTCGGCCGCGCCCGCGCTGATCGCCGAGACGATTTCCTGCGACAGGTGCTCCTCCAGCTCGATATCGACATCCGGGTTTTCCGTCAGGAAGCGCGACACACCGGCGGCCAGGAATGAGTTGGTGGCGGTGGTGTTGGCCAGCAACCGCACGCGGCCTTTGACCCCTTTGGCGTACGGCCGCAGGTCGGAATGCAGGCACTCCAGCTCGCGGAAGACTTCGCGCGCGTGGCGCAGCAGCGCATCGCCAGCCGGCGTCAGGCGCACGCCCTTGACCTGGCGGATCAGCAATTGTGTCTGGAACGCCTCTTCCAGCTGCTTGATCCGGGTGCTGGCCGCGGGCAGGGACAGGAAGCTGCGCTCGGCTGCACGGGTCAGGTTCTCCGTCTCGCCGACGTTCAGAAAGAGGCGGAGGTCTGTCAGGTCGTAATGCATGGGCTTCCGTAAGGCCAAAGGCCACTTTTGTGATTCGTGAATTCCAATGTCGCGGCCGCCAATTTATCGTATCCCGCGGGGCATTGACATCCGGACTGACCGCATTGGCGCGCCATGTGCCCGCGGCGAAAGGGTGTTTGCCGGATTTGCGGTCGGTGACCGCACAAAAAGTATTCAGAGGAGCAACGCAATGAGCGGTTTGATGGCAGGCAAGGTCGCGCTGGTGACGGGCGCGGGTGGTGGGATCGGGCGTGGCATCGCGCTCGCAATGGCCGCCGCCGGCGCCAAGGTTGTGGTCAATGACCTGGGCGTGTCGATGACCGGTGAAGGCGGCGACGCCGGCCCCGCCCAGCGCGTGGTCGATGAAATCCGCGCCGCCGGTGGCGAGGCCGTGGCCAACACGGACAGCGTGTCGACCTGGAACGGCGCCAATGCCATCGTGCAATGCGCGCTGGACCACTTCGGCCGCATCGACGCCGTGGTCAACAACGCCGGCAACCTGCGCGACCGCATGTTCTTCAAGATGAACGAGGAAGAATGGCGTTCGGTCATCGACGTGCACCTGCACGGCACGTTCTTCGTCAGCCGCGCCGCGGCCAACTACTTCAAGGACCAGGAGGGCGGCGCCTACGTGCACATGACCTCGACCTCGGGCCTGATCGGCAACCTGGGCCAGGCCAATTACTCGGCGGCCAAGCTGGGCATCGCCGCGCTGTCCAAGTCGATCGCGCTGGACATGCAGCGCTTCAACGTGCGCTCGAACTGCATCGCGCCGTTCGCGTGGAGCCGCATGACCAGCTCGATCCCGGCCGAGACGCCGGAAGAGAAGGCACGCGTGGCCAAGCTGCAGAAGATGGAAGCCGGCAAGATCGCGCCGGTGGCGGTGTACCTCGCCAGCCCGGCCGCCAGCGAAGTGAACGGCCAGATCTTCGCGGTGCGCGCCAACGAGATCATGCTGATGAGCCAGCCGCGCCCGGTGCGCTCGGTGCATATGAGCGAAGGCTGGACGCCGGAGAGCGTGGGCGAGATCGCCATGCCGGCGATGCGCAACAGCTTCTTCAAGCTGGAGCGTTCGCCCGACGTGATCGGCTGGGACCCGATCTGAGATGGCGGGCACGCAAGCCACGCGAGAAACCCGTGGCACCCGGGGCGCCCTTGCGGGCGTCCGGGTGCTGGACCTGTCCCGCATCCTGGCCGGGCCCTGGTGCGCGCAGAACCTGGCCGACCTGGGCGCCGAGGTCATCAAGGTCGAACGTCCCGGCGCGGGCGACGACACCCGTTCGTGGGGGCCGCCCTGGCTGCCTGGCGCGGACGGCCAGCCGTCGCGCGATGCCACCTACTTTGCCGGCGCGAATCGCGGCAAGCAGTCGGTGACGCTCGATATCGCCAGCCCCGACGGGCAGGCGATCGTGCGCGAGCTGGCCGCGAAGTCGCAGATCGTGCTGGAGAACTACAAGGTCGGCGACCTGAAGCGCTACGGGCTGGACTACGACAGCCTCAAGGCGCTTAATCCGTCGATCGTCTACTGCTCGATCACGGGCTACGGCCAGACCGGGCCGAGCGCGCACAAGCCCGGCTATGACTTTATCTTCCAGGGCCTGGGCGGCCTGATGAGCGTCACCGGCGAGCGCGACGACCTGCCCGGCGGCGGCCCGCAGAAGGTGGGCGTGGCCGTGGTCGACATGCTCACCGGCATGTATGCCACGGTGGCCGTGCTGGCCGCGCTGCGCCACGCGGAGCGCACCGGCGAGGGCCAGCATATCGACATGGCCCTGCTGGACGCGGTGGTCGCGGTCGGCGCCACGCCGATCATCGCCCAGCGCGTGACCGGCAAGGCCATGCCGCGCTACGGCAACGCGCACGCCAACATGGTGCCCTACCATGTGTTCGCCACCGCCGACGGCTACATGATCGTGGCGGCCGGCAACGACGGGCAGTGGCAGGCTTATTGCCGCGGCATCGAGCGTCCCGACCTGGCCGCCGACGAACGCTTCGCCACCGGCCCCGGCCGCATCGTCCATCGCGAAACGCTGGTGCCGATGCTGGAGGCCCACATGCGCACGCGGCCGACGGCGCACTGGGTGCAGGCGCTGGAAGCGCAGGGCATTCCGTGCGGGCCGATCAATGACTACGGCCAGGTGCTGGAGGACCCGCAGGTGCGGCATCGCGAACTGCAGGTCGACCTGGTGCGCGAGGACGGCAGCCTATGCCCGACGGTCAAGAGCCCGCTGCGCCTGTCGGCCACGCCGGTGCAGTATGACGCGCCGCCGCCCCGGCTGGGCGAGCATACCGAGCAGGTGCTGCAAGCCGTGCTGGGCCTGTCGGCCGAGCGGATCGCGAAGCTGCGGGAGCAGCGCGTGATCTGACGGGGACCCCGGCGGGGGCCTGCAAAACGCCCCGCATTGCCCCCGCATCGCCTAGGCTGTCTTGGTAGCGGTCGCAAGCCCGCTCCCAGGAGACAGCCATGAACGAGGAAACCTTCAACCTCAGCATCCGCAAGTTCCTGAAGGTCGTCGGCGTCAGTTCCCAGCGCGAGATCGAACAGGCGATATCGAAGGCGCTGGCCGCCGGCACCATCGCCGGCACCGAGCGCTTTCCGGTCTCGGTGACCCTGGAACTGCCGGGCGTGCAGCTCAACGTGCGGTTCGACGGGGAGATCCAGCTCGAGTGAGCCGGTTGTTGTTGTACCCGGCGTCACCCGTTTCTTGCGTGAAACGCCAAACGGATGATTCCGTCCAGCCCCTTTGTTGCGCCCGCTGATCCATCTGCACGATGGGCGCGCCAGCCCCCCGCGCCTATTCTTGCGAAAAACGCCACACCAATGGGACCGGGGGGACACCATGGCTGGATGCAATTGGCGCAGGCTTTACGCAGGGAGCGCGGTATTCGCAAGCCGCGCAGCGATGATGGCGCCAGGCCGCATCGCACGCCACCGCGTTGGCCACGGGCCGCGCTGAAGCAGGCAGGCTCCCGCCATGCATGCCGCCGCACCCGCACGCCCTGTCGAGGACGCCGGTTGGAATATGCCGGATCCGGCATCCCGACATGCCCGTCCCGACGATCCGCTGCTTGCGTGCCTGCTATGGCTGGCGCGACGTTTTAACCGCCCAGCTTCGGCCGAAGCCCTGGTTGCCGGCCTGCCGCTTGAAACGCATCGCCTGACACCAGCATTGTTTCCCCGTGCGGCTGCGCGCGCCGGTATGTCGGCCCGGCTGGTCAGGCGCCGGCTGGACGAGATTCCCGAGCTGGTGCTGCCTGCGATCCTGCTGCTCGACCAGGGCGAGGCCTGCGTATTGCTGCGCCGCGGCGGCGAAGCCGGACAACTGCTGGTCGCGATGCCGGAGTGGGGGGAGGGGGAGCACGCTGTCCGCAGCGAAGACTTGCTGGCCCGCTACACCGGGCATGCCATCCTGGCCCGGCCCACGCACCGCTTCGAGACGGCGGGCGAGCCAGGGCCGACGCCGCCGCACGAGTGGTTCTGGGGCGTGCTGCGCCACTCGTGGCCGCTTTATGGCGAGGTGATGGTGGCCTCGCTGCTGCTCAGCCTGTTCGCGCTGGTCATGCCGCTGTTCACCATGAACGTCTATGACCGCGTGGTGCCCAACCATGCGCTGGAAACGCTGTGGGCGCTGGCCATCGGCGTCGGCCTGGTGCTTGCCTTCGAACTGGTGATGCGGACGTTGCGGGGCTATTTCGTCGACGTGGCCGGCCGGCGCATCGACGTCACGGTCTCCGCGACAGTGTTCGAAAAGGTGCTGGGCATCGAGATGAAGGCGCGGCCCGCGTCCGTGGGCAGCCTGAGCAGCCAGCTGCATGAATTCGAGTCCGTGCGCGAGTTCCTGACCTCGGCCACCATCACGACCCTGATCGACCTGCCGTTTGCCGCGGTCTTCATTGCTGCCATGTTCTGGGTCGGCGGCCCGCTGGCATGGGTGCCGCTGCTGGCGGTGCCGCTGGTGATCGGCATCAGCCTGGCGCTGCAGGGTCCGTTGTCGCGCGCGGTACGCGCCAGCAGCGCCTGCGCGGCCCAGCGCCAGGCGGCGCTGGTCGAGACCCTGGTCGGGCTCGAAACCATCAAGACCACCGGCGCAGAAGGCCCAGCGCAACGCAACTGGGAACAGGTGGCCGGCCAGATGGCAAAGCTCGGGCTGCGGGCGCGGCTGCTTTCCGCCTGCGTGATCAACGTCGCGCTGTTCGCCCAGCAGGCCGCCACGCTGGTGGTGGTGGTCATCGGCGTGTACCTGATTGCCGACGACCGGCTGACCATGGGCGGCCTGATCGCCTGCACCATCCTCGCCGGCCGCGCGCTGGCGCCGCTGTCGCAAGTGGCGGGGCTGACCACGCGCTATCACCAGGCCCGCACCGCACTGGCCGGCATCGACCGGATGATGGCGCTGCCGGTCGAGCGCCCGCCCGGCAAGCATTTCCTGCATCGTCCGCCATTGCGCGGAGAGATCGAGTTCCGCCAGGTCAGCTTCCGCTATCCGGGCCGCGACAACGCGGCACTGGACGGCGTCTCGTTCCACATTGCCAGCGGCGAGCGGGTCGGGCTGATCGGCCGCATCGGCTCGGGCAAGACCACGATCGAGAAGCTGATCCTCGGCCTGTACGCGCCGGATACCGGCACGGTGCTGGTCGATGGCGCCGAAGTGCGCCAGCTCGACCCGGCGGCGCTGCGGCGCGATATCGGCTATGTGCCGCAGGACGTGATGCTGTTCAGCGGCACCATCCGCGACAACATCGTGATGGGCGCCCCGTACGCCGATGACGAAGCGGTGCTGCGCGCGGCGCGCGTGGGCGGCGTCAGCGACTTTGCCGATCGCCTGCCGGACGGCTATGACCTGCGGCTCGGCGAGCGTGGCGAAGGGCTGTCGGGCGGCCAGCGCCAGGCCATCGCCATCGCACGTGCCGAGTTGCTGCAGCCGCCGCTGCTGTTGCTCGACGAGCCGAGCAGCGCGATGGACAACCGCACCGAGGAGCAGTTCAAGGCGCGCCTGGCCGCGGCGCTGGGCGGGCGCACGCTGATCCTGGTCACGCATCGCGGCTCGCTGCTCAGCCTGGTCGATCGCCTGATCGTGATGGACCAGGGTCGCATCGTCGCCGACGGTCCCAAGGCCGAAGTCCTGAACGCGCTCGCGGGGAGGAAGCTCCATGTCGCCTCAGCCTGACCCGCAACGCGTCGCGCCGCCCCGACGCATGGCGCGATGGCTCGCCGCCGCGCTGAGGCCGCGTGCCGACGACACCGCCTTCATGGGTGAGCGCGATGCGGCTGCGATGGCCCAGCCGCGCTATTTCACGCACTGGATCCTCTGGTCGGCCCTCGTCTTTGTCATGGTGGCGCTGGCCTGGGCTGCGCTGGCGCGCGTGGATGAAGTCACGGTGGGCGAGGGCAAGGTGATCCCGTCGAGCCAGGTACAGGTGGTGCAGAACCTCGAAGGCGGAATCATTGCCGAGATCATGGTGCGCCCGGGCCAAGTCGTGAAGAAGGACCAGGCCCTCATGCGCATCGACGATACCCGCTTCACCGCCTCATACCAGGAGGGCCGCACCAAGGACGATGCGCTGGTGGCGCGCATCGCCCGCCTGAGCGGCGAGGCCGGCGGCACGGACTTCGTCGCCAGCGCACCCGCCGATGCCGAGGGCCGCCGCTTCGTCGCCGAGGAGCGTTCGCTGTTCGAGTCGCGCAAGCGCGCGTTCGAGGCCAACCTTGCCGTGCTGCGCCAGCAGTCCGAGCAGCGGCGACAGGAACTGACCGAGAAGCGCTCGCGCGAGCAGCAGCTGCGGCAGAGCCACCGGCTGGTGGCGCAGGAGCTTTCCATGATGCGCCCGATGGTGGCGCAGGGCGTGGTGTCCGACGTCGACGTGCTGCGGCTCGAGCGGCAGACCAATGACCTGAAGGGCGAGCTCGATGCCACGCGGCTCGCCATGCCGCGCCTGGAAGCGGCCTACCGCGAGAGCCAGCAGAAGCTCGACGAGGCGGCCACGCATTTCCGCGCGGAGGCCATGCGCGAACTCAACCAGGCCAAGGCCGAGCAGGCGGCGCAGAGTGCCACCAACACGGCGCTGCAGGACCGTGTCGACCGTACCCTGGTCCGCGCGCCGCTGGCCGGCATCGTCAAGCAGCTCAAGATCAACACCGTGGGCGGCGTGGTGCAGCCCGGCATGGACCTGCTGGAAATCGTCCCGCTCGAAGACACCTTGCTGGTGGAGGCGCGCGTGCGCCCGGCTGACATTGCCTTCCTTCGGCCCGGGCAGCCGGCGACGGTCAAGCTGTCGGCCTATGACTTCTCGGTGTATGGCGGCTTTCCCGGCACCGTCGAGCATATCAGCGCCGATACGCTGACCCCGGAGCGCCCCGGCGAGCGCCCCGAAAGCTACTACCTGGTGCGCGTTCGCACCCGCGACAACCGGCCCGGCGGCAGCGCGGTGCAGGTGCCCATCCTGCCCGGCATGGTAGCGACGGTCGATGTGCTGACCGGGCAGAAGACGGTACTTCACTACCTGCTCAAGCCAATCATCAAGACCAAAGAGATGGCGTTCCGCGAACGATAAGCGAGCGTTACCCACAACGACAACAAGCAAGGCATGGCCACCAGGCCGGCACTCAGGACGGAGAGAGGGACATCATGGCAACACTGACCGGCACCAACGGCAGCGACAACATCGGCGGCACCACGTCTAGCGACACCATCCTGAGCGGCAACGGCAATGACTATGTCAGCGCTGGCGATGGCAATGATTATGTCGATGCGGGCAACGGCGACGATATCGTCGAAGGCGGCGACGGCAACGACACGCTGCTGGGGGCCAATGGCAAGGACCGCGTATTCGGCGGGCGCGGCAACGATAACCTGTCCGGCGGCAACGGCGCCGACGCGGTCTATGGCGGCAGCGGCGACGACGTGATCGGCAGCATCGACGGTTCCTCGGCGCTTTACACCGGCGACAATGGCGGCGATACGCTGTATGGCGACGGCTACGACAGCTACGCCGACCACCTGCTCGGGCGCGGCCATGAGTCGGCCCAGCCGGGTAACGACCGCATCTTTGGCGGCAACGGCGATGACCTGATCTATGGGGACAACGGCAACAATGCCGCCTTGGGCGGCAACGACATCGTCGCCGGCGGCAATGGCAAGGACACCATCTACGGCGAAGGCGGCGACGACAACATTGGCGGCGGGGCAGGCGGCGATACCTTGAGCGGCGGCAGTGGCGGCGACGTGTTCGTCTACAACGCGGTGTCCGACTCCGCAGCGTCCGGCATGGATGTCATCACCGACTTCCAGCGTGGCGCGGACCGCCTCGACCTGCGCCCGGTGCTGGGCAACTCCGGTTTTGAATGGGGTGGACGCCAGCCCACGGCTCATGGCGCCTGGTTCCAGCAATCGGGCGGCAATACCTATGTCTATGTCGATGTCGACGGCAATCCCGCGACGGCGGAAATGGTCATCAGGCTCAATGGCCTGCACGAGTTGACCAAGTCGGACTTTGCCGGCTACGAGAACCATGCGCCCACGGCCATGGCCGATACCCACGCGATCGGCGAGGACAACTCGCCGAACCCGATCACCGGCAATGTGCTGGCCAATGACAGCGATGTCGACGCCGGCAATGTGCTGGCGGTGGCCAATGCCGGCACGTATGTCGGGCACTACGGCACGCTGACGATCAATGCTGACGGCAGCTATAGCTATAAGCTGGATAACGGCAATGGCCAGGTGCAGGCACTGCGGCAGGGTGAGCATGTGCAGGACACTTTCAGCTATGACGTGACCGACGGCCAGGCCGGCGCGGCATCGTCGCTGAGCATCCGGATCAACGGCGCCAATGATGGGGCCACCATCACGGCGTCGGGCAGCGAGGACACGTCGGTGAAGGAAGCGGGTGGGGCAGCCAGCGCCGTTGCCGCCAACACCATTGCCGTCGACACTGCCAGCGGCACGCTGACGGTGAGCGATGTCGACACCGGTGAAGCGCACTTTGCTGCCGTGCCGCCGGGCAGTCTGGCCGGGCAGTACGGCACCTTCACGTTCGACAGCAATACCGGTGCCTGGACCTACACGCTGGACAACAGCAAGGCCGATGCATTGACCGCAGGGCAGCAGGCTAGCGATTCGCTGACGGTCGCCTCGTTCGACCAAACGGCGCAGCAGACCATCACGGTCAATATCACGGGCGCCAACGACCACGCCACCATCGCGGCGTCGGGCAGTGCAGACACGTCGGTGACCGAAGCGGGCGGCGCGGCCAATGCGATTGCTGGCGACGCTTCCGCCAGCGGCACGCTGACGGTCAGCGATGTCGATGCGGGCCAAGCGCACTTTGCTGCCGTGCCACCGCCGAGTCTGGTGGGGCAGTACGGCACCTTCACCTTCGACAGCAATACCGGTGCCTGGACCTACACGCTCGACAACAGCAAGGCCGATGCGTTGACCGCGGGCCAGCAGGCCAGCGATTCGCTGACGGTCGCCTCGTTCGACCAGACCGCGCAGCAGACCATCACGGTCAATATCACCGGCGCCAACGACCATGCCACCATCGCGGCGTCGGGCAGTGCAGACACGTCGGTGACCGAAGCGGGCGGCGCGGCCAATGCGATTGCTGGCGACGCTTCCGCCAGCGGCACGCTGACGGTCAGCGATGTCGATGCGGGCCAAGCGCTCTTTGCCGATGTGCCACCGCCGAGTCTGGTGGGGCAGTACGGCACCTTCACCTTCGACAGCAATACCGGTGCCTGGACCTACACGCTCGACAACAGCAAGGCCGATGCGTTGACCGCAGGGCAGCAGGCCAGCGATTCGCTGACGGTGGCTTCGGCCGACCAGACCGCGCAGCAGACCATCACGGTCAATATCACCGGCGCCAACGACCATGCCACCATCGCGGCGTCGGGCAGTGCAGACACGTCGGTGACCGAAGCGGGCGGCGCGGCCAATGCGATTGCTGGCGACGCTTCCGCCAGCGGCACGCTGACGGTCAGCGATGTCGATGCGGGCCAAGCGCACTTTGCTGACGTGCCGCCGGACAGTCTGGCCGGGCAGTACGGCACCTTCACCTTCGACAGCAATACCGGTGCCTGGACCTACACGCTGGACAACAGCAAGGCCGATGCGTTGACCGCAGGCCAGCAGGCCAGCGATTCGCTGACGGTGGCTTCGGCCGACCAGACCGCGCAGCAGACCATCACGGTCAACATCACCGGCGCCAACGACCATGCCACCATCGCGGCGTCGGGCAGTGCAGACACGTCGGTGACCGAAGCGGGCGGCGCGGCCAATGCGATTGCTGGCGACGCTTCCGCCAGCGGCACGCTGACGGTCAGCGATGTCGATGCCGGCCAAGCGCACTTTGCCGATGTGCCACCGGCGAGTCTGGTGGGGCAGTACGGCACCTTCACCTTCGACAGCAATACCGGTGCCTGGACCTACACGCTCGACAACAGCAAGGCCGATGCATTGACCGCAGGGCAGCAGGCTAGCGATTCGCTGACGGTCGCCTCGTTCGACCAGACCGCGCAGCAGACCATCACGGTCAACGTCACCGGCGCCAACGACCATGCCACCATCGCGGCGTCGGGCAGTGCAGACACGTCGGTGACCGAAGCGGGCGGCGCGGCCAATGCGATTGCTGGCGACGCTTCCGCCAGCGGCACGCTGACGGTCAGCGATGTCGATGCGGGCCAAGCGCTCTTTGCCGATGTGCCACCGCCGAGTCTGGTGGGGCAGTATGGCACCTTCACCTTCGACGCCAACACCGGCGCCTGGACCTACACGCTCGACAACAGCAAGGCCAATGCATTGACAGCAGCCCAGCAGGTCAGCGATTCACTGACGGTGGCTTCGTTCGACCATACCGCGCAGCAGACTATCACCGTCAACATCACCGGCGCGAACGACTACGCCACGATCACGTCTTCAGCCAGCGAGGACACCTCGGTGACCGAGGCCGGCGGGGCAGGAAATGCCATTCCCGGCGACCCTACGGCCAGCGGCACGCTGACGGTCAGCGATGCCGACAGCGGCGAAGCGCACTTTGCTGCCGTGCCACCGGCCAGCCTGGCCGGGCAATACGGCTCCTTCACCTTCGACAGCAATACCGGGGCCTGGACCTACACGCTGGACAACAGCAAGGCCCAGTCCCTCGGCGCGGGCCAGCATGTGACCGACTCGCTGTCCGTGCAGTCGGCTGATCTCACCGCCACCCAGGCGATCACCGTCAACATCACCGGCACCAACGATGCTGCGGTGAATGCCGTGCCCCTGGCGCAGGTGGTCAACGAAGATACGCCATTGGTGTTCCGTACCGCCAACGGCAATGCACTCGGCATCTCTGACGTGGACAACGCGAGCCACACCGTGACACTGAGCGCAAGCCACGGCGCGATTACGCTGAACGGCGTTGCCGGACTGCAGTTCCTGTCGGGCGACGGCACCGCGGACAGCACCATGACATTCACGGGCAGCGATGCGGCAATCAATGCTGCGCTGAATGGCATGAGCTTCCTTGGCGAGAAAGATTACGCAGGCACCGCATCGTTGCAGATACAGACCAACGATGGCGCTTCGGTCGATACCGATACGGTGGCGATTACGCTCAATCCCGTCAACGATGCGCCAGTGGCAGCAGGGGACGTTGTCTACGTATCGAATAACACCAGCAACATCCTGATTCCGGTGAGCGCGCTGCTTGGCAACGATGTCGACATCGACGGACGAGCCTTGTCTATTACTGCGGTCGATTCCGCCTCCGGCACGGTTTCCGGCCTCAGACTTGTCACTGAAAGCAATGGCAGCTTCATCGAGTTTGATAGTGACAACAAGTCGACGTCGGGCAGCTTCAGCTATACCGTCTCCGACGGCGCAGGTGGCACCAGCATGGCGACGGTGACCGTCAACGTTATGGACAAGAACAGTCCTGCCGGCTTTTCGCTTGAGAATCTCAGTTACCAGGCGTCTTATCTGGATGGTGGCGGCAATTCAGACACCATGACTGGTGCCGGCGTGGGTGACGTCTTCATTGGCGGCGGCGCTGCCGACACCCTCAACGGCGGCACCGGCGACGACGTCTTGCGAGGGGGCGCCAGTAACGATGTCATTGACGGCGGGTCGGGCATCGACATGCTGGATTTCTCCGATGCAACCGGCGCGATCACGTTTAGCCTGACGCAGAGCAGCAGCGGGACCCAGGTCACTCTGGGTGGCGGCCTGGGTAAGGACACCTACAGCAATATTGAGGGAGTGATCGGGTCGGCCTACAACGATACGCTCACCGGCAGCTCCGCCAACGATATCATCCGCGCTGGCGCCGGCAACGACACCATCAATGGCGGTGCGGGCATCGACCTGCTGGATTTCTCCGATGCCACCGGGGCTGTGAGTTTTTCGCTGACACAGAGCAGCACAGACACCACGGTGAACCTGGGCGCAGTGGGCCTTGGCACCGACACCTACAGGAACATAGAAGGTGTGATCGGCTCGGCCTTCAGCGACAACCTCATTGGCTCGAGTGGCAACGACGTGCTGCGTGGCGGGGCCGGCGACGACAGCCTGGCTGGTGGCAGCGGTAACGATACCCTGATTGGCGGTGCCGGTGTCGACATCCTCACCGGCGGTGCAGGCAGCGATACCTTCGCCTTTCTCCGGGCCGACCCGGCCTCGGTGGACAAGATCACCGATTTTGACCGGGCGCCCGCGGCTGCGGGCGGCGATGTGTTGGATTTGTCTGATCTGCTCTCCGGCGTCACCGTTACCACCGCCAACGCCGCGCAGTTCGTCCGCCTGTCGGAGGTCGATGGCAACACCGTGGTCAGCCTGGACCGCGATGGCAGCGGCACGGCAGCTGCATTCCAGGACGTGGCTGTGCTGCAGGGCGTGGTCGGGCTCGATCTCAACACGCTGCTGAGCAACAGCAATATCCACACGGCCTGAGGGTACGGCGGGTGGCGGGTTCAGCAAGCAAAAAGCGGCACGGCAGCAACCGGACGCCGGTGAAGTTGAAAACCATAATAAACGGGTAGCGCACCGCTTTCCGTATCGCGCAGGCAAGCCGATACGCGGCAGCGGGTGCGCCCGAGTGGGGGAAGCATGACAACGACAGGGTGCCGGCTGGCACACGTACTGCTATGGGCCGTCTTGGCGGTGCCGCATTTCGCGGCAGCCCAGGCGCTGCGCCAGGCAGTCGAACAAGCCGTGCACACCAATCCCGAAGTGCTGGCGGCGGGCAGCCGCCGCCTGGCCGCGGACGAGGGACTGACGCAGGCGCGCGCCGGTTACCTGCCGCGTGTCGATGTCAACGCCGCCACCGGCCGCGTCCGCCTGGACAGCCACAGCACGCGCCTGATGGGCCTGTCCGATTCTTCCTATGCCAGCCACGCGGCCGGCGTGACGATCTCGCAGATGCTGTTCGACGGCTTTGCCACCAGCAGCGACGTGGAGCGCCAGGGCGCACGGATCGACGGCGCGGCTTACCGGGTCGGGGCGACGGCTGAAGACATCGCGCTGCGCACAGTCGGCGTCTACGTGGAAGTGCTGCGCCGCCAGGAGACCGTGGCCATCGGCGTGGCCAATCTGGAAGCGCACCAGCACATCTACGACCAGATCCGGCTTGGTGCCGATAACGGGGTGCTGCGCCGCGCCGACCTGTACCAGGCCGAGAGCCGCCTGGCGCTGGCAAAGGCCAGCCTGCGGGCGGAGCAGGGCAGCCTGCAGGACGCGGTGACGGCCTTCCTGCGCGTGGTCGGCGCGACGCCGCAGGCATTATCCACACCGGAATCGCTGTCGGCGGTATTGCCCGCCACCGAACGGGAGGCGCAGCAGGTGGCAAGCGCCAGCCATCCTGCGTTAGGCGCCGGGCAGGCCGATATCGCCGAAGCCCAGGCCGGCCGCTCGCTGGCCAAGTCGGCGCTGTGGCCACGGCTGGATCTCGAGGTCGGCGTGGCGCGCGATCGTGACCGCGTGCTCGGCACCACCGACGAGCGCAGCGTCATGCTGCGGGTGCGCTACAACCTGTTCCGCGGCAACGCCGACAAGGCGCGCATCAACGAGGCCGGCTACCAGGTACAGGAAGCCGAACAGAACCTGGACCGGCTGCGCCGGCAGGTGCAGGAAAGCGTGTCGCAGGCCTATAACGCCTACCTGACCGCGCAGGACCGGCTGGCGAGCCTCGGGCAATACGTCGAGGCCAGCGATGCCACACGTGTGAGCTACGGCAAGCAGTTCCGGATCGGGCAGCGCAGCCTGCTCGACCTGCTCAATGCCGAGAACGAGTATTTCAGCGCCCGCACCGCCTTCGTGACCGGCCGGTACACCGAGCTGGCCAGCCAGTACCGCATCCTTGCCGGCATGGGCTTGCTGCTGGCGACGCTGCAGGTGCCGCTGCCCAGGGAGGGGATGATCCAGGTCGGCCAGCGGACCGGGTCGGCGGCCGGCCAGCGCTAGCGGGCGGCGCCTGCCGCTGAAGCTTGCCTCTCAGCCCAACACGCCCTCGCCCCGCATCCCCCGCAGCCGATACTCGCCCGGCGCCACGCCCGTCCATTTCTTGAACGCCCGATGAAAGGTGCTCGGCTCCGAGAAGCCGAGCCGCAGCGCCACATCCTGCAGCGTCATGCCCGGCCGTTCCAGCATGCCGATGGCGACGTCGCGGCGCAGGCTGTCCTTGATGCTCTGGTAGCCGCGGCCTTGGTCGCGCAGCCGGCGGCGCAGGGTTTGCGGCGTGAGTCGCAGCAGCTTGGCCATCTGCTCCAGCGAGGGCAGTTCGTCGTCCAAGTGTGAGCGCAGGTGCTGGCGGATGCGTTCGGCCAGGCAGCAGTTGTCGCGGTAGCGGATCAGCAGGTTGCGCGGAGTCTCGCGCAGGAACTCGCGCAGGCTGGTGGCATCCCGCATCACCGGCAGGCGCAGGCAGGCGGCGTCGAAATGCAGCGCGGTGACGGGCTGGCCATAGTGCACGGCGGCCTTGAACACGCGCTCAGTGTCGGTGCCGCCCTGCGAGGGCGCGGCGCTCAGGTCGACGCGACGCAGCGGGATATGCTGCGCCACCAGCCAGCTGACCAGCGCATAGGCATGGAAGACAAAGGTCGATTCGGCAAAGCTGCGGCAGGCCGAGGCCGGCACGCGCGGGTGCAGCTCCACCGTGGCGGTCTGGCCATCGGCGCTCAGGTGGAGGCGCGGCGCGAAGGCGTCGACATGCAGCCGGTACAGGCGCATCCCGGTCCGGATGGCGTCTTCGAGCGTGGCGCAGTGGACCAGGTTGCCACATACCTGGGCGAACACGCCGGGTGTGACCGGGCGGTCCAGCAAGCCCCACAGCTCGTCGCGCGTGACGCGGCGCAGCGTGCGGATCAGCGCGGCGTACTGGCCCTGGGTGACGCGCGCGCTGGGCGAGGCCAGCAGGGCCGGCGAAATGCCGGCGCGGCGCAGTAGCGCGTCGATGTCCAGGCCCAGCCGCCGCGCGCCCAGCAGGATGTGGTCGACATGCTTGATCGCGATGGTGTGGCGCGCCGGTGCAACCGCGGCGGGCGGCGGCTCGGCAGGTCGAACCAGAGGTTTGTCCAGCAAGGCCGGCAGCGCACCGGCCATGTGCAGCTTACCCGGCACGGGCGGGGGGTGCGATGACAGGGCGGCGGTGTGCATGGGTCTCCTGGTCAGGGTGACGCGCGGGCGCCCTGGTAGGGCGCGGCAGTCATATTCGCGGGCTTGGCCGGTCTTTTCGCCACCTTAGCAAGCCGCGCGCGCACCGCACAATCGGGATTTGCCAAAGGCTGTCTTTCGCCTGAGCGATTCGGCCAATCATTTTGGCGAGTCTGGTCATTGTCCAAGCACCGCAGCATCGCGCACTCTCCGGCTCATAACACGGACACCTGCGGGCAGCGCTGCCCGCACGCCGACAAGCAATGGCCGGAACGCACCGGCCAGGCGGGACGCACACAGGGGACAGAACCCCGCGCCCGCTTCCAGACACCAAAGGAGACAAGCCCATGCAGGAAAATCGTCGTAATGCATTGCGGCGCCTCAGCGCCGGGGTAATGACCGTAGCCGCCGCCGCGGCCGGGATGCTGGCCACCGGTGCCGCCTGGGCACAGGGCGAATTCCCGTCGAAGCCGGTGCGCCTGGTGGTGCCATACCCGGCCGGCGGCGCCACTGACGTGCTGGCGCGCGCGCTGGCCGACGGCCTCGGCAAGGCCTGGAAGCGCCCGGTGGTGGTGGAGAACCGCCCCGGCGCCAGCAGCATGATCGGCTCCGAGGCGGTGGCCCGCGCCGAAGCCGACGGCCATACCGCGCTGCTGACCATTACCACGCTGGTGCAGGCGCCCAGCCTCTACAGCAAGCCGCCGTTCGACCCGGTCAAGGATCTTGTCGCGGTGTCAGAGCTGGCCACCACCAACCTGGTGTTCGCCGTGCACAGCTCGGTGCCGGCCAACAACCTGAAGGAATTCATCGAACTGGTCCGCTCCAAGCCCAAGCAGTTCTCCTACGGCTCCTACGGCACCGGCTCCAGCGGCCACCTGTATGGCGAGATTTTCAAGGAGTCGGCCAAGCTCGACATGGTGCACGTCTCGTACAAGGGCGAGGCGCCGGAGCTGAACGACCTGCTCGGTGGACAGGTGCCCGCCGCGATCATCTCGGTGATGGGCGCCAAGCCGCATAACGCCACCGGGCGCCTGCGCGCGCTGGCGGTCACCGGCGGCGGCCGCTCGCCGCACCTGCCGGACGTGCCGACCTTCCGCGAAGCCGGCGTGGCCGGCATGGACGGGCAGGGCTGGTTCGGCCTGTTCCTGCCGGCCGCGACGCCGCGGCCCATCGTCGACAAGCTCTCGGCCGACGTCAACCGCATCCTGGCCCAGCCCGACGTGCGCAAGCGCATGAGCGACCTGGGCATCGTGCTGACCGGCAGCACGCCCGATGCCTTCGCCCAGGTCGTCCGGACCGACTACGCCCGCTGGGGCAAGGTCATCCGCGTGAACAACATCCGCCTGGACTGAGCCCTGATTGATTCACCTGTTGATCTGCTGCATATGAAGCCTGCTACAAGTCACCACCAGCCGTTCCGCTCTCCCGCCTGGCCCCCCGGCCTGCCGGCCACGCTGCATACGCCGCGCACCAGCCTGTTCTACAACGTCGAGGCCGCGGCGCACCGCTATCCGGACAAGACCGCGATCCAGTATTTCGGTACCGCGATCACGTACGCGCAGCTGCAGGACGAGATCGAACGCATAGCGGGCTACCTGCAGCAGGCCTGCGGTATCCAGCCGGGCGACCGCGTGGTGCTGTTCAGCCAGAACTGCCCGCAGTTCATCATTGCCTACTACGCCATCCTGCGCGCCGAGGGCGTGGTGGTGCCGGCCAACCCGATGTGGCTGGAGGCCGAACTGGCCCACGTGGTTGACGATAGCGGCGCGGTGGCCGCCTTTGCCGGCAGCGAGCTGTACCAGCGCATGGCGCCGCTGTACGGCCCGGCGCTGCGCCATGTAATCGTGCACGACTACGCCGGCATGCTGCGCGAGCACGGCGGCCTGCCGGTGCCGGACTGGCTGCGCGAGCCCGCGCCCGCACTGCAGGCCGCGCCGTCTGGCGCGATGCCGGTGGCGTGGGATACAGCCAGCGCGGCAGGGCATCGCCCGCTGCCGCACCAGGCCCGCTACGACACGCTGTGCATGCTGGCCTATACCTCCGGCACCACCGGCAACCCCAAGGGCTGCATGCATACCCACGGCACGCTGATGACCGCGGCGGTGGGCTCGCAGATCTGGCGCAGCAGCACGCCTGAGTCCGTGGTGCTGGCGGTGGCGCCGATGTTCCACCTGCTCGGCATGCAGAACTGCATGAATTCGCCGCTCTACCTCGGCGCCACCGTGGTGCTGATGCCGCGCTGGGACCGCGCGCTGGCCGCCGACCTGATCGAGCGCTACCGCGTCTCGGTCTGGGGCGCGCCGCCGGCGATGCTGGTGGACTTCTTCGCGCAGCCCGACCTGGACAGCCGCGACCTGTCGAGCCTGGCCTACCTGGGCGGCGGCGGCGCGGCCATGCCGGACGCGGTCGCCAACATGCTGCAGGAGCGCTTCAACCTGCCGTACGTCGAAGCCTACGGCATGACCGAGACCGCGTCGTTCCTGCTCTCCAACCCGCGCGAAAAGCCGAAGCGGGAGTGCCTGGGCATCGCCACCTTCGGCGTCGATGCGCGCGTGATCGACCCGGAGACGCTGCAGGAACTGCCGCAGGGCCAGACCGGCGAGATCGTTGCCCACGGCGGCCAGGTGATGGTGGGCTACTGGGGCAACCCGGAGGCCAACGAGGCCTCGTTTATCGAGCTCGACGGCAAGCGCTTCCTGCGCACCGGCGACCTGGGCTTGATGGACGAAGAGGGCTACTTCTTCATGCGCGACCGCCTCAAGCGCATGATCAACGCCTCCGGCTTCAAGGTATGGCCGGCCGAGGTGGAGAACCTGCTGTACGCGCACCCGGCCATCCACGAGGCCTGCGTCATCGCCGCGCGCGACGAGCGCCGCGGCGAGACTGTCAAGGCCGTGGTGGCGCTGCGCCCCGAAGCGCGCGGCACTGCCGGGGCCGATCCGGAAAGCATCATGGCCTGGTGCCGCGAGCGCCTGGCCGCATACAAGGTGCCGCGCATCGTCGATCTTGTCGATGCGCTGCCCAAGTCCGCCACCGGCAAGATCCAGTGGCGCGCCCTGCAGGAACGCGAGATGCAGGCGGACAACCCGCGCGCCTGAGCCTCGCCGCGACATAAAGAAAGAGAGAGACAGCATGCAGCAAAGCAGACGCAACTGGCTGGCGCAGGCCGGCACCCTGGCCGGCGCGGCCGTCCTTGGCAGCGCGGGCACGGCCTTCGCGCAGCAGCCCGATCCCAAGCAATATCCCGGCAAGCCGATCCGCATGATCGTTCCTTACCCCGCCGGCGGCGGCACCGACACCGTGGGCCGCCTGATCGGCCAGCGCCTGGCCGACAGCCTGGGCCAGCCGGTGGTGGTGGAGAACAAGCCCGGTGCCAGCGGCATGCTCGGCAACGACATCGTCGCCAAGGCACCGGCCGACGGCTACACCATCCTGCTGGCGATCACCGCGCTGATCCAGTCGCCCAGCCTGTACAAGCGCATGCCGTACGACGTGGCCAAGGACTTTACGCCGGTGTCGCTGATCGCCAAGTCGTCGGACCTGTTCGTGGTGCCCAACCGCGTGCCGGCCAATAACATGCGCGAGTTCCTGGCGCTGGCCAAGGCGGGCAAGCTCAGCTACGGCTCGTATGGCAACGGCACCTCGTCGCACCTGCATGGCGAGCTGCTCAAGCAGCAGGCCGGCATCGAGCTGACCCACATCCCGTACAAGGGCGCCGCGCCGCTGATCAGCGACCTGCTCGGCGGGCAGGTGGACTCGGCCTTTGTCGACGTGACCTCGGCCAACGCGCACCTGGCCAGCAACAAGTTCAAGATCCTTGGCATCACCGGCAGCCAGCGCTACAAGGCGTTGCCCAACGTGCAGACCTTCACCGAACTCGGCCTGCCGGGCTTCGAGCCCAATGGCTGGTTCGGACTGTTCCTGCCGGGCGGCGCGCCCAAGGACGTGACGGCGAAGCTGGCGGCCGAGACCGCGCGCATCGTGCGCCTGCCCGAGGTGACGCAGAAGCTGGCCGGCATGGGCCTGCAGCCGGTCGGGTCGACGCCGCAGGAACTCGCCACGGTGGTCAGCGCCGACACGCCCAAGTGGGCCAAGATCGTGCGCGACGCCAACATCCAGCTCGACTGAGGCAGCCGTTCCGGAGTCCATCCATGGAATACATCCGCTTTGCCGTCGAGGACGGGATCGCCACCCTGACCCTCGACTTCCCCGCGCGCCGCAATGCGCTGTCGATCCCCATGCGCGGCGAGATCGCGGAAGTGATTCGCCAGGTACGTGCCGACGATGACGTTCGCGCGCTGATCCTGACCGGCGCCGGCACCGAGTTCTGCTCGGGTGGCGATATCAGCTCGATGCAGACCGAAATGAGCGCGCCGCAGGGGCGCCGCCGCCTGCAGCAGGCCCACGGCTGGCTGGAAGACCTGATCCAGCTCGATGTGCCGGTGATCGCCGCGGTCGACGGCGCGGCCTATGGCGCCGGCTTCAGCCTGGCACTGACCGCCGACATCATCCTGGCGACACCGCGGGCGCGCTTCGGCCTGCCGTTCCTGCGCATGGGGCTGATCCCGGATTGTGGCGTGTTCTACACGCTGCCACGGATCGTCGGCGTGCAGCGCGCCAAGGCACTGATGTTCTCGATGAAGGAACTCAGTGCCGAGGAAGCGCAAGACCTTGGCATCGTCATGGAAATCGTGCCGCAGGAAAGCCTGGCCGCGCGCGCGCAGGCGCTGGCGCGCGCCTTCATCGAAGCCTCGCCGGTGGCGGTCGGCCTGACCAAGCAGGCGCTGAACGCCTCGCTGAACCAGGACCTGCACACCATGCTGGCGATGGAAGCGGACGGGCAGGGCATCGCCTTCTCCACCGAATACCGGATGGAAGCCGCCAACCGCTTCATGGCCAAGCAACCGCTGCGCTATCGCTGGCCCGACTGACCGGACGCGCCGGCCGGTTGATGCGATGCAGCAGCCGGTCGGTTCGCCATCGCACCGTTTACGTATACAGGCATGCGGCCGGCAGGACCCGGCCCGCGGCCTTCCGACTCATCGTTTACCCTCGCATCAGCACACCAATATGGGATCCCACGACCAGCACGCGGCGCCCGCCGCACGCCAGACCCCCTGGATGACCGAAGACCTGACCATGTTCCAGGAAACCGTGCGCCGCTTTGTCGAACGCGAACTGGCGCCGAACGAGGCTCGCTGGGCCGAACAGGGCTATATCGACCGCGACGTCTGGCGCCGCGCCGGCCAGGCCGGCATCCTGTGCGCCAGCATCCCGGAGGAGTACGGCGGCGGCGGGGGCAGCTTTACGCACGAGGCCGTGATCACGCGCGAGATGGCGCGCGCCATATGCACCAGCCTGGGCAACAACGTGCACAGCGGCATCGTGGCACATTACCTGCTCAACTACGGCACCGAGGCGCAGAAGCGCAAATGGCTGCCACAGATGGCCAGCGGCGAGATGGTGGCCGCCATCGCCATGTCGGAACCTGGCGCCGGTTCCGACCTCAAATCGGTACGCACCCGCGCGGTGCGGGAAAAAGCCGAAAACGGAGACTGCTATCGCATAAACGGTGCAAAGACTTTTATTACGAACGGTTACCACGCCGACCTGGTGTGCCTGGTCGCCAAGACCGATCCGCAGGCCGGCTCGCGCGGCGTCTCGCTGATCATGGTCGAGACGCGCGACCTGCCGGGCTTCCGTCGCGGGCGCATCCTGGAGAAGATCGGGCAGAAGGGCCAGGACACCGCCGAGCTCTTCTTCGACGACGTGCTGGTGCCATGCGAGAACCTGCTCGGCGAGCAGGAAGGCCAGGGTTTTTATCAGCTCATGCAGCAGCTGCCGCAGGAGCGGATGATCATCGCCCTTGGCGCGACCGCGTCGATGCAGCGCGCGATCGAGCTCACCACTGAATATGTGCGTGAGCGCAAGGTGTTCGGCCAGCCGCTGGCGGACCTGCAGAACACGCGCTTTCGCCTGGCCGAGTGCAAGACCGAGGCGACCATCGCCGCGACCTTCGTCGACGACTGCATGATGCGGCTGATGGCGGGCACGCTTGACGCCGCCACCGCGGCGATGGCGAAGTGGTGGTGCACGCAGAAGAATTGCGAGATCATCGACGAGTGCCTGCAGTTGCACGGCGGCTACGGCTATATGCTGGAATACCCGATCGCGCGAATGTACGCCAACGCACGTGTGGGCAAGATCTACGGCGGCTCCAACGAGATCATGAAGGAGCTGGTGGCGCGCACGCTCTGACGCGTTCCGCTATCAGCAGTGTCCGCGTGCTAGTGCGCGCAGAAGCAAATTCTGAAACCAATCGAAAGCCGGCACCTGTGCCGGCTTTTGTGTCTCTGGTTACAAAACCGGCTGTGCACGGTTGGCGGGAAAGGTGTAAGGTGTGTCACAAGCATGGTCAATGGCCCGTCGCGTGCGGGGGCGAAGCGCAGAGCGGAAATCAGCCAAAAGCTGACAGCGAAATCCGGCAGAAAATGCAGCACAGAAACAGCCGTTGCATCGATGCACGATTCGTCAACTCGGCCTCCACCATCGCCGTTATTTGACTATGATGAAGTAAAGACTTCGCAACATTCAGCGGTAGCCAAGCCGGGGTGGTTGTACCGCGAAACCTGCGAAGCCTTGAGGGGTAGAACTACCTTCGCCTCGGATGTTGACTCTGACGGGAGTGAGGTATGGACATTTTCGGCCATTACGCTACGCGCTTCGAAGCTCGCAAGGAAGAGGAATACACCATCCAGGAATACCTGGAGATCTGTAAGAAGGATCCCACTGCCTACGCGACCGCTGCCGAGCGCATGCTTGCCGCGATCGGTCAGCCGGAACTGGTGGACACCCACCATGACCCGAGGCTGTCCCGACTGTTCTTCAACAAGGTCATCCGCATCTATCCGGCCTTCCGCGATTTCTACGGCATGGAGGACACGATCGAGCAGATGGTCTCGTTCTTCAAGCACGCGGCGCAGGGCCTGGAAGAGCGCAAGCAGATCCTGTATCTGCTCGGGCCTCCTGGCGGCGGCAAGTCCTCGCTCGCGGAGAAGCTCAAGGCGTTGATGGAGCAGATCCCCATCTACGCGCTCAAGGGATCGCCGATCCATGAGTCGCCGCTGGGGCTGTTCGCGCCGGAAGAAGACGGCAAGATCCTCGAAGAGGATTACGGCATTCCGATCCGCTACCTGAACACCATCGCCTCGCCCTGGGCGGTCAAGCGCCTGCACGAGTTCAACGGCGACATCACCAGGTTCCGCGTGGTCAAGCTGCGCCCGTCGGTGCTGTCGCAGATCGCGATCTCGAAGACCGAGCCGGGCGACGAGAACAACCAGGACATCTCGTCGCTGGTGGGCAAGGTGGATATCCGCAAGCTCGAGGACTTCCCGCAGGACGACCCGGATGCGTACTCGTATTCCGGCGGCCTGTGCCTGGCCAACCGCGGCCTGCTCGAGTTCGTTGAAATGTTCAAGGCCCCGATCAAGGTGCTGCACCCGCTGCTGACTGCAACGCAGGAAGGCAACTACAAGGGCACCGAGGGCTTCGGTGCGATCCCGTTCGATGGCATCATCCTGGCGCACTCGAACGAGGCGGAGTGGACGACCTTCAAGTCGGACAAGAACAACGAGGCATTCCTGGACCGTATCTACATCGTCAAGGTGCCGTACGTGCTGCGCGTGTCCGACGAGGTGAAGATCTACGACAAGTTGCTGCGCTGCAGTTCGCTGTCGGCCGCGCCGTGCGCGCCCAACACGCTGAAGATGATGGCGCAGTTCGCGGTGCTCACCCGCATCAAGGAGCCCGAGAACTCGAACGTCTTCTCGAAGATGCGCGTCTACGACGGCGAGAGCCTGAAGGACGTGGACCCGAAGGCGAAGTCGTACCAGGAGTACCGCGACTATGCCGGCATCGACGAGGGCATGAACGGGCTCTCGACGCGCTTCGCGTTCAAGGTCCTGTCCAAGGTCTTCAACTTCGACAACACCGAAGTGGCGGCCAACCCGGTGCACCTGCTGTACGTGCTCGAACAGCAGATCGAGCGCGAGCAGTTCCCGCCGGAGCAGGAAGCCAAGCTGCTGTCGCACATCAAGGAGTACCTGACCACGCCGTTCGTGGAGTTCATCGGCAAGGAGATCCAGACCGCGTACCTGGAGTCGTATTCCGAGTATGGCCAGAACATCTTCGACCGCTATGTAGTGTTCGCCGACCTGTGGATCCAGGACCAGGAGTACCGCGATCCGAATACCGGTGAGATCCTCGACCGCAATGCGCTGAACGACGAGCTGGAGAAAGTGGAAAAACCCGCGGGTATCTCCAACCCGAAGGACTTCCGCAACGAGATCGTCAACTTCGTGCTGCGGGCGCGGGCCAACAACAGTGGCAAGAATCCGGTCTGGACCAGCTATGAAAAGCTGCGGATGGTGATCGAGAAGCGCATGTTCTCCACCACGGAGGACCTGCTGCCGGTGATCTCGTTCAACGCCAAGTCTTCTCGCGAAGACCAGGACAAGCACGAGAACTTCGTCAACCGCATGGTCGAGAAGGGGTACACGCCCAAGCAAGTGAGACTTCTGGTGGAGTGGTATCTGCGCGTAAGAAAATCATCGTAACGGCGCCGCGGAACAGGTCTCTCAACGAGGGCAACATATGGCTACGGTCATCGATCGGCGCGAAAACGGCGGCAACAAAAGTGCCGTCAACCAGCAACGCTTTATCAAACGCTACCGCGAGCAGATCCGGCAAGCAGTGGCAAAGGCGGTGTCCGGCCGGAAGATCATGGACATCGAGCAGAGTGGCCAGGTGTCCATTCCGGTCAAGGACATCTCCGAACCGATCTTCCACCACGGCCCGGGCGGGCGGCGCGAGTGGATTCACCCTGGCAACAAGAAGTTCGTCAAGGGTGATTCCTTCGACCGCCAGCAGCAGGGCGGCGGCGGGACCGGTTCGCGGGCCAGCGACAGCGGCGAGGGCGAAGACGATTTCGTCTTCACGCTGTCGCGCGAGGATTTCCTGAACTTCTTCTTCGAGGACATGGCGCTGCCGGACCTGGCCAAGCGCCACCTCGCCAAGATCGCCGAGGTGCGCAAGGTGCGCGCCGGCTTTTCCATCGACGGCACGCCATCCAACCTGTCGATCCTGCGCACCATGCGCAGCTCGATCGGGCGGCGCATCGCCTTGTCCAGCCCCTACCAGAAGCGCCTGCGCGAGCTGGAGCTGGCCTACGCCGAGGCGCTGGAAAAGGACGGCCCCTACGCCGAAGGCACGCTCGAGCTGATGGAGAAGATGCGGCACCTGCGTGCCTGCATCGACCGCGTGCCCTTTATCGAGAAGCTCGACCTGCGCTACAACAACCGCGTGCTCAAGAAGCGCCCGCAGGCCCAGGCAGTGATGTTCTGCCTGATGGACGTGTCCGGCTCGATGGACGAGAGCCGCAAGGACCTGGCCAAGCGCTTCTTCATGCTGCTGTACCTGTTCCTGAAGCGCAACTACGAGCGTATCGACGTGGTGTTCATCCGGCATCACACGGTGGCCAAGGAAGTCGAAGAGGAAGACTTCTTCCACTCGCGCGAGTCCGGTGGTACCGTGGTGTCCAGTGCGCTGAAGCTGATGGTGGAAGTGGTCCACGACCGCTATCCGCCGAGCCAGTGGAACATCTACTGCGCGCAGGCCTCCGACGGCGATAACTGGGCTGGCGATTCCGAGTTGTGCGGACGCCTGCTGCGCGAGTCGATCCTGCCGCTGGTGCAGTACTACGCATACGTGGAAGTGGCGTCCGAGGAACCGCAGAACCTCTGGGAAGAGTACCTGACGGTCAAGAACCAGTTCGACCACTTCGCGATGCAGCGCATCATCGGCGCGGACGAGATCTACCCGGTGCTGCACGACCTGTTCCAGAAGCGCGCGGCGTAGACTGGCGCCGATCCGGGTCTTCCAGCCGGAAGGCCACAGAAGGCAAATGGCGAGGCAACGCGGACCACGCGGCGCGGCGAATCCGTGCGCGCCGGACAGGTCTGCCGCCTTGCCCGGGCAACAAGGGGCGAAGATGGCTTATCTCTCCACGGGTTCGGAATGGACCTTCGAGCTGATCAACCGGTATGACCGCGAGATCGCCCGCATCGCCGGCGAATTCGGGCTGGATACCTATCCCAACCAGATCGAGATCATCACCGCCGAGCAGATGCTCGACGCCTACGCGTCGGCGGGGTTGCCGGTCGGCTACAGCCACTGGTCCTACGGCAAGCACTTCCTGGCGTCCGAGCGCAGCTACCAGCGCGGCCATATGGGGCTGGCCTACGAGATCGTCATCAACTCCAACCCCTGCATCGCCTACCTGATGGAGGAGAACACCATGCCGATGCAGGCGCTGACGATCGCGCACGCCTGCTACGGCCATAACTCCTTCTTCAAGGGCAATTACCTGTTCCGCACCTGGACCAACGCGGACGCCATCGTCGACTACCTGCTGTTCGCCAAGAACTACGTGGCCGAGTGCGAGCAGCGTTACGGCGAACGGGAGGTGGAACTGCTGCTGGACTCTTGCCACGCCTTGCAGAACTACGGCGTGGACCGCTACAAGCGGCCCAAGAAGCTATCCATCACCGAAGAAAAGGCGCGCCAGGCCGATCGCGAGAACTACCTGCAGATGCAGGTCAACGACTTGTGGCGCACGCTGCCCAAGCACCGTCCGCATGCGCTGGCGTCGGACGACGACTCGGGGGAGCCGGATATCACCTTCCCGCCCGAGCCGCAGGAAAACCTGCTGTACTTTATCGAGAAGAACGCGCCCAAGCTGGCGCCGTGGCAGCGCGAGATCGTGCGCATCGTGCGCAAGATCGCACAGTACTTCTACCCGCAGCGCCAGACCAAGGTGATGAACGAAGGCTGGGCCACGTTCTGGCACTACACCATCATCAACCAGCTCTACGAGGAAAAGCTGGTCAACGACGCGTTCATGATGGAGTTGCTGCAGGCCCACACCAACGTGATCTACCAGCCGCCGTACCATAGCCCGTACTACAGCGGCATGAACCCATACACGGTGGGCTTCCTGATGTTCCAGGACCTGCGCCGCATGTGCGAGCATCCGACGGAAGAGGACTACCGCTGGGCGCCGGAGATCGCCGGCACCGACTGGCGCACCACGCTCGACTTCGCCATGCGCAACTTCAAGGACGAGAGCTTCCTGCTGCAGTTCCTGTCGCCGCGCGTGATCCGCGAACTCAAGCTGTTCTCGGTGCTGGACGACGACCGCGAAGGCAAGCTTCGCGTTACCGCGATCCACAACGACGAAGGCTACCGCGCGATCCGACAGCTGATGGCGGCGCAGTATGATCTGTCGAGCATGGAGCCCAATATCCAGGTCACCAATGTCGATGTCGGTGGCGACCGCTCGCTGACGCTGCGGCACCTGCAGAACGACCGCCGGCCGCTGGCGCACAACTTCGACGAGGTGATACGGCACGTGACGCGGCTGTGGGGCTTCACTGTGCGACTTGAAGTCGCGTACGAGGACGGCCGCACCGAACTCAAGTACGAGTGCAAGCCCGAACGCAAGCACCGCCGGCCGCATGGCGGCCTGAGCCTGGCCGCCTGATTGGCTGACTCGCTGACTCGCTGGCGCGCTGACGGGCCGGCGCCCGCCCGCCCGCGGCTTACACCGCGGGCGCGGGTTCGCTCCAGCTGCGCACCAGTTCCACGGCGTTGCGTCCTTCGCTGGCGCACACGGCTGCGCCGAGCACCCGGCTCCACCACCGCTCCGAACCGTCCGCCACGCGCCACGCGTGCATGCGGCGCGTATAGAGCTGCAGGTCGTACTCCTCCGTAATCCCGATCGCGCCGTGCACGGCGTGGGCGATGGCCGCCACCGGCGTCACCGCATCGCTCGTGCGCAGCTTGCCGATGGCCGCGCGCAGCGGGTCGGGCTCGCCGGTACTGCTGTCGCATGCCAGTTGTGCAGCGACGCGCGCTGCAGCGACATGCTCGGCCATCTCGCTGACCTGGTGCTGGATCGCCTGGAACTTGCCGATGGCGCGGCCGAACTGCTGGCGGTCGTTGGCGTATTGCAGCGTCAGGTCGAGCACGCGCGACAGCGCACCGGCCAGTTGCGCGGCGTGCAGGCAGGCGCCGAGCGTGCGCAGCGTGCCTTCCGGCAGCGTGAAGGCCGCCGGCGCTGCGCCATCGGGGCGTGGCACGCGCAGCGTCAGGTCGGCGTGCGTGCCGGTGGCCTGGGCGTGCGCGTCGGTTGCGGACAGCAGCAGGCAGCGCTCGCCATCCTGCAGCAGGAACCACTGTGCGTGGCGCGCGTCGGCAACCAGCGCTGCGGCGGCATTGTCTTCAAAGCCGGCGAGTGCAATCGGGCCGGCGGGCAGGGCGATGCCATTTGCATGCAGCAGCGCGCGCGCAAAGATCGTCTGCGCCAGCGGCAGCGGCAGGGCGTGGTGGCCAGTGACAAAGAGCACCGGCGCCAGTTCGCGCAGCGGCAGCGCGGCGCCGCCCGCGGCTTCGGGCAGAAGGCAGTCGGCAAAGCCGCTGTCCCGCAGCGCTTGCCACAGCGGCAGCGGATCGGCCTGGTGTTCCAGCGCGCGCACCGTGGCGGGCGGGCAGCAGTCGCGCAGCAGCGCATCGAGGGCGTCGGAGTAGGCGTTATGCATGATGGGGTCTCGTGGGATGCGGTGCGGTGGCGGTTCAGCGCAGGCCCAGCCCGCGCGCGATCATGCCGCGCAGGATCTCGCGCGTGCCGCCGCGCAGCGAGTACGATGGCGCGATCTGCGTGACGTAGGCGAGCGTGCGGTACAGCGCCGCATCGGCTGCCAGTGTGGGTTCGTCGCCTAGTGCCGCTTCCACCAGCGCGGGAATCGACTGTTCGAAGGTGGTGCCAAGGTCCTTGACCAGCGCGGCCTCGACCACCGGGCTTTCGCCGGCAGCCAGGCGCGCCGTCACCGCCAATGACATCGCGCGCAGCACCGCCAGGTGGCCGGCCAGCCGGCCTGCGGTCACGGTGTCGCGGCGTGCCGGCGGCAGGCGGCGCATCGCGTCGAGCCAGGTATCGAGCAGCACCACGCTGGAGTACAGGCGTTCCGGCCCGCTACGTTCGAACGCGAGTTCCGCATTGACCTGCTCCCAGCCGCTGCCTTCCTGGCCGACCAGCGCGTCGGCGGCCAGCACCACGTCGTCGAAGGCGACCTCCGAGAAATGCGCATCGCCGGCGAGATCGCGGATCGGCCGTACCGTGACGCCGGGCGCGTGCAGGTCGACGATGAACTGCGACAGCCCGGCTTGCCGGTCCTGCGGCGTGCCCGAGGTGCGCACCAGCGCGATCATGAAGTGACAGCGGTCGGCGTTGGTCGTCCAGATCTTGCGGCCGGTCAGGCGCCAGGAGCCGTCCGGCTGACGCGCCGCGCGCGTGGCCACGCTGGCCAGGTCCGAGCCGGAGTTGGGCTCGCTCATGCCGATGCAGAAGAACGCCTCGCCGCGACAGATCGCTGGCAGGTAGCGCGCCTTCTGCGCGTCGTTGCCGTAGCGCAGGATCAGCGGGCCGCTCTGGCGGTCGGCGATCCAGTGCGCCGACACCGGCGCGCCGCAGGCCAACAGCTCCTCTACCAGCACGAAGCGCAAAAACGGGTCCAGCCCCGCGCCGCCGAATTGCGCCGGAAGCGTGATGCCGACCCATCCGCGCGCGGCCAGTGCACGGCTGAAGGCGGCGTCGAAGCCCATCCACGAGCGTGCGCGGGTTTCCGGCGGCAGGGAGGGCAGGTGCTCGTCAAGAAAGGCCCGCACCTCGCCGCGGAATGCGATGGCGTGCGGCGGCAGGGTGGTGAGGTCGAAGGTGGAAAGCAATGCGGTCACGATGAAATCCTGTGGCTTGATATTGCGGAGGCGGTCTCATATGCCGGCGGTTCGCCCCCCTCTCCCGCCTTTGCGGGAGAGGGGGCACGCAATCGGTAGGCAAGACGTTGCGGCGAAGCATGCACCCTCGCGTGCCGCATGGTTCAGTGTCCCGCCAGCAGCCGGCGCGCGGTATAGGTCATGACCTTTTCGTCGCGCTGGTTGAACACCTCGATACGCGAATCCACCACCGCCCGGCCGCTACGCGAAGTCGGCCGGATGCCGGTCACGGTCACGGTGGCACGGATGGTGTCGCCCACCATCACCGGCGCGTGGATCTGCTGCGCCAGTTCGAGCATCGCCAGCCCGGTGCCCTGGATCATGGTCTGCAGGATGAAGCCTTCGATCAGCGTGTAGGTCAGTGCCGCCGGCACCGGCCGGCCCTGGATCGCGCCGCCGTCGTAGCCGGCTTCGATAAAGATGGCCTCGACCATGCCGGTGACCGAGATAAAGTTGACCAGGTCGGTCTCGGTCACGGTGCGGGCGAAGGTGCGGAAGGCCTGGCCCTCCTTAAGGTCCTGCCAGTAGAAGCCCTGCCCCAGCCGGGGCAATTCGGTGTGCATCATGGTGTCTCCTCGGTGGATGCGGGTTGGCTGCAGCGCGCCGCGCCGGTCTGTTGCAGGCGCGCGATCTCGTCGGCGCACAGCCCCGCCTGCGCCAGCACGCCGGCGGTGTGCTCGCCCAGCCGCGGCGGGATGCCCAGCGGCGCGCGCTCGCCGTCGAAGCGTACCGGCGCGCCGGGAAAGCGCAGCGTGCCCATGGCCGGGTCGTCGAGCGTCTCGAAGAAGCCAGTCGCGGCAAGGTGCGGGTCGTCAGGCAGGTCGTCGAGTTCGTTGATGCGCGCCACCGGGATCTGCAGGCGTTCGCACAGCGCCAGCCAGTGCTCGGTGGTGTGTTGGCCCACGATCTCGCCGGTGATCTCGTACAACGTCTCGATATGCCGCGTGCGTGCGGCGATATCGGCAAAGCGCGCGTCGGCGGCCAGTTCGGGGCGCTGCGCGGCGTGGAAGAAGTCGCGCCAGTGGGCATCGGTGTACGGCATCATGCAGACGTACCCGTCTGCGCTCCGGTAAGGCCGGCGCAACGGTGCCAGCACGCGCGGATAGCCGCTGGGCCCGCGTGGCGGCTCGAAATGGCGGCCGTAGAAATGCTCGACCAGGTTGAAGGCGACCATGGACTCGAACATCGGCACCTCCACCAGCGTGCCCTTGCCACCGGCATCGGGCGCGCGCCGCGCCCGCCCGGCCAGCGCCGCGCAGACGGAGAGCGCGGCCACCAGCCCGCTGGTCTTGTCCGCTGCGATGGTCGGGAAATAGCGGCTCTCGCCGGTCTGCGCCGCCATCAGCGCCGCATTGCCGGACAGGCCCTGGATGATGTCGTCGTACGCCGGCCGCCCGCCGTAGGGGCCGTCCTCGGCAAAGCCCAGCAGGCTGACGAAGACCAGGTCAGGGTGGCGCGCTATCACGTCATCCGGCGCCAGCCCCAGCGCTGCCAGCTTCTGCGGACGCATGCTGTGCATCAGCACATCGGCGCCGGCCAGCACGCGGTCCAGCGCCGCCTGCGCGGCCGGCTGCTTCAGGTCCAGCACCACGCTGCGCTTGCTGCGGTTGACCCCAAGGAAGATCGCCGCCATGCCGGGCTCGGCGGCGGGGCCGGTGCGGCGCGTGGAATCGCCCTCGGGCGGCTCGATCTTGATCACTTCGGCGCCCAGGTCCGCCAGCCACTGGCTGGCGTAGGGCCCCATCACCACCGTGGACAAATCGACCACGCGGATGCCTGCGAGCGGCAGCATGCTGTTGTCTCCGATCTTTGTACCGTGGGGCACAGCGTAGATCAGGGAGCCCCGCTGGTCTAATATTAGTTTTTTAGTAACCGATATGTGTGGGATATCAGGCCATCATGGACCTTCGCCAACTGCAGCAATTCGTCGCCCTGGCCGAGACCGGCAACTTCCACCGCGCTGCCGAGCGCCTGCACATGGCGCAGCCGCCACTGTCGATCTCGATCCGCAAGCTCGAGGAACAGCTCGGCACCGCGCTGTTCGTGCGCACCTCGCGCGGCGTGCGGCTGACGCAGGCGGGCGAGGCGGCCCTGCACGACGCGCGCCGCGCGCTGTTCCACGCGCAGCAGGCGCGCGCCGCGGCGATGGCGGCGGGGCAGGGCGAGCGCGGCGCGCTGCGCATCGGTTTTGTCGGCTCGGCCACCTATGCGCTGCTGCCCAAGCTGATCCCGGCGTTCCGGGCGGCGCATCCGGGAATCGAGCTGATCCTGCATGAATCGACGACCGCATCGATCCTGGACCGCCTGGAGAAGCACCAGCTCGACGCCGGCCTGGTGCGCTTCCCGATCCTGAGCAGCGGCGATTATTCGCTGACGCCGCTGGAGAATGACGTGTTCGTGGCCGCGGTACCGGCCGACAGCCCGCTGGCAGGCGAGGAATCGATCCCGCTGCGCACGCTCGCGGCCGAGCCCTTCATCATGTATCCGGCGGAGCAAGTGCCCAACCTGCATGCCGTGGCGATGATGCTGTGCCAGCAGGCGGGGTTTGTCCCGCGCGTCACGCAGGAGGCGGTGCAGGTGCAGACCCAGGTCAGCCTGGTGGAGAGCGGCCTGGGCGTGGCGCTGGTGCCCAGCGTGGCGGCGCGCTACGCCAACCGGCGCGTGCGCTTCCTGCCGCTGTCCAGCCCGCGGCCCGCTGGGCGCATCGGTATCGCGCTGGCGGCGCGGCCGGACGCTGGCGACCGCCAGGTGCAGCGCTTCCTGGCCGCGGCGCAGGAAGCGGTCGGCGAAGGGAAATAGGGAGGCGGCTCAGGTGGATTAGGCGACCCGCGTCGGACGCGGCGTGCGCGGCCGGACGGCCGACGTCACGCCGGCACGCTCCAGGTTTACGCCCGGCAGCAGGTGCAGCAGGCGCACCAGCTCGGACTGGCGATGCGTGCCGGTCTTGCGCAGCGTGTCGCGGATATGCACGCGCACGGTATGGGGCGACAGGAATTCCCGCTCGGCGATCTCATTGAGCGTTTCGCCAGCCGCCAGGCGGATCGCGATGATGCTTTCCTTGCGCGACAGCCCGAACAGTGATGTCAGTACACTGGCATCGAGCACCGAACGCGATTCCGAATTGCCCAGCAGCATCATCGCCGCCGGCAGTTGCCACGGGCCTTCCACCGGCTGGCGCGACACCAGCGGCGTGACGATGATCGGCACCGGCTGGCCCCCGGAGGTGATATGCATCCATGAGCCCGACGCTGCATCGGCGCCGCGGTCCCGCACCGCGCCGTCGAGCAGCCGGCGCAGCACCGCCTGCAGCGCGTCGCTGTGGGCGCGCAGCACGCCGTCCTGCAGCGACAGGTTGCTGTCGGCCTGCACCAGCGCCTCGGCCCAGCTGTTGGCGTAGCGCACGCGCAGGTCGGCCTGCAGCACCATCACGCCGAAGTCCAGCGTATCGAGGCCGGCCAGTCCCAGGCTGGCCAGCCCGCTCAGCTCGAAATTGCGCTGCTGCATCCGCGCTGCGCGCACCCAGTGCGGCATCACATGCGCCAGGCGCCGCTCGCGCTGGCCCGCGCTGATGCTGCCGGCGCTGGTGCCGCTCATCAGCACGCAGACTTCGGCGTTCTCGATCAGGCGCATGCCCTGTTCCAGCCCGCTGCAGGCGAGCGTGGCCGCGGCCGGGGCGACCACCCTGCCGTCATGCGCGGCCGCGACCGTGGCTTGCGCCAGTTCCGGCATATCGGACGGGGCACAGCAGGGGCCGCCGTGGGGCAGGTCGAGCGGGCCGGGCAGCCACCCGGGCACGCTGACGCCGCTGGTGTAGCAGCCGTGCGGCGTCACGCCCAAGCGGGCATGGCCTGCGAGCTTGTCCCAGATCAGGTAGCGGGGGCTGCCGGTGGAGGTGTAGCGGGAAAAGAGGTCAAGGGCGGCGGGCATGGCCGCGACGTCCAGCGCTGACTCGTAGATAGAGTCGACCAGGCGATGAAAGTCATCGTCCGAAGTCGGGTGTTCGCCCATGTTCAAATTCCCCCCGGTGGCAAACGCCTCTTGCTCAGCGCCACGGCAAGTGGCCATCCTCTAGTGTTATCGGTTCCGTTCTGGCGTTCTGTATATGCGCCGATACGGCTGCTGCGGGCAACGCGCCGTTCCGGGCGGTTGCGGTACGCCAATCATGCCAAACAATGTTGTTTGTTTTATCCCCCGTGTCGGGGGGGAAAACACGGATTGTCGGCGTTGGCCGGCCGCTCTTGTCCGTGCGGGGCCTGATACCGCCGCGCCGCGATGGTAATCGCCGAGAGGAAAACTTCAAAATTTTCAGCGCTGAAACAGTGCCAGGCGTTTCGCGCGCGCCACATCCGGCGGGCGCAATGATCGTGTCATACAGGGGCAAAAAAACACGGCGTACCCGTTTCTGCGTGTGGCTCGAGCCCTCTATTGTGATGCGGGAGGCCCATTGTCGGTGCCGGCCAGTTGGGCCACGCCGCCATCGACCTGGATCGTCAGGCTGGGCGAGGCCATGCGGATGCCGTTGGCGTCGAAATTGCGCTTGAGCCGTACGTTGAAGGCGCGCGTGATTTCCGCCTGCGTCAGCGGCCGGGTCTTGAACTGCGCCATCACCACGGGGCCGCTGGGGTCGAAGCGGTCCAGCCCTTGGATATCCAGCCCCGACAACAGGTTGCGCGCGTAGCGATGGTCGCGCGCGATCTCGGCGCCGGTGGCGCGGATCAGTTCCACCGCGCGGTCCAGGTCGCTCTGGTAGCTGATGCCGATATTGAACACCGCGTAGCCGTAGCCGCGCGACAGGTTCTTGACCGCCTTGATCTGGCTGTACGGCAGCGTATGCAGCGCGCCGCGGCCGTCACGCAGCTTGACCGTGCGGATGGTCATGCCTTCGACCACGCCGGCATGGTCGGGCAGTTCGATCGAGTCGCCGATGGCGATGGTGTCCTCGACCACGATAAAGAGCCCCGTGATCAGGTCCTGCACCAGGCTCTGCGCGCCGAAGCCGATCGCCAGCCCGACCACGCCCGCGCCGGCCAGCAACGGCGTCACGTTGACGCCCAGGTTGGCCAGCACCGCAATCACCGCGATCACCAGCAGCGCGATAAACGAGGCATTGCGCACCAGCGGCAGGATGGTCTTGACACGCATGCCGGGCTGCGCGCCGCGTCCGTGCATCGGCGACAGCGTCTGTGTGATGGCGGTGTCGATCAGCAGCCAGACCAGCCACGCCAGCAGCACGGTGCTGGTCACGCTGAACACCGTCTCGGTGATATGGCGCCCCGCAGTCGACGATTCGGCCAGCCGGACCAGAGATGTGTCCCAGGTGCGCATGATCATTTCCAGGAAAAACGCCCAGACCAGCACGCGCACCAGCGCCATCGCAAAGCGGCCGAAGCGTTGCAGGTAGGCCGAGCGCCGGCGGTCGCGGATGCGCAGTGCATGCGCCGTGGCCTTGGGCGAGCGCCTGGCGAGCATGGTCAGCAGCAGTGCGGCGACGAACAGTGCCACGGACGCGACCGTGCGGCGCAGGAACACGTCGGCATGTCCGGTGGCCAGGACGGTGCCGATCACCGACGCCACCACCACCGCCAGCACTGGCAGGTGCCACGCCTGGCCAGCAAGCCGCAACAGGTCGGTCACGGCCGGATGCGCCTGGCGAAAGGCCAGCGGCCGCTGGCTGATCAGTTGGCCGATCTGGCGGCGGAAATACAGCGCGAACACGCCGATACCCAGCGCCGCGGCGATATTGGCGGTAGTGGACACCAGCGCCGCGAGGTTGGTGCCGATCACGGCGGTGACGCGGCCGTCGGTGGTGCTGTCGCCCAGTGCCGCCAGCGCGCCGGTACAGAACAACAGCCACGGCGAGCGCGCCAGCAGCTGCCGTACCGCGAGCTGCCGGTGGGCGCTGCGGAACAGCACGAAGATGACCTGGCATATCGCCGCCGCGAGCGCGCCCGCCACGATCGCATACGCGACCAGCACGCCGGCGACGCTCGCCGGCGACTGGGCAAAGGTGCGGTTGGCCAGCAGCATCGTGAGCCCGAAGGCCACCATCCACGGTCCGATATGGCGCAGCATGTAGATGGCGATGTCGACCCAGGAGGGCAGCTCGGGCAGCTTGCCGCGCTCGGCACGCGCTGGCTTGGGCGCACGCCGGCGCCGGATGAGGTGGCCGATCTCCCACAACAAAAAGCCGCATATCGCCCACACTGCCAGCACCAGCGCGAACTCGCGCAGCGACGCCAGCGCCGTGCGCGTGCCACTGTGGGTGATCGCGGCGCGCCATTCCTCACCTGCGAAGCGCATGCGCCAGCGCCAGTACTGCCTCGCGCCGTGGTCCTCGCGCAGGTGCAAGTCGACCTCGTCCAGCACTTCGGCCACGGCCGTGATCAGCCCGGGCGCCGACGCGCCGGCCTCGGCAGCCGCCGCGGAGGCGGGCGCCACGGCGGAGGCATCCAGGCCGCGCCGCATGGCCTGCAGCTGCCCCACCAGGGTGCGCCGCTCGCGATCGTCCTGCAGGGTGGCGATGACCTGGTCCAGCGACTGCGCCAGCGGCACGCTGGCCGGCGCGGCAGGCGCGCTGGCGGGCGCCGGCCGCGCCGCCTGCGGCAGCAGCCCGGCGAGCGGACCGGCCGGTGCGGCGCGGGCCGCTGGCGCCTGCAGCAGCGCGCACAGCAACGTCATCAGCAAGATCGTGAGCAAGATCGGCGCCGCCGGCGTGGCGCCAGGCAGCGGCAAACGAGCGGGGGCATTGCGTTCGGTTTTGCGCATGGCTTGGAATCCGTTGCCGGGTCCGGCGTGCCGCTGTCGGGCCTGGCGGGGGAGGGGCCGTCGATCGCCTCACTGTAGCGCATCGGCCGCGACTGGCGCGGGTGATGCCGGGGGCGCGTGGCCAAGGCGGCGCACTGCGCAAAAATGCCGGCACGCGCGCGTCGCTGCCATGCCACCCCGTTCGTCGCTTCGGACGATGCGTGTGCAGGCCCGATGCACGAAATTCGAACCCACTCCGGCACAGGCGTAATTTCTCCTGGCACATGCCGGCAACATCGAAACCGCGGGGCCGCACGCATCCGGCGCGGCCCGGCCAGTGACAACAGACAAAGGACAGACGGCATGGAACTCAATGCATCGGTATCGGCAGTGGTGACGGGCGGGGCCTCGGGCCTGGGCGCGGCAACGGCCCGCGCGCTGGCGGCGCACGGCGTGCGCGTGGCGCTGTTCGACCTCAACGTTGAAAAGGGCGAAGCGCTGGCGCGCGAGCTCGGTGGTGTGTTCTGCCAGGTCAACGTCACCTCCGAAGCCGAAGTCGAAGCCGGGTTTGCCAGGGCGCGTGCCGCGATCGGCCAGGAACGCATCCTGGTCAACTGCGCCGGCACTGGCAACGCCATCAAGACCGCTTCGCGTTCCAAGGAAGCGCCGGACCAGATCAAGCACTTCCCGACCGATGCCTTCGAACGCATCATCCAGATCAACCTGATCGGCACCTTCCGCTGCATCGCGCGCTCGGCCGCGGGCATGCTGACGCTTGACAGCGCCGACGGCGAGCGCGGCGTGATCATCAACACCGCGTCGGTGGCGGCGCAGGACGGCCAGATGGGGCAGGCCGCGTATTCGGCATCGAAGGCCGGCGTGGTCGGCATGACGCTGCCGATCGCGCGCGACCTCGCGGGCGAGGGCATCCGCGTCAATACCATCCTGCCGGGCATCTTCAATACGCCGCTGCTGCAGGGCGCCGCCGAGAACGTCAAGGCAGCGCTGGCCGCATCGGTGCCGTTCCCCAAGCGACTGGGGCAGCCGGAGGAGTTCGCTTCGCTGGCCGTGGAGATGTGCCGCAACGGCTATTTCAATGGCGAGTCGGTGCGCCTGGACGGCGCCATCCGCATGGCGCCGCGCTGAGGCCGGCAACGGCGCCAGTTGATCGGCGCGGCCGGCCACCATCGAGCCGGCCCGCCCCCGCAACCATCACGGAGACGCGGATGGAATTCAGCTACCTGGCGACGCTGCCCGCTGCAGTCCGCCATTTTGCCCGGCTGCGGCCCGACGCCGCGGCGTATTCGTTCGAAGGCCGGCTGACCACCTATGCCGGGTTCGAGAGCAATACCGACCGCGTGGCGCAGGCGTTGCTGGCCGAGGAGGTCGGCGTGGGCGACCGCATCGCCTACATCGGCAAGAACAGCGATCACTACTTCGAACTGCTGCTGGGCGCGGGCAAGTGCGGCGCGGTGATGACGCCGGTCAGCTGGCGGCTGGCGCCGCCGGAGGTGAAGTTCATCGTCGGGCATTGCGATGCGGTGGTGCTCTTCGTCGGGCCGGAATCCGCGGCCTTGGTGACGCGCCTGCTGCCGGCGCTGCCCATGGTGCGCAAGGTGATCGCCATGGAACCCTGCGCGGAGCTGGCCGAACGCCCCTGCTACACCGCCTGGCGCGATGCGCAGCCCGCCACGCCACCGGCGCACCATCCGGCGGCGCACGACGTCGTGCTGCAGCTCTATACGTCCGGCACCACCGGCCGGCCCAAGGGCGCGATGCTCACGCACCGCAACCTGACCATTGGCACTGAAGTCAGCGAACGCGAGAGCATTCCGTGGTCGCACTGGACCGCGGACGACATCTCGCTGGTGGCGATGCCGGTGGCGCATATCGGCGGCTCCGGCTGGGGGCTGCGCAACCTGCTGTCCGGCGCCAAGGGCGTGGTGGCGCGCGAATTTGACCCGCGCGCGGTGCTCGACTTCATCGAGCAGGAACGCATCAGCAAGCTGTTCATGGTGCCGGCCGCGATGCAGATCGTGCTGCGCGATCCACGCGCGCGGCAGGTGGACTACTCGCGCCTGAAGTACCTGCTGTACGGCGCCGCGCCGATTCCCGCGGCGCTGCTGCGCGAGGGCATAGAGGTGTTTGGCTGCGGCTTCGTGCAGCAGTACGGCATGACCGAGACCACCGGCACCATCGTGGCGCTGCCGCCCGAGGACCACACCACCGAGGAGGTGCCGCGCATGCGGGCTGCCGGCAAGCCGCTGCCGGGTGTCGAACTCAAGGTGGTGGACTACGAGGGGCGCCAGCTGGCGCCGGGCGAAGTCGGCGAAGTGGTGGTGCGCGCGCAGCACAACATGGCCGGCTACTGGAAGCAGCCCGAAGAGACCGCGCGTGCCATCGACGCCGAAGGCTGGCTGCGCACCGGCGACGCCGGCTACATGGATGCCGAGGGCTACCTGTACATCCACGACCGCGTCAAGGACATGATCATCAGCGGCGGCGAGAACGTCTATCCGGCCGAGGTCGAGAGCGCGATCTACGGCCACCCGCAGGTGGCGGACGTGGCGGTGATCGGCGTGCCCGACGAGAAGTGGGGCGAGGCGGTCAAGGCCATCGTCGTGCTCAAGCCCGGACTGGAAGCCGACCGCGACGGCATCATCGCGTGGACGCGGCAACGGCTGGCGGGATTCAAGGTGCCCAAGAGTATCGACTTCGTCGATGCGCTGCCGCGCAATCCGTCGGGCAAGCTGCTGCGGCGCAAGCTGCGCGAGCCGTTCTGGGAAGGGATGAACCGGCAGGTGAACTGAGCCAGTACGCCCACAGCAAAAGCCCGCCATAGTTGGCGGGCTTTTGCTTTGCCGGTTACCCCAGCCGCACACGGTTTGCTGCCGCGAAGCGGCGCAAGCCGAAGCCGGTGCGCTGCCTCAGTCGGCCTGGATGCCGAACTCCTTGACGATCTTGGTATAGCGCGTGGTATCGGCGGCAATCAGCTTCGACAGCGTTGCCGGCTCGCCGCCCGCGGGCGTCACCGCGATGGTCGCCATGCGCGACACCACGTCGGGCATCTTCAGGATCTCGTTGACGTGGGTGTTGAGCAGGCGCACCACGTCAGCCGGCATGTTCTTGGGTCCCAGCAATGCCTGCCACGCGCCGATCTCCACATCCTTGTAGCCGAGCTCTGCCAGCGTCGGCACGTTGGGCGCGAACGGCGAGCGCTTCTGGTCGGCCACCGCCAGCGGCACCAGGCTGCCGTTGCCGACGTACTGCGCGACCGCGCCGTAGGTGACGTAGGTCACCGGCACCTGGCCGCCGATTACGTCGACGATGGCAGGGGCGAGGCCGCGGTAGGGCACCTGGCTGATCTTGATGCCGGCGGACTTGTTGAACAGCTCGCCCATGATGTGCATCGGCGAGCCGTTGCCCGGCGTGGCATAGGTTTCCACCTTGCCGGCCTTGGCGCGGGCCACCAGGTCGCTCATCTTGGTGATGCCGGTGCCCTTGTTGACCACCACGAACAGCGACTGCGTGCCGATCTGCGCGACCGGCGTGAAGTCGTGCTGCACGTCGTAGCTGGCGCCGGTGCCGGCCTTGAGCACCAGCGGCGCGATGGCGACGGTGTTGGGTGCCAGCAGCAGCGTGTAGCCGTCCGGGTTGGCACGGGCCACGTAGGCGCTGCCGATGGTGCCGGCGGCGCCGGTGCGGTTTTCCACTACCACCGACTGCTTCAGGCGCGGGGCGAGCTTCTCCGCGAACAGGCGGGCCAGGACGTCGACATCGCCGCCGGCCGGATAGGCGACGACGATGGTGATGGGCTTGTTCGGGTATGCGCCCTGGGCCAGGGCAGTGCCGGTGGCGGTGGCGACCAGCGCGGTCGCGGCGGCCAGCGTGGCGAGTACTTTGCGGCGTGCAGACTTCATGATGTTCAGACCTCGGGAAAACTGGGCACCCGGCAGGGCCGGGGGCCGCATGGCTGGGGAGAGCCCGGCGCCTGCGCGGCACCGGGCGACCGCCGGACTCAGAAAATGTGCTTGATGCCGACCATCGAGCCCCACTGGTTCTCGCCCGGACGCGGGTTCGAACCGGGCGAGCCGCCGCTGACCGACATCGCCAGCTGGCCGCCGTTGTTGATAAAGCCGGCGGTCGCATACACCGAGGTGCGCTTGCTGAAGCTGTACATCGCGCGCAGCGTATACAGCATGGCCTGGTTGTCGCTGCCGTGGTAGTTCAGGAAGTAGACCTGGCCGGCAAGGTTGACCGCGGGCGTGATGTCGTAGGACACGCCGGCGTAGTACAGGTCGCTGATCGGCGTGGGGCTGCCTTCGTTGTCGCGGCGGATCCAGCCGGCGCCGAGCTTGGTGCGCTTCAGCAGCATGTAGCCGCCCACCGAGAGGCGGTCGTCGGTCAGGCTGCTGTTGGTCAGGCCGCCGAACGCGCCAGGGCCGCCGCGCTGCGAGTCGTATGCCGCGGTCACGCCCCAGGTCTTGTTGTCATAGCCGATCATGGCCGACCACTCGCGGCACGCCTTCTTGTCGGCGGCGTTCTCGCCGGCGCAGTTCGTGCCGGAGGGGCTCGGGCCGGCGTTGACCGCATCGCGCCCGAAGCTGTAGTTGGCGCCGAGCACGAAGCCACTGAAGTTGGCCTTGTACGAGATCGCATTGTCGGCGCGCGTATTGGGCAGGTAGCTGTCGAGCGAGCCCGAGCCGTACACGTTGGGGCCGAGAATATCGCTGTCCAGGAGAGCCCAGAACAGCATCGTGTACTGGCGGCCGAACGAAAGTTGCCCATATTGGCTGGTCAGCCCGACCAGCGCCTGGCGCCCGAACAGGCGGCCGCCCTGGTTGGAGGTGCCCGAGTCCGGCGAGAAGCCCGACTCCAGCACGAAGATGCTCTTCAGTCCGCCGCCCAGGTCCTCGGTACCGCGGATGCCCCAGCGCGAGGGCACGGTGGCGGTCAGGTTGGGCATGCGCACCAGTCCGTCGCCGTTGGCGCCGACATTGCTCACGTACTCGACACCCGTATCGATGACCCCGTACAGGGTGACCGAGGACTGCGCCGAGGCCAGCAGGGGGAAAGCCGCGGCCAGGCCCGCGGCGATTCGTGCAAGTTTCATCTACCAGTTTCCTTCCAGTTTTCCGTCTTGTAATCGTCTTGTGGTCCGGGCCGCTTCGATGGCGGCCGCGCTTCAGGGCAGGCTTGTGGTGGGCAGGTTCTTCTCCTCGTTATGGGTCTGCGCGGGCAGGCGGGCCAGGGCGATGCAGTCAGGGCAGCCATGTCCCGTTGGCGGGGCTTTGATGCAGCGGCCCATGGGAACCGGTGAAAAATGCTGCTTCAGCCTCTTGTATGTTTTATATATGGAACGTCAAACAACCTAAGAAACGTTGATGAAAATATAGCCGCGACTTTCCTTAAACTGTGAGGAGGGTTATCCCTAGTGCGGTCGCGCGACGACGGCATTGGCCGGCTGGTTCTGCACCCGGCGAGTGCGACGGGTGAGCACTGGCAGTGCAGGGAGCGGCATGCGTGGCCGCGTCCGCCGCTTGGCCGGGTCAGCTTGAAATCCGCATTAACAAAGGCATTGCGCCGGATGACAGGGTCCGGCGCTGCGAGGCGCGCGCGAACCGGCACATGCACCATGCCGAAGCAGTCCATGACAGAGGATTTCGACACTATCGTTAACCCTGATCCCACTTCGCCAGGCCGACGCCTATGCTTCAAAGGTTTTATTTGCAAACCTAGGTTTTATATATGAAACAAAGACAGCCCCACATCCCGGCACAACCGGACCGGCAGTTGCTGGAAGCCCTTGACAGCGGGTTTGCGGAGCGGGTCGCGCAGGTCGGACCCGACGGCGCGCAGGTGGCTTACCGCAGCGGCGGCACCAGCGGCCCGGTGATCGTGCTGCTGCACGGCATCAGTTCCGGCGCTGCCTCGTGGCTGCCGTGCGCCAGCCTGCTGACCGCGCAGGCGCGGGTGATCGCCTGGGACGCGCCGGGTTACGGCAACTCGACGCCACTGGCGCAGCCGCGGCCGCTGGCGGCCGACTATGCGATGCGGCTCGACGGGCTGCTGCAGGCGCTCGGCGTGCAGCCCGCGCTGATCGTCGGGCACTCGCTCGGCGCGCTGATGGCGGCGGCCTATGTCGCCAATGCGCGCAACCTGCCGGCGCGACTGCTGTTGCTCAGCGTGGCGCAGGGCTACGGCGGCCCGGGCAAGGAAGCGCAGGCAAAGGAGGTGGCGCGCCAGCGGCTGGAAGCGCTCGAATCCCTCGGCGTCGAGGGCCTGGCGCAGCGCGGCCCGGCCCGCCTGCTGAGCGAGGAGGCCGACCCCGGCGCCCAGGCCTGGGTGCGCTGGAACATGCAGCGGCTGAACCCGGACGGCTACCGGCAGGCGGTCGCCATGCTGTGCGGCGACGATATCGACGCCTACCTGGCGCGCCGCCCGGCAGCGCCGCCGACGCAGATCGCCTGCGGCAGCCGCGACGTGGTCACCACGCCGCCTGCATGCGGCACGCTCGCCGAACGCTTCGGGCTGCCGTTCTCGCTGATCCCGGATGCCGGCCACGCCTGCTATATCGATCAGGCGGCCGCCACCGCCCGCCTGATCCGGGCCGCGTTGCCTGCCGACCAGGCCTCTTAATCCTGACCCAATAGCGGCGGTGCCCCGCATCGCCGCCATCGGCGCGCACGTTGCGCCACCCGTCCCACATCGCTGCGCATTCCGCGGGTTAACCCCAGTCAATTTTTAAGGCGACGTTGTCTATAGTCGTACCTGTGTTCAATATCTAAACCAGTGTTTCATTAGTAAAACATGACGGACGCAAAGCAAGGCGCATCCGGACGACGTTGGAACACGGTCCCCCAAGCTGCAAGACATGGAGCAAAGCGCAATGGAAAGCCTCTCGTACAACCCGAACCTGGTGCCCTGGGAGCGTCCGGCGCCGAACAACGTCGCAGGCAAGGGCCATATCGAGCAACCCGGCAAGGTCGCCAACATCGTCTGGCAGACCCGCGCCAGCGCCGCGACCGCCTACGAGAACGCGCTGGGCGATGCCCTGGAAGCCGCGTTCGAGGGCGGCGCGCAGAACCCGCAGGACATCGTGCGCGCCTTTAATGCCGCCGGCTTCCTCGGCGTCGACGGCCAGCCCTGGACCGAAGAGCGCTTCCTGGCCGAAATGCGCCGGCTTGGCGCTTGAGCCCCGGCCCGCCCGCCCTCCACGAAACGCGTCGTAGCGAGAACAACATGGAATCGAACAAGCAAGCCCGCGCCGAAGCCCGCCTGAACACCGGCCTGCGCAACTACTGGTACCCGGTCGCCGCCTCGTGGGCGGTGTCCCATGCCCCGATCGGCATCACCCGCCTGAGCCAGAACATCGTGCTGTGGCGCGATGGCGCCGGCCAGGTCCACGCGCTGGAAGACCGCTGCCCGCACCGCGGTGCGCGCCTGTCGATGGGCTGGAACCTCGGCGACCGCGTCGCCTGCTGGTACCACGGCGTCGAAGTCGGTGGCGACGGCCAGGTCAAGAGCGTGCCGGCGGTCGAGAGCTGCCCGCTGGAAGGTCGCACCTGCGTGCGCAGCTACCCGGTGCAGGAGAAGGCCGGCGCGATCTTCCTGTGGTTCGGCGACCAGGCCCCGCAAGGCGAGGGCAGCCCCGACGAGCTGCGCCTGCCGGAAGAACTGGTCAGCGAAGAACACAGCAACTTCCTGTGTGTGGCGCACTGGGACTGCAACTACCGCTATGCCATCGACAACGTGATGGACCCGATGCACGGCGCCTATCTGCATGCGGTGTCGCACTCGATGGCCAGCGGCGAGAAGTCCGCCGTGATGCAGATCCGCGAAACCGAGCACGGCCTGGTATTCGAGAAGACCGGCCAGCGCGGCGTCAACTTCGACTGGGTGGAATTCGGCGAGACCGGCACGCTGTGGCTGCGCCTGGCGATCCCGTACCGCGCCAAGGTCGGCCCCGGCGGCCCGTTCGGCATCGTCGGCATGGCCACGCCGGTCGATGAAGACCACTGCATGGTGTTCTTCTGGCGTACCCGCCACGTGCAGGGCTGGGAGCGCGATGTGTGGCGCTTCCTGTATCGCAACCGCCTGGAGCAGCTGCACTGGGACGTGCTGGAGCAGGACCGCGTGGTGCTGGAGATGATGGCGCCCAATGCGCGCGATCACGAGATGCTGTACCAGCACGACGCCGGCATCACGCGCGTGCGCCGGCTGCTGAAGCGCCGCGCCGACCAGGAAGTGGCCGATGAGCCGGTCGCCATGCTGAAACCCGCGCAAGCCGCCGGAGCCGCCAGCCATGCCTGAGGCCCTCACGAACAACACGCTGCTGGCCGGCCGCAAGGTGCTGGTCACCGGCGCCGCGCGCGGCCTGGGCCTGGCCTTCGTCAAGTCGCTGGCTGAAGCGGGTGCTTCGGTGGCGATGGCCGACATCCTGGCCGAGCGCCTGCAGCAGGAAGCCGATGCACTGCGCGCCCGTGGCCTGAAGGTGGTGCCGGTGCCGGTAGACCTGGCCGATCCCGCCTCGGTGCAGGCCTGTGCCGAGGCCGCGGTCAAGGCGCTGGGCGGCCTGGACGGCCTGGTCAACAACGCCGCCGTGACCGATTCCGGCGGGCGCGACGCCAGCGCCATCGACATCGCCACCTGGGACCGCGTGATGAACGTCAACGTGCGCGGCACCTGGCTGATGACCGCCGCCTGCCTGCCGGCACTGCGCGCCAGCGGCCGCGGCGCGGTGGTCAACCTGGCGTCGGACACGCCGCTGTGGGGCGCGCCCAACCTGCTGGCCTACGTGGCAAGCAAGAGCGCCATCATCGGCATGACCCGTTCGCTCGCCCGCGAACTGGGCCGCGACCAGATCACCGTCAATGCGGTGGCGCCCGGCCTGACGCTGGTGGAAGCGACCGAATACGTGCCCCAGCATCGCCACGACCTGTATCGCGAACAGCGCGCGATCTCGCGCGAGCAGCTGCCCGACGACGTCTGCGGCGCGGTGCTGTTCGCACTCTCCGATCTTGCCCGCTTCGTGACCGGCCAGACGCTGGCGGTCAACGGCGGCTTTGTCATGCACTGATCACCGATCCACGGAAAACACAAGGAATCCAAATGAGCGATCTTTCCCAACAAGAAAACATCAAGCGTTCCTGGGACCAACCGGCCGGCGCCTCGTTCGACCAGTGGATGGAAGGCCGCGTCGCGCGCTTCGCCACGCGCAAGTACGACTGGGACGCGCTGAAGTTCCAGGCCGACTACGACCCCAAGTACCGCCGCGCGCAGATGCGCTACCTCGGCACCGGCGGCACCGGCGTGGCCGCGGACACCAATACCGTGCCGAGCGAGAACTTCACCTTCTCCACCATGATCATCCCGGCCGGCCATGAAGGCCCGTCGCATATCCACACCGACGTGGAAGAGGTGTTCTTCATCCTGCGCGGCAAGGTCAAGCTGATCCTGGAAAAGGACGGCGAGCGCTACGAAACCATCCTGACCGACCGCGACCTGGTTTCGGTGCCGCCGGGCGTCTACCGCGAGGAAATCAATATCGGCGAGGAAGACGCGCTGATGTGCGTGATGCTCGGCGCCAAGAAGCCGATCACGCCGACGTACCCGCCCGAGCACCCGCTGTCGAAGATCAAGCGCTGATGCCGGCATCCGCCCGTCCGCCAGCACTGACCATGAGCACGAACGCAATCCCAGCCACGCAAGCCGCTGCCAACGAGACTCCGGACAAGTACATCGTCCCGGGCCTGGAGCGCGGCCTGCGCCTGCTCGGCGAGTTCAGCAGCAAGGATCGCACCATGTCGGCCGCGGAACTGGCGCGCCGGCTCAAGGTGCCGCGCTCGACCGTGTTCCGCCTGCTGGCCACGCTGGAAATGCTGGGCTTTGTCGAGCGTGCCGACGGCGGCCGGGATTTCCGGCTCGGCATGGCTGTGCTGCGGCTCGGGTTCGAGTACCTGGCATCGCTGGAGCTGACCGAGCTGGGCCGACCCGTGCTGGAGCGGCTGCGCGACGAGATCGGCTACCCCACCAACCTGGTGGTGCGCGACGGGCGTTCGATCGTCTACGTGGCCAAGGCGGTGTCGCCGCGGCCGTTCGCGAGCTCGGTCAACGTCGGCACGCGCCTGCCGGCGCATGCCACGGTGCTGGGGCGCGTGCTGCTGGAAGACCTGTCGCTGGCGGAGTTGCGCGCGCTGTATCCGGAGACCCATCTCGAAGTCTTCTCCGACAGCACACCGCGAACGGTCGATGCGTTGCACGGCATCGTCCAGCGTGACCGCGAACGCGGCTACGTGCTGCAGGAGGGCTTCTTCGAAGCCAGCATCTCGACCATCGCGGCGCCGGTGCGCGACCGCAGCGGCAAGGTGGTGGCGGCGCTGGGCGCGACCATCCCCGCCGCGCATATCGATCCGGAACAACTGGACGCGATGGTGGAGCAGGTCAGGCTTACCGCGGGCGAGCTGTCGCGCCTGCTCGACTACCGGCCGTCGCTGCACAGCACCGGCAAGGTGGTGAATCTGTATCGGGAGTGAGGACAATGTCCATGATTGAACTCGGCGGCAAGGTTGCCGTCGTTACCGGCGGGTCCTCCGGCATCGGGCTGGCGACCGTCGAACTGCTGCTCGAAGCGGGTGCCGCCGTCGCCATGTGCGGCCGCGACGAAGCCCGCCTGCGCAGCGCCGAAGCGCAGCTGCGCGAGAAGTTTGCCGGGTGCCGGCTCTTTGCCGCCACCTGTGACGTGCTCAAGCCTGAACAGGTCGCTGCCTTTGCCGCCGCCGTGCAGGCCACGCTGGGCAACGCCGACATGCTGGTCAACAACGCCGGCCAGGGTCGTGTCTCCACCTTCGCGAACACCGAGGACGCGGCCTGGATGGAAGAACTGCAGCTCAAGTTCTTCTCCGTGATCCACCCGACGCGCGCCTTCCTGCCGCAGCTGGAACGTTCCAGCCAGGGCGCCATCGTGTGCGTCAATTCGCTGCTGGCGCAGCAGCCGGAGCCGCACATGGTGGCGACCTCCGCTGCGCGCGCTGGTGTGCTCAACCTGGTGCGCTCGATGGCCACCGAGTTCGCGCCCAAGGGTGTCCGCGTCAACGGCATCCTGATCGGGCTGGTCGAATCGGGCCAGTGGCGCCGCCGCTTTGAAGCGCGCCCCGAAGAAGACCGCCACCTGGACTGGGCCGCGTGGACCGCGCGCCTGGCCCAGCAGAAACATATTCCCCTTGGCCGCCTGGGCCTGCCTGTCGAGGCAGCCCGCGCCATCCTGTTCCTTGCCTCGCCGTTGTCTTCGTACACCACGGGCAGCCATATCGATATCTCCGGAGGACACTCCCGTCATGCCTAATCAGCAACAGTACGAACAACAACAGGTCACCGTGGGCTGCGCCATCACGGCGTTTCTCGAACAGTGCGGCGTCAAGGCTGCATTCGGTGTGATCTCGATCCACAACATGCCGATCCTCGACGCCATGGGCGAGCGCGGCAAGATCCGCTTCGTGCCGGCGCGCGGCGAAGCGGGCGGCACCAACATGGCCGATGCCTATGCCCGCACCACCGGCGGCCTGGGCGTGTGCCTGACCAGCACAGGCACCGCCGCGGGCAATGCCGCCGGCGCCATGGTGGAAGCGCTGACCGCCGGCACGCCGCTGCTGCATATCACCGGCCAGATCGAGACGCCGTACCTGGACCAGAGCCTGGCCTACATCCACGAAGCGCCGGACCAGCTCACCATGCTGAAGGCCGTGTCGAAGGCCGCCTTCCGCATCCGCAGCGCGGATACCGCTATCAGCACCATCAAGCTGGCGGTGCAGACCGCGCTGACGGCGCCGACCGGCCCGGTCAGCGTGGAGATCCCCATCGACATCCAGGCCGCGCTGATCGACCTGCCGGCCGACCTGCAGCCGTTGTCGGTGCCCAAGCACGTGCCGTCGACGCACGCGCTGGACGCGCTCGCCGAGCGCCTGGCCAATGCCAAGCGTCCGCTGCTGTGGCTGGGTGGCGGTGCGCGCCACGCCTCGGCGCAGGTGCGCCGCCTGATGGACCTGGGCTTCGGCGTGGTCACCAGCACGCAGGGCCGCGGCATCGTGGCGGAAGACGATCCCCGAACGCTTGGCGCCTTCAACCTGCACAAGCCGGTCGAGAACTTCTACCAGACCTGCGACGCAATGCTGGTGGTGGGCTCGCGCCTGCGCGGCAATGAAACGCTGAAGTACGAACTGAAGCTGCCGCGCCCGCTGCTGCGCATCGACGCCGACCCGGCCGCCGAAGGCCGCTGCTACCAGAGCGACTGCTTTGTCAGCGGCGACGCCGCGCTGGCGCTGGATGCGCTGGCCGACCGCCTGGAAGGCCGCATGAAGGTCGACCCGGCTTTTGCCGCCGACCTGCGCCGCGCGCATGACGTCGCCGTCAACGGCCTGGTCGATGGCCTCGGCCCGTACTCGGCGCTGGTGCAGGCGCTGCAGGAAGCGGTCGGCCGCAACTTCAACTGGGTGCGCGACGTGACCGTGTCGAACAGCACCTGGGGCAACCGCCAGCTGCGCATCTTCGACTCGCGTGCCGGCGTGCATGCGCTGGGCGGCGGCATCGGCCAGGGCCTGGCGATGGGCATCGGCGCCGCCATCGGCGCGGCGGCGACGGCCTCGGGCAAGAAGACCTTCACGCTGGCCGGCGACGGCGGCTTCATCCTGAACCTGGGCGAGCTGGCGACTGCGGTGCAGGAACGTGCCGACATGGTCATTGTGCTGATGAACGACAAGGGCTACGGCGTGATCAAGAACATCCAGGACGCGCAGTATGGCGGCCGCCGTCACTACGTAGACCTGCATACGCCCGACTACGCCGCACTGTCCAAGTCGCTGTCGCTGCGCCATGCACGCGTCAGCAGCCTGGCCGAGATCGGCACCGCGCTGGAGCAGGCCACGATCGAGCCCGGTCCGTTCCTGCTGGAAATCGACATGCTGTCCATCGGCAGCTTCAAGACCGTGTTTGCCGGCCCGCCGGTGAACAAGGAAACCCCGGCTTCGGAACAGGCCACCGTCAGCGCCTGAGGGAGACCAGAAAAATGCTGCATGTGTCCATGATTGGGTGCGGTGCGATCGGCCGCGGCGTGCTCGAGTTGCTCAAGAGCGATCCGGATGTCGTGTTCGACGTGGTGATCGTGCCCGAGAGCACGATGGACGAAGCACGCGGCGCGCTCTCCGCGCTGGCGCCAGGCGTCCGCGTGGCGACGCACCTGAACGACAGCGACGGCCGTCCCGACCTGCTGGTCGAGTGTGCCGGCCACCATGCGCTGGAAGAGCACATCGTGCCGGCGCTGGAGCGCGGCATCCCGTGCATGGTGGTGTCGGTGGGCGCGCTGTCCGAACCCGGCATGGCCGAGCGGCTGGAAGAAGCCGCGCGCCGCGGCGGCACGCAGGTGCAGCTGCTGTCTGGCGCGATCGGCGCCATCGACGCGCTGGCAGCGGCGCGTGTCGGCGGCCTGGACGAGGTCATCTACACCGGCCGCAAGCCGGCGCGCGCCTGGGTCGGCACGCCGGCCGAGCAGCTGTTCGACCTGGATGCGCTGACCGAGCCGACCGTGATCTTCGAAGGCAGCGCTCGTGACGCGGCGCGTCTTTATCCCAAGAACGCCAACGTGGCCGCCACGGTCTCGCTGGCCGGGCTCGGGCTGGATCGCACGTCGGTGAAGCTGCTGGCCGATCCGCATGCGGTTGAGAACGTGCATCACGTGGAAGCGCGCGGCGCGTTTGGCGGCTTCGAGCTGACCATGCGCGGCAAGCCGCTCGCGGCCAATCCCAAGACTTCCGCGCTGACGGTGTTCAGCGTGGTGCGGGCGCTGGGCAACCGCGCCCACGCGGTCTCGATCTAGTCGCGCTCCACGCGCCCCACAGACTTAGCAGGCAACGACAATGAACCCACAAGAAGTACTCCGCATCTGCATCGCGGGCGAATGGCGCCTGGGGACCGGCGACCGCTACGGCACGCGCTACCCGGCTACCGGCGAAGTGGTGGCCGAACTCAACGCCGCCAGCCTGGCGGACGTGGAAGAAGCCATGCAGGGCGCCCATCAGGCCTTCCTCACCAGCGGCTGGGCCCAGCGCAAGCCGCACGAGCGTGCTGCCGTCCTCTATCGCGTTGCCGAGTTGATCCGCGCGCAAGCCGAGCCGCTCGCCCAGCGCCAGCGCCTGGACAACGGCAAGCCGATCAGCGAGACGCGCGCGCTGGTGGCCAGCGCCGCCGGCACCTTCCAGTTCTTTGCCGCCGCCTGCGAGACGCTGGAAGAGACCATCACGCCGCAGCGCGGCGACTGCCTGACCATGAGCGTGTACGAGCCGATGGGCGTGGTCGCGGCGATCACGCCGTGGAACTCGCCGATCGCCAGCGAGGCACAGAAAATGGCGCCCGCGCTGGCAGCCGGCAACGCCGTGGTGGTCAAGCCCGCCGAGGTCACGCCGCTGATGGCGCTGGAACTGGCGCGCATCTGCGAAGAGGCCGGCGTGCCCAAGGGCCTGATCAGCGTGCTGCCCGGCAAGGGCTCGGTGATCGGCGACGCCATCACCAAGCATCCGCTGGTGCGCCGCGTGTCGTTCACCGGCGGCACCACCACCGGCAAGCACATCGCCCATATCGCCGCCGACAAGATGATGCCGGTGTCGCTGGAGCTGGGCGGCAAGTCGCCGACCATGGTGTTCGACGATGCCGACCTGGACCACGCGGTCAACGGCGTGCTGTACGGCATCTTCAGCTCGTCGGGGGAGTCGTGCATCGCCGGCTCGCGCCTGTTCGTGGCGCGCTCGCAGTACGAGGCCTTTATCGACCGCCTGGCCGCGGGCGCGGCGCACCTGCGCGTGGGCGACCCCGCCGACGATCGCACCCAGATGGGGCCGCTGATCACCGACCGCCACCGTGACAGCATCGAGTCATACGTGGCAGCAGGCGTGGAAGAGGGTGGCCAACTGCGCACTGGCGGGCTGCGTCCCGAGGTCGCTGGCCTGCCCAACGGCTACTTCTACACGCCGACCATCATCGAAGGGCTGGATAACAACGCCCGCATCTGCCAGGAAGAGATCTTCGGGCCGGTGCTGGTGGCGATCCCGTTCGACGACGAGGACGACCTGATCGCGCAGGCCAACGACAGCGTCTACGCGCTGGCCGCCGGCATCTGGACGCGCGACTACAAGCGCGCCTGGCGCGTGGCACGGGCCTTGCAGGCGGGCAATGTGTGGATCAACACCTACAAGCAGTTCTCGATTGCGACGCCGTTCGGCGGCTGGCGCGACAGCGGCCTGGGCCGTGAGAAGGGACGGCTTGGCATCCTGCAGTACATGGAGCAGAAGAGCGTGTACTGGGGCCTGAACGAACAACCGCTGCCGTGGGCCAACCACTGAACCCGGCAGGCTGGAGCTAGCAATGATCAAGGTATTGGGGATCGACGAGATCGTCTACGGCGCGGATGACTTTGACGCCTGCCGTGGCTTTTTCTCGGACTGGGGCCTGGCCATCAAGCGCGACGACGCGCAGGGCCTGGACTTCGAAACGCTGAACGGCTGCCGCGTGCTGGTGCGCCGCATCGACGACGCCACGTTGCCGCCCGCCATCGAAGCCGGCCCTTCGCTGCGCGAAGTGGTGTGGGGCGTGGACTCGCAGGCATCGCTCGACCATCTGGCGGACGCAATTGCCGACGCACCGGGCTATGTGAAGCAAGGCGAGGGTGACACCCTGCGCATCGGCTGCACCGACCCGAACGGCCTGGCAGTGCGCTTCCAGGTCACGCGCAAGCATGACGTGCAGGTCGAATGCGCGCTGATGAACACATGGAACGACAAGCCGCGCCTGAACCAGCGCAGCCCGATCTACGACCACGCCACGCCGATCGAGGTGGGCCACGTGGTGTTCTTCGTGAAAGACGTAAAGGCCACGGAGCGCTTCTATGTCGAGAAGTTCGGCTTCGTGCCGTCGGATCGCTATCCGGATCGCGGCGCGTTCCTGCGCTGCACGGCGGACGGCGGTCACCATGACTTGTTCCTGCTGCAGCTGCCGGAACCGAAGAGCGGCCTGAACCACGTTGCCTTCACCGTGCGCGACATCCACGAGGTCTTCGGCGGCGGCATGCACGTCTCGCGCAAGGGCTGGGACACGCAGCTCGGCCCGGGCCGCCACCCAATCTCGTCGGCCTACTTCTGGTACTTCAAGAATCCGGCCGGCGGCCTGATCGAGTACTACGCCGACGAAGACCAGCTCGACGAGCACTGGGAGCCGCGCGCCTTCGAGCCTGGCCCGACCATGTTCGCCGAGTGGGCGATCGAGGGCGGCATCGACGGCAACACCCGCCGCCAGAAGAACGCGGGCGGACCGGCAGGCAAGTTCCTGACCGAGAAGCGGTAAGTCAGCAGCAAGCGGAAACGAAGGAAGCAGCATGAGTGCCCACCAGTCCCTGACCCTGCGTGTCCAGGCCATGCGTTACGAAGCGCGCGGCGTGGTCAGCATCGAATTGCAAGATCCCGAAGGGAAGACCCTGCCCGAGTACAGCCCGGGCGCCCATATCGACCTGCACCTGGGCAATGGCCTGGTGCGCAGCTACTCGCTGTGCGGTGCGCCGGAAGTGCGCCAGCGCTATACCGTGGGCGTGCTGCTGGACCGCGGCAGCCGCGGCGGCTCGCGCTATGTGCACGAGCAGCTGCGCGTGGGCACCACGCTGACCGTGGGCGCGCCGCGCAACAACTTCGCGCTGGACGAGTCCGCCGCGCACACCGTGCTGGTCGCCGGCGGCATCGGCGTCACGCCGATCGTCTGCATGGCGCGCCGGCTGGCCGAGCTGGGCAAGTCGTTCACGCTGCTGTACTGTGCGCGTTCGCGCGCCGAGGCGGCGTTTGTCGAGGCGCTGTCGGCGCATGGCGATGCGGTGCGATTCCACTTCGATGACGAGGCTGGCGTGCCGCCTGACCTGAAGGCAATGCTGGCCGGTCAGGATGCGCAGACGCACTTCTACTGCTGCGGCCCCGGCCCGATGCTCAAGGCATTCGAGGCCGCCTGCGAAGCGCACGGCTATCCGAATGTCCATATCGAGCGCTTTGCCGCTGACCCGTCGACCGAGGCGGTGCAGGAGGGCGAGTATGTGGTGTCGCTGTCGCGCACCGGTACCACCGTCAAGGTGCCGTCGGGCAAGTCGCTGCTGGACGCACTGCTCGATGCCGGCGTGGAGATGGACTACAGCTGCCGCGAAGGCGTGTGCGGTTCGTGCGAGACCGCCGTGCTGGAAGGCTGCCCGGACCACCGCGACAGCGTGCTGAGCAACAGCGAGCGCGCCAGCAACAAGACCATGATGGTGTGCGTCTCCGGCTGCAAGGGCAATCGCCTGGTGCTGGACCTGTAATTTCGCGACTGGGTGCTCCCCTCTCCCGCGTGCGGGAGAGGGGCGGGGGAGAGGGCAAGCGCTGGCCGCAGGCGACGCACTGCCACATTCCGATCTCCTCTTCAAAGGCCGCCGGGTGGTAGTTCCACGCGTGGATGCCGATCGCGAACGCCAGCCCTCTCCCCCGGCCTCTCTCCCGCAAGCGGGAGAGGGGAGCAAACCACCCCCACGAATCAAACGAGAAGTCCCGTGTTGACCCAGAGACAAGACGCAGCGCCGCCCGGCGCGCCGGTGGCCGCCACCGCAGGTATCGTGACCACGGCCGACAGCGCCAGCCAGGGCGCTGCCACGGCAACTGCCCGTACCGGCCCCGTCACCCGCGGCAACATCGTCGCCCGCATCGAACGCATGCCGGGCAACGCCATGCATATCCGCGCCCGGCTGCTGATCGGCCTGGCCACCTTCTTCGATGGCTTCGACGTCATCGCCATCGCCGCCACGCTGCCGCTGCTGATCGCGCAGTGGTCGCTGACGCCAGGCCAGATCGGCTTCCTGATCGCGGCGCCTTCGGTCGGCCAGCTGGTCGGCGCGCTGCTGTTCCCGGGGTTGGCCGAGCGCTTCGGCCGGCTGCGTTCGATCGGCTGGAGCGCGGGCATCATCGGACTGATGAGCATTGCCTGCGGCTTCGCGCCGTCATTCGAGATTTTCTTGCTGCTGCGCATCGTGCAGGGCCTCGGCCTTGGCGGTGAGCTGCCGGTGGCCGCCACCTATATCAACGAAGTCACGCGCGCGCATGGCCGTGGGCGCTTCGTGCTGCTGTACGAGGTGGTGTTCCCGATCGGCCTGATGGTGTCCAACGGCGTTGGCGCCTGGCTGGTGCCGCACTACGGCTGGGAGGTGATGTACTTCATCGGCGGCGTGCCACTGGTGCTGTTCTTCATCCTGCGCCGCGTGATCCCGGAATCGCCGCGCTGGCTGGCGGAGAAAGGCCGTCTTGACGAAGCCGATGCCGCACTGCGTGCGTTCGAGGCGCGCGCCAGGGGTCCGCTGCCGCCGCCGGTCAATGCCAGCAGCTACGACCGCATGACCCAGCACCCGCGCCGGCGCGTGCGTGACCTGGTCAGCAAGGCCTACCTCGGCCGCACGCTGGCGGTATGGATGTTGTGGGCGACCTGCGGCTTTATCCAGTACGGGCTGTCGACGTGGCTGCCTACGGTCTACAAGACTGTGTACCACGCGCCGCTGCAACTGGCGCTGAACCTTGCCGCCGGTGCTTCGGTGCTGGGTGTGGTCGGTTCGCTGGTATGCGCGATGATCGTCGACAAGGTCGGACGCAAGCCGGTGATCAACGTGTCGTTCCTGCTGTGCGCGCTGTCGCTGGTGCTGGCGGGCGTGTTCCACGCCTCCTCGGTATATGTGGTGGCGACCTTCTGTGCGCTGGCGATGGGCTTCCTCGCGAGCGGCTTTATCACCGCCTATGTCTATACGCCGGAGTTGTACCCGACTAGCGTGCGCGCGATGGGCTGCGGCCTGGGCGGAGCCTGGCTGAAGCTGGCGGCGATCTTTGCGCCCGGGTTGATTGCCGGCACCATCGGCAGCGGCAACCTCAGCGTCGCCTTCTTTGCGCTGGCGGTGGTGCCGGCGCTGGCGGCCATCACCGTGCATTTCCTGGGCATCGAGACCAAGGGTCGGGTGCTGGAGGAACTGGAGGTCTGAACGGGGGAGTGCTCGTCCCGTTCAGTTAGGGCCGCACCGTGATCCGGTGCGGCCTTTTTTCCTTCTGCGGGGCTCAGCTCATCCTCGCCCCGGTAACCGCCACCACCTTGGCCCAGCGCGCGATCTCGCTCTGCAGGAACTGCGTGAACTGGGCGGCATCGTTGCCCACCGGCACCAGGCCTTCGCCGGTCAGGCGCTTGCGCATGGCCGGCGACGCCACCGCGGCGCGCACGGATTTCTCCAGTTGCGCAACCAGGTCCGCCGGCATGCCGGCCGGGCCGAGCAGGCCATACCACGAGCTGTAATCGAAATTGGGTACCACGTCGGCGATCGGTGCGATCTGCGGGAACGTGGCCAGCCGCTTCAGGCTGCTGATGCCCAGGCCCTTGACCCGGCCGGCCTGGAGCAGGGGCTGCACGGTGGCGACATTGCCCAGCAGCAGGTCGGCCTGGCCGGCGACCACGTCGGCCACCGCAGGGCCCGCGCCCTTGTACGGCACGCTGACCAGGTCGATGCCGGCCTCATGCTTGAGCATCTCGCCGGCCAGGTGGTTGGCGCTGCCGAGGCCGGCCACGGCGATGCTGAGCTTGCCGGGTTTGGACTTGGCCAGCGCGATCAGCTCGCGCACGTTGTTCGCGCCCAGGTCGGGCCGCGACACCAGCAGCAGCGGTGAACTGGCGATCAGCGAGATCGGCGTGAAGTCCTTGATCGGATCGAACGGCTTCTTGTCGAATAGCGCGGGGTTGATGGCGTGGCTGGTGTAGCTGAGCAGCAGCGTGCCGCCGTCGGGGTCGGCCTTGGCCACCGCGGTCGCGGCGATATTGCCGGCCGCGCCGCCGCGGTTCTCGACAATAAAGGGATGCTTGAGGCGTTGCTCCAGTTCAGCGGCCAGCGCGCGGGCCACCAAGTCGGTGCCGCCGCCTGGCGTGGCGCCGACCAGCACCTTGGTCACGGCCGGGGCGGCCTGCAGGGTGCTGGGCAGCATCGTGCTGGCCGCCAGCAGCGCCAGGAATTCGCGTCGTTCCATGTTTTGTCTCCGTTTCTCTATTTATGTTTGTTCGATGGGCTGCGGCATGTGCCGTCAGTCGTCTTCCGCGTAGCGGCGGCCGGCATCGAGTAGTTGGGGCGTGCCGATCAGCCGGTTCAGTGCATCGAAGTCGTTCATTTCCTCCATGAAGGCGCGTGTGCTGCCATTGGCCTTGAGCCCGGCGAAGTAGTGCTGCAGCTGGTGCGAGAGGAAGCGCACGGTGCCGCCCGGGTAGATCACGATGCGATAGCCGCGCTCGCCCAGTTCGGACGCGCTCTGGATCGGCGTCTTGCCGCCCTCGACCATATTGGCCAGCAGCGGCACGCGCGCGCCGAAGCGGCCGCAGACGCGGTCCATGTCGGTGGCGGACATCACCGCCTCGATAAACAGCGCATCGACCCCGCAGGCCAGGTAGGCTTCGGCGCGCTCGATGGCAGCGTCCAGGCCTTCCACTGCGACCGCGTCAGTACGCGCCAGGATCAGCGTGTCGGCGTCATGGCGCGCGTCGAGCGCGGCTTGCAGCTTGCCGCACATCTCGCGCACCGACACCAGCGACTTGCCGGCGAGGTGGCCGCAGCGCTTGGGAAAGCCCTGGTCCTCCAGTTGGATCATGGCGGCGCCGGCGCGCTCGAAGGCGCGCACGGTGCGCTGCGTGTTGAGCGCGTTGCCGTAGCCGGTGTCGCCGTCGACGATCACCGGCAGCGATACGCGGTCGGTGATGCGCGCCAGCACGTCGGCGGTCTCGGTGGCGGTGGTCAGGCCCACGTCGGAGCGGCCCAGCAGCGTGTAGGCGACCGCGCCGCCCGAGAGGTACAGCGCTTCGAAGCCGGCCTGCTCGGCCAGCAGCGCGCTGAGCGCATCGTAGACGCCGGGCGCCAGCACCGGCTCGCGCCGGCGCAGGCGTTCCTTCAGCGAAGGGGAGGCGCTCATGCCGTAGCTCCCTCGGCGGCCTTGGCCGCATGCTCGGCCAGGATGCGCGCCATGTCTTCCTGGCGCACTTGCGGGCGCCAGGTCTCGAACGCCATGCCGAGCGCGGCCGCCTGGCGCTTCTCGTACTTGAGGAAGGCCTGCGTGATCTCGCTGCCGCGCACGCCGCCGCGCACCGATCCGGCACGCACGTCGCCGTAGTACTCCTTCCAGTCGTCGGGCAGCGGCTGCGAACCCGGCACGGCCAGCCACAGGCGGAACAGGTGGCGCTTGCGGTCCGGCTCCTCATAGTCCTCGAACGGCGTGCGCGAATGCAGGGTGACGTAGTTGTTCAGCAGCTGCATGTCGCCTTGCTCCAGCTCCATGGTGAAGCAAAGCTGATCGCTCGGCATCAGCTCGTCCAGCAAGTCCAGCGCCTCGACCTGCGCCGGCGTCAGGCGCGGCAGCTCGGCAAAGTCGCGCTGGGCCGCGTCGGTGTTCTTGCGGTTGGTGCGCGCCGAGAAATACTCGGGATGGCTGCCGAAGATCGGGCAGCGGTAGTACGGCGGCTGGCTGGGGTCCTGGGTGCCCTGGTAGCTGTGGAAGAAGGTGCCCTTGAGCACCGGGATCAGGTCGGGGCGGCGGCGCTGGACTTCGTCATGCAGTGCGATCGAGCTGATCACCTTGCTGGTGCCGCCCGCGCGGGCGGTGCGGCGGCACAGCAGGCCGACCACGTCGCATGAGTCCTGGTGGAAATCGAGCCCGGCATTGGTGTTGTAGCCGCGGCCGCCCTTGACTTTGTATTCGCCGCCTTCATTGCGCACGTCGTTCATGAACTGGCTGGCGCGGTTCTGCGTGCGACCCACGCCCATGTACAGGCTCATGCCCCAGTAGGCCAGGCGCGATTCTTCCTCGGTCCATTCGTCCACCGGGAAGCCCTTGACCAGGCACATGCCCCAGCCGCCCTGGGTGATGTCGATGGCGCGCTTGAGCACTGCGCGCGCGGCCTGGTGGAGCGGGAAGTCGGCCTGTTCCATCTCCAGCAGCGGCTTGTTCAGCGTCTTGGCGTGGTCGAGGGCGTCGCGCATGCCCTGGATTTCTGCCTCGTTCATGCGCAGGATCCAGGAGCGGTCGTCGCGAGCCTGTTGGGCGGTCCAGGCGACGGGGCGTTGCGATGCGGCGATGGGTGACATGTGGGGGCTCCTTCGGGTCTTTGTGCATGACGTTGGAAGCAAGTCTAGCGACGTCGCCTATCATTAGAAAAGCGAACATATTTGAGTTACTTCATAAGAGTTTTTGATGAAGATCGAGACCTTCCATACGCTCGAAGGCGTGCTGCAGACCGGCACCTTCGCCGGCGCCGCGCGCCAGGCCAACGTCACGCCCAGCGCGGTCAGCATGCAGATGAAGCAGCTCGAGCAGTACCTGGGCAAGCCGCTGTTCGACCGTTCCGGGCTGCAGGCGCGGCCCAACCAGCTCGCGCACGAGGTGGCCGACACCATGCGCCAGGCGCTGCAGAACCTGGAGGCGCTGCGCGCCGGCAGCGGGCTGGCGGTGGAAGGAGTGGTGCGGCTGGGGGTGATCGAGTCGCTGCAGCCGGTCGTGCTGCCCGGCATCGTGCGCTATGTGCGCGAGCGTCATCCCAAACTGGAGCTGCGCCTCGTGCGCGGCCGCAGCAGCACGCTGACGGCCTCGGTCAAGGCGGGGGATATCGATGCGGCGCTGGTGGCGCAGCCGGCAGGCGGCGGCTCGGCGCGGCTGCGCTGGACGCCGATGATGCGGCGCGAACTGATGCTGATCGCACCACCCGCGTCCACCGAGGCCAACGTGGCCTCGCTGTTCCGGCTGTACGACTGGATCCGCTACGACCGCAATACCGTGTCAGGCGCCATGGCTGCGCAATACGTGCATACGCACGTGTCCGAAATCCGCGGCACGCTGGAATTCGACAGTGCGTCGGCGATCGTGGCGATGGTCAGTGCCGGGCTGGGTGTGTCGATTCTGCAGGGGCCCGATCCGACGCTGGTGCAGAACTACCCGGTGCGGCTGGTGCGGCTGGGCCGTGCGGCGCCGGTGCTGACCCTGTCGATGGTGACGCGCAAGGGTGATGACGACAATCGCTCGGTGGCCGCTGTGCGCGACGCCATGCGGATGACGTTGGCTTCGTACCAGCGCCAGAACGTGGCGGCGCGGCACTGAGGCGTCGTGAGGGCCGGGTTCGGGCACCCGGCAAGCCGTGTTTGTGACGGTTCCAGCAGCGCAGTTCGGCCGGAACGATATTCTTTGTCAGCCCTGCGCGCGCAACAGCTTGCGCAACCCCTGGTAGACCGCCTCGCGCTCTTCCGGCGAAAGCTGCCGGATCACCTGCGCCTGCCCCCGCCGCGCCAGCGGCATCACCTGGTCGTGCAGCGCGGCGCCGGCTTCGGTAATCGCGCAGATCAGCTTCTTGCGCGGCGTGTTGCCTGTCGAGGTCAGGTGCACCAGCCCGCGCTCTTCCAGCAGCCGCAGCGTGCGGCTCACCAGCGCCTTGTCCGACGTTGATTGCTTCACCAGCTCCGCAAAGGGCAGTTCGCGCGCGTGCGCGAGCAGCGCAAGGATGCGCCACTCCGGCACGGTCAGCCCGAACTGCTCGGCATATGGCTTCGTCACCGTGCTGCGCAGCGCGGTGACCAGCTGGCTCAGCATCGTGGTCAGGAAATTGTCGACGGTCAGGCCGCTGCCGGCCTCGTCGAGGTCGGTCCAGGGGCTGGCAGGGATGTCTGGCGCGGGCTGGCCCTTCGCGGGCGCGGCGTCACGGGGCATGCGGTCCTCTTGATCGAATCTGTCGGCAATGGAATGTCAGGGCCGGTTGGCGGGCCAGATTGTCTCATATGCGGCATCCGAATCCGCCGGGGTGTGTTGCTGTCGATACTCCGAAACCGGTATGTGAGTATATATAAATGTCAATTAGGGTTTAACGTAAGTTGAGTTGTCAATATTGGCGACCTAGGATGCTTGTGTTCCTGATGTGAACGTAAGTTTCGCTAATAAAACAACCGAAGCGTTGTAACCCCGAGCCAACCCTGTTTCCGCGGTGCGCACAACAGCCCACTCCACACCGCGAATGCCCCCACAGGAGCTGTTGATGAGACAAGACCGCCCCCGCCGTATCTTCCTTGCCGCCACTGCCATGGCCGCCTTCACGCTGGCCGCTGGCAGCCCGCTGGCAAGCGCCGCCTGGCCCGCCAGGACCGTGACCATGGTGGTCGCCTATCCGCCCGGCGGCGACACCGACGCCATGGCGCGCCTGTATGCCGACAAGCTGTCCGCGCGCCTGAAGCAGCCGGTGATCGTCGAGAATCGCCCAGGCGCCGGCGGCGTGGTCGGCGCGAGCTTTGTCAGCCGCGCGCAGGCCGACGGCTACACGCTGCTGTACACGCCCAACCCGTTCACCCTCGCACCGATGGTGCTCAAGCTCGCGCCCGCGGCCAGCTATGACCCGCTGCACGGCTTCACCCCGGTGATCCAGACCGCGGTGCAGGCGGTGCTGCTGGTGGCGAATCCGGCGGCGGGCGTAAAGACCGTCAGCGAGATGGTCGCCGCGGCCAAGGGGGGCAGGGCGCTGACCTACGGCAGCCCCGGCGCCGGTTCGCCGATGCATATCGCCGGCGAGATGCTCAACCGCGCCGCCGGCGTGAAGATCCAGCACGTGCCGTACAAGGGCGTGGCGCCCGCGGTCAACGACGTGGTGGCGGGGCATGTGAACTTCGCCTATGTCACGCTGGGCCCGGTGGCGCAGTACATCAACACCGGCCGGCTGATCCCGCTGGCGATCACCGACGCGAAGCGCTCGCCGCTGCTGCCCAACGTGCCGACGCTGGCCGAGCTTGGCTACAAGGATGTGGTGGTCGGCGCCTGGCATGGCGTGATGGCACCCAAGGGCACGCCGGCCGAGGTGGTCAAGGTGTTGAACCAGCAGCTCAACGACGTGATCCGTATGCCTGACGTGACCGAGAAGATGGCGACCTTCGGCGCCATCCCGGTGGGCGGCGCGCCGGCCGCGCTGGAAAAGGTCAACGCGTCCGACTACGAGCGGCTGGGCAAGGTCATCCGCGACCTGGCCATCACCGCGGAATGACGCCGGCCAGCGCATCGCATTCATGCAATCCGACAAGCAGGAGACCGGCATGAGCAAGGCCATCGTGGGAACCTCAACACCGCAGGTGACCGCACGGGAAAAGGTCATGGGGCGCGCGCAATATGCCGGCGACATCAGGTTGCCCGGCATGCTGCACGCCAAGGTGCTGCGCAGCCCGCACCCGCATGCGCGCATCGTCGGCATCGATACGTCGGCGGCAAAGGCGCTGCCCGGCGTGAAGCTGGTGGTGACCGGGCATGACGTGCCCACGCGCAACTGGGGCCCGCACCGCAAGGAGCAGCGCATCCTGGCGTGTGGCGTGGTGCGCCATGTCGGCGAGGAAGTCGCGGCGGTGGTCGCGGTCAGCGAGGAAATCGCGCGCGATGCGCTGGACCTGATCCGCATCGAGTACGTGCCGCTGCCGGCGCTGCTGACGCCGGCAGCGGCCCTGGCCAAGGGCGCGCCGGAACTCCACCCCGGCACGCACAATATTGGCCATGAGATGCGGATCGAACGTGGCGACGTGGAGGCGGGTTTTGCCGCGGCGGCCGCGGTGTATGAAGCCACCTACGACATGCACTCGCAGTACCCCGGCTACCTGGAGCCGATGGCCTCGGTCGCGGCGCAGGACGGCAACGGGCGGCTGACGCTATGGGCCTCGACGCAGTCGGTGTTCCTGGCCCGCGCGCGGCTGGCCGAGGCGCTGGACCGGCCCGCGTCGACCATCCGCGTGGTGCAGGCCACCACCGGCGGCGGCTTCGGCGCCAAGATCGTCGAGGAGAACAACAGCCTGATCTGCGCCTTCCTGGCGAGCCGGCTGGAGCGCCCCGTGCGGCTGGTCAACAGCCGGCTGGAAGATTTCCAGGGCGCGCGCGCCAGCGTGCCGATGAAGGTTTGGCTGCGCATGGGGTTGTCGGCCGACGGCGTGATCCTCGCCAAGGACGTGCGCATCGTCGCCGAATGCGGCGCGTACTCGGGCCTGGCCGGCGACGTGATGCACGTCACCGCGATGCGCAGCGACAATATGCACCGCGTGCAGAACGTGCGCTCGCACGCGGTGATGGCCTATACCAACAACCCGCCGCGCGGCGCCTTCCGCGGCTTTGGCGGGCAGCAGATGCAGTTCCCGCTGAACTGCCACCTGACCGTGCTGGCCGGCATGATCGGCATGGACCCGGTGGAGGTGCACAAGCGCAACGCGATCGGCGCGGGCGAGACCAGCGTGCACGGCTGGAAGATCAGCAGCACCGGCATGGAAGAGTGCCTGGACATGACCCGCAAGGCCATCGGCTGGGACGAGAAACGCGCCGCCCCGCGCAGCACCGGCACGCGCCGGCGCGGCGTCGGGATTGCCGCGGCGATGCACGTCAGCGGCAACCGCACGCTGGGCAACTGGGACGGCTCGACCATCCTGCTCAAGGTCAATGAGGACGGCCGCGTGATGCTGCAGACCAGCGAATGCGACATCGGGCAGGGCGCCAACACCATGCTCAGCCAGATCTGTGCGCAGGAACTGAACATCCCGTTGTCGCACGTGACCGTGATGGCGCCCGACACGGATACCGCGCCGTTCTGCCTGGGCTCGCTGGCCTCGCGCGTGACCATCATCTCCGGCAACGCGGTGCTGCGCGCTGCGCGCAAAGCGCGCGCGAAGCTGCTGGCGCTGGCGGCGGAAAAGCTCGGCGTCGATGCGGAGCGGCTGGTGATCGCCGACGGCCGTATCAGTGCGCAGGACCAGCCGGACAAATCCGCCACGCTGGCCGAGATCGCGCGGCTGCATATCTTCCGTCACGGCGGCGAGGGCATCCACGTGCGCGCCACCTACGACGCGCCCACGGTGATGCATGACGCCGACTACTACGGCAACGTCGCGCCGGCGCATTCGTTCGCGGTGCAGGCGGTGGAGGTAGAAGTCGACACCAGCACCGGCCAGGTCACCGTGATCGACAGCTTTGTCGCAGACGACTGCGGCAAGGCGATCAACCCGCTCGCGGTGCACGGCCAGACCCACGGCGCCACCGTGCAGGCGATCGGCTGGACCCTGTATGAAAACCTGCATTACGAGGATGGCCGGCTGATGAACGGCAACTTTGCCGACTACACCATGCCTACCGCCGATGCGGTGCCGATGCTGCGCACGGACGTGGTCGAGTCGAACGATCCCAATGGACCGTATGGCGCCAAGGGGGCCAGCGAAACCGCGATCCTGCCGGGTGCGGCGGCGATCGCCAATGCCGTCTTCGACGCCGTGGGCGTGCGCATCCAGTCGCTGCCGATCACGCCGGAGAAGGTGCTGGCGGGTCTGCGCGAACTGAGGGAGCAGGGGGCTACCAATGCGTGATTTCGAGTTCCTGGAGCCGGCGACCGTGGCCGAGGCGAGCCGCATGCTGGCCGACCTCGGCGATAGCTGCCGCATCTTCGCAGGCGGCACCGCACTGATGCTGGGCATGCGCCAGCGCATGCTGACGCCGAGCCACCTGGTGTCGCTGGGGCGGCTGGACGCGCTGCGGGGGATCAGCTTCGATGCGCGCGAAGGCCTGCGCATCGGCGCGCTGACGCTGCATGCCGAGGTGGCGCGCTCGCCGCTGGTGCAGGCGCATTACCCGATGCTGGCCAGCATGGCCGCGCGCGTGGCCAATCCGCAGGTGCGCAACCAGGGCACGCTTGGCGGCAACCTCTGCTATGCCGATCCCGCCACCGATCCGCCTGGCTGCCTGATGGCGCTCGGCGCGCAGATCGTGGTCAGCGGCGGCAACGGCGAGCGCGTGATCGATATCAAGGACTTCCTGGTCGACTACTACGTCACCGCACTGGCACCGGACGAGGTCGTCACGCAGATTCGCCTGCCCGCGCCCGGCGTGGGCGCCGATGGCCGCTATGCGCGCTTCCTGCGCACGGCCGCCGAACATCGGCCACTAGCCAGCGTGGCGCTGGCGGTGCGTCGCGAAGGCGCGTTCTGCGCCGAGGCGCGGCTGGCGGTAGGCGCATCCACGCCGATCCCGGCCAGGCTGCGCCGTGCCGAGGCGCTGCTGGCCGGCAAGGCCGTCACCGCGGAACTGGCCGAGGAAGCGGCAGCCATCGTCGCCGCGGACATCAACGCAGTCTCGGACATGCGCGGGTCCGAAAGCTACCGGCGCGAAATGGTGCGGGTAGTCACGCGCCGCACCATCGCCGAGTTGTTCGGCGTGGCATCCGAGTAAGGAGTCCTCATGAACAAAGTCAGCATCGAACTCACCGTCAACGGTGAAGAACACCAGGTGGAAGTGCTGGCCCGGCGCCTGCTTTCCGACCTGTTGCGCGACGACCTGAACCTGACCGGCACCAAGCGCGGCTGCGAGACCGGCATTTGCGGCGCCTGCTCCGTGCTGGTCGACGGCGAGGTGGTCAAGTCCTGCCTGATGCTCGCCGTGCAAGTGCGCGGGCGCCATGTGATGACCGTGGAAGGACTGGCCGCCGACGGGCAGCTCCATCCGCTGCAGCAGTGCTTCATGGACAACGGCGGGCTGCAGTGCGGCTACTGCACGCCGGGCTTCCTGATGGCCTCGTGCGCGCTGCTCGCCAATAACCCCAACCCTACGGCAGAAGAGGTCCGCCACGGCCTGAACGGCAACCTGTGCCGCTGCACCGGCTACGTCGGCATCGTCGAATCCATCCTGTCCGCCGCGGAGAAAATGCGTGGAAATTGAAAAGACCCTCATCACCGCGGCGCCGCCGGCGCGCGTGTGGGAGCTGCTGCTCGACCCCAACGTGATGGGCGCCTGCGTGCCCGGCATGGAATCCATCGAAGTGCTCAGCGATGTCGAGTACATCGCGCACATGGTGGTCAAGATCGCCTTTATCAACGCGCGTTTCCGGCTGCATACGAAGATCGTCGAGACGCGGGCGCCGCATTACCTGCGCACCGAGGGCACCGGCGAGGATGCCTCGGTGGCCAGCTCGCTGCGCCAGTCGAGCGAGATCTTCCTGACCGGGCAGGATGATGGCTCGACGCAGCTGCGGATCAAGGTGCAGGTCGATGTGCTGGGCCGGCTGGGCACCTTCGGCCTGAGCGTGATGAAGACCAAGGCCGACCGCATGTGGGACGAGTTCGGCGCCAACCTGCTGGCGCGGCTGTCGCCTGACAACGCAACGGTTGCCGCGCCACAACCTGCGCCCCGGCGGCCGGAAGCCGCTGCGGGACAGGGACCGGTCGCGGTCAACGGCCATGCGGTGCTGCCGGCGCCATCCGTGCCGGCGGCCGCGGCCATGGGCGGGCTGTTCGCCCGCTGGTTCGGCCGCGGCGAGGCCGCGCGCGGCCCCCACAGCGACATCTGCGTCGAACTGCGCCGACGTGACGAAACCGTCGTGGTGCGCTGGCCGGCGGCGCATGGCGAGCAGTGCGCGGCCTGGCTGCGCGATTACCTGCGCCAGGAGGCATAGCGGGCGCAGGGCAGGGTTTTGTCCGCAATACGGGTACCCTACGGGTCGCAGGCGTGATATATGGGAACGTTACGCCAAGACCGAATATTGCAGAGACAGACCATGACTACCGATTCGCCGCAGGATGAGGCCCAGGAGAGCGGCCAGGGTAGCGCCCAGGATAGCGGCCAGGACAAATACATCGTGCCGGGGCTGGAGCGCGGCCTGCGGCTGCTGGGCGAGTTCAGCAGCCGCGAGCGCACCTTGTCGGCCGCCGAGCTGGCGCGCCGGCTCAAGGTGCCGCGTTCTACCGTGTTCCGGCTGCTGGCCACGCTGGAAATGATGGGCTTCGTCGAGCGCACCGATGGCGGGCGCGAGTTCCGCCTCGGCATGGCGGTGCTGCGCCTTGGCTTCGACTACCTGGCGTCGCTGGAACTGACCGAGTTGGGCCGGCCGCTGCTGGACCGGCTGCGCGACGAGATCCACTACCCGTGCAACCTGGTGGTGCGCGACGGTCGCTCGATCGTCTACGTGGCCAAGTCGGTGGCGGCGCGGCCGTTTGCCAGCACGGTCAATGTCGGCACGCGGCTGCCGGCGCACGCCACCGTGCTGGGGCGCGTGCTGCTGGAGGACCTGTCGCTGGAAGAGCTGCGCGCGCTGTATCCGGAGGAGCGGCTGGAGGTCTACTCCGAAAGCACCCCGCGCACCGTCGAGGAGCTGTACGAGATGGTCCAGCGCGACCGCCAGCGCGGCTATGTGCTGCACGAAGGATTCTTCGAGGCCAGCATCTCGACCATCGCGGCGCCGGTGCGGGACCGCAGCGGGAAGGTCGTGGCGGCGCTGGGCGCGACCATCCCGGCCGCGCGCATCGACCCGGACCAGCTCGACATCGTGGTGGAAAAGGTCAGGCAGTCGGCCGCCGAGCTGTCGCGCCTGCTCGATTACCGGCCGCAGGTGCCCAAGCCGTTCGTCTGACCGGCCATCCGACTGGAAGCGATATGCTTACCGCGGAATAGTGCGGAGTCGCCTTCAGCGTGAGCGTTCGGGGCGATAACCCATCAGCCCCGACAGGTCGCGCGCGGCCAGTTTGACCTCTTTCTCCACACGCTCGCGCAACGTGCCATCGTGCTCGAAGCGCTGCTGCGGCCCCGCCACGCTGATGGCGGCAATCACTTCGCCGTCGGCGCCGCGCACCGGTGCCGCACAGGAGTCGATGCCCGGTTCGTAGGCAGAAATGCTCCACGCGCAGCCCCGCTCGCGATCGGCGGCCAGGATATCGGCCAGCCGCGCATGGGTGGCCGGGCTCTGGCCGGTCACGGTCGGCAGCGGGTCCGGCCCCAGCAACTCGCGCAGCGTCTCCGGAGGCAGCTCGGCGATCAGCATCCGGCCGGGCGTGGTCAGGTGCGCGGCAACACGGCTGCCCACCTGGATATTGCTGACCAGGGCGGCTTCGGGCATATGGCGCAGCAGGTAGAGCGCATGACCGCCGTCGCGCACGACCAGGTAGGCCGACAGCTGCAGCGACGCGCTGAGACGCGTCAGCACCCGGCCTGCGAAGATGGTCAGGTCGTTGGCCGCCAGCAAACCGGCTGAGATGGCGTCAACCAAGGGTGAACCCTAGGCCGTGACAGATGGGACAAAAGGCCAGCCGCACATGGCGGCTGGCCTTGGAGAACGTCCGCTGCCGGCGGGCGGCGACCTGCCGCTCAGAGCCCGAGCACGAGCTTGGCGATGATGTTGCGCTGGATCTCGTTGGACCCGCCGTAGATCGACGCCTTGCGATAGTTGAAATAGCGCGGCGCCAGCACCGCGGCATAGTCCGGCCCGACGCGCGGCGCGGCCTCGCGGCCTTGCAGCTCGGCCCAGGTGTCCCGCACGAACGGTAGCGCCGCCGGGCCGGCGGCTTCCACCGCCAGTTCACTGGCCGCCTGCAGCGTCTCCGTGCCCGTGAGCTTCAGCATGCTCGAAGCCGCGCCGACCGAACTGCCCGATTCCAAGCCCGAGAACACGCGCAACTCCACCGCTTCGAGCGCCGCGGCGCGCACGTGCAGCGCCGCCAGCTTGCGGCGGAAGGCGGGGTCGTCCAGCAACCGGCCACCGTCGTCGGCGGGCTGGTCGGCGGCAATGTCGGCAATCTTGGCCAGCTGCTTGCGCAGCATCGGGCTGTAGGTGCCGCCGCGCTCGAACTCCAGCAGGTACTTGGCACAGGTCCAGCCCTTGCCTTCTTCGCCGATGCGGTTTGTCACCGGCACGCGCACGTTCTCGAAGAAGACCTGGTTCACTTCCTGCTGGCCGGCCATGGGGCCGTCCAGCGTCGGCAGCGGCGACACCGTGATGCCGGGCGTATGCATGTCGAGCAGCAGGAAGGAGATGCCTTCCTGGCGCTTCGATTCGCGGCTGGTGCGCACCAGGCAGAACATCCAGTCGGCCCACTGCGCGTGCGTGGTCCAGATCTTGGAGCCGTTCAGGACGTAGTACTCGCCGTCGCCATCGGTGACGCGCTCCGCGCGCATCTGCAGCGAGGCCAGGTCCGAGCCTGAGTTGGGCTCGGAATACCCCTGGCACCACCAGACGTCGGAAGCCAGGATCGGCGGCAGGAAGCGCGCCTTCTGCTCGGGCGTGCCGTACTTCATGATCACCGGCGCCACCATCTTCAGGCCCATCGGCGATACCGGCGGGCAGCCGGCGGCGGCCAGCTCGGACTGGAAGATAAAGCGCTGGGTCGCGTTCCAGCCCGGGCCGCCGTATTCCTCGGGCCAGTTGGGCGCGGCCCAGCCGCGCGCATGCAGCGCCTTTTGCCAGCGCACCTGGCCGGCCTTGTCGAGGTAGCCGTTCTTGGACTGCGCCATCATGGCGCGCAGGTCGGCGTCATGGGCCTGGGCGATCCAGGCGCGTACGTCTTCACGGAACTGCTGGTCTTGCGGGGAGAAATCGAGATGCATCGACGGGCCTCGCTGGGATAGTCGTCTGGGTTGGCGGGGAGGCGGGCCTTATGCCGCGGCAGGATAGAGCAGGTCGGCGTAGCGGCGCAGGTGGTGTTCGGCCGAACCCATCTGCAGGTCGATCGCCGTGACGCGCTTGAAGTAGTGGCCTACCGCCAGTTCTTCGGTGACGCCCATGCCGCCGTGGATCTGCACCGCGGCCTGGCCGACGAAGGCACCCGCCTGGCCTGCCTGGATCTTGGCCGCGCACGCAGCCTGCGCACGGACCTCCGGCGCACTCGTCGCACTCGCCGCCTGCATCGCCGCCACCTGGGTCAGCCCCACTGACTGCTCGAGCTGCATATACATGTCGGCCATGCGGTGCTGCAGCACCTGGAAGGTACCGATCGGGACGCCGAACTGCTTGCGCTGGCGCGCGTAGTCGATGGTGTCGGCCAGCATGCGCGCCATCGCGCCGTTGGCTTCGGCGGCGAGCGCGACCATGGCTTCGTCGCACAAGCGCTCGATCAATGCGAACGCTTCACCTTCGGCGCCGATGCGCTGGCTGGCTGGAACCTGCACGCCGTCGAGCAAGACCTCGGCGGCGCGCTGGCCGTCGAAGGTTGGGTACTCGCGCAGACCCACGCCCGGCGTATCGCGCGCGATCCAGAACAGGCTGATGCCGTCGCGGTCACGGCGCGTGCCGGCGGTGCGGGCGCTGACCACCAGGTGCGAGGCGAACGGCGCGCCGACCACCGCATGCTTTCGTCCGCTTAGCTTGTAGCCGTCGCCCTGGCGCGTGGCAGTCGCCTGCACGTCGTGGCGGCAGTAACGGCTGGCGGGTTCAGCGTGGGCCCAGGCCGCGGTCGCTTCGCCGCCGATGATGGCCGGCACCCACTGCGCCGCCAGTTCGGGGTCGCCGTGCACCAGCGCGCCGCCGCCCAGCACCACCGTGCCCAGGTAAGGCTCCAGCACCAGGTGGCGGCCGAACTGCTCCATCACGATCATGTGCTCGGCCGCGCCGCCGCCCAGGCCGCCCAGCGTCTCGGGGAAGGCCGCGCCGAGGATGCCGAGTTCGCGTGCGAACGCGCGCCAGCAATCCGGGCGCCAGCCCGCGGCGGATTGCGTGGCAGCGCGACGCGCTTCGAAATCATAGTGATCGGCCAGGTAACGCGCGATCGTGTCGCGCAGCATCGACTGTTCTTCGCTGAACTGGAAATCCACCGTGGCTCCTTCGGATTGGGGATGAGACGTGACTGCGGTCGTCTGCCGGGCATGATCCGGCCGAGCCGCCGGGTGGCGCATCGTCGCATCGGACGAAGCCGCGCGGCCGGGGCAAAGTCCCGTTTTATGCGGCGCTGCGGCAAACCTTGGCCGCGGCGCTTCGTCGCTTCCGACGATGGTTGAACCGCCGGGCCTTCCCAGAATGCGGGATTGGCAATCGCCTATACCGTGACACCTGTCGAGGAGCTCAACGTCATGCATCCGCACATCCACGCGCAGCGCACGCCAGACAAGCCGGCCGTCATCATGGGCAGCAGCGGCGCAGTCGTCACCTACCGCGAGCTCGACGCGCGCTCCAACCAGGTCGCCCAGCTGTTCCGCGCGCGTGGGCTGCGGCCGGGCGACCGCGTCGCCTTCATGGTGGAGAACCATCCGCGGCTGTTCGAGCTGTGCTGGGGTGCGCAACGCAGCGGCATCGTCTTCATCTGCCTGAGCACGCGGCTGAACGTGGCCGATGCCGCCTACATCGTCAACGACAGTGGCGCGAAGATGCTGGTGACCACGCAGGCGCAGGCCGAAACCGCCGCGGCGCTGGCCGGGCAGACGCCTAACCTGATCGGCAGGCTGATGCTGGACGGCACCGTGCCGGGCTACGAGGCCTATGAAACGGTGTTGCGCCGCTGCCCGGGCACGCGCATCGAAGACGAGGCCACCGGCGGCGACATGCTCTATTCCTCCGGCACCACCGGCCGGCCCAAGGGCGTGTTCGCGGCGCCGGCAAGCCCGCGCATCGACGATCCCACGCCGCTGACGGCGCTGTGCCAGCGGCTCTACGGCTTCGATGCCGACACGCGCTACCTGTCGCCCGCGCCGCTGTATCACGCCGCGCCGCTGCGCTACAACATGACCGTGCAGGCGCTGGGCGGCACCTCGGTGGTGATGGAGCATTTCGACGCGGAGCAGTTCCTGCAGCTGGTGCAGCAGCACCGCATCACGCATACGCAGCTGGTGCCGACGATGTTCTCGCGCATGCTCAAGCTGTCCGAGGCACAGCGGCTCGCATACGACGTATCGTCGCTGCGCGTGGCGATCCACGCGGCCGCGCCGTGCCCGGTGCAGGTCAAGGAAGCGATGATCGACTGGTGGGGCCCGGTGATCTGGGAGTACTACGCCGGCACCGAAGGCAACGGCGTGACCGTGGTCAGCACCCAGGAGTGGCAGCAGCGCAAGGGCACGGTGGGGCGGGCGATGATCGGCAAGCTGTGTATCTGCGGCCCGGACGGCGAGCTGATGCCGCCGGGCGAGCCAGGCACGATCTACTTTGCCGAGGGCCGCGCCTTCGCCTACCACAACGACGACGCCAAGACCGCGGAGTCGCGCCACCCGCAGCATCCGGACTGGAGCACCATCGGCGATATCGGCTACGTGGACGAGGAGGGCTACCTGTATCTGACCGACCGCAAGGCCAACATGATCATCTCCGGCGGCGTCAACATCTATCCGCAGGAGGCCGAGAACCTGCTGATGACGCACCCCAAGGTGATGGACGTGGCCGTGATCGGCGTGCCCAACGAAGACTTCGGCGAAGAGGTCAAGGCCGTGGTGCAGCCCATCGACATGGCGCAGGCCGGGCCGGAACTGGCCGCCGAGCTGATCGCCTTCTGCCGCGCTAGTTTGTCCTCGATCAAGTGCCCACGCTCGGTGGACTTCGCCGCCGAGCTGCCGCGCCTGCCGACCGGCAAGCTGCTCAAGCGGCTGCTGCGCGACCGCTACTGGGCCGGGCACGCCAACAAGCTGGTGTGACACCAGTGCCGGCGGCGCGGTGCTGCCAGCGCCGGCCGCCGGATCTCCCTTTGCTGCGTCGCCCGTACTCTGCCTGAAACGCGCCGGCCATCGCACCGCCACTGTTTACGCCATAATTCCGTGTTCCATCCCAGTCACGCCCGCCCCGGCCTGCACCGCAGAGAAGGGCAGGCGTGTTGCTCCGCCCGCGGCGGCGGCCATGCGCGCAAGACAACAACACGCCAATGGCAAGTATCGAGGAGACAGGGCGGCGCACGCCGTCCCCCACCGGCGCCGGCGCCGCATCGCTGGCGGCCAAGCTGCGTCCGCCGCTGCTGACCCCGTTCCAGGTCGAGCGCGCGGGGATCTGTGACGCCGTGTGCGCCGCGGGCTTCGTCAAGCTGGTGCTGGTGCGCGCGCCGGCGGGCTTCGGCAAGACCACCGCCATGCTCCAGTGCCGCGCGCGGCTGGAGGCCGCGGGCGGGCGTACCGCCTGGCTTACGCTGGACCGTTCGGACAACGACGCCACGCGCTTTCTCGGCTCGGTCGAAGCCGCCATTGCGCAGGCGCTGGGCGGCAGCGTGGCGGGCCGGTCCGCGCGCCCCGCGCTGGCGCAGGATGCCGGCGAACAGGCGCTGGCGCTGATCGACCGCCTGGCCAGCTACAGCGGCGCCTTCACGCTGTTCCTTGACGATTTCGAAGCGATCCAGAATGCCGCCGTGACCGGCCTGGTCTGGCAGCTGGTGGAAAGCCTGCCGCCGGGCTGCCGCGTGGTGATCGGCACGCGCTGGGTTCCTGAATCCGGGCTGGGCCGGCTGCGCGCGCGCGGCGAGCTGCTTGAGATCGAGCCCGCGCAACTGCGTTTCAGCGCCAGCGAAACTGAATCCTTCCTGCGCCAGGCGCGCGGGCTCAAGCTGGAACCCGCCGCGATCAGCGCGCTGCATCGCCGCACCGAAGGCTGGGCCACGGCCTTGTGGCTGGCGTCGGTGGCGCTGGAGCGGCGCAGCCAGCCGGAGGGTTTTATCGCCGGCTTTTCCGGCTCGAACGCGGCCATTGCCGATTACCTGGTCGAAGACGTCTTCCTGCACCTGCCCGAGGCGGTGCGCGACTTCCTGCTGCGCACCTCGATCCTGGACCAGCTGTGCGGGCCGCTGTGCGATGCCGTGTGCCAGCCCTCGGGCGGCGCCGGCAGCAGCGACGACATCCTTGCGTGGCTGGAGCGCGCCAACCTGTTCCTGCTGCCGCTGGAGAGCGAGCGCTATGGCGAACGCGGCACCGGCGCGGCGCCGGAGCAGTGGTACCGCTATCACAGCCTGTTTTCCGGTTTCCTGCGCGGCCAGCTCGCGCAGGCCATGCCCGACGTGGTACCGCAACTGCATCTTGCCGCGTCGCGCTGGTACGAGTCGCAGGGCCGCCCGGTGCCCGCCATCGAGCATGCGCTCGCGGCCGGCGCGCTGTGGCACGCACTGCAGCTGCTCGACGGCGCCGCCGACGAGCTGTTGGCGCAGGGCCGCATGCGGCTGCTGACGCGCTGGCTGGAAGCGGTGCCGGCGGACGAACTGGCGCGCTGGCCCAAGCTTCAGATTGCCCATGTGTGGGCGGTCTCCTTCACGCGCGGACCGGCCGATGCCATCGCGCTGCTGCAGGCGATCCCGACCGAGGGCGCGGCCGGCGACCTGCTCGCGCATATCCGCGCGCTGCGGCACATGCTGCTGAATATGATGGACCGCTTCGACGACGCGCGCGCCTTTGCCCGCAACGAGCTGCCGCCATTGCCGATGGGCTACGCCTTCCCCGATGCGATCCTGGCCACCTCGATGGCGCGCCTGGCCGCGGTCAGCGGCGACTATCCCGAGGCGCGGCGGCTGCTGCAGGTCGCGCGCCAGGCGGTGCGCGGCTCGGACAGCAACTTCAACAAGATTTTCTCGGAGTCGGTCGAAGGGCTGATCGACCTGCGCCAGGGCCGGTTGCAGCAGGCGCTGGCGCGCTTTCGCATCGCCGCGCGCACGATGCTGCCGAACCGCTTCGGCCCGACCAATGGCAACGCCATGGCCGGCATCCTGCTGGCCGAAGGCCTGTACGAGAGCGGCGACACCGAGCGCGCCGGCCGCTTGCTCAACGTCTACCTGCCGCTGTCGCGCGACCTTGGTCTGCCGGACCAGATCATCACCGGCCACGCGGTGCTGGCCCGCATCGCCTTCGAACGCGGCGAAACCGACCAGGCCCATGAGTGGCTGGCACAACTGGAGGCACTGGGGCACCACCGCGGCCTGACCCGGCTGGTGATGGCGGCGATGCTGGAGCGCGCGCGGCTGGCGCTGCGCCAGGGCAATGTCCACGCCGCGCAGGAAGCAATCGAACGCGCCGCGGATCCGGCGCTGTGGCGCACCCGCCCGGGGGTCAGCTCCTTTGCCCAGGATGTCGAGGACATCGCCGTCGGGCGGCTGCGGCTGGACGTGCATGCGCGGCCCGGCGCGCAGGTGCGCGAGGCGATCGAGCGCGAACTGGCCGCTGCCACAGTCAATCAGCTGATGCGCCGCGCGCTCAAGCTGCGCATCCTGCTGGCGCAGGCGTGCCAGCGCATCGGCGACGGCGCGCATGCGCTGGTGGTGATGGGCGAGGCGCTGCGCTTCGGTGCCGCCGAGGGCTTTGTCCGGATCTTTGCCGACGAGGGCGAAGACGTGTGCCGGCTGGTGGCCGATGCGTGTGCGCGCCAGTCAGCCAGCCTGTCCGCCGCCTACGTGGCAAAGCTGCTGCAGGCCTGCGGCCAGCGCAGCGCTGACGCGCAGGCCGGCACGCCGGGCCGGCCCGCGCCGGCAGCGCTGGTGGAGCCGCTGACGCCCAAGGAACTGAAGGTGCTGCAGCTTCTTGCCGAAGGTTTCTCCAACGTGGCGATGGCGGAACGGCTGTTCGTTTCAGAGACCACAGTGCGTACGCACTTGCGCAATATCAGCGCCAAGCTGCACGCCAGCAACCGCACGCAGGCGGTGGCCATCGCGCGGCAGCTGGGCTTGCTCTGAGCTCGCGGCTCAGATGCCGATGAACTCGGCGAACTCTTCCAGCGGCGCACGTGCGGCACGCAACTGGTTGGCGGGAGCTTCGGGATCCTCGTAGCCGATCGCCATGCCGGTGAACAGCATCCGCTCGGCCGGCAGCGACAGGAACTCGCCGATGGTCTGCGGGTACATCGCCCAGCATTCCTGCGCGCAACTGTCCAGTCCTTCCTCGCGCAGCAGCAGCATCACTGACTGCAGGTACATGCCCAGGTCCGACCATTGCGGCGGGCCCATGCGGCGGTCCACGGTGCAGAACAGTGCCAGCGGCGCGCCGAAGAAGGTGAAGTTATTGGCGAACTGCGCCAGCCGCCGCGGCTTGTCCTCGCGCGGGATGCCGAGGTAGTGGTACAGCGCCTCGCCCACCTGGAAGCGGCGGTCGCGGTAGGGCGAGACCAGTTCGCGCGGGTAGACGTCGTACTCGCGTTCTTCGCCGGCGGGTGCCTGTGCGATGCGCTCGCGCATGATGCCCCGCAGCCCCTCCAGCGCCTCACCGCCGATGACGTGGATATGCCAGGGTTGCAGGTTGCCGCCCGAGGGCGCGCGCGCGGCGGCGTCGAGCACGCGCCGGATGGTACCCGGCGGCACGGGTTTGGGCAGGAAGCCGCGGACGGACTTGCGGCTGGCGACGGCTTGGCTGACTTTCATGCGAACTCCGGAAGATTGTTGCGGGCAGGTGCGACTCAGGCGAAGGGCGGTTCGCCGCGCCAGTCGAAGAAGTCCGGCAGGTCTTGCGACACCGTATCGGGGAAAGCGGCGGGACGTTTTTCAAGGAAGGCGCTGACGCCTTCCTTCACATCGGCCGAGCGTCCGCGTGACTGGATCGCGCGGCTGTCGAGCTTGTGCGCTTCCATCGGGTGGCTGGCACCGGCCATGCGCCAGATCAGCTGGCGCGAGATCGCCACCGACACCGGCGCGGCGTTGTCCGCGATTTCACGGGCGATTGCCTGCGCGGCCGGCAGCAGGTCCTCCGGCGCGTGCAGCGAGCGCACCAGGCCGCGCTCGAGCGCTTCCGGCGCGGAGAAGACGCGGCCCGTGTAGCACCATTCCAGCGCGGTCGAAATGCCGACCACGCGCGACAGGAACCACGACGACGCCGCTTCCGGCGTGATGCCGCGGCGGGCAAAGACAAAGCCGAACTTGGCGTCGGTCGAGGCCAGCCGGATATCCATCGGCAGCTGCATGGTCACCCCTACGCCGACCGCGGCGCCATTGACCGCGGCGATCACCGGCTTGAGGCTGCGGAAGATGCGCAGCGACACGCGCCCGCCGCCGTCGCGATGGGCGGTGTCGGGACTGGCGCCGTAGCGCTTCTCGAAATCGAAGGTCGAGCCGCCGGCCGAGAGGTCGGCGCCGGCGCAGAAGGCACGGCCCGAACCGGTGACGATCACCGCGCGCACGTTGTCGTCGGCATCGGTGGCATCGAACGCCGCGATCAGGTCCTGCATCATCTGCGCGGTGAAGGCGTTGAGCTGGTCGGGGCGGTGCAACGTGATGGTGGCGACACCGTCTTCGACGGCGTAGCGCAGGGTTTCGAACGTAGGCGTGGCTTGCGTCATGGCGGCTCCGGCAAAGGGAAGGGGGGCGAGGATGCTGCGGCCGGCGAGGAGCGACACATCGGCAGGGGCCAGGCTGTGCCTTGCGCCGGCAAGGGGCCAGCCAACACTAGTGCAGAATGCGCCGCCCGCAATCGTCGCTTCCGACGAGGCCCGGCAGCCGCGGCTGGCCGTAGACTGGGCCCGATCGCCGGCGGGCCAGCCCTCGCGCGCACCGGCCGGCGCAGACAGTAAAGGACAACCATGAAGACACGAATCACCGAACTGCTTGGCATCCGCTACCCGATCATCCAGGGTGGCATGCAATGGGTCGGCTACGCCGAAATGGCCTCCGCCGTTTCCAACGCTGGCGGGCTGGGCGTCCTCACAGCGCTGACGCAGCCGACCCCCGAGGCGCTGGCCGACGAGATCCGCCGCTGCCGCGAGATGACCGACAAGCCGTTCGGCGTGAACCTGACCCTGTTGCCGTCGATCAACCCGCCGCCGTACGCGCGCTACCTCGACGTCATCATCGAGAGCGGCATCAAGGTGCTGGAAACGGCGGGCAACAACCCCAAGGAACATATCGCGCGCGCCAAGGCCGCCGGCATCAAGGTGATCCACAAGTGCGTGGCGATCCGCCATGCGCTGTCCGCCGAGCGCCTAGGCGTGGACGCGGTGTCGATCGACGGCTTCGAGTGCGCCGGCCATCCGGGCGAGGACGACGTGCCCGGCATGGTGCTGATCCCGCAGGCCGCGCGCAAGCTGTCGGTGCCGGTGATCGCCTCGGGCGGCATCGCCGACGGCCGCGGCATGGCCGCCGCGCTGGTGCTGGGCGCCGAGGGCGTCAATATGGGCACGCGCTTCTGCGCCACGCGCGAAGCGCCGATCCACGACAATGTCAAGCAGGCACTGGTGCAGGCCAGCGAGCGCGACACCAACCTGATCTTCCGCACGCTGCACAACACCGCGCGCGTGCTGAAGAACGCTGTGTCGGATGAGGTGGTGAGCATTGAACGCCGCCCGGGCGGTGCGCAGTTCGAAGACGTCAAGCACCTGGTCGCCGGCGTGCGCGGCAAGGCCGCGCTCAAGGCGGGCGAGACCGATGGCGGCATCATCAGCGCCGGTCAGTGCGTGGGCCTGATCGACGACGTGCCTAGCTGCGAAGAACTGATCACGCGCATGGTTGCCGATTGCCGGGAATACCTCGGCGTGGCTTCGCGCTACTTTGCCTGACGCCATGGCCGAAGCCGGGATCGAGGCGGCCATGACCCAGGCCCTGGCCGAGCCGGCCGGGGTCGCTGGCGCAGGGGACCTGCCGGAGGGCTTTGTGCCCCTGCGCCGGATGAGCGGCTACATGGCCAATTTCGGCCAGCTCTACCTGCATGCGGAGCGCCGCACGCTGGCGGTGCGGATCGACGAGAGCCACCTGAACAACCTCGGCATCCCGCACGGAGGCATGCTGGCGACACTGGCCGATACCGCCATCGGCATGATGATGTCGCTGGAGACCGGCCGCTCCAAGAGCGCGGTCACGGTCAACCTGAGCCTGGACTACCTCGATTCCGCGCGCCTGGGCGACTGGGTCGAGGCGCGCGTGGAGTTCGACAAGCTGGGCTCGCGGCTGCGTTATGGCACCTGCCGGGTGGTCAGCGGCGAGCGTTGCCTGTTGCGTGCCACGGCCATCTTCGCTGTTCTGGCGCCGCGCGGCTGAGCAGCCTGGCGGACTTCGTCGCTTCCGACGACGCTGCCGCGACGGTGCAGGGCAAGAATACGGATCAACACGGCCGGCACTCTTGCCGGCACCCCGGATAACGCAGTGGCCGGCCCTGGCGGCCGGCACCGATAAAGGAGATCACATGGCAGAGGCATATATCGTCGCGGCGGTCCGCACCGCCGGCGGCCGCAAGGGCGGCAAGCTGTCGGGCTGGCATCCGGCCGACCTGGCCGCGCAGGTGCTCGATGCGCTGGTCGAGCGCACCGGCGCCGACCCGGCGCTGGTCGACGACGTCATCATGGGTTGCGTGAGCCAGGTAGGCGAGCAGGCCGGCAACGTGGCGCGCAATGCGATTCTGGCTTCGCGCCTGCCGGAGAGCGTGCCGGGTACGTCGGTGGACCGCCAGTGCGGCTCGTCGCAGCAGGCGCTGCACTTTGCCGCGCAGGCGGTGATGTCGGGTGCGATGGATATCGTGATCGCCGCCGGCGTCGAGAGCATGACCCGCGTGCCGATGGGCCTGTCGTCGCAGCTGCCGGCCAAGAACGGGTTTGGCGTGCCCAAGAGCCCCGGTGTGGAGGCGCGTTATCCGGGCGTGCAGTTCAGCCAGTTCACCGGCGCCGAGATGATCGCGCGCAAGTATGACCTGTCGCGCGAGCAGATCGATGCCTATGCGCTGCTGAGCCACCAGCGCGCAGCCGCCGCGACCAAGGCGGGCCGCTTCAATGCCGAGATCGTGCCGGTGGAAGTGCGCACGGCCGAGGGCGGCAACGGTGAAATGCATACGTCCGACGAGGGCATCCGCTATGACGCCACGCTGGAGAGCATCGGCAGCGTCAAGCTGATTGCCGAAGGCGGCCGCGTGACCGCCGCCTCGGCCAGCCAGATCTGCGACGGCGCCGCCGGCCTGATGGTGGTCAACGAGGCCGGCCTGAAGAAGCTCGGCGTCAAGCCGCTGGCACGCGTGCACCATATGACCGTGATCGGCCATGACCCGGTGGTCATGCTGGAAGCACCGCTGCCGGCCACCGAGATTGCGCTGAAGAAGGCGGGCCTGAAGATCGGCGATATCGACCTGTTCGAAGTCAATGAAGCGTTCGCCCCGGTGCCGCTGGCCTGGCTGAAGGCGACGGGCGCCGATCCTTCGCGCCTGAACGTGCATGGCGGCGCGATTGCGCTGGGCCATCCGCTGGGCGGCTCGGGTGCCAAGCTGATGACCACGCTGGTGCATGCGCTGCATACGCATGGCAAGCGCTATGGCCTGCAGACGATGTGCGAAGGCGGCGGGCTGGCCAACGTGACGATCGTCGAGCGGCTGTAAAGCCTGGGCGTGCCGCGCCGGCACGCCGGGCAGCAAGGTTTGTTGCAGTAAGGAGTAAAAGGGAGAAGGACCGGCGGCGCGGGCATGTCAAAGTGCCCGCGCCAGCAGCCGGATCAATGAGGCCGCGTCACTGCGGCCTACTTTTGTTTGTCGCCAGGGCGCGAACCGCTTGGCGGATTTCCTTCAGGCGAACGTCAGCGCGCTGCGTCGCTCCACCCGATCCAGGTGCGGCACGTTGTTGAAGCTCAGCAGCCGCTGCACGCCGCGGCCCACGATGATCTCGCAGAACGCGGTATTGCGGAACTGCAGGTTCATCTCGATCGCTGCTTGCGAAGGGGCGCCGAGCAGGTCTGCCGTGGCGCGGCCGATCGCACCGCCGGAACTCACCACCAGGATGGCATCCTCGCGCGACGTGCCTTCACAGGCGTGCGCCAGTGCGCCGGCAATGCGCGAGCCGAAGTCTCCCCAGCTCTCGGGCATGTCGGCGAGGCCGTCCTGGGTCCACGCGTGGTAGGCCGCGCGGAAGGTGCGCCAGTAGTCGTTGTAGTCGCTGTTCTGGTGGGCGCGGTGGTCGGCGCCGCCAGTGTGGCAGCGGTACAAGGCCTCGCCGTCGTATTCGTTCAGGCCCGGATGCGTGGCGATCTCAGCCTGCGGCTGTCCCATGGCGGCGAGGATCTCGCTGGCGGTGTCCTGCTGGCGCACCAGCGAGCCGGCCACCACGCGGCAGAAGCGCACGCCGCGCTCGCTGAAGTACTCGCCCAGCCAGCGCGCCTGCTGGCGGCCGGTTGGCGACAGGCAATCGTAGTTGGCGGCGCCAAACGAGGCTTGTCCGTGCCGGACGAGGAAAAGCGTGGCCATGATCGGTCTCGGTAAACGTTGATGCGCGTTGGTGCGCGTTGGTGCGCGTTAGTGCGCGTAGGCGCGTAGGCGCGCGTAGGTGCGCGTAGGTGCGGATATCAGGGTCCAGGCCGCGCCGGGTGCCAGGTCGGCCTGGCCGGGCGCGGGCCCGGTGTGAACGCATTCTAGGGATGCGCACCGCGCCAGCCAAGCAAGCGGTACGGAATTCATAGCAGCCATGGCCGGGCTGCATTACCGCAGGGTGCTGCACGGTGCTGGTGACCCGGCACGCAGTGCGAATTGCGCTCAGGCTTGCGGCTCGGACGACACACCCAGGTAGCCGGCCATCATCCGGCTGAGTTCAGGCACCAGCCGTTCGTCGTCGAGATGCAGCGGGCCCGAGTCATTGAGCACCGCATTGACCAGCACGCTGAAGACGGCCTGCATGGCAAAACGCACACGCAACTCGGCGATATCGGCGGGCAGTGACAGCCGCGGCACCAGCAGCTGCACCATGCGCTCGACGATCGCCTCGCCGTTCTGGCGGTGGGGCAGCCATTCCTCGGGCCGGGTCGACGCATGCCGGAGCGAAGCGCGGATCACGCCGCGATTGGCCAGCGTGCCCAGCACCATGAAGCGCGCGGTCTTGTCGAGCAGTATGCCGGTCGGAACGTCGTCCCAGCGCTCCTGCGCCAGGTAGCGGTCGATCGAGGCAGAGGTTTCTTCCATCACCAGCGTGCGCAGCGCCTCGAAATAGGCCATCTTGTCGCGGAAGCGCCCGTAGAAGGCGCCCACCGAGACCTGGCAGGACGCGGCGATCTGGGCGACAGACACCGCGGCAAAGTCGCGCGTTGCAAGCAGCTCACGGCCCGCGCCCAGCAAGGCCTGTTCGGTCTCGCGCGCACGGCGCTGGCGCGGCGGCTGCAGGATCGAAGGCGTATCGATACGGGGGAAGGAGGCGGAGGCCGAGAGGCCGGAGGGGGTTGTTGACATAGGGTTTTTCCGTATTCGAATTCGGATTCGATTTTGAAAAATACCGGTGCCCGCTGCGACGCGTCAAGGCTTTTGTCGGGTGGTAGCCCGCCCCGCGTGGGGGGCTGCACGGTGGCGCTTGGCAGGGCGGGCCTTCGGCGCCGCGTCAGCGCCATCACAGGGAAGCCGTCTCAGAGCGCGCCGAACACCGTGCCGAGTCCGTAGGTAAAGGACGCCGCCATGCCGCCGATCAGGATCTGCCGCGCGGCCGAGAACCACCCGGGGCGCCCGTTGAACGAGGACGTGCCCCAGCCCACCAGGCCGAGCCCGGCCAGGCAGGCAACGATGCTGCCGAGCTGGGCCGACGGCCCGTCGGTCACCATGAATGGCAGCAATGGCACCAGCGCACCGCTGCTGTACAGCACGAAAGAGATCACCGCCGCCTGCACGGGATTGCCGCCGCGTTCCTGCGGGTTGATACCCAGCACGTCGCGCGCAAACGTGTCGAGCGCCGCCTGCGGGTTGCGCATAATCTCGTCGGCGGCGCGCACGGCATCGGCCGGCAGTACACCCTTGGCCGTGATCACCGCCACCAGTCGCTGCCGCGCCTTGCCCGCATCGTGCGCGATCTCGTACGCCATATCGCGCAGCCGCTTGCTGTTCATCTCGCGGCTGTTGGTGACCGACAGCCATTCGCCCAGCGCCATCGAGCACGCCCCCGCCGTGAGGCCGGCCAACCCGGCGAGGATGACCGCCTCGCGCGTGGCGGCGGCGCCTTCGAGCCCCATCACCAGGCAGAAGCTGGACACCAGTCCGTCATTGACGCCGAGCACCGCGGCGCGCAGCGCATTGCCGGAGGGGCGATGGATCAGGCGCCGCACGCGGGCGCCAAAGCTGGTTGGAGTCGGGGCGCTGGTCAGGGGCATGGTCAGTGGGGGTAAGGGCGGCGTGCTTGTCGATGGGGCGAGCGGCGGCAGCGTGCAAAGTCAGCCGAAGCGCGGGCCCAGGTCATCCCGCATCCATTCGATAAAGGCCCGCGTGCGCGCGGGCAGCAGCCGCGCATGCGGATAGATCAGCGACAGCGGCCACGCCGGCTGCTCGAAGGCTTCCAGCACGATGCGCAGCTTGCGCGCCTGCACCAGCTCGGCCACCTGGTACGACAGGAAGTTGCCGAAGCCCGCGCCTTCGGCACACGCCGCCACGGCGGGCGCGGTCTGGTTGAATTCGAGGTTGCCCGACACCTGCACGTGGAACGGGCGGCCGTCTTCCTGGAAGGTCCACCAGTCCGCGGCATTGCCGGTAAAGCGCACGCAATTGGCGTCGGCCAGTTTCTCCGGGCGGCGCGGCACGCCGTGCTTGCGCAGGTAGGCGGGCGTGGCCACCACCACGCGCCGGATGCGGCCGACGCTCTGCGCCACCAGCGTGGAATCCGCCAGCGGGCCGATGCGCACACCCACGTCCAGGTCTTCTTCGAGCAGGTTCACCACGCGGTCGGTGAATTCCATGCGGCAGCGCACGCGCGGATAGCGCTGCACGAAGCGTGTGACCGCCGGCGCCACGTACATCTGCCCGAACAGCACCGGCGCGGTTAGCGTGAGCTGGCCGCTGGGTTCCACATGGCTGGCGCTCAGGCCTGCCTCCACCTCGTCAATGGTGGCCAGGATGCGCCGGCAGCTGTCCAGGTAGCTGCGCCCCTCGCTGGTCAGCGACAGGCGCCGCGTGGTGCGGTTGAGCAGGCGCACCTGCAACTCCGACTCCAGCGCGGCCAGCGTGCGCACCACGGCTGGCAGCGAGGTATGCAGCGTCGCGGCGGCGGCGGTCAGGCTGCCCTCGTCGACGATCCGCACAAAGGTCTGCATCGCGCGTAGCTTGTCCATGGCGCCACATTACTCCGATTTGTGGAGTAGTCAAATATCAAACGCCCCCTTTATTGCAAGGTGGCCGGCGCCCAGAATCCCCATATACCAACCGTCGAACCCAGACTGTCGAGGAGATGCCATGCAAGCCACCAACCGCCCCGCCGCGCCGGCCACCCCGCTGGTGCTGTACCGCTCGCCGCTGTCCGGCCACGCCCATCGGGCGCAGCTGTTCCTGTCGCTGCTGGCGCTGCCTCACCGGATGGTGGACGTCGACCTGCGCGGCGGCGAGCAGCGCGGCGAGCCGTTCCTGAGGCTCAATCCGTTCGGCCAGGTGCCGGTGCTGGACGATGATGGCGTGGTGGTGGCCGATTCCAATGCGATCCTGGTCTACCTGGCCACGCGCTATGACGACGGCCGCTGGCTGCCGCGCGACGCGGCGGGCGCGGCGCGCGTGCAGCGATGGCTGTCGGTGGCGGCCGGCGAGATCGCCTTCGGGCCGGCGACGGCGCGCCTGGGCGTGCTGTTCGGCCGGCCGGTGGCGATGGATGACGCCATCGCACGGGCGCAGCGGCTGTTCGCGGTGATGGAAGCCGTGCTGGCGGCACAGCCGTTCCTCGCTGCCAACCACGCCACCATCGCCGACGTCGCCGCCTACAGCTATATTGCCCGGGCCGAAGAGGGCAACGTGCCGCTGGCGCCGTACCCCGCGCTGAATGCATGGCTGCGCCGCATCGAGGCCTTGCCCGGCTTTGTGCCGATGGTGCCGTCAAAGGTCGGACTGGCTGCCTGAGGCCGGCCTGTCGTAGTTACCGCTGAAGCAGCGCCGAACCAGGAGCGCATCATGGACCTGCCGATCTGGCCGCATGCCGGCCTGCCTTTCCACGCCGGCGAACTGGCCGCGCAGGAACGCGCGGGCAAGCGCGAGCGCCTGGCCGCGGTCGCGAACCGTGTGATCCGGGGCGAGATGCCGGAGCAGCACCGGGCGTTCTTTGCCCAGTTGCCCTTCCTTCTGCTCGGCGCGGTCGACGCCGACGGGCTGCCGTGGGCGACGGCGCTGGCCGGCAGGCCGGGGTTTGCGCACACGCCTGACGCCAGGCACTTGCGCATCGACGCGCTGCCGCTGCCGGGGGATCCGGCGCAGTCTGCGCTGGCGCGGGGCGCGAGCATCGGCCTGCTCGGCATCGAGTTGCATACGCGGCGGCGCAACCGCATGAACGGCATCGTGGTCGAGCGCGATGAGGCGGGGCTGACGGTGGAGGTCGAGCAGAGCTTCGGCAACTGCCCGCGCTATATCCAGCTGCGCGAACTGAGCTTTGCCGAGCCGGCGCCGGCCGTGGCAGCCTGGCAAGGCGCCGCGTTGGATGATCAGGCCGCGGCCTGGCTGCGCGGCGCCGACACGCTGTTTATCGCGACCAGCCATACGGCGTCGGAAGCAGAGGGCGCGCACACCGGCGGCGTGGATGTCTCGCACCGTGGCGGCAAGGCGGGCTTTATCCGCGTCGACGACGACGGCACGCTGACCTTTCCGGACTTCAACGGCAACAACTACTTCAATACGGTCGGCAACCTGCTTGCCAACCCGCGTGCCGGGCTGGTCGTGCCGGATTTTGCCGACGGCTCGCTGCTGCATGTCGGCGGGCGCGCCGAAGTGGTCTGGGACGGCGCCGAACTGGCGTCATTCGCCGGCGCCGAGCGGCTGGTGCGGCTGCATGTCGAGCATGTGGTGCGGCGCCCGGGCGTGCTGCCGCTGCGCTGGCAGTTGCGGGAGTATTCGCCGGTGCTGGAGGATACGGGGGCCTGGCCGGCGCCGTGAGTAGCGGCGCGCGTCAGGACAACCGGAGCGATGGCCGCCGCGCTCAGTCGCGCCCGCGGTATTTCAGGCCGGCGCAACGGCCGACCAGGGTGGTGACGCAGCAGGCATTGCCGCGCCATTCCCCGCCGATCACGATGCCGTCCGGGCCTGCCACCAGCTTGCGCTGGCAATGCCCGGGCATCGGCGTGCGTTCCATGCCGGCATCGCGCGGGCCGGTGCCCGGCGGCCGCGCGGCCGGGATGGTGTCGTTCCACACGTAGGCCGTGCCGGAGGGCATGGCCTGCACCGCTTGCGGTGGTCCCCACTGGCGTTTGGCTTCGTCGATGGAAACATTCTTCCAGGAATCGAAGACGTCCTGCATGGCGCTGGCTTCCAGGCCCGCGCAGGCGCCTGTGGCGGCCATCGCCCACATGGCGGCCAGGCATGCGCGCAGCCGGGCGGCGCCGCAGACTTTCTCGGCGGGACGAACTGGGTTGGCAGACATGATCACTCCGCGTCGGCGCTGCCGGCCGCAAGAGCCGGTCTGTGGAGACTAACGGAGGCGAGGGCCGCGTCGCAAGCACGTTTTGCGCGATGGCGAACAGAGCCCGGGCAGGAAGTCTTCAGTCGGCGAACAGACCCAGGGTTTGCTGTCCGGCAGCGGACGGTGCCTTGCGCGCGGCCAGCCCGGGCGGGGCACGCAGCGGGCGCGGCGCTTCGGCAGGGGCTTCGGGTGCCGTCAGCGCGAAGGCCTTCGCCACGGCCATCGGCACCGCCTGCGGCATCCATTGCGCCATGCGGGGCGCGAGAATCTGGTACGTGTCGAGGTCGAATCGTGCGGGCGCACCGGCCAGCGCCTGTGCTTCCTCCAGCGTGCCGGCGCAGCCGAGGTAGCACCAGTCCTCAACCACATGCCACCACGCGCGCTCGCCATGCTGCTCGCGCCAGGCGACCGGACCATCGAAGGGCCAGCGCATCAGCGCGATCGGGGCCAGCGCGGCGGCCAGCCGGGCGCGGTGCCCCGCCAGGGGTTCGGCGCCGACGCAGGCGCCGGCGCAGCGGTGGACCTGGCGCGCAAAGCAGGGGCTGCCGCGGAGCGTGGTTTTTTCCAGCGACAGCGTGGCCATGCACAGGCCATGCTCTTCCGCCAGCGCGCGCAAACGCGCCTCGGCCGCGCCGCGGCTGCCGAACACGCCAAAGAGGTCGCGATGGCGGCAGAAGTTGGTGTCGCGGTCCGAGCGCAGGCGCGGCACGGGCAGTTGTTGCGGCAACTCCCAGGCGTAGAGCCGGGCATTGCGGCGCAGCAGCTGGTTGTGCACGGGCTGCAGGCTTTTGACCAGTTGGGCTTCGAGCAGCAGCGCGCCGGTCTCGCCGCCGGTTTCGCGCCATTCGACGCGGCGTACCAGCCGGGCCAGCCGCATGTCCTTGCCGTATCGATAGTCGCCCGAGAAATGGGCACCGATGCGCTGCCGCAGGTGCACGCTCTTGCCAACATAGAGCGGCACGTCCTGGTCGCCATAGAAGAGATAGACGCCGGGCGTGGCGGGCACGTCCTCCAGCGCGGTTTCTTCCAGGCCGGCCGGCAGGCTGGCGCGCCGCACCAGCGTGCGCACCGCGGATTCCACCAGCTCGACCGAATAGGTAGCGTGGATCTTCTGCCAGAACTGCCATAGCAGCTCGGCATCGGCCAGCGCGCGGTGGCGTCCCTTGGGCGTCAGGCCGAAGCGGGCGATCAGCGCGTCGAGGCCGTGGCGCTCCACGGATGGGAACAGCGAGCGCGACAGCCGTACCGTACACAGCACATCGGCGCGGAAGGTGACGCCGGCGCGACGGAACGCGTTCTTCAGGAAGCCATAGTCGAAGCGCGCGTTGTGCGCGACGAACAGCCGTCCTTGCAGGCGCTCGGCCAGCGATTCGGCGAGTGATTCGAAGGTGGGTTGTCCCAGCACCATCTCGTCGGTGATACCGGTCATGCGCTGGATAAACGGCGGGATCGACATGCCAGGGTCGAGCAGGGTGTCCCATTCGACGATGCCGTCCGGGCCCACTTCGACCACTCCTATTTCAGTGATGCGGTCGCGCTGCGCGTCGGCGCCGGTGGTTTCCAGGTCGACAAAGACAATAGGACGCGACAGCGCGGCGGCCAGCGCCTGGGCGTCGGGAAAGCGTGCGCCGTCGGCTGGCAGGCGCGACGGCAGATAGGTGGGTATGTCCGGCATCCGCTGATTTTACGGGGCCTGCAATGGCGGCACGAAGAAGTTTTCAGAAACCGCTTGCCAGCCCGCTCTGCCTCCCTTAATATTCGCCCCCTCGCAACACAACGCAGCGCTGCAAAGCAGCCGCAGCAAGGGTTGCGGGGTCGGCCGGGAGGTTGGCGCAGCGAGGTTTGCAGCGCTGACCGCAGCAAAAAAAGATTGCTGAAACGGTTGACGAAACGAAGAAAGCTCTGCATAATCTCTTTCTCTGCTGCTGACGCAGCGACGCAAACGGCAAAGCCGGAGGCGAGGTCGAAAGACCGGGTTCTTTAACAACCAAACAACCGATAAGTGTGGGCGCTGGGTAGCGGACGCCGCTGTCTTCGGGCAGTGTTGCTTCAAAAGTTATCAGTGCTCGCACAGCAAAACGTGACTGGATCTTCGGATCTGGTCAGTCAGTTTTCTGAGAGTGAGCGACCGCTCGAAAGAGCGAGGGCCCGCGAGGGTCCACACAGAGATTGAACTGAAGAGTTTGATCCTGGCTCAGATTGAACGCTGGCGGCATGCCTTACACATGCAAGTCGAACGGCAGCACGGGCTTCGGCCTGGTGGCGAGTGGCGAACGGGTGAGTAATACATCGGAACGTGCCCTGTAGTGGGGGATAACTAGTCGAAAGATTAGCTAATACCGCATACGACCTGAGGGTGAAAGCGGGGGACCGCAAGGCCTCGCGCTACAGGAGCGGCCGATGTCTGATTAGCTAGTTGGTGGGGTAAGAGCCTACCAAGGCGACGATCAGTAGCTGGTCTGAGAGGACGATCAGCCACACTGGGACTGAGACACGGCCCAGACTCCTACGGGAGGCAGCAGTGGGGAATTTTGGACAATGGGGGCAACCCTGATCCAGCAATGCCGCGTGTGTGAAGAAGGCCTTCGGGTTGTAAAGCACTTTTGTCCGGAAAGAAATGGCCTGGGTGAATACCCCGGGTCGATGACGGTACCGGAAGAATAAGCACCGGCTAACTACGTGCCAGCAGCCGCGGTAATACGTAGGGTGCGAGCGTTAATCGGAATTACTGGGCGTAAAGCGTGCGCAGGCGGTTTTGTAAGACAGGCGTGAAATCCCCGAGCTTAACTTGGGAATGGCGCTTGTGACTGCAAGGCTAGAGTATGTCAGAGGGGGGTAGAATTCCACGTGTAGCAGTGAAATGCGTAGAGATGTGGAGGAATACCGATGGCGAAGGCAGCCCCCTGGGACGTCACTGACGCTCATGCACGAAAGCGTGGGGAGCAAACAGGATTAGATACCCTGGTAGTCCACGCCCTAAACGATGTCAACTAGTTGTTGGGGATTCATTTCTTCAGTAACGTAGCTAACGCGTGAAGTTGACCGCCTGGGGAGTACGGTCGCAAGATTAAAACTCAAAGGAATTGACGGGGACCCGCACAAGCGGTGGATGATGTGGATTAATTCGATGCAACGCGAAAAACCTTACCTACCCTTGACATGCCACTAACGAAGCAGAGATGCATTAGGTGCCCGAAAGGGAAAGTGGACACAGGTGCTGCATGGCTGTCGTCAGCTCGTGTCGTGAGATGTTGGGTTAAGTCCCGCAACGAGCGCAACCCTTGTCTCTAGTTGCTACGCAAGAGCACTCTAGAGAGACTGCCGGTGACAAACCGGAGGAAGGTGGGGATGACGTCAAGTCCTCATGGCCCTTATGGGTAGGGCTTCACACGTCATACAATGGTGCGTACAGAGGGTTGCCAACCCGCGAGGGGGAGCTAATCCCAGAAAACGCATCGTAGTCCGGATCGTAGTCTGCAACTCGACTACGTGAAGCTGGAATCGCTAGTAATCGCGGATCAGCATGCCGCGGTGAATACGTTCCCGGGTCTTGTACACACCGCCCGTCACACCATGGGAGTGGGTTTTGCCAGAAGTAGTTAGCCTAACCGCAAGGAGGGCGATTACCACGGCAGGGTTCATGACTGGGGTGAAGTCGTAACAAGGTAGCCGTATCGGAAGGTGCGGCTGGATCACCTCCTTTCCAGAGGCTTGTGTCTCAAGCCTAGCGTTCACACTTATCGGTTTGTTTGCTGTTACAGCCAAGGGTCTGTAGCTCAGGTGGTTAGAGCACCGTCTTGATAAGGCGGGGGTCGTAGGTTCAAGTCCTACCAGACCCACCAAGTTATCCATGCGGGGGATTAGCTCAGCTGGGAGAGCACCTGCTTTGCAAGCAGGGGGTCGTCGGTTCGATCCCGTCATCCTCCACCATCGCTTCGATGGGCCTGGTACCTTGGATTGGTGGTCAAATGCAAGCGCTTAGCATTGAGCGTTTGCATTTGGCATTGCCAAGCGATCGCAAGATCGGCTGTTCTTTAACAATATGGGATGTAGTAAAGGTGTCGCGCGAGCGTTGATGAGACGCTGCAGTACCAACGCGATACCGGGTTGTGATTGTATCAACCAAAATGTATTTAAGTGATCGAAAGATGACTTGGAATACGGCACAAATGCGAGAACTCATCCTGTAGCGAGGTCTTCGAGCGATCGAGACACACTCGTTATAGGGTCAAGCGAACAAGTGCATGTGGTGGATGCCTTGGCGATCACAGGCGATGAAGGACGCGGTAGCCTGCGAAAAGCTTCGGGGAGCTGGCAAACAAGCTTTGATCCGGAGATGTCCGAATGGGGAAACCCGGCCCGTATGGGTCATCCCACACTGAATTCATAGGTGTGGGAAGCGAACGCGGCGAACTGAAACATCTAAGTAGCTGCAGGAACAGAAATCAACCGAGATTCCCAGAGTAGTGGCGAACGAAATGGGAAGAGCCTTGTACTCTTTAGCAGCATTGTTAGCAGAACGGGATGGAAAGCCCGGCCATAGCAGGTGATAGCCCTGTATGCGAAAACAGCGTTGTGGAACTAGGTGTACGACAAGTAGGGCGGGACACGTGAAATCCTGTCTGAAGATGGGGGGACCATCCTCCAAGGCTAAATACTCGTGATCGACCGATAGTGAACCAGTACCGTGAGGGAAAGGCGAAAAGAACCCCGGGAGGGGAGTGAAATAGATCCTGAAACCGCATGCATACAAACAGTCGGAGCCCTTTCGGGGGTGACGGCGTACCTTTTGTATAATGGGTCAGCGACTTACATTCAGTGGCAAGCTTAACCGATTAGGGAAGGCGTAGCGAAAGCGAGTCCGAACAGGGCGTTGAGTCGCTGGGTGTAGACCCGAAACCAGATGATCTATCCATGGCCAGGTTGAAGGTGCGGTAACACGTACTGGAGGACCGAACCCACTAACGTTGAAAAGTTAGGGGATGAGCTGTGGATAGGGGTGAAAGGCTAAACAAATCTGGAAATAGCTGGTTCTCTCCGAAAACTATTTAGGTAGTGCCTCGTGTCTCACCTTCGGGGGTAGAGCACTGTCATGGTTGGGGGGTCTATTGCTGATTACCCCGCCATAGCAAACTCCGAATACCGAAGAGTGCAATCACGGGAGACAGACATCGGGTGCTAACGTCCGGTGTCAAGAGGGAAACAACCCAGACCGCCAGCTAAGGTCCCCAAGATTGGCTAAGTGGGAAACGAAGTGGGAAGGCTAAAACAGTCAGGAGGTTGGCTTAGAAGCAGCCACCCTTTAAAGAAAGCGTAATAGCTCACTGATCGAGTCGTCCTGCGCGGAAGATGTAACGGGGCTAAGCCAGTCACCGAAGCTGCGGACGCACGCAAGTGCGTGGTAGGAGAGCGTTCTGTAAGCCTGTGAAGGTGTCTTGTAAAGGATGCTGGAGGTATCAGAAGTGCGAATGCTGACATGAGTAGCGATAAAGGGGGTGAAAGGCCCCCTCGCCGTAAGCCCAAGGTTTCCTACGCAACGTTCATCGGCGTAGGGTGAGTCGGCCCCTAAGGCGAGGCAGAGATGCGTAGCTGATGGGAAGCAGGTTAATATTCCTGCACCGTCGTATGATGCGATGGGGGGACGGATCGCGGAAGGTTGTCCGGGTGTTGGAAGTCCCGGTCCCTGCATTGGAGAAGGCGCTCAGGCAAATCCGGGCGCGGAATTCAAGGATGTGGGGCGAGCGGCCTAGTGCTGCGAAGCAATTGGAAGTGGTTCCAAGAAAAGCCTCTAAGCTTCAGTCATACGAGACCGTACCGCAAACCGACACAGGTGGGCGAGATGAGTATTCTAAGGCGCTTGAGAGAACTCGGGAGAAGGAACTCGGCAAATTGGTACCGTAACTTCGGGATAAGGTACGCCCTGGTAGCTTGACTGGCCTGCGCCAGAAGGGTGACGGGGTTGCAATAAAATGGTGGCTGCGACTGTTTAATAAAAACACAGCACTCTGCAAACACGAAAGTGGACGTATAGGGTGTGACGCCTGCCCGGTGCCGGAAGATTAAATGATGGGGTGCAAGCTCTTGATTGAAGTCCCGGTAAACGGCGGCCGTAACTATAACGGTCCTAAGGTAGCGAAATTCCTTGTCGGGTAAGTTCCGACCTGCACGAATGGCGTAACGATGGCCACACTGTCTCCTCCCGAGACTCAGCGAAGTTGAAGTGTTTGTGATGATGCAATCTCCCCGCGGCTAGACGGAAAGACCCCATGAACCTTTACTGTAGCTTTGCATTGGACTTTGAACCGATCTGTGTAGGATAGGTGGGAGGCTTTGAAGCGTGGACGCTAGTTCACGTGGAGCCGTCCTTGAAATACCACCCTGGTTTGTTTGAGGTTCTAACCTTGGCCCGTGAATCCGGGTCGGGGACAGTGCATGGTAGGCAGTTTGACTGGGGCGGTCTCCTCCCAAAGTGTAACGGAGGAGTTCGAAGGTACGCTTGGTACGGTCGGACATCGTACCTAAAGTGCAATGGCAAAAGCGTGCTTAACTGCGAGACCGACAAGTCGAGCAGGTGCGAAAGCAGGACATAGTGATCCGGTGGTTCTGAATGGAAGGGCCATCGCTCAACGGATAAAAGGTACTCTGGGGATAACAGGCTGATACCGCCCAAGAGTTCATATCGACGGCGGTGTTTGGCACCTCGATGTCGGCTCATCTCATCCTGGGGCTGTAGCCGGTCCCAAGGGTATGGCTGTTCGCCATTTAAAGAGGTACGTGAGCTGGGTTTAAAACGTCGTGAGACAGTTTGGTCCCTATCTGCCGTGGGCGTTGGAATCTTGACGGGGGCTGCTCCTAGTACGAGAGGACCGGAGTGGACGTACCGCTGGTGTACCTGTTGTCTCGCCAGAGGCATCGCAGGGTAGCTATGTACGGAAGAGATAACCGCTGAAAGCATCTAAGCGGGAAACTCGCCTGAAGATGAGGATTCCCTGGAGGCTTGACCTCCTTGAAGGGTCGTTCGAGACCAGGACGTTGATAGGCTGGGTGTGGAAGCGCAGTAATGCGTTAAGCTAACCAGTACTAATTGCCCGTAAGGCTTGATCCTATAACCAGTGTGTTTTACCTGGTATGTGTGATCGCGACTGTGCCGAAACAGTTGACACAAGACGCACAACCCCAACTACATCCCTATTCGCAGCGTTGGCCTCAACCCCAGCGTTGCAACCCCTTATGCCTGGTGACCATAGCGAGTTGGAACCACCCCTTCCCATCCCGAACAGGTCCGTGAAACGACTCCGCGCCGATGATAGTGCGGATTACCCGTGTGAAAGTAGGTCATCGCCAGGCTCTTATACCGCAGAACCCCAGCCCTAACAGGCTGGGGTTTTTGCTTTTTAGAGCGCGGAATTCAGCGCCGGCGCTCTCTCCAACAGCACGCAAGTTGATTAAATTCCAGCGTCCAGCTTAGTCCGACCGAATCGTCATCGAATTCAGCAGTGGGTTGCCGTGGCCAGCGGCGCCGCTACGCGATACGTGCTCTGCACGAAGCCGCTTTCGTATGTCGTGGTGCGCAGATGCTCCAGCCGGATATCGTGCCCGGCATCGCCGAACAGCGGAATACCGCTGCCGATCAGCATCGGGATACGCGTGATGGTCAGCGTATCGATCAGCCCTTCAGCCAGGAACGACTGGATCAGCTTGCCCCCGTCGACATAGACGCTCTTGGCGCCGGCTGCGGCCAGCGCCGCTGCGGCGTCGTGCACGGTGCCGTGCTGCAGGCTGACCTGACCCGCAAGCGCGGGCGGGATGGCGGCGTCATCGAGCGTGTTGCTTATTACGACGACGCGCTTGCCCACGTAAGGCCACGGATCGAAGCTCAGCACCTTCTCGTAGGTGTGCCGGCCCAGCAGCAGCGTGTCGATGGACTGCATGTAGGCGGCATAGCCGTGATCGTCGGTGGAGGTGGTGGCCGTGAGAAGCCAGTCCAGATCGCCGTCGGCGCGGGCGATGAAGCCGTCGAGGCTGGCGGCGATAAAGACGGAAAAACGCAGGTTCGGTGAGGTGGTCACGCGGGCGCTCCGGTGCGGGCCGGCCGGGCCATGGACTGGCCCGCCGGTTCCGGCCGCTATGCTACCCCGAAGCGCGCAGCCAGCGCTCAGGCAGTTTCCGCGACGCGTATTTCCACCAGCAGCTTCTTCAGCTCCGGCACGCACGAACCGCAGTTGCCGCCGGCTTTAACGCAGGCGGTGATCTCGGCCGGCGTCTTCAGGTCGTGCTTGCGCACCGCATCGCAGATAGTGTTGCGGCCCACGCCGAAGCACGAGCACACCGTCGGGCCGGTATCGGCGCCTTCCTCCATCGGCTGGCCAAGCAGCAGGCCGATGCGATCGGTATCCTCGAGTCGCTCGCGGCCGAACAGGCCGGCGAGCCACGCGCGGGACGGCAGCTCGGGTCGCGTAGACACGTAGACGCAGGCTTCGAGCCGGTCGTTGACAACGTAGCCGGCATGGTAGACGCCAGCGGTGCGGTCTTCGTACTCGAGCCAGTCGGCGTCCGGATCGGTCACGCCGAGCAGCGCGCGCGCCCAGGTGGCGCGGTCGGCGATGGCTTCGCGGCCGGCGAATTCGTAGCGCTGGAACTGGCGGCCCTGCACGCGCGTCCAGTAGGTCAGCGCCTCGGCCGGTAGCTCGCTCCGGCTCAGCACAAAGCCGTGCCAGTTCACGCCGAACGGCTCCACGCGCACCGGCGTGTGCTTGAACTCGGGCTCGCCCGATACGGGATCGACCACCGGGTTGACCAGCGCGCCGACGCGCGCATCCGAGCTGAACTGGCCGTTCCAGTGGATCGGCACGAACACGCTGCCGCGCGGGATGCCGCCGCCGTGGTGCACGCGTGCCACCATCGCGCCCCAGCGCGTGCTGACGCGCGCCAGCTTGCCTTCACCGACGCCGCACAGCAGCGCGTCCTGCGGGTGCATGTCGACGAAGGGCTCGGGCAGGTGGTCGGCCAGCCGCGCCGACTTGCCGGTGCGCGTCATGGTGTGCCACTGGTCGCGCACGCGGCCGGTGTTGAGGATCAGCGGGAAATCGTCGTCCGGCGCATGGGCCGGCGCGCGCGGCGGCGTGGCAACAAAGCGGGCCAGGCCGTCGGCGTGGGCGTAGCGGCCGTCGCGGAACAGGCGGCGCGAATCGGTCGTGGCATTGGCCGGCACGGGCCATTGCACCGGCTCCAGCGTGTCGTAGTGCTCCTTGTCCATGCCGGCGAGCCCGCCGATATCGAACACGCGCGGCGCATCATCGTTGCGCCAGGCGCTCAGGCGCGCGTGTTCGTCGAAGATTTCATGCACGGCTGCATAGTCGAAGCCGCTGAAACCCATCCGGCTCGCCACGTCGCACAGGATGCGCCAGTCGGCGCGCGCCTCGCCCGGCGCCGCCAGGAAGGCGCGCTGGCGCGAGATGCGCCGTTCGGAGTTTGTGACCGTACCATCTTTTTCGCCCCAGCCGAGCGCGGGCAGCAGCACGTGCGCGCCGGCATTGGTGTCGGTGCGCTCGATGATGTCGCTGGCGACCACCAGTTCGCACTTCGCCAGTGCGCGGCGCACCTGGTCGGCGTCGGGCAGGCTCACCACCGGGTTGGTGGCGATCACCCATACCGCCTTGACGCGGCCGGCTTCGATGGCTTCGAACAGTTCCACCGCCTTCAAGCCCGGACGGTCGGCGACGACCGGCGACTGCCAGAAGCTTTGTACGACCTCGCGGTGCAGTGGGTTGGCCAGCTCCATGTGCGCGGCCAGCATATTGGCCAGGCCACCGACCTCGCGCCCGCCCATCGCGTTGGGCTGTCCCGTCAGCGAGAACGGGCCCATGCCCGGCTCGCCGATGCGGCCGGTCAGCAGGTGGCAGTTGATGATGCTGTTGACCTTGTCAGTGCCCGACGACGACTGGTTGACGCCTTGCGAGAAGGCGGTCACGACCTTATTCGTATCCGCGAACAGCTGGTAGAAGGCCAGCACGTCCTGCACGTTGAGCTTGCAGGCGCGCGCCACGGCAGCCGGATCGGCGCAGGCGGCATCTGCGGCCTGCAGGGTCTCGTCCAGACCCGCGGTGCTTGCGGCAACGAAGGCCGCATTGGTGTGGCCTTCGCGCGCCAGGTAGCTCAGCAGCCCATTGAACAGCCACACGTCGGTGCCCGGGCGGATTGCCAGGTGCACGTCGGCCAGTTCGCAGGTAGCGGTGCGGCGCGGGTCGATCGCCACGATCTTCATCTCGGGGCGGGCTTCCTTGGCCTTGGACAGGCGCTGGAACAGGATCGGGTGGCACCACGCGGTGTTGGAGCCCACCAGCACCACCAGGTCGGCCAGTTCCAGGTCTTCGTAGTTGCCCGGCACCAGGTCTTCGCCGAAGGCGCGCTTGTGGCCGGCCACGGCCGACGACATGCACAGGCGCGAGTTGGTGTCGATATTGGCGCTGCCGATGAAACCCTTCATCAGCTTGTTGGCGACGTAGTAGTCCTCGGTCAGCAGCTGTCCGGAGACATAGAGCGCGACCGAGTCCGGCCCATGGCGACGGATGATGTCGGAGAAGCCTTGTGCCACGGTGTCGAGCGCACGGTCCCACGACACTTGCTGCAGGCTGCCGTCCGCGTCGCGCAGCTTGGGGTGGAGCAGGCGGCCTTCGAGGTCCACCGTCTCGCCCAGCGCCGAGCCCTTGACGCACAGCCGGCCGTAGTTGGACGGGTGCTGCGCGTCGCCCGCGATCTCGACCTGGCCGTCGGCACGCACGGTGGCGTGCACGCCGCAGCCGACGCCGCAATACGGGCAGGTGGTGGCGGTGGTGATGGTCGGGGTAGCCGAAACGACCGGGATGTCGGACAGGTTCACGCGTTCTCCGTGCGGGGGCGTTGTATAGCTTACGGTGATGCTTATGCGGCGAGCGCTTCGCACTGCGCCTGGCCGAACAGCAGGCGCTGGCGCAGCGCAGCCACCGGCGTGCGGCGCTGGATCATGTCGAAGTACCAGGGGCCGTCCTGCACGTCGCCGTACAGCACGGCGCCGACCAGGTAGCCGTCCTGCAGCACCAGGCGCTTGTAGACGCCGCGGCGCGCATCGCGCAGCACCAGGTCCTCGCTGCCTTCGCCGCCGATGAAGTCGCCGGCCGAGTACAGGTCCACGCCGGTCACTTTCAGTTTAGTCGCGGTGGCCTGCTGCACGTAGCGGCGATGGCCGGCGCCGGCGAGGTGGGCGGCGCACACGCGGGCCTGGTCCCAGATCGGCGCGACCAGACCGAAGGTGGCCTGGCGGTGCTGCACGCACTCGCCCACGGCATAGATGCGCGGATCGTAGGTCTGCAGCGTGTCATCGACGACGATGGCGCGCTCGCAATGCAGGCCGGCGCCGGCGGCCAGTTCGATATTGGGGCGTACGCCCGCGGTCATCACCACCAGGTCGGCGGGGATCTCGCTGCCGTCCTTGAAGCGCACGCCGGTGACGCGGTCGGTGCCGAGGATCTCCGCGGTCTGCGCGCCCAGCAGGAAGCGCAGGCCCTTGCGTTCGAGCGCGCTCTGGAGCAGCGTGGCGGCGGGCTTGTCTAGCTGGCGCTCCATCAGGCTGTCGGGCAGGTGCACCACGGTCACGTCCATGCCCTGGCGCAGCAGCCCGTTGGCGGCCTCCAGCCCGAGCAGGCCACCGCCGATCACCACCGCATGGCGGTGGTTGCGCGCGGCGTGCTGCATGGTTTCCACGTCCTGGATATCGCGAAACGCGATCACGCCGTCGAGTTGATGGCCCGGCACCGGCAGGATGAAGGGCTTGGAGCCGGTGGCCAGCAACAGGCGGTCGTAGTGCACCTCGCGTCCCGAGGCCGAGCGCACGACGCGGCGCGGGCGGTCGATCGCCACTACCGGATCACCGGCGAGCAGCTCGATGCCATGCTCGTCATACCACTCGCGCGTGTTCAGCATGATGTCCGCCACCGTCTTCTCGCCGGCCAGCACCGGCGACAGCAGGATGCGGTTGTAGTTGCCGTGTGGCTCGGCACCGAACACCGTGATGTCGTACAGGTCCGGGGCGAGCTTGAGCAGCTCCTCGACGGTGCGCATGCCAGCCATGCCGTTGCCGACAACGACCAGGCGCGGGCGGGACTGCGGGTTGGCGGATGGCGTCATGCCGGCATCTCCAAGGCAAAAAGGTGAGCGTAGGGCGAACATCGAGGGCGGAAGGGCGGTATCAGGCGGCCAGTTCTTCTTCGACCTCGCGCAGCACCACGCTGGCGGCGACCCATACCTTGCCGTCATAGACGCGCGCGCCGTAGGCATTGACCGAGTGCTCCGGCGCCTCCAGGCATTCGCCGGTGCGCAGGTCGAAGTGGTGCTTGTAGATCGGCGAGGCCACCACCAGGCGGTCGCCCAGGTTGCCCACCAGCCCGCGCGACAGTACCGCGGCCTGCGAATTGGGATCGAAATTGTCGATGGCGTAGACCTCTTCGCCGCGGCCGATGCGGAACACGGCGATCTGCCTGTCGCCTACCAGTGCGCACACACCAGTATTGGGCACGATATCGCGTACGGTGCAGACGGCGGTCCAGCTTTCGGGATGGTGGGAATGGCTCATCACGTTCTCCTTGATTTCGGGCGCGGTCAGGCTGCTTTTGCGGGCACGGCGACCACGGGAATGTGGCCCAACCGGGAGCGCTGCAAGTTCCGTTCCTCCGGCGTGGCGGGACGAATCTGGCCGCGCTCTTCGATAAACACGAGGTTGTCGTCGCGGCGGTCGCTGTTGACGAAGTGGCGGAAGCGCTTGCGCGTCTCCGGATCGGTCACGGCCTTCTTCCACTCGTCTTCATAGGTGTCGACCACGTGCTGCATCTCGGATTCGAGCTCCGCGGCGATGCCCAGCTTGTCGTCCAGGACCACGGCCTTGAGGTAGTCCAGGCCGCCTTCCAGGTTGTCGCGCCAGACGCTGGTGCGCTGCAGGCGGTCGGCGGTGCGCACATAGAACATCAGGAAGCGGTCGATGTAGCGCACCAGCGTGTCGTGGTCGAGGTCGCTCGCCAGCAGTTCGGCGTGGCGCGGCTTCATGCCGCCGTTACCGCAGACGTACAGGTTCCAGCCCTTGTCGGTGGCGATCACGCCCACGTCCTTGCCCTGTGCCTCGGCGCATTCGCGGGTGCAGCCGGATACGCCGAACTTGATCTTGTGCGGCGCGCGCAGGCCCTTGTAGCGGTTCTCCAGTTCGATGGCGAGGCCGACCGAGTCGCCCACGCCATAGCGGCACCAGGTCGAGCCCACGCACGACTTCACCGTGCGCAGCGCCTTGCCGTAGGCATGGCCCGATTCAAAGCCGGCGGCGATCAGTTCTTCCCAGATAAAGGGCAGTTCCTCGGCGCGTGCACCAAAAAGGTCCACGCGCTGGCCACCAGTGATCTTGGTGTACAGGCCGTACTTCTTGGCGACCTGGCCCACGGCGATCAGGCCTTCGGGCGTGACTTCGCCGCCCGGCATGCGCGGCACCACCGAGTAGGTGCCGTCCTTCTGGATGTTGGCCAGGTAGTAGTCGTTGGAGTCCTGCAGGCTGGCGTGCTCTTCCTTGAGCACGAACTCGTTCCAGCACGAGGCCAGGATGCTGCCCACCGCCGGCTTGCAGATATCGCAGCCCATGCCCTTGCCATGCGCTTCCAGCAGCGCGTCAAAGGTCTTGAACTTGCCCACGCGCACCAGGTGGTAGAGCTCCTGGCGCGAGAAGGGGAAGTGCTCGCAGATGTGGTTGTTGACCGCCATCCCCTGCTTCTTCATCTCGGCCTTCATGATCTGCGTGACCAGCGGCACGCAGCCGCCGCAGGCGGTGCCGGCCTTGGTGCAGGTCTTGAGCGCACCGATGCTGGTGGCGCCGTCGCACACGGCGCCGCAGATCTCGCCCTTGGAGACGTTGTTGCACGAGCAGATCTGGGCGGTGTCGGGCAGGGCATCGGCGCCCAGCGCCGGCTTGGCCTTGCCGCTGCTGTCGGGCAGGATCAGGAATTCCGGCGACTCGGGCAGCTCGATCTTGTTGAGCATCATCTGCAGCAGCGTGCCGTACTCGCTGGCGTCGCCGATCAGCACGCCGCCCAGCAGGTACTTGCCGCAGTCAGACACGACCAGCTTCTTGTAGACCTCCTTGCGGTCGTCGCTGAACTGGTAGAAGCGCGCACCCGGCACGGTGCCGTGCGGATCGCCGATGCTGGCCACGTCCACGCCCATCAGCTTGAGCTTGGTGCTCATGTCGGCGCCGCCGAACTCGGCGCTTTCGCCGCGCAGGTGGCGTGCGGCCACGCGAGCCATGTCGTAGCCCGGGGCCACCAGGCCGTAGATCTTGCCTTGCCACAGCGCGCATTCGCCGATGGCGTAGATGTCCGGATCCGAGGTGCGGCAGGTGTTGTCCACCGCGATGCCGCCGCGCTCGCCCACCGCCAGGCCGCTGGCGCGCGCCAGTTCGTCGCGCGGGCGGATGCCGGCCGAGAACACGATCATGTCGGCGTCGAGGTGCGTGCCGTCGGCAAACACCATGCGGTGCGTGCCGTCTTCGCCGTCGACGATTTCAACGGTGTTCTTGCCGGTGTGGGCGGTCACGCCCAGGCCCTGGATCTTCTGGCGGAGCATGCGGCCACCGCCTTCATCGACCTGCACCGCCATCAGGCGCGGAGCAAACTCGACCACGTGCGTCTGCAGGTCCATGTCGCGCAGCGCCTTGGCGCATTCCAGGCCCAGCAGGCCGCCGCCGACGACCACGCCGGTCTTGGAGCGCGCGCCGCATTCGCGCATCGCTTCCAGGTCCTCGATGGTGCGGTAGACGAAGCAGTCCTTGCGGTCCTTGCCCGGCACCGGCGGCACGAAGGGGTAGGAGCCGGTGGCCAGGATGAGCTTGTCATAGGACAGGGTCTCACCGGTGGACACCTTGACCGTGCGCGCGGCGCGATCGATCTCAACCGCGCGGGCATTCAGGCGCAGCAGCATGTTGTTGTGCTGCTCGAAGAAGCCGGCGGGCACCAGCGACAGGTCTTCGGCCGACTTGCCGGCGAAGAACTCGGACAGGTGCACGCGATCGTAGGCGGGACGCGGTTCTTCGCACAGGACGGTCACTTCCAGGTTCTGCGCGCCGGCTTCCGCCAGGCATTCCAGGAACTTGTGACCCACCATACCGTGGCCGACGATGATCAGTTTCATGATGCTTTCCTTGTCCGGTAGTCAGTCTTTGCTGCTTGTTGTGCTGTGGGGGCGATGCAGGGGATTCAGTTGGCCAGCGCGCTGTCGTACAGCGCCTGCTCCTGGGCCTTGTGCTCGGCGCTGAAGCGGATGGCGATGGCGCACAGGGCGGCGATGGTGGCCAGCACGCCCAGCACGGTCAGCGTGTGCTGCAGGTCGCCCAGGCCCTTGAGCAGGAAGCCCGCGGCGACGGCGCCGACGTTGCCGCCCGCGCCGATGATCCCGGCCACGCCGCCCAGCGCCTTGCGGTCGATAAAGGGCACCAGGGCGTAGGTCGCGCCGCAGGCCATGTGGGTGAACAGGCCGAACAGCAGCATCGCGACCACGGCCAGCGTCACGCTGCCGGCCTGCGCGAACCACAGCAGGCCCAGGCCTTCGCCCATGATCAGCACGAACAGCAGCGTGGCACGTGCATCCAGGCCGCGACGGCGCGCTGCCTTGTCCGACAGCCAGCCACCCAGCGCGCGGGCAAACAGCGCCAGCAGGCCGAAGCTCGCGGCAGCCAGGCCGGCGGCCTTCAGGCTCAGGCCGAAGCGGTCCACGTAATACGAGGCGGCGATGTTGTGGATGAAGATCTCAACGCCGAAGCAGGCGCCGTAGGTGATGAACAGCAGCCACACGCGATAGTTGGCGCTGGCGGCGCGGAAGCTGGCCCAGCCGCCGCCCTTGCCGCCGTCTTTGCCGGCGATGGCGATGCCGCGGGCGCGCAGGTCCGAGTAGTTGCCTTCCGGGCAGTCCTGCGTGAAGCGCCAGTAGACGACGGCCATGATCAGCATCAGCACGCCCGGCACCACCAGCGCAAAGCGCCAGCCGAGTGCGTGGTCGGCGCCCAGCATCAGCACCGCGGCCAGCAGCAGCGGCATGATGGCCTGCGCGGCGCCGCCGCCGGCATTGCCCCAGCCGGCCGAGGCCGCGTTGGCGGTGCCGACCACGTTGGGCGCGAACATCACCGAGGTGTGGTACTGCGTGATCACGAAGCTGGCACCAACCGCGCCGATCAGCAGGCGGAAGATCAGGAAGGTCTCATAGTTCTGCGCCAGGGCGACGCCGAGCACCGGCAGCGCGCCCACCGCCAGCAGGCCGGTGTAGGTCTTGCGCGGGCCGAAGCGGTCGCACATCGGGCCGATCACCAGGCGCACCAGGATGGTCACCGCCACCGCGGCGATATTGATGTTGGCGATCTGGCCCGGGGTCAGGCCGAATTCGCCCTTGAGCACGGGCATCAGCGGCGCGCAGGCAAACCACGCGAAGAAACAGACGAAGAACGCCATCCAGGTCAGGTGGAAGGCGCGCATCTGCGGGGTGCTCAAGCTCATCAGCTCGATGCGGGTGGCTTTGCCGGTCATCGTCCCTTGCTCCAAAAAAACAAGTGGCGTCCCGCAAACCGGGCCAGTGATCGGTGTGATCGGGTCATGGCCGGTTCAGGGGACGCCGTTGTCCTGAACAGCTGCTACATGGGATAGCGGCTGCTTATGTGGGGTGGGCCGGTCGCCGTTGACGGGCCCGGTCCACATTACGCAAGGGGTGTGCCAGGCCTGTAAGTGATGGCAAAGGGGAGAGTGGCGCGCTCAAGCGCCTTGGGGAACGCCTCGAATGCGCTGAGGTGGGGCGGCCTGCGGGCCCGCGGCACAGTCATGGTGCAGTGCAGTGGGCTGGTGTGGTGCGATGCAGCACACGGGGACAGAGGCCTAGTCGCCGTGGCCTTCCTTTTCAAGGCGACGCATGGGGATCATCTGCATGTCGCGGGGTAACACCAGTGCCCCATCCTCGTCGACCAGCGCAGCGCGCACCAGCTTGCCGCTGGCGCGTGAGCGCACCTGCACCGGGCCTTCGCCGTGCGCCATATTGCAGTCGCCCCACTGCATCAGCCCGATCAGCACGGGCAGCAATTCGACCGTGGCACGGGTGGGGCGGTACTCGAAGCGTTCGCGTTCGCCAGGCTCGCGGTAGCCGACCTTGCGCAGCAACCCGGCCTCCGTCAGCGTCTTGAGTCGCGCGGACAGCACTGCGGGCGAGCATTCCAGCCGGCGGAGGAAGTCGTCGAAGCGCGTTACACCGGAGAGGACATCGCGCAGGATGAGGATCGTCCACTTTTCGCCGATCAGCGAAAGCGTCGCGGCGATCGAGCAGTGGCGGAGGTCGGACGCAGTGATGTTCATGGTGAACCCAGCATAGCATGCTGACTTCATTTGCAAAAGTCAGGCTATTGCGTATACTCTGACTACAAACAATGTAGTCAGGTGGCGGCATGGAAAGCAAGAGCGAAGTCCGGTCGGGTGATGCGGAAAGCTGGACGGTAAAGCGGGGCGTGCGCGTCACGTTGCGCCGCACCCAGGTGCAGGATGGCGGGGCGCTACGGGCGCTGGTGGACGGCCTGTCGCGCGAAAGCCGCTACTTCCGCTTCCTGACCGGCGGGCGCGTGGTGGACCAGATTGTCGATGGCCTCGCCAGCCCGGGGCCGGATGGCGTGGCGCTGGTGATCGAGGCGCCCGGCGCCGACGGCGAGCCGGCCGTGGTCGCCAGCGCGGAATACGTGGTGAGCGGGCGGGTCGCGGAACTCGCCGTGGTGGTCGCCGACGCCTGGCAAGGCCAGGGGCTGGGCCGGCGCCTGATCGGCAAGCTGCGCGACCTGGCCGGGGCCGCCGGCCTGCACGCGATGCGTGGCGACGTGCTCAGCGAAAACCGCCGCATGCTCGCCATCCTGCGTGACTGCGGCTTCAGCACCCGCCGCAATCCGGAGGATAGCTACCTGCACGAAGTCTCGCTGGCGCTGCGCGCGCCCGCACGCAGCGCGCAGTCGCTGCCGGCAGACTGGTTCGGCGCGCGCTGAGGGAAGGGCGCCCCATCAGCGAGCGGCACGCTTGCCGCGCGCCTCAGCCGGCCGCGCGTTTGCCGCGCGCCGTCAGCGTGCAGCCCACCGAGGCCGTGATGATGCTGGCGATCGCCAGCCACTGCACCGGGCTCAGCTGCTCGTGCAGGAACACCAGCCCCGCCAGCGCGCCCATGGCCGGCTCCATGCTCAGCAGGATGCCGAAGGTGCGCCGGTGCAGGCGCTTGAGCGCCACCATCTCCAGCGAATAGGGGATTGCACTCGACAGCACGCCCACCGCCAGCCCGAACAGCAGCAGCGTCGGGCTGAACATCGCGGTGCCCGCGTGCGCCAACCCGAACGGCATCACCACCAGTGCCGCCATGGTCAGCCCCAGCGACGTCGCCTGGCCACCGTGGGCGTTGCCCGCCATCTGCCCGAACACGATATAGAGCGCCCAGCCCACGCCGGCTGCCAGCGCATAGCCGATGCCGACCGGATCGAGCGTGCCGGCAGCTTCGCCCACCGGCAGTAACAGCAGCAGGCCCGTTACCGCGAACGCAATCCACAGGAAATCGATCGCGCGCCGCGACGACAGCACCGCCACCGCCAGCGGGCCAGTGAATTCGATGGCGATCGCCAGCCCCAGCGGGATGGTGCGCAGCGACATGTAGAACAGCAGGTTGGTGGCGCCCAGCGCCGCCCCGTACAGCGCGATCGCGCGCGCATTGGCCAGCGTCAGCGGGATGCGCCACGGTCGCCAGACGCACAGCAGGATCAGCGCGGAGAAGCCTACCCGCAGCGCTGTAGTGCCTTGCGCGCCGAGCACCGTGAACAGGCTCTTGGCGAACGAGGTGCCGACGCACAGCGAGGCCATCGAGGCGGTCAGGGCGAGCACGGCGATCAGGGTCGAGCGTCGGTTGGCGGCGGCGTGGGGCAATTCGGGGTCCTGTGGGGATGGCGTGCGTCTGGTGCGCGGTGCAGCGGCATCATGGGGCAGATGCCGCCCTGGCGCCATATACAGGTTGGGGCGGTTGGCGCAGTACAGTTGTTTGGGGCGATCGTGGTGATCACGGACCTGCCCCGCATCAGGCCTCAGTGATTGCGCGCCGCTGGCTTGCGCCGTTTGCCGGCCTTGCCCGCACAGTCCGGGCAGCGGCCCAGCAGCGTCAGCTCGTGGTGCTCGACCACGAACCCCGGTGGCGTGATCTCTTCCAGGTGTCCGGGGCAGCCTTCCAGCGGGAAGACGCGATCGCACGACAGACACTGGAAGTAGTGCCGGTGCGTGACGGCGCCCGGTTCGTCCGCAAGCTCGTAGCGGTCCGGCTGGCCCGGCAGTTCAACGGCATGCACGCGCGCGTCGTCCAGCAGCGCGCGCAGGTTGCGGTAGACCGTGGCCAGGCCCAGCGACGGCACCTGGCGCTGCGCCGCGGCCAGGATCTCGGCCGGGCTCAGGGGCCGGCCGGCTTCACGTAGCGCGTCCATCACAGCGCCGCGTTGACGGGTCATGCGTTCCATGCCTAAAATATTAATGAGAATTTATTATCATTAACGAGCGTACCTGGTTGCCGCCGCGGTGACTCGTTCCTTCCGGGGTGTTCCTATGCTGCCACCGCAGCCCAGCCTTGGCCGGCGCAAGCGGCCTTGCCGCGCGCCGGGCTCTTTCCTGCCCGCCGCCTGCGCATTGCGCCTGAACCCATTGCCGGGGCGTTCGCGGCGGCCAGTCGCCGCGCTGATGCTGGCGATTTCCGGCCTCGCCGACGCGGCGGAGGGTTCCGATATTACGCTGCCGGCGGTCTCGGTGGTCGGCACGGCCATCGCATCATACAACCCGCCCGACGCGTCGGGCGCTACCCGCACCGACACCCCGCTGCGCGAGATCCCGCAGTCCGTGCGTGTGGTGCCGCGCGCGATGCTTGACGATATCGGCGCGACCCGCTTCGACCAGACCTTCGACTACGTCAGCGGCGTGGCGCGCCAGAACAACTTCGGCGGCCTGTGGGACAACTTTGCCATGCGCGGCTTCACCGGCAACGAGAACACCGGCGCCGGCTACCTGGTCAACGGCTTTGCCGCAAACCGCGGCTACACGGCGCCGATGGATGCGGCCACCATCGAGCGCGTGGAAGTGCTCAAAGGCCCCACGTCCTCGCTGTACGGCACCGGCGAGCCCGGCGGCACCTTCAACGTGGTCACGCGCCAGCCGCAGTTCCGGCCCGCGCAGACCTATTCATTCGAGGTCGGCACGCGCGACGCCTACCGGCTGGCGGCCGACGTGACCGGCCCGCTGGGCGAGGACGTGGCCGGCAGGCTGATCGCCGTGGCCGACCACCAGGGCAGCACGCGCGACTACATCAACAGCCAGCGCTACCTGGTGGCGCCGTCGTTCAGCTGGACGCTGGGCAACGACACCATCCTGCAGTACGCGGCGGAATTCCAGCGCTACACCACGCCGATGGACCGTGGCGTGGTCGCCGTCAACGGGCAGCTGGGCCGCATCCCGCGCTCGCGCTTCCTGGGCGAGCCCGGCGACGGCGACATGCGGCTCAACAGCCAGTCGCACCAGCTCAGCGTGGAGCACCAGTTTTCGGATCGGTGGAAGGGGCGGCTGGCCCTGTCATACCGCGGTGGCGCGCTGACCGGGCATTCCTCCGAGGCCGCTGCGCTGGCGGCGGACGGCCGCACGCTGTCGCGCTCGCGGCGCTACCGCGACTTCCAGTCGGACGATCTCTCGCTGCAGGCAAGCGTGACGGGCAAGTTCACCACCGGCCCGGTCGGGCATGAACTGCTGATGGGCGTGGACGCCTACCGCTTCGGCAACACCATGCAGGTGCTGCGCAAGAACCCGACCGCCGCCGCGCCGTACGCGATCGATATCTACGATCCGGTCTATGGCCAGCCGGCGCCGCCGCTGCCCTGGAACATGGACACGCACGAGCGCCAGCGCAACGTCGGCGTCTACGCGCAGGACCAGCTCAGCCTGGGCGAGCGCTGGCGCGTGCTGGCCGGCGCGCGCTTAGATGCCTTCGACCAGTCGCTGGACGACCACCTGCGCGGCACCCGCACCACGCGGCACCAGAACGCGGTGTCGCCGCGCGTGGGCGTGAGCTACCTGGCCAGCCGGAACCTGTCGCTGTTCGCCAATGCCAGCCAGTCGTTCCGGCCCAATGCCGGCGTCGACGCCGCCGGCCAGCCGTTCGACCCGGAACGCGGCCGCGCCATGGAGGCCGGCATCAAGTTCGACAGCGACGACCGCCGCACCGGTGCCACGCTGGCCGTGTTCGAGATCCGCAAGCGCAACGTGCTGGCCGCCAATCCCGCCGACCCGTCGTATTTCATCGCCGCCGGCGAGGCGCGCAGCCGCGGCGTGGAACTGGACGTGGCGGGGCAGATCGGCACGCACTGGCGCGTGTCGGGCAGCTTTGCGCTGACCGATGCGGAGATCACGCAGGACACGCGCATCGCGCCGGGTACGCCGCTGTCCAACGTGCCGCGCACCAGCGGCAGCCTGCTGGCGGTGTATGAAGACGCGACGCCGATCGGGCAGCGGTATGGCGTCGGCGCCGGGCTGCGCTACGTCGGACGACGCCCGGGCGATGTGCAGGACTCGTTCTCGCTGCCCGCGTACGTGGCGGTGGACCTGCATGGCTACTGGCAATACAGCCGCAAGCTGCGCGTGTCGCTGAACGTGGGCAACCTGTTCGACAAGACCTACTACGCCAGCTCGTACAGCAACCTGTGGATCGCGCCGGGCGCGGGCCGCACCGTGCGCCTGGGCGTGCAACTGAGCTACTGACAATGTTGCCGGGCCACGCGCGCACTGCCGCGCCTCCATCTCTCCCGGCAGTCTCCCCTTTTGCCGCGGTCGCGCGGCCGGCCGGCGGCCGGCTGCTGTCCATCGACGCACTGCGCGGGCTGGTCATCCTGATCATGCTGCTCGACCACGTGCGGGATATGTTCTTCCTGCACGTGCAGGTCACCGATCCCATGGATGCCAGTGCGACCACCCCGGCGCTTTTCTTCAGCCGTCTCGCCGCCCACCTGTGCGCGCCGGTGTTTATCTGGCTGGCCGGGGTCTCGGCCTGGCTTTACGGCGCGGCCGGCCATGACCGCGGCGCGGTCAGCGGCTTCCTGCTGCGGCGCGGCGTGTTCCTGGTGGTGCTGGAGCTGACGCTGGTCGGCTTTGCCTGGACCTGGACCTTCCCGCCGCAGGTGGTCTACCTGCAGGTGATCTGGGCCATCGGCCTGAGCATGATGGCGCTGGCGGCGCTGGTGTGGCTGCCGCGGCCGATGCTGATCGCTGCCGGCATCGCGCTGGTGGCCGGGCACAACCTGCTGAGCCCGCTGCATTTCCCGCCGGAAAGCGTGTGGCATATACCCTGGGCGATCCTGCACGACCGGACCTGGATCGATATCGCCGACGGGCTGAAGGTGCGCACCTCGTACCCGGTGCTGCCGTGGATCGGCGTGATTGCGCTGGGCTACGCGGCGGGGCCGTGGTTTGCCGCGTCGATGCCTGCCGGTACAAGGCAACGGCGCCTCGCCGGCTGCGCCGTGGCGGCGCTGGCCGGCTTTGCCGTGCTGCGCGTACTAAACGGCTACGGCCAGGAGCAGAAGTGGATGCCGGGCAGCGACGCGCTGCATACCGCGATGAGCTCCTCAATGTCACCAAGTACCCGCCGTCGCTGCTGTTCCTGCTGCTGACACTGGGTGTCGGGCTGTTGCTGCTGGTTTGGCTGGAGCGTGCCGAGCGCGGTTGGCTCGCGCGGCGGCTTGCGGTGTTCGGCGCCGTGCCGATGTTCTTCTACCTGCTGCACCTGTACGTGCTGCAACTGCTGTACCAGGCCTGCGCGCACCACTGGGGCCTGAACCAGGCCAGGGTGTTCGGCTTCGACCACGTCTGGCAGCTGTGGCTGGTGGCGGCCGTGCTGGCCGTCCTGCTATGGCCGGCGGTGCGCTGGTTCGCGGCGCTGAAGGCGCGGCGGCGCGACTGGCGCTGGCTGAAGTACTTCTGAGCCAGGCATCCCGCCGCACCGCCGCCTGGCTCACTGCTGCGTTGCCGCGACGGGGGATGGCTGAGCCGCGGCTGCCGGTGGCGCTGCGGCCTGGGGCTGCGTAGCGGCCTGAGGTTGCGCTGCGGCTTGGGGCTGCGTGGCGACCTGGGGCGGCGCTATGGCTTGTGGCTGCGCTGCGGACTGGGGTTGCGCTACGGCTTGTGGCTGCGCTACGGCTCGCGGCTGCGCCGCAGCTTGGGGCTGTGCTGGGGCCTGGGGCCGCACTGCCGCCTGGGGCCGCGCGGCTGGCGCGGGGTTTGCGCGCCCACCGGACGCATCCGCCACCTCGCGCCAGCCGCCGCCCAGCGCCTTGTACAGCGACACCCGGCTGGTCAGCCCGGCCAGCTTGTACGTGACCAGCGCCTGCTGCGCGGTGTAGAGCTGGCGCTGCGCATCGAATACGCCGAAGTAGTCGTCCACGCCATTCTTGAAGCGCATTTCAGACAATCGCCGCGTTTCGCTGCCTTCGCGTACCAGTGCTTCCTGCGCCTTGACCTGGCGCTCGTAGGTGGCGCGCGCCGCCATGCTGTCGGCCACTTCGCGGAAAGCGGTCTGGATGGTCTTCTCGTAGTTGGCCACGTTGATGTCCTTGCGCACATTGGCCGCATCCAGCCCGGCCCGGTTGCGGCCGCCGTCGAAGATCGGCACGGTGAGCTGCGGTGCAAACAGCCACGCCATGCCGCCGGAGAACAGTCCCGCCAGGCTGGTGCTGGCCACGCCCAGCGCGCCGGTCAGCGAGATGCGCGGGAAGAACGCCGCGCGCGCAGCGCCGATATTGGCGTTGGCGGCCTTGAGCCGGTGCTCGGCGTCAAGGACGTCAGGACGCCGCTCCAGCAGGCTCGACGGCAGTCCTTCGGGAAACTCGCTCAGCAGCGAGCGTGGTTCGAGCGGATCCGGCTTCGCTGCCGCACCCGCATCTGTCACGGATTTCGGCAATTGGGCGCCGACCAGCAGCGTCAGCGCGTTCTCGTCCTGCGCCACCTGCCGCGTGTACTGCTCCACGCCCACCTGCGCGGTCTGCACCTGGGTTTGCACGCGATGCTGGTCGAGCTGGGCCATGGCACCGGCCTGCCGCCCGCGCCGCACCATCTCGGCCGCGTCCTGCTGGGTCTTGAGCGTTTCCTGCGACAGCCGCAGCAGTTCCCGGTCAGCCTGCAGCGTCAGGTAGGCGTTGGCCACTTCCGCCACCAGGCTGATCTGCGCGCTGCGTCGCGCCTCTTCCGTCGCCATGTATTCCTCCAGCGCCGCATGCTTGAGGCTGCGCACCCGGCCGAAGAAATCGAGTTCAAACGCGGTGAAGCCGATGCCCGCGTTGTACGTGGTGATCTGCTGCGACTGGCCCGGTGCGCGCAGCCGCGGCGAGAGCCGCTGCGACACCATGCCGGCATTGCCTTCCACGGTGGGGAACTGCGCCGCGCGCTCGATCTGGTACAGCGCGCGCGCTTCGTCGATGGCCAGCGTCGCCATGCGCAGGTCGCGGTTGTTGGCCAGCGCCAGCTCGATCAGCTGCCGCAGCTGCGGATCGACGAAGACGTCACGCCATCCCAGGTCCGCGGCGGAAGGGCCCGCCGGTTGCGCCGGCTGGCCTGGCTGCGCCGCGCCGCGCGCCGCATTGGCCTGAGGGGTCCGATAAGCGGCGCCCTCCGGCCAGGCCGAAGGGATCGGCGCATCCGGCCGCTGGTATTGCGGCTCCAGCGTGCAGGCGGCCAGGGCGAGCACGAGTGCGCCGGGCAGCAGCAGGCGCGGCGGGGTCAGGGTACGGCGGCGTGGCAAGCTTCGCATGAAGGGTCCCGGAGAGTCGAAGAAGAAGGTGGCATTCAGCCCAGCAGCGCGCGCCGCATAAAGCGCGAGATCGCCAGCTGCGGCCGGCCCTGCCGGGCGATGTTGTGCGCGGGATCGGTGAACAGCAGGCGGATCAGGCTGTGGCGCGCCGCCATGTCGGCATGCAGCGCGATGCCCAGCAACTGGCCGTCGCGGCGCACGATGCGGCAAGGAATCCATCCGGTCTGGCTGAGCCACAACGCGCCTTCGGTGCCGGCGCGGAAGGCGGGCGCCAGCGGCGTGGTGACGGCCACGCCGTTGCATGAGAGGTCCTTGGTGGTGACGCGGTACTCGCGCCCATCCACGCGCAGCAGCGCCGCCGCGCGGTGCGGGAAGCGCTCTTCCTTGCGCGGGCGCGGCAGCTCCACGCAGACCAGGAACGACGCCAGGTACAGCATCAGCGCCACGCCGGTCCAGACCGTGTTGAAGGCCAGTCCTGGCGCATCGGGGTCGACCACCAGCGCGCGCCCCAGGCCCAGCGCCGACAGTGCCAGCATCCCGGCATAGAGCGCGGCGAACTTGCCGTGGATCACCAGCTTCGAGCGGTCCAGCCCCTTGTTGGTGACCTTGAACGGCCGCCCGAACGGCTTGAACATCGCGCTGACCAGCGATGCGGTCACCGCCAGCGACGCCACGATCTGCGTCACCTCGGTAAAGATAGGCAGCGCGCGCTGGCCGGTGATCCAGATGCTGTAGGCCCAGTACGCCACCAGCGCCGGCAGGCCGTAAGCGAGAAACTGCAGCGGCTCGCTGTACAGCGTCGAGACCCCGAAATACCAGTACAGCAGTGGCCCGGCCAGCAACATCAGCGTGAACGGCCGCGAGAGCCAGTGCAGCAGGCCATGCACATAGTGCAGCCGCTGCACCGGGGTGTAGCCGCGTCCGCGCAGCGGCCCGTCCGCGGTCAGCGCCACCTGGATCGTGCCCAGCCCCCAGCGGCTGCGCTGGCTGATGTACTCGGGCAGGCCTTCGGCGGACAAGCCTACGCTCAGGCGTTCGTTGAGCCAGCGCGTGATATAGCCGTGCGGCAGCAGCCGGTAGGTCAGGTGGATGTCTTCGGTCACGGTGCCGGTGGGGAAGCCACCGATCAGCTCGACCAGGTCGCGCCGCACCAGGAACGAGGTGCCGATGCAGAACGCCGCGCCCCAGGCGTCCTTGGCCGGCTGCATCACGTCGAAGAAGGCGCGCTGCTCGTCGACCCAGCATTCGGTGGCGCGCAGGTTGTACTGGATCGGGTCGGCGTTGTAGTAGAACTGGGGCGTCTGCACCACGCCCACGCGCGGGTCGTTGAACAGCCCCACGGTGCGCAGCAGGATGTTGCGGTGGGGCGCGAAATCGGCATCGAGCACCAGGATGTAAGGCGCGCCGCCGGCCTCGGCGCTGTGGCGCAGGCCGTTGTTGAGATTGCCGGCCTTGGCGTGCGCGTTGTCCGGGCGCGTCACGTAGTACGCGCCCACGCTGTCGCAGAACTTGCGCAGCCAGTCACGGCGGGTGTCGTCCAGCACCCAGACGCGGAAGTCGGGATAGTCGATCGCCAGTGCGGAGACGATGGTCTTCTCCAGGATCTCCAGCCCTTCGTTGTAGGTGGCGATGAAGATGTCCACGCGCGGTACCTGCCCCGCGCGGCGCAGCGCAGCTTCGCCCGCATCGGCATCCGGCGAGTGGTTGCTGTTGCGCGTGAGCACCACGATCGACAGCAGCGTATAGGCCAGCGTCATGCATTCGAACGCGAAGAACACATGCGCCCATACGCTAGTAAAGGTCATCTGCCAGTCCGGCAGCGTTTCCCTGACGCGCCACGTCAGGTAGACCACCAGCAGCAAGGCGGTGACGCCGCCGAACAGCACGCGGTCGGCGGGCCGGTCCTGGCGGCACATCAGCGCGAGCAATACCACCGCGAGCAGCACGCCGCCATTGATGACCAGCAGCGACTGGTTTTCGAGAAAGAGGGCGAACATCGTCACTCCTTGTTGGTGGCGTTGGTCGCGGCTGAGGTGGAGGCGGCGACGGCCGGCGGCGGACAGGACGGTTCCAGGCAACCGCCCGGACGGAACGGGTTCCAGCGCGCCGCGGCCAGCACGGCCCAGGCGGTGGCGCCCAGGTGCGGCAGGTGGAAGTAGTAGAAGTCCTCCGTGGTCGAAGTGGGCCCGATCGACAGCCCGGTGCTGATGCGCGCCTCCGGCGTGGCGTAGAGCATCCCGGAAGGCGCGCGTTGCGACAGCAGCAACTGCCACAGCGGCTGCGCCTGCGGCGTGAGGCCGGCGGCCTGCAGTACCAGCGCGGCCTGTCCGGTGCCTTCGGTCCACATGCCGTCGGGGCTGGCTTTGAAGCCGTAGCCGGCGCCGGCGCGATGGCGTGCGTCGACCCAGGCCAGGTTGCGGCGCCAGTCCTGCGGCGGATCGGGAATCGCGATCAGCGGCCACAGCACGGCATCCAGCGCGGAGGGGCCGTCGTTGGGCGCGCGGCCGTCGTCGTGCGTGCCGATGATGAAGCGGCCCTCGCGTGGCTGCCACATGGCGTTGACAAAGCCGCGCGAGCGCGCGGCGCCGTCGCGCCAGCGCGGATCGTTGCGCAGGCTGGCCAGCCAGCTGAAGGCCGCGTAGGTATCGACGTTGTGCTCGGTGGACTTCCAGCCCTGCCGCGTCTGCTTGGGTTCGTGGCCGAAGAAGCCGCCGATATAGCCCGCGGGGGCGCCATTGTCCGGCATGCTGCCATGCACCCAGCCCATCAGCGCGGCGGCGCCGTCGAGGTAGCGCGCGTCGCGCGTGGCCTCATGCACAGCCAGCAGCAGCAGTGCGGCCCAGGCCACGTTGCCGGTGGCGGTGCCGACCTGGTAGGCGTCTTCGAACCAGCGCTTGCTGGGATCGTCCCACCAGCCCGGCAGCGGTGCCGGGCCTGGCGGCAACGCACCGGCGCGGTAGGCGTTGCGCAGGCGCGCGTCGCGGTAGTGCCGGTCCTGGCGCGTGGCCTGCAGCACGGCGTCGGCGATGCGGCGCGCTTCGGCCGGGCGCTTGCAGGCCACCAGCGCGATGCCGGCCAGGGCGTTGTCGTAGACGAAGGCGGCATTGCGCAGCGCCGGCGCCAGCGGTTCGCCGCCCGGCGCGGGCTCGTAGCTGCCGAGGAACAGCGGACCGTTGCCGGGTTCGCGGCTGACGCGCTCGGCCAGCGTCTTGCAGCCGTCGGCCAGCAGGGTTTGCTGCGCGGGTGGTGCTGCTGCCTGCGCCGCGGAAGCAGCGCGTGGCGCCACGGCAAGCAATCCGGCAAGCAGCACGCTTGCCGCGATCCTGGAGGGGCTATCAGGTATTGGTCGTCGCATCAGGGGGTCTCCCGTGCCTGCGCGTGCCATCACGACAGCGACGCGCGCAGTTGTCCCAGCCAGCTCTGGTTCAGCGTCACGCGCGCCCAGCGACCCATGCCGCAATGCCCCGACGATTGCTGCGGGCTCGACGCGTTCGCGGCGGACACCACGCCCGATGCGCTCGCCTTGCCCGGCAGCTTGTCCAGCGGCCGGTCGAGCTTGGCGATCACGTAGATCTCGTTCTTCTCGATCGGCGGGAACGGCACGAAATAGCGGGCCTGGTCGCCATCGGGCGCACGCGGCAGGATCTCCGCCACCGATGCCGGCAGCGCCGCGGGCAGGCCATCGACCTGTACATTCAGCCGCGCACCGGGCAGCAGGCTGTCGCTGAGGCTGCGCGGGAACACCGCCACCACGCGCGTTTGCGCGCAGTTGCTGGTGCGGGCCAGCGTGGCGCCGGCCGCCACGCGCATGCCGGGCTGCGCGATCAGGTCTTCGACGGTGCCGGGCTCGGTCGAGCGGATCTCGAGGTTGGAAAGCCGGTCGATGCGTTCCTGCTCGGTGGCGAGCAGCTGGTCGACCGACTTGCCATACGCTTCCAGCTGCTCCAGTTCCGCGGTCAGCTGCGCGGACTCGGCGTTCAACACCTGGCGCCGCTGCGACAGCGCGGCGCTGGGGCTGTCCGTGGAAGAGGTATAGACCTTCTTGCGCGACGCCTCGCTCTCGCCGACGGCGTTGTCGAGTTCGGCCTTGGCCGCGGCCTTGGCGTTGGTCAGCATCGACAGCTGGTAGCGCGAAGCGTTGGTATAAGCTTCGCTGACCGCGCCAGCCCATTGCATGCTCTGGTTGCGGTTGACCACTTCCTCTTGCTGGTCTTCCTGCGCCTTGGCCGATGCCAGGCGCGCTTCCAGTGCGCGCACGCGCGCCCCATGCTCGCGTTGCGCGGCGCTGTTGTAGCGCTGCAGGTCCTGCTCGGTCGCGGCCAGCAGCCGGCGGTTGCTTTCGAGCTTTGCCTTGGCGGAATCGTAGCGCTGCTGGTTGTCGAGCTTCTTGCCGGTCAGCTCGACCAGCAGCGAGCGGTCGATGTTCGGGTTCTGCACCATCATCAGCGGCTGGTTGGCGGTGAACGGCTGGCCGGCAGCGATCTTCTGCTGCATCACGATGCCTTCGACTGGCGAAGTCACCAGGCTCACGGGACTGTTGACCACGGCGCGTTCCGACGAGCGCGTGAACACATTTGGAAACATGATCGTGAGCACTGCCCACACGATGAACAGCACCACGCCGTATCCGGCCATGCGCGGCACGATGTGCCACAGTGGCACCGCCACGGGCTGCTTGCGTTCCACCAGTCCCTCGCCCTGGGACTGGCGCGCGGCTGGCGCCGGCGTCAGCAAGTGTTGTCTGGGTGGCGGGTTGTTGCGCTGGTCGGCCATGGTGTTGTTCTCCGGCTAGCAAATCAAAGGCTTCCCCGCCGGCTGTGCGCTGCGCACGCCGGACGAGATTTTTTCCAAGCAAGCGGGTGGCCTCGCGCTAGGGCAGTCGCGCGATGCCCGGCTTGCATGTCCCCAATTCAGCTTGTTGTCTGCAGCACGCGCGATGTGGCGGGATGCCGTATCGGCGCACTTTGCGGTCGGACCGCGTTGCGGTCCGTGGATTTGCCCGCCTCTATGCGAGCAGCGTTGAACAATGGCCAGGACACAAGCCCTGGCCAAGAAATGGCAGCCCGCTGACGCAAAGACTGATGCACTCAGGCCACCGCAGGTGAGTTAAGGCTAGACAAGTGCCCCGTCGCTTGCTGTAAAAATGTGTAAGGGGAGGCTGTAGCACTGCTTAACACGGCAGTAAGATTGCAGGCGGCACGCAGCGATGTGCCGTGCCTTCTGCGGCGTGCTTGCCGGCTTACGCAATGTTGCGGAGTGTTGTGAATGGCGCAAATGTCGCCAATGTCGCAATGATTGCGACATTGGCGATGATGCCGGTCAGTTGTCGGCGGAGAGCGGCGGTGCGATCTGTTCCAGCGGACGGCGTTCGGCATCGATGCCGAAGCGCAAGGCCAGCAGCCCGGCCACGATCACCAGTGCCGCGCCGATGCCGTAGCCCACCCCAACCGCTTCGCGGCTGCCGCTCTCGATCAGCATGCCGAACAGCAGTGGTGCGATAAAGCCGCCGGTGCCGGTGCCGACTGCATAGAAGACGGAGATCGCCAGTGCGCGCATCTCCAGCGGGAACACTTCGCTGGCGGTGAGGTAGGCCGAGCTGGCCGCCGCTGAAGCGAGGAAGAACACGCCCGACCAGCACAGCGCCTGCGAGCGTGCATCGAGCCAGCCTTCGACAAAGGCCCAGCCCGTCAGCGCCAGGCCGATGCCGGACAGCACGTAGGTCGCGGCAATCATGCGCCGCCGCCCGACGCGGTCGAATAGCGGCCCGAGCAGCAGCGGCCCCGCGGCATTGCCCAGCGCAAAGGGGAAGATGTACAGCGCCACGCGCCCTTCGGGCACATGATAGAAGCGCGCCAGCACCAGCGCGTAGGTGAAGAAGATGGCATTGTAGAAGAACGCCTGCGACACCATCAGCGCCAGCGTGATGGTGCTGCGCACGCGGTAGCGCCGCACCAGCAGGCGCATGACTTCGCCCACGCCGGGCGCGGCGCGCCTGCGCATGGCCACCGCGACGCAATCGGGCGCCACTGGCGGCAGGGTGCCGTGGCGCGCGCGCACCTCGGCCTCGATCGCGGCGACCACGCGCTCGGCCTCTTCCAGCCGGCCGTGGGTGGCGAGCCAGCGCGGGCTTTCCGGCACGTGCTTGCGCACCAGCACGATCGCGACCGCAAGCACCGCGCCCAGCGCAAAGCACGCGCGCCAGCCCCATACCGGTCCCAGCACGCGCGCATCGAGCAGCACCAGGCTCAGTCCCGCACCCAGCGCCGCGCCCAGCCAGAAGCTGCCGTTGATGGCCAGGTTCACGCGCCCGCGCACGCGCGCGGGGATCAGTTCGTCGATGGCGGAATTGATCGCCGCGTACTCACCGCCGATGCCCAGGCCGGTCAGGAAGCGGCACGCGGCAAAGAAGTAAAAGTCCGGTGCGAACGCGGTGGCCAGCGTTGCCACCATATAGACCGCGAGCGTGGCCAGGAACAGCCGCTTGCGTCCGAGCCGGTCGGCCATGCGGCCAAACACCAGCGCACCGATCACCGCGCCCAGGATGTAGAGCGAGCCGGTCCATCCCACCTGCGTCGCGGTCAGCGCGAGCGTGTCCGGGCGCTCCAGCACCGCGCCGACCGAGCCCACCAGCGTGACTTCCAGCCCGTCGAGCACCCACGCGACGCCCAGCGCGATGGCTACGCGCCAGTGCCAGCGCGACCATGGCAGGCGGTCCAGCCGCCCGGGGATGTCGGAGCGGAAGGCGGTATCGAGGGGGAGGGTAGCGAGGGCGCTGTCGGTCGGCATCGCCAACCAGTATAGGCGCCCAGGATAAGCGTGCCTGCTGCGTGCCTCAGCGGTACAGCACCGTGGGCAGCCACAGCCCGATGCCGGGGAACACGTACAGCAGCACCAGCGCGATCAGCTGGATGCCCATGAACGGCAGCATGCCCAGGAAGATCTGGTTCAGCGTGACATGCGGCGGCGCCACGCCCTTCAGGTAGAACGCGGCCATTGCCACCGGCGGCGACAGGAACGCGGTCTGCAGGTTCAGCGCCACCAGCAGGCCGAAGAACAGCGGATCGATGCCGAAGTTGTCCAGCAGCGGGATAAAGATCGGCATGAAGATGATGATGATCTCGGTCCATTCCAGCGGCCAGCCGAGCAGGAAGATGATCACCTGCGCCAGGATCATGAACTGCACCGGCGACAGGTTCAGCGACAGCACCCACTGCTCGACCAGCGCCTGCCCGCCCAGCAAGGCGAACGCGGCCGAGAAGATCGACGAGCCCACGAACAGCCAGCACACCATGGCGCTGGTCTTGGCCGTCAGCAGCACCGATTCCTTGACCACGCGGAAGTTCAGCTGCCGGTACGCGGCCGCCAGCAGCGCGCCGCCCAGCGATCCCACCGCCGCCGCTTCGGTCGGCGTGGCCAGCCCGAACACGATCGAGCCCAGCACCGCTAGGATCAGCAGCGCCAGCGGGAAGAACGACGCCAGCAGCATCTTGAAGATTTCCAGCCGCGCGAAGCTGAAGCGCCAGTAGAAGTACAACAGCACAGCAGCCACCACGGCCAGCGTGATCCAGAACCAGCGCGGCGCAGAGACCGCGGCGGCCTGCGGGGCAGGTTGTGTCCCGGCTTGCGCGGCGTCCGGCGCCGCGGGCGTGGCGGGTGGCGTCGTTGCGGCGGGGGCAGCCGGTGCGGCCGGTGCAGGGACCGCACCGGCGGCCGGCGCCGGCGCTTCTTCCATCGGCGGCGCCTGCAGGTCGTCCAGCGCCGCGCTGCTTTCCTCGGCGCCGCCGAGCGACAGCGGCGATTCCACGGCGATGCTGGCGGCGGGCGCTGTGACCACCTCGTAGATCGTGCCCATCACCACCGCCACCGCCAGCGCCGGCAGCAACACGATGCCGAGCTGGCGCGCGAACTCGCCGGTCGGCACGTCTGCGTTGCGTGGCCCCTTGAGCGTGCGCATCATGCCGGCGCCCAGCGCGGGCAGCGCATGCGTGGCGCCGCCGGCTTCCAGCGTGCGCGCCAGGGGTGGGAGCGGCACCACGCGTTCGGCTTCCGGCAGCGGCGGCGCAAGCGCGGGCTTGAGCTTGGCCAGGATCAGGATGTAGAGGATATAGAGGCCGGTCAGCATCAGCCCCGGGAAGAACGCGCCCGCATAGAGCTGCACCACCGACACGCCCGCGGTGGCGCCATAGACGATCAGCAGCACCGACGGCGGGATCAGGATGCCCAGGCAACCACCCGCCGTGACCGCGCCCGCCGACAGCGCCGTGTTATAGCCCGCACGCAGCATCGCGGGGAAGGCCAGCAGCCCCATCAGCGTGACCACCGCGCCGACGATGCCGGTGGCGGTCGCAAAAATCGCGCAGGTCACCAGCGTGGCGACCGCGAGCGAGCCGGGAATCCACGCCAGCGCCAGATGCAGGCTGCGGAACAGCTTTTCGATCAGGTTGGAGCGCTCGACCAGGTAGCCCATGAACACGAACAGCGGGATCGAGATCAGCACGTCGTTGGTCATGACGGCGTACGCCCGCTGCACCATCAGGTCCAGCGTCTGCTGCACCGCGATCTCGGGGTTGGCGTGGCGATAGGCCAGCCAGGAAAACAGCACGCCCATGCCCATCAGCGTGAACGCGGTGGGGAAGCCCAGCATGATCGCCACCACGATCAGCGCCAGCATCAGCAGGCCAAGATGCCCGTTGGTCCAGTCTGACGGCGCCGGCATGAACCAGGCCACGATGCCGACGATCAGCACCATCAGCGAGACGCCGAACCACAGTTCCTTCCTCATCGCCCGGCTCCGTGCTGGTCGTCAGGAGGGGCAGGGAGCGGCGCCTCCACCATTTCGGCGGTCGGCGTGCCATGCACCATCTCCTTGAGCTTGTCGACATCGACTTCCTCGACGTCGCCCTCGCGCAGCGGCCAGTGCCCGCTGTTCAGGCACAGGATGCAGCGGATGGTCTCGGCCACGCCCTGCAGCAGCAACAGCGCGCCGGCCACGGGAATGACAGCCTTGAACGGGTAGATGGGCGGGCCTTCGGCGGCGATGGAGGAGTGTTCGTTCTGCGCCAGCGAGACCTCGAAGAAATCGATGCCGGCCCAGGCCAGCGCGATCACGCCGGGGAAGAAGAAGACCAGGTAGAGCACCAGGTCGATGCTCGCCTGCATCCGCGGGGGCAGGAAGCCGTACAGGATGTCGCCGCGCACGTGGCCGCGCTTGGCCAGCGTGTAGGCGCCGGCCAGCATGAACATCGTGCCGTACAGCATATTGCTGGCATCGAACACCCAGGCGTGCGGCGCGCCCAGGGCGTAGCGCGAGAACACCTCGTAGCTGATCATCAGCGTAAGCCCGATGATCAGCCACGCGGCGGCCTGGCCGACAAAGGTGCTCAGCCAGTCGATGCCCAGCAGCAGGCGCTGCACGATGCGGCCCCGGTGGCGCGGGTCAGGTGCGCTTGGAGAAGTAGTAGCTCGATGCCACCCGGAAGTCGACGTTGGTGTCGTTCTGCCAGCGCGTGGCGCGCTGCGCGAAGGCCTTCATCGAGTCGTTGACCTTTTTGAACATCGGGTTCTCTTTTTCCTTGCGCGCCACTATCTCGTCCCAGACCTTCAGCTGCGCCTGCAGCACGGAGTTCGGAGTCGCATAGAACTTCACGCCCTGCTGCTGCAGCGCCTGGTAGTCCTTGGAATAGCGGTCGATCGCCTTGATCGACATATCGGCCGAGGCCGCCTCCACGGCGTTGGCGATCAGCGCCTTGAGCTTTGCAGGCAGCGCGTCATAGCGCTTGCGGTTGAACAGGATCTCGAACTGCTCCGAGGGCTGGTGGAAGCTGCGCAGCATGCAGACCTTGGACACGTCCTGGAAGCCCAGCGCGCGGTCCGAGCTGGCGTTGTTGAACTCCGCCGCATCGAGCAGGCCGCGGTCCATCGCCGGCACGATCTCCGCGCCCGGCAGCGCATTCACCGCGGCGCCCAGGCCGGTGAAGATATCGATCGACAGGCCCACGGTGCGGAACTTCAGGCCCTTGAAATCTTCCGGCTTGGTGATCGGCTTCTTGAACCAGCCCAGCGGCTGCGTCGGCATCGGCCCGTACAGGAACGACACCACGTCCAGGTTCAGGCTGCGGTAGATCTCCTGCTGCAGTTCCTTGCCGCCGCCGTACTTGTGCCAGGCCAGCAGCATGTTCGGATCCATGCCCCACGCCGGGCCCGAGCCCCACAGCGCCAGCGCCGAGTTCTTGCCGTACCAGTAGGCAATCACGCCGTGGCCGCCGTCCAGCGTACCCTTGCTGACCGCATCGATCAGGTCGAAGGCCTTGACCACGGCGCCTGCAGGCAGCAGTTCGATCTTCAGCTCGCCGCCCGACATGTTGTTCACCTTGGTGACGAAGTCGCCGGCGAACTCATGGAAAATGTCCTTGGTGGGCCAGGTGCTCTGCCAGCGCATAGTGACCGGGCCCTGCGCCTTCACGATCGCCGGAAAGCCCATTGCCGCCGCGCCCGCTGCCGCCCCCGCGGCGCCGCCAAGGAAGCCGCGGCGCGAAACGCCAGTTTTCCTCGTCCTGGATGCCATGACCATCTCCAATTGATGTGTATGTGTAACTACCCACGAGTGCAGGCCGTTGGGGCCGAGCCAACTCGCCACTGACGCGAACACCGGAAAAGTCGGGAAATGCGATGAATCGCTGAACGCTGAAACGCTGAAACGCCGGACCAGGAACGGGGTGCACCCAACAGTTGGCGCAAGGTGGTCCGTGATTCCCTTCATGGTAGGAAAGGCACAGGGAACCACAATGTAGGGATTACCCGCGCGGTGTGGCGCGGCGCACTTTGAGCGGCGCCGTGCCGTCATTGCGACGCACGCCACGCCTTCCGGAAGGCCGCGCATGATTGCCGCCAACACTTCTCCGCACGCACCGCTAAAGCGCGATCAGCCGCGGGCGATCCCAATGGTGAATTCGCCGTCCAGCATGCCACCCGGTTCGGCCGGCCGGCTGACGCGAACCAGGTTGGGGCGGTTGCCGGCGATCGGGTCCAGCGTGGTGGCGCGCGACGGCACGCCATGCGCACGGTAGGCCGGATGGGTGCCCAGCACCTCGCGGTTCAGGGCATCGCTGAAGTACAGCTGGCTGGTCAGCGCTTCCGACTGACCGAGCAATACCTTGAAGTGGATATGGACGGCGCGCGGCGCGTACCAGCCGGGATAGATCGTGGTGAATGTGGCCATGCCGTCCTGGCCGGCTGGCTGCACCCCGCGCAGGAAGCGCGCCTCCCGGTTGCCGCGGCTCTCGCCGCTGTAGCTGCCATCGGCATCGCAGTGCCAGATGCTCACCAGCGCACCGGGCACCGGCGCGCAGCCGCGGTCGGCATCGACCACCCGGATGCGCAGCCGCAACGGCTGGCCAGGCCGGCCGTCGCGGATGTCTGCGCGTACCAGGGCGTCGTCCAGATAGAAGGGGCCTTCGGTGGCGGAGGGCGTCAGCAGGCACGCCACCGGCGCGGCCACGGCAGGCCCGATGCCGGCGGCGGCAAACGCACCGCCCAGCTCATACAGGAAGCGGCGGCGCGCCGCGTCGGTGTGCGCCGTGCCGTCAACGCCAACTGCTGGGCGCGCCTTCATCGTTGGCTCCGTGGTATTGCGGGTGCGCCTTGCGGCGCGTGGTGCTGCGGCCAGCCGGCGCTTTGCCGCCTGGCTTGTGGGCGCCGGTGTCAGCGGCCCATCGCCTTCAGCATAGAGTAGCCGTGGCTGGTAATGCGCGGTTCCTGTCGGCAGCCGTGCAGGACTTCCAGTTGTACGAGTTGCTTCTCGACCAGTGCCTTGAGGTCGACGGGATCGATCTGGCGGGAATCGCTGGAATCGAGGGAATCAGGGCCATCGCTCAACAATAGCAGCGTGGCAAGTTCATGCGGGCTCAGCACGTTCGTCTCCTTGGCTAGAGGGGGGGCGTTTGCTGGGGAAATTGCGCGGCGCCGCAGTCCTGCTGCGCCTGCGCGCGAAGCCGGCCGGGGCGACCATGTGGCACATGCCACGCGTGCCGTTGCGCACTGCGGCAGAACTTGCCGCAGTGCAGCACGGGTGTCCGACGACTAGCTGGTTTGACGGCAGCAGCGGCGCACGGTTCCTTGCGGCGGCGGCCGTTACATCTGGCAGGACTCGCCATGGCCGCTACCTGCATTATTGGCCAACCAGATGACAACGTCATGGCCATGGCTCGTGTGGGGGCTTGTACCGGGCGACCAGTTGCTTTTGCACTGCCCGCCATTCGGATCCTTAACTTCCGTCGGCGCGTGCGCGCTGCCAGAATGCGGGCGCTGACGCCTCGCGCACAGCACCTCCACCGTAACCCAAAGGAGCCCCGACGATGCCCGCGGCGCAACTCTCGACCTGTCTTGCCTTTGTCATGACCTTGCTGATTTCCCTCGGCGCAGCCGCCGGCGTGCCGTTCGATGCCCAACTGCGCCAAGCCGCGGCGCGCGGCGACGCCGCAGCCGTTACGGCCCTGCTCGGCAACGGTGCCAGTCTCGAGGCGCGCGACGAGCAGGGCCGCACGCCATTGTTGCTCGCCACGCATGGCAATCACGTTGAGGCGGCAAAGGTGCTGATCGGCGCCGGGGCCGACGTCAACGCCAGGGATGCGATCCACGACAGCCCCTACCTCTATGCCGGCGCGCGCGGCTATAACGAGATCCTGCGCCTGACGCTGGCGCGCGGCGCCGACCTGCGCAGCACCAACCGCTACGGCGGCACCGCGCTGATCCCTGCCGCCGAGCGCGGCCATGTCGAAACCGTGCGCACGCTGATCGCGGCCGGCGTGGATGTGGATCACGTCAACCGACTCAGGTGGACGGCGTTGCTCGAGGCCATCATCCTTGGCAACGGCGGACCGGCGCATACCGAGATCGTGCGCCTGCTCGTCCAGGCCCGCGCCGACGTCAACCTTACCGACGGCGAGGGCGTGACGCCGTTGCAGCATGCACGGCGGCGCGGCTATGCGGAAATCGAGCGGGTTCTCACCGCCGCGGGCGCACGCTGAACGGTTTCAGATCCACGGCAATGGCGTCGCCGCAGCAGGCTCGATTCCCCCATCCCTCATATATACTGTCAGTGTGCATACAAAATGGTGAGAGCGATGTCTGCGAGAGCAAAGCGCAATGCGAGTGGCAGTGTGGGTGCGGCGGATGCCGTGTCGGAACCGGATCCCGCAAAAGAATTGCTGTGGGCACGTCCCGGGTTTCTTGTGCGGCGCTTGCATCAGATCCACGTCGCGATGTTCTTCGAGGAGTGCAAGTCTCCGAATATCACGCCGGTGCAGTACGCAATCCTGACGGTGCTGTCGGTGCTGCCGGGGCTGGACCAGACCTCGCTGGGGCAGGAGGTCGGGCTGGACCGGACAACGACGGCCGACGTCGTGCGCCGGATCGAGGAGCGCGGGCTGGTGGAACGCCGCGAGAACCCGGCTGACCGGCGCACCCGCCATGTCTACCTGACGAAGGAGGGCAAGAGCGTGGTCGTCGCGCTGCGTGCCGATATGGCGCGCGCCCAGGAGCGCATGCTGGCCCCGCTGAAACCCGCCCAGCGCGAAGTCTTCATGGACCTGCTGGCGACGCTGGTGGAAGCCAACAACCAGTACAGCCGGACCGTGCTGCGCAGCGTGTAGCCGGCAGCGGCGGGCGCAAAGCCCGCCGTGGCGATGCCCTCAGACCGGGTAGACCAGGTCGTTGGCGATGATGGTGGTGTCGTACACCACCTGCCGCTCGCGCAGCAGCAACCTGCCACCCTGGCGGCGGAAGCGGTCGTGGTAGGTGCCGGCCAGGTGGATCGTGGTGGGGCCCTCCACCAGCGTCTGCAGCAGCATGAAGTTGGCCTGCGCCACGATATCGCCGTCCGCCGTTTCCTCACTCACACGCGTGTTGGTGACCAGGTGCAGGTTGTAGCGCGGTGCGAACATCTGGGTATTGGCAATGGCCGAGGCGCGGTCGCGCATCATGCCGATGCCTTCGGCGTAGACCAGCCCCACCGGCAGGTTGCGTTCGGCGTTCTCGCGCGCGGTGATGCGGTAGAGCGCATCCTCGGTGAAGAAGCGCGGCCATTGCTCGACCAGCCCGGCGTCGAGCACGGCGCAGTAATCCGCGTGGAAGGCGTCGATCTCCAGTCGCAGTTCGATGGCGCGCGCGGTGCCGAGGGCGCTCTCGCGATAGAGGGAGTAGTTCATCGGTTTCATGTTGCGGGAATCCCGTTATTGTTCCGTCAGAGCCCCATCACGCCGCGGTAGTACTGGTACATCGCGCGGATGGCGGATTCGGAGATCAGGGAGCTGGAGGTGCCGATCTGGCCGGGATCGAGCTTGAGCACGTTGCGGTCGCTGCTGGAGCGCCGCACGCCTTCCTGCACGAACTTCATCGCCTCGTTGTCCTCCAGCCCCAGGAAGCCGGCCGGGCCCATCAGGTTGCCCTGGCGCAGGCGGTGCTGCGTCATCTCCTCGGTATCGTCCTCGTAGCCGAACATGGTCCACAGCATCAGCATGCTGTCGGGGCCGTTGGGCACGATCTGGCGCACGCCCAGCGTATTCATCTCGCGCTGCACGATCAGGTTCGGCCAGATGGTCTGCATCGTCACCGACCAGGGCGAGTCGAACTCCCGCACATACTCGAGGAAGCGTTCGTCTTCCAGGCGTATGCCTTCGTGATACGAGCGCATCTCCTTCTTGTTCTCGTCGCTGACGGCCGCATACTTGTCTTCCTTCTTGGCCGACGCCATGGTGCCGTGCCGCCCGTGCACGGGATCGGCGATCATGGCCGACTCGTTGCCGGCCACCAGCAGCCCGAACACCACCAGGAAGGAATGCAGCAGCGTGGCGTGGTACGGGTCCTTGAGGTTCTCGTGGTACATCTTCCAGTTGCACGGCAGCTCGTTCTTGTAATAGCCGAGCACCTTGAGCGGCTTGCCGTTGAAGACGATATCGAAGTCCTTCAGGATCTCCCGCGTCATGTAGTCTTCCAGGCTTTCCATATCCGCCGCGTACGAGGCGAAGACCACGCCGTTGCGCGTGGCCACGTTCAGCTTCACCAGCCCATGGTCCTCGTTGCGAAAGTCCTTGGGCATGCCGCCCGCGCGGTTGACGCCGCGCTTGAACGGCACGCCCTGCAGGTTGCCCTTGAGGTCATAGGACCATTGGTGATACGGGCAGACGAATTCCTTCGCATTGCCCTGGCTGTGGCGACAGAACTCGGCGCCGCGATGCGCGCAGCGGTTCTCGAAGACGTTGACCGAGCCGTCTTCGGCGCGCGACACCACCACCGGCGTCGCGCCGACATAGGAGCGCTTGTAGTCGCCGGCGTTGGGGATCTCCGCCTCCAGCGCGACATAGTTCCACGAGCGTCCGCGGAAGATCTTCTGCAGCTCCAGGTCATACACGTCCTTGCTGGTGTAGACCCAGTCGGGGATGTAGTGCAGGCTGTCTTCGGGCCAGCGGCACTCGGCCAGGCCGGCGTCCTTCTTGCCCAGCGTGTGCTGGATCACCGCTTGTGTCTGGTACATGGGGAAGTCCTTATCAGAGTGTGGTGGGGCTGGCCGCCTGCGCCGCGATGTCGCGCACCAGCTGCCGCAGCGGCAGGGTGTCGTCGCACAGCCGCGGCAGCAGGCCTTCGACGGCATGGCCGAAGAGCGCGCGCAACGGGCGCAGGTCGGCGCCGGCATTGACGGCAATGGCGTGGCAGAGCCGGCCGTGCCGGGTGCCGAGGAGCATGAACTTGGGCGAGGGCGCATCGCTGCCGGCGCTGCCGCGCCAGGCGTAGCGGGTGGCAGCGTGGGCCGCGCCGAGCATCTGCACATTGCAGCCGAACTGGTCGGTCCAGAACCAGGGCAGGGCGGCGGGCTCGGCCGGCATGCCCAGCATGGCAGCAGCGGCGATGCGGGCCTGCTCGTTGGCGCTTTGCCAGGATTCCAGCCGCATATGGTTGCCGAACTGCGGCTGATACTGGCTGCAGCAGTCGCCGGCGGCAAAGATGCCCGCCGCGCTGGTGCGCCCCTGTTCGTCGACCTGGATGCCGCCGTTGTCCGGGTGCAGCGCCAGGCCGGCAGCGGCGCCAAGCGCCACCTCCGGCGTCAGGCCGATCGCGACCACCACCAGCGGCGCGTGCAGGGCCGTGCCGTCCGCCAGCCGCAGCAGCACGCCATCGGCCTGCGGCATGAAGGCCGCGATGCCACAGTCGAGCCGCAGCCCGACGCCTTGCGCATGCACGCGCTGCGCCAGCCAGGTGCCAAGTTCGGGCGGAACGGCGCGGCCGAGCAGCCGGTCAGCGCTTTCGATCAGGGTGACCTTGAGACCCAGCCCGGCCGCGGTGGATGCCGTCTCCAGGCCGAGGAAGCCGCCGCCGATCACCACGACCTCGCCCGCCCGTTGCATGGCGTCGCGCAGGCGCGTGGCATCGTCGAGGGTGCGCAGGTAGTGCACGTGCGTCGTGCCCGGCGGCAGCGCCGGCAGCACGCGCGCGTTGCCGCCGGTCGCGAGCAGGCAGGTGGCGTAGCGGATCGCATCGCCGCCGGCGCAGTGCGCCACGCTGCGCGCGGGATCCAGTGCGGTGACCGTGGTGCCGAGCCGCAGCTCGATGTCCTGCCCGGCATAGAAACCGGCCGGATGCACGCCGATCTTGCCGTCCTGCGCGCCGTCCGCAAGCACGGACTTGGACAGCGGCGGGCGTTCGTACGGCGCATGGGCTTCGCCGCCGGCCATGACGATGCGGCCGCCATGGCCCAGCCTGCGCAGTTCGGCGGCGGCCATCGCACCGGCCTGGCCGGCGCCGACGATCAGGATGGGCGCGTCCTGTGACATGCTCGGCTCCTTCAAAGCTCGACCCAGACCCGGCGGTCTTCAAACTTGACCGGGTAGGTGCGGATGTCGCTGGTGGCCGGCGCGCACATGGCCTTGCCGGAGCGGATGTCGAAGCGCGCCTGGTGCAGCGGGCATTCGATGCAGCCGTCCTCCAGGTAGCCGTCGGACAGCAGCGCGTACTGGTGCGTGCAGACGTTATCGGTGACGAAGTACTCGTCGTCGCTGCGATAGACGGCGAGCTGGCGGTCGCCGAGCGTCAGCGGCATTACCTCGTCGTTCTGCAACTGTTGCGCCGCATCGATTTCAATCCATGCCATGGCAGTCTCCGTGAATTGGATTTGTCAGTATGCTGAGTATATAAGATCAGTGTACTGATGTTTTTGAGCGGAAGTATTCTGGTTAACCCTGTCCGGGACTGGCGGCACCCGGTTGTGCCCGTCCGGCTGCCGGCCCTCCGGTCTGCGGCGCGGGGCGCGCCTGCCAGCGCGCCAAGATCTCGCCCATGATGCCGCGGCGGAAGGTCAGCACGCACACCACGAAAATCAGCCCGGTCACCATGCTGACCGACTCGCCGAGCGCATCGAACCAGCCGACCCCGGTCATGGCCGCGAGCGCGTTGCCCGCATCCCCCAGCTTGTTTTCCAGCGCCACGATGACCAGCGCGCCGACGATCGGTCCCGAAAGCGTGCCCATGCCACCGACCAGGGTCATCAGGATGACCGTGCCGGACATCATCCAGTGCACATCGGTGAGCGTGGCGAAGCCCAGCACCAGGGTCTTGAGCGCGCCCGCCAGCCCCGCCAGCGCTGACGACAGCACGAACGCCAGCAGCTTGAAGCGGTCGGCGTCATAGCCCAGCGAGACCGCTCGCGGCTCGTTCTCCTTGATCGCGCGCAGGATCTGCCCGAAGGGCGAATTGACGATGCGCATGATGCCGAGGAAGGCCGCGGCAGTGATCCCCAGCACCACGTAGTACATGGTGTGGTCCGACCCCAGCGGCAGCATGCCGAACAGGTCGCCCCGCGGCACTGCCTGCAGGCCGTCTTCGCCGCCCGTCGCTGGTGACTGCAGGCAGAAGAAGTAGAACATCTGCGCCAGCGCCAGCGTGATCATGGCGAAGTAGATGCCCTGCCGCCGTATTGCCAGGGCGCCGAAGACCAGGCCGAGCAGGGCGCCGAATGCCGTGCCGGCCAGCAGGCCGAGTTCCGGCGTCAACCGGAGGAACTTCATCGCATAGCCGCAGGCATAGGCGGCGCCGCCGAAGAAGGCCGCATGGCCGAACGACACCAGCCCGGTATAGCCCAGCAGCAGGTTGAAGGCGCAGGCAAAGAGCGCGAAGCACAGCAGCTTCATCACCAGCACCGGGTAAGCGCCCAGCCAGGGCGCCAGCAACAGGGCTGCCAGCAGCAGCCCGTAGGCGTACGTTGCGCGCTTTCCGGTTACCATATTTCCGCTAGCCATCATTTCTCCTTTCCAAAGAGCCCGGCGGGGCGCACCAGCAGCACGCACACCATGGCAACGAAGACCACCGTCGCGGAGGCTTCGGGGTAGTAGACCTTGGTGATGCCCTCGAAGACACCCAGCCCCAGGCCGGTGAAGATCGAGCCCAGGATCGATCCCATGCCGCCGATCACCACCACGGCGAACACGGTGATGATGAGGTTCTGTCCCATCAGCGGCGACACCTGCATCACCGGCGCGGCCAGCACGCCGGCCAGCGCCGCCAGGCCCACGCCAAAGGCGTAGGTCAGCGTCACCAGCAGCGGCACGTTGACGCCGAAGGCCTCGACGATGCGCGGGTTCTCCGTGCCGGCGCGCAGGTAGGCGCCCAGCCGGGTCTTCTCGATCATGAACCAGGTGGCAAAGCACACCGACAGCGAAGCCACTACGACCCAGGCGCGATAGTTGGGCAGCACCATGAAGCCCAGTTGGCTGACGCCGGACAAGGCTTCCGGCGTCGGGTAGGGCAGGCCGGAGACGCCATAGACGGAGCGCAGCAAGCCCTCGATCAGCAGGCAGATGCCCAGCGTCAGCAGCAGCCCGTACAGGTGGTCGAAGCGGTAGAGGTGGCGCAGCATGGTGCGCTCCAGCACCACGCCGAGCGCGCCGGCCACCACCGGTGCCAGCACCAGCATCAGCCAGTAATTCAGCCCCAGGTAGTTCAGGCCCATCCACGCCAGCACCGCGCCGAGCATGAACAGCGCGCCGTGGGAGAAGTTGATCACGTTGAGCAGCCCGAAGATCACCGCCAGCCCCAGGCTCAGGATCGCGTAGAACGATCCGTTGACCAGCCCCAGCAGCAACTGGCTCAGCAGCGCGGGCAGGGGCACTCCAAACAATTCCATGACAATGTCTCCTTACACGCCCAGCAAGGCGCTGAGCGTTGGCATCTTGCGTTCAAGCTCGGCGGCCGGAAATGCCTCCACGATGCGGCCGTGCTCCATCACGAAGAAGCGGTCCGCCAGCGGCGCGGCAAAGCGGAAGTTCTGCTCCACCATGACGATGGTGTAGCCGCGGCCGCGCAGCATGGCGATCATCCTGGCCAGCTTCTGCACGATCACGGGCGCGAGGCCTTCCGAGATCTCGTCGAGCAGCAGCACGCTCGCGCCGGTGCGCAGGATGCGCGCAACCGCCAGCATCTGCTGCTCCCCGCCCGACATGCGCGTGCCCTGGCTCTTGCGCCGCTCCTGCAGGTTGGGGAACATCTCGTAGATCTCGCCCAGCGTCATCGGCTCGCGCAGTCCCATGGCGCCCGGGGTGCGGGCGAACTGCGGCGGCAGCAGCAGGTTCTCCTCGCAGGACAGGCTGGCGAAGATGGCGCGTTCTTCCGGGCAGTAGCCCAGCCCGAGCGGCGCAATGCGGTGCGTCTTCATGCCGATGGTTTCCTGGTCATGCACGCGCACCGACCCCTTGCGCGCGCCGACCAGGCCCATGATGGCGCGCAGCGTGGTGGTGCGGCCGGAGCCGTTGCGGCCGAGCAGCGTCACCACCTCACCGGGGTTGACGGTCAGGTCTACGCCATGAAGGATGTGCGATTCGCCATACCAGGCGTGCAGGCCGCGCAGTTCGAGGGCAGGGGAGGTACTCACGCTCATGATGCCTCCATGCTTGTCGCCGCCGCAGCTGCGGGGCGGTCTTCCGGTTCTTCGGTGGTTCCCATATAGGCTTCCCTTACCTGCGGATTGCGCGAGATCTCGTCATATGTCCCCTCGGCCAGCACCGCGCCGCGCTGCAGCACGGTGATGCGGTCGACGATGGACGACACCACGCTCATGTTGTGCTCCACCATCAGCACGGTACGTCCGGCGGAAACGCGCTTGATCAGGGCGGTGACGGTCTCCACGTCTTCGTGGCCCATCCCTTGCGTGGGCTCGTCCAGCAGCATCAGCTCCGGATCGGTCGCCAGCGTGGTGGCAAGCTCCAGCGCGCGCTTGCGGCCGTAGGCCAGCTCCGCCGTGCCCAGGTGCGCGAAGCCGGCCAGGCCGACCGCATCCAGCAGCTCCATCGCCCGCGCGTCCAGCCGCGACAGGGAGCGCTTGCCGCGCCAGAAATGCCAGGCGGTGCCGAGACTGCGCTGCAGCGCGATGCGCACGTTCTCCAGCACTGTCAGCTGCGGAAATACCGCCGAGATCTGGAACGAGCGAATCACCCCCATGCGGGCGATCTGGGCCGGCCGCAGCGCGGTGATATCGGTGCCGTTGAAATGGATCGAGCCGGACGAAGGCGCATGGAACTTGGTCAGCAGGTTGAAGCAGGTGGTCTTGCCGGCGCCGTTGGGGCCGATCAGCGCATGGATCGAGCCTCGCCGCACGGACAGGCTGACATCGCTCACGGCGGTAAAGCCCTTGAACGCCTTGGTCAGGCCGTGCGTCTGCAGGATTACGTCGGTGTCAGGCATGGCGCGCTCACTTCTTCACCAGCGGGCATTCGCTGGCCGACAGCGGACGGAAGGCCTCGTCGCCCGGGATCGTGCCGATGTACCTGACCAGGTCCCACGGTCCCTTCGACTCGGCCGGCGTCTTGGCCTGGGCCAGGTACATGTCGTGCACCATGCGGCCGTCGGCGCGCACCTTGCCGTTGCGCACGAAGGCATCGGACACGGGCAGCGCGCGCATCTTTTCCGCCACGGCCGGGCCCTCTACGGTCTTTGCGGCTTCCACCGCCTTCAGGTAATGCAGCACGCCGGAATAGACGCCGATCTGGCCATGCGTGGGATAGGCCTTGTGGCGCTTGTAGTAGCGCTCGACGAAGTCCTTCGACTTGCCATCGAGGTCGAGCCGGAACGGGTCGACATAGGTCAGCCCCTGCGCAGCGGTCAGGCCCAGGCTCTTGAGATCGGTGATGAAGGTGGAGGGCGTGATCACGGTCTGGCCCGCCTTGATCAGGCCGAACTCGCCGGCCGCCTTGACACCGTTGATCATGTCGTTGCCCGCGTTGGCCAGCACCACCACCTTGGCCTTGGAAGCCGACGCAGCGACCACCGGGCTGCTGAAGTCGCTGGCATTGAGCGGATGCCGGGTGCTGCCGACGTTCTTGCCGCCGCCGGCGTCCACGGCCTTGCGGAAGTCCGCTTCCAGCGACTGGCCGAAGGCGTAGTCGACGGTGATGTAGTACCAGCTGTTGCGCCCCTGTTCGATCAGGCGCCGTACCAGCGGATAAGACACTGAGTAGGTGTCCCATGCCCAGTGGAAGCCGGTGGGCGAGCAGTTCTGGTTGGTCAGCGCCATGGCGCCGCCGGTCGAGACGATGTCGATCTTTTGCTTCTGCCGCGCGACCTCCTGCACCGCCAGCGCGGTCGACGAGTTGGGGAAGTCGATCACCATGTCGACACCGTCGGTATCGAACCAGCGGCGCGCCAGCGACGAGGCGATATCCGCCTTGTTCTGGTGGTCGGCGGACAGGACCGTCACGGGTTTGCCGAGGGCCGTGCCGCCGAATTCTTCCACCGCCATATGCGCGGCTAGCACCGAGCCCTTGCCGGAGAGGTCGGCATAGGAGCCGGACATATCGGTAATGACGCCGATCTTCACGCCATTGGCGTCGGCCAGCGCGGGCGTGGCGGCGGCCAGGCCCAGCAGGGCGGAGGACGCGGCGAGGGTGCGGAGGATGCGAGAGGTGGGCATGGTAGCTCCAGGTTGTCTGCGCTAAAGGGATGGGTTGCGATGGTTGCGTTCGGCGTACCGCGGTGCCATCGCCGCACCGCGGTTTCGCTGAGAAACTCAGTATGCTGAATAGATGGCCGGGAAAAAGGGCGGATCGCTCCGCCCTCCAGGTTCACCGGTGGCGCCGCTCAGGTCGCCAGGTCGCGGCCGCGCGTCTCCGGCACGAACAGCATGCCGATGACAAAGGCGAGTCCGGCGATGACCACCGGGTACCACAGGCCGAAGTACACGTCGCCGCTGGACACGTTCATGGCCGTGACCACGAAGGACAGCATGCCGCCGACCCAGCCCGCCCCGAGGTGGAAGGGCAGCGACAGCGAGGTGTAGCGCACGCGGGCCGGGAACAGTTCCACCATGAAGGCCGCCATTGGCCCGTACACCATGGCCAGGAACAGGATCGGCACCAGCAGCAGCACGAACACCATCGGCGTGTTCATCTTTGCGGGGTCGGCCCGCTCCGGCCAGCCGGCCGCCACCAGCGCGCTCTTGATGGCGGCGCGGTCGAAACCCTGCAGCGTGCGGTTGCCGATGCGCACTTCCGCCTGCGCCGGATTGCTGGCCGGCGCGAAGGTGTAGCCCACGCCCAGGTCGGTCAGGTAGCCGCGGATCTTGTCGCAGGCCGACACCGGTTCGCCGAACAGGCGCGCCTTGCAGTCGCCGGCGGTCACCTGCACGGCGCCTTGCGATTGGAACTGCTCCAACGCTGGATTGGCATAGTGCGTGAGGCCCTTGAACACCGGCTGGATGCACACCGCCGCCAGCAGGCACGCGGCCATCATGATGTACTTGCGGCCGATGCGGTCGGACAGCCAGCCGAACAGCAGGTAGCAGGGCGTGGCCACCACCAGCGCGATCGCGATCAGCATGTGGACGGTTTCAAGCGGCACATGCAGCGTCTTGTTGAGGAAGAACATCGTGTAGAAGTGGCCGGTGCCGAAGATCGCGCCCAGGCCGGCCGCCACCACGAACAGCAGCAGCACTGACTTGAGGTTGGTCCAGTTGGTGAAGCTCTCGCGGATCGGCGCCTTCGAGGTGGTATTGCTGGCCTTCATGCGGGCAAAGACCGGCGACTCGTGCAGCTTGCCGCGGATGTAGACCGAAATCACCAGCATCACCAGCGACACGATGAAGGGAATGCGCCAGCCCCAGTCCCGGAATTCAGCCTCGGTCAGGAAGGTCTTGAGCAGGTAGACCACGAACAGCGAGGCGAGCAGGCCCAGCGTGGCGGTGGTCTGCAGCGAGCTGGTATACAGGCCGCGCTTGTGCATCGGCGAGTGCTCGGCCACGTAGGTGACCGCACCGCCGACCTCGCCGCCGAGCGCCAGGCCCTGCAGCAGCCGCAGCAATACCAGCAGTACCGTGGCCGTGATGCCGATCTGCTCGTACGTGGGCAAGACGCCGACGCCCACGGTGGCAACCCCCATCAGCAGGATGGTGACCAGGAAGGTGTACTTGCGCCCGATCAGGTCGCCCAGGCGGCCGAACAGCAACGCGCCCACCGGGCGTATCAGGAAGCCGGCGCCGAAGGTAGCCAGGCTGGCGAGGAACGCGGCGGTTTCGTTGCCCTTGGGGAAGAAGAGTGCGCCGAAATACACTGCCAGCGCGGCATAGATATAAAAGTCGTACCACTCCATCAGGGCACCGAAGGAAGAGGCAAGTATGACCTTGCGCTCCTCGGTAGTCATGCCGGAGGCGGGGGCGCTTGTCTCGGCGCGAGTCAGGCTGATCGTCATGGCGGGGGTCCTTTTGGTGAAGCTGTTGTCTCTGTATGTCTGTTCTTCCCGGCGGTGCCGGCGGCGCGCCCCAGGGCCTGTCGAGCCCTCGCGGAGTGCAGCACCGCATGCTTCCGATGCACCAGTCAGTATGCTGATGAGAAGCGCAGTATGCTGAGTAAAATGCGGGCCAGTCGCGGAGACTCCGGACAGGCCCAAACACTTGTTTAAACGGCTTTTTAATATCGTCAGCATACTGAACATCTGGGCGCAGTGTACTGAGCAGCCAATGCCATCGTTATAGGTGTTAACCCTCCGCGCGGCGTCTGGACTTTTCAAAAGCTGATGACTAGAATCCGGAAACTAATCAGTGTACTGAGCATTTGCGATTTCACCATCAGGAGCCCCCACCAGCATGAGCAACGTAAAGAAGATCGCACTGGAAGAGCATTTCATGACGCCGGGTTTCCAGGCCTATTCCAGGGCATTCACCCAGCATCTCGATCCGGCGGTGTTCGCCGAGCTGGGCCGCCGCCTGGCCGACTTCGACGAATGCCGCCTCGCCGAGATGGACCGCTTCGGCATCGACATCACGGTGCTGTCGCAAACCGGGCCGGGCGTGCAGGGCGAGCCCGACGCGCAGCGCGCCGTGGCGCGGGCGCGCGAGAGCAATGACTTCCTGGCCGCGCAGATTGCGCGCCACCCCACGCGCTACGCCGGCTTCGCGGCGCTGCCGATGCATGACCCGGAACAGGCCGCGCGTGAACTGGAGCGCGCCGTGCGCGAGCTGGGTTTCAAGGGCTCGCTGGTAAACGGCCATACCCAGGGGCGCTATTACGACGATCCTGCTTACGACGTCTTCTGGGAACGCATGCAGGCGCTGGACGTGCCCATGTACCTGCATCCTACCGATGCCTTCGTGCCGCCGCAGGTGCTGGGCGGGCACCCGGAGCTGACGGGGGCGGCGTGGGGCTGGGGCGTGGAGACCGCGTCGCATGCGCTGCGGCTGCTCTTCGGCGGCGTGTTCGACCGCTTCCCGCGCCTGAAGCTCATCCTCGGCCATATGGGCGAGGGGCTGCCGTTCCAGCGCTGGCGCTTCGACAGCCGCTTTGCGGTCTATTCGCACGGCGTGCGGCTGGCGCGCGCGCCTTCCGAGTACATCGGCACCAATATCGTCATCACCACCTCGGGCGTTTGCTCGCACGGCACGCTGGCCGGCGCCATTGCCGAACTCGGACCGGAGGCCGTGATGTTCTCGGTCGACTATCCCTACGAATCCACCGAAGTGGCGGCGAAGTTTATCGAAGAGGCGCCGCTGGACGACACCACGCGCGCGCTGGTCTGCCACGGCAACGCGCGGCGCCTGCTCAAGCTGTAAACGGCGCAACGCATACAACAGAGAACCCTCATGCAAAAAGTCTTTCGCATCGGCCAGATCGTTCCCAGCTCGAACACGACGATGGAAACCGAAATCCCCGCCATGCTGACCGCACGCCAGCAGATCCGTCCCGAGCGCTTCACCTTCCACTCCAGCCGCATGCGGATGAAGAAGGTGGTCAAGGAAGAGCTCGCCGCCATGGATGCCGAATCCGACCGCTGCGCGGTGGAGCTGAGCGACGCCCGCGTCGACGTGCTCGGCTATGCCTGCCTGGTGGCCATCATGGCGATGGGGCACGGCTATCACCGCAAGTCGGAGCAGCGGCTCAAGGCCCATACCGTCGAGAACGGCGGCGATGCGCCGGTCATCACCAGTGCCGGTGCGCTGGTCGATGCGCTGCGCGTGATCGGCGCCCGCCGTATCGCCGTGGTCGCGCCGTACATGAAGCCGTTGACGGAGCTGGTGGTGGACTACATCCGCAACGAGGGCTATGAAGTGGTGGATTACCGCGCGCTCGAGATCCCGGACAACCTGGACGTCGGCCGACACGATCCGGCGCGGCTGCCTGGCATCGTGTCGCAGATGAACCTTGCCGAGGTCGATGCCATCGTGCTGTCGGCGTGCGTGCAGATGCCGTCGCTGCCGGCGGTGGCGAAGGTCGAGGCGATGACGGGCAAGCCGGTCATCACCGCGGCCATCGCCACCACCTACGCGATGCTGAAGGCGCTGGACCTGGAGCCGGTGGTGCCCGGTGCCGGCGCACTGCTGTCGGGCGCTTACTGAGAGCATGCGATGACGACCTTCCTCTATGGCGCCAATGTCCATGCCAATGGCATTCGCCAGCACTACCTGCGCTATGGCCGCAGCGACGGCGAACGGGCCGGGCGCGATCCCGTCATCATCGTCCCGGGCATCACCAGCCCGGCTATCACCTGGGGCTTTGTCGGCGAGCGCTTCGGCGCCTCGTTCGATACCTACATCCTGGACGTACGCGGCCGCGGCCTGTCGTCCGCCGGGGCGGAGCTGGACTACGGCCTCGATGCCCAGGCCCGCGACGTGGTGGCCTTTGCCGAGGCGCTGGGCCTGCGCCGCTACAGTGTGGTCGGCCATTCGATGGGCGCCCGCATCGGCGTGCGCGCCGCGGCGGGGCAGCCCGAAGGCCTGGCGCGGCTGGTGATGGTCGATCCTCCGGTGTCCGGACCCGGGCGCCGTCCGTATCCCGCGCAATTGCCCTGGTACGTCGATTCCATCCGCTTGTCGCAGCACGGCACGGACCTGGAAGGCATGCGCCGCTTCTGCCCGACCTGGACCGACGAGCAACTGCGCCTGCGCGCCGAATGGCTGCATACCTGCAATGAGGATGCTGTCGTGCGCAGTTTCGAGGACTTCCATCGCGACGACATCCATGCGGACCTGCCAAAGGTCACGGTGCCGGCGCTGCTGATGACCGCCGGGCGTGGCGATGTGGTGCGCGCGGAAGACGTGGCAGAGATCCGCACGCTGCTGCCCGGCGTGCTGGTCAGCCACGTGGCCGGCGCCGGCCACATGATCCCGTGGGATGACGAAGCGGGCTTCTACGCGGCGCTGGGGGACTTCCTCGGCGCGACGCTGACGCGATAACGAACCAGGAGCCGAAATGCCGGTAAGTGACCACCAGATGATCGAGGCCTGGCGCAAGGTGCTGAAGCTGTCACGGCTCGAGCCAGGACAGACCGTCACCATCCTGACCAGCGCCGCCACCCACCCGCAGACGCTGTCCACCGCGCTGATCGCGACCCAGGCGATGGGCGCCATCGTCAACCGGCTCGACCTGCCGCCGGTCAATGGCGAGAAGGCGCTGAGCCGCGACGCGCTGGCCTACCTGGGCACGACTCCGCTCACGGGCAACCGTGCAGCGATTGCCGCGCTCAGGGAAAGCGACCTGGTGCTTGACCTGATGACGCTGCTGTTCTCACCGGAGCAGCACGGCATCCTGAAGGGCGGCACGAAGATCCTGCTCGCCGTCGAGCCACCCGAGGTGCTGGCGCGCATGGTGCCGTGCGAGGCCGACCGCGAGCGCGTCAAGGCCGCCGCCGGGCGGCTGGCGGCCGCGAAGGAAATGCACGTGGTGTCGCCGGCCGGCACCGACCTGCGCTGCCCGCTGGGCGAGTTCCCCGCTATCAGCGAGTACGGCTTTGTCGACGAGCCCGGCCGCTGGGACCACTGGCCGAGCGGCTTCGCGCTGACCTGGCCGAACGAAGGCGCGGCCAGCGGCACCATCGTGCTGGACCGCGGCGACATCCTGCTGCCGCAGAAGACCTACGTCACCGAGCCGGTCAGGCTGACGGTGGAGGAGGGCTTTGCCACGCGCATCGAAGGCGGCCTGCATGCCGAGCTGCTGAGCGAGTACATGGCCTCGTTCAACGATCCTGAAGCCTATGCCATCTCGCATATCGGCTGGGGATTGCAGCCGCGCGCGCACTGGTCGACGCTCGGGCTGTACGACCGCGAAGCCACCATCGGCATGGATGCGCGCGCCTTCGAAGGCAACTTCCTGTTCTCGCTGGGTCCCAACAACGAAGCGGGCGGCAGCCGCACCACGGCCTGCCATATCGATATTCCCGTGCGCCACTGCACTGTGCGCCTTGACGGCGTGGACGTGGTGACCCGCGGCAAAGTCACCGACGGCTTCTGTTACCCGGAGGAAAAGTAGCCATGCACAAGGAGATCGGCGCATACCAGCGCCAGGGCTTCGGCAGCGAGCTGGAGCTGGACGGCCCGTTCGGGCTGCTGGTGGTGGATTTCGTCAACGGCTTTGCCGACCCGGACGTGTTCGGCGGCGGCAATATCCGCGAGGCCATCGCCAATACCGTGCCGCTGCTGGCGGTGGCGCGGCGCGAGGGCTGGGCCATCGCGCACAGCCGCATCGTCTTTGCGGACGATGGGTCGGATCACAACATCTTCTCCATGAAGGTGCCGAAGATGCTGTCGCTGAAGGAGCGCGCGCATAACAGCGCCATCGTCGAAGAACTGGCGCCGCAGGCGGGCGAACTGATGGTGCGCAAGACCGTGCCGTCGGCGTTCTTCGGCACGTCGCTGGCGGCGTGGCTCACGCAGCGCGGCGTGCGCACGCTGGCGGTGGCCGGTGCCGTGACCAGCGGCTGCGTGCGCGCCAGCGTGGTCGATGCCATGCAGTACGGCTTCCGGCCGCTGGTGTTGTCCGATTGCGTGGGCGACCGCGCAATCGGCCCGCATGAAGCGAACCTGTTCGACATGGCGCAGAAGTACGCAACGGTCACCACGCGTGCTGAAGGGCTGGCTGCCATCGGGGTGGGCGCATGAGCGCCGGCCACCGTGGCCAGCAAGGATGCGGTAAAGCCACAATTGACAACCTCTTGCGCAGTTTCATAGCATTTTGGTCAGTATGCTGAGTAACCAGGCGGAATCATCGGGACGGACAGGACAATGACATCGTCGACGGAACCGGATCATCCGGACGCAGTGCGCGGCCAGGGCGTAGGCGCTCGCGTGGCACGCAAGGAGGACGCCAGGCACCTGCATGGCAAGGGACGCTTCGTGGCGGATATCGCCATGCCGGACCTGCAGGAGGTGGCGTTCCTGCGCAGCCCGGTGGCGCATGCCCGGCTGTTGTCGGTGACCAAGCCCGCACGCCACGCGGCGGCGGTGATCGTGCGCGAAGACATGGCGGCCGCCAGCGATATCGTCGCCGACTCGGCGTTCCCCTCCTATCAGCCATCCGCACAGCCGCCGCTGGCCAGCGGCAAGGTGCGCTTCGTCGGCGAGCCGGTGGCGATGGCGTTCGCCCCGACCCGCGCCGAGGCGGAAGACATCGCCGAGCAGGTCGCGGTCGAGTTCGACGAGCTCACCGCACTGACCGACGTGACGCAGGCGCGCCAGCTGTCGGAGGAGGTGCGTGTGCACGATCACTGGCGCGACAACACCTTCCTGACGCTGAACGCCGACAAGAATTTCGAGGCGCGCCGGCACGAGGCCTCGGTCGTGGTCCGGCGCAGCATCGACCTGGCCCGCCAGTGCATGGTGCCGATGGAAGGCAAGGCGGTGCTCGCCTACTGGGACCACCAGTTCGACCAGCTGGTGGTGTACAGCGCCACGCAGGTGCCGCATATGATCCGCACCATCCTGGGCCACTGCCTGGGGCTAGAGCAGGAGCGCGTGCGCGTGATCTCGCCCGACGTGGGCGGCGCTTTCGGCTACAAGTGCGTGCTGCAGCAGGAAGAGCTGTGCATCGCCTGGCTCGCCATGACCTACAAGCGGCCGTTCCGCTTTATCGAGGACCGGCGCGAGCACCTGACCGCCGGCGCCAATTCGCGCGAGCACCACTACGACCTGACCGCCTACGCCGATGCCCGCGGCCGCCTGCTGGCGCTGGACGCAAAGATCGTGATCGACGGTGGCGCCTATTCGGTATGGCCGTTCACCATCGGGCTGGAGCCGGGGCAGGCGATCGGCAACCTGCCCGGGCCCTATGCCTTTGACGGCTATCGCTGCGAGACCACGTGCGTAGCCACCAACAAGCCGGGCTTCGTACCGTATCGCGGCGTGGCGCGCACCGGCGTCTGCTTTGCGATGGAACTGATGATCGACGCCATCGCGCGCGAGGTGCAGCGCGAGCCATGGGAAGTGCGCTGCGAGAACCTGGTGCCGCCCGAGGCCATGCCCTACGTCAACGTCAGCAACAAGCACTTCGACGGTGGCGACTATCCGGCCAGCGTGCGCAAGGCCATGGAAATGATCGGCCTGCCCGAAATCCGCGCGCGCCAGCGGGCGGGGCCGCGGGGCAGCCGCTATGTCGGCGTGGGCTTTGGCACCTACACGGAGCAGTCGGCGCACGGCACCTCGGTGTTCGCGGCCTGGGGCACGCCGGTGATCCCGGGCTACGATTCGGCCACGGTGCGCATCACGCCGGATGGCGGGCTGGAGGTGCGTGTCGGCGTGCATTCGCACGGGCAGGGCATGGAGACCACGTTCGCGCAGATTGCGCACGAGATCCTGGGCATCGATATCGGGCGGATCAAGCTGGTGCATGGCGATACCGGGCTGACGCCGTTCTCGACCGGCACCTATGCCTCGCGCTCGCTGGTGATGTCGGGCGGCGCGGTGTCGCGCGCCTGCAAGGCACTGCTGCCGCGCCTGCAGAAGATCGGCGCGCATATGCTGGGGCAGCCGGTGGAGGCGGTCGCCTTCGCAGCGGGCACTGTCCGGGCCGGCGATGCCGGCGGCGTCGATATCGTCCGCATTGCCAACGCGTGGTACATCAATCCACACCTGCTGCCGCCTGACGTCGACGCGCAGGGTCTGGAGGTCACCATGGGCTTCAAGCCGGCGGTCGATACCGGCAGCTTCACCTACGCCACGCATGCCGTCGCGGTGGAGGTCGATGTCGACTCGGGCCATGTCGAGATCCTCGACTACGTGGTGGTCGAGGACTGCGGCACCATGATCAACCCGATGGTGGTCGAAGGCCAGACCTACGGCGGGGTCGCGCAGGGCATCGGCACCGCGATGTTCGAAGAGATGCGCTACGACGGCAACGGCCAGCCGCTGGCGTCGACGCTGGCGGACTACATGCTGCCCGGGCCGACCGAGATCCCGGCGATTCGCATCCATCATTTCGAGACGCCGTCGCCGCATACCGAGTTCGGCGCCAAGGGCATGGGCGAGGGTGGGGCCATCGCGCCGCCCGCGGCCATCTTCAACGCGGTGAACGACGCCTTGCGCGGCTTCGGCGTCGAACTGAAGGAAACGCCGCTGACGCCAAGAAAGATCCTTGAAGCGCTGGATGCGGCAGAAGCCGGCGCGCAAAACATGAAGGCAGCCTGACCGATGAAAGCCGTCGCCTTTTCCTATCATGCGCCCGGCTCGCTGCCGGAGGCGCTGGCCCGCCTGGGCGCGGGCACCGATGTCGCCAAGACCATGGGCGGAGGCCAGTCGCTCGGCCCGATGCTGAACCTGCGGCTGACCCGTCCCGACACGGTGGTTGATGTGTCCGGGCTGGCCGCGCTGCGCGAAGTCAGCGCAACGCCCGACGGCATCCGCATCGGCGCCTGCGTCACCCATGCACAGATCGAGGATGGTGTGTTCGCGCCGCTGCGCGGCACGATGCTGCAGGCCGTGGCCGGCGGCATCGCCTATCGCGCGATCCGCAACCGCGGCACTGTCGGCGGCAGCCTCGCCCATGCGGACCCTGCCGCGGACTGGGTGGTGGTGATGACGGCGCTGGGTGCGCGCATCGAGATCGCTTCGTCCTCCGGTGCCCGCCAGGCGCCCATGGAAGCCTTTATGGTCGGTGCCTACACCACCGTGCTGGCGGACGGCGAACTGATTGCGGCGGTGCACGTGCCGCCGGCCACGGCGCACAGCCGATGGGGCTACCAGAAGCTATGCCGCAAGACTGGCGAGTTTGCCGAAGCCAGCTGCGCCGCGTACTTCGACGCCAGCCGCCGCTTTGCACGGATCGTGCTCGGCGCGTTGGACGGCGCGCCGGTGGTGCTGCCCGCGCTCACGCGCGCGGTCGCGGGGCAAGGTGCCGCGGCGCTCACGGCCAGCGCCGTGGACGAGGCCGTGGCGCAGGCGGCGCCGGGCAAGGACGCCATCGACCGCAAGCTTTACCGTACCGTCGTGATGCGCTGCGTCACGCAAATGCTGAACTGAGGAGCGCCCGTGCAGACCATCGAATTCACCGTCAACGGCCGCCAGCTTTCCGGCGCGTGCGCGGACCGCACGCACCTGGGCGACTTCCTGCGCGACACGCACCGCCTGACCGGCACCCACCTCGGCTGCGAGCATGGCGTGTGCGGCGCCTGCACCGTGCTGCTCGACGACAAGCCGGTGCGCTCGTGCATCACCTTCGCGGCGGCCTGCCAGGGCGCCGACATCGTCACCGTCGAAGGCTACCAGGACGATGGCGTGATGGCCGACCTGCGCGCGGCGTTCAACCAGCACCACGCGCTGCAGTGCGGCTTCTGCACGCCGGGCATGCTGGCGACCGCGCGCGATATCGTGCTGCGCCTGCCTGACGCCGATGACGCCACCATCCGCCACGAGCTGTCAGGCAACCTGTGCCGCTGCACCGGCTATATGGGGATCGTCGCTGCCATCCGCGCGGTACTGGACGCACGCCACGACGCAGCAGGCGTGATTGCGCGGCACGCCGCGGGCGCGGCGCCGGCCGAAGCGCCGTTCACCAGTTTTGCCGTTGCGGACGAAGCGCTCGGCACGCTGCCGCACCTGACCGCAAGCACCGGCGCCGAGGCGGAACGGTCAGCCGACCGCAAAGGCTGGTCGCGCATCGAGGGCAGCTTCACCGTTCCCTACGCGCTCGATGCGGTATGGGCCTTCATGGCTGACCTGCCGGCCGTGGCGGGCTGCCTGCCGGGCGCGGTGCTCACTGAAATGGCGGGGGAGAAGGTCAAGGGCCATATCGCCATCAAGTTCGGCCCCATGTCGGCGAAGTTCGAGGGCGCCGCACGCCTGCAGCGCGATGACGCACTCAAGCGCGGCGTGCTGAAGGGCGCGGGCCAGGACTCGCTCAGCAATTCCAAGGCCGCGGGCGATATCGCCTACCAGCTGAAGGCGCTCTCCGCGCACGAGACCGAAGTCGCGGTCGACCTGCAGTATTCGCTGCAAGGGCCGCTGGCGCAGTTCTCGCGATCGGGGCTGGTGCGCGATTTCGTGCGGCGCATGATTGCCGATTTCGGCAAGTCGGTGGCGCGCCGGATGGACCCGACGCTGAGCGATGCCGAGCGCAACCAGGCGGTACGCCTCAATCCCGTGGCGATGTTCTTCGGCGTGCTGTGGGAGCGGGTCAAACGGTGGTTCGGCGCCCGCTGAACACGCCCGCCGGGCTGTCGCAACCCTTGCCCGCGTCAGCCCGGATGCACTACAACCAGTAGTGCGGTGGCAGTGGTCTTGCCGCCATTGGAGATCGCATGTGCGACATCGGCCGCATAGCGCGCCGTCTCGCCGTGCCGCAGCTTCTTCTCGTCGGCGCCGGCGCGCACCGTTACCGACCCGCTCAGCACCGACAGGTGTTCCTGCGTGCCGGCCTCATGGGGCTCGGAGGCCAGCACGCCGCCGGCCTGGATGGTCAGCTCATACCACTCGAAGCGCCCGGCCAGGTCGATCGGGCCGAGGATGCGCAGGTCGCAGCGGGTATCGGGACTTTTCAGCGAGGGCGTGGCGTGGGGCTGGACCACGGTGATGCCGCCGCCGGGCCGCTCGGCCGCGCCGCCCGCGAGGAAATCCGTCAGGCTCACGCCCAGCGCATTGGCCAGGCGCCACAGCACGGCCACGGTCGGGTTGGCGAGGTTGCGTTCGATCTGCGACAGCATCGACTTGGACACCCCGGCGCGGCGCGACAGTTCGTCGAGCGACAGGCGCTGCTGCTGCCGCAGTGCCTGCAGCGCCAGGCCGACGGCGGGAGGGCCTTCGGGCTGCTGGGGTGGCGAGCTCTGGACAAGGGCTTGCGTCATGGTTGGATGTTCGTTATATTGCGCAAAACGTTCGATATACAGAACGTGTTCGATTTATCGATCGAATCGTAGCATATCGCCTGCACGCCATTGCCCACCAACGGGAGCCAAGCCATGTCGAATGCCGAGGCATTCTATGCATCCATCCGCACCGAACTCGACGCCATCCGCGAGGCGGGACTGTTCAAGCAGGAGCGCGTGATCGCCACGCCGCAGGGCGCCCGGGTGCGCACTGCCGACGGCCGCGAGGTCATCAACTTGTGCGCCAACAACTACCTGGGCCTGTCGTCCCACCCGCAGGTGATCGAGGCCGCGCACGAGGCGCTGCGCACGCATGGCTACGGCCTGAGCTCGGTGCGCTTTATCTGCGGCACGCAGGACCTGCACAAGACGCTGGAGCGGCGGCTGTCGGCCTTCCTCGGCACCGAGGACACCATCCTCTACGGCTCGGCCTTCGATGCCAACGGCGGTTTGTTCGAGACGCTGCTGGGCGCGGACGACGCGATCATCAGCGACGCACTCAACCATGCCTCGATCATCGACGGCATTCGCCTGAGCAAGGCACGACGCTACCGCTACCAGCATAACGACCTGGACGACCTGCGCGTGCAGCTCGCGCAGGCGCAGGCGGACGGCGCACGCTTCACGCTGGTCTTTACCGACGGCGCGTTCTCGATGGACGGCACCATTGCCCGGCTCGACGAGATGCGCGCGATCTGCGATGAATACGGCGCGCTGCTCGGCATCGACGAATGCCATGCGACGGGCTTCCTCGGCGCGCGCGGGCGCGGCACGCATGAGCTGCGTGGCGTGTTCGGCAAGATCGACATCATCACCGGCACGTTGGGCAAGGCGCTCGGCGGCGCCTCCGGCGGCTTCACCAGCGCGCGCACGGAAGTGGTGGCGCTGCTGCGCCAGCGCTCGCGGCCCTACCTGTTCTCCAATACGGTGGCGCCGGCCATCGTGGGCGCATCGATCGCGGTGCTCGATATCCTGGAAGGCAGCACCGAGCTGCGCGACCGGCTCGAGCGCAACACGGCGTTCTTCCGCGCCGGGCTCGGCAAGCTGGGCTTCGACGTCAAGGCGGGCGACCATCCCATCATCCCGATCATGGTCTACGACGCCGACAAGGCACAGCAGCTCGCGCAACGTCTGCTGGAACTCGGCGTGTACGTGGTGGGCTTCTTCTATCCTGTGGTGCCAAAAGGCCAGGCCCGCATCCGCGTGCAGATGAGCGCGCTGCATGACGAAGCCGCGCTGCAAGCCGCGCTCGACGCCTTCGGCCAGGCTGGCCGCGAACTGGGGCTGATTCGATGAGCGAGGGAAAACCGAAGATCCTGATCGTCGGCGCGAACGGGCAGATCGGATCGGAACTGGCACTGGCGCTGGCCGAGCGCTACGGGCGCACCAACGTCATCACCTCCGACGTGGTGCCCACCGGCCGCCACGTGCACCTGACGCACGAGATGATCAACGCCACGGACCGCGGTGAACTGGCCTCCGTGGTCGAGCGCCATGGCATCAGGCAGGTCTACCTGCTCGCCGCGGCCTTGTCCGCCACCGGCGAGAAGGCGCCGCAGTGGGCGTGGAACCTGAACATGACCAGCCTGCTCAACGTGCTGGAGCTGGCGCGCCAGACCGGCCTGGAACGCGTGTTCTGGCCCAGCTCGATCGCCGCCTTCGGCCCGACCACGCCGCGCGACGCCACGCCGCAGAAGACCGTGATGGAGCCCACCACCGTCTACGGCATCTCCAAGCAGGCGGGCGAGGGCTGGTGCCGCTGGTACCACGCCAACCACGGCGTGGACGTGCGCAGCGTGCGCTATCCCGGCCTGATCTCGCACAAGACCCCGCCGGGCGGCGGCACCACCGACTATGCCGTCGATATCTTCCATGCAGCGGTGAAGGGCGAGCCTTACACCTGCTTCCTGAAGGAAGACGAGGCGCTGCCGATGATGTATATGCCCGACGCCATCCGCGCCACCATCGAACTGATGGAGGCGCCGGCGGACAAGCTGAGCGAGCGCGGCAGCTACAACATCGCCGGCATGAGCTTCACGCCGGCGCAGATTGCCGCGGCCATCCGCGAGCAGGTGCCGGGGTTCGAGATCCGCTATGAACCGGACTATCGCCAGGCGATCGCGCAGGGCTGGCCGGATTCGATCGACGATTCGGTCGCGCGCGCGGACTGGGGATGGAAAGCGGAGTATGGGTTGAAGGAGATGGTGGCGGATATGCTGGCTAACCTGAAGAGCTAAAGTCGAAACTGGTGTACGGGCGGGGAATTTGAGGCGCGGAGTAGAGGGCGGTGGAGCTTTCCGCTGAGAATCTGATTGTCGAGATCGGAAACCAGCACAAGAAAGGTCCACCATGAGCAAGGATAAAGGGAAAGAAGCAGTCGGTCTATCGGAAATCGGGCTTGGGCTCGAGGAGCTGATCAGGCGCGGGGCTCGGCGGGTCATCCAGGAGGCGATTGAAGTGGAGCTGGCAGAGCTGCTTGAGCAGTTCAGTAATGTCAAGACGTTGAGCGGGCAGCGCGCCGTGGTTCGCAATGGCTACCTCCCGGAGCGCGAGGTGCTGACGGGGGCCGGCCCGATTGCCGTGAAGGTGCCCAAGGTGCGCGATCGGTCCGGGTCTGGCGTGAAGTTCAACTCGGCGATCGTGCCGCCGTATGTGAGGAAGTCGCCGCGGGTGAGTGCAGCGCTGCCCTGGCTGTATCTGAAGGGAGTATCGACAGGCGACATGAGCGAGGCGTTGTCGGTGCTGCTTGGTGAGGATGCCAAAGGGCTATCGGCCAACGTGGTGAGCCGATTGAAGGCGCAGTGGGCAGACGAGCATGCGAGCTGGAATCAGCGTGATCTGTCGGCGGCGCGCCATGTGTATTGGTGGGTGGACGGCATCCACACGGGTCTGCGTAGCGAGGGATCGGACGGGCAATGCCTGCTGGTCATCATCGGCGTTACGCCAGACGGCAGGAAGGAGCGCGTGGCGATCGGTGACGGCTATCGGGAATCGAAGGCATCGTGGGTGGAAGTACTGTTGGACCTGAAATCCCGCGGCCTGCAGGCTGGCCCGCTGGCGGCGGTCGGCGATGGCGCCATGGGATTCTGGGCTGCCCTGGAGGAGGTGTTCCCGGCCACGCGCGCCCAGCGTTGCTGGTTCCACAAGATGGGCAATGTCCTGAACGCCTTGCCCAAGTCCCAGCACGGCCGCGCCAAGGCAGATCTGCAGGCGATTTGGATGGCGGCCACCAGGGCAGATGCCTATGCTGCCTTCGATCGCTTTGCGACGATCTACGGCGCCAAGTACCCCAAGGCCACCGGCGTGCTCACCAAGGACCGAGACAGCCTGCTGACCTTCTACGACTTCCCGGCCGAGCACTGGCAGCACATCCGCACGACCAACGCGATTGAGTCGACCTTCGCGACCGTGCGTCACCGCACGACGCGCACGCGCAATTGCGTGTCACGAGCGACTTTCCTTGGCCTGGCCTTCAAGCTGATCGAGGAAGCCGAGAAAACATGGCGCCGCATCAAAGGTGCCGAACACATCGAACTGCTCTTGAAGGGCGTCCCCTTCAAGGACGGTGCCCCGGCGCAAGACAATCCGCCGGTTCAGCAGAAACTCGCCGCCTGACGACCGGCCACGATCAACCTTCATACACCAGATTTGACTTTATCTCCCTGAAGGCTTCGCTGCCCGATTGAGCCGCTACGGTGCGATCGCACCGTCGATGGCAATCCTGATCCCCTCGCTGCCGACCGCCACCGGTCCGGTACGCCCGACCAGGTCGCCTGCCTTCGGCAAGGCACTGCCGGTCGCGGAAATCCGTGCTTCCAGCATGACCTGCTGCTGCCCTGACAACCTGTGGTCCGGCCGCATTGCCATCGCGTCGTCGAGCGTGAACGACAGCGGCAGGTCGCGCGCCTGGCGGCGCATCACCGCCAGCGGCATGCGCGAGCCGTCGGCCGGCAGCGCATAGACGAACAGCGTGTCGCCGGGTTGCGGCATGCGCCCGGCCTTTTCGCTCAGCGTGACCAGGCCAGTGATCCTTGCTGCCGGCTCCGCTTGTGCAGGCGCCCCGCGCACGGCCGCGAGGTTGGCCACGACCCTGGCCGCCGTCTGCGAATCCGCCGGCAGCAGCCGCTGCAGGTGCTCCCAGTAGCCGATCGCCGCCTGCTTGTCGCCACGTTCGACCGCTGCGCTTGCTGCCAGCGCGAGCCCCTTGGGATCGTCCGGATCCAGCTTCAGCGCCTGCCGTATCTGCGCCATCGGCGGGCCTTCCAGCGAGCCGCCGTTCAGGCTGGCCAGCACGTCGGCGTAGTCGGAGCGCAGCGGCGCGGCCTCCGGCGCCAGTTCGATCGCACGGGCGTAGGCCGCGGCGGCGTCGGCGTGGCGTTCCAGCACGCTGTAGGAGCGTGCCAGCATGGCCCAGCCCTGGGCGTCGTCGGGCGCTTCGCGCAGGCGCTGCGCGAGCTGGGTGACCATGCCCTCGACCTGCGCGCCGCTGAGCTGGTGCTGGCTGCCGCCGGCGGCGGGGAGGTCGTCGGCGCGCCAGAGCGCGACCGGGTTGCCCAGGTGCAGGTAGAGCAGGATGGCGGCGCTGGGCAGCAATGCCAGCAGCAAGGCGGCGAGCAGCGGCGAGCCGGCGGCCCGTGCCGTGCCGGCGGCGGTTCCGGCGGTGTCATCGAGCAGCCGGCGGCCCAGTTCGTCGCGCGCTTCGGTGTGCCGGGCGGTGGTGAGGGTGCCGCTGCGCAGGTCGGCATCCAGTTCGCGCAACTGGTCGCGATACAGCGCTACCAGCAGCGCGCGCTCGGGCAGGCCGGGGTCCGGCGCGGCGCGGCGGCGCAGCAGCGGCCACAGCAGGCAGGCCATGGTGGCGGCGATCAGGGCGGCGGCGAGCAGCCAGAAGGTCGTCATGGCGGTCCGCTCCGGGCGGGCGGGTCGGCGGTCTCGCCCAACAGGTCCGCAAGCCGTTGCCGCGCACCGGTGTCGAGCGCGTCGTCCGGGGCGCGGCTGCGCGAACGCGCGCGCAGGATGGCAACGGCCACGCCGGCCAGCAGCAGCAGCGGGCCGAACCACAGCAGCCACGTCACTGGCCGCAGCGGCGGCTTGTACAGCACGAAGTCGCCATAACGCTGCGCCAGGTAGTCCCTGACCGCGGCGTCGCTGGCGCCGGCGCGCAGTTGCTCGCGGATCTGGCGGCGCAGGTCGACGGCCAGGTCGGCGTTGGAATCGGCCAGCGTCTGGTTCTGGCACACCAGGCAGCGCAGCTGTGCTGACAGCGCATGGACGCGCGCATCGAGTTCGGCTTCAGACAGCGTGGCCGCGGCTGCCAGCATCGACAGGCAGCATAACGGCACGGCCAGCCATGCATGCGCGCCGCTACGCATGGTTGCCTCCCTGCTTCTCAAGCTGTTCGATCAGCGGGATCAGCTTGCGCTCCAGCACCTCGCGCGTGACCGGGCCGACCTGGCGGTAGCGCACCACGCCCTGCTGGTCGATGACGAAGGTCTCGGGCACGCCATAGACGCCGTAGTCGATGCCCACGCGGCCATCGGCATCGACCAGCGATGCCGTATAAGGATTGCCCAGGCGCTGCAGCCAGTCGCGCGCCGCGGCGGATTGGTCCTTGTAGTTCAGGCCGTAGAGCGGCACCGGCGAGCGCGCGGCAAAGTCCACCAGCAGCGGATGCTCGGTGCGGCAGGCGGCGCACCACGACGCCCACACATTCAGCAGCCAGACCTTGCCACGCATGTCGGCGGAGGCCAGGGTGCGGCCCTCGGGTTCCAGCAGCGGCAGCTGGAACGTCGGCGCGGCCTTGCCGACCAGCGGCGACGGCAGCTCGCGCGGGTCGTGGCGCAGGCCGGCGGCCAGTGCGACGGCGAGTGCCAGGAACGCGGCGAGCGGCAGCAGGAAGCGCGTCATGCAGGGGTCTCCTCGTGTGCGGAGGCCAGCGCGGGCACTGCCGCTGCATCGGGCGCGGCAGCCGGTTCCGCGGCCGCGCGGCGGCGCAGCCGGTAGCGCTTGTCGCACGCGGCCAGCACGCCGCCCAGCGCCATCAGCACGCAGCCGGCCCAGATCCAGTCGACAAAAGGCTTGACGTGGATGCGCACGGCCCACGCCGTGCCGTCGACGTTCTCGCCCAGCGCCACATAGAGATCGCGCGTCAGGCCGCTGTCGATCGCGGCCTCGGTGGTGGGCATGTCCTGGCTGCGGTAGATGCGGCGCTCCGGCGTGAGCACCGCCACCCGCCTGCCGTCGCGCAAAGCCTCCACCACGCCGCGCAAGGCGTCGTAGTTGGGGCCGCTGGCCTGCTTCACGCCGGCGAAGCGGAAGTCGTAGCCGCCCACGCTGACGCTGTCGCCTGCGCGCATCGGCAGCTCGCGCAGGCTTTCCTGGCCGGATACCAGCGTCACCCCTGCGATAAAGACGCCTACGCCGGCATGCGCCAGCAGCATGCCGACATAGCCCGGCGGCAGCTGCCGCAGCGCGGCCAGCCGCCGTCCTTGCTGGTGCCGCAGCCGCGCCGCCAGGCTGGCCACGGCGCTGAGCACGCTCCACGCGGCCAGCAGCAGTCCCAGCCCTGTCAGTGCCGAGGCATCGCGCAGCATCAGCAGCAGGCCCAGGCCGATTGCCAGGCTTGCCACGGCCGCCCAGCGCAAGCGCCGCCCCATGTCGGGCAGGCTGCCGTGGCGCCAGCGCGCCAGCGGCGCCGCGCCCATCAGCAGAACCGCGGGCGCCATCAGCGGCACGAACACCTGCTCGAAGTAGGCCGGGCCGACCGAGATCTTGCCCAGCCCCAGCACATCGACCAGCAGCGGGTAAAGCGTGCCGAGCAGCACCGTGGCCGCGGCCACCGCCAGCAGCACGTTGTTGGCGAGCAGCAGCGACTCGCGCGAGACCGCGGCAAACGCGGCCCGCCTGGCCAGCTTCGGCGCGCGCCAGGCATACAGCGCCAGCGCCAGCCCGGTGACCAGCCCCAGCAGCGCGAGGATAAACACGCCGCGCTTCGGGTCGACCGCGAACGCATGGACCGAGGTCAGCACGCCGGAGCGGACCAGGAAGGTGCCGAGCAGGCTCAGCGAGAAGGTGAAGATCGCGAGCAGCACGGTCCAGGCGCGGAAGGCGCCGCGTTTCTCGGTGACCGCCAGCGAATGCATCAGCGCGGTGCCGGCCAGCCATGGCATGAACGAGGCGTTCTCCACCGGATCCCAGAACCACCAGCCGCCCCAACCCAGTTCGTAGTAGGCCCAGGCGCTGCCCAGCATGATGCCGAGCGTCAGGAAGGCCCACGCCACCGTGGTCCAGGGGCGCGACCAGCGCGCCCACGCGGCATCGACACGCCCGGCCAGCAGCGCCGCCACGGCAAAGGCGAAGGTCACCGAGAAGCCCACGTAGCCCATGTAGAGCAGCGGCGGGTGGAACACCATGCCCGGGTCCTGCAGCAGCGGATTGAGGTCGCGGCCCTCCATCGCGGGCGGCAGCAGCCGCACGAAAGGATTGGACGCGAACAGCAGGAACAGCAGGAAGCCCGCGCTGATCGCGCCCATCACGGCCAGCACGCGCGCCACCACGGCCAGCGGCAACTGCCGGCTGAACCGCGACACGGCCAGCGACCACAGCGCCAGCATCAGCGTCCACAGCAGCATCGAGCCTTCATGACCGCCCCAGACCGCGGCGACCCGGTAGGCCAGCGGCAGCGCACTGTTGGCATTGGCGGCCACGTAGCGCACGCTGAAGTCGTTGCCGACAAAGGCCCAGGTCAGCGCGCCGAAGGCCAGCGCCACCAGCAGGCATTGCACGCGTGCGGCGGGGCGCGCGAGCGCCATCCAAGCCAGGTTGCCGCGCGCCGCGCCGGCCAGCGGCACCGCCGCTTGCACCAGCGCCACCAGCAGGGCCACGATCAGCGCGAAATGGCCGAGCTCGGCGATCATTGCCGGACTCCCTGCGCCGGCGCGGCTTCCGCCATGCGGCGGTTGACCTGCTCAGCCTGCTTCAGCGCGTCGGCCGCTTCCGGCGGCATGTAGTTCTCGTCGTGCTTGGCCAGCACCTCGCTGGCGACAAAGGTGCCGTCCGGCTCCAGCTTGCCACGCGCCACCACGCCCTTGCCCTCGCGGAACAGGTCGGGCAGCAGGCCGCGGTAGCGCACCGGCACCTGGCGTGCGGTGTCGGTGACGACGAAGCGCACCGTCATGCCGTCGCCTTCGCGCCGGATTGAGCCGGGCGCCACCAGCCCGCCCAGGCGGAAGCTGCGCGCCACCGGCGCCTCGTGCGCGGCGACCTGGCTCGGGCTGAAGAAGAACACCAGGTTGGAGCGAAAGGCGTTGAGCACCAGCGCGGCCGCGATGCCGCCGCAGGCGAGCGCCGCGGCAAGCATTCCGAAGCGGCGCTGGCGCGGCGTCATCGGCGGGCTTGCGCGCGTGCGGCGCGGCTGCGGCGTGCCAGCAGCACCAGTTCGAGTGCCAGCATCAGCGCACTGACGCCGAAGGCCCCGACGATGTAGATGCCGTGGTGCCCATAGGGCAGCAGCGATGAAAGTGTCATGATGTCTCCCCCGAAGCCCCCGGCGCGGCCTGGAGCACTTCGCCGCGCTCGCGCAGGATGCAGCGCACGCGCACCAGCGCCACGGCGATGGTGTACATCCAGCAGGCCAGCGTCATCAGCAGCATGCCGGCCAGCATGGTGGCCGCCATCGATGGCGCCGCGGTCAGGCTGACCGAGGCGCCCTGGTGCAGCGTGTTCCACCACTGCACCGAGAAATAGATCACGGGGATATTGACCACGCCCACCAGCGCCAGCACCGCGCAGGCGCATTCGGCGCGGCGCGGCTCGTCGATGGCCGCTTCCAGCGCGATAAAGCCCAGGTACAGGAACAGCAGGATCAGCTCGGACGTGAGCCGCGCATCCCAGACCCACCACGTGCCCCAGGTCGGCTGGCCCCACAGCGCGCCGGTCCATAGCGCCAGCGCGGTGAAGAGCGCGCCGGTGGGCGCCAGCGCCGAGGCCATCATCGACGACAGCCGCGTGCGCAGCACCAGCGCCAGCGCGCAATACGCCGCCATCACCAGGTAGATGAACATCGACATCCAGGCTGCCGGCACGTGGATGAAGATGATCCGGTAGACCTCGCCCTGCTGCGCGTCGGTGGGTGCAACGGCAAAGCCGATCCAAAGCCCGGCCACCGCAAACAACGCGGCCGCGGCAAAGAACCAGGGCGCCATGCGACCCGCGAGCGGATAGAAGCGGACCGGCGCCGCATAGGCCAGCCAGCCGCCGCGCGTGCGCGGCCCTGGCGTGGCAGCGGGATGGACGGATGGCAACGGCTGGCTCATGCCGGCGTCTCCATGGCAATGCGCAGCCCGGCGGCGGTCGCCAGCGGGCACAGGAACAAGGACAACGCCAGGCACGCGCCCAGCAGCGAAAACTGCGGCAGCACATCGAGCCCGGCGTCGGCAGCGGCGGCCGCGCTGGCGCCGAACACCAGCACCGGCACGCACAGCGGCAGCACCAGGATGCACAGCAGCACCGCGCCGCCGCGCACGCCCAGCGTCAGCGCCGCGCCCACCGCGCCGATCAGGCTCAGCGCTGGGGTGCCGACCAGCAGCGAGGCCGCCAGCAGCAGCGAGGCGCTTGCGGGCAGCCCGTACTGCTGCGCCAGCAACGGCGTCAGCAGCAGCAGCGGCAGGCCGCTGGCAAGCCAGTGCGCGGCGATCTTGGCCAGCACCAGCAGCGCCAGCGGGTGCGGCGACAGCAGCAACTGGTCCAGGCTGCCATCCGCATGCTCCTGCGCGAACAGCCGCGACAGCGACAGCATCGACGCCAGCAGTGCCGTCACCCACAGGATGCCCGGCGCCAGCGCCCGCAACTGCTGCGGCTCGGGTCCGATCGCCAGCGGGAACAGGCTGGCGGCGATGACGTAGAACACCACGCTGCCGAGCAGGCTGGCGCGCCGCCGCCAGGACAGCGAGACATCGTGCGCGACGATCGCGGCCAGCGTGCGCATCATGCCGGCGCCCCGAGGTGCAGCACCGCGCCGCCCGCGGGCAGCAGCTGGTGCGTGGCGATCACGGCGATGCCGCCGGCGGCCAGGTGGGCATCGAGCTGGGCATCGAAATGCGCGCAGGCGTCGGCGTCGAGCGCGGCCACGGGCTCGTCGAGCAGCCACAGCGCGCGCCGGGCCAGCGACAGCCGCGCCAGCGCGACCCGCCGGCGCTGCCCTTGCGACAGCGCGCGCACGGGGGTGTGTGCGACCCGCTCCAGTCCCTGTGCCGCCAGCGCGGGCGCGACCGCACCGGCCCCGTCATCCCCCGCCAGCCGCGCGGCAAAGCGCAGGTTCTCCGCCGGGCTCAGGTCAGGGTCGATACCGTTGGTGTGGCCCACGTAGGCCAATGCCTGCTGGTAGGCCGGATCGCCGGCGCGCACCGGGCGGCCGCGCCAGTGCAGCGCGCCGTCGTCAGGCATGGCCAGCCCGCACAGCACGCGCAGCAGGCTGGTCTTGCCGCTGCCGTTGGGACCCAGCACCTGCAGCAGGTCGCCGGGACCGAGTGCGAGGTCGATGCCGCGCAGCACCGGCCGCCCGGCGCGCGACAGGCCCAGCCCGCTGCCATGCAGCACCGGTACGACGTCGCCGCCGGCGGTGGCGCAAAGTGGGGATTCAGGCAGCAGTTCGGATGGCAGGGCAGACGAGCGGACAGGCACGCGTCATTTCTCCTGGGCCTGCGAGATGTCGGGAAGCCGGTGCGCGATGCCCTTGTGGCAGTCGATGCATGTCTTCTCCTTGTTGGCCAGGTAGGTGGAGTGCATCTCCTGCGCGCGCGGGCTCTGTCGCGTGAAGTCCATCGACTGGTAGTCGTGGCAGTTGCGGCATTCCAGCGAGTCGTTGGCCTTGAAGCGCGCCCACTCGTGCTGGGCCAGCTCCAGCCGGTGCGCCTGGAACTTCTCGCGGGTGTCGATGGTGCCGAAGATCTTGGCCCAGACCTCCTTGGACGCCTGCATCTTGCGTGCCATCTTGGTGGTCCAGTTGTGCGGCACATGGCAGTCCGAGCACTTGGCGCGCACGCCGCTGCGGTTGGTGAAGTGGATGGTGCCCTGCAGTTCCTGGTAGACGTTGTCGCGCATCTCGTGGCAGCCGGTGCAGAACTGCTCGGTGTTGGTCAGCTCCAGCGCGGTATTGAACGCGCCCCAGAACACCACGCCCGCGATAAAGCCGCCCAGCGTCAGGAAGCCCAGGCTGAAATAGGCGCTGGGCCGGTTGATGGTTCGCCAGTAGCGCTTGATCAGGTCGAGCATGGCGCGCATCCGCTGTTATGGTTGTTGACGTGCCTGGCCAGGCCCCGGTGCGGCTAGTTGGCCGTGCCCTTCGCGCCCGTCGCGCCGGGCTTGCCGGGCTTGCGCTTGAGCAACTCCTCGACGTCGACGAAGGAGTTGCCCACCAGCGGCTTGGCCTCGGCCTGCGGCACGTGGCACTGCGTGCAGAAGTAGCGGCGCGGCGACACGTCGGCCAGCACATTGTTGTCGCGGTCCATGTAGTGGGTGATGCTGACCGGGATCGCCTGGGTCTCCTCGGTGCGTGTGCGCGCGTGGCAGAACATGCAGCGGTTGAAGTCCTTGTCCACCTGGTAGCCGTCGATCTTGTGCGGGATCGTGGGCGGCTGCATGGTGTAGTTGCGGGTGCGGCGGATGTCCTTGTTCTCGGTCGGGTAGAGCAGCGGCGGCTTGGGCTCGTTGCCGATGGCGGTGGGGCCGCGCATCGCGTCGACCAGGCCCTGCGCGCGTGCGGGCGTGCCCGACGGCAGCGCCAGCACCGCCAGCAGCAGCGTGCACAGGGCCAGCAGGCGGGTCCAGGATCGGCTCGGCTTCATGGCGTCTCCCTCTGGATTGGCGGCGCTAGACCTTGACGATCTTGACCGCGCACTTCTTGAAGTCGGTTTGCAGCGAGATCGGGCAGGTCGCGTCCAGCGTCACCTTGTTGATCAGCTGGCTGGCATCGAACCACGGCACGAACACCAGCCCGCGCGGCGGTGCGTCGCGCCCGCGGGTTTCCACGCGCGAACGCATGCGGCCGCGCCGCGACACCACTTCCACTTCCACGCCGCGGCGCAGTCCCATCGCCTTGGCGTCCTCCGGATGCATGAACACCACGGCGTTGGGGAAGGCGCGGTACAGCTCGGGCACGCGCCGCGTCATCGAGCCGGAATGCCAGTGCTCCAGCACGCGGCCGGTGGCCAGCCAGAATGGGTATTCCTTGTCCGGCGATTCGGCGGCCGGCTCGTAGGGCAGGGCAAAGATCACCGCCTTGCCGTCGGGATTGCCGTAGAACTGGAAGCCGGTGCCGGCCTTGACGTAGGGGTCGCTGCCTTCGCGGTAGCGCCAGCGGGTTTCCTTGCCGTTGACCACCGGCCAGCGCAGCCCGCGCGCCTCATGGTAGGCGTCGAACGGCGCCAGGTCATGGCCGTGGCCGCGGCCGAAGCTCGCATACTCTTCGAAGAGGCCCTTCTGCACGTAGAAGCCAAAGGCCTTGGCTTCGGCGTTGTGGTACTCGGCGTTGACTTCCTTGAGCGGGAACTTGTCGACCTGGCCGTTGCGGTAGAGCACGTCGAACAGGGTCTTGCCGCGGTACTCGGGCTTCTTGGCGATCAGGTCCGCGGGCCAGACGTCCTCGATCTTGAAGCGCTTGGAGAATTCCATCAGCTGCCACAGGTCGGAGCGCGCATCGCCCGGCGCATCGACCAGCTGGTGCCAGAACTGGGTGCGGCGCTCGGCGTTGCCGTAGGCGCCTTCCTTCTCGACCCACATCGCGCTGGGCAGTATCAGGTCGGCGGCCAGCGCGGTCACGGTGGGATAAACGTCTGACACCACCACGAAGTTCTGGGGATTGCGGTAGCCCGGCAGGCCTTCTTCCATCAGGTTGGCGGCGGCCTGCATGTTGTTGTTGACCTGCACCCAGTAGGCATTGAGCTTGCCGTCCTTGAGCATGCGGTTCTGCAGCACGGCGTGGTAGCCCGGCTTGTCGGGGATGGTGCCCGCGGGCAGCTTCCAGATGCGCTCGGCCTCCGCGCGGTGCTTGGGATTGGTCACCACCATGTCGGCCGGCAACCGGTGCGAGAAAGTGCCCACCTCCCGTGCGGTGCCGCATGCCGACGGCTGCCCCGTCAGCGAGAACGGGCTGTTGCCCGGAGTGGCGATCTTGCCGGTCAGCAGGTGCAGGTTGTAGACCATGTTGTTGGCCCAGCTGCCGCGCGTATGCTGGTTGAAGCCCATGGTCCACAGCGACATCACCTTGACGTTGGGGTCGGCATAGAGCTCGGCCAGCTGGTCGAGCTTGGCCTTGGGCACGCCCGACAGCTTGCTGACGTAGTCGGCGTCGTACTTGGCGACAAAGCGCGCAAAGTCGTCGAAGGTGATCGGCTTCGCTGCGCCCGGGTCGGCAGCGTTCTTGGCAGCCTTCTGCAGCGGGTGCTCGGGGCGCAGGCCGTAGCCGATCTCGGTCACGCCTTCCTTGAACACGGTGTGCTTGTTGACGAAGTCCTTGTTGACCTTATTGTTCTTGATGATGTAGTGGGCGATGTAGTTCATCATCGCCAGGTCGGTCTGCGGCGTGAAGATGACCGGGATGTCGGCCAGGTCGAAGGAGCGGTGCGTGAAGGTGGACAGCACCGCCACGCGCGTCTTGGGGTGGCTCAGGCGCCGGTCGGTGATGCGGGTCCACAGGATCGGGTGCATCTCCGCCATGTTGGCGCCCCACAGCACGAAGGCGTCCGCGGCTTCGAAGTCGTCATAGCAGCCCATGGGCTCGTCCATGCCGAAAGTGCGCATGAAGCCCGCCACCGCCGATGCCATGCAGTGGCGCGCGTTGGGATCGATGTTGTTGGAGCGGAAGCCCGCCTTGTAGAGCTTGGAGGCGGCATAGCCTTCCCACACCGTCCATTGGCCAGAGCCGAACATGCCCACCGCGGTCGGGCCCTTTTCCTTCAGCACGCGCTTGAACTGGCGCTCCATCTCGTCGAAGGCGCGCTCCCACGTAACCGGGGCGAATTCGCCGTTCTTGTCATACTTGCCGTTCTTCATGCGCAGCAGCGGCTTGGTCAGCCGGTCCTGCCCGTACATGATCTTCGACAGGAAGTAGCCCTTGACGCAGTTCAGGCCCTTGTTGACCTCGGCCTGCGGATCGCCCTGGGTGGCGACAACCTTGTTGTCCCTGACCGCCACCGTGACGCCGCAGCCGGTGCCGCAGAAGCGGCAGGGGGCCTTGGACCACTTGAGCCTGGTCATGTCGCTGTCGGTGACGAAATTGGCGGCTCCGGCCGGCAGCGTCACGCCGGCCACCGACGCGGTCGCGGCCACGGCGGTCTGCTTGATGAAATCACGACGAGAGAGTTTCATCGCTTATTTCCTCGTTCATCGCCTCGGCGTCTTCGTTGTGCTGATAGACGAGCGCGGCGGACAGCACGCCCTCGAGCTGGTGCAGGTAGGTCAGGTGTGCCGCGATGGCACGGGAGGTGGGGGCTTCGATGGTCACGACCAGCTTGCCGGTATCGCTGGCGGCGTGGACTTCGGCGCCGGTGATGGCCTCGATCGCGGTGCGCACCCGCGCCAGGCTGGCGGGCAGTGCATGCACGACGATGCCGGCAATATGCCACTCGTCGCCGGCCGCTACCGGCTGGATGGGCTGGATGGGGATAGCACGTCTTGCAGCGGGCATGTGCAAGCTCCGGTTCTATGCCGTTTCAGTCTGTGCTGCAGCTTTTTTTATCTGGCAATCCCGCGCGGGCGGGTAATGCTCAATGAATCAATGCGCTCAATGCGATGGCGGGCCGCTCACCAGCTGGGTCATCCAGACAATGAACCCATAGCCGGCCACGATGATGACCGACAGCACCGGCACCATCACGGCGGTCAGGAACAGGAAGCTGCGCAGTTCTTCCTTCTTGCGCTGCGGATCGTGGACTTCCCCGGTTTCCATCATGGCTTGAAGTAATCGGCGAGCGTGGTCAGGCAAGGCACCTGATGTGTTACCCAATTAAAGGTAGCGGGAATCAAGGTGTCAAGACTGCACTCGCGAAGGCGGCGTGGGGCGCTTACGGTATCAGGCCGCGTGCGCGTGCCAGGGCGACGGCCTCAGTGCGGCTCTGGGCGCCCAGCTTGGCGTGGATGCGCCGCAGGTGAGACTTGATGGTCAGCTCGGACAGGAACAGTTTCTGTGCAATTACCCGATTGCGGTAGCCGGCCGAAAGCATGTGCAGGACTTCGAGTTCGCGCCCGGTCAGCGGGTCGGGCTGGCCTGCGGGGGCCGCCGGCGCCGCTGCAGGCTGCGCCGGCAGATGTGTTGCCGGCAGCCGCTCGAGCAGGGTGGCGACGAAGGGCGCGGCCACGCCCAGTGCGGCGGCCTGCGCCAGATGCGCCGCGGCCCACGCGCGCAGCAGCCCGGCTACGCGCTCGCCTTCATCCAGGAATGTGCGCAGGAAGCCCTCGTGGCTGGCCAGTCGCAGGGCTTCGGTGATTTCTTGCAGTGCAGCGTCGCGGCGTGCCAGGCCGTCGAGCGCGGCGGCGCGCAGGATGCGCAGCCGGATCAGGCGCCAGCAGCGCTGGCGCGCGAGGGCGGTGGCGATGGCAGCATCGAGCGCGTCCAGCGCCTGCGCGCAGTCGCCGCGCGCGATCTGCAGCCGGCAGTGCGCGATCGACGGCCGGTCGACATCGTTGGCATGGCCAGCCGCGTCGAGCGCTTCCCAGTCGCCGTACAGGTCCGCCGCGCGCAGCGCCTGCGCTGCGGCGTCGAGCTGGCCGTCGAGCGTGGCCACGCGCGCGCGTTCAAGCCACGCCGAGCACACCGCGCGCGCCGCATCGGCCTGCTGGCCAAGCTGCTCAAGTTCGGCCAGACGCTGCAACCACTGGCCGCGGTCGCCGCGCGCCAGCGCCAGCCGAGCGGTTAGAACGTGGCAGGCAATGACGGAGTCGGGCGGGCCGTTGCTCTTGCTGTAGGGCAGCGCATTGGCCAGCAGCCGGCCGGCTTCGTCGAGGGCATCGCATTCGTACAGTGCCAGCGCCCAGAAGATATCGCTGGAGGGCTTGCCGCCGGCCAATTCCCCCGGCGATGCGTTCCAGCCGCCCCAGCCTACATCCGACGCCGCACGAAAGCGAGCCAGCGCATTGCCCAGGCGCCCTTGCACCAGGTCGATCACGCCTTCCAGGCAGTCGGTGATGCCGCGCATCGGCAGCGGCTGCTGCACGCGCTGCATCGCGCGGGACAACATCGTCGTAGCGGTGCGTGCAGATCAGCGTGTAGGCCAGCGAATTGGCGAGGATGCCGTACTGGAAGCGCTGTTCCGGCGCGAGCCGGTGCAGGTGGGCGCCGGCGGTATCGCGACAGGCTTCTACCTGGTCGGTCATGGCCAGCAGTACGCAGCGGATGGTCTCGGCCTCCACCGCCAGGTGTGCGCGCTCGTCGTCATGGTGGCCCGTGGTATCCAGGTCCTCCCCGAGGAAAGGCCCGATCGCCTCCATCGCCTCCGCGTGGCGGCGGTTCAGCAGCAGCGCCCACGCCCGCGTCAGCGCCAGCGCGGGCTGCCGGGCCAGCGCCGCTATCGGTACCTGGTCGAACCAGCGCAGCAGCAGGCGCACGCGGCCGGTGCCGAGCAGCGTGACCGACTGGCTGGCGATGGCGGTGAGCGCTTCGTCGTGGCGGCCGGCCTGCAGCAGGTGGTCCACCGCCGGGATCGGATAGCCGTGTGCCAGGTACCACCGCGCTGCAGCCTGGTGCAACTGCGGCGCGCGTTCGGGCGCCTGCAGCGCCAGCCGGTGCTGCAGGAAGCTGGCAAAGAGCCGGTGGTAGCGGTACCAGGTGCGCTCGGCGTAGAGGGGAAACAGCAGCAGGTTGGCGCGCTCGAGCTGCTCCAGCATCTCGCGCGCGTCGCTGCGGCCGGTCAGCGCATCGCACAGCGGCGCGCTGAGCTGGCCCAGCACGCTGGTTTCCAGCAGGAAGGTGCGGCACGCGTCCGATTGTCGCGCGAGAATGTCCTCCGCCAGGAACTCGGCCAGTTCCAGGTGCGTGCCCGAGAACGCTGCGATAAAGGCGGCGTGGTCGCTGCGCTGCTGCAGCGACAGCGCGGCCAGGTAGATAGCGGTGGCCCAGCCCTCGGTGCAGCGGTGCAGCGTGGCGATGTCGCAGTCGCGCAGCGGCAGGCCGCAGCGCCCGCGCAGCAGCACGGTGGCCTCGTCGACGGAAAAGCGCAGCGCGGCGGACGGGATCTCCAGCAAGTGGCCGCGGGCCCGCAGGCGGCCCAGCCCGATTTCCGCCGCCGCGCGCGAACCGATAACCAGCGTGCCGTCGGGCGGCATGACCTCGACCAGCTGCTGCACGAAGTCGAGCGCGGGCGCGCTCTGGATGGTCTCGAGGTCGTCCAGCAGGATCGCGAAGGGCTGCGACGCGCCGGCCACCTGCTCGAGGATGCGCTGCGCCAGGCGCGGGCCGCTGGCGCCGTCCGGGTCAGCGCCGTTGGCGCGGCCGCGGCGTTTCCCACGCAGCGCGGCCAGGCCGGCATCGAGGTGGACCAGCAGCCGTTCCAGGTCGTTGTCGGCCGCGTCCAGCCGCAGCCACACCGTGGCGCGATGCTGCGCCGCGCAATGGGCCGCGTATTGCTGCATCAGCGTGGTCTTGCCAAAGCCCGCTGCGGCCCGCAGCAGGATCACGCGCGCGGCCGGCGCTTCGGCCATAAGCGCCACCAGGTGAGGGCGATCCAGCATGACGTGGTGGGCCACTGGCGGCGCGAGCTTGGACGCGAGCACCGCCGGGGCACGCTGCTGCGGCCTGGCGCCGGGGTGGTGGGCAAATCGATGCAAGGCTGTCTCCTGCGCTGGTTGTACCGTGCTGTGCGGTATCCGGCATATCCCGGTGCAACGGCATCGGGTGCAAAGCATTCTTCCATTGGCCTCAGGGTTGCGTCCTAGTTCGTTTGGACGATTCGTGCGCGCGCCGGATTTTCCTCCCTTCGACCGACGACACTGGCGCCGTCCGCTTCTAAAGTGGCCCGCACGCGCGGGCATGGCGCGGGCCCGCTCCCGGACAAGGCACGCAGAGGCCGCCGGGGCCGGGGCGCATGGCAGGGCGGCGGCGAAGCGCCGCCGTTGCCGGGTACTAGGAAACCAGGAGACAGGATATGGAGCAAGGCAGGCGCAGGGTTCTGCAGCAAATGGGTCTGGGCGTCGCGGGCGCGGCGCTGGCGGGAACCGGGCTGGTGGCATGGGCACAGGGCGGCGAGTTCCCGACGCGCACGGTGCGCATCGTGATGCCGTATGCCGCGGGCGGTACCGGCGACGTGGTCGCGCGCACCATCGCCGACGGGCTGGCCAAGGCCTGGGGCAAGGCGGTAGTGGTCGACAACCGGCCCGGCGCCGGCGGCATGATCGGCGCCGACATGGTGGCCAGGGCCGAGCCGGACGGCTACACGCTGCTGTTCGCGCTGACCGGCCTGGTGCAGGCACCGATCCTTTACAGCAAGGCCAGCTACAACGCGGTGCGCGACTTCGCGCCGATCTCTGAGCTGGCGACCGCGCACCTGGCGCTGGTGGTCCAGCCCGAACTGCCCGTCGCCAACGCCAGGCAGCTGGCCGACTACATCCAGAAGCTGGGCAAGCCGCTGCCTTATGGCACCTACGGGCTGGGCTCCAGCGGCCACCTGCAGATGGAAATCTTCGGTCGCAACGCCAGGGTGCCGCTGACCCACGTGCCCTACAAGGGCGAGGGCCCGCTGCTCAATGACCTGCTCGGCGGGCAACTGCCTGCCGGCATGGTCGCGGCGGTGTCCGCGCGGCAGCATGCGCGCAGCGGCAAGTTCAAGGTGATTGCGGTGGCGGGGCAGGGGCGCTCGCCGCTGCTGCCCGACGTGCCGACCTTCCAGGAGGCGGGCGTGACGGGTTTGGAGCGCCAGGGCTGGATCGGGCTGTTCGCGCCGGCGGCAACGCCGCGCGCCATCGTCGACAAGGTCTCGGCCGATGTCAACCGGGTGCTGACCAACGCCGACCTGCGCGCGCGCATGGTCGACCTCGGCATTGTGCTCAAGGGCAGTTCGCCGGCGGCGTTCGCCGATGTGGTCAAGGTGGAGCAGGCCTACTGGGCCGAGGCCATCCGCGCTTCCAACATCCGCCTGGACTGAGACCGGGGCGGGTGGCATGGGCCACATTCATGATAGCGGCGCAATCAGAACTTTCTGAAGGGTTGTGACACTTCTGTGACTATTGCGTTTGACGGGGCCGGCGCGGGCCCGGCTGCGCGGAATTCCCGGATTGCCAGCCCTGTCCTTGTCGCCTTATGCCGCGCCGCCCTGGCGCAGGATCAGCCGCGAACGGGCAAAACCCGCATGGGTGCGCAGCGCATGCATCAGCTGGTCGGACGGCACGCGGTCCAGGTCGGTCACCACGTAGCCGGTGTGGCCGCGCGTCTGCAGGTGCTGGCCGGTAATATTGACGCCTTCCTGCGCCAGCAGCGTGTTCAGTGCCGCCAGCGCGCCCGGCGCGTTGCCGTGCACGTTGAGCAGCCGCGCCGGCGCGTGCAGCGGGCCGGGATCGACCTCGGGGAAGTTCACCGCGCCGATGGTGCCGCCGGTAGCCAGGAAGTGCGCCAGCTTCGCCGCCACCTCGGTGCCGATATTCTCCTGCGCTTCTTCGGTACTGCCGCCCACGTGCGGGGTCAGCAGGACGTTGGGCATGTCCTGCAACTCGCTGACAAAGGGATCATTGTTGGTCTTGGGCTCTTCCGGGAACACATCGATGGCCGCGCCACCCAGGCGCTTGTCGCGCAGCGCGGCCGCGAGCGCGGCAATGTCGACCACGGTGCCGCGCGAGGCGTTGATCAGGATCGCGCCCGGCTTGAATGCCGACAGCACGTGCGCATCGATCATGTTGCGCGTGCGCGGGGTGGCCGGCACGTGCAACGTGACCACCTCGGCCTGCGACACGGCTTCTTCCAGCGAACCGGCCGCGCGCGCCGAACCGTGCGACAGCCGTGCCAGCACGTCGTAGTAGACCACGCGCATGCCCATTGATTCAGCCAGCACGCCGACCTGCGAGCCGATATTGCCGTAGCCGATGATGGCGATGGTCTTGCCGCGCGCCTCGAACGCGCCGGTGGCGCCCTTGGCCCATTTGCCGGCGTGGGCGAGCGTGTTCTTCTCCGGGATCCGGCGCAGCAGCATCACGGCTTCAGACACCACCAGCTCGGCCACCGAGCGGGTGTTGGAGAAGGGCGCATTGAACACGGGGATGCCGGCGGCGGTGGCCGCTTCCAGGTCGACCTGCGAGGTGCCGATGCAGAAGCAGCCGATCGACAGCAGCTCGGGCGCGCTGCGGATATCGTCGGCACGCAGATGGGTGGCCGAGCGGATGCCGACCAGGTCATGGCTGGCCAGCACCTGGCGCAGCTCGCTGCCGGCCAGGGCGCCGGTACGGCGCTCGACCTGCAGGCCGGCTTCGGTGAGTCGGGCGGTGGCGCTCTGGTGGATGTTCTCGAGCAGGATCGCAGTGGTCACGTTCGTTTTCCGCATGGAGGGGTGGGCGGCGATTGCCGCATCCCCAACATTTTGCGCGCAAAACGGCGCGGGGGCGGTGGAGCCCCTGCTGCCGGCAATGGCACCGGCCTTCCTGCTGTGCGCGAGCGGGGACCGCGCGCTCAGCGCGCTTTGCGCCCGTCGCCGCCGAGCGGATCGACGATGATCATGGTCTGGCGCAGCACGCCCGCGTCATCGAAATAGCAGCTGAAGTGCGCCGTCTGGTAGGCGTCCTTGTACATCCGGTAGGACCATGCTTCGCGCTTCATCAGGGGGTAGTACTGGACCGGCTCTCGCGGCAGGCCGAAGCGTTCCTGGATGTCTTTCTTGGTCCAGACATTGACCTGCGCGCGGTAGATCTCGGTTTCGGTCAGCATCTGGCGATAGCGGGTGAGCTTGCCGCTGGCGTCGAAATCCGCGGCGTAGACCTCGTGGCCGAAGGGCTGTCGCGACCAGATCCAGCGGGTGGTGCCGTCGGCAAGGCGATAGGTCTCGGTGGGTTTGCCGAACGTGTCGCGCACCGCACTTTCGGGGCTGCCGATCAGTTTCTGGGCAGTCTGCTCGGGTTGCAGGGTTGCGCAGGCCCCGAGCGAGCCAAGCACGAACGCGGCCGCGCACAGGCCGCCGATTGACCGAAGCTGCATGGCACTCTCCCGCGGGCGGCATGCCCGCATGCCATTTTCCGGCCGCTATGGCCGGCCGCGCAATAGCGTCAGCCGGCCCGGCGCGATCAGCAGCGTCCCTTCTTCGCCTGGCCCGGCGGGCAGAAGGATTCGTTGCCGTAGGCGTCGACGCGGCAGTTGCCTTTCTTGGCCTGCCCCGGCGGACAGCCCGGGCCGCCGCCATAGGTGTCATAGGGGGCGACCACGCAGCCGCCGAGCAGCGCGCTGCAGGCAACCAGTAGGGCCAGAGCGGATTTCATTGCATTCTCCTTGTTGTGGGGAAAGTTCTTTTGCCCCGCGAGGATAAATCGTTCTGGTGTCGTGAACTGTAAGGAATAGTGAAACTGTTGGCTTCTGGCAGTCTCTCTCTCGCCTGTTACAAGCCGGTACCCGGCTAACGTTCTGCAAACACCTCCTGCGCCACTGCCTCGCTACATTCGCGCCAGGAGGACATCACCATGCAGAAGATCCTGGCCGCCTGCATCCTTGCAGGCGTTGCAACAATTGGCCCTGGCACGGCCCAGGCCCGTGTGAACGTGGACATCGGCATCGGCGTGCCAGGCTATGCCGTGGCGCCGCCGCCGGTCTACTACGAACCCGCGCCCGTCTACGTGGCACCGCCCCAGCCCGTGGTAGTGGCGCCCGGCTACTACGACGACTGGCGGGAGCGTCGCGCCTGGCGCGAGCAACAGTGGCGCGAGCGGAAATGGCGCGAGCGTGAATGGCGCGAACAGCGGCGGGAATGGCGCCGCTGGCATGAAGACCATGACGACTGAATAGGCCACCGCGGCAAAAGCCGTGTGGTCCGCGGGCTACAATGCGTCCCCGTCCGACCCTGGGCCCTTCAGGATTCGGCACGACCTGCCGTTGTACAGGCAAGCGCCAACCCAGCCACCGCGAGCCAGGCCACATGACCCATCCCGACCAGTCGCAGATCACCCTCCAGGCCGCCTTCCTGCGGCACGCGGAATCCCTTGCCCCGCCCAACCGCGTCTTCGGCGACGATGACAGCGCCGTGTACCGGACGCTGCTGGAATCGACCAAGGCCATCCCCTGGAAGATCGACTGGGCCACGATGGAGTTCGCCTATATCGGCCCGCAGATCGAAGCGTTGCTGGGCTGGGCGCCGTCAAGCTGGAAGACGGTCAACGACTGGGCCGAGCGCATGCACCCCGACGACCGCGACGCGGTGGTCAATTTCTGCGTGGCGCAGTCGCAGGCCGGCACCGACCATGAGGCCGACTACCGCGCGCTGACCCGCGACGGCGGCTACGTCTGGCTGCGCGACGTGGTGCACGTGGTGCGCAACGCGCAGGGCGGCGTCGATTCGCTGATCGGTTTTATGTTCGACATCAGCGAACGCAAGCGCACCGAGCAGGAACTGGCGCGGCTGCAGAAGGAGCTGGAGGACCTGTCGTTCCGCGACAGCCTGACCGGCATCGGCAACCGCCGCCTGTTCGACCGCGCGATGGAGCGCGAGTGGGTGGCCGGCCAGGCTTCGGGCAAGCCGCTGTCGCTGGTCCTGGTCGATATCGACTTCTTCAAGTCCTACAACGATTATTACGGCCACCTGCAAGGCGATGAATGCTTGAAGCGCTTCGCCGGCCTGCTGCAGGAGGCCGCCGGGCCGGAGGTGTTCCTGGCCCGCTTCGGCGGCGAGGAATTCGTCATGGTGCTACCCGACACCGACGCCGAGACCGCGGTGCGCACGGCCGAGCGCTGCCGCGCGCTGATCGCCGGCCAGGCGATCGCGCACGTGCGCTCGCCGTACAACCAGTGCGTGACGGCGAGCTTTGGCATCGGCACCATCGTGCCGGGCGAGCACGACGAGGCGTCGGCCTTCATCAATCTCACGGACGCGCAGCTGTACCACGCCAAGGACAACGGCCGTAACCGCATCGCCGCGGTGGATCGCGCGGGGATGCGGGGCGAGGCGTTCAAGGTGCATTCGCGCTGAGGGGGCTGCGGCGGGGCAGGCGTTACCAGGCGTCCTGCAGGATGTCGATCACCTGCTGCGCGCGGTCGATGCGGCGCGGATTGGCGCGGACCCACTGGTTCTCCAGCGCCTTGTGCGCCAGCGCCTCGAAGCTCGACGGCGGAATCTCCAGCTCACGCAGCCGCGTGGGCAAGCCGAGATCGCGGATCAGCGCGGCGATCAGCCCGGCCGCATCGGCGCCGTCCTGTCCCAGCGCGCGCGCCATCGCCCGCTGCGCGGGCGCGGTCACCGCGAGGTTGTAGCGCATCACCGCCGGCAGCAGCAGGCAAGAGGTGATGCCGTGCGGCACGCCGAGCGCGCCGCCCAGCACATGGCCGATGCCATGGCTGGCGCCATAGCGCACGCGGTTGACGCCGCTCGCGCACAGCCACACGCCAAGCTGGCAGTCCAGCCGCGCGGCGTGGTCCGCCGAGTCGGCCTGGTGCCGGCGCAGGGCCCCGGCGAGCATGGCCAGCCCGTGCAGGCAGGTGGCGTTCGTCATCGGCTGCGCATCGATCGAACAGAGCGATTCCACGGCATGGTCGACCGCGCGGATACCGGTGGACAGCCATAGCTGCGACGGCGTATGCACCGTCATGGCCGGATCCAGGATCACGCTGGCGGGGCCGATGCCTTCCGCGGTCACGTGGTGCTTGCTGCCGCTGGCCGTATCGGTACACCCGGCCAGGTCGCTGAACTCGGCCGCCGACAGCGTGGTCGGCACGGCGATCTGCCGGCAGGGCGGCGGCGCGATGCGCGGCACGATCCGCTGCCCGGCGGCATCGACGCGTACGCGATGCGCATCCAGCGCCGCGGCCGTCCTCACGTCCTCGGCCAAGCACACCAGCGCGACCTTGACCGAATCGATCGCGGTGCCGCCGCCGATGGTGACGACCAGGTCGGGCCGGGCCTCGCGCATGGCACTGGCCAGCGCGATCACCGAGTCGCGTGGCACATGCTCGACGCATGCATCGAAGCGCCCGACCACCTTGTCGCGCACGCTGGCGATGGCGCGGCCGACCGCATCGGTGGTGCGGTTCAGGGTGCGGCTGGTCACCACGAAGATGCGTGCGGCGCGGCGCTGGTCGGCCTCTTCGGCCAGCACTTGCGCGGTGGGGCGCCCAAAGTGCACCCGTTCGAGGGGCAGGTAACGATAGGTTCCGGCTGGCATCAGTATTCCGAAGCGATAAAGCGTCAATGAGTGGCGGCGCCGGTGCTCAGGCTGGCTGGCGAGGCGATGCATCGGGGGCATGCGCGGCGTATTCGCGCTCGCGCAGCAGGCGCCGCATCAGCTTGCCGCTGGCGGTCTTCGGCAACGCTTCGACGAATGCAATGGCGCGTGGGTACTTGTAGGGCGCGGTGACCTGCTTGACATGGTCCTGCAGCGCGCGTACCAGCGCATCGCCTGGCTCGAAGCCGGGCCGCAGCGTGACGAAGGCCTTGACGATCTCGCCGCGCTCCACGTCGGGGCTGCCCACCACCGCGCATTCCAGCACCGCGGGATGCTCGATCAGCGCGTTTTCCACTTCCATCGGGCCGATGCGGTAGCCGGCCGAGCTGATGATGTCGTCGCTGCGGCCGTCGTAGTACAGGTAGCCGTCGGCATCGGCGTGGGCCAGGTCGCCGGTCAGCAAGTATTCGGTGCCCTCGTGCTGCACGCGGGTCGACGCGGTCAGGTCCGGGTCGTTCCAGTAGCCGAGCATCACCTGCGGATTGGGCAGGCGCAGCGCCAGCTGGCCGCTGGTGCCGGGCGGCAGGGGATGCCCTTGCTCGTCCAGTATCGCCAGCGTCGAGCCCGGCAGCGGCAGTCCCATCGCGCCCGGCCGCACGGGTGCGCCGGGCGGGTTCACCACAGTCATCAGCGTCTCGGTCTGGCCGTAGCCCTCGCGCAGTTCGACGCCGGTGCCCTCGCGCCAGCGGCGCACCACGTCCGGGTTGACCGCCTCGCCGGCGGAGACCGCCAGGCGCAGCCGGCCCAGGTCGTAGTCCGCAAAGCGCGCATTGACGAGGTGGCGGAACTCCGTTGCGGCGCCGCAGAACACGGTGACGCCATGGCGCGCGATCAGGGCCAGCCGCGTGGCGGGATCGAACGGGCCGTTGTAGAACAGCACGGCAGTGCCCGCCGACCATGGCCCGAACAGGATGCTGGTGCCGGCCTTGCTCCAGCCGGTATCGGCGGTGCACCACATCAGGTCGTCTTCGCGCAGGCCCTGCCAGTCGCTGGCGGCCACGCGCCAGCTATAGAGCGCGCGCGATGCGTGCAGCACGCCCTTTGGATTGCCGGTCGAGCCGGAGGTGTAGTAGAGGATGGCCGGCTCGTCCGGCGCCATGTCGGCGCAAGCGAAATCGGCGTCGCAGGCGGCCAGCGCTTCGTCAAAGTCCAGCCATCCGGGCGCGCCGCCCACGGCAATGCGGGTGTCGATGCCGGCAATGCTATCGAACTTGCCGACGCTGTCGCGGTGCGCCACCACCGCCGTGGCGCCGGCGTGGCTGATGCGGTAGCCGACGTCCTTGGCGGTCAGCATCTCGATGCAAGGGATTGGCACCGCGCCGAGCTTCAGGCATCCCACCATCGCCACCTGCCAATGCGGGATGCGCGGCAGCATCACGATGACGCGGTCGCCGCGGCGCACGCCCGCGCCGGCCAGCAGGTTGGCGAAGCGGTTGGACAGGGTGCGCATGTCGCCGAAGGTAAGGCGGCGCTCGGCGCCGCTGTCGTCGCACCACAGCAAGGCGAGCTGGTCGGGCTGCCGCTGCGCGTGCGCATCCACGACGTCGCGGCCAAAGTTGAATGTCGCCGGCAGGCACCAGCGGAAGCGGCGATAGGCGTCGGCGTACGCCTTCATCGGGTCGGGCATGTCTGTCTCCTGGGCGCTGCGATGGCGCCACGGCAATTGTTATCAGGTATGGCGCTAGATCACGGCGCGCTCACGCAGGCGCGCGATCTCGCCGGCGGAATAGCCAAGCCCGGTGAGCACCGACTCGCTGTGCTCGCCCAGTAGCGGCGGTGGCAGCCGGAACGTGCCGGGCGAGGCCGAGAACTTGATCGGGAAGCCGAGTTGCGGAATGCGTCCCTCGACCGGATGGTCCAGGTGCTGCAGCATGCCTCGGTGCCGCAACTGAGGATCGTCGAAGGCCCCGGCCATCGTATTGACGGGGCTGGCCGGGATATCGGCCTGCGCCAGCCGCTCGACCCATGTATCGCATGGCTCGGCGCCGAACACCGCGGTCAGGATCGCCTGCTGGAGCAGGGCGTCCTCGCCCGTCGGCCACTGCATGGACTTGAAGTCCGGCCGCCCGATCAGGTCGCAGAAGCGGTGCCAGAAATGCGCCTCGATGATGCCCAGCGACAAATGGCGGCCGTCGGCGCAGCAGTACACGTTGTAGCAGGGCGCCTGGCCGATGAACGGCCGCTCGCCGCCGCGCGGCTCGACGCCGCCGAACAGGTAGTCGGCGGCGTGGTAGCACAGCCAGCTCACCAGTCCGTCGGCCATCGAGATATCGACGAACTGGCCGCGGCCGCTGGCACCGCGCGCCGCCAGCGCGGTCAGGATGCCGACCGCCGCCATCAGCGAGCCGCCGCCGACGTCGGCGATCGACAGCCCGGGCACGATCGGCCCCGTGGCCGGCGTGCCGAAGAGCTGCAAGGCACCGGTCAGCGCCATGTAGTTGAGGTCGTGGCCGGACGCCTGCGCGCGCGGACCGTCCTGGCCGTAGCCGGAGATCGCGCAATAGATCAGGCGCGGGTTGGCCGCCGCCAGCACGTCATAGTGCAGGCCGAGGCGCTCCATCACGCCAGGGCGGAAGCCTTCCACCACGACGTCGGCCTCGCTCGCCAGCCGCAGAAACACCTCCTTGCCCTCGGGCGATTTCAGGTCCAGCGTCAGGCTGCGCTTGTTGCGGTTGAGCAGCAGGAACGAGCCCGACTCCTGCTTGTGGATCGGCGCGAACTGCCGGTTGTAGTCGCCCTGGCCCGGCTGCTCGATCTTGAGCACGTCGGCGCCGTAGTCGGCGAGCAGCTGCGTGCAGAAGGCACCGGGCAGCAGGCGGGTCAGGTCCAGGATCTTGAGTCCTTCAAGGGCGGTGGTCATGGCTGTCAGTGGTTTGGTTCAGGTGGCGGTCCAGCCGCCGTCCACCAGCAGGCTGTGGCCGGTGACGTAGGCCGCGGCCGGCGAGGCCAGGAACACCGCGGCGCCGGGCACGTCCGCCAGCTTGCCGAAGCGGCCCAGCGGGATCCGCGACAACAGCTTCGCGCCGATATGCGGATGCGCCACCACGCCGGCGGTCAGGTCGGTCTGCACAAAGCCATAGGCGATAGCGTTGACGCGGATGCCATGCTCGGCCCAGTCGTGCGCCAGCGCCTTGGTCAGTTGCTCGACACCGCCCTTGGAGGCTGCGTAGGGCACCTGCCGCTTCAGGCCGATATGGCCGGCGATGGAGCTGATGTTGACGATGGTGCCCTGGCGGCGCGGCAGCATCGCTTCGCCCAGCAGGCGGCAGCAGCGATAGACGCCGGTGAGGTTGATCTCCAGGATCTGCCGCCATGCCTCGTCGGTGGTGTGCTCCATCGAGGCATAGTGCGGATCGATGCCGGCGTTGTTGACGAGGATGTCGATCTGCCCGTGGCGGTCGAGCACGGTGTCGCGCAGGCGCTGGATATCGTCGTCGCTACCGACGTCGGCGCTCACCGCCATGGCTTCGCCGCCGCGGCCGCGGATGGCCTCGGCCACGGCATCCAGCGTGCCCGCGGTGCGTCCGCACACCACCACGCGGGCGCCGTGGGCCGCCAGCGCCTCGGCAATCGCGCGCCCGATGCCGCGCCCGCCGCCGGTCACCACGGCGACCTGGTCGCGCAGGTCGAACAGGTTTGCGTAGTCGTTCATCGTGCGGTCTCCGTGCGCAGCGCGCGCCGTGCAATGGCCCAGCGATGGACCTCGGAAGGACCGTCGTAGATGCGGAACGCGCGCGCCTCGCGGAAGATCTGCTCCACCACGGTATCGCGCGTCACGCCCAGGCCGCCCAGCACCTGCACGCAGCGGTCCGCGATGCGGAAGATTGCCTCCGAGCAGAACACCTTGGCCATGCTGGATTCATGCCTGCCGTGCTGGCCCTGGTCGAGCAGCCAGGCCGTGTGCCAGATCGAAAGCCGGCACATGTGGATGTCGATCTCGTTGTCGGCCAGCATGAAACCAACGCCTTCGTGCTCGCCGATCGGCTTGCCGAACGCGTGGCGCTCGCGCGCATGGGCGGTGGCGATGTCGTGCGCGCGGCGCGCGGCGCCCAACCAGCGCATGCAATGGGTGAGCCGCGCGGGCGCGAGCCGCACCTGCGCATAGCGCAATCCCTGGCCGACTTCACCGAGCACCTGGTCCGGGCCGACGCGGCAGCCTTCGAAGAACACCTCGGCATGGCCGCCCGCGAAGCTCTGGTCGATGCTGTCGATGATGCGCCCGATGCGGATGCCGGGCACCTGCATGTCGGTCAGGAACATGGTCGGCCCGCCGCCTTCTCCCGGCACGGTCGCCATCACGATGGCGAAGCCGGCACCGTCCGCGCCGGTGATCAGCCATTTGTGGCCGCGGATCACGTAGCCTTCGCCGTCGCGCTCGGCCGTGGTCTGCAGCAGCCCGGGATCGGAGCCGGCGCCGGGGTGGGGTTCGGTCATGCAGAAGCAGGAGCGGATCTCCGCGGCGGCAAGCGGCCGCAGCCATCGCGCCTTCTGTGCAGGGGTGGCCACCACTTCCAGCAGGTGCATGTTGCCCTCGTCCGGCGCCGCGCAATGCAGCGCCAGCGGGCCTAGCATGGAATAGCCGGCTTCCTCGAACACTACTGCGCGCCCGAGATGCGACAGCCCCAGGCCGCCCCATTCCTCGGCCACATGCGGCGCCAGCAACCCGGCGCGCCGTGCGCGGTGATTGAGTTCCACGCGCAGCGCTTCGGTGGGGCCGTGCGCGCCGCGTCCGGGATCGGCCTCGAGCGGGATGATTTCGTCGCGGATAAACGCCGCGGTGCGCGCGCGCAGCACTTGCAGCGAATCGGGTAAGGTGAAGTCCATCTGGCTTGTCTCCATGGTTGCGGATCTGCTGTCCGCCTAGCTTGCGCGTCCGTGCGCGATGTCATGCGTGAAGTCCAGGATCGACCGGCCGATACGGCCAAAGCTGGCGAACCTGGGCTCGGTGGTGGCGCCTGCCTGATAGCGCGCATGCAGTTGCAGGAACACCACGCCGAGCTTGAACAGCGCCAGCACGCGATGGAACGGCAGGTCCGACAGGTCACAGCCGGTGCGCTGGCGGTAGGCTTCGGCGACCTGCGCGCGGGACGGGAACCCGGGCGACGTGGTCGGCATCTGGCGCAGTTCGCGCACGGCCTCGGGGTCGCCCGGCTCGGTCCAGTAGCTGAGCAGCGTGGCCAGGTCGAACAGCGGGTGGCCACGGGTGGCCATGTCCCAGTCCAGCACGGCGCGCGGGCGCAGGGTCTCGGGATCGAGCACGACGTTGTCGAGCTTGAAGTCGCAGTGCAGCAGCGTGGGCTTGCCGTCGGGCGGGCAATGCGCGCGCAGCCACTGCGCCAGTTCGCGCACGGCGGGGTGCGGGGCCGCGCCGTTGAGGGCTTCGGCGCGGCGCGTCCAGCCCTCGATCGCGCGGGACAGGAAACCGTCGGGCTTGCCGAGATCGTCCAGGCCGACCTCGGCGGCGTCGGTGGTGTGCAGTTGTACCAGCAGGTCGACCAGCGTATGGGCGATGCGCGGGCCGGCGACGCTGCTGTCCAGCCAGGGCGGCAGTTCGGCGCCGATGGTCAGGCCGGGGCGGTACTCCATCACCAGGAAGTGCGCGCCCAGCACGTCCGGGTCGACGCAGTACAACAGGCTGCGCGGCGCCTGCGGGTAGCGCTGCCAGAGACGGCTGCCGAGCACGCGGTGCTCGCGCGCCATGTCGTTGGCGCCGGGCGGCAGCGGACCGGGCGGCGGGCGGCGCAGCACGCACTGGCGCCCGTCGAGACGGATCAGGTAGTTCAGGTTGGCCAGGCCGCCGGCAAACTGCCTGGGCATCTCCGCCAGGTCCAGTTCATGGCCGAGCCCGGCGAGGTAGCGGCGCAGCCGCGCCCAGTCGAGCGGAACGGTCTGGCTGCGCGGGCGGAACCCAGGCATGTCCGGGTCCCCATGGGCGGCGGCGCGCGGCGAGGCTGGCAGGATCGTTGCCACGGCGTTACCCCTTGCGCACGCTGGCGCAGGTCGATTTGGCAAGCGGCAGGAAGGCCTGGTCGCCCGGGATCACCTGCCGGACGTGGTAGTAGTCCCACGGGTATTTGGACTCGGCGGGCTTCTTCACCTGCAACAGGTACATGTCGTGCACCATGCGCCCGTCCTCGCGCAGTTTGCCGTTGCGCGCGAACATGTCCGAGACCGGCAGCTCGCGCATCTTCTTCACCGCGGTCATCGCGTCGTCGCTGCCCGCGGCCTGCACCGACTTCAGGTAGTGCAGCACGGCGGAGTAGACCCCGGCCTGCGCCATGGTCGGCATGCGCTTCTGCACTGCATGGAAGCGCTTGGACCAGGCCCGCGTCTGCTCGTCCAGGTCCCAGTAGAAGCCTTCGGTCAGGTACATGTCCTGGGCCTTGTCCAGCCCCAGGCTGTGCACGTCGGTAATGAACATCAGGGTCGCCGCCATGGTCTGCTTGCGGGTGATGCCGAAGTCCGCCGCCTGCTTGATGGTGTTGGTGGTGTCGTTGCCGGCATTGGCCAGCGCGATCACCTTGGCCTTGGAGGCCTGCGCCGCCAGCAGGTAGGAAGAGAAGTCCGAGCCCGGGAACGGGTGCGTCGAACGCCCGACAATCTTGCCGCCGCCGGCGGTGACCACGTCGGCCGCGTCCTTCTCCAGCGCGCGCCCGCCGGCGTAGTCGGCGGTGATGAAGTACCAGCTGTCGCCGCCGCGCTTGAGCACGGCGCTCGCGGTCCCGGTAGCCAGGGCGTAGGTGTCGTAGGTCCAGTGCAAGGCCGTGGGGGTGCAGTCTTCGTTGGTGATGCGCGTCGAGGCGCCGCTGGACACGATCACCAGGCGCTGCTTCTCCTTCGCCAGCTTGACCGCGGCCAGCGACGCCGACGAGGCGGGCAGGTCGACGATCATGTCGACCTTGTCTTCGTCGAACCACGAGCGCGCCTTGGTCGAGGCGACGTCGGGCTTGTTCTGGTGGTCGGCCGAGACCAGCCGTATGGCGAAGGCAGGCTTGCCGGTGGCCTTGAAGTCATCGATCGCCATCTTCGCGGCCAGCACCGAACCCGAGCCGGACAGGTCGGAGTAGATGCCGGACAGGTCGGTCAGCACGCCGATGCGGACTTCGCTGTCCGAGATGCCGGGCGAGGTGCCCGGCGAACTGGCGGGCTTTTGCGCCAGCGCAGGCGGCAGGGCGAGCGCCAGCGCCCACGCCACGGCCGTGGTGAGTGGTTTGCGTTGCATTGTGTCTCCTCTCCTTGCCGGCATTGCCGGCGGGCGGTGTGAACCGAACGTGTGTCGGTTTGTCTGACAATCAGAATAGCAGCCACTTTTTGCTTGTCAAGCGCCCGAGAGGGTTTGACACCGTGGGTGTGATTGAATAGTCTGATGGTCAGACAATGGGACGTAGGCCGGTGCCTGCGCCGGCACAAGCGAGGAATAGCGTTGGAAGCCCAATTCGAGAAGATCCGCACCATCCCGGCATACCGGGTGCTGGCCGAGGCCATGATCGAGCGCATCCTGGACGGCCGGCTGCGTGAAGGCGACCCGCTGCCGACCGAGGCCAGGCTGTGCGAGATGTTCGGCGTGAACCGCTCCACGGTGCGCGAGGGCATCCGCGTGCTCGAGGAAGCCAACCTGGTGCGCCGCGAGCACGCCAAGAAGATGGTGGTGACGCGCCCCTCCGACGCAGAGGTCGGCAAGCAGCTGGAGCGCGCGCTGGTGCTGCACGAGATCGTCTTCGACGAGCTATGGCAGGCCATGTCGGTGCTGGAGCCGCCAATGGCGCGGCTGGCCGCCGCGCGTGCGACGCCCGAGGCGCTGGAGCGGCTCGACGATAACCTGCGCAGGACCGAGCAGGCGCTGAAGGCCGGCGAGAGCCTGGTGGAGCTCGACATCGAGTTCCACGGCATCGTCGCCGCGATGAGCGGCAACCGCGCGCTGGTATTGGCCCGTGAACCGCTCAGCCGGCTGTTCTATCCCGCATTCGCCGCCGTGATGACGCGCGTGCCGGTGGCAGGCAAGCGGCTGCTGGAGGCACACAAGGCGATCGTCGCCGCGATCCGCGCGGGCGACGAGGACGGCGCGCAGGCCTGGATGGACAAGCACGTGCAGGATTTCCGGCGCGGCTACCAGTCCGCCAAGCTCGACCTGCAGTCGCCGGTGGCGGCGCCGCACGCGAGGCCGGTGCCGCGCGCGGACTGACGCCGCGCGCTACTGCGCCCAGGACTGCGTCGCCAGCCGTTCGGTGAGGTAGTCGCAGAACACCTTCACGCGCGGGCTGAGATGCTTGCGGTTGGGGTAGACCAGGTAGAGCGGTTCCTTGGCCGGGTCCTGATAGGCCTCCAGCACCGGCATCAGCCGGCCTGCGCGCAGGTCCTCGCCGATATGGAACTCGGCCAGCCGCACGATCCCGAAACCGTCGAGCGCCAGGTCGCGCGCGATCTCGCCTTGCGTGGTGTCGACCACGCTGGCCGGCCGCACGCCGTAGGTAGTGCCGTCCGCGGCGCGGAACGGCCACACATTCCACTCACTGACAAAACTGAAGCCCACGCAGGTGTGCTGCTGCAGGTCGGCTGGCGTCCGGGGCCTGCCATGCCGCGCCAGGTATTCCGGTGACGCGCACACGATCCAGCGGCTCGCGGCGATCTTGCGGGCCACGCGTGAGGAACTGGGCAGCGCGCCGCTGTGGATGGCGACGTCCACGCCCTTGTCGAAGGCGTCTTCATACTGTGGCGCGATATGGAACTCCACCGACAGCCCCGGATAAGACTTCAGGAACGCGGGCAGCCAAGGCACGATCTGGTGCCGCGCGAACGTCAGCATGGTGTGCACGCGCACCTTGCCGTTCAGCGCCTCGCCGAGCGCTTCGCCGTGCGCATCCGCATTGGCCATCGCTTCCACCACCATCTCCGCGCTGGGCAGGTAGCTCTGGCCTTCTTCGGTCAGGGCGACGGTGCGTCCCTGCCGCACGAACAGGCGCACGCCTAGGCGCGTCTCCAGCCGCGCGACCAGCTTGCTGACCGCTGACGGCGTGATGTCGAGATTGCGCGCGGCCGCTGAGAAGCTGCGGCTGCGGGCCGAATGCAGGAAAGCGACGAGCTCTGAATATTTGTCCACGGTCTTGTTGCCCCTGGTGGCCGTGCGCGGGCGCGCCGGCCTCCGATCATTGGCATTGTCCGCGCCCGGCGGCAAGGCGACCTGTGCCTGCCTGGCACAGCGGCTATTCCGCCGCGGTGCTGGTTCGCGGATTCTTCACGCAACACAATGCGCTCAACCCTGCCTGACCAGGGTCAGTACCCACTCAAAGGAGCTCGTTGTGCAAGTGTATTCGCGCAAATTCCATAATCCCCGCGGCGTGCAGGCGGCGGTAAATCCGCTGCCGCCTGACGCGCGCCCGGATATCTTCTTCGGCAACCTCAGCGACATCGATGACATCCGCTGGATCCCCCAGGCCGATGGCGTCGCCTTCCTGCCGTTGTGCTTCGGCGTGACGCAGGGATATTACGTCAATCTGCTGCGCGTCCGTAAGTCCGGCGTGCTGTCGTGCCACAAGCATTTCGGCGCGGTGCATGCGGTGGTGCTCAAGGGCCGCTGGTTCTATCTCGAGCACGAAGAGATGTACACCGAAGGCTCGTTCATCATGGAACCCCCGGGCGAGACCCATACCCTGGTGGTGCCGGACGACGTGCCGGAAATGATCACCTGGTTCCACGCGGTGGCGGGTTACATCTACCTCGACGGCGACAACATCATCGGCCATGAGGACGTCTTCACCAAGGTCGCTGCCGCACGCCGCCACTACGAAGAGAACGGCCTGGACCAGCGCGACCTCGACAAGCTGATCCGCTGATCCACTGCACGCGAAGCGCGCCATCGACAAAGCCCGCGGCAACCGCCGCGCGAAAGACAGAGGACCCTGCCGCCACCGAGCAGGGCCCGGGGAGACAATATGGAAATCCAGACCAGCCAGGTGCAGGACCTGGCGCAAGCCCATCCCGCGCCCGCGCGCAGCGGCGCGGTGCGCACCATCTTTGCCGGCAGCATCGGCAATACGGTCGAGTGGTTCGACTGGTCGATCTACACGGTATTCGCCATCTATTTCAGCAAGCAGTTCTTTCCGGGCGACGACAGCAATGCCGCCCTGCTGTCGACCTTCGCGGTGTTCGCCATCGGCTTTTTCATGCGCCCGCTGGGTGGCTGGCTGATCGGCGGGTTTTCCGACCGCTATGGCCGGCGCAGCGCGCTGACGTTGTGCATCATGATGATGGCGGGTTCGTCGTTCGCGATCTCGATCCTGCCGACGTACGCGCAGATCGGCATCTGGGCGCCGGTGCTGATGACCGTCGCGCGCATGGTGCAGGGACTGTCGGTCGGCGGCGAGTACGGTGCGGCCACCACCTACCTGACGGAATCGGCGCCGGCGGCCAGGCGCGGCTTCTACGGCAGCTTCCTGTTCTGCAGCATTGCCGCGGGCCTGCTGCTGGCCTCGGGCCTGGCCTGGGTGATGACGCGGTTCATGACGCCCGAGGCCCTGCACGACTACGGCTGGCGCATCCCGTTCTTCCTCGGCGGCTGCGGCTCGGTGTTCGGCTTCTGGATTCGCCACGGGGTCAACGAGACGCAGGCGTTCTCGAAGATGAAGGCCGCAGGAGAGATCCGCCGGCGCTCGCTGGGCTGGGTCTGGCAGCACCACCGCGGCGCAATGCTGCGCCTGATGGGAAGCACGGTGCTGCCGGCGTTCAGCTTCTATCTCTTTGTCAGCTACATGCCGGTCTACGCAATGCGCAAGGGCGGCGCCACGCCCGACGTTGCATTCCAGGCGAGCACCATCAGCATTGCGCTGTTCATGCTGGCGCTGCCGCTGTGCGGTGCGCTGTCGGACCGCTTTGGCCGACGCCCGCAGTTGCTCGTCTATGCGCTGCTCAACCTGCTGTTCCTGTATCCGGTCGTGTCGATGCTCAACGCGGACTTCTGGACGCTGCTGCTGATCGAATGCTTCGGGCTGATGGCGTTTGCGCTCTATGCGTCGATCGCGCCATCGATCATGGCCGAGTGGTTCGATACGCAAGTGCGCGGGGTGGGCATCGGCGCCGGCTACAACCTGGTGGTGGCGCTGCTCGGTGGCACGACCCCTTACCTGCTGACCTGGCTGTCGTCGCGCGGGCAGGAGGGCTGGTTCTTCCTCTACGTGGGCTGCGGCGCCTTCATCACCCTGCTGACGTTCTGCAAGACGCCCGAGACGCGCGGCATGCCGCTGCGGTAACTGTGCGGCAGCGTATGCAACCTCAAGGCCAGCCGTGAGGCTGGCCGACTGTCTTCCATAGCAGAAGCACAGCACAATATCTTTCAACCCTATGGCTTTGAGGCAATGACATGCTAAGACTGACCATTGATGTGGATGGCGTGGCCACCAGTTACCTGAACGCCGGCGATCCTGCGCATCCCACCGTGCTGCTGCTGCACGGCACGTTCTGGAGCCGCGTGTGGCAGCCGGTGCTGGATGAACTGGCGGCGGCCGGGCTGCACTGCGTGGCGGTGGACCTGCCCGGGCTCGGCCGCTCCGGCGGCGAGCTGACCATCGATACGGCATCGATCCCGGCACTTGCGGCCTGGGTGGAACGGTTTGCGCATGCGGCCGGGATCACCGGCCCCGTCAGGCTGGCCGCGCACGACATCGGCGGCGGGATCGCGCAGCACCTGCTCGTACACGGTGGCATCGAAGTCAGCCATCTGGCGCTGGTCAATGCCGTGATGTACGACTCATGGCCGGTGCCGGCCGTGGCGCGCTTCCGCGACCCGGCGGTGGTCGCCGCCACCACCCACGAGGAAATCCTCTCGGCGCGGCGAACGGCGATCACGCGATGCCTGGATCGTGCGGCAACCCTTGAACTGGTGGAGGCGTACCTGGCGCCATGGCTGGATGCGCGCGTGGCGCGCTCGTGGATGGCGCTGGCCGGAGCGGCGGACAATCGCCATACACAGGCACTGGTGCCGGCCTTGCGCGCGTCGGCAATCCCCAAGCTGCTGGTCTGGGGCGAGGACGATCCCTTCCAGCGCATCGAGCATGCCGAACGCTTTGCGCGCGAGATTCCGCACACCCGGCTGGTGCGCATCCCGCGCGCCAGTCATTTCCCCGCGGAAAACGACCCGGGCGCGGTAGCGGCGGCGTTGCGTGATTTCTTCCTGGCCTGAAGGGAAGGGCGAACGATGCGGCCGGCCGGGCGCGGATTCCTTCGGAATGCCCGTGCCGGCCGCGGCCTAGTACAACATCCCGTAAATAGGTTGAATAATTAATTGCCTCGGATATCATGACGGGATGAGCCGAGGCCGCCATGCAACGCCAGTGAAGCTGGCGAAGAAAGAAAGACAGGAACTGCTATCGCTGATCGAGCGCAAGACGGCTGCGCAGCGAGACGTGATGCGCGCGCGAATCGCGTTGTGGGCCCACGAGGGCCACTCCAATACGGTCATTGCGCGGGAACTGGGTGTATCGGTGCAAACGGTTTGCCTGTGGCGCAAGCGCATTGCCCAGCGAGGTGCCCAAGGCATTCGCGAGGGCGAGCGCAGTGGCCGTCCCCCACGCATCACCCATGAAGCGCGACTACAGTTGATCTCGCTGGCTTGCGAAATGCAGGAACCTGAGGGGCGGGTCACGCCCACGCTGGACGAGATTGTGGCGCGCGCCGTGGAGCGCGGCGTCGTCGGGCAGATCAGCCGCAGCCAGGTGCAGCGCATTCTGCAGGCCGGCGACGTACGTCCGCACCGGGTCCAGCAATGGCTACACAGCCCCGACCCGGCCTTTCGCGAGAAGGTCAACGGGATTTGTAAGCTGTATCGCAAGGCACCTCGAAACGCGGTGGTGCTCAGTATCGACGAGAAGACCGGCATTCAGGCCATCGAGCGTAAGTACCCGGGACGTGCACCCGCGCCGGGACGACTGCGTCGGCGTGAGTTTGAATATATTCGTCACGGCACCCAGGCATTGATTGCTGCGCTAGACGTGCATACCGGACAGGTGCTGGCAGAATGCCGCGACCGGCGCACCCAGGACGATCTGGTCGCCTTCATGGAGCGCGTGGCAAGCGCGTACCCGGGCAAACAGGTGCACGTCGTCTGGGATAACCTGAACACGCATCGCGCCGAAGCCGTCTGGCAGGCATTCAACGCGCGGCACGATGGGCGGTTTCACTTCCACTTCACGCCATTGCACGCGAGTTGGGTCAATCAGATCGAGCTCTGGTTTGCCTGCTACACGCGCCGGGTGCTGCGCCAAGCGAGCCACACCAGCATCGCGCACCTGCGCGAACGCACCGAGCAGTTCGTCCGCGCGCACAATCAGGTGGCCCACCCGTTCAAATGGAGTTTCCGGGGCTATCCGTTGCAAACCGGCGCATCATAATCGAGGATCCAAATGCCAGCCTTACCCACCAAACATTACGCTGCCAAATTGCAGCAGCAACTGCGCAGCCTGCTCGGCCACGAGCAGATCATCACACAAGCCTACGGGCGTCACCTGCTGATCAAACGTCTGGACGACGAGGAGCCGACCGTGGTGGCTCGGCTGACCGAGCTCGGCCGCAATCGCTATGGTGCCGCCTTTCGCAGCCATAGTGGGCGTTGGGAACCGTTGCCAGGCGCAGGCTCGCTCGACGAGATGGCCGAGTTGGTTGTCACGCTCCTGCAGCCGTATTTTCAGCCCGATAATTATTAAAGCTATTTACGGGATGTTGTACTAGTGCGTCAGCGCATCGACGGCGCGCCGTATCGCAGGCGCGGCCAGCAGCACGATGGGCAGCATGATGGCCCACGACACGGCGTAGGCATGCAGCCAGTGCGACAGGAAACTGCCGCGCCCGTAGAAGGGCGCGCTGGCGATGGCAGCGGCGACGGCGCAGCTCATGCCCGACTGGATCGCGCCGAACACGAAATGCCCGTAGCGCCGTGGGATGCGGGACATGCTGCTCAACGCGCCGCGCCGGCCAGGCTGCGCTGGACTTCCAGCGCGCTGCGCTCGACCCAGTTGTGCTGCAGCAGGCCATCCTCGCGCACATGCAGCACCGCGGTGCCGGTCATGCGGATCGGCGACTGGCACGGCGACGAGCCCATGAAGCCGTTGTTCCTGCCGGTCACGATCCAGCGCGACACCACCCGGTCGCCGCTTGCATTCTGGAAGGTCTCGACCACCTCGAAGCGGAAGTCGTCGATGCTCGCAAGGAAGGCCGCCACCCATTGCTTGAACTGCGGGCGCGAGCGGATCTCGACACCGCCGGACGTAATGGCGAAGTCTTCGGCGACAAGGCTGTCGATCGCATCGGGGTTCCTGCCTTGCCAGACCTGGCGCCAGAAGTTCTCGACGATGGCAATGGAATCTGTGCGGCACATCACATCACGCTCCTTGAGAAAAGAATTGGTGAACCGATTATTGGCAGTTGAAACCGAGAAGACAAACGAATAATCTTTCTTGCATCTATTCGTTTGCCTGATTGATGGGCCATGCCATGCAGGACGTCGAACCCGATTTGCTCAGAGCCTTCGTGGCAGTCGCCGAATCCGGCAGCTTCACCGCGGCGGCGGGCCTGATCGGCCGCTCGCAATCCGCGGTCAGCCAGAAGGTGTTGCGGCTGGAGGACGTGCTTGACCTGCGCGTGTTCGAGCGATCGAGCCGCTCCCTGACCTTGACGCGGGATGGCGAACGGGCCCTGGCGGCGGCCAAGCGTTTGCTGGGCCACTACGACGCGTTCCTGCGGGAGCTGCGGGAGCCGCCAAAGCCCGCACTGATGCGGCTGGGCATTTCGGAGAACCTGGTGCAGACGCAGCTGCCGCGCCTGCTGTCCCGCTTCAGCGAGCAGTATCCCGATGTGCAGATCGAACTGGCCACAAGCGCCAGCCAGGATCTGCTGGCGGACTACGAGGCAGGCGCGCTCGACGTGGTGATCGCCAAGGCAAGGAAAGGCGGCCCCGCAGTGCGCGGCCGCGTGATCTGGCGCGAGCCGCTGGTCTGGCTCGCGGCCACCGGCTATCGGCCCGATTCGCGCCGGCCGGCCCGGCTGGTCATGATGCGGCCACCGTGCGCCTACCGCGAGATCATGACGGACGTCCTCAATGACGCGCGGCGCGAGTGGGTGGTCGCCTGCACCGCGAGCAGCCTCAGCGGCGTGCAGGCAGCCGTGCTCGGCGGGCTTGGCGTGACCGTGCTGGGCAAGTCGTTCGCGCAGCATGGCATGCGCATCCTGTCGCCGTCGGCGCAATGGCCCGCGCTGCCCATGGCCGAGGTCTCCGTAATTGGCGAGAGCCCGGCGATGCAGCCGGTCATCGAGCCACTGGTGGCGATGCTGACGGAAGCGCTGCTGGAGAGCGGCAGCGTGACGCTGGAAACGAATTCCCAGTCAGGGTGAGTGCGAGCGGCCGCCTTTGCTGCGCTATGCGCGCGCGCCCGCTTCGATCGCGCGCCCAATCTCGTCAGACGACCGCACCCGCCCAAGGATCTGGAAGATCGTATCGCATGCAAAGCGGTGCGACGCCTCGGTCAGGCCGGTCATGCCGTCCTCGGCAAACACCAGCGCGTAGCCCCGGTCCAGCGCCGCCCGTGCCGTCGACTCCACGCCGATATTGGTCGCGATGCCGCCCAGCACGATGGTGCGGATGTTCCGCCTGCGCAACTGCTGGTCCAGGCCAGTGCCGTAGAAGGCGCCGTACTGGCGCTTCTCGATCAGCATATCGCCGGGCTGCATATGGGCTTCGCTGACGATCTGCCATGCTGATTTCGGCAGGGGCGGGCTGCCGGCGGGCAGCGTCCATACGAAGTCGTCATCGAAGCAGGCGACGATGCCTTCAAGGTTGCCGGCGGCAAAGGCGGAGAAGAACTTCCCGGCGCCGCCCAGCGCAGCAAACAGCGCGGCGCCATGAAGTGGCCATTGCGTACGACCGCATAGCCCGATTGCTCGCGCACTGCGCCAACCCATCGGGGAATGCCGCGCCGCCCGGGGCAGCGCCGGCTGCGCGCGCCTCACTTCTTCGAAGGGCCAAGGGGAATGGCGACGCTTAGCCAGAGATTCCACCCCTCCGGCCGGTTCCTGGCCGCGAATTCCCAGTACGCCTTGAGTGACATACCATTCCTGTGAGCCGACTTTGAAGAAGTAGCCGACCTGAGGACCGACTCCGGCGACACGCGACTTGAAGTCGCCGAGCCGGGCACCCGTGCCGCTGTCGCCGCCTAGCTGGTTGTAGAAATAGCCGACGACGCCGGCATGGACATGTTCGGAGAAGAAGTGCGACGCTGCCCAGTCCAGGTGAGAGTCCACCCCGTTCTTGTAGTCAGTGTCAGGGTTTTCGAAGTTGTAGGTAAAGCCGAGCACTGCGGAGAATTCGTTCTTCTTGTCGAAATAGGTGTAGCCGCCGCCCGCGTCCACCGACCGATGCCCGAGTCCAATGTTGGCGAGCCGGTTCGCGTCGTAGGCGCCGACCGGTATACCCATCATGGTGTACGCCATGAAGTTATGTACGCCGTGGTTCCATTTCAGTGTGCCCAGCGGGTACAGGTCACTGACGCCGGTGCGCGAATCGCTTTGCGCGCCCGATATGACCCCGCCGCCCGGCCCCGAGAGCGTCGTATTGACGCCCACCCGGCTACGCCCGAATGCGCCAACGACGGACGCCGATGCTTGCCCGCCAAGGAGCGGTTCCTTGAACGTATAGGTCGGCGCGACGAATATCAGGTCGGCCCGGGCATCCACCCCGCCCGTGATGCGGCCACCGCGTTGGAAAGTCTTGCTCCCGCCTTCACTCGCGGAGGGGTGGTAATACACGGCGCCCAGCGACCAGCCCGGTGCCGTCGGCACCGCCGCAAGGCTGCCAAATTGCCCTGGCAGCCAGAAGCTCACGCCGCTTTCGTCCGCGAGTGCGGGCTTCGGTCCCGCTCCGAGTGCAAGCACGGCCAGCGCCGCGGTACAGGTACGGCCGGCTCCCCATGCTGGGCGCTTGTAGCACTGGTTCACGACTTGCCCCCCGAGTATGGATGATCTTCCTCGCTGACGACATCATTGGCGCGGCTTGTAAGGAAGGGAAACCCAGCGCTTCATGGCAACTCCTTTCCGATCTGAATCTATGGTTACAGAGCGATGAGGCAGTGCCAACCAAGACATTTCGTTCGATAACTTGAATATTTTCGTCGCAGCAGTGACCAAGTTCACAAACAGAGCGCGAAAGCTGCTTCGCAGATGCTGCATCTGGCTTGCGCACCTTACTGGCTGGGCCGGTAAGCTACTTTTTTGACATTTTTCAGATTTCGGCAACGCGTTCGGAGAACGACCAATAGATCGGCCGCGGGTAAGTCCGCATCGGAGACTGCCAAAAGGCGACAGTCCGCTCCGGACCCGGCTCCGATAATCGGCGCGACATCTACAACAGTCGGAGACATGGCATGGGCACGGTGCATATCGACGTGACGGCGGACAACGAAAGCAGGCTGTTCCGGAAGGTGAGCTGGCGAATACTGCCGGTGCTGTGCGTCTGCTATGTCTTCAGTTTTCTCGATCGCACCAACGTGGGCTACGCCCAGCTCCAGATGCGCGACGAGCTGGGGTTCAGCGATGCTGTATTCGGGCTGGGCGTCAGCGTCTTCTTCATCGGCTATGCGCTGTTCGAAGTGCCCAGCAACATGCTGCTGTCGCGCATCGGGGTCCGGAAAACCTTCCTGCGCATCCTGATCCTGTGGGGGCTCGCCTCGGCGGCCATGATCTTCGTGAGGACACCCACGCAGTTTTACATCGTGCGCTTCCTGGTCGGCGTGTTCGAGGCCGGGTTTGTTCCCGGCGTCCTGTACTACCTGACGCTGTGGTATCCAAGACGGCGTATCGCCCAGGCGACCGCGATCTTCTATATGTCTTACACCCTTGCGCCGATCCTGGCCGGCCCGGCTGCCGGGGCGATCATGACCTGGCTCGACGGGATGTTCCAGCTTCGCGGCTGGCAATGGCTCTACCTGCTGGAAGGCCTGCCGTGTGTGCCGTTGGGCATCATGGCGTACCTGTTGCTGTCTGAAAACCCGAGGGAGGCGCGCTGGCTGAGCGAACGCGAGCGAACCGAACTTGAGCAGATGCTGAGCCAGGACCGCGCGGGCCATGGCCACGCCCGGCTGCGCGATGCGATCTTTGATGCGCGCGTCTGGGTGCTGGGGCTGATCGTGTTCCTGGTCGTGTTCGGCGTCTTCGCGCTGTCGTTCTGGAAGCCGACCATGCTCAAGGGCATGGGGCTGACCGTCATGCAGGTGGGCCTCGCGGCAACGATACCTGCGCTGTTCGGGGTGACCGCCGCCATCCTGGTCGGTCGTCACTCGGACAAGACCGGCGAGCGCCGGTGGCACTTTGCGATTGCGGCGATGGTGGGTGCCGTCGGGATGCTCTGCGCGTCGCTGTTCCCGCAGAATCCCGTGATGACCATCGTCTGCCTGACGCTGGCGTCGATCGGCATGTCCAGCGCCTATGCGGTGTTCTGGGCGATGCCCGCGAGCATCTTGTCGGGCCCCAGCGCCGCGGCAGGCATTGCCGTCATCACTACGATCGGATCAAGCTCCGGCATGGTCGCACCGCTGCTCGTAGGGGCCTTGAAGACGCTCACCGGCGGCTTTACCGCCAGCCTCTACGTCCTCAGCGGGGCGCTGGCTTGCGCAGCCGTCATCTTCGCGTACTACTTCCGGGAGGGGGCTGGCGCACGCCGCGTGGCCCGCCCGGCAAGCCACACGTCGGCCGCCTGACAAAAAAGGCGAGGGGCCTCTCAGCCGCTCGCCTCTTCCGGGACTCGCCGCCGATCGTCAGACTAGTCCGAGCGCTCGCAGCTTGGCGTCCGTGGCGGAGTAGGGGCGCTCGCAAATGATCTTGTCCGAATCCGGCGCGAATTCGAACGTCGCGGCCATGCGCACGCGGAACTTGCGGCCAGTGGGCGGGAAGATCTTGCCATTGGCCTTCAGATCGCCGAGGTGCGTGCCGGAGAGCCAGAACTCGACCAGCACGGTGTCGTCCGCGGCAGCGATGGCGATGATCTCGTTGGCCAGGTCGGGAAACGAAGCGCGCGACGAGTCGAAGTAGCCGCGCACCTCTTCTTCGCCATCGAACACCGTGCCGGTGGCGTGCATTTCATAGCGGGGATGCGCGAAGGTATCGATCACGGCATCCCATTCGTGCGTGCACTCGAGGGCCATGTGATCACGCACGGTCTGGATGCGTGCGGCGTTCAGGGATTCAGACATCATGTTCTCCATCAGGTTTTGCGGGAAGGATCGGCGACCGGCTTCGGCTGGTACTGAGCCAGTCGCCATATGGGAATGCAATGCGGTGTCAGCGCAACAGCCGCCAGCCGCCATCCACGGTGAACTCGCCGCCCGTGATGTAGCCGGCTTCGTCCGACGCCAGGAAGGCGATCAGGTTGGCAACATCCTCGGGCTTGCCTTCCTCGGCGAGCGGGATGCGCCGGCCAGCCGTCCGGGGATCGACGCCGCCGGTTGCCTCGCGTTGCTTGTACTGGTCGAAGATTGTCTCGAGCATCGGCGTGGCGATCTTGCCGGGGTGGACGGAATTGCAGCGAATCTGGTGGCCGTGCTCGGCTCCGGCCAGCGCCACGGTTTTCGTCAGCTGCATCACGGCGCCCTTGCTGGCGCCATAGGCGACGCTTTGGAGTGTCGGGTAATACGCGCCGACGGAAGCGAGATTGATGATGGCGCCCCTGCCGGTCTTGCGCATTGCCTCCACGCCTTCGCGGCAGCCCAGGAACGTCCCGTCCAGGTTCACCGCCAGGACACGCCGGAAGTCGGCGAGGGTGGTGTTGGCGAGCGTGCCATTGACCACGTCGCCGACGATGCCGGCCGCATTGACGAGCACGTCGAGTCGCCCGTGGCGCTCAAGGATTGCCGCGATCGTGGTCTTCCAGTCCGGCTCGCTGGTGACGTCGAGCGCCATGAACTCGGCGCCGATCCGGTCCGCCACCGCGGCGCCGTTGCCGTTCGCCAGATCGGCGATGACGACGCGTGCGCCGCGCTCTGCCAGCACGCGTGCCGTCGCGGCCCCGATGCCGCTCGCGCCACCGGTTACCAAGGCCACTTTGTCCGTGAATTGAGCCATTGCAATAGTCTCCTGAGTGTTGTTCTGCAAGCGCAGTTTCCTGCATGCCAGCCATCGTTGCGCAAATAAGAGAAACGTTTCCACAACTGTTCTGGATTGTTGGTGCCGCAGAAAACAGGGGCAATCATGGTAAACACTACCCCCATGAATTCGATGGTTGCGCGTATATTGTGAAAACGTTTCTGCAAAAGCGAAACAGCAACCCTCAGACGACAAGGAGACAGCAATGAGTTATTTGTTCGGCGGCGTGCGGCAGCTTGGCTACGTGGTGAGCGACATCGAGAAGGCCATGGCTCACTGGACCGAAAAGCTCGGCGTCGGGCCGTGGTTCTACAAGGAAGACGTGGGCACCACGGAATACCGCTACTACGGCAAGCCTGCGACGCCGCCGAAGCTGTCGATCGCGCTGGCCAACTCCGGCGACCTGCAGATCGAACTGATCCAGCAGCGGGACGACGCCCCGTCGCTCTACCTGGACTCGCTCAAGCGCAGCGGCGAAGGTGCGCAGCACATCGCCTACTGGACGGAAGACCGGTTCGACGAAATCGTGGCGCACCTGCTGGAGGCGGGGTATGTGGAGGGGCATGGCGGCCGGATGGGCCCGCGTGGACGTTTTGCCTACTTCGTGCATCCGGAACTGCCCAGCGGCATGTTCGAGATCTCCGAACTGACCGGCGGCAAAGGCGAGTACTTTGCCGAGGTCAGGCGGGCAGGGCTGGCGTGGGATGGCAAGGGTCAGGCGATCCATCAGATCGGCGCACCGCGATAGCGCCCGACGTGGCCGGCGGGCCCGCCCCATCCCGGGCGCTTGTCTTGCCGGCCGCGGACCCCCGAGGAGTATGCGTCATTCCGTGAGCTAGAATGCTTAGCGTTCAGGAAATGACGCATGACTCGTCGCTGGCTCGCCGCGCTGCCGTGGCGGGCCGACGGTAAAAGAAGAGGGGAGGGAGCAGATGTTGCAGTCTCGTGTGGTGCCCGTGGTGGCGCAACGAATCGTGAAATGTCGCCGATGAAGCCACGCATCACGATCCGGGAAGTTGCCAAGGAGGCCGGCGTTTCGATTGGCACGGCATCCCGCGCGCTCAATCGCGCCGGGCGCGTCAGCGAAGCGGCGATTGCCGCCGTTACCAAGGCGGCCAGGCGGCTGGGATACGAGCCCGATGCGATCGCACAGAGCATGCGCACGCGCTCGTCGGGCGCGATCGGCCTGATCGTGTCGGATCTCGCCAACCCGCTTTACGCCAGGATCATCACTTCCGTCGAGGCGGCGCTGCAGGCGGCCGGCTACGCGTTGCTGATCGCCAGTACGCATAACGACGGGAAGCGCGAAAAGAACCTGATCGACCTGTTCCGCCGCCGACGCGTGGACGGGCTGATCCTGGGCCCTTGCGAGGTGGAAAACCCCAAGCTGCTGGAACAGCTCTCGCAAGATATGCCGGTGATCGCACTCGACCGGGATTTCGGCCCGACCGGCACCGGCGTCTATGTCGACCACTACAACGGGGCGCTGCAGGCGACCCGCTACCTGCTGAACCTGGGCCACACACGCATCGCGCTGCTGACGCCGGGCAGCGTCCTGCGTCCGGGCCGGGAACGTATCGCCGGATTCAAGGAGGCGTACAAGGAGCAGGGTCTCAAGCCGGTGCCGAAGCTGATTCGCTGCGAGAAGTCCGCAATGGATTTCGCGTTCACCGAAGCGCTGTCCCTGCTGTCCGGGCCCGAAGCGCCCACGGCCTTCATATGTCTGGGCACGCGCATCCTGGCCGGGGTGTTGCAGGCGCTGCGGCATACCGGCCGGACCGCGCCCGACGATGTCAGCGTGATCAGCATCGGCGACACCGATCTGTCGCAACTGTTCAGCCCATCGATTACCTCGCTGACCTGGGATCTCGATATCGTTGGCACCGTGCTCGCCCAGCTCATGCTCAAGCAGCTGGAGCGCGAGGCAGGCATCGAGCCCGAGACCATTGTCATTACCACGCAGCTCGTGCTGCGCGAGTCATGCGGCCCCGCCACCGCGCGCAAGAAAGTAACCGCCTAGGCGCAGCGCAATCCTGTCTTGCAGCAGCAATGCCGCCTCCATCCGAGGCGGCATTTTTTTTGGCCGGCAGGCCCTTGCGTAAAGTGCGAAAACGTTTCTACAATGAATGCGCCAGAACTATTCAACAGGAGACATGCGCAATGAAAGCTGCGATTCGCGGTGAGACGGGACTTGTTTTTGCCGAGATGGAGATCCCTCGACCCAAGGCCACTGAAATTCTCGTGAAAGTCCGGGCCAGTTCCCTGAATCGCGCCGATTTGTCGCTGGTCGACGGGAAGGCGCATGGCACGGCCGGCGGTACCGGCACGCCGCTGGGCCTGGAATGGGCTGGGGATGTCGTCGAGATTGGCGAGGACGTCACGGCATACAAGGTTGGCGACAGGGTGATGTGCTCCGGCCTTGGCGGCTTTGCCGAATATGCCGTGACGGATTGGCGGCGCGCCTTCCCGTTTCCCGCCGAAGAGATGGACTACGAGACCGGTGCCTGCCTGTCGGTCGCACTGCGCACGACCCATACGGCGATGCGCCATCTGGCCGGGCTCGAAGCCGGGCAAACCGTGATGGTGCTGGGCGCTTCCTCCGGCGTGGGTCTGATGGCATTGCAGGTGGCAAAACACTTCGGTGCCAGCCTGGTCATCGGCACGTCGACCAAGCCCGACCGCCGCGCGCGCCTGGCGGAGTTTGGCGCTGACATCGCGCTCGACAGCAACGATCCGAACTGGGTGAAGGCCGTGCTGGAACACACCGAAGACCGCGGCGTGGATCTGCTGGTCGATTTCCTGGCCGGTCCTTTTATCAACGACAGCATGCGCGCGGTGAAGATCGGTGGGCGCATCGTCAATATCGGCCGGATGGCAGGGGAGAGCGGAGAATTCGACTTCGATCTCCATTCGTTGCGCCGGATCCAGTACCTCGGCATGACCTTCCGGACGCGCACCGTCGAGGATTTCGGTGTCATTGCAGAGCGCGTGCAACGAGACTTCTGGCCGGCTCTCCGGCAAGGACAGCTGCGCCTGCCGATCGATGCCAGGTTGCCGCTGGATCGTGTCGCCGAGGCTTGCGAGATGATGCGCAGGAACACGCATTTCGGAAAGATTGTCCTGACGCAGCACGCATAAGGCGCGCGCGACCCATGGCCTGGCGACTGTCGCCAGGCAGGCCGCGCACGCCCTCGCGGCGGTGCTATTTGCGCCCACAACGCCTCACAAAAACTCTCGGGTTTACCACCATTTGATCCGCGCCCCCATGGTCGCACAATAAGTGGAAACGTTTCCCTATGTTCCAAAAAATGCCTTGCCCCAGGGCCACGGAACACGGCGCGATGGACCCGTGAAACACAGAAGCTGGAGACAAAGATGAAGAAGTACGCCGCCCTCGGTTTCCTTGCCGCAGCCGCGTTGTCCTTTGGCGCGCAAGCGCAGGGCGATGCCAGTTATCCGACCAAGCCGATCCGCCTGATTGTCCCGACCGCACCGGGCGGTGGCGGCGACGTGTTCGCCCGCATCCTCGCGGACCAGCTCGGCCGACGCCTGAAGCAGCCGCTTGTGGTCGAGAACAACGCCGGCGCGGCCGGCACCATCGCGATCGCGCAGCTCGCACGGGCCACGCCGGATGGCTACACGATCGGCCTTGGCACGATGACGACCACCACGCTGGCCCCTGCCGTCTACCAGGCGCTGCCATACGACCCGGTCAAGGACCTGACGACCATCGCCCGCGTGGGCACGTCACCGATCATCCTGGTCGCCACCAAGGACTTTCCCGCCAACAACCTGAAGGAACTCGTGGCCGTGGCGAAGAAGAGCGCTTCGCCGCTGCAGTTCGGCACCTGGGGACTTGGCTCCACCGGGCACTTCTGCGCGGAGGTCCTGCCCAGAAAACCGGTATCAAGCTGGACCACATCCCGTTCAAGGGCACGTCGCCCGTGGTGACAGCCATGCTGGGCGGGGTGGTGAAGCTGGGCTGGCTCGATATCGGTAGCGGCACGTCGGCCGTCAAGACCGGCAAGATCAAGGCGCTGGCCATGTGCACGCGTCGCACGGCCAACTTCCCCAATGTTCCCACCTACAAGGAGCAGGGCGTCGACTTCGACCAATGGACGGGCTGGGCCATGTTCGCGCCCACGGGCGTGCCAAAGGCGATCACGGAGAAGCTTGCCGCAGCCGTGCAGGAGACCCTCAAGGATCCGGCGGTGGCAAGCAAGATGGCCGATCTCGGCATCACGCCGGATTACGTCGCCGGCAGCGAACAGGCCGCGATCAATGCGCGCGACATCGAAGTGTGGAAGCGCGTCGCGCGCGAAGCCAACATCAAGCTGGACTAGACATTCCCCATACCCCTCATCCTTGGAGATAGCAATGGCATTGCCGCAGGTTGTCACGCACCAGGACCGGCTGTTGTCGGTCAACATCCACGCATCGCACGAGTTTCCCGGATCGGAACCAGGCTCGACCATCATTCCGCTGTTCCTCGATCGCGAGAACGGCGTCTGGGTGCTCTACGGGAAGTTCGAACCGGGCACGACGCTCCCGCCGCATTTCCACACCGGCACCGTGCACTTCTTCACGACGAAGGGGCAGTGGAACTACATCGAGTATCCCGAGGACCCGCAAACCGCAGGCAGCTACCTGTACGAACCCGGCGGCTCGGTGCATACCTTCTCCGTGCCGGCGGATGCAAAGGAGCCCGCCGAAGGCTTCATGGTTGTCTACGGCGCTAACGTGATTTTTTCGGAAGGCGAATTCCAGAGCGTCCGCGATGCCGGCGCGATCGAAGAGGGCATCCTCGCCGCCGCGCGCAAGGCCGGGATTCCCGTGCCGCGCTACATCCGTCCCAAAGGGGGCGCGGAGTTCTCCGCGGACTGAGGCGTTCCCGGAGCTGGCAGGTCAGAACAAGAAACTTTGGAGACAACTGTCATGAAGCACTCTTTCTGCAGCGGCCTCGTGGCGCTCTGCATGTCGATCGCCACCGTCGCCGTTGCACAGCCGGCCGGCGACTACCCCAACCGCCCGGTCAAGCTGATCGTGCCCTCAGCCCCTGGCGGTGGCGCGGACGCCTTTGGCCGTTTGCTCGGCGAGCAGCTGAGCAAGCGCCTCAGGCAGCCGTTCGTCGTCGATAACATCGCCGGCGCGGCCGGCACGATTGCGATCGGCCAGCTGGCGCACGCCAGGCCCGATGGCTACACGATCGCGCTGGGCACGATGACGACGACCACGCTGGCGCCGGCGGTCTACCACCAACTGCCTTACGATCCGGTCAAGGGCCTGACGACGCTGGCAAGGGTCGGCACCTCGCCGATCATCCTGGTCGCCACCGCCGACCTGCCGGCCAACAATCTCAAGGAGTTCATCGAACTCGCGAAGCGAAGCCCGAAGCCGATCCAGTTTGGCACTTGGGGCCAGGGCTCGACCGGCCATTTCTGTGCCGAAGTGCTGGCGCAGAAAGCGGGCATTAAGCTCGACCACATTCCGTTCAAGGGCGGTGCTGCGGTCATGACGGCCATGATGGGCGATGTGATCAAGGTTGGCTGGCTCGATATCGGCTCTGGCACAACCGCGGTGAAGACAGGCAAGATCAAGCCGCTGGCGATGTGTACCCGGCGGACCTCCAATTTCCCGAACGTTGCCACGTACAAGGAGCAGGGCGTCGACTTCGACCAATGGACGGGCTGGGCGATGTACGCGCCGGCGGGCGTGCCCAGGCCGATCGTGGACAAGATCGCGGCGGCGCTGAAGGACACGCTGCAGGACCCCGCCGTCAAGTCGAAGATGACCGACTGGGGCATCACGCCCGACTACCTCGGCGGCGAAGAGCAGGCAGCCGTCAACGTCCGGGAGATCGAAGTCTGGAAGCGCGTGGCCAGGGAGGCCAACATCACGCTGGATTGACTGCCCATGACAGACCTCGCCGAAGCCAGCCGCCATCCTGTTCCCGAACTGCTGTCCCCCGAGCTGGAGGCCGCGTTGCGCGCCCATGCCATGCGCCGGCAACTGGCGAAGAACGAAGTGCTGTTCACCTATGGCTCGTCGCCGCAGGCGCTGTTCTGCGTGGAGCGCGGACGCATGCGCTTCAGCGTCACGGCAGCCAACGGCCGCGAGGCGGTGCTCAGCGTGCTGGAGCCCGGGCAATGGTTCGGCGAGGTCTCACTGTTCATGGACGCGCCACGCGTCTATGACGCGCGTGCGGTGGTCGATTGCGAGGTGCTCATGCTGCCCGCGCAGGCGTTCCACGCCATCGTCGACCACCGCCCGGCATTCCTGATGGAATTCACGCGGCTGATCTGCCGGCGCTATCGCTGGGCACTGGAATGGATCGACGAGACGATCCTGCAACCGCTGCCGGTTCGCCTGGCGCGCCGGCTGCTGGGGGCGCAGCATGCGCACGCGTTGTCGGCGCCGGCCGACGGGAACGCTGCGCTGCAGCTGTCCCAGGAGGACCTGGGCCACATGCTGGGCGTCTCGCGGCAGAGCATCAACCGGCAGCTCAAGGAGTGGGAGGGCCAACGGATCCTGCGGCTCGACTATGGACGCGTCACGCTGCTGGACCAGGACGCCTTGAGGCGCCTGGCCTGACGCGCTCGCAGACGCGCTCACTACGTCGCGCTGGCAAACTCCGCGCCGCCCTTGGGGCGGATGTACTTCGGCATCGGCATGGCGCCAAGCTTCACGGCGCCCAGGATCGCGGCCTCGATCGCGCCCGCGTCCATGATGCTGTGGTACTCGCCATTGACGAAGTTGATGTTGGCGCCATAGACCACCATCAAGCCTTCGGCCGGTTCCCTGGCATCGGCCGGCACCATGAACGTGTGCATGGAGCCGCCGGGCTCGAACAGGTAGCTGCCGGCCGTCTGCGGATCGTCCGGATACTCGGCGTAGTGCCACATGCCGCGCGTGGTATAGAAATGCACCGTGCCCGTATGGAAATGCGTGGGCAGGACCGTGCCCGGTTCGAATCTCCCGTAGAGCACCCAGACCCCGTTTTCACGGTCCAGGAACAGCGGGGTGATGTTGGTTCCCGGCACTTCGGTCGGCAGGCGCGGGACTTCGTTGATATTGATCGTCAGCAGGTGTTCCTGATGCGTCGTGACTTCCGGCAAGGGCATGTCGATGTCTCCGTAGGAATCGTGATCGGTGATGGGAACTTACGCCGCGGCGGACAGGTCCGCCGTCTTGTCACGTAACAGGCCGGCAATGGCCTGCGCCTTCTGCCCGGGCGGCAGGCCGGCCAGCAGCTGCTGCATCATGGTCAGGCTGTCGTAGTAGATCCGTTCGCAGATCAGCGTCTCGGCGTCGAACAGGAACAGCGCAATCATGCGGCAGCGGAACGGCTTGCCCGTCGGTGGCAGTTCGTTCAGGTTGCCGCGATGCGTGCCGGACAGCCAGAACTCGACGATCACGGCATCGTCGGTATGCCGAAGCTGGATGATTTGGCTGCGCTGGTCCGGGAATGCCTGGCGGCTCTGCGTGTAGTACTTCCGGACGTTGTCGTTGCCGTCGAATACCGCGCCGCTGGCAATGAGCTCGTAGTGAGGGTGTGGAAACGTCGACAGGACGGCGTCGAAGTCCTGCCGGATCTCGTCGGCAAAATGATCGCGAACCACGCGTTCGCGAAGCGTGCGCAGGTCAGCGCCAGTGGTTGGTGTCGTCATCGAAGTCTCCGTCGCTTTTGTGAGGGACGCCGCCGATCCGTTGCGGATGGCAGCGCTCCGGGAAGCGATTATCTGGGGCGGGATCCGATGAAGACTGTCGCGGATTGGCGTTTCGATACCGGGGTATTCCCGGCATCGGTTCGGCCTTTACTCCGTTGGACAGCGACTGTGAAGACTTCCAACCACTCCTACTCCGGCTGAATTCCCGCCGTCTTGATAATCTTCCCCCACCGCTCCAGCTCCGCCACCTGGAACTTGCCCAACTCCTCGGGCGAAGACACCTTCACCTCCATCCCGTTCTCCGCCACGAAGTGCTTTACCTGTTCGCTGGACATCGCCTTGCGCATCAGCGCATACACCCGGTTGACGATCGGCGCAGGCGTGCCGGCAGGCGCGTAGAGCGCATTCCAGTAGCCAAACTCGTAGCCAGAGATACCCTGCTCGCCAACAGTCGGCACATTGGGCAACAGCGCCGAGCGCTGCGGGCTGCTGACGCCGAGCGCCCGCAGCTTGCCGGCCTTGACCTGTGGCAGGCTGGTGGTCAGGTCGACGATCATCACGTCGGTCTGGCCTGCGACGAGGTCGATCACGGCGGGCGGGTTGGCCTTGTACGGAACGTAGGTCAGCCTGGTGCCGGTCATGTGCTGGAACTGCTCGGTGGCAACACGCGCGGACGACGACCCGGACCCGTAGGTCAGCTTGCCGGGCTCCTTCTTCGCGAGCGCGACGAACTCGGGCACGGTCTTGGCCGGCACGTTGGGATTCACCACCATCAGCATATAGCCCTGCACCAGCTGCCCGATCGGCGTGAAATCCTTGATCGGGTTGTAGGGCAGGGACCTGACCAGGTGCGGATTGGCGGCCTGCGTGGTGTTAGTCGTCATGAACAGCGTATAGCCGTCCGGCGCCGCGCGTGCGACCTGTTGCGCGGCAATCCCGCCGAACGCGCCGGGTCGGCTGTCGACCACGACGGGCTGGCCGGTCTCCTTGGTGATCTGCGCCCCCACCGCGCGGGCGAGACCGTCGGTGGTGCTGCCGGGGCTGGAGCCGATCACGATGGTGATGGGCTTGGCCGGATAGGACTGTGCGCCGGCGATGCCGGATGCGAGCAATGCCAGCGTGAGTGCCGCGAGGTGGGGGATACGCATGATGTCTCCTTGGGTTTGTTATGGGGTTTGCCGGTGGACGCCAGGCTCAGGTGGTCAGGCTGAACTCGGGCCGCTGGCCCGCCAGGGCCTGGGCGATGCTGTCGAGCACCATCTCGCCCATTGCGGCGCGGGTCTGGTGCGTGGCGCTGGCGCGGTGCGCCTGCAGCGTGACGTTGTCCATGGCGAACAGCGCCTCGGGAACGTTGGGCTCGTCGACGAAGACGTCCAGCCCCGCGCCCGCGATCTGGCCGGCCTTGAGCGCCGCGACCAGGTCGTCTTCCTTCACCAGCCGGCCGCGCGCGATATTGATCAGGTAGCCGTCCTTGCCCAGCGCGTCGAGTACCGCGGCATCGACGATGCCCTCGGCCTTGTCCGCGGCGGCGGCCAGCACCAGGGCATCGCTCTGGCGGGCGAGTTCGACCAGCCCGGGCACGAAAATGTGGGGCACGTCATCCATCGCCCTGAGGTCGGTGTAGGCGATCGGGCAGCCGAATGCCGCCAGGCGCGCAGCAATGGCGCGGCCGACGCGCCCCATGCCGACGATGCCCACGCGCATGCCGCTGACGCGGCGGGCCAGCGGGATCGCGCTCGGCTGCGGGTTGCGCAACCACTCGCCGGCGCGGATGAAGCGGTCGCCAGCACACATGCCGCGGCAGGTCGCGAGCAGCAGGCCCACGGCGAGGTCGGCCACGTCCTCGGTCAGCGCGCCGAAGGTGCCGGTCACCGGCAACCCGCGGGCGCGGGCGTATTCGAGGTCGACCGCGTCGGTGCCCACGCCGTTGACTGCCACTACCTCCAGGGCAGGGAGTTGCTCCATCATCGCGCGCGTGATGCCGGTGTGGCCGCCGGTGATGACGGCGCGGATGCCGGGGCCGTGCTCACGCAGGTAAGCGTCCTTGTCGGCCTGCTCGAAGAGCCGGTGCACGGTGTAGCGCGCGTCCAGCTTGTCGTTGATGGCGGGGATCAGGATGGGGCTCAGCTGGAGGATGTCTGGTTTCATTGGGCTCGTTGTCGTGGGCGCTGTGTTTTGGGCAGCGCGGGGCGTAGACAGGAAACAGGCGACATGCTGCGCCGCATGTCATCAGTCATCCTATGACATGGATGCGGCCGTCACCAAGAAAAACCGGTTGAATTTCGGGTAAACGCGAGGCGTCTGGCCAATGAAAGGCGGAAATTCACGCGGAATGGCTGCCAATCGCCATCGTTGACATCGGGTAATCCCCAGCCGGCAAAGCTTGCCCGGAGTCCGTACAATGTTGTACGACAACGTATTACATTCTTGCGGTTCGATAAGTTCAACCAGCGCGAACTGGCCCGTTGGGAGAATGTGATCCAGACTGGAAGATCCCGATCGAGCCATCGCGACGCGCTCGCACGCCGCCGCATGCAACCTGCAATTGGAGGAGACCGTATGCGCGAGAACCGGATTCGAACCATGTGGGCCGCCGACCAGGCGGTCGTGAACGGCTGGCTTTCCATCCCCAGCGCCTTTGCGGCGGAGACGATGGCCCACCAGGGCTGGGATTCCCTGACAGTGGACCTGCAGCACGGCGCGCTGGACTACGCGGATGCGCTGGCGCTGCTAACGGCGATTTCCACCACGAATACCGTGCCGGTGGTGCGCGTGCCGTGGAACGAGCCGGGCGTCCTGATGAAGGTGCTCGATGCCGGCGCGTATGGGGTGATCTGCCCGATGGTCAACAACCGTGCGGACGCCGAACGCCTGGTGGCCGCCACGCGCTATCCGCCGCTGGGCGCGCGCAGCTTCGGGCCGATCCGCGGCCTGCTGTACGGCGGTGCGGACTATCCGGAACGCGCCAACGACACGGTCGTGGTGCTGGCGATGATCGAGACCCTGCAAGGGCTGGACAACCTGGACGAGATCCTCTCGGTCGACGGGCTCGATGGCGTGTATATCGGCCCTTCTGACTTGTCGCTCGCGCTCGGTTGCCGCCCGACCTTCGACGATGTCGACCCGCCGGTGGTGCAGGCCATCGCACACGTGATCGCACGGACCAAGGCGCATGGGCGCGTTGCGGGCATCCACAACGGCGCGCCGGAAGCTGCCTTGCGGCGGATCCAGCAGGGCTTCCGCTTTGTGACGGTGAGTTCCGACGCGCGCTTGATGGCGGCGGGGGCAAGGCAGGTGATATCGCAGATGCGCGCGGGGCTCGTGCCACCGCCGGAGACTGCGTCGGGGTATTGAGCCCGGCCAGGCAGGCCAACGAAACTAACGGAGAAAACACGTGAAACTGGGATTTATCGGACTTGGCATCATGGGCAGCCCGATGGCTGAGAACCTCATCGCCGGCGGGCATGAGGTCAGGCTGTACAGCCGCAGCGGCGCGCCGCAGGCACTGCTGGACAAGGGCGGCGTGGCATGCGGCTCCGGCAAGGAAGTGGCCGAGGGGGCCGACGTGATCTTCCTGATGGTGCCCGATACCCCGCATGTGGAAGCGGCGCTGTTTGGCGAGGGCGGGGTTGCCGAGGGGCTCGGCGCCGGCAAGATCGTGGTCGACATGAGCTCGATCTCGCCGATCGCGACCAAGGATTTTGCTGCCCGCATCCATGCGCTCGGCTGCCAGTACCTGGATGCGCCGGTGTCCGGGGGTGAAGTCGGCGCGCGCAATGCCACGCTGTCGATCATGGTGGGCGGCGAAGAAGCGACCTTCGACAAGGTGCGTCCGCTGTTCGCGCTGATGGGCAAGAACATCACGCTGGTCGGCGACAACGGCGCCGGGCAGACCGCCAAGGTGGCCAACCAGATCATCGTGGCGCTGAACATCGAAGCGGTTGCCGAGGCCCTGTTGTTCGCCTCCAAGGCGGGCGCGGACCCGGCACGCGTGCGCGAGGCGCTGCTGGGCGGCTTCGCCTCGTCCAAGGTGCTGGAGGTGCATGGCGAGCGCATGATCAAGCGCACCTTCAATCCCGGCTTCCGCATCGGGCTGCACCAGAAGGACCTCAACCTGGCGCTGTCCAACGCGCGCGAGCTGGGTGTGTCGCTGCCCAATACGGCGACGTGCCAGGAGTTGTTCAACGCGTGCGCCAGCCATGGCGGCGCGGGCTGGGACCATTCGGCGATCGTGCGGGCGCTGGAGCTGATGGCCAATCACGAAATCGGATCCTGAAGCGCGCTGGCAACGCGACCCGCGCCCGCTGACCGCCGGACGGCGGTCGCGGAGAGGGTCATGGCGCAGGGACTATGCGGTGGCCGCCATGCCGGCCATTTGCGATTCGCTCCGGAGTTCCTTGCGGTAGCGGTTCAGGTCCTGCACCGTCTCGAAGGTGCGTTCGAACAGCAGCGACATGTTGTGCAGGATCCGTTCGATGACCTTCTTCTCCCAGCCTTCGTCGAAGCGGATTTGCTCGTCCAGCCAGTGCTCGAGCCAGTCCGGGTCCGGCAGGCGCGACTGCACCGTGTCGTTGGGGAACAGCGCCTTGTTCACGTGCAGGTTGGTCGGGTGCAGCGGCTTCTCGGTGCGGCGCGCGGAGGCCATCAGCACGCCGATCCTGGCGAAGGCGGCGCGCGCGTTGTCGCCGAACTGGGCCAGGTACTTCTTCATGTAGCGCAGGTAGGCGCCGCCGTGGCGGGCTTCGTCCTGCGACAGGGTGCGGTAGATATGCTTGATCACCGGTTCCGTGTGCCATTCGGCGGCGCGGCGGTACCAGTGGTTCAGGCGGATCTCGCCGCAGAAATGCAGCATCAGCGTTTCCAGCGGCGGGGCCGGGTCGAACTCGAAGCGCACGGCGTGCAGCTCTTCCTCGGTCGGCACCAGGTCCGGGCGGAAGCGGCGCAGGTACTCCATCAGCACCAGCGAGTGCTTCTGTTCCTCGAAGAACCAGATGCTCATGAACGCCGAAAAGTCGGAATCGTGGCGGTTGTCGCGCAGGAACATTTCGGTCGCGGGCAGGGCGGACCATTCCGTGATCGCGTTCATCCGGATGGTCCTGGCCTGGTCGTCCGTCAACAGGCTGGCGTCAAAGGTATCCCAGGGGATGTCCTTGTCCATGTGCCAGCGGACGGCTTCCAACGATTTGAACAGTTCGGGGTAGAGCATGGTAAGCCTTTTGAAATTACGCGAGCTGGAAGCAGCATGCGCTCGCCCTAGTTCATACGAAAGAACCAAAAATCGAAATCTTGGATGTACCATGGGCCATGGACACCATCTTCGACTTCAAACTGGATCGCACAGCCAAGACTTCGTTGGCTGAACAGATTCGCATCGGGATTGCCGGCGCCATCGAGAGTGGCGTACTGGCGCCGGGCGCCAGGCTGCCGTCGTGGCTCGACCTCGCGGCGCAGCTGGGTGTGGCAAGGGGCACCGTCAAGACGGCGTACGAGCGCCTGGCGGATGCGCAACTGATCGTCGCGTCCCGGCCCGGGGGGAGCAGGGTGGCCGACCATCCCACCAGGATTCCGTCAGCGGAGCGGTCAAGGTCAATCGAGACGGCTCTGCAGTCGGACCTGTACCAGCATTTTCTTCCCGGGCCGGCGGTCTTCCAGATGGGGGTGCCTGCTTCCGATTGCTTTCCCGCAACCCTGTTCGCGCGCCTGCGCGCGCGTGCTGTGCGCGATGAAGTCGAAGCCCCTGCCGTCTATCCGGACCCACGCGGCGAGCACGAACTCAGGCGAGAGATTGCCGCGCATCTGGCGCTCTCGCGAGGCATCGAATGTCGCCCGTCGCAGATATTTATTACAGCAGGTTCTTCCGGAGCACTTGGCGTTACGTTGCGGGTTTTGCGTGCGGAAGGGCGAACCGCGTGGGTTGAAAATCCGGGGTACCTGCCGAGCCGCAGGGCACTCGAGATCTCCCGGATTTCCACGGTCCCGATTCCCGTTGATGAAGACGGGATCGATGTTTCGTATGGGGAGCAGCATGCGCCGGAAGCCGCCCTGGCGCTCGTGACACCAGGCCAGCAAGCGCCACTGGGTCCGACTTTATCGCTCTCGCGCAGACTCCAGCTCATCGATTGGGCGAACCATGCGGACGCATGGATCATCGAGGACGACTACCTCGGTGAACTGCAACTGAGGCGCCGCGCCGCCCCAGCCCTGGCCTCACAGGATCAGTTCGGACGGGTCATCCATATCGGCTCGTTCAGCAAGACGATCAGCCCGACGCTGCGACTCGGCTTCGTGGTCGCGCCGCCAGCGCTGGTTCCCCAGTTCGATGAGGCCGTGGCCTGCCTTGCCCCCGCTCCCGGGCCCGCGGTGCAGACCGCTACAGCGGAATTCATGCGCGACGGCCATTTCTTGCGGCACCTGCGCAAGATGAAGCGAATCTATGCTTGCCGGAGCAATGCTTTGCTCGACAACCTTGCAGCCCGAGGCCTTCAAGCCTATCCGGCCGGGCTGGCCGTCGTACTTCGACTGCCAGATGGTGCTGACGACAAGGCTGTCGCTCGTGAAGCCTTTGCCTACGGTCTCGCTCCCGCCCCCCTTTCAGCATGGTATGGCGCTGCCGCGACGAAACGGTCGGGTCTTCTTCTCGGCGTCGCCACCGCCATCGAAACGCAGCAAGCGACGGCTTGCGGGCGCCTGCATCAGGTAATCAAGCGGTATGCCTGATTACCAGGAGCACCCGGCGGTGGCGTCACTCAGCGCGGCAGGCCGCTGTCGCCCTCGCCGAACAGTTCCAGCGTGATCGCGCGCAGCCAGCGGTTGGCCGGATCGTCGTGCTGGCAGCGGTGCCAATGCTGCTTGAGATCGAACGCCGGTATCGGGAACGGGGGTTCGAGCACCTGGATATCGGCGATGCGCGCGAACAGTTCGCCGACCGGCAGTGGCACGGTCACGATCAGGTCGGTCGAAGCAATCACGAGCGGAATGCTCAGGAAGTGCGGTGAGTGCAGCAACTCGCGCCGCTTGACGCCGTGCTGGCGTAGGTATTCCTCGACCAGTTCCTGGCTTCGGCTTTCGCTTTGAATCACCGCATGCGGCAGTTCGACGAATTGCCGCGCCGAGATGCGTCCGCGCGCCACCGGGTGCTGCTTGCGTGCGAGGCAGACAAAACCGTGCCGGAACAACCGCTGCTGGAATACGTCGGAGCCGCCGAGGTCCGGGAAATAGCCAATCGCCAGGTCCACCTTGCCTCGCTCTAGCCGATCCATGAGGTCGGCATGCCGCGCGGAAATCGTGCGGACGTCGATGTTCGGTGCATCCAGCATGAGTCGCGCGAGCAGACGCGGCAGGAACGCCGCCTCGCCGACGTCAGACAGCGCCAGCGTAAAGGTCCGGCGCGCCTGCGCCGGATCGAAGCGCGGCGCGGTCAGCAGGTGCGTGCGTACCTGGGACAGCACACTCTGCACCACGATCGCCAGCTCCACCGCCCGGGGCGACGGCTGCATGCCGGTGCGCACCTTGAGGAATAACGGATCGCCGAGTTGCTCGCGCATGCGTTGCAGCGCGTGCGACATGGCCGGCTGGCTTACGCCCAGTTCTTCGGCCGCCCGGCCGAGGTGTCCATGACGCCACAACGCGTCAAAGACCCGCAGCAGGTTCATGTCGAAGTCATTCATTTCGTTCATGAGCGTCATTCCCGTAATCTGATTGCAGAATGATACGCACGGAACGAGACTCCTGTCACCGGCCGTCGGGGCGTGCGATCGATCGACGGCACGGACCAAACATAACTAGCCGTGTGCACAGGAGGAGACCCATGCATCCACCCCCAATCAGCATTGCGTCGGTGATCGACGCGGAACCACTCGGTGCCCATCGGCTCCGCATCTTCATCGTCTGCTTCCTGATCGTGCTGATGGACGGCTTCGATACCCAGGCGATCGGCTTTGCCGCGAAGGCGATGTCGACCTCGCTCGACATTCCGATCGCGGTGTTCGGCCAGGTGTTCTCGGCCGGCCTGCTCGGCGCAATGCTCGGCGCATTCCTGCTCGGTCCGCTGGCGGACCGCTTCGGCCGCCGCTGGCTGCTCGCGGCCGCGATCGTGATCTTTGCCGTGTTCTCGCTATTGACCCCGCATGCGCCGCATCTGCCTGAACTGCTGCTGGTGCGTTTTCTGGCCGGTCTCGGACTCGGCGGCGCCATTCCCAACCTGCTCGCGCTATCGGCCGAATACACTCCGCGCCGGATGCGGGGGATGATGACCGGCGTGCTCTATGCGGGCTTTCCGCTCGGCGGTGCGGTGGGTGCGTTCGCCAGTTCGTACATCGTCCCGCACCATGGATGGCCGGCTCTGTTCTATCTCGGCGGGCTGTTGCCGCTCGGGCTGGCGCTGCTGGTGATTGCCAGCTTGCCTGAATCGCTGCCGTTCCTGCTGCGCAGACACGACGGACAGCACCAGGTCAGGACGATCGTCGCACGCATCACGGGCCGGCCAGTCGACCAGGCCGTCACCTATGTCGATCTCGAGGAGCGCGTGCGCGGCATGCCGTTCCGGCAGTTGCTCTCGGGCGGCCGGCTCGCGCCGACGCTGTTGCTCTGGGTCGGGTTCTTCATGTGCTTCGTGCTGTTGATCGTGCTGGTGCTGTGGACGCCCGCGCTGCTGCGCGGCGAGGGCATCGACGAACACAACGCCGCACTCGTCGTGGCGCTGATCAATCTCGGCAGCGTGGCCGGCACTGCCGCCGGCGGCCGGCTGGTCGACCGCTTCGGTCCGTTCGTGACGCTGCCGCTGCTGTTCATGCTCGGCGCGCTCAGCGTGTCGCCGCTGGGCTATGTCACGCACTCGTTGATATCGCTGGCCATTGCCGCCACGCTGTCGGGCTTCTTCATGGGCGCCGGTAGCTCCGGGCTGTTGAGCCTCGCGGTGTTGAGCTACCCGAGCGGCATGCGTGCCACTGGCGTGGGCTGGGCGATGGCGCTGGGCCGGATGGGCCAGGTCACGGGGCCGTTGATCGTCGGCGCGCTGCTTGCGAGCGGCTTCAGCATCAAGACCATCTTCCTGTGCAGTGCCGTGCCGGCAGCGATCGCTGCCGCCGCGATTCTGGTGTTGCGCGCGGTGCGCGCGACTGGCGAGGGGCATGACCAGTCCCTCGCGCAAGCCGGCTCACTGCCGGCCGGCCTGGAACGGCAGTAGCCGAGCCGTTCGCGCGGCGGGCGCTGCCAGGTGTCCCGCCGCGCAACCACCGTTGTTCATGGTTGCAAGCGATGGTGGCCGCGTGGGCCGCGGCATGCCATCGCGCGTCTTAATCGAAGGAGTGTCATGCGTAATACCAGCCAGTCTGCCCCCGTACTCGTTGTCGGCGGCGGAATCGGAGGACTTGCCGCCGCCTTGGCGATGGCGCGCGAGGGCTGTCATGTGAAGGTGCTGGAACAGGCCAGCGTGATCGGGGAGATTGGTGCCGGCGTGCAGTTCGGCCCCAATGCGTTCGCCGCATTCGACGCGCTTGGCGTCGGCGAGCGCACGCGCAGCCATGCGGTCTATACCGACCACATGATGATGATCGATGCCATCGACGGGAAGACCATCGCCGACATTCCGGTCGGCGAGGCGTTTCGCAAGCGCTTCGGCAATCCGTACGCCGTCACGCATCGGGCCGATGTCCACAACTCCCTGCTCGAAGGCGTGCGTGAAACCGACCGGATCGAGTTCGTTACCGCGACGCGCATCGTCGAGGTCAGCCAGACTGCCGACAGCGTCACCGCGATCGACGAGCAGGGCAATCGCTACCACGGCAGCGCGCTGATCGGCGCAGACGGTGTGAAATCCGCGGTCCGCCAGCAACTGGTCGGCGATGCGCCGCGCGTGTCCGGCCATGTGGTCTATCGCGCGGTGATCGACGCCGCGCAGTTTCCGGATGAGATGAAATGGAATGCCCCGGTCCTGTGGGTGGGGCCGAATTGCCACGTCGTGCACTACCCGGTGCGGGCCGGCGAGCAGTACAACCTCGTGGTCACGTTCCACAGCCGCCAACAGGAAACCTGGGGCGTCAGCGACGGCAGCCAGGAGGAGGTGTTGTCCTACTTCCAGGGTATCGATGCCCGGCCACACCAGTTGCTGTCGCTTCCGCCCACGTGGCGCCGCTGGGCCACCGCCGATCGCGAACCGATCGGGCAATGGAGCTACGGCCGCGTGACGCTCCTCGGCGACGCCGCGCACCCGCTGCTGCAGTACCTCGCGCAAGGCGCCTGCATGGCGGTCGAGGACGCGGTAACGCTCGGCGCCGCCGTGCGCGCGTGTGACGGCGATCTGCCGCGCGCCTTCTCGATCTACCAGGATGTGCGCATCACGCGCACCGCGCGCGTCGTGCTATCCACGCGTGAGTTCGGCCGCCTCTGTCACGCGGCCGGCGTGGAACGCCTGGTGCGCAACTCGCTGTGGAAGTCGCGCTCGCCCGACCGCTTCTATGACGCGCTCGAGTGGCTCTACGGCTGGAAGGCCGAGACCTGCCTGACAGCCTGAAGGGGGTGCTGGCCCCCAACCTTTGCAATACGGCACCGCCATCGGTGCAGCTGATTCAAACGCGGTATCTCGATGCCGAGATCCGAAACTGGAGTCCCCATGACGTTCGTAATTCCTCCCGTTCCCGCTGTGACGATTCCCGTTGCCGGCGGCAACGGACAGTTCCCTGTGCGCCGGATCTACTGCGTGGGCCGCAACTACGCGGCGCATGTACGCGAGATGGGCATGGACCCGGCCCGGGAGGCACCGTTCTTCTTCAGCAAGCCAACCGACGCAATCGTCGTCGCGTGTCCCGAGAGCCATGCGCAGATTGCCTATCCGCCCGCCACCGAGCAGTTTCACTTTGAGATCGAACTGGTGGTGGCGATCGGTGCTGCGGGCCGCAACATCCCGGTCGAGCAGGCCAATTCCCATATCTGGGGGTACGCGGTCGGTATCGACATGACGCGCCGTGACCTGCAGATCGCCGCGCGCGACAAGGGGCGGCCATGGGAACTCGGCAAGAGCTTTGACCAGTCGGCGCCGATCTCGGCGCTGCATCCGGCCGCCGAGGTCGGGCATCCGGTCGCTGGCGCGATCTGGCTGCAGGTCAACGGCAACGATCGCCAGCGCAGCGATCTCAACAAGCTGATCTGGTCCGTGCCCGAGATCGTCGCCAATCTGTCGAAGTTCTTCGAGCTGCAGCCCGGCGACCTGATCTTCACCGGCACCCCCGAGGGCATCGGCCCGGTGCGGAGCGGCGAGGTGATGCGCGGTGGCATCGCCGGCCTAACCGACCTCGAAGTGCGCGTGGCCTGAGGAGCCGACAACGATGGAACTGTACAACTTCTTCAACAGCTCCGCGGCGTACCGGGTGCGCATCGCCATGGCGCTGAAGAACATTCCATGGGACCACGTCGGCGTGAACCTGCGCGCCGGCGAGCAGCATCGCCCGGAGTACGGCGCGCTCAATCCCAACCGGCTCGTGCCGACGTTGCACGACGGTGAGCAGGCGATCACGCAATCCCTGGCAATCATCGACCACCTGGATCGCCAGTGGCCCGAGCCGCGCCTGATCCCGCTGGAAGGGCTGGCGCGCACGCGCGTGCTGGAAATGGCGCTGACGATTGCCTGCGACATCCATCCGCTGAACAACATGCGCGTGCAGAAGTACCTGTCCGGACCACTTGGCATCGCCGATGCGGACAAGTCCGCGTGGGTCGCGCACTGGCTCACGGCTGGCTTCAGCGCGCTCGAGCCGTGGTTGTCCGAGGAAGGCGGCTGGTGTGTCGGCAATGCGCCCACGTTGGCTGACTGCTGCCTGGTGCCGCAGGTCGCCAATGCGTTGCGTGCGGGATTCAGCCTGGATCCGTACCCGCGCGTGCGCCGCGTCTACGAGCACTGCATGCGCCACGAAGCGTTCCGGGTGGCTGCGCCGAGCACGCAACCCGACTACGTCGCCCATTGATATCGATTCAGGAAGTCTCAGTCATGACCGACTCTCCCACCCCCGATCTGCTCGCGCGCCGCGAGTCGTTCTACAACGAGCTGGAACCGCACGCGATGGCCGCACTCTGGACGCGGTTGCGCAAACTGATCCCCGCCGAACCAACACCGGCCGGTGTGGCTCATCGCTGGGCCTACGAGACGGCCAGGCCATATCTGATGGAATCCGCCACGCTGATCTCGGCCGAAGAAGCCGAGCGTCGCGTGCTGTTGATGGAGAACCCCGGACTGCCGGGCACTTCGCGCATCACCAACACGATGTATGCGGGGCTGCAACTGATCCTGCCGGGCGAGGTCGCGCCGGCGCACCGCCATACGCAATCGGCGTTTCGCTTCATCGTCGAGGGCTCGCGCGCGTTCACGGCTGTCGATGGCGAGAAGTCGTATATGGAGCCGGGCGATCTTGTCATTACGCCAGCCTGGACCTGGCACCACCATGGCCACGAAGGCGACGCGCCGATGGTCTGGCTCGACGGGCTGGACATTCCCATCGTGTCATTCTTCAATGGTGGCTTCCGCGAGGAATTCGACGCCGAGGAGGCGCCGATCACGCGTCCCGCCGGCGATGCGCTGGCACGCTACGGAACGGGGCTGATGCCGGTGGGCTATACGGCGTCGACGCTCAACTCTCCGGTGTTCAACTACCCCTACGCACGCACCCGCGAGGCGTTGTTCGCCCTGACCCGCGCGGGTGATCCGGACGCGAATGCAGGGCATCTGATGCGCTATACGAATCCGGTCGACGGCGGCTGGGCGATGCCGACCCTCGCCACGATGATCCGGCTGTTGCCCACGGGTTTCTCGACCACACCATACCGATCGACCGACAGCACGGTATTCGTCTGCGTGGAAGGCGGCGGCCACATCACGGTCGGTGACAAGCGGCTCGAACTTGCGCCGCACGATATCGTGGTGGTGCCGGGCTGGAGCCGCTATACGCTCCATGCGAACAACGACCTCGTGCTGTTCTCCTATTCGGATCGCGTCGCGCAGGAGAAGCTCGGCCTGTTCCGCGAGCAGCGTTCTTGAGGCAGGGTGACCGTCATGACCACCGTCGTCTCGCCCACCGTCATCTCGCATGATGACCTCGTCGACAGCGTTGCCGCGGCACTTCAGTTCATCAGTCACTATCATCCGGCCGACTATATCGGGCACCTCGCGCAAGCCTACGCGCGCGAGGCCAGCGGCGCGGCGAAGCAGGCCATCGCGCAGATCCTGATCAACTCCAGGATGTGCGCGGAAGGCCGGCGTCCGATCTGCCAGGACACGGGCATCGTCAACGTGTTCGTGAAGGTCGGCATCGACGTGCGGCTGGCCGGCTTTCCCGCGTCGATCGTCGAAGCGGTCAACGACGGCGTACGCCGCGCCTATCTCGATCCGGACAATACGCTGCGCGCGAGCATCGTCGAGGACCCGCTGTTCGCGCGCCGCAATACCGGTGACAACACGCCCGCGGTGGTCCATGTCGAAGTCGTGCCCGGCAACACGGTGACGGTCGATGTCATGGCCAAGGGCGGCGGCAGCGAGAACAAGAGCAAGTTCGCCGTGCTGATGCCGAGCGACTCGGTGGCGGACTGGGTAGTCGACATCGTGCCGACGATGGGGGCCGGCTGGTGTCCGCCGGGGATGCTCGGCATCGGCGTTGGCGGTACGGCAGAGAAGGCGATGTTGCTGGCCAAGCAGAGCCTGACCGAGCCGCTGGACATGCTCGCGCTGAAGGCGCGCGGGCCGGCCAACGCCGTGGAGGCGCTGCGGATCGACATCCATGACCGCATCAATGCGCTAGGCATCGGCGCGCAGGGGCTGGGGGGACTGACTACGGTGCTCGACGTCAAGATCGCCACCTATCCGACGCATGCGGCCAGCATGCCCGTGGCGATCGTGCCGAATTGCGCGGCCACGCGGCATGCGCGCTTCGTGCTCGACGGCACCGGCCCGGCACTGTTGACGCCGCCATCGCCCGATCTCTGGCCCGATCTGCCCCTGCCGGACGGCAGCACGAGCCGCCGCGTCGATCTGAATACGCTGACGCGAGAGGAGACGGCTACGTGGCGCGCCGGCGAAACGCTGTTGCTGTCGGGCCGGATGCTGACCGGGCGCGATGCGGCGCACAAGCGCATCGACGACATGCTCGCGCGTGGCGAGCCGCTGCCTGTCGATTTCCGCAATCGCATGATCTATTACGTCGGCCCGGTTGATCCCGTGCGTGATGAAGTCGTCGGCCCTTGCGGGCCTACCACCTCGACGCGCATGGACAAGTTCACGGGGCGCATGCTCGGGGCGACCGGTGTGCTAGGCATGATCGGCAAGGCAGAGCGGGGACCAGCCGCGGTGCGAGCGATCGCCGAGAACGGCTGCGTCTATCTGGCTGCGACCGGTGGCGCTGCCTACCTGATCTCGAAGGCCGTCCGTTCGTCACGTGTGCTGGCGTTTGCCGATCTCGGCATGGAGGCCATCTACGAGTTCGAGGTGGAAGACTTTCCGGTGGTCGTCGCCGTGGATGCCAAGGGCGGCAATGTCCATGAGCACGGCCCCAAGGCGTGGCGTATCGCAGCGGCCTGACCGGACGCGGCCGTGATCATGCTCGAGCGCAAGGGCGATCCTGGTGGATCGCCCTCTTTGCCCCTTCTGTGTTGATAGAACTGATGCAGTTCAGGCACGCTTGCGCGTTTTTGCGTGCGCGGGTTCGGCCTTGTCGCCGCGTCGGTTGGCTGCGCGATCGGTCAACCATTGAACCACCTGCGGGCCGTAGCTGGCCGGTGCCTTGTCCATGGTGCGATGGGCCAGGTCAGCCAGCGTGTGCTGCTTGAGTTCTGCACGCATGGCCTTTTCCGCCGACTGCATCACAGCGTGGATTGAGCATACGCCGCGCGTCGCCCACGCCGGCGGACCGCTCTCGAATACCGCGCAGCGGCCGCGGATCTCGCGGCAGTCAAACAAAGGCTTGTCGCCGTCGATGGCTACCACCACGTCGTGCACAGTAATGCGGTCAGCGGCGCGGGCCAGCCTGAACCCGCCCTTGATGCCTTCAGTCGCCACGACGAGTTCCGCCTTGGCCAACTTGGTGAACAACTTGGCGAGGAAGTCGTTGGGAATGCCCTGCAGCTCAGCAAGGTCACGCACGCTGGCTTCGTCCACTGCGGCCTGCGAACGCGTCAAGTACAGCAGGCAGTGCAGACCGTACTCAACGCCGGTGCTGATGTGTGACATTTTTTAACTCAGACTATTTATATCGTAGTTGTAAGCCTATACAAATCTGGCCCGGACCGCAAGGCTTCAGGCGATTAGATCACCATTGTTCGGCGCTTCGATAGCCGGACCAACGCCGCGTGGCCGAATGGGCCGTTGAGCAGGTTGATCACGCGGGCGTTGCGGGCCGGGAGCGACGAGACAGCGCGGTAGCGCCGAGCCGGGCTGGAGCTGGTGATGTTCAATCCACCCTGAGGGTACGCGGGACTTGCCTGCCATCAAGCCCCGCGCCGCCCTGCGGCCTAGACTGGAACAAACGATTCCGGAGCGGGGGACATCATGGCGTACGACAGCATCCTGGTCCATCTCGACGGGAACAGGCAGGCCATGCAGCGCCTGCACGTGGCCGGGCGTATCGCCGCCGCCAGCCAGTGCGCGCTGATCGGCCTGCTCGCCGGGCGCGTGCCCGACCCCACCTGGTTCTACCGCATGAACAATGCCCAGCGCTGCCTGGCCGAAGACCAGGAGCGCCGCCGGCTGCAGCGCGAGAACATGCGCTGCGCGTTCGAGGCCGCCACCGCGGATCTGCCGCTCGCATGCGAGTGGCGCACGGTCGACCGCGACCCGGTCGTGCTGGCGCTGCGCGAAGCGCGCGAGGCCGGCCTGATCGTGTCCGGCCAGTACGATGCCGACAACGCCGAAGGCCCGGTCGCGCGGCAGTTGCTGGAGGCGCTTGTGCTCGAAACCGGCCGGCCCACGCTGGTGGTGCCGTGCGCCGGTGAGTTCGCCAGCGTCGGCACGCGCGTGCTGGTGGCATGGAACGGCAGCCGCGAGGCCGCGCGCGCGCTGCATGACGCGCTGCCGCTGCTGGCCGGCGCGCGGGCGCGCGTGCTGAGCGCCCAAACCGTGGCCAGGGAGCCGCGCCCCGATGCCACGCCGGTCAGCCACGCGGTGCGCGTGCTGGAACGGCAGGGCGCGGCGGTGGAGGTGGAGCACGGCCCCGGCGGCGCCGATCTGGCCATCGGCGAGCTGATCCTGTCGCGCGCGGCGGACTTCGGTGCCGACCTGATCGTGATGGGCGCCTACGGGCACGGCCGGCTGCGCGAGCTGGTGCTCGGCGGCGTGACCAGGGTGGTATTGCAGTCGATGACGGTGCCGGTGCTGTTCTCGCACTGAGGGGTGCGGCGGCGGCCCACATCTGATCCATAAGAACTCGGACTACAGCTGCGACGCAAACTCCTCCAGCTGCGTAATGCAGGTATTCCAGCCCTCGTAGAAACCCAGCTCCTCATGCTGCTTGCGCGTGGCCTCGTCCGGATGCATGACGCGGGCGATGTAGCGCGTGCCGTCACCTTCGTCAGCCATGGAGATGACTGCGGTCATCGACAGCCACGGCGTAGCCGGCCGATAGCCCGCCACCAGCGCCGACGTGGAGACGATCTTCTCCATCGGTACGATTTCCAGGAAGCAGCCCGGGTTGTCGCTGGTGCCGCCGTCGGGGCCTTTCATGAAGGTATGGAATGCGCCGCCGGGCCGCATGTCGAAGGCACGCACCTCGGTGGTCCAGGGTTTGGGGCACCACCATTCCTTGAGCAGCTGCGGATCGCTCCAGGCGCGCCAGACCTTGGCGCGCGGGGCCTTGATCAGGCGCGAAATCACCAGGTCCTGGCTCTCAGGGCTGGCGGCGTTTTGGTTTGCTTCCGGGTTCGGCATCAGACAGTTCCTCCTGGTGGAGCGCTTCGACAAAGGCGGCCATGCGATCCGTCCTGGCTTCCCATAGCGCGCGTTGATCGGCCAGCCATTGCTGCGCGTCGGTGAGCGGCTGCGGTACCAGCTCGCAGGTGCGCACGCGCCCCGTCTTGCGCGAGCGGATCAGCCCGCTGCGCTCCAGCACCTGCAGGTGCTTCATGAACGAGGGCAGCGCCATCGCGAACGGGGCCGCCAGCGCCGAGACCGTTTCCGGCCCGCGCCCGAGCACGGTGACGATGGCGCGGCGGGTGGGATCCGCCAGCGCGTAGAACACGTCGGACAGCTCGGGAACGGTGGCAAGCTCGGCGTAATGGTTAGCCATGTGGCTAAGTATAGGGAGGGCGGCGCGACTTGCAAGACTTAAATGCGCAGCGCCCCGGGGATAAGCCGGGGCGCTGTCAGGCGAGCAAGGGGGCGGGGCGGGCCTATTGCTGGCGAACGTATGCTGCCAGCGCGCGCACTTCGTCCGGTTTCAGGCTGGCAAACGGCGGCATCGGTACCGCACCCCATTTGCCGCTGCTGCCGCCGCGAATGCTGGCTTCCAGCTTTGCCTGGGCCTGTGCGTCTTGCTTGTAGCGCACGGCAACCTCGTGGTACGCCGGGCCCACGACCTTCTGCGTCACGCTGTGGCAGCTGAGGCAGGCATTCTTGGCGAGCAGGCCTTGCACGTCGACCGCGGCGGCCGAGGCGGCCGCCGGCGCGGAAGCCGGCGCGGCCGGCTTGGCGGCCTTCTGTGCGATCGCCACGATCTCCGGATCCTTCGCCTTGGCCGAGCCATACGCCACGGCCAGGTAGGCGCCGAGCTGCTCGACCTCGGCATCGTCGATCGGTGCGCCGTACGCCTGCTGCATCTTCTTCATCTCGGCGGTCCACTGCGCCAGGCTCAAGCCGGGCGGCTGGTAGGAGACGTAGTCGGCCGAATGGCAGATCGCGCATTTCTGCATGGCGACGCCGTAGCCCGGAAGCTTGGCGGGTTTGAGCCTGACGTTCTCCGCTGGCAGCTTGATGTCCTGCGGTGCCGCGCAGGCGTGGCCGGCGCCGAGCAGCGCGAGCGCCAGCAGCGCGGGGGCGATGGTTGCTTTCATGGCGCGCTCCTCAGGCGATGGTGACCGGTGTGGCTTCGATGACATTGCGGCGGTAGCCGGCGGGGTTCCAGCTGGCCTTGGCCGGCTGGGTTTCGCCGTTGTTGCTGGTTGCGCGCACCATCAGCACCGCCGGGCCCTTGCGGGCGAATTTCACCGGCAGCTGCCACGCACGGAACGAGAAGCGCCCCAGGTCCTGGCCGAGCGTGGCAGCCTGCCAGTGAAGGCCGCCGTCGACCGAGACTTCCACGGTGCGAATGCCCGAGCCGCCGTCGAAGGCGATGCCCTTCAGTTCTACGGTGCGCCCCGCGGGCAGCACGCCGTCCGGGCCCACGCTGGTGATAAAGCTGCGCACCGCCAGCGTCGAAATCGGCCGCGTCTTGGTGGCGGGGGTGCCCGGCGCCACGCACTGGCAGTCGTTGTCCGGCACGCGGTAGCCCTTGGTCATGAAGAAGGCGTCATGGCCTTCGAAGGGGTGGTCCAGCACCTCGATCTCGGACAGGTGCTTGATCCAGTAGGTGCCGAAGTATCCCGGCACCACCAGCTTGAGCGGATAGCCGTTGAGCAGCGGCAGGTCTTCGCCGTTCATGCCCCACGCCAGCAGCGGCTCGCCGTTCATCGCATGGGCGATATCGAGCGACTTGCGGAAGTCCGGCGTGCTCGGCAGCACCGGCGTATCCATGCCGTTGAAGGTGACTACCTTGGCGCCGGCCTTGACGCCGGCATGCTCCAGCACCTTGCGCAGCGGCACGCCGGTCCAGCGCGCATTGCCCATCGCGCCATTGGCCAGCTGTGCGCCGAACACGCGTGGCTCGGAGAAGCCGCGGCTGTTGCCCGAGCACTGGTTCACTGCAACCACTTCGACCGGCTCGCCAAGTTTCTTGAGCGCTTCCAGCGACAGCCGCAGCGGCTTGTTGACATGCCCTCCCACGCTCAGGCGGAAGGTGGCCAGATCTACCGACAGCGGGATGTTGGCCAGGTGGTAGCGCACGAAGAACGCATCGTTGGCGGTGATCGGGCCTTCATTGAAGGTGGAGAAGGGCGTTTCCAGATGCGGCGGGCGGGTGCTGACGCGCACCAGCGGGCGTTTGCCGGGGTAGCGCACCAGCGGGCGCGGGCCGTCGGCGAGTGTGACGCCGTCGGCGGTCTTGGCGGCGAGCGCGCCGAGCGGCGTGGCGCCCAGCGCCAGCAAGCCGGCGTTGCGGACGAAGCGGCGGCGGTCGGACAGCAGCCGGGAAGCGCCGTCAGGGTCGGCGTGGTTGTTCTTGTCTCGCATGGGGGCGTCTCCTTGGCGCGTTGGGCGTGCGCAATGCGTTGTGGCGCTAACTTTGCTGCCGGCGCGTCAACTTGTGAAACGGCTTTTCCTGCTAGAGCTTATCGATTCAATCGATATAGGGAAGTCCGCGGTAAACGCCCTGAAGAATCCGCTTGCATCGCAGAATCCGTTTCCCTACACTTACCAAAACGTTTTTGTTAGCGGAAATCGATAATATCTGAGGCGAATTGCGCACAGACGCAGCGGCCGGCCTGAAACCCAGCCGCACAACGCCCGACACACCAAAACGAGGAGCAACTGCATGTCCCACGCCGCCCCCGCGCCGGTGGATGAACTGCTGCCATGGCGGCGCCTGTTCGTCTTCGGCCTTCAACATGTCCTGGTCATGGCCGCGTCGCCGATCGCGTCCGTGTTCCTGATGAGCAAGGCGCTCAACTTTCCGCCGGCGCTGGCGGTGCAGTTGCTCAGCGCCACCTTTGTGATCTGCGGCCTCGGCACGCTGCTGCAGTCGCTGGGCAAGCGCGGCATCGGCGCAAGGCTGCCGTTCGTGATGCTGCCCGGCGGCGCGCCGATCGTGCTGTTCATCCTGATCGCGCAGCAGACCGACGTGCAGACCGCGGCCGGCGCGGTGATCCTGACCGGCGTCTTCTACTTCTGCGTGTTGCCGGTGTTCCGGCGCTGCTTGCGCTATTTCCCGCCGGTGGTGGTGGGGACGATGCTGCTGCTGGTGGCGATCAACCTGGCGCAGGTGTCGGGCCGGCTGGTTGCGGGGCACCCTGCCGCCGGCGCCACGGTCGATCCGGTCAACCTGTTGCTGGCCTTTGCCACCATCGCCTGCACGGTGGCCGCATCGCGGCTGCTGACCGGCATGCTGGCGCAACTGGCGATCCTGCTCGGCTTGCTGGGCGGGGCATTGGTAGCCGCGTTGGTCGGCGCGTTCCACGTCGGCCATGTGTCGATGACGCCGGTGCTGGCGCTGCCCACGCCGTTCCCGTTCGGCATGCCGCACTTCGATGTGGTGGCTGCGATCCCGCTGATGGTGTTTGCCGTGATCTCGATGGTGGAGGCCACCGGGCAGACGCTGGCAATCAGCGATGCAGTGGGCCGGCCGGTGGACCAGCAGCGCGACGTGCCGCGCACCATCCGCGCCGATGCGCTGACCTCGCTGCTGGGCGGCATGTTTGGCACCTCGCTGATCATCACCAGCGGCGAGAACATTGGCATCGTGCGGGCCACCGGCGTGCGCTCGCGCTTTGTCACCGCGGTGTCGGGCGCGATCCTGGTGGTCTTTGGCCTGCTGGTGCCGGTGTCGTCGCTGATCAGCGCGATCCCCGAGGCGGTGGTCGGCGGCACCGGGCTGGTGGTGTTCTGCATCGTCGGCACCATGGGCATCGACATGCTGCGCAAGGTCGACCTGCGCCACCACGCCAACATGTACGTCGTGGCCGTGGCGCTGGCCGTGGGCCTGCTGCCGATCCTGGTGCCGGGCATCTACGGCGGGTTGCCGGCAAACCTGCGCATCCTGGTGGGCAACGGCGTGGCGATGGGGGCCATTACCGCGGCCCTGCTCAACTTCCTGTTCTTCCACACGGGACTGCGTGCCGCGGCACCGGCCGCGGCGGTCGGCGACGATGCCGCCGCCACGCACTGATCCCGTTTCCTGAATCGCAATGACTGAACGCAATGCATACGCGCCGGCCTGGCCCGGCGACAACACCCCGGCGCTGCAGCCGGACCTGTTCGCGCAACCGCGCATCCTGCTGCCGGAATGGACGCTGCTGCGCCAGGGCGCGGTACGCGGGCACGCGGTGGTGGTGGAGGGCGGCTGCTTCACGGCCGTGGGCAAGGCTGACGAAATCACGGCGCGCTTCCCGGAGCTGGAAACCTTGCCGCTGCCGCGCATGCTGCTGATGCCCGGCATGATCGACACGCACCACCACCTGACCCAGTCGTTCGGCAAGTCGCTGGTGTTCGGCGAGCCGTCCGAGATCTTCCGGCGCGTATGGGTGCCGCTGGAGGGCAGCCTGAAGGCGGAGCACCTGTACCTGTCGTCCAAGCTGGCGGCGCTGGAGGCGCTGCGCGGCGGCTTTACCACCGTGGTCGATGCCGGCACGCGCAGCGACGCGGGGCTGGACGCCGTGGCCCGCGCGGTCACCGATGCCGGCGTGCGCTGCGTGCTGGGCCTGATCTGCAACGACAAGCCCGGCGCCGAGACGCTTGACGCCGCGCCGATCCTGCGCCGCGCTGCCGCGCACGTGGACAAGTACGCGAGCGATCCGCTGGTGGCGCCGTCGCTGGCGATCTCGATCCCGGAGGTCGCTTCCGACGCGATGCTGCACCACGTCTACCAGCTCTGCGCGGAGTCCGGCCGCATCTTCCAGACGCACGCCAACGAGCATCTGGTGGCGGTGGAGCGCTCGCTCAACGCCTGCGGCCGGCGCCCGATCGAACACCTGGCGGCGGTGGGCGCGCTTGGCCCCGCGGCGCTGCTGGCCCATGCCACGCTGGTGACGCCGCATGAAATCCGGCTGCTCGCCGATAGCGGCGCGGCAGTGGCCTACAACCCCGTCGCCAGCGCCTGGAAGGGCAATGCCGTGGCGCCGGCGGAAACCATGGCCACCTTTGGCGTGCGCCTTGGCCTGGGCACCGACGGCACCCGCAGCGACGGCTTCCGCCTGCTCGACTATGCCGAGGCCGCGCAGCGCTTCGCTTTCGGCATCGGCGTGGGCGATTCGTCGTGCGGCGCGGGCTGGCGCTGGGTCGACATGGCCACGCATGACGCGGCCGATGTCGCGGGCCTGGGTGCGCTGACCGGCGAGATCGCTACAGGCAAGCGCGCTGACTTCTTGCTGGTCGACCTGGACGTGCCGGAACTGGCGCCATCCTGGGACCTGACCTGGGAACTGGTGCGGCTGGCCAACCGCGACCAGATCCGCGCAGTCTTTGTCGATGGCAGCCTGCGCCTGTGGCAGGGCTGGCCCACCGACTGGGATGCCCGCGCGCTGATGCGGGCCATCCATGCGATGGCCGAGGACACCGTCGCCAACGCGCCGATCCGCAAGCTGCATGAAGCCGCCGACATCCACCGCGCGCGCCATGCGACCAGCGCTGCGCCCACCAACACGGAAGCCTGACGATGGACATGACGTGGTTCAGTGTCGGCGTGGCGGTCTTCACCGGCGCGCTGATCCAGGGCGCGACCGGCATGGGCTTCGCGCTGATCGTGGTGCCGGTGCTGGCGCTGGCCGCGCCGGCGATGCTGCCGGGCGCCTTGCTGCTGGCAATGCTGCCGCTGAACGCCTACGTGGCCTGGCGCGAGCGCCACGCCATCGACTTGCGCGGTGCGGGCTGGATCAGCGCCGGACGGCTGGCCGGCACCTTCGGCGGGCTGTGGGTGCTGGTGGCGATGCCGATGGCGTGGCTCAACGCGCTGGTGGGCGGCAGCACCATTGCGGCCGCGCTGGCGTCGCTGCTGGCGCCGGCCTTTACGCCGGGGCGGCTGACGTTCGCCTCGACCGGACTCATCACCGGCGTCACCGAGACCGCCACCGGCGTGGGCGGGCCGCCGCTGGCGCTGGCCTACCAGCACGCGCCCGTGGCCACGCTGCGCGCGACCGTGGCGCTGTGCTTCCTGGTGGGTGAGGTCATCTCGCTGGTGGTGCTGGCGCTAAGTGGCAAGCTCGGCATGGAGCAGGTGCTCTATGCCGTCGGCCTGCTGCCGGTGCTGGGCGTGGGCATGGTGGCCAGCCACCTGGTGCACCGGCGCATCAACCAGCGCATGCTGCGCATCGGCGTGCTGGTGTTCGCGCTGGTGTCGGGTGCGGTGGTGCTGCTGCGCGGCTAAGCGCTGGGCGTGGACGAGGCCCGCACCACCAGCTCTGGGGCGGGCCCTGCGATCACCGTGCGGCTGCGGTCGCCGGAAAGATGGGCGAACAGCAACTCGACCGCCAGCGACGCCACACGCTCCAGATGCAGGTTGACCGCGGTGATCGGCGGCTGTGCGCCGCGGGCGCGGATGCCGTCGTAGCGCGTCACCAGCAGCACGTCGTCGGGCACGCACTTGCCCAGGCCTTGCAGGTAGGTCATCGCGCCCACGGCAAACGCATCCACCGGCGCGCACAGTGCATCCAGCTGCGGCATTAGTGCCAGCAATTGCGCGCAGGCATCGGCACCGGCGGCCTCGCCGCGCTCCTCGGGCGCCTTGACGATATGGCAGGGCAGCCCGGCCGCCTGCGTGAACTCGCGATAGGCGCGCTCGGTTTCCACGTACGACTGGCGCGGTGCAGCGCCTATCATCAGGCCGATATGCCGGCGGCCGTGGCCATGCAGGTGCTCCAGCAGCAGGCGGGCGGTCTCGGCCGATTGCAGGTCGACGCAGGGCACCGGCGCATCGGTCAGCGGCTCGCGCCCGATCGACACGATGCTGACACCGCGTTCGCGCAGCCGTGCGATATGCGGGTCGCCGGCGATTGGCTCGATCACGATGGCGCCGTCGATATCGAGCGTATCCAGCAATCCGCCCGCGCCCTCCAGCGGCGGCACAAGCACCACGCCCAGCCCACGGCCCATCGCCGCTTCCGCCGCGATCGCCGCCACTTCCATCATGAACCCCAGCCGCGAGGTGCCACCCGCCACCGCGAACGGCATCGACGACAGCAGCGCGATGCAGTTGGCGCGGCCCGACTGCAGCCGCTGTGCGCGCACGCTGGGGCGGTAGCCCAACTCCGCTGCAATGCGCTTGACCCGCGCGCGCGTGGCCGGGTCCAGCACGCCGCGGTCGTTCAGCGCGTGCGAGACCGTGGTCAGCGACACGCCGGCGGCGCGGGCGACGTCATGGATGGTGAGGCGGCGGGGGCGGTCTGGCTTGGAGTCGGGCATGCCGGGTTTGAGCTAGGGGTCAGGGCGGAGGATACAACAGCGGCTGCGCGCTGGTCAGCGTCGCGCGCCGTTGCCGGCGGGCGCTGACGACAGTTCTTTCCAGTGCTCCCGCGTAAAGGCGTAGAACGTTTCCAGTGCGGGCGACAGCGAGCGCGCGGCCATGCGCGCGATGCCATAGCGGCCGCAGCGGCGCAGATCGGGCTGCTCGATCCGGCGCCCGCTTGTCGGCGAGATGGTGCGGCCGCTGCCGCACGGCGAAGCTGGCGAATCCGCGCTGGTCTTCATCGGCGCCTTCGATGCCGCGGGAGCCGATTCCATTCGCGCCTGCATGGCAGTCTGCACTGGCCCGAAGCGGCAGGCGTCAGGTATGGAACTCGCCAGTGGGGGCATCCGAGGAAGGTGGCCGCTCCCAGCCGCTGCGCTCGAACTCCGCGATCACCTGCGCGCCCAGCAACAGCAGCGTCGCCGCGATCTCCAGGCTCAGCAGCACCACGATCGCGGTGGTCAGCGAGCCATAGACCCGCCCCACCTGGGACAGCGTGGTGAAGTACCACACCAGCACATGGCGCGAGATCTCCCACAGCACCGCGGCCAGCACCGCGCCGCACAGCGCATGCCACAGCGACAGCCGGCCCACCGGCATCACCATGTAGATCGACGTCAGCATCAGGACCTCGCCCAGGAAGCCAAGCAGGTAGAGCAGGGTGGTCGAAAGCCGGTCGAGCGACCAGTCATGGCCCATCACTTCCACATGCCGTTCGCCAATGGCGATCAGTCCACCCGATACCAGCGTCACCAGCAGCAGCCCCACGCTCAGCACCGCGATATAGCAGTAGGGCAGCACCGCCGAGACCAGGAAATGCCGGCGTCGGATCGCCACGCGATGGACGAAGATCACCGACATGGCGTTCTCCAGCACCGTGAACGCCAGGGAGCTGAAGAACAGCATCGTGCCGAGCAGCACCCAGCCCACCGTGGCGCGGTTGCGCAGGAACGCCGCAAGTTCAGGCACCAGCGCCTTGGACTGACCCGGCACTACCCACTCCAGGTAGCGCGCCAGCGTCGACAGCAGCAGTCGAGGGTCGATCACATGCGACAGCGCGATCACCATCAAGATCAGCAAGGGCACGATCGACAGCAGCGCGTAGTAGGCCACTGCGCCGGCCAGCAGCAGGCCCTGGTTAGCACGGAACTGCACCAGCGTGCGCCACACGAAGCGCCCCGGATGACGGAGCAGGTCGCGGACGCGGGCGTCGAGAAGCTGCATGGCGGACACCGGAGAGGGCAGGTGCCGACATTATGCGTCGGCGGGCGCCCATGTGTCCGGCCTGTGGTGCCGGCAGCGCCCGCGCCGCGGCGGTTCCCACCGCGTGAAGTCAGACCTTGATGTCGATGGTCTGGCCCAGGTGCGGCGGGTTGCTGGCCGCAACCGGCTGGGGCATGGCCTGCAGCAGTGCAGCCACGCCCTGTGCCTGCATGTCCAGCGACTTGCGCAGCATCAGCAGGGCCACCGGATCGGCGCCCGGATCGCCCGCCAGGCCGGCGGTGACGTTGGAAATTTCCATGAAGGGGGTTCCTCGTTGAAGGTTGGGAAAGACACGGCGGGAGCGCCGCCGGCCGGCGGTCGGGACGGAGCCGCCGCCAGTTCCCAATGACGGCCACGGCCGCCCAACCTTGAGCGCCGCGGGCGCGGAGGACATTCCAACGGGTTATGGCGCCATGCCGAATACGTCATTGTGGTCATGCCTTGCCTCCGTCAATATGGCGCCCGCAGCCTGTATCACCCAGGCCTGCAACCAGGCAAACAGCGGCGCCGGACCATGCGTGCGGACGCCGCAACAAGACAGGAGACAGCATGCGAGCGCATTCGCCATCGCGCAGGACGGGGTTCGGGCTGGGTCGGGCATGGCTGGCCGCGGTGCTGCTGGCGGTGCCGGCGGGCGTGTCGCTGGCGCAGGACGCCGCGGCCGGGGAGGGCATCATGCAGGGCTTTCCGCCGCCATCCGACAAGCAGGTCAGCCGCGGCAACGGCCTGCGCCCGCCTTTCATGCGCTGGGCGCTGAGCCACGCGCGCGAGATGTCTCCGACGGCGGGCATCCGGCATGCCAGCCAGCCAACGGCGCTGGCGGGACAGCAGGGCACCGAACTGGACGGCGCCACGTTCGCCGTAGCGGGTAACACGGTCCGGCTGGCCGACTACCTGCGCGATACCCATACCGACGGCTTTATCGTGCTGCACCGGGGGCGGATCGTGTATGAGCGCTACCTGGCAGGCTTTGGCCCGTACCAGCCGCATATCTGGGCCTCGATGACCAAGTCGGTGACCGGGCTGCTGGCCGCGATGCTGATCGAGGAGGGCAAGCTCGACCCGCAGGCGCGGCTGGCGCAGTATGTGCCGGAGCTGGCGGACAACCCGTTCGGCGAGGCCACGGTACAGCAGAACCTGGACATGGAGGTGCCGGTGGGCTATCCGGAAGCACTGCCGCCGGACCTGGGCCTGTTCGGCGCAGTGGGCATCGTGCCGCGCAAGGCGGATGCGCCGGACAACATCTATGACTTCCTCAAGGTCGTGCACGCGACCAGCGGCACCGGCGACGGCGGGGTCTGGTACTACCAGAACGGCTCGCCCGAAGCGGTGGCCTGGGCCATGCGCCGCATCACCGGCAAGAGCTGGGCGCAACTGGTCACCGACCGGCTGTGGTCGCGTTTTGCCGAGGATGACGCCTATACCAGCGTGGATCGCCAGGGCACGGAGATGGCCAGCGGCGGGCTGAATTCCACGCTGCGTGACGCCGCGCGCTTTGCCGAGGCGGTGCGCAGGGCGGCGGCGGGCGATGCCTCGGGCGGGATCTCGCCCGGCGCCGTGCGCATCGCGCTGCAGCCGGCCGGCAACCAGGCCCGCGTTGCGCGAGGCAATACCGCGCCGGGCCGCGATGGCTATGGCTATCGCAACTACTGGTTCCAGCGCAACGACGGCGACGGCAGCATCGAGGCCAGCGGGCGCTTCGGCCAAAAGATCTACATCAATCCGGCCAAGGCGCTGACGGTAGTGAAATTCTCCGCTAGCCCGGACAGCGCCGCGCGCGCGACCAGCGCCGCCGGCGTGCGCAAGCGCGACGATCCGTCGCGCGCGCTGGAGTCAGCCGAAGCCATGGTGGCCGCGGCACTGGCAATCCACCGCGCGGTCAGCCGCTGAGCCGGCCGGCAGCGCCGGCATTCCCTTCGCGATTTCTCTCGCTTCCGCATGACCGCTGGTTCGCACCGATGTCTACCATGACCATGGCCTACGTGCAGCACGCCGGCATCAATTTCGACACTTCAGCCGTCAGCCTCGCCAACGGGTATTTCCTCGGCAGCGGCCATCGCAGCATGACGGCGGTAGCCGTCGGCATCCGCCACCGCTTCTGAGCACCGCGTCTACGCCGGAAACTCGGCCGGGGTTTGCTGCGCCCCGGCCGCCCGCCGCAAGCACTCCAGCATCGCCACCACCGCCGCGCGCGACAACCCGTCCTCGCGCCAGTACATCGACACCGAGCCAAAGCCCGCCAGCCGCAGCGGCACGATGCGCAGCGCGCCCATTTCCTCCAGCCGGCGCGCGGTGCGGTGCGAAGCCAGGCCGATCATGTCGCTGTTGTTGAACAGCGTGAGATTCAGGACGGTGGAATTGCTTTCCACGCAGTCGGCGGGCAGCGCGCGTTCGGCGCTGACCAGCGCACCTTCCAGCGCATTGCGGATCGGCGTACCGCGCGGCCATACCACCCAGCGGTAGCGGTACAGGTCGTCCCAGCCAATGCGCCCACCCTGCAGCAGCGGATGGCGCGGCCGCGCGACAAAGTGGATCGGCTCCATGTAGAGCGATTCCGTGCGCATATGCGCGCCCTGCAACTCTGGAGCGGAGCGACCCACCACGATATCGAGTTCGCTGCGCGCCAGCTGGTTCATCAGCCGGTCCATGGTGGTTTCCACCAGCCGCATGCTGGCGCGCGGCATCTGCTGCAGCAGTTGCAGGGCAGCCAACGGCACCGTATCGGCCGCCGAGGCCCCGGATGTGCCCACCACCACCAGCCCGCTGCCGCCATCGCGCATGGCCTGCAGATCGTCGCGTGCGGAATCGAGCTGCGCCTCGATCCGGCGCGCGTGCTCGATCAGCGACTCCCCGTAGGGCGTGGGCCGCAGCCCGCGCGCCTGGCGTTCGAACAGCGGCAGCCCGATATCGTCCTCCAGGTCCTTCAGCCATTTGGAAAGGCCCGGCTGGGTCGTATTCAGCATGGCCGCCGACTGGCTCATGTTGCCGGTCTCGGCCAGGCTCAGCAGCATCTGCAGGTTGCGCAGCCGCAATCTCTGGGTCCAGTCCATGGGGCTACCTATATAAAAAATCGTATCGATAAGATGAAAAGTTCATTTCAAATCTTATAGGGCCGGGCGTATAACGACAACAACACGGTGCGAGCGATGACGACGCACCCACAAGAGCGCTCCCAAAGCCCTGCACAAAGTTACGGAGACAGCATGTCCGAGCACACCCCTGATCCGGCCCGCGTGGCCTATTACGAACACATCGGCCGCAGCCACATGACCCCGTTGTGGGAGTCGCTGCACGCGCTGGTGCCGCCGCAACCGCGGCCGCAGATCGTTCCCGCCATCTGGAAGTACGCGCAGATCCGCCCGCTGGTGATGCAGGCGGGCAGCGTCATCAGCGCCGAGGAAGCTGTACGCCGCGTGCTGGTGCTGGAGAACCCTGGCATCCCCGGCAAGTCGAGCATCACCTCCACGCTCTACGCCGGCCTGCAACTGATCCTGCCGGGCGAGGTGGCGCCCAGCCACCGCCATACCCAGTCGGCGTTGCGCTTTATCGTCGAAGGCAAAGGCGCCTGGACCGCCGTGAACGGTGAGCGCACCACCATGCATCCCGGCGACTTCATCATCACGCCGTCGTGGACCTGGCATGACCATGGCAACCCGGCCGTCGAGGACGGTGGCGAGCCGGTGGTATGGCTGGACGGGCTGGATATCCCGCTGGTGCAGCAGTTCGATGCCGGGTTTGCCGAGAACTACCCGGAAGCCCAGCAGCCCGTGACCCGCGCCGAGGGCGACAGCTTTGCCCGCTTCGGGCACAACATGGTGCCGGTGCGGCACCGCGTGACCGATCCCACGTCGCCGATCTTCAGCTACCCGTACGAGCGCTCGCGCGTGGCGCTGGACCAGCTCTACCGCAACGGCGAGCTGGATGCGTGGGACGGTGTCAAGCTGCGCTATATCAACCCGGCCACCGGTGGCTGGCCGATGCCCACCATCGCCACCTTCATGCAGTACCTGCCCGCGGGCTTCCAGGGCAAGACCTACCGCAGCACCGATGCCACCGTGTACTGCGTGGTGGAAGGGCGCGGCACGGTCCGCATTGGCGACGCGCAGTTCCAGTTCGAGCCGCGCGATGTTTTCGTCGCCCCGTCGTGGGCGCCGGTGCAGCTGGGGGCGCTGGAAGACGCGGTGCTGTTCAGCTATTCCGACCGGCCCGTGCTGTCCGCGATGAACCTGCTGCGCGAAGCGCGCACCTGAGCATCCCGCAACCCTGGTCCGATCTGCCCCGGGCGGTGCCTGCGCGCACCGCCGGAGGCCTCCCGCATACCTGACGATTTCCGGAAACTCCGAACCATGTCCTACGTCTTCACGCCCTCCGCCATCGTTTCCATTCCCGTTGCCGGCAGCGACGACCAGTTCGCCGTGCGCCGCGTCTACTGCGTGGGCCGCAACTACGCCGCCCATGCCCGCGAGATGGGTTTCGATCCCGACCGCGAGCCGCCGTTCTTCTTCTGCAAGCCGGCCGACGCGATCGTCCCGGTGCAGGCCGGCACCACGCTGGACCTGCCGTATCCGGCGCAGACGCAGAACTACCACTACGAGGCCGAGCTGGTGGCAGTCATCGGCAAGGCCGGTTCGGATATCCCCGTCGAACAGGCACTCGAACACGTCTGGGGCTATGCCGTCGGCCTCGATATGACCCGCCGCGACCTGCAGATGAAGATGCGCGAAATGGGCCGCCCCTGGGAAATCGGCAAGGCCTTCGATGCCTCGGCGCCGGTCGCCCCGATCCACCGCGCCAGCGAGATCGGCCACCCGCAACAGGCCGGCATCTGGCTGACCGTCAATGGCGAGACCAAACAACGCAGCGACGTGTCGCACCTGATCTGGTCGGTGGCGGAGACGGTGGCCTACCTGTCACAGTTCTTCCGCCTGGAGCCGGGCGATGTGATCTTCACCGGCACGCCGGAAGGCGTGGGCGCGGTCAAGGCCGGCGAGACCATGGTCACGGGCGTCGATGGCCTCGGCGAGTTGACCGTGCGCGTAGTCTGAACCCGCGTGAATTGCAGCACACAGGCATTACCGATCATGCAGCTCTATAGTTTCTTCAACAGCTCGACGTCCTACCGGGTGCGCATCGCGCTGGCCCTCAAAGGCCTGCCGTACGACTACCTGCCGGTCAATATCCGCACCGGCCAGCACCACGAGCCGGAGTATGTCGACGGCATTAACCCGTCCGCGTCCGTGCCCGCGCTGGTGGATGGCAGTTTTACGCTCGGGCAGTCGTTCGCGATCATCGACTACCTGGACGCCCGCCATCCCGAGCCGCGCCTGCTCCCGCAAGACCCGGTACAGCGTGCGCGGGTGCTGGAACTGGCCACGCTGATCGGGTGCGATATCCACCCCGTCAACAACCTGCGCGTGCTGCGCTACCTGCAGGATGTGCTGAAGGTCACGCCCGAGCAGAAGGACGCCTGGTACCGCCACTGGATCGATGAAGGCATGGCCGGCGTGGAGCGCCTGCTGGCGCTGCACGGGCATGGCAGGTGGTGCTTCGGTGATGCGCCCACGCTGGCCGACGTCACGCTGGTGCCGCAGGTAGCCAATGCGCTGCGCATGGGCTGCGACCTCGGTCGCTACGAGCGCGCGATGGCGGTCTACGCCCACGCCAGCGCCCATCCCGCCTTTGCCCAGGCGGCGCCTGGACGCCAGCCTGACTACACCGCCTGACGCATCGCGCAGGCCAGGAGACAAGACATGAGCAGTACCAACAACGCGACCGGCAAGGTCCTCATCATCGGCGGCGGCATCGGCGGCCTGGCCGCGGCGCTGGCGCTCGCACGCCAGGGCATCCGCATCGAACTGCTGGAGCAGGCCGAACAGATCGGCGAGATCGGCGCCGGCATCCAGCTCGCCGCCAACGCCTTTGCCGCGCTCGATGCGCTCGGCGTGGGCGAGGCCGCACGCAGCCGCGCGGTCTTTACCGACTACCTCAGCCTGCGCGATGCCATCGACACCAGCGAGATCGCCCGCGTCGACGTGGGGCAGGCCTACCGCGAGCGTTTCGGCAATCCGTATGCGGTGATCCATCGCGCCGATATCCACCTGTCGATCCTGGAGGCGGTGCAGGACCACCCGCTGATCACCTTCCGCACCAGCACGCGCGTCGAGCAGCTGCTGCAGGACGACAAGGGCGTGACCGTGATCGACCAGCACGGCGAGCACCACCGTGGCGATGCGGTGATCGGCTGCGACGGCGTCAAGTCCGCCATCCGCCAGGCGCTGATCGGCGATGAGCCCCGCGTCACCGGCCATGTGGTTTACCGCGCCGTGGTCGACGTCGCCAACATGCCGCAGGACCTGCAGGTCAACGCACCGGTGGTATGGGCCGGCCCGCACTGCCACCTGGTCCACTACCCGCTGCGCGGCGGCCAGCAGTACAACCTGGTGGTGACCTTCCACAGCCGCGAACAGGAAACCTGGGGCGTGCGCGACGGCAGCAAGGCAGAAGTGCTGTCGTACTTCGAAGGCATCCACCCGCTGCCGCACCAGATGCTGGACCGCCCGACCTCCTGGAAGCGCTGGGCCACCGCCGACCGCGACCCCGTGGAGCGCTGGAGCTTCGGCCGCGCCACCATCCTGGGCGACGCCGCGCACCCGATGACGCAGTACGTGGCGCAGGGCGCCTGCCAGGCACTGGAAGATGCGGTCACGCTGGGCGAAGCGGTGAAGGCGGCGGGCGGTGATTTCGAAGCGGCGTTCAAGCTTTACGAGCAGGCACGCATCCCGCGCACCGCACGCGTGCTGTACGCCGCGCGCGACATGGGCCGGGTCTATCACGCCAAGGGCGTCGACCGCCTGGTGCGCAACAGCCTGTGGACCGGCCGCACGCAGGCCCAGTTCTACGACGCGCTGCAGTGGCTGCACGGCTGGCGCGCCGAGAAGTGCCTCAGTCAGACGCCGTGGCTCTAGTCCGCTGACGGCGGGTTTCTTTTCTCTCACCGTAAATCCCGATAGCGAACCGGCGGCCTATGGAGCCGCCGGCCGTGACTCGCCCCTAATCCCTGGCAACAAGGAGGAGACACCATGCCTGCCAGCCAACCCCTGAACGTCACCGCGTTCATCGACCGCCAGCCGCTGTCGGCGTTCCAGGTGACTATCGTCGTACTGTGCTTCCTGATCGTGGCTGTCGATGGCTTCGATACCGCCGCGATCGGCTTTATCGCACCTGCCATCCGTGCGGAATGGCAGCTCACGCCGGCGCAGCTCGCACCTTTGTTCGGCGCCGGGCTCGGCGGCCTGATGGTCGGCGCGTTCCTGTTCGGCCCGCTGGCCGACCGCTTTGGTCGCAAGAGCGTGCTGGTGCTGTCGGTGTTGTTCTTCGGCGCGGCCAGTTTGGCTTCGGCGTGGTCCCATGACCTGTGGACGCTGGTGCTGCTGCGCTTCCTGACGGGGCTCGGCCTGGGTGGCGCGATGCCCAACGCGATCACGCTGACGTCCGAGTTCTGCCCGGACAAGCGCCGTTCCTTCCTCGTCACGACCATGTTCTGCGGCTTTACGCTGGGTTCGGCTTTTGGCGGCCTTGCTTCGGCCGGGCTGATCGAAGCGTTCGGCTGGCGCTCGGTGCTTGTGGTGGGTGGTGTGCTGCCACTGGCGCTGGTTGTCCTTCTGGTGTGGCTGCTGCCGGAGTCAGTGCGCTATCTGGTGCTCAAGGGCAAGTCGCGGGACCGGATCGTGGCCACGCTGCAGCGGATCGCGCCGAAGGAGGATCTGCGGGATGCTACGTTCTCGGTGGGTGAACAGCGCACCGCCAGTTCGCCGGTGCGGCACCTGTTCCGCCCCGAACTGCTGCGCGGCACGCTGCTGTTCTGGCTGACGTTCTTCATGAGCTTGCTGGTGATCTACCTGCTGTCGAGCTGGCTGCCCACGTTGCTGCGCGGGACCGGCCAGTCGATGCGGACCGCGGCGCTGGTGACCACGATGTTCCAGGTTGGCGGGACGGTGGGGGCGATTGTGCTGGGCTGGCTGATGGATCGGTTCAATCCGCACTATGTGCTGGCGTCGAGCTATTCGTTGGCTGCGGTATGCGTCGCGGCGGTGGGAAGCGTTGCGACCGATCCGGTTGCGGCAGGCATCGCGGTGTTCTTTGCAGGTTTCTGCATCTCGGGATCGCAAGTGGGTGGCAATGCGCTGTCCGCCAGCTTCTATCCGACCGATTGCCGTGCTACCGGCGTGAGTTGGGCCAACGGCGTTGGCCGGATCGGATCGGTGGTCGGATCGGTTGGCGGGGCGACGATGCTGTCGATGGGGCTGGGGATGCCGGCGTTGTTCGCGCTGATCGGCGTGCCTGCACTGGTCGCCGCGTTGTCGATGTTCTCGCTGGGGGTGGTACGGCGTGAGAGGGTGGTTGGAACGCTGGCGGTTTGAAGGTTGGTTGGCTTCCTATCCAGTGATTCTCAAATGAGTGCGAGAGCCAGCAAGCAGCCGACGGAGTGCTGTATCGCTGGCCCTTCTGGGGGGGGCGGCCCGGCAGGCCCTACAGCTTCCCTTCAATCGACTTGCGCTCCAGCCAGATTTCCTGCACGAAGGGATCCGTGACGCCATAGACCCCGTGCCCCTTGCGCATGATCAGGTTCGTCGCCATCAGTTCATTGACCACCGGTTGTGCCTCCTCAATCCGGACTTCGCGTCCGATTGCCGCGGAATACGCGGCGGCGGACTCCGCCGAGAACAACCCGCGGGCGTCACCGTCAGAACAGGCTATGCGGTCGAAAATCGCTGTGGCTAATCCGCCCAACTGTTCGAGCTTCATCAGTTCGAGGTCCGCGGCTGTCGATCGGAGCGTGTTGGCGATCACCGGCAGATGTTCGTCCGGATCGCTGCCTGGCGGCAGGTGGAAGTGCAATTGCCGCAAGGCCTTGATCATCTCTTCTGGGCGGCTGCCCAACGCATGGAACGCCTGGACCGCTACCTCCGGCGACGGCAGGGCGCTGAATCCCTCGGCCGACAGGCGTTCAAGCAGGTACGCGACATAGTCTTCGCCGAGTACCGGATAAGAGATCGAGGTGGCACCGGCGAAGGCCTGGTTGCGGCGTGCCGTCAGTTCGCCCACCAGCGCCCGGTGCGATCCAGTGCCTACGAAGAGGAAGTACCCTGGCGTGCCGGGGCGCGGGTTGATGGCGTCGCGCGCGGCCTTGAGCGCGAGCAACATCCGGTTGCCTTCCTCGGAGGTAATGGCGTGCTGCACCTCGTCCACGATGAGGACCACGTTGGTCTTTGCCTTGTCGACCACTTCCGCCAGCGCCTGTGCCAGCGTGGCCCCGCCGGGCTCCCCTACGCTGTCCAGCTTGAATCCGAACTTGAAGCCAAAGGCGCCGATGTCAGCACCGGCAACTCGCTTCAGGTGCTTGAGGGCTGCAGAGCCGGGCTGCTCCAGATCGGCTAATGTTCTTTTCACTGCTGCCAGAATGAGTGCGGCAGGGCTGCGCTGCGTGTCGCTCCAGAGATCGACATAGATCACGATCGCCCCGTCGGCCTCCAGGGCCGGAACGAGGTCGTTGAGCAGGAACGTGGTCTTGCCGGTGCGCCTTAGGCCGGACAAGAAGAGGCCGGAACGCAAGCCTTCGTCCAGGACCCCAGGGTGCAGCAATTGCCGCGCCATCTGGGCGGCAAGGGCAGGGCGGCGATAGATGTTGGCCATGGCGCACTTAATGGAAATTATTGGATTCCAATAATTATAGCCTAGCCATAATTTGTACTAAACCATGCGCTATGGGCGTGACCGTTGCCTCTGTAAGTGCAGCAAAGATATCTTATTGGGGCGAATCCCTTTCAACCTTCAGCGGCGCTGTGCTCGCCGACACCCGCCACAAAATCCTCCCCCTCCGGCAACCCCAACGAAAACCTTACCGGAAAATTCACAGCAATCCCGTCCTCGCCGGCTACCCGCCGCACCACCTGCCGCGCCTGGACGTGAGGGTCTTCGAACAACGCCGTCGCCCCCAGCACCGGGGAGAATGGAATATCCAGTGGTCCGAAAAGCGCCTCCCAATCCGCCAGGTCACGGGTACGGAACACCGCTGCCAGCAGGTCATTCACCGCCAGCTTGTGCCCGTGCCGCCCCGCACGCGTGGCAAAACGCGGATCACGCAGGTCGGGAAACTCATCGCCAAGCGCCTCGCACAGGTTGACCCAGAACTTGTTCTCCAGAATCCCCATCGCGAGATGACGGCCATCGCGCGTCTCGAACAGGTCGTTCTCCGGCATCACTGTCGGCGATTCATGCGGCGCCGCCTCATGTCCCCGCGCCGCCCATGCCCCGTGCGCGGTCCAGGACAGGATCGCATCATGGATCGAGACATCGAGATGCTGTCCTCGCCCATGCTGTCGCGCACTCATGATCGCAACGGCAAGCGACAGCGCCGCGTAGCCGGAAGCGGCATAGTCTGACACCCGCACGCGCGGACGCGACACCACGTCATGCACCTGTACCGGCGTCGCCCAGTATCCCGCCAGCGCCAGGTAGTTCAGGTCATGTCCGGCGTGCTTCGCATAAGGACCCGTCTGGCCGAAGCCGGACACGGAACAAAGCACGATGGCCGGATTGACCGCCGCCAGCGCTTCATAGCCCAGCCCCAGCCGCGCCATCACGCCCGGCCGGAAGCCTTCCACCACGGCATCGGCATTGCGCACCAGCTCGAGAAAGGCTTCGCGGCCCGCGTCCGTCTTCAGGTCCAGCGCAACCGAGCGCTTGCCGCGATTGAACTGCGCAAATACCGCCGGCCCAAGCTGTCGTGCGGTATCGCCGGTACCGGGCTGCTCGACCTTGATCACATCGGCCCCCAACTGCCGCAGCAGACTGCACGCGTGCGGTCCTGGCAACAGCTGGCTGGCATCGATGATGGTGACGTCCTTCAGGCAGGACCATTCTGGCTTCATGCGGAATCCCGTTTTCAATGCGGAGGGGCTCAGCCCAGGTCGCCAAGCATGCCGATCGACTTCATCAGCTCGGCATAGCGGGTATTGTCGGCGGCGACCACGGTGCCGAACTGCGCGGGTGAGGCGCTGCGGCGCAGCTCACCCGCGTTGGCCTTGAGCTGGGCGTCGAAGACGCCGGCGGTCTGCAGGGCGCTGACGGCGGCATGGAGCTTCTGCGTCAGTTCGGCCGGGAAATTGGCCGGTGCGAACAGCCCGCTCCAGTTGTCGATGACAAAGCCCGGCGGCAGTGCCTCGGCCATCGTCGGCACGTCGGGAAAGAATGGCGAACGCGCCGCGGCGGTGACCGCCAGTACGCGGATCTGCCCGTTTCGCACGTATTGCGTGGCAGTGCCCAGCACCGGCATGCCGAACTGGGTCTGGCCAGTCAGCATCGCGGTGATGATCTCCGGCGCGCCCTTGTAGGGGATGTGCACGGCATCGCAGCCGGCCTGGTGCAGCATGGTTTCGACCGCGAGATGGGCGATGCTGCCTTTGCCGCCGGAGCCGTAGTTGAACCTGCCGGGCGCTTTCTTCATCGCTGCGACCAGTTCGCCGGCGGTCTTGTAGGGCGACGATGCCGGCACGACCAGCGCCGTCGGGCCACCGGAGAGCGCCGTGATCGGCGTGAAGTCACGCGCCGGGTCGTACGGCATCTTGCGGTACATGTGCACGTTGATCACATGTGTGTTGGCGAGAATCCCCAGCGTATAGCCGTCCGGCGCGGCACGGCGCAGCGCGCTGGCGCCGATGATGCCGCCGGCGCCGGGCATGTTCTCGACCACCAGCGGCTGCCCGAGCTTGTTGCCCAGCTCCGCCGACAGCGTGCGGGCAACGTTGTCCGGCGTGCTGCCGGCGATAAAAGGAACGATCAGCCGGATCGGGCGGCTGGGGTACGGGGTGGCGGCGCGCGCGGGCAGCAGCAGGCTGCCCAGCGCGGCGGCGCCGGCGGTGGCAAGCCAGTCTCGGCGGTTCATGCGTAGTCTCCGTGGTCTTGTCGTATTGTCCTCATGCCGGCGGCGACCGTGCCGCCGGCACGGTCAGGCGTTCTGCTGCATCGGTTCGAGAATAGCGCGCGCTATGGTGTTGCGCTGGATCTCGCTGGTGCCGGTGAAGATGCGGAACATGCGCAGCTTGCGGAAGGTCTGTTCGACCGGGTGGCCGCGGGTGACGCCGACGTTGCCGTGGATCTGCACGGCCTTGTCGGCCACCTCGAAGCAGCGCTCCGAGACAAAGAGCTTGCAGGCCGCGGCCTTCATGCGCAGGTCGGCGCCGGCATCGGCCAGCGCGGCGGTGTGCGCGATCATGCTTTCGCAGGCCCACAGCGCCGCGGCCATGTCGGCCAGCATGTGCTGGATCGCCTGGAAGCGCGCGATCGGGCCGCCGAACTGGCGCCGTTTGCCGGCGTATTCCACCGACGACTGGTACGCCCGTGTCGCCAGCCCCAGCATGGTCGGGCAGTGCAGCAGCCGGTTGACGTTGATGCGCGACATGCCCAGCTTGAAGCCATTGCCCTCGCCGCCGAAGATATTGGCGCGCGGGACGCGCACGTTGTCGAAGTGGATATCGCCATCGATGTGCTGGCCGGACATCGGCACGTACTCGTTGGTCACGGTCACGCCGGGCAGGTCCAGGTCGACCAGCACCGCGCTGATGGCGGGCGGCGTGGTGCTGGCGTCGGTCACGCACATGACGATGGCGAAGTCCGCGAACGGTGCGCCGCTGATGTAATGCTTGCCGCCGTTGATGATGAGGTCGTCGCCGTCGGCGATGGCGCTGGTCTTGATGCTTTGCGCGTCCGATCCGGAGTGCGTTTCCGTCAGCGCGAAGCAGGTCGATTTCTCGCCGCGGATGACGGGCTCGAAGTACTGCTTCAGCTGCGCCGGCGTGGCGTACCTGAGCATATTGCCCACGCGCGGCGGGCCGCCCAGGTCGCCCAGCACGTGCGGGGCCAGGGCAGAGCCGCTGGCGGCCAGGTCGGCCTTGAGCGCGCATTGTTCCTGGATGTTCAGGCCCTTGCCGCCGAGTGCCGTGGGCAGGCAGGCGGCGTAGAAACCCAGCTCGCCGGAGCGGCGCCAGACATTGCGCAGCGTCTCGCGCGGCCAAACGTCTTCAGAGTCCAGCCCGAGTTCGCGCTCCAGCGGGAGGAGCTCTTCGTCGATAAAGCGGCGGATGCCGGCGCGCGTTTCGGCCAGGACGGGATTGGTCAGGTGATCGAACATAACAGTCTGGCTCCTTAGTTGACGCGGCGCTCGACGCCCTGCCAGTAGCGCTCGCGCACGATCTTGCGGGCCAGCTTGCCGCTGGCGTTCTTGGGCAGCTCGGCGACGAAATCCACCGAGCGCGGCGACTTGTAGTCCGCGATGCGCTCGCGGCAATGGGTGATGAGCTGTTGCGCGGTCGCCTCGCGGCCCGGACGCAGCGTCACCACGGCCTTGACGCTTTCGCCCCAGGTGTCGTCGGGGATGCTGATGACGCAGGCTTCCAGCACGTCGGGGTGCTGGTACAGCGTGGCTTCCACTTCAGTCGGATAGACGTTGAAGCCGCCGGAGATGATCATGTCTTTCTTGCGGTCCACCAGGTATAGGTAGCCGGCGTCGTCCACGCGCGCCATGTCGCCGGTGTGCAGCCAGCCGTCGACGATGGTTTCGCGGGTCAGCTCCGGCTCGCCCCAGTAGCCCTGGAACACGTCTTCGCCGCGGATCACCAGTTCGCCGATCTCGCCCACCGCGACCTCCTGACCCTGCTCGTCGACCACGCGCACTTCGGTTTCGTTCAAGGCGCGGCCGCACGAGGCCAGGCGTTCGGGGTGATGTGCGATCGCTTGCGCGTGGTCCGCCGTCGACAGGCGCGTAACGCCGGAGGTCGATTCGCTGGCGCCGTAGCCCTGCGACAGGATTGGCCCGATGCGCTCCCACGCCTCGCGTATGCGCGCCGGCGCCATCGGCGCGGCGCCGTAGGCCAGGGTCTTGAGGCTGGACAGGTCCGCCTGCGCCAGCGTGGGCTCGGCCAGCAGCATGTTGATCATCGCCGGCACCATGAACACGTGCGTGATGCGCAGCCGCGCCACCTCGGCCAGGAAGTGCGCGGGCTCGAACTTGTCGAACAGCACCAGCGTGGCGCCCAGGTAAAGGTAGGGCTGCATCAGCATGCCGGAGGCGTGCGTGACCGGCCCGATCAGCGCCAGCCGGTCACCGGGCCGGGCCGGCCGGTCCATGCCGGAAACCATCTTGCGCAGCGCTGCCATGCGGTTGCCGTAGCTCTGCATGGCGGCCTTGATCTTGCCGGTGGAGCCCGATGAGAAGTGCAGCACCGCCAGGTCGTCCGCAGCGGGGGTGATGTCAGGCGACTCCGTGCCGGCATTGGCGAGCAGCGCTTCATATTCGACATAGCCTGCCGGCGCCTCGCCGATGGCGATAAAGGTCTCGATGCTGCCAAAGCCCGGCGTCGCGCCCGAATACCCGGTATAGCCGGGCCCGGCGATCAGCACGCGCGGCGTGCAGTTCTCGACCACATCGCTGGCCTCGGATGCGGTGAAGCGCGGATTAAGCGCCGCCTTGACCAGCCCGGCCTTGTAGAGCGCGCATTCCAGCTCGACCAGCTCGGGCCGGTTGCGCGCCTGTACCGCCACGCGGTCTCCGCGCTGCAGGCCCAGCGCCAGCAGTGCGTTGGCCAGGCGGGTAGAACGCTCGTCCAGCTGGCGGTAGGTCACCACCTGGTCGTGATAAAGGATGGCGGGCTGGTCGCCCCAGTAGCGCGCGGCGCGGCGCAGGAAGTACGCGAAACCCATGCTGTCTCCGTGATGCTCGATGGTTCTGGGCGGGCATTTTTGTGTGTACCCGTGCGCCGTAGTCTGTAAGATGGCTGGCATCACCACAATGAAGCAATGGCTATAAAGTCATAACCATCGGGAATGAGGTAATGGAGACGCGGGATATCGAATACATCCTCGCCGTGGCGGCGCACGGCGGCATTGGCCGCGCGGCCGACGCGCTGGGCATCAGCCAGCCGGCGCTGACCAAGGCGGTACAGCGCGTTGAGATGCAGGCGGGGCTGCCGCTGTTCGAGCGCACCGCCAACGGCATGACCGCCACCTACGCCGGCACGCGGTTCCTGGAGCGGGCGCAGCGGATCCGGCTGGAGTACGAGGACGGGATCAAGGAGATGCTGGGCATCCGCACCGGTGAGCAGGGCATCCTGCGGCTGGGCTATTCACCGTCGATACCGGGCAAGGTGATCCTGGGTGCCTGCCGGCAACTGGTGCGCGAGCGGCCGGTGGCGCGGCTGCGGCTGCGCCGGCGCCTGGCGCGCGACTTGTTGGACCTGCTGGCCGCGGGTGAACTGGATATGGCAGTAGCGCCTGCCCCGCAAAAGCCGACCAGCGCTGGGGACTTTGCGGTGGAGCCACTGTTCGACGACCGCCTGGTCGTGGTGGCGGATGAAGGACATGCGCTGCTGCAGCGGCGCAAGCTGCGGCTGGCGGACTTGGCCGACCAGGAGTGGCTGCTGCCGGAAGCGCATATCACGCTGCGCCAGCAGGTCGATGCCGCGTTCCGCCAGCGCGGGCTGCCCGAGCCTAAGCTGCGTATCGAGATCGATTTCGGCAGCACCTCGCTGTTCGCGCTGATGCAGGGCACGCAGATGCTGAGCATCGCCAATGAAGGCGGCGATGCCATGCAGCACGGCCTGCGCGCGCTGCCGCTGGCGCTGGAGGAGCTCGACCTGCGCCGGCGCATCGGCGTGATCACTCGCGCCGGCGCCTACCTGTCGCCGCTGGCGCAGCGGCTGACGTCGCTGCTGCGCGAGCACAGCCGATAGCAGCGCCGGCGCTTATTGCAGCGGGATCTTCGCCACGGCGGCCAGCCGCTTCCAGCGCACGATCTCGTCCTTCTGGTACTGGCGCATTTCCGCCGGCGACGACAGGATCAGCTTTGTCGACTGGCGCGTGTAGTAGTCGCGCACGTCCGGTGCGTTGCCGGCCTGCGTGAACAGGTCTTGCAGCCGCTTCACCACCGCCGGCGGGGTCTTGGCGGAAATCGCCGCGGCCACCCAGTTGTAGGCCAGGAAGTCCGGCAGGCCGGCCTCGACGATCGACGGCACTTCCGGCAGCAGCGGCGAGCGTTGCGGCGCGGTAAAGGCCAGCGCGCGGATCTTGCCGCCGCGCGCCAGTTCGATGGCACCAGTGGCATCGACCACGGCAAAGTCCACGTTGGCCGCCATCACGCCATTGATGGCATCGCCCGCGCCCTTGTACGGCACGGAGGTGGTCTTGATCTTCGCCAGCTCATTGAGCCATTCGCTGTACAACGTGTATGAGATCGAGCCCGAGCCGTAGTTGAGCGCGCCGGGCCGCTTGCGGGCGTCTTCCAGCAGGTCTGCCAGCGTGCGGTAGGGCGAGCTGGCCGGCACGATGATCAGGCACGGCCCGCGTGACAGCAGGGTGATCGGCGCGAAGTCGGTCAGCGGGTCATAGGGCAGCTTGCGGAAGGTGGCGGCGTTGGTCGACAGCGTGGAATTGCTGCCGATAAACACCGTGTAGCCGTCTGCCGGCGCATTCAGCGCGGTCTGCACGCCGATAAAGCCGTTGCCGCCGGGCTTGTTCTCCACCACCACGCCCTGGCCGGTGAGTTCGCCGATTTTCTTGGCGAACATGCGGGCGGTTGTGTCGGTGCCGCTGCCGGCCGGGAACGGCACGATAAAGCGCATCGGGCGTGTGGGGAAGGCATCTTCCGCGGCCGGCGCGGCCAGCGGTGCGGCGATGCCGGCCAGCGCTGCAGCGGCCATGCCCAGGAAGCGGCGGCGCGAACGGAAAGGCTGTTGCATGGTGTCTCCTTCGGTCGGAAAACCCGGCGTGTTCCCGCCGGTGCAAGGGATCGGTGTGGCTCAGCGGCGCAGGCCGAGCAGGTCGCGCGCAATCACCCAGCGGTGGACTTCGCTGGGCCCTTCATAGATGCGCATCAGGCGGGTTTCATTGGCCATCTGCTGCAGCGGCAGCTCCTTGGTCATGCCCATCGCGCCAAAGGTCTGCATCGCGTGGTCGATCACCTCCCAGGCCATTTCCGTGGCGAAGACCTTGATCATCGATACCTGCGTACGCGCCTCATCGCCGGCATCGATGCGGCTGGCGGCCTCGTACGTCATCAGGCGGCAGGCGTGGATGCGCGTGGCGGCATCCGCCACCCACCACTGGATCGCCTGGCGCTGCGCCAGCGGCGCGCCGAAGGTCTGGCGCTGCGGTGCGTACTCGCAGATCATGTCGAGCGCGCGCTGGGCGCGGCCGATGCACCACGCGGCCATCTGCACGCGGCGCGTGGACAGGCGCGCCTGCATCGGCGCAAAGCCCTGGCCTTCGGTGCCCAGCAGTTGCGAGGCGGGGATGCGGCAGTCTTCCAGCACGACTTCATAAGTGGAGGCACCGCCGATCATCGGGATGCGCCGTTCCACGCGCAGGCCGGGCGTGCCGCGCTCGACGATAAAGGCCGAGATGCCGCCACGCGCACCCTTTGCCTTGTCGGTGACGGCCATCACGATGGTCCAGTCGGCCCGCGCTGCGCGGCTGATCCAGATCTTGCGGCCGTTGAGTACCCAGTGGTCGCCGTCGCGTTCCGCGCGCGTAGTCATCATGGCGGGGTCGCCGCCGGCGCCGGGCTCGGAAATGGCGATGGCCGAGACCGTTTCGCCGCGTGCATATGGCGCCAGGTAGCGTTCGCGCTGGGCCTCGCTGGCGGTCAGCATCAGCATGCGCAGGTTGGGCGAGTCCGGCGGCAGCTCGTACGGCGTGATGGTCTTGCCGAGTTCTTCGTTGACGCCGACCATCGCCACCGCGGGCAGGTCGGCGCCGCCCATCTCGGTGGGGGCGTCCAGCCCCCACAGGCCAAGCTCGCGCGACATGCCGTCCAGGCGCGCGTGTTCTTCCGGCAGCAGCGTGAGCTGCCCGCCCTCGGCCTCGCGGGCCAGTACCGCCGGCTCCAGCGGGATCAGCTGCTCGCGTACGAAGCGCGCGACCAGGTCCTTGAGCATGCGGTGTTCTTCATCCAGCTCGAAATTCATGCGTGTCTCTCCTTGCTATGCCGGGCCGCCGCCATGCGCGGCGGGCGGGGTGATGCCGATTTCCTGCAGAACCTCGGCGGTGTGTTCTCCCAGCGCCGGTGCGTGGCGGCGCAATGACAAGGGTGTGGCCGAGAAGCGCGCAGCCGGGCGCACTTCGCGCAGCGGGCCTTCGGTGGGGTGGTGGGTGGCCTGGAACAGTCCCACGGCGCGCAGGTGCGGATGCTCGACCAGCGCATCGAGGCCGTAGATCGGCGTGGCGGGGATGTCGAGCGATTCGAACAGCGCCATCCATTCGTCGGTGCTGCGCTCAGGCGTCAGTTCGGCCAGGTGGCCGTACAGTGCGCGGATATTGGCATTGCGCTGTGCACGGTCGCCTACCTCGTAGCGGTCGGCAAGGTCGTCCCGGCCGACCGCGCGGAAGAAGGCGTGCCAGTGGCGTTCGGTGTAGGGCAGCGCGCAGATCCAGCCGTCGCGGGTGGGCGCGGGGCGGCGCCCGCCCTGCAAGAGCCGCGCATAGCCGGCGCCGGCAGGGGCGGGCTCGAAGGTCAGGCCGCCCAGGTGCTCGGCCATTACGAAGGCGGCCATGGTCTCGAGCATCGGCACTTCGACCGACTGGCCCACGCCATGGCGCTCGCGGTGCAGCAGCGCCGCCAGCACGGCATTGGCAAGCGCCAGCCCGGTGGTCTTGTCGGCGATCAGGCTGGGCACGTATTCCGGCCGTTCGCCGCTGCCCGAGCCCAGCGCCACCAGCCCGCAGCCAGCCTGGATGATGTCGTCGAAAGCGGGCTTGTCGCGGTGCGGGCCGTCCTGGCCGAAGCCGGTCGCCACGCAGTAGACGATGCGCGGGTTGATGCGCGCCACCGCGTCATAGCCAAAGCCCAGCCGCTCGATCGCCGCCACGCGCATGTTGTGCACCAGCACATCGGCACCGGCGATCAGCGCGCGCAGCGCTTCGGCGCCCTCTGGCGTCTTCAGGTCGAGCACGGCCGAGCGCTTGTTGCGGTTCAGCGCCAGGTAGATCGAGCTCATGCCGGCGTGCTGCGACACACCGTTGGCGCGCATCAGGTCGCCTTCCGGCCCTTCGATCTTGATCACGTCGGCGCCAAAGTCCGCCAGCACCTGCGTGGCCAGCGGGCCGAGCACGACCGAGGTGAGGTCCAGTACGCGGATGCCGTCCAGCGGGCCGGCGGGCGTGGCGCGGGGGTCTTGTCGGGGCACGGGTTCCCTCCTTGTCGGCTGCATGGCTTAGCGGCGGTGGAACACCGGCGTGCGGCGTTCGGCCATCGCGGCCACGCCTTCCCGGAAGTCTTCGCTGCGGAACTGACCGCGCTGGATCGCCAGCTCGCGCTGGTTGACTTCGGCGATGCGGTCGGCCAGCCCCTCACGCAGCGTGGCGCGCGTGGTCTCCACGGCCAGCGGCGCGGAGGTAGCGATCTCCTGCGCCAGCGCCATGGCGCGGTCGTTGACGTCGGCCTTGGCCACCAGTTCGTCGGCCAGGCCGATGGCCACCGCATCGGTGCCGGTGATGCGGCGGCCGGTGTAGAACAGCAGCGCGGCCTGCTGCTCGCCCACCAGCCGCGGCAGCGTCACGCTGAGGCCGAAGCCGGGGTGGAAGCCCAGCCGGTTGAAGTTGGCGCTGTAGCGCGCCTCGGCGCAGGTCACGCGGAAATCGGCCACCAGTGCCAGCCCCAGTCCGGCGCCGATGGCAGCCCCTTCCACCGCGGCGACGATGGGCTTGCGGTTGCGGTAGAGCTTCATCGCATGCACGTAGAAGCCGGCGGGGTCGTTGGCGACCTCGCCCTGGCCGGCGCCGCTGAAGTCCGCGCCGGCGCAGAAGGCGCTGACGCCGGAAGCCAGCACGATGGCGCGGCAGCCGGGGTCGTCGTCCAGCGCCAGCAGGGTGTCGGCCAGGCGCCGCATCAGGTCGGCATCGACAAAGTTGTGCGGCGGACGGGACAGCACGATGCGGGTGACGTGGCCGTCTCGGGTCAGCTGGATATCGGCATCGGATGACATGCGGGGCGCTCCTCTGTGATTGGGTCCGGCGCGGGCCGGTGGAGCACACAGTATTCGCGCTGCGGCGCCTCGCCGCTATACTCGAATTTCACTAACTGAAATTATGCGGCGATGGCTGAGACAGCACAGGAGCAGGCGTCGACGCGGCGGCTCACCCACCAGACCGGGCGTTTCACCCGCGACACCGCGGGCAGCCAGTCGCTGGAGCGGGGACTGGTGCTGCTGCGCGCCTTCCGTATCGGCACCACCAGCCTGACCAATGCCGAGCTGGCGGCGCGCACCGGCCTGCCGCGCCCCACCGTCAGCCGGCTGACGCGCTCGCTGGTGGACGCGGGCTTCCTGCGCTACGACGTCAATGAACGGGCCTACCGGCTGGCGCCGGTGGTGCTGAGCCTGGCCGATGCCTTTCACCACGCCAACCGCGCGGCGGACATCGCGCTGCCGCTGATGCGCAAGGTGGCCGAGGCCGACAAGGTCAACGTGGGGCTGGCCGTGGGCGATCAGCTGGAGATGGTGTACCTGGCCTCGATCCGCCATAGCCGCGACAGCGTATCGCGCACGCGGCGCGTGGTGCCGGGCTCGCGCGTGCCGATGGAGCTGACGGCGATCGGGCTGTCGTGGCTGGGGGCGTTGCCGCCGGGCGTGCGGGAAGACATGCTGGACGGCATTGCGGCACGGCAGGGCGACGCGTGGCCCGCCATGCGTGCGTGCGTGCTGCGCGCGATTGCCCAGTCGCAGCAGCGCGGCTTTTGCACGGCTGCGTACCAGCCGGGGCACCTGTTGGCGGTGGGCGCTGCGTTCTGGGGCCCGGACCAGCAGCTGTACGGGCTGAACATCAGCTTCCCGTATTCAGCGAGCGAGCGCAGGCGCGACAACGCCCGCTATGCCGTCAAACTGGAGCGCCTGGTGGACGATATCCAGGCGGCGTGGCGGCGCGCCGGTGCTGGCTAGCCCTGGCGTCAGTACACCGGCACCATGCCGGCGGGCCGGTTCTTGAAGCGCCGGTGGACCCAGTAATACTGCTCCGGCATGGTCGCGATCTGGGTTTCCAGGAAGGCATTCATGCGGCGCGAATCCTCCTCCACGCTGCCCGACGGAAAGCCCTCCAGCGCGTCGAACACGCGCAGACGGTAGCCGCGATAGTTGGGCAGGACCTCGGTGGTGAAGGGCACCACGCGCGCGCCGGTCATGCTGGCCAGGCGCGAGGCCGAAGTCAGCGTGCAGGCCGGCACGCCGAAGAACGGCACGAACACGGAATCCGTGACGCCGAAGTCCATGTCCGCCGCCAGCATCACCGGGCAGCCCGCGCGCAGCGTGCGCACCACCTGCTTGCCGCTGCCGCTGCGCGGGATCATCTCCGCACCGAAGCGCCCGCGCTGCGTGCGCGAGATCTCGTCGAGCATCGGGCTGGACATCCTGGTGTACAGCGAGGCCACCGGGTGGCGCATCGAATAGAACATGCAGCCGGCCTCGATGCCGACGAAGTGAAAGCCCATGAAGATGGTGGGCTGCTCCGTGCACGAGGCCAGGTCGATGCGGGTGTCCAGTTCGACCAGCTTGCCCAGGCGCTCGGCGCTGCCAAACCATTGGATGCCGCGCTCCAGGTAGCTGCGCAGCACGTGGCCGAAGTGATTGCGCGCCAGGTTCTGGCGCGTGTCTTCGTCCATGTCCGGGAAGCACAGCTTCAGGTTGGTGAGGACGATGCGGCGGCGGCGGCTGGGAATGCGGTAGAGCAGCTTGCCGAGCCCGTCTCCAAGGCGTGCGGTCACGCCATAGGGCAATGCGGCAAGCAGCTTGAAGAGTGCGATGGTCAGTGCGGCCTGGAGCCGTTGGGTCATGAAGATCCTGTGGGGACAGTGGCAGCGGCGGCGGGGCGTCGGCCCGGACAGGCGGCTGCGCGGCAATGGTTGGGCGCCACGGGCTCGTGGCGGGCGGGGTGCGCGCGAAAGCGGTGAAGAGCGATTGCCGGCCGCCCCGGGCGTGGCGCGCGGGCATGTGGCGCGCGGATATTGTCGGGGGCAGCGCAGGTGCGCTAAACGTCGCTGCGTAAGTTTTACCTGAATAGAATACTGTAGCACGCCCGCGCTCCTCGCTGGTGCCCACGACCGTGCGCACTTTCCACTCGCCGGCGCTACGGCTTGCAGCCCACGCCGCGGTGCCGGGCGTCTTCCAGTTGCAGCCGGCGGCCGCCGATTTCGATATCCGGCAGCACCGGCGGCGCCAGCCGGAAGGTGCCGTGCGCCAGCGCCTCGCGCACGGCGGCGCAATCCGGCCCGATATTGACCGTGGCGATCAGGCGCCATGCGCCCGCGGCGTCCTGGCCGAACACCGAGCCGTTGGCGTTGGTGCCGGGAAAGAGCACGACATTGGGCGTGTCCTGGGCGGTCAGCGGCAGCACGTAGGCGTCGCAGCGCATGGCGCGCGAGGTCAGGCAGGCTGGCAGCCGCCAGCGTGGCGTAGCCTGCTGCCAGTCGTTGGCCAGGAATGACGGCGGCACGGCGCGGCCGGGCGTGCGCAGGTCCAGGTTGGCGGCGATTGTGGCGGCATCGGGCGCCGGATGTGGGGCGCGCGCGCCGTCGGGGCTGCGCTGCTGCGCGGCCTGCGCGCTCAGTTCGCGGATGGCGGCGGCCTGCGGTGACGCGGTCTCGGCCTGCAACCGCGCCAGCGCCTGCCGGCCATAGTTGCCGGCGCGCTGGCCCAGGTAGTTGAAATCAAACCGCTGCGGTGCCACGCGCCCGTCAAGCAGCCGCGCCACCTGGCTGTTGACGGCCAGCCGCGCGGGATCGGCCAGCGGTGTGAACAGGGTGGCCAGCACCACCAGCATGACCCAGGCGGTCAGCACATTGACCGGTGCCATCCGCTGCAGCGCGCCGCGCCCGAGTGCGGCCCAGGCATAGCCGATGGCATAGCACAGCGCCACGGCCAGGCACGCGGCCATCAGCACGCGCCGCTCCGACAGGCCGTACTGGCCGATGCGCAGCGCCAGCGCATGCGCGGCGATGGCCGCCAGCGGCAACAATGTCAGGCAGGCGGCGCGGGCCGACCAGAGCAGCGCGCGCGGCAGGGCCTCGTCTTCCTGCCCGCTCTTGAACACGGCATTGACCAGGACCACCTGCAGCGCGATCACCGCCAGCAGCAGCATGCCGGCGTGCCGGGTCGCCCACAGCGGCGCCAGGCCGCGGAACGCCAGCGTCAGCAGGAAGCCGGCCACGATCAGCACCAGCACCGGCAGGATCCAGGACAGCAGCGTCAGCACCAGCGTGCGCACGCCGCGGATAAAGTCGTCGCGCACATCGGTCAGGTGCAAGCCGGCCGCGAACGCCATGGCCACCACGGGGATGTTGAACCACGCCTCGCGCAGCAGCAGCTGCAGGAAATCGAGCTTCAGCAGCATGAACAGCGCGGCGCCCGCCCATAGCACCAGGTACAGCACCGCGGCGAACAGCCCCGCCAGGTGCAGTTGAAGGCCGAGCTTCCAGCTCAGCCGGAAGTAGGCCGGGTACGGGGCAAACGTTCGATGCGCGGTTTCGCCGGCAAGGATCAGCGCGAAGCCGATAAACAGGATGGCCGATGCCGCCTGCACCGCCCGCATGGACGGATAGCTGGTCAGGACGCCGGCTTGCCTCGCCGCCAGCGCGGCCGGATCCAGCTGGCGCCACGCGTCGTGGTAGCCCAGCACCGCCACGACGGCCGCCAGCGCCGCGCACCATAGCAGCAGCCGGCGCCCCGGAAACTGCGTGATGCCGACGATGGCCAGCGGTGGCACCAGCAGGGCCAACAGCACCAGAGGCACGAACACCAGGCTGTTGCGGGCGAAGTCGGAATGGGCGGCGGCTTCGCGATACAAGCCATAGAGCAGCAGGCCTTGCACGATGCCGATCGCAATGCGGATGCCGAGGCCGGAGCGGCCTGGCTGTCCTGTATCGGGGTGTTGATGTTGAATCGACCCTGGGATGATGCGCATGGATTCCTTTTTATGTGGTTCTGGACCGGAAACGCCGTGCAATGATAGCGGCTGGTTTCGCGGTCCCGGAATTCCTGCGTGCGGGAATCATCGCGCCCTGCGCGGTGCCGGCGGCCGGGCTGGCGACCGGCGCTGAGCGGGCTGCCGCAGGCACGATGGCGCTGCCCGTGCCACGTTCCCTAGCGCGGAGCCAGCGTGGAGAGCGTTTCAAGGATGGGCGGCGCTGGCTGGGCTGCCGCAATGGCGCAGTGGCCCGCGCGCACCAGCGCTGGCACCGAACGTGAACGGCGGTGGATGCTGCGCAGGGCGTCGGACTACAGCAGCCGGATGCGCCGGTGATGGACCTCGATCATGCCGGCCTCGGCCAGCCGCGAGAACAGCCGGCTGATGGTCTCGAGCTTGAGCCCCAGGTAGCTGCCGATCTCTTCCCGGCTCATGCGCAGCACGAATTCGTTGGCGGCAAAGCCTCGCGCCGACAGCTGCTCGGACAGGCCAAGCAGGAAGGCGACCAGCCGCTCCTGCGCCGTCATCAGGCCGATGGTGGTCATCATGGCGCGATCGTGCTGCGCCTCCTGCGCCAGCGCCAGCACCAGCTGGCGCCGCAGCGAGGGCAGGCGCGGCAGCACCCCCTGCAATGCGCTCACCGGCAGCACGCACAGCTGCGTGTCTTCCAGCGCGGTGGCGCTGGACAGGTGGACCGGTGCGAACACGCTGTCCATCCCCAGGATCTCGCCCTGCAGGTGAAAGCCGACGACCTGCGAACGGCCGTCCTCGGTCGCCACGTGGGACTTGAGCGTGCCCAGCCGCACGGCATAGATCGCCGCGGCGGGATCGCCCATGCGATATGCCATGTCGCCTTTTTTCAGGCGCAGCCGGCGTCGTACCACCGCGTCCAGTGCGGGGAGTTCGGCGGGATCCAGGTCAGCGGGGAGGCAGAAGCGCCCCATGGGGCAGGTGGAGCAATGCTGGTCGGTCATGGCGCATTGGCTTCGGCGCTTGCCAGGCAGCGCGGGGGCGCCCGACGGCCTTCTTGTCAATCTATGTGCCTGCCGCGGTGGGCGGCCGGATTAGCCGGCGCGTGGCCACGCGAAAAACGGGCGCCGGCCGATAGGGTGATGTTCGGCCGGGGGCGCGTGGTGGTCTGTCGTGATGTTGATTATAAAAAGGCCGGCGCGAGGCAGGTCCTTATTATCGTGGCGAAATTTCTCATTCTGATCGCGCGATTTCTGATGATGAATTCGGAGCGCGACGATGGAAAGCTGCTGTGATTATCATGGTGCACATTGATTATGCCCCCGGCCCATGCGCTCAGGTTTTCAGCTCGCCAAGGTAATAATTGATTTCCGCCAGCAGGGTATCGTGGAATTCGCCCGGCAGGGCGCGGTCGTCGGTCAGCGCCAGCAGCTGGTCGATGCGCTGGCGGAAGCGCCGCTCCACACTGGCGCGCGCCGAGGGCGGCAAGCCTGCCGACATCGCGAACAGCAGTTCCCGCATGACCAGCAGCCGGGCGCCGTACTGGACCATGGCGTCGCCCTGCGTCTTGAGGTTGCGCGCGAATTGTTCAGGCGTGGAGGGCGCCGAAGATGGCGCGGCGGGCGGGGCGGGCGGGGCGTGCACGGCCGCGATGGCCGGCCCCGCCGGCTGGACGGCCGGCGCCTGGTCGGCAGGGTTGTCCGGCAGGGGCGTCGCGGCGCCCAGTATTCTGGAAAGCATGTTGATCCTGAACATGGCGGGCTCCCGGGAGCGGGCCGGCCGCCTTGCCGGATGGCGGCGCGGCGGATGGCTGTAGTGGCTGACGCACTCATCATGAAAGCCCGCGTCTGGCGGGACTGTGCGGCAGGAGACAGTTCCACCGGCGCCTCAACCGGCGGCAGCGGCAGGCGCGGCCTTGCGGCCCCTGCCGACACGTGCAGGCGGCATGCACAGCCCGCAGACAAAGCGGCGCCGCAGATCGTGGGCGTGGACGACGTATCTGCCTCCGCAGCAAGTGCAGCGCGCCAGCTTCAGCATGCCGCGCTCGTAGAAGCGGACCAGCGTCCAGGCGCGGGTAAAGCTGAGCTGGGCGGCCTCGCCGGTCACGCAGACCTATTCGCGGTACATGCGGTAGCCGGCGAGCATTGCGCGGATGCCCTTCAGGCTGCCGTTGCCGGCCATGAAGCGGTAGGCGTTGAGCAGCATCGAAGCATGGGCGTTGGGGCGCCAGGTCACGAACCAGTCGGTCGAGAACGGCAGCATGCCCTTGGGCGGCGAAGCGCCGCACAGTTCCTTGTACAGCCGGATCAGCCGTACTCGCGGCAGGGCGACCTCCGATTCCAGCACCTGCAGGCGGGCGCCGAGGCCGATCATCTCGATCGCCAGCCGGGTCTGTTCCATCTCGTGCAGCACGCTTCCGCTTCTTGTCTCGCTTCTTTCCGCGCTATCGTCATTTCGTTGCTCGGTTCGTCGTGCCATCTGCTCGGTGTTGCGTGCGTCCATCGTGTTCCTGCTGCGAGTTATCGGAAAATCGCGCAGCCGGGATATCCCCGGGCGTGCCTCCAATAATCATGACCCGCCGCGCCATGTTGCGCGGCCCGCTTCATCGAATTCGCGGGGCTGTTCCCGCGTTTCTCGTTGAGCGATGCATTCTATTAATCGATCAGGTGATTGCCATGATATGCATCAAAAGTCGCATCCCCGGAGTATTAATCTCCGTGCAAATTGCCTTTTGCGGGTGTGGCCTTCGCGGATTCGTGTAGGAGGAGCGACCACACGGTTTCGGACAGACCCCGATTTCACCTGTAGGCCCATGCGCTACGCTGCAAGTACACCAACGACTACGGAGTGACCCATGGCTGCGAACTTCCTCATCAGGCAGACGCCCCTAGGCTGGGAACTTACGGTCGAAAGTGCACGCAAGGGCCTGGTCCATTGCGAAGACCGGGACGTCGCCGTCAATATCGGCACGGCCGCGGCCAGGCGGCGCGGCGTCGCGCTGATCGTGCAGGAAGAACATGGCGGCTGCGATACCCCGCGGGGCTTTGCGCGGTCCCTGGCTGCCTGAAGCGACACAAGACCGCGACACACAACACCGGGAACGCCGGCCCTGGGCATGCCGGCTGCCGCATTTCCCCACCCCTTCGCGGACAGCAAGGGATGCCTTTACAACGGCGGGCGCTTTTTACCCATGGCGCCCGCCGTTGTTTTTGTCGTGCATGACAGGCCCTGCCAATGGCCGTGCCGCTCCAGTGGTACGGAACTTGCGCCCGCGGCTACTGGCGTGGCGTAGCCGCGATGGCGGCGCCGTGGTTCCAATCAGCGGAGACAGCGATGCATCCATTCCGTAATGAAGGCGGCGGCTCCTGGTGGCGCGAGGACCGCGACGATGACGATACCCGCCGCAGCGAGCGCGGCGGTCAAGGGCAGGGCCGAGGTCAGGGCCAGGGCCAGCGGCAAGGACCGTTGCAAGGCCAGGGGCGCGGCGATGATCCGCGCGGCTACGGTGAAGGGCGCTACGGCCAGCGCGGTGGCCCGGCCAGCGATTATGGCGAAGGCCGTTATGCAGGCCGCCAGCGGCATGAAAGCGACTTGCGCGAACGGGGATATTACGGCAGCCGCGAGAGCGCAAGCGGCCAGGACCGGGGGCAGCAACGGCGCGAAGACTGGCAGCAGGCCGGCCGCCGCACGCCGTGGGAAGACGATGACACCTTGCGCGGCGGCCAGGCCGCCGGGCAAGGCGCGCAAGGCAGGCAATGGAGCGGCGGTGGCCGCGTCCGCGAACCCGGCAAGCAGGCGCCCGGCGCGCGCGAACTGCGTGCTGGCTCCATGCGGCGCGGCCGCGACCGGATCGGCCCGAAGGGCTATCAACGCAGCGACGAGCGCATCCGCGAAGAAATCTGCGAACGGCTGGCGCATGCACGGCATGTCGATGTACGGGACGTGGAAGTCGCAGTGCAGAGCGGCGTGGTGCGCCTGACCGGCAACGTGCAGGACCGCCGCGAGAAGTACAGCATCGAGGAAATCGCCGACGACGTGTTTGGCGTGCGCGAGATCCACAATGGCCTCAGGCTGGGCTCGCCCGGCGCGTTCGGCGTGTCTGGCATTACAGAAGGCGCGCAGGGCACGCTACAACGCACGCAAGGCTCACAACAAGGCGTGCAAGGCACCACCGGCACCCAGGCCGGTGTCTCCACCCCGGGCCGTGTCAGCGGCGTCAGCAGCTCGGGCAGCGCCACGGGATCCACCGCCAGCAGCTATGGCGCAGGCATGGAAACGGGCAGCGGCGGGCCCGGCAAGGGCCGTGACAGTACTGGCGGGTCCACCCGCATCTGAGTCGCAGCCTCGCCCGTGTGCCGCGGCACAATTTGCCAGCGCGCGGGGAGCATCCCCTTCTCAGCGGGCCGGCAGCAGCTGACGTTGTGCCGCATCGGCCCGCGCCGGAGACGGCGCAGGCCCCTTTTTACCGCTGCGTTGTAAGGTTTAGCGACGCGTCAGCCCACGCGCCGCCAGGTGCGCACGCCCATCCACACTCCCAGCAGCGCTACCAACGTGGTCAGGAGCGCGAGGGCAGCGGTGGCCGCTGGCTCGAGCGAGCCGAGCCAGGCAAAGGCGTCGGTGCGGCGCCACAGCACCCACGCCAGCGTGGCGGTGGCCACGACCAGCGCCGTCTGGGTCAGGGCATCGACAAGCCGCATAGAACCGCGCGCGGTGCCGGCAAGCGGATCGCGCCTGGCTTCTGAGGCAGTGATTTCGGGGTCTTCCATGGTGGATGCCGGTCGGGGGCGACGTTACTTGCCGTGCAAGTCCTGTTCCCGGCAGTGTAGCCCCGCTGCCAGGCAATAGCGCGCCACCCGACGACCGGCTTGTCAAAACACCCCAAGCCCCAACCCGGCCGCCAACCCCTCACCGAGTTCCGCGCACCGTGCAAGATCCTCCGCCCCGATCTGCTTGGGCGCCAGGATGCGCTCCGGCGTCTGCGCATGCGTGCAAACGATCAGGCCAGGTGCCACGCAATTGAGCCGCCACCCCGTGGCAATGCGTTCGATCTGCCGCAACGCATTCTGCCCGTCGCTGCCCGCACAGATCATGGTGGCGTACGGTCGGCCGTTGATGCGGTCGAGCGCCGCGTAGTAGCAGCGGTCGAAGAAGTCCTTCATCATCCCGGCCATTGCGGCCAGGTTTTCCGGCGTGGCGAACAGGTAGCCGTCGGCGGCGAGGACATCGTCGGGGCCGGCTTCGCATGCGCGCTTGAGCACGACACTCACGCCAGTCTGCGTGCGGGCCGCATCCGCGGCGGCCTCCGCCATCTGCCGGGTGCCTCCGGTCATCGTGTGGTAAACGATCAGCAGCGTCTTCATGCTTGCGGGTTTGCGGTGTGCCATACGCTGAGGACTGTATCACGCGGGCCTCGCGCGATTCCCGCCACGACACTGAGGTGTGACGCCGTGGCGGCGAGGGAACTTTTGTTGCGGCGGCGCAGCCTGAAGGGTTTGGCGGCGGCGTTAGAATGTCGCGCTAGTCACTGCCGCCCCCAGGAGCCCAAGATGCAGGTTTTGCCGCTTTCGCCACGTTCCCTGTCCGCCACGCTCGTGCTGATGTTGTCGGCAGCGTCTGCGTCGGCGGCGCTGGCCGCGGGGCAGGACAGCGCGCCCAAGCCGCGCGGCAAGGACGAGGCCCCGGAAGCGCCGGTCGCCTGCATGAAGGCCGTCAAGGCGGCGCTGCCCAATCCCGGCAGCTTCAAGTGGGTCAGCGGCAAGACCCGCAAGGTGGCCGAAGACGCCTACAGCGTGGTGGGCGATGTCGAATACCTGGCGCAGGATGGCGCCGTGCGCAAGGCCAAGGTGCAGTGCGACGTGCTGCGCGCCCCCGGTAACCAGTTCGTGGTGCCCAAGGTCCGGTTGCCGCAGTAATCTCTCCGGCCGCTGCCACCCGCGCGGCTTGTCTCCTCGCTTTATCTCCTCAGCTGGCAATCCTGCTGCGGCCAGCCCGGCCTGGTCAATTGCAATTAAATGTGGACGCTGTCCATCTCCTTTGCTAGGCTATGTGTACAGCATCCACAAATGCACGTCCCAAGGGCCGGCATCGTGCCGCTGCCGCTTGTGGCTGCGATTTGGGGCTGCCATGCCAAGGAGACCGCGAATGAAGACCGAAGCGCAGAAGGAACACCGCTGGCTGCAACGGCTGGTGGGCGACTGGATCGCCGAAGGCGAGGCGTCGATGGGGCCGGACCAGCCGACGCAGAAGTGGGAAATACCCGAGCGCGTCAGCAGCGTCGGCGACGTGTGGGTGCAGTGCGTGGCGCAGGGCGACATGCCAGGCTGCGGGCCGGCCACCACGGTGATGACGCTGGGTTACGATCCCGCGCGCAAGCATTTCGTCGGCACGTTCATCGGCTCGATGATGACCCACCTGTGGGTCTATGAGGGCGACCTCGATGCTAGTGGCGAGCAGCTGACGTTGCGCGCCGAGGGCCCCGATTGCTCCGGCAACGGGCACATGGCGCAGTACCGTGATGTGATTACCTTCAAGGGCGACGACCAGCGCTTGCTGACGTCCTATATGCAGGGCGAGAACGGCGAGTGGACCCAGATCATGTCGGCCAGCTACCGCCGCAGGCGCTAGCTATGTGCGTCCGCCCGCCATGCGGGCGAGGCGCGCCAGCCGCCCTCCGGGCCCGTGCGCAGCGACGTGCGGGGGCGCGCCGCGCGCTTCGGCATGGCGCCGCCGCCGGCGGCGCAACAATAGCAGCAGGGACGCCGGCAATAGCAGCACCAGCGCCAGCAGGCTGAAGGTAAGCAGCCCCGGGTGGCGTGCCGCGGCGGCAACGCGATCGACCAGCGCGGCCGAGATCAGGATGCCCGGTAGCATGCCGAGCGCGGTCCCGACCAGGCAGTCGCGCAGGCTGATGCGCGAGGCGCCCACCACCAGATTGACCAGCGAGAACGGCGCCAGCGGCACCAGCCGCAGCACCACCATCGCCAGCACGCCGTGCTTGCCGAGCTGGTGGCTGACGCGGTTCAGCCGCCTGCCGCCAAAACGGCGCACCGTATTGCGCCCGAGCACGCGCCCGGCCAGGTAGCCGGCGCAGGTGCTCAGCACCGTGCCGCACAGCGCCAGCGCCGCGCCGTAGACGGGTCCGAACACGACCACAGTCACCAGGATCAGCACCGTCACTGGCAGCATCGTTGCCGCACCCGCCAGGTAGACGCCCATCATCGCCAGCGGCGCCAGCGGCATGTCGTCGAGCCGCTCGACCACGGCGAGCAAGGCGCGGAAGTCGGCCCATTCGCGCAGCGGCGTGTAGCGCCACGCAAAGGCCAGCCCGGTCAGTACCAGCGCCAGCGCCACCATCACCCCCACGCGGCCTGCCACGCGCGGGCGGGCCTCGTGGCTGACGAATTCCGCCAGCACCTGGTCGCTGTCGATCGGCTCGATCGGGTCCAGCAGGTGATCCCCGGGCGAGGCGGCATCGAGATCGTCCGGCAGCGGCGGCTCGTAGTCTTCCAGGGTGCGGCCGTCGGGGCGTTGCAGCGACCGGATTGCCGCGAGCAGGCGGCGCGAGGCGGCGACCTCAGCCTGGAATTCCTCGGGCGCCACGTCCAGGTGTTCGCCCAGCAGCCGCGCGCGCATGGCGGCAATGGCCGTGCGCACGCGCTCGTCGCCGCCCGAAGTCACCACGACGTTGCATTCGGTGTCCAGTCCGAGCGAACGGTTGCTGAGGTTGGACGAGCCGATGGTGAGGAAGTCGTCGTCGATCACCGTCACCTTGCTGTGCACGTTGACGCAATCCGGCATCAGCCCGGGGATCGACGGACAGAACAGGCGGAAGCGCTCATAAGTATCGGCCGCGTGCAGCCGGCGGTACAGGCGCGCGCGCAGCACGCCCATGCTGTGCGCTTCGAGCCAGCCGCTCTCGTTGCGGCGCGACACCAGCACGATGTCCGGGCCGTCTTCGCGCCCGAGCTTCGCCCCCAGCGCCTTGGCGATCTCGCCGGAGCTGAAGTACTGGTTCTCCATGTAGATGCTGTTTCGGGCCGAGGCAATGGCGTCGCGCAGCAGCATGCGGATCTCGCTGACGCCGGGCTCGTCCTCGCAGGCGGGCATGGTGCGCGCGATGCCGACGCTGACATCGGTCAGCTCCGGCGCCAGCGAGGGCGGCCACGGGTCCGACGAGGTCGGCGCGGGCGGGCGCGACCGCTTGCCGGTGGCGCGCAGCCAGCGCGCCGCGGCCAGATCGCCCAGCGCTGCGGCGGCGCCGCCGTCAAGTACGCACTGCACGTCATGGAAGGGCGCATAGGGCTTGCCTTCGGCCATGCGCAGCGGCGCCTTGGGGGCGTGCTGGTTGTCGTCCCAGCGGCGCAGTGTCAGGTCCAGGCCGCCGACAAAGGCCACCTTGTTGTCGAGCACTACCACCTTCTGGTGGTGCGAGGCGCCCGGGGGATGGTTGCCGTCGAGCCGGAACGACAGGTGCCGGTGCGCCTGCCAGTGGGCGCTGGCCGAGGGCAGCCACTCGCGCTCGAGCGCCATCACCATGGCGTAGTCCCAGCTCAGGATGTAGATGCGCAGGCTGGGGCGGCGATCCGCCAGCGCGCACAGGAAGTCGCGCAGGCCGGCGGGCAGGCCGTCGTCGGCGCCCTGCGGCACCAGTTCCATGCGGCTGTCGATGTCCCAGCCCAGGATGAAGATGGTGTGCTCGGCCAGTGGCAGCGCCGCGCGCACCGCGTGGAAGTACGCGTCGCCATCGACCAGCATGGCAAAGCGCTGGCACGGCTCGACGCGCCAGCAATTGTGCCCCGGCTGCAGCGTAAAGCTGGCCGGTTCCTGGACTTCATGCGGTGTGTCCGGCGCAACGCGCGCCGTGGTGCCGGGCGGGTTCTGTTGCCTCATGTCGCACCCTCAGGGAGGTTCAGCCTGAAGCGTCGCGCAAGTTCCGTACCGGAAGCGGCTGTGGAAGGGGCGGGGGCGTCTGGTGCACTTGCAGACGCGGAGAGGCTGCCGGGCCGGAGGGAAAACCCCCCTTGCCCGCTGCGCGTGGGAGTGTCCGGCGCTCGCGCCGCGTGTGTGCGCTTTACCGGCCTTTGTAAGAACGGCACGCCGGCGCGGGGCGCGGGCAGATCCTGCCGAAGGGTGCCGCCGGGTGCGCGAGTGTCAGATGGCGGGCAGCGAACGTCCTGCGCGGGCGCCGGGCGCGGCTGGCGTTACGAGGCATGGCCACGCGGCAGCGCCCGTGGGCGCGCGATGCCCCAGGCGTCGAGCAATGGTTCGAAGTGCGGCGTGCTTTCGCGTGCGGGCGGCGTGACCCGGCACGGCGGCGGCAACGGCCGGCCGGTCAGCACGAGCGGGGTGTCGGCCTGTGCCGGCAGTCCCGGCTCGCCGGCGTAGGCTACGACGCCCATCTGGCGGGCCGATTTCAATGCGCGGGTCAGTTCCGCGGCACTCAGGCGGCTGGCGGCGGCAAGCTGGTGCCGGGGTATAGGCCCCTTGGCTCGCAGGGTGGAAATCAACGCCAGCACGCAATCTCGGGTGGTTCGATTCATGTCGCTGCGTCAGGAAGATGGTGCAGCGGCGGGTGCCCTGACGGGCCGCGCCGCATGCGGGAGCCCATTCTTTCGCAGGGGTCATGTCTTTGCCAACCCGATATGACACTTGTTCACATTTCGGCGTGGACCCGAAATGTCCGCAGGCTAATGCCGCGTTTCGGGGTCGCCGGCAGGAAATCTCCCGTCCGCGAGGTCCTTTGCGGCCAGCATGGTGCCGTGTCTTTGCCACTTGCGCGCCTGCCTCGCCTGGACATCCGCGGCCAGTTCGTGCAGCTCGGCCACCGTGGCCTCGATCGGGTCGGGATAGATGTCCAGCGGGCGATACCTGAGGAACAGGGGCATGGCGGGTCTCGGTGGGTTCTGGATTCAGGATAGTGGCGATCTGCCTTTTTCCAGTATCGGCAGTGGACCCGTGGCTTCGCGGACGCTGCGCGCTTCGTTGATTTCTGTCAACGTAGCATGCGCGACAGCGCGTTGCGAGCGGCAAGGTGTTGTGGCCCGCATAACGGCGGGACGGCGCCGGCCGGCGGCCGGGAGGGGCTTCATCTGACGTACTTGATTTCTATGCGATGCCTCCGCGGGCGGCTATCGGTCGCCGTCCTACAAGCGTTGGCCAGCCAAGGCAACCGGATCGTTCTGCAGAGAGTGTGATGCAACGTTTGGGGCCGGCATGTCGCGCCTTCGGCTGACATCGCGGTAGGACGAATGCCGACTTTTCGGACGGCCGCGCGTTGCTACGATCCAATTGCCGGTTGGGCAAGCAGCTTGCCCGGTCATGCCATCCGATCATTTCCATTCTGGCGGCGCAAGTCGCATCCACACGAAGCAAGGAGATCGTCATGAGAAAGCTATACGCACTGTTTGCACTCGCTGGCGTGCTGCTGGTCACTGGTTGCAACACCATGTCCGGCGCAGGCAAGGATATTGAACGCGGCGGCGAGAAGGTCCAGGGCGCGGCGGAAAGCACCAAGCAGAAGATGTAATTCCCTGCCAAGCCTGCATCGTTCCATAGTGCGGCCCGCGCCACCGGCGCGGGCCGCCTTTATTCGTATTGCGCCAGATCGGGACGAAGGGATTCAGCTCACGGCCGTGACCGGTGCACGCATCTCGTCGGCCCGGCTCCTGCGCCAGCTTGCCGGCGGCAGCCCGAACTCGCGCTTGAAGGCGCGGCTGAACGCGGCCTCGGAGTCGTAGCCGACCGCACCCGCGATCTCGCCGATGGAGCGGTTGCCGCTGCGCAGCTCGGCCGCCGCGGTGCGCAGGCGCCAGTGCGCCAGGTACTGCATCGGTGGCTGTCCCAGCAGGTCGGTAAAGCGCTGCGCCAGCGCCGAGCGCGACAGGCCCACGTTGCCCGCAAGCTCATCCACCGTCCACGGGTACGCCGGGCGCGCATGCATGCGCGACAGCGCACGGCCCACGTAGCGGTCGCGCAGCGCCGCCAGCCAGCCGCTTTCATTGTCTGGCAGCGTGTCGATGCAGCGCCGCACCGCCTGCACGAAGAGCAGTTCCGATAGCTTGGCCAGCACCGTTGCGGTGCCCGCGCGCGGCTCCGCTGCTTCCGACGTGGCAAAGGCCAGCGCCGAGGCCAGCCACGCCGACTCCAGGCCGCTACCCAGGCCCACCTTGAACAGCCGCGGCAACGACGTCAGCAGCGGATTGCCCATGGTGTCGTCAAAACCGAGAAAGCCGCACACCATGCGCGTGGTTTCGCCGCCGCCGCCGTACGACACGCGCATGACTTCGCCGGGGCTGTTGCGCAACATGTCGGATACCAGCGGCGCGGACGGTATCGCCTGCAGGCGCAGGTCGCTGCCCAGCACGTGCGGTTCGCCCTGCGGCACCACCAGCAGCTCGCCGGTTTCCACGCGCAGGTCGGGGCCGCTGCCGTCGACCAGGCGGGCCCAGCAGACGCCTTCGGTAATCAGGTGATAGGAGACCACGCGGTCGGTGCCGGGCAGGAAGGCGCTGCGCAATTCAGCATCCGCTTCAGAGACCAGGCACCACGGCGACTTGAACTCGCCGTTGAGGAAGACGGCGCCGCTCAACTGCACGGCGCGCAAGAGGTCGGACAGGGCATCCATGGTCACATTCCTCCAGATCCGGTGTTTCGCGCAAGAAAGCCGGACGCCCGATCATACGGGCCAGGGGACCGGGCTCCGATACTAGCACCGTGCTACCTGCCGGACAACGTAGACAACTGCGCGGGGGCACGTATCAGACCAGCAGGAGACAACACCATGGAAACACTATCCGCCCCCGATGCCAGCGCAGGTGCGCAGGCCGACTGGCTCGCCCTTGCCGCGGCACTGGGCCGCACCTTCGACGCACGCGCGCCCGAGATCGACGCCAGCGGGCAGTTCGTCAGCGCTAATTACGACGACCTGCGCGCGCACCGCTTCTTTGCCGCCGCGGTGCCGCAGGAACTGGGCGGAGGCGGGCTCTCGCACCGCGAACTCGGCGCCGTGCTGCGCGAGCTGGGCAAGTACTGCGGCTCGACCGCACTAGCCTTTGCCATGCATACCCATCCGGTGGCCACGGCGGCCTGGCGCTGGCGCAACCAGAAGGCGCCGGTCGAAGGCCTGCTCAAGCGCGTCGCGGGCGAGCAGATGGTGCTGCTGGGCAGCGGCGGTTCGGACTGGCTGCAAGGCAGCGGCAAGGCCACGCGCGTCGACGGCGGCTATCGCGTGGACGGGCGCAAGATCTTCGCCAGCGGCGCGCCGGTGGCAGACCTGTTCATGACGTGCGCGGTCTATGACGATCCGGAAAGCGGCCCCACGGTGCTGCATTTCGCGCTGCCGATGAAGACGCCGGGTGTGCAGGTCATGTCGAACTGGCACACGCTGGGCATGCGCGGTACCGGCTCGCACGACGTGCAGCTCGAAGGCGTGCTGGTGCCCGACACCGCCATCGCTGCGCGCCGTCCACAAGGCGTGTGGCACCCGATGATGCATACGGTGGCGATGATCGCGCTGCCGCTGATCTATTCAGTCTACGTCGGCATTGCCGAAGCCGCGCGCGATATCGCGCTGCAGCTCGCGCGGCAGCGGCGCCTGAATGCGCATGCCGTGGAAGCGGCCGGCCGTCTCTGCAACGAAGCCGAGGCCGCGGGCATGGCGCTGAATGCGATGTTCGACGCAGCCTCGGGCCAGGCGCCCGGCGCGGTCACCACCAACCGCATCATGTGCGGGCGCACGCTGGCCGCGCGCGCGGTGCTGGCCAGCGTGGAAGCCGCGATGGACCTGGCAGGCGGCGCGGGCTTCTATCGCGATGCCGGGCTGGAGCGGCGCTTCCGCGATGCGCAGGGTGCGCGCTTCCACCCGCTGCAAGCCAGCGCGCAGCAGGAATACGCCGGCCGCATGGCCTTGGGCCTGGATCTCGACGCGCCGACCGGCGAGGTGCGGCAGGCCGCGCAATGATGCCCGCGCTCGCACCGCTGCCGTTCGCCACCGAGGCCTGCAACGACAGCGGCTATGACGACGAGGCCTGCAGCATCGGCCACGACGAAGCGGCCCGGCGCGCGCTGCGCGCTGCGCTGGGCCAGTTCGCCACCGGCGTCACGGTGGTGACCGCCGCCGGCGCTGACGGCCAGCCCGTCGGCGTCACGATCAACGCGTTCACCTCCGTGTCGCTGGCGCCGCCGTTGCTGCTGTGGTGCCTGGCGCGCGCTTCCGCCAGCCTGCCCGCGCTGCGTGCGGCGCCGTGCCATGCGATCAACGTGCTGGCCGGCGGCCAGCAGGCGCTGTGCCGCCGCTTTGCCGCGCGCGGCGTCGACCGCTTTGCCGGGGTCGACTGCCGCCCGGGGCCGTGCGGCAGCGTGCTGATCGCGGGCGCGCTGGCGACCTTTATCTGCACGCATCGCTCGGTGCGCGCGGTAGGCGACCATGTGGTGTTCGTGGTGGAGGTGGTGGCCTACGCCTCGGCGCCGGGCGCGCCGCTGGTGTTCCACGGTGGCGCGTTTGCCGCCGTCGACGCGCAGTAGCTCAGGCGCGTTCGGTCCGCTTGCCTGCGATCACCAGTGCAATGCCACCGAGCACGGCGGCCGCGCTCAGCGCCAGCCGGAAGGTGAGCGCCTCGTCCAGCAGCGCGATGCCGCCCACTGCGGTAATGACCGGCACGCTCAGCTGCACGGTCGCGGCAGTGGCGGCGCGCAGCTGCGGCACCACCGCATACCAGACCACGTAGCCAAGACCCGAGGTGATCGCGCCGGACAACAGCGCATAGCGGAGCCCGGTGCCGTCCAGCGAGCGCTCGGCCTGCATCACCGCGCCCAGCGCCAGCGCCATCGGCACGGCCCGCACGAAGTTGCCCGCGGTCGTCGAGACCGGATCGGCGGCACGCCTGCCGTGCAGCGAATAGATGCCCCACGCGATGCCCGCGGCGATCATCATTAGCGACGAATGCAGCGGCGGCGTAGCCAGGCCGGGGAGCATCAGCCAGACCAGGCCGGTCAGCGCCAGCGCCAGGCCGATCCACTGGCGCGCGCGCAGCGGCTCGCCAGCGTAGAGGCCATAGCCGGTCATGGTGGCCTGCACCGACCCAAACAGCAGCAGCGCGCCGGTGCCCGCGCTCAACCGCATATAGGCGAACGAAAAGGCCGCGGCATAGCAGAACAGCGCCAGCGCGGACAACCAGTTGCCGCTCAGCGCGCCATCGCGCCCGCTTGAGCGCTCGCGCTGCCGCCGCGCCATCACGATGACCCACAGCACCACCGCCGCGGCCGCCACGCGCGCAATCGTGAAACTGGCCGCGTCGATGGTGGTGCCCTTGAGCGCGAGCCGGCACAGCAGCGAATTTCCGGCAAAGGCCAGCAGGGCCAGCGTCGTCAGCAGGGCGGTGCGGGCGCGCGGCATGCGTGGCGGGTTGGCTGGAGGCTGCGTTGGTGCCTGTGTCCGATGTCTTGCACCAGCTTCAGTCCGCCGCCGCGGTGTCGCCGATGGCGAACGAGGACAAGTGCTCGATCGCCCTGACCAGGCCCGAGTGGTCCCATCCGGCGCCGCCCAGTCCGTCGCAGACATTGAACAGCTGCTGGCACGACGCCGTGTTGGGCAGCCCCACGCCGAGCTGGCGCGCGGTGGACAGCGCCAGTTCCAGGTCCTTCTGGTGCAGCGCGATGCGGAAGCCCGGGTCGAAGGTGCGCTTGATCATTCGTTCGCCATGCACTTCCAGGATGCGCGAGCTGGCAAAGCCGCCCATCAGCGCCTCGCGCACGCGCGCCGGATCGGCGCCGGCGCGCGCGGCCAGCACCAGCGCCTCGCTGACGGCCTCGATGGTCAGTGCCACGATTATCTGATTGGCGACCTTGGCGACCTGGCCCGCACCGGCTTCGCCCACGCGCGTGATGTTCTTGCCCATCAGCTGCAGCAGCGGCAGCACGCGGTCGAACACTTCCTGCTTGCCGCCCACCATGATCGACAGCGTAGCGGCCTTGGCGCCGACCTCGCCGCCGGAGACCGGCGCGTCGATGTAGTCGACGCCAAGCACCTCGATACAGCGTGCGAACTCGCGCGTTGCGATCGGCGAGATCGAACTCATGTCGATCACCGTGACGCCGCCGGGCGTGTCGGCAAGGCCGTCGGCCACGCCCTCCTTGCCGAACAGCACCTGCTCCACGTCAGGCGTGTCGGGAAGCATCAGGATGATGGTTTCCGACTGCCGCGCCACTTCCTCGGCATTGGCGCAGGCCTTCACGCCCGCATTGAGCAGGTCCTGCGGCACGCCGCTGCGCTTATAGGCGAACACGGTATGCCCGCCGTCGACAATGTGCTGCGCCATGGGCTTGCCCATCACGCCAAGTCCGATAAAGCCGATCTTGCTCATGTCCGTGTCCTCGGTGGTTACCTGTGGGCTGCCGCGTGGTGCGGCGGGGCATAACTGATGATAGTCAGTCACAGCGTATGCTCTGCACCGGCGGGCCTCTTGGCTTGGATACAGCTTGCTGTGGCGGGTTTTCCGCAAATCCAACGCCTTGGATCATATCGCGGTGCGCGATGCAAATCGCCCCGATTCTCTTTCGCTTGGCTCCTGGCCGGCCCCTGGAATCTGGGCCTCTCAGGAGCACCACATGACTAAGATCAAGCTGACCAAGAGCGTTGTTGATGCTGCAAAGGCACAGACCAGCGACGTCGAACTCCGGGATACGATCGTTCCGGGCTTCATATGCAAGGTAACACCAACCGGCCGCAAAGTGTTCATGCTTCAGTACCGCACGAACTCGGGTATGCGGCGTAAGCCGGCGCTCGGCCAGTTCGGCGAGCTGACCGTCGAACTGGCGCGGTCGCTGGCCCCGGACTGGCTAGCCGAAGTCCGGCGCGGCGGCGACCCTGGACATGACAAGGCCAAAGCCCGCAAGGCGCCTACCGTCAATGAGCTCTGCCTCCGGTTCATGGAGGACCACTCCAAGCTACACAACAAGCCAAGCACGCGGCGCTCGTATCAGCACCAGATCGACTGCTTTGTCATCCCGGCCTTCGGCAGCAAAAAAGTCCACGAGGTCACACGGCAGGACATCACCACGCTGATGAAGCGTATGGAAAAGTCACCCATCCAAGCCAATCGGACGCTGGCATGCATCTGCAAAATGTTCAACCTGGCCAAGGTGTGGGGTTACCGGCCCGACGGCTCCAACCCTTGCCGTCACGTGCCTAAGTACCCGGAGAATGGCACGACCCGCCTCATCACCGATGAGCAGATGGTCAAGCTGTTCGCATATCTGGACAAAGCCGAGGCGGAGGGGCTGGAGCATTCGATCCACCTGCTTGCCGTCCGGCTGCAATTCGAGTTCGCGGCGCGGATGTCGGAGGTCCGGCTTTTGCAGTGGGATTGGCTCGATCTGTCCAACGGCCGGGTGGTGTGGCCGGACAGCAAGACGGGCGGTATGTCCAAGCCCTTGAGCGAGGAGGCCCATCGGCTTCTGTCGAACGCGCCGCGCTACGGCGATTCACCCTATGTCTGTCCCGCCATCCTTGATCACAGCAGGCCGCTCAGTCCGGCATCCTACTACCACGCATGGCTGCGCATCCTCGAGCGCGCCGGCGTTCCGAAGGTCGGCACCCACGGCATCCGCCACCGCGCTGCCACGGATATCGCCAACTCCGGCATCCCGGTCAAGGTCGGCATGGCGCTGACAGCGCACAAGACCTTGGCGATGTTCATGCGTTACGTCCACACGGAAGACGATCCCGTGCGCCAGGCTGCGGAACTGGTGGCGAGCCGGCGCAAGATGATCACTGGAGCGCGGCAGGCCGAAGGAGTGACGAAATGAAGCGGCGCAAGATAGCCGGTCCGTCGCCTGCAGCACCGTCGGCCCTGCTGGGCGACATCCGGGCATTGATCGAGGCAGCGCGGCAGCGCGCCGCCTCGGCGGTGAACAGCGAGCTGACGATCCTTTACTGGCGTGTCGGCCACCGCATTCATACGCAGGTTTTGGAGGGTCGGCGGGCTGACTACGGCGAGGAAGTGCTGGCCACACTGGCGGCCCAGTTGGTAAGGGACTACGGCAGCAGCTTCGCCGAGAAGAACCTGCGCCGCATGGTGCAGTTCGCCACAACCTTCCCAGACGAGCAGATTGTCGTATCTCTGATACGACAATTGAGCTGGACGCACTTCATCGCCCTAATCCCGCTGAGAGACCCGCGCCAGCGGGATTACTACGCGCAGATGGCCAGTGCTGAACGGTGGAGCGTGCGGACGCTGCGAGAGCGCATCGACTCGATGCTGTACGAGCGCACGGCATTATCCAGAAAGCCGGAAGAGTTGATAGCGCAGGAGCTGGCAACGATGCGCGATGCGCGGCGAATGTCGCCCAGCCTCGTCATGCGCGACCCATACATCCTCGACTTCCTGGGGCTTCGAGACGCCTGGCAGGAGGGCGATCTGGAGGCAGCGATCGTCCGCGAAATGGAGTCCTTCCTGCTGGAACTAGGCGTGGGCTTCACCTTCGTTGCCCGCCAGAAGCGCATCCAGTTGGATGGCGACGACTTCTACCTCGACTTGCTCTTCTACAATCGGAAGCTGCGGCGGCTGGTGGCGGTCGAACTGAAGGTCGGCGAGTTCAAGGCGGCGTACAAGGGCCAGATGGAGCTATACCTGCGCTGGCTCGATAGGAATGAGCGGGAACCGGAGGAGGCCTCGCCGCTGGGCATCATCCTTTGCACTGGCAAGAAATCCGAGCAGATTGAGTTGCTCGAGCTGAACAAGTCGGGCATCCATGTGGCCGAGTACCTGACCACCTTGCCGCCGCGCGAGTTGTTGGCCGAGCGGCTACAGCAAGCGGCCGCGCGTGCACGGTTGCAGATCGAACAGCGCGGCGATGATCAGGAGAAGCACCGACCAGAGGGGGCGTATTCAAATGAACCATAGATTGCTGGCAGCAGCTGACGGCCCCACTCCGGCGCGTAATATTGGCTAGTCTTCGTCTCGCGGCAAGTGACTGCACATTGCGAATTGTTTCCGCTCGGAGAATCTTTCAGCCGTCGGCCAAAATCCGTGGGCAGGAATAGCATAGATCGCGCACATACGTGGATTGAAAACTATTGAAGCTTGCACGGTAGTCATCCCATGAAAATCCAAGTGAAGTGGGTGGTGCGCTACCATTAATCGCTGATATATTACTTATACCGTTTACTGCAATTAACGTTGGACGTTGCCTTTTATTGCTTTAGAGTTATTCGTTCTCCGAGGTCCGCCGAGAATCGGATATTCGCGCATGCATTCGCCAAAGGAACGGAAAATCATCGGTAAGGTAGCGCGCAGAGATCCCCAGCTTGTCAGCAGAATAGCCAATCAAGCCATCGTCGACGATAAACTACAGGTCCTTGCGCCGATTTGAACTGGCCTAGATCTCGGCATTTGAAAAATAGTCCTAACACCAAATTATTGAAATAAGCGCAGTTATGTCTAAACTAAGTCGCGTAAAATTGGCTTTGCTACGTATTACGATGTAATATTTATCATCACTTTTCCAACTTTTTCTTTCATGCCCGCTGCCGACCTGGATCTGACCGACGCCGCGCTGCAGGCCGACCTGGCCGAGCTGCGTACGCGTTTTCCCGAGACCCGCGCGCTGTACCGCGAGGTCTGCGGCCTGCTGTTCTTCCGCTACGGCGTCACGCCCACCGCCAACAAGCTCTACAGCCTGGTGCGCAAGGGCAGCATGGGCACGCCCGCCGAGGTGCTGCAGGCGTTCTGGCAGGAACTGCGCGGGCGCACGCGCGTCACCATCGACCATCCGGACTTGCCGGAGGCGTTGAAGGACATTGCGGCCGGCGCGGTCCAGACCATCTGGCAGGCGGCCAACGAGGCCGCCACCGGCGAACTGGCCACGCTGCGCGCCGAGGCCCGCCACGCGGCCAGCGCCGCCGAGGCCGAGCGCGACGCCGCGTGGACCGAGACCGCGGCGGCCCGGGAGGAGGTGGCCGCCATCTCGGCGCAGCTGGCCGAGGCGCGCCAGGCGCACGACGCCGTGCAGGCGCAGCTGGCGGCGGAGCGGCAGGCACACGCGGCGACCCAGGCCCGGCTGGAAGCGGGGCGGGCGGAGTTGGAGGCCGCCGGGCGGCAGTTGGCGGAACTGCGCACCCAATTCTCGACCGAGCTGGAGCGTGCGCGCGAGCAGGTGACCCTCGCGCAGGAACGGGCCGAAGCCAGCGAGCGACGGGCCTTGCGCGAACTGGACTCCGAGCGTACCGCGCGCCAGCAGAGCGAGCGCACGGGGGAAGCGTTGCGCGGCGAGTTGGTAGCGGCGCGCGGCGAGGCCCGCGACGCGGCGGTGACACAGGCCGAAGTCCGCGCCCGGCTCGAAGCCCAGGCCGCAACGCTCGCCGATCGGCTCGCCAGCGCCGAGCAGGCGCAGCGCAAAGCGGCGCACGACCTGGACGCGGTGCAGGCGGAGCTGGCCGCAGCACAGCGCCGGGCCGAGCGCGCCGAAGCCGAGGCGGCGCTGGCGCGCCAGCTGCTGGCAGAATTGCGGATGGGACCGCCCGAGCGGCGGGGGGAGAGTGGTGGCGGGCGGCGGCGCAAGGCCGGGAGCCCGGCGCCGACCGAACAGGCGGTGCCAGGCGCAAAACCGGGCGAACAGCAAGACGACAAGCAGGGCGCGCCGACGGCCGCCTCCCACCCGGAAGACGGCAGCGACAGCAGTGACGACAGCAATGACAGCAAAAAATGAGCGGGCGGCGGCGATCCGCTGGATCCAGAATGAGATGGCCGACTACGGGCTGACCATGGAGGAACTGGAAGCCGCGGGGTGCTTCGATCCGCCGCCTCCTCCACCACCACCGCCGCCACCTGCACCAGCGCCCGTGGTCTGCTACCGCAACGCCGCGGGGCAGAGTTGGGACGGGCAGGGCGACATGCCCGACTGGCTGCGGCGGGCGGTCAATGCGGGGCAGAGCGTGGAGTTTTTCCGGGTCGGATAGCCGAGAGGTATTCGGAGCCTCCTATCCGTCATGCGCGACACCAAGGAATGCAAGACGCGAGCCCTATGACGAAACCGCAGGCTACTTCAATCTTTAACTTAAGGACCTCCATGTTCGACCTATCTTCCATCTTCAATAGAGTTAATGAGCGGGGATTGTCCAATGCTGTTGTGGTTTTTGGTGGAAATTTCTATAAGACACTTCGCCAAACAATGAACACATCAAACGTGGACATTCTCGCCATGCAAATGGAATTTCCATTGCTTGCCATTTCAGTAACCAACGCTTTTGTTGGCTTACGAAAGCCAAATTCTCAAAAGCTAATGGCTAACAATACAAAGAATGCCGCGATGGCCTATGGCATCCACTTTGAAAGCATAACCAAAGGGAAGGTGACGTCAGAAAGCTATGCTGGAAAATTGGCTAGAAACCTTGCGGAAGGGCAAGGTATGGAGTACACCCGCATCATTTTCGAGGAAGCCCCAGCGCACCAGCCACAAAAGCTAATATTGCATTTTTTGCAGAAGGTGCATGCAACCATTCCCGATTCCGAGATGGACAGGGCCATTGAGGACGTGGCCAGCTCCCTATCGCTTCTTCTTGACGATCTAAAGAAAGCTGGTGTTTGAGAGAGGCGGGCAGAGCTGGAGCGCGCCAGGCGACAGCTGGAGGACGTTGAAACAACCTAGTGTCCCGAGTCAGAAATTCGTAGACAAAATCGTTAGATGCTAGGATCGACGCAAACCACCGCCTTCCCTGAGCGCGGCCATTCTTGAAGGCTTCTGGGGCGGTCCAGTGCCAATGTGAGCGGGCGCAGCGGCATCCGTCGCTGAAAATAGCTACTGCCGCACGTCACGCGGCCAACTGCGATGACCGGAGAAAAGACGGCTCTCGGCAGTTAGCGGAGAGCCGCAGAACGTCCACGATCTCTAGTGGGATTGGGTGAGGCCACCACGTCCACTTCGCCTGCGTCCAGGACAGGTCGAATTGCCTAATGTCATCGCTTTCCGTCCAAACCGAGATGGGCTCATCGTACTTTTCATGGGCTCATCGTACTTTCCGTGCATGTATGGACCCGACGCCTTTTGCAAGCTTCTTGTTCGTGATGTCGAAACGGTCTGCATGCATGTATCCGGCTTGCCCGATAGGCGCCTGCCGAAGCACGCCCGCAGCCTCCATGAGATCCAAGCATCCTGTCCTTAGCAATTTCACGGCTCGCCGAACACGGCAGCCACATCCACCCCCCACGCAACATCAACAACGCTCACGCGAAGCCATGTTTATCTCTTCTACCGACTACAAAGCGCGCATTGTCTCACTCGTCAGCCAAAGCGAAGCCATCGATATTGCTGTTGCCTTCTGGGGAGAAGGTGCCTCGAAGCTCTTGACCGGCCCAGGCAAGCGCTTCCGCATTCTTTGCAATCTAACTTCTGGCGGGACCAATCCCATGGAGATTGAAGCGCTGCTAGCAGACAAGCACGACGTCCTTCATCTTGAGGATCTGCACGCTAAGGTCGTGGTGGGTGATAAGGTGGCGATTGTCGGGTCCGCAAACTTCTCTACGAACGGCCTAAACATCCAAGGCGATGAGTTTGACGGGTGGCAGGAAGCTGGTTATGCGACTGACAAGACCGCGGACCTGCAGCAGATGCGGGAGTGGTTTGAGATCCAGTGGAAGCGTGGAAGCAAGATAACGCCACGAATCATGGAACAGGCGCGGGGGAACTGGGCTAAACGCTGTGCCAACCGCGTACCGATGTCAAGCAATCACGAGTCCGTACTGTCGATGACACCTGCGGCACTCGAAGGACGGAACATCTTCGTGGCGCTATGGCGAGGCGATCCTTCGCCTGAGGCTCAATCCGAGTCGACACTCGTGTTGGAGCAACACGAGGGTGTGTCGCCGGCCAACGACACCACGAACTGGGACATCTTTGAAGATTGGGACGAAATCAAGGTCGGACAAACGGTGATCCCGGTCTACGTAGGAACGAGGGGGCGGATAAAGGTCAAGGGCGCTTATGAGGTCTTATTTACCCATAGCAAAAGAAGGGAGCAAGCCTTGAATCGAGGCGAGCTTATGGAGCTGAAGATGTGCTACAAATTGAAGGACGTGGCCGGCTTGCCCTTCACGGACGTCCACTGTCAGAGTTTGGCTTCCCTAATCAAGCAATCCGGCAAGGTAAACGAATTCATCAACGCTGGAACACCGCTCGTGCCACTAGGGGCGTTTGTCACGAAAATTTGAGGAAGCTTCTCGATCAGGCGCAGTTCGATAAGAACAGGGTAAGCAGCGCGATTCAATCCTTCGACCATGGAACTGCAGTCGGTGTAACCGCTGGGACTTAGCCCTGCTCGGTGAATTTTGCTGCGGCCCTAAAAGCCTGGGAGCCTTTCCCCCCGAGCTCAAGCGCGCGGTCAATGCGGGGGGAGCGCTGCTTCCCGGGACTGCGCCTTTCGCGTCGGCGAGAATTCGTAAGGAAGGCTTGGCGCAGGCGAGAAGCGAACGACACGCAAGAGACAAGGTCTCACCGTCCATGGGATTAGGAAGCGTCTGCACGTGCAGTGACTTCAATGAAGGAGAACGAATTGGCCCCAGAGCAAGTGGTTGAACCCGTTGTCGCGAGCAATGCGACGGACGGACTTGGTCAGATGGAGCTTCCCATCGCTGAGGCGATGCGCGACGCGGATCCCGTCATTGGTGAAGCCAGTGATGCATGCGTCGGTAGTGGCAGCGTTGACACCCGACGCTTGGACTTCTGGTCCACAAGCCGGGATAGCGGCCCGACGGCGACCGTGTCATATCGGCGCCGGCGGCCTTACACAGCCCCGGACGCTTCAACGGAAGACGTGGCACCGGAAGAATCGATGGAAGCCACCGCCTCGGAAGCGTTGACTGAATCTGACGCGCCGGAAGCGCCCATTGAAGCCATGCACTCGGAAGCGACCACTGAAGCCGTGGCCGAAGCTCCGGTTGAAGTCCTGGCCACGGACGAACCGACGGAAGCTGCCGCCCAGGACGAACTGACCGAAACGGCCGCCCCGGTAGCACCGCTTTACGCCCCAGCTCCGGAAGCTGCGCCTGAAGAGATGCAGGCCCCGAAGCGCGGTCGGAAGCCGAAAGCGCTCACCAAAACTGCCGCTGCGGAAGCTGCGCCGGAAGAGACGCGGACCCCGAAGCGCGGTCGGAAGCCGAAAGCGCTCACCGAAACCGCCGCTCCGGAAACTGCGCCGGAAGAGAGGCGGACCCCGAAGCGCGGTCGGAAGCCGAAAATCCTAGCTGAAGTTGCCGCTCCGGAAGTCACGACTCAAGAGACCCCAACCCGGAAGCGCGGGCCGAAGCAGATAGCACTGCCTGGAGTGGAGGCTGCCCCGGAAGCGCCGACTCAGAAGACGCAAACCCGGAAGCCGCGACAGGAGCAAAAAGCGCCTACCGCAACTCAAAGCCCGTCCCAATCCTCACTGCTCGCTCAACTGGCATCTGTCAATGCGCAACTTGAGCAGTTGCGAGCCACGGAAGTGCCAAAGGTCGTGGAGGAAATTCAGCAGTTGATGCAGGAGTACGACCTCAGCATTGAGGACATTGCGGGCAAGCCCAGTGTTGCGCCCGCTGCCCGCGCTGTTCCGACCAAGACGAAGGCCGCGCCGCGCCCGAGGTACCGCAATCCCAAGACGGGCCAGACCTGGTCGGGGCGCGGTAGGGCTCCCGCGTGGATTGGCAAGAAGCCCGAGCGTTTCCTAATCGATCTCTTGTACTGAACGACAGGTTGGCGGGCGCGGCCGGTCCGCCCCCCTTCTGACTAGCAAACTCGGCAGGCCGGAAGTTCGGCGGCCACTGCGTAGGAAGCCCAAGGGGAAGAGCTTGGCAACGAGCAGGGGGCGGCGGCGCTGCCTGGCAATCGCCCCGCACTGACCGGCCGGTTCTCCCTACGCAAGAGCGTGGGCGAGTAGCCGCTACTCACTGCGCAGCCGTGCGCGAGCCCACGGCATAATGGCACCGCATTCCGCCGCCGGCGGGTTCGTAGGAGATATCGTGAGTCTGGAGGCAACGCATTACAACCTGCTGGTCAGCAGCAACGAAGAGGCGTGGGAAGGCCTGTCGTGGAGCATCGAAAAGGACCGGCTGTTCGAGTACACGACCGAGATCGTCAGGGGACGTATGCCGCCACTGAGCGACGCGACCTTTCTCACCCTGCAGGCCTTGCCGACCTTGTTCGCCTACGAGCGCATGTGCGCCAAGGCGGCACGCGTGGGTCGCATCACCGGCGTCACGCATCGGCACGATGGTTACGGCGTCACGTTCGAGCTCGATCCAGCCATCGCGCCGATCCCGCCCGAGCGCCTTGAGGCGCTCGGGCCCGCGCTCGATATCGAACGAAGGTTCGAGCTCAACCGTACCCACTGGGCAGTCAAGAACGTCGCGCTGGCGCCTGTCCTGCAGCAGGCCGGGCTGATGCCGGCGACAGCCAGCATCCCGGCGCCGGCGCCGCGCACGCCAGTGGCGTTCCTGTCCTATTCGCACGACTCGGCCGAACACAAGGCGTGGGTGGCGCAGCTCGCCTTGGATTTACGCAACTATGGCGTCGACGTGCAGCTTGACCAATGGCACACGTTGGCCGGGCACGATCTGGAGGCGTTCATGCGTCGTGGCATCACGCAGAGCGACTTCGTGGTGCTGGTGTGCACGGAGCAGTATGTGCGCAAGATCGAGGACGGGACCGGCGGCGCAGGTTTCGAGCACACGCTTATGTTGGGGCAATTCCTCCGGCAGCTGGGCACGGGCAAGTTCATTCCCGTCATTCGGCAGACCGTTTCGCCCCGCCAACTGATCCCGGCGCTCGCCACGCGCGCCTACGTGGATCTCTCCGAGGGCGTGACGTACCCCGACCGCGTGCAGGAGCTCGCCCGGGCGCTGCACAACCAGCGGCCAGTGCTGCCGCCGCTCGGCCGGCCGCCGGTGCCGCCACCGCCAGTCCGGTAGAGTGGCGACATGACTGAATACCATTTCTACATGGACGATTCGGGCTCACGCGATCCCGATCGTGACCGCCGCGCCGACCCGCAAGGCCCCGACTGGTTCGCCCTCGGTGGCCTTCTGGTGCGGGCCGACGCGGCGGATGCCGCCAAAGCGAGCATTGCCGCCTTCCGCGCGCGCTGGCCACAGATGGCCGGCGAGCCGTTCCGCTCCTACGACATCCGCAATAAGACGGGGCGCTTTCGCTGGCTGGAGGCCTTGCCGCGCGAGCAGGTGCAAGCCTTCATGGGCGAGCTGACCGCGCTGATCGCCGGGCTGCCCATCCACGTACTGGCCTGCGTCATCGACCGGCCGGGTTACAACCGGCGCTACATGGAACAGTACGGGCCGCGCCGCTGGAAGCTGTGCCGCACCGCGTTCAGTATCGCGGTGGAGCGGGCCGCCAAGGTGGCGCATCTGCATGGCGCGCGACTGCGGGTCTTTGTCGAGCGCAGTGACCCGAAGACCGAGGGGCAGTTCAAGGGCTACTTTGACGAGATGCGTCACGCCGGGCTGCCCTTTAACGCGGCCACCTCGCAAAAGTACGCGCCGCTTGCGCAGGCGACGCTGCACGCGACGCTTTTCGAATTCCGCGTGAAAACCAAGGCCTCGGCGCTGATGCAGTTCGCCGATCTGGTGCTCTGGCCGGTGTGCCAAGGGGGCTACGACGCCAGCCACCGGGCCTACACGGCGCTGGCGCAGGCGGGCAAGCTGGTCGGGTTGCTGTGCACGGCGGACAACGGGCTGCAGGGGATCAAGTACAGCTGCTTTGACGGACAGCAGGCGGCGTAGGCGGCGCCGGGCCGCGCGTCGGGTGGCATGGCCGGCGCGGGCGCCCCGGGGGAGGGCGGGGGTGCCGCGCGGGGCCCAGACGCACAAAAGCCCGCTCGGAGAGCGGGCTTCAGGCGGCCACCAGTCGAACTGGGGTGACCTCGTAGGCTAGGCCTGCAGTCATTATTGACGGTGCCGCCCGGTCTGTCAAGCGTGCCGCAGGCGCAGCGTGGCGCAGCCGCAGGGGATGGGGCAGAAGACCGCCGTGCGCCAGCACCCCGGAAAATACCGCCGTTACGAGTCCCATAGCGCGGTAGCTGCACGCCAGTCCAACTCGGCAGAACAGGGGCTACGCTCCGCCTAGTTATACTTTCCGTTTTCTGAAGCGACCCCAGTAGTCGCGACCATGATCGGGCGGAGTCGGCGGCCGATTGCCAACAGTCGGAATTCTCAAGCGGATCGCTGCCGGCTCGGCGCAGAGGATCTGGCAAGCTGCCCACAAGTTGGTCGAGCAGAGCCGAGGCTGGGTGTCGTGAGTACGGGCCTTTGAGGCCCGTGGCATGCGTTCCATCCCGACCGCATCGCCCGCTTCTAGACCCGCTGCAGGATTATCGTGTCAGCATCAATCATCTCGATCATTAGTTCGTCCCCGGCGGTCCATCCTGTCCTTGCAACCAGATCGGAGGGGAGGGGAACGAGGATACGACCGCTCCCGTCAGCTGCGTTGATGCCAGTAACGCGCCAGGCGTCCGCCGACTCACGATCTTTCAGGTATTTGAGCAACGTCTCCAATAGAGTCGCATCGTCCTCGGGAAGCAACAACCAGCCGGCACAGTAATCATCTGAGTATTCGGCCCAGGCTTGAACTGCGACATCTCCAGTGATCTGGTAGCCGGCGGCCGCTAGGCAGACGGCTGCTAGCAACTCAGCCGGCCGTCGACGCGCGGGGCTCATTTAGACATCCCCAATCAATAATTTCACGGTAGTGAAATTATTGGGTTGCGACGATAGGTCCCGCGAACAGTCAACGGTCGTCTCTAGACGGTTAGAGTCATCTGATCTTGAGCGCAACCGCTAGCCTGGTGGCGCGTCGCCCAACCCCCGGGATGATGCTCGACGGAGGCTGGTCTGTTCCCGCTCCTCATGCCGCCCGTTGGACGCATTTGCCACTTTCGCGACGAGGGGTGCCGCACGCGTGGAGGAAGGGCCTGCGGCAGTCGGTCGTTGCTGAACCCGTGGCCCAGTCGAAGGAGGTAGAGTGCGCAACAGCCGACAACGACTGTACGTCGCCAGAATCAATCCAAAAAGTGCCCGCTTCTGAAAGGACCCTCAACAAGGATATCGGAGGGTATTGATCACCAAAGAGAACGCCGGGAGCGACTGCCGTCGACTTGGATAATAGAGGTGGTAGCCGGGGCAAACGGGACACCAGTCTTCAAGTACCTGCACCAATCTTCCTTCTTTAACGTGCTGTTGCGCGACGTCTTCAGGTACATACGCCAGCCCATACCCCTCTAAGGCTGCTGCTAGCAGCTGTGGCGAGGTATTGAATATTATCTGTCCTTGTACCTGGACGCGCAGGTCTCTGCCGCCCTTGGAGAACTCCCACGCGTAAAGACCCCCGTAAGTCGGTAGACGGAGATTGGCACAGTTGTGGGCTGTGAGATCCTGCGGCGTAACGGGCTCCTCTCGGTTGACGAAGTAGGAGGGCGAGCCGACAACCACGAACCGAAAATCCGGCGAGATCCGGACGGCGACCATGTCCTTGGCGACCTGGTCGCCAAGGCGCACGCCTGCGTCGTAGCGCTCTGCCACGATGTCGATCAAGCCATAGCTGATCACGATCTCGATTCTGAGTTCTGGATACTTCGGTAGAAACTTCGAAAGTTTCGGCCACAGAATGGTGCTGGCCGCATGGTCGTGGGCGTTGATCCGGATGGTTCCGGCGACTCTTTCGCGAAGCCCGCTGAGATCGTCGAGTTCGGTTTCGATGCTCTCGTAGTGGGGGCCTATTCTTTCGAGCAGCCGTTGGCCTGCTTCGGTAGGGGTCACGCCGCGGGTGGTACGTGACAAAAGGCGGACTCCCAACTTCTCTTCCAGGCCCCGAATCGTATGGCTGAGAGCGGATTGGGAAACGCCCCGCTGCGCGGCCGCGCGGGTGAAGCTTCGCTCGTGCGCGACCGCCAAGAACGCCCCTAACTGGTTCAGGTCGATCCGAGTCATTAATGAATATTACTCATGTCGGTTAGACAAGTTTAGCCTCTACCCTCATGTCGTGGCTATGACTATCTTTGTGTCTTCGAACTTGCCAGCTGTTCCGCTGGCCAATCAAAGGGGAAGAGCATGAAGAAGCGCCTACTGGGAAGTGGTCTTGAGGTCTCTGCCATTGGCCTTGGCTGCATGGGGCTGACTTTTGGCTACGGTCCGGCCACCGATACTTCCGAGGCGATTAGCCTCATCCGTGCAGCCTTCGAGCGGGGCGTAACCTTCTTTGATTCCGCAGAAGCCTACGGCGCAGCGAACGAGGAGATGCTTGGTCAGGCGGTCGCTCCGTTTCGCGACAAAGTCGTCGTGGCGACCAAGTTCGGATTCAAGGATGGCGACTCAAAGGCAGGTCTGGACAGTCGTCCCGAGCGAATAAGGCAGGTGGCGGAGCAGTCGCTCAAGCGCCTCAAGACCGACGTGATCGACCTGTTCTATCAACACCGTGTCGACCCTAATGTGCCGATCGAGGACGTGGCTGGCACGGTCAAGGACCTCATCGCGCAAGGCAAAGTTAGGCATTTCGGCATGTCGGAAGCCGGGGTTGAAATGATCCGGCGCGCGCACGTCATTCAACCGCTGACCGCGTTGCAGAGCGAGTATTCAATGTTCACGCGCGAGCCCGAAGCCGACATTCTTCCGGTGCTCGAGGAGCTGGGAATTGGCTTCGTGCCGTTCAGTCCGTTGGGGAAAGGCTTTCTGACCGGCAAGATTGACGACACGACCACTTTCAAGGAAGGCGATATCCGCAACACCTTGCCGCGCTTCGCGGACGAGGCGCGGCAGGCAAATGCAAGACTGGTCGGGTTGATCGGAGAGATTGCCAAACGCAAACAGTCGACGCCTGCGCAAATTGCATTGGCATGGCTGCTTGCCCAAAAGCCGTGGATCGTGCCCATTCCGGGCACCACGAAGCTGCACCGTCTCGAAGAGAACGTCGGCGGTGCCGACGTTTCGTTGACGACCGAGGATCTGCGCGAGCTAGGCGATGTGCTGGCGCGCGTCCCGGTGCAGGGCGAGCGATACACGGCCCAGATGATGAAGACTGTCAACCGCTGATCTGATTGGTCGGCAGGGGGCGACGAGGCGCGTCGCTCGTGTGATAGACGGGACGACGAGCCCCGCCATTGCAGCGGTCGCGGCTATCAAGAATCTAGAGGAAACAGGACCATGAAAACTGCAAAGTCGGAAGAGCGGCACATCATATGCATCGTGCGCGCTAAGGCGCCGAACCGGGACAAAGTGAAAGCGCTGCTTCTCGACCTTGTGGCGCCGGCACGTGCGGAAGAGGGCTGCCTCTACTACGACATCAACCAGGAATTGAGTGATCCTGACACGTTCTACATCGTTGATGGCTGGGCGTCCGAATCCGCAGTCGCTGCACACGCCGCCCATCCAAATGTGCCGAAAGTGGTCGAGCAACTGCTACCACTGTTGGACTGCCCCTTAAAGGTGATTACGAGCAGCCGGGTCAGCGAGCCGTGAGGCTGATGGCGATACGATCAAGACCATGATAATTTCAGGTGGCAGCAGTGAGCGACCATCGCTGAGATAAATCGGTAGGTGCCGGGTCGCGCGGTGCGTCCGCCAAGACGGTGCCCGGCTTCGCCTCATCTTTGCGCACGATGGGAAGCACCTTGGTGGACTGACGCGTAGCGGAATAGATGTCCGGTCCCTATTCTCCTGTATCAAAGTTCTGCGCATTAAGCAGCAAGGACAGGAGACAGACATGGACATAGCCGCCAATTGCAGGCGCGGGGCAGAGTTGGTCTTCGCCGCGTTTTCGTTGATGTTACTCGGCATCACCCACCCCGTGCTTGCAGATGAATGGCCAAAGCAACCGGTCCGAATCGTTGTCCCATATCCGGCTGGTTCTGGCGCCGGCGATGTCATGGCCAGGCGGCTCGCTGAGAAGCTCGCTGAGAAGTGGAAGCAGGCGGTTATCGTTGACAACCAGCCTGGTGCAGCGGAAATCATCGCTGCGACGCGCGTCGTGCAATCGAAGCCAGACGGCTACACGCTCCTTCTTGCTACCGAGGGGGCTCTGCAAACCAATCCATTCCTGTTTTCCAAGCTTCCATACGATCCTGCGAGAGATTTCACACCCATTACGCGAGTCGCGGAGGGCGGGTTCCTGTATGTCGTAAGGAAAGACAGCGCTTATCAGAGCATGTCTCAACTCGTGGCTGCGGCGAAAGCGCATCCAGACAAGATCTCCTACGGGTCAGGTGGTGCCGGCGGGACCTCGCATCTGGCGGTGCACTGGTTCGCGACCATGGCGGGCAACTTGCACTTCTTACATGTCCCCTACAAGGGCGCAGCGGCTAGGCTGCAGGACGTGCTGGCCGGGAATGTGGACTTCACCGCCGCGCCGGTCGCGGCTGTCTCCTCATTTGTGATGGATGGCCGGATGCGCCCCTTGGCTACATCCGGAGCGAAGCGGCTGCTCGCGCTGCCGGACGTGCCGACACTCGCCGAGCTCGGCTACAAAGAGCCAGTCGTTACCTTCATGTTTGCTCTGGTTGGCCCCGCCGGGATGTCGCCTGGCATTGCCAACATGATTGCGCGCGACGTAGCAGCTGTGGTGAAGAATCCGGACTTCGTGGCGCGTAATATGGATCCCTTCGGAGTTGTCGCAGTCGGCGAATCGCCCCTTGAGTTCGCGCGATTTCTAGCATCCGACCGAGACAAGCAGAGGGCGCGGGTCAAGGCGGCCAACGTGCAACTTGATTGAAGCGTAGCCGTCCGCAGGCTAGCGGACCGAGGAGACTTACACCATGTCCGACGATTCAATACAAGCCGCGATCAAAGCGCATCTGGGTGTTAATCCTGCATGGCTGGCAAAGCGCAAGGAAGATATCGTCGAGCCCGAACTGAAGATCGTCGATCCGCATCACCATGTCTGGGACATGCCGGGAAACCGCTACCTCTTTGACGAACTGATGGCGGATTTTCAGTCCGGCCACCGGGTTGTCGCGAGTGTTCACGTGCAGTGCCATTCGATGTATCGCGCTGGCGGCCCAGAAGAAATGCGGCCAGTCGGTGAGACCGAGTTCATTAATGGTGTTGCTGCCCAGAGCGCCAGCGGCGCCTACGGCCCCGCTAAGGTTTGTGCAGGGATCATCGGAACCTTTGATCTCATGCTCGGAAGTCGCGCAGAACCGGTGTTGGAAGCTCACATCCGCGCCGGAGGGGGAAGGTTCCGCGGAATCCGTCCCACTACGGCGTGGCACGAAAGCCCGGAGGTGCGCGCTCTGGACATCAGGCCGCGCATCCTCATGCACGCAGAGGCGCGCAATGCCATCGCCTGCATCGAGAGGCTGAATCTGTCGCTGGACCTGTGGCTCTTTTTCACGCAGCTCGGTGAGGCTCTGGATGTCTGCCGGACATTTCCCGGTCTGAGGGTGATCATCAACCACGCTGGCGGTCCTGTCGGGATAGGGCCGTATGAAGGCCAACGGGACGCCGTGTTCGGCGAATGGCGGAAGAAGATCGAGGCGTTGGCGCGTTGTCCCAATGTGGTTATCAAGCTGGGAGGCCTTGCGATGCGCTACGGCGGCTTCCACTTCAACAAGCTGCCAGCGCCGCCGTCGTCCGATTTGCTGGTCGAAAAGTGGACGCCCTACGTGGAGGCGTGCATCGACAGCTTTGGGCCGGCACGCTGCATGTTTGAAAGCAACTTCCCGGTGGACCGCGGAATGTGCAACTACCACGTCTTGTGGAATGCCTTCAAGAAGATGACGCAGCACTACTCACCGGAAGAAAGGGAGAGCCTCTTCAGTAAGACCGCGGCAGACACCTACGGGTTGGCCATCTGAATCAAACGGAGGAACTTCGTGTCTAGAACAGCTGTTGTGACTGGAGGAGCGTCGGGCATTGGCCGACGCACTGTGGAGCGCCTGCTTTCTCAGGGCTGGACGGTCTGGTCGTTAGATGTTTCGCAACAAGCGCTCGACCAGCACGCACGGACGCTCGATGCAGGTAGCCGTCTGCGCTACTTGAAGTGCGATGTCTCCAGACCGGAGAGCGTGACGGCTGCATTCGAGCGCATCAGTACGGACTGCGAAAAACTCGACGCCCTGATCTGTTCTGCCGGCATCATCCGCATCGGTTCGCTGGAGGAGCAGGCAATCGAGGACGTGGATATCATGATCGGCGTTAATGTGAAAGGGCCATGGCTCTGCGTTCGCGCAGCGCTGCCCCTTCTGCGCAAGGACTCGAGCACCGCCGCACCGTCGCGCGTGGTCATCGTCGGGTCCGTCGGCGGCATCCGACCAAAGGCAGGGTCCGGTTTCTACTCTGCGACTAAGGCTGCCGTTCACGTGCTCACTGGAATCCTCGCTGTGGAACTCGGTCCCACCGGCGTCATCGTGAACGCTGTCGCACCAGGAACGGTGGCAACGCCAATGGTGGAAGCGCTGGCGACGCAGAGTGCGACCTCAAGTTACAAGCCTTCAGGCGAGTCGCCGCTGGGCCGCGTCGCCCAACCCGACGATGTCGCTGACGTCGTGCTGTTCTACCTGAGCGATGCGGCAAAGTACGTGAACGGCACGGTGTTGCCGGTAGACGGTGGCACCAGGGCCGCCTTCGTCACGAAGTAGCCGGGTCCAGCAATCTATCCGCGATCCACAGGATCGCACCAATGAGCCTGAAAGCGAGCTAGTCGAAGCCCCGCCTCTGGGCGGGGTCATGCCTGCGCGCAGGTTGTCTAAAGCTGAAGTCAAGGTCATTCAGCGGGCGCCAGTCTTGCTGTCGGCCATCACACCACAATACACCGGAGGAGCAATCATGACCGTGGCGGGCGACCTTGCACAATTTCTGACTTGTACGCGCTACGAAGAACTCCCTCCGAAAGCCTTGGACTACGCGGCCATGCTGCTCTCCAGTACTGTGGCGAGCGCGGCCATGGGGTCCAACCTGGATTCCTCCCGGATTGTGCGCAGCCTGCTGATCCAGCGCGGAGGCGCGGGTGAGGCTAGCGTATGGTTCGGTGGTGCGTCATCCCTTCCGGTGGCGTCGGCAGCTCGCATCAACGCGCTCATGAGTGACGCTGCCGCTTCGGACGACAGCGATCTGCGCAACATCACCCACCCTGGCACCACCCTCGCAGCGGCTGCTATCGCCATGGCCGAGAAAACGGGCGCCAGCGGAAAAGACGTCCTGGTAGCCATTGCACTCGGCTATGAAGCCGCCGGACGCATCAACACCGGTGTGATACCCGGCCTAATTTGGGAAAAGGGCTTCCACGGATCCATGATCGCCATCTTCGGAGGTGCGGTTGCGGCGGGACTGTTGCTCAAGCTCGACACACAGCAGATGACGCAGGCGGTGGCCCTGGCGGCGACCTCCGTGGCGGGGCTGCTGGCGGCAGCCAATACCAGCACGGCGCGCGAGCACCACGCCGGACTGGCGGCGATGCTGGGCGTGGAGGCAGCACAACTGGCCTGCCTCGGCTATACCGCGGAGGAAAGTATCCTGGAGCATCCGAGGGGCTTCTTCTTCGCGTACGGTCAAGACGCACACGCCTCGGGGCGGGTGGCCGAAGTCACCCGCCGTCTCGGTGCCGATTGGAAGATTCTGACCGACATGGCAATCAAACTGGTTCCTGGGGGGCATCCTTATCATGCCATTGGGGAGGCGGCGGCAAACGCGGCCCGGCTGGCTGGCGTGCCGGCCAACCAAATCACGGCCATCACATGTTCACGTCCGAATGTTCGTCAAATTCAAGGCCCACGCCATCCTACAGATCTGATAGGCGTCGCGCATAGTCCCTACTATTTTGCTGCCGCTGGCGCAGTCGACCGCGAATTCACGTGGGTGCATGCCTCGCAAGAAAAGATCATGGACCCGACCATCCGCAGGTTGCTCGACCTGGTGGAGGTGGGTGAGCCACCGACAGAAGACGTGGATCGTTACAAGCAGGGAGCCACGGTGACGGTGGAAACGGACGACGGCCGCAAATTCACGAGTACGGTTTATGCCCCGCGCGGCTCTGCGGTCAACGGCATCGAATGGGCCGATGTGGAAGAGAAGTTCAAGACCTTGTGCCCTCGCGCCGGCATCTCGCAGTCAAAGATCGAGAGTTGCATCCAAGTGCTGCGCCATTTCCGCGACGTCAGACACGTGCGAGAACTGGTTGAGCTGCTCTGCTAAACAACTGGAGACACCATTATGGCCATCAACGTACGGCATTCTGATCAGCGGCAAAGACAGATCGCGGTTGCGTCCACTCTCATCGGAGCGACCATCGAATGGTATGACTTCTTCATCTTCGGAGTTATTTCGGCACTCTTTCTAAACAAGTTATTCTTTCCCACTTTTGATCCGGCCACCGGAACCATTCTCGGCTTCATGACCTTCGCCACAGCTTGGGTCGCGCGGCCGATTGGAGGCATCGTGGCAGGGCATCTCGGCGATCGAATCGGGCGTAAGACAGTCCTTCTATGGAGCTTCATCATTATGGGTGCGGCTACGATGATGATCGGACTTCTACCCACTTACGATACCGCGGGTGTCACAGGGGCGGTCCTGTTGGTGGTTCTGCGCGTCGTACAAGGGCTGTCCGTGGGCGCCGAGTATGGCGGCGCGGTCGTAACTGTTATCGAGCATGCTGAAAAATCGAAACGAGGACTATATGGCAGCCTGCCTCAGCTTGGTTCCATGTTAGGTCTTCTACTCGGTAACGGGACCTTCCTCCTCATGTCCGCTCTGGATCAGGACACGCTTATGGCGTGGGGATGGCGTGTGCCCTTTCTGCTCAGTGCAATCATGCTCGCCTTAGGAGTTTTCATTCGTGGGCGAATGGCGGAATCGCCCGATTTTGTCAAGGCAGTAGAGGAGGGAACCACCGAGAGACAACCGCTCTTGACGGTATTGCGGGACTATCCAGGGCAGCTGCTCGCGGTCATGTTCGCTCAGGCAGCTCCCAACACCTTCTTCTGGATGTGCGCAGTCTTCATGGTGTCCTATTCGGTTAAGACCCTCGGAATCAGCCAAACAGAGATGTTGGGGGCAGTCTGCGTAGGCGCGGCTGTCGAGATTTGCACACTGCCTCTCTTCGGCATGCTCGCAGACCGCATTGGACGGCGCAAGGTGTTCGTCGGCGGCTTGGTCTTTCTCGTGCTTTGCGCACTCCCCTTCTTTATGGCTGTTCAGTCGAAGTCCTATGCCTGGATTGTTTTGGCATACGCTGTTCTACTTGGCGTTGGTCACTCGGCAACGTTTGCATCACAAGCATCGCTCTTTGCAGAGATGTTCCCAACTCCCGTACGGTACACGGGCTTGTCCGCAGCGTACCAGGCGTCAGGTGCAGTCTTTGCTGGTCCTTTGCCGATCGTTGCCACCGTACTCATCGGTGCCCAGGGCAGCGCGCTATGGCTGTTCATTGGCTACACGATTCTTATTGCCGTCATCAGCCTGATTGCCATCATGGCTGGTATCCCTCACCACACATTGCTTTCGGCGCGCCGCGTGCAGGCGCAAAGCAACCCGCAAGGCACTGAGGTATCGGCCTAGTGGACGGCGCCGGTTTGCTGGCGTGAGTCATCCTCACGGCAGGCACTGCGAGCACGGCGCCAGGATGCCATGCCGTCCTAGCGCTGTACTGAGGAGGAGGCGAAATGATGGGCCTCGCAAGGAAGGGAGGTAGCGAAGATGATGGATCAAGCTGCCTTTATTCCGGAGGTCTCACGCGGCAATGACCGACAGGCGTCCGAGCTCGCTTACCTCCGTTCCTCAGTTGGGGGAAGGAGGAGTTTGGGCCACGGTCTGGCTTGAGCATCGGAGCAGGAACTGGTCCGCCGCGCTGCTGTATCAACCCCAGCTAGGAGAAGCGCCGGCGTATTATGTATTCGGGAATCCGAGAAAGGTGCGCGCATTGAACACGGGAGGAGGGCACTTTCGTGTTCAACCCGCACCGCGTTCGCATCAAGGTAGCGCTGCCCGGCCAGGCTCTGGTCCATATGCAACAGGGCAAAGCTCGCGATGCGTCCTCTGATGACATTCCGACCGCTTCTGGCCTGCTAGCGCCCGCACTCGGGCGTCATTGCGGCTCGTGCGCGACATCGGATCGGCCTCCATTGCGAGCTACCGGCCGGCGCCAAAAGGCAGGTCGACGAACACATCACGGAAGTAGGGGGCTGCTTCTTCCCGGCGAGGAAAGGCTGGGGCCGCGCAGCTGCCTTGCCGATGGCGCTACCAGGACAGAGGTTCTGTCTGCCCCTGCTGGCAGCATGGGCAGACAGTGGGCCGCAACAGGGCGAAAGCAGTCAAGATCCCTTGATCTGTCACAGGGCCTCGAAGCTCAACTGCGTGCAAGGTCGACGATCCGCTTCCACTTGGCTGCCTCGGCAGGCATTTCTGCCTTCAACGCCTTTTGGCCCACTACGTCGGGAACCATCACCTGGCGCTCGCAAAACGCCTTGAACTCCGCTGTCTGAGCGATGCGGCTAATCTCGTCCGACAGCAGTTGCAGCACTGGCTCGGGTGTACCCGTCGGAGCCATGAAGTCGAGCCAGGAGGAGAGCTCGAAGTCCCGTATGCCGGCTTCCGCAACAGTGGGAACATCCGGAATGGCTTTCCAGCGCGTCGATCCAGTCACCGCCAGAGCACGCAACTTACCCGCCTGGATCAGCGGAAGCACACCAGCGGATCCCTGACAGGTGAAGGCGATGCGTCCGCCCACGACGTCGGTGACAGCTGTGGTCGTCTCCTTGGACGCCACGTGCTGCGCCTTCGTTTTGCTCATGTCGTTCAGGACTACGCCGCAAAGATGCGCGGTGCTGCCGACGCCCTGCGACGAATAGGTTAACTCGCTGGGGTGGCTCTTCATCGCTCTGATCAGGTCGGATAGCGTGCGATGGGGAGAGTCCACCGGGACGACCACGGCCAGCGGCAGGCGCGCAACTCGCGCGACCGGCGTGAAGTCTTTCTTCGGGTCAAACGATGCCGGCGTCTCGGAAAGTAGTGGCAACAGGTACATGGGAATGCCGGCCAGGACGAGCGTGTAGCCATCCGGAGGCGACTTTGCAGCCGCGGCGTAGGCCAAAAGCCCGCCGGCTCCCGGACGGTCCTCAACCAGGACCGACGCATTTAAGCGCTTCGCCAGGGGCTCAGTGAAAAAGCGTGCGGTGACGTCGATTGATGTGCCAGCGGATGCGGGAACGATGATCCTAATGGGCTTGGAGGGGAACTGTCTTGCGAAAGCTCGGCCCATTCCAAGCATGGGGACTGCAGCGGCGGTTCGGAGCATCAGTCTTCTGGTAGGGTTCATGCACAATTCCTTGCGTCAGCATTTCGGGCATCACCGCCGCGACTGCGGCGGTGAAAGCCCTATTCTAGGAGCCGTTGCGGCCCTGCGCATCCTGCCTCGGTAGCAAGGAGCTTTGCGCCTGGCGGGAAGCCCGGTGGGGATGCGGCCGCGCCTACGCGTCGGCGCGTGGGACCGGCTGGGCGCTTGCCGCGGTCGGGACTCCGGGGCCTTGAAACAGGGCGATGAGGAAATCGACAAAGACACGTACCTTACGCGAAAGGCCCCGGCTACTGGGATATACCGCGTAGAGCGCGGCGTCTCCTGGCCTCGGGTTCACGGTGTAATCATCTAGCACCCTCACGAGCGCGCCCTGCGCAATGGGCAGGCGGACCATCCATTCATGTACGACGATCAAGCCAAGTCCGGATATCGCCGCGGAGAGCAGCACCAGTCCGTTGTCTGAGCGGACGGTCCCCTGAACCTCGACCTCCTCACTTTTCCCGTCCTTGGCGAATCCCCAGATGTTGCCGTACGAACGGGCTGTGAACAGGGCGCAGTTGTGACTTCGGAGGTCTCCCGGTACCTTAGGAACGCCATGCCGCTGGAAGTAGGAGGGAGCGCCGCATACGATTCGCTGGCTGGGGGTCAGGCGCTTGGCGACGATTTCCGAGTCGGGGATGTCGCCCATCCACACGGCCACATCGATATTGTTCGCAACAAGGTCGCAACGGTCGTCGTTCAGGGAAATGTCGATGCTCAGATCTGGGTACTGTTGCAGCAGCGCGGGCAGCGCAGGAACGATGATGGTGGTTCCGGCGGAGACGCGCAGTGAGACCCGCAGCATGCCTTTTACGCTATCTTGGAACGAGGTCGCTTCAGACTTGGCGTTATTGAGTTCGTTTGCGATGCGGCAGACGCGCTCGTAGAATCGCCGACCCGGCTCCGTCAGCGACAGACTCCTGGTTGTGCGGTTCAGCAGTCGTACGCCCAAATCGTCCTCGAGAGACTTCACCTGGCGAGCGATTGAGCTGATGGATGATTCGTGGCGGGCGGCTGCGGAGAAGCTTCCGGCTTCGACAACCTTGATGAAAGTCTGGATACGCGTGAATTCGTCCATTTTGACCTGTCCCCTAAATTGCTTTTGTCGGCAACCCTCATCTGGCCAATTAGAAAGGGGTGTGCCTGTGTCATCGGGCCTGGAGAGCGAACAAGTGCATCCAAAGGCTCGCCTCATAGCAGAGGTAAGTATATCGACATCGCGTTCACCGCAACGCGTTTGCAACGTGTATCGAGGGGGACGCATAGAAGCGGCGTCCCGTGGCGAAGCGAGGGATTCAAGCTCAATGGGGGGCGGTCGTGTCCGTGTTGGCCTTTGAGAGGTCTGTGAAAGGGATGGCCGGGACGCGACGTGACGAGTGGAGCGAGTTAGGGCGGGCGGGGGCGGGGAGGGGTGATGAGTGTTCAATGGTCGAAGCCATGGGCTTCGAGTAACCCGACTCCCAGTACCGGCGGCGGCGCTGGCGACCGCGCTGTCCGAACCTGAGCCAGGCGGACCGGCATGACAACCATGCCGGTCACCGTGGCCGGCGCTTCAGCTATTCGACGCCGGTTCGTCGAACACTCTCCGAGCCACCTTGAAGGCGCCCATGCCCGCCGGCATTCCGGCGTACACGGCGACCTGCAGCAAGCACTCGCGGACCTCTTCCTTCGTCATCCCATTCGTAATCGCGGCGCGAATGTGGCCCGCCAGTTCGTCGGGCCGATTCAGCGCGCAGAGCATGCCCAGGTTCAGAATGCTGCGGCTGCGGCGATCGAGCCCGGGACGCGTCCAGATTTCGCCCCAGCAGAATTCCGTTACCAGTTCCTGCATGGGCATGCTGAATTCGTCAGCGTTCTTGAGGGCCTCGTCGACCAGACGATCGCCCGCCACAGCGCGGCGCACCGCCAGGCCTTTCTCAAACAATTCCTTGTTCATCATTTCTCCTGATGTGTTTGGGATATCTCAACAATCAGGCGTCGCACCGGCCGGGGCCGGCAGGACGCCAGCTCAAGACCGGGCTGCCTTGAGAGCCTTCTGAATGCGGTCCGGGTCGACTGCGATCTCCACGCCTGCCCTCTGAAGCTGCAGCTTCAGAAATGCGCGGGAATCCTGCTCGCCGAAGCCTGCGGAGAGGGCCTCGGTCATTTCTTCCAACGTCATATTGGCCAGCCGCATGGGCACACCCAGCTCCTTGCCAACGCCGGTACACAGGGTCACGTCCTTATGGGCCAATTTGAGCGCGAATGCCGGTGTCTCGTACGTTCCGGGCAGGAACTGATTCGTGAGCATGAATAGCGGTGACTGTTTGCCGACCATGCCAAGCCGCAAGGCTTCCCACAGCTCCAATGGGTCCACTCCACCTTTTACGGCCATCGAAAACACCTCGGCCATCGATAGCATGATCATGTAGCCCACCATGTTGTGGGCCAGCTTCGTGATCGCGCCGGAGCCGATGGGGCCGACATGGCGGGGCGCGTTTCCGATCATCCGCAACAAATGACAGTGTTGCTCGTAGACTTTCTTGTCGCCGCCAACCCAGAACGCCAACTCGCCCGATGCTGCCCCCGCGGGGCCACCGCTTATGGGGGCATCCAGCATCGCGCCACCTTTCTCCCGGAAAGCGCCGTGGATGCGTCGGGCGAGAGAGAGCGAGCTGGTCGACAGGTCGAACAGCACGAGACCTGCCCTCATGTTCTCCAGGACTCCCTCCGGGCCAAACACGACTTCCTCAACCTGGACTGGTCCAGGGAGTGATGTGAACAGCACGTCGACCTTCCTGGCGACGTCCGCCACACTGGTGGCCCTCTCCGCGCCAGCCTCGGCCAAGCTGATGGCTGCCTCCGGGTTCGTGTCGAAGACAACCAATTCGATGCCTGACTTGAGCAGGTTGCGCGCCATGCCCTGGCCCATCTTCCCTAGGCCAATGAATCCCACCTTCATAGTTCCTCCTTTTTTGTTTCGATGCCTAAGACAGTGCGGCAGGGCCTCCGAACAATGCCTCTGCCCCTAGGATGAATCCCTCCAGTCCCATCGATGCGGCAAGTTGAAACACCTCGAGGATCTCGTCGCGCGTGGCGCCATGCTGCAGCGCATGGCGGATATGGAGCGCGAGGCCGGGGCCGTACATGTGTGTCGGCGAACAGTCGATCGCGATATAGATCAACTCCCTTTCCTTGGCGCTCAGCGTGCCGTTTTTCCAGGGTTCCACCGACACTTCGCACAGCGCGCTGAAGTACGCCGGCATGAACCGGGCGAGTATGTCGCGCTGCTCGTTCCAGAATCCTCGCGTCTTGATGAAATCGCTCTTCGCTGCCTCGGCTTCGGCCGACAGCGGCGGCGGCTCGGCATCCTCGCGTCCGGCGGCATCGAGCTCGCCGATCAGGATTGGCACTGTGGAATACAAGGCGTGGTTCGCCACCCCGACGATGGAAATCAAGACGTCCACGACATCATCCGGGGATGCACCAGCAGCCAATGCCCGTTCGACGTGGCGCCGGATTGCCTCGGAATCAAGCGCCGAGACCGATGCATGGAGCGCGACAAGGACAAGCTCCTTGAGTCTTGGCGAAAGATGCTTGCCTGCGAGAATTGTTTGCCAGAACCGCGACGCAGCGACGAGCGAGGTCGGCGCGGCCTCCTGAAGCCGTTGCGATACCAGCGGGTCGCTGAAGAGCTGGTCTAACCGGGTCAGGTCACGCTCGAACGTATCTTTCAAATTGCCTCCTTGTTGTGTAATCACGATCCTTCCGGGATGAGGAAGGGCGCTTGTGCGCATCCGCGAACTGGAAAAGCGGCAGCAAGCACCATTGAGCCGGGCCATGCATGGAACACGTTAGCTGCATGCGCGGGGGACTTCACAAGCGGACCAGCACGGCTTTCGTCTGCGTGTAGGCATCGATAGACTCGACGCCGAACTCACGTCCGAGACCGGACTGCTTATATCCGCCGAATGCCATCACCGGGTCGGCCTCCCCATAGGTATTGATCCATATTCGCCCTGCCTTCAGCCGGCGTGCGATGGTGTGTGCGCGGCTGATGTCACGGGTCCACACGGCGGCCGCCAGGCCATATTGCGTGTCGTTGCCCTGGAACACCGCGTCGTCCTCGTCTTTGAACGGGATAATGCATAAGACAGGACCGAAGATTTCCTCTTGCGCAATACGCATCGCATTGGAGACCCCGCTGAAGACCGTCGGCCCCACGAAGTGCCCAACCTTGCCGATGCGGGATCCGCCCAGACGCAGAGTCGCGCCCGCCGATTTCCCGCACTCGACATAGCTGAGAACGCGGTCGAGCTGCCGCGCTGATATCAGTGGCCCAAGCTTGGTGTCGGGTTCGAACGGCGAGCCAACTTTGTAGGTTGCGGCGATTCCTGCGATGCGCTCACTGATTTCGTCATGCAAGCTTTCGTGGACAAACAAGCGGGTGCCGGCCGAACACACCTGCCCCGAGTTGCCGCAGAAGCTCTTGACAGCGGCATGCAATGCCTTCTCGATGTCCGCATCGGGAAATATGATGTTGGGCGACTTGCCGCCAAGCTCCAGCGTCACCTTCTTCAGGTTCGAGATCGAGGCCTCGAGAACTTGCTTGCCGACGGCAGTCGATCCGGTGAACGCGATCTTGTCGATCCCGGGATGTGCGGCAATTGCCGTGCCGGCGCCAGGCCCAAAGCCGGGAAGGACATTCAGCACGCCGGGTGGCAGGTCCGTTTCCAGGATTAGCTCGGCCAGCCGAATTGTCGACAAGGGCGCCTGCTCGGCAGGCTTCAGGATCACGGTATTACCGCATGCCAGCGCGGTGGAAATCTTGATCGCGGCCATCATCAGCGGGACATTCCAGGCATTGATCTGCCCGCAAACGCCAAGCGGCTCCCGCACGGTGAACATGAATGCCGACGAGTCTGTCGGATTGGTGGTGCCAAAGATCTTCGACGGCCATCCGGCGTAGTAGCGGAATACCTCGCCGGCGGCAGTCGCGCTGGCGGAGCTGTACCAAAGCGGCATGCCATTGTCCAGCGACTCCAGCGCAGCCAACTCGTCAGCGTGCCGGTCGATCATGTCGGCTATTTTTAATAGCGCCCTCGTCCGCGCATGCGGCGTCATGCCAGACCAGGACGATGCTTCAAATCCTCGGCGTGCCGCCTCTACCGCGGCCTCCACGTCGGGGGCATCCGCCTCGGCGACACTTGTCAATCGTTGTTCGGTAGACGGATCGAATGTATCGAACGTTCTCCCGGACTTCGCGTCGACCCACTGGCCGCCGATTAGCAGCTTCTTGGGCCCCGCGCTCACCCAGTCGAGCGCGTACCGGTGTCCTTCATGCACAGGCGCGGCGTTGTTTGCGGGTGAAGCCACTATAGGCATCGGAACTCCTTTGGTTTAGCCACCGCGAGCCGTACACACCAACGGAACCCGCATTGGCTCTCATGCTGTGCGCCCAAGCTGAACCAGGCGCTTCCATTTGGCGGCTTCGCTCGGCATGTCTTCCTTCAGGGCTTTGTGACCGACCGCGTCGAGCATCATGACTTGGGCCGCACAGAATCCCTTGAACAGCGGCGTTTGTGCGATGCGAAGAATCTCATCAGAAAGGATTTGCACAATGTGCGGTGGCGTCTTGGCGGGGACCATGAAGTCGAACCATGACGAGAGCTCGAATCCGGCTATGCCAGCTTCCGCCACAGTGGGTACGTCCGGCAGTACATCTGTGCGCGCGGAGCCAGTCACCGCCAGGGCGCGCAGCGTGCCCGCCTGGATCATCGGAAGCACACCGGCAGTACCCTGACAAGAGAAGGAAACTCGCCCTGCGGCGACGTCGGTCACCGATGCGGCGGATTCCTTGTACCCGATCGATTGCGCCTTCGTTTTGCTCATGTGATTCAGCAATACCGCACAAAGCCCACCGGAGCTGCCAGGCCCAACCGACGAATAGGTCAAGACCCCAGGCTTGCTTTTCATCGCCTCGATCAGGCCGGGCAGGTTTCGGTACGGCGAGCTTTCGGCAACTACGACGACCAGCGGTACACGCGCCACCCGCGCGACAGGCACAAGATCTCTCAGCGGATCGTAGGGCGAAGGCGTTTCAGACAAAAGCGGCGTCAGGTACAACGGGATGCCGGCCAGCACCATCGTATAGCCGTCGGCGGGCGACTTGGCGACAGCGGTGAAGCCCATCAAGCCACCGGCGCCGGGCTTGTTGTCGACCACGAATGGCGTGCCGAAGCGTTTCGACAAGTGGTCCGAAAAGAACCGTGCCGCAATGTCGACAGCCGTACCGGCAGACGCGGCTACGACTGTCTTGATCGGCTTCGATGGGTATTGCTGGGGGAATGCCGGGCGCATGCCAACTAGCGGCAATGACGCAACCGCCCCGAGCATCTGTCGTCTTGTGGGGGCCATGCATTGTCTCCGTGCTGGGGGACTTCGCGACTCTTCGTTCGCATACGTCCTGTTGTCTGAGCCAATCTAGGTGTCGGAACGGCTCCCTGCAATTTCTGCGTGTGGCAAGGTCCTTGGCGCTGAGTGGCAAGCCGAGGGCAGGACCGCTTGCAGTAGGAGAAGCGCCGATGTGCACGGCACACAGGTTCAACCGACCTGGATGCACCCGCAATCTTTGCACCGGCCGCAAGGGTCCTTGCCGCTTAAGCCTGTATGCCGACCATCTCCCCATCCCTAGAATCCGGCGCTGAGATTGGGGGCGTCAGTACATTTCCTGTGCGGAAGACCCCCGTCGAGACAGAAGCCATGAACCAGATCCGTGCTGCGCGCACGAGATTGGCACCGAAACGGAGGAGACAATGAAGAAGGCGATTTACGTCGGCTTGCTGCTGAGCACATGGACCCAGCTGGCCGCCGCGCAGTCGTCGGTCACGCTGTATGGCGTTGCCGATGCCGGGGCCGAATACCTCACGCATGCCAATGCGGCAGGCGACAAGCTTTTCCGCATGACGTCCGGCAACGTGTCCGGCTCACGTTGGGGTCTGCGCGGGGTCGAAGATCTTGGTAGTGGGATCAAGGCCGTCTTCGCGCTGGAAAGCGGTTTTGATATTGATGCCGGCACGTCCAGTCACGGTGGCAGATTGTTCGGACGCCAGGCCTTCGTGGGTCTGGATAGCAATTGGGGACGGCTCAGCCTCGGACGGCAGCACAACGTGCTTTTCGATCTGTTGAGCAACTATGAACCGATGGTGTTGGCGGCGCGGTACTCCGCACTGATGGTGGATCCGAATTTTGTCGGCCGCTACGACAACACAATCAAATACACTGGAAAGTTCGGGCCGGTGACCGGGATAGCGCTGTATAGCTTCGCGAGAGGTACGTCGATCACTACCGGCGGTGCGACTTCGTTCGCCACGGAACAGGCAGCAGATGTCAGGAGCGACCGGGCCTTTAGTGCCGGCCTGGAATATGCGGCAGGCTCCTTTGGCGCCACCGCGATATACGACCAGCAGCAGGGAACGGCGGGCATTCCCGGCCAAGGCTCGGGACAGCGTGATCGGCGCATTGCCGCCGCCGGCAATGTCAGTTTCGGAAAATCGACATTGTTCGCCGGGTATCGGTGGCTCAGCGGCGATATCGGATCCACGGCAAGCGTGCCCACCCGCCGTAACGATCTCTACTGGCTGGGATATCGCTATCAGGTTGCACCAGCGCTCGCGCTGACGATGGCAGGGTACTACGTCAATGATCGCAAGTCCGGGAGGGATCCGTGGAGTGCGGTTGCGTCCGCCAACTACGCATTTTCCAAACGCACCGACGCATTCCTGACTGTGGGCTACGTGAAAAACAAGGACAACTCCAACCTCGGGTTGAACGGCTTCGGTGTTTCGGTCGCACCAGGGCAGAACCAGACGGGCATGATGATGAACCTCAGGCACAAGTTCTGAGCACATCCCGCAGCCCGGAGGCCTTCGCGGATCGTCGTCACTAACGATGGAAGCGCGGGCCGCGGCATTGAGGCTCACTGGGCGATGATGAGCGCATCTGACGAGGTCGATTGGGTATCGTGCGGACCTGCCCTGCTGCAATCCATGAGAATGCTTCTACAGGAAGAGAGTGCCCGGCCACTCCATGGCCCAGCAATGCGTCTCCAGTTGCAGTCCGACTCGCATATCAGCCTGTTCCGATTGTTCCCCGTGTTTCCGCTGACCCTTGTCGGTACGAATGGCAGGTCGCTTATCAGACGGAGGGGGTTCGAGCGCTCACTGCTCTCTGGGCAACGGATAGTCCTGGAGCCATTCGAGTTCTTCGAGCTACATCTAGATGGCAGTGCTTTTCAGCCGTCGCTATGCACGCTCGAAATCCAGGGTGACCGGACGCCGTCCGCCGATTCGCCCTTCTGGCACCAGTTATCACACAAGGTCTTCCTCAACCCAGAGCGGATGTGGAATGCCGAGCTCGCGGCGCTCGCGTTGCGCACGACTCCGTCAGGGGTGCGTCGAACCCTGTTTGCAGAAGGCGCGGCGCTCACCCACATATGTCGGACGCAACGACTGATGCGCGGACTATTCGATCTCTTGCAGGGTGCGACCGCTGTTCAAGCGCTCGCACATCGCCTTGGCTGGACGCGGGACAGGGATCTTGATTCGAGCTTCTACGACTGGTTCGGCCTCTCGTTGTGGTCCGTACCCCATCTCGCAGCAGACCGTTGGTCTGCCGCTTCCGGACCGGGGTGCGCACGCGCGCATCGTTGTAGTTCCTAGCGACCGCCAAGTGTTTCGTTTTGCGACTAATGCAGGAGATGACTTCATGAATCAAACGAGTTCCGAACGTCAAGACACTGTGCGCCTGTCGGTCAAGGAAGCCGACGACCTGGGCCGCAACGTGCTGATCAGGCTGGGCTACACACCCGATGAGGCTGGCATCATCGCCGATCACCTGGTCAGCAACGCCATCAGCGGCTATGCGTTCGCCGGCCTCCCGCGGATTCTTGCGATTGCCGACAGCCCTGAGCTGGCGGAACCACGAACCCCCATAACCGTCATCCATGAAACGCCGGTCTCCGCCTTGCTCGACGGTGGCAACAACGTTGGCTATTTGTCGGTCAATCGCGCAGCTGAGATCGCCATCATGAAGGTGCGTCAATCTGGCGTTGCAGTGGTCGGCGTCGCAAACAGCTGGTTTAGCGGCCGCAATGCCTACTACCTGGAAAAAATCGCGCGAGCCGGATTCGTGGGCATCCATACCGTCAGTAGTCCCGCCGTTGTGGTGCCGGTTGGTGCGAGGCGGCCGGCATTGGGAACCAACCCCATTGCGTTCGCGTTACCTGGTGAGGTTGACCCATTCATTTTTGACATGGGAACGGCCTCGACGATGTGGGGCGAAGTGCTGCTGAAAGCCTTTCTGGAAGAGGACTTTTCTGAAGCCTTGGGGGTCGATGCGGACGGTCGGTCGACCCGGCGCGCAAAGGATATGGTGCAGGGCGGAATCCTCCCGTTTGGCGGACATAAGGGCTATGGGTTGTCGATCGCGATCCAGGCGCTTGGTCTGCTTGCTGGCGCCAAAAGGCGGAGGGGACTCGTGGCCGACTTCGGATTCCTGTTCATTGCGTTCGATCCGGAGATTCTGATGCCAGCAGAGAAGTTCAAGGCGCAACTGGCCGAGCTTCTTGCGTTCATCAAGTCGCAGCCGCGCCAGGCGGGGGTCAATGAGATTCGCGTCCCGTCTGAGCGCGCCTTCCGGGAGAGGGAGCTGCGGCGGCAGGAGGGCGTCGAGCTATCGCGTGCCGTCTACGAGCGGCTTAACGCCATTCTGGCCGGAAAACAGTGACGTCCGGGGAGCAGGTCAGCAACGACTTAAAGGCGCGGCCCCGGTGCCGACCTTTGCTGTGAGAGCAAGGATCCTTGCCGCGGCGCTGCCTATGTCTGCACACCGTCGATTCTTAGAATACCTCCATCGATTGTCAGATGTTTATGTGCAAGGGTTCTGCAACCCAGGGGAATGATGATGGAAGAAGAACTGACCATGAGCCGGTCCCATTCTGGCTACACAGGCGACGCGGATCATGTGTCGCAATGGCTGAGCGAATTCGAGGCGGCGTTGCAGACCAGCGACCGCGACGTCTTGGCAACGCTCTTTGCCGAGGACTGCCATTGGCGTGATCTGCTGGCGTTCACCTGGAACATCACGCCTCACTCGGGCAGAACAGCGATTGTGGACCGGTTGATTGAGGTTCAGCCGCAGACGCGCGCGCGCAACTTCGGCCTCGCTTCCAACCGCACTCCGCCCCGTCGCGTCAAGCGCATCGGCACGGAAGTCATTGAAGCCATCTTCCGGTTCGAGACCGAGGACGGCGTTGGGCATGGCGTGGTTCGCCTGCTCGCGTCCCAGCCGAACAAGGCCTGGGTGCTAATGACTTCCCTCGATGAACTGAAGGGCCATGAGGAGCCGGTCTATGCGCGACGTCCCGGAGGCTCTGCCTATTCACGAAACTTCGGCGGCGAGAACTGGGCGGATCGACGGAAGCGTGAGCAGGCCTTCCACGACAGCGAGCCTACCGTCCTGATCGTCGGGGCGGGCCAGGCCGGATTGAGTGTGGCGGCGAGGCTGCGACTACTGGGAGTGGCCGCGCTGGTGGTGGACAAGTTGCCGCGCGTTGGCGATGTGTGGCGCGAGCGCTACCACTCTCTGGCGCTGCACAACCAACTTGCGCTCAACCACATGGCCTACATGCCGTTTCCGCCGAGCTGGCCAAAGTATCTTCCCAAGGACATGCTGGGGAACTGGCTGGAGACCTATGCGTGGGCAATGGAGTGCAATGTGTGGAGCGGCACTACGCTCCTCGAAGGCACTTACGACGAAGCTGGTGGCCATTGGCTTGCGCGTGTTCGCCGTTCAGACGGTGTTGAGCGTGTGCTGCGCCCAAAGCATCTCGTTTTCGCGAATGGCATCGTCGGTGCACCCAAGCCAGCCCGAGCACCTGGCCTCGAAGACTTCAAGGGCCAGGTGGTGCACACGCATGGATATCGCGATGGCGCCGCATGGAGGGGCAAGAAAGCGTTGGTGCTTGGCGCGGGGACCAGTGGCCACGACATTGCGCAGGACCTCCATGCCAATGGAGCCGACGTCAAGCTTATCCAGCGCGGCTCGATCACCGTCGTCAGCGTCAAGGCAGCGGGGATCAATCACGCACTGTATTACGACGAGGGATTGCCGCTAGAGGACTGTGACCTGATTGCCGCCTCTGGGACGTACCCGTTGCTCGTGCGCGGCTATCAGATGGCCGTCAAGCGCATGCTCGAGATTGACAAAGAACTGATTGCCGGCCTCGAAGCAAGAGGGATGAAGCTCGACATGGGCGAGGACGGCACAGGCCATCAGATGAAGCTGCGCCGGCGCTTCGGCGGCTACTACCTCAACTGTGGCTGTTCGGACCTGATTGTCAGCGGCGAAGTCGGCCTGCTGCAGTACGAGGACATCGAGCGATTTGTCGCAGACGGGGTGCTGATGAAGGACGGTCGGGTAGAGACGGCCGATCTGCTCATCACGGCTACCGGTTACCAGAATCAGCAGGAAGTCATCCGCGAGATCCTTGGCGAAGAGATCGCCGCGAAGGTGGGGCAGATCTGGGGGCTGGACGACGACGGGGAGCTGGCGAACATGTTCAAGCCCACTGCCCAGAATGGCTTGTGGTTCATGGGTGGCGGCTTCGCGCATGCACGTATCTATTCGCACTACGTTGCGATGCAGATCAAGGCGCGCGAAGCAGGCTTGATCGCTTCGTGACAAGGGAGCCCTGAATGCTTGATCTGACAGGTAAGGTGGCCTTCGTCACAGGAGCAGGCTCCATCGGCGAGGGATGGGGAAACGGAAAGGCGACCGCGGTTCTGATGGCGCGGCAGGGTGCACGGGTATTCGGGGTGGACCTGAATGAGCGCGCGCTTGCCGATACCACTGCGGAGATTGAGCGGGAGGGGCATCGAGACTGGGTGCCCCGGCCTTGCAACATGACCGATAGCGAGGCGGTGAAATCTGCCGTCGAGGCATGCCTCTGCCGCTTCGGCCGGATCGACATCCTCGTCAACAACGTTGGCGGTAGTGCCCCAGGGGACCCAGTCACGATGACCGAGGAGGTTTGGGACGCCCAGATGAATCTGAATCTTAAAACCGCCTTCCTCGGCTGCAAACACGTGTTGCCGGTGATGGAGCGACAGTTCGGCGCCGAAGGAGCAGGTGGAGCGATCGTCAACGTCGCCAGCATCGGCTGCCTTAGCTTCGCGGTCGGCGGTCGGGTGAATGCCGCGTATGCGGCTTCGAAGGCCGGTGTCATTGCATTCGCTCGCTCGACAGCCATTGCATATGTCAGGAAAGGGATTCGGGTGAATACGGTAGTACCGGGTGTCATGCATACGCCGCTTGTGGAACACCGATTGGTCAGCCAGCTCGGGGCAGCTGATGCGCAGCAACTCGTGGCCAGGCGACATGCCAGCGTGCCAATGGGACGCATGGGCGATGCCTGGGACGTCGCCAGCGCGGTGGTGTTTCTCGCCAGTGACGAGGCGCGCTACATCACGGCGACCGAACTCGTCGTGGATGGCGGGATGACTGCGGCACGGCCAGGAGCGTAAAGACCTGGTGGGTACGCCCGGCGGCCAAGAGCTGTCGCGCTATGCAACGAACGCAGAACAATGGAGACATCGGAATGAGCAGACCTGTGATCATATCCTGCGCCCTCACGGGCGGAGGCGATACCAGCGGCATCAGCCCGCACGTGCCAGTCACGCCTGAGCAGATTGCCAGCGAAGCATTGGCGGCCCGTGCCGCCGGCGCTGCGATCGTGCACATTCACGTGCGCGACCCTAACACCGGCAAGCCCAGCCGTGACCCAGCCCTCTATCGTGAGGTCGTCCGACTGATTCGCGCAGCAAACAGCGATGTGCTGATCAACCTGACGACGGGCGCGGGCGGTCGATATGTGCCCGACGCAGCCGACCCGAATCGAAATGCGATTGCGGGTATGGCCACCCCCGAAGACAGAATTGCCCATGTTCTCGAACTACGGCCGGATATCTGCAGCCTTGACGTCGGCACGTTGAACTTCAGCAGCTACGCATTCCTGAATCTGCCTGACCAGGTGGAGCGGATGGCATCCGCCATTCGGGAGGCTGGCGTTAAGCCAGAGCTTGAGGTCTTCGACCTCGGCCATGCCGCATTCGCGCGCCACCTGTACGACCGCGGCATCTTCGCCGACCCGCCCTGGCTTCAACTCTGCCTGGGCATTCCTTGGGGGGCACCGGCGACGACTGAGGCAATGCTGGCGCTGAAGCAACTGGTTCCGGCGGGCGGATGCTGGAGCGCCTTCGGCATCTCGCGGCAACAGTTCCCAATGGTCGCGCAGGCGGCAATTCTGGGCGGGCATGTGCGTGTGGGTCTTGAGGACAATCTGTATCTCTCCCGCGGGCAGCTCTCGCAAGGCAACGCACCCATGGTGGAGCGTGCCGCTAGGATCATCCGGGAACTCGACGCCGAGGTGGCGACGCCCGCGCAGGCGCGCGACATCCTCGGCATTAGTTGAGAACCGCACAGGAGAATTTGGCCATGCCACGATTGGATATGCCGCAAGAAGCGGAGCTGACCCCGGAACAGGCTGCCGTCTGCGCCGAAGCTGTCAGCGGGTTGCGCGGCAAGGTGCCTGCGCCAATGATTGCGTGGCTGCGCAACCCCGAGCTCGCGCGTAGGGGCCAGCGGTTGGGTGAACTGCTGCGCTTTCAGACAACCCTAGAGCCACATCTCACGGAACTGGCAATACTTGTCTGCGGCCGCCACTGGACTTCGCACCACGAATGGACGGCGCACAAGGCCATGGGGCTGAAGGCCGGTCTCGATCCGGAAGTGATTGCTGCCATCGCGGCGCACGTCACTCCCACATTCGACGATGAACGGCTGCGAACGGTCTATGACGTGTCTTCCGCGTTGCTGTCTACCGGCCGGGTGTCTTCCGCTCTCTATGCGCGCGGGGTGGAATGGCTTGGCGAGCGCGGTGTGGTCGAGTTGGTAGGTGTTCTAGGGTACTACTGCTTCGTATCCCTCACGCTGAACACGTTCGAACTCGGGATACCCGGAAGTGTCGCGCCCGAACTCAACGATCCAGCCTTCGCGCCGGCCGCAGAAACCCCATGAGCGCCGTAGCCGGGCTGCATAACCGCATTCGCCACGACTGGCTGGCGGCGCAACAGGAGCCACCCCTCGACCCTGGGCAACCGATCATCGACGCGCATCACCACCTCTACGATCGGCCCGGTGCGAGATACCTCCTGGAGGACATGCTGGCCGATTTGCGCGGGGGGCACGATGTACGCGCGACGGTATTCGTGCAGGCGCGCTCAATGCTGCGCGCTACCGGCCCGGAGGCAATGAAGCCCGTTGGCGAGACCGAATTCGCTAACGGTGTCGCTGCGATGTGCGCCAGCGGCGGCTATGGTGACGTTCGGTTGTGTGCCGGCATTGTCGGTTTCGCCGACCTCCGGCTCGGGGACGCGGTGCGGCCGGTACTTGATGCCCACATCGCCGCCGGCGGCGGCCCGCTATCGGCAGGTGGACGTTTTCGCGGCGTTCGCCATCCCGTCGCCTGGGACCCAGATCACGATCTGACGAACCCGGCGTATCCGTCCACCGAGGACATGCTGGAGACGTATGAATTTCGCAGGGGCTTCGCTCACCTTGCCGAGGCAGGCCTGAGCTTCGACGCCTGGCTATTCTTTCATCAGATTCCTCGTCTCACAGCTCTCGCGCGGGCCTTCCCCGAGACGCCGATCGTGCTTGATCACTGCGGTGGAATTCTCGGAATCGGGCGCTATGCCGGGCAACGCCAAGAGGTATACGCGCAGTGGGCGGCCTCCCTTCGGGAGCTCGCCACATGCCCCAACGTGATGGTCAAGCTTGGGGGGCTAGGCATGCGACTGTCGGGCTTTGACTTCGAGTCTGGCGTAAGTGCTCCCTCCTCCCACGAACTGGCTGACACCTGGAGGCCGTGGATAGAGACCTGCATTGATGCGTTCGGCACGAAGCGCTGCATGTTTGAAAGCAATTTCCCGGTGGACAAGGGCAGCTATGGCTATTGCGTGGGCTGGAACGCAATGAAGCGCATCGTGGCGGGCGCGAGCGCGGATGAGAAGGCTGACCTGTTCTGGCAAAGCGCCTCGCGCTTCTATCGCTTGCCACCGATGGGCGAAACACTGACGAGGAACAGTTCGTCCGCCTTAGGCATTCCACAACAATAGTATGTAGGAGACATGATGAGACGATTTCGCATTCTATGCCTGGCCTTGCTGATGGCAGGGGGGACGGCATCGGCCGACACTTATCCTGAGAAGTCGCGCCCGATCAAGATCGTCGTTCCTTTCGGGACTGGCAGTTCCACGGACAACATCGCGCGCGCCTTTGGGCGCGCCTTGGGCGAGCAAGCCGGAGTCACTGTGGTCGTGGAGAACAAGCCCGGCGCAGAGGGTGTCATCGGCGTACAGGCCGTCAAGAATGCGCCGCCAGACGGGTACACCATACTATTGGGTAATAGTTCGACGCATGTACTGAACGCACACGTATTGCCGAAACTTCCCTACGACCCTGCGGCAGATTTTGTACCGATCACCGGCGTTGCCAAATTCACGCTGGTCATGAATGCCGGCCCGTCGACATCGTTCAAGACCGCTCGGGAATTCATAGAAGGCGCGCGAAGCAATCCAGGCAAGTTCAGCTACGGAAGCGGTACCGCGTCGACGCGGCTGGCCATGGAGATGCTGGAGCACCTTGCTGGTGTGATGTTGCTGGCGGTTCCTTACAAGGCGTTGGGCGATGCGACCACGGCGCTTGCCGCTGGTGAGATCGACGTTGTGATGAACGATGCTGTGACAGCCGCTCCATATTACAAAACTGGTCGCGTTCGTCCGCTAGGGGTAACCGGGTCCGAGCGCATGACAGCCTTCCCGAAGGTGCCGACGCTTCGGGAGCAGGGCGTGGACGGCTACGAGCTGACCGGGTGGTTTGCCACCTATTTCCCAGCCAAGACGCCGCCGGACAGGGTCAAGGCAATGCGGGACATGCTCCGGAAGGCCGCGCGGACACAGTACGTCGCAGATGCACTGGCGGCTGCGTCATTTGAGCCGCTGGACATGGATGGTGCGCAATTGGCTGCGTTGCAGCACGCGGATATAGAAAAGTGGGGCAAGCTGCTGAGCGCCATGAAGGCAAAGTCGCGTTGACGCGCGAACGATGAATGGCTACGCGTTAGCCTGAAAACTGGCGCTTGAGTTGGAGAACTATCGTGGATGATGCTGGATCGAAGTTGAGTGTGATTATCGGGGGTGCCAACGGTATTGGTGCCGCATGTTGCCGATTGATGGCCAGCCGTGGATGGCGGGTTGTCGTGGCAGATCTTGACGCGAGCGCCGCAAAGTCACTCGCCAAAGAGATTGGCGGGTTCGGCTACGGCGTGGATATGCGTAGCCTTGATGCGGTCGAGCAGCTCGCAGCGGACATCGAGAGGGAGCATGGGCCCGTCTATGCGCTGGTCGTCGCGGCGGCCGCGTTTCAGGAGCGGTATTCCCCGGATGATTTTCCGATGGACGTGTGGCGGACGGTCATGCAGGTCAACGTCGAGGGAACCTTCAATTTGAACCGTGCCTTCGGCAAGCGAATGGTCCGCGAAAGGAAGGGGAGCATCGTCAATATCGCTTCGACCGTAGCGCATGGCTCCTCCCCGTTGCACGCTTATGGTCCGAGCAAGGCGGCAATTGTCAACCTTACGCGAGGGCTCGCCGGCCAGTGGGGCAGGGCGGGCGTACGCGTTAATTCCGTGTCCCCGGGCGCAACGCTGACTGCCAGGGTTGCCGCTCGAGCGCCGGGGCGTTATGCGGCTGATGTCAATGCACAGCTGGCGCTGGGGCGTCGTGTTGACCCCGCGGAAGTGGCCGAAGGCGTGGAGTTCCTGGCCTCGGACCGCGCATCGGCGATTACTGGCATCGACCTGTTGATCGACGCGGGCTGGCTGACCGCCAGCACATGGGGTCTCTATGGTGGCGTCCCCGTGGTCGAAAGTGAGACCGAAAGTCCCAACGAGTGACGAATGTCGGGTGGCTGACAGCTGCTCACGGCCAAGTGGGCCATTGTCGGGCCGAAATCCGGGGCCGATGCGAAGCAACCTAGAATGCCACGAACGTCCTCCGAGGACCGGCATCTACGACCCAAGAGAATACGCAACAAAGGACTTCCAATGAACTTCCGCCTTACACCAGACCAGGAACAGATTCGCGACGCCATCGAGAAGGTATGCGCTCCCTTCGACGCCGACTATTGGCTGGAGAAGGACCGTGCCGGTGGCTTCCCTGACGACTTCCATAGGGCGCTTGCGGAGTCTGGCTGGCTAGGCATCGCGATGCCGGAGGAGTATGGTGGCGCGGGCCTCGGTATCAGCGAGGCAGCATTGATGATGAGTACGATCTCGGAGACCGGCGCAGGCCTGTCGGGGGCATCCGCTGTCCACATGAACATTTTCGGCTTGCACCCGGTCGTTGTGTTCGGCACCGATGAACAGAAGCGGCGTTGGCTGCCTCCGCTGATCGAGGGGCGCGACCGCGCGTGCTTCGGTGTCACCGAGCCAAACAGCGGCTTGAATACGCTCAAGCTTCGCACGCGTGCCGTCCGCGAAGGCAACCACTATGTGGTGAATGGACAGAAAGTATGGATCAGCACCGCACAGGTGGCGAACAAGATTTTGCTCCTCGCGCGTACCACACCGGTTGAGGACTGCAAGGGAACCGAAGGCCTGAGCCTCTTCTATACGGATCTGGACCGGTCCACCATCGAAGTTCGGGAGATCGAGAAGCTTGGGCGCAAATGCGTGGACTCGAATCAGGTCTTCTTTGACGGCCTGCGCATTCCGGTGGAGGACCGGATCGGCGAGGAAGGGCAGGGATTCAAGTACATTCTGCACGGGCTCAATCCCGAGCGGATTCTGATCGCATCGGAAGCGGTTGGACTAGGGCGCGCCGCTTTGCGGCGCGCGGCCAACTACGCCAACGAGCGCGAAGTGTTTGGACGGCCCATCGGCAAAAATCAAGCCATTCAGCATCCATTGGCAAAGTCCTGGATGGAACTGGAAGCCGCTCACCTGATGGTGCAAAAGGCCGCCTGGCTGTATGACCAGCATCTGCCCTGCGGCGCCGAAGCGAACAGCGCGAAGTACCTCGCCGCCGAAGCCTGCTATGGCGCTTGCGAGAACGCGATCTTCACCCACGGCGGAATGGGCTATGCGAAGGAGTACCACGTCGAGCGCTATCTCCGCGAGGCCTGGATTCCTCGCCTAGCGCCGGTGAGCCCCCAGCTGATTCTCTGCTTCATCGCAGAGAAGGTCCTCGGATTGCCCAAGTCCTACTGAGCCGGGAGGGAGAAAATGGCCTACAGAAATCTCCAAGTCGAGCGGCAGGGCACAGTGGCGACGGTCTGGCTCAACCGGCCAGAGGTCCGAAACGCCCTGGACGAGGTCTTGATCGCCGAACTCACGCAGGTGTTTCGCGAACTGCAGGACGACGATGCCATTCGTGTGCTTGTGCTCGGGGGACACGGCACGGCATTCTGCGCGGGAGCGGACCTTCACTGGATGAAACGCATGGCGCAATACAGCCCCGAACAGAACCGGGAGGACGCCATGCGGCTGGCGGAAATGCTCAGAGTGATCCACCAGTCCGAAAAGCCCGTGATCGCCCGCGTACACGGCCCTGCCTTTGCTGGTGGTATGGGTCTTGCAGCGGCATGCGACATTGTGGTGGCGAGCCACGACGCGCAGTTTTGCCTGTCGGAGGTCCGCATCGGCCTTGTTCCAGCAACTATATCGCCTTATGTGGTCCAGGCTCTCGGGGTGCAGGCGGCCCGGCGTTACATGCTGACAGCCGAGCGACTCCCAGCGGATGAAGCCTTTCGGCTCGGCTTCGTTCACCAACTGGCCGAAGCCGGGGAAATCGACGAGGCGGTCGCCAGGATGGTCAGCGCGTTGGAGGCGGGTGGGCCGCAGGCCTTGGCACAGGCAAAGGCTCTGATGGACCGGGTGACCATGAGGCCGCTGGATGACGAACTGATGCAGGAAACGGCGGTGCGAATCGCGGATATTCGAGCCTCTAACGAAGGGCGCGAGGGCCTTTCGGCATTCCTTGAAAAGCGCAGGCCGGTGTGGGCAAGTGTATGAACGACGCGTTGATGTCCTCAGAAGCTGAAGTCAGACTGATCGAAGTGGGGCCGCGGGATGGACTGCAGAACGAGAAGCAGGTCGTTCCCACCGACGTCAAGCTTGATCTGATCCGCCGACTGTCCCAAGCGGGATTGACCTCCATCGAGGCGACTGCGTTTGTCTCGCCAAAATGGGTTCCGCAAATGGCCGATCACGCGGAAGTCCTGCAAAGCCTGATGGCAGACGACGAGGGGGTTGCCTATCCCGTGCTTGTACCGAACCTAAAGGGGTTCGAGGCTGCTATCGAATGCGGGGCGAAGAGCGTTGCAGTGTTCGCGGCTGCATCAGAACTCTTCTCGAAGCGGAACATCAACTGCTCCATCGCGGAGTCCCTCTCCCGATTCGAACCTGTGATGGAGGGCGCGGCCAGGCGCGGCATAAAGGTGCGCGGATACGTCTCCTGTGTAGCGGGCTGTCCTTATCAGGGGGAGGTGGATCCGAAAGCCGTCGCGGCGGTCGCCGGAATACTTCATCGCATGGGTTGTTATGAGATTTCGCTGGGCGATACGATCGGAAGCGGTACCCCCGAAAGCATCACCCGAATGCTGCAAGCGGTAGCCGAGCAGGTACCGATCTCGGCGCTGGCCGGCCATTATCACGATACGAGAGGAACGGCCCTGGCGAACATCCGTGCTTCCTTCCGGTTCGGCCTGCGGAGCTTCGATTCCTCCGTAGCCGGATTGGGCGGCTGCCCATATGCTGCCGGCGCTAGCGGAAACGTTGCAACCGAGCAAGTGGTGAGGATGTTCCACGAAATGGGCGTGAAGACTGGCGTCGATCTTGAGTCGCTTATCGCATGTTCCCAATGGATTTCGAACATATTGGGACGAAAGCCTGCCTTCGATGTGCCGCAGACCAACGCGTCGTAGCCATGAAGATCGACAAGGCTTCCCTGAACAATCTCTCTCACTTTTATTGGAGTCAAATATGGAGTTCTCGCACGTCAGGCCAGGCGACACCGCATTTAACGAAGGCGGCCTGAGGGACTTTTTCCTGTATCGCGATCTCGGCATCGCAAAAGCGACAGATGGAAAGGTCATTGCACAGATTGTTCGGGCCAACATGCCGCCTGAAGCCGGTACGGGCTGGCATGTTCATGGTGCCGATTTTCACATCGTCTATATGCTCAAAGGCTGGGCAAGGTTTATGTACGAGGATGCCGAGACCCTTGTCTCAGCGGGAGACTGCGTTCACCAACGTCCTGGTGTCCGGCATTTCCTTTTCGATTATTCGCCTGATATGGAGTACCTGGAGATCGTCGGGCCGGCGGACTTCACCAGCACTGGCGTACAGGGTCCATGTGAAGTGCCGCCACCAGGCAAGTGGTAGTGCGGGCAGAGTGACGAGGTGATTTGTGCCACTATGGATGCAATGTCCCATTGTGCGCAACCGGAGTGGGGCAGCTTCAGCTACTACAGCCGACGTTCTTCGGAGTCCGGCCTCTGCCCCATCCTGAAACTCGTGGCAATCACGCATAGCAGATGCTCCGTCTGCCGGATGAATGAATCGGGCTCCACCAAATCGGTCGCTTCAGAAAGCCTGCTACTGGCCGAAGCAGGGCGACCGATCTGATCGGGGTTCCTCTCCCGATTCCTTTGGAGCACCGCTCCGGCGGCCGGGGATTCGGGGTGAACGGGCGATTCTGCGCGTGGGCCTGGCAGTTGGAGCCCTTGAGTTGAAAGACCGATATTGGCTGCCGGTCTCGGTCGGATGCCCGCAGCGACACTGTGGCCGTCTCGGACCGACCCCTCACGACATCCTCACACTGTTCTGCGAACGACCGCAGTTCGAGTTAACTCGGTCATCCGACCCGCGCCTTCGCATGACTCAACCTGGCCGGGAAGCGACCTCCGTCAGCCGCTCGGTCGGCCCTTGCCGACTGGGCCAAGGCGCGGCGATAAGGTTCGATAACGTTGTGCTTACCGCACTCGTCCGAAAGCAGTGGCCGCGCGATCCAACACGTTTAGCTGCCCTTCTGGATTTGAGGCGTAGTTTGTCACGACGATGGCTGGGCACCATCACCACCGGCGCTGGTCCCGCCCATCGGAAGCCACAAACAGCGTCTTACCGAATGACGGTTTCAAGCATCCTTGGCTCGCCAGGCGTCGCCGTGGGGAATCGGCCGGCATGGCATCTTTACCTTCGACTAAGGCAGGGATCACGATGACATGACAATGCTAGGGTGAAAGAAACAGCCCGCCGCCATCCGATCGGAAGTGAGAAAGAGCGTCCAGCAGCCAAGAGGAGGCGATTTTTGGCGCCCTGATTTTTGAACCAAATTCACTTCCTTCCCCCGCTGTCCCCACCGGCGGGCTGTACTGACAAGGTTACGTGGTTGAAACAAGTTACGGTATGAGCCCTATGGCGTATTCGGAAAGGATGGCCTCGACGATGTGGCGGACGCAAAGTAACGACTGGGTCATATTTACTCCGGAAAAATGAGGGTGATCTTTGCCATCTTGCCGTTTTCGTCATCCAAAACGGATTACCCCCAAAGCGGGGAAGGGCCGCGCTGGTAGCTAGGAAACGGTGCCAGGGTGAAATTCTCGCATGTCGGTGCTCATCGCAGCGTTCAACCTGTTTTAGTACAGCTCCCAGCGAGACGTTGCACGACGCTCGACTGCGCCAGCAGCGACCCTGGTTCAGCGGCCCGCCGGCCTTTCCTCTTGTTACGTCGTGATGACAGCGCGTTCAGTCCCTGGGGCACCTGTGGCCACTGCCGCCTTAGTGTTTCCCCGATTGTCTTATCAATTGGATGCACTGATAATCGCGCCCTTCCCAGCGATATTCGCGTCGAGTCCATTGTTGACGGGCATTTCCGTGTTAAGCCAGTCGTTAGCCTGGGTTCCCGCCGCCATGTTCGGTTTCCTGGGTGTTCTGTCATACATCCGTGCGCGGGGTAGAGCGGGGGGCAGGCAGCAAGAAATCCCAATAAGGGCTCGGCGCTCTCGCACGAGCCGACCGTCGTCGCCACCCATGTCACCCCGGTACTCTGGTGAAGCCGACGAGTCAAAGGCGGACGTTAGCCCGCCGGCGCGGACAGCCCCCGTACCTGAGGAGCCAGAAATCAACAGCTGGACGCTAGATGCCCTCAAGCAGCTAGAGTGGAAGCGATTTGAGCTGCTTTGTGTTGGGTACTACGAGGCGATGGGGTTCATGGTCAAGACCGTCCCCCATGGTCCCGATGGCGGCATCGATGCTACCTTGTACAAGGCAGGCCTGGATGTGCCTGTGGCCGTGGTCCAATGCAAAGCATGGAGTAAACCGGTGAAGGTGGAACAGGTCCGCGCGCTTGCCGGTGTCATGCACGAACACAAGGTGCGTAGGGGCGTTTTCTGGTCGTTGTCTGGCTATGTCGGCCGGCCGGTTAATGAGTCGGCTGAGCGTGCTGGCATTCAATTGCTTGATGGTGCGGGCATCGTCGAGCGGATTCGCGCACTCGATCAGTACAAGCAAGCGACGTTGCTGAAGCAGGCGTTTCGGGGCGACTACCGGACGCCGACATGCGCGGCCTGCGGAATCAAGATGGTTGAGCGGAAAGGGCCAGCCGGCGCATTCTGGGGTTGCCAAAACTATCCTGGTTGCAAGGTCAGACTCTCCCGCAACGTCTAGGAACCGGCTCGATCAATCATCGCCGCCGCGCTCTCAGTCAACAAGGTCACCCCCCGGGGAAGGGTGACTTTCCGGCAGGCTCGAGCGCCGATTTTCTGCCTTGATACCGACACGGTGCTTTAGGTTTCGAGGTATGTCTCATGAACGGTCTGCGGCATCGCCAGAGCCTGGTCTTCATCACTGGAGAGGCGGAGCAACGCGAACGCCGGCAAGGACCTGCCGCCTCTATCCGGTCGGCTGTTCCCAACCCTCCACGGACATTCCCCACCTTTTAGTTGAATGGCCGGTTTGGCCCGAGAAGCGGCCGGCCACATGCGCAAGTCTGGACTTCAGTTGCCGCCTTCACGGAAATCCGAGCGTGGCAGCGTGAGCATCCGCTGCCGGCATGGAAAAAAACTGCAAGCGAAGCGAACGGCTTAGCTTCCCAGTCTCGCCAAATCGTCACCAGCACCGAATCCGGACCTATCTGCCACGTCTTTGGGGTCGGTGACAAGCTACGTTTTGAATGCGAGATGGCTATTGGTGAGAGCCGACGTGACTAAGAGCGGAAAGGATCAAGCTGCGTTGACCCTCGTCAACGTGGAGGCGCGATCGCGACGTATAGTCGGTATGGAGACCTTCTTGCCCACACCAGGAGCGCCACATGCCCGCCATTCGTCGTCTTTCCGTAGTTGTATCCGCTATCGCTTGGGCGCCGGCGGCCTTCGCCGCTGCCGGCACTCCCGCCGCCGAGCACGATCACAGTCATTCCAATGCACCGGCCACTGCCTCTCAGCCTGCTACTGTCCCTTCAGCCGCCACGACACCGGCGAAAGGAAGTAACGCTCAGCGCGACGCGCAAGTCGCGCATTTGCGTGCAATTCGGGAACGACTGTCACGGGCCACCACCGCTGAAGAAAGGCAATCCCTAATGGCCGAACGCCAGAAGGTCCTGAGTGAGGCGATGGCCTCAATGCAAAAGGACATGATGGGCATGACGCGCCTGGCGCGCCAGCCTTCAGCAAGCACGGGAACCGCTGATCCAATGCAGGTGTGCCGGGACATGATGGGCCAGCACATGGATTTGATGCAGGAGATGATGCATTCCATGGACGGCTCGGGCACGAGTGGCATGGGGCCCAGCATGATGAGACACGGAATGATGGGCGGAGGGGACACCGCAGGCACTTCTCCACACAAGTGACTGCTGTACACTGTTTGCCAAGCTGCATATGTCAACAAATGGGCCCCAAGTTGGGCCCATGTCGCGACCAAAGCCCTCCGGAAAATCGACCGCCGCAGCAAGCCCCCCCGGCTATTCTTTGCCTCCGGCCGCATCATAGAGCCAGGCAAAGAACGCGCCCGCCGCAAAGAACCAGAGCGCAAAGATGATGCCGGGATGTCCAGGCTGAGATGGAGTTACCGGTTTCAAGCTTACGAAAGTCGAGTCCGTGAAAGAGCGCGTTCATAAAGTTCAAGAAAGGCTCGGGGAACGTTAGCCACAACACGGTACACACTGCGTAAAAGAGCACGACTGTGGCCGAGAGTGTAAAACCAGCTTTCAAGGGTTTCATGGCGCTCTCCTCCATTCAGAGAACTGCAGAATTCGGCGATCAGATCAATGTGGATGCGGCGCGGATCTATCGCGCGGCACGAAGTGGGGAAGAAACGCAGGTGTCCGTTTGCGGTAGCTCTCATACTCCTGGCCGAACTCCCTAAGTGCCTCGCGCTCCTCGGCTTTCGCAAGACGCACGTACATCCACACCAGCACCGGAAACATTGCCAGGGTCAGGATGGTGGGCCATTGCAGCAGGAAGCCCAGCATGATGAGGGCAAAGCCAACATACTGGGGATGCCGCATACGCGCATATAACCCGGTGGTCGCCAGTTCATGCCGCTGCTGGGCTTGGTAGAGAACCCGCCATGCTGCCGACAACATGAGGAACCCGCCGAAGATCATGATATTGCTGGCAATGTGGAATGGCCCCCAATGTGGGTTCCCGCGCCAGCCAAAGATCATTTCAGGAAGGTGCCCCGCATCATGCGTCAGGAAATCGATGCCGGGAACGCGCGCGGACAGCCATGGAAGCAGAAGATATATGCTCAGCGGGATACCGTACATCTCGGTGAACAACGCCACAATGAAGCCCGAGAACGCGCCAAAGGAACGCCAATCGCGCGACGTCTTCGGCTTGGTGAAGCTGAATGCGAAGATGATAAAGATTGCGGAATTGATGAAAACCAAAGACCAGAGGCCGTAGCCATATTGCGCTTCATGATTCATCACTGCTCTCCCTTAACATCCTTCCCGTCGTGGGTGCCTTCGCTGCCTCGATCGTGACCACGGCCGTGGCCGTGATGCATGAAAAGATGCATCAACGGACATGAAGCAAGGAGCAGGAAGGACAGGAAGGGCAGGAACTGAATGACATGCGCCCGATGCTCCGTCCAGAGGAAATAGGCGATCACCACCAGGAACCCGATCGTCACCAACTTTGACCGGTAAATCTTTCTCCCGATCTCTGCCACAGGGGTGCGGTCGCCGTGTTCGCTATTCATACGAATCTCCGATCAATCGTTAAGCACTGCCCCAACTTACTTGCAGATCGGCAGCTCTGCCGATGCTCCCGATATGCATCAGGCGCAGGGCCTCAACGCTTCTCTTTAGGATTGATTTCGTTCCCAATGGCCCGCCGTGCATGCGGAGCGACCTCGATACCGCACACTGGATCACGCGCGCGGCCCGAGCCAGACATGGCGGGCTTGAAAACCACTCCGGAGTGGACATCATCGACGTCTTGATTGCGCCCGAGCTTCGTAACCATCCCACATCGCTGCGATCCACCCTTTGGAGTATTGGCGAAGGGTTGCCAATCGGCTTGACCTACATCAAGCTAGCTGCAGGGCGCAGTGCGGCTAAGGGCGAGCGCTGCAAATTGCGAGCGAGGGACCACCTTGACAGGGGATTCGAATGTGCTCGGACGGCGGCTTCCCGCACATCCAAGCCGGAATGGGATTGGCGAAAAAGTCTCGGCCGCTCGCATTCTGCTCAGCGAACGACCGAAGTTCGGGTTGAAGCCCGCGGACGGCCTGCGACGCGTCGGGGCAGACCGGCCTGTTACTTAGGCTGCGCCATCATTTCGCGGCATGCCTTCATCATTGCCGCGTGGTCCTCCATCATCATCGGCTGGTGAGGTGTTGCTTTTTGCGCTTGGGCTTGGGCTTGCTTCGCGGCGCGCGCCTTTTCAATCACACTCCAGTCGGGGCCAGCTATGGCCGCGAGGGATACGGCCGCGGTCACCGCGCCGGCCATAGTGAGCAAGATCGTCTTCATGATATTCCCCGTTGACTGCGAGCAGCATGGTGCTGTCGATGCCGGAAACGGCGGGCGGCAGTCGCTGCTGCTGTTGCCGGACAGGCGCTGCAAGGCGTTGGCGCGTAAGCGCACGCCATGGACCAGCGCTGCCCGCGTTCGGATACCTCAGGAGACTATCGCCTGAGGTGGCCGCTCAAGGGGCGGCGACACAACGGAGAAGTAAGGGAGCTCCGGATGAGCGAACAGGATAGATTCCCAAAGGCTCTCAGCGCTCCCCGCCATTGCCGGCGTGACGGCGGCGGAGGCACAGGTTGCAGTGCACGACGTCGAGTGAACGGTGTTGCCGGACGGCGCGCCTGCGGCACAGAGGCCTGGCGTATCGCAGCCATCGCCAGTCCCCTCAACGTCGGTCTGGGCAGCGTACGCCTGAAGACCCGCCGCGCCGAACGTGCAGCAGCGCTCCGCAGACATGGCAAGGGTGCGCAACGGGAACGCCACAGCGAGCGTCACCAGCAGGATGACTCGCCAGAGTTGCTTCATTTGCTCACACCCTCGTGCCAGACGTACGACCTGAAGCAGGTGCCGTCTGTCCTTGCATGCCTTCAGTATAGGAGGCGCTTATCTGCGGGGCCGGGGCGCTATCCCACGCAGCGCAGCGGCTTGCGGGCGCGCAGCAGTGCGCCACCACAAGATACGCCTCGTCCAGTTGCCGGCTGTCTTGGTCCTGACCAGCCATGGCTTCGAGGGCGCTCAGGAGCAGATCGGCGACGACATATTGTTCTTGCTCGCATGCCCGCCTGAACACTGCAAGAACATCGTCAGTCAAGGTCTGTGTAGCGGCAGTCATGACGTTACCTCCGCGCGAGAACGTCCCGCTTCCTGGTTGAGGTTTCCTTTTCGACGGACGTTGTGGTCTGTCTACGCCAACTATGGACCTTCCCACAGGGGGAAGGTCAAGCAACGTCAACTGTTCCTCAGCGCGAATTCGACAGTCGGGCTTGACGCGCTTCGTGCCGTGGATGACATCGAAGACTCGACGGACAACTCTCGCTACAGCTTACCGGGATGTAAGGACTGCGTAAGGCCTTAGTGAGGGACGGCCTCATACCATTGGATTCAAGAGGTCAATGCCTCGAAACTTCAATGGAGTGCACCATGAAAACCAACAAGTCCGTGGCCGCCGCGCTGGTTCTTTCGGCGTTGTCCATCTCCCCTGCATGGAGCACGGACAAGCTGAAGACCAACGCCGGCGATGACGTGGCGCAGCATGTTCAGCGCCAGGCCGGAGAACCCGCTGCAGTTCCAGTAGCAGGGCAGGTAAGCGCAACGCGTCTCGGTTCGCAGGCCGCTATTTTTGGCAGCCATGTACCTGCAGGCACGGCCTCCCGCACAGTGGCACTGACCTCGGGCATGAAGTAAGTCACCGTTGAGTCCGGCGACACCGTGACATTCCGGAGCGGGGGCCAGGAGGCAACGTGGAAGTTCGCCGAGTCGATTCGCGGAACGTCCGTAGATCTGGGCCTTATCTTGTCGGGCATGCCGAATGCCCAAGGTGTACGCGTCTATATCGACCGCAGTCGTCTCTTTACCGGCGGCTGACCTCGATACCCGGCAGGACCGAATTGGACTTACCCATCGGGACCCGAGATGACCGCTTTGTCATGTCGGTGTCACGGCTCGGTGGGGGACCGCTTTCTACACTGTGGCAGGCTCATGGAGCCAATTATCGAATCATCGAGGAGAAGCAAAATGCGTACGTTGAAGAAGACCGCTCTTGTAGCACTGACTATTTCAACGCTCGGCGGCGTGGCCGGCGTGGCAAATGCCGGCGTGACCTCGCCGCGCGATTCCTTCACTGATGGCGCCCATGCGATGGGTACGCGCGACCCGTTCAGTGACGGCAGCCACGCCGTTGGAACGCGCGACACCTTTACGGACGGCGCCTGATCCACGCCTCTCACTGCAGGCCCAGCCATCCAGGTACGGACGTCTTGCAGGCATCCGACCGTGGGCCGCGAAAAGACCGGCCCACGGGACACGACTGCTTCGGCGGCGATGTCGTCTTCCCTGATACGAAGCACAAGGCCGCAGCTCGGCTTGCGGCAGTCCCGTGCTCAGCACTTCGCCATTCCAAAGGCGCCTTCTCATTGGCGGCCAACCCATACTGGACCCAAGCGCGGTTGGCCTTTTGAGAACAGTCCTGCCACCGGTGCACCCCCTTGCGCTTGACCTTACAACGATGGGAACGTCTAAGCTGGCGTCATCAGGCGTGACATGGAGGTCCCGCACCTCCGATGCCCGTCATCTTCGTGTAAGGAGCGTGTCATGAAGAACTGCCCCCAATCGTCAGCCTCCGGCAGGGGGAGCCATAGATTCACGCGCTTTCGCTGGCTTCTGTTCTTTGCGGTAGCCGTGTTGCGGCGATTGCGCTTGGCGTCCGGCACTGGGGCCACGTTGCCTCCTGGCTACCCTTTGGCTAGTGTTGCTGTGTCCGCTGATGCACTTCTTCCATGGCAGGCACGGCGGCCACCGCAAGGCCGCAGTAACAGGGAAGTCGGATGACTCAGTGGATGCCCGGCCCAACAACTGAAGGAAGCCAGGATGAACAGGACAAGCAACGAACGCGATGCAACCGAGCCTGGCCGCCACAGCGCCGGTGCACATACCTCGGCTCAGGACCAGTCCGATCCTGGTCATCATCACGAGCATGCGCATCACCGTGACCATATTCATGAACAGGCTGGCACTGGCGCCGGGGCGGCGCAGGCCCTCGAGGATCCGGTCTGCGGGATGACCGTCTCGGCCGATTCCAGGTTCCAGGACATAGCATGCCGGGGCTCGCTATTTTTTTTGCAGCGCGTCCTGCCAGCAGAAATTCGAGGCCGATCCGGGCAAGTACACGGCCCCGCCGGAGCCGCCAGCGGCGCAGCAAGTTGCCGAGGGAACGATTTATACCTGTCCCATGCACCCGGAGATCCGCCAGGATCATCCGGGCAACTGCCCCAAGTGCGGCATGGCGCTGGAACCGTTGTTGCCGGAACTGGATGAAGGCGAGAACCCCGAGCTGGTGGGTTTTCGTCACCGCTTCTGGTGGACGCTACCGCTCACTGGTGTGGTGTTCGTCATGGCCATGTTCGGGCATCGCCTTGGCTGGATGGAGGTGTCGACCCAGAGCTGGGTCGAGCTTGCGCTGGCGACGCCTGTGGTGCTGTGGGCGGGCTGGCCATTCGTCGTGCGGTGTTTCCAGTCGATCGTCAACCGCAGTCCGAACATGTGGACGCTGATCGGAATCGGCACAAGTGCGGCCTATATCTACAGCGTCATTGCGACCGTCATACCTGGCGCATTTCCGCAGGTGTTCGCCGAGCATGGCCGTATCGGTGTCTACTTCGAGGCAGCGGCGGTGATCATTTCCCTCACGCTGCTGGGTCAGTTGCTTGAACTCAAGGCCCGCTCCCAGACTTCCGCCGCCATCAAGTCGCTGCTGGGACTGGCGCCCAAGACGGCGAGGCGCATCGGTCCCGACGGAGCCGAAGAGGACGTGCCGCTCACCCATGTCCACGTGGGCGACCTGCTGCGCGTGCGGCCCGGCGAGAAGGTGCCTGTCGATGGCGTGGTAACGGAAGGCACCAGCGCGGTCGACGAATCGATGATAACTGGCGAGCCCATTCCGACCACCAAGCGCGTCGGCGACCGCGTCATCGGCGCCACGATGAACACGTCGGGCAGTCTCGTCATCCAATCCGAAAAGGTCGGCTCCCAGACCGTGCTGTCCCAGATTGTCCAGATGGTGGCGCAAGCGCAGCGATCGAAGGCACCGATGCAGCGGATGGCCGACAAGGTTGCCGGCGTCTTCGTCCTCGGTGTCATCGGCATTGCGGTGCTGACTTTTGTCGCGTGGGGACTCTTCGGCCCCGAGCCGAGTTGGGTGTTCGGCCTGATCAATGCCGTCGCGGTGTTGATCATCGCATGTCCGTGCGCGCTGGGTCTCGCCACGCCGATGTCCATCATGGTCGCAAGCGGGAAGGGCGCTTCCAACGGCGTGCTGTTCCGCGACGCCGCTGCAATCGAGAACCTGCGCAAGGTCGATACCCTGATTGTCGACAAGACCGGGACGCTCACCGAGGGTCGGCCGGTTTTTGAGCGCGCGATCGGCACCAATGGCTATGCCGAGGAGGACGTGCTGCGGTTAGCTGCCAGCCTGGATCAGGGCAGCGAACATCCTCTGGCTGCCGCGATTGTTGAAGCAGCCCGTGAGCGCGGCCTGCAGTTGGAAAAGCCGGAGGGCTTCGAGTCGAGTTCCGGGATCGGGGTAAGAGGAAAGCTGGGCGGCAGGAAGGTCGCGATCGGAAACACGGCGCTCATGGAAGCTGAAGGCGTTCCCATCGATCAGCTAGTGGCGCAGGCTGACGCGCTGCGTGCGCAAGGCGCCAGCGTCATGCATCTCGCCGTCGAAGGCAAGCTTGCTGGCCTGCTCGCCGTCTCGGATCCGGTCAAGGCCACCACGCCGGAGGCGCTGGCGCATCTCAGGGAAGAAGGTATCCGTGTCGTGATGGCGACCGGCGACGGCATTGCAACGGCAAAGGCGGTGGCCGGGAAACTCGCCATTGACGAGTTCCACGGCGAGGTGAAGCCGGCGGACAAGCTTGAACTTGTCAGTTCCCTGCAACAGGCAGGCGCGGTGGTGGCCATGGCGGGCGACGGCATCAATGATGCGCCGGCGCTGGCGAAGGCGGACGTCGGTATTGCCATGGGCACGGGCACTGATGTCGCGATGAACAGCGCTCAGGTCACGCTGGTCAAAGGGGATTTGCGCGGGATTGCCCGTGCCCGGCAACTCTCGCGAGCGACCATTCGGAACATGAAGCAGAACCTAGCCGTTCTCAAAGAACTAAGGTCGGCGAGGATCGGCCACCAGCTCAGGCGCCAACATGGAAGATTCGAGCAAGTCACGCTGGCCAAAGAAATTCGCAGCCGCTCAGCGGGAGGTCACGGAACAGTACGCGGCGCGCAAGTAGGGCGTCGCGCCGGATCCGGTGAGAATTTCGCTGCTATTTGACCGTTACCTTGCCCACCATGCCTGCTTCGTAATGCCCGGGCAGCAGGCAGGCGAAACCAACGGTTCCCGGCCGATCGAACTTCCAGATCAGCACGCCTTGCTGACCCGGCGCGAGCGATACCTGGTTGGCCTCGGCATGCCGAGCCATTGGCATGTTGCGCATCAGGTGCGCATGCTCTCTCAATTCGCTGCTGGTCCCGATGACCATCTCGTGTTCCGCCTTGCCGGTATTCCGGACAACGAAGCGCACGGTATCACCGGCCTTGACCGAGATCTTGTCAGGCGTGAAACGCATCGTGTCATGCATGGCCACGTTGAAGGTGCGGGTCACGCTGGGGGGCGATACATTGGCCGCCGATTCTCGCCACCGGAATCATTCCGAAGAGAGACATGCGACCTCTATGGCCGACTTCATCCATTCGGGCGTTCGACGAGGACTTCCTCCTCCCGAGTCGCTTCATGCGTCAATCGCGGAACTCTTCCAAATGGCACTACGACGACCCGAATGGTCATTCGCCCAGAGGCCCGCGACGCCGAAACCGTAGTGGAGTTGCCTCGACTGGCTTTGGACGAGGTTGTCTTGGCTCAACTTGCTGAGCGAAGGTCGGTTGCCCACGACCCGGCGATTGCGCTTGCCACGGCCCACAGGGCCCTCCGCTGCAAAATCTTGCCATAATTCTAATATTCACTAGAATGATTGCATGATAGAGTTGAAGAATCACCTTTACGAGCAGGTCGCCCGGATCGGGAAAGCCGTAGCCAGCCCGAAGCGGCTGGAGCTCATCGAGCTCCTGTGCCAGGGCGAGAAGACGGTCGAGGTACTGGCTGCCCAAGCGGGAATCAGCGTGAAGCTGGCTAGCGCGCATCTCAAGGAACTCCGCGAGGCCCGCCTCGCCGAGACTCGCAAGGATGGAAAGTATGTCGTGTACCGGCTGGCCAGCACCGGTGTGGCCGACCTCTGGGTGACCTTGCGTTCCGCAGCCGAAGAGCGGCTGGTCGAATTGCAGGTGGCACTGGCGACCATCGTCGAGCATGGCGATGACCTCAAAGGATTTGACCGGGGCGCCATCCTGAGGAAGGCCAGGGCAGGGGAGGTGCTGGTGCTCGATGTACGCCCTGCCGATGAGTTCACCGCGGCCCACCTACCGCATGCTCGCTCCTTACCGCTGGGCGAGCTTAAGAAGCGGCTTGCCGAGATCCCCAAGGACATGCCTGTGGTTGCCTACTGCCGGGGACCCTTCTGCCTGATGGCCAAAGACGCCGTCGAGCTCCTGCGCAGCAAGGGCTACCACGCCTTCCATCTGACCGATGGCGTGGCCGAGTGGCGGGCCCACGGGTTGCCCATCGAGGTTTAGGGCAACCATAGGAGACAGTTATGTTCTTCCGGCAACGCCCCGCAGAAAGCGCCACGCTTTCCTACTTCTTCGGATGCGCCGGTGTCGGCAAGGCAGTTGCCGTCGACGTCGTCGCCGGTGACGAAGCCTGGTTCATTGCCGAGGCCAAGAAGGGGGGCGTGGTGATTGCGCATGTGATCGACACCCATGTACATGCCGATCACTACTCCGGGGGTCCCGCACTGGCGCGTCAGGTCGGTGCACCCTACTATCTGCACGAAAGCAACAAGGGACGGGTCGCATTCGACTTCGCCTCGCTGGTCGATGGCCAGCGACTGGAGGCCGGCAATGTGCTGGTTGACGTCCTGCACACCCCCGGGCACACACGCCGACAGCGTCTGTCTGCTGGTGCGCGACCTGCGCCGAGGCGACGAGCCATGGTTTGTGATGACTGGAGACACGCTGTTTGTGGGGGCCGTCGGACGCCCCGACCTCGCTGGCATGGAACGCGAGATGGCCGCCCAGCTTTATGACAGCCTGCATGAGAAATTGCTGACGCTGCCCGCCGATCTCGAGATCTACCCAGGGCACCAGGCTGGCAGCGCGTGCGGCGTCGGCTTGTCTGGCAAGCCTGCGTCGACCATTGGTTTCGAGAAGCGCTGGAACGCAGCGCTCACCTTGGAGAAATCCGCTTTCGTCGAATACCTGACCAAGGAAATCCCCCCTCAACCCGCCGACATGGAAGCCATGGTGCAGGCAAATCTGGGTTGGGGGCGCTAAGGCATGAACACGGCGCCGATCCGCCTCGGGCTGCGTGAGAACCTCGGCCAGTTTTCGCTGCTGGTCCTCGTCAATGCATTTGTTGGTGCCATGGTGGGCCTAGAGCGCAGTATCCTGCCGGCCATTGCTGAGCAGGAATTCCACATCGCCGCGCGCACGTCGATTCTTTCGTTCATCGTTGTGTTTGGCATCACCAAGGCACTGACAAACTACTTTGCCGGGCGTTTTTCCGACCGCTTCGGCCGGAAGCGAGTCTTGGTGGTCGGATGGCTGGTCGCCATACCGGTCCCATTCATTCTGATGTGGGCACCCAACTGGAATTGGGTGGTCGGAGCCAATGTCCTGTTGGGCGTGAGCCAGGGGCTGACGTGGTCCACCACAGTCATCATGAAGATCGACTTGGTCGGCCCGAAGCAGCGCGGCCTGGCCATGGGACTCAACGAATTTGCCGGATACTTCGCGGTGGCGGCCAGCGCACTGGCCACTGGTTGGACCGCCGCCCACTTCGGTCTCAGGCCCGAACCCTTCTACCTGGGCGTCGTCTACGTTGCTGCCGGGCTGCTGCTTTCCGCGCTTGCGGTTCGCGAAACCCGGGATCACGTCGTGCACGAGTTGCGTGAGCACCATCCTCAAGCAGTTGCGGACAAGCTCAGCCAAGCCGAGATTTTCCGCCGCACATCGCTGACCGATCGCAATCTCTCCAGCGTCAGCCAGGCCGGGCTAGTCAACAACCTGAACGACGGCATGGCCTGGGGCCTGTTCCCGCTGGTCTTTGCCGCAGCAGGGATGACACTGGCGCAAATCGGCGTGCTAGCTGCGATCTATCCAGCAATCTGGGGCGCTTCGCAGATTCTCACGGGCGCTCTTTCGGACAAGATTGGCCGCAAGTGGCTGATCGTGTGGGGGATGTGGTTGCAGGCAGGGGGGATTGCCGTCACCGCAGTGGCAGCAGATTTCCGCGTGTTTGGTCTGGGTGCCGCCTTGCTTGGAATCGGCACGGCGATGGTCTATCCAACCTTGCTCGCCACGATCGGAGACGTGGCCCACCCCTCCTGGCGCGCTTCCGCCGTGGGCGTCTACCGGCTCTGGCGTGACCTTGGCTACGCGGTGGGAGCCCTCTTGGCCGGTATCACTGCGGATATGTTCGGCGTGCCGACGGCGATCTGGCTGGTCGCGGCGCTGACGTTGCTGTCGGGCGTGGTCGCAGCGGTGCGGATGAGCGAAACCCATGCAACAGGTAAAGCACGAGCGCAAAGAGCGGCCCCATAGGCCCGACCCGCGGCGCAGTGTTCCATCCTCAAACATGGCCACGCAGCCAGCGGCGGCAGGAAGGAGGTGCTTCCGGTAAGACCCGTCAGGCGCGTGGCTGGAACATGATGATGGCCATCCCGCAGAAGGCAACAAGCACCCCCGCGACATCCCATTGCGTCGGTCGCACCTTATCGACCGCCCAAAGCCAGGCGATCGCGACGCCGATGTAGACGCCGCCGTATGCGGCGTACACCCGACCTGCCGCCGCTTCGTGGTGAGTCAGCAGCCAGGCGAAAAGCGCCAGACTAAGGGCCGCCGGCAACAACAGCCAGGCGGACCGACCTTGTTTGAGCCAGAGGTATGGCAGGTAGCAACCGATGATCTCGGCAAGCGCTGTTGCGATGAATAGTCCAGTCGTTTTCACAATCAAGATTAGTGGCTCCACAGTTGGTAACCCCTACAGGGACGTTGCTAGCGGTGCCTGCTCAAACAAATGTGTCAGCCTGCTCATCCGGCGAGCCTCGTAGCCGCGGATGCCAGGCCAAGCTAAGGCAAGGCCCTGCGAGCGGTACCTGACCCACATCGCCGAGATGCGGGTCGACATTTCACTCTGACTCACTTGACCGAAAAGCGAGCCGTCACCGATTTGCCGTCGGCAAACTTGAGCACCGCCACGGCCTTGGACCCCCGCGCGACCTGAACCTTGTCGGCCGCGACCAGCGCATTGCCCGTAGCTGCGGCGAGGGTCGTCTCAGTTTTCTGTACGCCGGTCAACACCGTCAGCTTGCCGCTGGCGCCGGCCACCGGCTTCTTCGCATCGTGGTCGTCCACGTAGATGGTGATGGTCCCTTCCTTGTTGACCAGCTCGAACTGCAGGTCGCCGGCGGTCTGGACCACGCCGCCATACTGGGCTGGCTTAGCGCCGTGCGCCATCGCCAGGCTGGAGAACCCGAGACTGGCTGCCATCAACATCGTTGCGATCTGCTTCTTCATCATGTACTCCAAAGATGCAGCGACTTGCGGGCGTCGCTGCAGTAGCCCTTGATCAATAGGCTTCGCGGCCCTGCTGTGCCAGGATGTTCTCCAGCGGCTTGCGGCCGAACAGCCAGAACGCCAATGGTGTGAGCAGCGAATCGAGGAGGGTCGAGCTAACCAGCCCCCCAAAGATGACCACCGCCACCGGATGCAGGATTTCCTTGCCTGGCGCGTCTGCCGAGACCAGCAGCGGCGTCAGCGCGAACGCGGCAACCAGCGCCGTCATCAACACCGGGGTCAGGCGCTCCAGCGAACCACGCACGATCATCGGCACGCCAAAGGACTCGCCCTCGAACCGGCACAGGTTGATGTAGTGGCTCACCTTCAGAATCCCGTTGCGCGTCGCGATACCCGTCAACGTGATGAAGCCGACCATCGATGCGACGGAAAGCGTGAGCCCGCCCAGCCACATCGCGATCACGCTGCCGATCAACGCAAACGGGATATTCGCCATGATGATCAGCGTCAGCATGGCGGACCGGTAGCGCGAATAGGTATCCCTTTGTTTTCGATGCAATTTACCGGGTTAGCTACCCCAAGCATTCATGCGGGTTTCCGGCCGATGCCCGGAAGATATCCCCATAAAATCAATCACTTGCTGACTGGTTCATCTTCCGCATCCACGGATACCGATCTGTAGCATGGGCGTGGCGGTAGGGAAGGGCGGTCAGTCTCCGAAAGCCGAGTCGGAGCCGACGAGCGGATGACGGCAAGCGCTCGGCGGTCAGGGGATGCATGTCGCCGGTGTGACTATTGCGCACCCAGAGGTATCAGTTCTTTGGTACCGTCCTCTGAGCCGCTTTCAAAGCAAAAACGGTTACGCCGTACGCCACTGCGAAGATGAGTCGGACTGGAACGCCGCAGTGGGCATGAGCCGATGCGCATAGCGCGCAATGGGAAACTCAAAAGTGCCCCGCAGATTGATTCCCTCGAGATGGGTCGGACCGATATGCCGAAGGTCCTCAGATCGAGTCGCCTCGCTGCTGATTCTCTCGAGGACGTCCCAGTTGCGTTGCATGTGCATCGTATTCCAAGCCATTACTGAATTGGATAGCAAGGTCAAGGCCGATGACACTGCCGCCAGCGACGCGTCATGGCGCGCCAGCTCGATCGGTATCTTGCCGGAATGGATCGCTCGCTGGAGAATGTGCACCGCTTCACCGCGGTTCAACACGTGCTGCATCTCATGGCGAAATGCGGTATTCGTGAAATAGTCGATCAGGAAGATCGTACGAAACAACCGTCCGAGATGCATGCCGGCCTCATAGACTGGCTGTCCGCGCGCCGCCACCCCAAAGCGCGAGAGTGCCTGGACTGCGGTGCATTGCCCGCTTTGCACGGACGCCGCAATCCGCACCAGCTCGTCCCAGGCGGACTCAATGAGGCTCAGTCGAACATCTGCATCGGTGACGGCAGCCAGTTCGCCAGGCACATTAGGCCTGCGACCAAGATACGCCCAATCCGCTATCATAAGCCTCCCAGTTATGATGAATTCGCCTAACTGTGCATCTTCGATATAAGGCGAGCGCTCGAGGCGTACCAAAGGCTTTTCTGGTGCTCAGCCGGAATGGCTTGCAGGCAGCACAAGATGGACAGTCGGTTATTGCAGGCCGGTGCACCTATCGATGCAGCAAGCCTGTCACGCGTCGCCGGAAGGTCGGAGAAGTTCTAGTGGGCGCAGCGCGTGCACAGCGCGTTGGAGCACCCGTATCAAGTCTTCCAGTTCCTCCACAATGGTCTCGGCCTGCTCGACCAAGGCTGGATTCGTTGCTCCCGAGACGAGACTGGCACCATTGAGAACCGAATGGGCCATGCCATGTAACTGGAGTAAGTCGTCGCGAATGCCTGCTGGCTCGCTGACTCGGGTCCGTATCGTATCGACGAGGTCCACAATGCGCAGGATCTCGCGGGTGTCGAAACTGTCCTGCAGGCGATGCAAGGCATCGGTGTCAACCGGGCCATAAGGGGTCTGGGTGTTAGGCATGGCGTGGTTTCCGAACGGAGAATGCAGGGGTAGCGAAAAGACTGTCGCGGATCCAAGCCTCCGGAGTCCGCTCAAGGTTTAGCTTGTAGTCGCCAAAGCGCTTGATGTTGCTGGTGAGATATGGGCTGAGGAAGCCGATGTCGTCTACGTCGACCTTGATACCGTCCTTCTCCATGGCACGAAGCGCCTGCATCATGTCGGCGGTGTTCTGAAGGATCACTGCGGAGGCGATCAGATCGTTGTAGCGCAATCGCTTTTGCTGCTCGTCGGGATCGTTCACAGGCAGCACATCGCCGCCGAACGAAAACCACTTGGCAAAGCCATTGTAGGACTCGATCTTGTTGGTCGTCGCAGTGATTTCCTGGCGCAGTTCGCGGCTACCGATCCATTCCAGCAGAAACACGGTGCGAACAACATTGCCCAACTCCTGGGCGGCCAGAAGGAGGCGATTCTTGCGACTATGCGATCCCAAGCGGCGCAGCAGTAAGGGAGAGGATATGGTTCCGGCCTGGATCGACAATGCGACCTGCATCAGATCCTGCCAGTGAAGGGCGATCAGGTCCCAATCCACCACGCCCGAAAAAAGGCGCTCAATATGACGATACTTGGAGGTGGGATCAGCTCGGTAAAGTTTCAGATCCTGCCAGTTGCGAATCCGCGGCATCAGGTTGATGCCAAGCAGGTAGGTAAAGGCAAAAACGGCAGCTGACTGGCCCTGGGTGTCGGCATGCACCGTGTCTGCCTCCACGCTCAAGCCAGCCTTGAGCAAGCCCTCGATGACGTAGACAGCCTCCCACACGCCGGGCGGGATGAAGTGTCGGAATACGGCGATGTAGTTGTCTGCAACATGCCGGTAGGCCACCGCGCCCTTCTTGCGGTAGCGGAAGTGGTAGCCCGTGAGCAGGTTATTGTCGTAGAAGTCGTATTGTGTGCCGTCAGCCGCCACGGTCTTACCGTCCCCCCAATGCTTGGGCAGGTCGAGTTGGAGATACAACTCGATCAGTTCGCGCTGCGCGGTTTCAAGCCGTTCGAGACTCATATGCCGCCGATTGACGAACGACATCATGTGCGGCGTCACCCGTTCGCCCATGTGGCGAGCTGCTTGCGTGGGTCCTAGATTGCAGCCCATCGCGAAGATCGTCAGCAAGTAGCGCTCGGCGGCGTGGCGGATCTTGGGATCGCTGCCTGAAAGCGGGCCGAAGTGGCGCGTGAAGTGGGTCCAATGCTCGATGTTGGCCAGGACGTCCAGCAGGTTGCGGTTTGGCATGTGGCGGATCAGCGTCTGCTGAAGCGCAAGCGCGCTGGCGGGGATTTCCTTGGCGACGGTTCGGCGGAGTACCGGCTCGCCGTTGCGGCCAATGGTGACGTGCTGACGCTTATCCGGAAAACTATCGTCCAGGTTCTGTGCCGTCGCGGCCAACCACTGACGTAGGTGTGCAACGAAATCCTGCGCGTTGGTCGGCATTTCCAGCTTGGCGCAGTAGTCAGGGAGGCGGCGCTCGCATTCACGCCAGGGCAACAGATGCAGCCGGTAGTCGGCAAACGCGTCTGAGCCGTCGACGCAGAGGTCGCCAGAGCGCAGTTCGCCGACCATATGCGAAAGCACGCAGAGCTCCAGATAGCGCCGATTGATGCCAGGCCCCAGATTGTCAGAGCGATGTACGAGCTTGCGCCAGCGCTCCGAGGCGAAGCTCAGATCGACGTCGGCGGCAAACCATTCACGGTGCAGGGCCGCATTCTTCAACACGACTGCCAGTGCAGCCAGCAGGGTGCACGACTGGCTGGTTGACTGCCACGTCAGCACTTCGGCCAGGCGCAACATTACCGAACGGTGCGGGCGAAAATGCCGCCACAAATGGGGCAAGTAGTTGTTCCCGCTGAAGGCGCGGACCTCGGCGCAGCTCTCGCGTAGAGGCTCCAAATCGCCTGAGGGGGCAAGAAGGCGCCTTACCTCTACGCCGGTCTGAGCATCGTCCTCGCCCTCGGCGACGATCTCGACCACGCCGTCGAGCAGCGCGACGAGCTTTTCCATTTGCGCGCGGCGGCGGGACTGGATTTGCTCCAACTCCTCCCGTGCCCGCTTGTGGATGGCGCTCATGCGCCGGATAAACATTTCGGCGAGATCGTCCCGCACCCGTACCCGCATTTGATTGAGGAGCGCCACCATCAGCGCATAGCGCTTTTCCGGCAAGATCTCCTTGAGATTGGCCGCGTCTAGGCTCATAGCCTGGCTCGCCAAGGACCGCAGCTTGGACGCCGGCACGCCTGCCACGGTCTTGGAAAAGTCTCCAATGGTGTCCAGTCAGGTTAGATGCTCGATCAGCAGCGTCAGGTGCTTGCGCGAGGGACGCAGCGCGTGGCGCTTGATGTTGTGATAAGCGGTTTGACGGCTTGCTAGGTCTCGGGTCAGCAACCGGTCAAGCCGGTGCTGCTCGTCTTCGGACAGGCGTCGTCTGATGCGGCGAAACAGGGCCGTTTGCGTGCGAGCGTGGACCTGCTCGACGATGGCATCTAACGTGGAGAAGGATGGCAGTTCGATCTGACGCAGGACCAGGGCATCGATCGTCGCGTTGATGATATCAACCGGCTGGTCCATCGTTTCGGCGGCGTCGCGCGCAGCGCGGATAGTGACCTCGTTGGCATCGGTGCCGAGGTAGGCCTGGATGCCAAGGAACTCTCGCACGGCCGTGTAGTGCCGGAACAAGGTCGGCGACACCTTTCGGTCGTAGCCAAACTTCGTACCTGGGTTCAGGCCGGCACTGATGCGCACCAGTTCCGGCACGCTGGCAGGAATCGTGTCAAGGTTCGGGAAGTGGTGTAGCTGCTGAAAGACCTTCAGGAGCACCAGCAGACCAAGTCGCGATTCTTGCCCGCGTGTGGACCGGGTCGCCCAGTCCAGCTCTTCCGCGCTTGGTGTGTAGCAGGCCCGCAATTCCTTGAGGGAAAAGACCTTTGGGAAACGCGGGTAGGCGGTACGCTCGACGGTGGCCATACAGGATCTCGACAATCGCTGAAAGGCCGGCCAGCCTAGCTGGGGCAGCTGACAGTTCCGTGCTTATTTCTACAAGTAATCAACGTTGCCTTCTATATAACCAGATGGCTTATGATAGCGGTTTGGGCGTATCTTGGTCAGGGGCGCATTATGATGCCTGGGAACATGCAGACGTCTGTCGCGCAGGTGGGACAGTCGCGGACAGAGATCGAAGCCCAACAGCCGTGACTGACTCATCGCGAAATCTGTAAAGCCGTGCGTATCCACTGCAAGTTGCGCGACGTCTTCCGAACCGCCTTGTCGGATCACCCCCTCGATCGCTGCGCCGGCCTGGCGCTCGTTGAGCAAAATTGGCTGGTCATAGAAGATGCCCCACCGATCGCGAACGTGAGTGTACATCCCGATCGAAGCAGTCCGCCGGCGTGGGTCGGCCCGCGCTTTCCAGACAGAGCGTGTCGTTTCCAACGACATCATGTCTGACGAGGCCAGATCGGAGCGCCCCCAATGCTGGGCAATCGGGTGCTGATGCATGAAGGTCAGCACGGCTTCAGCCGCGTGGCGCAGCTTCCGTTCATCCGCAACCCGATGCATCATCTGCCGGATCGCGGGAGGCGACAACTCCGGCACCATTCGGGCGAGATCCGCAGCCGACATCGATGTGCCGTGCGCGAGTATCGCTGCGTAGACCAATAGCAATTCGCTGCGGGAATGCGGCTCTCTTCCCAGCAAAAGCCAACTGAAGTGCGTGGCGCTGTCGATCTCGAGCAGGATCTCAGGCAGCTGACCGCCTGGGTGCCGCTCGAACAGTGCGCCTCGCAATGTCTCCACATTCGCGGGCGTAGCGCTTGCCACCAAGGGGTCGATGTGGATTGCATCGTCAATTTTGAGCTTCCCACACACGACAGCATCCCGGAGCCTGGCGAGGCTTTCATCCAGATGTGTGACCACAGGCTTCAGAAATGCCTGAGCATCCTGTGGCAGCTTAAGATGGCCATAGAAGTGGTTGCGTTTGGCCTTCCAATCGCTGGCGCTGATCAAGAGGGTCGCTTGGCTTCGGAAGGCAAAGCTGTGCTCAAGGAAGACTGAGCCATTCCGCAATCCCACCCGCAGGGCGAAAAGCGTGCCCCACTCGAATGCGGCCAGGGCCCGCTGTCGGTCCTCTCCGTCCAGGGCGGGTTGCCAGGCGCGGCCAAGTCGAATCGTGATTGGGTCGGGAAGATGATCGGACCTCCGCGTGTAGATTTCCTGGAGTACTGCCAACGCTTCAATCACCGGGTGAGTTGACAGGGCGGAGAATGGCAGCAGAACCAACCTGCCAAGCAACGCTCGAGCCTGGCGGTGTCGCGACAGGAGTTGCATGCGAATCAGGCTGGCACGGCTGGGCGCACGCCGGTTGAGCGCCGCGTCGGCCAGCGCCGACAACTGCTGGCAGAGTGCTTCCCGGGTTAGCATCTCATCCGCGGCCAGCGCTTTGACCGCGGTCGCGAACTCTCGCATCTGGGTGGCAGGGTCCGGTCGGCCTGCCTCAATCAGGCGCCGAACGTCATTGACGGACTTCTGAATCCAGTGTCGCAACATGGTCGCCAGATGATCCGTGGCGGCACATAAAGCGTAACGCAGAAAGCAAGCAGCTTCCAATCGGCGGGGTTGCTGCGCGACTCGTTTGCTCACTGAAGGCGGACGATTGGCGCAGCGCCGGGCATAGTAGCGTATCAGCACTTCATTGCATGCCGCTGGCCAGTTTCGGTGAACGCCCAGCTTATAAAGGAGTTCGACCTTGTCGAACAATTCCCCGATCTGGTGGGTCGAGGTTCGCAACGGGACGGCCCAAAGCCATTGCTGCAGGTTCGTGCGGTCGCCATGCGGGCGCGCAAGTGATATGCCCCATGTGTCCAAGGAGGCCCCGTAGGCGCGCACCAGAGCGACGGCAAGCGCCGCCTCGGCCGTGGCGACGGCCTGGCTGATCAGTCTTTTTAGTGCGCGATCATGGGGTATCAGTATCCGATGTTCATACAGCCAGCGCTTCAACTCATGAAACAGCGCGGTGCGGCTCGGCTGTCCCGTCAAACGCTCCTTGAGCCAGCGCGTGACATAGCGGCGCTGGTGCTCAGCCATCGGACTGAAGCCGAGGGCTTGGTAGGCCAGCATCTGGTGAGTTGACAGTGTATCGGTGCGCCCATCGTAGAGTGCGTTGAGCGTGCCCATGTCCGGCGGCGTCACACCAACCTGGGCACCGACATGCGCCCAGAGAAATCTGGGCACTTGCTTGCAGGCATCAAGCGTGCGTCCCGTCATGCGGATAAAGCCGATGTGTACGGCGACGGCCAAGCGATACAAAGGGCTGCGCCGAGCATCAATCAGTGCCCGTTCCTTGGGGGAGTAGGTGAAGAACGTGGCAAGCTCGAACTCGCTGAGTTCCTGTGGGATCTGCCGCATCCCGAGGTAGGCCAACCGCCAGTGATCCATCGCGCTTCTCCCACGCGTGAGACGGACTGCGGAGGGTAGCGGCAATGAAAGATGGTCGCAACGTTCAGCACGATAATATGTCGCTTACAGCACTTAAAAAACTGGAACGGGGCAGACAGCAACCTATTGATTTATCGGAAGTTTTTTTGATGGCCGCCGGGAAACGCGCGTGGCTACGAGGGCGGCTACCCCGGTAAACTGCAGCGAAAACAAAGGGAGACCCCATTCCGCCGAAAGCGGCCGCCCAGTGCCGGCTCTCGTGCAAAACGAGTAGCAGTTGGCCACAGGCTGCAATCGCATTCCCGAGTTGGCGATGGCGCAAAAAAAAAAGCGCAGCGTTCGCTGCGCTTAACCTGTTGTGCTAGCACATGACAGACAACGCAATGTGCAGCCTTTCCGGAGGAGAAAAGGAGCGCCTCGGCGCTCGCTCAGGATACCGGGAGAGAAGCGATATCCCGGATCAAATGTCGCCTGCTCTCGCTGCCCCTGGAAGCGCAGCTTTTGAGCATCTGTTTTCAGATTCGGTCAACAAATCGTCAGGCGTTGGCACCGCCATCGATCTGGAGGACCGTGCCCGTGGCGAAGCCATTCGCAATCAGGAAAAGCCCGGCATTGGCCAGTTCAGTGATCGTCCCGACTCGGCCAACGGGCAACGCATCACCAATGCTTCCCAAGGCGCCAGATCGGGTATCTGCGGGCAGGAAATCCCAGGTCGGCGAGTCGACAACACCGGGAGACACAACGTTGACGCGAATCGGTGCGAGCTCGATGGCCAGGGTCCTGGCCAGGCCATCGAGCGCGCCGTTCACCGCCGCCACGATACTTGCGCCAGCGTTCGCCTTGTAGGCTGCCAGGCCGCTGTAGAACGTGATGGAGCCACTGTGGGGCATGCGCGGAGCCAGATGCTTGACCAGATTGATGGGGCCGATCAGCTTCGAACCCAGCATACTGTCGATGTCTGCGCGCGAGGTCTCCAGGAATGGCTTGAAGACAAGCGCGGCGGCGGTCGTGACCAAGTGATCGACAACCGGGATAGTGCGCGCAATTTCTTCCACCTCACACTCAATGCCGATGTCCGCACAGTGCGTGGTAATGCTTGACCCCAGGCTTGCCTGCACAAGCGCAAGCTTTTCGGTCGAACGGCCCACCACGTGAACGTGCGCTCCCAGTGATACCGCTTGCTTGACCAGTGCGAGGCCGATGCCGCTGCTGCCGCCCGCGACGAGGATGACTTTGTTTTCGAGATTCAGTGACATGAAGTTCTCCATCTACCATCTAAGGCGTCAGACGCCAGTTTGCTCAACGGTACCGATCGCGGTGTCGTCGTTATTGCCCGTTTTGCTGATGAAGCCGAAGACGGCGCCAGCCGACAGAACGGTGATCACGGTCATGATGTGAAGCAGGCTTTCGAACGCCTGTCCGTACCCCGCGAGCAGCAACTCAGGCTGGATTTCGGGAAGGGTGGCTATGGCGTGCGTCAGGTCACCTGTAGCCAGGCGCTGTGCACCTTCGGCCAGTCGTGCAGCGCTGATGCCCGCCGCGTCGCCAGCTACGCTGGCGAGGCCACTGGAGGCCAGCGCGGCAAGAATGGCGCTGACAATGGCGAGTGCAATGCCCTCACCAGCAACGCGGGTGGTGTTGAAGATGCCCGCTGCCATGCCGGCGCGCTCTTTCGGCACGACGCTGACGGAAAGACCATCCATGAGGCCCCACGGCATGCCGGCGCCCACGCCGATCAGCAGCATCGGCAGCGCAACCGTCATGCCCGTGGCGCGAATGTCGATGGCGCTGAGCCAGTGCAGGCCAATGGCCGCAATCAGAAAACCAAGGCCGGACAGCACGCCGGGCGAGATCCAGCGGGTCAGCGTGGCGACGGCCGCCGGCACCACCAGCATTGGCAGCGACAGCGCGATCATCAGGATACCGGCATCGATTTCGCTCAGGCCGACAATGCCGATGAATCGCAGCGGCAGCATGATGATCAGGACGATGTAGCAGTAGCAGGTACCGACTGGCAGCATCTGCACGCCGATGAAGCGCGCATACCGGAACAGGGAGAGGTCCAGCATCGGACGCTTGACGCGTGTTTCCACCACCACGAAGACGAGAAGCATCAGGGCGGATGCGGCCAGCAGAGTGATCACCAGCGGATCGCTCCAGCCCGACTCCGGCGCCGCGATGACGCCATACGTGAACAGCACCAGCGTGGCCGTGAACGTGATCGTGCCGGGCCAGTCCACACCTTGTGCGTTCGGGTCTCTCGTCTCGCGCATACGGGGCGCGCCGAAAATCAGCGCGATCAGGCCGATGATGGCCGTCGACAGGAACACCGCGCGCCAGCCAAATGTGCTGATGAGCGAGCCAGCCAGCAGCGGGCCAAATGCCAGGCCGATGCCGAAGCTGGTGCCAAGCATGCTGAATGCCCGCGTGCGGGCGTGGCCCTCAAATTCCTGTGCGAGCGCGGCAGAGCCGCCCGAGAGCGCGGCAGCGGCGGCAATGCCCTGCAGTGCGCGCAGCACATCGATCCAGAACACGGAAGGCGCGGCGGACAGCGCCAGCGAGAACAGCGCGAACAGCCCAATGCCGGTGGTGAACATGCGCTTGCGTCCGAATACATCGGCCAGCGCGCCGGCGGCCATCAGCAGGCTGCCGAAGCTCAGCATGAAAGCGTTGGTGATCCACGTCAACGACGTGGCGCTGCCGCCGAGTTCACGCCCGATGGCGGGTGTGGAAACGGCCCCACCCGAGAAGGATAGCGGCAGGACGATCGCCGCAAGGCAAACGGAAGCCAGGATGAGTGGCTTGCCACGCCCTTCGGCATGGCGATTGGTATTTGTCATGGAATGTACTGAATGACGTTGGAAAGAGACGCCAAGCGCCGACCCCAGGCGTCGACCATGACGCCTGGGGATGAACGCGAGACGGGCGTAAGTCAGCGTTGTGCGACGGCAGGCGCGGCTTTGTCCGCGCCGTCCCAGCCCCCGCCGAGGGCGCGAATCAGATTGACCGTGGCCGCGGCCTGTACGCCCTGGAGTTGCGCCGCCGCGCTGCGCGTCTGCAGGGCCGTACGCTCGGCATCGATGACGTCGAGGTAGTTCACCGCGCCCTCCGTGTATTGCGTCCGCGAGATGGCCGCGGCGCGTGCGGCTGCAGCCACAGCATCGGACTGCGTACGAGTCTGGCCCTCCAGGATGCGGAGATCGGACAGGCTATCCTCCACTTCGCGGAACGCGGTCAGGACTTGCTGGCGGTACTTCGCTACCTCTTCCTCGTGACGGGCGCGGGCGTTCTCAAGATTCGCGCTGCGGCGGCCACCATCGAAGATCGGGATGTTCAATGCCGTTCCCGCGAGCGGCCCCAGCAGGAATGCACGACTGCTCCACTTGAACAGATCCCCAAGAGTGGCCGATTCGAATCCGCCAACGCCTGTGAGCGTCAGTGATGGAAAGAAGGCGGCCTCGGCAAGGCCAATACGGGCGTTGGCGGCTGCCATGGCGCGCTCCGCAGCGGCCACGTCGGGGCGACGTTCCAGCAGCGATGAGGGCAAGCCCGCTGGCACCCGGACGTTGACAGCCTGAAGCGGCATGGCCGGCATCGAGAACTCCGCAGGCGCCTTGCCCAGCAGAACCGCAAGACTGTGCTCGGACGTGGCACGCAGCCGCTGGACAGTCATGGCATCGGACCGGGCCGTGGCCAGTTCGGCCCGCGCCCGGGAGACATCCAGTTCGCTGATGTCGCCTTCCGCAAAGCGGCGCTCTACCAGTTGCAAGGCTTCCTCACGCAACTTCACCGTGGTCATGAAGACTTCCGCTTCAGCATCGAGCCGCCGCAGCGCAAAGTAGTTATGCGCAACATCGGCTTGCAACGCAAGCTGGACCGACCGGAAGAGGGCGTCACTTTGCTGGGCGTCGGCCTTCGAGGCATCCACAGTCGAGGCTACCCGGCCAAACAGGTCGACTTCGTACGAGGCGCTGGCCTGCGCCCGCCACAGCGTCTGCTGCGGAACGTTCGTGCCATCCGGCTGCATTTGCGAGGCGGCCGATTGCTGCATGCGGGTTGGGCCGAAGCCTGCGTCGAGCGTCGGGAACCATCCGGCCTTGGCAGCCTGCACCATCGCGCGGGCTTCCTTCAGACGCGCGGCTGCGGCCTTCAGGTTCTGGTTGGCTTCCAGCGCCTGCTGCTCCAGTTCATTGAGCCTGTCGTCGCCGAAGATCGTCCACCATTCGCCGCGCGACAGGGCCTCGGAGGGGTTGGCCGTTTGCCATGTGCCGGACTCTTCCTTCCTGAACTCGGCGCGGGACCATCCCTGGGGGGCTTCTTTGAACGCCGTCGTCGATTGGCCGGGGGCTTCCGGTACCTCGTAAGTGGGCGCGAGCGAGCAGCCAGCCAGGACGAGGAGGGATGCCAGCAGCATCGAACCCTTTGCCAGCCACCGAGTGCCGGGCTTGAAAGTGAGCTTGTTCATCATGTTCTCCTTGCGTCCGGGCTTACTCGGCTGACAGCGCCGTCGGCGCGGGGCCATGTAGCGGTTGCGTATGCGTGTGGTGCTTGTCCAGGATCGGCTTGCCGCCAGTCAGCTTGCGCAGGGCCACGTAGAACACAGGCGTCAGTAGCAGGCCGAACAACGTCACGCCAAGCATCCCGAAGAACACCGCAATCCCCATGGCGCGGCGCATTTCGGCACCGGCACCGGTGGACATCACCAGCGGCACCACACCCATGATGAAAGCGATGGACGTCATCAGAATCGGACGCAGACGCAAGCGGCTGGCCTCGATGGCGGCCTGTACGATGCTGCGGCCTTGCATTTCCAGTTCCCGTGCGAATTCCACGATCAGGATCGCGTTCTTCGCGGATAGCCCTACAAGTACCATCAGGCCGATCTGCGTGAAGATGTTGTTGTCGCCGCGCGTGACCCACACACCAAGCAGCGCTGACAGAATCGACATCGGCACGATCAGCAGGATGGCCAGCGGCAGCGTCAGGCTTTCGTACTGCGCGGCCAGCACCAGGAACACGAGCAGCACGCTGATTGGGAACACCCAGAATGCGGCGTTGCCGGCCAGCACTTCCTGATACGTCAGGTCCGTCCATTCCATCTTGATGCCGCGCGGCAGCGTCTCGGCGGCAATGCGTTCGATCGCGGCCTTGGCCTGGCCCGACGAATAGCCAGGTGCGGGGCCACCGTTGATATCGGCGGCGGTGAAGCCGTTGTAGCGCACCACCATTTCCGGACCATAGGTCGGTGAGACCGTCACCAGCGACGACAGTGGCACCATCTCGCCCACGGCATTGCGCGTCTTGAGCTGGAGAATGTCGGCTGCCGTGGCGCGGAACTGCGAATCGGCCTGGGCACGCACCTGATAGACGCGACCGAACTGATTGAAGTCGTTCACGTACAGCGAGCCGAGGTAGATCTGCATCGTGTCGAATACGTCGGTGACGTTTACGCCAAGCTGCTTGGCCTTGGTGCGGTCGAGGTCGACATCGAGCTGTGGCACGTTGATCTGAAAGCTCGTGAACATCGGGCCCAGTTCAGGTGCCTTGGCGGCGGCCTTCATGAACGCCTGCGTGGCATCGTTGAGCGCTTCGTAGCCAAGTGATCCACGATCTTCCAATTGCAGCTTGAAGCCGCCCAGCGTGCCCAGGCCCTGTACCGGTGGAGGCGGGAAAGTACCGGTGACGGCGTCCTTGATCACTTCCGCGTACTTGGCGTTAAGCGCCGCCGCGATTTCCTCGGCCGATTCACCAGGGCCGCGTTCCTTCGAGGGCTTGAGCACCGGAAACACCAGGCCACTGCTCGACGAGTTGCTGAAGCCGTTCACCGACAAACCGGGGAAGGCAGGCACGCCGACCACGCCCGGCTGCTTCAACGCGATGTCGGTCATCTTGCGTACCACTTCTTCCGTGCGTTCCAGCGACGATCCCGGCGGAAGCTGCGCGATGCTCACCAGGTAGTCCTTGTCCTGACCCGGCACGAATCCGCCCGGCACGACCTTGCCCATCAGAATGGCGCCGGCCAGCAGGATGCCGTAGATGACGAACATGACGGCCTTGCGCTGAATGACGCCGCCCACGCCCTTGCCGTAGGAATCCGAACCGCGGTTGAACACCTTGTTGAAGCGCACGAAGAACGGCCCGAGGACCTTGTCCATCGCACGCGTCAGGGCATCCTTCGGTGCGTGGTGATCCTTCAGCAGCAGGGCAGCCAGCGCCGGAGACAGCGTCAGCGAGTTGAATGCGGAGATCACCGTCGAGATGGCGATCGTCATCGCGAACTGCTGATAGAACTGACCCGTCAGGCCCTTCATGAAGGCCAGTGGCACGAACACGGCCACCAGCGTCAGCGCGATGGCCACAATCGGTCCGCTGACTTCCTGCATGGCCTTGTACGTGGCTTCGCGCGGCGTCAGGCCCTCGGAGATATTGCGCTCGACGTTCTCCACCACCACGATCGCATCATCCACCACGATCCCGATGGCGAGCACCAGGCCGAAGAGCGACAGCGCATTGATCGTGAAGCCGAAACCAAGCAACAGTGCGAACGTACCGACGATGGACACCGGCACGGCCAGCAGCGGGATCAGCGAAGCACGCCATGTCTGCAGGAACACGATCACCACCAGCACCACCAGCGCGATGGCCTCGAACAGCGTGTGGACCACGGCGTCGATGCTCTCCTTCACGAAGCGCGTCGGGTCGTACACGATGTCGGCGCGTACATCCTCTGGCATTTCCTTCTGCAGTTCGGCCATGATGGCGCGCACATCGTCGGAAATCTGCAGCGAATTGGCATTCGGCTGCTGGAAGATGATGATCTGGACGGCCTCCTTGTTGCTGAGCATCGCGCGCAGCGCAAATTCGGCGGACGACAGTTCGATGCGCGCGACATCCGAGAGATGCACAACACCGCCATCCGGATTCGTCTTGAGGATGATGTTCCGGAACTGCTCCTCGGTCTTCAGGCGGCCTTGCGCATTAATCGAGAGCTGCATCGGCACATTGGTCGCCATCGGCGCACCGCCCACGATACCGGCCGCCACCTGGACGTTCTGCTCGCGGATGGACTTGACGACGTCGCTGGCGGTCATGTTCTGACGTGCCACCTTCTGCGGATCGAGCCAGACGCGCATCGAATAGTCGCCCGCGCCCCACAGCACCACTTCACCGACACCCGGCACACGTGCCAGACGATCCTTGACGTTGATGAGTGCGTAGTTGCGCAGGTAGGTCAGGTCGTACTTGCCGTTTGGCGACACAAGGTTGACCCCCATCGTCAGCGTCGGTGACGACTTCACGGTCGTCACGCCAAGACGCTGCACGTCTTCCGGCAGGCGCGGCAGCGCCTGGTTGACGCGGTTCTGCACGAGCTGTGCGGCCTTGTCCGGATCGGTGCCGAGCTTGAATGTCACCGTCGTGGTCATATTGCCGTCGCTGTTGGCTTGCGACTGCATGTACAGCATGTCCTCGACGCCGTTGATCTTCTCTTCCAGCGGCGAGGCGACGGTTTCCGCAATGACTTTCGGATTCGCCCCCGGATACTGGGCGCGGACCATGACGGAAGGCGGAACCACTTCCGGATATTCGGCGGTAGGCAACTGCACCAGCGCGATCAGGCCGGCCAGCAACACCACCACCGATAGCACGCCCGCAAAGATCGGGCGGTCGATGAAGAACTTGGAGATGTTCATGATGAACTCCGTGGGGCGTAACCTGATCAGGCCGCCGGCTTCGTGATGCGAGCAACGTCAACCATGTTCACGGCGCGGGGCTTCACGGCGTCGTTCGGGCGCACGCGCTGCATGCCGCTGACCACGATCTGGTCGCCGGACTGCAAGCCCTTCTCGACGATGCGCAGGCCGTCGTGGATGTTGCCGATCTTGATTTCGCGGTACTCGATGGCGTTGTCCTTGCCCACCACGAGCACGTACTTCTTGGCCTGGTCGGTGCCGACGGCTGCGTCGTAGATCATCACGGCGTCGCGCGGCTGGCCGCCGCCAACCTTCACGCGTGCGTAGAGTCCCGGTACCAGCGCGCCATCGGCGTTGTCAAAACGCGCCCGCACGCGGATCGTGCCGGACGAGACGTCGAGGCGGTTGTCGACCGAGACGATCGCGCCGGTACGGGAGTAGCCGCTTTCATCGGCGAGACCCAGTTCAACGGGCACGTCTTTCTTGCCAGCATCGCGAAAGTAACGCAGATAGGTTTGTTCGTCGACTTCGAACGATGCGTACATCGGTGAGACGGATACCACCGTAGTCAACAGCGGGGCGCTGGCACCGGTAGAGACGATGTTGCCGACGGTCAGCTCGGCGCGCGAGACGCGGCCGGCAACGGGCGCCACCACGTCGGTGTACGACAGATTCACGCGCGCTGCGTCGAGTGCGGCGCGTGCGGCCTTGACGCTGGCAGATGCTTCGCGCGCGGCGTTTTGCTTCTCGTCATAGTCACGCTTGGCAATCGCATTGCTGCCGATCAGACGATCTGCTCGTGCGGCGTCGCTCGATGCATAGGCGGCGCGCGCCTCGGCGGCGGCAAGCTGCGCGGCAGCACGGTCGACCTCGGCTTGATAGGAGCGGGGATCAATCGTGAAGAGCGATGCGCCCTTCTTCACGAGCTGGCCATCCTTGAAGTGGACGGCAACGATCTTGCCGGGGACCAGCGGGCGGATATCGACCTTGTCGATAGCTTCGAGCCGACCCGAATAGCTCTGCCATTCGGTAATCTGCCCCGCCACGACCGTGGCCACGTCGACATCGGCGGCCGCAGGCGTGTTGGCACCTGCCTGGGCGCTAGTGACCGGGTTGGCATCAATGCCGAAATGGTGGGTGGCGGCACCGATGGCACCCAGGACGAACAGCGTGCCCAGTGCTACGGAAAGCCGTTTGCGGTTGGCGTTCATGTCAAAAGCTCCAATCAGGGGTTCACAGAGTCAGTGGCGGAAAATGCGTAGTGGCTCGCCTTTGCAAGCAGTATGGTTGTCATTAAATTGCGGATAAAGGACGGTTTTGTTGATTCACTGTGTCCACTGTGGAGACAATTGACGGTGTCGCCGGCTTGCCGCCCGGAGCGGTCGTGATGTCGCTTTTGCCGGGGAGGATCAGAAAAGTCGGCGCAAGAAGGCGGCTACTTCGTCGAGGGCTTGCGGGTGCGTGATGAGATCCCGATGGCACAAGCCCTGGTAGCGAGAGGCTTCGGTGCGAACCCCGGCGGCGATCAGTTTCGCGGCGTAGCTTTCACCCTCGAACCGGAAAGGGTCATGCTCGGCGCCAACGATCAAGGTAGTGGGCATTCCACCAAGGCGGCGCGATTCCAGCGGCGCGGCGTAGGGATGCACCAGCAACGCCGATCGCGGCAGCCATTGTCGATATCGACGCGCTGCGGCGAGCGCCTCAAGATGGATCGAGCAGGAATTGATGGTCGAGGCAATCCGGGTCAGGCTGGGGTCGAGCAACGGCGCAATGAGCGCGAGCGCGCTTACGGTGGCATCCTTGCTGCCACCGCTTCGGTCGCGATGCATGGCGGCAAGCCCGTTTGCGATGTTGCCGCCGGCTTCATGGCCCGCCAGTGCAATTCGCGTGGCGTCGGCACGGCAGTGCCGGGCATTTTCGACCGCCCACATCAGGGCAAGATATGCGTCCTCTGCCGCGGCGGGAAACGGGTAATGCGGCGCGAGCGAATAGCCAACGGATACGACCCAGGCCGGTATCGATTCGGCCAGGTGCGATGCCTGCTTGTGTGCTTCATCCAGGTCGCCCTCCGTGAATCCGCCGCCATGAAAGTACAGGACGATAGGAAGCAGGCTCTTGTCGAACGTTGGCCGATAGTGGCGCAGGACAATGTGTTGAGCGTGTCCTGAGATCGGTACGTCCTGGATTTCCAGCTTTGGGTTCATGGTGGCGCCTTGCCTGTCATCAAGGCGGGTGAATTGAAGATGCGAACGCAGTCACTGTACGACGCGGCGAGTTCAAGATAAGCCTCTTTTGGCGACGAAGAGAATTCATGTAAATGGAAAAATCCCGGGCATCCGAGCGCCTTTATGCAGCGATGGATGCCAAAGCCTTGATGCGCTTGCCCGGTGAACGTGGAATGTCTTGGACACCTGCCTGAACCGACGGGTTACGCGCGAACAGCTCTGCGCTCCAGTCTACGAATGCCCTGACTTGCGGCGACAGGTGTCTGTTCTGGGGGTAGACGGCCGAGATCGGCAATGGCGCGGGGCGGAACGCGGGCAACACCTCGACGAGCGCGCCGCTTTCCAGATACGGCTGCGCGATAACACGTGGAACCTGAATCAGGCCAAGCCCCATCACGCCACATTGCAGATGGGCATCGCCATCATTTGCCGAGAGCCGCGAGCGGGCGCGCACGTTCACCGCATTGCCGTTCACGCTGAAGTTCAGGTTCACCATCCGCCCGGTTCGTGTCGAGAAGTAGTTGACGGTCAGATGGTCTTGCAATGCATCGAGGGTTGTCGGCTCGCCATGCTGTGCAATGTAGGTGCGGCTTGCTGCCGTGACGAGCTGGAAGACGCCAAGCCGTCGCGCGATCATGGACGAGTCTTCCAGTTCGCCGATCCGGATAACGCAGTCGATGCCCTCCTGAACCAGATCGACGAGCCGGTCACCAAATCCAAGCGTGAGGTCGATGTCTGGATAGCGGGCATGAAAATCGTTGAGCGCAGGCACGATGATCAGCTTGCCCAGCGACCCGGACAGGTCGACGCGAAGCTTGCCGCGCGGTGCGCGTGTAATGTCGGCGAACTCGGCTTCGGCGGCGTCGACCTCCGCCAGAATGCGGGCGCATTTCTCGTAGTACGCGGCGCCTTCCGACGTCACGCTCAAGCTTCTGGTCGTGCGATTCAGCAACCTGACACGCAGGAATGCTTCAAGCTCCTGAATGACGCGTGTCACTGAGCCGCGTGGCACGCCGAGCGAGTCTGCCGCTCGTGAAAAGCTGTTTGTATCCACAACACGGGTGAACACGTGCATGGCGTGGAGTTTGTCCATTTCAGGCTTCTCCGCGCAAATGCCGCAACGCGGCAGCCAGGGTATCAACGTAGGTGTCGCGCAACTCGCGCGCATGCAGCGCGGATTCCAGCTTGAAGACGTACTCGGCGTTGGTGCCGAAGGATCCGGCCGCGCGCGAGATGATGGGCGCGATCGTCGCAACTGAGGCATCGCGCTCGAACAACGGCCGGCTCGCATCGGCCACGAACGCGATGGCATGCGTTTCCGTCCCGTCGTCCAGCGTGACGGAGGCCCAGGTTGGCCGGTAGGCGCCACCCACCATTTCGCGTCGCCACACCACGCGCAGTTCTTCGTCACGCCGTGACGCGGTCAGGCGAAGCGCGACGCCTTGCGTGGTTCCACCCACCTCAAGGCCGAGCATGCGGCCTGGGCGTTCCGAACTGCCGCGCCCGGCGATGCTGCGCAGGCAGAAGCTGCGGTGCCATCCATGCATCGTCGCCACCGAACGCCGATCGAAGTCGAGCAGTGGATTCCAGATGAGCGAGCCATAGGCAAAGATCCAGATGTCCTCGCCGATATCGGGCCGCGCGGCAAGCGTCGCGGTCAGAGAGGCGTCGATCAGGTCCTGGGTCCAGCGAAACTCCGCGGGGAGTTCCAGGTTGTCGAGGTAAAGGCCGGACTGGAGGGATTCTCTTGTCAGCATGCGAGTGTCGGAGGCGAGGAGCTTGCAAGCATTGTGGTTGCTGCAACTCGGCTGATAAACTGCGCAAATTGATTTTCTTTGTCGCCCGGGGAGAGACAATGGTCGAGCGCGTGGAAGCCCAGGTTCAGGACATCGAGTCTTTCCTGGCGGTGGCTCAAAGGGGAAGCTTTACGCGCGCAGCGGAAGGCCTGGGCACAAGCAAGTCGAACGTGGGCAAGGCCGTACAACGACTCGAGATGCGACTCGGCACCCGGCTGTTCCAGCGAACCACGCGCGCGGTACGCCTGACCGAAGACGGTGAGACCTACATGCTGGCGGCACAGGCTGCCCTGGAAGGCCTGCGTGAAGCCGAGCAAGCACTGGCAGCACGGCGAGCGGAACCCATCGGGCGCGTTCGACTGGACGTGCCGGCGGGTTTCGGCAGATTGCTGCTGCCGTTTCTTGCCGCATTGAGGCGCCGTTATCCGAAAGTGACGCTGGACATGGCATTGACCGATCGCATGTCGGACCCCGTCGCCGAGGGGTGGGACATTGTCGTGCGCATTGGAGAACTTCCGGCCGAAGGCGACATGACCGTGCGCAAGCTTTGCGATCTGCGGCTCGGTTTGTACGCGTCGCCGGAGTACCTGAAACGCAAGGGCGCCATCCACACGGTGGCCGATTTAAGCAACCACGATGCCGTGATCTTTCGCGGTCCGACGGGGCGAAACCGGCCCTGGTCAGTATTTGACAATGGGCATGTGCGCGACATCGTGATGGAGCCCGTTCTGGTGCTTGCGGATGGGCAAGCGCTTGTCGACGCCGCGATAAGCGGCTTTGGCATCGCGCAGATTTTCGATCGCGTTGCACAGCCTCATGTGGCGGCAGGCCGATTGACGCATATCCTGCCAGCGGCCGATGTCGACGGCCCACCGGTACACGCCATCATCCCCGTTGGCCGAAGAATGGCGGCCAAGACGCGGGCCGTTCTCAATCAACTGGCGGACAGCTTGCGCGAAGACGGCACGTGAGGCCGACGCGCCATCGTTGCGCCCATCTCAAAAAACAGGTCGATCCCGGCAACGCCAAAGCAGTGCGCGAGATCCGTCGATTGTTATTTGTGGCGCGCAACTGATTTGCCGGCGCGAGGATTTATCGGTGCATGGCGAATCGCTACATTGCCTTTCGCGGGACGGAGGTCATTGCGGCTCACCGTCTGCAGAATCCTCGAAAGGAAAATTGCATGTCTGACTCCAAAAACGCCGGTAGCACCGGTATCGAACCGGCCGAGCACGTGGATGATACGCGCCGTCGTCTCATCCAGGCCGCGGCTGCCGTCACGGCCGGTGTCTTGCCTTCGACACCGAGCTTCGCCACGGCAGATGATGCAGCCCCGGCCACGGCAAGCAGCGAGAATATTGTCCCGTTCAGGATCGCTGTTCCACAGACCGTTCTGGATGATCTCCAGCGGCGACTGGATGCCACGCGTTTCCCAGAGCGCGAGACGGTACGTGATCAGTCCCAGGGCGCCAAGCTGGACAAGGTCCGCGCTCTCGTCGAGTATTGGCGTACCAACTATGATTGGCGTCGCGTGGAGGATCGGCTGAACCGGTATCCGCAGTTCAAGACCCATGTCGACGGGCTTGGCATTCATTTTCTCCACATCAAGTCCAAGCATGCCGATGCGATGCCGCTGATCATGACGCATGGCTGGCCAGGCTCCATCATCGAATTCCTCGACGTCATCGAGCCGCTTGTCGATCCGACAGCGCATGGCGGTCAGGCCACGGATGCATTCCACGTGGTCCTGCCGTCGATTCCAGGCTATGGCTTCAGCGACAAGCCCACGGAAAAAGGCTGGGGCCGCCAGCGCATTGCCAAAGCCTGGGGAACGCTCATGCATCGCCTTGGCTACAAGCGGTATCTAGCGCAGGGCGGTGACTGGGGCAGCGTGATCACCACCGAAATGGCGCGACAAAAGCTGCCGGGTTTGATGGCTGTGCATGTGAACCTGCCGTTTGTCGTACCCCATACCTTGCCGACCCATCCCACTGCGGAAGAGAAAGTGGCCATCGACCAGGTCATGCGCTTTGCGACCGACGGCTCCTATTACCATCATCTGCAGGTCACCCGGCCGCAAACCATTGGCTATGCTTTGGCGGACTCGCCGGCCAGCCAGGCGGCGTGGATCTACGAGAAGCTCTCCGCGTGGTCAGATAGCGGTGAAAATCCCGAGTCGGTCCTGACCTACGATCAGATGCTCGACAACGTCATGTTCTACTGGGTCACGAACAGTGGCGCCTCGTCCGCGCGTATGTATGCGGAGAATGCTGACCTCACGTTTGGCTCGGTGCCATTGGAAATTCCGGTAGCCGTTACGGTATTTCCTGGCGAGATCTACACGCCGCCGAAGCACTGGTGCGAACAGACTTACAGCAAGATGTTCTATTGGAACCGTGCGCAACACGGCGGTCATTTCGCCGCGTTCGAGCAACCGAAGATCTTTGTATCGGAAATTCGGGCGGCGTTCGCCAGCAGGCAACGTGCCTGAAGTCGGTTGACATGCATCCGGGCCGCTCGCATGGGCGGCCTTTTGTCTTGTGCGGCGCGCCGGGACCTGGGTGTGAATCCGAGATCCGGGTGGCCGGGAAAAGGTTTCAAAGGTACGGCCCTGCAAAGCTGCCGGGCCGGTCGGGGAACGAACCGGCAATGCCTCAATCAAGGCAATGTCGATCCGAGCAGCCAACTCTCGACAAAGAGCGTCAGGACGCCGAGTATCAGCGCGATACCCCCAATCGTTGCGGAGAGCAGCAGTGCGGGATTGGTGATGATGTCAGCCCACATCGGAAGCGTCTGCTCAACGCTGAGTGCCAACATGGCGGTGAGTGTGCCGAATCCGAAACTGCCTACCGCAACCTGCAGGAGCAACATCGCCTTTCGCAAGAGATCTTGCCGGCGTAGCGTGATGTGCGCTGTCGCACGGGGGGCGGGTGAGCTTGCTCCGGACTGTCTCTTGCGCCTGACGAGCCGGCGTTGGTCTTCATGCACCATGCTCAACCGGTTGGTGGCACCAAGCAGAAGTACGGTCGAAGCGTTTGTCAGCAGCGCCGGACCGGTGATGAGCGACAAAGTGGAAGCAAGGCTTGCTGGCATATGCGTGGTGAAACAGTGGATGGAGCGGCCATTGGCCGCCCCGATGCCGTCCGACGGATCAGGCGGCGGCTTTCATGGCTTCGTGCTTGGCTACTGCTGCTGCCTCATCCTTGAGTGCCTTCTTGACCGAATGACGCGCCTCGATGCGGGCGATATAGTCGAACAGATTCTTGAGATGGGTAATCGGTGCGCCCGAGCGCTCGTGCCACAGCGTCGCCCACACATAGGCATCGGCAACCGTGAATTTGTCGCCCGTCAGGTACGCTCGACCGTCAGCCAGTTGAGCGTCGAGCTTCGAGTAGGCGGCGACGAGCTTGTCGCGCGTCCATTGCGTACCGAACTCGGTTTGCAGCTTGCGCATCAACGGGATGTGCTTCTGCGCAATTTCCGTGGCGAGGAAGGTCAGCAACTGATCGAACTTGACGCGTTCCAGCGTGCCGTGCGGCGGAATCAGTCCGGCGGCCAGGTGCTGGTCGGCGAGGTATGACGTGATGATCGTCGTTTCCGTCAGCAGCGTCTGCTCCGCGTCATCGAGAGCGAGCACCGGCACGTAGGCCATCGGATTGATCTTGCTGAAGTCGTCATTCGCGGATGTGCTCTTGCCGAACACGTCATAGTGGATGAGTTCGGGTTCCAGCCCCAGTTCGTTGGCGATGACCTGAACGGCGAGCGAGCACGTGGCGTGAGCGATGTAGAGTTTCATGGCGACAATCCCTTGGTTAGTTTGGTGGTGCGCCGGTCTGCTTGATGGCATGGGCGGCGTCACGGAAGTCACTGTACTAACCACCTACGAGGCGATAAAGATTCGGTATGGCGTCAAAGTGTCGCCCATTGGGAGACAATCGAGCGGATCCATGCTTCGGGCAATGCGCCCTCCGGGCGCGTTACCGTCCCTGGCAGCAGTTGATGTGTGCCAATTGCGATACTTACGGCCGCGCTGGGCGCATGGAGAACTTATAGGGCCAGTTCACGGTGAGCCGACAGTTGCTGCGGCAGTGGCTGATTGCAGCCAATTTTCAGCCAACCATGAGGTAGCGGTTGTATGGCTGCATATGGCCCGGAAAGCGACTTCCGCCTATGAACGGGTCATCGTACTTTCCGTGAAAAATATGGCGGTAGCAGACCGCAGACCCGCCCGTAGTAAGGCTTCTCAGTGGAACGAATCACACGCCGTCAGGGTATTCCTAACCTATTGATAGATAAGTCCTTTCCAGTGCAAAGCGCCAGAAATTGCACGGAAAGTACGATGACCCCTAATTTGAGTTCTTCCAGCGCTGCAGGAGCGGACCGCGCGCAAAAGGAGCGAGCGACCGAAGACATCCGGACGGAACTGGCGGCGGCGCGCCACGAGGCCCCGGATGCCGCGGTGGCTCAGGCGGAAGTTCGGGCCCGGCTCGAAGCCGAGGCCGCGGCGCTCGCCGACCGCCGGCTCGCGGTCGCCGAAAAGGCGCAGCAGCGCACCCCCGTGCCGAGCGGGGCGAAACCGAAGCGGCAGAATTGCGCGTGGTGCCGCGCGAGCCGAAGGGTGTTGGTGGGCGGCGGCGCAAGATCGCGGCCGGGCGCCGACAACGAATCAAGAGGCGGGCACACCCCTGGCCCATTTCAATCCGAATGACGGCAACGATGGCAACGAAGAATGAGCCGGCGGAAGCGATCCGCTGGGTCCGCACCCGGCCGCCTCCAGTTCCTCCATTGTTAGCCCATAGCCTTCAGCACTGGTTTAGCCAATTCCGTCATCGCTGTCGCGAGTCGGACAGCGGTGGTGGGGGCCCACCAGATTTGACATAACGTCAGATCACGGAAAAAATACCTCGGGTGGCATGGTAAGTTTCCCAGTGGCCCAGTTGCCAAGCCCTTTCCAGTCTTATATTCGCAGGAAGACCCCTCAGGTCGGGGTGGGTGTCCGAGGGGTAAGCAACGTCGGGCGGAATAGCGCTCCAACCCCGCTATTCAGTCTAGTTTTTTACGTTTCGGTATGGCCGGGGCGTAGGTGTGAGAGAGCGAACTTTTGGAGGTGTGGCGTTGCGACATGCACGGATCCATAGCCTCACCCCTTGACGTCCCGAGGATCGTTGCCGAAGGAATTGCGCTCCCGGATCTGGCCGTCGCGGCCATGGATCAGCAACTCGACCTTCTTCTGCTTGGCCCGCTCGGTGCCGGCAGCGATGGCCGCCTGCTGAGTGTCGAAGGTCTCCCGGCCGAGGCCACCCTCGGTCCAAACAGCCCAGCGGTCATCTGCGGGCACAACGTGGATGTTCTGGCCTGGCATGGCTGTCTCCTTGAAGTTGATGGAGCCAGTCTCTGCGCGCTGCGGTGGCTCCGGTGGATGGCACGCAGCTCTGCAACCTTGAGGTCCAGGGCCGCTATGCGCTTGTGATTGACGTTCTCTGCACTAAACGTGCGAAGCAATGCTTCCACATCACGAAGGTCTGCCTTGGTTGCAAGACGCGGCCTCATAGCGTTACCCGCAAATCTGATGAGTAATGACGAAGGCCTCGGCGTTACGACAAATTCCCACCAGCATGGCGCTCGCCCATTTTAGTCATCGTAGTCACCATGCCGGCGTCGCCACTCGCGTCGACGCTCGCGCCATTCGCGTTCGCGCCAGCGTTGCTCCCGCCACGCACGCTCCCGCCACGCACGATGCCGCCAGTCGTCGTAGTAATAGCCCGGAGCAACGACCACAGGCGGAGGTTGGACGAATACCGGGGCGGGCTCGTAGTAGGGCTGCGGCGGGACGACAACCGCTGGCCCGGGAATCCCGATACCGATATCCACGTCCACGCGTGCCTCAGCTACGTAGGGAGTGAGCCCGATAACCCCGGTCAGAAGCATAAATGCTGAAACGTTTCGCATGGCTTGCTCCTTCTCTCTCTACGGGCAGTCTAGGCCGGCGCGGTTCGATGGTGCATTAGTCAAATCGCACGCCTGTTACTTTTTGTAATGCGATGCAGGGCGCTGCCTTTCCCAGCGGGCATGAACGCACCGGACAGCGTCCGCGTGGAGGATAACTTCGAGAAGGACGAGCAGGCGGGTTCGGTAACCTCGTGATTCATGTTTGCCAGTTGCAGAATTTACGGATTGTCACGACTTATGGGTCAACTCGGACGACGACCGTTCCGTTTTTTCCCGGTAAGCACGGCGCATTGCCGAGCTGCTAAATATCTCCCAGGAGTTCACGTCATGAAGAAGCTGTTCGCTGCTCTCGCCTCCGCCGCCCTCGTCGGTTCCGTTTTCGCGCAGACTGGTGTGCCAGCTTCCGCGACTCCGCCGCAGGGCGAGGCGGCGAAAGACCAGGTAAAGGTCGTCAAGGAGAAGAGCGCCCCGCAGGCAAAAGCCGACAAGAACAAGAAGATTGCCGGCGCACAGGGCGATGAAGTAAAGGCCCAAGCCAGCGCCGACAAGGCGAAGGCTGACGTAAAGGCTGATGCCAATAAGTCCGCCGCCAAGGTTCCCCACCACAAGGCGAGCAAGACAAAGGCCACCCATACAGAGGCTGGTATGGCGAAGGCTGACGCAAAGAATGATTCCGGCAAGCCCAAGGCCAAGGCGGATGTGGCGAAGCCCGAGGCGCAGCCCGAAGCCGCGAAGGCCGCAGCCAGCGTGGACAAGACGAAGAAGCAGTAAGCTGCTCCCATCGGGCGAACCGAGGGGCCGTTGCCAGGGCGCAGCCGTTGCAACGAAGCCTGAGTGCAGGAGCTTTGCGGAGAGCTTAGGGTGGCTGGAAGACCGGCCTGGCCTCTCCGCGCTTGTCAAGTTTGGGGAATCGTCATGAGGCCCATTCTCGCATTGCTGATTGCCGCCTCTACGCTGCTCGGCGTTTGCGTCGTGGTCCCGTACGATAGCGGATACTACTATGGTCCGTACGGGTACCGGGGCTACCGATACCACGGACACCATCGACTCCACGGAGATAGCTACTAAGGCAGGGAGAGCGGCAACAATGCCGCGCTTCGAGATGCGCCAAACTATCGCGGCTTCCATGTCTACGAACCAACCGGCACCGCAAAGCGGCTCTGGCGGGAGTGCGGTGCTGTGAACAGCATCAGCATGTATCGATGCATTGCGTGGACCACCAATCAGCGGCGGCATTGCGCGCAATTGTAGGTGCAGGCGCCAGGGCACTCCAGCGTATAAATGTGCTCGAGTGCGAGCCGAAGACTCAGGGAAGTTCCTGCTTCTTGTAGGGGTCCTTTCAAGTAAAGGGGAGAGGTCGGCCAAGAGTTCGGCGGTCGGCCTGGCTCGACCGACAAGATCGCCTGCGTGGTAGCCGCTTCTACCGCTGCGCTGCCTGTGGCGTGCGATTCGCAGTAACTGGCGATGCTCTGGTCGCCATCGAGCAGGGGCGCTGGGATGTTGCTGAACTGAAAGGCGGCGGTTAGGCAGGGCATTGCTTCGGGCGTCCTGCCGCGCATCGAGGTCGCTGCAGGAAGGCCGAGCGCGTTCGCGGTCGGCCGTCAGGCGTCCTGAACTCTGTCGCATGACGTTCCTGCGGCTATGAGAACATCCATCGATGCGTTGGGCTTGCGGTCAATTTGCGGCTCAGCAACCATTTGATCGCCCGGCAGCAGCCGCAGGAACGCTTGTCGGCTTTCACCGTCAGCATGGTGAACGAGTAAATGTCATCCGGCCGATCCCTCCAAAGGCCGGCTAGCCCAAACGCAGGCTCGTCGGTCAGCCAGATCTTTTACCGCGTCGACTTGGCCCCGGCTTCGTAGTTCGGCTCATAGACGGCCGTGGCCGGTAACGGCAAGATGCAGCCCATGGACGCGCACACGACAAGGTACACCGTATGGACATGCGGGGCTGGAGCTAGACCTTCCCGACAGGCCGTTGCCTTCCCGGACGTTGAGCGTTGGTAGTTGGCTGGCCGCTCGATGTTGCGAAACGGCCAGTCGACATTGACAAACAACAAGGGGATAAAGCTCCCTCGTAAAAACAGCGAAGACCAGTTAGCCTTGCCATCCTCTGTTGTAGGGGCTGTAGTCAGCGGGACCTCAGGCTAGTAACGTTGAATTGGCATCCAACGAGACACTCTCGCTATCGCAGCTCACATCGCATGCCAAGCGCCGATGCTTGGGCCGCGCGCTGGACTGCGGGCGATGACTTCACCTCCAGTGGCACTTTTTCATCCGCAACAAGCGAGAATCCCCAGCGAGCGAAATAAGCGGGAGCCACCGTGGAGAAGAGATAGGCGTCTCGTGCTTCTGTGCCGCGAGCCCGCATCAATAGTGTTTCAACCAGACACCCTGCAATGCCTCTGTCTCGGTAATCAGGTTCCACTGCTACTGAGCTTCCCAAGCCCAAGCCCAAGCCTGTGCCCGGCGTTCGCGAAGAAACGACTATAAAGGGGAACGGCAGCGCCGAGATGACCGATAACCCATTGGTGCGAGCTCGCGGCGATTGGCCTCGCTGCTGGGTGAGCCCGTTATTGAGCCTGGTCCGGGAATCGTCGGCGACAGTGGTGAGCGCAGCGATGCGCATCCCGTTTGAGAGATCGAGTCGAAATCGACGCTTCCCATGGCGCTGCCGTTCACTGACGATCTTGGAGCAAGCCATGGCCATGCGCAAGCGAGAAGACGAGGTGTTTCCCAACGCGGCGGGGATCGATGTCGGAGCATCGAGCCACTGGGTCGCCGTGCCCCGCCATGCGACTGACGACCCGGTGCGCGAATTCGGCGCGATGACCGATGACCTGCACGCGCTGGCCGATTGGCTGATTGCATGTGGCGTCGACACGGTGGCGCTGGAATCCACCGGGGTGTACTGGATCCCGGTGTACGAAGTGCTGGAGCAGCGCGGGCTGAAGGTCTGGCTGGTCGATGCACGGCAGATGAAATACGTGCCCGGGCGCAAGAGCGACGTGCTCGACTGCCAGTGGCTGCAGAAGCTAATGAGTCTGGGGCTGTTGCGGGCGGCCTGGCGGCCTGGCGGCCCGGCGACGAGGTCTGTGTGGTGCGCGCAGTGGCCCGCCAGCGCGAAGTGCTGCTCACCGAGCAGGCCAGTTGGGTGCAGCGCATACAAAAGGCACTGGTGCAGATGAACATCCAGCTCACCGAGGTGCTCAGTGACGTGATGGGTATGACCGGACGGGCCATCATCCGCGCCATCGTGGCCGGCGAGCGCGATGCAAAGGTACTGGCGCGCCACCGTCACAGCCGCGTCAAGGCCAGCGCCGAGGAAGTCACCCGGGCGCTGACGGGTAACTGGCGCGAAGAGCATCTGTTTGTACTCGCCCAGGCGCTGGCCATGTACGACCACATTGCACGGCATCTGGCCGAGTGCGAGACGAAGCTGCAGGCGTTGCTGGGCAAGTTGGGCCAGTGCCAAATCGACTTGGGCAAAGTCCCCCGAGCCGGCAGCAAGCTGCGTGCCGAATTCGATGTCCGCCAGGTCATGGCCAACTGGGCGGGCGTGGACCTCACGCGCATCAATGGACTGGGCGCGACTGCCGTGCTGAAGATCCTCTCGGAGATCGGCACGGACCTCAGCCGCTTCGCCAATGTCAAGCATTTCTGTTCGTGGCTAGGCCTGTGCCCCGGCACCAAGATCAGCGGCGGCAAGGTGCTCGCCTCGGGCACTAAGCGCTCGGCGAACCGGGCGCGCCAGGCATTGAAGATGGCCGCCATGAGTCTGTCGCACAGCGACTCGGCGCTCGGCGCCTTCTACCGCCGCCTGTGCGCCCGCATGGACAAACCGCGCGCCAATACCGCTGTCGCCCATAAACTCGCGCGGATGGTGTACTTCATGCTGACCCGGGGTGAGGCCTTCGTCGATCAGGGCCAGCAGCGCTACGAGGAACAGCAGCGCCAGCGCAGCATCGCGGCTCTCCAGCGCCGCGCCGCCGCGCTCGGCTTCCAAATCACCCCAATGGCCTCAACGCCAGCCCCAACGTCCTAACAACCCACCGTTCCCATCTCGTTTCTCAGGAGAGCATCCCAAGCCCGTGCCAGGCCCGGCGTTGGCGGAGAAACGGACATTTGGCTATACCGGTGAACGGCAGCGCCGCGATGACCGACAGACCAATGGTGCGCGCTCGCGGCATGCACGCCGTCGAGTGAGCCCGCATGAGAGCATGGTCCGGGATTCGTCGGCGACAGTGGTGAGCGCAGCGATGCGCATCCCGTTCAGGAGATCGAGTCAACTTCGACGCTTCCCAGGGCGCTGCCGTTCACTGACGATTCTGGAGCAGGCGATGGCGATGCGCAAGCGAGACGACGACGAGGTGTTTCCGAAGGCGGCGGGGATCGATGTGGGTGGGTCCAGCCACTGGGTGGCGATACCACGGTACTTGGCCGAGCAGGCAGCGTGCGAGCCGGTGCGTGAATTCGGCGCGATGACCGATGACCTGCACGCGCTGGCCGATTGGCTGCTGGCGTGCGGCGTCGACACGGTAGCGCTGGAATCCACCGGGGTCTACTGGATCCCGGTGTACGAGGTGCTGGAGCAGCGCGGCTCGACGGTGTGGCTGGTCGACGCGCGGCAGCTGAAGTACGTGCCCGGGCGCAAGAGCGACGTGCTCGACTGCCAGTGGTTGCAGAAGCTGATGAGCCTGGGGCTGCTGCGCGCGGCCTGGCGCCCCGACAGCGAGGTGTGTGTGGTGCGCGCAGTGGCCCGCCAGCGCGAAGTGCTGCTCACCGAGCAGGCCGACTGGGTGCTGCGCATGCAGAAGGCGCTGGTGCAGATGAACCTCCAGCTCACCGAGGTGCTCACCGACGTGATGGGCATGACCGGGCAGGCCATCGTGCGGGCGATTGTGGCGGGCGAGCGTGACGCCAAAACGCTGGCACGGCATCGCCATGGATGCGTCAAGGCCAGCGAGCGCGACATCGAGCGGGCGCTGACGGGCAACTGGCGCGAGGAGCACCTGTTCGTGCTCGGGCAGGCCCTGGGGATGTTCGACAGTCTGGCCCAGCGCATCCTCGAGTGTGACGCCAAGATCGAGGCGTTGCTGGTGCCGCTGGGCCGTCACGAGGTCGAACTCGGCGGGCCAGGCAAGCGGCGCGGCAAGAACACCCCGACGTTTGATGCCCGCACCGCGCTGGCGAACTGGGCTGGAGTCGACCTGACGCGCATCAATGGCCTGGCGGTCACCTCGGTGCTGACGATCCTCTCGGAGATCGGGCCTGACTTGAGCCGCTTTGCCAACGTCAAGCACTTCTGCTCGTGGCTGGGGCTGTGTCCCGGCACCAAGGTCAGCGGCGGCAAGGTCTTATCCGCGCGTACCCGGCGTTCCACCAACCGGGTGCGCCAGGCGCTCAAGCTCGCCGCCATGAGCCTGGCGCGTAACGACTCGGCGCTCGGCGCCTTCTACCGCCGCCTGTGCGCCCGCATGGACAAACCGCGCGCCAATACCGCTGTCGCCCATAAACTCGCGCGGATGGTGTACTTCATGCTGACCCGGGGTGAGGCCTTCGTCGATCAGGGCCAGCAGCGCTACGAGGAACAGCAGCGCCAGCGCAGCATCGCGGCTCTCCAGCGCCGCGCCGCCGCGCTCGGCTTCCAAATCACCCCAATGGCCTCAACGCCAGCCCCAACGTCCTAACAACCCACCGTTCCCATCTCGTTTCTCAGGAGCGAATTAGAACGCTCGAGCCGTGATGCTCCGCAGCTGCACATCCAATAATGCGGCCTTCATACAGCGCAACTTGGAAGTCCTCGATTATCTTGAATGTATTCGAGGTGGGGAGGCCGCATCGCTCAAGCAATGCAGCTATGTGATGCCAATCTGAACGAAAGGCCGAACGTAAAACAACGTCGGTCAGCATGATGATGTAACTCCTGCGTGCGTCCTCTTCGGCCAAGAAGGCCGGTGGCGCGCCTCTGATGGAGTGTGCGCAGTCGATCGGCATTGATCTGCCCTTGAAACTCGTGGTCGGACGCTGATGGGCGGACTGGGGCCAGTTACAACGATCCGGCGTTTCTCGCACAGCGGCGCGGTGTGCCCCAATGCCCCGCCGCAGGCAACTTGCGCGAAACCCTGTCGCGTTTGATTGGCGCGGCCGTGGCGCCGTAAAAGCGTTCGAAGCCGGATTCCAGGAAGGCGCGAGCTCCTACGACGCACTAACCTTGCCCGGCTCAGGCAAATAGAAAAGGCCCTCGGCCGGGGTGGTCGAGGGCTAGAAGTGGTAGCGGGTAGATCGCAGAACCACCCGAACGGAAGGACCGACCGGGTTTGGGTGTATTCACATCACTCATATTGGTGATGTTGGTTCGGAGCGACAGCCAGGGTGAAGCTGTTGCGCTGTTGCCGTCACAGGAGTGGATACAAAGCCTTACAAGACGCTCAAGCCGCAGTGGTCAACCGTGACAACCTACCGTCGTTACACAAGGTAACCGGCTTTAGGTTCTGCTCCTACCCGGGCGAGAACGCCCTAAGGTGTGAGCATCATTCGACGGAACAGCATCATGCAGAAGATCTTGGCGGTTTGTGTAATCGCAGCCGCCTCCGCGCTTGCCTCAAGCGCTGCGCAAGCAAGAGTAGACGTCGGAATTGGCATCGGTATTCCAGGTGTCGTAGTTGCAGCACCTCCGCCCCCGGTGTACTACGAGCCGGCCCCTGTCTACGTTGCGCCGCGCCCAGTGGTAGTGGCGCCTGGTTATTACTACGACGATTGGCAAGCACGCGCATGGCGTGAGCAACAGTGGCGTGAGCAGCGGTGGAGGGAGCGCGAGTGGCGGGAGCGCCATCGCAAGTGGCACCGTTGGCACGATGACGAAGACGATTGAAGCCGATTCTCAGGGCGACGCGGTAAGTAAGCGTTGGGCTTTTCTTCGGCGCGCCCGAAAATGGTGCGTCTTGCGTGGTGCGTCTTGCGCAACCGGCGTCCGGCTGTGCTGCCACCCCTGGAAACCGAAGTGGTGCCCGTCCTGCGGCAGCAGGTGGCCCGGGCACTGGACGTAAGCGGCGCTGCCACACATGACCCCGTGGCGCGAGGCCGGCCGCCTCCCGCCGCTAGCCGCGCCGCCTGTCCTCATGCCGCGTCAGGCATTTCTGGAGGAAGCGGAACAGGTTGGTCCCGCAGTGCACGTGGACGCGTGGCAGGCCAAAGGGGTCGTCATCGACGCGTGCCAGGCCACGCTGCGTCAGCGTGGCATTGTCGTGGCCCGCCTCGCGCGCCATCTCCCGGTGCGCCGCCTGCTGTTCGCCATATGGATAGCAGAAGGCCGTGACCGGCCCTGCCACCAGGTCCTCCAGGTCCGCCTTGGAAGCTGCGATCTGCCGGCGGGCTTCGGCCAGCGGCACCGCCGGCAGGTGTACATGGTCGATCGTAAGGGCACCGGCTTTATTGCCGAGGCGGGCCCATTCGCGTATCTCCGCCGCATTCATCAGCGGAGCAGGCGGCTATCCATGGCTGGCGTCCCAGATGTTGCTGTCGTCGATCTGGCACCGGCTTTAATGGCTTTCTCCCGCAATGTGATCCATCCCTGACAATACACTCAGCCATGCTTGTCGCGTGACGTTGCATTGACTAGAGTGAGTTCTTCTTCCGTCATAACAGGTGACAGTTATGGTCGTTCGGAGAACCGAGAGTCGCATTCCGAGCCAACTCCAGGCTTCCGATCTGGGGTCGGCCGTAGTCTCGGGCGACGGCCATTGCGCGCTGGTTTCCTTTGTCACCTCTCCCATCGTTGTCAATCGCGATAACGTCTACGTCGTGTTCGTGACCGATCCGGCGCTTGCTGCGTCGGCCGCGTTGTATGAATGGACGATGTCCCTGGATGGCGGCGCGCCTGACGTGCGCACCACGCCGCATGGCGAGCTGAGCTGCCGTCCGCCCGCAAGCGGCAGCCTGCATCTGCTGGTCCGCATCCTCGATGCCGGGAGCGCCGAGCAGGCACGGCTTGAAATGACGCAGGACGTGGTCGGAACCAGCGCGGCACTCGAAGCGCTGATCGAGAGCGCACGTAACGAGCAAGGCCCGACGGTGGTCAATCCCGATGTCGCGCGCGAGCTGGTCAACGAGCACAACCACTACTACCAGAATGTTGCGCTCGGCACGCCTGAGCCGGGCGATGGCTTCAAGACCTTCGTGTTCACGATGGTGCATGACGGCGCGCTCGAACAGGATCCCGACAACCGCAGGCAACGGCTGGACCGCATCGCCGCGTCACTGAACGACGAGGAGGGCGATTTCGCCACGCTCGCCGCGGGAGGATTCGGCGTCTGCGCGATCCGGATGGGGCTGCTCGCCATGACCACGCCGACCAGCGCGGGGGCGTCGCCCGCCCTGGCCTGGACCGAGCTGCCGGAGTCGGGCGCACCGCATGCGTCGGCCGAAGCGCAGCTTCGCCAGGCGCTCGGCGCGCTGGACGTGGACACGCGAACGGACCTGTTCAACCGCGCCCGCTTTCCCAAAAGCAATATTACCCAGTGCGGTCGCATTCTCGAGACCTTGCGCGACCGCTATTTCGGCGGCGTTGCGTTCAACGACGTGCTTACCGGCATGTCGGGCACGCGCGCGCACTGGATCGTTCGCCACTATCGGGAAGGGCCGTTGCATCACGAGTGAAATAAGAAGGGCTAACCACTCCGGTGAGGGACCATGCCAACCACCAGGCGGAACCAGACGGGGAATACCACGGCTTTGCAGGGGATCCCGCCGAACACACCGGGGGGAAGCGGCACGCCGGGCGGCGGTGGCGGCGGGACCGCGGTGAACCGCCCCGCGCCCGCGCCGACGGGGCCGGCGCCATTGCTCGGCGAGCCCGAATTCATTCCGCAGCACACCTTCATCTCGGCGGCGCAGCCGAACGACAACGGCTTTATCGCCAATGCGCTCAACTTCCACAACAACGTGTCGCTCCGCCCCAGGACGGTCGGCTCGATCGAGGAAATCCTGGAACTGCTTGCCAACCCGGCGGAAACGGGAAGCGGCGTGCTCGACCGCATCCGCATCGTGTCGCACTTTTTCGTGCCGGACCCGGGCGAGCCCGACCAGCCCAGCAATATGGGGATCAACTTCCTGCGCAACGGGGGGCGCGGCGCGCTGAATCGGTTCTTCGAGGGCTTCGCGCAAAGCAGCATCGCGGGCCTGCGCGCGCTGCTGGTCTTTGACCTGGTCGGCGGCCAGAGCGCGCTCACCATCTTCAACAGCCCTGAAACGCTGGTGCTGTCGGCGGTCCGTGCGGCCGGGCAGGGCGCGGCGGTCGACGCGGTATTTCCCCCGGCGGGCACGCCCTCGGACAACAAGAAGGAATTCGTTATTTTGCACGCCGCCAGATGGGTGCTGGCCCACGGCATGTCCGGCATCGCCGATGCTACCTTGCGGGCCAATCTGACGAGCGCCTACGACCTGCTGCTCACCGATCTGCGTCCCCGGCTGATAGCCGCCCCCGACAACGTGCCCGGCCCGCAGCTCGATGCCCTGGCCGCCGCCATCGCGGGCCTTGCCAATCTGGGCGGCGCACAAGTCGTAAGCCCCGCGAACCTGGCGCGCTATGCCGCCAACGTGGCGGCGGGACTGGCCGCGTTCGCTGGCGATGCTTTCCGCAACAAGATGCTGGCGGTGCGACCCCGTTTCGACCGCTTTACCACCATCGACATCCGCGGCTGCCGGGCGGGCACGGACATGGCCTACCTTGCCGCGGTGCAGGCGTTCTTCGGCCGTACGGGCTCGGTGCGTCCGGTCGTGACAGCCCCCAATTTCTTCCAGCGCTTCAACCAGATTTCCGCGACGACGATGCATGGCCAGCCGCCGCAAGGCCTGGCCGCGACGATCAACGGCCTGCACAATTCCGGAATTCCGCCGACCTATACCGCGGCCCAGGTCCGCACGCAGTTCGGCGTGTGGGCGGATGGCTTCGGCATCGGCGCGGCCCATCTGACGTTCTGGCACACGACCTTCCAGCTCGGCGTGCTGGAATTCTGCAAGTTGCAATGGCGCGCCGGCATCCCGGCGCGGCGCGTCACCATCTCGCGGCTCGATGCGCTGCCGGGCGTCGCCTTCGCGGACCTGTTCAACCGGCTGGGCGATATTTTCCTGGTTCGCGTGGCGCAGCGGCCCACGGCTGCGCAACTCGGTGTCATCTCGCCAAAACTGGGGAACCTGAATACCTGGACGACGCAGCTCGATGCCGCCATCGACCCCACATCCACGGCAGCGCAGCTGAGCGCGCACTTCACCAACTACAAGACCATCTATGAAGCGGTGGAGGCGCGCATGAGCAACGCGTCCTTCCACAATTCCCCGCAGCGCATCGTTCCGCCCACCGAGCCGGCCAGCTTTACCGTGGCAAAGGCCACGACGATGCGGACGAACCTGAGGAACTTCATCCAGACCAACGCCAATTCCATCTTCGCGCCGGTACGCGTGTTCCTGGCCGCCGCGGATGCCAATACCCAGGATGCGCCGGCACGCATGCGTTACCTCCTGGCGCTCGGCCTGGTGTTCCAGCTGGCGCACACCACCAGCGTCGATTTCAATGTGCAGATCCTGGTGCTGCTCGACGACGGCACCGGGGGCGGGCCGCACCACGAGGCAATCCGGCACTGGATGCGCGCGGGCTGGCGCGGCGTTGCGCCGCCCACCATCGCGCCCGGCCTCGATTTCAATCTTGCCCGCCATTCGCAATGGGTGGTGTCCGACCGGACGCAGGGACCCGCGGGCGTGTGTCCGCACCCCAGCTATATGTCCCACATCGTCACGCAACCGGCATGAGGCAAAGGCATGGCTGACGCGCTGCAGAACATCCTCACCGGCGCCGGCCTGGCGATCGCACCGCTGCGCGAGATCGACACGCCCGACAAGGCGGTCGTGTTCTTCCGGCAGCTCGGTTATGAATTGCCCGCAGGCGCCTTCGGCAGCGCGCTCTCCACCCTGGGCACCGAGGCTACGGGACTGGTGGCGGCCGTCGATACGCTGGCCAATTCCACCGGCGAAGCCGGCGTCGCCGCCGCGATCGTCAACCTGCTCGGCAAGCTCGGCACCACCATCGATGCGATCCGGCAGCTGCATGTGCAGGTGCAGGCCGGCGGCGGCGCCGGCGTGCCGGATATCGGGGACCTGCCGCGTCGCCTGACGGATTTCCTGGTGCTGGACTATCTCCACGCGCAACGGCCCGAAGCCCATGGCGTCTTTCATCTGCTTGGCCTGATCGAGCACGAGCCCGGCGCGGCAAGCGGGACGCCGGCGCGGCTGATCAACTGGGACCGGTTCGGCAAGTTCATCACCGAGCCGGGCAGCATCGCCAACGAGGTCTACCAGTGGGACACCGATTTCAATGTCGGCAAGTTCCTCGGCCGCCTCGAACAGATCATGCGCGCGGCCGGCCTGCGCGGCGGCTTCTACGGTCAGGCCGACGCCACGCGCACGGCGCTGGCCAACACCGGAGCCGACCTTGCCGAGCTGCGCGTTCCGCTGCTGCAGAAAGGACTGACGCCGGTGACTTACAGCCAGTTCGGCATCACGTTCTCTCCCGCCGAGCCCGCCGGGGGCAAGAAGCGAGGCATCGCGCTGCTGCCCTACCTGATGGGGACCACCAGCTTCGATTTCGGCGTCTGCGAACGCGGCGAGCTCGTGTTCGATGCCTCGGGCGAGATCCGTGGCGTGGGCGTCGTCATCCGTCCGCCCTTCAACGCCGAGGGCATGCTGAACCTGACCGGCGCCTTCAGCGCCGCGCTTACCATCCGGGAAAAACCGGCCCAGGCCGAAGAGCTGGTGCTGATCGGCTCGCGCGGGGGCACGCGGCTGTCGATCGAGGGGCTTGGCATCAAGTGGTTTATCGCGGGCGACGCGCAGCAAGTGGACGTCGGCGTCGAGGGCCAGGCCCAGGCCCTGCGGCTGGTGATCGCGCCGGGCGAGGGCGATGGCTTTCTCCAGAAGATGCTGTCCGGCGTAAACATCCAGGCGGAAGCGGGCTTCGGCTTCGGCATGAGCCTGCAATCCGGGTTCACCTTCCACGGCGGGGCGAAGTTGGGCCTTGAACTCGGCACCCACCTCGAGATGGGGCCGGTCAAGATCGAGGCGCTGCGCTTCGCTTTGGCTCCGAGCGCGAGCGACGTCGCGCTCGAGGCCGGCGCGGTGCTGAAATTCGAGCTCGGGCCGCTGCAGGCCGTGGTTGAGAACATCGGCCTGCGCACGGTGGTGCGCTTTGCGCCCGGCAATATCGGCCCGGCCGACCTCGGGGTCGAATTCAAGCCGCCCAACGGGGTAGGCCTGTCGCTTGAGGCCGGCGGCTTCAAGGGGGGCGGCTACCTGATGTTCGATGTCGACAAGGGCGAGTATGCCGGTGCGCTCGAACTCGATTTCCAGGGCCTGTTCTCGGTCAAGGCCATCGGCATCATCAATACCAAACAGCCGGACGGCTCGCCGGGCTTCTCGCTGCTGATCGTGATCGCGGCGGAATTCACGCCGATCCAGCTCAGCTTCGGCTTTACCCTGAACGGCGTGGGCGGGATCATCGGCCTGAACCGCACCATCGCGGTGTCGGCGCTGGTGGAAGGGGTCCGCACCAATGCCATCAAGAGCATCCTGTTCCCGCAGGACGTGGTGGCCAACATCAATCGCATCATCAGCGATATCCGGCAGTTCTTCCCGCCGCTGGACGATCATTTCGTGGTCGGGCCGATGGCCAAGCTGGGCTGGGGAACGCCCTCGATCATCACGGTGGAGCTGGGGCTGCTGCTCGACCTCCCCAATCCGATGTTCGCCATCGTTGGCGTGCTGCGCGCGGTGCTTCCCGCCGAGGACGCGCCGATCCTCAGGCTCCAGGTCAACTTTATCGGGGTGCTCGACTTCGATCGCGGCTATCTGTTCTTCCGCGCCGACCTGGTCGATTCGCGGCTGCTGGTCTACACCATTACCGGCAGCATGGCGCTGCTGGTGTCCTGGGGAGAACAGAAGACCTTCGCCCTCAGTGTCGGCGGCTTCCATCCGGATTTCCGCGACATCCCGACCATTCCGGCGCTGCCGGACGGCCTGCGCAACATGGCGCGCATCGGCATCAGCCTGCTGTCCGACGACAATCCGCGCCTGAAGGTGGAATCGTACTTCGCCGTCACCGCCAATACGGTGCAGTTCGGCGCAAAGGTCGAGCTCTATGCGGAGGCGATGGGATTCAACGTCTACGGCTTCCTCGGCTACGACGTCCTGTTCCAGTTCGAGCCGTTCCGCTTTATCGCGCGGCTGTATGGCGGCATTGCGCTGCGCGAGGATACCTCCGTCATCGCCGGCATCAATATCACCGCGCAACTGTCGGGGCCTACGCCGTGGGATGCGAGGGGCGAAGCCAGCCTGACCATCCTGTTCTTTGACATCAGCGTCGATTTCCATGTCACCTGGGGCGATCCGGCGCCGGCCATCGGCAACCAGACCGAGGACCTGCTGGAGCGGCTCCAACGCGAGATCGCCGACACGCGCAACTGGCGTGCGGAACTGCCGGCCAACCATCACCTGCACGTCAGCCTGCGCAAGATCGACGAGGCGGACAGCGCTTCGCTGCTGGTCATCCACCCCATGGGCGTGCTGACCTTCAGCCAGCGCTCGTTTCCGCTCGAGAACTACCTGATCGAGAAATTCGGCAACAAGGCACCGCTGAACGTCAACAAGTTCCGGCTCAGCAATGTCAATGCCAACGGGGGGGACATTCCCGCCAACTTCCAGGACACGCGCGAGCAGTTCGCGCCCGGCGAGTTCAGCAAGCTGAGCGACAGTGACAAGCTCTCGCGCCGCTCGTTCGAGGCGCTGCCCAGCGGCTTTTCGCTGACGGGAACGGGCGATCTCGTGGTACCGCTGCCGGTCCGGCGTGACGTGTCGTACGAACTGAACTACCTGCACCGCAAGGTCGTGCGCCTGGAGTTCCGGGGCCTCGTGCAGATCGCCCTGCGTGCGTATGACCGGCTGGTCAAGGGCAGCGCGGTGCGCAGGTCGGCGCTGGCGTTCCAGCAGACCCGGCCGTCGATGAACGCGCCGGAGGCGGTGGTCCTGCCGGAAGAGGACTTTGCCCTCGCCAATGTGTCGGACTTGAAGCCGCACTTGGCGGGCGCGGGCGGCGCACTGATCTTCAAGACCCAGGCCGAGGCCGCGCAGCGCCAGCAGGAGCTGATCCGCAGCAATCCGGCGCTGGCGGGACAGGTCCAGGTTGTATCCCGATTCGAATTGAACTCCTGAGGCACGAGATGGCGATCGAAGTCGCGAGATACCAGTTCCAGTCGTGGGCGCGCAAAGGCATCTCCGCCCGGATCAGCGAGCAGGACACGCTGGGGAATCCGGCGGCCGCGCTGCCGCCGGGCGAGCGCGCCTCGGTACCGATCGGCGTGTCCATCAATGGCGCGCCGCAAACGCCGAAGCCATTCGCGCTGATCGGCTCGGGCGATATCGTCGGCATCCAGCGCGACATGGTGGTGCGCACCGAGCCGCGCAACTGGATCACCAACTTCGAGCCCAACTACCTGGCCTTTATCGAGTTCTATGACGAGGATTTTCCCTGGCGCTACACACCGGCCCGGCCCGACGGCGAACGGCTGCGCCCGTGGATCCAGTTGCTGGTGCTGGAAGAGGGGGAGTTCGAGCGCGACGACCGCCGCCTGCCGCTGCCGGTGGTGACGATCAAGCGCAAGGAGGCGCTGCCGCCCGCGGACGAAAGCTGGCTGTTCGCGCATGTCCATACCGAGCAGGACATCGGGGCCAGCGAGCTGTCGGGGCTTGAGCAATACCTGAAGTCGCTGCAGGAGGCGGTCGCCAGCGATCCGGACAAGATCTACAGCCGGCTGCTGTCGCCGCGGCACCTCGCGCCGAACCGGGCTTACCAGGCTTTCCTGGTGCCGGCCTTCGAGGTCGGCCGCCTGGCCGGCCTGGGGCGCAAGACGGCCGGCATCCCTGCCCAGAAGCCGGCATGGGACGCCACCACCACCAGCGTGGAGCTGCCGTTCTATTTCGACTGGTCGTTCCGCACGGGTGAGAACACCGATTTCGAATCGCTGGTTGAGCTGCTCCAGCCGCGCATCCTCGATGCCAGGATCGGCATCCGCTCGATCGACTGCGCCGAGCCGGGTTTCGTCGTGGTCGACGGGCAGGGCCGCGAGCGGCTGCCTCCGCCTGTCGGACTGCCTGCCGCCGCGCCGCTCGTCCAGGGGCTCGAAGGCGCGCTGAAGACGGACCGCACGCAATCCCTGCCGCCAGTGTTCACGCCGAACGCATTCCAGGACGAATTGCAGATCCTGGTCAACCTGCCGGAGACCATCCAGGCCACCAACGCGCCACCGGGTTCGGACGAGTCCTTCCTGAACGATCCCATCGTGACGCTGCCGTTCTACGGGCAGAACCATGCCCGGCAGCACAAGGCGGACAAGGTGCTGCTCGATACCAGCAAGGACGGGTGGCTGCACGACCTGAACCGGGATCCGCGCACCCGTGTGCCGGCCGCGTTCGGTACCTCGGTGGTCCAGAAGAACCAGGAAGCCTTCATGCAGCGCGCGTGGCAGCAGGTACAGAAGGTCCACGAGGCGAACCACACCATGCGGCAGTACCAGTTCGTGCTGCAGGTGAGTTCGCTGTACTCGTCGGCATTCTTTGCCCGGCTCGAGCCCGCCAATCTTATCGCTGTCACCATGCCGGTCCACGCCAAGGTGCTCGGCAGCCCCACCACCATTCGCCAGCAGCTGACGGAGAGCCGCCTGGCCGCGCCAGTGTTCAGTGCGCCCGTGCGCCGCATGATCCGTCCCGGCGGCCGGCTGGCACGGCGCTTCAGCCTGAACCCGGTCGGGCTGGCGCTGGCCACGGTGGTTGGCGCGCTCAACGACGGACGGGTGACGCCGGCCCCGCCGCGTTCCGTGCCGGAGGGCATTCCGTCGCTGGAGGACGTCGCGAAGGCCATCCAGCCGCGCACTTTCCCGGGCTGGCTGCGATGGCTGATCCGCAACCGCAGCGTGGCGTTGCTGATCGCCCTCGCGCTCGTGCTGCTGCTCGGCCTGATGGCCGGGGCCTGGGTGCTTGCCGCCCTGGGCGCTGTCGCAGCGGTCGCGGCGTTCTTCTGGCTGGACCAGCAGGCGCGCCGGATCGACGCGGCCGCAACGCTTACCGACCCGGAGAAGGCGCTCGCGTCCGTGCAGCAGGTGGCGCCGCGTCCGGACTTCACCGTAGCGCTGGACCTGGACGAGGGACAGGCCGCGCCCGCGGCGACACCGGGGCCGACACCCGCCGCCGACAGCATCGAGGCGCGCAACTTCCGCATGGCCGCCATCCGGCTGCAGCAGCGCGCCGGGGTGCGCACGCCGCCCAAGGCGCCGCTGCCGGCGTTCGACCTGGCCAACGGCAATGCCAGGCTGCGGCACGCCATCGACCCGCGCGTGTCGTTTCCGCGGCGGCTGTCGGCCTTCGTCAAGCTGCCGCGATGGACCTTCGACGAGCCCGAGGAGATCGTCGACGCGATGGCCCATCCGGACTTCGAGGATCCGATGTACAGCTACCTGCGCGATATCAGCAAGGAGCTGCTGATCCCGAACCTGCAGCTGATTCCGCACAATACCATCTCGCTGCTGGAGACCAACCCGAAGTTCATCGAATCCTATATGGTCGGCCTCAATCACGAGATGGGGCGCGAGTTGCTGTGGCGCGAGTATCCGACCGACCTGCGCGGCAGTTATTTCCGGCAGTTCTGGGAGGTCAAGGGCGTGAGCAATCCCGACACGCCGGCGGATGCCGAGCAGCTGAAGGACATCACCAAGATCCACGCATGGCCGGTGGCGAGCCGGCTGGGCGCGCACAAGCCGCCGCCGGGCCCGCGTGCCGATGTCCAGCCCGGCGAGAAGCAGGTGGTGCTGGTGGTGCGCGGCGAGTTGCTCAAGCGCTATCCCAACACGGTGGTCTACGCGCAGAAAGCCATCGATGACGGCAAGGGCAACAACGTGCTGCGCGAGAGCGATCCCACGCCGCACCAGCTCGATATCGAGTTCAAGTTCCCGCTGTTTCGCGCCGAGATCGAACCGGACCTGCGCTTCTTCGGCTTCGACCTGACCACGGACAAGGCCAAGGGCGAGGTCGACAGCATCGACTTCCCCGGCGACAAGCGGGGCTGGTTCTTCGTGCTTCAGGAGGTGCCGGGCGAGCCGCGCTTCGGCATGGACATCAGCTACAAGCCCACGCGCAACGCCACCCCGCAGACCTCCGACGATCCGCTCGATACCTGGGCCAATCTGGCCTGGAACTGCTTTGGTGCCGCCGAGCCGGCCTTCGTGCCGCGCGCGCCCGCGCCGGTTTTTCCCCGCCCGGATACGGCCGAATTCAGCCAGCATCCGTGGGGCGTCACGTCGGCGCAGATGGCCTACGCCCTGTTCCAGAATCCGGTGATGGTAGCCGTCCACGCAGGTGAAATGCTGGAGCTGACGCATGCCTGAGTTCAACGAACAGCTCGAAGCCATCGCCGTGGTGCGCACAAACTGCCGCCGGCATGAAGACGACCTTTACACAGCGCGCATCGGCCTCGCCGGCGTCAGGAAGCAGATACGGCGGGCGGAGCAGGGGCAAACGAGCGCGCAGCCGGATGGGGATGGTGATGCGGCGATACTGCGGGCGCAGGTGGCGGAAACCCAGGCACGCCTCGCGGCAACACGGGAAGCGGTGCGCAAGACCGAAGCCTGGCTCGCGCGCCTGCGCGAGCAGGAACGGCTGGTGGCGCACCTGGAGCAGCATATCGCCGCGGCTGGCCGCAGGTCTGCCAGCCTGCGCGAACAGCTGGAAGCGTCGAACCGGCGCGCGCCGCCCGACAAGGAAGAGATCGCCGGGCTGGAAACGGAACTCGCGCGGATCGGGCACACCGGCGACAATCTCCGGGCGAGCCTGTCCGCAGCGAGCGACCAACTGGGCCGCCTGCGCCAGCAGGAGGACGAGCACCAGGTCAGGCTCACGGCCGGAAGGGCCGACATGGAGGCGCAGCGGCAATCCCTGGCTGGAGCGCAGGGCCGGCTTGCCGAACTGCTGCAGCCCGCCTTTGCGGACCTGGAGACCCTGAAGGCGAGAGAGCGCGAGCTGCAATCCGCCATCGCGCAGGCCAGCGGCAGCCTGGGCCGCTGCAAGGCGGAACTGGGCGGCCTGGTCGGCGGCCTGTACACGGACCCGCATCCCCGCAAGGCGCTGGCCCGCCTTGATGACGGGACGCCGTTCCTGCTGTTCCCGGTGCGCATCGAGTCGATCTTCGTGCCGACAGGACGCGGTACCGAGCTATGGGTCCGAATCTATCCGGACGACATCGTCGTGCACACGCACGAGGCCACGCTGACCGATACCGAGGTGGCGGCGGGCGAGCTGTATTGGGTCGAGCTGGTCGCTGCCGAGCACCTGCGCGACGAACGCGACCGGCGCCGTCAGGCAGCGTGGCGGCATGTCGTGCAACTCCTCGGCGGCTCGCGCGCGGCCTGGGTGGCCCGGCAGACGCGTCCGCTGGACTGGTCCGCGCTGGCGGCCGGGGGCGCCACGCAGAACCTGGTCGCCTTCCTGCTGGCCGCGCAGGCGGATTTCTTCGATGGCCTGCTCGCGCTGCCGCTGCCGGGGGCGGTGCGCCTGGCACTGCAGCAGGCCGTGGCCGAGGAAGATGGCGATGCCTTCATCAGGCTGGTGGAGGCGCAGAAGTGGGGCGAGCGGGTGAACGAAGCCGTGCGCACGCAGATTGCCGCCTTCCCCGAACACGACCTGACCAAGACCGATGCCTGGACACGCGCGCCCCGTACCCGCGTGCTGCCGGACCGCTTCGTCTTGCTGCTCTATGGCAGCGAGACGGGGGCGCCGCGCGAGGTTCCCGGCGCGCTGGTGCCGGACACGCTGACGTTGGGCCCCGATCCGCTTGACGCCAAGGCAGCGTTCAAGGATGCCGACGGTGCGCTGACGTTTGGCGGCGAGTTCGACTGGATGTCGGACTTCGACAAGGCGGTCGAACAGGGCATGGCGTTTCGCGTGCCGCTGTCGGCGGAGGAGGCGAGCAATGGCTTTGCCCGGATCTGCGTGCTGGGCGTGATGCTGTCGGCCAGTGCGGCCGACGGCGCGGCGATGCTGGAGGAGCTGATCGCCAACCACCAGTTCAGCCCCAAGGGATTCAGCCTGGTAGCGCAAGGCACGCCGACCAACAACACCGAGCGCGACGGCAGCGGCTATTCCGACAACGATCCCTACGACGATCTGGCCTTTTTTACCGAGGCCGGCCCGCCGGCCTTCGACCCGGCGCACGCCGATCCGCGCAAGCGCCAGACCGATGGCAGGCAGATCGCCGACGTGCTGGGGATCGCCTACGGACCGCTGCAGACCGTGCGCCGCGCCGACGGCACCGATCTGCTCGAAGCGACCGCGATGAACGCGGCGCTGTTTCCGGCCACGCTGGGATACTGGCTGCGGACCTGGATGTCGCCGGTGATCAAGCCCACGACAGCCAGGCTGGTGCGCAGCTTCTTTTCCAGCTACGTGACCGGCCGCGGGCCGGTGCCGGCAATACGCGTGGGCGACCAGCCTTACGGCATCCTCGTCACCAGCGATCTGTCGCGCTGGAAATACCCGGCTCGCGAGGGCGGCATTGCGGGTGTGCTGCTGTTCGACGAGCTGACGCCGTTCCTGGAAGACCTGCACGCGCTGCTGGCCCGCTTCGACAAGACCTGGCACGGCATCGCGGCCACGCTCCCGTTCGCGGGCAAGCCCGGCACCGATCCCTCCGAGGTGCTGATGCACCTGCTCGGGCTGCATCCCACCTCGGTCGAGTTCTACCAGCGCATCGGCTATAGCGACGAGTACCTGCGCAACCTGGACAGCTTCAGGGATCGCGGCCGCTACGCCAACGAGCTCGCCTCGCTGATCTACTCGATGCCGGCCAGTGCTCGCCTGTATCTCGAGAACCTGGGCTTTCCGCCGCAGATGAGCGATGTCAGCCGCATGAAGAGCCTGCACGTGCTGTGGCAGCACTACACCACTGCGCTGGATGCGCCCAACCTGGTCGACAGCAGGCCGCCATCGGAAAGCGCCCGGCTTGCGCTCAACTATGTCGACTGGCTGGCCAGGGCGGGCAGCTTCGACACCATCCTCAAGGAACAGTTCGACGGCGCCAGGCCGTCGTCGCTGCTCTACCTGATGCTGCGCAACGCCGTCCTGCTGCAACTTCATCATGGCGCCTACGACTGGTTGCGCGCGCGCGGCGATTTCGAGCCGGCGCTCGAACAGGCGGTGCGCGCCACGACGCTGCCCGGGATGCGCGCGGCGTCGCCTACGCTGTCGAAGCTGGAGGTCATGTCCGCCAGGGTGGGGGCGGTCCAGCCGGGCCACGCGCTGGCAGCGGCCTCGGTCGCCGATGCGATCTGGCGCGGCTATGAGGTGGCCGACGTCGAGGCTGGCTTCGTCGCCGAACAGAAGCAGGCCCTGGCGGTGCTTGCCGATGCCACCACCGCGGCGCTGGAGCGCGCCTTTGTCGAGCATCTCGACTGTTGCCAGTACCGGCTGGATGCGTGGGAAACCGGCCTGTTCACACAGCGGCTGGCGCAGCAGCGCCGCCTTGGCGCCGACGACCGCCGCACCGGCATCTATCTTGGCGCCTTTGGCTGGGTGGAGAGCGTCAAGCCGGCAACCAAGGTCTTCCTGGCGTCGGAATCGTTGCCAGAGTCGCTGCGTCCTGACGATGCGCGGCCAATCCTGGAGGAAGACGATGCCGTCGCGGTTCCCGGCGCGGCACCTGGATCAAAGCGCGGCGGCTTCATGCATGCGCCGTCGATCAACCACGCGGCGGCCGGCGCAGTGCTGCGCAACGCCTATCTGAGCCACGCCGATCCGGCCAGGGCGGAGATGTTCTCGGTCAACCTCTCGTCCGAGCGGGTGCGGCGCGCGGATTTCGTGCTGCAGGGCATGCGCAACGGGCAAGCGATCGAGGCGCTGCTGGGCTACCAGTTCGAGCGCGGGCTGCATGACCGCACTTCCGCCAGCGCGGCGCGCGGAGATGTGCCCGTGCTCGAACTCAACCAGTTCATTCTTCCTTACCGCCAGGCCTTTCCTTTCGAGGCGCGCGAAGTGGTGCAGGCCGGCACCGGCGATCCCAGCGACGCGCTGCCCGCCTACAGCGTGGTCAACGGCTTGCGCCTCGCCACGGCGGCGATGTCGGCCGCCGACGGCTATGGGTTGTCCGCCATCCTGCCCGCTGCGCAGCGGCCCGATGCGCAGCAGGGCGCGGCCGTCCTGGCCGAGCGCGATGCGTTACGCGACACGCTGGACGCGGTCAAGGACCTGCTGATGGCGGAGAACGCCTATCAGCTGGTGCAAGGCAATTTCGATCGGGTCGGGGCGGTCTCGCTGGCGCAGAAAGAAGCGCGGGTGCCGCCGGCGCTGCAGGTCATCGACACGCCGCGGGGGACGGAATTCACGTTTACCAACCGGCTGACCGTGCATTTCGATGATCTCGACCCAGCGACGGTGCAGGCCAATCCCTGGCCCGAGATGCCTATGACGCCGCGGGCGCGCGCCGAGACGGGCTTGAACCACTGGCTCGGCTCGATCCTGGCGCCGTCTCCGGCCAAGGTCCTGTGCGAAATAGCGCGCGAAGGCGGTGCCGACAGGCATGCCGTGAGCCTGGCGGATCTGGGCATCCAGCCCCTGGACTTCGTCTGCATAACCTCCATTGCGCCGGAAGGCACCGGCGGCGCGACCGAGCTGGAAACCCGGATCGCCTACCAGTACCGGCGCGCCCATGGCATTGACGACGACGAAGCGGTGCGCGTGGCGTTCAACCCACCAGTCGCATCAGGCGAGCGCACGTTCGCGCAGTTGTTCCCACTGGCGCGCCAGCTACGCGCGATGGTGGCAGAGAGCCGGGCGGCCAACGCTCGGGATTTCATGCCGGCCGCCGGCGGCAAGGCGACGGCGATTCCGGTGGACAAGGACAATCCGGACGGCTACGACACCGCCGACCTGCGCGCCCGCGTGCAGGGGGCCTTCGACATGCTCAAGACCCTGGCCGATGCCCTCGACGGTGCCGTTGCGCCCAGCGTGCAACTGGTGCTGCTGAACGATCCGGATGACCCCGCCGACGACGAGTCGTTTTCCGGCAAGCTTGGCGCCGCTTTCGACAAGCTGGAGGAAGCCGAACTGGAGTTCACCGACGACAAGGCGCTGACGGTCGCTTTCCTGGTTTCCGACGCCGAGACGCTTGCCGCGACCCTGCGCGCCGTCGCGGATTTCGGAGTCAGCGACGCGTTCCCGCCGCAGGCCGATCTCACTGCGGCCGCGGCGAGGTCGGAACTTCTGGCGCGCGCGCACCGCATCGCCCGGCGCCTGCGGCGAAGCGTCCAGAAAGACGGCGTGCTGGACCGTGCCGGCGAACTGATCGGCAAGGCCACGCCGGCAACACCGGTCGCCGAGCAGGTCCGGCTCTTGCTCGAGGCGGGCAAGCTGGTGTTCGGGGAAACCTTGCGGATCCTGCCGGCCTTCCATTGCTACAACGATGCCGACCTTGCGCTGGCGGACTCGGCGCGCGGGCAGCTTCTGGCGCACGCGGTCGCGGCAGTGCCGGGCGCGAGCGCCGGCGAGATCGTCGACGAGTGGCTGCAGGCGCTGGCGCGCGTGCGCCCCCAGGTGCATCGCTGGGAAGTCATCCGCGTGCTGGCAGAGGCGATGAACGATGTCGCGCTCGACATGCTGCCGGTACAGGTGCCCCATCGCAACCAGGATAGCTGGCTGGCGGTGGAGTTCCCGGAGAAGGATCCGCTCGACCCGTCCCGGGCTTTCGGGATTTCTCGCGATACCTTGTCGATCGCCGCGCACGGCGCCTCCGCGTTCAAGCCCGGCATGCGCCAACGGGCCATCCTGCTCGACGAATGGACCGAGGAGATTCCGACGGAGCAGGAGATCACCGGCATTTCGTTCCGCTTCAACCAGCCCAACGCGGCGCCGCCGCAGACTTTGTTGCTCGCGGTGACGCCGGAAGAAACCGGTTCATGGAGCTGGGACGCCTTGGCCGGCACGCTAGTCGATACGCTGGGCCGCGCCAAACGGCGCGCGGTGGAGCCGGCGCAGCTGGAGAAGCAGGGCCTGATATGGAATGCGTTCGCGCCGGCGTTGGTGTCGGAGTTCAGCACATTGATGGAGGCCGACGTATCACTCGACCTGATGCTGATGCTGGACTATATGCAACTGACCGAGTTCTACACCGCGGGCACGCGGTGAGGGGAACCTATGCCAAACACCAGACTGACACTGTCGCAACTCACCGGCGCCGAGCGCTTCCGCTTGCCACGGATAGTGGCGTTCAACCGGCTCGAATCGCGGCCGCGCACCCTCGATTTCACGCGCAGCCTGCGCGCGGAGGTGCGCGATCCGCTCTGGATGCTGACCCGCCAGTGGCAGTTCGGTGAGTTCCAGGGGGAGGATGCCGCCTCGCCCGTCACCTCCCGCATCGCCTACCGCCACCAGCCGATCGACCGGGTCGCGCTGGCCGATGGCGGGGCCGCGCCCTTCGATCCGCAAGCCATCGCGCTCGAAACCTATGTCGAGCGCGAGCCGATTCCGCTGGTCCTGCGGGAACTAGTCAGTGGGGAGGTCTACAGCGATACGGTGTTCGCCGTGCGATGGGGCAAGCAATTCCTGAAACGGCTGCGCGCGGCCGGCCTGGACGGCCACTACCCGCTGTATCTCGGCCGTTTTCCGCTGCGCGTGCTGCCGGTGGCCCCGCCACCGGGCGATCCCGCGCGCAAGGTCGAGGACACCGACGCCGAGCAGGTCCGCACCGCGTTGGCGGGGCAAATCGCGGATGGCGTTGCGATCGTGCGCGCCGTACAGGCAGGCACGCATGACGGCTGGCTCGACGGCGAACCCGGCGGCGACAAGGACCAGCTCAAGAGCATCGCGGCAGCGTTCGCGCAATCCTGCACCGCCGCCATCGGCCGCATGTTCGCGCAGCCGGAAGAGGCGGGCGGTGCCGCCTGGCTGCCCAATCATCTCGAATACCGCTTTGCGCTCGCCGGGCCGCCCGAGCCGGATGCGGCCGAGCCGGTGCTGCTGGCCGAGCAGTACCACGAGGGGCGACTGGACTGGTACTCGTTCGACCTGGTCGGCGGCCGCAAGCTGCCGCTCGAGGACGACCCCGCTCCGGCGGCGCCGCCGGAGGAAGTCGAATCCTTCCTGCCCGGCCCGGTCCGCTTCAAAGGCCAGCCGCGGCCGCGCTTCTGGGAGATGGAGGAGTCGCAGACCGATTTCGGCAAGATCGAGACCTCGGCGACCGGGCTGCTTCATCTGATGCTCGCCGAGTTTGGCCTGATCTATTCCAACGACTGGTTTATGCTGCCGCATCCGATGCCGGTCAATACGCTCTGCGAAATCCGCGGCATCGTGGTGGACGATACCTTCGGGCGGCACACCTATATCCGTCCGGCAGGCCGGGCACCGGAAACCGCCTGGCAGCGCTTCGCGCTGTTCCACCTCACCGAGCGCGACCGCCGCGACGCGGCCAGCCGCTTCTACCTGGTGCCCGCGGTCGGCCACGTCCTCGAAAGCCCGCCGATCGAGCGCGTCAATTTCATGCGCGATGAAATGGCTAACATGGCGTGGGGCGTTGAAAGCATCGTGCCTTCGCAGATGGGGACGGGGATGAGCGGCAATGACCAGTCGCGCGTCCGTGAGCCCGCCCCGGCCGCCGCGGCAAGCGAGGAAGCGAAGATTCGCTACCTTGCCGGCAGCACGGCCCCCAGGAACTGGATACCCTTCATCCCCGTGCATCTGGAGGACAGCGTGAGTGAAGTCCGCCTGCAGCGCGCCCGGATGGCGGGTGCCGCACCGCCCCGTGGCCGGTTGCTGCGCGAACCCGGCTCGCCGTACTTCATCGAGGAGGAAGAGATCCCGCGTGCCGGCATCTATGTCGAGCGGTCCTGGCAACGTGCGCGCTGGATCGGTGGGCGCACGCTCACCTGGGTCGGCCGGCGCAAGTCCGCCGGCCGCGGCGAGGGGTGGAGCGAACTCGTGTTTGACCGAATCATCGAGCGCACGACGCAGGATGCCTAGGACCCTGGCATGTTAAAGGCAACGCTGACCCAGTCTTTCCGCTCCGTCGCATCAGGAGAATCGCAGCAGCCAGCAAGGGCGCCGTTTTTTTTCGGAGCGAACGCAGTTTGCGGCCTGCCGCTCCCGCACCGTGCGCCGTAGCTACGGGAAGGCGCATGGGACGCTGAAACGGAGCGAGGGAGCCCGTGAGAGCGTGACGGGCTAGCGCGGCAGGAAGAAAAAGGTAAGGGCCAGGGCGAAATAGACGACCAGGAGTTGCGTTCGCATTGAGAGTAGTTAGCGCGGCCGTAGCGTCCGGGGATTACTGCATTCGATCGGCTACAGCGGTACGCCAACCGAACACCGTGCCTGCTCAAAGTCATGGCCTGGCATTGAGCCGCTGGCGGATCTGCCAAGCCAGCATGTCAACCGAGCGCGTGGCCGGGGCGAAACGAAAGCGACCTGGCGCGATCGACTGCCCGAGACGCATCCATCCGTCAGGGAATATGCAGACGTGCAAATCATCGTTAATGACGACAATGCCAGCCAGCCCTGGATGGGTCGTGACCCCGCGGCAGGGAATGCCGAGGCGCTCCAGATGACGTCGCACGGCAGTTGCTCGCATGGGACACCTTGGTTGGGGCCCATATTCTGGGTCCAGCGCCGGCGGCAGGTCGGTGCGCACGCCCACCGACGGACTCTGTGCCAGGCGCGAAGCGTCAACACCCCTCGGGCCGCGAGATCAAAATCAAAGCCACCCCTGCAGCACCGCGTGATCGTCGGGTCGTTGACTTGGTGGTCGGCCGTCGATGGGTTGAGCATGATGAGGCCCAGCGTCGGCCGGCTGGCATCCCAGTGGCGCCAGAGGCGATAGCGGTATTGCTCGCAGTCGGAGGGGACGCAGCCGGCCTCGCCGTCGAGGGTCTGGGTTGTCATGTGCTTCATGCTACGATCCTTGCAACGGAGAGGGGCGCCACCATGAGCGAAGTCAGTACGTACCAGTATCGCGGCCATGCGATTCAAATTGCGGTAACTGAGAAGGGCGGGAATTGCTCGCTGAGCGTCCAGATTGCTTGTGCGGCAGAAGGGCATCTGCCCGTCTCGTCTTGGACGGGAAAGGAAGCGGGTACCGTCGAAGCTGTGGTAGGTCGCTCGCTTTCTCGCGCTAAACGGGTAGTCGATGTGTCGCTCGGCGAAGCTGCCGAATGTGGCAGGTAGAATGATCCAACCCGTGCCGGTCGGACACTTTGGTTTGATGATGAACTCGGTCATGACAGCTCCTGCTCCGCTTGCCGCTCAAAGTACTGGGGTATCGTGTCGAACTGGAAGAAATCGACGCCCATCTGCGCGCTGTTTCCGGCGCCGATGTCGTCGGCTCTGTTGCCTGGCCGCTGGCGGACGGCATGGCGCGCGGCATTGTCTGCTTTGTCGGCGCTTTAACCATCGATGCCGAGCAGGTCATCAACGCGCTCAGGACTCGGATTCCGCCGTACATGCTCCCAAGCCGGGTCATTCCCCTGGAAAGCATGCCGCTCAATTTGAGTGGCAAAGTTGACCGACGGGCGCTGCATCAATGGCTCGAAGACTCCGCCGCATGATGCCGATCTCACCCCAGGCCGAACACGAGGCACCATCGGCTCACGGCAAAGTGCCAGATACCCCCGTCTGCCGCGCTTTCGCATTCCTGCTATCGACGCGTCGGAGCCATTCATCGCGCGTGCCCAAACGACAAGCGGGCAATTGTTCATCCTGTTGTCGGCCATGCTGGTCGTCACGCCCCATTTCGGCGGCTGGGCGGCGGCGCTGGCCATCGGCGCGGCCATGGCGTGCTGCTGTCAGGCCAAATTCGCGTGACGTCATCCTGCTTGCCGCCACCTGGACCAGCGCTTTCCTTTACACAGGACCGGTGTAGTGGTCAAGTTATTTCGGACAGGCAGATAGGTTCTTTCACTGTCGTTTCCGTCTCGTAGGCGGCGGGCGACAGATAGCCCAAAGTGGAGTGCAAGCGCACCGGATTGTAGAAAGCGATGATGTACTGGTTGATGTCGCGCCGTGCCTCATCGTGGTTGGCGTACTGCCGCTGCCACACGCGTTCCATCTTGAGGTTCAGGAAGAACCGTTCCATCACCGAATTGTCCCAGCAATTTCCCTTGCGGCTCATGCTGCAAACCACGTGATGCTGCTTGAGCAACGCCTGGTATTCATCGCTCGCGTACTGGCTGCCCCGGTCGGAATGCAGGACCAGTCCCGGCTCTGGCCGGCGCTGCTGCAACGCCATGGTCAGTGCCGACATGACCAGTCCGGCCGGCATGGTGGGAGCCATCGACCAGCCAACCACACGACGCGAGTACAGGTCCAGCACGACCGCCAGATACAACCAGCCTTGCGCCGTGCGGATATACGTGATGTCCGAAACCCACGCGCGATTGGGCTCGGCCACGTCAAACTGCCGGTCGAGCACGTTCGCTGCCACAGGTAGCGTATGCCTGCTGTCGGTCGTCGAGACGAACTTGCGCTTCCATCTCGCGCGCAATCCCGTTTCGCGCATTAGCGTGCGGACCCGATAGCGGCCAATACGTAGTCCTTGTGCCCTCAGCGCATGCATCACGCGCCGGCTGCCGTAGTTCGCACCACTGGCAGCAAACGCTGCCTTGACGTGGGTCTGTTCCTGCAGGCTCTTTGCGCTCGGCTTGGCACGCCGGTGCGCATAGTAGCCAGAGCGGCTCACCTGCAAAACCCGGCAGGCATTACTGACCGATACGGCCTCCTGTTGCAAGTGAGTTACCACGCGATAACTCACTTCAGTTCTCGTGCAAAGAAGGCCGACGCTTTTTTTAACAGCGCATTGTCCTCGCGCAGTTGTCGGTTCTCCGCTTCGAGCTGCCGAATGCGCTGCTGTTCGGCCGTCAGCGGTTTGCCCTCGCCCGGGCCGCCGGCGCGCTCGGCGTCGTATTGCGCCACCCAGCGGCGAACGGCCGTCTCACCAAGTTCCATCGACCGGCAGACTTCGCTGACCGATAATCCCTGGTCTCGTACCATCCGTACCACTTCCAGCTTGAAGCTGGCGTCAAATTGTCGGCGCCTTCTTGTCATCTAGCTCTTTCCTCGTCGATTCCGGATTGTCCTCCTATCGACCTGTCCAAGGAAATTAGACCACTACACGGAACCTATGCAAGGCGACCTTCCGTTTTTTCGGCCCAAGGCCCCGTTTCGCTCGGCGCCTCGGCCCAACGCAAACGGATCAACAATTTTCTCCGTCCTTGTAATCCAGTTCCCATCTGCTAGCTTGTCTAGATAACGTTCGCAGCAGCAAAGAGCAGCGCAGCAAACCGTCGCACGCCCACAGAGTGTCCAGAGCCTTTCGAGGACGACATGCCGTCCTCCCACCATGGATTGGAGGCATCAATGACCGCCGTTTCCAGCTCGCCGAACTTTGCGCATGGCTATCCCACTCCCGGCCCCCAGATCTCCACCCCGCAGAAGGTGATGGATTACGTGTTCTTCCTGTCTGAAACCGGGTGGAAACAGGTTCGGGAGGAAGAGCAGTTCGACTACATCGTCATCGGCACCGGCTTTTGTGCGCTTGCGTTCTGCGAGCGCATCCTGGCGGCGAGGCCGAAGACGCGCATCCTGATGGTGGAGCGCGGCCCGTTCTTCCTCCCCGAGCACTTTCAGAACCTCCCGATTCCCTACCAGCACACCCTCGGCGGCTTGACGGAAACCTTCCCCTGGACGCTCTCCAGCCAGACGGCCAACCAGCCCAGCGGGCATATCAACTGGCAGCATGGCATGGTGCCCTTCTTCGGGGGACGCAGCATCATGTGGAGCGCCTGGTGCCCCCGCCCCACGCGCGATGAGATGGCCTTCTGGCCGGAGCAGACCATCGCCGCCGCCGAAGCCCGCTTCGCTTCGGCCGAAACCCTGCTCAACGTGGTGCCCGCCGACAAGATCGACGCCGCCTCCGGACCTGAACTGCAGAGCATCATCGCCCGCCAGCGGCCAACCTACGGCATCATGCAGACCGCCCTGCAGGAGATGCTGAACGAGAAAATCGGCCTGATCGAGTCGGCGACCCGCTGGATGCCAGCGCCCCTCGCGGCGGGGGCGGGCGATGCGAGTGGGGTGGACTTCGCCAAGTTCTCCACCCCGGCGGTGATCATGGAGTTGGCCTCGAAGCAGGCCGATCTGGCAGCGGCCGGCACCGGCAGCCCCCTTCGCATCGTGACGAACTGCATCGTCGAGCGTATCCACCAACAGGACGGTGTGGCCACCGCGCTGGATACTTCACGCGGGATGCTCAACGTCGGCCACGCCAAGGTGATCCTGGCCATGGGCACGCTGCCGCCCACCACGCTCCTTCTCAACTCCTTCCCGCAGATGAAGCGGGCCGGGGATCGTTTCACCGCGCACTTCATCACCTCGGTGGTCGCCCGTGTGCCGCGAAAGGACTTCGACTTCGGCCATCGCATTGGCGAACTGGAGCTGGCGGCGATCTACCTCGCCGGCAAGAACAAGGACAACAACATGCAGTACCACGTCCAGCTCTCAGTGCTCTCCGACCGGGAGCCGGAGAAGAATGCCCAGAAAGCAGCCCGCTACATGCCGGATGTCGTGGCGACGGCCTCGATTGCACAATTGCGCTCCTCCGAGGACTACCTCGTTTTCGTTTGCGCGGTGCTGGGCGAAATGGACTATCGCAACCCGAAGAACTACTTCCACCTCAACGGGCAGGCGGATCCCACCACCAACGTGACACTGCAGGTGCTCGCCAACGAAAACGACCGGATGACCTGGGACACCATGGACACAGGCACATTCCAGATGATGGAGCGCGTCTTCGCCCCCAAGGGCAATGTGGAGTACTGGCACGGCGATCCGAATACCGGCACTTGGTCCTCCGAGCGCCCCTCCATTGAGGAGCGGCGGGTCGGCGGCCTGGTCCACGAGGGCTCCACGCTGTGGATCGGCGCCGGCGACGAGGGTGTGGTGGGCCTGGACTATCGCCCCAACGGCGTCGAAAACGTCTTTGTGACCGGCGGCGCCCTGTGGCCCGCCAGTGGTTCCTGGAACCCCACGATGACCATGGTGGCACTGGCCCAGGATCTCGCCGACCAGCAGCTCGGACTCTCTTCAGCGCCCTGCGACGCGCCGGCTTGAGCCATGCCCAGCGTCGATCGAAACAACCAGATGCTCCCGACCGATCCGCCGATGGGTGTGGGCGACGTGCTCGACAAAGCCGACGGCGTCTACTTCTGCATCAAGGACCACGACTCTGTCTTCCTTTGGGTGAACCAGAACTTTGCGGATCTGGTGGGACAGAGCAAGGATGCCTTGATCGGCAGCGCCGATTCCCGCGCAGCCCATGTGGCACACGACAAGGCGGTGATGGCGAGCGGCCAGCCCCTGCTGAACTTCCACGAAACCATCGATGTGCCGACGGCGGACGGCGGAACGACCGCCCTGGAAATCGTGACGCAAAAGGGCCTGCTGCGAAAGAAGGGAGGGACAGAGATCATTGGGATCACCGTCTGCTTCTCCAAACGATTCCCCGCCGCCGACGAGGAGGCGGATAATCTGATCCAGAAGCTCGAGCTCACCCCCACTGGCGTAGGCGGGCACTTTGCGCCGGGGCCAGGCAGCGGGGAAGGGGTGCGCAGCGCATCCCTGCCCGAGCGCTTCGCAGGCGATCGCCACTTCTACTCCACTAACTACTACCTGCTGAAAGAGGGAGAACTGCTCCGTCTCCATGCCCTGAACCAGGACGAGCAGTGGTTCTACCACCAGGGGAGTGCGGTGCGGCTGCACATTTTTTCCCCCGACGGGACCTACTCCACCATCGACATCGGTGCGGATCTGGATCAGGGACAGGTCTTGCAGGCAGTTGCTCCGCATAACCACTGGTTCGGAGCGGAACTTCTGGGGCCCGGTTACGTGCTGGTGAGCTGCAGTCTGGCGCCCGGCTACGACCCTCGCGACAGCTTCAACCCGACCGCCGATCAGCTTGCCGACCTGAGACAGGCTTTTCCTGCACAAGCCGATCTGATCCAGAAGCTGGCTCTCGACTGAACCGCCCGATCATGAAATGGCCTACCCCCCTTTTCTCCAAGGTGGGCCTTCAAGCCTGTGGCCGCGATCCCCGGCCTAGAGCCGCAGTTCACCCAGCGTCCGTCCGCACTGGCCCAGCATTGATCAAGGCGCTGCATGGCGCCAAGTGGCACCTGTGGCACGGCTGCCCCTATCCGGCGTTGCGCCATGGAAAGCCTCGGCTGGGATCTGGAAGCTGAGGCCAGCCCCGAAGAGGCCAAACTCCTCGGCAAGCTCGAGGAGTTCATTGTCTACCTCGACAACAACCGGCACTTCATCGTGAACTACGGTGACCGCTATCGGCATGGGGAGCCCATTGCATCGGGGTTCGTTGAGTCGGCCGTCAACCAGGTGGTCAGCACGCGATTCGTCAAACGGCAGCAGATGGCCTGGCGGCCTCGGCACGCGCACAACCTGCTGCAAATCCGGACCGCCGTACTCAATAACCAGCTTCGGTCTTACGTTGAACGATGGTATCCCTCCATTTCTCAAGGCGAGGGCCACCGCCTTGCCGCTTAGTCAGCCCCCGGTTTGGCGCGGTCTCCGAGCAGGGCCAGAGCAGGGCCGCGCCGCGCTCGCTGACGCACGAACAAGGGTCAGGGAGTTGTTTGGCGAATTGATCGAGGGGCGCTGAGTTCTCAGCCCCTGTGAGCGATAGCGAACCGAATCCCTTCCAGGGCAGCGCCTCCCTCACACCCAAAATCACTAGACTCGCACGATAGGTACAGCCGTTTGCCGCTGCGGTTTGCGTGCGTGGTCCGACAGAGCATTGCAGCATATCGGCGCGCCTACGGAATTGCTCCCGTTCTGCGGATCGGGCAATGCCTTCTGGCTAAGTGATAGAGGTCGTGATGAAAAAGCTCGAAGCACTGGAAAGCATCCGAGGATTCTCCGCAGCGTATGTATTCGTGCACCACCTGCACCCTTTCCCCGGCACAATCTTCGAGTGGCTATTCCGATTTGGGCAGGAAGCGGTTATCTTGTTCTTCCTTGTGTCCGGGTTCGTCATCTACCACTCATGTGCGTCGGCGAAGCGGCCGCAGACCGTCGCATCATTTCTGCGTGCACGGGCGATCCGCATTTATCCCATCTTCCTTGTGGCGCTGCTGCTGGCCGCGCTGGTCGCCGCCTTAACGGACCGCGCGGACTGCATCCAGCCGACTTCGCTGATGGCGAACCTGCTCATGTTGCAGGATCTGCCTACTATCAAGCACGGTGCCTGGTTCGCTCCGTTCTGCTCAAACATCGCGCTGTGGTCGCTGTCGTATGAGTGGTGGTTCTATCTCGGATTTGCGTGGCTGTTTCTGCGGCCTTTGCGCCTGTCCGTGACGGTGCAACGCTGGATCGTGGCAAGTATCAGCCTGTTTGGCACTGCGAGCTATCTCGTGTATCCGAGCCAGCCTGCACTGTTTGCAAGCTACTTTGCAATCTGGTGGGCTGGACTGGAACTGGCGCGGCAGTATCGGGAGGAATCCGCGCTCACCTTTCGCGCGCAGCGGTTCCCTCTGCTGCTCGTCGCGGCAAGCGCAGTGATATGGCTGATCCCTGCGATTCACGCCCTGGTCATGCATGCCTATATATCGCCCGGGCTGGAACCGTTCGGCCAGATTCGCCACTTCGGTGCCGCACTGTTGTTCCTGGTGGCCGGCATTGCCCTGTCACGCGTGGCGTCGCTCCCGCGGCGACCGCTCCTGTTGTGCAGCAAGCTGGCACCGATCTCCTACGGCCTGTATGCCACGCACTATCCCATCTTGAATTTCGTAAGCTCGCTGGATCTGGGCAAGCTGCAGACGTTCGCCGTGGCAACGCCTATCGCGTTGCTTGTCGCCTATCTGGTCGAGATTGTCATGCAGCCCAGAATCTCCGCACTATTTTCCGGACGCTCCCGCAGGCAGCCCACGCCCCGAGCGACGCTTGAAAGCGATTCAGGACGATCAAACGAAAAGATTTAGCGGCATTATGCCAATCTAGAATCAGTTGAGCCACCGTAGGAATTTAGGCGAGGTGCTGGTTTGCGTCATGTCGCTTACAGCGCCCTATGTACCCGCATAGACTTCTCAGTTGCCCATGATGCTGTGGGGAGAGCTTCCAGCTCGTTTGCCGCCGGGCCTTCGGTCGGCCGTTGGACCGGTTTGCTGCCGTTCCGCGCAATCTCCTTCGGTACCTGTGCGAAGCTTTCTCCGCGCCGCTGCTGTCGATTGCCAGCCTGAAGACGCTGTACCAACGACGCCCGACGTTGTACGAGCATCAGCAATGGGTCAAGGAGCACCTTGGCATCAAGGCGCTCGATGTCACCAGCCAGGCCGCTTTGCTGGAGATGCTCCGCGTGCAAGCTGCCGCAGCGGCACACGTGGATGAACTTGTAACCACCGCCCAGCGATGGCTCTACGATCGCTGCCGCCTCATTCCCGGCCAGCGCCAGATCACCGACTTGGCACGGCATGCATTTTCCGCCTACGAGGCGCAAATGCTGGCAGCGGTCAACCGCGCAGTGCCGGCAGCCACGCTGCAGCACTGCATGGAATCCGTCCGCAGTCCACGGGCTGACGGCTCTGCAACACACCTCGAGTGGATCAAGGCGCCCTCCAGGCGGAACGGCCCCAAGAACCTCGCTGAAACGCTGGACAAGGTCCGCTACCTGAAGTCCCTCGCTTTGCACGAGTGGAACCTGGATGACATCGCGTTGCCCAAACTGCGTGCCTATGCGCAGAAGGTACAAGCAAGGCGCCCGGCCAAGACCAAAGCACTGAAGGAGAGCACCCAGGCGCTTGAACTGGTGTGCTTTCTACGGATGAGTTTGCTGGAACTCACCGATATCGCGATGCACCAGATCAGCCGACGCAGCCAGGATCTGTTCCGACGCGCGGCCAGCACGGCGCAGTCGACGCACACCCGTTCTGCCGTGGAAGACAGGCAGCAGGCGCTCAAGGCCAAGGCCGTTCTGCAAGACAAGAGCAAGTCCACCAAGCAGCGAGTGGATGAAGCCCTGAAGCACCTGGCCATCGTCACCGACGCGGCGCAATCGAGCTTTGCGTCACACGTGCGCCGCGGCGCAGACCGGTGACCATCAGCGGGTTCACGCTCTGCTGTCGGGCCTGGAAGACCTGGAATTCGGCGGCAGGGAGGACGATCCCGGCTTTGCGAACCTCAAGGCGTGGCGCGACATGCAGACGAGGAAGCTCAATGCTCTGCCAGAAGACTTTGTGGAGACCGGCGTTGGCACGGCGTGGCATGACCTCGTCCATGACCCTGACCCAAAGCGCGGCTATCAGGCCTTCGCTGCCTGCACGATGATGTCGCTACGAAAGAGCCTGCGTCGGGGCAGCGTATGGATTGACTGTTAGCGGCGGTGTAAAACCGCTCATAAACGGCGGCGCAAGGTTGAGCGTAACGCTCAACAATAAAGGGGCCGCAGGCCCCTTTGGTTTCGAATCGACGTGATGCGCGCGGCGGACGTCAGAACGGGTCGTGCGGATCGTCGTCCGGCGGATGGTGATGGGTCTGACGGTCTTGCCGGGTCAGGTCCTGGATCTGGCACGCGTAGTACGAACTGACGACTTCGCGCAGATCGTCGAGCAGTTCGAACACGGCGAGTGCCTGCTCGGGGGTCCAGTCGTCAGGCACGATGAACGGCAAGCCGCGCCGGCGGCCCGAGGGGGGCAACGGGGTGTGGCTCATTCAGAGGCTCCTTTTTCCGTGATGACCTTCTTCGCTGCCCGCTGTCGGGAGCGGGACTCGGTGCGCTCGCGCGCTTCCTTCAGGCGATAGGACTCGCCCTCGATCGCGATGACCTCGGCGCGATGCACCAGCCGGTCGACCAGCGAGACGACACAGGCGGCGTTCGGGAACACCTCCGACCATTGCCCAAACGGCTTGTTGGTCGTGACGATCATACTGCGGGTCTCATAGCGGCGGCTGATCAGCTCGAACAGCAGGTCGGCATGACGGTTCGAGTACGAGAGGTAGCCGACTTCGTCGATCACCAGCACGTCTGGCGCGGCGTAGCGGTGCAGGCGCTTGCGCAAGGCGGAGTCGCTGTCGAGCGCCGCCAGCTCGCCGAGTATTTGCCCCGCGGAGGTGAACAGTACCGTGTGGCCATGGATGAGCGCCTGGTGTGCCACGTTCTGTGCGAGCGTCGACTTGCCCACGCCGTTCGGGCCAATGAACACCACGTTGGTCGCCTCCTTGAGGAAGGCGAGCGACATCAACTCCTCGATGGCCGCGCGATCGATGCGTTCGGGCCATTTCCAGTCGAAGTCGCTCAGGGCCTTGAACCTGCCCAGCCGCGCGGCACGCACGCGCCGCTGCAGCGAGCGGTGGGCGCGCTCGTGTTCTTCCCACTGGATGAGCGGGGCGACCCAGTCGGCATCGCCCACCTCGGACCAGTGCTCCACCAGCCCGTTCAGGCGCAAGGCTTGCGCGCGTGCGCGCAGGGAGTCAGCGAGGGTCATGATCATCATTTTCCTCTGGTCAGTTGATCGTAGGTATCGAGCCGGTGCGGCTGCACCGGCGTGTCCTTGCGCCGCACATGTTCGGGCAGGTCCATCGCGACCGGCGGCGTGCCACGCGCAGCGCGCCGGCGCTCCAGCGCGGCACGCACGGCGTTCGTGTGCGGCGCGCCGGCAGCAAGCGCGTCTTCGACCGCAGCCTGTAACTCGGGCGCGCCATAGCGATCGAGCAGGCGCAGCAACACGGTAGTGAGCGCACCGAGGTTCGCGCCGCGCTCAGCCGCGCGCGTGAGCAACAACTGGCTGGCCGGCACGGCCTTCACCAAGCTGTTGACGCCACGATGCTGGCGGGCCTGTCGCTTGTATGCTTCGAGTTCGCGGATGTGCGCGGGATCCTCGACTGCGCCTCGCGGTCATAGCTGCGGCGATGGCTGGCGAGCACCTCAACGCCGTCGAGCACACGGACCTGCTCCGGGTCGGCACGCACCGTCAGCGTGCGGCGCACATGCTTGTGCGGGATCGAGTAGTCGTTCAGGTCGAAGCGCACATATGGTGTCTTGCCGACCCTGACCGCGAGCTGCTCTTCCACCGGGTACGGGTTGTCCGGCAGCGGCAGCAGTAATGGTTGCTCCTGGACGAAGGCCTCGCGTACCGTCATGGCGCGATCCTCCGGACACGGCCGGTCGGCCGCCTGGTGGCGGCACCAGTGCTCGGCCTGCGCGTTCAGATCGTCCAGGTCGGTAAAGTGCCGCGCGGCGAAGAAGGCTTCCCGTATATGGCGAATCGCCCGTTCCACGCGGCCCTTCTCGTTGCCCCGCGCCACCGCCACCGGACGGGGCTCGAACCGGTAATGCCCGGCAAACGAGAGCAGCGTCGGGTGGAAGCGGATCGCATCGCCCTGGCGCTCGAGCACGGCGCTCTTCAAGTTATCGTAGAGAATGACCTTGCCGAGCCCGCCCCAGTGAGCGAAGGCGCCGACGTGGCCGCGCAGGAAGTTCTCCATCCGCGCATCGAGGAATTATGCGAAGTGACCGCTTATGCGAAGTCGGGAAGTCGGGGCTCCCGTGAAGCCCTGCGCAATACGCGATCGATGGCAGCGATGCAGCTATGGACTTCGCATTACGTAAGAGTGGCCCAACCACAGGAGGTCTTATGGATGCACTCGCTTCAATCCGTCCAACAGCAACTTCATGGCTGCTCCGCAGCAACATCGCCGAACTCGTTCAACCGTTCCGGGAACGACTGGTGGAGCGTCGCTATGCCAGCAAGGTTGTGCGCTCCTATACGTACTGCCTGGCCCACTTTGCGCATTGGGCGCAGCGACGTCGCGGTGGCGCAATCGCGTCAGTGGAGCATCCCGAGCTCTTCCTTGATGGACATCTCGCCAAGTGCGGTTGTCCGCCAGAGGTGTCTCGCGATCGGGGTCATCATCATGCAGCACTAGCGCATCTGAGGGCGCTACTTCACGAGCAAGGCATTCCGATCACCGAGGGAGGCAATGACATCGTTGACGAGGAGTTGCAGCATTACGACGACTATATGCGCCTGGCAAGAGGGCTCGCTCCGACCACGCGTACCTTGCGCCTGCGCACCTTGCGGCCATTCATTGAGCAGCGCGTGAGCGCCGATCGAACCAATCTGCTACCGCTTACCGCAGATCATCTGCGCCAGTTCTTCACCGAGATGCTCCAGCGATGGAGTGTCGCCAGCGCCGGAACGTTGGCCGGCGCGCTGCGTAGCTACCTCCGGTATCGCGCCACACACGGCGACGCTGTGAATCACTTGTGATGTTGCCCCTGTTTGGTGTAGCTCTTAGCTCCCGAGTTATGCGGCCTTTTTACGCTGTGCCGCGTGCCAGCGTTGCTCGTACTGCATGGGGCTGAGGTAACCCAGCGTAGAATGCAGCCGCCGGTGATTATAGAAGGCTATCCAGTCGAGCACCGCGTCCATGGCCTCCCGCCGGGTGGCGAACTTTCTTCCGTGCAAACTTGCAGTCTTGAGCCGTCCCCAGAAGCTCTCGGTCGGCGCGTTATCCCAGCAATTCCCCTTTCGGCTCATGGACGAGCGCATGCCCCAGTCGCGCATGGTGCGCTGGAACTCGTGGCTGCAATACTGGCTGCCACGGTCACTGTGGAAGATCATCCCCTGACCCGGGCGGCGCCGGAACCAGGCCATCCGCAAGGCGTCCTGGACCAGGCTGGTCTGCATGTGTGGCGCCATGCTCCAGCCCACCACCTGGCGGCTGAACAAGTCAATGACGGCGGCCAGGTACAACCACCCCTCATCGGTGGCGAGTAGAGTAAGAGACAGGGCGTAGTCGGACTATTTCCCTGTCTCTCCTCTCCGAACCGGACTTGCGCCTCTCAGCGCATCCGGCTCTCCGTTCAAGTGTTGCTCATAGCAAAGGCGACATCGGGGTAGCGCGACTCGATGGTACGGCGTGTCTCATCGCGCAGGATAAACGGATTTTCTGTCAGGGTCCGCCAAGTAAAACGACCTTTGCGACTGGTAACGAGACGTCGAAGCGCCACCACCCCATACCACCCCCGACTGTTCTGGCCTTGTAACACCCATGTTGTAGCCTGTCCCGGTTCCGGCGCCCGGATGCAGTCGCGCATCAGCGACCTGAACCCGCGCCGGTACTTGCGCGCGAGCCAGTATCCGAGTTTCCAGAAGACCGTTCGGTCTATTTTCTTGAACATGGTGGCCGTATAGTCGGTGTATTGATAGAAGGCAGCCCAGCCAGCGATCTGCCGATTCAGGCTTTCCATCAGGTCCATCCTGTTCATGCCGTAGTTGCCCGACAATTGCTTTACGAGCCTCCCGGCAAAGCCTCGATACTTCTCCCACGGTATGGTCGTCACAGGCCGCATGCGGCCGCGTGGCCCACGCTTGCGAATAATCCGGTGACCGAGGAAGACAAAGCCGTCGTTCACATGCGTGATATGGGTTTTCTCCATATTTAGCGTGAGCTTCAGGTCGCCTTCAAGGAACCCACGGCACGCTTCGCGTACTGCCTCAGCATGTTCACGGGTTCCCTTGACCACGATCACAAAGTCGTCCGCGTATCGACAGTAGGACACTGCTGGCTTCCACTGCCGGCTTTCTCGAACAGCAATGGGTCGCTGTTTGAGAATTGCGAAGTTCCACGCCCACCGATCCTTCCGCACTTTCTTGTTCAGGTAGTTCCGTTCCATCCACGCATCGAACTCATGCAACATGATGTTGGATAAGAGAGGCGAGATGACACCGCCCTGAGGAACGCCTTCGCTTGCAGCACGAAACAGCTCGCGATCAACACAACCCGCCTTGATGAACTTCCAGAGCAGGGCAAGAAAGCGCTGATCGGCAATCCGCTTGCGAATCCCCTTCATGAGCAGCCGATGATGAACCGTATCAAAGTAGCTGGCGAGGTCGCCCTCGATAACCCAACGTCCCGCAGTACTTTGTTCACCGCTGTCTTGTAGCTGGAGCTTCACCGCGCGAATCGCGTGATGTACGCTACGGGCAGGCCTAAAGCCATATGAAGCCGGGTGGAAATCGCTCTCCCATATCGGCTCCATCGCCATCAACATTGCCCGTTGCACGATCCGATCCCGCAGGCTCGGTATGCCGAGAGGTCTGAGTTTTCCGTTTGCTTTCGGTATGTACACGCGTCTTGCAGGCAGCGGACAATATGAGCCCTCCAACAGTTCGTCGCGTATTGTCGCCAGTTCATGCTGGAGATTCGCTTCCATCATGTCCTTGTCGACCCCGTCTACACCCGGCGTGCGCGCTCCGCTGGATGCCAGCGTAATACGAGCCGCTTCACTCAGCCAATCCCTATTGGCAATCAGCCTCAGGAGTCGATCGAACTTGCGCTCTTTGTTCTCCGTCGACCATGTCGCCAGTTTGCTTTGCATTTCACTGATTATCAAAGGTCTTCACCTCACTACGGTCAGTTAATCAACTCAACAAACCACTTCAACTGCCTCCCTTCGCCATGCGGCCGGCTTTCCCGACCTCGGACTACTACGGAGGCTCCGCCAGTTTGCACATCATCGGGGGCACACTCCCTTGGCATCTGTGCAAACCTTCCCCAGTTCACATGCTGGACTCAACGCATGGGCGAGGTTGCCTGTCGCAGTCTTTTATCCTTGCTTGCCGCAAGTCGTCGCGGACACCACGATCTAGCTGCGCGCTCCCCGTGGTTCCATCTGTCCGGCATACATGTCCAGTCAGTACTCGTGCCCCCGGGCCATATGTATGCCCGGCAGCAGCCCGCGTCCTGCCCATAAAGCGGTGTGGGCAGGGGTGACATTTCAACCCTCAGATGCGTTTCAACAGGTTCGTGTTCCTCAACCGTCCCATGCTCAGCCTAGAGACTCATCTTGGCGTAACCGCTTCGCCGCAAGCCCCGTTTCCCACGGACTACGTCACCCTGCCAGTGTCAGCAGGTCACCGCCGCTTCGGCTCACTTCCCCTCGCAGCAGAGGAAGGGCATGCCCCGGTACTGCAATGTCAACTCCACCGGGTCTGCATTCCAAACATGCTCAAGCAGCTTCACCCCCAAACGGGCGGGCTACGCTGGCTGGGCGTACTATAGGTGATGTCTCCACTCCAGAGCTGATTCGGGGCCTCAGGGGTGAACCTGCGCTGCACCAGGTCGGCGGCCACCGGCAAGTTGTGTTTGCTGTCAGTGGTGACAACAAACTTATGCTTGGTGCGCGCGCGTAGGCCATGCCGCTGCATCAGGCGACGCACCCGCTCCTTGCCCACCCTGACACCGCGCGCGAGCAGCTCTTTATGCATGCGCGGCCAACCGTATTCCTGCTTGACCTCGGCATGGATGGCGCGCAGGTGGGCCAGCACGGCCTCGTCACTCTGGCGTTCACCGGAGCCGGGGTTGGTTGATTGCCGTTGGCGCCAAGCGAAATACCCGCTGGCGCTCACGCCTAGCACCTCGCACGAGATACTCACTGGCCAGTGCTTTCTCACTTGGTAAATCCAGGCATACCTTGCAACACGTCCTGCGCAAAGTATGCCGCGGCTTTTTTTGCGATATCGCGCTCCATTCTCAGGCGCGCATTCTCCGCCCGCAGCCGAGCCAGCTCCATCTGCTCAGGCGTGACGGTCACCGGCTTGCCAGTCGTCCCTGCCGCCAGTTCTCCCTTTTCACTCTGACGCATCCAAGCCCCAAGGCTACCCTTGGGAATGCCGAGAACCTTGGCCGTGACCGCAATCGATTGGCCGGCCCTCACTTGGCGAACCGCCTCCAACTTGTATTCCTGCGTGTATTTCGCTCGCGTTTGCTTGCCTGACATCTCTTAGCTCCTTGCTCGTATTTGAACATAGGGCTAAGAACTCCACTCTTCGGGGGCAAGATCAGTCGCCTCGATAGACAGGCCTGTGAGGCGCTGTCGGAGTCGCCAGTCATAAAAGGGCAAATCAGGGTGTGAGGTCTGTTCGAATTTCACGAACGGGCAGGGATGCTATTGCCTCCGACCTGACGAGATTCTGCGACGCGCAGCATGGGACTATTTTCGTAGCTAAGTCAGCAATTGAAGCTGGTGGTGGAGGGACAGATGTTTCTGAGGTATGGCAAGAAGCGGCAGTGTGCCAGGGCCGCTGTGGCGGCGATCATGCTGCTTGTGGCGGCGGTCGCGAATGCGCAGGGCAGTATCACCCTTTATGGGCGAGTTGCCGGCGGCGTCGACTATATGAACAAGATCGCCACCGGAAACGGGCAAACCGGCGGCTTGCTGCGTTACGGCAGCAATCAATGGGGGGTAAGCCTGTGGGGGCTCCGGGCCAGGGAGGACTTGGGTGGAGGCCTGAGCGCGGTGATGAATCTGGAGAGCGCATTTTCATCGGGTGACGGGCTGGGAGCGGGTACAGGCCTCTTCAGCCGCTACGCTGTTGTCGGGCTTTCCAGCAACACATATGGAACCCTGTGGCTCGGTCGCGCCATGGGGCTGCCTGACTCGGAGGGCTGGACCCTCGATCCGATGGGCATGCAGGCCACCAGCATTGGCACACTTCAAAATGGCAGAAGCTGGGGGTCCCGTGGTAATGCCATTACCTACACTTCACCAGACTGGGGAGGACTCTCGTTCCGGGCGCAGGCAGGCCTCAATGGTATGGCAGGCAATTTCAACGCCGGCAGGCAATTGGCTGGCAGTGTGAGTTTCGAGAACGGCCCCATTTTGATTAAGGGAATCTACGAAGAAATTCGAGATGCCGATGGGGAATTTACCAATCTATACACTGCTTCACGCCTGTATGAGGCCGGCGCCGCGTATGTGGTGGGCAGCCTGAAGCTGTTCGGGGGCTATAGTCTCACACGCTCCGGCGGCGCAACAGTGGCAGATGCCGACAATCCGATGGCCGCCAATAAGCAGCAACAGTTCTGGTTTGGCGCGAATTACCAGGCATCGCCAGCGCTGACGCTGATTGGTGGTGCATACAGGGCAATCCGGAACCATGCTGCCGGCAATGGAACCTTGCTGGCACTGGGCGCAAATTACTATTTCTCGAAGCGCACCCTGCTTTACGGGACGGTTGGTACCGTCTTGAACGGCGGGAATGCGGTGTTCTCAGTCGAGGCCGGCAGCAACAAGCCTCTGGCGGGTGCAAGTCAGCAGGGCATCTATACCGGCATCGTGCACCGATTCTGACTTGCAGGCATCCGACGCGATGCACGGGCAATATCGCGCTTAGGTGAGGCGACAGACCCAATGCATCAAGCGAAAAGCTTTTGTGGTCGAAGGGGGTAGGGCAATCGACCGACGCGCAACTCATAAGGCCGCTGACTTGCTGACCCCGACCACTCTGGATCGGCCGAGGAAGGGACATCCGACCGCTCCACACCGAATGTCCAGCGCCGCTATTGGCCCTCCCGTGGGAGAGGGCGGCTGGCCGCTCCAACTGCCGAAGCGGTCAATCAACCAGTGGAGCGAGTGGTGGCTGCGCCATCGCCCATTGACGCCGCATTGCCGAAGCCATCGGTTGTATCTCCTGCGATACAAGGTACAGCCGAAAATCTAGACATAATTGCCGGTTATGTCGCACGACCTAGCCGCCGGTACCGGCCACCTCCGCTGCCAACGACGCGCTTCACCGGCCAGGGTGAGGCTGAGCAGCGAGGTGCCGCCGCCGGTAAGGGTGCCCGGTTGTCTCTTGCCGACCCCTCACGGAGATTCGCATAGCACACTGCGAGCGACCGAAGCTTGGTGCTTTTCGGCCATAGGCGATGTCCCCCACTTTGCAGCACCCTACTTGAAAGCGGATGCTGACTTGCAGGCACCGGTCTAGCTTGCAAGCGAGCGGGCATGCTCAATCGCGAGCTGGTTGCTCGCTGCGCTGCCACCCTCCACCGGGTGACTGGAAGAGGTCCACCTGGTAGTACGCCGCCTGTGCGTCCGAACTGGCAAGCGCCGCGTCGGTATCGGCCAGCGTGCGGTCGGCGTCGAGGCTTGAAAGGTAAGGCACGCGTCCGCCCTGATAGAGCCGACGTTGTTCGAGGGCAGCCACGCTGGCCTGGTCGCGTGCCTCGCGTAGGGAGGCGTTGCGCCCTAGGCTCAGCTGGTTGCCCATGCCAAACTCAGCAAGAAGACGGCGACCGGCGTTAGCCGGTCGCTGATTCTCGAAAATCAGTTAGGCTATATCGGCAGACGCTGCCTCTTCGGTGCCGGCTCGCTCAACGCTCGGTTGTGCCTGACCGGTGACCGTTGCCTCGGGTAAGAACTTCGCTGGTGTGAGGCGCCGACGGTCGATTTCGACGTTGAATACGTCGAAGCGATTGTAATAACCTACTATGTCGTGGAACTGTTTGGGTTCGACGCAGGCGTTGATGTCGAACGTCGCGTAGGCGATTCCTTCTTCTGTTTGCAACGTGTCGCCGATAACTGCGCCAGTTGGGTCCAGGAACTGCGTTGCCGCGCGAGGCGTGTTCTCCAGTACTTCAATGGCCTGGAGATCGCCACTAGTGGCGAGGGCCTCGTACATGGTCTTGTCCATGAAGCCGGCATTGAGGATGCCAAATGCCTTTGCTTCGAACGAGTGGCCGCCGGCTCGGATGCGATTTGCTGCCAGATTGTCAAAGTTCTGACCCGAACCGGGCATCCGGGTCGGCCAGATGGCTGGCCATGCGGAGATATGAATCTGCTCGCCCTGTGCTGCAAGAGCGTATCGTGCGAGGGGGTTGGTGTTTTCACCGCAGATCAGCGCACCGATGCGTCCAATGCGAGTGTTGCTCACCCGAAGTCCATGGCCGTCGCCAGGTGCCCACACCATCTTTTCATAGAAGGTCGGTACAAGCTTGCGATGGTGATTGAGGATTGAGCCGTCGTCCCCAATGAGGACGTTGGAGTTCCAGATGCAACCCACGCTGACCTCAGTGCTCTCGCTAAACCCCATGGATACAAACACGCCGTTGCGCCGGGCGGCAGCTTGAATCTGCGCGATTTCCGGGCCATCGGCGAGGATGCTGTTTGACACCATGAGGCGGAACCAGTCGTGGTTGTAGATGGGTGCCCAAAGTGCCGCCCACACGGGGAATCCCGGGATGTAGGACTCAGGAAACACAACAAGTTCTGCTCCGCGGCGAGCCGCCTCGTCGATAAACGATATCGCCTTCGACACCGTTGCAGCGGCATTCATGTAGACGGGCGCTCCATGCACAGCAGCGACTTTGACAATGGGGAGAGTCATGGTGGATCCTTTCCAAGAAGATTAATGCGCCACGGCTTCAGCGGCGCCGATGCCAGTTTCACGTCGAACGGAAAGCTCAGCCCAACGCGATTCAGACAAATGGCTGCGGCTAAGCAGGGAAAACAGGAAGACAAGAAGGAAGCCAAATGGGATGGAGATGATCCCTGGGTTGCGCAGTTTGATGAGTGGCCTGTGCAGACCCACAATGCTGCGCGCATCGTCCGAAATGCTCGCTGCGGTGGATTGCGCAATCACACGCTGGGCTTCCAGCTTTTGTCGGACATCGCTATCCTGAGCGTCTGAAATTTGCTTCGAGAGCGTTGCGACAGTCTTCATGGCCGCCTCCTTCTGTAGCAGCGGATAGGTCATATTGGGTGATATCAACACCAGGCCGATAGATAGGATCGTGCCACCCAGCACTCCGGCTACGACGCCCGCGGTACTGCAGCGGGGCCAGTACAGCGTGCAGATCAGGGCGGGAAGGTTGGCGGACGCAGCGACCGCGTATCCCAAACCAACAAGCTGTGCGACGTTCTGGCCCTTGGCAGCGATCCCGGCTCCCACAGAGATGACCGCCATCAGTAGCGTGGCTATGCGGGCAGCCGTGACTTGCTCGCGTTCGGTTGCAACGCCATTCTTGATGGCTCCAACATAGACGTCGTGTGCGAGCGACGAGGCGGCCGCCAATGTCAAGCCTGCGACCACCGCCACAATGGTGGCGAATGACACGGCTGCAACGATGGCCAGCATAAAGTTGCCGAGCAGACTGTCGGGGCCACCGCCCAAGAATTGCGCCAGCATCGGGGCGGCAAGATTGCCTCCCTTGTCCATCGCCAAGATGGCTTTCGGCCCCACGTTTAGCGCCGCAGAGAATCCGATGACAACAATCAGAAGGTGGCACAGGCCAATGGCGAACATCGCGTACAGCGCGGATTTCCGTGCTGCCTTCGCGTTGGGTACCGTAAAGAAGCGCATCAGAATGTGCGGCATTGCGGCTGTCCCGAGCACGAGTGCCAGGCCAAGAGAAACTTGCTCGAGGGGGTTCTTCAGATACAAGCCGGGCGCGAGCAAGCGCTGACCGGCATCGGCCACGCTCAGCGGCGACGTTCCTGCAACAAGCCCTTGAACGTGTTGCTGGATAGAGACATTAGAGATGACCCCGCTGAAGAAGGCTTCGATGTTAAATCCGTAGGGCATCCAGGAGAGGATGACGAGGATTAGGCAGAAGGTGATCAGAAGCACTGCCTTGAGAACCTGCACCGAAGTGGTTGCCCGCATGCCGCCAAACAGGACGTACATCAGCATCAGGGTACCGACCGCCGTCACCGAGAGCTCATAGGGGATACCAATTAGCGCACGTACAATTACGGCGCCCCCAACAATTTGCGGCACCATATAGAAGAGCGCGACGAGGATGCTGGATACGGCGACCACCAGCTTGGTTGCTCGGAAGTTGTTGCGGAACGCGAGTACGTCCCCAAGGGTGAACTTCCCGAGATTTCGGCAGGGCTCAGCAATAAGGATGAGTACCGGAATGAACGATACAAAGAAGCCCACCACGTAGCTGATGCCATCCAGACCGTAGAGCGCAATAAGTCCGGAGACACCCAGAAAGGCCGCTGCAGAGAGATAGTCGCCTGCAATGGCGAGCCCGTTCATTCGCGCACCGATACCTCCGCCAGCGGTGTAGAAGTCGCTGGCCGTGGAATTACGTCGGGCAGCGATCCACGTAATTCCGAGTGTGAGCAGGAACAGCACGGCGAAGACGCCGAAGGTTAGCCCGCGGTTGTCGGCGCTCACCAGCGTTGGGTTGTCCGCTAGCGCGGCACTACTGGCAACGGCAAACGGTACCGCATAGAAGATTCGTTTTGTCATGGCAGCCTCTCAGGCAATGGTGCGTTGTGCAACAGAGGCATTGACCGTCGACTTGCCTGGCTTGGCGTCGGTCGTGAGAGACGCAGCCATTGCGTCAAGACGCCGAAGTTGAATCGCGTAGCGCCATGCAATGGCGCCGCCGATGAAGTACTGCGCCACGTTGTACCAAAGGCCTAGCGTGGTGGACGGCGTGACCTTGATAAGAAGGAGTTGAGGTGCAAACGTCGACACCAGCGGCAGTGAGAAGAAGAACGCCATGCTGATGACAAATAGCCGGACAACAACACGCCGACGCTGGCGAACAAGCGCGCCAAAATCCGGATGGTTGAAGAGCATGTGGCAATCGGTTTGTTTGGACATAACGAACCTCAACGGTTGGGATGAGCGCCTCGCAGTCCAAGGGTACAGATGCAAGGCGCGGAGAGGGGCTGGGGGGGCTGCTGCAAGCGAAGATTAGAGATGGCCGCATGATGTGAAAAGCCGAACTTCTGCGCGGCGCCTTGCAAATATGCAAGGCGCCGTTTGCCCTTATCTGGGGCGGGTTGCACAGGGAAAGTGCCTATAGGGTTTCCCCTAAAACCGCAGTTATCCTTGCAAAAACCCTGTCGTGACTTTCGCGCTATGTCTCAAATCAATCCGAACTGGAATGACCTGAAAATCTTCCTTGAGGTGGCACGTTCCGGGACCCTTGGGGGCGCCGCGCGCCGCATCAAGTGCGACCAGTCGACGATTAGTCGGCACATTAGTCGCTTGGAGGAGGCGATCAACGCACCGGTCTTCGAGCGAGACAACCAGGGGCTGCACATTACAGCTCGTGGTCAAGCGTTGCTCGAGTACGTCGAAGCCATGGAATCCAACGTGGTGGCGCTTGGAGAATTCTTGGGAGGCTCCCATAAGGAGCCGTCCGGAACGGTCAGAGTTGGCACCATGGAAGGGATCGCCTCTCTGTACCTGGCCGGCGAGTTCGTGAAATTCTCGGGTCGATTCCAGAAGATCGCAGTGGAGCTGGTCACGACCACTCAACAGATGCATGTGAACCAGCGGGAGGCAGATGTGTTTCTGAGCTTCTTTCCTCCAGATGGCAAGTCCTTGGATGTCGTTCCCATCGGCGCTTTCCCGCTGCACCTCTACGCATCTTCGGACTACCTGTCCAAACATGGCACTCCGGAAAACCCAGCCGACTTGCCTGACCACCAGTTCTCTACGTACGTTGATGACTTGATTCAGCTCGACACTGTGAGGTGGCTGGACGAGGCCATCACCAGGCCCAAAGTCGGCTTTCAATCGTCAAGCATGATTGCCCAAATGTTCGCTGCGGTCGCCGGAGCCGGCATCGTGATGCTCCCTTCCTTCGCCAAGGCGGAGCGCTTTGGCTTGGTGAAGATTCTTGATGGACAGGTAAAGGTGAGCAGAACGATATGGATGACCGTCCATCGAGACCTGCAGTACTTGCCTCGCATCAAGGCAGTTACAAGATTTTTGCAGGAGACGATCTCGCGAGACTATCCACTCCCGCGCAGCGCGCAGATCCGTACCGGAGGGTGAAGGGAACTGGCGCGCGCGGACGTCGAAGACAGGGATGCGCATGGGCCGCAACCACGAGCAGGGTCACCTGTTAAAGACGAAAATTCCTTCAGCGACCATCCGTCTGTTGGGCGCGTGTGCCCAAGTGCCGGCCATCCTCCAACGACATGCTTGACGGCCTCGTTGACCAGGCGGGTCACATCAAGAATCTGGTTGAAGCCGCCTTCTTCCTTCCGGTGAACTTGGCCCGGGCCCGAGCGCCAGATTCCACACGGAGCTGCGAGCCAATAGGCGCAGCCCGGTGCAAGCGAGAGGCGTCGGCGCCGAGTTGCTGTTTAACCTCTGCGGTAACATCCGCCCCCGTTTGCAGGAATGTATCGACGACTATAGGGGAGGTTTGTGCACCCTTGGGGTGGGATCTGGACGCTGAGGCCAGCCCCGGAGACCGCCCGCAACTCCAGCGAGCGAGCGAGCCGCCTGCCGGCGCGCAATCTCGATGGCTCGGAGGAAGCAGTCTTCCGCCCGCGTGGTGGCTTCGCTGGCCTCGCCGTCCCAGTTCGCTTCCATGCGTCAGCTTTCCCTTGACGCGGTGCACCTCGGCTTCGTACAAGCGCTCCCCACTCTGCTCCGTCACGGCGAGCGCCTCGGCTAGCGACGCAAGTCCCGTCGCTGCTTGTCCGGCACTTCCGCAGGCTTCGGCCAACAGTGTCAGGAAGCGGGTGCGCATGAGTTCGGCACCGTGGCTCGGTAGGCGTCTGGGCCCTGTCGTATGAGGTCGACCCCTGCTCAGCCAGCGTCCAGCCCGCCAGGATGGTGCCGAAAGCCAGCCCATACGGTAGCCCATAGTCCGTGGCGATCGACTATTGGCTTGAGCGCATTCGCTGCGAATTTGCCTGGTTGGAGATGCCTGGGTATCGTCGTCGCGCGGCAGACATTGATCCGAGCAACGCTCGGATGGCATTCCCGTTCATCCGCCACGTTGGTGCGCAAGATGAGGCCAGCGTCAACGCACGTTGCTAGAGCGCTGCTGTCATCCCAATGAGTTAGGCTTTAGCACAAAGCTCCTGCAGTTGAACGACCGTTCCTGATGCCAATTCGGTCAACGAGTATCTCGAGACGGATGTCTCAAAGTGGCCGGGAACGGCCATCGCCCCTAGCCAGCGAGTGCTTGGCCGCAAGTCTCGCTCCTCAGGTCTCGGAATTTTCGGCAGTGGCCGATTCTGATTCCACATCAACGTCAGCGAGGGTGACATTCGCAAGCTCAGCCGTTTCCTGCGTGACTTGCTGAACTGATATGTAAGCGGTCTGGGCGGCGTGGATGGCCGACTTCACGATGGCCATTGTCGACTCCGAAGCAACCGGGGCGGATTCTGAGACTTTCGCAAAGAAGGCCTGCAACTTCTCTGCGTTGGCAGCCTGGACCGCTTCGATGAACGCAGAGAAATCAAGCTGGGCGCCGCCAGAAATCTCGGAAAGTTGGCGGATGTAGCTCACGAATTTCTCGTGCGCCGGCTTGAGGGTCTCCTCCTGGAGCGCCAGGATATCCTGAATAGTCGTTGCTGATAGCGCCCTCAACGAAGCATTGGCGCCGTCAGCGATATGGGCCTTACTCGTTTGCAGGTTCAGCACGGCAAGCCGCTCAAGACTCTCGAACACCTTAAGCGTTAGACCGTATAGGGTTTCCAGGCTGGCACGATGCGCGGCGGCGATTTGGTCAGACGTGAGGAACATCTGCGTCTCCTTTGTCGCTATCATTTTTAGAGGAGTTACTCTAACTGCGAATGATGACAGCGCGGTGACCAATCGGCTCGGGGTTTACGCCATGAGACTCATCCAGGCAAGGAGTCTGGGGCGGCGAACGGAATCTCAGCCTTGCTCCCAGGCGATGGATGACCGCTCAGTCGATAGCGGCTTTTCGCCCTTGGCTGGCGAATGGCGGCTCGTCGGCCGATTCTGTCATCGGATTAACGAGCCGTACTTGGCAGATGCCTAGCCGACGAGCGGCCCGCTCGCCGGCTATCGGATTGTCACACTTCAGTTTGCTCCGCCATTTCGAGAGCATCGTCTATTTCAATGCCGAGGTATCGAACCGTGCTTCCAGTTTGGCGCGTCCCACCAGTCCAGCCTGCCCATTGGGCGGCACCATGCGCAAATTCTGCTAGAAACTGCCTCGCCAGCACGCTTCGGCTTCGTCCCGCTCAGTGCGTCGCGGCGTCGCGGCGAGCCACGTTTTCCTCATGTCAATGCTCCAAAGCAGGCTCCGCAACGCCTGACACGCTATTCGCATCGCTTCCTGCCATCGCAATCACCAACCCTGCGAGTTCGCTGCATAAGGCATTTGCATCGTCGATCATGGGCTTCAAGGTATCACTTCCAGCTTGCATGGTCGCTTCATCGCCGGCCACGATCGCAATGTCAGCGCTACGTACGCTCACCAATTGCTCCCACCTGATTGACCGCTTACTCAGCCCATCCAGCACGATATAGGCAGTCATCAGCTTGGTCAGAGATGCCGGCTGCAGTCGTTCATCCGCATTCTTCTCCAACAGCACGCGGTGGGATTTTCCGTCCAGGAGAATGTAGGCGCGAGCGGCAATGCGCGGAGGTTCAGCCGCGCTAAGGTTCTGACTGAATACACCAAAAAATGTGAGCGACAGGCCGATGCGCCGAAGCAATCGTGAAAAGGACATCAGGAGACTTCAATTGCAGGATGGACGAATAAGGACGTACCTGCCATCGTGACGATGGCAGGTACGATCAGCCAGATCGCGCAAGCTGGACGCAACGCTTTGCGAGCACGTCCGTAGGGTCGACCAGAGAGACAGTTTGCGTGCTTCCAATCTCGAATTGATCCGTTTGGGCAAATATCAACGGGAGCTCGGTACAGCCGAGAATCTGCACCCTGGCGCCTTTGCCGTGCAGGTGAGCGATCGCAGCGCGTAGCAACTCAGCGCAATGGCCTTGCGTATGCCCAGCCTTGACGCCTTCAGCGCCGTAGATGGCATCCATGACCATCTGCTGGATCTCTGGCGCTGGCGTGATGAGTTCCAGGTGGCCCGCGGCTGCTTCGTGATAGACGCGACTTTCCACGGTTCCTGATGTCGCAAGCAGGCCAACCTTCGCGCCTTTGCCGTACTTGTCGACGATATGCAGGACCGTCTCCGTCAGCATATTGACGATCGGTATGGAAAGGTGAGGCTGGATACGCTCGACATATGCATGCGCCGTATTGCAGGGAATCGCAATCGCGTTCGCGCCTTCGGACTCCAGCCGTTTGCACGTTGCGTAGAGCGCAACCGTCGGGTCGGCCTCCTGGTGCAGGAGGTTTGCCGTACGGTCCGGTATTTGAGGGTTTTGCTCAACGACCATCTTGATATGGTCCTGATCCTTCGCCGCAGTGGTGTTCTTCACGACTTTTCCCATGAAGTCGACCGTGGCAGCGGGCCCAACGCCACCGACGATGCCCAGCTTGAACGCGAGATTGACCTGCCCATCCGCCAGGGTGGTGGCATAGTCTGCATAGACCTGGTTCACGTCGACGAATGCGATGCCGCGCCGCTGCAAGGCCGCAGCCACGAGGGAGAGCTCGGTCATGCCTGGAACAATCAACTCCGCGCCAAGTTCGAGCAGTTCATGGCAGGCTTGGAAAATCCGCTCCAGAGCGAGACCTTCCGTATTGCCGGACCTGATACCCCCAGGACCATAAATGGCGTCCATTAAACTGGCCTGCGCTGCGTCGGAAGGATACACAATCTCAAAATCACGGCCGAAGCTATCATCGAATAGGCGCGACTGACGTACGAAGTCCGAAGCAAGAACGCCAATTTTTCCACCGCGGGGTATGGCGTCATTCAGCGTCGGCACCAACGCATCGAGCATATTGACGAGGCGCACCGACAGCTCCGCCTGAAGCTCTTCACGGAAGGTGTGGGACGCAAAGCAAGGCATGAGCACCGCATCGACCTTCCTGCTTTCGAAGGACTGGCAAGTCTTGAAGACGTAGAGCTTGCGGCTTGTCATGCTCGCATCGCGCGTCAGTGGCGTCGCTACATCGCGAAACGGATGCTGCTCGAACAGGAAGTGGTACCGGCCCTGGTCGGCCATGACGGCGCGGCTCTTGACCAGCTTGAGAAAGAGGTCAGCGCCGGCCAGTGCGCCGAGCCCGCCAATGATTCCGAACGTGAGCTGTTGCATGCTTGTGAGATAGCGATGGTTGCCGGAGGCAGAAGGCGATTCTGCCTCCTCTGCGTCCCTGTGAAAGTTTAGCCGGCTGACGTACCAGGGGTGCGTTGCGCGGTGTAAGTACCGTGCGCTTCACCTGGCACCACTGCCTCATCGGGTACGGGCGAAATCTCGTTTTCCAGCTTGGCCACTACGGCGGTAGCAACGCTGTTACCGACGACGTTGGTAGCCGTGCGGCCCATGTCGAAGAATTGGTCGATGCCGATAATCAGCAGCAGGCCGGCCTCCGGCAGATTGAACATGGGAAGCGTAGCGGCCACGACCACCAGTGACGCGCGTGCGACCCCGGCCATCCCCTTGCTGGTCACCATCAGGACCAGCAGAATCGTCAACTGCTGCATCAGCGTCAGCTCGATGTTGTATGCCTGCGCAATGAACATCACCGCAAAGGCCTGGTACATCATCGAACCGTCCAGGTTGAACGAATAGCCCAGCGGCAGGACGAAGCTCGAGACGCGCTTGGATACGCCAAACCGCTCGAGCGCCGTGATGGTCTTCGGATAGGCGGACTCGCTGCTGGCCGTCGAGAATGCCAGCAGGATCGGCTCACGGATCAGGCTCGCGAGCTTGCCGGTGCTGCGGCCCAGGAACAGGAACCCAATGCCAAACAGGATGGCCCACAGGATGGCGAGGCCGAGATAGAACTCGCCCACCAGCTTGCCGTAGCTGGCCAGTACGCCGATGCCCTCTACCGTAATGGATGCTGCCATGGCGGCAAAAACGCCTACGGGGGCGAAACGCATCACGTAGTCGGTAATGCGGAACATTACCTTTGTCAGTTCTTCGATGCCGCTGGCGATGGTGGACTTGCCGCTGCCTTTCACAAACGCAAGTGCCGAGCCAAAGAAGAGGGAGAACACGAGAATCTGCAGAATCTCGTTGTTGGCCATGGCCTCGAAGATGCTCTTCGGGAACACATGGGTGAAGAATCCCTTGAGGCTGAAATCCCCCGTCTTCAGGTTGGTGGCCGCACCCACGTCAGGCAATGCCAGGTTCAGGTTGGCACCGGGCTGGAACAGATTGACCAACAGCATGCCGAGCGCCAGCGAGATGGCCGAGGCCGAGACAAACCAGATCATGGCCTTCAGGCCGATCCGGCCTACTGCGCCGCCATCTGCCATGCTGGCCAGGCCGCCAACGAGGGTAGCGAAAACCAGGGGGGCAATGATCATCTTGATCATGCGCAGGAAGATGTCGGTCACGATACCGAAGTAGCCAGCAATCTCCTTGGCCGCCTGGGCGTCTTTCGCCAGGTGATGGCATAGCCAGCCGACGGCGATGCCCGCCACCATTGCGACCACGATTTGCGTGGTCAATTTTTTTGTATTCACTGTTTCCTCCACCTGCTGATGGTGTTGCCAGGAATTCTGACGATTCCTGATGCCTTATTGGTTGAGTGCAACCGGTGCACGTGGCGCAGTCAGGACCTCGGGTCGCAGGATCTCCGCCAGCGCTGCTGCCGAGAGAAGTCCGCGTTCGAGAACGATGTCAGCCACCTTGCGTCCGGTTTCCAGGGCTTCCCGTGCAACTTCCGTTGAATTGGCGTAGCCGATGTAGGGATTCAACGCGGTCACCAGGACGATCGAGCGGTCCAGCATCTCGCGCATATGCTCGGGATTTGCCGTAATGCCACGCACGCACTTTTCATCCAGCGTGGCGCATGCCTGAGTCAGGTGGCTGATGCTGCGGAACAGCGAATAGGCAATGACCGGCTCGAAGGCGTTGAGCTGCAGCTGGCCGGCCTCGGCGGCCATCGTGATGGTCATGTCGTTGCCAATGACTTCGAAGGCCACCTGGTTCACGACTTCCGGAATCACGGGATTGACCTTGCCCGGCATGATGCTCGATCCGGCCTGGACGGGAGGCAGGTTGATTTCGCCGAATCCCGAGCGGGGGCCGCTCGACAGCAGGCGCAAGTCGTTGCACACCTTGGAAAGCTTGACGGCGATGCGCTTGAGAACGCCCGACAATTGCACGAACGCGCCACAGTCCTGCGTCGCCTCGATCAGGTAGGGGGCCGTATGCAACGGCAGACCGCTGATGGAGCAGAGGTGCTGACAAACGCGGACTGCATACTCCGGGTGGGCATTGATGCCGGTACCAATCGCGGTCGCGCCGAGGTTGATCTCGCTGATCAGTGGGAGCGCCTCGGCCAGTCGTTGGCGATCCTCGTTGAGCATGACTGCGTACGTGGCGAATTCCTGGCCAAGCGTCATCGGCACGGCATCCTGCAACTGCGTACGGCCGACTTTCAGCATGGTGCGGAATTCTGTCGCCTTGCGTTCGAACGACGCTTCCAGGAGCGACATCTGGTCCAGGAGGCGGAGCGCACTGCGATAAGTCGCAACCTTCAGGGCGGTCGGGTAGACGTCATTGGTCGATTGACTCATGTTGACGTGTTCGTTGGGGTGCAGAACCTCGTACTCGCCACGCTGGTGACCGAGCAGTTCCAGCGCCTTGTTGCAGACGACCTCGTTGGCGTTCATGTTCGTCGAGGTCCCGGCGCCACCCTGGATGAGATCCACCGCAAACTGTTCAGCGTGCTGGCCTGTGCGGATCGCCTTGCAGGCCTCCACGATGGCCTGGCAGCGCGCGTCATCCAGCAGGCCGAGGTCCCGGTTCGTGAGTGCGGCTGCCTCCTTGATGTCGACCAGGGCGACAATCAGTTCGGGATACTTCGAAATCGGGTCGCCCGAAATCGGGAAATTCTCCAGCGCCCGCAGGGTATGGATGCCGTAGTACGCGGTTGCCGGCACCTCGCGGTAGCCCAGCAAATCGTGCTCGCGTCGCGTCCCCTTGAAAATCTCTTGCTTGCTCATCGCGTTCCTCATCAGTGCGCCTGATTGGCGCAACCGGATTCTAGGAGCGCAAGGAAACCGAGTTGATGAGGATGTACACTCAAACTATTCCATACCGGAATACTTTTATAAAGCGTCGCATGAAATACTATTAAGCCACCATAAAGCGGAGTGAATGGCACTTTTTTGTGCGTAATGCATGCAATGGTCGGGTTTACCATCGCGGCAACACCGGATGTGCTGCGCGGCACGAGGAGCGTCACAATTGCAACTGAAGTGGATAGAAGACCTCTTGGCGATCGAGCAGACCAAAAGCTTTTCCCGCGCGGCCGAATTGCGATTCGTCACCCAGTCGGCGCTGTCTCGCCGGGTCAAATCGCTCGAAGACTGGGTCGGGGTCGAACTGGTCGACCGTGGAACCTATCCGGTCGAACTGACCGCCGCGGGCCGGCGGTTTTGCGAACAAAGCAAGGAGTCGGTTGGCGCGCTGACCGAGGTTCGCTCAGCGCTGCGGCAGGAGGCCAGGATGCCTGGACGCTCGATCCAGATCACCGCCGGGCACACGCTGTCACTGACCTTCCTGCCGAAATGGCTGAAGCAGTTTCACCAGCGTTCCGGGGATTTCAATGCCCGCGTCGTCGCAGCCAATGTTCACGACGCCGTCATCGCCCTTGCCGAGGGCAGTTGCGATCTGATGATTGGGTACCACCATCCGCTCGTCCCCATGCAACTGGACGAGGACAAATTTGTGAGCCTGACCTTGGGACAGGAAGCGTTTATCCCCGTTTCTGCGCCGAACGGTCGTGGCGCACCAATGTTTGCACTGCCTGGCTCTGCAACTGCCCCTCTGCCATACCTCGCTTACACGGCGACTACCTTTATGGGACGGGTGGTCGACGTGATCCTGAATAGCGTGGATACCTCCTACCATTTCCGCGCCTGCTACGAAACAGACATGGCGATGCTGCTGATGAAAATGGTTGTCGAGGGATACGGGGTTGCCTGGCTTCCGTTCAGTGCCGTCAGCGAGGAGATCGACGCAGGCCGGCTTGTCCGCGCCGGCGGCGACGAGTGGAGCGCGCAACTGGAGATTCGGTCCTATCGTGCAATATCCAACACGAACCCCACTATGCAAGACCTGTGGAAGTCGTTGGAAGATTCCGTTTACCGAGGCGCATAAGAAGTGCCGCGTGGGTGAGTCGAGGATAGCAGCCAAGCTCTTGTTGCCGATCAGGCAGCGCACTTAACCGCAATCGTAGGCGTCCCTGTTCAGTTGGAACGGCCGTTACTGATTTGCGGAACGGCCGTAGGCGCTGCCTGAAACGACCGTCTCAAGCTCGGTGTCGTTCGGGTCATCGACAATCCGAGACCGGCTTGACTCAAACTGGCCGGCTAATGCCGTTACGCTTCCCCTTCACGGGCGCCAGCTGTGTTGAGCGGGAGCGTAACGCTGGCGTTTCCGGGCCACGGCAATAGGGCACGATAACGTTGCCTTATCGGCAAGGTTGGCCACAGTGGCTCCCCGCCGCTGCGGCGTTGGTGGCATCTGCACGGACGGGAGCCACCAATAAGCGGGGGCACCTGTCGTCTGGCGTTTGCGACACCACTTTTATTTACCGCGCCGCGGCAGGCCGCACATCCGATCGCGGCGCATGATCCTCGTTCGCCTGACGCCGCTGGTCGAGGCCGAACTCGAAGCCATCGCCGACTACATTGCCAGCGAAAGCCCGCGCCGCGAGCTTTCCTTCGTACAGCATTTGCCAGTGCCTGTCGCTCGCAGACATGCCGCTCGCCTGCCCGCTGTTGCCCCGCAACGAGGACCGCGGCATCGGGCGCCGCATACTCGGCAAGCCAGATCTTGCACCGCGTGGTGGGCGATCCACCCGCGTGCATCGACGTGCTGCACAGCGCCCGCAACTACCGCGTTGCTGTTTAACTGAGACCGCCCGGCCGCCGGACGCCGCTCCCCCTATGCAATTGGCGGACGCAGGTCATGGTCTATCCCACCTTGCCCGTCGGATCGGCGACGTGACCCACCAAGTGGACGTCTACCGGCTCTTGCGTCACCCTGGCGGCGCGGTGTGAGCCACCTTGGACACTCTGGGAGCATGCTCGGAGTGCCAGGGACCCGATCCGGTAAGGATCCTGCCAAAATCAGGTCATAGCGATGCTGCTGGCAGGAAGAACGATGACCAACAAACGACGCGGAGGCGGTGCAAGGCTTTTCGGGACCGGGCGGATCGTATTTTGGCGCGGCGGCAGTATTTGGATCGGCCATGCGGAAGAGGAAACCGGTTTCTATGCGCACACGCCATCCAGGTTACGAGCTATCCAATGGAACGGTGCGTTTGCAGACTCCCGGAGAAGACTGGGCAGCCTATGCAGCGGCATCTCCGCCCATCACCCGCACGCCTTCGAGGCACGCGGCGAGCTCGTTGCCCTGATTTTCACCGGACCCGAATCGCGCGAAGGACCGATGCTGCGGGAACGCTTCCGTACAGGGATCGCATCGCTGGCCCTTGATACCTTCGCCGATCAGGCGGCGGCGATCGCCACCGCCTATGACGCAAACGCCACTGACGAAGAACTCAGCGCCCGCGCAGTGATCGCAAGGCTCACCTTGGCCCAGGCCTTGCCGTCCAAGCAGCTCGATAAGCGGATCGAGCGCGCCATTGAAGTGCTGCGCGAACGGGTCGGCGAGGCGGTCACGTTGACCGAGATCGCTGATCCCGTCCATCTCTCTCCCAAGCGTTTCCGCCATTTGTTCCTAAAGGAAACCGGCATCCGGTTCCGGCCTTACGAACTCTGGCTGCGCCTCGAACTTGTCATCGCGTCGTATGCTGCCGGCAACAACCTGACCGAAGCTTCACATGCAGGGGGCTTCGCGGACTCCGCTCATTTCTCCCGTACGTTCAAGCGCATGTTCGGCGTGCGGCCGGCGGCATCAGCGTCCAGCGCGTCTAGGCACAATTTAGCCGTTTCGTTCAATCTGCCCGTAATCAGTGGTCGCACACTGGCGTCTCGTTTCCAACAGAAAGGACCATCGCCATGAATACCACTACCCAATCCACATGCGAGTGCGCTGCTTGCCCCGGCGCCGGCTGCGTCTGCGGTTGCCAGACAACCGTTGAGCAAAATGCGTGCGCCTGCGGAACTGGCTGCGCCTGCGGGCCGCAATGCCAGTGCCAAGCTGGATGCGCCTGTGGGCCGCAATGCCAGTGCAGAGCTGCAAGCGCCCCCGTGAAGAGCTGATTCACAAACCGACGCCGTGGGGCCGGACCAGCCTTGCTCTGCGCCAGGCTTCCAGCCCCAATTTCCTTCTGTCGCGCTTGCGCGGCCTCATTCATGAATTCGACATCGCGAGGGCAGTGCCGGATAGCGGGGGTGCGGCGATGACGAGTCGTGCGCATGCGGCTCAAGACCCTTGAAATCTTCCTGGCCCAACACTAATTAGAGGTTACCCAGTCGTCGCGACAACGCGCGCGGCGTGTTCCTATTGATCGGCCAGCGGTAGTGGCAGGCACGTATGCCTTCACTTTTCCCGCTGCACAGAAGGAGGATCTGACCATGAGTGACTTCTTTTTCACGACCGACCCGTTCAGTGAGTTTGACCGCCTACAACGGGAGATGGCGAACCTGTTCGGCGGATTTCCTTCGAGCTTGCGGTCCGGGCGATTGGGGGCGTATCCCCCTCTCAACCTAGGCATCACCGACGACTCGATCGAGATCGTGCTATTCGCGCCGGGCCTGAAGGCGGACCAGTTCGATGTATCGATCGACAAGGGGCTACTGACCATCAGCGGCGAGAGAGCCCCGGTACAGCCCGAGGGCGACGCCGAGGCGCGGCCCTACGCGCAGGAGCGCTTCGCGGGAAAATTCCGCCGCGTGATCGAGCTGCCACAGGCGGCCGACCCGGACAAGGTGGAAGCGCGTTACGTTAACGGTTGCCTGTCGATCAGCGTGGGCAAGCGGGAAGCGTCGCGCCCGCGCGCCATTACCGTCAGCTGAGATCAGGAGCAAACCATGAGCGAATCGAACCCGGTCGCCTCGCGCGACCAAAACCCCCAAGGCAGGCAGGGCTCCGTCGCCCAGCGCCGCGAAGACCTGCAGGCACCGACGCTGGTGCCGGCGGTCGACATCTACGAGACCACTGCCGGCGTTACGCTGTGGGCCGACCTGCCAGGCGTGCCGCGCGAGAAGCTGGAGGTCAATGTCCACGACGCCAACCTGCGCATCGAAGGCGAAGCCGTGGTGCCGACGCCGGCCGGACTGCGCGTACAACATGCAGAAATCCGGCAGCCGCGTTATGCGCGAACCTTCGCGCTCAGTCCTGATCTGGATGCATCCCGCATCGAAGCTAACCTGCAGGATGGCGTGCTGAAGGTGACCATCCCGCGGCGCGAAGAAGCCCAACCGCGGCGGATCCAAGTCTCGGTCGGCTGACCGCTCAAGTGTCAGGACGGCGGCGAACGGCGCCGCCGTCTTGGCTTCCTGTCTCTGTTTCGACGGCCGTTCGCGCCTTGGCCGTCTTACGGCATCGGGACCGTCATCGGAGGTAAGTCACTGCTGCGACGCAGATCACAATAGGGGTTGACGGAGGAGCCGCCGCTTGTCGGCCCACGGACTGATCAGCGGACGTGAGCTTTGTCGCTTCGCGCGTGGCACAAGCCTTGTCGGTGCGCACGCGAACTGACGCGTTCCTAGAGTTGGCCAAAAATGTTGGTCCAACCGGGGTAAGCCGCCATGCGAGCAAGTGCCGTGCGACGTCATCTGGAGCGCCTCGGCATTCGTTGCCAAGGAGTAACAACCCATCCTGGTTTGGCAGGTGTGGTAGTCATTAACAATGACCTGCACGTCTGTATATTCCCCGACGGATGGATGCGCCTGGGGCAGTGGGTCGCCCCTGGTCGCTTTCGTTTCGCGCCAGCCAGCCGCTCGCTAGAGATGCTAGCCTGGCAGATTCGCCAACGGCTCAACGACGTTAGGCCCTGACGGAAGTCTTCCTGTGGCTATGCGGTCTTACTAAGGTCGCACCGTGACGATCAGACCGGCGGACCAAAAGCAAACGCCGACAAGTCGCGACCGAACCCGAGCAGCTGGCGCATAAGCGGATAGCGCGGAAGCCTACCAGCCCATAGTTGTGCTAGCCTCATCGATCCGGCGTGCGGTTGAGGCGTTTTGCCGCCTCGAGTTCTCCGATGAGATGAAGGAGACCTCCACGCGCCAGAACTGGGGCACAGGACGGGCAGCAGGATCGTCGCATTCTGGGCTCCCGCGGGTGAGTTTGAGAGGTGCACGCACGGCCTGCCCTAGAAGTCACTGGTGCCGTGCCTTCGGGCGGGGAGTTCAGGGGCCTGGTCCGTGCAGACCGAAGATTAGTTCGGGATCGCCCGGAACCTAGGTGCCGTCGAACTGCGACCCGCGGCCGATGCGCCGCGTTCGTTCGAGCAGTTGCCGTCCTAGTGGTGTGCGTCAAACGGATTGCATCTTATTCAGCTTTGCCCGGGCACGCGTGACTTTCGCCAAGATGTCAGAAGCTTTGGCGGTCCAGATGAACGGTTTCGGATCACGATTGTGCCTCTCCATGTATTGCTCGATGGTGCTGACCAATTCGGGTACCGAGTGAAAAGCCGAGCGCCGCAATTGGTTCTCTGAGAGGTCACGAAAGAAGCGTTCGACCATGTTCAGCCAGGAGGCGCTGGTGGGGGTGAAATGCATGTGAAATCGTGGGTGTTTGGCGAGCCACGCTTGCACATTGGGGTGCTTGTGGGTTGCATAGTTGTCAGCGATCAAATGGAGCTCGCGGTCCTTGGGCGTACTTCGATCAATCTGCCGCAAGAAGCGCAGCCACTCTTGGTGTCGATGCTTTGTCATGCACTGACCAATGACACTTCCATCGAGGGTGTTCATCGCCGCGAACAAGGTCGTCACGCCATGACGCTTGTAGTCGTGAGTCATCGTTTGACAGCGACCTGGCTTCAACGGCAGGCCTGGCTGGGTCCGGTCAAGCGCCTGAATCTGGCACTTCTCGTCGCAAGAGAAGACCAATGCGTGTTCGGGTGGATTGAGATACAGCCCGACGATGTCTTCCAGCTTCTCGGTAAAGTGTTTATCGTTCGACACCTTGAAACTCACCACCCGATGCGGCTTGAGTCCATGCGCCTGCCAGATGCGCCGCACGCTCGCCGCACTGACGCGGGCCTTCGCTGCCATACTTCGCGTACTCCAATGCGTCGCGTTATCCGGACGCTGTTGGGTTGTCAGTGCCACGATGGCCTTGACCTTGCGCGCGGAAATCTTCGGCTTTCGTCCCGGCCGCGCCTCATCTTGCTCGATCCCCGCGAGTCCGTTGGCTATAAATCGCGCTCGCCAGCGTGCTACTGTGCCGCGCCAGACACCTAGCTCTACGCCGATCTCTTTATCCATTTTGCCCTGCGCTGCGAGCAAGATCATCTTGGCGCGCTCCGCAAGCCTCACCGCGATCGTCCGGCTCGTAGCCCACGTTTCTAGCTGTTTGCGCTGTGCTTCACTTACTTCAACCTGTGCCGCGATTCTCATGAGTTCGCCCTCCATATAAAGCAGACTCACTGATCGCCATTAAGTTGCATTATTTATGACGCAGATCACTAGCGTGAGCTGTCCCGGCTCCCAATCGGCACGTGCGGCTACCACATTCGGCTGGCGCCTTATTGCCTCTGTCAGGGCCCAGGCGTCGGCGGCGGCCTTGGCGGATCCCGCTGCCGCATGCGGCCTCACGGCGAACGCCGCATCACCGATCAGGCAGACGCGCCCGAAGGCCATGCGCGGAGCATCAACGTCGTATATGACCTGCAGAAACGGTTGCGCAGCGCTGCACACGACCCGGCCGATTGGTTCAGGCAGCCGCGACACTGCAGCCGCACGCAATTCCGCGATGTGAGTGTCCTTCACGCTGCCAGGCGGGAAGGAGGTGTCATGCCGATGACCAGTCGTGTCGGTGAGCAGTTCTTAGAGGTCGCCGCCCTCGAGGTAGTTGCGGTACCAGACGAATTTGAGCTGCCGCCCGCCTGGCTCGACCGAACCATCCGGCCCTGGGTTGGGGGTACAAGAGTATAAGGCTGTTCGCACAGACGTTGTAGGTGATCGCCTCTGCGAACACCGCAGCGATGGCAGGGTCCAGCGATGCGTCAGGCACCGTGCCGCGCCACGCTACATAGCCCGAGTAGGCCAGCCGCACGGCTGGTAGCAGGCGCGCCGCGCCGTTGAAGCTGAGGGCAGTCGGGTGCCAGGCGCGAACAGGCCAGACTCTATTGCCCTGGCAATACTCATATGAATTTTTTCTGACAGCGACAGCTTCGCTGTCCGGTAGAGGTGAATCTGCAGCTGCGAGTCCATATTCTTGGTACACACGAGAAAGAGAAATCTTGGTTCTTCTGTTTGTGCCATCGACGGTACAGAATGCGGTCATCAAGACGGAGTGAGCCGACCATGATCATTCGTGCGATTCTGACTGCATTTTGCGTGACGGCTGTGATCTTCGCCAGTGCTGGCTCTGCGGCGCACGGCCCCACCGAAATCGTGAAGCGGAATTTTGAACAAACGATTCCCAATCTGCCGGGAAAACCGCTCGTCGCTCTAGAAGTCGAGTACCCGCCGGGCGCTGCCTCGGTGCCTCACCTCCACGCTAAGTCCGCTTTCATTTACGCGTACGTGGTATCAGGCGCAATCAAATCAAAGGTGAACGATGGTGAAGTGCGCGTGTACCGCGCTGGCGAGAGCTGGTCCGAACCACCCGGCGCGAGCCATCCCGTCGGCCGGAACGCGAGCAAAACCGAACCTGCGAAGCTCTTGGCAGTATTCGTCGTTGATGGCAACGACAAAGAACTGACCGCGCCGGTCAGGTAAACGCCATCTTGGAGCGCGAAAGCCGCATACGGGCCGCCGTCTCCAGCAACGTCGGGCGCGCGCTCAAGCTCAGCCAACGCCTGCGCACTGGCCTGCTGCATATCAACGATCAGACCACCAGACGAAGTAATTAATCCGTTCGGCGGCGTCGGGGCCTCCGGCAACGGTCCAAGCATTGGAGGCCCGGCCTGGGAAGAGTTCACTCAGTGGCAATGGCTCACTATCAAGGGTGAAGCACCTGCCTACCCCCATCCGAGGAGGAAGTCATAGGGACGGTTTCCATTCGACCGATTGGTCAAATTCTACCCATTCGAACAGATCAACCAAGCCGCCGAGGACAGTACAAAAGCACCACACTCAAGCCCATCCTACGCATCGCAGAAAACTGACCAGGAGCAATCAGTATGGCCACATCGCCAAGCAGGCGGAAGCCGTTCACCGCGGTGCTGTCGCGATCGGGCGCATCGAGGCATCTCGTAGCCGTAGACGGTCCGGATGCGCCGTAGGATCTGCTCGAAAGGCGCGATGCCATCATCTTCGGAGTCACAACCTATATGCGCGAGCCGTCAGCGGAGTTCGAGGCATTCCAGGATCGAGCGCCGGATCTGAGCACGACCTGCCTTGGTTTCTACCGGGGGCGCGGCAGCGCAATCGAATGCCGATGAGGGGCCGGACGTCGCGGCGCCGGCGGCCGATCTGCTTATGCACCGATGCACGCTTGCTGAAGTACTGCTGGCCGACTGAGAGAGACTCATCCGTGCAGCAACCACCAGAAGCGGAGGAGAGAACGCCGCCCAACACCTCGAACGGAACCTCAACTTATCCCTTCACCCATAGGAATCAGCATGAGCAACGGAAACACTATGACCAACGCCGTCATCGAATGTATCTTGAGCCGCAGCGCCGCCAAGTATTACGACCCAGCTGCCACCTTGAGCGACGACCAAATCCGCGAGCTGGTGCGAATCGGCACCTCCGCGCCGACATCCTTCCACATGCAGAACTGGCGCTTCATCGCCGTACGCACGCCTGAAGCCAAGGCCCGGCTGAGTCCGATCGCCTGGAACCAGCCCGCGATCACCGAAGCAGCCGTTACCTTCATCGTCTGCGGTCAGTTGGCCGACTCCAGCGTAATACCAGAACGCCTGGCACCGTTGGTGGAAGCGGGCGTCATGCCGGCGGCGATGGTGCCGGAGTGGGAGAACCCCGCACGCGATCTGTATATGGAGTACCCGCAGCGCCAGCGCGACGAGGCAGTGCGCACCGGCACCTTCGGCGCGGCGGCGATGATCTACGCGGCCCGCTCGCTGGGCCTGGGTTCGACGCCGATGATCGGTTTCGATGCCGAAGCGGTACACCGCGAGTTCGGACTGGCTGCAAACGAAGTGCCGGTCATGCTGCTGTCCGTAGGGGCGGAGCGTCCGGGAAACTGGGCGCAGAAGCCGCGCCTGCCGGTGGCAGATGTGCTGGACCTCGTTTAATTATTAGTCAAATCATTTATCTAAGGAGATTATGATGGCAAGAACAGCAGCTCTAAAGCCGGAACAGGTGCCGGCCGATTCGAAACCTACTCTCGATACGTTCACCAAGAACATCGGGTTCACCCCAAATATGATGGCGACCTTCGCGCAAAGCCCGATCGCGTTCAACGCATGGGCCACTCTGCTCGGCTCCTTGACCAAGGCGCTCGACGTAAAGACGCGTGACGGCATCGGCCTCGCTGTCTCCGAAGTGAATGGCTGCAACTACTGCCTGACAGTTCACAGCTTTACGGCCGAGCATATGGCCAAGCTGCCGGCCGATGAAATCACTCTCGCTCGGAAGGGCCATGCCAGCGACCCGAAGCGGGACGCCGCCCTCCAGTTTGCGCGCAAAGTCATCGAGACCCGCGGCCAGGTCAGCGACACCGATCTGAAAGCCGTCCGCGATGCCGGCTACACGGATGCGAACGTCATGGAGATCGTCGCACTCGTGGCCATGTACTCCCTGACGAATTTTTTCAACAACGTGTTCGACCCCGAGAAGGACTTTCCTGCCGTCACGCCGGCTGGCTCGATCTGAACTTTATCCGGCCGCATCGACCCTCTCCGAGGGTCCTAGAAGGCGTCATCTGATGCAGGCGTAACGCCAGAGCCTGGATGCACCCAAGAAAGAGTCTTGGAAACGTGTCCGGGCTTTTCGTATGTGCCGACCAGTTCCCCGGACGAGTTAGCGCGATACGTGTCCAAGCAGCTCGCGCACCGGGGCTATGTGCAGCGTACAACCAGTGTGCAACCGCAATCAGCTGCTTGAGCGTTCAAGTTCCCGATGTCCTATGTCCCAAGTCGACTGGCTGAGCCATCTCCTGCAAATGATCAACATCACTGGCCAGCTGGAGGTCCGCTGGGTCTACGGTGCGCCACGGCATGTGGCCTGGGAGCAGTCTGCGGCGCACGAGATTCTCTACCACGTCGTGCTCAAGGGGCCGGGCCATTATTGAGGATCCGGTCTTCACGGCATGGACCAAATCGCCTTCGCCGTATGTTTTCGTTGATTTGAAGAAGGATAGCGGCTTCGCTTAAGTCTTACTCCTTTCTAAAGCTCTCATCATGGATCGTCTAGTCTCAATGCAGGCATTCACTCGGGTGGTGGATGTAGGCAGCTTTGCGGGCGCAGCGGAGTCGCTCGACCTGCCAAAGGCCACGCTCACCCGCTTGATCCAGAAGCTGGAGACCCATCTGGCCGTCAAGCTGCTGCACCGGACCACGCGGCGCATCAGCGTGACCACCGATGGCGCGGCCTATTACGAACGCTGCGTACGCATCCTGGCAGACGTCGAGGAAGCGGAGCAGTTGCTGATGCACCATAACAACTCGCCGCGCGGCACGCTGACGGTGGACACCACGAGCGGGCTCGCGAAAATGGTGTTGATGCCGCAACTGCATGACTTCTTCAATGCGTATCCGGAACTAAAGCTCGAACTGACCAGCAACGGCAAGCCGATCGACCTGCTCAAGGAAGGCGTGGACGTGGTGCTGCGCGTGGGTGCGCTCGAGGAATCGATGGTGGCGCGTCGCATCGGCCGGCTGAGGCTGGCCTTCTATGCGTCGCCGATCTATCTACGCCACTTCGGCACGCCTCACGATCTCAGGGAGCTGGCGCAGCACAAGGCGGTGAATTTCCTGTCGAACCGCACCGGACGCGCGACGCCGTGGCCGCTGATCCGTGGCGGCGAACGCAGCGAAGTGCTGCTGCCTTCGGTGATCTCCACCAACGATGCCGACGTCTATCTGGGCTGCGCATTGGAAGGCCACGGCATTGCGCGCATCTCTCGAGCGATGGCCGAACCCTATATCAATAGTGGCCGGCTGGTGGAAATCATGACGGAGTGGCAGACCGACGAACTGCCGATCTCAGCGATGTATCCGCAGAACCGGCACCTGTCGGCGAAGGTGCGGGTGTTCGTGAACTGGGCTGCTGAGATCTTTTCGCGGCATCCGCATTTCGGCGCGGCGGCGCTGCAACTCGCGGCCTGATCACCGATCGGTTCTGCTCCCTTCCGCTTGTGCAGACCGGAGACATCGCTTACCCAAGTCCTCGCACACCTGTCGCCTAAAGAGCAAATAGTGGCTGCCGCCTTCGTACTCCACATAACGCGCTATGCGTAAGGAAGCGTGCCGACTCACGCCCAGTGACTTCCACCAGCGCACTCTGGTCGTCGTCACCATGGATGCCCAGCTTGGGCACGGTGAAAGACTCCAGGTCTTTGACCCCATCCGGGAACCGTACCCCAAACGTCGCTCTTCATTTCCGCGCCGAAGGTGGAGGATGGGTCACCTCGTTGTTTTGATCCTTTTGGGCATTTTATTGAGCAAAGGTAGTCTCGAAATCGGTATCCGGTACGCCTAAAGTGGAGGCTCCTAACCACCAGATGAAAGGGTCGCACCATGAGCCGTATCGCTATTCCCGCCATCGAGTCCGCCACCGGCGCCACCGCTGATATCTACGCGCAGGTCAAGAAGATTGCCGGTGGCCGTGTCCCGAACACGTACGCCGCCCTGGGCCACCTCGCGCCCGCCTCTTTGGCCGCGCTGCTCAACGCCCAAGGCGCACTGGCCTCAGGCAGCCTGAGCCAGCAAGACCTCCAAACCATCAAGCTGTTGGTCAGCGTGAAGGCGGGTTGCGACGTTTGTGTGGCCGCCCACAGCTTTGTGGGCAAGATGGTGGGCCTGCCGGTCGATACCTTGCGCGGCATTCGCGCGGGGCAGGCCACGGGTGACGTCAAGCGTAATGCCTTGGTGCACTTCGTGTCCCACCTGCAGACCACCAGCGGCACGATCAGCCAAGACGAGTTCACTGCCATTCGTGAGGCCGGCTACACCGACACCCAGTTGGCTGAGATCTCGTTTGCCATCGCGCTCGCCATCTTCACCAGTACCTTCAACCGTATCAACGGTACCGACGTCGACTTTCCGGCCGTAGAGTGAGCCGCCTTGCCGGACAGCCTATCGCTTCACCCATAGGAATAACCATGACCAACGAAACTATCAAGACCAATGCTGTCATCGAATGTATCTTGAGCCGCAGCGCCGCCAAGTATTACGACCCTGCCGCCACCTTGAGTGACGACCAAATCCGCGAGCTGGTGCGAATCGGCACCGCCGCGCCGACATCCTTCCACTTGCAGAACTGGCGCTTCATCGCCGTACGCACACGTGAAGCCAAGGCTCGGCTGAGTCCGATCGCCTGGAATCAACCTGCGATCACCGAGGCCGCCGTTACCTTCATCGTTTGCGGCCAATTGGCCGATTCCAGCGTAATACCTAAGCGCCTGGCTCCGTTGGTTGAAGCAGGCGTTATGCCGGCAACGATGGTGCCTGAATGGGAAATCCCCGCACGCGATCTGTACATGGACTACCCGCAGCGCCAGCGCGACGAGGCCGTACGCACTGGAACTTTCGGCGCGGCGGCGATGATCTATGCGGCCCGCTCGCTGGGCCTGGGTTCGACGCCGATGATCGGTTTCGATGCCGAAGCGGTACACCGCGAGTTCGGACTGGCTGCAAACGAAGTGCCGGTCATGCTGTTGTCCATCGGGGCAGAGCGCTCGGGAAACTGGGCGCAGAAGCCGCGCCGTCCGGTGGACGATGTGTTGGATTTGGTATAGGTGCGTCGCGGCGGCAGTGATCGCGCCGAACGACTAAGCGGCCTTCAAGTGGGAGGCGGCCGCAAGGTACCTCCTACTTGAAGGCATGACCAGCTTCGACCCAAGACTTGGGCACGAAGTAAGCCGAGGGATGGTTCCCACATGGACTTTCCCCAATTAGCAAATCGCATAACTCACGGAGATTATGATGGCAAGAACTGTAGCTCTAAAGCCGGAACAGGTGCCGGCCGATTCGAAACCGACTCTCGATGCGTTCACCAAGAACATCGGGTTCACCCCAAACATGATGGCGAGCTTCGCGCAGAGCCCGATTGCGTTCAACGCATGGGCCACTCTGCTGGGCTCCTTGAGCAAGGCGCTCGACGTGAAGACGCGTGACGGCATCGGCCTCGCTGTCTCCGAAGTGAATGGCTGCAACTACTGCCTGACAGTTCACAGCTTTACGGCCGAGCATATGGCCAAGCTGTCGGCCGAGGAAATCATTCTCGCTCGGAAGGGTCACGCCAGCGACCCGAAGCGCGACGCCGCCCTCCAGTTTGCACGCAAAGTCATCGAGGCCCGGGGCAACGTCAGCGATGCCGATCTGAAAGCCATCCGCGATGCCGGCTACACGGATGCGAACGTCATGGAGATCGTCGCACTCGTGGCCATGTACTCCCTGACGAATTTTTTCAACAACGTGTTCGACCCCGAGAGGGACTTTCCTGCCGTCACGCCGGCTGGCTCGATCTGAACTTTATCCGGCCGCATCGACCCTCTCCGAGGGTCCTAGAAGGTGTCATCTGATGCAGGCGTAACGCCAGAGCCTGGATGCACCCAGGAAAGAGTTTTGGGAACGTGTCCAGGCTCTTCGTATGTACCGACAAGTCTTGGAGGGAGAAAGTGACACTCAATCATCCAATTTTCACGCGCTGGCCGGTGCAGTACCCCGATCGGCTCCAGCTCTTTTCCTTACCGACGCGCAACGGAGTGAAGGTCGGCATCATGCTGGAGGAGACAGGCCTCGCCTATGAGCCGCACCGCATCGACATCATGGCGAATGAGAACCACGATTCGGCCTTCCTCGCGCTCAACCCCAATGGCAAGATTCCTGCGATCTACGATCCTGACGGTCCGAGCGGACGGCCGCTGGCCTTGTTCGAATCGGGAGCGATCCTGATCTATCTCGCCGACAAGACGGGGCAGTTCCTCTCCACCGATCCCGGCACGCGCTACGAAACGATCCAGTGGCTGATGTGGCAGATGGGCGGTGTCGGACCGATGTTCGGCCAAGTTGGCTTCTTCAACAAATTCGCCGGCAAAGCCTATGAGGACAAGCGCCCGCGCGACCGCTACGCAACCGAATCAGCGCGGCTGCTCGGTGTCCTCGACGAACGGCTCGCGGGCCGCGACTGGGTGATGGGCGCTGACTATAGCATCGCCGATATTTCGCTGCTTGGTTGGGTGCGTAACCTGATCGGCTTTTACGAAGCGCGCGAGATTGTTGGCTTCGACCGCTTTCTTCATGTGCAGATGTGGCTCGATCGTGGCCTTGCGCGTCCGGCGGTGCAGCGCGGGCTGGAAGTGACGGCGGCCTAGCCAGAAGCCCGGAGAGGGAAGGCTTCTGCGGGCCCCACGAGCTGCATAGACGCCGTTGCAGCGAACGATACTTACCAATATTCACGGGCCAAAAACGGGCGCAACATTCACGCAGCGACTATTGACCGCCATAGATGACGGCCAGTGCATGAATGCACATCTTTTATTTCAGGAATATTCTATGCAATCAGTCGAGATAAAATCCATTGATAACTACGATTTTGATATGTGGCTTCCGCTGTGGAAAGGCTATCAGCGATTTTACGAAGTGGATATCCCCGAGTCCGTGACGCTGAATACCTGGAGGCGCTTCTTGGACCCAGGCGAACCGATGCATGCAGCGCTTGCCATGGTGGGCGAACAAGCATTGGGGCTGGTGCATTCGATCTACCATCGATCTGCCTGGACGACGGTCGACTACTGCTGTCTTCAGGACCTGTTTGTTGCTGACAATGCGCGTGGCGGCGGCATCGGTCGCTCGCTGGTCGAGCATGTCTATGCGGAAGCGAGACGTCGTGGGGCGTCCCGTGTGCACTGGCTGACACACGAATCCAACCATAACGGCAGGCAGCTTTACGACCGCATCGCTGATCGCTCGGGTTTCATCCAGTACCGGAAGCTATTGGCCTAACCCGCTGATGCGGGTACTGTCTCAGGACTCGTTCGGCGTACCGCTATCCTCCGTGATCCTGGCTAGGTCGCGATAGATGGTTGCAATCGAGCAGCCCGGCCGGTGCGCAACGTGTCCGATCAACTCGTGCACTGGGGCCATGCGGTGCGTACAACCGGTGTGCAACCGCAATAAGACGCTTGAGCGTTTCAAGTTCCCGAGGTCCTATGTCCCAAGTCGACTGGCTGAGCCATCTCCTGCAAATGATCAACATCACTGGCCAGCTGGAGGTCCGCTGCGTCTATGGTGCGCCATGGCGTGTGGCCTGGGATCAGTCCGCGGCGCACGAGATTCCCTACCACGTCGTGCTCAAGGGCCGGGCCATTATTGAGGATCCGGAGACGGGGACAGCCAGGGAGCTAGTGGATGGAGATATCGTGCTGTTGCCTCACGGGTCGGCGCACGTGCTGCACGATGGCAGCGGACATGCGCCGGGTCTTACCTACAATCGTCAAGGTTCTGCAGGATGGACGCTCAGCGAGAATGATGGCCAGGGCGAGCATCTGGACATGTTGTGCGGGCGATTTTTCATCGGGCCGCCCCATGATCGGCTGATTCGCGATTATCTACCCACGACTCTCGTGGTACGGGCCATGGACGGCCGTGGTGAAGAGGGCATCGTGTCCGCTTCGAACCACCTGGCCAGTCTCGTGGGGCTGATGCGCATGGAGTCCACTGGCGACAAACCGGGCGGATACGCCATGCTCAACGCGCTTAGTTTCGCGCTGTTCACACTGGTACTGCGCGCGGCGAGCGAATCCGAACAGGCCCCGGCAGGCTTGTTGGCGCTTGCCGGCCATCCACGACTGGCCCCGGCCATTTCAGCCATGTTCGCCGATCCCGCGCGACCCTGGAACCTGTCTGATCTGGCCGACTTGTGCAGCATGTCACGCGCCACCTTCATGCGGCACTTTCAGGCCAATCTGGGGCGCTCGGCCAACGAACTGCTGACCGATATCCGGATGAGCCTGGCCGCCAACGAGCTGAAGAAGCCGGCGATGACCACTGAGGCCGTGGCCGACTTAGTCGGGTATCGATCCGTAGCGGCATTCCGGCGTGTGTTCACCGACAAGATGGAGATGACGCCGGGGCAATGGCGCCGCCTGGCGCGCGAGGCCGAGTAATGCGCTTCGCTTTCCGTGTGCAGCTTCGATGAGGCGCTATACGCGCCGGCGCAAGTTAGGCCATTCCTTCGAGCGGAGCTCGTTCGCGTCAGGCTCTAGCAATGACGCGCGGTCCGACATGCACGCCCGGTAGCGACTATCCCAGAGCCGTGGCGGACTGGAATGTCATTGTCGTTGCGTTTCGTTCGGGCAGACAATCCACGACGCGCTTGCCTATATCTGCAAGCAGCTGAACCTCGATCTCGACGAGACGATTTGCGGCGTGCCGTGCTGTGCCGCCGTTTTTGGGATGGATTGCCCCGCTATTTTGATCCTTGTGGGCATTTGATTGAGCAAAGGTAGTCTCGAAATCGATATCTGGTGGGCCTACAGTGGAGGCTCCTAAACTAACCACCCGATGAACAACTTGAATGGGAAACCCCAATGACCACTCGTGCAAATCAGTTTCGTCTACGAATCGCTGAAAAGAGCGTTGGATCGCTCTCTCTTCTGGCCCTACTCAGATGGGCACTGGTCGTCATCTTTCTTTGGTTCGGTGGAATGAAATTCACCGCTTACGAAGCCAACGGCATCGCTCCATTCATCGCCAGCAGTCCCATCATGAGCTGGTTGCACACCCTATTCGGAGTTCAACGGACAAGTTACGTTATAGGTGTACTTGAGCTGTCGACCGCAGCGGCTCTGATTCTCGGAGCCTTCCAGCCCATTTTCTCCGCATTGGGAGCGGCGATGTCGGCTGCGACCTATCTGATCACGCTCACCTTTATCTTGACTACCCCCGGCGTAGCAGAAGCGACGGCGGGTGGACTTCCGGCCATTTCAGCTATGCCTGGCCAGTTCCTTCTTAAGGATCTCGTTCTGCTGGCTGCATCGCTTTCTCTCCTTCTGGCATCTGTCCAGGGCTCATGGTCCAACGCTCAGAAGTCATGAGGAGAACAAATGGCCCGGACATCCGGGCCGGCTTATTCAACAGGAGATCAGATATGACCAACACGACGGCGGCGAATGGCAAAGAGGCTGCCTATCACGGTGTGCCGGCGGAAGACGACTACGGCTATGCACAGGCAATCAAGATCGGAAACATGATCTATGTGTCCGGCCAGCTCAGCCACGACGACAAGGGCGTCATGATCGCGCCTGCTGCGCTCGATGGAACCGGCAAGCCAGCCGACTTCTCGATGATGGCGGAGCAGATGCGGGTGACCTATGCAAACGCTGCAACGATCCTGGCACAGTTCGGAGCCACCCTCGACCACGTGGTGGAAGAGACGCTCTATGTCCTCGATGTCGATGAGGCGTTTGCAGTAGCGGGCAAGGTGCGCAAAGAAGCCTACGCCAAGGCGCGGCCTCAGTGCGCCAGCAATCTGATCGGCGTATCGAGGCTGGCCTTTCCGGAGCAGCTTATTGAGATCGTCTTCAAGGCGGTGCTTGCTGACGTGCACGAGCAGCACCCCGTCGAACCAGCTTAATGAACGGCACGACAGGCCAGCGACACGCTGGTCATGGAGGCCTGCGCTGGCGCCCATTTGTCTTGCGCGAGAACTGCAGGCACTCGGCCACGATGCCAAGCTAATCGCACCGCAGTACGTCAGGCCGTTTGTGAAAGGCAACAAGAACGTGCGACGCCCTTGGCACTGCGCTAGCAATATCGGTCAATGATCTCGAACAGACGACAGCATGATGTAGCGAGGTGGGGTTCAGGCGCCGTCGCAACCCCGAGTAATAGACCGGGTAAGGCCCAGGATGGAGTCGCGAACCACGCCGATAATGGCGATGGTGCCATGCCAAAGTTCATCGCTTCCCGAGCGATCTGCACGTCGGGCGCGCCGTCGGGGAGCCTGAGAAGTACTGCCAGGCCGGCCTTAACCCACTCTGCGTCGCGCATTCGCAACTGCTCGCAAAGCGCGTCACGCTGGGCAGAATATAGACGCTTGAGCCGACGGATGCGCCGGATGTAGTGGCCATCACGCATAAATTGAGCCGTGGCGAGTTGAATTACTGGTGAGGGCGCGGGCGCAAGCGTTGCGGCTACTTCGGAGAACGGGGTGGCCAGTTCGGCTGGCGCCACAACAAATCCGAGTCGCAGCCCCGGGCTTATAGTCTTGCTGAAAGTACCTATGTGGATAACCCGGTTGCCCTCGCCCAAAGACGCCAAGGCGGGTGCTGCCCTGCCTTCTAGTTGTAGCTCGCTGAGGTAGTCATCTTCGATGATCCAGGCGTCGTTCGAGACCGCCCAATCAAGCAGCTGAAGCCGTCGCCTCAAAGACAGGGTCGAGCCCAAGGGAGCTTGTTGACCGGGCGTCACGACGGCTAACGCAGCGTCCGCGGCGTTCTCGATTCCGTAGCCTACGTTGAGGCCTTCGGCATCCACCGGTACCAGAACGATACTCAAACGAGCGAGCTCTAACGCCTTCCGGGTAACAATGAAACCGGGCTCTTCCATCCAAACCTTCTTACCGTCCAAACCTAACACTCGTAGTGCAAGACCTAAGCCGGAGCTGTATCCCGAAGTGATAAACACCTGCTCTGGGAAGCAGTGAAGGTTTCTAGAGATAGAGAGATAGCCTGCAAGCTCTCGGCGCAGTGCGAACTCCCCTCTAGGATCGGGATAGACCAATGACGAGAAAGATCCCGTCTTCAATAGATTCGAAGAGCGCGCGCGTGCGAAAAGCTTTTCCGGTAGGCCTTCCAGCGCCGGAATGCCGAGCTGAAAGATCGCTGGCCCGGCCCCGGCGTGCATCTCCTGATAGGTTCTCATAAAAGCTCCGGGCTGCGGCGCTTCTGGTCGAGCCGCCGGCGCGCGGGGCCGCGGCGCCACGCGGGTGCCCCTTGCTCCGCATGTTTCGATCATCTGGGAGTCGGATAACCGTTCATACGCCGCTTGAACTGTACCGCGCGCCACACCAAGGTGCGCAGCTAGGTCCTGCCACGAGGGCAATCGGGTGCCAGGTTCGAGCAGGCCAGACTCTATTGCCCTGGCAATACTCATACGAATTTGTTCCGACAGGGGTAGCTTCGCTGTCCGGTCGAGGTGAATCTGCAGTCCCGAGTCCATATTCTTAGTACACACAAAAATGGGGAATCTTGGTTCTTATATTTGTGCCATCGAAGGTTCAAACTGCACCGGTCAAGACGGAGCGACCGGACTATGATCTGGTAGGAGACTGAAAGTGGTACGTATCGTCACCAACGCGCATCAGAGCCGTACCACCGGCATCTGGGCAAACACGGAAGTGGAAGTCATCGAATACGGCGAACTGCAGGATGTGGCTCGCCCGATCGGATCCCAAAGTGTCAGCCTGCGGGCGGCCTTGCGTGAAATCGGCGGCCGTATCGAGGCACGCTACAAGCCGTCCAAACCGCTTGCCGATTGCTATCGCGGCAATGACCACCTCAGCCTGATCGAACGCGGCGGCGAAGCGTACGGCTATACCCCGTTCATTCGCGGTTTCCGCTGCGTGGCGATCCATTTCGACGATACGCTGCTGGGTGAGGCCTGCGGCACCGCCAGCGGCGCGGACCATTTCCATTCGCGCCTCATGTTCGAGAACAAACCGATCTGGGCCATGGCCGATCGGCTTGCACTGGCATGCGTCACGCCCCGCATCGGCCAGCGGCTCTACTGCGAGAGCCTGGTCGGCTTGCTCGCCGTGGAGCTTGCCAGGCTTGGCACCACTGCGCCGCTCCTGGCCTGCAAGGGAGGGATCGCGCCCTTCCGGCTGCGCCGTATCCTCGATTACATCGAAGACCATCTTGGTGACAACATCGCCATCACGGAGTTAGCTGCTATGGCCGAAGTCAGTCTCCCGCATTTCATGCGCGCCTTTCGTACGTCCACCGGTGAGGCGCCGCTGCGGTTCATCATGCAGCGACGCGTCACCCGTGCCACGCGACTGCTGTTGGAAACCAGCACGCCGCTGATGAAGATCGCACACGACTGCGGCTTCGCCGACCGGTCGCATATGACCAGGTGCTTTCGCCGCATCGCCGGCAACACGCCGGCACGCATCCGTCGCGAGCGCTCGTGAGTCGCGTGACGAAACATCAGCCATCGCATCGGCCCGGCTCCGGCCCCAAAGGGGCTCCGATCGTCCGCGCCTGCCGGCGCCAAGCCCGCAGATGGCCGACGCCGCGCCAATGCCAGCGAACAGCCACAGGACTCCCTTCCAGCCGCCGCCTGGATGCAGCAAACCAGCCGCCGCGGGCCCCAGCGCCGCGATGGCGTAGCCGACACCCTGCGACATTCCTGAGAGACGTGCCGCGACCGAAGCATCACTGAAGCGCATGCCGATTGTTGTCAGCCTCAATGCAAGCAGGCTGCCGTGGACCATGCGGAGACAGATGATGATTACGCCAGGCGTCGCTGTCGGCATCAGCATGCAACCAGTGCCTGGTAGTCGCCATGTCTCCAGATCATTGTCGGCGTCGCAAACGGCTGGTCGCCAATCTGATACGACACTACGCCATAGAGCGCGGAATCCATGATCTCGCGGATAGCCTGCTTGTCGTTGGAGCCTCTGCTGCCGAACAGTCGCACCCGCGAGCGGTCTGTGACGGGGTAGCTGGTGTCGTTCATGGCGACGTCCTTTCCACGATTCCCCAGCTTGGCACATACCGGCGGCATGCATCGCCAAAGCGCATGAATAGCGATTGCGAGAGCCGATCTGTGCTCGCGCTGACTTCCGGATGCCACTGAACGCCGATAGCGAAGTCGGCATCCACGCCCCGGATTGCCTCGATCAATCCGTCAGCATGCATAGCTTCCGCCGCCAAGCCTTCGCCCAGCGTACGAATACCCTGCATGTGTAGCGAATTCACGAGTGCTACGTCGGCGCGCAGCCAGTCATGGAGCAGGCCGTCCGGAGCAAGGGAAACCCTGTGTTTGTAGCGGTAACGCATGTCGAGCGGCTCCGACAGGTTTTCCCGATGGTGCTCGTTGTGGCCGGCCGCGTAGATATCGGCATGCAGTGTGCCGCCGAAGGCGACATTCATCTCCCGGAAGCCACGGCCGATCGCGAGCATCGGAAGGCGCTGCGACATGGCGCCGCGAATCAGTTGCAAGGCGACATGGTCGCGCGCGGGATCGAGCGCGAACCCCGCTGGCTCTTTGCCTCCGTAGAGGGCCGGAGCGACATTGGAAGCGCCACCGGGGAACAGCAGACCGGACATGATCCGGAGATAGGGTGTGACATCGGAAATCGCGCCGGTCGCTGGAATGAAAACCGGCGCAACGCCGGCTACATCGCTCAATGCACGGCGATAGCTTTCCTTGACGCCATGTTGATCGTGTTCACCGACAAAAAAACGGTCGCAGACAATTCCGACGAGAGGCAGGTTGGTGTGGCACGGAAGGCCGGGTGGGGACGTCATGGCGGGGCTTCGTTTGTGCATGATGCTGTCAGCCGATGGTATGCGAAGGTGTCGCCGGCTTGAACGCCTGAGCGTCATTTGGCAGCACACTCATGCAAAACATGATTGAAGAAGAAAAAAGCCAGCCGGAGGCCTAGGCGGCGAAGTAGCGTAACGGTGGGACGGCTCAGAAGCGCGGTGTCATCGTCAACGCCAAAACTAACAAGCCATTCACTTATGATGGCCCATGCGTACAGTATGGTTTGACGGAGGCTTATGATGAAAAAGCATCCGGTCAGGCGAGAAGTGCAGTGCGGGAGTTCATCGAAACTATGCTCAAGGCGCGATGACCCAGCCAATGGGCTGAGGAACGCATGATCGGTGGAATGCGCTGTCGGATGCTACGCATAATTGCGGTCATGCACATATTGCATCACCGCTATAACTACCTGTTCGCCGGCTCCGACGGCGGCGGCGGACGCGGGCCGGAAGCGGCCAGGCGCTGTACGCGGTTGAAAGGCTGCTTCTCGGCCAACTCGGTCATCCGACCTAGCTGCGTCGTATGGCGCGAGGTGGCCGGCTACTGCCGTTGTGTTCCGCCGGACTCGCAAACAAGGGGGAGTTGCTGCGCGCGTGGTCAGGATGCTCGTGACGCCGGCGTTGCCAGGGTGCGGCGATAAGGCACGGTAACGTTGTGCTTGCCGTGCATTGTCAGCATGCAGATGTGTCGCGCGCCATATGCTCCTTGGAGACTTCTTATGCATGACGAAGGTATGCACCATGCGCCGCGGCTCTAGCGTAATTCTTGGTATGCTCATGGCAATACGGCTCGTGTACGGTTGTCTTCTGCCAGCAGCCCCAGCACCTCGTGGGTCGTCGACGTGCAGACGCCGGAAAAGGGTGGCGCCAACGGCAGTCAACTGGCCCCGGCTCTGGTGGACGGCAGAGCGATGAGGCCGTGCTGGCCTACCTGCGCGCCATCCATGCCGAGGTCAAGCAGGAATACGGTTGGCCGCGCATGCATAAGGAGCTGCTCGCGCGCGGCGTCAGGGTGGGCAAGGAGCGGGTGCGTCGCCTGCCTGGTTCCGGCGCCGCCCGGATCAGGGGGTGATCTTCCACAGTGACCGTGGCAGCCAGTATTGCAGCGGGCTCTTCCAGGACACTCTCAAGGCGTATGGCATGCGTTCGTCGATGAGCCGGCGCGGCGATTGCTGGGTAATGCGCCGACCGAAAGCCTGTGGGATTCGCTGAAGGTCGCACGACTGCACGGTCCGCGCTTCGCGACGCGGCGTGCCGTGATGGATGAAATCGTCGACTGGCTCGGCTTCTACAATGCTCGCCGACTGCATTCGACATTGAACTACGTCAGCCCCATGGAGTTTGAGAAGAATTGGGCCGCTGCTCAGCAAGGGCAAGCGGCTTGATGGCTCGGCTATGGGATTCGTGAAACAGGGGCAAGGTCAGATCACGATGTCCACTTCGGCAGATGGTGATGTCAAGACCGTCGCGGCTGGACATCTCGAAGCCCCCTCAGCAAGGGTGAAAATGCAATCACGAATCCTCTCCAAGTATCACGTCTACGGCCGCCCGTCCCGCCAACTCCGCCACGAGGTGAGCCCAACGACGGGAGTATGGGCCGCCAAAAACCCTTATACGCTTGCCTATGGCGGCGATACTTGGTGCGGGTATGGGGCCTTTGACCTGGAACCAAACGTCGAACATGTCCTTGGATGAAGTCTTGAGATTGACATGGATACCGAATCCCCGATACTCTGTCACGCGCTCCATACGTCCCCTTGAAATACGGCAAGTCGCGCCGGACCACAAGTGTCGCTCACGCTGGCTCGCCAAGACGCTCCGATTTCCGTGCTTCGAGTTGCGCGGCCACTTCGCTAAGGTCGATCCGCGCCTTGATCACCGCGGGAAAGAGTTCGCCTTCCTCTTCCTCGACATGGTGGCCGACATACTCAGCTAGGACCTTGTAGTTCGCTTCGAGCGTGTCCGGATCTCCCGCTTCGATCTTGGAGATCAGCGTCTTCGCCACGTCGTGCTCGACCTTGGCTTCATCAAGCATGCCGTCAAGCTTTTGTGAGGCGTCGCGCAGGGCGGGGTAGAAGATTTCCTCCTCGATCTGCGCATGGACTGACAGCTTCTGACATGTCTCCGTTGCGATCGCGTGTTTTTCTGTGGAGGCTTTCGCGACTTCGAACTGCTTGAACAGTTTCTTCACGGCTCGATGGTCATCCATCAGGAGGCCGAGCGCTGTACGTTGCTCAACGGGTATTTTTGACTTGTCCATGAAGATCTCCGTAGGGAAATTTGCGGATTGTTAGTGGGGTATTGCCGCACGTAGCGCACTCAACGGCGCTTACGCCTTTTTGCCGGCTTCGTGGCTGTCAGCCCGTCGCTCCAAGCCGCCATGATCTGCCTCGCGCCTTCCGTCATCGCAGTGGAGGCCGCACGCTTGCCTTCCGCCGTCATTCGACCGCGCGTTGCTCCGGCCATGCGGTGGGCATTACTGAGCCACATGCTCATGAATGGGTTCTTCTTGTTCCAAGGATTTTTCATGGGATTTGGAGATGCCGTTTCAATGAAACCATGAACCGCCGCGCCACTGATAGTGGTGGCGGTGATTGAAATCAGTTTGAAGTCAGATAGAAGCCATTAACGCCAAGGCATCACGGGCGTCCTTGCCCGCCCTGTTGACCTTGCTGGCTGCCCCCTTGCTGGCCACCCTTCTGGCTGTCTTGATCGCCGTGCTGTTGGCCACCCTGGCCACCCTGTTCGCGTTGGCCGCCGGGCTGATCCTGGTCGCCAGACTGCCCGCCTTGCCGGCTACTCTGATCACCCTGTTGGCCCCCCTGCTGGCCGCCCTGTTGAGGCTGTTGCTGCTGGCCCTGTCCTGATTGCGGTTGCTGTGCCATGTTCGCTCCTATCGCGGCTGAATTGCCGCCTCCCCACTGCGCAAGCGTCGTACCAGGGCAACCACTGGCACCTCATACGGGGGCGCAAAGGCGTGTTTATCGCGCTGTGAGACGCTACTGGGGCGGAAGCGGGCGATTTTGGTCCGAACCAGCGAAGGGGCGACAACAGCGTCCATGCATCTCCGACCGCACTCTGAGCTAGCTTCCCCGGTACGCCGCTTTCTACAAAGACTGCCCAAGTTACCGAGACCTTCATGCCCGGTTGAGGTGGCGGGCGAGGGCACGCCTGGCCCGAGGCGTCCTGCGATCGGTCTGGCAGCGGGAGATTGAAATATGAGGGGTGCCTGACGACGCTACCGAACCTTCCTGGGCCGGCCCGTACCCGCTCCACGCCACAGCTGACCACCAATATTGCCGAATCGGCTGCGGCCGGCCTGCCCCCATCGAAATCAACGAGTGATGTCGTGGCCTGTGCGGCACGCTGCCTTAGAACGGTATGCTCTTCAAACACCTTGACCCTTCGCAAATCACGAAAGTAGGAAAACGTCCGACACAACGTCGGTCTCGTAAATCCTAAAAGGAAGACATGACTCGCTCTCGAACATAGGGGTGTTTGAATGTCAGTTTCAACAGTTCAGGTGACGATTTCCAACGCAGGTCGTTGGGCAGTAGAGGCAGACGACGGACGCGAGCCTGTCACGTACCCATCACGAGCCGCTGCCGTTGCAGCAGGGGTTCATTTGGCGGTGGCAGAGGATGCAGTCCTGATGATCCATGGCGTCAGCGAAGAACCAAGCGCTATCGACTTCAGTTGTGACGCAAAGCTCGTCGATTGATCATTCCCCATGGGCCGCGCGCATTAGGGCTATGCTGAATAAGCGGGGTAAATTGAGTCACGCAGACTGATCAGGAGCTTGTTTGGCCGGAAAAATGGCCCTGGTGACGAGAATTCACCCTCGTGCGCCCCCAATTTTGGGGTGTTGGTGGGGCGCCCGCCCCGCATTCACCCTTTACGGGCGGACTGCTCCCATCAGATGCCCTCGACTCAGGTAGAGATTGGCCAGCGCCAGCGCCGTGAAGGCCCGTCCGCCATTCTTCTTCAGGCCACGGTAGCGGACTTTCGTGAAGCCCCACAGGCGCTTGACCACGGCGAAGACATGTTCAACCCGGGCGCGGATCTTCGATTTGTTACGGTTCTTCCCGCGTTGCACTTCATCAATCAGCCCGTTCCTGCGGGTCCGTTGATTGGTGAAGTCCTTGGCGTGCGGTGCCTTCGATGCGATCAGCTCCTGCTGACTAGCGTACGCACTGTCACCGTAGACACGCCGCTCTTGCCCGTGCAATAGCTGGGGCAGCGCATGCTTGTCGTGAATGTTGGCCGGCGTCACCACCGCTGAATGCGCTAACCCGCTTTGGCTGTCCACGCCGATGTGTAGTTTCAGCCCAAAATGCCACTGCTGACCTTTGCGAGTCTGATGCATCTCGGGGTCGCGTGCCTTCTCTCGGTTCTTCGTCGAACTGGGTGCACTGATGATCGTGGCATCCACAATGGTGCCGGTCTTCAGCTTCACGCCACTGGCTTGCAGGACCCGGCCAACCTCAGCGAACAGGCGTTCGGCAAGCTGATGTTTCTCGAGCAGCCGACGAAACTTCAGCAGCGTAGTGGCGTCCGGCACCGGCTCACGGCCCAGGTCAATCCCTACGAAGCGGCGCAGGCTGGCACTGTCATACAGGGCCTCCTCGCACGCCAGATCTGCCAGGTTGAACCAGTGCTGCAGAAAGTGGATGCGCAGCATCCGCTCCAGACCAATGGGCGGTCGGCCATTGCCTGCCTTTGGGTAGTGCGGATCAATCACGGCGCACAAGGCCGACCACGGCACGATCTGCTCCATCGTCGCGAGAAATTCCTCACGCCGCGTTGGCTTGCGGTGTTGCTCGAAACCTGCACATTGATCCGCACCCGCTGCCAACGTCATCTGCTTCATGTTCATCTCTTTGCGCTCGTGATTCTTCAAATAACGCACCTCATCACGATTCGGAGGACTTGATCAGCATTGCCCTAGACTCCATCGAAGAAGAAGGAGGCGATGCCGCCAACAACATACACGGTGGTGGCCGACGGTTGAAAGCATGAGCCGTTTCATTAGAACGCGCCCGTAGTTGACCACACGCCCTGGAGAATTCGTGGGCGACGCTGCATTCGCCGAGCGAAGCAATGCAAAGCGGCAATGCAAAGCGCTTGTCCAGACCGAGTGGTCCTTTCTTTCATATCACGACGACGTGAAGGCCTGTGCGCTGGCCTGTCGGACAACACCTGATACCGGCGTCCGCCTGGCGCGCGGGAAACTGGATCCAATAACTTCAGGAGACAGCCATGCCAGGGGCAAAACATCCATGTTGTTCCCGCTGGCGACCGCTGGGCCGTTGAGGCGGAGGGCAGCCACGGCCGCGACACCTTCGATACGCAGGAAGAGGCCGTCGCCGCCGGCACGGAGAGGGCCCAGCAGAAGAAGGTCGAGCTGCTGATCCATGGCCGCGACGGCCGGATCCGCGAGCGAAACTCGTACGGCAATGATCCCCGCGACATTCGGGGCTGATGCAATGGCGAGCCGTCAGTCTCCGGCGCCGACGTTGGCCGAGTTGCACCCAACGCTGCTTTGGGAGCGAGAGACGATTCCGCTCGATTCAGGGTGGCTCTATGAAATCAAGACGGGTACCGACTACTGGCAACCACCGGCGGGGCCCCGCTGTTGAAGTCCCGCAACGGCGCCGCAGCTCCGCGGCGGGGCTTTTCCGATGATCCACCTCCGTCTGGTTTGGCGGCACCACTGTTTAGAGAGATGCGTGACCCGGGCGCTTGCGCGAAAGTCGTTACGGGCGGTTCGTCGACTCGCCCACCGTCTTCGAGCCCTTCATGCCCTCGCCCACCCTAGCCGAGGGCTTTTCTTGCCCGGCACGCTATGGCCCCTCGACCTACGCTGAGAATGCGTCGCTCATCTTCAGTATGCCGCGCTTTGCCCTGCCGCTCGGCGGGGCACCTTTCGCCCTCGAGCCACTCGCGTGTCCGCGACCGTGAGCGTCTCCGCACGCCAGGGCTTAGCCACCTGCGTCGGGGCGTGGGCGACCTCGAGTTGTGATTGACTCAGGGCTTTGCCGATCAGCGGGGCGGGTAACGGTCTCAAACCGACCCGAAGCGGCCAACGGCGTCCAGCGGAAGCGGACAGCCGTACCGCAGACTGGCAGCGATCTGCGCGTACCACACAATGCGCGCTATTTGCCACGAGGCAGATTTACAGAGAACACCGTTTCTGTTGCGTCGGATCGCGCATCGATTTCGCCCCCGTGTGCCTTGGCAATCTCGCGCGCGATATACAGTCCGAGCCCCAGACTGTTGTCGGTATTTGTGCCTTGATGGTTCGGGCCGCGCTGGAGTGGATTAAAAATGAGGTCGAGGGTCGACCGCTCAATGGCGGTGCCGGTATTCCTCACTTCCAGTAGGACGTCCGCGCCCTCGTCGGTCACTGTCACACATACAGGCGCGTCTGAAGCTCCGTACTTGATCGCATTTAGTACCAGATTGCCCAACAACTGCTGGAGACGCGGGCCATCCCAGACACCCATGCAGTCACCGACCACGTCCAGATCAATCTGATGGTCCGGGTGTACTACCCGCAACTGGTCCAGCGTATCGGCAAACAACTGGGCCAGATCGATATCGGTTGGCGCGATATTGATACCCAAACCGAGCCTGGCTCGATTGAAATCAACCATATCGTCCAGCAGCGCCTGCATGCGAGCGCCGCTTCTGATCAAGCGGGACGCCGCGTCCGACACTTTTTCGCCGGCGTTCAGCGCCGCCAGATACGACGCTGTAATCTGGATGGTCTGGAGCGGACTGCGCATGTCATGCCCCAACATTCCGAGGAACAGATTACGGGCCAAGTCTACCTGCATGCTGAAAAAGTCTACCGATTCGGCGATTGCCTGATCGATGGCCTCGTTGAAACGGATCATGTCATCCTCGTGATGACTGTCGGGCGCGCACTCGTCCAGCCACAGTCGGAGTACGCTCGCGCGCAGGGCACGGTATTCGGCAACCATCTGGTTGATATCAAAGCCGCTTCGCGCGCGCAGAAGGGCGTGCATCTGGGCGGCTGTCTCTGGAGCTCCAGCCAGTATGGGCGCCTGCCCCGTGGACTTTTCAAATTGTTCCTTCCTGCTTTGGGAAGTAGACAGATCCTTTGCCACAGCCACCAGAATCTGCTGCGCATGGTCCCGTAAGGCCAGCGATCTCATATCTGCCGCTGCTGGCAACTGGGTGCGGGCAAAGTCCTCCCATCGCAACAGAATTGCATCCATATGGTCGAGGATAAAGTCGGCTAATCGCATGTCTGCTCTCGAAGGACGGGAAATGCGTTGCATAACGCATTTTTGCGGTGAGCAAAATTGCTACCTCATTTTGTCGGGTACATCAATTGCTTATGATAGGAAATTGGAGAACCTCATGCCTACCCGAAACGCGGTGTGCCTGCTAATCGCGGACGACGACCCGAATGCGTTGGCAGCATACGAGTTGTTCTTCGACGCCCATGGTTACGCAACCCGGACAACAGGAGACGGCGCGGACGCGCTCGCGGAATACTATGCGTGGCGTCCGGACGCTGTTGTTCTCGACATTCAGATGCCCGGTTTGGACGGGCACGCGGTGGCCAGGGAGATCCGGCGTCTACAATTCGTGCCGGCTCCATTGCTGGTGGCGATTACCGCTCTGGCATCGCCTTCCGAGCACGCCGAATCAATCAGATCCGGATTCGATCATCATTTTGTAAAGCCTGCCGATCTGCCGGCCGTCCTCGCTGCGATAGAGGCCTGCGTAGGCCCTGGGGCCCCGGATGATTAATGACAATCGGCTCCGCGGTCTATGACCGCTTTCCGGCGCGCTAATGACTGGCCGTTCATGGCCGGAAAGCGGCTTCCGTCAGCTGCAAGGCGGTCGAGACTTGCCGAATACAGCCTTGCGCTTCCCGTCCGCTCGGAAAAGCAGTGGGTTGCCTCAGCGAGCGGCGTTCGGACGAAGGTGACTCCGCAACGCGCAAGGAGACGATAAGGCACGATAACGTTGTGCTTATCGCGTGCTCCCCACGCGAAGGGGGCGGGCTTGGTGATCTTGTATCCGAGACATCCACGCGCGGAAGGCAAGGAAGCGTACCCGGATGCCAGAACTGCAGCCGTTGAAAGCGCAGTGACCCGCGGTGGCGGTGGCGACGGCTAAGGTGCAACGAATTGGGCCGCAAAGGGCGACTTGCGTCTACGATGCAAGCCATCGGTCGGTCGATGCCAAGACTGCTAAGCTCCTCTGCTGATGTCACAAGGCCTTTGGGGGGGGCAAAATTCCGTCTTGCGGCCCAATTTGTTGCACCTTAGGTCATTCCTGCGTAGCTGGCTTGTCTAGCCGCTTATTCGTCTCTCCAACGCTGGCTTGTGGCGAAACAAGTCGGCCGGCGGCCCCGAGGCGCTAGTGTAGCGTTCTGTTCTTGATGGAACTTATATGAATTCGGCGTCTCCAATGCCCTACTGCGATACAGCGTGGAGAGAGCGAGTGCGAGTTGCCCCCGAGATCATGTTGACCGACGAGGAGCGAACCAAGTTGACGAGGCTGGTTCGGTCGAAGCTCACGAGCGTGAGGCTGGCGCAGCGCGCGCGCATTGTGCTGCTGGCCGCCAACGGATTGCAGAACAAGGACATCGCCGAGCAGTTGGGAGTCGGACGCGTGCAGGTCTCGCGTTGGCGTGAGCGGTATGCGCAATCGGGGCTGGCCGGTATCGAACGTGACTTGCCGCGCGGTGCGCCGCCGGTGAAGGTGGACACGGCGCGGCTGGTGGAGCTGACCACTCAAACGAAGCCCGTGGCGGCCACGCACTGGAGCACGCGCAAGATGGCCGCCGAGTTGGGCGTGAGCGCCAGCACCGTCATGCGCCATTGGCACGCCCACGGCCTGAAGCCCCATGTCGTGCGCGGCTTCAAGGTCTCGCGCGATCCGCGGTTCGTCGAGAAGCTTGAAGACATCGTTGGCCTCTACATGTCGCCACCCGAGCACGCGCTGGTGCTGTGCTGCGATGAGAAGAGCCAGGTGCAGGCGCTGGATCGCACGCAGCCCGGCTTGCCGTTGAAGAAGGGACGTGCGGCCACCATGATGCACGACTACAAGCGCAACGGCACGACCACGCTGTTTGCCGCGCTCAACGTGCTCGATGGCCAGGTCATCGCCCAGTGCCAGCAGCGCCACCGCCATACCGAGTGGCTGAAGTTCCTGCGCAAGATCGACCGCGAGACGCCCAAGGACAAAACGCTGCATCTGATCGCCGACAACTACGCCACCCACAAGCATCCTGCGGTGCAAGACTGGCTGGCCAAGCATCCGCGCTTCAACATGCACTTCACGCCCACCTCGGCGTCATGGCTGAACATGGTCGAGCGGTTCTTTCGCGACATCACGACCGAGCGACTTCGCCGCGGCGTATTCACCAGCGTGCCGGAACTGGTCGACGCCATCAACGAGTACATCGCTCACCACAACACCAACCCCAAGCCGTTCATCTGGACCAAGAGCGCTCGCGACATCCTACAGAAGGTCATTCGCGCCAACCGCCGCTTAAGTTCCAAACAGAATGGAACATTGCACTAGTGCGGACCTGTCCGGCGCGCGAGGAGGGAGGCCATGCGGGGACGTCGCCCGGCGCCGCACGACGGACTTAGCGTCCGTGTCGAGCACCGAATACGAGCCAATAAGTGAGCTCTTCTTGCTCGGAACCTGGTACTCCCCAACGTTGCCTGGGGCGTTTGCAATCCAATACCCGCCCCAAGTGTTCACGACGGTCTTACCGAGAGCACCACACTGACTCTCATAGCGCTGGCGCCATTCCGCTTTGCGCTCACCGCGCTAAAATCTTCATCGATAATGTGCTCGGAGTACGGCTTGATTCAGGTGGCATTACATCGATTTTTTCCATTGTGTGCTCATAATGACAGGGTGAAAAGAATTTTGCGTCTAAGCTTGATTAGCTTTAGACTATCTTCTCTCATCCCTCGACTGGAAAGGAAACTCGCATGGCATCCTATAAGGAACTCATGTCCCAGAAGCAGGCCCTCGAAGCCCAACTGGAAGAGGTACGCGCTAATGAAGTAGCGGGCGTCATCGAGAGGATTCAGACTCTGATGGCGGAGTATGGCTTGACGGTCGAAGACATTTCCAAGCGCCGTCGCGGCCGTCCCGCGGGCAGCGGTGCAAACAAGTCGAAGTCGGAACTGCCCCCTAAGTACCGTGACCCCAAGACCGGGAACACTTGGTCCGGCCGTGGTCGCCAACCGGCTTGGCTTGGTAAGAACCCAAAAAGATTCCTGATTGAGGCAGAAGCCTAAGCCTAGGCTTCTGCAACTCGCTGCAGAATGGAATTCTGCCCCTGCCCGCAAATGCAGGGGTTTTGCATTTTTGAGAGCAGCATCATGTCCCTTGAAGCGATTCACGCCGAGATCATGCTTGCCCGGCCATACCTGATTCCTCGCGAACGCACGGACAAAGGGATAAGGAATGGGTACTCTTATTGGCTTCAGGCTCCGCCCAGCAAGGAGCTTCGAGTCATCCGCCTTTCGGAGGAGGGTGGCACCTATGAGCTCGTGCGTTCGGCCAGCGAGCGCAAGGCACGAGAGAGAGTACGGCAGCGTTTCACCGGCTCAGTAGCCGACCTCCTGGTCATCATCGACGAGCAGGTGGAAATCATCCGAAAAGACGAACGCCAGTCACTTTCCCCGCCTGATCCAAGCGGACAGGGACTGGATGCAATGGTTCGCATCGAGCCGCTCGGCTGTCGAGCCCATGAACATGCGTGCCAGTACCGAGGGGATGCTGAGGTGCTACGTGGTAAGTCTTTGGCTCAATCGCAACGCGCAGTCGGCGATAACCGACGTGGCCAAGAAGGCAGTCTTTTCCACCGACCAGTCACTGTAGCGGTAAGGCTTTGACTTTGCCCGATGCAATCGGTGATCCGCGGCATTCGTCGTCAAGGATTCTTCGCGACAAATAGAGCAAAACGTGAAGGGCCCTCAATATCGAGCAGCGTTACGCAATACGGCGCACGGCTTCAAGCATGGAATACCCTTGACTCGTCAAGCGAGGGTGGGCATTAGGGCTGCCGTGGCCATGCTCCATCGTCACCAGTTTGTGGACCAGCAAGCCGTCTAACTGCTCCGGCTCGAGATCGTCGATGTCTTGCGCATCGCCAAGCAGTAGCAGCGCGGTGATTTCATGCGGACTGAGCATGTCAGGCTCCTTTGTCGGGGGACGGAAAAAGGAACTACGACTGCTGGTCCGTGGACGGAGTTCCACGGAGGATGACAGGAACAACACTGAGTGAACTCGGTGCGAGGACGCGCTGAGTATGCGCACACCGAGCATTGACACTAAACGCTCTTGTCCCCGGTATCAAGCTCTACGTGTGCTGCTATGCAGCGGAGCGAAGCTGAAACACATCGGATCGTTGGTTGATGTTTCAGCCGTTTGGCAACCCCACGGTGAGCGCCGGATCACTGCAGATCGTGACAAAGGTTATACTCCGCGCTCCAACGAATAACGGATAATCAACATGGTCGCAGCAACCAAAGCAACGACGCCGACGAGCGCGGTTACCAAAAGGAAGCCTGTCGCAAAGAAGTTGACGGCACCGACGAAGAAGGCGAGCGTGCTCGCACGTGAAGCCCAGGCAGCGAAAAAGCGCTTGCTGAAACTGCGCGCCGACACGAAGAAGGCCATTGAAGCTGCAAAGCGTGAGGTCGTGAAAGCCACTGAAGCCGCAAAGTCCGCAGCGCGGTTTGAGAAGCAAGCCGCAAAGGACAAGCTCGCGGCGAAAAAAGCGAAGACTGCAGGCGCCAAGAAGGCATCAGGCAAAGCTGCCGCCACGAAGGTCGCCCCGAAAAAGGCTGCCGGTAGCAACGCCGCCGCGACTGCTGTGCCGAAGAAGGCTGCGGTGAAATCCGTGACGAAGAAACGAGCCCCGGCGAAGAAAGTGGCACAGACCGTCGCGACACCCGAAGCTTCGGCGTGATCTTTTGCCTCGAGGACTGAGTCGGCCTTCGGAGGCAGGATGGGCGCTCACCGGCGCCCAGTTTTGATCGCCCCGGACAGGCCGCACTGAGCTTCGGCCTGTTCTTTACCCTCTAGCAGCATCCCGCCTCTAGCTCTTACTTCGTTAGTGCTACGGTTCCATACCGTTGAAGTTGTGCGCGACTCACGAGAGGCTCACCCAGCACGCCCCAATATCTTGATCCCCCGTTTTTCGACCCGCTAGCCGTTGACCACCTGAATACATTTGGCTGGGCAATCGTCGCCGCTCCGCAGCTCAGACACACGCTTTGACTGCGCGCCGTGGCAAGCAGCAACGTGCCGCGCCATGAGGTCAACTCCGCATGCCGAGCGCTAGACCCATGCCCATGACATCGGTCTGCGACTGTGCGTACCCATTTCTGCGAACCGTGAAGAGGAACGTCTCCTGATAATGTGGGCCTTGCGTGCCGCTGCGCGGCCAGTTAATCGGCGTGGAGCAGGCCATGCATCAGTTCAGAGATTCTCTATTCCTTTGCGTTGCGAGGTTTGGCAAGCGACCCAGGCACTGTCTCGTCGAGCAAGAATGACCGACCGCTCGGTTGGCGCGCCAACATGATGACTGGTCGCGGGAGCAACTTCAGCGTGGTCATGTGACAACACGTGGTGGCTGCGCAGGCGCTTGAAATTGCCGATCACTGCCGTCCCCAGGACACGGATGGTCGACGCGGCGCGCGGAGCGAGGGATTGCGTGCCCCTGGGGGCTTGGCGGATACTGAAGCTGGGCACTTGACAACGGGTGCCCGATTTCTTCTTGGAAGTTCCACGGCTCTCTTCGGCGAGGTGGAGAGCATTCTTTATGTGCCCTGCGAGTGCGTGCAAATGCGAAAAACCGAAACGTTACCGCGTACGGATGTAGGCCTCGAAGAGACCCGCGTGCAGGCCGCGTAAGTCCTTTCGCCGTTCCAGCAAATCATGCTGGCGGCCTTGGCGCTCAAGGGTCAACAACTCCAGCATGATCCGCAATCCCTGTTCGGGTAATGTGCCCGTCGAGAACTCAGACGCGCGTAAGAGGCCAGCAAGTCCGGGTTTTTCGGTCATGGCCCAGGCGGGAAACCAGCAAAGATCCTCGGTTGTGCCGTCACCGTCGAAATTCGCATCGAACCGCCGGCGCAGCGCCAGCAATGACGAATCACCGAGCGTTTGTATGAGCGCGCCGAGCTTCTTCGGGGATAGCCAAGCAAGCTCGGCCAAGAGCGGCCATGCCGGGTCAAGCCCCTGTAGCCGGTAGACCGTCTCGGCCATCCAGGCGAGGGGAGTTGGAATTCGTCGCCATGACCCGATTCGCTTGATGCTGTCACATGCCGCAGTCCACTCCGCAGCGCGCATCCATAGGGGTGCCGAATGCCATTCGGGCATCTCCCGGTGAAACGGCAATTGAGAGGCGGCCCGGGCGACAGCACGCCACAGCGGTAGGCACCAAGCCATGCCCGCTACGTCGCCGAACGCTCGGCGCGCTGCCAGCATGCTCGGCAAACACCACGCTTCGCAGGTGTCGCGCAGTGCCGTGTGAGTCGCGAAGTGTTCGTGGACGGGAGCCTCCAGCACACATACAAGTGTCTCCAGGGTCGGCACAAGCGCGTCGTCTGGATATTCCGCGACCAGGCGCTGCAGTGTTTCACGTCCGGCGGCGGCATTGCGTTGCTCAAGCGCTGTGAGCACGTCGTTGCGAAGCATGACATCGCGGCTATCTTCAAAAAGATCGAGCTGATTCGTCACGGCGTTCCCGTTGGTAGTCAGATTGCGCCCCTGCAGGACCGGCCCGACATCGCCGGGCACAACAAGTCTTCAGGGATGGTAGCTGCTGCCACGACGACGGGCAATCCGCAACCGGCCAACCATATCTCTACGAGATAAGCGCTACCCGAGGGCGGCCAGGCAAATCAAGGCGCGACTCGCGGCGCTGATTCTGTTTTGGACTTCAGGATGGCTGCATGGCAATGCTTTATTCCGTCCATACAGCATCGACATCCCTCGTTAGATGTCCAGCGAGGATGTAGTCTCCGAGCTTCTCCGCTTTTCCCTCCAGGCGCTCCAAGTCAGCCACTGGTAGCATGCCGAGCTCAAATTGGCAGTAAAGATTGCGCTGACGGAACGTCAACTTTGGACGATTCAGTCCGGCAACGAGTACAGCGGGCGAGCTGACGGCAATACTCTCATGGCCGCGATACTGGACACGTATGCCAAGCTTTTCGCCCAGCCTGGCCAGCTCAATCGCATCCTGCCATCCTGATTCGTAGTCCAAATCCACGACCGTGACGCCCTCTGTTTCCAGGAGCTTTAGTGCCTCGCCTTTGGTCGCAGCCAGAGCTGTCGCCATTGCCGCCTCCCTGCTAGTAGGACCCGTGGCGATTCGCGCGCTTCTACGGCCCAGATTTATATTGCATAGCAACATTGTAAACGGGGAAGGGGCTACTTCGTCAGGTCTTGTCGTCCAGCGTGCGGTTTTCACTTAAGAAGCTGTACTAGTGGATGGAGTAACCTTGCGCGGGCACAGTCGCGGTTACGCATTCGACAGAACTTCTAATCAGGTAAATTGGCGATCATTCAAGAAGAACGTGGTCATAGAGGGTGCCATTTTGCGAGCGGAGCTTGCACGATTCGTCAAGTGCGACTCCACGAGGCCGTAGGGAGCGCGGTGGCCCAGGCCGTGGCCTAGGTGGGTGGCTGATCGTATACCCGCCAGCCGCCAACGCTCACGTCATCGATTCGCCTGTTCCACTCAAACTAAGTCACACCCCAACGTCCGATGTCTGCAGGCCATGTCTTCATTTGCGGCGACCCCCATGGTGAGTTCGGCCCGCTGATCGAAAGCGTCCGCCGTCACTGCCCCGAGGCGGTGGTGCTCGCTGGCGACATTCAGGCCAGGCGTCCACTGGATGAAGAGCTCGCCAGCATCCTTCCCCTGACGCAGGTGTGGTGGATTCCTGGCAATCACGACACCGACAGCGATGCCGACTACGACAACCTTTTCGGCTCGGGCCTGGCCGACCGGAACCTGGATGGGAGGGTGGTCACGATCGCAGGCCTTCGGATTGCCGGGCTAGGGGGGATTTTTCGCGGCCAGGTCTGGATGCCGCCCGAACCATCGCGCGTAGAGCGCGCCACTGACTATCTGGCCAAATGTGGGAAGGGGAATTACTGGCGGGGTGGTCTGCCGCGGCGCCATCGCAGCACGATCTTCCCGCAGACCTACAACGCGCTATTGAGTCAGCATGCGGATGTCCTGGTCAGCCACGAGGCTCCGGCTTGTCACCCACACGGGTTCGAGGCGATTGACATGCTCATCGAAACAATGAGAGTGAAACGAGCGTTCCACGGCCATCACCACGAATCCACGGCTTATCCGACCACAGGACCGTGCCGCATCTTTGGTCTCGGTGCGTGCGCGGTAGCCACGATCGACGGAGAGTTCTTGCCCAGCGTCCTGACTTGTTCGGATCAAGACGAAGGAGGCTAGACGGCGGTTGAGGTTCACTGGCCACTCTATTGGGCGCCAGCGGGCAGGGCAAACGACTGGCGCGCTTTCGGATTGTGCACGCGCAGGTCAGACCGCCCGCAGGTCGACATGACACCGGCAGATCCGGTGATCGATCGCGCATGCGGCGGCCGCCGTCGGCAAGTTGGACGCGTCGGTTGCCAGATAGTGAGCGCGACCAAAAAAACAGCCCTCGATCCGATGGAGGAGAGCCGCAGAACGTCCAAGAAGAAATCGGGTAACACCTTGCGGCGCCACCCACATCCAGTATCCGCCAGGTTGCCGTTGACGGCAATCCAGCCTGCGCCGCGCAGTTCATCTGCTCGCGAAAAAACCCGCGCTCACCAGGGGAGGGGCGCGGGTGGTAGCAGGACCTACCGGAGCAGGATACGGCGATATAAACATCGCGCAACACAGGATTAGGAGCCATTTTTCCCGGCAGTTCTTTGGCCAGCGAAAAAATTGTCACGCAGCGAGCAGACCATTGAACGATCGGTGGAGCATCCTCGACCTTGCAGGGCCGCCTCGATTCGATGCTGTTTGAACGCTCGGCGTTGCGCCTTGAGTCGGATCACTGCTCGCCGGAGAACTCACAAATGCGTTGCGGACGTTAAACGCGGGGTAGGGCGTTGAAAGCGGGACGCAAGAGGCGAACTAATCACGCACGCACACGGAGTTGAACCCGCGATCCGTTATGTGGCGCAATCGGTACATCGTTACTGGTGCGTCCGCCGTGAGGGATCGGTAGTGGTATCTTTTTGTGCCAGTCCGCCGTCTCGATGGCCGAAGCACAGTCCCGGCGCGCAGACCATGAGCGAGGTGAATCTGATTAGCCGGTGATGATCGACTACTACAACACTCTCGGCGTTTCGCCTCGCGCGACCGAGGCGGAGATCCGAGCGGCCTACAGGCGGCTCGCGATGAAATTTCATCCCGACCGACAGCACGGCAAGTCTGCCCTGGAAAAGAAGCAGGCCGAGGAGAAATTCAAGGAAATCGAGAGGGCTAACCGCATCCTTGGCGACGCGCAGAAGCGCGCGGAGTACGACCTGGGCAATGGCGCGACCCGTAGCGGGAATCCCTGGTGGGCCGGGCCGGACGAAGACGACGCTAATTTCGAAGACCTCTTTCGCCAGCAGTTTCACCAGAGCCAGCGGAGACGCCGTCAATCCAGACCACCACCTGTACGAGGCGAGGACATCCGCTGCAAGGCGTCAATCGACGCTGACACGGCGGTCCGCGGTGGCAAGGCAACCGTCGAGATCAAAGTTGAAGACACCTGCCCGTCTTGCGGGGGCTCAGGGGAAGCGAGCTCTCCCGTAGCGTGTGAAAAATGCGACGGCCACGGGTGGCATCCTTCTGCGGATGGCTGGGGGCAGCGCACTTGTAGCAGATGCAAGGGATCGGGGGTCGATTGGCGATGCAGGGCGTGCAAAGGGAAGGGTGCCCTCAAACAGACCAAGCGCTTCAACATCCAAGTGCCGGCGAATACCCCGGCAGGTCGCGTTCTCCGTGCAGTCGGTGGCGGCATGCCAGGTGAGTTCGGTGGCGCGGCCGGGGATCTACTCTGCGAAATCCGGGTGGTGAAGTCCGGGTCGACGTACCTGAAGGGTCTCGACGTCCACTGCGAAGTCAAGATCGATTGCATCACGGCGTGGCTCGGCGGAACGACCACCATCGAGATCGTGGGGCGAACCTTCGAGGTAGACGTCCCACCGAATACGGGCAGCGGCAAGTCGTTGCGCTTGGCCGGCAAGGGCCTGCGTGACGCCAAGACTGGCCGGACTGGAGACGCCATTGCGAAGGTAGTCTTGACCCTGCCGAAGGGGCCGTTCGCGGAAGAGCAGCTCGATCACCTGCGCCGGTTTGCCGGGCGCGAACCGGTCATCAAACCGCGGCCGGCCGCGCCGGCGAAGCAGGCGGCAACACGAGCGCACCCGGCGCAGCCCGCTCCCTCACCTGAACGGAGCCGCGAAGCGGCGCACGACTTTGCTAGTGCCAAGAAGGCCCCAGCGCAAGCGACCTCCGCATCTGGGTGTCGCACGTTCCAATGCGGCGGCTTCGAAGTCCGGCATCTGGAGCGCCTTGTGTTGGAGCAGTATGGCGTTGCATGTCAGCGCTTTGCGGAATGGGAGGCCGCCGTGCGCGCGGAGGCGTCGGGGGCGACCCGCCCAGGCCGCGCCGCGGCCAAGCGGCTGGAACTGACGCGAACCGAAAGCGAGATTTCCGCCTACGCGCCTGGCAATGCCCCACAGATTCTGGTTCAGTTGTTGGAGGCGTTTCGCCGCGCGGGTTTCGCGGAGACGATCTCGGTGATTGGGAACTACGCGATTCTTGCCTATGCGTCCGCCGCGGGCTGCCGCATCGACGATGCCGTCAGACTCGGGCTCTACAACAAGCGCGTGCAGTTCGTCACGGCGAAGCCCATCGCAGAGTCAGTCATCCTGCCCGCACTCCAGGCAGTGGATCCGACCTTCATCCTCGCCCCAAGGATAGGTGCCTGCGTGCGCGGGCGAAACGAAGTCGGATTCGTGGTCGACATCATTGGCGCCGTGAAATCGAGCACGCCGGAAGCGACGCTGTCGACCACGATTGCGGATGACAGTGGGGCGGCCATGTCATATGGGATGACCAAACTCCTGCGTGGCGGTCGGGTAAGCACGATTGTCGTTACCAAAACGGGCGTCATGGAGCGCCTGACCGCGATCTCCCCCGAGTCCTTCTGCTCGTTCAAGGGATGGATCGCCGCCCAGCCAGGGGTGCCAGAGGAAAAGCGGAAGTTCTGCCAGAACTTGATGACTTTGGCGGCCAAGCTCGGCAATGGTCTTGGGCTGAGCCCCTAAGTTCGGCAGTCGTTCGCCGATGCGAATCGGTGATCGTCCACGAGGCAGAGAGGGGTTGTCGGGTGGCGGAACTCCAGCACTGACCGTTCGAGGTGTTAAGGATGCCAGCCAGCGTCGATCCCGAGCGCCGCCCACTTGGGCGCCCATGCGGGCGATCAGAAGCCGCCCATCAGGCGATCGAGTGCGGAGACGAGCAGTGAGCTCTCATTGCGTAGCGATCCGACTCGCGCGCCAAGGGCGCTCTTTGAGACCGCGGCGATAAAGGGCGGGTAGAAGATGCAACGGATGCCCTGGACCTCGAAGGGCGGGACCAGATCGGCTGGCAACCTGGACCCAGGATGCGATTCAGCCCGAATCAGCGGCACGACCACCGTGGTGTTTAGTCCCGCAAGAAATTCGCTCTGTACGTCGACCAGGAATGGCGCGACGCCCGTATCCTCGTTATTGACATAGATTTCGAAGCGCGCCATCAGAACATCCGATGCTTCGCCAGTGGGAGGCCGTGTTGCTCGACGAACTCGTTGTGAGCGGCGATGAACTCCGCGTTCTCGGCCGCCCAGCGACGACCCCGTTCGGCACGGATGGCTTCGCGCATCGCTTGTTCGAACACCCGCGAGAAGTTCAGTTCGAGCGCTTTGCCTTCTTCGTAGACGTCAGCGGGCAACGTCACGTTGGTCGCTTTGCGCGACCGGACTTCGAGCGTTTGACCCATGGTTACCTCCGTGTTGGTCCTTATGCGCATAATAGCCTATATCGGCCATGCGCACTCAATGGGCTAGTGTCTTATACTTAACATAACGCCCGCAGAGCGAAGTTTTGCCGATTACTGGAAGGTTATGTTGAATGGGGAGGGACGGGCGTCTGTCGGCGCCACCAGCATTCTCGACGCGCAGGCGCTCGAAACGGCTGCAAAGTCGAAATCCACCGCGGCATAGATGTCTTGCACGCCCAGACTTCAGCGCCTGGTGAGCAGCTTGGACAGCTGGCAAAAGAAAGCCCGCTTCAAGCGCGGGCACGAATCCCTTGGGAAGGGAGGAGACGGGGATAAGTATAAACCCTAGGCAAACTCTTGCGGACTGTCCGCAGATGACAGGGCCTTTTGGCATGCAGCCACTCGGCAGGTGAGTTGGTAATTTCACAATCATGAAATTATTGGCTATGGCGGCGATTGGAAACTGCCAACGACGTTTTTATATAAATGGCTGCCGCCTGTGATGTCGGTGCGTCCACCTTCTAATACGACAGTTTGCGGAAAGTTGGGGGCGAGGGCTATGCCGTACTTGCGCTGGGATCGACGCCAAGCTTGTTCGCCCGGCGTCGATCCCTTCGCGCTATCACTTCGCAGTGGGCATCGCGAACTCAGCTCCACGAGCCGTATCGTTGGGCCAGCGTTGCATGACGCTCTTCTGGCGCGTGTAGAAGCGCAGGCCTTCCTCACCATAGGCATGCATATCGCCGAAAAGCGAGCGCTTCCAGCCACCAAAGCCATGCCATGCCATTGGTACCGGAATCGGTACGTTAATGCCGACCATACCGACTTCGATGTGGCGGGCGAATTCGCGGGCAGTTTGCCCGTCGCGCGTGTAGCAGGCCACGCCATTGCCGAATTCGTGCGCGTTGACCAGCTTCACGGCTTGCGCGAAGTCATCCACGCGCACGCATGAGAGCACCGGACCAAAGATCTCCTCCTTATAGATCCGCATGTCCGGGGTCACGTTGTCGAACAGCGTTCCGCCGGTAAAAAATCCTAGCTCGTGACCAGGCACCTTGTAGTTGCGTCCGTCGACCAAGAGCTTGGCGCCTTCTTCCACACCGAGGGCGATGTAGTTTTCGATGCGTTCGAGCGCCTGGCCTGTCACGATGGGGCCCATCTCGGCGTCCGCCTCCATGCCGTTCTTGATGACCAGTTCGCGCGCGCGGGCTTCCAGCTTCGGCATGATCTTGTCTGCCACGTCGCCGACGAGCACTGCCACGGAGATGGCCATGCAACGCTCGCCGGCCGAGCCGTATGCTGCGCCGATCAGTCCATCTACGGCCTGGTCGATGTCTGCATCGGGCATCACAACCATGTGGTTCTTTGCGCCGCCCAGCGCCTGGACCCGCTTGCCAAGCCTGGCGCCTGTCTCGTAGATGTAGTTCGCGATGGGCGTGGACCCGACGAAGCTCACGGCCTTGACGTCGTTGTGATGGAGCAGGGCGTCCACGACGGTCTTGTCGCCCTGGACGACATTGAAAACGCCATCGGGAAGCCCCGCATCCTTGAGCAGGCGTGCCATGAAGAGCGAGGCCGAAGGATCGCGCTCACTGGGCTTCAGAATGAAGCAGTTGCCTGCCGCGATGGCGACGGGGAACATCCAGCACGGCACCATGCACGGGAAGTTGAACGGCGTGATGCCAGCCACAACGCCCAGCGGCTGGCGCATGGTCCAGTTGTCCATGCCGGTCGAGACCTGGTCCGTGAAGTCGCCCTTGAGCAGTTGAGGGATGCCGCAGGCGAACTCGATGATGTCGATGCCGCGGCTGACTTCCCCGGCCGCATCGCTCAGCACCTTGCCGTGCTCTGCCGTAATGATCGCGGCCAGTTCGTCCTTGTGCCGGTTCATCAGTTCCAGGAACTTGAGCATCACGCGGGCCCGGCGAATTGGCGGGGTGTCGGCCCACTTCGGAAAAGCGGCCAGCGCGGAAGCCACGGCGGCATTCACGTCCTCGCCTGTGCCCAGGCGGACTTGGCGCGCTACGGCCCCGGTGGCGGGATTGAACACCGCCTGCGATCGCTTGCCGTTGCCTTCGTACGGCTCGCCGGCAACGAAATGAATGACGTCTGCGGGGTTTGTGTAGGGCGCAGTCACGGGCATCTCCTGTCAGTACTGGGCGGGATTTGGCATGCCCGCCGCGTTTTCGATGTCTGGAGTGTATGGAGGGCCCCTGTCAACGGCTAGTCATCGAACGCCGAACTGACTGTTCAGGAAATTTAGCTACCAGCATGCTATAGATATGAAATATCCGTATCCGAATGTGTCGATCTAGGAGCATTGCATGCGCAAGGACAACGTCGAGGAACTCTGGGAGCACCTGCACTGGCTTGTGGTGCTGCATCAGCAGGGCAGCTTCAGCAAGGCCGCCGCGCGCCTCGGCGTCAGCAAGGCGTCCATGAGCCAGCACATCACGGATCTCGAGAAGGCGGCGGGCATTACGCTGGTCCAGCGGACCACTCGCAGCGCAACGCTGACCGATGCCGGACGGCAGCTGGTGGATGCCATGCGCGGCGCGTTCGAGCAGATCGCCACAGGTTATGCCAATGTCCGAGACTTGGCCGGGGCGCCAAGAGGGTTCCTGCGCGTAACGGCGCCGGTGGCTTTTTCCAGGCAGCAGCTGGTACCGCGCCTGCCTGATTTCCTGCGCCGGTATCCGCAGATCCAACTCGAACTCGACATGTCGGATCGCTTGCGGCCCCTGGCCCAGGAGGGCTTCGACATTGCGGTCAGGCATACGTCTGCGCCGCCGGAGACCCACGTGGCGTGGACGCTCGCGACAACACGCACGGTCCTTGTCGCAAGCCGCGCTTACCTGCGCAGCAGCGGGACTCCCGAGACGCCGCAAGCCCTGACAGAGCACGCGTGCCTGCACTATCCCCGGCTGCAGGGAACGCCAACCTGGACATTTGTTCCTGCGGTGGCGGAGTCCAATGCCAGGCACGCTGACCCTGTGACAGTGCCAGTCACAGGTCCCCTGACCGTCAACAACAGCGAAGCCTTGCGCGATGCCGCGATCGAAGGCCTGGGTATCGCGCTGCTGCCGGACTTCAGTGCGCAGTCTGCTCTGGAAACAGGTCGACTCGTCGAGGTTCTGCCACAGTGGCGCTCCACCGGCGCATTTGGAGACTGGCTCTACGCCATTCGACCCTATTCAGCCCACGCCTCGCGGGTCTCGCAGGTCTTTGTGGACTACTTGCGAGAGACCTTTGCGCAAGGCTTCTCGTCGACGCCGCCCGACCTTATCTGACATCCACGCGCAACGCGTGCGCTAAGCGCCATTTTTAGCGATTAAGTTCAAAAAATATTAACTTATATATTATTGCTTCAGAAAAATCGATTACTTAAACTTGTTTCAACTCAACCGCAGAAGACCACGGACCGAACATCAGATGGAAGGTCATCAGGCGCCGGTCTTCGCGCGCAAACAGGTTGGCGCGTCAGCGCATTGAATGAAACGGGAGAGAGTGATGGAGGCGACAAAGGCCGCGCAACGCACGCTTACGGTACGCATTGCCCGGGGCACCGGCGAAGGCGATTTCAAAACCTATGAAGTACCGTGGCGCGAGAACCAGACAGTTCTAGACGTAGTGACCGAAGTGCAGCGCCGCATCGATCCGACGTTGTCCTACCGCTTCGCATGCCGGGTGGGCGTCTGCGGGTCCTGCGCGATGACCGTGAACGGCAAGCCACGCTGGACATGCCGAACGCACGTCAGCCGCGTGGAAGAGGATGGCGTGATCGTCATCGAGCCGTTGCGCAACATGCCCCGCATCAAGGACCTGGTGGTCGACATGTCGGAGTTCTTCGACAAATGGAAGAAGGCCGGCAATACGTTCGTCGGCACGGCGACGCGCCACGATCCGCCGGCAGCGGTGTCCCCGACAAGCAAGAAGCGCAAGATGGCCGACGCCGCCATCGAATGCATCAACTGCGGCGTTTGCTATGCCTCGTGCGACGTCGTGACATGGGACAAGGAGTATCTCGGACCCGCCGCGCTGAACCGCGCGTGGACCCTGTTCAACGACGAACGCCATGCCGATCCGAAGGACGTGCTGAAGAAGGCGACGTCGGGTAGCGGCTGCAATTCCTGCCATACGCAGGGCAATTGCATGACACACTGCCCTGTGAGCCTGAGCCCGACCGGCAGCATTGCAGGGCTCAAGAAAAATGCGCTGTTGCAATTCCTGAAGGGAGGTGGCTGATCATGGAGCAGCGTCTGTTCGCACTCCAGCGTCTCAGCGCAATGGTCATGGCGCCATTCGTGCTCGTGCATTTGGGCGTGATTCTCTACGCAGTCCGTGGCGGCTTGACTGCTGCCGAGATACTTTCCCGCACTCAGGGCAGCCTGCTCTGGATTCCGTTCTATTCGCTGTTCGTGATCAGCGTGGCGGTCCATGTGCCAATCGGGCTGCGCAACATCTTGATCGAATGGGCCCGGCTGAGCCGTGGCGCAGCGTTCGTGTCCTGTTTGCTGTTTGGACTGTTGCTGCTGTCGATGGGCCTGCGTGCCGTGGCGGCTGTGGGAGGTCTGCTGTCATGAAGTCGCCAAGAAACCACCGCGCCTATTGGGCCTTTCTCGGGCACCGTCTGTCCGGCCTGGCACTGGGCATCTTCCTGCCAGCGCACTTCTACGTCCTGGGACTCGCACTGGACGAGCATGCGCGCATGGACGCGTTCCTGAAATTTGCCGACATGGGCGCGGTGAAGTTCGGCGAATGGGGTCTGGTGTTGCTGTTGTCCATTCACATGTGCTTCGGGCTGCGACTGCTGGCGCTGGAATTGCTGCCATGGAGTTCTACCCGAGACGCACGCCTGTCATGGATCAGTTGGGGTGGTGCGCTGTCGCTGTTCGTCGGCGTGATCTTTGCCCTAGGGGTAATCTGAAATGCAAATCGAGAACCACAAGACAGACATCCTGATCCTCGGTACGGGCGGGGCAGGGCTATTCGCGGCGTTGCACGCCAAGAAGGCAAATCCTGCGCTCAAGGTATCTGTGGCGGTCAAGGGCCTGCTTGGAAAATGCGGCTGCACGCGCATGGTCCAGGGCGGCTACAACGTGGCGCTGTCGGTCGGAGACTCGGTCGAGCGCCATTTCATGGACACGATCGAAGGTGGCAAGTGGCTGCCACGCCAAGACCTTGCCTGGCGGCTTGTTGAAGGGGCGATAGAACGTGTCCGCGAACTGGAAAACGAGATCGGCTGCTTCTTTGATCGCAATCCCGACGGCACGCTGCACCAGAAGGCCTTTGCCGGCCAGAGCTTCGACCGCACGGTCCACAAGGCTGACCTGACCGGTATCGAGATCATCAACCGGCTAATGGAGCAGGTGCGGGCACTCGATGTGGAAGAAATGGAGGAGCACCGGGCCATCGAGCTGATTCCGGCAGCCGATGGTTCGGGTATCGCTGGCGTGTTGTTCATCGACATGCGTCGCGGCACCTATCGCTTCGTACAGGCGAAGGCCGTGCTGATGGCCACGGGCGCAGGCCCGACCATGTACCGCTACCACACGCCCTCTGGTGACAAAACCTGCGATGGCCTGGCGATGGCCATGCGCTATGGCCTGAGCCTGCGGGACATGGAGATGGTCCAGTTCCATCCGACGGGGCTGCTCGGCGGCCCGGATACTCGCATGACCGGCACGGTGCTTGAAGAAGGTTTGCGAGGTGCGGGCGGCTGGCTGATCAATGGCAACGGCGACCGCTTCATGACCAACTATGATGCGCGCGGCGAGCGTGCGACGCGGGACGTGGTCAGCCGCGGCATCTATGCCGAAATGCGTGCCGGCAGGAGCGGCCCGATGGGCGGCATCTACATCCAGATGAGCCACCTTGGGCCTGAAAAGGTGGCCAAGACGTTCCCCGGGATGGTCAACCGGTGCAAGGACTGCGGTTTTGACCTGGCCGGTGGTCGCGTCGAGGTCGTCCCGACGGCCCATTACCTGATGGGAGGTGTGGAGTTCAATGTGGATTGCAGCACCGCCTCGCCCGGCCTGTTCGCTGCTGGCGAGGATTGCGGCGGCGTGCACGGGGCCAATCGCCTGGGCGGCAACGGCGTGGCGAACTCGACAGTGTTCGGCGGCATCGCGGGCGACTCGATGGCCGCGTATGTTTCTGGCGTCCAGCACTGGAAGGAGCCGGACCAGCGCGTCATCCTGAGCGGCATCGAGCGTGCCGAGTACCCATTCTCGAAGACGCCGGGCGCCATTCACGAATTGCGCGATGCGCTCGCGCAGACGATGTGGGACGACGTTGGCGTGCTGCGCAACGAACAGGCGATGCGCCGGGGCCTGGATTCCGTCGCCGCGCATCGCGACGCGCTGCTGGCCATGGGCGTACCCGATGGCGAGCGCCGCTACAACGTGACCTGGCACGACTGGCTCAATCTGCAGAGCCTGGTCGACATCTCGCGCGTGATTACCGTTTCCGCGCTGGCACGCGAGAACAGCCGTGGCGCCCACTTCCGCGAAGACTTTCCGGAGCCCGGTGACCTGCACAGCAGTCGCTACACCCACGTGACCGCGGACGGCGACGATATTCGCCTGGAGATGGTTCCGGTGAAGTTCGACATCGTCAAGCCGGGCACGTCACTGATTACCGGTGAGGCCGGTCAACCCCCAAAAGTTGCAGCATAGAGGACCGCTACGATGACCATCGCTATCGATCGGGTCGAGGAAGCCGCGTTCGAGATCATGAAGCGCGCCGCGATCGAGATCCCCACAGACTACAAACAAGGCATCCAGGCGTTGCAGAAGACCGAGACCGGAAAGCTTCCTCGCTTCGTGATACACGCCATGCAGGATAACTGGGAAGCCGCTGACCAGGACCGCCGGCCCATGTGTGCCGATACCGGACTGCCGCGCTACTACGTCAAGATCGGCAACAACGCTTCCGTGCAGCGCGGCTTCGTCGCCGTCGAGCGCGCGCTGCGCAAGGCCACCGCCGACGCCACGCTGGCCGTTCCGCTACGTCCGAACCGCGTGCACCCGCTCTGGCGCACCGACAACAACAACAACGTTGGCATCAATGCGCCCGAGATCGAATGGTCGTTCGAACCGGACGCCGATTGGGTCGACATTACGACCGTGCACAAGGGCGGGCTGTTCGGCACCGACTACCGGATGCTGTTCCCGGGCGACGGGATCGATGGGATCAAGCGGTTCGTGCTTGACACGCTGATCGCCTTTGGCAAGCGCGGCCTGGCATGCCAGCCGGCCATTGTCGGCATCGGCCTGGGCGGGTCGAAGGACACCTGCATGCAACTCGGCAAGCAGGCGGCATGTCTGCGTGTGGTGGGGGATCGCAACCCCGATCCGAAGATCGCCGAACTCGAGCTTGAACTGATGAAGCTGGGTAACTCGATCGGCATGGGCGCCATGGGCTTCGTGGGTTCGTCGATGGTCGTGGACTGCCATATCGAGGTGGGGCATACCCACACGGGCGGCATGCCGATCAGTCTTCACACGTTCTGCCTGTCGTCGCGACGCGCCACGGCGCGAATTCACGCAGACGGCAACATCGAATATCGCACGGACCCCCAGTGGTTCACCCCTTACCTGCGCAGGGAGACGGTCGAATGGTAAACCCGCAAGACGATGAACTGAAGGTCTTCCACGTCAACCTGCCCGCGACCACGGATGACATCGCAAGGCTTGAGCTCGGATCGGCCGTGTATCTGACAGGCCTGATCTACACAGCGCGGGAAGGCATCTACAAGAAGGTGCTCGATGAAGGGCTGGAGCCACCGGTAGAGCTGCGTGGGCTCAGCAACGTCAATTTCCATTGCTCACCGGCGGCGGCACCCGATGAAGACGGCGGCTACAACGTAGGCGCCGTGACTGCGACGGCAAGCTTCCGGTTCTCCAAATGGATTCCGGATTGGATGGAGAAGACGGAATGCCGGATCTTCATCGGCAAGGGTGGCATGCCTGCCGACGACTACAAGCGCGTGCTGGCGCCCGGCGGCGCCATCTATCTCACGACTGTAGGCTATGGCACGGGCGCGCTGCTCGGCCGAGGCATCAAGCGGGTGCGGGACGTGTTCTGGCTCGACGAACTAGGCATTGCGCAGGCGATGTGGATGTTCGAGGTCGAAAACTTCGGGCCATTCATCGTCGAGAGCGATCTGGAAGGCAATTCGCTGTTTGCACAGCATGCAGAAGTGATTAACGCTGGGATCGAGAACCTGTACGCCGGTCTCAAGCCGCCGGCGCTGCACCGGTACGGCGAGACGGATGACCGAAAGAACGAGGTGATGTAAGCCCATTCCCGTAGCAGACCAGCCAGGAACAAGACATGATCATTGATTTCAGACTCCGACCGCCGCTCGGTGGCTTTCTCGATACGCTGATGTACTCGGCTGGCGAGCGCCGAGACGGCTTTACAAGGACGGTGGGCTTTGAACCATCGCCTGCCGCGCAGCAGCAATCGATGGAGTTGTTGCTCAAGGAGATGGACGAAGCCGGCGTCGACAAGGGCGTCGTGGTGGGGCGCCTTGCCGGAACGCTGGGGAGCGTCTCCAACGAGGACGTGGCGCGAATCGTGCGCGATTACCCAGGACGCTTCATTGGTGCGGCATCGATCGATCCGACAAACCGCGTGGCTGCGTGCAAGACCATTTCGGAAGCGGTCGCCAGCGGCTTCAAAGCGATCAACATCGAACCGGGCTCCTATCCGATTCCCATGTACGCGGACGATCGTCGCCTGTATCCGATCTACGCGCACTGCGAAGACCTGGACGTGCCCGTGATCATGATGGTGGGCGGCACGGCCGGTCCGGACCTGAGCTACTCCGATCCCGTACGAACCGATCGGGTCCTGGCTGAATTTCCGAAGCTCAAAGTCGTCGTCGTTCACGGTGGCTGGCCCTGGGTGACGGAGATCCTGCACATCGCGTTCCGCCGCCCGAATATGTACCTTTCGCCCGATATGTACTTCTCGCGGATGCCCGGTTGGGAGGAATATGTGAAGGCCGCTGATTCATTCCTGGCCGACCGGATGCTGTATGCAAGCTCATTTCCGTTCTGCCCGGTGCGGGACTACAAGCGATGGTTCGAGACGTTGCCGATCCGTCCCGAGAACATGGAAAAGGTGATGGGCGGCAACGCTCGTCGGCTGCTGGGGATATAGGGGGCGATGCGCACGGCCATGCGGCAAAATGACGGCGCAGCAAGCTAGCGACTTGAACCACACATCAATTTGTCAGCCATGGACGTCAAGACACTCTACACACTGGTAGCCATTGCGGACCGAGGCAGTTTTGCCGAGGCGGGCAATGCCATCGGGCTTTCCCTCTCGGCGGTGAGCATGCAGATGCGTTCCCTGGAAGAGGAGCTCGGCATGACGATCTTCGATCGGAGCCGCCGGCCGCCCGTGCTGACGGACGCAGGACTCGCGTTCACGAACCGTGCGCGCGACCTGCTGACGCATTGGGAGAGCATGTCTGCCGCGCTCAAGCGCGAAGCCGCCGGAGGTGTGCTCAAGCTCGGCTCTGTCCACACGTGCGTTTCTGGCGTGTTGCCGCTGGCATTGAAGCGGCTCCACCAGCAGGGGCACCGCATCGACATTCACCTGACCACCGGCCTTACCCACGATCTGGAAAGGGCCGTGTACCGGCGGCAGCTCGATGTTGCGGTCGTCACGGAGCCGGAGGTACCACGCCTGGACCTGCAGTTCATGCCGTTCTTCAACGAAGAGTTCGTGGTGATCACGCATGTCACGACGCGGGGAGATTCGGACAAGGGGGTGCTGGAAACCACTCCTTACGTGCGATTTAACCGCACGGCTCGGGTCGGACTGCTTGTGCAGGAGGAAATGGTGCGGCGACAGATTGCCGTCCGTTCCACGATGGAAATCGACACGCTCGAGGGCGTCATCGCGATGGTGGCCAATGGCCTCGGATCCTCGGTGGTACCAGCCCGCGGCGTCGAGAACGAGTTCCCGGCGACGATCCGTACGATTCCATTCGGTTCGCCGCCGCTGACGCGTCGCCTCGGCATCCTGGTTCCGCGTGACAATCCGCGCGCGCATCTGTCGAAGCTGCTGCTGGACGCATTGACGGCTGTCACGACACCGGCGAGCACGCCCGACGACGGTCGTCCAAGGCTGGTGCAGAAAGGCTGACCATGGCGGCAGTGCGATTCTCACTCCGGCAGCTGGAACTGTTCTCGGCAGTTGCGAGGACTGGATCTACATCTGCTGCCGGGGAGGAAGCGGCGCTGTCGCAGTCGGCCGTCAGCTCGGCGGTAAATGAGCTGGAGCAAAGCCTTGGGGTCACGTTGTTCGATCGGGTCTCCAAGCGTCTGGTGCTCAACGATGCCGGCCGGGCGCTCCAGGAGCGGGCTACCCGCCTGATTTGGGAGGCGCGCGGGATCGAACGCGAGTTTTCCGGCGGACATCCGCCGTGTCACCTGAAGCTCGCGGCCAGCACCACCATTGGCAATTATCTGATTCCCAAGATATTGGCGAACTATCATGCCAATTTTCCTGAACGACGCGTGGATGCACACATAGGGAATTCACAGGAAGTGATTCGCCTCGTGTCAGAAACGCGTGTCGATGTCGGCATTGTTGAGGGGCCAAGTGCGGCAACGGAATTGCTCAGCTATAAATGGCGCGATGATGAACTCGTCATCGTCGCGTCGCCCCATGACAGGCTGGCCGTGGCACAACGTGCATCCGGCCAGCCTGTATCAGGCGTCGAGCTTCAGCAGGCGGACTGGCTTTTTCGCGAAGAGGGATCCGGCACGCGAGACGCGGTCGGGAGTGCATTGCATTCCTACTTGGGGCCGCTCCGCCCGCAAACGGTACTTGGAAGCTCCGAGGCGATCAAGTATGCAGTCGAGCTTGGCCTGGGTATCAGTTGCCTTTCCAGGATCCTGGTGCAGGGCATGCTGGACAAGGGGACGCTGGTTGAACTGCGTACGGACTTTCCGCGGCTGACGCGACCGCTATCAGTTGTTTCGCATCCGGCACGGCCAATCTCCGCGTCGATGTCGGAATTCCTGAATCCATATCGAAGCGGATAGTCATTCCATTGATTCCTGAATTGGTCATTTATTCTCCACTTTGAATGTGGTGGGAGTGGTGTCTATTTTTCGAAAAAAATATAACAACTTTAATTTGTCAACATAAGTTCAATATTCCGTTTCCATCTGAGTGAACTTGTTATTAGGATCCATACGAAGAAACGCAACACACGATAGTCGCGAAATAAGGCGACACCACAAAGGAGACAACGATGAACTCAAGAAGCACGCGCAAAGCCGTCAGGTATTGGCTTGGACAAGGGCGACAGTGGTTGTGCCGCATGCGTCAACATCCCATTGTGAAGGAGCGGAGCCGAGATGCCGATACGATGCGCTACCGCCCGTCCACAGCGTTGACCATGTTTGTGTTCGCGATCGCGCCGCTCTATATGGTCCCTGCGCATGCCGAGGAATGGCCAAGCAAGCCGATTCGCCTAGTTGTGCCATTTGCCTCCGGTGGTGCGACCGATCTACTGGCGCGCGCTGTGGCCCTTGAACTCGGCAAGCAATGGAAGCAGCCGGTTGTGGTGGACAATCGGCCGGGTGCTGGCGGTGCCGTCGGTGCCGAAGTCGTTGCGAAGTCGGCTCCCGATGGCTATACGCTGTTGCTGGCCTCCGGCAGCATGTTCACGGTCAATCCGTTCATCTATCAAAAGCTGCCGTACTCCGCCGAAAGCTTCGAGATGATCAGCAAGATCGCCAGCGGCCCGATGGTGGTGACCGTCAATGCGAAGGTTCCCGCCAAGACGATCGCGGAGCTCATCAGCTACGCCAAGGCTAATCCAGGCAAGTTGACCTTTGCGTCGGCGGGTAACGGGAGCCAGGTGCACATGGCCAGCGAGGCTATTGCAGAGGCGGCCAGCATCGACGTCGTCCACGTGCCATATAAGGGAGAGGGCCCGGCCTACTCGGATCTGATGGCCGGTACGGTAGACATGACTGTGGGCAACATCAACGCCATCTCGCCGCTTCTGAAAGGCGGCCGCTTGCGGGCGCTTGCCGTGACGGGCAAGGAACGGTCGACCCTGCTTCCAGACGTTCCCACCGTCGCCGAGGCGGGCCTGCAAGGCTTCACGTTTTATGGCTGGTTTGCACTGATGGCACCGGCTGGCACGCCGAAAGGACTGACGGCGAAGATGTATGCCGACCTCGAAAAGGCGGCAGCGGAACCGAGCATGCAGCGCTATCTGGCCTCCCAAGGCATGACCAAGACCCTGACTCCGAAGGGCAGACTCCCCGAAGAGATCGCTCAGGAAGCCGGGCGCTGGAAGCTCTTGGTGGCAAAGCGGAAGATCTCTGCCAACTAACCGGTGCAATGATGCGTGAGGAACCCCGCCAAGGACCGGGCGGTGGACTTTGCAACCTATCTGTCGGCCGCCAAGCGCGCCGGGATTAAGTTGTAGCAGGGCATAGCAGAATAATCCACGACAAGTCGACCGGAGCACGATGGGAGCAGAACACTACGCGATTCTGGGTGCGACAATTGCTGGCGCTTACACAGTGTTCGGCCTCACGGGCTTCGGTGCGGCGATGATTGCGGTGCCCATCCTGGTGCAGTTTCTTCCGCTGCAAGTCGTGGTTCCGATGCTGCTTCTGCTTGACCTCCTGGCGACCACGGTGGTTGGCCTGCACAACTGGAATTCGGTGTCGCGAACGGAGCTGTTGCGTCTGGTCCCTTTCATGATGGTCGGCGTGGCGCTTGGGACCACCGTCCTGGCAAAGGTCGAATCCCGTTGGTTGCTGGTTGGCCTTGGTCTGTTTGTCCTGGCCATGACGGCGCGCACGCTGATGGCTTCCTCCGCTCGCATGGAGTGCGCCGCAAAGGGCTGGTCGGTGCCGGCAGGCGTTGTCGGTGGCGTATTCAGCGCCTTGTTCGGTACCGGCGGCCCTGTCTACACAATGTATTTGTCCAGGCGTCTCCCGGAGATCGACAGGTTCCGCTCAACCATCGCGGCCGTCATCCTGTTCAGTGCGGTAATGCGGCTCCTGGCGTTTGCCAGCGGGGGACTTCTGCATCAGGAGGAGCTGTTGCGTAGCGCTGTGTTTGCGATGCCGTTCGGTCTGGCCGGGCTGGCCGCCGGATCCTGCCTGCGGCGACACATCTCCGCAGACGCCGTACGGCGTGCGCTACTGGTTTTTCTCTGCGCCAGCGGTGCTTCGGTGCTTGTTCGTGGTCTGCTGATGGACTGACATCCCGGCGCCAGTTTCGCTGATGAGGCCGGGCGCTCGGAGCGGCCGGACCAGGCGCGGCTACTGCGGCCAACGCAGTCCCTTCCGCCGATTGAGTTTTATTTCAATTGAGGGCCAGCAGCGCGAAATCGCCGTGTACCAGCCCGGCGATGACGGCCGCACCGTCATCGGTCGGGTGGTCGACAAGGGGCTGGCCGGTGAATTGCATGACAAGGGCTACCTGGTGGTCGACGGGATCGATGGCAAGGCCCACTACGTCGGGCTGCCGCCACCTTCAGAGCTGGAGAAGTACCCGACAGGGGCCATCGTGGAAGTGAAGGGCTCGGCCGAGATGCGCGCAGCCGACCGGAACATCACTGCGCTGGCCGTCGACGGCGTGTATCGCGCCGACCATCACCTTGCAGTCGCCCAGCGTGACGCTACGCTTGGGCGCGAGCCGCGCGAACTGGTTGCCGCACACGTGCGCCGGCTCGAAGCCCTGCGCCGTGCCGGCATCGTCGAGCGCGTCTCCGAAGGCGTCTGGCATGTGCCAGGCGACCTGGCCGAACGTGGCCGCCAGTACGACGTACAGCCTCTGGGCGGCGGGGTGGCGGTGGAGTTGAAATCGCACCTGCCAATCGAACGGCAGGCTCAGGTCATCGGCGCGACCTGGCTGGACCAGCAACTGATTGGTGGGGGTATGGGGCCGGGCGACCTAGGTTTTGGCGAGGAGGTCAAGGCCGCGCTGAGACAGCGTGCAGAATTCTTGGTTGAGCAGGGGCTGGCCGAGCGGCGTGGGCACCGAGTGATATTGGTGCGCAATCTGCTGGTGGCGTTGCGTGGCAGGGAGTTGGCGACGGCGGCACAGGACATCGCCGCTGAAACCGGCCTGGAGCATCGGCCGGTGACCGACGGGCAGCGCGTGGCCGGCATCTACCGACGCTGCGTGCAGCTCGCGAGCGGTCGCTACGCTATGCTCGATGACGGCAAAACGTTTAGCCTCGTGCCGTGGAAACCGGGGATCGAACAGCGGCTGGGCCAGCATCTCTCAGTGACGATGCGCGGAGGTAGTGCGTCCTGGGAGCTATTGAGGAAACGGGGGCCATAGGGTAACAGGGCAGCCATGCGAATGGACTGACGGCGAGATCCCGTATGTCGACTTCTGTGGAACTTGGATTTCAATCTGAAATCCAATCGCCTTATGCGCTGGTTTCGATGTCGAAGGAATTCTCCGTCCTGAAGCTGTTTGGGTGAAAGTCGAGAAAATTGCGGTCAACAGCTCATCTTCGCACTTCTTCTTTCTCTATTTCATCTTTCCTCGTCTCCTGCGTGCGCTGGTATTGAGCGATGAGCGAAGACAGAATCGTTCGCAGGGTTCTGCTTACGGATGCGAAGAAAGCAGCAACCCAACGATGGGCCAGCGGCATTGGTCGTCCTGGGGTAGAGCGCTGAAGATCAGTGAGCGTTCCTGGCGCTAGGTCGCTCCATCGATTTGATGCAATAGCAACCGAAGTGAGGTGAGCATGACGATACTCGAAACGACGCAGGCGACGTTCCATCAAGACGTTGAGGGGGATTCTCTCGTTCTGGTGGACTTCTGGGCGCCGTGGTGCGCGCCGTGTCTAGCACTAGCGCCCCATCTGGAGACGCTAGTGGCCGATTATCCGGGACGATTGAAGGTGCTCAAGCTGAATGTCGATGAGGCGCCCGGAGGCTGGCAGCACTTTGGCGTCCGTGCGATCCCGACGCTGGCGTTCTACTCTGCGGGCAAGGAATGTGGCCGCCTCGTCGGTCCATCGACAATGCGGTTGCGGCTCATGGTGGAGAAATGGTTGCGGGAGCTTGGATTGGCGGTACCTGCGCTGCAGCGTGCATCTCTCGAAATACGGAATGCGGCGTCCCCGGCCGATGCCCCAGAAGAAGAGTGGAATAGCTTCGGCGGCGACGTCGCTGTCAAGGAAGCTGGCATTTCCCGCCTGAGGGACTGTTCCCAAGAGGAGGCATACCAACCCTCGAGACAACTGGCTGGCGATGAGGCGCAGTTCGAAGCGATTGTAGGGGCGCCGATGGCGTTGGGAGACCTACTTGGCATGCTGTACTGGCTCCAATCCCAGACCGACGAGAAGACGGCGCGAGCGCAGACGATTGAGATCGTCGACGCCATGCCAGTTGGGGCTAACCTCGGTGCAGTGACAGCCAAGGTGCTGTACGACCTGCTATACCTTTCCCCTTGGGCTATATCGCAATACCGCCAAAACGATGTCGCGCGCACTCTCAACAGGAAAATCGAGATGCTGCATCAGCGCCAGCACGCTGGCGCGAGCGTGACGGCGTCAGACTGGGAAGCCCTGCAACGTGAGGCCGTGCTGTTGACTGGGTCTGGCCTGGGTTCCAGTGAGAGCGAAGAATTGGAGCACCTGGCGGTATCGTTATTCGACGCCGACATGGTAAGACACGTGTTGCCGCTAGTGACCGAGTATGCGGTCCACGACTATCGGCAGTATCCGGTTTGGAGCGAGGCGGAAGCAGCGCAAGTGGTAGCCATGAGCGATGAAAACTACGAGCAAACGCGAGAAGCACTGGGCGGCCCGCCGAAGAACGGCGAAGCGGCTAGAGATGCGTGGATATTGCAGCTGTCCGAAGGCCTTCACGCACGCGAACTAGAACGCCGCAAGGAACACCCAGTCCTGTGGGAGCGCTATGACGCCTGGTGCATCTTTGAGCAGGAAGCTAGGGCATCGATTGGCGCGCATACTGGAGCTGTTTTGCTATCCCTCCTGCACACTGCCGGGAAGTAACCTGCGCGTCGCCAGGTACGCATGACGGCAACGTACTTTGCCCCTGCGGTCCCTACACGAGGAGCCTCATGGGAATCGGCGTAGGCCACACCATTGCGATAGTCATTAGGAGAAGATGAGCGCGAAGGGCAGGCCGCCTTACGAAGGTGGCCCCCTATCCGACCCCAGTTCAGTTCTCTGTTTCAGGATGTTCCAGCCGGGACAGCGCCGCATGCCGCGCTTCATGCGCGAAGGCTATGGGGATCATGTCCATCAGCGCATCCTTGCAAGACGCCGGGCGCTAGAAAAAGATCGATTCGATGTCCTATGCGCGTCGCCGCAATGGAAAGCTCAGGCGCCAGTGAGGAAAAATCGAAGTCCTCGGCTCGAGAAGATTGGCAAGCGCCCATAGAAACCGGGGGCATGGCACGATGGGTGCTATGGAAGAAAAATGTGAATTCCGCTTGCATCATCCCGTCTCTTGAGGTCAGCGCCGCCGGTGAGGCTCGATGCCTCGAAATTCCGGAGCGCGTGCAAGAGCGAAGGTAGTCCATGCTGTACAACCAAATGCATGGCCTGCTCACTGGTCATTAATTGGTAGGTATCCCAAACGCGAGATAGGCCGTCGCTGCCCAGAATGATATGAGCGGGTGTCGTAATCTTTCGTTCCTCCTCCACAGCGTTCATCGCACTGGCCGGGTTCAGGGTAAGCGCGGTACTGCACTCGCCCTTTTGCTGTTGGAGTCGACGTTGCCATAGATTCACCAGCGTGTGACCCCGGAATCCGGAGTACGGCTTCCAGAGATCATAGCTTGGTGGCGAGTGTGACGGCCGAGGCGAGTGGTCCGAGCTAGGAATGGGGCCTTGCAAGATTTCCACGAAGCAATCCGCATAGCGATAGACGAACATGCTTACAGGTACTTTCGTTCGGTCAATCTCCACGAACGTGGCGGCGGCAACAGGCCAGCCCCAAATCGGCTGGGCATCGCCTCCGTCGAGGCGGTATTCGCCCTGGAGAACCTGCAGACTGTTGCACAGTTGCGCCTTACTGAACGGAGTGTCTTGAAATTGCTTTTCCAGCAACTGGCTGAGCCGTCGCGCGAACCATCCGGCGTCAGTGACGTCTTCGTAAGTCTTGAAGGGCGCAGCGGTGACAGGGGAGGCGCCATCAATCGCCCAAGCTAGCATTGAGCGCTCGCGCAGGAGATAGCCCACTACGTCCTCCGTCGGAATGTGCTCGTAGATGCCTTGTGATACTTGGGAGACCGTCGCCTGCATCATAGTCTTTCTCCTCGTATGGAAATGGCCAGTTGCAGCGTGCGTAGCCCGCCGGATATCACGGTGTCATCCATAAATTCTTGGATGAGCGCTTGAGCAATAGCGTCCGCGCGTTTCTCTGCAATGAGTCCTTGCTTGACGAGCTGAGGCCGGAACTGTTGGAAGGACAAGTAGACGACTTCCTTGTGTTCCTTCTTCCAGACCGTAGGCTGGCTGAACCTGGCTTCTTTGATATTGACGTCCAGACTGGTGATGATCGCCCAAATGTCCTCAATGCAGTCATAGGTGATGCCATTCCTCCAGCCGCAGGCCATCATGACGGCATTCGCCTCCGCGAATGCCGATACCGTCGGCACTGAGAACAGACTTGCCAGCGATGGCTCCTCGATGACCAGGGTTCCCCCCGGGGCCAGCTGTTTAAGGAGCGCCCGAATGGCATTCGCGCGTTTTTTGATATGCAGCAGCGTGAATCGGCAAGTAATGAGGTCAAATACCCCTACCGACTTAGCGATGCTGTTGAGCTGCGTGACATCCCCGAGGCGAAAAGTGACATTGGTCAAGGCTAGCCGCCGAGCGGTAGACCAAGCCAGGTCGACTTGCTTCGGACTGTTATCGATACCCAGTACCGTAGACTGCGGACTACTGATGGCCATCCAACATGCAATCTGTCCGTGACCAGAGCCGACATCCAACGCGCGTCCCTGATCTGGCAGATATCGACTCAAGAAATCTTTCGTAGCTGGGTCGTAGATCGATGACATAACTTGAAGACGCTGTCGATCTGACTCACCAGTATGAAGCGGGTACGTCGGCGCAGCTTCCTGAGACAGACCTCCGACATGCGAATGTTTCATGCGAGACGAGGCTAAATCTTGGCAGAAATCCCAGTAGTAGGACGGGAGAATCGCCGGCTTTTCAGCCGAGATATCTATCCATTCATAGGCCGTATGTTCTTCACTCAATGTCAGGGCTTGTCCGGCAAACTCGCATAGAAAGAACACAAGCAACACCCGTCTGTCCGGAATGATCTCGCAGGATCTGCTGCCGAGATAGACCGTCGAGGTGACATCCAGGCCGCACTCCTCCCTTACCTCACGTACCAGTGCACGCTCTAACCCTTCCCCGGGCTCGGGTCGTCCTCCCGGTAACTCCAACTCGTTGCGCGGATTCCTGACGAACAGAATCCCTCTCGGTCCAAACATAATCGCTTTTACGCTCACGGGTTCCATTCGTGCTAGCTCCGTATGGCCGGGTGGCTTCTCGCGTAAGCGGGTGCAGCAACCAGTTGCCGCTGCCGCGGTGTAAGGCGATCCGGGGAAAAAGACTGTGCGCCAGCGACCGAATGGTTAGGCGTGGCCGGCAACGCCGTAGTCTCCTGATGCGCGGGAGGCTTCCTGAAATAGGAATGACTGTTCATATAGCGCCCAAACACCGAGCGTCGTCGCCCGGAGTCGACCACCTTGCAGGTGCCGTGGACAAGCGCTTCGGAGAAAATTACGGCATCCCCGGCCTGCAGGAAGACGTGCTGCAACAGGGGGTTGTTTGCGAGGCTCCGGTAGCGGTCTGGAACCGGAAAGTTTGCGCGATGCGAACCTGGGATGCAGCAGAAGTGATTCTCGGTCCCGCCGATATCAGAAACGGCATATTGGACTGCGACAAGCCCGCTGTGGATACGGTGATTCCGTACCCAGTAATATATCCCCTCATCGAACATATCGGCCTCATGGTGCAGGTTGCCACCACTACTGATAAACCGCTCGTCGACGCAGAACATATGGTCGAGGCGGAATCTTGACCGATAAATGATATCGAGGAAGCGGTAGACCGCATCGAGGTCAATCAGTGCACGCCATTCCTCGCCCCAGTCGAAGTTAACATCATGCAGAAAATGCGTGGTGAGATGCTTTGACCAGAACTCCTGCAGGCGCAGAAGATGGGGCTGCGTGATGGCCGCAGGGATAATGACATATCCATTGAGATCGAATTCGTAAATTTGTTCCGGGTTCATACTCTTCACCTAACCGTAGGAATCATTCATCTCGTCGAGCCTGAATTGGTTCTGCTCGGTGGATGGAATCTGAAGCGCAGCCTTTCCGTGGGATTTCACAACCAAAACTGTCGGTCAATGGCTTCGATTTCCGACAAGTATTCCCTCTGAAGTCCGATTCAACCGCTCCCATTCAATGGACTGACGGGTTGGGGATTGAGTTCGAGAGAAATTCATTCCCGTTCCGTCTGGATTTCTTGGGGGTTGATCTGGGACGTCTATGAAGTGAGAGCGCTCGAGCGGCAGAGTAGCAACCACGTTTGGGCAATTCCTTCTCTGGACGGTCCTCTCCGAAGGTGCTATGGATAGGGGAATATGAGCGACAGGAACGGGGCCAGGCCGGTGGCCAGTAGCCCAGGGTCTTGCCCGGCAGCAGTTGGTCGACCAGCAGCGTGCCGTTGGGCTCCTTGGACGAAGGTATGGTCGTCTTCCCGATGGTGGCGACTCTCGACCCGGAAGCGGCATTGCCTTCGAAGCCAGCATCTTCGTGGCAGTGCTCGGCGCGCCGAATTACACCTACGCGTGCGCCACCCGCGCCCAGATCAACCGTCAACTGTTGGACTAAAACTAATGCAATTAATCGTCAAGTTAAACCGCAAACATAATTCCGGAGGCACCATCAATAGCGGGCAAGCAAAATTTCATGATCGCGAAATAACCCGTCTGCCAGGCTATTTTCCGTGCCCCAGCCGATCCGATGCCGCTCCTGCGTGGCCTCGTGCCGCGCATCCTCTACGCTATGCAAGGTAGCCGCTCGTCGTCGACTGCTCGACAGCGAGCTATGCCTGAAGTTGTCGCGCAGATCGGGCGACAGCTGCGCCCTTCGCGCTGAATCATTGCCAGTCGCTATGGCCGCCTTGTTGGCCCATTCTGGCTGATAAGGCGTTCTGGGAGAGGGTGGCCCAAGACCCTAAGCGAGCTGGATCGGGGAACGAAGGTGGGCGGAAACGCCTGTACGCATACAAGTACTTCTCTTTCCTCAGGGAGTCCCATGCCCTGTTTATGCGGCAGTTAGCCAGTCACTTAGTACTGATGCAACGCCGTTCGGATTGGCTACCGTCGCATGAGCAGGTATGTTGGGTAAAGTTGATCCGACCTTGATTAAGTGCATGCCACGAAGGGCAGGTGCTTCTATGACAGAAAGATCATTTGCGTCATTGAAGACAAAGGCTGTTTCCTCGGGCCTGATCGAAAGCAGCGAAAGTATATTCTTAACGCCAGAAGCTTTACTTATTCCTGGGGCGAGAAAATCCACTATCGTGCCGTTCGTAAAGTGATTGATTTGTTTGTAAATATCGGCAATGTCCATTCCAGATATCGAAATTTTTTGGATGCTGTTGGAAAGCGTCCAATGCAAGAAGGTCGATAGATTATGGGTGGCCTTTGATGCCTGGGGAGGTTTGATGGATGGATCTTTGCAACATGTTAATCCAGGACTTGTTCCGCTGCTTCCGAAGACGTAATCCAAAAAATCAGAATATAAAATGGCATGTATCCTTTCGATATCCGATTTCGCCATCGCCTCGCAATAGAACACTTTGCCAGATAGCGATGCTACTAGTGCACCACCATCACACTTGGATTGCGTTGAATCAGATGGGTGAGTGTTTCTGCTACCGCCTCATCGCCCACGAGCGTGGATCCATCTAGATCCATGAGTACGCATTTGCGGCTTCTCATACTTCTGCTCCCGCTGCAATGCTTTTTCCGCGCAGGAACTCATCGCGCAATGGGGAATTTTCGAGAAGTCGGTAGGGGGAGTCCCAGAGGTCGGACTTAGCAATCGCACTTCCGAGGTCGACAATGGACCGACATACGGGCATATCGATTCCGAATACGTGACCAAGATCGACAATTGGGACTAGGCCGTATGGAATGTCCTCCGTTAAATAGCGATGCTGCAAAGAGGAAGGCGCGGTTATCGTGCTGAAATCTTCTCCATATGTATCCATAAAATTTTGAAGACGCACTTCAGGGGATGGGAAGTCTCTGTAGCCAAGGGTCCGAGCCAGTGTCTGCCGCTCGTGATGAGCCCGCAAATAGAGATCCTGGATCGGCCGACAAAACCCATCGCTGTAGAAGTGGAAATGTTCGCCAGCACCGATTCTGTTGATGTTGAAAATGGTAATGATCGGGTGCATTACATAGCTTGACCGGTCAAGGGACATATGCAGTGGGTCGGCGTCAAGCCTCAGTGAGCCACCGATAAGGGAAGATAGAAGCGATACCTGCTCGTAATCGGGATCAGAGCTAAAAGATATTTCTGTGATCTTGCGATAGTTGAGTATCGTCACTCTGCCCCCGTCAACTCGGCTCGCATAGGGTAGGGTGTGCAACGTCGCAACATTAACTGAGCTCCCCGCGGCACGTTGTTCTACCCGGTGAGAAAAGAAGCTAAATCCGCCGCCCAGATTGACATAGGTCAATTGGCGTAATCGAGACCTTTCATGGGCAAGTATTTCTTCGAAAATCCGATCGTGCGCAGTAATTGGTGTTGTATTGTAGATGACATCGGAGAATTGGGTGATGTCCCGCATCGAATTTGCAATTTGTGCATCCGTCAGGCGGAGCAAAGCTTCCTCTCGATTTGGACCGTCGATAAATTGCAAATGACCGCCGCTGCCCAGGATCGTGGATATCTTTATGTCATGGCCCGGTGCGGAGTAGATACGCACATCATGTTTGGCGGAGCGAAGCAGCAGGGCGGCGAGCGCGATTCCGGCATGACCAGCGCCGATGATTCCAACTTTCATCGCAGTTCCTCTATTGAGTATTTCCAAGGCTGGCTCTTACAATCTGAAGCTTCGGTCAATTACCTCGACCTCCGACAGGTAGCCCTTCTTGAGATAATCCTTGATCTTCCTTCTTTCTTCCAGAATACGAGATCTAAGGGATGACGATTTCCACCATTGAACTCGGTCGACGCCGAAATAGTTGACTGTCGCGCACGAAACACGTTCGATTTCAGGCCACTGCTTCTTGATGGTCATGACGTACCGACGCTTCGCGTATATCTTTCCGATCAGAAGTAGTTCGTGAAGGCCGCGATGATCCATCATGTTACGTGTATTTCGAACATTCTCTCCAGTGTTAGATGATTCTTCTTCCAGTACGATGCGCGCCCGGCTTAAGCCGGAGGAAATCAGCCTATCGGCGATTTCGCTCGCCTCGCTGATCCTGTGGCCTCGAGTTGTTCCCCCCGTTATGACTAGAGTTTCGTAGCATCCAGCATGAAAAAGAGCCAGCGCGGCTTCGCTTAGTTCGCCTTGGGCGTGCCGACTGCCAAACATGAGAGCAAACTGGCATCCGCAAATATCCGTTTCAGGGGATATATAATCAATCAGCCTGATGCGTTTGCTGAATTTATTCTCGGAATGTGAAGTTTCGGTATTTTCGGTAGTCATCATTGTTGACATGCTTCATTCATCTAGTTCAAGGTAGCTACTACGGGATGGGAGAAAATAGTACAGAACGAATCCGAAAGTATGACTTGCAATTGCATTAGGAGGCCAGTGCCTCATGTGGTCCAGTGAGTCCTACGAATTGACAAAATGGAAGTCGAGTGAGTTCCGGGAATATTTATTCCTATTCGGTCCGAATGATTTCGACTTCAATCTGGATCTGATCACAGCGGCAGTGATGGTTGACGCAACGGCAAGCATCCCGACGTACTGCAAGGTAAACGCCACGATTTCGCCTTCTCTCGCTATTCAGGTAGATTCAGGGCGTGGTGTTGAGCGGTTCGGGCGTTCGTGCAGAGGGGTATGCAATTGTCCAGAGCAATGGAGGGCATATCGGGACCTCAGCGGCGGATGCATCGTTCGCTGCCGACGCATATCTGGCCGATCTGCCTCGATTCAGCTCGAATACACGTTCGACGGCCGACACAGCATTGAAGGGCACTACCACGACCAAATCCTTCAAGGCGACCTCCGGAAGGCCGCGGCTGCCGGAGACGGGTTCGATTGTCCCGCCGGCCATGGATTCACCCAGCGGGGTGCCTCCATCCACGCCGAACAGGAGGTGGTCGTTGAGCCCGGTGGAAATGGCCTTCTAACTCGAAAATCTTCCGGCGGCCGGTAACGAACCTTTCAACACGGAGGGCGTGCAGGGTCGCCTCCGTCCAGGAGTTGGCGAAGCGCGTCCCCTCGGCACCCGGGATCAGGGTCGCGAGCCGCGCTGCCAGTCGTTCGTTGTCGGAGGTCTCGTACTGGAAGCCGAATACGCCTTCGTCAGCTTTCCGTATGGCGGAGCGGGCGAACGGCGGGGTGCGGCCTAGCAGGAGCGATCCCCAGCCCATAATCCAGTCCAACATCTCGCGGTCTCTTCCGCCCAGACCCTGGAACTACGCGCACGTGCCACTTTGACCGGGCCACTGTACCTGAATGCGTTCCAGGCGGACATGACGTCACCTGAGATCCGAGCCCGCTGGCCCACGGGAAGAAGGGGCTTTAGTGAACATCCGCTACTGTTGGTTAGTCCGCCAGTGGCGTGAACGAGAAGCCAGGAATTCCTGGACCTGTGCCAGGCTCGGTTCGAGCATCCGCAGCTCATCCGGCAGGAATGACGACCCGGCAAGCTTCGCGGTGGCGCAAAATAGCTCGAGACCTGCCTTGACTCGGACGGAAAGACGGGCCTCCGTCAGTCCGATGGCGGTCCTCAGGAGTGTGGACCACCTGGAGGCTGAGCCCACAGCAGCCGTGATGTCATCGACGACGGTGTTGTCGCTGCCCTCCAGGACCCTAAGGTGCAGCTGTGCGACCCGCAACATGCCCCAGGAGCAACCATGGACTGCCTGGAGCATTCTTCCGGAATCGCCGGATTCGAGCCCGGCGACGCCCTTGTGCACTTCTTCCAGCCAGCCGATCAATTCTGAGGCCGCCTTACGATGCGCGCTGAAGATCAGCTCGTCTGTCCACTCGAAGTTCCGGGCTTTGTCCAGCAGGTCTCGCAGGAACCCGTCGTGGTCGACCAAGGGGACGGAATGAGTCAGGCCAGTGAGATACCGGCAGGCGCTCCGCGGGTCGACAAGGATCCCGGTCAGCGTCTCACGGGGCTGGATCTTCAAGATGACCAGCCTGCCGCGGTGGCGGAAGATCCGCTGTCCACCGGACTGTATGTCCGTAGAGCTGACGATGAGGTCCACGTCGCTCTGCGGCGTCGCATTACCCCTGGCAAAGCTGCCCGTCAGCAACACGCCGACGGTAGCCTCATCATACTTGCGGATGCCGATCGCCAGGACGAGATCTTGTATGTTGAATGACTCATTCATTTCTTGCTACCTGACGCAGTCGACGGCTGAACGCAGCCACGGCGCGCTCCTTACGAACAAAGATTCCCGGCTCTAGCAGCGCCGTGAAACCGAGGGCTGGTTTGGCGAAGCTAGGCAGCAGATGGACCGGGCCGCTCGTTGGCCAATGAGGAACCGACGATGCTTGCACCAGCTTGGACCTGAGGTGGACTCGGGCTTCTGTGGCCCGCTCGGTCGAACATAGGACGATCTCGGCAGCGAGATGCGGCCCCTCAAGCAAGGGCCTTTCAGGGCCAAGTCACCGCATAGCACGAAGAAGTGCGCTTCGTCGCCAACCGCTCCAGCGCTCAGCGAACGTTCCACGCACGCCTGCATGGAAGCGCAAGTCGCTCACCGCCGCGAAGCGAACACGGGACACCTCGAACCCGTCGTCGACGCTGCTCACAGGAGTTTCCCGAAAATGTGGTGATGCTTGATGTCGTCAGGCGCTGATTTTGCCTTTTTCTTACGGAGGGGGGCGACTGTACGCGGGAATTCCGGATAAGGCCTTTTAGAACATCCTTGTAAGACCTATGTATTGACGACTACTGGTCGCACGAGTTCGGTAGATACTTATTCATCAGTTTGCGCGAGAAACCTCGGCCTTCAGGCCGGCTTGCCTTTACCCACAACTTCCGGCGGCTTACTCGTTTTTCTGGAAGATCCGATACATTTCGGTGATTTCGTGCAAAACGAGGAAGCCGCGCCAGAGGACAGTAGCACCGGGGGGATCGTCGTTTTTGCGACCCAGGTAGCCGCCGAGCTTGGCGATCCAAAGGACCGCTTCGCTGAGTTTGGGTGCCTGCTCCGGTGGCTTGGTTGTGCCGTGCGTGCGGCAGTACAAGGCCTGCCATTCGAGCGATTGCAGTAGCACCGAGCAAGGGATATCGGCTTCGAGTCGGCCCAGCATAGTCGCGTACAAAATGCGCCAGCCGATTACGGCGAACAGCGCCGTGGCCCGCAGGAACCGCTCCAGCGTCCCGAACTGCCGGGCTTCGATCTGGCAGCCACTTTTCAGGACACGATGCCAGGATTCAATGGTCCAGCGACGGGCGTACCAGCTCAGCCGTTCGAGCACATCTTCCAGCGTTTGGGTGGGCATCGAACTGAGCAACATCCATTCGAGCGGCTCAACGCCTTCGGGCGGCTCGATTTCCAGCGCGTGAATGGCAAACACTTCGAGACTCGGTAGCCCCTCTGCACCGCGGCTGCGCGGCGCTCGCAGTTGGATCGGCACACAGCGCAAAGCCAGTCGGGCACTACGTGCCTGCCTGGCGCCGGACCTGGGCACGTGCAGTACGGTCTCCCCAAGTACAGGAGCCGCGGCAACCGTCTCCCACAGATACTTCTCTGGGTGGTCCACGCCCCGATTCCAGGCGGCCCGCACCAACCAGTCCACCCCCGCTGGGCGCGGCGCCAGGAACACGTCATACACATCGCCCTCGCGATCGCTGACGGCAACAAGGTGCGTGTCCGGACACTGCATCTTGAGCGGCTCAAGGCATTCCAGCCCCTCCAGCCACTTCACGCTTTCCTTCTCGCGAATGGACAGCGCCCGGCGCTGCCTGGCCTTGCCCGATGCTTGCGGCGCACGCACCCACGTCTTCATGCTCAACACGCCCAGTGGCAGGCCCTCAGGCGTCACCGCCAGCACGCTGTGCAACATGAATCCGTGCAAATTGCCGCCCGTGCCGTGACCAAGTCCCTCAGTCGCGGGCAAATTTGCCAGATTGAATTCCGTGGTGTCCTGCACCGCCAATACGACAGGCACCTGCTGCATGCGACCCACGGTTTGAGTGACGTGGCTCGCCAGTATTCCGTCCGGGTCAACCGCCTCATTATCAAAGAAGCGATATGCTGCCTTGAGTTGGGCACCACTCAAGGCCTGCGGGAACGAAACATGGGCTTTTTGCGCCAGTCCGCCGCCAATGCCACAAGGCGCTGCGTGCGACGTGCATCGCCCAATTGAGCGCCACCGAATTCGTCGCTGGCCCAGTCTTCCAGATCTTCCGTATCAGGCAAAATTGCCACCACTGATTGTCAACTTCACCCGAAGTTAACACCGTCCAATCCGGTTTACAACCTTTCCTATCGAGATGTGGGTAAAGGCAAGTCAGGCCGGGGAGGGATAGTGCGCGACGCGAAGCGTCGCCCCTTTCTCGCTCTCCTTTGTTGTTTGCGCTACGAATTGGTATCCATATCCGTCGCCGCGCTGGATGACTTTGCAGTGCTTGTGGGAAATGCCCTGCACGGCGCCAGCGGCAGTTTGGATGTTGAAGGAGCCAGTCGCCCTAATGGCGACCCGGCCAACATAAGTTCCGGTCTTCTTGCCGGTCGGAACGATTGCCTTGACCATGTCGCCAGTCTGAAACCCGAACGCGCGCTTGTTTCGCATCAGATACCCGCGCGGGAATCCATGGGCGGTAAGTCGGGTGCGTTGATAACTCCCGCGCCCGGTGCACTTGATACGTAGCACCGACCGTTGCCAATCGAGGACGGCATGTACTTCCCCAACACAGGCGGCATCGAGCACGTGAGACTTGGGAATTTCGAGACGCCGGCGGTTGTATTTCGTCTGTCCGCCGGACCCGGTTTCAACCGAGAGGCCGCAGGATTTCAGAGCATCCAGAAGCGCAAAGCGGGTAGCATTCACGGCGGCGGCGTCACGCAGCGGTGCTTTTGCGCGAGCCAGGATCCGCTTGGCGCGCTCGGGGTCCTTGCGCAGGAAGATCTCTAGCGGTAGTTTTCCCTTCTTCTCGTTGCACGGCCGGCAAGCGAGCGTCAGGTTGGAGATGCGATTGGATCCGCCGTTGGCTTTGGCGACGATGTGCTCCGTTTCCAGGGGGCGGTCAGAAGCATCGCAGTAGGCGCAGATCCGGCCGAACTTCTCCAGCAAATACTCCTTGACCTCGTAGCCAAGTAGAGTTCCCTGCTGGTACTCGACGCCGGAAATCTCGGGATTTTCCACCGCCTGCATGTCAAATCGCACCAGTTCCATGCTCAGGGCAGTGATGGGCGCGAGTTCGATGAAGCGGCGCACCCACGCTGCGGTCGTGTCGACACGGTGACGCAAACTCGGCGCAAGCCAGCCCTTTGGCTTGCGCCGGTTGTCGAAGCGGGGAGCGCGGTAGCGGGTCTTGCGCCCGCGACGGGCACGCCGCATTGATCGGCGGGCTGTCAACGCCTCGCTGATTTGACGGCCGCGGTGAACGATCTCGGCCAGTGAAAGCACGATCGCAGTCCTTGTGCCGTCGGTATCGTGAATCGTTTCACGAACGATAGCCACCCCGGTCTCTTTGGAGCCCGGATCCAATTTGAGGCGCAGCGGCTGGAGTTCGCAGTCATTCAGGCGCCGGTCGGTCAGCCGGATTGTGAACGGCATCAGTCGATGCACCCGTGCGCGGCGGCGCTCGAGCAGCAATCGCGCCCGCTTCTCACTACACGGCATCAGCGGCCTGCTGTGCCTGTCCAACACAAAGACTGCCATCGGCAATCTCTCCTATATGGTTGCCCTTACGGGCCTGGTTACGCCTCCCTTGCGGGAAGTCTCCCTTCGGCAATGTTGCGAACCGGCGATCTGCCCCGATCCGTTTCGTGCTTACCCTGTCGCTTGTCTGCAACCGGGGCTTCGAGAGGTTGGGACTAAGTGAAGGATCCCAACGTCGGTCCTGAACCTATTCGCAACGTAGCGGGTTGGTTGCCGCTTTGCCTGGTCAACCCGAGCTTGTCAGTCGCATTTCAAGCTCCGGCCTTCAGGCCGAAGTAGTTGACGTGTACTTGAATATTTCTAATATCGATCTGGCGTTTCATGTGATGAAGATTCATGGATCAACCGTTCTTGGATCTATCGAGTTAAGGGGTGTGGAACAACACAGCGTCGCAAGGTAGGGCGCCCGATCACGTAGACCAGATGCATGCGATCGTCGATGATCGCCTCGATTTGGAACTCGTAAGGTGGAATGCAGTACATGTTGGCGTGTCCATACGTGGCGCCGCTCACCAGTGCCTCCACCGCAACCCAGAAATCCTCATGCACTTCGCGTGACGGAGCGGGGAAGTCCAGTACCGTGCCGGCAGTGGTTCGCGGCTGCCAGATGACCGCGTAGCCAACTTCCGCCGCCCAATGGGTGACAGCAAGGTAAGTGGAGCGACAGTGGGCGTCTGTCACACCAAAGGCCGAAGCGTTTTGGGGCGACACGAAGCAGGCTGCCAAAGATGCAATCGCCAGGATCCTGCCACGTGACATGCTTGATTTCATACTCTGCTGTCTATTCGGAGAAGAGAAACATAAGTCCTTAAAGCTGACGCCAGCGCTTCTTGATACTTTATTGATCTTGGCCTTGAATCCTACGAGCTGACAGAATGATCCTCCACTGAGTCGAGATATTTATTCCCGTTCAGTCTAAATGATTTCGATTTCTGTCTTTATTTTTCATGTGATGAAATATTCCGAATCAAAAGGTAGATGAGTAATCAAAGGAATCGATCTTCGTGAGAGTATGAGTAACGTTCCTTCTCAGCTACCTTGCTTGACCGGAGATCGATCTGCATCCAACGTCGAGCATCTAGGTCAAATTTTGTCGTATGTCGGCAATTTGGGTGGGGTGGTGCGCGATCGCAATGAGTGCTCAGTGAGGACAGAATTATGCGTATCGCAGGATTCTGTTTCGGTGGGCTGCCCTGAAGACAGGGGGTTCAAATTTCCGCTTGAGAGCCGGACTGTCCGATTAGGGAAAAATACTTCATTCAATCGGGACCTCTAGCGTTTGCAGCGTCATATGGCGGATCGACCGAAGCTCAAGTCATTGGTGCGTCCTTGAGGCGCGATGAGTCAGGTCAAAGCGGAGGCCCGACCTCGGTTCCTCCTTCCTGAGGACTATATCGCGGTCGACTGTATATCTGGCGGCCGCCTTTGCTCGTTTATTAAGAGGTGCCCCATGCATGAAGATCAGTACTATCGGCCCCTGATGAATCGCTTCTATCCGAATGCCTCACCCGGCGGGAGAGCGCATGCGTAGCAGGTCAGTGAGAGCTAGGATGGAGCTGCGTCATTTGCAGTGCTTCCTGGCCGTTGCAGAAGAGCTTCATTTCACAAGGGCGGCCGAGAGATTGCATATCGAGCAGTCGCCACTATCTCGTGCCATCAGGGAGTTGGAAGAAGAGCTAGGGGTGCAGCTCTTCGTGCGCACCACCCGTAGTACGCGGCTAACTCGTGCTGGTCAGCTGTTCCTGAAACACGTGCCGAGCATCTTCGCCGCTGTGGAGCGCGCGCGCGACAGCGTGCAGGCAGTCGCTAATGGTTTTCACGACCAGTTGCGCATCGTCTTGTCCGACTGTTGCGCTCGATCACGTCTACCAGCATTGCTTGCGCTGTGGCGGGAGGAGGACCCAGAGGTTGAGGTTCGGCTTTTCGAAGCGCCGTTGTCGCAGCAGATCAGGGGACTGCATGATGGTCTTTACGACGTCGGATTCTCCCTAGCCAACGAAGTTGGCGATGGCATCATCGTGCATCCCCTTTGGAGCGAGCCTCTGGTGGTGGCGGTTCCGCCACGTCATCCGTTACTTGCCTATAGACTTATTCCACCGGAAGAACTGCTGCGCTATCCGTTGGTGCTTTTCGATCCGCAAGCGTGCGAGGGGCATGCTCGTCTGGTCGATCGTTTGCTGCGCCGACTGGATCAGGAGCCGCTGGTCGCGGACCGGGTTTCATCGCTCGACTTGATGATGACGTTGGTATCTGCCGGCCTTGCATTGGGCCTGACCGGCGCGTCACAAATTTTCGCGAGCAGAGAGTCGGGGGTGGTGGCGCGGCCGCTGGCGGGGCAGGTGCCCATGGTCACAACCTATCTGCTGCATCTGGATGCAGAGCCATCAGAGACCTTGGCTCGCTTCATCGAGCGGGCCAGCGCTATCGATTCTCAGGCATGTGTCGAACCCTTCTTCGATTCCCGATCTGACGTCGAGGAGGACGTCGAGCTATGAAGAGGACCACATCGGCATTGTTCGCTCTCATTTTAGTGGCCTGCGGTCGTGCTGGGCCGGACACGGTCGAATCCTTGGCCGCGAATCCTGAGCGACTCAGCGAACTGCGCCAGCAATGCAAGACGGATCGCGCAAGGCTTGGCGATGAGCTCTGTAATCGCGCCGCCGAGGCGACCAATCGGCGTTTTTTTGGCGACGGCAAGACGCCGTATACTCCCCCGAAGGGGTCTCCCAGATTCTGATCGTTGGCACCTCGCCACGATTCATCCGCTTTTTTGCTTTGTACGCTGCGGCACGCTTCCGCCTGCGGTATTGCATCGGTGTTCGCCCAGGCGCGAATTCTTGCTTTTTTCTCGACCTTTGTTCCGATAACGGTCTTTGACCGGTCCTTGGTGAGAACCCAACCTCATGCCTGAGGCACGACGTCGTGCCGATTTTGCGAGGTGTCTGTGCAAGAGAGGGCGGAGACAAGGATGGAAGGTCAAGGCGTGCTGCTTGGCCAGATTGCCGCTGTACTCGGCATCGTGATCGCCTGCGTGTGGACCGCGACACAATGGACGGCCGCCGCCCTGGGCTATCAAGTAAAATGCCGGAGGATGACTTCTCGCGACTTGTGTTGATGCAACGGTTGGCGTGCTGGCTGCAGGGGACGTGGGCGACGAAACGCCGCCACCACCCGTGCAGAATCCGCCCTGGGATTCCCATCCGTGCTACTCGGCAGGAACCGCGACGACATCGTAGGCAGCCTTCGCGCGGATGATCCCGGCACCCGAGTGCTGATCGAAGCCAACCAGGCCGAGCCTTTTGCGGTGGCTTTCAGGGCCTTTGGCCTCATCCTGCGTCAATGATGGCTTGGCCTTCTTCATCAACGCCACCACGCCCGCCGCGATCGGGGTTGCCGCCGAGGTACCGTCATCGCTTGTGGAGAAGCCGGTGAAATTCGTGATCGAGCAGAAGTCCGGCTTGTTGTCCGGGTCAAGCGCGGCCGGGCCCTGGCTACTGTAGCCAACGGACTGCTCGTTCATGCTGGTGGCACCTACGGTCATCGCGCGGATGACCGTTCGCGCCCCAACTCTAAATCAGGGCGGCTGGACGAGGATGGCGTCGAAGTCGTCAGGACTTCCTGCACAGCCAAATTCTTGATGCATGTCTCGCAGATTCGGCAGACAGGATCGCATCGAACGGATGGTACGGCCGCCTGAACACGCGTTTCCGAGACGAATTCAGTGGGGGCGTCATCGGTCCGATCTCTTCGACTTCCTCCCCGTTAGCACATCAAACCGGCGTATTGCAATGGGTCCCTCGGGCACGCTCTCCTGATAGAACATGGCTTGACTATGAAACATCCGCGCATACTTCCCGTTTCGCGCGATGAGTTCCTCGTGAGACCCCTCCTCAATGAGACGGCCGTTGTCAAGTACGACGATGCGATCAACGAAACGAGTCAACGCGAGGCGGTGGCTGACGATGACGGTCGTCCGTTGCTCAGCGAGCTCGAGAATGAGCCGCATGATATCCGCCTCGGATTCCGGATCGAGCGCTGAAGTGGGTTCGTCGAAAACGAGCAGGTCGGCCTCGCCGGCATGCGCCATTGCACGTGCGATTGCTAGCCTTTGCCACTGCCCTCCTGATAAGTCGAATCCGCCTGCCATCTCGGTGGTCAAAGGCGTACCCGGGTGGCGAATGAGGAACTCGAGGCCAACTGCCTTCAGGTACTCGTGGGCTTGCCGCATGTCGTGCTCGACGAGGTTCTCGCGCACGTCGAGTGGAAAGCGCGAAAAGTCCTGAAACACGCCGACCACACGCGGAGGATGCTGGGCCGCCGACCACGCCAGCTCGCCCGTCGTCGGCTCGTAGAGCCCGCTCAACAATTTGAGCAGGGTCGTCTTACCGGCACCGTTCTCGCCTACGATCGCAACGACCTCTCGATCGCGAATCTCCAGGTTGATATGATCAAGGGCCGAGCGCTCGGCATCGCGGTATCGCAGACCCACGTTGCGCAACGTCACGCACGGCGCGGCCACCGACGTTTCGCGCACTGGCGGCGTCGGGCGAGCAGGGGCGGCGGCCGGCTTTTGCTCCGCAGCGTGAAGGGCGATCAACTTGCGGAATGGGCGAATGGCATAGGAAACGCGTAACAGATCGCCGATGTTGTAAATGATCGCGGCCAACCCGTCCTTCAACTGAACGAGCGCTCCGAGCAGGAATGCGAGCTGAGCGATGCTGAACTTGCCGATCTGGAATCCGTCGATGACGACATAAAGCGGTAGACCGATGCAGACGCTCGCCGTCAGCGACGTCGCGGCGAGCTTGAGCGCGTTGCGCGTGCGGACTCGCTTGATGGTCTCGAGATAGTTGTCATACAGACCCTGCCACGTGTCCAGCAGGCGCTCCTGCATTCGATAGATGCGCAAGTCCTTGGCGAATTCGGGCTGCGTCAGAATCCGCTCAAGGATGCGCAGCTCGTTGAACGTCGCCGCATGATGCTCCTGGACATCCCAGCTTTCGCGCTCGGCCCGCGCGCGGAACAAGACGGTCGGCACCATACCGGCCAACATCAGGATGGGAATCCACCACGCCGTCTGCGCCGTCAGAAGCAGGATAGGAACGATCATCACGGTCCCGACGCACACTGCATACAGATGCAGGACAAGGTCGCCAATCTGGTCGCTCGCGTCAGTCGCGAGGATCGCCGTTTCGCGCAGATCGGCGTCTTCGTGTATGCTGAGATTCGGAAACGTCGCGACGATCGAATTCACCTCCCGCTTCAGCAGAATGCGGGCCGAATCTCGAAGCGTGTCCACGATGAAGCTCGATATCGCATTCAAGCCATCGTGAAAGCCGCCAAGTATGAAGTAGGCGATGACGAGCGTCATGACAGCGGCTACGGCTGCGTTGGACGTCAGTCGCTCGATGAACTGCGCGTTGATATAGAGCAGCACGCTCGGTATGACGCCGACGATGAGGTTCGACGCAATGGCGAGGCACAGTGTTCGTGGCGCCGCTCGCCACAGTAGTGACAGTGTATCGCCGAGATTGCGCAAGATCTCCCAAGCTTGCATTGGGACTCACTTAGCCCGCAAGGGAGCGGGCTGGACGGAATTTCAAATGCTTGACGACGGAAGGCCGCGCTCCGGAGAATTTGACGAGCCAAGCCTCAAGGTCGGTCACACCGCGAATGTAGTGATACTGAGTGCCAAGCTGGGTGTTGGGGTCTTCCGTCGCGACAATATAAGCCATCAGATGGCGGCGGAGGCGCACCTGATCGATGAGCCCCCAGTCATTCAGAATCATCGACCGATCGGCCAAGCGCAGCAGTGACCTCGCGCTATTGTGGAACATTCGCCGCGCCATCGGCGCATAGCTCGTCTTGCTCGTTTTCTCCGCCGCGAAAGCCGGCAGTGCATCGCGATAGGCGTTTCGCGCCAGCATTTTTGACGTCGCGTAGGGATTCGCGCGATTCAGGCGCCTGTAGTCGTGGTGAAGATGCGGTGGACACGCGAGTGCGAACGAGATCATCCGCGGGTCGAGAAACGGATGGGAGTGGGTGCAGTAGAGATTCAAAGTGTCGAAGTAGGTCGCCCGCGGATAGAGCATCGCCTTGATATAGTCTTGGCCCAAGTATCGCGTTTGCGAATGCCTTACGTGCCCGTTTCCGGAGTGCGCATGACGCTGCACCGCCTCGCGCAGGCGCTCTCCCAGGTAATCCGGCAGTTTCGCGTACCTTTCGGCCGATTCCTTCTCAAGCCACTCGTGCCTCCCAAGGTGGGGCGACAGCGAGGTCAGCACCTTACGAAAGTAAGCTCGCGAGAAGGCTCGAACGCCGAGGTTTTCTGTCACGTACTTGTGGAGCGCTTCGATCCCGTCATGTTCGCGAATCGAATCGAGAATCCAGGGATGCATCGATTCGCCAAGAATGGCATCTCCCCCTTCGCCCGTCATGACGAGCGAGACGTGGTGATCCTGGAACACACGTGCGCAGGCTTCCTTGGCGAGCGGATTGGCGGCTGCGTCGGGCCCATCGACATAGGCGCAGGCATCATCCAGCGTCGGCAGACGCAGGAAATCGTCGGCGTAGATGAACCGGTGAGGAACGCCGCAGTGCCGAACCAGCGCCTCGACGAGCTTGTCGTCCTGGCTCATCGCGAGATCGCCATCCCTGAAGCCCATGGTGGCGCAGAAGGGCGCGGGGCGTCTGCGTGTCGAGAGGCTCGCACCGAGGACAGTATTGGAGTCAACGCCGCCGCTCAACAAGATTCCGCTCGCGCCGGCCTCGATGCGGTCGAGCACACAGGCATCCAGGCGAGCACGAAACGCCTGCTCGAAGTCTTCACGGCGGGAGATCGTGCCGTCGAGCCGGAAAGCGGCTTCCTCGCGCGCCGGCGTCAGCCCGAACGCCCGTCCCGTTCTGTCGATGCTCAGTACGCTGTCCACCGGCATCTTCAGCACCCCTGAGAAGAATGTCGCTCCGCCAGCCAATTCGTTTTCCCCCACCATGACGGATTGCGTCAGGTGCTCCATGCACGAGTCGCGCCTGATTTCTAGCGGCACGAGGCGGCACAGCAAGAGCAGCCTCAGATCGTTGCTTGCCACCCATTGCCCACTCTTGCCGCGCCAGTAGTAAATCGGGTGCGTCGCATAGTGGTCGGTCATCAAGATCACGCGATCCGGCCGGACCGACGCATAGCTGAACTCTCCGAGCACGGCGCATTTCGACGGATCAAGCGGAAGCGCGTCTTTCCGGAATGCCGAATAGAGCGCACCGCTGCCCAGGTCGCGTAACCAACCGCTATAGGCAGTGTCGCCGCCCGACGTCTCGACCCATCGAAGGCACCGACATTCGGCTTCGCACAGGCGGACGTCCATCTCGATCAATGTCGCCCAGCTGCGAGTCATCCTCTTCGCGCTATCGACCTGGACATCGGCCAACGCATCGAGTAGGTCATCGATGTAGGCGTCGACGTCCGCAGTCGCGCCGTTCACTACTACCGTCCAGAGTTTCATATCGAGGCAACCCATCCCGTGACGGCCGTTTCAGGATTCATGCGCGCCAGTGCACGATAGTCGTTCAAATCCGTGCCCCCTGGATTGACGATCTCCGGCCTCGATCCCTCGCGACACAATTCGACCCACGCATGTCCGACGATCTTCTCATCCTGCCTTTTAACGCCGATCACCATGTCGCTCGGAATGCCATGCAAAAATGCCAGGGCTTGAACGACGATGCTGGCCGAATAGCACGACGCACCGCCAATTTCGAGCAGGTCGGGTCGGTAGATGAAATCGCAGACTTCCTGAAGATAAGACCGGTCGATATGGCCGACTGCGCCCGCGAACTCGCCCCTGACCGCACCGGGGAAAATCGATTTGAAAATGCCGAGATGGGCGTCGCTGATCGGCTGGCTGAGCAGCATGGCTCGCACGAGGCTATGGGCAAGAAAGACGTACGCGCCGTCATTTTTCATAAAGGGCACCCAGATCGATTAATGCGGCGACGCCGTCCAAGATCAATTGCCTATCGTCGTCCCCCAGTGACCGGCCACCCGCAATCTCATCGATGAGGTCGTCCGGGCGTAATCCTGCGCGAAATCTTCGAGAAATCGTCAAGATCTCGGCCGCTATCCCGGACACACCAAAATACCTTTTCTTTGTCTCGCTATAGAAGATCGTCTCGCCATCAAGCGAAACGAATTCGAGGGACTCGTTCGGATACAACCATATTGAGTCTTGTTTAGTCGAGTGCTTGTACGACATGAATGCCAACCGGGAGAGCGTTTGCGAGGTGCGCGCCCGACGACGCCTAAGCGCGCGCCGCATAAAGCGCTGCTTTACATGCCTTTCACGCCGCGACCAAAGATTCCATCACCGGGAGACGATTTCTTGGATGGAATGACGGCCAGAAACGAGCCATAGGCGACGATTTTGGCGGGTTGAATCGATACAGGATTCATTTTACTCTCCTAGTAAAAAAATATTTGCAAAACAACTACTTTTGAGGCTGGCACTTCAGATGTGGAAACTGAAGTGCATTCACAACATCGTGAAATGTCGTGAAATTTCTTCCATTTGTATTGACGGGTGCTGGTCGAGTGAGTTCGATATATATTTATTCATATCTACTTGAATGCTTTTAATATCAATCTGGCGTTTCATGTGATGAAGACTCACGGATCAAGCGTTCTAGGGTCTCTCGAGTTAAGGGGGTGTGGAACAACACGGCGTCGCAGGATAAGGCGCCCGATCACGCAGACCAGAGGCATGCGATCATCGATGGTCGCTTCGATTTGGAATTCCAAAGGTGGAGTGCAGTACATGTTGACGCGTCCGTGCGCGGTGCCCCTCACCTGTGCCTCCAACCCAACCCAGATATCCTCATGCACCTCGCGTGACGGAATGGAATGGTCCGGCACCTTGCCGGCAGTGTGTGTGCGGCCGCCAGATGGCCGCGTAGCCAACTTCCGCCGCCCAATGGGTGACGGCAGAGTAAGTGGAACGACGGTGGGCGTCCGTCACACCAGAGGCCGAAGCTGTCTGGGGCGACACGAAGCAGACTGCCAAAGATGCAGCCGCCACGATCCTGCTGCGTGACATGCCTGATTTCATACTCTGCTGTCTATTTGGAGGAGGGAAGCGTAAGTCCTGCAAGCCGGGGTCATCGCTCTGTTTGGGTACCCTCGGCCTTGAGTCCTATGATTTGGACGGAATGATCCCCGCGAGCGTTCCATGGATATTCATTCCTGTTATGTCTTAATAGTTCGAATTTCGGTCTGGATTTTTTACGTGATAAAGATTTGCGAATCAAGTCGTCTTGAATAACCCAAGAAAGGTGGTATGCGCAGCAGGAGCTAGCGCAAGGCTGGTACCTCAATACGCTTAGCGCAGATCGGCAGCGGCTTGATAGACCGGGCGGCGCAGGCACCAAACAACTGCTGCCCAGTTGCCGTCGCCGCAGTCTGATTTAGCGCGGGTGACACGCGAAATCCTTACGTCTTCGATTTTTTGAGCCTATGTGGCGACGCGACCGAGCGGGACTTGGGGGCAACGCTGGCCCAACACATAACTCGTTTTCCCAATCGGCATAGCCCAGTAGCAGCAGGTGGTTGCGGTACTCCAGGTCGAGCTGCAGGAGAACATGGCGAGCGTCAAAACGCTGACGCAAGAACTAGGGCTGGACGTCCGGCTAGGGGCGGGCGGTTCAGAATGAGACTGGCCCAGCCTTGCTTGAGGCTGGGAAAAACGGTCACTGCAGTCGAAGCGCTGGTGAGGCCTGCGTAAGTAAACCCACGGTCGGTGGCGAGCGGACAGGGCGCTGGACTTTCTGTATTCTATTAGTTGATTGACAATGGCGTCGCCAGAGTTGTCACCCCGCAAATCGCTCCATCTCCCGCGCCAGCAAATGCCCTGCGCGGTTGACGGTAAAAGCGACGGTAAGGCCTGAAGTCGATCTCAGGCAATCCCTTTAACCACGTGGATTTGGGCGACCTGTTGATGATTGAGTGGGAAATCGGGGCCAAGGTCAACATACTCAACGTCATCGCAAAGCATGTGGTGAGCGGCGGTGAGCATGGAGGCGGCCACTGCGAGAATGGCCTTCTTGGCGCGCGGCGGTCCTTGATGCGCAGGATCTGGGCGCGCAGATTGCTGGTTTGACCCGTACCGCAGCCCAGGCAGCCGTCATCAAAGCGATCTTGAGCCAGGTGCCGCTCTTGCGCACCTGCGTGCTGCGCCGCTTGCCGGCGCTCTCGTCGTTGCGCGGGCACAGGCCATCCCAGGACACCAGGTGGCCGGCATCGGAAAAGCGCGTCATGTCGAGGCCGATCTCCGCCAACAGGGCCTGAGCGGTCAAGTCACTAACACCGAGGATCGTGGTCAGCAGGCGGGCGCCCTATTGGATGGGCACCGATCGGAAAGGTCGGGCTGGAGCGGTACGCCATGGGCAATACTGCGGAAACGAAATGGCTGTCGTTCTCTGTGGCGAAGTCGATTTCCTCTGTCCTGCTTATCCCAGTTTCACCATTCGGGCGTAACACGATGCGCGGGGGGGCTACAACCTTCTTCTACTGACTCCTAGTACAACATCCTGTAAATAGCTTTAATAATTATCGGGCTGAAAATACGGCTGCAGGAGCGTGACAACCAACTCGGCCATCTCGTCGAGCGAGCCTGCGCCTGGCAACGGTTCCCAACGCCCACTATGGCTGCGAAAGGCGGCACCATAGCGATTGCGGCCGAGCTCGGTCAGCCGAGCCACCACGGTCGGCTCCTCGTCGTCCAGACGTTTGATCAGCAGGTGACGCCCGTAGGCTTGTGTGATGATCTGCTCGTGGCCGAGCAGGCTGCGCAGTTGCTGCTGCAATTTGGCAGCGTAATGTTTGGTGGGTAAGGCTGGCATTTGGATCCTCGATTACGATGCGCCGGTTTGCAACGGATAGCCCCGGAAACTCCATTTGAACGGGTGGGCCACCTGATTGTGCGCGCGGACGAACTGCTCGGTGCGTTCGCGCAGGTGCGCGATGCTGGTGTGGCTCGCGTGGCGCAACACCCGGCGCGTGTAGCGGGCAAACCAGAGTTCGATCTGATTGACCCAACTCGCGTGCAATGGCGTGAAGTGGAAGTGAAACCGCCCATCGTGCCGCGCGTTGAACGTCTGCCAGACGGCCCGGGCGCAATGTGTGTTGAGGTTGTCCCAGACGACGTGCACCTGTTTGCCCGGGTACGCGCTTGCCACGCGCTCCATGAAGGCTACCAGATCCTCCTGGGTGCGCCGGTCGCGGCATTCTGCCAGCACCTGTCCGGTATGCACGTCCAGCGCAGCAATCAACGCCTGGGTGCCGTGACGAATATATTCAAACTCACGCCGACGCAGCCGCCCCGGCGCGGGTGCGCGTCCTGGGTGCTTACGCTCGATGGCCTGAATGCCGGTCTTCTCGTCGATACTGAGCACCACCGCATTTCGCGGCGCCTTGCGGTACAGTTTGCAAATCCCGTTGACCTTCTCGCGAAAGGCCGGGTCTGGGCTATGTAGCCATTGCTGGACCCGGTGCGGACGCACGTCGCCGGCTTGCAAAATGCGCTGCACCTGGCTGCGGCTGATCTGCTCGACAACGCCACGCTCCACGGCGCGCTCCACAATCTCGTCGAGCGTGGGCGTGATCCGTCCCTCAGGTTCCTGCGTTTCACACGCCAGCGCGATCAACTGCAGTCGCGCCTCGTGCGTGATGCGCGGCGGACGGCCGCTGCGCTCGCCCTCGCGAATGCCTTGGGCACCTTGCTGGGCAATGCGCTTGCGCCACAGGCAGACCGTTTGCACCGATACACCCAGTTCCCGCGCAATGGCTGTATTGGCGTGGCCCTCGTGGGCCCACAACGCGATTCGCGCGCGCATCACATCTCGCTGCGGCGCCGTCTTGCGCTCGATTAGCGATAGTAGTTCCTGTCTTTCTTTCTTCGCCAACTTCACTGGCGTTGCATGGCGGCCTCGACTCATCCCGCCATGATATCCGAGGCAATTAATTATTCAAGCTATTTACGGGATGTTGTACTAGTTGGCCCCTGACCGCAAGGTCAAGCCATGAAGCCACGCCTTGGATGCTCGCAAACCGTTGTTGCTATTGACCTTCTGCCCGGGTGTCGTGAGAGGAATGACTTGACAAAACAGATAGTCAGTCGCACGCCAGCGCAGAGAGTGGTCCCGGGGCGGCAGGTGCATTCCCGGCGCGAGCCGGGGCCAGCTGTGCGGCGGCTTCGTCGAACTGTTGCCGGCGTGCCGGCATCGACCGGCCTTGGCGAGGGATCAATAGGAAAAGCCCCACTGCGGTGTGACGGCAACGGAGCTTCATGATACGGAGGCCACGCGGGCCAGAGGACTTGCCTGTCCGATAGCCGGCAACCGCTTACCCGCCCGATGCGCCTTCGGCGGGCCGCTGGCCAAGGATCTCGCGGATGCGGGCGAGGTAGGTGTCGCCCACGGTGCGGTGCATGCGCGCCGCCTCGGCGGCGAACTGCTTGCGGCTGGGCGGGCGGATGCCCAGGCTGCGGCAGATCGTGGACAGGTACGGCTTGCGCTGGCCGCCCAGCCGCAGCGCCGCGGTCTGCAGGGCGGCATCGCCGATGCGCCCGCGCAGCCAGGCCAGCACTTGGCGGTCATAGTCGTTCTGCACACGGATGAGGTGTTCCATCGCCGGGCTCCCACTGTTTATCCATACAGGTACTGTAAATATATACAGTATCTTTGGGGAGGCAAGAAAAGTCCGGCTTAGGTAGCGGAAGATGCCCGTAGGTCGCTAGTTGCGTGCTGTGTTCGCCACCTCAATCAGCGCATCCACCACCACGACGCCCTCGGGCCCGGCCATCACCGGGTTCAGGTCGATCGCGCGGATCGCGCCGCCAGCTTCGTGGATCAGGTTGCCAACCTGTACCGCCAGCCGGCACAGCGCCCCGATATCCACCGCGGGCTCGTTGCGCACGCCGCGCAGCAGCGGGGCAATGCGCAGGCCTGACAGTGCGCGTTCCACGTCGGCTGGCCGGCAAGGAGCCAGCAGCACGGCGGTATCGCGCAGCACCTCCACATACTTGCCGCCGTCGCCGATCACCAGCACCGCGCCGAACACCGGGTCCCAGTGTGCGCCAATCATGCATTCGCGCTGGCCGCGCGACATGCGCGCGACCACGATGCCTTCGCAACTGGCGCCCATGGCCTGCAGCGTGCGCGTCTGCGCGGCGAAGGCGCTGGCGACGGCCTCGGGGTCGTTACAGTGCAGGGCGACCAGACCGTGCTCGCTCTTGTGCGGCACTTGCGGCGAACTGGCCTTGACCGCCACCGGCGCGCCAATGCGGCGCCAGGCGGTGACCGCGGCATCGACGTCCTGGCAGAGATAGTGTTCGACTACCGGCATGCCGGCCGCCACCAGGCGCGCCAGGCTGGAGGCTTCGCTGAGCGTAGCGCCCGGCAATGCGCTGGCCTGCAGGGCAGACGCCGGAGGCACGGGTGGCTCGCCCTCGGCCGCGATCTGCGTTAGCCGCTGCTGGTGCGACAACAGTTGCGCAAACGCGGCCAGCGCTTCGGCTGCGCTGGCGTAAGTCGGCACGCCGGCCTCGCGGAAGGCGTCGGCCACCGGCGGCTGCCAGACCGCCACGGCGATGGGCTTGCCGGCGCTATCTGCAAAGGCCGCGGCATCGCGGGCGAAGCGCGGCACGTCGTAGCCCATGCCCGAAACCGGGATATCCAGCAGGAACAGGTCGGCGCTTGGGTCCTGCGCCACCACCGGCAGCACCTCGCCGAACAGCGCGCTGTTGGTCAGCAGCGCGGCGGTGACGTCGACTGGGTTGGCGGTGGCGGCAAAGCCCGGCAGGCGCTCGGCCAGCGCGGCCTGGGTGGCGTCGGACAGCGGGGCCAGCGACAGGCCGAAGGTCTGCGCCGCATCGGCCGCCATCACGCAGCTCGCGCCGGAATTGCTGACCACCACCAGCCGGCGTCCGCTCGCCTGCCAGTCGCGCAGGTAGAGCGGCGCGCAGCGCGCCAGCGCGTGTGCGTCATCGACGCGCCAGATGCCGTGGCGCGACAGGAAGGCATTGACCGCGCGGTCCTCGTTGGCAATCGCGCCGGTGTGCGAGGCCGCGGCGCGCTGGCCGTCCTGCGAACGCCCGGCCTTGACCGCCACCACCGGCACATTGCGCGCGCGCGCCACGCGCGCCGCCTCGGCAAGCACCTCGGGATCGGACAGGCTTTCCAGGTACAGCAGGATCAGCCGCACATCCGGATCGTGCGCGACCGCCAGCGCCAGTTCGCTGACGGTGATATCGGCCTGGTTGCCGGTGGCATGCATATGGCGCACGCCAAGGCCCTGCGCGCGCAGCAGCCCGTAGACCATCGCCGCCACGCCGCCGCTCTGGCTGACCACCGCGATCGGCCCGTCCTGCGGCGGCACCTCGATAAACATGGTGGAGAAGCTGGCGATCGCGCCGCTGCCGAAGTTGGCCAGCCCCTGGCTGTTGGGGCCGACCAGCCGCAGGCCGCTGGCGCGCGCGGCGCGCACCATCTCGTCCTGCTGGCGCCGGCCTTCCGCGCCGGCCTCGCCGAAGCCCGAGGCGATCACGATGGCCGCCGCCACGCCCAGCCGCGCGCAGTCGTGCACGGCCTGCACCGCGGCATCGCCGGCGACGATGATGATGGCCAGCTCGGGCACTTGGGGCAGCGCGTCCAGCGTGGGATAGGCGCGCAGGCCCTGGATGGTGTCGCGCTGCGGATTGACCGGGTAGAGCGTGCCGGCGTAGCCGTGCGTCTTCATGTAGTGGGTGGGCCGGCCGCCGATCTTGTGGATGTTGTCGGAGGCGCCGATCACGGCGATGGAGTGGGGAGCGAGCAGGGGCTGGAGCGTGGCAGTCATGACGAGGCAGGTTGCGGTTGAGCGGGAGGGATCAGTCGATGGTTGCGCCGGAGGCCTTGACGACCTTGGCCCACTTGTCGATCTCCTGGCCGAGCAACTGCGCAGTCGCGGGCGGCGCCGTCCATTCGGCGGCAAAACCCTGCGTGGCAAAGCGCGCGCGCACGTCGGCATCGTCCAGTACGGCCTTGAGCGCGGTGCCGAGCGTGTTGAGGACCGCCGGCGGCGTGCCGGCCGGCGCCAGCAGCGCGTTCCAGGCGCTGGCCTCGTAGCCGGGCAGCCCGGCCTGCGCGACCGTGGGCGTGTCCGGCGCGGCAGGCGAGCGCGCGGCGCCGGTGACCGCCAGTGCCTTGAGCTTGCCGTCGCGCACGAAGGGCATGGCCGACAGCATGGTGTCGAACATCACCGTGGCCTGGCCGCCCATCACGTCCGTCAGCGCGGGCGCGCTGCCCTTGTACGGCACGTGCGTCATGCGGGTGCCGGCCATGCTGTTGAACAGCTCGGCCGCGAGATGGGTGGACTGGCCGTTGCCGGAACTGGCGAAGGTCACCTGGCCAGGCTTGGCTTTGGCCAGCGCGATCAGCTCGGCGACGTTGCCGGCCGGCGTGGCGGGCGCGGTCACCAACACCAGCGGGCCGCGCGTCAGCAGGCTGACCGGCGCGAAGTCCTTGCGCGTGTCGTAGCCCGGCTTGCTGAACAGCGTTATGTTGATGGCATGGGCGGTGGTCGCCACCAGCAGCGTGTAGCCGTCGGGCGCGGCCCTGGCGACGGCCTCGGCGCCGATATTGCCGCCGGCGCCGGGGCGGTTCTCCACCACCAGCGGCTGGCCGAGCTTGTCGGACAGCTTCTGCCCGACCACGCGGGCGACGATGTCGGTCGGGCCGCCGGGCGGGTAGGGCACCACCAGGCGGATGGGTTTGCTGGGCCACGCCTGTGCATGTGCCGCGGGGGCAGGAACGGACAGGGCGGACAGGGCCAGCCAGGAAAGCAGGGCGAGCGCGTGCCGCCGGGATGGATTCGGTGCCAAGGGATGTCTCCGGTTGTGGATGCCGGCAGAAGTGGCTGAGGGCGCCCGCCGGCCGGGCACCGCGGCCGCGCTATTCGCGCAGAAAGCGCAGCAGCGTGCCTTCGCCGAAGCGCAGGAAGCCGGCGCGCACGCGGTCGCCGATCGCCACGCCGGGTTCTGCGTGGCCCATTACCCGCGGGCCTTCGTCCAGCGTGGCCAGGACCAGCGTGTAGGGCGCCAGCGCGCGGAAGGCCTCGGTCGGTGCGCGGCTGATCTCGGTCACCGCGTGGACCGTGGCGAAGCCGCTGGCATCGTGCCAGCGCAGTTGCAGGCTGCCGCAGGCACGGCAGGCGTGGCGCTCGGGCGGCTGCCACGCGCCGCAGTCGTCGCAGCGCTGGTAGCGCACCACGCCGGCATTGAGGCCATCGGTGTAGGGATGGGTCATCGCGCGCCCTCCAGGACCAGGCTCACATGGGACGACAGCACGCCGCCGTCGGCATGGAACAGCGCGCGGTGGCGCGGCGCCAGTTGTCGTTCGCCGGTACGGCCGGCCAGCTGCCGCGCGGCTTCCGCGAGATGCATCAGGCCGCCCGCGACGCCGGAATGCCCGAAGGCCAGCAGCCCGCCGTGCGTGTTGAGCGGCAATGCGCCGCCGCGGCTGAAGTCGCCGGCGCGCAGGCGCGCGTGCGCCTCGCCGCGCGCAGCCAGCCCGAGTTCTTCCAGCAGCATGACCAGGGTGATGGTGAAGGAGTCGTAGACCGCCAGGTAGTCGATGCCGCCGGCGTCGCCACCGGCTTCAGCAAAGGCCCGCCGTGCAGCATCGGCAGCGCCGGTCTGCATCACGTCGTCGATCGCGCTCCGATGCTGGTGCCGGTGCGCCTGCCCGGCGCCGGCGATGCGCACCGGCGTGCCCGCGCCGGGCTCGGCCGACACCACCACCGCCACCGCGCCGTCGGAGATCGGGCAGCAGTCAGACAGCCGCAGCGGCGTGGCGATCGGGCGCGACGCGCGCGCGTCGGCGGCGGACAGCGGCTCGCGCAGGTGCGCATCGGGATGCGTGCCGGCATGCTCGCGCATCAGCACGGCAAAGTCCGACAGCGCATCGGCATGCATGCCGGTCTCGTGCAGATAGCGCGAGGCCAGCAGCGCGTAGTAGGCCGGCACCGAGGCGCCGTTGGGCACCTCTGCATGCGGCTCGCCGACCTGCGCCAGCGTCTGGATCGACTGGTCGCGGCTCTGGCCGCTGAGGCGATTCTCGCCGGCAGCCACCAGCACGTGGCGGCAGCGGCCGGCACGCACCAGCTCGTGCGCCAGCATCGCCATCACGCCGCCGGTAGCACCGCCTGCGGCCACGCCGTGTGCGTAGGCCGGCGTGAGCGAGGCGTATTCGCAGAAGCGGTCGGCCAGCATCAGGTGCGGCAGCGTGGTGGCATAGCCGCACAGCACGCCGTCGATATCGCTGCGGGCCAGGCCTGCATTGGCCAGCGCCGCATCGGCAGCCTGCGCCATCAGCGTCAGCGGCGTGCTGCCCTCGAGGCGGCCGAAGCGTGTGTTGCCGGTGCCGCGTACGTAGGTCCGGATTGCCATGTCAGTGCTTGAGCAGCGCGCACTGCGACTTCGATGCCGGCATGAAGGCCTGGTCGCCCGGCACGGTGGCCAGCACCTTGTAGTAGTCCCACGGGTATTTGGATTCCGCCGGCGACTTGACCTCGAACAGGTACATGTCGTGGATCATGCGGCCGTCCTCGCGAATGCGGCCGTTCTTCGCAAAGAAGTCGTTGATCGGCGTCGACTTCATCTTCTTCATCACCGCCGCGGTCTCGTCGGTGCCGGCTGCCTGCACGGACTTCAGGTAGTGCATCACCGACGAGTAAGCGCCAGCCTGGCTCATGTTGGGCATCTTCTTCAGCTTGTCGAAGTAGCGGCGCGACCAGGCGCGGGTGGCGTCGTTCATGTCCCAGTAGAAGGCTTCGGTCAGCACCAGCCCGGCCGCAGTCTTCAGGCCGATCGCGTGGATATCGTTGATGTAGAGCAGCAGGCCGGCCATGCGCTGGGTGTTGTTGCGCGTGAGGCCGAACTCGGAGGCGGCCTTGATCGCGTTGACGGTGTCGCCGCCGGCGTTGGCCAGGCCGACCACCTGCGCCTTGCTCGCCTGCGCCTGCAGCAGGTACGAGGCAAAGTCGCTGGCGCCGATGGGATGGCGCGCGGCACCCAGCACCTTGCCGCCGTTTTCGTTGATCACGGCGGTGGCGGAGTCCTGCAGCGTATGGCCGAAGGCGTAATCCGCCGTCAGGAAGAACCACGACTTGCCGCCACGCTGGACCATGGTGCGCGCGGTGGTGTTGGCGAGCGCATAGGTGTCATAGGCGTAGTGCACCGACACCGGCGTGCACAGGTCGTTGGTGATGCGCTCGGTGCCCGGCCCGGAGAACACCACGATGTGGTTCTTCTGCTTTGCGACTTCGAGCACCGCCAGCGCCGGCGCCGAGGCGGCGACATCGAGGATGGCATCGACATTGGCGGTGTCGAACCATTCGCGCGCCTTGTTGGCGGCGATATCAGCCTTGTTCTGGTGGTCGACCACCACCAGCTCGATCTTCTTGCCCAGCACCTTGCCGCCAAAGTCGTCGATCGCCATCTGCGCGGCGGTGGCGCTGCCGCGGCCGGTGACGTCGGCATACAGGCCGCTCATGTCGAGCAGCATGCCGATCTTGACCACATCGTCCGAGATCGCGGCCTTTGGCTGCTGCGCGTGCGCGCTGCCGCAGGCGAGCGCGGCGGCGATGGCAAGGGCACTGGCCGCCCTGCGGCAAATCGAATAGTCCATGTAGTCTCCCCTGGCTTGTTGTCGTTGGCTATACCGTGGCAATCGGCGTCACTGGCGAACCCACCGCGCCGGGCAGGCGCAGCGGCGGGGCGGTGAGCTGAAAACGCGTGCGCCCGTTGGCACGCAGCCACTCGGCCAGCTCGCGCAGGTACCACAGCTCGCCCAGCGGCAGGCCCAGCTTGAACAGGCAGTGGTGGTGCAGCGGCAGTAGCGGGTGGCTCTTGTCGCCATCGGGCGCGGGGCGGGCCGGGTAGCGCTCGACCGCGTAGTTGTCGGCGATCAGCGCGGCGATGCCGGCATCGGTGATCCAGTTCAGCAGCTTGTCGTCGCGGCCGTCGAGCACACTGCAGCTGTGGTGCAGCAGGGCCTCGTCGGGCTGGCGCTGCATCGACAGCACCACCTCGGCAAAGCCGGTGCGCAGCAGCAGCATGTCGCCTGGCTCGACCGCCACCTTGTCCGCGTCCATCGCGCGCATCAGGTCGTCATAGCCGACGTTGCGGAAGTCCGTGCCGAAGGTGTGCGCCAGATCGACCAGCACGCCGCGGCCCTGCATGCCCTTGAGCGCGAAGTTCTCGATGCCCAGCGCCTGGGCGGCGCTGTGGTCGTGGCCGCAGGGATGGGCGGCGAAGTGGTCGTCCTCGGCATAGTCCACCGGGCCGACGATATGCTCGTTGGCGCGGTAGCCGTTGTAGTAGACGCGCTCGGGCCGGCCGTCGCCGTCCGCATCGAACAGCGCGCCCACGTGCGCCAGCGAATCCCATTGCGTGCTGTACTGCAGGCACAGCAGCACCTGGTCGTCGCTGATGACGTCGGTGGCGGCGGGATCGACCTTGGCCAGCGGGAAGTTGACGTAGGGGATGTCGTCGCGGAAGGTCGGGCGCAGCACCGGCGGGTGGCGGCGCGGGTTGAGCTTGTTGCCGCCGGGGTAGTCCAGCGGCAGCGACAGGCAGAAGCTGATGCCGGCCTGCACCTCGCGCGCACCCTTGACCACCTGCTCGGGGCCGATCAGGTTGACGCGGCCAAGCTGGTCGTCAGGGCCGAAGTCACCCCAGTTGGAACCTTGCGGACGTTGCTTCCAGCGCATCGGTCATGCCTCCTCTCGCGTGCGTGGCCGGGTGGCCGGCCGGTCTGTGGTGGGGATGGCGCCCCCGTGGGAGCGCCAGTTGGCGCAGACGGCGTCTGCCTCGCGCCGCAGCGCGCGCGCCATGGCGGCCTCGCGGCCGGTAATGCGTTCATTGAGGGCGGCGATGCTGAGCGCGCCCAGCGGGTAGCCGTCCGGGCCCGGCAGCGCAATGGCGATGCCGCCCATGCGCTCGACCACCACGTCCAGCAGCACCGCGTAGCCGCGCTCGCGCGTGGCCTGCACATGGCCGAGCAGCATCTCGCGGCTGAAGCGGGGGTAGCGGCGCATGGCAGGGGCGATGCCGTCGAGCATGGCATCGACCTCCACATCGGGCAGGGCGGCCAGCAGCGCCAGGCTGCCGGCGCCGATGCCGAGCGGCCGGCGGCTGCCGATCTCCAGGTAATTGGCGCGGATCGGGAAGGTGCCCAGCCGCAGTTCGATGCAGACGGATTCGCAGCCGCTCGGCACGGACAGGATCGCGCTGTCCTCGAAGGCATTGGCCAGCCGGATCAACGCCGGGCGCACCAGCGGGCGCAGGTCGGTGCGCTGCAGCGTGGCGGCATGCAGGGCCAGCCATTCGGGGCCCGGCGTGAAGGCCTTGGTGGCGGGGTCGCGCTGCACCAGGCCTTCCGCCGTCAGCGTCTCCAGCAGGCGCAGCGCCGAAGCCTTGTCGACGCCGGCGGCCAGCGCCAGGTCGGTCAGGCGGCTGTTGCGCACGTCGGTCAGCGCGCGCAACAGGCGGCAGGCCTTCTGCAGCGAGGTGCTCGGGGTGGTCACGCGGGTTGTCTCCTGTCCGGTTTTCGTTGCGTGAAACCGGTATGTGCCGTTATAGCCAATGAAATAAGGGTTTGCATTCTGCAATGCCATAAAGTTTTGCGGGATGAAACCCCAGGTCGGGCATCCACGGAGCCGGGAGTAGGTGTCTTGTGTGTTGTCGTACAACATATTTCGCCAGGAAGCCGGGCCGGCGCCCACGCCTCGCGCAAGCGCCGGGTAAGCCATTGAACGGCCAGGATTGAGCCTCTTATTTGCCCCGTGTAAGGGAAATCCCCCAGCCAGCCAGCGCCTACACTCGTTAGAATGTCATCAGACAACGTAACACTGCCGATTGCATGGCAGCGCCAGTCCAGCCCGCCCGGAGCAAGGAACAATGAGTGAAGCGAACCCCGCGCAGGCAGCGCGCCCCCTCTACATCACGATGCACCCCGACGACAACGTCGCCATCGTGGCCAACGACGGCGGCCTGCCGACCGGCACCACCTTCCCGTGCGGCCTGACGCTGGTCGAAGCTGTCCCACAGGGCCACAAGGTCGCGCTGGCCGACCTGCGCGAAGGCGATGCGGTGATCCGCTACAACGTGGTGATCGGCTATGCGCTCAAGGACCTGCCGCGCGGCAGCTGGATCAACGAGCGCGTGATCCGCATGCCGGCTGCGCCGGAACTGCACGACCTGCCGGTCGGCACGCGCGTGACGCCGCTGCCGCCGCTGGAAGGCTATACCTTCGAGGGCTACCGCAATGCCGACGGCTCGGTTGGCACGCGCAACATCCTCGGCATCACCACCACCGTGCAGTGCGTCGAGGGCGTGGTTGAGTTCGCGGTGCGCCGCATCAAGGAAGAGCTGCTGCCCAAGTACCCTAACGTCGACGACGTGGTGGGCCTGGAGCACACCTACGGCTGCGGCGTGGCGATCGACGCGCCCGATGCCAACATCCCCATCCGCACCATCCGCAATATCGCGCTGAACCCCAATTTCGGCGGCGAGGTGATGATCGTCAGCCTGGGCTGCGAGAAGCTGCAGCCCACGCGCCTGATCGGCGCCGGCACCATCCCGATCCAGAAGGAAGGCGAGCCCGACGTGGTCTGCCTGCAGGACGAGCAGCACGTGGGCTTCGCCTCGATGATCGATTCGATCATGGTCACCGCGGAAAAGCACCTGGAGCGCCTCAACGCGCGCCGGCGCGAGACCTGCCCGGCCTCCGACCTGGTGGTCGGCGTGCAGTGCGGCGGCAGCGATGCCTTCTCCGGCGTCACGGCCAATCCGGCGGTGGGCTTTGCCACCGACCTGCTGGTGCGCGCCGGCGGCACGGTGATGTTCTCGGAAGTGACCGAGGTGCGCGACGGCATCGACCAGCTCACCGCGCGCGCGGCCACGCCGGAAGTGGCCGAGGCGCTGGTGAAGCAGATGGCCTGGTACGACCAGTACCTGGAGAAGGGCAAGGTCGACCGCAGCGCCAACACCACGCCGGGCAACAAGAAGGGCGGCCTGTCCAATATCGTGGAAAAGGCCATGGGCTCGATCGTCAAGTCCGGCACCGGCCCGATCCACGGCGTCAGCGGCCCGGGTGAGAAAGTCACGCAGAAGGGGCTGATCTATGCGGCCACGCCCGCGGGCGACTTTGTCTGCGGCACGCTGCAGCTCGCCGCCGGCATGAACCTGCACGTGTTCACCACCGGACGCGGCACGCCCTACGGGCTGGCCGAGGTGCCGGTGATCAAGGTGTCGACCCGCAACGACCTGGCGCGGCGCTGGCACGACCTGATGGATGTCAACGCGGGCCGCATCGCGACCGGCGAAGCCACCATTGAAGAGGTGGGCTGGGAGCTGTTCCACACGCTGCTGGCGGTGGCCAGCGGCAAGAAGTCATGGGCCGAGCACTGGAAGATCAAGAATGCGCTGGTGCTGTTCAACCCGGCGCCGGTGACCTGAGTCCCAGTTGCGCGCTCAGGCGTGGTGGGGGCTCGCGCTGCAGTTCAGACAGGATCTGCTCGGCCAGGAAGTCGCAGGGCGGCCGCTTCGACTTTGCGCTGCGCGCGAGCACCAGCTCCAGCGAGGCCAGCTCGGGCAGCCCCTGGGCCTGGCCAAGGATGGTGAAGTGCGCCGGGACCGCGCAGCGCGCCAGCGGCGCCACCGCCAGTCCCGCTTCAACCATGCTGAGCAGGCCGAGCAGGCTGGGGCTCTCATAAGACATGCGATAGGCGATCCTGGCTTGCTCCAGGCTGCGAATCGCAATGTCGCGGGCGACGCTGCCCGACTGGAACACGGCGATGGGTAGCGGCCGCTCGTTCCAGATCTCATGCGCGGCCGGCGAGGCGGCCCACACCATCGGCTCCAGCCGGATGAACTCGCCGGACAAGCCTTTGACCCGCGTTGCGCAGACCAGGTCGACCGCGCCGTCCTTGACCATGGGCGCCAGCGCCACGCTCGGCTGCCCGATGACCTGGATCTCGACCTTGGGGTAGGTCGCGGAGAACTTCTTCAGGATCGCGGGCAGCAGTGACGAGGCATAGTCGTCCGGCATGCCGAGTACCACGCGCCCGGTCACGTCGGGTCGGACCACCGCGGCCCAGGCCTCATCGCGCAAGGCCAGCATGCGGCGCGCAAAGCCCAGCAGCACTTCGCCTTCCGGCGTCAGCAGCACGTTCCTCGGCTTGCGCACGAACAGTGGCTTGCCCAGCGCCTGCTCGAGTGCCTTGATCTGCATGCTGACCGCCGATTGCGACCGATGGACGAGTTCCGCCGCACGAGAAATGCTGCCAGTGTCGGCAACCGCCACCATCATCGTCAGCACATCGAAGTCAAGCGCTTTCATTGGTATCAGAAAAACTGAAGCAACAGATCAATATTACGCGTTTTTCTTAACCGTCGGCGATCGGCATACTGATCGGAATCGTTTCAAAACCTATGGCACAGCCGATCATGGACCACCCGTTGCGCGACAGCCTTGCGCGTGAATTGCATGCCCGACCCTTCCTGCGCATCGGCGGCTCCGCCTCGCTCGCGCACTTTGCCATCTATGCCGACGGCGATACCGCGGTCCACCACGCCTTGCTGACCTCCTTGTGCCGGCTGACCGGGCTGGAAGAACCGGCCGATGGCGTGACGCACTATTCAGGGCGATGGGGCGATGACAAGCAACTGAAGTGGGAGCGGCACACCGAATTCTCCACCTTTACCTTCGTGGCCCGGCGTGGCGACACCGACTACTTCTCCGACCTCGCCACCTCCCATATCCCGGCTGACTGGTTCGACAACTTCGCCGGCAAGCGCCTGGTGGCGCTGCGCATGGAACTCGTTTCAGGCGAGGCCGCTGCCTATGCCCGCGACAACGTGCGGCAATGGATCGACGGTCCCATCCTGGCGGGCAGCCATGTGCTGGGCGGCGGGCAGGTGTTCTGCGACTGGACCATTCCGCCGGATGGCTTTTCGCGCTTCCTGGTGATCGACAACGGCTTCCGCGAAGTGCAGGGCGGACGGCTGCTGCAGCGGCTGTACGAGATCGAGACCTACCGGATGATGGCACTGCTGGCCTTGCCGGTGGCGCGTGAGCTGGGCCGCAGCGTGGACAACCTGCAGCGCTCCCTGGCGCCGCTGATGCGCAGCATGGACACGAGCCAGGGCGGGCGCCACGATGCCGAGCTGCTGGAGCGGCTGACGCACCTGGCGGTGCGCATCGAGGCGCTGGCTGAATCGGGCAACCGCTTCAGCGCGTCGCGCGCTTACGAGAAGCTGGTGCTGGCGCGCATCCAGGAACTGCGCGAGGAGCGGATCGAAGGCATCCCGACCATCGCCGAATTCATGGAGCGCCGCTTCGCCCCGGCGATGGAGACGTGCCGCTCGGTCTGGGCGCGGCACGAGCAGTTTGCCGGCCGCGTGGCGCGCGCACTCGACCTGCTGCGTACGCGCGTCAACCTGGCGCAGGAGCAGGACACCACGCGCCTGCTCGAGGGCATGGATCAGACCGCGCGCAGCCAGTTGCGCTTGCAGCACGCGGTCGAAGGGCTGTCGGTCGCGGCCATTTCCTACTATGTGCTGTCGCTGGCGGGGACCGGGCTCAAGGCGATGCATGCGGTGCATATCCCGATGGACCCGGAACTGATCAAGGGCTTGCTGATCGTGCCGGTGGTGTTGCTGGTGCTGCGCGCTACAAGGCGCAGCAAGCATGCGGGGCATAAGGCGCCCGCGGCGCAGTCCGCAGCGAATCAAGTCGTGTAGTGGTTCGGCGCTAGGTTCGGCCGCGCAACGGCTTGAGCAGGTGGGACAGCCCGTTATGGTCGAGCTCGTGCATCAGCGCCAGCAGGCCGCCGATTTCCCCAGGCGGAAAGCCTTCGCGGGCGAACCAGTTCAGGTAGTTTCCAGGCAGGTCGGCGATCACCGTGCCCTTGTGTTTCCCGTAAGGCATGGTGACGGTGACCAGCCGCTTCAGTGCGTCGGCGTCGAAGGCGGTCATGGAAAGCGGAAGGTGAGAAGGCGCCACGCTACCACAGTCGGGAATCAGGAACCCATGCTCCCGTAGTCGGAGGCCGGGTATTCAGGCAAGCGAAAGGGGTCATTCGCAAAATAGAGATTTACGAAGCCCCCAAATCGCGCGGAAATTACGCTCTGGTCATCGCTTGAGAGTTTCCGGTCTCGCCAAGCAAAATGATGAGGGCACCGGTATCAAAGCGACTCATGAGCAAAATAAAATCGGCGGCAGCGCGCCCCACGGATGTGATCGATCCAGTCGGGGAGGGCGAATTCTGCCTGGATAATCCCGCGCTGGAGAGCATCGGTGTCCGGATCACCCAGTGGCGCCGCGATTACGTAGAGCTTGAACTCCCTGTCGGGCCTGAAATGCTCAACCGCAGCCGGGTGATCCATGGCGGCACCCTCTGCACGCTGCTCGATGCTGCCACCGGCTACTCAGGCCTTTATTCGGCGCCGGGCGACACGCCTCTCCATGCCGTCACGCTGTCGCTGACATCGAACTTCCTGAGCAACGGCACGGGTCGCCTGCTGACGGCGAAAGGCTTCGTCGACCGGCGCGGCCGTTCCATTTTCTTTTCGCGCGCGGAGGTCTGGCTGGACCATGACTTGCTCGTCGCCACCGGTGTCGCCACGATGAAGTACCTGAAATAGCGGCCTGAGCAGTCAGCGCCGCTGCGCCAGCCAGATCCCCGCCGCGATCGCGGCCAGCCCGACCGCGTGGTACCAGCGCGGCCAGTCGCCCAGCAGCAGCGTAGACAGCAGCGCCGCGAACACCGGCGTCAGCGTGATGAAGAACACCGGTAGCTGCGCGCCTGCCCGGGCGATGGCGCGGTCCCAGGCAAAGTAGGCGAGCAGGGAGGGGATCGTCGCCACATAGAGCAGGATGGCTGCGACCTTGCCGCTCCATTGCAGCGGCTGGTCCAGCGTCATCAGTTCCCACGCCGTCACTGGCGCGCTCGCCACCAGGCCGGCGACGATCTGCGCGAACAGCAGCACGGGCAGCGGCAAGTCGGGACGCTGCTTGCGCAGCAGCCAAGTATAGGCGCTCCAGGCGATGGTCGCCGCCAGCATGAACAGGTCGCCAGCGACGAAATCGAGCTGGGCCAGCCGGCCGAGGTCGCCGCGCACCAGTACAAAACACACCCCTACCAGGCACAACAGCGCGCCGGCGACATGCCATGGCTTTACCCGTTCACGGAAGAAAGTCGCGCCGATCACCAGCAGGAACAGCGGCGTGGAGGCGCCGATCAGCGTCACATTGATCGGCGTCGAAGTGGTCAGCGCCAGGTACTGCAAGGCGTTATAGCTGGCGATCGACAGCATGCCCATGGCGAAGATCACGCCGGCATGCCGGCGCAACGTCGCGCGATGCTCGATCACGCCGCGCCAGGCATAGGGGGCCAGCACCAGCCCCGCCAGCAGCCAGCGCACGAAGTTCAGGGTAATGGGCGGCACCGTGCCGGCGGCGAGGCGGCCGACGATGGCATTCCCGGCCCAGCTCAGCGGCGGGAAGGTCAGCAGGAACAGGGTGGTCCAGTCGATGTGCCTGGCGCCGTGGATTCTGGCGTGCATGGGAGGTGTTGGTCTTGTTGGTGCCGCATTATCCGCCAGGACCGGCATATCGCGCGCCAGGGTCTTCAGTAAAGCAAAGGCCCTACGTCGACCCCCGTTCAACGATCCGGAATCCGACATCGACGACCGGCTCGGCAACCGTTTCCCCCCGACACCGGTCCAGCAACATGCGCGCCGCCAGCTTGCCGATGTGCGCCCCATCGACCTGCACGGTAGTCAGCGACGGTTCCATGTGCGCCGCGAAGTCGGCATCGCCAAATCCGCACACGGCCAGGTCCTGCGGAATACGCAGGCCGCGTGCCAGGGCTTCCACGATGACGCCTTGCGCGAGCTGGTCGGAACTGCAATAGATCGCTTCGATGCCGGGATCCCTGGCCAGCAGTTCGGACAATGCCTGCCGGCCCAGCGCCAGGCTGCTCGGCGCCGGCACCACGGCGGTCGGCACCTCATGCCCGACCGTCGACAGGAAGCCTTCGCGGCGCACGGCCGCGCGCTGGTCGTCGCCGGTCGCGATACCCAGCCTGCGCCATCCCTTGCCGAGGAAGAAGCCGGCAATCGCGCTGCCGACCTTGACGTGGGAGAACCCCACTGCCATATCGACGGGCCGGTCGGTCAGGTCCCAGGTTTCGACGACGGGGATCCCGGCGCGCCGTAGGCGATCGCGGGACACCTGCGAGTGGATCAGGCCGGTGACGATGATGCCGTCGGGGCGGCGGCTGATCATGGTGCCGAGCAGCGCCTCTTCACGGGCATGGTCATAGCCGGTCTGGCCCAGGATCAGCTGGTAGCCCGCCGCGTCCAGCGCGTCGGTCAGCGCCTTGATGGTCGGCAGGAACTGCGCCACCGCGATGTTCGGCACCAGCGCGGCCACCGTCAGGCTGCGGCGCGACTTGAGGCCGCCGGCCAGCAGGTTGGGGATGTAGCCGGTGACCTCGACCGCCCGCTGCACGCGCGCAATAGTCTTCTCGGATACGACGCCAGGATTGCTCAGGGCCCGCGACGCGGTGATCAGGGAGACCCCGGCCTCACGTGCCACGTCATGCAGCGTCACGGACTTGGGGGCGTTGGAGTCGCTCATGCCAGTTCAGACTTAGGGAAAATCGCTATGCCGGTCCCGCAGTTTGCGGTTGACCGTGGTAAATGACAACGTTAGCATCCTTCTATCCCGCGCAGCAACGTGGTTCCATGCGGGCAGAAAGATCATGGGTTTAGCCTGTCCTGTTCCTCCAGGGGGACAGTGCATCGCATTATACCCAATCGTCTCGCTCAAAAATGATAACGTTGTCATAATCGGGAAGAGGCCCACGGGCCGGCATCGAACCCATCACGTACTTCACGCACACATGACCCTTTCCAACCGACCCGCCGACACCATCACCCGGATCCGGCTTTCTTCCTGCTACCTGCCGCTGGCGACCCCCATCAGCGACGCCAAGGTACTGACGGGCCGGCAGAAGCCGATGACCGAGGTGGCCATCCTGTTCGCGGAAATCCAGACCGCCAACGGCCACGAGGGCCTGGGCTTCAGCTATTCCAAGCGCGCAGGCGGGCCCGGCCAGTTTGCGCACGCCAGCGAAATCGCCCCGGCGCTGATCGGCGAAGACCCGAGCGATATCGCCCGGCTGTGGGACAAGCTGTGCTGGGCGGGCGCGTCGGTCGGCCGCAGCGGCTTGTCGACGCAGGCCATCGGCGCCTTCGACGTGGCGCTGTGGGACCTGAAGGCCAAGCGGGCAGGGCTGTCGCTGGCCAAGCTGCTTGGCGCGCATCGCGATTCCGTACGCTGCTACAACACCTCGGGCGGCTTCCTGCACACGCCGCTGGACCAACTGCTTGTCAATGCCGCGGCGTCGGTCGCACGCGGCATCGGCGGCATCAAGCTGAAGGTGGGCCAGCCGGACGGCGCGCTCGATATCAAGCGCGTGGCCGCCGTGCGGGAACACCTGGGCGACGCCGTGCCGGTCATGGTCGATGCCAACCAGCAATGGGACCGCCCGACGGCGCAGCGGATGTGCCGCACCTTCGAGTCGTTCAACCTGGTATGGATCGAAGAGCCGCTCGATGCCTACGACCACGAAGGCCATGCCGCGCTCGCGGCCAAGTTCGACACCCCGATCGCGACCGGTGAAATGCTGACCAGCGCTGCCGAGCACTGGGACCTGATCCGCCACCGCGCCGCCGATTACCTGATGCCGGATGCGCCGAGGGTAGGGGGCATCACGCCGTTCCTCAAGGTGGCGGCGCTGGCGGAGCATGCGGGACTGATGATCGCGCCGCATTTTGCGATGGAACTGCATGTGCACCTTGCCGCCGCATACCCGCGCGAGCCCTGGGTCGAGCATTTCGACTGGCTGGAGCCGCTGTTCAACGAGCGGCTCGATATCCGCGATGGCCGCATCACGGTGCCGACAGCGCCCGGGCTCGGAGTCACGATCAGCGAGCAGGCCCGGGCCTGGACGCGCGAGCACGCCGAATTTGGCAACCAGTCGTAAGCAAGCCCGGCACACCGGGTCGTGAGAACACAGGAGACAACCGATGAAAAAGCTGATTGCATCCGTGCTGCTGGGCGCAGCCATGGTTACCGCGCATGCCGCGTGGCCGGAAAAACCCGTGACACTGCTCGTTCCCTTTCCCGCGGGCGGATCGACCGACAATGTCGCCCGCATCCTCGGGGCCAGGCTGCAGGCGCAGTTTGGCGGCAGCTTCGTGGTCGACAACAAGCCGGGCGCAGCCGGCATGATCGGCGCCGCAGTGGCCAAGCGCGCACCGGCCGATGGCTACACCGTGTTCGTGTCGTCGCTGGGGCCGTTCGTGATCGGTCCGCACCTGGTGAAGAATCCCGGCTACGATCCGCTGAAGGACTTTGACTACATCAGCGTCGCGGTGCAGGCACCCAACGTGCTGGCGGTTCCCGTCAATTCGCCGCACAAGAGCCTGCAGGATGTCATCGCTTTCGAGAAGGCCAATCCCAACAAAATGACGTTCGCCTCTGCCGGCAATGGCACCAGCGACCACCTTACCGCGGAGCTGTTCTGGCAGCAGACCGGCACCACCGGCATCCATGTTCCCTACAAGGGCGGCGCGCCGGCGATGAATGACCTGCTCGGCGGCCAGGTCGATGCCACCTTCATGAACATCAACACCGCCGTGCCGCATATCAAGGCCGGCAAGCTGCGCGCGCTCGCCATCACCAGCAACAAGCGCTCGCCGATCCTGCCAGATGTGCCGACCATGGAGGAGTCCGGGTTCAAGGGCGTGACGGTCTACTCCTGGCAGGCCGTGGCCGCGCCGAAGGGGTTGCCGCCGGAGATCAAGGCCAAGCTGCATGCCGCCGTCGTCGCGGCGCTCAACGACCCGGCGGTCAAGCCCAAGCTGCTCGAGGTGGGCTTCGAGATCGTCGCCAATACGCCGGAGCAGTTCACGGCGTTCCAGGCGTCGGAGTATGCGCGCTGGAAGAAGGTCATCGAGGTGGGCAAGATCACGGCGGATTGAGGCCGGCCAGCCCGGACAATGCCATCGATCCATACGGCGTTGTCCGGGCGTGAGCTCAGGTTGCAAGCACCAATGCCAGCCCCCCGACCAGGATGAGGCTGCAGGCCCAGACCTTATCCAGGTTGAACCAGCTCCGCGACACGAACTTCAGTCCGAGATAGCGGTAGACCAGCCATGCCAGGACACCGCCCACCGCGATCATGGCCAGGGTATGCACGACGGCGACCACCAGCGCCATGCCCAGGTTGGCGCTGGCCAGCGCGGAAGCTGCCTGATGTCCCGGGTCGGTATCGGCACGGCAAAGTCCCAGATAGATCGGCACCAGCATCAGCCCGGCGCCGTGCGCGATCGCCACGGCAAACGACCATAGCGCGAGCCGCGATGGCGCGATGCGCACCAGCGCCCGTGGATGGCGCTGCCAGATCAGCAGCGCGACGCCAAAGCCCATGACGAGCACAGCCGCGCCGATCCGGATCTGCGCTTGCCATGCGAGCAGCGCGGCAAGCATGCCGAATGGCAGCGTCACCGCAAACACCGCCAGCGCGTGCCCGAAGGCGAGATACCCCAGCGCCGTGATCAGCGCGCGCTGGCTTTGCGCCAGCAACCCGTTCGACACCGCCAGCGGCCAGCCCATCGCGGGGTTGAGCCCGTGATAGAGGCCGCTTGCCAGGACCGCCGACCAGAGGCCGAGCTGCTCCCAGGAGTTGCCGATCAAGGTCTGACCGACGGATAGCAGAACGAATCGGTCGAGCAGTCCCCGCCTTCCAGCCGGATCTGGTGAGCCCGGTAGCCTTCCGGGAAATCGACCCAGTAGTCATCGGCCAGCGTCAGGCCGCCGTTGGGACCGGCATGCGCCATTACCTGCGTCCCGGGAACGCCGTCGGGGTAGAACTGGTTGTCCCAGGTCGAGTAGAGCGAGTTGGTCCAATAGACGCGCTTGCCGTCGCGGCTGATCTCGACCATCTGCGGACCGCCCGTGAAGGGCTTGCCATTCGGATGCGGCGTGCGCCGCGCAATGCCGCCGATATGGACCGATCCGGAGAGCTTCGGCTTGCGCGGGTCCGTCACATCGTACTGGCGCATCTCGCCCGTGCCCCAGCAGGAGACATAGAGGAACTTGTCGTCGAGGGACAGATCGATGTCGGTCACCAGCGGCGGCACGGCGCCAAATCCCTGCAACAGCGGCGGCAGCTGATCGGCTGCGGCAGGTTCAGGCGGAATGGTCGCCGTCTTCTCGACGTGGAACTTGCCGCCTTCGCGCCACCAGGTCCAGATCGAGCCTTCCAGGTTGGTGGTGTCGACCACCACGCCAACGAAGCCGTATTCCCGGATCGGGTCGTGCGCCGGCCTCACTTCCAGGGCCATCTGGTGATTGGCGCCGAGGTCGAGCGTCTGCACGTTGCGCCGCGCGCGCAGGTCCCAGAAATGCAGCTTGTGGCCGTACTTGTTGGACAACAGGTCCTCGGCCACGATGCCGTTCTCGAATTGCGGCGGCAGGGCCCATTCGCTGGACACCATGTAGTCGCGCGGCAGGTTCCACCAGAAGTCGTAATGCTTCTCCTGCTCGCCGCGGTCGATCTCCCAGCGGCCGAGGACGTCGAAGGTTTCGCAATCCATGATGAAGATGCCGGGAGGGCCGTCCGTACCATCCTTGCCGCCACCGCCAAGCGTGCTCACGTAGATGCCCTCAGGTCCGCAATGGATGGTATGGGGCCTTGAGTAGCCTGTCTTGCGGAAGACTTCGTCGGGCTCGATGATCTTGTGGATGCGCGCCTGGGTCGGATGCGGCTTGGTGTCCACGATGTATATGCGCGAAGAGCGCATGCCCGGAATGACCAGGTAGCGCCGCTCGAGGAAAGCGTGGCCGGTCAGTGGCGACAGCGCCGACGAGCATGCATTCCACCCGAAGTGATGCAGCTCGTCGCCCGTGTTCGCCATCGGCACGGTGTGCACCACCGTGCTGTAGGTGGGCGAGCCGGGTTTGACATCGATCACCGCGAGGGCGTCTGGCTTGGAGGCGTCGGGGCTGAGCAGCAGCGTATAAGCAAATGCTTCCGCTGGCGCGCTCATTGCAAGTTCCGGCGAGGCGTGAAACGTCGGATCTGGCCGCATGTTCATGGGTGAGCCCTCCTGGTTCTGCCGGATCACACGTCGCAAGCTCACCGCAATATCGCCGAAACGGGCTTCCGATGTGCACTTCGAGCCTACTTAGACTAGGACGTTCTCAATTCCTAGTCAACGCGAGAGGCACGGGCGCGCTGGCGCGGCGCGCAGGCTGGCTGCAGAAAAAACGCGCTGGCTACATCGCTTCCTGAGCGCTGATGGCGCCGCTGCCAATGATCTGCTCCATATGCAGCTTCGAAACACCGGCATCGAAACGGGCGCGATTGCCGCCGAGAATCTCGGTTGCCTGCCCCGCGACCTTCAGCAGCGTTGCCACGGCCGCGAACATGGTCGGCGCAGCGCTTAGTCTCTGCTTCGGCCCGGACAACGTCAGGGCTCCTACCAGTTCTCCCATGGCACCGAATACAGGCGCTGAGGCAGCAGCGGTTTCGGCATCCCGCTCGCCATATGACACTGCCCAAAGGCGCTCGCGCACCTCGCGCCAGCGCGGGTCGTTGGGCTCGCTGAAGGCGAGCAGCACCTTGCCCGAGGCGCCGCGGTCGATGGGGAATTCATCGCCGACACCGATCGACACGCGTACGGCGCGCGCCGGCTCGACGCGATACAGCACGAGTCGCCGATCCCCTTGCCGGACGTAGAACGATGCAGTCTCGCCGAGTTCGCGGCTGAGCTGCTCCAGCAGGTGCTCGATGACGGGACCGACACGGAACGAGCGCTGATAAATGGCCGCCAGCCGCAGTGGCTGCGGGCCGATCGCATACTGCCCGTCCTCCAGCTTGCGAATAAAGCCGCCGTGCTCCAGGGCAGCCAGCAGGCGTAACACAGTGCTCTTGTACAGATTCGTGCGGCGGGACAGCTCCGTCAGCGTCAGGCGCTCATCGGTCGGACCGAATGCGCCAAGGATGGCAAAAGCGCGATCCAGTACGGCCACGCCGCTGGAACCCTCGGATGCAGCGGCGTCGGTAACGTCACGCGACGCGGATGTATGGTTCTCGTCCATGGATTGGATCTCCAGATAGTTCTGCCTAGTAGAACACAACGCCAGAAATGGCGAAAGATAAGGGTATACCCTCCTACTCCTCGCATTGGCTTGGCACTAAAGTTCTATTCCATAGAACAGCATTCTATCAAGAAGAACAGAAAAAGGGCGATGAGCGCTGGGCAGGTTCGTCCGTCGAGCCCGTAGACGGCACTGGCAGTCCCCCGGCAAAGCGCATCGCGCTGCCAGCCGACCAACGGCGCAGTGCGCCACCTTCCCGCATTTCTTAACCAGAGCGACACGCTCGTCGGACGGACACATGTAGCCGTCTGAACAGGAGACGACATGAATCACAATTTCCCTAATCACCGGATCGCCACGGCGCCTGGGCAAACCTTTGCTCGCGCCCTGCTCGGCTGCGCCTTGTCGGCGTTGCTCGCCGTTGGCGCCACAGGCGCAATTGCGGCCGATGCCTACCCCTCGCAGCCGGTCCGGCTGATCGTGCCATTCCCACCCGCTGGCGGCACCGACGTGCTGTCGCGGCTGGTGTTCAACAAGATCGGCATGGCCACCAAGTGGAACGTGGTGGTGGAGAACCGCGCCGGTGCCGGCGGCAATATCGGGCTCGATAGCGTGGCCAAGGCAAAGGCCGACGGCTACACGCTGGGCATGGGACAGACCGCCAACCTCGCGATCAATCCCGCGCTGTACCCCAAGATGCCCTACAACGCGCAGAAGGATTTCACGCCGGTGGCGCTCGTGGCAGCACAGCCGGTGGTGCTGATCGTGCGCAACGACGCGCCCTACAAGAACGTTGCCGAGCTGGTGGCCGCGGCCAAGGCGAAGCAACTGTCGATGGCGTCCGCCGGCACGGGCACGGTCGGACACCTGACCGGCGAGATGTTCGCGCGGCGCGCCGGCATCAAGCTGCTGCATGTGCCGTACAAGGGTGCCTCGCCAGCGCTGACCGACCTGATGGGCGGGCAGACCGATTTCTATTTCGCCACGCCGCCAATTGCCATGCCCATGATCAAGGCCGGCAAGGTCCGCGCGCTGGCGGTGACCTCGGCCAAGCGCATGCCGTTGCTGTCGGCGGTGCCTACCATTGCAGAGTCAGGCTACGCCGGCTTCCAGGCGGAAGACTGGAAGGCGCTGGTGGCGCCGGCCGGCACGCCGCCGGAGGTGGTGGCGCGCCTGAATGCCGAGGTCAACAAGGCGCTGGCGCAGCCGGACACCATCAGCAAGCTGCGTGAAGAAGGCAGCGAGCCGCGCGGCGGCTCGGCCAAGGACCTGGGCGCCTTTATCCAGAGCGAGAACACGCGCTGGGGCGAAATCGTGCGCCAGTCCGGCGCGCGCGTCGAATAATCCATCCAGTCGCGCTACGGCGGCCGTGCCGTCGTGGCGCCACGCCATCGGAAGCCAGCCATGCAAAAGCCCTTGCGCAATATCCGCGTGCTCGACCTCACCAACGTGCTGGCCGGGCCATTCTGCTGCCACCAGCTCGCCCATATGGGTGCCGAGGTCATCAAGGTAGAGACCCCCGGCACCGGCGACCTGGCGCGCCAGCTCGGCGCCGATGCCGAGCTGAACCAGCGGCTGATGGGGGTGTCGTTCCTGGCGCAGAACCCCGGCAAGCAGTCGATCACCATCAACCTCAAGCATGCGCGCGGCAAGGAAGTGTTCCGCAAGCTGGTACGCAGCGCCGACGTGCTGGTCGAGAACTTCCGCCCCGGCGTGATGGACCGGCTTGGCCTGGGCTACGAAACGCTGAAGCAGGACAACCCGCGCCTGATCTACTGCGCGATCTCCGGCTTCGGCCAGGACGGTCCGCTGGCGGAGCTGCCGGCCTATGACCAGATCATCCAGGGTATGTCTGGCGTGATGAGCATCACCGGCGATCCGCAGACCGCGCCGTACCGGGTCGGCTATCCGGTGTCGGACACCATCGGCGGCCTGACCGCGGCCTTTGCCGTGGCGGCGTCGCTGGCGGACCACCAGCGCACCGAGGGCTATTTCATCGACGTGTCGATGCTGGAGGCTACGCTTGCCACCATGGGCTGGGTGGTCTCCAACCACCTGATCGCGGGCAAGACCCCGGCGCCGATGGGCAACGAGAACATGACCGCGAGCCCGTCGGGCACCTTCCGCACCGGCGACGGCCTGCTCAATATCGCCGCCAACAAGCAGGAGCAATTCGAGGCCGTGTGTCGCGTGGTGGGCAAGCCCGAGCTGGCCACCGACGAGCGCTTTGCCCAACGCCAGGCACGGCTGGCCAACCGCGCCGCGCTGACCGCGGCGCTGGAAGCGGAACTGGCAAAGAAGTCGGCCACGGACTGGTGGCCGCTGCTGAACGATGCCGGCGTGCCGGCGGGCCCGGTCCTGAGCGTGCCCGACACGCTGGCGCATCCGCAAGTGCGCGACCGCGGCATGATCGGTGAATTCGCCAATGCCACTGGCGTCGGCCGCGACATCCGCATTGTGCGTACCGGCTTCAAGCTCAACCGCGAGGCCCCGGCAGTCGACACGCCGCCGCCCGAACTGGGCCAGCATACGCGCGAGATCCTGGGCAACCTGGGCTATAGCGACGCAGATATCAACCAACTCAGCGAGGAGCGCGCGATATGAGCAGCATCGACCAGGACGCCAACGCCGGCGATAACACCATGGACCCCGGCCAGCGCCTGTCGCAGGACTGGTGGCGTACCGAAATCATCGACATGCGCCCGGGCGAGATCCGCTACCGCGGCTATCCCATCGAGCAACTGATCGGCCACGTCTCGTTCGCGCAGATGATCTGGCTGATGCTGCGCGGCGAGCTGCCCGGCCCGGGCCAGGGCGAGCTGCTCGACGCGGCGCTGATGGCCGCGGTGGACCACGGCCCACAGGCGCCCAGCATCGCCATCGCACGCATGGCCGCGACCTGTGGGGTGGGGCTCAACAATGCGATGGCCTCCGCCGTCAACGTGCTGGGCGATGTGCATGGTGGCGCCGGCGAGCAGGCGGTGGCGCTGTACGAAGACGTCGCTGCCCGCGTCGATGCCGGCAACACCATGGACGATGCGGTTGCCGCGGCGTTGCAGCAGTATCGCGACCATCATGGCAAGTTCGTCTCGGGCTTCGGCCACCGCTTCCACCCCGTCGACCCACGCGCGCCGCGCCTGCTGGCGCTGGTGGACCAGGCCGCGGCCAACGGCGTGGTCCAGGGGCGCTACGCAGCGATCGCGCGGGCCATCGAACAGGCGCTGGCCGCGGGCCGCAGCAAGCCGATCCCGATGAATATCGACGGCGCCACTGCCGTCATCTATGCCGAACTCGGTTTCCCCGCACCGCTGGCGCGCGGGCTGTTCTGCCTGTCGCGCTCGGTCGGCATCCTGGCGCATGCGTGGGAGCAGACCAACCAGGGCGGCCGCAACAAGGGGCCCATCCCGCGCCAGTTCCTGTGGACCTATGACGGCACGCCGCAGCGCGACGTGCCGGAGGCGCCGGAGCGTTGAGGCCTTGATCACGTCTCGCGACGAGCGAGACGATCACTACCGCATTCGATAGCCGTTCGATTTACTCGAATGTCCGATGATTTTTCACGCCTGGCACCGACATGACAGTTTTCAGAATCTCGCCCGTCGTTGAATCCGTAATGTAAAGCGTGCTTCGATCCGGCCCGCCAAACGCCAGGTTCGTCAGCGAATGGCCAGCCGTGCCACGGATGACCTCGACCGGCTCGGCACGATGATTGAGGACCCATACGTAGGCGAGCCCCGGGTTGGCGACCAGCAGACGACCATCAGTGTCCATTGCGAGCCCGTCCGGTCCACTGGGTCCGTAAGACGTGAAGAACTGCCCAGCCTTGGATACGCTGCCGTCCTCCTGCATGGGCATGCGCCAGACGCAGTTGCCGCGTGTGACGGCAACAAACAGAAAGCGCTCGTCTGGCGACAGTACGATGCCATTCGGGCTCGGCACATTGGCGAGCAGCAGTTCGAGCCGGCCTTCGCGCGTCAGCCGATAGACCCTGCCTGTGGGGTCATGCAGGCCGGTCTGGCCTTGATCGGTGAAATAAACGTTCCCCCGGGAATCCAACGTCAGGTCATTGACGCCTTTGAAGCTTTCGGTATTGCGGCGTGGCAGGTACGGCCGGACATTGCCGGCGCGCAGGTCAACTTCCATCAGCCCGTTGCGGTAGTCCGTGACAAGCAGAGACTGAGGACCCAGGAATTTCATCCCATTGGGCTCGCCGTCCCATTCGGCAACCAGATCCCAATCGCCTTTCGGGTCAATCCTGAAGATCCGCCCATTAGGAATATCGGTGACGTACAGGTTGCCTTCGTCATCGACGACGGGGCCCTCGAGAAAGGAGTCGATTTCACGACCACCCTGGTTTGCCCTTGACCATTCGGTTCGCCGCGGACTTCGATAGCGGGCAGGAAGGCTGGAAAACGACTCCGCTTCTCGTATGGTCGGTGGATTCAGCAGAAACATGTCCTGACACCTGTTGTTAGTCTCGATAGCAGTTGATACCTGGAGGCCCACCCGCGGCCGCTCACCGGCAAACAATCGGCCATTACTGCTTTTGAAACCCCGTACCGCGGGCAACCTTCCCCCAGAATGCGGTTCTGTTGGCCACTTCGGTTCTGAATGTCCCGGCATCCCAATAACCCGGCTCGGCACCGATGCTTTCAGCATAGGTCCGCATGTCCGACGTGGCCATCGCCTTGCCCACTTCCTTCTGGATGCGATCCAGCACATCGGCGGGTGTGCCCTTGGGTGCCCACAACCCGGTGAAATTCATCACACCGTAACCACTGACGCCGGCCTCGGCGAATGTCGGAACGTTGGCCAACGCAGGCAAGCGTTTGGTACCGCTGACGGCCAGCACGGTCAGCTTGTTACCCTTGACCTGTCCGATGACGCCCGGGATGGAGGCGATCTGGAAGTCGACAGTACCGCTCAGCAGCGCAACGGTAGCCTCTCCGGCGCCTTTGAACGGCACATGCATGAAGTGCGTGCCCGCGGCGATGCCAAAAGCTTCGCTGGCGAAGTGGGGGGTTGAACCAGGTCCACCCGAACCATACGAAACCTTGTCATCAGCTTTCGCCGCGGCAATCAGATCGGCCAGCGTCTTGTATTTGCCCCCAGTTTTGACAACCACGCCCATGGGCGCAAATACGTATGCCGCAACCGGCTGCAGGTCCTTTGCAGGATCAAAGGGCAGCGTCTTGAAGATGTGGGGCAGCAGCGCGTAGGTCGTATCGTTGGCCAACAGCGTGTAACCATCCGGAGCGGCGCGGGCGACCTGGGAGGTGCCGATCGTTCCCGTCGCGCCGGCCTTGTTTTCCACGTAGAAGCTCTGGCCGGTCTGCTCGGAGAGTCGCTGCGCCATTTTCCGGGTGACAGCGTCCACGGCGCCGCCAGGCGGGTAGGGCACGATGATCTTGACGGGCTTGCCAGGCCAGCCTTGCGCTTGAGCGACCATCGACATGGCGGCAAGGGTGGCGAACGCCAGGCCTCGGAGCTTCCATGCTCCGCCTTCCTTCTTTTTCATGCTGTCTCCATAGTTCTTATACCGCGTGAAAGGCTGGATAAGCGGTAGGGCGCGTGCATCATGGGAAAACGAGGCGCGACGCACCGCCAGTCCGACACCAACACGCTACTGCTGTCCGACTGCCGGCTCGCGAACTTTGTTCAGGACCGCGATGGTGTTGGTCGCGGCAGCGACACCCATATTGATGTAGGCCGCACTGGTCACGCCCCCGATATGCGGGCTCAGCACAAAGCCAGGCTGCCCGTGGAAAATATGGGGCGACGACAGCGGCTCGCGCGCAAAGCTATCCAGGCCGGCCGCCGCCACGCGCCCCGACTGAACGGCTTCGAGCAGCGCCGCTTCATCGATCAGCCCGCCCCGGGCGGTATTGATGATGATTACGCCGGGCTTGCAACGCGCAAGTGTGCTGGCATTGACCATTTCCTTGTTCTCGGCCGTCAACGGGCATTGCAGCGAGATGACATCCGAGGCCTCCCAGATCCTTTCCAGCGGGACAGCTTCTATATAGTCGGGCAGGTCCGTGGCGAACGGATCGAAACCAATCACACGCATGCCGATTGCGTCGCACATCCTGGCGAACCGTCGGCCGATGGCACCCAGGCCGACGAGTCCGACCGTCAGGCCATTCAGTTCCAGGCTCTTGTGCGTCGCTTTGTCCCAGTGGCCGGCATGCATGCGCGCATCCAGTTGCACCACCGCCTTGGCGCACGCAAGCATCAGCGCCAGCGCATGTTCGGCGACGGCGGCGGCATTTGCCCCGGCCGCTGCGGTCACCTTGATGCTGCGCGCCTCCGCAGCGGCTTTGTCAATGGTGTCGGTGCCGGTGCCGTGTTTCGAAATCACCTTCAAGGCGGGTGCTGCGTCCATGACTTCGGCGGTTACGCTGCCGTAGCGCACGATAATGCCGACCGGGTTGTGCTTCCTTGCCAGTGCCACGAGATCGGCGGTCTGCGGAGTCTTCCCCGCGAATACGATCTTATAGTCGCTCAGCAGCGCGAGGGCTTCCGGCGCGAGGTCGGCACCCGTGACGATAATGACTGGCTTGTTCGTCACAGCGCTTCTCCCTGCTTCAGGACGCCCGCCGTCACCAGCGATGCCAGCAGCCAGGGCGCGGTGGTATTGCCCTCCTTGATCTGGGCAATGCGCCTGGCCTCCGCCTCTTCCTTCTTTGCGGCGGCATCGAGCAAGGCTTCGATCTTTTCGCGCTCCACCACCACCAATCCATCGGCATCGCCGCAGATGAAATCGCCGGGATTCACCGTGACGCCACCGACAGAAATGGGATGCCCGATGCGGCCGCCAACTTCCTTGGTCGGGCCATTAGGGTTCGTGCCGACCGAAAAGACCGGAAACTGCATCTCCTCTAGTTCGATACTGTCGCGGACGGCGCCATCGAGGACAACGCCGGCCAGGCCGCGTTGGCGAGCGGCATGCATCATGATCGTTCCCATCAGCGCCGAGGTCTGATCCCCCTTGCCGTCGACGACCAGGACATCACCGGGCTGCGCAAGGGCAAGTGCGGCATGGATCATCAGGTTATCGCCGGGGCGAACTTCGACGGTGAAAGCTGTCCCGGCGACCTTCATGGTGGGCCGCAAAGCCTTGATGCGACCATGCAGCGCGCCGCGGCGTCCGCCGACATCGGAGAGAACTGCAGGCTGGATTTTGGCGGCCCGCGCCACGATCTCGGCAGGCACGCGCTCAAACGATTTGATGATGTTGGGCAAAGTCATGGTTGACTCCAGGCAATATGAAAGGGATAGGAGGATGCAGGCGTCAATCCAGCTTGGTGCCGGACGCCTTGATGACCGATGCCCAGCGGAAGATGTCCTGCTTGACTAGCGCACTGAACGCCTCAGGCGTGCCACCCAGCACCGATGCACCTTGTTCATTCAGCTTCTTGGCGAGCTCCGGGGATTTGAGCGCCTTGTTGAACTCGGTGTTGAGGCGCACCACGATGTCCTTCGGTGTCGCGGCGGGCGCGACGAAGCCGAACCAGGTCGCGGTATCAAAGCCGGGATAGCCCAACTCGGCCACTGTCGGCACCTGAGCCAGGTCTTGCAAACGCTTCGGTGACGTCACCGCGAGCGGCCGCAACCTGTTGTTCTTGATATGCCCTAGCAATGTCGGCACGGATGCCATGTACAGATCGACTTGTCCGCCCATCAGGTCGTTGACTGCCTGCGCGGCACCCTTGTACGGAACATGGGTGAACTTCACCTTCGCGGTCGTTTGCAGCAGCTCGCCGCCAAGGTGCGCCACCGTTCCGTTGCCGGGCGACGCGAAATTGATCGCTCCGGGCTTTGCCTTGGCAGCCTGGATCACGTCCTTCATCGTCTTGTAAGGCGAGTTGACGTGCGTGACCAGCACCAGCGGCGCGGAGGCGACCAGGCTGATGGGCGCCAGATCCTTCAATGGGTCATACGGCAACCGTTCGTACAGCGAGGGGTTGATGGCAAGGTTGCTGGTCTGCCCCATGACGATGGTGTAGCCATCGGCCGGGGCTTTGGCGGCTGCGTCCACCCCGAGGTTGCCACCGGAGCCTGGCTTGTTCTCCACCACAAACACCCATCCCGTCGACTTGGCAACCGTATTGGTCACCTCGCGCGCGATGATGTCTGTCCCGCCGCCGGCGGGAAAAGGGACGATGACCCTGATGGGCTTGGTCGGGTACTGGGGAGCTGCATGCGTGGTGGCGGATGCCACAATCAGCCCTGCGGCGAGGACCAACATGCAGCGACGGGAAATTGCCTTCATTACTGTCTCCGAATCTCGTTTCGTTGTGATTGGATTGTTGTCGATCGTTTCACGGCATACAATGGCGTTTCATGCCGTGCAACATGTTCCGCCTTATGAATCGAAATAGTGAGTTTGGCAGCACTCCTGCGGGCGACGACGCTGCGGGCACCGTGATAGCGGTGACCCGCGCCCTGCGTGTGCTCGAGGCATTCGGCGTCAATGATCCACAGCTGTCCCTGGCGGAACTGAGCCGGCGGACCGGCATCCACAAAACCACCGTGCTGCGGCTGGCCCGCACGTTGGCGGCAGATAACTACCTGGTGCAGAAGGAAGATGGGAACTGGCGCCTGGGGCGTGCAGCCGGATGGCTGGGCGCGTGCTACCAGGCAACCTTCAACGTGCAGGAAGTCGTGGAACCGGTGCTGCGAGAACTGACGATCAGGACCGGGGAAAGCGCTTCGTTCTACGTCCGTGAGGGGCAGCAGCGAACATGTCTTGTCCGCGTCGAAGGACCGCAGGCCATCCGCCATCACGTCCGAATCGGGGCGGCCCTGCCGCTGGACAGCGGTTCCCCTGGCCGGGTCATTCTGGCGTTCTCGGGAGAGCCCGGCGAACTCTATGAGATGATCCGCCGCCGCGGTTTCCATCTGTCGCTTGGCGAGCGCGAGCCCGAAGTCTCGAGCGTGTCAGCACCGGTATTTGGGCTGCACTGGCGGCTGCTGGGCTCGATGTGTATTTCGGGACCGACCTCCCGCTTGAGCGAAGCGCGGTTGTTGGAACTGGCCCAGACCGTTATGGACGCTGCAAACAAGCTCTCGTATGCCATGGCGGGCAGCCAACGGCCGGCGATGCACGTTGAGAAGCCGTCGACCTGGCATCCGTGATATCGGAGAAGAGACTCGATCCAGCTAATTCGGGTTACGCGCACCCCGTGTGAGGAACCGGAATTGGCCGGACTGCGATTGCCAAAAAATCAATCACATAACAGCTAATTCCGTCGCGGCTCGGCCGTCTCAGAACCGGAATTAGCCGGACTGCCGTGAAAAGAAGCGCGAATTGGCCGGACTGCGCCGCAGGCGCCTCTTGGTGCAAATTAATGACCTTTCATCCCAACCTCGAAATGCGACCTGGTTGTCGGTTTACTGCGTTGACAGCCGCATGAGCATGCGAGACAGAAGATAAAGGCGAGGTACGACCAAGTTGACGTCGGCGTACTCTTCCGTGGAATGCGGGTGTGCGCCTACCATGCCGAAACCGTCCAGAGTCGGCGTGCCGACGCCAGCTGTCAGACTTGCATCGGCAGCACCGCCGCTCATTTCAAGCCCAAGCTTTCTACCGATCTCTGCGTAGATCTCTTGCGCCTGTGCAGCGAGCTTATCGGTCGTGGGCGTTCGAGGCATGGGAGGGAAACCGCGGACCAGCTTCGCCGTCACTTTGGTGTCAGGTACGAGTGTGGTGCCTGATACGCGCACTAGATCGCGTTCAATCCGGTCAAATTCTTCCGGCACCGCAACGCGAACATCTCCGTAAGCGGTGGCGCTATCAGGGATCACGTTCGATACCGTGCCGGCCTTCACCACCGTCACACTCAAAGTAGTGAGCTTTGCCGGGTCGCCAAGTTTGTTCAGTTCCAGGATTTGGTGTGCCAACTCCGTGACGGCGTTTCGCCCTTTTTCCGGACCGGCCGCGTGCGAAGCCTTGCCCGTCACCTCAATGGTGAGAGTGCCGCTACCTTTTCGCTGGACTGTAAGGCCGTCATGTTCTCGTCCCGGCTCCAGGTTGAGCACGACATCATGCTGCTTTGCTTGCTGTTCGATCAAGGCGCGCGAGCCCTTGGAGCCTGTCTCCTCATTCGTGTTGAGCAGCAGCGTAATCTAGCCGTATTGCTTGAAGTCCAGCCCCTTCAGGACCTTCATCGCATAGATGCCGAGAACCACGCCGCCTTTGTTGTCGACGACTCCCGGGCCATATGCGCGACCATCGCTGATCCGGAACGGCCGCGTCGAGGCGGTACCATCGGGAAAGACGGTGTCCAGATGTGCCATCAAAAGTATCCGAGCCTTGCCGGTACCCTTCCAGGTTGCTAGGACATTACTGCCAGCAGCAGGCTTAGCCGACACTGTTTCGATCTGCGCGTCGGTTCTCTTCAGTTCGTCGACCACAACTGAGCTAACGGACTCGATGCCCGATGTACTCGCAGAACCGGAATCGATATTTACAAGGCGTTCCAGGAGGCTGAGTGCTTCCTCGCGATATTGCTCCGATTGTGCTAAAACCGCTTGGTTCGGTTCGGCGCCTCGTGTCGAGAGCGAAGCGCACAGCAAGAGCAAGGGAAAGGCCAGACGGATAGCGTGCACGGGTTTCTCCTCGATTGATTTCGTTTCTTTGCCAAAGGCTGCATGTGAGTTCGTGGCGCTCCACGGCCCCCATTGGCGGAGGCGACAGACTCATGGAGGGCGTACAACCGGCTGCGGTAAGTGGTCCGTGCAGCAACCGGCAAGGACGCTTAGTTCAGCGCGAGGTTAGGCGAGCCAAGTTTCCGGTAGTCGCGGCGCACGTTCCGACCTGCGAGCTGATATGGCGCCAGATCGAGAGCGGGTGAACGGCCGCACAAAGTGTCCGCGACGAGCTTGGCGCTGGCACAGGCAAGCGTGAAGCCAAGGGCTCCGTGTCCAGTGTTTAGATGAAGGTTCGACAAATTTGTCTTACCAAGGAGAGGCTTGCTGTCCGGCGTGGCCGGACGGGCGCCGGTCCAGACTTGTGCTCCGGAGTAATCTCCAGCATTTGGCATCGTGGCCGCGGCTTGGGACCTGAGAAGCTCGATCCGGGCCGCATCGACGTGGGAGTCGGTGGGCGTCATATCAACCATTCCCGCGATTCGCAGGTGCTGACCGAGCTTGGCATAGACGATCTTATGATGCAGGTCTGTTACGCTCAACGCAGGGGCCTGATGTGCCTCCTCCACCGGAACAGTCAAGCTGTAACCCTTGAGCGGATACATCGGAAGTCGAATGCCGAGGTCGGCTGCCAGCTCTGAGCTGCCATTGCCGAGCGCGAGCACATACAAATCGGCATTGACATCGCCAGAATCGGTGCGCACCGCCACCACCTTGCCGCCTTCCCGGATGAGCCCGTGGACTCGATTGTTGAACAGGAAGTCGACTCCATACTTCTCTTTGGCGACACGACCAAGTTCGCGCGTGAAGAGATAACAATCGCCGGCGTCTTCGGAGGGGGTCAGGATGCCTCCGGCCAACTTGTCGCCCACTGCGTAAAGCGCAGGCTCTGCAAGCACGCACGCCTTCGCGTCCAGTGCACTTTGTTCGGCGCCAAACTTCGCCTGGAATTCCATCTGCCGTTGCGCACCTTCGAACTCGACAGGATCACGATACACAACAAGCTTGCCGCTCTTGCTGTGGGCGAAATCGATGCCTTCATCCAGCATGACATCGTTCATGACAGCTTTGCTGTAGGCGCCGAGCAACAGCATTTCCACCGTTGTCTGTCGACTACGGTCGGTAGTGCAATGACGAAGGAACTGCATGCACCAAGTCCATTGCGCCAGGCTCAGCCTGGGCCGGAAAAGCAATGGTGCTGTCTTACTGAGCAGCCACGCGGGTAAATGATGAAGGGCCGAGGGGCCGGCGAGCGGCGCGACGTAGCTGTAGCTGAGCTGGCCCCCATTTGCAAAGCTCGTCTCCACGCCGGCTTCCGGGTGTTGTTCGACGACAGTGACGCGATGACCTTCACGAGCCAGGAAGTAAGCGGTGGTCACGCCGACGACGCCGCCGCCAAGCACACATACATGCATAGTTTCGTTTGGGGTTGTTGTCCCAGTTACGTACTGGAGAGAGACGCTCGCTGTTGCAATTTCAGCGCTACACCAGTATGCGAACGTCTGTAAGTCGGCGCAATTGACAAAACGCTACCGGGTATAACTCTCAGTTAATCCACATTGAGACATCGGCGCGTGCGTCGCACATTCTCGGTGCCACATTCTCGGCGAAGCGTGCTAGGAGCCACTCCCGATAACTGCCGAAGCCGGTACACCCCTACGACATAGCCTCAGGTTAGACGGGCCAAAGAAAACGCATTAGACGAAGCCGCGTGATCGGGAAACAATCAGCCTTCTTTCATCACTATATGCAGGCTGCCCTTCGGCAGAAGCAGAAGACGCGATATGAAACTGATCACTGATGAGCAAGTCCGCAACGTTCTCACGATGAGCGAGAGCAGCGCGGTTGTGCGCGATGCGTTCATCGCAGCAGCACAGGGCCGCGCCGTAACCTTGCAACGGGCGCGCACCTATCATGACCATCTGACACTCAGTGTAATGGGGGGTATCGTCGCGCCCGCGGGAATGTGCGGTGCAAAGGTCTATTCGACCAATGCAGGGCAATTCGACTTCGTTGTTGTCCTCTTCGATGGCGCTGATGGTCACTACCTGGGTACCATCCAGGGCAACGCGTTGACGGAGTTTCGTACAGCGGCTACTACGCGAGTCGTGGTCGAGGCTCAAATGCCGCCGAACGCCTCCACACTGACGATTTTCGGGGCAGGGATTCAGGCCAAGGCCCATCTTACGGCGATGCTGGAACTTGGTGTTTTCCGCCGCGTCTTCATTGTGAGCAAGGGAGATGGCGAGGCACTGGCGACCACCTTTGCGCAAGCGTACCCGAGCGTTGCGTTCCAGACTGCGGAGGCTGTCAAGGCTGTGCCGGAAGCGGATGTGGTTATCACATGCACTCGCAGCCCCACGCCTTTGTTTGATGGAAAGCTCCTCAAGCCTCATGCATTCGTTGCAGCAATCGGCTCGAGTAAGCCACAGACGCGAGAGATCGACGATTCCACGCTGCAGCGCGCTGCCCGGATTATCGTCGAACACAAAGACCAGGCGCGAAAGGAAGCGGGCGACCTGGTTATGGCGCAAGACGGCGTCGTTGATTGGGATCGCGTTCTGGAGATTGGTGACGTGCTAACCGGAGACGCCTCTGCAAAAACTGCCCAAGGCATTGGAGTCTACAAATCGGTTGGTGTGGGGCTTGTAGACGTCGCCCTTTCGGCGCTGATGTACAAGAAGCTCGTAGCAGCGGAATCGTAAGTCCCCCGCCTAGCATCGCTTCCTCTCTTGCGGTGCTAGTGCTGGCCCTGCCCCGCGTGGGCTAGCCGAATGACGACTCGCATTCGGCGGGGCACCGTGGCCTCGCGCCGACATGGACGCTTACTGGCACCGTTTCCCCCCCAAGGCACTATGGCAACTCTGGTGCCTGACCATTGGCTGTTCATCATCTCGGCAGACTACGCGTTCTCCAAGCACACCAACGTCTATTTGACCATTGCCCATCCCCGGTAACAAGGACGGATCGGTTCTCGGCACCGGCTGCATTGGAATGACTGTCGCTGGCGAAAGCCTCGCCTAGCTCAGCCGTACTAGGGGCGCATCTAAACCGTTGCGCTTTCTTTCGTCCGCTCCGGCTCGTGATCCTGCGGAAGCTTGTACAGGCTCTATGGAACCATCTGGGCAAGAGGCCCATGCTTGCACAGCGACATGGGTCATGGGGGCCTTCCAGCCTACTCACTCGGAGTATACCGTGGCTCGTTCCGAAGGCTATATGGCCTTAAAGCAGTGAGAAACGCCCACCGCTCCACGAGCGACGGGCGTCGATGCCAGCTATAAGACGCTCGTTGCCTTCGGGACTTATCCGCGCCGAGGCGCGAGATGGTCTCCGAGCAAGCCGTAGACTTCGTCGTCTGCCGGTGCTTTCCACAGCAGCGCTGCCACTATGGAAAGCACGCCAACGCCCACAAGAAGATAGAAGGCGGAGAAGAACGCGCCCCCGGCCGCGGTGATCAACGCCCCCATGATCGCAGGGAAGATCGAGTTGCCCAGTTGCCCCCCGAAGTTCATTAGGCCCGTCGTACTACCGATGAGATGTTCCGGCGCACGACGCAGCGGTGCAGAGAACACCGTCGCGTAGACCAGATTGAACGAGAGGGAGTACAGGGACCAGAAGGCGATGAGGAGCCATACCTGATCAGTCGTGATCATCATGACGAAGAACAGCGTGCTAAGTGCTGATCCGACAACCAGGCAGCCCTTTTCAAAGCGCCGTCCCAGCTTGTCAAGCAGGTAGCCGACCATGTTTGCACCGAAGAACGACAACAGGTTCGGAATGATCATTGCCAGCCCGGCGTGGCTCAAACTGATGTGGTAAGTCTTCAGCAAATACGCTGGCATCCAGGAGTTGACGCCCACGTGCAGCGCGCTGGTGAAGAACCAGATGGTCATCAGCTTCCATGCAAGAGGCATCTTGAGTACTGGGCGCCAGACCATACGCGGACGTTCCGTCTTTACGCCGCGCTTTGAACCCATGCCACTGCGCAGGGAGAACCGCAGGAAGATGGCAACGAAGAAACCTGCCACGGCCAGGATATGGAAAGCGCCGCGCCAGCCGAGCTTGCTCACGGTGGCGGCGATGATGGCCGAACCCGCGGCACTCCCCAGGAATACCGTAGATACGAGAAAGGATTTCGCCCGTGCTCGTTGATTCTTTGGAAAAACCTCCGCTACGGTCACGGAACTCGCAGGCGAGAAGCTGCCTTCTCCGATCCCGAACAGGAAACGAATCAGCAGCAGCGATGTGAAAGACCATGCGAGGCTTGTCATGCCCGTAAAGATCGACCACATAACGACACAGGCCACCACGACGATGCGCGAGCCCAGTTTGTCGGACAGCCAACCGCCGGCAAGCTGCATGATGGCGTAGCTGACATAGAACGCGCTCAGCAACATGCCGGCCTCGCGCGCAGACAGTGCGAACTCTTGTGATATCGGTACGAGCGCAACGCTCATTAGAATGCGGTCGGCGTAGCCGACTGCCCATGCGAGGAACAGGCCCGCAATACAAGCGGTTTTCTGTGCTCGACTAAACCTGCCTTCCATCACTCTTCTCCTACGAACAGCACGTCCTTTGATGGGGCTCATGGTGCGCGGCCGGGAACCCTGCGTCCAATGAAAAGATGAGGGTGGACATAGACTGCGGTTATATGAACTGCTGATCTGCCTGATACGGTGCATAACCGACAGTTAATCAGCGCGAAATGGTGCGGCATGGGCGCCGACCTGGTGCGTGGATCTACAAAACATCAAGAGGTGATGTTTCTGAGTCGGCGCAACGAAAGGTTGTCGTAAGGGATCGCTTCCGGGAGAAAAAAGAAAAAAAGCCCATCTCTCGCGTGCATCCAGTCCGTTGTTGTCAGAAAAGGATGGAGGAGGATGGGCTACGGTGTCCCGCCGGCGGACCTGGCTGGCCGCAACCGTGATGGCTCAGGGCTCGTTGGCGTTCAACGGTGGCCCTGCAAGGCATGGCATCAGATCAATCGGGACCTCAATCGGCAGGGCAAGCAGGTGAAATGACAGTGCCTTGCCGTGGCTATCCAGATTGAGTGAGTCGTTGACGCCTCCGTCCAAGACCTCATCCAGGACAAAGTTCATTGCCTGCAGGGTTGGCAGAACATGCCGCACGACGCGAGTCGGCCGGCGGTGCGCAAACTGCGCGGTCACAGCCGACTCAGTCACTTGTTCAACCAGAATGGGCCACAAGTCTGGATGCCAGGCGATAGCGCTGATGTTGGAACGATTGCCCTTGTCCCCCGTACGGCCATGAGCCGCCCGGAACAACGGAACGGTGACAGTTTTCATACCGCAGCCTCGACAAATTGAAACGAAGTGGGCGCGCGGTCGCGCGACAACGCGCAGGAGACTGTGCCCAATCGCTGGCGAAGCGCCGTGCGAACGCCACCGCCCCCGGCAGGACCGCAGGTGTAAAGAGCCGTCACCTCGCGGCCGAGCTGTTCTGCGCTCGCGCGTTCGCGGTGGTTCATGGCGACGCGCAGCCGTACGTCTTCAGCGCCTGAGTCAGGATGGGCGGCCAGCCATTGCCCGGCGTCGTCAGCAAATATGCTGCTGACGCCGATAAGATCCACGTGAAGCTGCCCCAAGCCTGCCAGTCGCTCTTTCAGCACTTGGGCCGCAAGCCGTGCCCGTCCTTCCGCGCGAGCGCCCGCGTAAGAAATCTCGCCTTCGGCAAGCCATCCGGTGGCGTGGCAAACATTCACCTTGAGGTTGGCCGGCCTCGGATGCCCGCGGACTCCAGTCAGTCGCACGCGATCCGGCCCCAGTTCGGTAACTTCCGCATCCGTAATGTCTGCAATCACGTCCGGCGTGAAATACGCGGCGGGATCATGCACCTCGTAAAGGAGTTGCTCCTTGACCGTATGCGCGTCGATCCGTCCGCCCGTACCCGCCGGTTTCGTGATGGTGCAGTTGCCGTCAGCGTCAATTTCGGCGATCGGGTAGCCCAGAGAAGCCAGGCCTGCTACATCCTTATAGCCTGGATCGGCGTAGTAACCGCCGGTTACCTGCGCGCCGCATTCCAGCAAGTGTCCCGCCATGGTCGCGCGAGCGAGGCGTGTCCAGTCGTTGCGCGACCAGCCAAAATGGGCGAGTGCCGGCCCGACGGCGAGCGACGGATCGGCTACGCGACCGCAGACCACGATGTCTGCGCCGGCAATCAGGGCGTCCGCGATAGCTTCTGCTCCCTGATAGGCGTTCGCCGATACGACATCCAGCGTGGAGAAGCGTTCTCCTACCGCTTGTTCCAACAGCGGCCGATGCGCTGGGCCGGAAACGTCGTCGCCTTGAACGATGGCGATACGAGGCGCAGGAAGACCAAGGTCACGCGCGAGAACATGAATTCGCCTGGCGGCGCCTTCCGGATTGGCCGCACCGAAATTACTGACGATGCGCACTCCGTGGGCAAGGCAACGTCCAAGGACAGGGCGCAGGATGTCCACCAGAAGTGGCTCATAACCAGCGGCCGGGTCCGACCGCCGCGCAAGCTGCGCCAACGCGAGCGTGCGCTCTGCCAGCGTTTCAAAGATCAGGAAGGCTGGACCACCGGCCGCGATCAGCGCGTCAACGACGGGCCCGGCAGCATCGGTGCGATCGCCAGAGAAGCCGGCGGCACACCCGATGCGCAAGAGGTCATTCTTCATAGTGCAAGACTTGTGCGAGGGAACGTTTTGCGGGCCAGCCCGGTCATTCGACCTTTGCACCGCTCTTGCGTACTACTTCACCCCATTTCGCACGTTCGGCCTTGATGTGCTTCCGGGCATCGTCCGGGGTGCCACCCACAGGCGTGGAGCCCAGCTTCTGAAGCTGGGCCTGGACGTTCTTGTCCTGCATGACCTCATTGAATGCCTTGTTGAGCTTCGTGACGATCTCCGCCGGTGTGCCGGGAGGAGCGATGATGGCACCCCAGGCAGTCATTTCGAAGGCCTTGACGCCTGCCTCATCCATCGTCGGGACGTCAGGGAAGAGTGGCGTTCGCGCTTTGGACGTGACTGCCAATGCGCGGACCTTACCTGCCTTCACATTTGGCCCGATGGCGCCGAAGTTGTCGAACATGAACTGGACATTGCCGGCCATCAGGTCATTCTGAGCTTGAGGAGCCCCTTTGTACGGTACATGCACTGCCTTGATACCAGTCATGGTCTTGAAGAGCTCGGCACCAATGTGTGCCGACGTTCCGATACCTGCCGAGCCGAAGGAAACCTTGTCGCCGTGTTGCTTGCAGTACTGGACGAGTTCCTGCACGTTTTTCACCGGCAGATTGTTGTTCACGACCAGTACGCTCGCGGTCTTGGTCAGAAGGACAACCGGCTCTAACTTGTTGGGGTCATATGGCAGCTTCGTGAACAAGAATTCGTTCGTCGTCAACGTAGCGTTGTTGCCATAGCCGATCGTGTAACCATCAGGCTGCGCAGTCATGACGGCCTGCATGCCGATGTTGCCGGCGGCGCCGGGCCGATTGTCGACCACGAGCGATTGACCGAGCTTCTTGCCGATCTCGTTGCTAAAAATCCGTACGACGATGTCCGGGCTGCCGCCAGCGGCTGACGGCACAACGACGCGGATAGGGCGATCAGGATAGGCCGCGTGGGCAGCACCGATGGACATGGCAAAGGCCGAGGCGACGAAGATTTTGCGAAGCAAAGAGTGGCTCATGGTTTCATCCAGTGAAAAAATGCGCGATCGTGTCGGACCGCCGCAAGCGCGGCTGGGAGCGATGTCATATTGATGTGACATGCGGCCCCCGTCTAATGAAAAGATAGAGGGGGACATAGTTTTTGGTTATGTCGTAGGGTTTTCTCTACCCCCCATTCCCATCTTCGCTAGGATGGTGCATAACCACCGGTTAAGGCGGCCCGCTTTTTTTCATTTGTCATGTACAAGCGCGCGCGCCAAACTTTCCCCATCCTGACGCTTTTGCGTCACTTTTCCGGACTTGCCGCGGCCTGCGGCGAACCATAGGGGTAAGCAATGCGTGTATTCAGCGCCGGCATTGGCACCGAAACCAACACTTTTTCTCCGTTGCCCACGGGCCTCGATGCTTTCAAGGCGGGGGGGTACTACCCGGCAGGCAAGCATCCGGAGCAGATGACGCGTTACGCTGCGCCACTGATCATTGCACGCGAGCGTGCGCGCACAGAGGGGTGGACAGTCCTAGAGGGACTTTATGCGCAGGCGCAGCCGGCCGGCCTGGTAACTCGGGCGGCGTACGAGACGCTCCGGGACGAGTTGCTTTCCGATCTAAAGAAAGCACTGCCGGTCGACATGGTTCTCCTCGGTCTACACGGCGCCATGGTCGCCGATGGTTATGATGATTGCGAAGGCGACCTGATCGAGCGTGTCCGCGCGATTGTTGGACCGGAAGCGATTATCGGTTGTGAGTTGGACCCGCATGCGCACCTCAGCGAAGAGATGGTCTCCAACGCAAACATACTGATCGCGTACAAGGAGTATCCGCACACCGATATCAGGGAGCGAGCTATCGAACTCGTTGATCTGTGTGCTCGCACTTATGCGGGGGATATCCATCCCGTGGCTGCAGTGGTGGACACAAATATGGTCGTGCCGATTCACACTTCAAGGGATCCGGGCAGAGCGTTCGTGGACAAGCTTGCTGGGTTGGAAGGCAAGAATCGCGTTCTGACCATTTCGGCTGTTCAGGGATTCGCGACGGGCGATGTGCCGGCCATGGGGACGAAAGTTCTTGTGTATACCGACGGTGATGCGGTTGCGGCCCAGACGCTCGCTCAAAGCCTGGCGGATGAACTGATAGCACTTCGTGAGCAGCTTCGACCGAATTACCTGACTATCGACGAGGCGCTTGACGACGCGTTGGAAGCGGGACAAACGCCAGCAATTCTCGCTGACCGGTCCGACAATCCCGGTAGTGGCGCGGCTGGCGATTCGACCTTCATTCTCGGGCGACTCATCGAGCGCGGTATTACTGACGTCGCCGTGGGGCCGCTATGGGATCCCGTTGCGGTGCAGATGGCATTCGCAGCGGGCGAAGGCGCGCGCGTCGAACTTCGGATCGGCGGAAAGATCAGCCCTGTTTCCGGAGATCCGCTGGACGTTACCTGCCTTGTCAAGACGCTCCGTCACAACCACATCATGACCGGCCAAGCTGGCGAACCGCTTTCAGTGGGCGACGCCGCCCTCATTGAGTTCGACGGTATCGAGTGTGTATTGATCTCGAATCGGTGCCAGGCGTTGAACGTGGACCTGTTCACAGGTATCGGCTGCGATATCGCCAAGAAGAGGATCGTGGTAGTCAAGTCGGCCCAGCACTTCTACGCATCCTATTCCAAGGTGTCAGAACGAGTCCTTTACGTAGGCGCTCCTGGTTCGGCTACGCCGCGCTACGACTTGCTGACTTACAAAAAGGCAAAGCTGCCAAAATGGCCGATTACCCCGAGCTAACATCGTCGCCACCGCATGGAACTGGCATTACGTGTTTGTGCACGCGGAGCCGGATCATTTGGCATGGCCACCTAATGGTGGATTGGTGCAATGAACATTTCGGCACCGTCGGTGCGCGACTAACATTGGAGCTGGCATGCGGCTACGTCATATTGAAGTATTCCACGCAGTCATGCAGGCAGGCTCGCTGTCGAGCGCGGCTGAATTTCTGAACATCTCGCAGCCTGCGGCGAGCAAGATGCTTGCGCAGGCAGAGCAGAGTCTGGGGATTGCGCTATTCAAGAGATTGCCGGGGGGGCTTAAGCCCACCCCCGAGGCCACAGTTCTGTTTCAGGAAACCAAGCATCTCCACTCGAGTCTGGAGCGCGTTCGCCAGCTAGCCCGCAATCTCACCGCGCATCCGGGAGGAATTCTGAGGATCGGATGTATCCCCAGTCTCGGATTGAGCCTCGTCCCCCAAGCGGTGGCCGAGTTCATTCGCCTGTGTCCGGATGTCTCGATCAACATCCGTACCGAAAATAATGAAGTGCTGTCGGCGCTCTTGTTGGCGCGAGAGATCGACATTGGCATCGCATTTGAACCGTCAGCGCCACCCGGAATCACCGTCGAGGAATTGGGGCGAGCCCGGGCCGTTTTTTTCGGCCCTGAGAGCGTTCGCCGCGGACGAGGCGTCGTTCATCTCGATGACCTGGAACGTTCCCAGTGGATTCGTCTTGACTCGGCTGATCCCCTGGGGTCGCGCATCGAAGAGGTGCTTCCCGCCATCAACGATGGCAGCGCGACTATTGAGGTCAAGACCTATTATCTTGCGCGGGCACTTGTGGAAAGGGGCGTAGGCTTTTCGATTATCGACGAGTACACGGCTCAGTCCACGAGCGACACAAAGCAACTGATATTCGTTGAGCCGCCGTTGTCCGTGGGCGTTTGCATCATGACTGCCGCCAGCAACGTTGGGACCCACGCGCTGAAAGTCTTCATCGAGCAAGTCACGAAGCGTTTGAGCGCAAAGTAAGCGTGGTCGGCCGGTTGTGGCTGACAGCTACTCAAATCTCTGACGGTTCGTCCGGTGTCTCGCTTGGCAGAGCGCTCAGCCAGGCGGAGAAGCGTTTGAGCGCATCAAGGTCGGAACGCCACTCGGGCCAACGAAGATAGTACCCACGAGCAGCGATCCACGGCACTCTGCTAAGGCAGACCAACTGCCGCGATTGCACGGCATTGCTCACGATGAAGTGGGGAAGTAGGGCAATACCCAGGCCCTCGATGGCGCCCGCCAATGCCATCGAAAGAAGCGCATAACGTGGCCCACCTTGCAGATTGGACTCCGGAAGAGCACCCGACAGGCCCACCTCCTGCAGCCACCCGGGCCACGCTTCTGGGACTGTCACTCGCCGAATCAACGCAAAAGACTTCAGCAGGTCCAGGAGTTGGTCCTTCGATAACGAGACCCCTCGTATCTTTCGCTCCGCCTTAAAGCGCTCATACTCTTCCCGAGACATGAAGGGGTATAGCACTAGTGGCGAGACGAGGCTCGCTTCGATGCCTGGTGTAGGCCCGGTACAGAATTCAATCGACGCATCGTCCTGGCTCGCTGCAAAGTCCACCGGACCGACGCGGGTCGATAGATTGAGCGTGATGTCCGGGTTGGCTCGTACAAACGCGGGCAAGCGGGGCATCAGCCAGTAGTTTGCGAAGCTCGACGAAACGGACAGATTGAGCGTTCCACCACGTCCTCCTGTGGTCGCAATGCTTTCCGTGGCGCGCTCGAGCAACCGCAGGACTGCCACAACATCGTTCCAGTATTTCTGCCCCGCCAGCGTGAGTTCCAGGCCCGCTCTCCTTCGAGTAAAGAACTGCACTCCGAGCTGCTTTTCAAGTTGAAGTATGTGGTGACTCACCGCCCCCTGCGTGAGGTGCATTTCCTCTGCTGCCTTGGTGAAGCTCAATAGGCGCGCGCTCGCGTCCAGGCAACGCAGGGCGGTCATGGAAGGAAGATAGTTAGACATTAATTAGATTGATGCTAGACCCAAAATCATTCGTTTGCGTAGGGCTCGCTCGCGTCTTAATAATATGGACATGATTGCATGGCTAGGTGATTCATGCCAAGAGCGATCAACGACGGTGCATCAGAAATTCTGATGCAACTTTTCGAGGCAAAAGCTCGCGTCGGTGCACAGGTTAGATGCGCGGTGCGGCATTCTTTGTGGTAAGAGGCGTCTAGATGTTCACTTTTCTGTCCCGCAAGCCCTTCCAATGTCTTCTTGCCGGCGTGGTCGCGGCGGTGGCAGTAGTTCCACACGCGCGCGCTGAGTATCCCGACAAGCCCATTAAGTATGTCTTGAGCGCTGGCGCGGGATCAGGGCCCGATTCGCTGATGCGACTAGTACTGCAAGACGTGGGCAAGCGACTTGGGCAGACGATTGTTGTCGACAATCGCCCAGGGGGAGGAGGCCTTATCGCGATGCAGTCGATCGCAAATGCGGCCCCCGATGGTTACACGATCGGCCATGGCAATACGCAGACTCTGGGCATCAACCCGAGTATGAATAAGGCCTCCAAGACGGCTGCCGATCATGTGCAACTGATTGTCCAGGTGGGATACACCCCGAACCTTCTGTCAGTCTCGCCGAAGCTTCCCGTCAACTCGGTGAAGGATCTGGTTGCATACGGCAAATCCCGTCCGGGCAAGCTGATGTTTGCCTCTGCAGGAAACGGCACTTCCGGTCACCTGAGCGGCGAGCTCTTCAAAAAGATGACCGGCATCGAAATGATCCATGTGCCGTACAAGACTGCGCCGGCTGGCGTCAATGACGTAATGGCAGGTCACGTTGACCTGGTGTTCGACAACCTGGCGGGGAGCCTTGCCGCAGCGAAGAGTGGAAAGCTAAAAGCCCTGGCTGTGACAGGACCCAAGCGCTCGCCGCTAATGCCTGATCTCCCGACTGTATCGGAAGCCGGTGTTCCCCAGTTCGAAGTTGTTGCATGGTCGGGTGTCATTGCGCCGGAAGGTTTGCCACCAGCCATTGCGCAAAAGATCAACACGGCAGTGAATCAAACGCTGAAGGACCCTCACGTTATCGAAGGGATGCGCGATCTGGGCTATGTCATCGTAGGCGGTACCGCGGCAGACTTTTCGACCGTTGTGAAGAAAGAACGCGCCAAATGGGGCGACATCGTTAAGCGCTCCGGCGCGGCGACTGACTAATCGGCGCACAACAACATGCCCGTCCCCATGAGTGGCGATGGGAAACTCTCCTGCTTCTCTTTCCCAGTCCACCAACTTAAGTTGAGGCCTCCTGCCTCGGAGAACACTCGTATGTCCGTTTTGGAAACTCTGGCCGATTGGATCACCACCCGAAATAGTGAGTGGCCCGAAAGCTGTTTGTCGCGCGCCAGTCATGCCTTTAGCGACACAATTGCCTGCATCGTCGCGGGAAGTGCGGACCCCGTAAGCACCAAGGTTGGAGCGGGCGTCAGCCTCTGGGGCACTGGTGCTGCCACGATCATCGGCACAAAAAAGAAAGCCCCAGCACCCTGGGCCGCAATGGTCAACGGGACCGCTGCGCACGTACTCGAAATCGACGACAACTACTACCCGGCACTGACTCACGCATCCGCCATCTTGGTGCCCGCCTTGATCGCCTTGGGTGACGAAGTTGACGCAAGTGGTGCCGATCTTCTGGACGCATTTATCGTTGGTCTGGAACTTCATGCGGTCCTGGGGCGTGGCGTCAATCGGTCGCACTACTTCGCCGGCTGGCATCCGACCGCTACCGTCGGCTGCATCGGGACAGCGGGTGCTTGCGCGCGACTTCTGAAGGTGGACAAGGCGGCCACGGTCGCCACAATGAGCCTCGCAGTAAGCATGGCATCTGGCAACAAGGCTCAATTCGGAACGGAGGCGAAATCGTTCCAATGCGGCATGGGCGCTTCAAATGCAATCGTTGCCGCACGGCTCGGACAAGCCGGGGTACAGGGCAATCCTGAAGTACTGGAAGACCCGCAAGGATTTCTCGCCCTGTACGGTGGTCCCGCACCTCGTGGCTGGGAGGAGCCGCTGAAGAAGCTCGACAACCCGCTTGCGCTGGAAGAGTTCGGACTCGCCCCAAAGCGCCACGCATGCTGCGGCTCCGCCCACAATTCCATCGACTGTGTCCTCGATCTGAAGCGGCAGCATGGCTTCTCGGCCGAGGACGTCGAGTCTATCGATATTCTGGTCGGTGCGAGCAACAAGAAGAATCTGCGCTACGACGACCCGCAGGACGAATTCCAGGCGCGATTCTCAATGCAATACAACATCGCGCTTGCCCTTTTGCAAGGGAAGGTCACGCTTTCCGATTTCACGGCAGATGCGGTAAAGCGTAAAGAGGTTCGCAAGCTTTTCAGTCTGGTAACGCTGAATGCCAGAAAGTTCGAAGACGAACCGAAGGACCCGGATCAGCGGCCTCCCCATATCGTCAAGATTGTCCTGAAGGACGGGACGGTGTTGGAAACGCAACGTGTCTACGCGCGAGGACTAATCCAAGACCCGTTCAATGACGCAGAGCGTCTCGAGAAAGTGCTTGAGTGCTGCGAGCCCGTGATGAACGAGGGTGATCTTGGGGAACTCGTGTCGCAACTTTCGTCGCTTCGCTCGCTGCCGTCGATTCGTACGTTGACTGAAGTGTTGGGGGGAAAGACGAATGACTAAAGCTCGGGCCCTTGCGGAGGTGAGGAAGTACTTCGAGGAAGGCCATTTCAGAGGTGATCTCGCACGCAGGGTGGCATACCGCTCAGTCAGTGGGGCCGATGCAAATGATGCCGACCTCCTCCCGTATTATGCCGAGGTGTTGGAACCGGACCTGACGGCAATGGGGTTCTCCTGTCGAACGATCGATAATCCAGTCCCTGGCGGGTCTCCATTCTTATTTGCCGAGCGCGTGGAGAATCCCGACTTCGTCACTATGCTGACGTACGGGCACGGCGACGTGGTTCCCGGCATGGATGAGCAGTGGGACGCAGGACTGTCCCCATGGCAACTGGTGGACCGCAATGATGCGTGGTACGGCCGAGGCGTTGCCGATAACAAGGGGCAGCACCTCGTCAATCTGACCGCGCTTCGTGAAGTGATAACGGCTCGCAACGGGAAGCTTGGATTCAATGTCAAGGCGCTCTTCGAACTGGGAGAGGAGCGCAGCTCGCCCGGGCTCCGACAGGTGTGTCGCCAACATGCGGACATCTTGAGCGCGGACGTGTTCATCGCCTCTGACGGTCCGCGCGTGAGCAAGGAACAGCCCACCATGTTCCTTGGTTCGCGTGGCTCTGCGATTTTTGAACTCACCTGCTCGTTGCGAAGCGGTGCGCTTCATTCAGGAAACTGGGGCGGAATCATGAAGAACCCGGCGGTAGTCCTCTCTGGTGCGATCTCGTCTCTCGTCGACGGGAAGGGTCGCATTCAGGTGGCGGGCCTGTTGCCGCCTCCCATTCCCTTCCCGGTCCGGGATGCGCTGTCCAAACTTAAGATTGACAGCGAAAGTCTTGGCCGAAAGATCGACGAAGATTGGGGTGACCCGACTCTCTCCGCTGCAGAGCGCCTGCTGGGTTGGAACTCCCTGGAGGTGCTCACCCTAAAAGCCGGCAATCCCGAGAAGCCCGCCAATGCTATTCCGCCGGTAGCAAGCGCGTTCTTGCAGCTTCGGTTCGTAGTAGGGACCGCATGGGAATCCATTGAAGAGGTCGTTCGCCAACACCTGGACCAAGCCGGCTATACAGATGTCCAAGTGCGATTGCTGAGAGGATCGCCGGCAACACGTTTGGACCCTGCGAGTCCATGGGTCGAATGGGCCAACGAGGCGTTCCGCAGCGTCAGTGTACGGGAACCTGCAGTCGTTCCGAATCTTGGCGGCACTGTTCCCAACGACGCATTCTCCGACATTCTGGGCTTACCAACGATTTGGATTCCTCACTCATATCCAGGCTGCAAGCAACACGCACCGAATGAACACCTACCCATTGCGATCGCCGCTCAGGGCTTGGCCATCATGACTTCAGTATTTTGGGAACTCGGCGAGCCAGCCGCACGGTTGGCCCGCACACGCCAGCAAGCATCGGCGTGACCGCATCGGCGCCTAATCTCCTGGACGTAGGCTAAAAACTGTCATGTAGGTGCCAGCCGTTGGCAACGCAACTGGCCGAAGCGGAGTACCGCTTCGGCCATTCGTCTTTAAGCTACCGATCGTCGCAGAATGGCTCAGGTCGAATGAGAGGGTGGGGTCTTCCACATGCTGCACTAAGCGTCGAAATTTTTTCAGCGGGTAGGCCGCGTTTCGCGGCTTTTCCGCGCATTCGGGACTTGCGCGGCAGCGACCGCTGCCGCTCGGAGGACTGCAGGAAGTCTGTCTCCCCCCGAATCGCAGATGCCGTTTTCCCGTTTCAGTCAGCCTCGAATTGATGCGTCAATCCACGCAGGCGAGTACTGTCCGGAGCTACCCTCAAGTGTCCAGGGTCACGCTGGAACAGACCCAAAGAACCTTCGCATCCTGATCCCCGGCAGAAATGCAGGCATGGCCCATAGCGCTGTCGAAGTAGCAGGAGTCGCCAACGGAAAGAGTCAGGGGAGCGTAGAAGTCAGTATGGCCGCTGAATTCTCCGCCAAGAACAGTAATGGCAGGGCCATCCATTCGGCGCTTGCGTTAAGCGCAGCCCGCCATCCCCGTTCTCAGAGTGTTGATATGAAGCCCGAAGTCAACTTGGGGTCGCGGTCGATACGGCCCTGAGCACCAAGGTCGCATACGCCGCAAAGCAACTTGGCTGTTCGACCGACCTTATCGAAGGGCTGGCCACTCGACAAGGCTACCGTGAAGCGCTGAACCGAAGCCACGTATGGCACCTCGAATGTGGCCACGTCCTCCGGTGCCGGTGGCTGGCTTGTTCGGCCCTGACGACTCTTGCCGGACCTATTGCGGTCACGATTCCAGCGTCTGCCGACGCTGACGGGCAATCAAGCAGTCTCGGTCGAGAGTGTCGTAGCCCCGGTGCGGGCCCTTTTTATCGATCGTGCGACGGCATCCGCCATGTCGGAATGCCGTCCTCGAAACTATCGAACCACTCCCGGATCGCGTCGGCCACAAAGCTTGGATCACAAGTAGCGACATCCGGGACGCATGCGTGAATGAGGCCTTCCACGTCAAAACGTCGTTCCGCCTGAGCCCGCCAGGCGTCGCGGTCGCGGGCAAGTATAGCGAGATGCTGGTCTCGGAGCGGGGTGTAACGCATGGCTCAGACGGGGAATGGAGTTGCCCGGTATTGACGGCCACGTCGCCGATTTCTTGAACAGCTCGCTGCTTACGTCGACCAACGGAAACCGGAAACGCCCAGGTCTTGGCTCAGCGTCACGGGATTGCACGCCAGTCCGCCTAATTCCGGATTTCCAGTCCAGCAAAAGCGCACGTAGTCCGGCTAATTCCGGTTTCCTACACACCCCGCGCCACCCTGCGTCGCTACCCCTTGCGCTCACCACCGATACTGTATAAATATACAGGTATCGTAAACATCCTAAATCCTCGCCCACTGGCGAGCGATGCCAACTTCACATGACTGCGCAATCGTACGCAGCCCCACCCACGGCGGCGGAGGGATTTCTCTTCCCTGCGCCGACCCCAGCCGCGCCAGTCCCGGCCACGCGCCAGCAGGCGCTGTCGGCGCTCGAGCAGCGCTACCCCGGGCTCTGGCGGGCCGGCCAGCTGGGCCGTGCCGGCAGCGAGTCGGTATGCCCGACCGGGTATGACGCGCTGTCGGCGGAGCTGCCGGGCGGCGGCTGGCCGGCGGGCGGGCTGACCGAGCTGCTGACCACGCAGGGCGGGGCGGGCGAGCTGCGCCTGCTGCTGCCGGCGTTGCGCACGCTGGCCGGGGCAGGGCGCCGCATCGCGCTGGTGGCGCCGCCGTACCTGCCCAATGCGATGGGGCTGGCGGCGGCCGGGCTGCCGGCGCGCCAACTCTACTGGGTGCGCCCACCCGCCGGCACCGCCAGGGCCGCGCAGGCCGACATGCTGTGGGCGGCCGAGCAGGTGCTGCGCAGCCAGGCCTTCGGCGGCGTGCTGGTATGGCTGCCGACGGCCCGGCCCGAGGCGCTGCGCCGGCTGCAGGTGCTGGCGCAGGGCGGCGACGCGGTGGTCTGGGCGCTGCGCCCGGCCGCGGCGCTGCGCGAGTCGTCGCCGGCGGTGCTGCGGTTGCTGCTGGCGCCGCAGCCCGGCAATAGGCTGTCGATCACCTTCCACAAGCGGCGCGGGCCGGTGCGGGATACCCCCTTGCTGCTGCGCCTGGACGGGATGGAAGCGGCCACGCGCACGGCCGCCTGGCCGTCGCCTGCGCGGGCGCCTTCGTCCTTGTCCTCTTCTCCGTCTTCTTCCGATGCCGTACTGGATCGCGGTGCACCTGCCGCGCCTGCCCCTGGACGCACTGCAGCCCACCTGGCCTGAGCCGGCGCCCGCCCCGGGTCCGTCCTCCGCCACCGGCACGCTGCACCATGCGCTGCCGGTGGCGGTGATGGCGCAGGAGCAGGTGGTGCTGGCCAACGGCCCGGCGCTGCAGCTCGGCGTGCGCTACGGCATGCGCCGCGGCGGCGTGCAGGCGCTGTCGGCGGATATCGTGCAACTGGAGCGCGAGCCGAACGCCGAGGCCGCGCTGATGGAGGCGGTGGCGCTGGCGCTGCTGCGTTTCACGCCGGCCGTGACCTTCGACGAGGAGCCGGAATCGGCCACGGTGATGCTGGACGTCACGGCCAGCCTGCGCCTGTTCGGCGGCCATCGCGCGCTGTGCCGCGCGGTGCGCGCCTGCGTGCGCCAGCTCGGCACCATTGCGCAAGTGGGTTCCGGCCCGACCGCGCACGGTGCCGCGTGGCTCGCGCGCCAGCCGCTGCGGCGCACGCGGCGCGGCGTGGTGCGGCCCGCGCGCCGGGCGGTGGGCATGGCACGCCTGCACCGGCTGCTCGACGACCTGCCGGTGCAGGCCCTGCATACGCTGGCCGACCCGGCCTGGCTGGACGGCATCGGCTGCCGCACGCTAGGCCAGGTGCGGCGCCTGCCGCGCGCGGGCCTGACGCGGCGGCTGGGCCCCGCGCTGCTGGCGCGGCTGGACCAGGCCTATGGCGACGCCCCGGTGCGCTTTGCCTGGTATGCGGCGCCGCCCGCGTTCGCGCAGCGCATGGACCTGCCCGGGCGCATCGAATCGGCCGAAGGCGTGCTGGCCGGCGCGCAGCGCCTGTTGCTGGCGCTGGCCGGCTGGCTGGCGGTGCAGCAGGCCGGCGTCACGCGCTGCGTGCTGGTGCTGGAGCACGAACGCTACCGGCGCGGCGTCGATACCGAGGGCACGCCCGTGCTGCTGGGCCTGGCCCAGCCCAGCCGCGATCCCACGCACCTGTCACGGCTGCTGCGCGAAAAGCTCGACAAGCTCAACTTCCACGCCCCGGTCACCGGCCTGGCGCTGCGGGTGGAGGCAATGGCCGCCTGCGTGCCGCAAAGCGATGCGCTCTTTCCCGAGCCCGGCGGCACGCCCGAAGACCTGGGCCGCCTGCTCGATACGCTGATGGCCCGCCTCGGCCGCGACAACGTGCTGCAGCCCCGGCCGCTGGCCGACCACCGTCCCGAGCGCGCCAACCGCTGGGGCCCGGTCGACGAGCCGCAGCCGGGCGGCAAGGCAGGCGCGCTGCCCGGCCCGCTGCCGGAGCGCCCGCTGTGGCTGCTGCCGCAACCGTTGCCGCTGCCGGTGCAGCAGCACCGCCCCTGCCACGGCGGGCCGCTGGCGCTGCTGAGCCGGCCCGAGCGCATCGAGGCCGGCTGGTGGGACGGCGCGCTGGCCACGCGCGACTACTTTATCGCCGAGCGCGCCGACGGCCTGCGCTGCTGGATCTTCCGCGAGCGCCCCGGTCATGCGGCGCAGGACGATGGCGGCGAATATCGCTGGTTCCTGCATGGGTTGTTCGCATGACGGTCCTGCCATCGCTGCCCGGCTTGCTGCCGGGTTTGCTTCCATCCCTGCCCGACTATGTCGAGCTGCACTGCATCTCCAACTTCACCTTCCTGACCGGCGCCTCGCACCCGGGCGAGTTGATCGAGCGCGCCTTTGAACTGGGCTACCGCGGGCTGGCACTGACCGATGAATGCTCGGTGGCCGGCACCGCGCGCGCGCACGATGCGATCCAGACGCTGCGCAAGCGCCTGCACGATGCGGTGGCGCGCAGCGCGGCACGCGGGGAGGAGGGCGTGGACGATCCGCTGCTCGACAACGATGACGAGGCCGCCGAGGACCACGATGATCCCCACGCGCACGCCAGCCGCCACCAGCGGCTGCAGGTGCTGGCCGCAGCCGCCGATGCCTTCTCGCTGCTGATCGGCAGCCGCTTCAGCCTGACCCCGGCCGATGGCTCGGAACGCCCGCCGCTGCGGCTGGTGCTGATCGCCCAGCACCGCGACGGCTTCGGCAACCTGAGCGAGCTGATCACGCTGGGTCGGCGGCGCGCGCAGAAGGGCACCTACCGCCTGCATCCCGAAGACCTGTCCGCGCCCGCGCCCGCCGAGGCGCACCTGCGTGGCATGCCCGGCTGCCTGGCGTTGCTGCTGCCCGACTATTGCGCCGATCCCGAGTTGCTGCGCGAACAGGCGCAGTGGTGCCGCGAGGTCTTCGGCGACCGCGCCTGGATCGCGCTGGAACAGCTGCAGGGCCACGCCGATGCGCTGCACCGCGCGCGCCTGGAGGCGGTCTCGGCGCAGACCGGCGTGCCGCTGGCCGCGGCCGGCGCGGTCACCATGCACGTGCGCTCGCGCAAGCCGCTGTCCGATGTGCTGACCGCGATCCGGCTGGGCCAGCCGCTGGCCGAATGCGGCATGGCGCTGGCGCCCAATGCCGAGCAGCACCTGCGCATGCGCCAGGTGCTGTCGCGCCTGTACCCGCGCGAGGCGCTGGTGCAGACGCTGAAGATCGCCGCGCAGTGCGATTTCTCGCTCGGGATGCTGCGCTATGAATATCCCGAAGAGCTGGTTCCGCCCGGCGAGACGCCGATCTCCTACCTGCGCAAGGAAGTCGAGCGCGGCATGCACGAGCGCTTTCCCAACGGCATGCAGCAAGAGTGGAAAGACCAGCTCAAAGAGGAGCTGGCGCTGATCGAGGAAAAGCAGTACGAACCCTTCTTCCTCACCGTGCACGACATCGTGCGCTTTGCGCGCGCCAACGGCATCCTGTGCCAGGGGCGCGGCTCGGCCGCCAATTCGCTGGTCTGCTTCTGCCTGTACGTGACCGAGGTCAGCCCCGAGCAGGCCAACCTGCTGTTCGGCCGATTCCTGTCGCGCGAGCGCGATGAGCCGCCCGATATCGACGTGGACTTCGAGCACCAGCGGCGCGAGGAAGTCATCCAGTACATCTACGAGAAATACGGCCGCCACCGCGCCGCGCTGGCGGCGTCGCTGATCACCTACCGCTCGCGCAGCGCCTTGCGCGACGTGGGCCGCGCGCTGGGCATCGATGCCAGCGTGGTCGAGCAGGTGGTCAAGGGCCAGGCCTGGTGGGATGGCGGCAAGGGCTTTGTCGAGAAGATCGCCCGCTATGGGCTCGATCCCGATTCGCCGGCGGTGCAGCAGTGGGCCAGCCTGACCGCGCAACTGCGCGGCTTTCCGCGCCACCTGTCGCAGCACGTCGGCGGCTTCGTGATCGCGCGCCACAAGCTGTCGCGGCTGGTGCCGATCGAGAACGCGGCCATGGCCGACCGCAGCGTGATCCAGTGGGACAAGGACGACCTGGAGTCGCTCGGCCTGCTCAAGGTCGACGTGCTGGCGCTGGGCATGCTGTCGGCGATCCGGCGCGCGCTGGAGATGATCCCCAACCCGGATCCCGAACGCGCCGCATTACCGACGCGGATGGAAGACATCCCCAAGGAAGACAAGCAAACCTACGACATGATCTGCAAGGCCGACACCATCGGCGTGTTCCAGATCGAGTCGCGCGCGCAGCAGTCGATGCTGCCGCGGCTGCAGCCGCGCAAGTACTACGACCTGGTGGTCGAGGTGGCGATCGTGCGCCCCGGGCCGATCCAGGGTGGCATGGTGCATCCCTACCTGAAGCGGCGCGAGGCCTTCCGCCGCACCGGCAAGCCACCGGTCTACTTCAACAGTGTCATCGAGAAGGTGCTAGGCCGCACGCTGGGCGTGCCGATCTTCCAGGAGCAGGTGATGCAGCTGGCCATCGACGCGGCCGGTTTCTCGCCGGGGCAGGCCGACCAGTTGCGCCGTTCGATGGCGGCCTGGCGCCGGCGCGGCGATCTGCGCCAGCACCAGGATGCGCTGGTGCGCGCGCTCACCGCCAACGGCTATCCGGAGTCCTTTGCGCTGGCGATCTGCAAGCAGATCGAGGGGTTTGGCGAGTACGGCTTCCCCGAGAGCCATGCGGCCAGCTTTGCCAAGCTGGTGTATGTCAGTTCCTGGCTCAAGTGCCACCATCCGTCGGCGTTCCTGTGCGCGCTGCTGAACAGCCAGCCGATGGGGTTCTATTCACCGTCGCAGCTGGTGCAGGACGCGAGCCGGCATGGCGTGCGGGTGCTGCCGGTGGATGTCACAGTGAGCCAGTGGGAGAGCACGCTGGAGCCGGCGGCGGAGGTCGATGTCGCGGACGCGCAGGCCCGCACCCGGCCACGCCAGCCGCAGCACCCGCTGATGCGCCTCGGCCTGAGCCGGGTCAAGGGCATGCGCGAAGAGGCCGCGCTGCGTATCGAGGAGGCACGGGCGCAGCGCCCGTTCGACAGCGTGGAAGACCTGGCGCTGCGCGCCGCGCTGGACCGGCACGATATCGATGTGCTGGCCGCGTCCGACGCACTGGCGCCGCTGGCCGGTCACCGCCGCCAGGCCCGCTGGCAGGCGCGCGCCGCGGCGAGTCATGCCGCGCATCGCGACCTGCTGTATGAAGCGCCGCCCGCCGAGGACGCGTTGGCACTGCCCGCACCCCGGCTGGGTGAAGACGTGGCGGCGGACTACGCGAGCCTGGGCCTGTCGCTCAAGTCGCACCCGCTGGCGCTGCTGCGCCACAAGCTGGCGGCGATGCGCTTTGCCACCGCCAGTCAGCTCCAGCGCTGCGCCAATGGCCGCCGCGTGCGCGCCTGCGGCATCGTTACCGTGCGCCAGCGGCCGTCCACGGCCAGCGGCACCATCTTCGCGACTATCGAGGACGAGACCGGCACCGTGAACCTGATCCTGTGGCCCGATCTGGTGGAGCGCCAGCGCAAGGAGGTGCTGGGTGCCACGCTGCTGGGCGTGGTCGGCACCTGGCAGCGCCAGGGCGAGGTGCGCCACCTGGTGGCCAAGGAGCTGGTGGACCTGAGCCCGATGCTGGGCCGGCTGATGGTGGGGAGCCGGGACTTCCACTAACGGTGTCCGGGCCGCTGGCACGGGGCTGCCCGCACCCGCTCAGAATTCGTAGTTGACCGAGAAATCGAACACACCGTTGGTCTTTTTGCGCGTGCTTGGCCTCCGGCGCCGGGTTGATATTGCCCATGCCGTCCAGGTGCGGCGAGTCGTTGTGCCCGCGCCGCCGCAGCCTCCATGCTGCACTTGGTGCCCAGCGCATTGATATGCGGATCGTCCTCGTCCACCACGCTGACGTCGATGGTGCCGATGTCGGCATTGACCGGCATGTGGTACTCGGCCAGGTTGGCGTTGGCGACGCGCCCGGTGGCCGGGTCCAGCTCGCTCTTCTCATGCAGCGCCATGCCGATGCCCCAGACAATGCCGCCCATCAGCTGGTTGTGCGCGGTCTTGCGGTTCAGCAGCCGGCGCCCGTCCGACAGCACCGTGCAGGCGCCGCACTGGCCGCGGTCGCAGCCTTTCTTGGTGCCGGTCAGGTGCATTACTTCGCGCAGTGCGTCGAGCAGGGTGGTGCGTGGTTCCAGTGGCAGGGTGTAGGGGTTGCCGTTGACCTGCAAGGTGACCGGGCGTGCTGCGGCGCCAGGGGGCAGGGCGGTGCTGCCGGGGGCAGGGGCCTGGTTCTCGGACATGCGCTGGCCTTTTGTGGAAGCTTCGGCACGGGGGGGCGATGCCGGGGATGTCAAAAGGCAGCAAGTTCGGTGCCGGGCACCGCGCGGAGCGCGCGGCGAGGTGGGCGCCTGGTGGGCGCGTCAAAACTCCACGGGCTTGTAGAAATTACGCTGCTGAGGGCGGCGCGTTGGAAAACAAAAAGCGGCGCACAATGGCGCCGCTTGGATGCGGAAGACGTCTGGAGGCCGGCTCAGCCCTTCAGCACGCTCCCAATCGCCTTTGCCACGATCCCCACATTGCGCTCGTTCAACCCCGCCACGCACATACGGCCCGAGCGCAGCAGGTACACGCCATGCTCTTCGCGCAGGCGGTCGGCCTGGCCGGCGGTGAGGCCGGTGTAGGTGAACATCCCGCGCTGGGTCAGGTAGCGCGACAGCGCCTCGCCGCTGACATGCTCACGCAGGTGACCGTGGATCGCTTCACGCATGCGCGCGATGCGGCCGCACATCTGGGCCAGTTCCTCTTCCCACAGCTGACGCAGCTCGGGCGTGGTCAGCACCTTGGCCACCACGCGCGCGCCGTGCGTCGGCGGGTTGCTGTAGTTGGCGCGCACCGCGCCGGTCAGCTGGCCCAGCACGTTGGCGGCTTCGCCGGCGGTGTTGCAGAACACGCTCAGGCCGCCGCAACGCTCACCGTACAGCGAGAAGTTCTTGGAGAACGAGTTGGCCACCAGGCAGGGCACGTCCTGCGCCACCAGTTCGCGGATGGCAAAGGCATCGTCTTCCAGCCCGGCGCCGAAGCCCTGGTAAGCCATGTCGACGAACGGCAGCAGCTCGTTGGCCTTGAGCAGCGCGATCAGCTGGCGCCACTGGTCCTGGTTCAGGTCCACGCCGGTCGGATTGTGGCAGCAGGCGTGCAGCAGCACGATGCTGCGCGCGGGGATGGCGCGCAGCGCGTCCATCATCGCGTCGAACTTGAGACCGCCAGTGGCGTCGTCGTAGTACGGGTAGGTGTTGACGGTGAAGCCCGCGCGCTCGAACACCACGCGGTGGTTCTCCCAGCTCGGGTCGCTGATCCACACCTGCGACTGCGGGTAGTAGCGCTTGAGGAAATCCGCACCCACGCGCAGCGCGCCCGAACCGCCCAGGGTCTGCAGCGTGGCGATGCGGCCGGCGGCGCGCGCCGGCGAGTCTTCGCCGAACACCAGCGCCTGCACCGCGCTGCGGTAGCCCACCAGGCCCGACATCGGCAGGTAGGGGCGCGGGCCCATGTCGGCCAGCAGCTCTGCTTCAGCCTTGGCCACGGCCTGCATCACCGGCAGGCGGCCTTCATCGTCAAAGTAGATGCCGATGCTCAGGTTGACCTTGTCGGTGCGCGGGTCCCGCTGGAAGTCCTCATTGAGCGAGAGGATCGGATCGCCGGGAAACGCTTCGATATGTGCAAACATGGGATGCGATGGAATTGGGTCGGGGGGGCTGCTGCCGCGGCACGGGGCGCCGCGCAGCCTGGATTCTAACCGGCGGCGCCCGCAACCTGCAGGCGCCGCCTTGCCGTTCAGCGCAGTTGCTGGGCGGCCACGCCGCTCTGCAGCGCGGCGGCGCTCTTCTTCTGGCGCAGCACGTAGCTCACGGCGAGCACGACCAGCCACACCGGGATCAGGTACACCGACAGGCGCAGGCCCGGCGTCAGGTACATCACCACCAGGATGCCGGCCAGGAACACCAGGCACAGGTAATTGGTCAGCGGATAGCCCCAGCTCTGGAAGCGGGTGGCCTGGCCGGCCTTGCGCTTGTCGGCGCGGAACTTCAGGTGGATCAGGCTGATCATGGCCCAGTTGATGATCAGCGCCGACACCACCAGGCCCATTAGCATCTCGAAGGCCTTGCCCGGCATGAAGTAGTTGATCACCACGCACGCCGCGGTGGCCAGCGCCGACAGCCCCAGTGCCGTCAGCGGGATGCCGCGCTTGCTGACCTTGAGCAGCGCCTTGGGGGCGTTGCCTTGCTGCGCCAGGCCGTACAGCATGCGGCTGTTGCAGTACACGCCGCTGTTGTAGACCGACAGCGCCGCGGTCAGCACCACTACGTTCAGCACGTTGGCGACCCAGTTGCTGTTCAGCGCGTGGAAGATCAGCACGAAGGGGCTGCCGCCGGTGACCACGTTTTCCCACGGGTACAGCGACAGCAGCACCGCCAGCGCGCCCACGTAGAAGATCAGGATACGGTAGATCACCTGGTTGGTGGCCTTGGGGATGGTCTTCTCGGGCGAATCCGCCTCGGCCGCGGTGATGCCCACCAGCTCCAGCCCGCCGAACGAGAACATAATCACCGCCATGGCCATCACCAGCCCGCCCATGCCGTTGGGGAAGAAGCCGCCGTGCTGCCACAGGTTGGCCACGCTTGCTTGCGGGCCGGCGTCGCCGGACATGAGCAGGTAGCCGCCAAAGCCGATCATGCCGATGATGGCCGCGACCTTGATGATCGAGAACCAGAACTCCATCTCGCCGAAGGACTTCACGCTCGACAGGTTGATCGCGTTGATGATCAGGAAGAAGGCCAGCGCCGACACCCAGGTCGGCATTTCCGGCCACCAGTACTGCATGTAGATGCCCACGGCTGAGAGTTCGGCCATGCTCACCAGGATGTACAGCACCCAGTAGTTCCAGCCCGAGATAAAGCCGGCGAAGTGGCCGCAGTACTTGTCCGCGAAGTAGCTGAAGGAGCCGGCGACGGGCTCGTCCACCACCATTTCGCCGAGCTGGCGCATGATGAAGAACGCCACGATGCCGGCGATCGCATAGCCCAGCAGGACCGAGGGGCCCGCCATCTTGATGGTCTGGGCGATGCCCAGGAAAAGGCCGGTGCCGATGGCGCCGCCCAGGGCGATCAGCTGGATATGCCGGTTCTTCAGGCCGCGCTTGAGCGTGCCGTCATTGCTGCTTGAATGCATTCAGTTGTTTCCTCTACCCATTCTCATGGAATGCGGGCCCGCGCCTCTGGCTGTTTGGAGTCGGACGCTTGGGCCGGGGACGTCACCGCCCCGCGCGGCAGGGTCACTGCCGCGAAGGAGGTGTGCGCGTTTCCGGAACCGGCTGGTGCCTGCAAGGCCGGTCAGGGAAGGCCGATGCCGGTCAGGCCTCGACCTTGAGCGTGCCGCGTTGGATCTGGTCGCGTTCCAGCGACTCGAACAGCGCCTTGAAGTTGCCTTCGCCGAAGCCTTCGTCGCCGCGGCGCTGGATGAACTCGAAGAACACCGGGCCGAGCGCGGTCTTGGAGAAGATCTGCAGCAGCAGGCGGGGCTTGCCGCCTTCCGTGGTGCCGTCCAGCAGGATGCCGCGCGACTTCAGTTGCTCGACGGGCTGGCCGTGGCCGGGCAGGCGCGTTTCCAGCGCTTCGTAGTAGTAGTCGTTCGGCGCGGTCATCAGCGGCACGCCTGCCAGTTGCAGGTTGTCGATGACTTCGATCAGGTTGTCGGTCAGGAAGGCGATGTGCTGGATGCCCTCGCCGTTGAAGGCCATCAGGAACTCTTCGATCTGGCCGGCGCCCTTGGACGATTCCTCGTTCAGCGGAATGCGGATTTTACCATCCGGTGCGGTCATGGCCTTGGAGGTCAGGCCGGTGTATTCGCCCTGGATGTCGAAGTAGCGGATTTCGCGGAAGTTGAACAGTTTTTCGTAGAAGTTGGCCCAGTAAGCCATGCGGCCACGGTAGACGTTGTGGGTCAGGTGGTCGATCAGCTTGAGGCCGTGGCCGACCGGGTGGCGGTCGACGCCCTCGATGAACTCGAAGTCGATGTCATAGATCGACTTGCCTTCCTCGAAGCGGTCGATCAGGTACAGCGGAGCGCCGCCGATGCCCTTGATCGCGGGCAGGCGCAGTTCCATCGGGCCGGTCGGGATCTCCACCGGCTGCGCGCCCAGTTCCAGCGCGCGGGCGTAGGCCTTGTGCGAATCCTTGACGCGGAAAGCCATGCCGCAGGCGCTCGGGCCGTGCTCGGCGGAAAAGTAGGCGGCGTGGCTGTTCGGCTCGCGGTTGACGATGAAGTTCACGTCGCCCTGGCGGAACAGCACCACGTCCTTGGAGCGGTGCTTTGCCACCAGCGTGAAGCCCATCTGCTCGAACAGCGGCTCCAGCACGTTGGGGGTGGGCGAGGCGAATTCCACAAATTCGAAGCCCATCAGCTGCATCGGGTTGTCAAACAGGTCGGCCATGGCTTTCTCACTAAAGGGGGAGGTTAAGTGATTGGATCGATGCGAGGCGGGCGGAGTTGCCGGGTGGGGCGACGGGCGGGCTCGCATCGGATATCGGGTATCCGGTTCAGCGTCCCGCGCCATCAGGGCTGGCGCCTGGAACGGAAGGCGGGGGCGGCAGGTTCGTGGTCATGGGGGCGTTCGGAACCGGTCAGTCGGGAAATATTATTGCAGTGGCGACATCGCAATAATGTGGTGCCACCGTCAGTCGTCGCAGCACAAAGCTATTGTCTGTCGTGCTGCTTTCCGCTGGCTTGGCATGCAGTGTATATTCTTGGCAGCAAAATTGGATTTCGTAAGCAACGCAGGGAAACCCTATATTATGAAATTTAATTTCGTGTAAATCTCAGAAGAGGAAATCGACATGCCTTCGATCGAGCTGGACCGTACCGATCGCCGCCTGCTGGGGGTCTTGCAGGAGCACGGGCGCGCTTCCAACCTGGAGTTGGCCGAGGCCATCGCGCTGTCGCCGGCGCAGACTTTGCGGCGCCACCGCCGCCTGGAAGAGGCCGGCCTGGTCAAGCGCTATGAGGCGCGACTCGACGCCGCCGCGCTGGGCCTGGGCGTGGTCGCCTTTATCCATGTGACGATGGAGCGGGGCCATATCCGCGACCTGTCCAACTTCAAGCGGCTGGTGGCGGAACTGGCGCAGATCCAGGAGTGCTTCTCGGTGACCGGGGATATCGACTACGTGCTGAAGGTGGTCGCCAAGGACCTGAAGTCGCTGTCGGACTTCCTGCTCGATACGCTGATGCGGATCCCGGGCGTCAGTGGCGTGAAGTCGAGCGTGTGCCTGGACGAGATCAAGTGCACCAGTGCCGTGCCGCTGGAGACGTAAGCGGCGAATAGCCCGATTTAGTGCGAAGCCTCCGGGTCCTGCCGGTCGCACTGGACGTTCATTTCGCGGCACACCGCGCACCAGGACGGTCGCGAACCCGGCTTGGCGCGGCAGCGGGCAGCATCGTCACCCTCGGGCGCTGCCGCCAGCACTGGCACGGCCACCCGGTACAGCGGCAACCCGCCGGCGCAAGCTCGTGCCACCGCTTCATCCAGCACCTGGAGACCGACCGGCTTGACGATCACGGCATTCATGCCGGCGTCCAGTGCCGCCTGGTGGTCTTCCGCCACGGCACTGGCCGTGCAGCCGATCACCGGCACGCAGCAGACCGCGTCCTCGCGCGCCCGCACGGCGCGCGTAAAGGCGAGGCCGTCCATCACCGGCATGGCGCAGTCGCACACGATCACGTCGAACCTGTCGGCGTCCAGCCTGGCCAGCGCTTCGCGGCCGCCGCAGGCGGTAGCCACCTGGTGGCCCAGGTGTTCCAGCTGGCGTTGCATTAGCAGTGCCGTGGTCGGTAAAGCGCACCGCATTGGAAACCAGGTTGGCCAGGATCTGCCGGAAGCGCAGCCCGTCGACTTGGTGCAGCGGCGCCAGGCCCGCACCCAGGTCGCTGCCAAGCGACAAGCCTTTCTGCGCAGCCACGGGGCCGAAGATCAACAGCGTGTCCTGCACCAGTCTCGCCAGCGCGGCCGGCGCGGGCTGGATGCGGAACTTGCCGGCCTCCATCTTGGACAGGTCCAGGATGTCGTCGATCAGCCCCAGCAGGCCCAGCGCCGACTTGTGCGCCGTGACCAGCTGCAGGCGTTCGTCCTCCGAAAGCCGGCAGCGCGCCAGCGTCAGTTCCAGCATGCCGGTGATAGCGTTCATCGGCGTGCGGATCTCATGGCTGACCGAGGCGAGGAAGGTGGACTTGGCCCGGTTGGCGGCCTCGGCCTCCGCCTTGGCCTGCGCCAGTTCGGCCAGCATCTCGTGGCGTTCGGTCAGGTCCACGCAGCCGCCGGCCAGCCCCTTGACGGTGCCGTCGGCACCGCGCAGCGGCGTCAGCCAGTTGAGCACATGGTGGTTGCGATCGCCCAGCCGCAGGCACCGGTCCTTGTGCAGCGGCGCGCCGTCTTCGAGCACCTTGCGATAGTCGCGCGCCACCTCGGCCATGTCGGTGACGATGGGGTGCACATGGCCCGGTGCGTCCAGCCCCTGACCGCGCAGCGTCTCGCGCGTGGCACCGACCAGTTCCTCATAGCTGCGGTTGCAGGTGATGAGCCGCAGCGAGGCATCGCGCAGGTAGACCGGTTGCGGAATGCCGTCGAGCAGCGCCGACTGGATCGCGGCCTGGTCTTTGAGCGCGATCTCGGCCGCGCGCCGCAGGCGCACCTCGCGATAGAGCATGACGATCCAGGCCAGCAGCAGCGGCGTCAGGAAGCACAGCACCGAAGCGGCCCACCACAGCATCCTTTGTGGGCGCTGGCCTGGGCCGGCGTGGTCGCAGCCGCGTGGAGCGACAGGTCGAGCAGCAGGAGGACGGCCCCGGCGATGGGCCAGGCGCGGACAGGTTTGGGGGAGCGGTCAGGCAAGCGGGGCGGCGAAGAGCGATGAACAGCCAACGATAGAAAGCCAACGATGGAAAACCGGAAGCGTCCGCGGCGCGGCAGGCGCGGCAGGCGCGGCGGACGCAGGTGTCCTCACTCTATGGGCGCGATCCCGCCCGCTGATTAAGACATATCTGAAATTGGCGTGGAAATTTCCGAATCGTATGTAGCGGTTGCCTGCGCAGCGACATTTCGGCCCATTCAGAAATTGCTGCATGGATTGCCGCCCGGCTGATGACGGGGTATTGGGGAAGAATCGTAGTGCTCCTCGGAAAATTCTGGTGCCTTCCGGAGCAAATGCTGAGCACAATGCTGTGACACCGCGCTGCGTGCCCGCTCTTCTGGACACCAAGGCGTTCGCTATGGAGTTCAAGCTGTGGCCACAATCCTGATCGTCGACGACCACCCCCCAGTGCGTGTCGTACTCAAAACGCACTTGTCGCAGGTGCTGGGCGTCACGCATGTCCTGGAGGCAGACAACGGCCAGGCCGCCATCGAGATCGTGCGGCAATTCGCCCCCGACGTGGTGATCCTGGATCTCGACATACCCAAGATCAACGGCCTGGAGGTCATCCCGCGCCTCAAGGCCATCCACCCCGGCGTGCGCATCCTGGTCATTTCGGGCCAGGACCAGAACACCTTTGCACCGCGCGCGCCAGGCGGGGGCGCACGGCTACGTCAGCAAGACCCAGGAACTGGCGGAAATCGTGCGCTGCGCAGAGTCGGTCCTGGCCGGCTATACCGTGATGCCGGAAATCGATCGCAGCAAGGTCGAGCATGCCGACGAGGATGCCCGCCTGGCCAGTCTCTCGGACAAGGAGCTGATCATCATGCAGATGCTGGCCAAGGGCATGACCAACAAGGAAATCGGCGAGACCCTGTTTATTTCCAACAAGACGGTCAGTACCCACAAGACCCGGATCATGGAAAAACTCGGCGCAAAATCGATCGTCGATGTCATCGATTTTGCGCGGCGCCACCATATTGCGATCGGCTAGCATGGCAAATCCGAACTGCTCTGCCGTGCGCCGGCGCGTCCGGCCATGACCGGCGCGCTGCTGCTTGCCGGGCCGGGCGAGGCGCGCTGGGCTGCCGGCGTGGGCGAAATCCTGCGCGGGCTGGGTTTCACCATTCGGACTGTGGCGCAGGCACCGGCTGCCACGCCGGACATTGGCCTGGTGCTGGCCGGGCCAGGCGACGCCAGCGCGCTGCCCGCGTGGCACGCCGCCGGCGCCATCTGCGCCGTGGTGCTGCCCGCCGACGCGCCGGCGCCGGCCGCGCAGTGGGAGCCGGCCATCGTATGTCTGCGCGAACCCGTGACCGAAGGCGCCATCCTGGAGATGCTGGCAAACCACCACTACCTGGCCCTGTCCGCGCGCGAGGCGGCCGGCATCCCCGCCGCACTCGCCGAACAAACCTTGGGCGACCCCGAATTCGCCGCCGGGCTGGTGCGCGCGCTGGTGACCTCGACAGAGGCCGACCTGGCGCAATTACGCACCGCGGGCAGTGAACTGGAAACCCTGCGCAGCGTCGCCCACCGGCTGAAGTCTTCGGCGCACTACGTCGGCTGCCAGTCGCTGCGGGCGCTGGCGCAACGCCTCGAACATGCCGCCCGCGACGGCGATGCGGCAACCACCGCGGCGCTGGCCGCGATCTTCGCGCCGACCGTGGTGCGGCTGCTCGCACTGCTGGCGGCGCTGCCGGCAAAAAAATAAAACCTGCAAAAACCGCCGACATAGCGGGGGCGGTAATTCACCGGATAGGCGGCCGGCGTTGCGTTGATTATGCTGGATTTATCGCGGCCATTATTCCGGAGCGATTCCGGAGCGCCGTGAATGAATCGTGCTGGTTAATTTAATGCCCGCATCAATCGGATTTCCAATGCGCCGGCGCGGGTATTTTCCGGGGAGCATCATGCACCACGCCATGGCGGAATTGCCGGAATGGGCATCGTATTTCCACCTGGCTGCGGTGGCGTTGCTGCTGCTGGTGCTGGACACCGCACGCGCGGTGTACCGGGTGCTGGCCACCCCCGACGCGCGAGCCACCCGCGCGCGGCGCGTGGCGCTGGCCACGACGGGCCGGCTGCTGGCAGTGGGCGGCATCTGGATCGCCATCGTCTACGGCCATGGCGCCTGGGAGCGCGCGGGCGCGCACAATTGCCGCCACCTGCCGGCGGTGGACGCCAGCGCCCGCTACGCCGCCGAGTACTGCTACCTGCGCCAGGACCGGCTGCTGTTGCGGATCTACGATGCCCGTCGCGACGGCGTGCTGGCCCGGCGCACCTTCACCAGCGTGGAGCCGGTGCGACTGAGCTGGGATGGCCAGGCGCTGGTCTACGATGCCGCGGCGCCCGGCGCAAAAGGCCGCCTGCTGCTGCCGCCGACAATGCGTGACAAGCTGCTCGCACGGCTGCCCTGAAGCGCGCGGCGGCACGTCTGCGGCGGAAAACGCCGCGCGCCGGCAGCCCCATCGCCTCAGCCGTCCTGCTCGAACATCGCGCGGATAATGCCGCCCATTTCATGGCGGCGCGCCACCGGCATGCGCGACGCCGTGGAGACGATGCTGATGGCCGCGTCGGCGCACATCGCCAGCGGCAGTGCATAGCCCACGCCCGCCACGCCCTCGGCGCCCGCCAGCGCATAGCCTTGCCTGCGGCTGCGCTCGACGCCGCGCAGCAGCTTGAGCAGGCTCAGTCCGCCGGCCTCGTACTCGGCGCGATGGCGCTCGAAGTGCCCGCGCACGGCCTCGTTGTCCATCAGCGCCAGCAGCGCCATGCTGCCGGTGCCCTGGCCCAGCAGGCGCGAGGTGCCGGTCAGCATGTGGAAGGACTTGATGCGGTGGCTGCCTTGCTCGGTGTGCAGGCAGTGGCCGTGGTCGCCCATGCGCACGGTCAGGAAGACCGTGTCGCCGGTCAGCCGCGCCAGCGCCTTCATGCGCGTCACCAGCACGCCGTTGGGCGCGGGGCGGTTCATCGCGCGCAGGCCCAGCGCCATCGCGGCGGCGCCCAGGTGGTAGCGCTTGCCGGCGGATTCGCGCTCGATGTAGCCGGCCGATTCCAGGAAACGTGCCATGCGGTGCGCCGTGGTCCGGTCGATGCCGGTGCGCGTGGTGAGCTCCTGCAGGGTCAGCCCCACGTCGTGGTGTTCGGCGAGCAGGTGGAGCAGGGCGAACGCGCGCGACAGGCTCTGGACGCCGCCTGGCGCTGAAGGCTTGGTGGTCATGGAATGAGGCGCCGGGGCGGCACCGCGCTGGCGCAGCGCGGGCCGGCAGGGGGCTTTCGTGAACGTTGTGCACATTATGCACAAATTGCACGATTGCGGTTGTCCCGCGGGGTGCCGTGGTTTGCAATCCATGCATCACGGAACCCCCACGCCAGAGCGCGCCATGATCCCCATCGATTCCCGCATTGACCCGTCCTCGGACGCTTTCGCCGGCCAGCGCGCCGGCATGCAGGCCCTGATCGGCCGCCTGCGCACGCTCGAGCGGCGCGCCGCCGCCGCCTCCGAGCGTTCGCGCGAGGCCTTTGGCAAGCGCGGCGCGCTGCTGCCGCGCGAGCGCGTCGGCCGCCTGCTCGACCCCGGCGCGCCGTTCCTGCCGCTGGCCACGCTGGCCGGCTTCGGCATGGACGATCCCGACCCCGAGACCTCTATCCCCGGCGGCTCGCTGCTGGCCGGCATCGGCTTTGTCTGCGGCGTGCGCTGCATGGTGCTCGCTACCGATTCCGGCATCGATGCCGGCGCCATGACCGAGGCCGGCAACATGAAGCTGGTGCGCTGCCAGGAGATCGCGCTGGAAAACCGGCTGCCGCTTATCCACCTGGTGGAGTCCGCCGGCGCCAACCTGCGCAAATACCGCGTCGACAAGTTCGTGCGCGGCGGCGCGCTGTTCTACAACCTGGCGCGCCTGTCGGCGGCGGGCCTGCCGGTGATCACCGTCGTGCACGGCTCGTCCACCGCCGGCGGCGCCTACATGCCGGGCCTGTCCGACTACGTGGTGATGGTGCGCAAGCGCGCCCGCGCCTTCCTGGCCGGGCCGCCGCTGCTCAAGGCCGCCACCGGCGAGATCGCCACCGACGAGGAGCTCGGCGGCGCCGACCTGCACGCCACCGTCAGCGGCCTGGCCGAGTACCTGGCCGAGGACGACGAGCACGCCATCGCCACCGCGCGCGATATTGTCGCCAGCCTCGACTGGCCCAACGTGATGCCGCCGCCCGCGCAGCCCGCACGCCCGCCGCGGCTGGATGCGGCCGAGCTGGACGGCGTGATGACGCTGGACATGAAGCGCCCGGTCGATATGCGCGAGGTCATCGCCCGCATCGTCGACGACTCGGCCTGGCTGCCGTTCAAGCCCGACTATGGCCCCGGCACCGTGTGCGGCCATGCGCGCATCGAAGGCAATACGGTCGGCTTTATCACCAACAACGGCCCGATCGATCCGGCCGGCGCCACCAAGGCCGCGCAGTTTATCCAGCTGTGCAACCAGTCCGACACGCCGATCGTGTTCCTGCAGAACACCACCGGCTTTATCGTCGGCCGTGCTTCGGAAGAGGCCGGCATGATCAAGCACGGCGCCAAGATGATCCAGGCGCTGTCGAACTCGACCGTGCCGCAGATCACGCTGTATTGTGGCGCCTCGTTCGGCGCGGGCAATTTCGGCATGTGCGGGCGGGGCTTCCGGCCGCGCTTCTGCTTCTCGTGGCCGAATGCGCGCACCGCGGTGATGGGCGGCGAGCAGGCTGCAATGACGCTGGAGATCGTCGCGCGCCAGCAGGCCGCGCGCAAGGGCAAGCCGGTGGACGAGGCGCAGCTGGCCAGCCAGACCGCGGAGATCGTCGCCAACTTCGAGCGCCAGGCCAGCGCCTTTGTCACCAGCGGGCTGCTGCTGGACGACGGCGTGATCGACCCGCGCGATACGCGTGCCGTGCTGGCCTTCGTGCTCGCCACCGCGCGCGAGGCAAGCCTGCGCAAGCCGCATCCGATCCAGTTCGGCGTGGGCCGCTTCTGACCGGCCCGAGACATCCCGACGCAAACAAGAATTCCAGGAGACCAGCATGCTTTACACCGAAGACCACCGCAACATCATGGACAGCATCCGCCGTTTCGTGGGGGCGGAGATCGATCCTTTTGTCGACGAGTGGGAGGCCGCCGAGATCTTCCCCGCGCACGAGTTGTTCAAGAAGATGGGCGACCTCGGCTTCCTGGGCATTACCAAGCCGGTGGAATACGGCGGCATGGGGCTCGATTTCTCCTACGCCATCGCCGCCGCCGAGGCGCTGGGCTATGCGCGCGCGCAGGGCGTGGGCATGGGCGTGGGCGTGCAGACCGACATGGCTACGCCGGCGCTGACCGCGTTCGGTTCGGATGAGCTCAAGCGCAACTACCTGGCGCCTGCCATTGCCGGCGACATGGTGTGCTCGATCGGCGTGTCCGAAGCGGGGGCTGGCTCCGACGTGGCTTCCCTGAAGACCCGCGCCGTGCGCGACGGCGACGACTATGTCATCACCGGCTCCAAGATGTGGATCACCAACGGCACCCAGTCCGACTGGATCTGCCTGCTGTGCAATACCTCGGACGGCGCACCGCACAAGAACAAATCGCTGATCGTGGTGCCGCTCAAGGAAGACGGCAAGCGCGTGCGCGGTGTGGAAGTGCAGAAGATCAGGAAGTTCGGTATGTGGTGCTCGGACACCGCGCAGATCTTCTTCGACGGGGTGCGCGTGCCGGTGCGCAACCGTATTGGCGAGGAAGGCATGGGCTTTATCTACCAGATGAAGCAGTTCCAGGAGGAGCGGCTGAACGGTGCCGCGCGGCGCCTGGCCTGCACCGCGCTGATCGAAGAGACCGCAGACTACCTGCGCCAGCGCATCGCCTTCGGCAAGCCGCTGCTGGACAACCAGTTCATCCAGTTCAAGCTGGCCGAACTCAAGACCGAGATGGAGGCGCTGCGCGCGCTGGTCTATATGGCCACGCAGACCTATATCAACGGCGGCGAGGTGACAGAACTGGCGTCGATGGCCAAGCTCAAGGCGGGGCGCCTGTCGCGCGAGGTGGCCGACTGGTGCATGCAGTTCCAGGGCGGCATGGGCTATACGTGGGACAACCATGCCTCGCGCGCCTATCGCGACTTCCGCCTGGGTTCGATCGGCGGCGGCGCCGACGAAGTCATGCTGGGCGTGATCGCCAAGCAGATGGGCCTGGTGTCGCGCGGCTGACGGACACGATCGCCATGACCGAGACCGCTCGCCCCGATGCCGTGATCGTGCGCCGCGCCAGCGGCGTGCTGTTCGCCACCCTCAATATCCCCGCCACCCGCAATGCGCTGGCGCCCGAAGTCGTCGACGCGCTGGCGGCGGCGCTAGAGCAGGCCGAGAGCGATGCAGAAATCCGCGCGCTGGTGCTGCGCGGGGCCGGCGGCTTTTTCTGCGCCGGCGGCAACGTGGGCAACTTCCAGGCGCGGCTCGATGCCGACTCCAGCGAGGAGGACCCCGTCGCCACGCGCAACCGCCAGTTCGGCTATTTCATGCAGCGCCTCAGCACGCTGCCAGTACCCGTGATTGCGGCGGTCGAGGGCGCGGCGATGGGCGGTGGCATGGGCCTGGCCTGCGCGGCCGACATCGTGCTGGCCACGCGCGACGCGCGCTTTGCGCTGTCGGAAACCACGCTGGGCATCATCGCCGCGCAGATCGCGCCATTCGTGGTGCAGCGGCTGGGCGCGGTAGCCACGCGCCGGCTCGGGCTGACCGGCGAGCGCGTCAGCGGCGAGGCCGCGGTGGCGCTCGGCCTGGTCGACCAGCTTGCCGGCGATGGCGCCGAACTCGACGCACTGATCGCCGAATGGCTGACACGCATCGGCCGCTGCGGCCCGAACGCCAACCGCGTGTTCAAGACGCTGGTCAGCCGTTGCGGGCAGGAGCCCGCCGGTCCGCTGCTGGACGAGGCCTCGCGCCTGTTCGCGCAGTGCATGCGCCGCGAGGGCGCAGAGGGCGTGGCCGCGTTCCGCGAAAAGCGCGACGCGGCCTGGACTGTTCGCTTCGACGCGGCGGACGTGCGCGCGGCGCAATCGGTGCGCTGAGCGTAAGCCGGCCACTTCCAGAGTTTTACAGGAACTTCCATGTCTGCAATCAGCCGACCCTTCCACACGCTGCTCGTCGCCAACCGCGGCGAGATCGCGGTACGCATCATGCAAACCGCACGCCGCCTCGGCCTGGCAACCGTGGCCGTCTATTCCGAGGCGGACCGCCATAGCCCACATGTGGCCTTTGCCGACCGCGCGGTCTGCATCGGCGCCGCGGCGCCGCGCGAGTCGTACCTGAACATCCCGGCCATCCTCGAAGCGGCGCGCGCCAATGGCGCCGATGCGATCCATCCCGGCTACGGCTTCCTGGCCGAGAACGCCGGGTTTGCCGAAGCGGTGGCCGGCGCCGGCCTGGTCTTCGTCGGCCCGCCCGCCGAAGCCATTCGCGCCATGGGCAACAAGGCCGAGGCCAAGCGCCTGATGCTCGCCGCCGACATGCCGTGCGTGCCCGGCTACCAGGGCGCCGCGCAGGACGACGCCACGCTGCTGGCCGAAGCCAGGCAGATCGGCTTCCCGCTGATGGTCAAGGCCGCCGCGGGCGGCGGCGGACGCGGCATGCGGCTGGTGCACGACGCCGCCGCGCTGCCCGCGGCGCTGGCCAGCGCGCGCTCGGAAGCGGGCGCCGCGTTCGGCTCCGACGAGCTGATCCTGGAGCGCGCGGTGATCGCGCCGCGCCATGTGGAGATCCAGGTCTTTGCCGATACGCATGGCAACGTGATCCACCTCGGCGAACGCGACTGCTCGGTGCAGCGCCGCCACCAGAAGGTCATCGAGGAAGCGCCGTCGCCCGCGGTCAGTGCCGCGCTGCGCGCGCGCATGGGCGAGGCCGCGGTGCGCGCGGCCAGGTCGATCGGCTATGTCGGCGCCGGCACCATGGAGTTCCTGCTCGACGGCGATGGCAATTTCTACTTCATGGAAATGAACACGCGGCTGCAGGTGGAGCATGCGGTGACCGAAGCCATTACCGGCTTTGACCTGGTCGCCTGGCAGCTGCGCGTGGCGGCGGGCGAGCCGCTGCCGGTGACACAGGATCAGGTCCGCTTTGACGGCCACGCCATCGAAGTGCGCCTGACCGCTGAAGACGTACCGGCCGGCTTCCTGCCGCAGGGCGGACCGCTGCTGCGCTGGCGCCCGCCCGCGGCGGCGCGCGGCGTGCGCGTGGACCACGCGCTGGAAGAGGGCGGCGCCATTCCCACCCACTACGATTCGATGGTGGCCAAGCTGGTCGCTCACGGCGCTGATCGTGACGAAGCGCGCCGCAAGCTGCTGCGCGCGGTCGAGGACTGCGTCCTGCTGGGCGTGCCGAGCAACCAGGGCTTCCTGGCTGACTGCCTCGGCCATGCCGCCTTTGCCGGCAACGACGTGCATACCGGCTTTGTCGAGACGCATATGCAGCCCGCACTGCGCGCCGCGCCGCCGCCGCTGCAAGTGGTGGCCACCGCCGTGCTGGCGGCCGCGGGGCTGCTGCAGGGTGGCGGCAGGCCGGCGGCACTGGCGCGCTCGGTGTCGAAGGTGGCACTGTCGGCGGCGGACTCTGCCTGGGAAGCCAGCCTGCAGGCCGCGGCCGACGGCTGGTGCGTGACGCTGTGCCAGCGCGGCGACAAGCCCGGCGCCGGCGACGTGGTGATGTCGTGCGAGGTGCGCGTGCTGCGCGCCGATGCGCAGGCCGGCACCGCGCTGGTCGAATGCGGCGGCGTGGCCTGGCCGGTGGTCCACGCCTTGCGAGGTCAGGCGGTGCACCTGTTCCAGGCCGGCCGCGCCTGGCAGTTCGCGCTGAACGATCCGCGCCGCCGCCGCGATGCGGGCGCGGCCAGCGGGGCATTGCAAGCGCCGCTGGCTGCGCGCATCGTCGCGGTCCACGTGGCCGAGGGGGAGCGCGTCACGGCAGGCCAGCCGCTGGTCGTGCTGGAAGCGATGAAGATGGAACACACCATCGCCGCGCCGTTCGACGGCGTGGTGGCGGAGCTCGCCGCGCGCGCCGGCGGGCAGGCCAGCGCCGGCGCGCTGCTGGCGCGGGTGGAGGCAGACGCCGCGCAAGCCGCGGACGCAAAGGAGGCACAGGCATGAGCGATTCCAGCCAACCCGCAGCCGGCAAGACCGTGCGCATCGGCGGGGCCTCGGGGTTCTGGGGCGATTCGGCGATCGCCACGCCGCAGTTGCTGGCGGTGCCCGGCCTGCAATACCTGGTCTACGACTACCTCGCCGAAACCACCATGTCGATCCTGGCGCGCGCCCGCGCCAAGGACCCCGCCCTGGGCTATGCCACGGACTTCGTGCACGCCGCCATGGCGCCGAACCTGGCCGAGATCCTGCGCCGCGGCATCCGCGTGGTGGCCAACGCCGGCGGCCTGAATCCGCAGGCCTGCCGCGACGCGTTGCAGATAGCGGCCGCTCAGCAGGGCCTGTCGCCGCGCATCGCCGTGGTGAGCGGCGACGACGTGCAGGCACGCTTTGCGCAGTGGTGCGCGGCGGGCCTTACCGACTTGCAGGGCCAACCGGTGCCCACCAGCGAGCCCTGGTCGGCCAACGCCTACACCGGCGCGCAGGCGATCGCCCGCGCGCTGGCGCTGGGCGCCGATATCGTGATTACCGGCCGCTGCGTCGACAGCGCGGTGGTGGTGGGTGCGCTGGCGCATGAGTTCGGCTGGGACTGGTCCGACTGGGACCGTCTCGCCGCCGGCACGCTGGCCGGCCACGTGATCGAGTGCGGGGCGCAGGCCACCGGCGGGCTCTTTACCGACTGGCAGCGCGTGCCCGGCTGGGACCGCATCGGCTATCCGGTGATCGATTGCGCCGACGACGGCAGCTTCGTGCTGAGCAAGCCGGAGGACACCGGCGGGCTGGTCGATGCCGCCGCGGTGGCCGAGCAGGTGCTGTACGAGATCGGCGACCCGGCCAGCTACCTGATGCCCGACGTCGCCTGCGACTTCCGCCTGGTGCGCACCGAACAGCTGGACCCCGGCCGCGTGCGCGTGCACGCCGCGCGTGGCCGCCCGCCCGGCACGCACTACAAGGGCAACGCCACCTGGCAGGACGGCTACCAGGTCAGCCTGATGATGGCGATCCGCGGCATCGACGCCCCGGCCAAGGCCCGCCGCACCGCCGAGGCGCTGCTGGCGCGCACGCGCGCGATGCTGGCCGCGCGCGGCCTGGGCGATTACACCGAGACCGTGGTCGAGCTGCTGGGCTGTGAATCGCAGTACGGACCGCATGCGCAAGCGCTGCCGACGCGCGAAGTGGTGCTGCGCATCGGCGCGCGCCACGCGCAGGCCAAGGCGCTGGCCTTCCTGCAGCGCGAAGCCTCGTCGGCCGGCACCTCGATGGCGGCAGGCACGCGTTCGTCGTTCTCGGGGCGGGTCGATATCCAGCCGGTGGTGAAGGTGTTCTCGTTCCTGGTGCCCAAGACCGAGGTGCCGATGCGCGTGGAATTCGAGGGCGTCCAGGTCGTGCTGAACGAGGCGGCGTCGCCAACGTCAACGACGCCGCCGGCCGAGGTCGCCTTGCCCGCGCTGCCCGCCATCCCCGACGAGCCGCGCGTGCCGTGCCGGCTGGTGGCGCTGGCCTATGCGCGCAGCGGCGACAAGGGCGACGACGAGAACATCGGCGTGATCGCGCGCCAGCCGGCATACCTGCCGCTGCTGCGCGAGCAACTGACGCCGCAGGCGGTGCGCGCGTACTTTGCCCACCTGGTGCAGGGCGAAGTGGAGCGTTTCGAGGTCCCGGGCCTGCACGCGCTCAACTTCCTGATGCATGGCGCGCTTGGCGGCGGCGGCGTGGCCAGCCTGCGCTCGGATCCGCTCGGCAAGAGCTACGCGCAGATGCTGCTGGACTTCCCGCTATCCGTACCCCGGAGCTGGGCGTAGACCCGGCCCGCTATCCCGACGACAAGGAGGAGACATGAATCCATCGCAACGCATCCGGCGCCTGTTCGGCCTGAGCCTGTTCGCCGCGCTCGCTGCCGGCATCGCCACACCGGCCCTTGCGCAGGGCGACGCGTTCCCCAACCGGCCGATCCGCGTGGTGGTGCCATACACGCCCGGCGGCGTGTCCGATGCCGTGACGCGGCTCGTCATGCAGAAGCTGTCCGAGCGCCTCGGCCAGCCGGTGGTGGTGGAGAACCGCCCCGGCGCCAACGGCATGATCGGCTCGGACAACGTCGCCAAGTCGGCGCCGGACGGCTATTCGCTGCTGGTGGTGGTGGCAGCGCATGCCATCAATCCCAGCCTGTATCCGAAGATGACCTATGACCCGCTCAGGGACCTGACCGGCGTCAGCATGATCGGCCGCATTCCGCTGCTGCTGGTGTCGAGCGCGCAACTGCCGCCGGCCAGCGTGAAAGAGCTGGTGAGCTGGGGCAGGGCCAATCCCAACAAGATGACGTTCGCCTCCAGCGGCAACGGCTCCGGCGCGCACCTGGCGGGCGAGCTGTTCTCGCAGGCGGTGGGCATGCCGATGACGCACGTGCCGTACAAGGGCATCGCGCCGGCCTTGCCCGACCTCTTCTCTGGCCAGGTGGCGGTCATCTTCGACTCGGTGCAGACCATGATGCCGCAGGTCAAGGCCGGCAAGGTGCGCGCGCTGGCCATCACCAGCCCCGCGCGCTGGCCGGCGGCGCCCGATGTGCCGACCATGGCGGAAGCGGGCTACCCGGCCGTCACTGCCGGCAGCTGGATCGGCCTGATCGCGCCGGCCAGGACGCCGCCCGCGGTGCTGGCGAAGCTGTCGGCCGAGATGGATGCGGTGGTGCATCAGCCGGACGTGAGGGCGCGGTTGATCGAATACGGCATCGACCCGGTCGGCGGCAAGGCCGACCAGTTCCAGGCGTTTATCCGAGAAGAATCGGTGCGCTGGGCCGCGGTGGTGAAGAAAGGCGGCGTGAAGCTGGAGTGAGCGGCGAGGACTTGTGGCGCTATCAGCCCTGCATGGCGGCGCGCACGCGAGGTGTGGCGCTGCGGCCGGCTGGCGAGGATATGCAGCATCAGGTGCAGCCGCAGGGAGGGGCTGAGAGGCCCCAGCGCGTCCAGCCGCGCGGCCTCGCGTTCCAGCAGCCAGCCCAGCATGGCCGGCAGCAGGTCATAGCGCCCGTCGGGGAAATGATGCCGCAGCGAGCCGCGGCTGGTGCCGGCCAGCAAGGTGACGGCGGCGTCGATTAGGGACTGGCGAGTGCTGGCGCTGCGTGCAGCTTGGGTGGGCATGGGCCCGATTGTAGCAACGGCGCTGGGGCGTCCTGCGGAGGCGGACCCCTGCGAAGGCCCGCGGACCCACTGCGGGCCTTCGCCAGGCCGGACGCTGGCTGTGCAGGCTCAATGCGGCGCAGCCGCAGGGAAATCGGCGCTGCAGCTGGGCGCCCCGTCGTCGTGCGAGTGCACATGCAGCGCGCCCGGCACATGACGGCTGTCCAGGCCCTTGGCCTTCAGCCACTGCCCGGTGGTTTCCGCGGCGCGGTCGATCAGCTCGCCGCACTTGCTGTAGTCGTAGGGCGAGATGTCGAGCGGGCACAGCGGCGGCACCACGCTGATATGCGCGCGCTCGGCAAAGTGCTGCAGGTCGTTGACCAGCTGGCGCGCCACCAGCAGCGACAGCGCGTTGAAAGCATGCTCCAGCGCACCGCGCGGCGGGCGACGCTCCGCGCAGGTGAAACCCGCCGGCAGCACGATCACGCGCGTGGCGCCCAGCGCGATCGCGGTGGACACTGGCGTATTGTTGGCCACGCCACCGTCGATCAGCGTGCGCCCTTCGAACTGCACCGGCGGGAACACGCCCGGGATGGCGGCGCTGGCCAGGACCGCGTCGACGATGCTGCCATTGGAGAGCAGCACTTCATCGCCGCTTTGCATGTCGGTCGCCACGACATGCAGCGGCAGCTCCGCCGCTTCCAGCCGCCGCAACCCGAAGTGCCGCGCCAGCAGGCCGCGCAAGCCGGCCGATTCCACCAGGTGGCCGCCGCTGCCGCCGACCATGTTCCAGACGCTGCGCCAGCTCCACGGCATGATGTCCGCGCGCCGGATGCCGCGCCAGAGCTCGTCGAGCCGCCCGGCGCCGGCCACGCCCGGATTGCAGGCGAAATACGCGCCATTGATGGCGCCAGCCGAGGCGCCGATCACGATATCGGGCATTACGCCCCAGTCCACCAGCTCGCGCAGCATGCCGACCTGGATCGCACCCAGGCTGCCGCCGCCGGCAAATACGAAGGCTGTCTTTTCCATGGCTGTCCGATGCGGCGCCGCTGCGGCGGCGCCTTTCTCCCCTTGAATGTCTGTCTGCTCTAAGCAAAGCATAGGCGACATCGGCGCAGCCGGGCAGGGGCATGCGGTGCGCCTGAATAACGCAATTAACCGCCAAAAACACACATCAACCACGACCCCGGCGGGCAGGCGACGCGGGTGGTCGGGGTCCTGATGGACTGCGTGCAGGTGCGGACTGCTAGCCGAGGAATTCGTCCGAGGCGATGCCCAGTTGCGCGGCCATGTGTTCCACCAGGGCTTGCAGGCGGGCGACCTTGTCGGTCAGGGCCTGCTGCTCGGCGCGCAGTTGTTCGAGCTCGGTGGACGACACCGTGGCGCCACCTGCAGCGCGCTCGCTGCCTTCGTCGACCGCGGCGGCGCTGACTTCGCCGCTCAGCAGGTGCATCCAGCGGCTTTCGCGCGCGCCGGGCGCACGGGCCAGGCGCACCACAAAGGGCGGCGCGTGGCTGGCCAGCTCGTCCAGGAAGGCCTCGACCGACGAGATATCGGCAAAGGCGTGCAGCCGGGCCGTGTTCAGGCGCAGTTCCGCGGCGGTCTGCGGGCCGCGCAGCAGCAGCATCGCGAGCAGCGCGACCGACTGCTTGGGCACGGCCAGCGCGCGCTGCATATTGTGCTCGAAGCGCGGCACGCGGCTGCTGCTGCCTTCAAAGACCAGGCTCAGGCCCTTGAGGCCGTCGATGGCGTCGAGGATCTCGGCCTCGCTCACGTTCATCACCGGCGCGCGGGCGGTTTTCTGGTTGCAGCCAGAGGCCAGTGCGTTGAGCGACAGCGGGTAGGTGTCGGGAACGGTGTGCTGCTTTTCGACCAGCACGCCCAGCACACGGCCCTCCACGGGGGTCAGGGCGCGCAGCGCCGCGCGGGCGGGACGGTCGCCGGGCTGGTTGGTATCGGCGGTGGAACCGGAATCGAAATCGGAATCGGAATGCATCAAGGCTCGGATCTGGGCTGGAGGGGAAGGGTGGCGGCGGACGCGGGTGCGGGCCGGCCGAGGCGATCATTCAATCCCAAGCCGGCCTAATCCGCAACTGTGCCATGCCCCGCACCGGGGAAACCGCCCGCGGGCGGCGCACCCCTCGCATTCTGCGCCGCGCCGACTACTATCGATAGGCCGCGCCGCCACAGCCGGGCAGGCTCGGGTCCAGACAGGAGGGCAGCATGGGGATTTCGCAGACGGAAGCGATGGGTCGGGGCGCGGCGGAGGCGGCCGGCGGCGCCTCCGAGGTGGCACCGGAGGCGGGCGGCGGGCTGGAAGCCCCGTACTCCACGCTGGAGTCGCGCTGGCACCAGATGTTCCCGCGGCTCAGCACGGAGGACATGGCACGGGTGCGGCGCTTCGGCACGCAGCAGTGCTGGCGCACCGACGAGAAGCTGTTCGCGATCGGTCAGACCGGCCGGGGCATGTATCTGGTCACCAGCGGCTGCGTGCGCATCGTGCGGCGCGACGGGCTGGGCCGCGAGCATTCGATCACCGAGCTGGGCCCTGGCCATTTCCTGGCCGAGGTCGGCACGCTGAGCGGCCGTCCCGCGCTGGTCGACGGCGTGGCCGTGACCGACACCGAGGGCTACGCGATCACGCCCGAGCGGCTGCGCGCGCTGCTGGTGGCCGAGGCCGAGCTGGGCGAACGCATCATGCGCGCGCTGATCCTGCGCCGCGTGGGTCTGATCGAATTCGGCAGCGGGCCGGTGCTGGTGGGCCACGGCGCCGAGCCGCTGCTGCTGTCGCTGCAGGCCTTCCTGCGGCGCAACGGCTACCCGCACAGCGTGATCGACATGGACGCCGACGATGAATGCTCGCTGTTGCTCGAATACGCCAATGCCCCGGCCAGCGACTTCCCGCTGGTGATCTGCCCCGACGGCAGCGTGCTGCGCGCACCGGATGAAGGCCAGCTGGCTTCATGCCTGGGGCTGCTGCCGGAGTTCGACCCGCACCATGTATATGACGTGGTGGTGGTGGGCGCCGGGCCGGCCGGGCTGGCCACCGCAGTGTATGCGGCCTCGGAAGGCTTGTCGGTGGCGGTGATCGACTGCCGCTCGCCCGGCGGGCAGGCGGGGGCGAGCGCGCGCATCGAGAACTACCTGGGCTTTCCGACCGGCATCTCGGGGCAGGCGCTGGCGGGGCGGGCCTTCGTGCAGGCGCTGAAGTTCGGCGCGCATATGGCAATCCCGCTGGAGGTAAAGGCGCTGCATTGCGGCGCCGACCCGATCCGGCTGGAACTGGCGGACGGACGCCTGATCCCCACGCACACGGTGGTGATCGCCACGGGCGCGCAGTACCGGCGTCCGGGCATCCCGGGGCTGGAGCACTTTGAAGGGCGCGGGGTTTACTACTGGGCCTCGCCGGTGGAGGCCAAGCTGTGCCGCGAGGAGCCGGTGATGCTGGTCGGCGGCGGCAACTCGGCGGGGCAGGCGGCGGTCTACCTGGCCTCGCACGCCGCGCACGTGCACATGCTGGTGCGCGGACCCGGGCTGGCCGCGACCATGTCGCGCTACCTGATCGACCGCCTCGGCTCGCTGCCCAACGTCACGCTGCACACGCACGCGCAGGTCTGCGCGCTGTCGGGCGAAGGATGGTTGTCCAGCGTGCGCTACGAGGCCGCGGCGGAAAGCCCGCAGCCCATCGAGATGGACGTGCGGCACCTGTTCCTGTTTATCGGCGCCGATCCCAACACGGAATGGCTGCGCACCTGCAACGCGGAGGTCGACGACAAGGGCTTCGTGCGCACCGGTGGCGGCTCGCTGGGCTGCGCGTCCGTGGTGCCGTATCCGCTGCAGACCAGCGTGCCCGGCGTGTTCGCCATCGGCGATGTGCGTTCGGGCTCGATCAAGCGGGTCGCCGCGGCGGTGGGCGAGGGCGCGGCGGTGGTGGCGCAGATCCACGACTACCTGTCCAAGGTGCAGGTGGCCGTGGCGCAGTGAGCGCGGCCGCTCAGGACTGCGCCTCGCGCTCGAGCAGCTCGCGCTTGCGCGCCACGCCCCAGCGGTAGCCGGACAGGTTGCCGTCGCTGCGCACCACGCGATGGCAGGGGATGGCCACCGCCAGGTGGTTGGCGGCGCAGGCCTGCGCCACCGCACGGACCGCGCGCGGCGCGCCGATGCGGGCCGCGATCTCGGCATAGCTGGCGGTCGTGCCCGCGGGGATTTGCTGCAGGGCCTGCCACACGCGTTGCTGGAACGCGGTGCCGCGCACATCCAGCGGCAGGTCCAGCCCGATCAATGGCGCCTCGATAAAACCGACTACCCGCGCCACCAGTTGCTCGAACTGCGCATCGCCGCCGATCAGGTTGGCGCGCGGGAACTGGTCCTGCAGCGCCTGCAGCAGCGCCTGCGGATCGTCGCCCAGCAGGATCGCGCATACGCCGCGCTCGCTCTGCGCCACCAGGATCGCACCCAGCGAGCACTGGCCAATGGCAAAGCGGATATCGGTGTCCACGCCGCCGGCGCGGTAGCGCGACGGAGTCATGCCGAGCACCGCGTCGGCCTTCTCATAGAAGCGGCTGTTGGAGCCGAAGCCAGCGTCGTAGATCGCCTCGGTGACGGAGTCGCTGGTGCCGAGCTGTTCGCGCAGCTTCCTGGCGCGCTGCGCGGCGGCGTAGGCGCGCGGCGTCACGCCGGTGGCGGCCTTGAAGATGCGGTGGAAATGGTAGGGGCTGACGCCCGCGGCCCGGGCCAGCGCCGGCAGCGTCGGCAGCGTGTCCGAGGCCTCGATGCGGCGGCAGGCCTCGGCCACGATCACCGCGTGCTGCGCGGCAAGTTCGGGCGCTGCGGCGCGGCGGCTGGGCCGGTAGCCGGCGGCCTTGGCCGCGGCGGCGTTGTCGAAGAACTCGACATTGGCCGGATGCGGCAGGCGCGAGGGACTGCTCGGCAGGCAGTAGACGCCGGTGGTCCTGACCGCGTAGACAAAGGCATCGTCTGCGGACGGATCGCGCGCCAGCACGCGGGCCCAGCGCGGATCGTTCTCGACGGTGGTGGCAGGGGTTCGATGCGGATTCGGCATGGGCTCGCTTGCCTCGGTTCGGTGAGTCAGACGGTGGCGCATGGCAACCCTCACGTGGCGTCGTGGAAGATGATGCCCAGTGTGTAGCGCTGGCCCGCATGCAGCCGGCTCACGCCGTGCCGCAGGTTGACGCGGTAGCTGCCGCGGCTGCCCTGCACCGGGCGCTGGCTGACCGCAAAGACCACGGCATCGCCCTGGCGCAGCGTCACCACCTCCGCGCGCGACTGCATGCGCGGCCGCTGCTCGGTCATCACGAACTCGCCGCCGCTAAAGTCGCGCCCCGGCTCGGACAGCAGGATCGCGACCTGCAGCGGGAACACATGCTCGCCATACAGGTCCTGGTGCAGGCAGTTGTAGTCGCCGGGGCCGTAGCGCAGCAGCAGCGGGGTGGGGCGCAGCTGGCCGGCGCGGTGACAGCGGGCGAGATAGTCCACGTGCGCGGCCGGATAGCGCGTATCGATGCCCATGGCGGCGTTCCAGCGATTGGCCACCGGCACCAGGTGCGGGTACAGCGCGGCACGCAAGTCGGCAACGGTGCCAGGCAGGGGATAGGCGAAGTACTTGTACTCGCCGCGCCCGAAGCCGTGGCGTGCCATGACGACGCGCGAGCGGAACAGCGCGTCGTGCGCGTAGCAAGTTGCCAGGGCTTCGCATTCGGCGGGTGACAGCAGGCTTCGGATCGCGGCACAGCCATAGTCGTCCAGTGCTGCGCCGAGTGCGGTCCAGTCCACGCGCTCCACGCGCATGGCGAAATCGGTCTGCGGTGCGGATTTCAGCTTGGCCGTTGGCGCTGGGCCGCCCGGTGCGGGGATTGGCCAGCGCGGGCCCGCCACAGCCACGTCGCGGGCCTGGGGACGCTGTGCCTGCTTGATGCTGCTCACTGCCGTTCTCCTGTGTCTGGCTTGCATGGTGCCAACTTTAGGCCGCTGGCGCGCGCACGACACTCCGGGTCTTGCTTTTGAATTCTGCCCGGCGAAGGACCTTGGGAATACAGCGGTGGTGCGCTTTGCCATGTAAAAACCCCCAAAAGTTGTCTCCAACTTCTGGGGGCAGTTCACTGGCGGGAGGGGGCAAACAAACAGTAACGCGAGAGCCTTACTGCATCTTGTCCAGGTTCCCGATCCGAACCAGCATCTCCGTAAACATCTGCATATCCAGGTTCAGGTCGGCCACTTCCTTGTACTCGCGCGCGTTGTGCGCGGTGTACTTCTTGCCCGGCATCGCCGGCCCGAAGTTGATCGCATTGGGCATCAGCTTGGCCGTGGTGCTGCCCGCGGTGGACACCGGCTTGGCCTCCAGCCCCGTGGTATCGCCAAAGATATTCAGCAGCGTGCTGAGCCACGCGCCCTTGGGATCGCGCGCCATCCAGTTGCCCTGGTCATACTTTATCTCGACCGGCCCATGCGTGGCGGCCCAGCCGAAGATGCGCTTGGTGATCTTGCCGCCCAGCTCATCGGGCGTGCGCCCGCGCGGCATGCGCACATTGGTGACCACGTCGACGTATTCGCCGCGTTCGCGCACGAGCGTGGGCGACATCGTCAGCGGGCCCATGAAGGGATCGCGATAGGCCACCTCCATCTTGTTGCCGAGGTAGTCCAGCCCGTACAGGTCGTTCAGGTAACGAACCGCGTTCAGGTAGTGGTTCTCGGCAAAGCCCACGTCGCTGGCTTGCAGGAACAGCGCCAGGCGCGGCAGCGGATTGACGCCTTCCTCGGGACGCGAGCCATGCGCCGAGGCGCCGGTGACCTTGACCTCGACCTCGTTACCATCGCGCTTCACGTCGATCGAGAACTTGCCGCGCGGCGTGTAGCGGCGCAGGAATTCAGACCGCGCCTGTTCCAGCGCTACGACCACCGCCGCGGGATCGCCGCCCGCAATCCGTGCGGTGGCGGTTTCCGGGATGGCGTTGGCCGAGGCCGCGCCGCGCATGGTGACGATGGCAGGGCCCCTGGTATCGGCCTTGCTGCGTTCCGCCTTGCCGTCCGCCGACTTGATGCCGAACGAGACTGTCAGCGTGCCAGCGCCTTTCTCCGCCACCACGGCGGGATATTTGCTGTCCAGCACCACGTTGTACTCCGGCAGCGTGGTGTGCTGGCGGTAATACTTCATGCCGTCGCCACCGGTTTCCTCGGTGGTCTCGATCATCAGCCGGATGGTGCGCTCCAGCGGCACCCCGCTTTCCTTGACCGTCTTCATCGCGTACAGCACCGCGGCGATCGAGCCCTTGTCGTCGATGGTGCCGCGCCCGTACAGCGTGTCGCCAATGCGCGTGAGCCGGAACGGATCGAGTTTGGTGCCGTCGTCGAGCACCCATTCTTCGGCGATGGCCGGCACCACGTCGGCGTGCGTGAGGATGCCGAAGGTGTCCTTGCCGCCGCCGGGGAGTGTGACCTCGAACACCCGGTTGTCCACGTTGCGGTAGGCCAGCCCGAAATCGCGCGCCATGGCCTCGACCAGCTTGCCGAACTCGATAATGGCGGGGTGCTCGTGCTGCGCGACCTTCTCGTCGCGCACGGTGCGCAGCGCCACCATCCTGCCGATGGTGTCGATCACCGCGGCCTCGTTGTGGACGCGGTTGTAGACCCCCAGCAGGCGCCCGATATTGACCAGGTTGTCGCCCGACAACGGGCCCTTGGCCTGCCACGCGGCCACCGCCGGTGCCACCGCCGGCTCCGCCTTGGCCGCGGCCGCCATGAAGGCCTGCAGGTCGGTGGCTTTGGTGCTGGCGACAAGCGCCTCCAGCGCTGGCTTCTTCAGGGTTTGCGCCTGCGCGGGATGGGCCAGCAGCAGCGACAACGCCAGCATGGGTGCCCACCGGTAAAGGGTCGGAAGGCGGCAAGGTCGGGTCATTGCGGGAAAACGAGTATGAGGGGATGCCGCATGATAGGGCACTCGCCAGGGTTTTCAGAAGAAATATGCTTTTGCGTCCGCGCAGACGGGAACCCTCTCGGCGTGATAGGCACTTCCTATGCGGTTTCGATAGCGTCAGTCAATCATCGCGGTTAAAACGATGAATTGTACAAATCACATCCCGATCGACAGAATGAGGCCTTCGCTGCAACCCGCAGCCGAAACCAACCCACCGATCCAGACCAAGGAGTGATCTGATGCTGCAATCCCGTGAAGGCCAACGCGTTCCCAATGTCGCTTTCCGCGTGCGTGAAGACAACGAGTGGAAGACCATCACCACCGGCGAGCTGTTCAGCGGCAAGACCGTGGTCGTGTTCTCGCTGCCGGGCGCCTTCACGCCGACGTGCTCGTCCACCCACCTGCCGCGCTACAACGAACTGGCACCGGTGTTCGCCAAAAACGGTGTCGACGACATCCTGTGCGTGTCGGTCAACGACACCTTCGTGATGAACGAGTGGGCCAAGGACCAGGAATCCGAAAACATCACCATGATCCCCGACGGCAACGGTGAATTCACCGAAGGCATGGGCATGCTGGTAGACAAGGCTGACCTGGGCTTCGGCAAGCGCAGCTGGCGCTATTCCATGCTGGTCAAGGACGGCGTGGTGCAGAAGATGTTCATCGAGCCGGAAGAGCCGGGCGACCCGTTCAAGGTGTCCGACGCCGACACCATGCTGGCCCATATCGCCCCGGACGCGCGCAAGCCTGACCAGGTGGTGGTGTTCTCCAAGGTCGGCTGCTCGTACTGCGCCAAGGCCAAGCAACTGCTGGACGACAACGGCTACGACTACATCGACGTGCCGCTGGACAACAAGGTGCGCGGCAAGGTGCTGGGCGCCGTGTCGGGCGAGATGACGGCACCGCAGGTCTTCATCAACGGCAAGCTGGTCGGCGGCGCCGAAGCGCTGCAGCAGTACCTGGCCAGGTAAGCCACCCGATCCCCGTCGAATTCCGCTCGCGCGGACCGGCAGTCGCCGGACCCGATGGCGCCGCCTTGCCTGGCGGCGCCATCCAGCCCGCTGATTGACGCCAGCTGTCACCATAAAAACAGAGGAACCGTACGCCATGACTACCATCCAGACCGACGTCGCCGTGATCGGCGCAGGCACCGCCGGCCTTGCCGCCTACCGCGCCGCGATTGCCGCCGGCAAGCGCGCCGTGATCATCGAAGGCGGCCCGTACGGGACCACCTGCGCCCGCGTGGGCTGCATGCCGTCCAAGCTGCTGATCGCCGCCGCCGAGGCCGCGCACGAGCTGCGCCAAACCGCGCCGTTCGGCGTGCATGTCGACGGCCAGGTCCGCATCGACGGCCGCGAGGTGATGGCCCGCGTGCGCAGCGAACGCGACCGCTTTGTCGGCTTCGTGGTGCGCGGCGTCGAGACCATCCCGGAAGCGGACCGCATCCGCGGCTACGCCCGCTTTATCGACAACACCACGCTGGAAGTGGACGGCCAGACCACCGTGCGCGCCAGCCGCGTGGTCATTGCCACCGGCTCCACGCCGACGCTGCCGGCGCCGTTCAAGGCCTTCGGCGACCGCCTGATCGTCAATGACGACGTGTTCGCGTGGGAAGACCTGCCCGGCAGCGTGGTGGTGTTCGGCCCGGGCGTGATCGGGCTGGAGCTGGGCCAGGCGCTGTCGCGGCTGGGCGTGCGGGTGCGCGTGTTCGGCGTCAGCGGCTCGCTCGGGCCGCTCACCGATCCGGTGATCCGTGCCTACGCCGCCAAGGCATTCAACGATGAGTTCTACCTCGATCCGGACGCCAAGGTGACCGGGATGGCCCGCGAGGGCGACCAGGTCGTGGTGACCTACCTCGACCGCGAAGGCCGCAGCGTGACCGAGCGCTTCGACTACGCGCTCGCCGCCACTGGCCGCGCGCCCAATGTGCGCGGCCTGGGCCTGGAGAACACCGGCCTGGCGCTGGACAAGCGCGGCGTGCCGCTGTTCGATGCGCAGACGCTCCAGTGCGGCAACGCGCCGGTATTCATTGCCGGCGATGCCAACAACATCCTGCCGCTGCTGCATGAAGCCGCGGACGAAGGCAAGGCCGCCGGCGAGAACGCCGCCAGCTATCCGCAGGTGAAGCCGCTGGCGCGCCGCGCGCCGATCGGCGTGGTGTTTTCGGACCCGCAGATTGCCATGGTCGGCCAGCGCTTTGCAGACCTGGCCGAAGGCAGCTTCGTCACCGGCGAGGTCAGCTTCGAAGACCAGGGCCGCAGCCGCGTGATGCTGAAGAACCGCGGGCTGATGCACGTCTACGGCGACAAGGCCACCGGCCGCTTCCTGGGCGCCGAATGGACCGGTCCACGCGCCGAGAACATCGCCCACCTGCTGGCCTGGTCGTACCAGCAAGGCCTGACCATCGAGCAGATGCTGGGCATGCCGTTCTATCACCCGGTGGTGGAAGAGGGCCTGCGCACGGCGCTGCGCGATGCGGCGGCAAAGCTGGTGGCGTAAGCAGCAGCCTTGCGGTTGCTAGACAGGTCTGTCTGCCACGTGTTGCCCCATGGTGCAGGGCGTGCAGTTTGCTGCCCGGCTACCCCACCTGACTACCTGCCTGGCGCGCGGCGACTGCTATTTCGGCGCCCGCCGCACCGTGGTGGGCAGCGTGACGTACCGCTTCTGACGCGACTAGTGCGCCATCGCGTTGTCGATGGCGCGCTGCAGCCGCTCCATGCCGAAGGTCACGTCCTGCACCGCGCCGTTGACGAAGAACGACGGGGTGCCGCGCACCTGGCAGCGCGTGCCGCCCTGCAGGTCGGCGCGGATGCGGGGCAGGTGATTGTGCGCGGCCATGTCGCGGTCATAGCGATCGAGGTCCAGCCCGGCCATGCCGGCATAGTGGCGCAGCGCGTCGGGCTTCAGGCCCTGCGGGTGCTCGTAGAGCATGCGGTACATCTGCCAGAAGCGGTCCTGCGCCGCCGCGGCTTCCGCGGATTCGGCGGCGGCTTCGGCGGACGGGTGCCAGTTGGTCATCGGGTAGTGCCGGTAGACGAAGCGCACCTGCGGGCCGTAGTGCTCCAGCAGGATCTTCATCGCGCCATAGGCGATGCGGCAATAGGAGCACTCGAAGTCGCCGTATTCGACGACGGTGACTTTGGCGGTGTCGGGGCCGATGGCGTGGTCGGCAGCGGTGACGGCGACTTCCAGCATTGGCGTTCTCCGGTGCGTGCGCGGCAAGCATGCGCGGATCTCTGGTGCGGGAGGTTCCAGTTTAGTCCTCGCCGGCGGCAAGCGCGGGTAGTCGTACCGACCGTTACGGCACGATCGACAGGAACAGGTAGGCCGCCAGGATCACCAGGTGCACCACGCCTTGCAGGATGGTGGTGCGCCCCATGCCCAGCGTCAGCGACGACACCACCAGCGTCAGCACCAGCAGCACCATGTCCTTGGCACCCAGTCCCAGCTCCAGCGGCTGGCCGATCCAGATAAATACCGCGGCCACCGTCGGGATGGTCAGCCCGATGCTGGCCAGCGCCGAGCCCAGCGCCAGGTTCAGGCTGGTCTGGATGCGGTCGGCGCGCGCCGCGCGCAGCGCGGCCAGCCCCTCGGGCAGCAGCACCATGGCGGCGATCACGATCCCAACCACCGCGGCCGGCGCGCCCGCCTTCAGCACCGCGGCCTCGACCGAGGGCGACAGCAGCTTGGCCAGCGCCACCACCAGCACCAGGCAGACGACCAGCAGCGCGCCGCTGGCCAGCGCGATGCGCGCGGGCGGGGGCGGGGCATGGACGCTCTCGTCCGAGCTGCCTTCGGCCAGGAAGTAGTCGCGGTGGCGGATGGTCTGCACGAACACGAACGAGCCGTACAGCACCAGCGACATCACGCCCGCGAAGGCCAGCTGCGCCGGCGTCAGCACCGGGCCCGGCGACGAGCTGGTGTAGTTGGGCAGCACCATGGTCAGCACCAGCAGCGCCGCCAGCACCGCCATCGCGGCATTGGCGCCGGGCGCCTGGAAGGCCTGCTCGCGGTGGTGCAGGCCGCCGACGAACAGGCACAGCCCGACGATGCCGTTGCAGATCAGCATGACCGCGGCAAACACGGTGTCGCGCGCCAGGCCGGCCTTCTCCGGGCCGGACGACAGCATTACCGAAACAATCAGCGCCACTTCGATCACCGTCACGGCGATCGCCAGCACCAGCGTGCCGAAGGGCTCGCCCACCTTGTGCGCCACCACTTCGGCGTGGTGCACGGCCGAGAAGACGGCGCCGGCCAGTGCCGCCGCCATCAGCGCGATCAGCCAGCCCTGGTCGGGCAGCAGCCAGGCCAGGCCAAGCGTGGCCACGGCGGCCAGCGGCGCCCAGAGGGTCCAAGCCGGCAGCTTGTTGGAAGTCAGTGCCATCCCTGTTTTGTCCTTTCTTGTCGTTGTACCGTGCCGGGCGGCACGGGCGCGCCTGACGGCACGCATGATAGCGGAGGGGTGTGCCGCGAAAGCCACTATGGATGGGTGCGGCAACAGTGGTATGGCAGACGGGAAGCCGATCGGTTCCATTCAATTGCCGAAATTTGCGGGCAATTGGATACGGTTTGCTGCGGAATCTGGGTGGGCGGAACTGAAAGCTGCGCTTCAGTGGAAAGGCGGTTTGTCTTCCTCAGCCGGCGCGCGCTTGGGCGCCCGCTCTCGCAAGGCGGGATGGTTGCGCAGGATCCACCGCGCGGCAAACAGCAATGCGATCAGGCACCCGAAAAAATACGCGCACAAGGCGACGACGTTTTGCATGGCTTTGATTGACCCGGAGTGTCGGCTCTTGTGGCCGGTGTGAGCGGAGTATGCGCAGCATTCGCAACGTCCGACACCCTCATGAGGTGGGGCAGGCGCCGCCTTTGCGTGCGCCGGGTCACACAGGGACACCCAGGAACAAGGGGGGCAACTCAGGCCGCGTCGGGAATCGGTGCGCCCGGCACCTTGGGTGCCGGCTCGGCGTGCATGGCGTCTGCCGGCAGGAGGTTCAGGAAGGTCCGCGCCACCTCCGGCTCGCGGCAGGCCAGCCAGTCGTCCCACTGCGCGCGCGGCACGATCACCACCGAGCGCTTCTCGTCGCCCGGCTTGTGGAAGCGCTGCATCACCGGGTGCCGGTCGGAGTTGACGGTCAGCATGGTGAACGACAGGGCCTGGTCCGGCCAGCCGCGCCACAGGCCCGCAATGCCGAAGGCCGGCTCGCCCGGCAGCGTGATGCGCCAGCGCACCGGCTTGCCGGGCGGGCCGCCGGGCACCGCGTCCTCGGGGTAGGCGAATTCGTAGAACGCGGTCGCCGGCACCAGGCACAGCTGGCCCTGGCGCCAGTAGCGGGCGAAAGCGGGGCGTTCGCCCACGGTCTCGCTGCGGGCATTGGTGGTGTCGTAGCGGCGTGCGCCGGGCGGGATGCGCTGGCGCGGCACCATGCCGAACGTGGCCAGGTCGGCGCTGCGGGTGCCGTCGTCGGTGGCGCGCACGATCGGCGCCAGGTAGTCAGGGTAGGTCTCGGCCTTGAACAGCCCGGGCGGCGGTTCCACGCCGAAGATGTCGCGCAGGACCAGGCGCTGGACCGGGGCGTAATTGGTGCACATGTGCTGCCTCCTTGCCGTGATGCGGGCTATCGTCGGCGCCGCGCGGCATGCCGTCAAGCACACCGCGCGCCGGCACGGTGCGGCAGGCGGCGCACCCGCGCATGGCAAAAACCGTCAGCCGCGCTGGCGGATTCGGTTATTGCCCGCCCTGCATGGCCCACGCACACTCTTGCGGCAGCCGCTGCGAGCGGCACCGACTACAACAGGCACCTGCCGGCGCTCCAGGGCCCCGGCATCCAGCCCGATCTACAGGAGACACCATGCGCGACTACGCCCAAGCCTTCGACGGATTTTCCTATGACGATGCCGTAGCCCGGCAGCTGCACGGCAGCCTGGACGCGCTCAACGCCTGCGTCGAATGCTGCGACCGGCATGCGCAGCCAGGCCGCATCGCGCTGTTCTGGGAAGGGCGCGACGGCAATTCGCGCAGCTGGAGCTTTGCCGAGCTGCAGGCGCTGTCGGCGCAGTTCGCCGGCTTCCTGCAGGCGCAGGGCGTGCAGCCCGGCGACCGCGTTGCGGGCCTGTTGCCGCGCAACGCGGCACTGCTGGTGACGATCCTCGGCACGTGGCGCGCCGGCGCGGTATACCAGCCGCTGTTTACGGCCTTCGGGCCCAAGGCGATCGAGCACCGGCTCAACAGCTCGGGCGCAAAGGTGGTGGTCACCGACACCGTCAACCGTCCCAAGCTCGACGAGGTGGCGGATTGTCCCGCCATCGTCACCGTGGACGGCCCGGACGACAAGGAGGGCGCAGGCCTCGGGCGCGGCGACTTCAGCTTCTGGGCCGAGCTGGAACGCCAGCCAGCCTCGTTCGATCCGGTGATGCGCCGCGGCGACGATCCCTTCCTGATGATGTTCACCTCGGGCACCACCGGCCCGGCCAAGCCGCTGCTGGTGCCGCTCAAGGCCATTGCCGCGTTTGCCGGCTATATGCGCGATGCGGTCGACCTGCGCCCGGAAGACGCATTCTGGAACCTGGCCGACCCGGGCTGGGCCTACGGCTTGTATTACGCCGTCACCGGCCCGCTGGCGCTGGGCCATGCCACCACGTTCTACGACGGCCCGTTCACCGTGGAAAGCACCTGCCGGGTGATCCGCAAGTACGGCATCACCAACCTGGCCGGCTCGCCCACCGCGTACCGGCTGCTGATCGCCGCCGGCGAGGCCGTGTCCGGCCCGCTGCGCGGGCAGTTGCGCGCGGTCAGCAGCGCCGGCGAGCCGCTCAACCCGGAAGTGATCCGCTGGTTCGCCAGCGAACTGGACGTGACCATCCACGACCACTACGGCCAGACCGAACTCGGCATGGTGCTGTGCAACCACCACGCGCTGGCGCACCCGGTGCGCATGGGCGCGGCCGGCTTTGCCAGTCCGGGCCACCGCGTGGCGGTGCTCGACGACGAACAGCGCGAACTGCCGGCGGGCCAGCCGGGCACGCTGGCACTGGACCTGGAGCGCTCGCCGATGTGCTGGTTCGGCGGCTACCACGGCACGCCGACCAGTTCCTTTGCCGGCCACTACTACCTGACCGGCGATTCGGCCGAACTGAACGACGACGGCAGCATCAGCTTTATCGGTCGCGCCGACGACGTCATCACCACCTCCGGCTACCGCGTGGGCCCGTTCGACGTGGAAAGCGCGCTGATCGAGCACCCCGCCGTGGTCGAGGCCGCGGTGATCGGCAAGCCCGATCCGGAGCGCACCGAGCTGATCAAGGCCTTTGTCGTGCTCGATCCGCAGCACCGCGCCGCGCCCGAGCTGGCCGAGGCGCTGCGCCAGCACGTGCGCAAGCGCCTGGCAGCCCACGCCTACCCGCGCGAGATCGAGTTCGTGGCCGAGCTGCCCAAGACCCCCAGCGGCAAGGTCCAGCGTTTCATCTTGCGCAACCAGGAAGTCGCCCGCGCGCGCGAAGCCGCCGCGATCTGACGCCCGCCGGCTGGCTCCGGACCGCTTCCTATAATGAGGGAGCGGTTGCCAGGGCCCCCGGTGGTGATGGAGGCCGCGGCGCCGCACCAGGCGCGCCCGCAGGCAGGGGCGCGTGTCTTCCATCTCCAGACCATTCGGGCGAGGCGATCAAAATGCAGAGTAGCGAAGCGGTGCTGACACAGGCGCGCGCAGCCTTGGCGCATGTGCCTTATCAGGGTCATATCCTCCATCCCACGATCAACCTGCGCCTGTCAGACGGCGCGCTGATCCTGGAAGGCGAGGTCGCCGATATCGTCGACAAGACCCGCGCGGCGGCGACGCTGCGGCGCGTGGACGGCGTAACCAGTGTGATCGACCACCTGCGCGTGGCCGACGGCGGCGTCCAGGCGGGCGACGGCGAACTGCGCGATGCGGTATGCGAGCGCCTGCTCAATGCCATCGACTTCCGCAATTGCAAGATTTGCGCACGCGTCAAGGGCAAGCCCGAGTCCCTGCGCGAAGCCGTGGGCGAACGCAGCGGCTGGATCGAGGTAGAGGCGCACGACGGCGCGGTGACGTTGTGGGGGCAGGTGATCAGCCTCTCGCATATGCGCCTAGCCGGCGTGCTGGCATGGTGGTCGCGCGGCTGCCGCTGCGTGGTCAACGAACTGGTGGTGGCGCCTGCCGAAACCGACCGCGACGATGAAATCACCGAGGCGCTGATGCTGGTGCTGGAGACCGATCCCTTCGTCGATGCCGCCCAGGTCAGCGTGCATACCGATAATCGCGTGGTCACGCTGGAAGGCTGCGTCAGCAACGAGAACACGCGCCGGCAGGTCGAGCGCGACGCGTGGTACGTGCATGGCGTGGAGGACGTGGTCAACCACATCTCGCTGCGAGCCTGAGAAGGTCCGGAACGTTGACGGAACGCCGCCGGCGCGGTCACCCGCGGGTGCCGCGCCGTATCGCGGTGTCTTCCATGCGCCAGTAGCGCCGCCGCGCCCGCAGCGCGAAGCGGGCGCGATAGTCCGACATCGACATCCCCGTGGTGCGCTGGAACAGCCGCCGGAAGGCGGCTGCGTCGCTGTAGCCGCAGGCCTCGGCAATCGCCTGCGTGCCGTGCAGCGTGACTTCCAGCAGCATGCGCGCGCGCTCCACGCGCAGCGTGTGCAGATAGTCCAGCGGCGTGATGCCCGTGACCTGGCGGAAATGCCGCAGCAGCGTGCGTTCGCTGACCGCGGCGGCCTGCGCGACCGCGGCCAGCCGGTAGGGTTCGCCGACATGGTCCTGCAGCCACTGGATCGCGCGGTAGACCGGGCTGTCGGCGGTGCGGCTGAGCCAGCGCTGTGACACCAGCGCCGGCACGCTGCGCTGGCGCTCGGACTGGAACAGCATCAGCTGCGATGCCGCCTGCGCCAGGTCGGGATCGTGCAGGTGCTCCAGCACGCGCAGCATGAACTCAACCTGCAGTGCCGGCGCCACGCACGAGAACACGCGCTGGTGCACGTTCATCGCCTGGTCGCCGCCGAGGTCGCAGCGCGGATATTCGCGCGTCATCCAGCTCTGGTACATCCAGGGTGCGCCGATGCGCGCGCCGTCCAGCAGCCCGAGCTGCAGCGGGAACATCACCCCTGACGAACACGCCGCGATCCAGCCGCCGGCCTCCGCGTGCCGCTCCACCAGGCGCAGCGCCGCGGCGTCGCGCCGCACGATCTCGCCGAGCTGCGGGGCGTTGCTGGCGAGCAGGGCAGGGATGACGAGCAGCGAGTGGCCGTCCGGTGCGCGTGCGCGGCGGGTCGAGGAAGCCAGGCCGGGCAGGTCGGTGGCGAGCGCGCGCCCGTTGCCGCCGCACAGCTGCCAGCTCAGCGTCGGCGCGGCATCGGGCCGCTGCAGGCTGGCCACGCCGGCCACGGTGCGCAGCACGTCCAGCGTGGTGAAGAGCGTGCCCGGCATGGCGTCGGGCAGCCATAGCAGGCGGACATGCAGCGGCGTACTGCCGGAGGGCGATGGGTTCTGTACTCGCATGCGGGGGCGTCGGGCAGGGTAGTGGCGGTCGGGCGCGCCAGGCGGGTCTGGAGCGTGGCACAGCGTGCACGGCGTCGTGGCCGCTGGCGGAATCGGCATCCGGATTGGCGATATTGATCCTCCCCTAAGTTTCTGGCAAGGGCTAGCATCCTCCACTCGTGCGGTGGCACAGGCGCTGCGCCGCTGCACGGCCCCAACAAGACCAGATCGAGGAGATTCCATGCCGTTGTCCGTCCGCCACGTTGCCGTTGCCGCTGCCCTGACGCTTGCCGGAGCCGGCACCCTTGCCGCCGCCGCCCAGCCCGATGCCGAGTTGCTGGCCGCCGCGCGCGCCGCCCAGCCCGCGCTGGTGCAGTCGCTCAAGGAGATGGTGTCGATCGAATCCGGCAGCGCCAACGCGCAAGGCCTGGCAAAGATGGCCAGCTATACGGAGAAGCGGCTGCAGGCGCTCGGCGCCAAGGTGGAGCGCGTGCCGGTGACGAAGGGCCCGGGCACCATGGTCAAGGCCACCTTTGTTGGCAACGGCAAGCGCCGCATCATGCTGATCGCCCACATGGACACCGTGTACCCAGCCAACACGCTGGCCACGCAGCCGATCCGCGAGGAAGGCAACCGGCTCTACGGGCCCGGCATCGCCGACGACAAGGGCGGCATCGCCGTCATCCTGCACTCGCTCGAGATCCTCAAGAACAAGGGCTGGCGCGATTACGCGCAGATCACGGTGCTGTTCAACCCGGACGAGGAAGTCGGCTCGGTCGGCTCCGGCGAGGCCATCGCCGCGCTGGCCGCGCAGCATGACGTGGTGCTGTCATGCGAGCCCACCGCGGCCAAGGACGTGGTCAAGGCGGAATCACTGCTGCTGGGCGCCTCCGGCACCGCCACCGCCACCATGCAGGTCAAGGGCCGCGCCTCGCACGCCGGCGCCGCGCCGGACCGCGGCCGCAATGCGCTGATGGAACTCGCTTACCAACTGCAGCAGACCCGCGACACCGCCAGCCTGGTGCCGGGTTCGCAGCTGAACTGGACCCAGGCGCAGGCCGGCACGGTGCGCAACCAGATCCCCGAAAGCGCCGTGGCCTATGGCGACGTGCGCACCACCGCCAGCGGCGCGGCGGAGAAGCTCAAGGTCGCGCTGCAGGACAAGGTCAAGACCGGCCAGCTGGTGCCGGAGACGCAGACCACGGTGACGATGGAAGAGGGCCGACCGCCGTTCGTGGCCGATGCGCGCGGCCGGGCGCTGGCCAAGCGCGCGCAGGAAATCTACGCCGAGCTGGACGGCCGCACGCTGGCGCTGGCCGAAGGCACCGGCGGCGCCACCGATGCCAGCTATGCCGCGCGCTCGGGCAAGCCGGCGGTGGTGGAGAGCTTCGGGCTGGCCGGCTTCGGCTACCACGCGCGCGACGAGTACATCGAGCTCGATTCGATCGTGCCGCGCCTGTACCTGATGACGCGCATCCTGGAAGACATCGGGCGCAACTGATGGCGGGCGGCGCAGCGCCCGATAGCGCACTCGCTGCGGGGCACGGGCGCCCGCCCGCTTCGGGCTGTCCCCGACTGACCCGACTCCCTGTAGCCTGCTACAGTGTCAACGCCGCCCGCCGTGGCGGCCATGACAAGACACAGAGGGGAGACTGCAGATGAACCGCAAAGGCCTGGTCGACGCCGCCATGGCGTTGGAAGACCTCGCAGCCGGCAACATGCCCGCTGCCGCGCAGGTGGCGGCGGGGGCCGCCGCGCTGGAAAAGATCCACGCCGACTACCCGGCCTGGCGCGACGTTGGCGATGCGCTGTTCGGCCTGAAGGCGATTGCCAGCGGCTGCGGCATGGAACTGGACGCCAAAGGCCGCCAGCGCGCCGAGCGGCTGGCCGACATCGTGCGCAGCCTGATCGACCAGATCTGAACGCCCGCTTACAGCATCGACTCGATCGGCAGGATCTGCAGGAACCAGATGCCGAGCCGGCGCAACCAGCTCGTGTTGGGTTCGGTGTCGTAACGGATTACTTCGTCGCCGCGCCGTTCCAGCCAGTACAGCTTGCCGGTTTCGTCCAGCTTGACCTGGTAGGCCGCTTGCGGGATCACGCTGGCGAAGGAGGATTCGATCCTTTGCGCCAGCACAGGGCTGTCGATGACGAAGCCCAGTTCGGTATTCAGGTTGGCCGAGCGCGGATCAAAGTTGAACGAACCCACGAACACGCGGCTGGCATCGACCGCAAAGGTCTTGGCGTGCAGGCTCGAGCCCGAGCTGCCGAACGGGCCGGCACGCTCTTCCTTCTTGCCCGGCGCCGCCGAGCGCCGCAGCTCGTACAGGTCCACGCCCGCCTCGAGCAGCGCCTTGCGGCGCTTCGCATAGCCGGAATGCACGGCGGCCACGTCGGTGGCCTCGAGCGCGTTGGTCAGCACGCGCACCGCCACGCCGCGCTCGGCGAGCTGCGTGAAGTACGTGGTGCCGCCGGTGGCCGGGACGAAGTAGGGCGAGACCAGGTCCAGTTCGCGCTGGGGCTCGCCCAGGATCTCGCGCAACTGGTGTGCCACCAGCGTGTCGCGCGGCGCCTCGCCCAGCGCCTTGGCGGGATCGTCGCTGACGATGCGGGTGCTGGCCCACTCGAACGTCAGCGTGCCGTCGAGGATGCGCTGCACGTCGGGCAGCTCGCGCACCGCCGTGATGTAGGCCCCGGCGGCCGGGTCTTCTTCGACGGCGCGGGCCTTGCCTTGCAGTTCCGCCAGCCGCTCGATGCTGACCGGCAGCACCAGCCGGTCCACGGGGTAGGCCGAGCCGCTGGACCAGTAGCGGTCGAAATCGCGCGCCACCTCGGCCGCCGCCGGCCCGATGGCGATCACGTCCAGGTCGGCGAACAGCACGCCCTCGGTGGCGCCGAAGTACTCGTCGCCTACGTTGCGCCCGCCGATGATGGTGGCGACGCCATCCGCGGTGAACGACTTGTTGTGCATGCGCCGGTTCAGGCGGCGGAAGTCTGTCAGGAAGTTGAGCAGCTTGGGGTGCCGCACCACGAACGGGTTGAAGATGCGCACCTCGACCTGCGGATGCGCATCCAGCGCAGCCAGCAGTTCGTCCATATCGGCGATGCCGTTGTCGTCCAGCAGCAGGCGCACGCGCACGCCGCGGTCGGCGGCTTCATGCAGCGCTTCGAGCAGCAGCGTGCCGGTCAGGTCGTTGCGCCAGATGTAGTACTGCACGTCGAGCGTGCGCTTCGCCGTGCGCGCCAGTTGCACGCGCGCGGCGAAGGCGGCGTAGGCGTTGTTCAGCGGATGGATGCCGCTGAGCCCGGGATGCCGCTCCAGTTCTGGCGCGATCGCCTTGCCCAGCGCCGTGGCACGGGCTTCGGCGGCTGTAATGGCGGTGGATTCGGTGCGATGGTCCAGCGGCGGCAGTGCGCAGCCGCCAAGCAGGGTGGCGCAGCACAGCAGCAGCGAATTGGCGCGCAGGCGGCGATGGAGCGGGAACGCGGCGTCTGTCGGCGATGGCATTGGCTGTCGGCGGGTCTGGTTTGCTCCCCTCTCCCGCGTGCGGGAGAGGGGGAACACCGGCGAGTTTGCCAAACTTCGCGCCAAACTTCGCCAGCCGTTCGGAGCGCGGTCAGGAAGCCGCCACCACCCCACAAGCAATGCGCCCGCCAGCATTACCCGTCGGTTGCGTCTTGTAATCGTCCGGATCCTTGTGCACCACCACCGCGCGGCCGATCACGCTGTTGGCGCCGGTGCCCACCGTCAGCGACGGCAGCAGCATGCTGACGCGCACGTTGCCACTGGCGTCGGCGGTCACGTTGTTCATGTCGCCGGCGTGATGGTCGGGCATGGTCATCTGGCCATGCTGCTTGCCGGTCGGGTTGAAATGCCCGCCTGCGCTCATCGCGTCAGGCGCGGAGCAGTCGCCTTTTTCATGGACGTGAAAGCCATGGGCCGTGTTGGGCGGCAGGCCCGTGATCGCGGCGGTCATCAGTACGCCGCCGGGCTGCTGCTGGAAGGACACGGTGCCGGCGGTATTGCTGCCGCTCTTGGGCTGCAGCGTCGCACTCGCCCGGCTCGGACCGGATGTCGTGGACGCACTGGCTGCCGCCGGGGCTGCGGCAGCCGCGCCGGATGAGGCCGAGGAGCTCTTGCCGGAACCGGCGCAGCCGGCCAGTGCCACGGTCGCGGCGATGCAGGCAGCCAGGGGGGTAAGCAATTGTTTCATCGGAATCCTCTTCTGGTCGTGATTTCGGATGAAACAGTATAGGTCGGCCGGCGCCATGGCGGCTTTCCGGTTTTGTCCTACCTGGCGTTACCTGTCACCTTGCCTTACCGAATACGACCAGGGCTGCGCTGGTCAGGCCGCCACCGCCAGCCGCTGCTGTGCCGCACCAAAATGCGGATGGCGCGAGAACAGGTCGGCCGCCCAGTTCACGAACACCCGCACCTTGGCCGACAGGTGCCGGTTCTGCGGGTACATCGCCGAGATCGGCAGGTCATCGGTCTGCCAGTCGGCCAGGATCTCCACCAGCCGGCCGCTGTTCACGTACGGCTCGGCCATCGCGCGCGAGATGCGGGCGATGCCGTGGCCTTCCAGCGTGCAGCCCACGTAGACCTCGGGATCGTTGGTCGAGATCGTCGACGGCAGCAGCACCTCGCTGCGCTCCATGCCGCGCGCCATCGGCCACGGCATTTCGCGCCCGTTGCGGTTGGACAGGTAGTTCACCGCCTTGTGCTGCGCCAGCTCGGCGAGGTCGCGCGGCGTGCCGAAGCGGTTCAGGTAGATAGGCGAGGCGTAGAAGGCCAGCTGCACGTGGCCGATGCGGCGAGCCACCATCGATTCATCCAGCGGTACCCCCACGCGCAAGACCACGTCGACGCCCTCCTGCAGCAGGTCGATGGGCTTGCCGTTGATGGTCAGGTTCAGCTTCAGGTCGGGGTAGGCCTGGAAAAAGTCTTGCAAGGCGGGCACGATCACCAGATTCGCCAGCGGCGCGGTGGTGTCGACCGAGAGCGTGCCGCGCGGCGAGTTGTTATGCCGCGTCAGCGACTGCTCGGCTTCCTCGACATCGGCCAGGATGCGCACGCACCGTTCGTAGTAGGCCGCGCCGTCGTTGGTCACGCTGATGCGGCGCGTGGTCCGGTGCAGCAGCTTGACCCCCAGATGGGTTTCCAGGTTCTGGATCAGGCGGGTCAGCGTGGCCTTGGGCAGGTCCAGCGATTCGGCGGCACGGGCAAAGCTGCCGACGTCCACGACCCGGGTGAATGCCTGCATTGATACGAGACGGTCCATGATGAGGTTCCGACGATAGATCCGAACGGCGATGCCGCCCGCGCTCGTGGCGCGCGCGGCCGTTGCTGATTGTTGTTATGGGGAGTCTGCCGGCTGGCTGGCACTGGACGCGCGCGCTGGCTGGGCGCGTTGCTCCGGCATGGGTTTGTCAGGGCGTCCGGTGCCACAGCGGGTCATTCCCGCCTCCGACCGGGCGCGCACCGGCCCTGGTGGACCGCCGCGCGTGCCGAGAGCCGGAGTGAATCACAATTCCCAAGACCTTGTCATGCGTGGGGATTTGGGCTGTCGCAGGCGATCGGGGCGGTCATGACAGCACTGTTGCCGATTATTCCAATCGCGGAACAGTGCATTGGCGATCTCTTGCTTTATCCCATCCTCGTCAATCACCATAATCCGTTGCATCGCAACACTCAAGCGCATCGTTTCCCCCGTGCGCCGGACGCCATGCCACAGAAGCCAGGCCATCGCCCCCATGCCGCCGCCAACGCAGCCGGCCAGGCGCAGCCACGCGTGGCCGAGCATACGGTGACCAGCGACGGGCGCGAGATCTCGGTGTGCGTGTGCTACCCGGCGGGCTATCCCGCGCCGGGCGCCGACGCGGCGGCCTTGCTGCCCTGGCTGGTGTACCTGCATGCCGGCGGCTTTGTCGATGGCGGCCTGGAGCGGGCGCGCAAGCTGGTGCAGGACCTTGCCACCGCGGTACCGGCGGTGGTGGTGACGCCAGCTTACTCGCTGGCGCCGGACCATCCGTTCCCGGCGGCGCCGGAGGACGCGCACAGCACGGTGCAATGGGTGTTGCGCAACGCCCGCCGCCTGAAGGTGGACAAGACCCGCTTTGCGCTGGTGGGCGAAGAGGCAGGCGGCAACCTGGCGATCGCGCTGGCGCAGATACTGCGCGACCGCGGCACCGCGCAGCCGCGCGGGCAGTGGCTGATCCGCCCGGTAACGGACCCGTGCCTGCAGCACGCCTCGGGCGCTGGTTTCGACGGCGGGCAGGTGCCGATGGAAACGCTGCGGCGCCTGGCCTGCAACTATCGCGACTACCTGCCCACGCCGGCGGACACGGTGCATCCGTATGCCGCGCCGGCGCTGGCGTCACGGCTGGCGGGGCTACCGCCCACGCTGGTCCAGGTAGCGGAATATGACGCGCTGCGTGCCGAAGGCGAAGCCTTCGCCGGGCGCCTGGGCAAGGCCGGCGTGCCGGCCCAAGCCATGATCATGCCCGGCGCCTGCGGCGACGGCGTGGAAGAGGCCCATGACAGTTGTCAGGCATGGGTCGACGAAGGTGCGCGGTTCCTGCGGCGATGTCTGGCCGCGGCCGACGATACCTCATCCCTGACTGAACGCCGGCCTGCCTGAACCCAGCCGGCCTGGAGCCGAGCCCCCCGGCTGAGCCGCTCCAGACTACCGCCAGCCGGCTCTGCTTCGGCCAGAGCCAGGACCGCCCGCAGCGTTGTAGCGCGGCAGCGGCCCTAAGTCCGACCATCAGATTGGCCATGGTTCCGATCCGCCCCCGCGGACCGGCAGGCGGCGTTCGGCCATTTGCTTTTCCGGTTGAAGAAAACCCGAACCAGGAGTTTGAGAAATGCAGCAGCAGAAGAAACGTACCCTGATCGCTCTCGCCATCGTCGTGGTGCTGGGCGCCGGCGTGGCCGCCGCGGCCCTGCGCGGTGCGTGGCATGGCGGCGAAGCCCATGCCAACACCCCGCCGCCCGCGCCGGCCATTGAAGTGGCCGCAGTGGTCGGCCAGACCATCACCGAGTGGGACGAATTCTCCGGCCGCCTGGAGGCGGTTGAGAGAGTGGAGATACGCCCGCGCGTCGGCGGCACCATCGACGCCGTGCACTTCCGCGAAGGCGCGCTGGTAAAGAAGGGCGATCCGCTCTTCACCATCGACCCGCGTCCTTATGCCGCGGAAGTGGCCCGCGCCGAAGCCGCGCTGGCCGCCGCGCAGGTGCGCGCTGCCCATGCGCAGAGCGAACAGACGCGCGCCCAGCGGCTGCTGGATGACAACGCGATCTCGCGCCGCGAGTTCGACGAGCGCATCAACGCCGCCCGCGAAACTGGCGCCAACGTCCGCGGCGCGCAGGCACAGCTGGAAACCGCGCGCCTGAACCTCGCCTACACCCGCATCACCGCGCCGGTGGCCGGGCGCGTGTCGCGTGCGGAGATCACCGTCGGCAACCTGGTGGCACCGGGCGCGGCTTCGCCGGCGCTGACCACGGTGGTGTCGGTGTCGCCGGTCTATGCCAGCTTCGAGATCGACGAGCAGAGCTACCTGCGCTACACCGCGCCTGGCGCGGGCGGCGGCCAGGCCAACCTGCCGGTCTACCTGGGCCTGGCCAACGAAGACGGCCATCCGCACCAGGGCAAGATCCAGTCGGTTGACAACCGGCTCGACCCGCGCAGCGGCACCATCCGCGTGCGCGCGGTGTTCGAGAACGACGACGGGCGCCTGCTGCCGGGCCTGTACGCCAAGGTCAAGATGGGCGGCGGCGCGCCGCACCCGGCGGTGCTGGTCAATGACCGCGCGGTTGGCACCGACCAGGGCAAGAAGTTCGTGCTGGTGCTGGACAAGACCAACAAGCTGGTCTACCGCGAAGTCGAGCTCGGACCCAACTACGAAGGCCTGCGCGTGATCCGCAAGGGCGTGAAGGCGGGCGAGACCATCGTCGTCAACGGCCTGCAGCGCGTGCGGCCGGGCGATACGGTGCAGCCGAAGACGGTGGCGATGGCTTACCGCAGCGAACTGGAACCGCGCGGCGTTGTGCCGGACCGCAAGCAGGCAGCGAGCGAGAAGGGCGAGGCTGAGGCAAAGCCGGTGAGTTGAGTCATGCGAGCCGATGGTTTGCTTCCCTCTCCCGCTTGCGGGAGAGGGGACCGGCCTGATGAACATTTAATGCCGTCGCCCCTGGCAATCGCCTGAACGCGCAGACCGAGCGTCCGTAGTTCTTATCGTTCCCAAGCTGTTGATGGTGCCCGCCACGGCGGGCCGCCAGGGGAGCGCTTTAGCAGAGACCAAGATGAATCTCTCAAAATTCTTTATCGACCGCCCCATCTTCGCGGGGGTGCTGTCGGTGCTGATCTTCCTGATTGGCGCCATATCGATGTTCAAGTTGCCGATCTCGGAGTACCCGGAAGTGGTACCGCCCTCGGTGGTGGTGCGCGCGCAGTATCCGGGCGCCAACCCGAAGGTGATTGCCGAGACGGTGGCGTCGCCGCTGGAAGAGCAGATCAACGGCGTCGAGGACATGCTCTACATGTCGTCGCAGTCCAACAGCGACGGCCTGCTCACGCTGACCGTGACCTTCAAGTTGGGCACCGACCCGGACAAGGCCCAGCAGCTGGTGCAGAACCGCGTGTCGCAGGCCGAGCCGCGCCTGCCGGAAGACGTGCGCCGGCTGGGCATCACCACGGTCAAGAGCTCGCCGGACCTGACCATGGTGGTCCACCTGGTCTCGCCCAACGACCGCTATGACATGACGTACCTGCGCAACTACGCGGTGATCAACGTCAAGGACCGCCTCGCGCGGATCCAGGGCGTGGGCCAGGTGCAGCTGTTCGGCTCGGGCGACTACGCCATGCGCGTGTGGCTCAACCCGGAGAAGATGGCCGAGCGCCAGCTCGCCACCAGCGACGTGGTCAAGGCCATCCGCGAGCAGAACGTGCAGGTGGCGGCCGGCGTGATCGGGCAGTCGCCGTCGCTGCCGGGTGCCGACCTGCAGCTGTCGGTCAATGCGCAGGGGCGCCTGAGCACGGTGGAGGAGTTCGCCGATATCGTCGTGCGCACCTCGGCCGACGGCGGCGTGACCTACCTGAAGGACATCGCCCGCATCGAGCTGGGCGCGTCCGAATACGCGCTGCGCTCGCTGCTGGACAACAAGCCGGCCGTGGCCATCCCGATCTTCCAGGCACCGGGCTCCAACGCCATCCAGATCTCGGATGACGTGCGCAAGACCATGGAAGAACTGAAGCAGAACTTCCCGGACGGCATCGACTACAGCATTGTCTATGACCCGACGCAGTTCGTGCGCCACTCGATCGAGGCGGTGACGCATACGCTGTTCGAGGCCATCGCGCTGGTGGTGCTGGTGGTGATCCTGTTCCTGCAGACCTGGCGTGCGTCGATCATCCCGCTGCTGGCGGTGCCGGTGTCGATCGTCGGTACCTTTGGCCTGATGCATGCGTTCGGCTTCTCGATCAACGCGCTGTCGCTGTTCGGGCTGGTGCTGGCGATCGGGATCGTGGTCGATGACGCGATCGTGGTGGTGGAGAACGTCGAGCGCAATATCGAGGAGGGGCTGACGCCGAAGGAGGCTACCTACAAGGCCATGCGCGAAGTCAGCGGCCCCATTATCGCCATCGCGCTGACGCTGATCGCCGTGTTCGTGCCGCTGGCCTTCATGAGCGGCCTGACCGGCCAGTTCTACAAGCAGTTCGCGCTGACGATCTCGATCTCGACCATTATCTCGGCGTTCAACTCGCTGACGCTGTCGCCAGCGCTGTCGGCCCTGCTGCTGAAGAGCCACGACGCGCCCAAGGACTGGTTGTCGCGCGGCATGGATCGCGTGTTCGGCGGCTTCTTCAAGCGCTTCAACAACTTCTTCGGCCGCAGCGCGGAAAGCTATGGCCGTGGCGTGAAGGGCGTGATCCGCCGCAAGGGCTCGGTGTTCGGCGTGTATGCGGTGATGCTGGCGCTGACCTGGGGCGTGTTCCAGCTGGTGCCCAAGGGCTTCGTGCCGGCGCAGGACAAGCAGTACCTGGTGAGCTTTGCCAAGCTGCCCGACGGCGCCACGCTGGACCGTACCGAGGACGTGATCCGCAAGATGAGCGACATCGCGCTCAAGCATCCGGGCGTGGAATCGGCGGTGGCCTTCCCGGGCCTGTCGATCAACGGCTTCACCAACAGCCCGAGCGCCGGCATCGTGTTCGCCACGCTCAAGCCGTTTGACGAGCGCAAGAGCGCGGAGCTGTCGGGTGCGGCCATCGCGGCGGACCTGAACCAGAAGTATGCGGCGATCCAGGACGCGTTTATCGCGGTGTTTCCGCCGCCGCCCGTGCAGGGCCTGGGCACCATCGGCGGCTTCAAGCTGATGATCGAGGACCGTGCCGCGCTGGGCTATGACGCGCTGTTCGAGGCCACCAACGCGTTCGCCAACAAGGCGCGCGCCACGCCCGAGCTGGCCGGCATCTTCAGCAACTACCAGGTCAACGTGCCGCAGCTCGATGTCAAGCTGGACCGTGTCAAGGCCAAGCAGCTGGGTGTGCCCGTGACCGATGTGTTCGACACGCTGCAGACCTATCTTGGCTCGGCCTACGTCAACGACTTCAACAAGTTCGGCCGGACCTACCAGGTCAAGGTGCAGGCAGACGCGCCGTTCCGCGCCCATGCCGAGGACATCCTGCAGCTGAAGACGCGCAACGCCGCCGGCGACATGGTGCCGCTGTCGTCGCTGGTGCAGGTGAAGCAGGGCTTCGGCCCGGACAGCGTGGTGCGCTACAACGGCTTTACCGCCGCCGACATGAACGGCGGCCCCGCGCCCGGCTTCTCGTCGGGCCAGGCCCAGGCCGCTGCGGAGCGCATTGCCGCCGAGACCCTGCCCAAGGGCATCAAGTTCGAATGGACCGAGCTGACCTACCAGGACATCCTGGCCGGCAATGCAGGCGTGTGGATCTTCCCGCTGTGCGTGCTGCTGGTGTTCCTGGTGCTGGCCGCCCAGTATGAAAGCCTGACGCTGCCGCTGGCGGTGATCCTGATCGTGCCGTTGAGCCTGCTGGCCGCGATGACCGGGGTGTGGTTGACGCGTGGGGACAACAACATCTTCACGCAGATCGGTTTCATCGTGCTGGTCGGATTGTCAGCGAAGAACGCGATCCTGATCGTGGAGTTCGCACGCGAGCTTGAGCATCACGGCCGCACCGTGGTGCAGGCCGCGATCGAAGCCAGCCGCCTGCGCCTGCGCCCGATCCTGATGACTTCGTTCGCGTTCATCATGGGCGTGGTGCCGCTGGTGGTATCGAGCGGCGCCGGTTCGGAGATGCGCCATGCGATGGGCGTGGCGGTGTTCGCGGGCATGCTCGGCGTGACGTTCTTCGGGCTGTTCCTGACGCCGGTGTTCTATGTGGCGCTGCGGTTGTTTGCCACGCGCGGCCAGCGCCGCGCCGCAACGCAAGAGCAAGGCACGCGCCTGACCGCATCGGCTGAATAATGGTGATCAACATGAATGCCCCTGCATTTTCGACCGCATTTTCGACATATCAATGGCTGCCCAGACTGGCCACGCTGGCCGCGGCGCTAGTGTTGGCCGGCTGCTCGCTGGCCCCGACCTACAAGGTGCCGGAAACGGCCACCGTGCCGGCCTTCAAGGAAGCCGAGGCCGCGCAGACCGAAGGCGCGCAATGGAAGACCGCGACGCCGGCCGAAGGCCAGCATCGCGGCGAGTGGTGGAAGATCTTCGGTGACCCCGAGCTGGACCGCCTGATCGTCGCCGCCGATTCCTCCAACCAGGACCTGGCGATCGCCGCGGCCCGGCTGAAGCAGGCGCGAGCCTTCACGGGCGCCACCGAGGCGGACCTCTACCCGCAGCTGAGCGTGGGGCTGGACCCGACCCGCTCGCAGCCGTCGGCTGCGTCGCAAGGCCTGCCCGATGGCACACGGGTGTCGCCGCAGACGGTGCTCAAGGCGCGCGCCTTTGCCAGCTATGAGCTCGACCTGTTCGGCCGCGTCGCCTCCAGCGTCAACGCCGCGCGTGCCGAAGGGGAGGCCGCCGAGGACCTGTACCGCTCGGTGCAGCTCGCGCTGCAGGCCGACGTGGCGCAGGCGTATTTCGCGCTGCGCACGCTCGACAGTGAGCGCGACTTGCTCAATGCGACGATCAAGCTGCGCGAGGACGCATTGTCGCTGCTGAAGAAGCGCTACGACGCCGGCGAAACCACTGACCTGGACCCGGCGCGTGCCGAGGCCGAACTGGGCACCGCGCGCGCGGACCTGGCCGGCATCGAGCGCCGCCGCGCCAACCAGGAGCATGCGCTGGCTGTGCTGACCGGCGTGCCGCCCGCGGCGTTCTCGCTGCCGGCGCGGCCGTTCGACGCCGCGCCTATCGCGGTGCCGGCGGGGCTGCCGTCCGAACTGCTGGAGCGCCGGCCCGACATCGCAGCGGCAGAGCGCCAGATGGCCGCCGCCAATGCCCGCATCGGCGTGGCCAAGGCGGCGTTCTTCCCGCGCATCACGCTGACCGGGCTGTTCGGCTTCGAGTCGGCGGACCTGTCGAACCTGTTCAAGTGGTCGTCGCGCACGTGGATGCTGGGGCCGCTGATCGGCTCCACCATCGCACAGACCGTGTTCGATGGCGGCCGCAACCGCGCCAACCTGGCCGGCACGCGGGCCGCGCATGAGGAAAGCGTGGCGGCGTACCGGCAGACCGTGCTGGTGGCCTTCCGCGAAGTGGAAGACAGCCTGGCTGATGTGCGCTGGCTGAGCCAGCAGGCGGGCGCGCTGGACAGCGCACTGGGCGGCGCACGGCGCGCCGCGCGCATCTCGCGCAGCCGCTATGACGCCGGCGCGGTCGACTACCTGACCGTGATCGATGCCGACCGCACCGTGCTGCAATCGCAGCGCGAGGCCAACCAGGTGGCCGGTTTGCGCGCTGCCGCAACGGTCTCGCTGGTGCGCCGGCTGGGCGGCGGCTGGGGCCCGTTGCCGGAGACGGTCGCGGCCAGCCAGCCGGCGAGTGGCGCCGCGGCACCGAGCCGGTGACGCCGCACGCCGGCACGCCCTAGCGGCGGCGGGGCTGGCGCGATGCATCCGAATCACTACACTGGATGCATTGCGCCATGCGCCCGGGGCGCGCGTTTGCGCCCTGGGTTGCGCCCTGGGGTGCGCCCCTTCCCGCTCACATGCATCGACACAAGAAACGGCTCTTGCTCTGGGTACTGATTGTCGCGGTGGTCATCGTGGCGGCGCTGTTCGTGCCGCTGCCCTGGGCTGACCGCACCCGCATCCACAATGAAGTGGTGATTGCCCGGCCCCCGGCCGAGGTATTTGCCTACGTCTCCACCCCACAGAACTGGCCGAAGTGGCATCCGTCGTCGCTGGGCGTGTCCGGCGCGACCGACCATTCACTGGCGCCCGGCGAACGCGTCACCGAGACCTTCGTGGTCGCCGGGCGCAGCGGCGTGGTGGTCTGGACCGTCACCAAAAGCCAGCCGCCGCGCACCTGGTCGATCGATGGCGAGGTCGAGGGCCGCAAGGCCGGCACCGTGACCTACACGCTCACGCCCGCCATGACGCCGTCGCTGACGCCCTCGGCGGAAAGCACGCGTTTCGAACGCGAATTCACCTACCGGTCGCCTACGCTGCTCTTTGCGCTGCTCAACCGCGTGCTGCTGCGCGCGCGCATCCAGGCCGAATCGACCGAGGCCGTCAACCGGCTCAAGGCCAGGCTGGAGGCGCCGCGGTCGCCATAATGCCATGGTGCGCCCTGCATCGCCGCGGGGCGCCGGCTGCCCCTGGGGCGCTGCGCCTTGCACGGGGCACCGATCCGGCCTAAGTTGGAACCACCACCCCCAAGGGTGTCCGCCGAGGCCATCATGTCGTTCCTATTGCAATCCAGCGCATTTGCCGCGGGCGGCGAGATTCCCGCGCAGCACACCTGTGAAGGCGCCGACATCTCCCCGCCGCTTGCCTGGTCCGGCCTGCCGCCCGGCACCGCCAGCCTGGCGCTGATCGTCGACGATCCCGATGCGCCGGACCCCGCCGCGCCCAAGATGACCTGGGTCCACTGGGTGCTCTACAACCTGCCGCCCCATGCGGAAGCGCTGCCTGCCGACATTGCCAAGGCCGGCTTGCCCGCCGGCACGCGCGAAGGGTTGAACGACTGGCACCGCACCGGTTACGGCGGGCCATGCCCGCCGATCGGGCGGCACCGCTATTTCTTCAAGCTGTATGCGCTGGATGCGGAACTGCCCGATCTCGGCACGCCCGACAAGGCTGCGGTGGAGCGCGCGATGCAGCGCCATGTGCTGGCCAGCGCCGAGCTGATCGGGACTTACCAGAAGCTGCAGCGCTAGTCCGCGTTGCCGGAGGTATCACCATGTCGTCCCGAACGCTTCACCTCGATGCCACGGGGGTGTCCTGGCAGTGGGCAACGGCAGGGGCCCTGGCCCTGATGCTGTGCGCCAGCCCGCTGCGCGCCCAGCCACATGAATCCGGCCCGATCACCATCGGTGGCTCGGCGCAGGTGCAAGGCCCGGTGCGGGTGCATGGCACGCTGACCGTTGCAGGCCGCGTCTTTGCCAGCGGCCCGCTGACCGCGGCCTACTTCACCGGGCCGGTCAGTGCGCGGGCGTTGCCGTATCGTGGCGGCTACCTCAAGGTCTTCAAGGGGCCGCTGACGGTCCATGGCGACATGGTCGTCAATGGCGACCTGACCGTCGCTGGCCCGCTCACCGTCGACGGCCCCATCGCCGCCAGCGGCGGCATCGATGCGGACGGGCCGATGCGCGAGCGCGACTACTGACGCTGAAGCCTGCGCGTCGCTGCGCGGCCCATAATGCGGCCAGCGCGGCGTTCCCCTGTAGCACAATACCGGCTTTGCAATTCCTGCAAACCGGATTGGGGAACCGCATGGCAAAACAGGGCGCACTGGGCCTGAAGGGCATTGCATTGATCGAAGCCGCCAAGGGCTTGCTGGTGATCGTGGCCGGCCTGGGCCTGGCCGCGCTGATTCACCGCGACGCCCAGGCGCTGGCCGAGGCCATCATCCAGCGCCTGCACGTCAACCCCGCCAGCCGCTATCCCACCATCTTCCTGTCGCTGCTGGAGCATCCCGATAACGCGCGCCTGTGGGCCATCGGCGGCTCGGCGGCGGTCTATGCGCTGATGCGCTTTGCCGAAGCCTACGGGCTGTGGCGCGGGCTGGCGTGGGGAAACTGGCTGGGGGTGTGGTCGGGCGGCATCTATATCCCGCTGGAGCTGTACGAGGCCTTTGTCCATCCGAGCTGGCTGCATGGCGGTGTGGCGGCGGCCAACCTGCTGGTGGTGCTGTACCTGGCGCGCGGGCTGCTGGCGCGTCGTGGGGCGGCGGGCTAGCGGTCAGGCGACGCGCCCAGCGCCAGGTCGACCAGCAACGGGTCGTGGTCGGACGAGCGCCAGGCATCCGGCGCGTAGTAGGCCGGCACCGTGGGTGCACCCGCCGGGGGCGCATAGGAGAAGGTCACGGGCTCGTCGGCGTTGATCGGAAAGCGCGTCAAACCTCGCCCTTCAGGGCCCTTCAGGGCGAGGAAGGATAGCGCGGACGCTGCAGGCGTTCTTCGTGGACGTTAGTGTGGCGTTTTCTGTTGCTCGATGTACTGGCGCACTATCTCTATGGGTGCGCCGCCGCAGCTTCCGGCGAAATAGGACGGTGACCATAGCGCACCGCCCCACAGCTTCTTGCGGATACTGGGATACCGTTTTTTCCGGATCATGCGACTGGACACGCCCTTGAGGCTGTTCACCAGCGACGATACGGAGACTTTGGGAGGATAGTTCACCAGCAGGTGTACATGGTCGTCCTCGCCATCGAACTCGACCAGCTCGGATTCGAAGTTTTGACACACGCTGGCGAAGATGTCGCGCATGTCGTCCAAGATTTCCTTTGTGAACACGTCGCGCCGATATTTGGTCACGAAGACCAAATGCACATGCAATAGAAAAACGCAATGGCGACCGTGTCGGATGTCTCTGTTCGTGCTCATAGGCCAACTGTACAATGGACCGATGCAGCGCCTCCAAGCCTTCAAGTTCGAACTGATGCCATCCGGTGAACAGCAGTGCGACATGCGCCGCTTCAGTGGATCGTGCCGGTTCGTCTACAACAAGGCGTTGGCATTGCAGAAGGAAAACTACGAGGCGGGCGGCAAGTTCAGCGGATAAGACAGCAACCCATACCTACAAGCGAAAGCCCTTCAATTTACCCCGGCATCCGGGCGGTGTTCATATAAGGATGTCAAATGCCATTCCTGTACGGCGACGACATGCGGTATGGCGGCGGCATCGGCAAGGCAACTCCGGCGTCAGCGACTTGCGGCGATATTTGGTCACGAAGACGATATGCAGCTTGAGGTTTTCGACGGCATGCGCGTTCGACTGATTGCCCAGTTCCATACTTGCGCTCGGCAGTTCCGCTGGTAAAGTGTCCTGATGCAAACCGGATATCGATTCCGCTGTTATCCCACGCCAGCGCAGCAGGCCATCCTGGGCATGGCGGCTTCGGCAGGTAGTGGCAGAGCGAGCGATGCTAACCCCCGCATGTAACGGAATGCTTAAGATGTGGCATCGCGGTCGTGCTAAGGTAGTAGCAACCCGCCGGCGTGCCGGCATCCACCCCCAACCGTCATATCCACGTATCCAGCCATGATCAAGGAAATCGCACAACTCACCATCAAGCCCGGCATGGACAAGCAATTCGAGCAGGGCGTGAGCCAGGCCACGCCGCTGTTCCTGCGCTCGCGCGGCTGCCACGGCGTGCAGCTGTTCCGCTCGATCGAACAGCCGGAACAATACACGCTGGTGGTCGAGTGGGAGACGGTGGACGACCATATGGTCCACTTCCGCGAATCGCCCGAGTTCCAGCAGTGGCGCGCCCTGGTGGGCGAAACCTTCGCCGCGCCGCCCAACGTGCACCACGTCGCCAAGGTCCAGTAAGCGCGCGCCATGAACACGCGGCCGGAGCGCCCCCGCCATTTTTCGATGCTGCGCGAGCTGCAGCTCGCCGATGTCTTTACGCTGGGCAACGCGGCGTGCGGCATGGGGTCGGTGTTCTTCGCCATGTTCTATGTCGCCGACCAGCGGCTGGCGCATTTCTTCACGGCCGCGGCGCTGGCGCCGCTGGCCTTTATCTTCGACGTGCTGGACGGCCGCATCGCGCGCTGGCGCCATGCGCATTCCGCGCTGGGGCGTGAGCTGGACTCGCTTGCCGACGTGATCTCCTTCGGCGTCGGGCCCGCCACGCTGGCCTTTGCCGCCGGCATGCGCGGCGGCTGGGACCTGGCCGTGCTGATCTACTTTGTCTGCTGCGGCGTAAGCCGGCTGGCGCGCTTCAACGTCACCGCCGAGTCGCTGGCCGCGGGCAGCGACAGCGGCAAGGTGGCGTACTTCGAAGGCACGCCGATCCCGACCAGCGTGCTGCTGACCGCCGTGCTGGCCTGGTGCGCGTGGGTGGGGCGCCTCGGCGGCGACCTGCCGGGCGGCGCCTGGCAGCTGGGGCCTGCGGTGCTGCATCCGCTGGTGCTGCTGTTCGCGCTGTCGGGCACGCTGATGGTCAGCAAGACGCTGCGCATCCCGAAGTTCTGAGTTAAGCGCTAGCGCCCGTGCACCACTATCACGCGCGGGCCGGCTCCGTCGCGGCAGCCGCCCTGGAGCGGCTGACCATAAGCGCCAGCAGCGCCGCCACCATGCAGGCCGCACCCGCGGCATACAGCGCCGGCGTGTAGGTCAGCAGCAGCGTGCGGCTCATGCCCGCACCAAACGCCGCCACGGCCGCGCCGATCTGGTGGGCCGCGAAGATCCAGCCGAACACCATCGGCGCGCGTTCGCGTCCGAAGGCCGTTGCCGCAAGCTTGACCGTGGGCGGCACGGTGGCGATCCAGTCCAGCCCGTAGAACATCGCAAACACCGACAGGCCATACAGCGTGAAGGTCGAATGCGGCAGCCAGAACAGCGACAGGCCGCGCAGCCCGTAGTACCAGAACAGCAGCTTTCGGCTGTCGTAGCGGTCGGACAGCCAGCCCGACAGGATGGTGCCGATGAAGTCGAACGCGCCCATCATCGCCAGCGCGGAGGCGGCGGGCACCGGGCCCATGCCGAAGTCGCCGCACAGCGCGATGAAGTGGGTCTGGATCAGCCCGTTTGTGCTCAGGCCGCAGATAAAGAAGGTGCCGGCCAGGATCCAGAAAGTCTGGGTGCGGGCGGCGTCGCGCAGCACTGTGAAGGGCCCGCGCAGGGTGAAGGGCGTGACGGGCGCGGGGGTGGACGGCACGGGTGCAGCGGCCGGGACTTCGCCAAACGCAGCCAGGCCGACGTCGGCCGGCCGGTTGCGCATCAGGCCGAGCACCAGCAGCGCCAGCGCCGCGCAGGCAACCAGCACCGGGATCACGGCCACGCGCCAGCCCATATGCTCGATCAGCCAGGCCGCCACCGGCAGGAACGCCAGCTGCCCCGTGGCCGCACTGGCCGTCAGGATGCCGATCACCAGCCCGCGCCGCGCGCTGAACCAGCGGTTGGCCACCACGGCGGCCAGCACCAGCGCGGTCATCCCGGAGCCGACGCCAAGCATCAGGCCCCAGGCGATGAAGAGCTGCCACAGTTCGGTCGATACCGTCGCCAGCGCCATGCCGCCGGCGATCAGCGCGAGCGCGGCGCAGACCACGTTGCGTACGCCGAAACGCTCCATCAGGATGGCCGAGAACGGTGCCATCAGCCCGAAGAGCGCGAAGCGGAAGGCCAGGATCGACGAGATCTGGTCCGTGTTCCAGCCCATCTCCCTGGTCAGCGGCGTGAGGAAGGCACCGGGCAGGCCGAGCGCGGCCGAGGTGGTGAGCATCACCAGGAAGGTGAGGGCGGCGACCAGCCACGCGTAGTGGATGCCGCGCCGGTCGAGCCGGCTGGAGAGGGCTTGCGCAAACATTGGAGTCTCGGGATCGGTGGTTGCGGGTTGGGGCGTTAGAAAAAGTCAAAACGGGCCCCTCCCGCTGCTGTTGATGGCAGCGGGTGGTTAAGTCTGCTTGGGAAAAAACGCTGCTGTGGCGCTAGGCGGTACTGCCCAACAGGCGCGTTCGTACCACCTTCAGCATTTCATCGGAGACGGGATCGCCATCCGTGGCGCGAGCCAGCGTGAGGGCGCCGATCAGCACCGCCATGCGCACCAGCGCTTCTTCGTGGCGCACTTGCGGGTCATCCGATTCCACGGTCTTTGCCATGCTCCCCGCCATCTCCTTGAAGCCTTCCAGGTAGGCCTGGCGCACGGGCTTGTCGCCCGGTTCGCGCGCGACATCCACGGCCAGTGCCGCGGCGGCGCAACCGACGCCGGGGTGGGTGCGATGTGCGGCACTCAAATAGGGCTCAATCAGGCTGGCGAGCATGGCCTTGCGGTCGTCGCCGGCGCTGTCGATGCGGCGTGCCCAGCGCGTGTTCGATTCTTCGAAGGCACGCCGGCATGCCTGTGCCGCCAGCTCATCCTTGGACGAGAAATGGCCATAGAAGCCGCCATGCGTAAGTCCCGCGCCTGCCATCAGTTCGGCCACGCTGACGCCGTTCAGACCGCGTTCGCGGAACAGCCGCGACGATGCCTGTTCGATCGCTTCGCGGTTCCTTTCGACTTGCTCGCGTGATGCGCGTGCCATGTGAGGTCCTCCTCGAATTCCTGCCTTGACGCCAGTTTAGATGATGGCCATACTTTATTCAATAGATGTCAGGCGTCATCTATTCAAAGTGTTGTGTTCGTCATGCCAATGCCGGCAGGCGGTTTTGGCTTCCCATTCAGGAGTGATCAGTCATGCAGAATCTTTTTGACCTTGGCGGCCGTGTCGCCGTTATCACCGGCTCCACCCGCGGCATGGGCCTGGAAATGGCCCGCGCCCTCGGCGCGGCCGGCGCCGCCGTGGTGGTGTCCGGGCGCGACGGCGACGCCGCGAGAGCCGTGGCCGGCCAGCTGGAAGCGGAGGGCATTCGCGCCACCGGCATCGCCTGCGATATCGCCGACGTGGACAGCGTGCGCGCGTTCGCGGAGCAGGCGCTTGCCGCCTACGGGCGTGTCGATGCGCTGGTGCTGAATGCCGCCGCCAGCGGCGCGCCCGGATCGTTGCTGAGCCAGGGGCCGGAGGTGTTCGATGCCGCGATGGCGGGCAACGTGCGCGGCAACCTCGTGCTGGTGAACGCGCTGGCGCCGCAGATGGTTGCGCGCGGCGATGGCTCGATCACGTTCATGTCCAGCATCGCGGCCAGGCGCGGGTCGGCTTACCTCGGCATGTACAGCATCACCAAGGCCGCCACCGACCAGGCCGTGCGCAGCTTGGCGCTGGAGCTGGGGCCGTCGGGCATCAATGTGAACGCGATCAACCCGGGACCGGTGCGTACCGAGTTCTCGCGCGAAGCGCTGTGGGGCGACCCTGAGCGCGAGGCGCGGCTGGCTGCCAGCATTCCGATGCGCCGGATCGGCGAAGCCAGGGATGTGGCGGGGCTGGCGGTGCTGCTGTCGTCGCCTGCCGGCCGTTTTATCAACGGGCAGAGCATTGGCGTGGACGGCGGGTTGTCGGTGCAGTAACAGCGAGCCCCGGCGACCGGGGCTGTCTGACTGGCTCAGGCCGCCACTTCGCCGGCGCGCGACGCGCGCCGGATCATCTGCGGCGGCTGCCCATAGGCGCGCAGGAACGCGCGCCGCATGCGCTCCCGGTCGCCAAAGCCGGTTTCGCGGGCGATCACATCGACCGGGTGCCGGCCCGATTCCAGCATCAGCCGCGCCGCTTCCAGCCGCAGGTGCTCGACTGCCTTGGCCGGCGACTGCCCGGTCTCCGCACGGAAAGCGCGGCTGAACTGCCGCGCGCTGAGATTGGCCGCGCCTGCCAGTTGCTCGACCGACAACTCGGTCTGCAGGTGCCGCTTGGCATAGTCCAGCGCGGTCTGGATGCGGTCGGAGCGCGGCTGCATTTCCAGCAGGGCCGAGAACTGCGATTGGCCGCCTGCGCGGCGGTGATACACCACCAGTTTGCGCGCCACCTGGCGTGCGCAGTCGGGGCCGAGGTCTTTCTCGACCAGTGCAAGCGCCAGGTCGATGCACGCCGTCATCCCGGCCGACGTCCACACCGGCCCGTCGACGATAAAGATGCGGTCCTCTTCCAGCTTGACGTTCGGGTACTCCTGCCGGAAGCGCGCGGCGAAAAACCAGTGCGTAGTGGCGCGCCTGCCATCGAGCAGTCCCGCTTGCGCGAGGTTGAACGCGCCTGTACAGGTCGAAGCCATGCGCCTGGATGTGCGCGCCGCGCGCCGCAGGAACGCGATCACGGCGTCCGGCGTTTCGATCATCTCGTTGTCGCCCACGACCAGCACCGTGTCGAAACGGCGCCGCCCGAATGGCTCGGTGGCCACGGAGAACCCCGCCGAACTGGTCACGGGCCCGCCGTGCTCGGACAACAGCACCACCTCATAGGTCTTGCTGCCCGCCGTGATATTGGCGAACTCGAACACGGTCGTCACCGCCAGGTTCATCACCTGGAAGCCGGGATAAAGGACGATTCCGACGCAAAGCATGCTGTTCTCCAGTGGATGTCCTGAATGGTGGCATATATGACATTTGAGTCAATCCATTATCCACCTATTCTGGCTCCAACGCAGGCGGCAAGGATGCCGCAGCACATTGGAGAACTTTCATGCATGACACGACACACAAGGGCACGGCCCTGATCACCGGCGCTTCCTCTGGCATCGGCGCCATCTACGCCCAGCGCCTGGCGCGCCGCGGCTACGACCTGATCCTGGTCGCGCGCAACCGCGAACGGCTCGACACGCTCGCCAATGACCTGAGCGACGCCACCGGGCGTGCCGTCGAAGTGGTCCAGGCCGATCTCGGCAAGTCGTCCGACGTGCGCCGCGTGGAAGACATCCTGCGCACCGACGCGAGCATCACCATGCTGGTCAACAACGCGGGCGTGGGCGGGGCAGGGCCTCTGCTCGCCTCCGAGCCGGACAAGATGGAAGCGATGATCGGCCTGAACGTCACCGCACTGACGCGCCTGACCTACGCGATCGCGCCGAAATTCGTCGAGCGCGGTAACGGCACCATCATCAACATCGCATCGATCGTGGCGGTGGCCCCGGAAGTGCTCAATGGCGTCTATGGCGGCACCAAGGCCTTTGTGCTGGCATTCAGCCAGTCGCTGCACCATGAACTGGCCGACAAGGGCGTGCGGATCCAGGCGGTCTTGCCGGGTGCGACGCGCACCGAGTTCTGGGACGTGGCAGGGCATGCGGTCGACAACCTGCCGCAGGAAATCGTGATGGACGCCGACGACCTCGTCGACGCCGCACTCGCCGGCCTCGACCAGGGGGAACTGGCCACGATTCCATCGCTGCCTGACCTGGCGGACTGGCAGGCCTTCGAATCGGCACGTCTTGCGCTGGCGCCCAAGCTGTCGCGCAGCAAGCCGGCCGATCGCTACGGGGTGGGGGCGGGCGCACGGGCGGCCTGAATGTGCATACATATGAAGACGCCTTCAGCACGTTGAAGCAATTTCCCGTATTGTCTTGGACTGTGAATCGCCACGGTCCCTGAAGTCTGCAACCGGCCGTGGCGGCAACCGGTAAAGACAGTGCCCAATACAGCGCCCCTCCAGTCCGCGTCCGTCGCCGGCGCGGACACCGCCATGACCTCGCGCGAGCGCCGCGGCATGGCCGCCATGCTCATCGCCGTCGCGCTCGCCACCCTCGATACCGCCATCGCCAATACGGCGTTGCCATCGATCGCGGCCGACCTGCAGGCCACGCCGGCGGCGTCCGTGTGGGTGATCAATGCTTACCAGCTGGCGATGGTGTCGACGCTGCTGCCGTTCGCGGCACTGGGAGGCGTCGTCGGTCATCGGCGCATCTACCTCGGCGGGGTGATGCTGTTTATCGCCGCCTCGGTCATATGCGCGCTGGCGTGGTCGTTGCCGACGCTGGCGGCGGCGCGGGTGCTGCAGGGCATCGGCGCCGCGGCGATCATGAGCGTCAACACGGCATTGATCAGCGCGATCTTCCCGATGCACCGGCTCGGGCGCGGGCTTGGGTTGAATGCGCTGGTGGTAGGCGTCTCGTTCGCGGTGGGCCCGACCGTGGCGTCGGTGATCCTGTCGTTCGGCACGTGGCCGTGGCTGTTCGCCGTCAACCTGCCGATCGGCCTGCTGGCGCTGGCGATGGCGCGCGGCTCGCTGCCGCAGACACCGCGAAGCACGCATGGCTTCGATCGCGTGACCGCGGTGCTTAACGTGATTGCCTTTGCGGCGCTGATCTTTGCGTTGGGCGAGGGTGCGCAGCGAGCGCCGCTGCACGAGTCGCTGGCGGCGGCGGGCATTTTTGTGGTCGCGTTCGGGCTGCTGTTGTGGCGTGAGCGTGGGCACCCTGCGCCGATGCTGCCGGTGGACCTGTTCAAGCGGCCGATGTTTGCGCTGTCCACGCTGACCGCGGTGTGCTCGTTTGCCGCGCAGGGGCTGGCCTTTGTGTCGCTGCCGTTTTATTTCCAGCATGTGCTCGGGCGCGGGCAGGTTGAGACCGGCTTCCTGCTGACGCCATGGTCGGTGGTGGTGGCGCTGATCGCGCCTATCGCCGGGAGGCTGTCGGATCGCTATCCGCCTGGATTGCTCGGGGGTGTCGGGCTGGCGGTGATGAGTGCCGGGATGGTGTCGCTGGCCTTGCTGCCGGCCAATCCCAGTGCGCTGGATATCGGCATGCGCATGTGCATTTGCGGGGCCGGCTTTGGTTTCTTCCAGTCGCCCAATCTCAAGGCGCTGATGTCCAGCGCGCCGCGGGAGCGCAGTGGTGGTGCCAGTGGGGTGATTGCTACGGCGCGGTTGTTGGGGCAGGCGACGGGGGCGGCGTTGGTGGCGCTGTGTTTTGGCATTGGCGGGGCGCATGGGCCGGGGATGGCGCTGGCGCTGGGGGCGGGGTTTGCCGGGGTGGGAGCGGTGGCTAGCTGGTTGCGGTTGGCGATGGCGGATCCGAGGGACTAGGTCCGAATGACGGTCCTTGCGTTTTGTATCGATCGATCTATAATCTCATTCCATACCGATCGATACAAAACCCAGCCATGGCCCGCCCCCGCAAATTCAACGAACAGGCCGCCCTGACCGCCGCCCTGGACGCCTTCTGGGCACGCGGCTACGAAGCCACTTCCACCCGCGACCTGACCAGCGCAATGGGCATGACGCAGCCCAGCCTGTACAACGCCTTCGGCGACAAACGCTCGCTGTTCCTGCTGGCACTGGATGGTTATCTCGACGGCACGGTGCGTGAGCGCATCGCGCGGCTGCAAGCCTCGCTGCCGCCCGCCGCCGCGATCACTGCCTACTTTGCCGAGAGTATCGAACGTTCGCTGGCCGACCCGCTGCACCGCGGCTGCCTGCTGGTGAACACGGCACTCGAAGTCACGCCGGACGACCCTGACCTGCAGCAGAAGGTGGCGGATGCCTTCACGGAAATCCGCGACTACTTCCGCCGCCAGTTTGCCGCCGCGCAACAGGCTGGTGAAGTCGATTCCCGCCTGTCGGCGGAAGACGTTTCCGCGCAATTGCTGGCCGTACTGCTCGGCGTGCGCGTGCTGGCACGTGCTGCCCCACAGCGCGAACTGCTCGCGGGCGCGGTGCGACCGACGCTGGCTTTGCTGGGGTTGCCGCCGCTGAGCGCTGGCACCGGCTGATTCCCCTCAGCCTTTCCTGAGTTTCCCGATTCGCAGCAGCCATGCGCGCGGCCCGCGCCGCGTGCGGGCGGGCTGCATCCTTTTTCCGGCGTCATGCCCTGGCGCCGATGCCCCCGTCTTGCCTGTCGCAAGGCAACGGGTCACCGGAGAGCACCATGTCCAGCAACCTCAGCGTGAGCCAGCCGGCCGCCAACCCACCGGCGCCACTCGAACTGCGCGACATCTACGCCGCGCTGTCCGGCCTGTGTGCCAGCCTGGTGGCAATCGGCCTGGCGCGCTTCGCCTACACCGCGCTGATCCCGCCGTTGATCCAGGCGCACTGGTTCCCGGCCTCGCAGACGGTGGCACTGGGCGCGGCCAACTTTGCCGGCTACCTGGCGGGTGCTTTGCTGGGGCGGCCACTGGTCTCGGTCTGGTCGAACCGGACGGTGTTGCGCATGCTGATGCTGGCGGCCACGGTGGCGTTTCTTGCCTGCGCCTGGCCGCTGTCGGCAGGGTGGTTCTTCGCCTGGCGCTTTGTCTCGGGCCTTGCCGGTGGGGCGATCATGGTGCTGGTGGCGACCTCGATCCTGCCGCATATCCCTGCGCCGCGCCGCGGCTTCGTGATGGGCACGATTTTCCTCGGGCTTGGGCTGGGCATTGCTGCATCTGGCACGCTGGTGCCGCGCCTGCTGCAGTTTGGCCTGCGCGAAACATGGCTGGGGCTGGGCGCGTTGTCGCTGGCGCTGACGGCATTCAGCTGGTTCGGCTGGCCAGGGGCGTTGCCGCAGGCATCCGCGAGCGCGGGCGCGGCTGCATCGGTTTCCGCGGCGCTGGCACCGGAGGCGCGCCGCAAGCTGCGCCTGTTGTATGCGCAGTACGCGATCAACGCTTTCGGGCTGGTGCCGGCCATGATGCTGCTGGTGGATCTTGTCGCGCGCGGGCTGGGGCGCGGCAGCAGTGTTGGCGCGTCGTACTGGGTGCTGTATGGCATCGGTGCGATTGCGGGGCCATTGGTGTGTGGCTTTGCCGGGGACCGGCTCGGCTTTGGTGCTGCGTATCGGGTTGCGCTGCTGTTGCAGGGATTGGCGACGACGTTGCTGGCGCTGTGCGGCCAACCGCTGGCGGTGGGTGTGGCTGCGGTGGTGCTCGGTGCCTTCACGCCCGGCATTGCGCCGCTGGGCCTGGGCGCGATCCAGGAGACGCTGCCGCACGATCCGGTCGCGCAACGAGCGGCATGGAGCCATGCCACCAGTGCCTTCGCGCTGTTCCAGGCGCTCGCGGGCTATGGCTATGCGTGGATGTTTGCGCATTCGCATGAGAACTACGCGCTGATCTTCGGCTGCGGCGCGGTGGCGCTGGCGCTTGCACTGGCCGTGAGCCTCGCCGGCGCGCGCCGTGCGACACGCTGAGCGGCGCCGGCAGTAAAACCGGCATCGGCCTAGAATCGTGTTTTCCGGCCCCTGAGGGGCCAGCCCGACCCTGCAAGGAGCACCACCGCATGAGCCAATTGTTCGAACCGCTCGCTATCGGCAACCTCACGCTGGCCAACCGCATCACCATTGCGCCGATGTGCCAGTACTCCGCTGAAGACGGCAACGCCGGCGACTGGCATATGATCCATCTCGGTTCGCTGGCGCTGTCCGGCGCCGGCATGCTGATCGTGGAAGCCACCGCGGTGTCGCCGGAAGGGCGGATCACGCCGCAGGACCTGGGGCTTTACTCGGACGACAACGAAGCGGCGCTCGCGCGCGTGCTGAAGGCGATCCGGGCGCATTCGCCGATTGCCGTGGCGATCCAGCTGGCCCATGCGGGCCGCAAGGCGTCGAGCCATGCGCCGTGGGATGGTGGCCAGCAGATCTCGCCCGATGCGCCGCGTGGCTGGCATGCCGTGGCGCCGTCGGCGGTGCCACATGGTCAGGAGGAGGTACCGCCCGTTGCGCTGGACCGCGCCGGCATGGACAAAGTGCGCGACGACTTCGTTGCTGCAGCCCGGCGCGCGGCGCGGCTTGGGCTGGATGGTATCGAGATCCATGCCGCGCACGGCTACCTGCTGCACCAGTTCCTGTCGCCGCTGGCCAACCATCGCGATGACGAATACGGCGGCAGCCTGGAGAACCGCATGCGCTTCCCGATCGAGGTGTTCGACGCGGTGCGCGAAGCCTTCCCGTCCGATCGCCCGGTATGGATGCGCATCTCGGCGACCGACTGGGTGCCGGGCGGATGGGATATCGAAGGCACCGTGGCGTTGTCGAAGGCGCTGAAGGCGCGCGGTTGCGCGGCGATCCACGTGACCACCGGGGGCGTGTCGCCGCAGCAGGCGATCAAGCTCGGGCCGGGCTACCAGGTGCCATATGCACAGCGCGTGAAGGCCGAGGTCGGCCTGCCGACCATCGCGGTGGGCCTGATCACCGAGCCGGAGCAGGCCGAGGCGATCATCGCCAACCACGAGGCCGACGCCGTGTCGCTGGCGCGTGCGATGCTGTACGACCCGCGCTGGCCCTGGCATGCCGCGGCGCGGCTGGGCGCCAGCGTGCAGGCGCCGAAGCAATACTGGCGGTCGCAGCCGCGCGAGCTTAAGGACTTGTTCGCGGGCGCGGCCTTCGGGCAGCGCTAGCTGCCGGTCACCACAGGAGACAAGCACCATGAAACCGCGCATCACGCTGATCACGCTGGGCGTCGACGACCTGGAGCGCGCAGTGCGCTTCTATCGCGACGGCATGGGGCTGCCCACGGCGGGCATTGTCGGCGAGCAATACGAACATGGGGCGGTCGCGTTCTTCGACCTGCAGGCCGGGTTGAAGCTTGCGGTGTGGCCGCGTGCGAGCCTCGCGCATGACACGGGCCTGGCGGTGTCGCCGCGCGCGACTACGGATTTCTCGCTGGCGCACAACGTTGCGGGCAAGGCGGAAGTGGATGCGGTGATGGCCCAGGCGCTGGCCGCGGGTGCCAGCGTGGTCAAGCCGGCACAGGATACGTTCTGGGGCGGCTATGCCGGGTATTTCCAGGATCCCGACGGGCACCTGTGGGAGATCGCCTGGAATCCGCAGATGTTGCCTGAGGACTGACGCTTCGCCACCGCATAACGCCTGGCCCCAACGGGGTCGGGCACAAGCAGCATCACGTCTCCCCGCTGTCAGCAGCGGTTGTGTGCGCCATCGCGCGCAGAATCCTTCCCTTAAGCGCTTTCGTTTGCGGCAATGCACCATGGTGTGGTGCGCTGCCGCAAAGGGATTTCCATGATTGCCACGCCACCTGCAAGTGTTGACTATGCTTTCAACAGACAGCCATAGCAGCGCCGCCGGGCGGCCCCCCACGCATTTCCCACGCTTTTCCCGCCCGGTCGGCAGACCACTGAAGTAAAGCAATAAGAACAAAATGGCAAGGGAGACATCCATGCAAGTCTATGACAGCCTGCTGTATGTGACTGCGATGGTGCTGGTGTGTTTGTATGTGTACCTGGGCGTGCTGTCCCGCAGCACGGCGATCAAGCTGGGTTCCCCGGCGATCGTCGCAGGCCTGGTGCTCGCCTATTCGTTGTCCCCGCTGCACTCGGGCGGCTGACGCCGCTGGCCTCCGCCTGAAAGGGGGGCGCAGTTCACTCTGCCTCGGCCGGCGCCTGACGGCCGTGGTTGTCTTCGCCCTGCGCGGTCGTTGCATGCAGCAGCGCGTCGATGGCTTCCTGTAGTTCCTGCGGTTCCACCGGCTTGTGCAGCAGCGCGGTGCCGCCCGCATGCGCGGTGCGCAAACGGTCTGCCGCCGTATCGCCCGTGATGATGATCGCCGGCACGTGCCGGCCCAGCCGCTGGCGGATCGCGTCCAGCGCTTCTTGTCCGGTGCGGTGGCCGCGCAGGCGATAGTCGGCAAGGATCAGTCCGGGCGTGAAGGTCTCCAGCGCCCTGAGCGCATCGTCTTCGGATTCGGCCGTGCGGCAGTCGCATTGCCATGCCGCGAGCAGCTCCGACATGGCGGTGCGGATGGCGACGTCATCGTCAATCACCAGCACGCGCAGACCGTTCAGCCCGCGTGGCGCCAGCGGGCGCGGCGCCTCCTCCGGCGTGCCCCATGCCTGCGGCATGTTGAAGCGGAATACCGAGCCGCGCCCCGGCCGCGAGCCGAGCGTCACGCGCGTGCGCATGGTGCGCGCCAGGCCGTCGACGATCGCAAGGCCCAGTCCCAACCCTTTGCGCTGGTCGCGCTCGGGATTGCCGAGCTGGTGGAATTCCCGAAAGATGTCGCGGTGCTGGGCCACGGGAATGCCGATGCCCGTGTCCCACACTTCGATCACGGCATGCAGCCGGCGCTTGCGGCAGGCCACCAGCACGCCGCCTTGCTGCGTATAGCGGATGGCATTGGCGATCAGGTTGCGCAGCACCAGCTCGACCAGCGTGGGGTCGCCGTACAGCGTGGCGGTGGTATCGCGCGTGCGGTACACCAGCCCGCGCGCATCGGCCTGCGGCGCGAACTCGTTCTCCAGCTTGTACAGCAGCGGCTGCAGCCGGAACGGGCGCGGCCTGGGCGTGATCACGCCGGCTTCCAGCTTGGAGAAGTCCAGCAGCGAGTTCAGCATCTCACGCGCGGCGCCGGATGATGCTTCGATATGCGCCACCAGCTGGCGCTGGCGCTCGTCCAGCCCGGTGCGCCCTAGCGACACCAGGAACAGCCCCATCGCATGCAGCGGCTGGCGCAAGTCGTGGCTGGCCGATGCCAGGAACACCGACTTGGCCCGGCTGGCTTCCTCGGCCGCATGCTGCGCCGCCTCGGCGCGCACTGTCTGCTCGCGCAACTGCGAGATCAGTTCCACGTTCTCGAAGCGCAGCGCGATCGAATGCCGCGCCACGCGCGAGTAGTTGCGCGCGAACACCATCAGCACGAACAGGTACAGCGGCGTGCCCAGGAACATCGGCAGGTATTCGATATCGCCGGTGGCCAGGAACACCATCCACACCGGCACGATCGACGGGATGAAGAAGCCGATCGCCACCGGCAGGCATGCCGAAAACACCGCCAGCGCGGCGGCGCTCATGCCGGCGATCAGCGACAGCACGCAGATCACCACCGCGGGCAGGCGCACGTCCAGGTACAGCCATGCCACCAGTCCCCACAGCGCGCCGATCAGCGCCAGCATCGCCGTCATGCCGCGCGCATAGCGCGCCGCGCCGGCTTCGGTCAAGCGCCCGGGCAACCTCAGCCGTCCGAAGTACGCCACCGCGCAAGCCAGGCCCATCGCACAGGCCCAGGGCAGGGCGCCCGGGCGGTCGCCGCTCAGCGTCAGACCCGCGGCCAGGATAAAGGCGGCCAGCGAGCAACCCAGCATGGCGATGCCAAAGCTCTGGTCGATCAGCGCCATCTGCGCGGCCAGCAGGCGCGGCTCATCGAAGCGGGGCAGCAGCCGCAGCCGGCCCGGTTGCGTCGCGCCCTTGTCTGCGCCGGTGTGCGCGATCATCGCGCTGCCTGCACCAGGCCGCGGCGCTGGGCCTCGAGGATGGCTTCCACTCGGCTGACTACGCCAAGGTGGTCCAGGATCGCGGCGACGTGGACGCGCACGGTGTTTTCGGACAGGTCCATGTGGTAGGCGATGACCTTGTTCGAGCGGCCGAGCGTGAGCTGGTGCAGCACTTCGAGCTGGCGCGGCGTCAGCGTGCTGGTGGCGTAGGGAGCGGGCGCAGGATTGGCGCCGGCATCGGCATCGCCGGAGAAATGGGTGCCGCCCGACAGGCAACAGGCGATCGCTTCCTCGATTTCGCGCGCATCGGCCGACTTGGGCAGGAACCCGGCAATCTCGCGCCGCACCTCGGCCGGGATCATCTCCAGGCCCGACGTGCCCGACACGATCAGGATGCGTGCCGCGGCGAAATGCCGGCGCAGCACCTTGACGCCCTCGATGCCGTTCAGGCCAGGCATCTGGATATCCAGCAGCAAAATGTCGACCGCGGCGCCGCCATGGTCCTGCACGGCCTGCATCACGGAGCCGGCCTCGATGATGTGTTCGACGCTGGGGCTGTCGGCCAGCACCAGGCGCAGGCCGGTACGGAACAGGGTGTGGTCGTCGATCAGCAGCAGTCGGGCTCGGGGCATGGCTTGGGGGCCGGTCACCAGGGTGGTCCGGTGCTGGGAGGCGCTCGGTCCCGGCAGGAGTGCAGGAAAAGACATTGGACAAGAATCCGGCGCCCTTGTCCATGCAGCAGGTGCGTGAGTGCGACTAGTCCGGAAAGATTATTTGCCGCGCGGCGATGCGGTGCGAAGATTCGTGCCGTGGACAGTTCCGCGACGTGTCCGCACCACTTTTCGTTACCCACTACCACCCGGCTGTGGGTATTTTTTTGTCTGCTGCTCGGTGAGGGGGCCGAGAAAAAGCCCGCGTGGCAGAACTATGGGCAATTGAGCGGCATGTCCTGGAGCGATCCCACGTCAATGACGTGTTGGCGCGCTAAGCGGCTGCCCGCAACACCCTCGGCCAAGGACCGGCAGGCGGAGGCGTCCGGCTGCCCGCGCTGCAGTCCTCCACCAGCCGCGCCGCATCGATGCCGAACCAGTCCTGCCACGCGCGCGCCAGCGCCGTGCCGGAGCGCAGGCCGGCATGCCGGGCCAGCAGGTCGAGCGATGGCACCGCGCCGGCACCGGCGGCGAGCGCGTGCAGCGCATGCGCGGCGCGTTGCTCGCGCAGCAGCGGGTGCAGCGCTTCGCCCTCGGCAAACAGCCGTGCGCGCACCAGGCGCGCCGGTACCTGCCAGTGCGCGGCCAGGCGCTCGGCGTTCCAGTCGGTATCGGGGCGGGCGAAGACCAGCTCGGCCAGACCACGTGACCATGGCTTGTCGCCGGGCTTGCCAATCAGGCGTGGGCAGTCGCTGTCGGGCACGGCGGTCAGCACGATGACGCAGGGCTGCTGCCAGGTGCCGGGCAGGTCGCAGTCGAAGTGGGCGAAGGCGTGGACCACGAACGGGTCGCCGGGCCGCACCTCGCGCCGCGCGTTGGCGTCGCGCAGGCTGGCCGTGCCTTGCAGCGCCTGGACGTGCACGGCGAAGGGAAAGCGCAGGCGGGCAAAACGGACGTGGTGACGGCTGACAAGCGGCATGCGGAACACAACCCGGAAGCTTGGCGGACGCGCCGGGGGGCGCGGCCGGTAACTGTCGCAGGATTCTACGGGTCGCGCAAGGCCGTCGATGTCGTCCGATTGACAGTCGCCGGTAATGAGACAGCGCTACCCGCCCACTACAACTCAGAAAGCCCAAAGTGACGCAGCCGCTGCAGGTCGGTCACGCGGATGCTCTGGTAGGACAGGTGGACCATGCCGGCATCGGCCAGCCGCCGCAGCGCCTGGTTGACCCGTTGCCGCGACAGGCCGGTGAGCAGGCCGATCTCTTCCTGAGACAACTCCAGCACGGGGCTGGTGCGCGGATAAAGGTCGGGGTGGAACAGCTGCGCGATGGCCTGCGCCACGCGCGCATCGGCGCCCAGCAGCCGGTCGTTCTGCACGGTGGCGATGAACTGGCCCATGCGCTCGTTAAGCTGGCGCACGACAAAGCTCGCGAACGGCAGGCTCTGCGCCAGCAGTGTATTGAACACCGGCTCCGGCACCAGCAGCACCTGTGAATCGCGGATCGCGATCACGTCGTAGCGACGGTGCTCGCGCTTGATCACGCTGCCTTCGCCGCACCAGCCGCCGGCCGGCACGCCGGAAAAGGTGCAGCCGCGCCCGTCAGGCGTATAGACCGCCAGCTTGATCAGGCCGCTGTCCACGCCGATCCAGTGGCGCGAGGGCTCGCCGCGCCGCGCGATGAAGGCGCCGGCCGCAAAGGACTGCAGCAGGGTTTCGCGCGCGGCCAGCGCCTGGTGTTCCGGCGACAGGGCGCCGAACCACGCGTGGCTGGCCAGGATCGATGCCGGCGCGAGAGGCGGGTCTGCGGGTGCGCTCATGGCAGGGAAGACTTCGGCGGCATGGACGCGAGCGGTACGGACGGCATCCTTGTAAGAATCGTGTAAGCCTTGACTGGCGCGGGTTTGCGGGAGGTTTGTCGTCCGGGCGACAGTGCGCCGGCGTGTGCGATGATAGCCTTGTGCCAGAAAAAGTGACAGCGCCGCAAGGCGCCACGCCACATCACAACGCCCCGGCCAGCGCTGCAGCACCGCAGCGCAATGACACCCGAGCGACGACTGGCACGGCACGCCGCCGCCAGCGCCGCCAGACCAACGGAGACACCCGTCATGCCCACCGATTTCGACAGCGGCCTGGCCCGCAATGCGGCCAACTTCGTGCCGCTCACGCCCATCGACTTCCTCGTCCGCGCCGCCGAGGTATATGGCGAGCGCCTGGCCATCGTGCATGGACCGCTGCGCCAGAACTGGCGCGACACGTATGCGCGCGCACGCCGCCTGGCCAGCGCGCTGGCGCGTGCCGGGGTCGGCAAGGGCGATACCGTGGCCGCGCTGCTGCCCAATACGCCGGCAATGGTGGAGGCGCACTTCGGCGTGCCGATGGCGGGCGCGGTGCTCAACGCGCTCAATATCCGGCTCGATGCCGCCAACCTGGTGTTCATGCTGCGCCATGGCGAGGCGCGCGTGCTGCTGGCCGATACCGAGTTCGCCGACCTGGCGCGGCAGATGGCGCTGGAGATCCCGGGCCTCAAGGTGATTGCCGTGCATGACGCGCTCGGGCCGCAGGCAGAGCCGTTCGGCACGACCGACTACGAGTCTTTCCTTGCATCCGGCGATCCCGGGTACACGTGGCAGATGCCGGCTGACGAGTGGGACGCCATCGCGCTGAACTACACTTCCGGCACCACCGGCGACCCCAAGGGCGTGGTCTACCATCACCGCGGCGCGGCCATCAACGCCGTGTCCAATATCCTCGAATGGGACCTGCCCAAGCACCCAGTCTACCTGTGGACGTTGCCGATGTTCCACTGCAACGGCTGGTGCTTCCCATGGACCATCGCGGCGCGCGCGGGCATCAACGTATGCCTGCGCAAGTTCGAGCCAAGGCTGGTGTTCGACCTGATGCGCGATGAAGGCGTGACGCACTATTGCGCCGCGCCGATCGTGCATACCGCACTCGTCAATGCGCCAGCCGCATGGCGCGAAGGCGTGCGCGGCCCGGTGCGCGGCATGGTTGCCGGCGCGCCGCCGCCGGCCGCGGTGCTCGCGCAGATGGAAGCGATGGGGTTCGAATTGACCCACGTCTACGGCCTGACTGAAGTCTACGGCCCGGCTGCGGTCTGCGCCGAGCAGGACGACTGGAGCACGCTGTCCGAGCAAGACCGCGCGGTCAAGAAGGCGCGCCAGGGCGTGCGTTACCACCTGCAGTCGCAGGTGGCGGTGCTCGATCCCGATTCGATGCAGCCAGTGCCCGCCGATGGCGAAACCATCGGCGAGATCATGTTCCGCGGCAATATCTGCATGAAGGGCTACCTGAAGAACGAAAAGGCCACGCGTGAAGCCTTTGCCGGTGGCTGGTTTCATACCGGCGACCTGGGCGTGTGCATGCCCGACGGCTATATCAAGATCAAGGACCGCAGCAAGGACATCATCATCTCCGGCGGCGAGAACATCTCCAGCGTGGAGGTGGAAGACGCGCTCTACCGGCACCCCGCGGTGCTCGCGGCGGCGGTGGTGGCGCAACCCGATGCGAAGTGGGGCGAGACGCCGTGCGCGTTTGTCGAGCTGAAGGACGGCGCCAGCGTCAGCGCGGAAGAACTGATCGCGCATTGCCGCACGCTGCTGGCGGGCTTCAAGGTGCCCAAGGCGGTGTATTTCGGGCCCTTGCCCAAGACCTCGACCGGCAAGATCCAGAAGTTCGAACTGCGCCGCAAGGTGAAGTCGGAATCGGCGATCGACGTCTGATGGGCTGCAAGCGGTGCCGCCGCTAGTGCTGCATCGCTTCCTCGGCCTCGTGCTGTCCGGCGATGCGCGCGTCGATGGCCTCGCGTCCCCATGCGATGCCGGCGCGCGTCGCATCCGCGGCGCAGCCAAAGCGGGTCTGCGCCGCCGGGCAGGGCAGCGCGAGCTTGTTGCCGTGGAGCCAGACCTCGGCGCGCAGCGTCCACCAACCGTCGCATTGCCCGCCATATCGCAGCGCTGCGAGATGGATGCGGTGGCCGCGGTACATCACGTTCTGGTCATACCATCCACTGGGCATTGGCGTCGCTTGGCAACAGGCCGCAGCCAAATCGGTTCAGCGCGCCCGGAACTCGCCCGGACTGCGCCCGCTGGGGCTGTGGCGGTGCCACTCCTGGGTGATGTCCGGGAACACGTCACACTCGCCCCGGACGATGTTTTCAATGGTGGCGCATACGCATTCCGTGCCGCGCGGCCCCACGCAGACCAGGCTGCGCGGATGGTCGGTATGTTGCGGGATGGCATAGACGCGCATGCCCTCCTGGAAGAGGGGATGCTTGGTCAGGCGCTCGTTCATCAGTTCGACAAAGCGCTGCGGAGTCACGACCGGCTTATCCATTGCATGCTCCTGCGGCCTTGCCCGCCGCGCTATTGTCGAAAGCGCGTGAGGGCGACCAGGTCAGTTAAGGCCAGGAATATGACAGGCAGGTGGCAGGGATGCCCCCGGCAATGAGCCGGGAGTGGCCGGAAGGAGAATCGCGGGCAATGCTCACCCCGCGTTGCCACTGCCGCGATTTCAGACTAGAACATGTGCCGCGCCGCGCAAAGCGCGGCGCAGCATCAAGCCGGGTATGCGCCGCCTGGGCGGCAGTTCAGGTGGCGCGCGCTTCGCCCGCGGCGCGCGGGCCGTCCAGCATCTGGTTGCCGGCAGCCCAGCAGGCGGCCTCGGCCTCAGCCTCCGAGGCATAGCTGGAAGTGGCCTCGACGGTGCAATCGGCGTCGGCAGCGCCGCAGCGCTCTTCCATGATGATGCGCCAGGTGTACTGGCCGGGCGGGTCTTCCAGGACATGGAGCACCAGCGTGCGGTGCTCGTCGGTGAGCGTCAGGGGCAGGTTCGACATGGGTGCCTCCCATTGGCAGGGTGGGACGCATTGATGCTAGCAATTGCGCGGCGCCAATGCCATGACAGTTTTGCCGCCGCAGCGTGGCAAGATACGGCGCAGGCCGCAGCGGCGGCTTTCCCCGCCGCGCCAATTCCAGTATCTTCTGCGCCGTGGCGCCGCTCGGCGCCGCTTTTCGTGACCGACCATGCCCCGAACATGCCCATTTCGCCTCAGCTGAAAGAACGGGTCGCCGCCCTGACGGCACACTACGACGCCACGGTCCTGCCGCTCTGGACCGCCAGCGGCTGGAATGCCGACCTGTTGCTGCCCTATGAGGCGCTCGACGGCGCCACCGCCGCGCCGCAGCCGGCGGCGCGCTACCGCGCCATGGCCTGCGCGCGCCAGCTCTATGTGTTTTCGCTCGCGGGGCAGCATGCACATGCCGATACGCTGTTCGGCTCGCTGCAGGCGTACTTCGGCAATGGGGACGGGAGCTGGAACTACAGCGTCGACGCGGGCGGCACACCGCTCGATGTCACGCGCGACCTCTATACACACGCCTTCGTGATCTTTGCCTGTGCGAACTATCATGCGCGGCGCGGCAGTCCCGATGCGCTCGAGGTGCTCGATGAAACCGTCGACATCGTCGAGGACCGCTTTGCCGATGGCCAGGGCCTCTACCATGCCGCGCTGACTGAGCACTTCCGCCCAAAGGGCGCGGGGGTGCTGCAGAACCCGGTGATGCACCTGACCGAGGCCTACCTGGCGGCGCTGGATGCGACCGGCGACGAATGGTATGCCGAACGCCTGCGCGAGATCGCGATGGCCGTGCATGAACGCTTTGTCGATCCGGCCAGCGGCTGCATCGCGGAACTGCCGCAGGGCAGCGCGGACAATCGCATCGAGCCGGGGCATCAGTTCGAGTGGTTCTCGCTGGTGGCGGCGCGGCAGCATCTGTTCGACGACCTGCCGCTGGACGGCGCGCTGCGCAAGGCCTTTGCATTCGCGCAGCAGCACGGCGTGGCGGCGGATACGCTGGGCGTCAGCGCCGCGCTGGACGCGGGCGGCGCACTGCTCGACGGCACCCAGCGCATCTGGGCTCAAACCGAATACGCGCGCGCGCTGGCGCTGCATGGCGAGCCACAGTCACTGGCCACGCTGGAGACCTGGGCGCAGCAGTTTCGCGGCCGCTTCCTGCATGCGCAGGGCTGGCACGAATGCCTGGCGCCCTCGGGCGACGTGGTGCGCGCGGAAATGCCGTCGACCTCGCCTTACCACCTGGCCACGTCCTACTGCGCACTGGCAGCGCTGGCAGGCGTGAACTGGCCGGGGCAGGGCGGCTGACAGAGGGGGCCCGCCTCCACGGCACGTGGGGCCGTAACCCTTATCAATTCTTTGCAATCGCCGCCGGGGGCAGCGACTAAACTCAAGCCCGCGCTCCGGCCCGTAGCGTCTTTACCTGGTCGTCGTTTTGAAGTTGCGGGCCCGGGGCGCACCCCGGCGATGCCGTGTCAGCGCTGCGCGGTGCTGACCGCTTGCGGCTGCGGCAAGCGCTGTGGTGGATGCGCCGGCTGCGAGGCCGTATTCGCATTCACGCGGGTGGCCATCTGCCGGACCTTTCTCTCGGCCTGCATTTCTGTGTGGTCATTCAGGATCAGGCACAGCAGCGTCAGCAGGGCCGCTGCAATCATGCTCAGCGCAATCCAGGCCAGACAGTGCTTGCGTTCCATGGTGAGGAAAAAGGGGCGTCATCAGTGCGCGCAGTGTAAGCGCCAGTGTGCAAAGTGATTGTCAATCTTTGCAAACGCCACGGCCTGGCGGGCCGTTCCCGATTTTCCAGCGATTCTCGCAATTCTGGCGGATTCTCGCGATTCTGGCTATTCCCGCGATTTCCGCTATTCCGTCACACCGTGCTCGCGCAGCAGCCGCTCGCATTCGTCGAGCATGTCATGTGCAAACGCGGACTGGAAATTGGGATCGAGCGCTTCCATCATTTCGTGCGCGGCGTAGAGGCCGGCTTCGCGCGACAGCGTATCGGCCAGTTGCCGCGCGAACTGGTCGCTCAGTTCGGACAACAAACGCCGCTCCGACAGTGGCAGCTGCAGCTTCGAGCGCGACAGCCATTCGCCGGCCAGGGTCGCGCCCTGGGCATCGGTCATCCATTGCCGGTGTTCGTAGAAGGCCGACAGCCGTTCGGCGGCCAGCGCAAACAGCAGCGCCTTGCGGGTATTGAAATCGATCCTGGGCAGCGGGGCGAGAGTCATGCGTACGGCGTAGTGCGGTGCGCGGCGCGCTGGCCGGCGACCATCTTGTCAGGGTGTGGGTTGGGGTTCAGGTCTGGCTCACGCCGGCTTGCGCGAAGCAGTCGGCCAGCCAGGCGCCGATGGCCGCGATTTCTTCCAGGCAGACGGCATGCCCCATCGGGTAGGTCTGCCACGTGACCGGATGCTGCCGCGCCTGCACGAAATCGCGTGCGGCGCTGCCCAGCCGCAGCGGCACCACATCGTCCTGCGTGCCATGGGCGGCAAAGACAGGCGTAGCGGCATTGGCCTCCGTGGCCTCGGCCGCGAGCGCATCGGGCGCAGGGATGTAGGTCGACAGCGCAACGATGCCGGCCAGGCGCTCGGGGTGCGTCAGCCCGGCCGTGTACGCAATCGCGCCGCCTTGTGAAAAGCCGGCCAGCACGATGCGGCTGCACGGAATGCCACGCGCATTCTCGCGCGCGATCAGCGCGCGGATGGCCTCGCACGAGGCGCGGATGCCGGCTTCATCAGCGCGGCGGCCGGATTCATCCAGGGAATAAATGTCATACCAGGCCGGCATGACATAGCCGCCGTTGCAGGTCACGGGCATGGCCGGCGCGTGCGGGAAGATAAAGCGCACGCCGGGCGATGCAGGCAGGCGCAGCTCGGGCACGACCGGCGCGAAATCGCTGCCGTCGGCGCCCAGTCCGTGCATCCAGATCACGGCGCAGCCGGGATTGGGCGCGGTTTCGGTTTCGATCGCGGGCAGCAGTTCGCTCATATGGCCGGGTCCTGTTTGACAGTTGTGCGTGCACGCCGCCGGGGCGGCAGGCAGCGCGAGTATCGCACAGGTCGGGGCCCGCTTCGCTTTATGCCCGCCCATGCCCCGGCGTTAGCCAGAGCATGGGCGTGGCCGTCCGAAGGCAGGACCAGCGTCAGGCTGCGGATGGAACGATGGGGACGGTGGTGAGGCCCGGTGCGCGCGCAGGCTGCGCGGCAGCCGGCAACTCCGACGTGGCGGGCAGGTTGGCGCGGCGACGCTTGTCGACGACGTCTTCCACGCCCTTGGCGGAGACGTCCTCCAGAAATGCCACCATGTCACGGTAGTAGGCGACTTGCATCTGTGCTTCGAGCAAGCGCCGTTCGGCCTGGAACAGCGTCAGCCTCATGTCTTGCAGTTCCCTTTCGGCGATTTTTTCCGGGGTCGGCGGACTGAACAAGTTTGCAAGCCAACGCATGGCAGTACCTCCAGTGCTGTCAATGGCGAAATTGCGATGCTTGTGCCACGAGGTCCAATATAGACAAGAAATCGGAAAAAGACCCTTGAGTCGCATGGCCGTGGCGCCTCGCCCACAAGGATGATTGATGCAGGTGGAAGTCTGCGGTAGATTGTCCGCCGAAGGTCGGAGCGTGTCCCGGATCTGCTGGCTGCCCCTGCGGCCGGCCGGGGCTAACGTGTATTCGCGATTGAGTTTTTGGTAGTTTTCGCACTTATCTTTCGTGCTCCGATCGCCTCGCCTGCTTCAATCTTTTCCGCTTGTTTTTCGTCGCGCTCTTGCGCCTGCACGAAGCACAGGATCGGCGCCCAGAATGCCCCGATATGGTCCGGCAGGATCGCTGCGTTATGCGGCATCGCGTCCAGCATCACCAAGGCATGCAACTGCCTGGCTGCGCTGGCGAGACGCTCCGCATGGCGCGGGGCAATGACCGCATCGTCGCGGCTGTGCACCACCAGCAGCGGACGCGCCAGCCGGCTCGCGCGCGCGGCGTTGTTCCACGGATCGGGCAATAGCCATGCGGCCCATCCCGGCACGCGCCCGGTCTGCACCGCGGCCAGTCGCGCCGAACTGAAGCCGGCGGCAATCACATAGCCATCGGGCTGTGGATCGAAGCGCCACGCCACGTCGAGCAGGATGCCGGAGCCCAATGAATGCCCCAGCACGACGCGCCGTTTCGCCGCGGGCGTAGCCGCGACAAAGTGTTGGTAAGCGGTGAGCGCATCCTCGCGCAGATGGCGCACGCTCGGCCGGCCGCTGCTGCGTCCGTAGCCGCTGTAGTCGAACACGTAAGAGGTGATGCCCGCTGCGGCCAGCATGGTTTGCACCGGCAGCCAGTCAGCCAGGCATTCGTTGTCGCCGTGGCACACCATCAGTGCGGGCGCCGCGGGATCGGCGGCGGGCATGAACGACGCGTGCAACACGCGCTTGCCGCTGGCGAACGTGGTATGCCGCGCGATTGCCTTCGGCGCAGCCGGCGCGATAGCAGGCAATGTCTCATCCGTCGGTGTGACAAATGCTTTGCGTTCCAGCGCACGAAACAGTAGATGCCGCGCAACACCGGTCGCGAGTGCGACCCCCGCGGCGGCGGCAAGCCAGCGGTGCGCGGTGGAGCCGGGTGGGGGCGAGTCTGGTTGCTGGCCTGCGGACATGAACGGTTGGGCGAGAAAGGCTTCCCTTCAGGCTAGCAGGCTGCGGGCGCGCGGGTGAAGGAAAGTTCATCCCCGACCACCTTTAACCGGTTCGCGCGGACCGAGGCCGTACCTTTAGTCGGCCGCTATCACACCGATAGAAATCTTTTTCCTTGACTCTCTACCTAGTAGTAGATAGCATTCAGTCCATGGAACCGCTGCACCGCCGGCAACAAGCAGAAACGGGCGGATAAGTGGCGATCCCATTGCATTACCGCAGGCGGTCTTTTTTTTAGCGCCGACTATCTATCTACTAGTAGATGCGAGCCTGAAAAGCGACCTGCCGGAAGCCACTGATACCGAATTGACGCGATCCCGAAACATCGCCATCCAGGAGCCCACCATGAATGCCAAGTTCGCCAAGACCCTGATCACCGCCGCCACCCTTGCCGCCGCGTTTGCCGGCGGCGTCGCGCAGGCCGCGGGCGTGCAGGACAGCAGCTTCGCCGGTGACAAGTACGGTTACCAGTTCCGCGTCGGCAAGACCGATGCCTTCACCGACGGTGCCCGTACCGGCAACTTCGACCCCTTCACCGAAGGCGCCCGCGCCGGCAAGTTCGATCCGTTCACGGAAGGCGCGCGCGTCGGCAAGTTCGACCCGTACACCGACGGCTTACGTACCGTTGCAGGCCTGGATCGCAGCGGCGTGTCGTCGCAACCGGGCCGCAGCATTGACCCGTACACCGACGGCGCACGCGTGGGCAAGACCGATCCCTACACCGACGGCTTCCGCACCGTGGCTGGATTGGACCGCAGCGGCGTGTCGTCGCAACCGGGCCGCAGCTTCGACCCGTACACCGACGGTGCGCGTGTTGGCAAGGCTGATCCGTACACCGACGGCGCCCGCACCGTGGCTGGCCTGGACCGCAGCGGCGTGTCGTCGCAACCGGCCCGCAGCTTCGACCCGTACACCGACGGTGCACGCGTAGGCAAGGCTGACCCGTACACGGATGGTGCCCTGGCCTGATCGCTTCCGGCCCTGAGGCCGGCGGCCCAACCCTACACGGCGGCGCTCCCGGTGAGCGCTGCCCGATGGAGTCCATCATGAGTTTGCGTGACAGCATCCTGCTGCTTGGCGGATGGCTTGTGCTTTGCGTGACGAGTGGCTCGATGATCACCTTCGCCGCGCAGGTCCTGCCTGGCTAAAGTACATGCCCCGATAGCTAGGGAATTACCCGAGCCTCGGGGCATTTCAACTTGAGCGCCTATCTTCGCGTAGATACACTGCTTTCATGAAAACGCAATCCGTACGCGAGCAACTGCTCGAGCACACCCTGGTCCTGATCCGACGCCGTGGCTTCAACGGCTTCAGCTACCGCGACCTGGCGGAGCTGGTCGGGGTCAAGACGTCGAGCATCCACTACTACTTCCCGAGCAAGGACGACCTGGTCCTGGAGGCGGTGAAGGAGTACAGCGCGCGCATGACCGAGCGCATCCGCGCCATCGACACCACCTTGCCGGTCACCGAACAGGCGGCGATCTACTTGGCGCCGTTCCGCGCCAGCTGCGGCTCGGACCAGATCTGCCTGTGCGGCATGCTGTCCACCGAGACGCTGTGCCTGCCCGAAACCGTGCACAAGATGCTGCAGGGTTTCTACCTGCTCAACGAGCAGTGGCTGGCCGGGTTGCTGGAACGCGCGCAACCGCAGCGCAGCGCACCGTTCCCGGTGCCGCCGCCGCGCCTGGCGCAAGTGGTGTTCGGCTCGCTGCAGAGCGGGCTGATCGCGGCGCGGCTGTTCGGTACTTCCGATCGGGTCGAGGCCGCGGCCGATACTTTGATGGCGGCCGTCTCCGGCTGAGTTTTTCGCGCATATCAGTGGCGCGCTCAAAGCCGCCATGTGGCTTATGCTGCATGGCGGCTTTTTTATCGGGCGCCATCAGGTGCGCGGCCACGGACTCTTGATCCGTCAATTAACGTCATAAAAACAAAGACATAGGCGGGACGCTGCGGTACCTATCAACGCGATAGAAAACTTTTTCCTTGACTATCTACCTAGTAGTAGATAGTATTCAGGCCATGGAAGCGACGCAGCGCCCCAAACCAGCAACAAAGCGCGGCACGGCGACGATCCCATTGCATGACCGGAGGCGGTCATTTTTTCAGGACCGGTTATCTATCTACCAGTAGATGCGGAATGAAAAAACGACAGCCACAGCCACTGATACCGACTGACACGATCCAGAACATCGCCCCCAGGAGCCCATCATGAATGCCAAGTTCGCCAAGACCCTGATTACCGCCGCGACCCTTGCTGCCGCCTTTGCTGGTGGCGTGGCGAATGCCGCGGGCGTGAAGGACAGCACCTTCACCGGCGACAAGTACGGCTATGAATTCCGCGTCGGCAAGGCCGATGCCTTCACCGACGGTGCCCGCACCGGCAACTTCGACCCGTTCACCGAAGGCGCCCGTACCGGCAACCTCGACCCGTTCACCGAAGGCGCACGCGTCGGCAAGCCCGATCCGTACACCGACGGCGCTCGCACGGTCGCAGGTCTGGACCGCAGCGGCGTGTCGTCGCAACCGGGCCGCAGCATTGACCCCTACACGGATGGCGCACGCGTCGGCAAGGCAGACCCGTACACCGACGGCGCTCGCACGGTAGCAGGCCTGGATCGCAGCGGCGTGTCGTCGGAACCGGGCCGCAGCATTGATCCGTACACGGACGGCGCCCGCACGGTCGCCGGCCTGGATCGCAGCAACGTGTCGTCGCAACCCGGCCGTAGCATCGACCCATACACGGACGGCGCACGCGTGGGCAAGGCTGACCCGTTCACCGACGGCGCCCGCACGGTCGCCGGCCTGGACCGCAGCAACGTGTCGTCGGAACCGGGCCGCAGCATCGACCCGTACACGGACGGCGCCATCGCGTGAGAGTCGGCCGGCCTGGTGCCGGCCACCTGAATCTGCCGGGCCGCCAGCATGCGGCCCGACTCAAAGGAGTTGATCATGCGTTGGCTTGACACTGCGCTGATCCTGGGCGGATGGGTAGGGCTTTGCCTTGTGAGCGGGTCCCTCATCACGCTGATCGCACAAACGCTGCCGGCCTGAACCACCGGCGGCAAGACGAGGAACTGGCCCCATGAAATCCCGATCCGTACGCGACCAACTGGTCGAACACGCGCAGGTGCTGATCCGCCGTCGGGGTTTCAACGGCTTCAGCTACCGCGACCTGGCCGAGCTGGTCGGGGTGAAGACCTCCAGCATCCACTATTACTTCCCGTCCAAGGACGACCTGGTGCTGGAAGCAGTGCGCGAGTACAGCACGCGCATGCAGGCGCGCCTGCGCGCCATCGACACCAGCCTGCCCCCAGCGGAACAGGCGCGGCAATACCTGGTGCCGTTGCGTGCGGGCGCAGGCACCGACCAGGCCTGCCTGGTCGCCATGCTGTCGGCGGACGTGCTGGCGCTGCCCGAGGCGGTACGCGCAGTGATGCAGGACTACGTCCGCTTCAACGAGCAATGGCTGGCACACTTGTTTGAGCGCGCCGCGGCACAGCGCGAGACGCCGTACCTGGAACCGCCGCAGCAGCTCGCACAAGCGGTATATGGCGCGTTGCAGACCGGCCTGATCAGTGCGCGGCTGTTCGGCTCGGCGGATCGGCTCGATGCCGCCGCTTCGCTGTTGACCAGCACCATGCCGGTCGAACCGGCGTTAGCCGACGCCTAGCATCACCCGGGCCGCCGCGTCGCACAGCCACTGCGGATCGTCGTGGGGCAGGTCGTGGCCGGCCCAGTGGTGTGTCAGCAGCGGTGCGCCCCAGGCCTGCGCGATGCGTGTGGAACACACCGGATCGACCAGGCGATCGGCTGCGGACGCAACCAGCAGTACCTTGCAGCGAGGCGCGCTTGCGGGCGCGCGATAGCGTGCCGCAGCCAGCAACTGCGCCAGCGCCGACTGCCGGCTGACCGGCGCATCGGCGGCGATGGCCTTCCACGCATCGATATCGCCCGCCAGCGTATCGGCACGCGCGCAGGTGATGGCGTGAATGGTGCGCTCGCAGAGTTCGCGGTCGTGCCAGCGCTGCACCACGCGCAGCAGCTTGCCCCAGTTGCGCGGGCGCAGCCGCTGCGCCGGCGTGCAGAACGGCCGCATGCTGGTATTGATCAGCACCAGCGCGCCGACTTCCTCCGGATGCATGCCCGCCCACTCGGTCGCGACCATCGCGCCGAGCGACATCGCCAGCACGCGGTAGGGCCCGTGTGCACCGGCATCCGGCAACTGGCGCCGCACCGCGCCAACCATTTCCCGCACACCCCAGGGCGCCGGCTGCGCCGACAGCGCGCCGTTGCCCGGCAGGTCCGGCAGCAGCGGACGCCCAAGCCCGGCCGCTTCCCATTGCGTCGGCAACGTCCCCCAGTGGCGCGATTCGCGCGTCAGTCCCCTCAGAAATACCCATCGACCCATGGATCGGCCCATCGCGTTCATTGCGGCGGCTCCTTCTGCCAGTGCGCGCGCGCCTGCTGCAGCAGCAGCTCGCGCTGCGCGCCGCGCGGCCGCCACCGTTCGGGCGCAAACGCGATCCGGCCCAGGAAGTCGAACAGGCTGACGTGCCGGCGCAGCACGCGCGCGGTGCGGTGCGCCTTGATCGGGTTGAAGATGCCTTCGCGTGAGAACAACTGGCGCGGGTTCTTCTTGATCCACAGCCACGAGCCCAGTTCCAGCGTCATCGGCAGGAACAGGTTGCCCGGCTGAGCCAGGTCGTAGGCATGGTCCCACAGGTCGCCATGCAGCAGGTACTGGTGGCTTTGTGGCTCGAAGGTATAGCCGTGGTGCGGATGGGCCTGCTCGAACAGCGTCTTGAGCAGGTACATCTCGGCCAGGTGCGCCATCGGCCGGCGCGTGCGCGCGTACGGGAACCAGATGCTGTCGCGCCAGCCGTAGCCGGAGTGGCAGTCGACCGCAAAGCTGAGCGGGCGCGGCAGCAGTTCTTCCTGCACCACGCGCAGCAGTGCGCGGCTTTCCACTTCCATCGGTGCGCCGGCCGGGCCGCGGTACCACGGCAGCCAGGCGCCGATACGTTGTCCGCCGGCGAGGAAGGGCACGCGCGCATCGGCGTCCTGCGGCCCGTTGCGCATCAGGTCCACCCCGTTGGGGTTGGCGCGGGTGCCGGCCCACATGCCGCCCGGGTTGACGATCGGCATGAACACCAGCCGCACCGCCTGCAGCTCGCGGTGCAGCAGTTCGTCCCACGCCAGCCGGCACAGCAGCGAGCGCAGGTAGTCCAGCACCAGCTGCGTGCCGATCCGTTCCAGCCCGTGGATGCCGCCGAAGATGCCGATCGCGGGCGCCGCCGGATCGCGGCTGCCGAGCGTGGCCACATGCACGGCGAAGCGATGGCCCTGGACCGTGGTTTCGCAGATCACGCGGGTATCCAGCACGTGGCTGCCGGCGTCCAGCAAGGACAGCAGCTGGTCATACTCAGGAAAGCCGGCGGCGCGCGCGATCATGCAGTTCAGGTTAGTGGCAATGCGGCGTCCGCGCCAGCCGATGCCGGCAAGGCTGGCGCGGCGCGGTGACCACGCAGTAATGAACGCAGCAAGATTTCCCATAGCGGCATCGGCGCTTTGCGCATGCGCGGATCTTCAGGCAGCCTGCGCCTCGGTGGCCGGCTCGGTCAGCGCCACGCATTCCAGGAATGCGCCGACGAGGCGAGTGTCGCGCCGGCTCTTCAGGCAATAGAGATATTCATGGAGTACCGGCGCACCGTGGGCGAATGCCACCACCCGCAGCCGCGGGTCGCGCGGCACTTCGCCCAGCGGTACCACGCTGGCGCCCAGGCCCAGCCGGATCGCCTCGTAGATCGCCTCGCGGCTGCCGATCACGGTGTGCGGCGGCAGCTCCTGCCCGCAGGCGGCCAGCGCATCCTCGGTAGCCTTGCGCGTCATCGAGCCATGCTCGCGCACCAGCAGGTGGCAGCCGCGCAGCTGCGGCAGCTCGACCTGCGCGAGCCGCGCCAGCGCATGGTCCGGATGGACCACCAGCACCATCGGGTCCGACGCCAGCCGGATGCGCGCGAGGCGCTCGTCATCGACCGGGTGCGACGACACCGCCGCGTCGATGCGGTACTCGAACAGCGCCTCCAGCATCTGCTGCGAGTTGCCGATGTCCAGGCTCACCTCGATCGCCGGGTAGCGCCGCCGGAACGCCGCCACCGCGCGCAGGATGTAATAGGGTCCCGTGGCGCCGACGCGCAGGTTGCCAAAGCGCAGGTTGCCGGCGTTGCGCAGCAGGTAGTCGGCATTGCCTTCCTGCTGCATCAGCTGCTCGACCACCGGCATCATCGCCACGCCCACGTCGCTCAGGTCGACGCGGCTGGCGCGGCGGTGGAACAGTTCCACGCCGTAGGTCTCTTCGAGCTGGCGGATGCGGCCGGTCACCGTAGGCTGGCTGACGCGCAGCTGCCTGGCAGCCATGGTGATGCTGCCCTGGCGCGCCACTTCAAAAAAGGTCATCAGCAGGTCGCCAAGCATGGTCATCCGCACGGTTGTGGAGGAAGTGGACCGGACAGGTCCGGACGACCGCGCAGTCTAGCGGGCCAATATGACAAAACGGCTACGCCCGCCCCGGCCGCGAGGGCCGGGGCGGGCGCACTGCTTCGCGCCAGGCGCGCGCGGGTCAGCCGATCACCCCCATCGCCGGGTCGGACACGCTGTCCTTGCCAGTCTCGATGCGCCCGGCAAAGCGCCGCGTAAAGCCGCCCTGCGTGGCGCTGACGGTGAAGTCGTACCAGTTGCCCTGCCGGCCCACTGGCCAGTGCTGGTCGAGCTGCTTGCCGGCCGGGATCTCGAAGGTCCACGGGCCGTCACTGCGGTAGGCATTGGGCCGCACGGTGAAGGTGCAGGGCGCGCTGCCGGTATTGATCATCGTCAGGTACACGGCCGCGTTGGCGATGTCGTAGCAGACGCGGATCTCCGGCATGCTGGCATCGGCTGGCGTGACCGCGGCCACGTCGCCGCGAAAGGCGCGGTGGAAGCCATTAGGGCCAAGTACCCACAGGTCGTACTTGCCGCTGTCGGCGGCAAAGACGTCCCAACTGCCATGCAGCTCCTTGCCCGGCTCGACCAGGTAGCGGCGCGGCACGCGGTCCAGGTGCAGGCGGTCGTAGACGTGGAACACGGCAGCGGCCGTGCCGGTATTGGCGAACAGCAGCCACAGCCCGCGGCTGTCGCGGGCGTCTTCCCGGGCGCTGACATGCAGCTCGTAGGGCAGGGCGCGCGACGGGCGCGTGCCGGTGTCCTGTTGCGGCATCTGCTGGCTGCCCGCCGCGGGCAGCGGTACCTGCGGCAGCACGCCCTGCGCGGTACGGATCGCGTCGGCGCTGGCCTTGTCGCGATTCGGCAGCGAGGGCAGCGGGTTGGCGTTCGGGCTGACGAAGTTGAAGGCCGAGGTCAGGTCGCCCGCCACCGCGCGGCGGAAGCCGCTGATATTGGGCTCGGCCACGCCGAAGCGGGCTTCCAGGAAGCGCAGCACCGAGGTGTGGTCGAACACCTGCGAGTTGACCCAGCCGCCGCGGCTCCACGGCGACACCACGTACATCGGCACGCGCGGGCCGGGCCCGTAGGGATGCTTGTCGACGTGGTATTCGGGCGCGACGTCTTCCGGGGCGAGCGTGGTGGCGCCGGCCAGCGTATCGCCGTCCCAGGCCGGTGCGCACGGCGGCGGCAGATGGTCGAAGTAGCCGTCGTTCTCGTCGAAGTTGATCAGCAGCACGGTCTTGCTCCAGACCGCGGGGTTGGCCGTCAGCGCATTGAGTACCTCCTGCGTGTACCACGCGCCCTGCACCGGGCTGGACGGCCCGGGGTGCTCCGAGTACGTGGCCGGCGCCACGATCCACGACACCTGCGGCAGCTTGCCGGCGGCTATGTCGTCGCGCAGCGCCTGCAGGAAGCCGCCGTCCGGCATGGTGTTGGCCACGCCCTTGAGCAGCGGACTGATGGTGTCGTCGGCGCTGGTGTACGGCGGGTAGGGGCTGCCGTTGGCCTGGTTGCCGCGCGCGGCGTTTGCGTCGCGGTATTGCCTGAAACCCGCGAGCGGGTTGTCGGTGAAGTTGTCCGGCATGTTCTGGTAGACCTTCCAGCTCACGCCGGCCGTGTCCAGCCGCTCCGGGTAGGTCTTCCAGGTATAAGGCGGGGCCGAACCCGTGAACGAATCGCCGCTGTTGTCGATCACCGGGCCGCCGTGCGCGCCGCCGGGGTCGTTGGTGCCGGTCCAGTGGAACAGGCGGTTGGGGTTGGTGCCGCCGTGGAAGCTGCAGTGGTAGGCGTCGCACAGGGTGAAGGCATTGGCCAGCGCCACCTGGAAGTCCAGTTCGGCCTCGGTGTAGTAGCCCATCGACTGGGTCTGCTTGTAGGTCGGCCACTTGTTCATGCGGCCCAGGTCCCACGCGTTCTGCGCATCGGGGTAGGAGTGCGGCGTGCCGCTGACGCGCTGCGCGTTGCCGGCGCTGCTGTCGAGGTGGTACGGCAGCACGGTGCGGCTGGTGCCGCCGTTCACATAGGTCTGCTGCAAGACGTTCAGGCCGTCCGCCAGCGGGATCGGGAAGCGGTCGCCAAAGCCGCGCACGCCGCGCAGCGTGCCGAAGTAGTTGTCGAACGAGCGGTTCTCCTGCATCAGGATGACCACGTGCTCGACATCGTGGATGGTGCCGGTGGCGTTATTGGCCGGGATCGCCAGCGCACGGCGGATGGCAGGCGGAAAGGCGGCCAGCGCGGCGGTGGCGGCGGCGCTGCCACCGGCGAGTTTGAGGAAATTGCGTCTGCTTTGCGGGTTCATGGATTCTGTGCCGGGTAGTTGTTCTGGAAGGGACGACAGGCCGGGCCCGTATTCAGGGCGCGCAGCGCATCTGCGGCTTCACCGCAGGCGTCTCTCCGGGCCGGTCACTGCCGTTCCCCTGTCCGGGGTTGCCGCCGGTGCCGGGAGCGCCCGGCGTGGCCGGCGCTGCATTGGGCGAGCCGGTGGTGGCGCTGTCGTCGGAGTCGCCGCCGCAAGCGCTCAGCGCCGTGCACAGCAGCAGGGCAGCCAACCAGTGGGGCCGGGCCAGGGTGGAAGGTCGGAAGGTCATGGTTCATCTCCTGCAGGGATCGGTAGCGTGGCGCCCGCAGAGTAAGAACCTGGGTTGTCACCGTGGTGACAGAGAGGCAAAGAATGCTGATGGAGCTATTCAGATTCTTGGAGGCATTGCAGACAAGGCAGGCGTGACAAGGCCGCGCGGGGCGTATGCGCCGCGCGGCAGAAGGAGAAAATCAGGGCGGTGTGAAACGTCAGCTACGGAAGCCGACGCCCTGCATGATCATCCGCAGCACCCACGCGGCCACGCCGAGCGCCGCGACGCTGGCCGCCCAGATCAGCACCAGCCAGCCGACACGGCGCAGCCAGGTCGATGCGCCGGGACGTTGCGCGCCCATCAGTGGTAGCCCTCGCCGTGGCGGACCTTGCCGCGGAACACGTAGTAGGCCCATACCGTGTACATCAGGATGAAGGGGATGATGAACAGCGCCCCGACCAGCGCAAAGCCCTGGCTCTGCGGCGGCGCGGCGGCGTCCCAGAACGAGATATTCGGCGGGATGATATTGGGCCAGACGCTGATCGCCAGCCCGCTGTAGCCGAGGAACACCAGCCCCAGCGCATACATGAACGGCGAGATGTTGGGCTCGCGGCGCAGCGCGCGCATCAGCATGAACATGCACAGCGCCACCAGGATCGGCACCGGCGAGAACCAGAACAGGTTGGGCAGCCTGAACCAGCGCTCGGCGATCTCCGGGTGCGTCAGCGGCGTCCACAGGCTGATCACCGCGATCACCGCCAGCAGCAGCCAGGCGAGCGTGCCGGTCAGCTTGATCATGCGCTGCTGCAGCTCGCCCTCGGTCTTCATGATCAGCCAGGTGCTGCCCAGCACGGTGTAGGCCACCACCAGCCCCAGCCCGCAGAACAGCGGGAACGGCGTGAGCCAGTCCAGCGGCCCGCCGGCAAAACGGTGGCCCTCCATCTTGATGCCATCGATATAGGCGCCCAGCGCCACGCCCTGGAAGAAGGTCGCCGTGGCCGAGCCCAGGATAAAGGCCGCATCCCACACCGGGCGCTCGCGATCGTTGGCCTTGAAGCGGAACTCGAACGCCACGCCGCGGAAGATCAGCCCCAGCAGCATCAGCATCAGCGGCAGGTAGAGCGCGCTCAGCACCACCGAGTACGCCAGCGGGAATGCCGCCAGCAGCCCGGCGCCGCCCAGCACCAGCCAGGTCTCGTTGCCGTCCCAGACCGGCGCGACTGTGTTCATCATCACGTCGCGGTCATGCCGGTCCGGCACGAACGGGTAGAGCATGCCGATGCCCAGGTCGAAGCCGTCCATCACCACGTACATCATCACGCCAAAGAAGATGATGACGATCCAGAGAAGGGAGAGATCGATGCCCATGGTGTCAGCTCCGGCTGCGTGCAACGGGGGTGGGGGCGAGCACTTCGTCGTCGTCCACGGCGGACAGCGGCCGGGCCGGCGTATGCCCGCGCCCGGGCCCGCCTTCCGGCTTGAGTTCCTCGATCGCCGGCCCCTTGCGCACCAGCCGCATCATGTAGGCGATGCCCACGCCGAACACGAAGAAATACGCCACCACGAAGATCGCCAGCGTCACCGCCAGCTCGGGCACGCCGTGCGGCGACACCGCATCGGCGGTGCGCTGCAGGCCGTAGACGACCCACGGCTGGCGCCCGATCTCGGTCGTATACCAACCAGCGAGGATCGCGATCACGCCGGTCGGTCCCATCCACAGCGCCATATGCAGGAAGCCGCGCGCACGGAACATCCTGTCCTTGCGCCGCAATAACAGGCTCCATATGCCCAGCAGGATCATCAGCAGCCCCAGCCCGACCATCACGCGGAAGGACCAGAACAGGATGGTGGAATTGGGCCGGTCCTCGGGCGCGAACTCCTTCAGCCCCTTGATCTGCCCGTCCCAGGTATGGGTCAGGATCAGGCTGCCCAGGCGCGGCACTTCCACCGCGAAGCGCGTCTCCTCGCGCGCCATGTCGGGCCAGCCGAACAGCAGGAGCGGCAGGCCTTCATGGCCCTTGTTCTCCCAGTGGCCTTCCAGCGCGGCGATCTTGGCGGGCTGGTGCTTGAGCGTGTTCAGGCCATGCAGGTCGCCAATCACGGCCTGGATCGGCGCGACGATCAGCAGCATCCACATCGCCATCGACAGCATCTTGCGGATGGCGGGGTTGTCGCGGCCGCGCAGCAGGTGCCATGCGGCGGAGGCACCGACGAACAGCGCCGTGGCCAGGAACGCCGCCACGCTCATATGCAGCAGGCGGTAGGGGAACGAGGGGTTGAAGATGACTTCGAACCAGTTGGTCGGCACCACGCGGCCGTCGATGATCTCGAAGCCTGCGGGCGTCTGCATCCAGCTGTTGGACGCCAGGATCCACGTGGCTGAGATCAGCGTGCCGAGCGCGACCATCACCGTGGCAAAGAAATGCAGCCCCGGCCCGACCCGGTTCCAGCCGAACAGCATCACGCCCAGGAAGCCAGCTTCCAGGAAGAACGCCGTCAGCACTTCATAGGTCAGCAAGGGGCCGGTGATACTGCCCGCGAACTCGGAGAAGAAGCTCCAGTTGGTGCCGAACTGGTAGGCCATCACCAGCCCGGACACCACTCCCATGCCGAAGTTGACGGCGAAGATCTTGGACCAGAAGTGATAGAGGTCGCGGTAATGCGTCCGCTGCGTTTTCAGCCAGCAGCCCTCGAGCACCGCCAGGTAGGCGGCCAGGCCGATGGTGATCGCGGGAAAGACAATGTGGAAAGAGATGGTGAAGCCAAACTGGATGCGGGCGAGGTCGAGCGCGGTCAAACCAAACATGTCGTGTTCTCCGTGGCGCTGGCCTGACGCACGCCTTGGACGGCGCGGCGCTGCCGATGAGGCAGGCCGGGCCAGTCGGCAGGGCGCGCCGGGGCGCGGGCCGTAGGCGCGTGCGGTAAAGCGTAGTGTACGCCGCGCGCCGCGCAAAGTGCAGCATGGCAGCACGCGGCGGGCGGGCGACATTTCGCCGCATGCGGTCGCATTCGCCGCTTATGCACACCGTCAGTCCTGCTTGCCGATGCAATGCTAACCAAGCGCGCGTTCGCGGAACAGCATCACCTCAATGGAAAAACACCGTATCAGTTTTGCGCGCTGCAGCAGCACCGTCGGCTGACAAGGTGAGTAATGAAGTGCATAGTCACGCGCTTTGCCGTCCTCGCTGCCCATATGGATTCCACCTTGCTGATCGTGATCGCCGGCGCCGCCGTGGCCGGCTTTGTCCAGGGCCTGTCGGGCTTTGCCTTCGGCATGGTGGCGATGTCGTTCTGGGCCTGGGCGATCGAGCCCCGGCTGGCGTCGGCGATGACGGTGTTCGGCGCGCTCACCGGCCAGTTGCTGGCGGCGGCATCGGTGCGGCGCGGGCTGTCGTGGCGGCGGCTGTGGCCGTTCGTGGCCGGCGGCGTCTGCGGGATCCCGCTGGGCGTGGCGATCCTGCCGATGCTCGACGCGCAGTGGTTCAAGGCCGTGCTCGGCGGCTTCCTGACGCTGTGGTGCCCGGTGATGCTGATGGCGCGCCGGCTGCCACATATCGGCGTGGGCGGCCGTGTGGCCGATGGCGTGGCCGGTGCGGCCGGCGGCGTGATGGGCGGCATCGGCGGCTTCACCGGCGTGATCCCCACGCTGTGGTGCACGCTGCGCGGTTTCGACAAGGACGAGCAGCGCGCGGTGATCCAGAACTTCAACCTCGCCACGCTGGCGGTGACGATGGCCACCTATGTCGGCAAGGGCATCGTCACGCGCGAGATGCTGCCGATGTTCCTGGTGGTGGCGCCCGCGATGCTGGTGCCGTCGCTGCTGGGCGCGCGGCTCTATCTCGGCATCAGCGAGGTCGCTTTCCGCAAGGTCGTGCTGTCGTTGCTGACGGCGTCTGGGGTGGCGCTGCTGGCGACGTCGGTGCCGGTGCTGCTGGCGCGCGGTGCGAACTAGTCCAGCGCCTTTTTTCAATCCGCAGCGATGAAGACGTCGCGTGCGAGGCCGCGCGCTATGCGTTCTTGACCTCCACTGCAGCCTCGCGCAAGCACGCCACCAACTGATCCGCACTGAGCGACGGCGCACGCTCCCGCAGGGTGATGATGCCCACTGGCGGCAGGTCCACCGGCACCTCCATCGCCAGCACATGCAGCCGGCCTTCGGCCTGTAGCGCCCGTGCCACCGATGCCGCCATGAAGCCCGCGGCATTGCGCTGGCTGACGAAGGTGGACAGCGCGAGGTAGGACGACGACTCGATCACGTCCTGCGGCGGATGCAAGCCGTAGCGGTAGAACGCCTGTTCGATCTTCACGCGCAGCGAGGCCCACGGCGGCGGCATGACACAAGGCATTTCCGCCAGGTCGGCCCAGCCGGGGCGCGCCTTGCGCGCGAGCTTGTGGCCGCGCTTGACAACAACCACCATCGGTTCGTCGTAGAGCGCTTCTGTCAGCAGGTCGGGCGCCGCATAGCCGGGCTCGAGCCGGCCGACGATCAGGTCCAACTCGCGCAGCCGCAGCTTGGGCAGCAGGTGGGTGAGATCGCCTTCCTCGACCAGCACGGTGGCGCGCGCATGGCGGTCCTTCAGCATTCCCACGGCCCGAGCCAGCAGCACCGGCAGCGCCGCACCCATGGATCCCACGCGGATGCGGCCCGACGCGCCGCTCTCCGCCGCGGCGATCTCGTCGCGGGTCTGCTCGTACTGCGCCAGCACCGAACGCGCAAAGCGCACCAGCGATTCCCCCGCGGGCGTGGGCTCGGTGCCGCGCGTTGAGCGCGTGAACAGCGTCAGCCCCAGTGCCTTCTCGACCTCAGTAAGCACCTTGGACACCGCCGGCTGGCTGACCGACAGGAACTCCGCGGTGCGGCCGAGATGGCGGAACTCATCCAGCGCCACCAGCAATTGCAGGTGGCGCAGCTTGATATTGGAGCGCAGCGCGCGATCGATCTGGACCATGCCTGGAGTCTACATAACTATAGGGTTATGAAGCAATGCCAGTTATTGATTGGATTGTTATGTTCGTTCGAGCCAGAATTCGGGCATGAAGAAGCCGGCTGCGCCGGCCTCGCCCATAATCAAAACATCGGAGACACCCGCAAATGACTCAAGGACTCCCCATCGATCTGAAGCGCCGCAACCTGCTCATTGGCGCTGCCGCGGGCGTTGCTGCCGGCTCCGCCGGTGTACTGCTGCCGGCTGGCCGTGCGCTGGCGGGCGAGTATCCCGAGCGCCCCATCACGTTTATCTGCCCGTGGCCGGTCGGCGGTACCGCCGACCAGTCGATGCGCGCGCTGTGCCAGGTGGCCGGCGGCATCCTCAAGCAGTCGATCGTGGTGGAGAACCGCGCCGGTGCCTCCGGCATGATCGGCACCAAGGCGCTGGCGCGCGCCACGCCGGACGGCTACACCATCGGCCAGATCCCGATTTCGGTGACGCGTTTCGCGCAGCTCGGCATGCTGCAGCTGGATCCGCGCACCGAGCTGACCTACCTGGCGCGCACCTCGGGCCAGACCTTCGGCATCGCGGTGCCCACCAACTCGCGCTACAAGACGCTGCAGGACGTGGTGGCCGCAGCCAAGGCCGATCCTGGCAAGGTGACGTATGCGCACGCCGGCATCGGCGGCGCCACCCATGTCGGCATGGAACAGTTCGCGCTGGCCGCAGGCGTGCAGTTCAACGCGATCGCCTACAAGGGCGGCGCGGCCGCGCTGCAGGACGTGCTGGCCGGACAGGTGGAACTGCTGGCCGATTCCAGCTCGTGGGCGCCGCACGTGGAAGCCGGCAAGCTGCGTCTGCTGGCGACCTGGGGCGAGCAGCGCGCGTCGCGCTTCAAGGACACGCCGACGCTCAAGGAGCTTGGCTACAACGTGGTGGTGGAAGCGCCCAACGGCATCGGCGCGCCCAAGGGCCTGCCGCCCGCGGTGGAGAAGAAGCTGCGCGACGCCTTCCGCGCCGCGGTGGCGAGCAACGAGTTCAAGCAGGTGGCCGCGCGTCTCGATGCGCCGGTGATGTACCTGGACGGTCCCGACTACAAGAAGTACGTGGCCAGCGTCTATGACCAGGAAACGCAGCTGATCAAGCGCCTCAAGCTCAAGGAACTGCTGCAGCAAAGCTGAGCCGGAGGCGAACTCCGAGCCTTGCCGCAGGCGACCCCGAGCCTGGCCACAGGCGAATTCCAAGCCTGGCCGCAGCGTACAACTAGCGAACCCCAAGTGAATCCCAATCCCGTCATCCGCCTGCACGCCAACGACAACGTGCTGGTCGCGCGCAACGACCTGTCCCTGGGCCAGCAACTCGCCGATCCTGCCGTGCGTGTGCGCGCGCAGGTCCCGGCCGGGCACAAGATTGCCGCCTGCGCGATCACGGCCGGCACGCCGGTGCGCAAGTTCGACACCGTGATCGGCGTGGCCGCGCGCGATATCGCGCCGGGCGAGCACGTGCATTCGCACAACCTGACGCTGGTCGACTTCTACCGCGACCCGGCGTTCTGCCAGGACGTGCGTCCGGTCGACTACGTGCCCGAGGCGCAGCGCGCCACCTTCAACGGCTTTGTGCGTCCCGACGGGCGCGTGGGCACGCGCAACTTCATCGGCATCCTGTCGTCGGTCAATTGCTCGTCCACCGTGATCCGGCAGATCGCCGCGCATTTCACGCCGGAGCGGCTGGCGGCCTATCCCAACGTCGACGGCGTGGTCGCGTTCGCGCAGACCAGCGGCTGCGGCATGTCGTCGCCGAGCGAGCACTTCGATGTGCTGCGCCGCACGCTGGCCGGCTATGCACGCCATCCCAACCTGGCCGGCGTGCTGATCGTCGGGCTGGGCTGCGAGCGCAACCAGGTCGCTTCATTGGTCGAATCGCAAGGGCTGGAGCCCGGGCCCGCGGTACATACGCTGGTGATGCAGGACACCGGTGGCACGCGTGCCACCATCGCGGCCGGCATCCAGGCGATCGAATCGATGCTGCCGCTCGCCAACGCGGCGGTGCGCCAGCCGGTGCCGGCCAGCCACCTGAAGATCGGCCTGGAATGCGGCGGCTCGGACGGCTTTTCCGGCATCAGCGCCAATCCCGCGTTGGGCGCGGCGATGGATCTCCTTGTGCGCCATGGCGGCACGGCGATCCTGTCGGAGACGCCGGAGATCCACGGCGTGGAGTTCATGCTGACGCGCCGCGCGGTGACGCCCGAGGTCGGCCAGAAGCTGCTGGACCGGCTGGCCTGGTGGGAGCGCTATACCGCCGGCCACAACGCGCAGTTCAACGGCGTGGTCGGCCATGGCAACCAGCAAGGCGGCCTCGCCAATATCTTCGAGAAGTCGCTGGGCTCCGCGATGAAGGGTGGCACCACGCCGCTGCAGGCGGTGTACGAGTATGCCGAGCCGATCGACCAGGCGGGCTTTGTCTTCATGGACTCACCCGGCTACGACCCGGTGGCGGTGACCGGCCAGATCGCCAGCGGCGCCAACCTGATCTGCTTTACCACCGGCCGTGGCTCGATGTTCGGCTCCAAGCCGGCGCCGACGATCAAGCTTGCTTCCAACTCCGCGATGTTCAATCGGCTGCAAGAGGACATGGACATCAACTGCGGGCTGGTGCTCGACGGCGAGCTGACCGTACCGCAGATGGGCCAACGGATCTTTGAATACATCCTGCGCGCGGCCTCCGGCGAGCCCACCAAGAGCGAAGCCCTCGGCCTTGGCGACAATGAGTTCGTGCCCTGGCACATGGGCATCGTCAGCTAGTTGCCGCACCTCACCTCCTTCTGCTTACACCGATGGCCCTGTCTCTTGCCGATGCTGCGCTGCTGCGCAGCCAGAACCTTATTGACCACCAATGGCGCGATGCCGGCCTTGGCCGCCGCCTGCCGGTGACCGACCCCGCCACCGGCGAGACCTTTGCCAGCGTGGCCGACAGCGATGCCGGCGATGCGCGTCTCGCGGTCGATGCTGCTGCGGCGGCGTTTCCGGCATGGAGCCGCCGCCCCGCACGCGAGCGCGCGCAGCTGATCAAGCGCTGGCATGCGCTGATCCTTGCACACCAGGACGACCTGGCCTACATCATTTCGACCGAGCAGGGCAAGCCGATCCACGAAGCACGTGGCGAGGTGCAGTATGGCGCCTCGTACGTTGAATGGTTCGCCGAAGAAGCCACCCGCATCTGCGGCGATATCGTCGCGGAAGCAGTGCCGGGCCGCAAACTGCTGGTCCTGAAGGAGCCGGTCGGCGTGGTGGCAGCCATCACGCCGTGGAATTTCCCGCTGGCGATGATCGCCCGCAAGATCGCCCCCGCGCTGGCCGCGGGTTGCACGGTGGTGGCCAAGCCCGCGGAAGATACCCCGCTGACGGCCCTGGCGCTGGCGTGGCTGGCGCAACAGGCCGGCATCCCGGCAGGCGTGCTCAATATGGTCACCGCGTCGCGCGAGCACACGCCAGACGTGGTCGATGCCTGGCTCGCCGACAGCCGCGTGCGCAAGATCACCTTCACCGGCTCCACGCCGGTGGGCAAGCACCTGGCGCGCGAATCGGCGGCCACGCTGAAGAAGCTTTCACTGGAACTGGGCGGCAACGCGCCGTTCATCGTCTTCGAAGACGCCGACCTCGATGCCGCGGTCGACGGCCTGATGGCCTCCAAGTTCCGCAACGGCGGCCAGACCTGCGTCTGCCCGAACCGCGTCTATGTGCATGACGCCGTGCACGACGCCTTCGTCGAGCGCCTGGTGCAGCGCGTGGGCGCGCTCCATGTTGGCCCGGCGACGGAAGAGGGCGCGCAGATTGGCCCGATGATCAACGCCCGCGCCGTCGACAAGATCGCGCGCCATGTCGAAGACGCTGTCGCCAGGGGGGCGCGCGTGGTCACCGGCGGCAAGCGCGTGCGCACCGCCGACGGTCCGCACTACTACGCGCCGACGGTGCTGATCGACGCCACGCCGGCGATGGAGCTGTCGTGCGAGGAAACCTTTGGCCCAGTCGCGCCGATCTTCCGCTTCCGCGACGAAGCCGACGTGATCCGTGACGCCAACGACACCCCGTTCGGCCTCGCCGCGTATTTCTACTCCAACGACATCCGCCGCATCTGGCGCGTGGCGCAGGCACTGGAAACCGGCATGGTCGGCATCAACGAGGGCGCGATTGCGGCCGAGGCGGCACCGTTCGGCGGCGTCAAGGAATCCGGCTACGGGCGCGAGGGCTCGCGCCACGGGCTGGACGACTACATGCATACCAAGTACCTTTGCCAGGGCCAGCTTGGCTGACGCGCCGGGCGAGACAGCAAACCGAACAGGAACCACCATGCCCGCAAACAATCCCTTCAAGGCCGCACTGGCCGCACGCCAGCCACAGATCGGCCTGTGGCTGTCAATGGCCACGCCGTACCTGGCGGAAGTCTCGGCCACTGCCGGTTTCGACTGGTTGCTGATCGACGGCGAACACGCCCCCAATGACCTGCAAACGACACTGCATGCCCTGCAAGTGCTAGGCTCGTACCCGTCCCAGCCCGTGGTGCGGGCCGTGTCCGGCGAGGTGCCGCTGATCAAGCAGCTGCTGGATATCGGCGCCAAAACTTTGCTGGTGCCGATGGTCGATACCGCGGAACAGGCCCGCACGCTGGTCAGCGCCACGCGCTACCCGCCGCAGGGTATCCGCGGCGTGGGCAGCGCGGTGGCGCGTGCTTCGCTGTGGAGCTCGCGCACCGACTACCTCGACGTGGCCGACGATGAAGTCTGCCTGCTGGTGCAGGCGGAAACCGTGAAGGCACTGCAGAACCTCGAAGAAATCTGCGCGGTCGATGGCATCGATGGCGTCTTCATCGGCCCGGCCGACCTGGCCGCCTCGATGGGCCACCGCGGCCGCCCGGGCCACCCGGAAGTGCAGGCGGCGATCGAAGGCGCGATGCGCACCATCATCGCCAGCGGCAAGGCCGCCGGCACGCTGACCTCCGACCCGGCGCTGGCGCGCCGCTACCTGGAGCTCGGCTGCACCTTCGTTGCCACTGGTGTCGACGTGCTGATGTACGCCAACGCCGCGCGCAAGCTCGCCGCGTCGTTCCGCGAGCAGCCCTCGGACAGCGCCGCGGACAAGCCGTCCGCCGCGTACTGACCCGCATCCCATTCAAGGCCTACACATGTCCGCTGAAATCCAGACCCCCGACACCACCTTGCGCGCGATGCAGGCCATCGTCGGCGAGAACGCCTGCCGCAGCGGCGACGCCGACACCCAGGCCTATGTCACCGACTACCGCGGCATCTATCGCGGCAAGGCGCAGGTGGTGGTGCTGCCGTCATCGACCGAGCAGGTCAGCCAGGTGCTGCAGTGGTGCCATGCGCATCGCGTGCCGGTGGTGCCGCAGGGCGGCAATACCTCGCTGATGGGCGGTGCGGTGCCCGACGACAGCGGCACCGCCGTGGTCGTCAACCTGAGCCGCATGAACCGCGTGCTGGGCATCGACACCATCAACGACACCCTGACCGTGCAGGCCGGCGTCACGCTGAGCGCAGCGCGCGGCGCCGCGGAGGCCGAGCAGCGCCTGTTCCCGCTGCGCATCGGCTCCGAAGGCTCGTGCCAGATCGGCGGCAACCTGTCCACCAACGCCGGCGGCACCGCCGTGCTGCGCTACGGCAATATGCGCGACCTGGTGCTCGGCATCGAGGCGGTGCTGCCGGACGGGCGCATCTATTCATCGCTGCGCGGACTGCGCAAGGACAACACCGGTTACGACCTCAAGCACTTGTTTATCGGCGCGGAAGGGACGCTGGGCATCATCACCGGTGCGGTACTGAAGCTGATGCCGCAGCCGCGCAGCAGCGCGGTGGCCTTCGTCGCAGTGCAGGACCCCGCCGCCGCGGTGGCGCTGCTGGGCGAGGCCAAGCGCCTCTCTGGCCAGGCCGTGACCGCGTTCGAACTGATCTCGCAGCCAGCGCTCGAGCTGGTGCTGGAATACCTCGGCAACGTCGCCTCGCCGCTGCAGGACAGCCACCCGTGGATGGTGCTGATCGAGCTGACCTCCGGCACCGATGCCGAAAGCCTGAACGCCACGCTGATGGAGATCCTTGAATCCGGCTTCAGCCAGGGACTGGTGCGCGACGCCGCCGTGGCCGCGAGCCTCGCCGATGCACAGACCTTCTGGCGCATCCGCGAAGAGATCTCCGACGCGCAGACCCGCACCGGCGGCAGCATCAAGTGCGACGTCTCGGTGCCGCTGTCGCGCATTGCTGCCTTCGTCGAAGAGGCCTCCGCCAAGGTGCTGGAACTGGCACCCGATGCGCGCATGGTGATCTACGGCCATATGGGCGACGGCAATGTCCACTTCAACCCACTGCGGCCCAAGGACCAGCCCGCCAAGGAATTCCTGGCGCAATGGTATGAGCCGGTCACGACGCTGGTCGACGGGCTGGCGCACGCCGAGAACGGCTCGATCTCGGCCGAGCATGGCATCGGCGTGATCAAACGCGACGACCTGACGCGCTACAAGTCCCGGGTCGAGCTGGAGCTGATGTGGCAGGTCAAGCAGGCGCTCGACCCGCTGAACCTGCTCAATCCGGGCAAAGTGCTGCCGCCGCTGGGGCAATAAGCCGCCCTGAATCCCGCGCGCCGCAGGGGGCAGGGCGCGCGTAGCAAGAATCGCCCATCTCGGCTAAGGTGTCAGTTCCAGAACGCGCGGAGCCGGGGCATCGTCGCACCGTATCCGGCACACCACGGCCGACACCGGCCGAGATAACGATGAGCGCCCAAGCCCCCACCTCAGCCTCCGCCCCTCTCGAAAAACCCGAGCTCGACTACCCCTGCGGCGACGCGCCCGAACCCGGCCGCGCCCACGAGATCGCCCCCGGCGTGCTGTGGCTGCGCATGCCGATGCCGCTCGGCCTGAACCACATCAACCTGTGGGCCATCCGCGACGGCCACGGATGGGCCGCGGTCGACTCCGGCCTGCAGACCCCCGAGACCGCGCAAGCCTGGCGCACGCTGTTCGGCAGCGCCGGCGCGCTCGCCGGCGGCCTGACGCGCCTCTTCGTCACCCACATGCACCCCGACCACGTCGGCATGGCCGGCTGGCTCACGCGCAAGTTCGGCTGCCAGCTGTGGATGACAAGGCTGGAATACCTGATGTGCCGCGTGCTGGCGGCGGATACGGGGCGCGCGGCGCCGGACGAGGCGATCGAGTTCTATCGCAAGGCAGGGTGGGACGACGAGGCGATCGAGGTGTACCGTGCGCGCTTCGGTGGCTTCGGCAAATACGTCCATGCCTTGCCGGAGAGCATCCGCCGGCTGACCGATGGCGACGTCGTGCGCATCGGCGCGCACGACTGGCAGGTGATCGTCGGCACCGGCCACTCCCCGGAACATGCCTGCCTGTATTGTCCGGCGCTGAAGGTGCTGGTGTCTGGCGACCAGGTGCTGCCGCGCATTTCCTCCAACGTATCGGTGTTCCCGACCGAGCCCGATGCTGACCCGATGCAGGACTGGCTAGCCTCGCTCGACAAGGTACGCGCCACTGTGCCGGACGACGTGCTGGTGCTGCCCGCGCACAACGAGCCCTTCCGTGGGCTGCATGCCCGCATCGACTATCTGCGCGCCAGCCAGTTGCAGGCGCTCGACCGACTGCGTGGCGCGCTGGCGGAGCCCAGGCGGGCGGTGGATGTGTTTGGCGAGCTGTTCTCGCGGCCGATTACGGGGAGTGGCGGGTTGCTGGGGATGGCGACGGGGGAGAGCATCGCGCATTTGAACTATTTGCTGGAGCGGGGGGAGGTGGTGAGGGAACGCGGTATCGACGGCTGTTATTGGTATCGGCGGAAATAAGGGAAAAGATACCCTCTGATCTCTTGATTGGCCGTGGCCTGCGACATTATGTCGGGGAGGTCGCAGGAGAGCGTGGCCTAGGGAGAACCCTAGGCTGTGCCGTGGGGTAACTTAGACTCCAGGGTGGCGTAAAAATCCGGTGTGTAGTGCGATATATAATGTAGTAATAAAAATACATTAAATATAATTGGAAGTCTGTGTTTTTTTATCGATTATTCCAGTGAGAAGTTTCACTGATTATTTCCGTTTCGTGCGTCAGAAGGTTCTGAAGTTGTAGGCGGATTTAATTTCGGCGTGATTCCTATTTTCCTTGATTATAGCTACGAGCCGGCGTACGGCTGAGAGCCTTGCCCCGCGCGGGTTCTGAGGTGTGCATAATAAGCCGCTCGGGCAGCGAACAAGTGCAAAGAAAGGCCTACCACAGCTCCCCCGAGTGCTGTCATCCCCCTTATGGGGGATGTCTCTGGCTGCTTGTTACTAACTGTTGCAATTGCCCCGCCAGCCCCTTACTATTGCGCCCTATAAAAAGTAAGCAACCGCAGAATAGCGGTCACGTCAGAAAAACGGGAAGAATTTGATAATGAGCGGAGCAGCTCGGGAAGGGGAGGTGAGTGACGTAGTCGCCACGCCCAAGTCAGACCTTACGCAGCATGCCTGCGCGGCGGCGGTGACCTGCGCCGTGGGTCAGGTATTGGACAAAATAGCTTCGCTGGCCATGGTGGAGCGAGGGGCGGCCACCGCCGGTGTGCACATCTCCGACGACAACGTCCTCGACGTTCAGGCTCTACGCGACATCGAGCAATGAGCCGGGCCACGGTCCGGTCGGACGTTTCCATTGCGGTTTCCGTCTGGAAGGCGCTGTTCTTGCGCGAGGCCAGCGCTCGCCTTGCGACAGGGCGCGCCGCCTGGTTGTGGATCCTGCTTGAACCGGCGGCGCACATCGTCTTCCTGATGGTGGTTTTCGGCGTGATCCGCCATCAGGTCATGCAGGGTGCGAACATCGAGGTGTTCGTCCTTGTTGGCGTTTGGGGGTTCTTCCTGGTGCGTAATATCGCCCAGCGTGGGATGGAGGCCATCAACGCCAACCAGGCACTGTTCTCCTATCGGCAGGTGCAACCTGTCGATACGGTCTTGGTGCGCGCAACGGTCGAGGCGTTCCTGTACGCCATCGTCGGCACCGTCCTGCTTGCCGCGCTTGCGTTGTTTGATATTGACGTCCGGCCAGCCGATCCGCTTCTCGTCATGTGGTCGGCGTTCCTGCTCTGGGCACTCGGTCTCGGCCTGGGACTGACTCTGTCTGTCATCGGCACGTTGCTGCCGGAAGTAGGCAAGATCATCCGGCTCGCCTTTACGCCTCTCTATTTCCTGTCGGCGGTCATGTACTCGGTGTCGAACCTGCCGCAGGGTATGCGGAGCACCGTGCTGGTCAATCCGATCACGCACGGGTTGGAAGCCATGCGCAGCGGCTGGTTCGCGGCATATCGTGGGGAGGCTCATATCAGCCTGGGCTACCTGGGCTTCTGGGCGCTGGCCACGGTCTTCCTTGGTCTGGCCTTACATATGCGATACGCAACACGGCTGACGGCGCAATGATCGAGATCACGGACGTTCATAAGCGCTACCGCACCACCCATGGCTCGAAATGGGTGCTGAAAGGCGTGTCGCTAGACATCCCGCCCAAGAGTCGGGTGGCATTGATCGGCGCAAATGGCGCGGGCAAGTCCACGCTGTTGCGGCTGGTAGGTGGCATTGACCAGCCGAACAGCGGCAAGATCGTCCGCAATTGCCGGGTGTCCTGGCCGCTGGGATTGAGTGGCGGTTTCCAGGGGTCGCTTAGCGGCCGGCAGAACACCAAGTTCGTCTGTCGCATCCATGGCGTCAGCGACGAACTCGCAAACAAGCTTGAATTCGTGCGCGAGTTCTCGGAACTCAACGACGCATTCGACGACCCGGTAAAAACTTATTCGTCCGGCATGCGATCCCGGCTCGCCTTCGCCATGTCGCTCGCTTTCGACTTCGACACTTACCTTGTCGATGAATTGACGGCGGTTGGGGACACAGCCTTTAAGCGCAAATCCCAGAAAGCTTTTGAAGAACTCGCCGGCCGGGCTGGCCTGGTGATGGTCTCGCACAGCGAATCCACTTTGAAGAATTTTTGCCAAGCGGCGGTCTGGCTGCATCAAGGCCACGCGCATTGGTTCGATTCCGTCGAGGAGGCCCTGCGAGAGTACAGGGACAGCATTCCAGCATGATGAAGACGATTACGGCAGGCACGGTGGGGCAGCTTGGCCGCCTTACCAGCCTGAACCGCATTTGGCAGGTGGCCGTTGGCGCCTGCCTGCTCGCAGTTGTTTATTGGAGCGTGATCGCGTCCGACCTGTACGTGTCGGAGGCGCGCGTCGTCGTGGAACGCAGCGACGGCGTTGGCGCCAGTGCGTCGGATTTCACCTCGCTTCTGGTCGGCAACACCGCGCCCCAGGACTTGTTGCTGCTGCGGGAATACCTGCTTTCCGCCGACATGCTCAAGAAGCTGGACACGAAGCTCGGCCTGCGCAAGCACTACGCGGACAGTCACCGGGACCCGCTGTCCCGGCTTTGGTTCGAGGATGCTTCGCTGGAGCGCTTTCATGATTACTACCTTAAACGCGTGAGCGTCGAATACGATGACTTCGCTCGCGTACTTGTTATCAAGGTCCAGGCCTACACGTCGGAGATGGCCCATGCCATCGCCCGTGAACTGGTCGGCGACGGCGAGCGCTTCATGAACGAGATGACCCACCGGATCGCCGGTGAGCAGGTTATCTATATCGAGAAGCAGGTCCACGACCAGGGCGAACGCCTCAAGGCGGCGCGCCAGGCGCTGGTGGCTTATCAGAACGCCAACGGCCTGGTGTCGCCGCGTGGCGAAGTGGAGAGCCTGTCGACAGTCGTGGCAAACGCTGAGGCAACCCTTGCCGAGTTGCACGTCAAGCGGAACTCGCTCAAGGACGTCTTCACGCCCCAGTCTCCGGCTATCCAGCAGATTGATGCCCAGATCGCGGCCGTTGAGCGGCAGATGGCCGAGCAACGCGGCCGGATGGTGTCGACCAAAGGGCGTGGGCTCAACCGTGTCGTGGAAGAGCACGATCGTCTGCAGGCCGCCGCCGAGTTCGCGTTCGACATCTACAAGACCGCGATCGGCGCACTGGAAAAAGCCCGGATCGAGGCTACCCGCAAGCTCAAGAACGTCGCCGTCGTGCAGAGCCCGACCCGGCCGGAGTACCCACTCCAGCCGAGGCGCATTTACAACATCGTGGTGTTTGTCCTGATGACCCTGATGCTCGCAGGTGTCGTGCAGCTATTGAGCGCCATCATCCGCGACCACCGGGACTAGTCATGTTTAAAAGAATTCTCGCCATTGCCGTGGCCGCAGCCGGCTTTGCTGCCGGTATCCAGGGCGCGCATGCCCAGGCTGGCACGCGCATATCGCAGTCGCCTGCCCTCGGTCTAACCGAATACACTGCCCTGGCCGCGCAGGGCGGTACGTCGCTTGGTGGTACCCCGTTCAAACCGATTACCGCAGATGCCGCGCCCATGGTTCCCGCGCGAGCCGAAACACTGCTGCCCGAGAGCGCTCCACAAATTAACGACTACACCGCCAACATGGCGAGCGATGCCTTCGGGGCGCAACTCTTTACTGGCGCGTTCAGCCGCGATAGTGCCTCGATCTTCAACCCTAGCCATGTTGTCTCAGTCGGCGACCGCATCCAGTTGCGTATCTGGAACGGCTACAACGTCGATACCGTGCTGACGGTAGATGCCGGCGGCAACATCGTCCTGCCGGAGATCGGTCCGTTCCGGGTGCAGGGCATAACCAACGGCAATCTGCAGGCGGCAATCAGCAATGCGCTGCGACGGGTCTTTGCCAGCAAGGTATCGATCTATGCCAGCCTACTGGCCGCCCAGCCCGTGCGTGTATACGTGACCGGCGCCGTGCGCCGGCCAGGCATGTATGACGGTACGTCCAGCGATAGCGTCTTGCGCTACCTTGACCAGGCCGGCGGCATCGACCCGGAACGGGGCTCTTTCCTTGACGTGGCTATCAGGCGGGGCAACCAGACGCTTGAAGTCGTGAATCTCTACGACTTTCTGCTCAAAGGCGACTTGACATCCCGGCAACTCAACAACGGGGACGTCATCTTTGTCCAGTCGCGCAAGAAAACCGTGAAAGTCAGCGGGCTGGCGGAGAACGCCAAGCGGTTTGAGTTTCTCGGTGACCAGGCCCGGCTAGACCAGATCGTACGACTGGCGAAGCCGCTGCCGCAGGCGACCAATGTACGCGTGGTACGCAATACCGGCACTGTTCGCAACGTCGAGTATTTCCCCATTTCGCAAGGTAACCAGATTGACTTGCGCGATGGCGATGAGATTGAATTTACCGCCGACAAGCGGCCGGGCACGATTACCGTTCGTGTTGAAGGCGAGCATACGGGTCCACAGGAATATGTGCTGCCGTATGGCAGCCGCATGGGGCAACTGCTCAGCCAGGTGCACTTCACCCAGGAATCCGATGCCGAAGCCATCCAGCTCTTCCGCCAGAGCGTAAAGGCGCGCCAGAAAGCGCTGCTTGGCACCACCCTGCAAACCCTGGAGTCCAGCGTGCTGACCGCGAGGTCCGGCACCGCCGAAGAAGCACAGCTTCGGAAGGAGGAGGCTGCGCTGGTGCTGCAATGGGTGGAACGCGCCAAGAAGATCGATCCTTCCGGCCAGACGCTGATTGCCAAGTCCTCAACCCGCAATGATTTGCTACTCGAGAACGGCGACATCCTGCGGGTGCCTGTGAAGGACGGACTTGTCCTGGTGAGCGGCGAAGTGCTGTTCCCCAACGCCGTGGCGTATGACACGAGCCTGGACCTCGATGACTTCATCCAGCAGGCCGGGGGATTCTCGCAGAACGCTGACACGTCGCGCGTGATCATCGCGCACCGCGACGGCAGCTTCTCGGATGGCAAGAAGGACGATGCGGTTCGGCCGGGTGACGAAATCATGGTGTTGCCGAAGGTGGACTTCAAGACGCGTCAGTTTGCAAAGGATGTGTTCCAGATTCTTTATCAAATTGCGATTAGTGCAAAGGTGGTGTTGGGTCTATGAAAGTACTGACAGTGTTCGGGACGCGTCCCGAAGCAATCAAAATGGCGCCGCTAGTGAAGCGGCTGGCTGAAGCTCCGGGTATCGAAAGCCGTGTTTGTGTAACGGCCCAGCACCGGCAGATGCTCGATCAGGTGCTTGAGCTGTTTGATATCAAACCGGACTACGATCTGAATCTGATGAGCGTCGGTCAGACCCTGCAGTCAATTACTTCGGACATTATCGGCATGATCACCCCGGTCCTAGAGTCCTATCGTCCAGACTACGTGCTCGTTCATGGAGACACGACCACAACCTTCGCCACATCGCTAGCGGCGTTCTATCAGAGAATCAAGGTTGGTCACGTGGAGGCCGGCTTGCGTACCGGCAATCTCTATTCGCCATGGCCAGAGGAGGGTAATCGAAAACTCACCGGTATATTGACCGACGTTCACTTTGCGCCCACTGAGGAGTCGCGGGCCAATCTGCTGGCGGAAAGTGTGCAACCGGAACGTATCCTTGTCACTGGCAACACCGTCATCGACGCGCTACTGATGGTGCAGAAACGCCTAAACGGTGATGAACGGCTTGTCCGTCAGATGCAGGATGCCTTCCCTCAGCTGCAGACAGGCCGCCGCATGGTCCTTGTCACTGCGCATCGTCGCGAGAACTTCGGCCAGGGTATCCAGGAGATTTGCCAAGCAATCAGCACACTGGCCGCGACTTATTCCGACGTCGATTTCGTCTATCCCGTTCATCTGAACCCGCAGGTCAAGGTACCAGTCCAGACGCTCCTCTCGAACATCGAGAACGTGCATCTGCTCGAGCCGCAAGACTACCTGCCGTTCGTCTACCTGATGTCACGTGCGAGCGTCATTCTCACGGACTCCGGCGGTATCCAAGAAGAAGCGCCGTCGCTTGGCAAGCCTGTGCTGGTAATGCGCGATACGACCGAGCGCCCAGAGGCCGTAGCGGCGGGTACCGTGCGTCTCGTAGGTGCCGATGCTGGGCGAATCGTCGCCGTCTGCCGTGAACTGCTAGATGACGTGCAGCGATACAGCGAAATGGCGCGCGCACATAACCCGTACGGGGACGGCCGCGCTTGCGCTCGCATCGTAAGCCATTTGGTGGGCAGCAGCGTACTGCGCCAGGGAATGGAAGAGGAGTTGGCTTCTGCCTGATAGCCGGCCCTTCGATGCCCCAACGGGAAGGGGAGCACGCGGAGGCTGATATGGCTGGCCACGCTGGACATTGGCAAGGGTCACAACATATGCCTTGGGACTTAAAGGCTGATTGCCATGTTGTGCCTATCAAGAATCAACAAGAAACAGGAACACATTGTGAACCATCGCATCGGAACCGCATCCGTAATCGGTCTCGGCTATATTGGACTGCCAACCGCAGCTATGTTAGCTTCCCGCAAGGTGAAGGTCATTGGCGTAGACATTAGTCAGCATGCGGTCGATACGATCAATCGCGGAAATATCCATATTGTTGAACCCGAACTGGATATGATCGTACGCGCCGCCGTCACCGACGGCTGGTTGCGCGCCACCACGGCTACAGAGCCGGCCGATGTCTTTCTGATCGCAGTGCCGACGCCATTTCACGGTGACCACGAACCGGACCTCTCGTATGTCAAGGCTGCAACAGAGTCCATTGCACCGGTCTTGAAAAAGGGTGACATCGTAATTCTTGAGTCCACGTCGCCAGTCGGGACGACGGAGCGCATTGTGCATTGGCTTTCGCAGTGGCGCCGGGATCTGGTCATCGCCAGTTGGGACAACGAGGCGTGCGATGTCTATGTCGCCTATTGCCCGGAGCGCGTGCTGCCCGGCCAAGTCGTACGTGAATTGGTGGAGAACGATCGCATCATCGGCGGCATCAACCAGGTCTCGTCACATCGAGCTCAGGAGGTCTATCGCGTGTTCGTGCAGGGCGAACTGATGATGACGGATGCACGTACCGCCGAGATGGCAAAGCTCACTGAGAATGCATACCGCGATGTGAATATTGCTTTCGCAAACGAGCTCTCTCTGATTTGCGACAAGCTAGACATAAACGTTTGGGAACTGATCCGCTTTGCCAACCATCATCCCCGTGTGAACATCCTCCAGCCTGGCCCCGGAGTTGGCGGGCACTGCATTGCCGTCGATCCTTGGTTCATCGTCAGTAAGACGCCAGAGCAAGCTCGCCTTATTCGTACCGCTCGAGAGGTCAATGACAGCAAGCCGGAATGGGTAATCCGGAAGGTACAGACGGAGATTGATGTACTCACGGCGAGTGGCAAGCGCAAGCAGGACATTCGCATTGCCTGTTTCGGGCTGACATTCAAACCGAATATCGACGATCTAAGAGAAAGCCCTTCGCTCGATATCACGCTCAAGCTGGCCGGCCTTCATCCGGGACAGGTGGTCGCGATCGAGCCGAACGTTGAGGACGCGCCAGCGAAGCTGAGCACGGTGGGTGTGCAACTGATGTCCCAGCAGGAAGCGCTCGCGCAAGCCGATGTGCTTGTTATGCTCGTCGACCACGCGGATTTCAAACAGGCAAAACCAGAGTTGACGGCCGCGCAGCGACTTGTGGATGCAAAAGGGATTTGGGTCTAAGCCCTGCCGTAGTCAGCTTGCCCCTCCGGGTACCGATCTTCACTTTCCATTGACGCCGATATGAATGCCGAGGCAATTTCCGCAGACGCCTTCTCCGAGTTGCACGCGGAGGGAACGTCCTACCAGATCTGTCTTCCCCACGCGGACACGGATTACATCCAGGGAAAGATCAAGAATGACCGGACTCCTTATGAGCTGACGATGCTCCGGGACATGTCTGGCCGGGTGCAGCCAGGAGATCTTGTCCTTGACATTGGCGCCAATGTCGGCAATCACGCGTTGTACATGGCGACGGTTCGTGGCTGTAAGGTCGTCGCATTCGAACCCAACGTGGATCTTTGCCAGGCACTGCGTCTCAGCGCCGATGTCAATGGCACGGACGACCGGCTTCGGATCGAGTCATATGCGTTGGGCGAAGTACGGGGAAATGGGCGCTTTGCGCAGCAGCGATCCGATAATCTCGGCGCACAGGCCGTGGAGGTTGGCGGAGGCGATATCGACATTATTCCACTCGATAGCCTGCAATTCGAACAGCTGGTGAAGCTCATCAAGATCGACGTCGAGGGCATGGAAATGGCGGTATTGCGCGGCGGTGCGAGTCTGCTTGCCCATGATCGGCCACTTGTTTACGTCGAGTGTCTTGATGAAAGTGAATTCCGTGCCGTCTCCGAGTTCCTCTCGCAACTGAACTATGGCTATTGGGACACATTTAATGCAAGCCCTACCCACCTGTTCATTCCAAATGAACAGGTGAATGTTGATCAGCGCCTCTCGCGCCTGCAGTCACTGGTGGAGGAGGGGAACTATCGAAATGGCTACCAGCTTCGCCAGCGGCGCAAGGATCTCGATGAGGCAAACCGGAAGTACCGTTTCGCCACCGAGCAGATTGTGCAGTTCAAGACGCAGGTCGCTGAACTCACTGCAGAGAAAAAGCTGCTAGAAGCGAAGCTCTCAGCACTAAAGGAGCGTTTCGATGCCGCGAGCCTCCGCCATCGCGATGCGGACGAGCAAATGGCGGCGCTCAAGCAGGTACTAGAGGAGAAGCTCGAGGCATTGTCTGCAGCTCGCGCGAAGCTCGTCCAGGTGCAAAGTGAAAATGCGCTGCAGGGGGATCGCCTGGCGCAGAAAGCGCATGAACTGGCAATTAAGGAAGCTCTAGCGGAGCAGGCGCAAACGCATGCGAACAGACAGATAGAAGACTTGCGTCTGCGCGAGCGCGAGACGCGGGAACGTTGCGGTGCCGATCTGGCTCGCAAGGACAATGAAGTCGAATCGAGGCTGCTGCAATCGGAAAAGGCTAACGCAGAACTGCGGACTGTAACTCAAGACTTGCGTGAGGAGCGGTCGCGGCTGATGGTTCGAGCTGCAGAGCTTTCGGCGGTCCTTTCCGCGCAGGAGACTACCTATCTTGCAACAGCGTCGGCGCTCGAGTCGCGGCTGTGGGAGGCGGAGCGGGAAAGCGCGGAATTGCGTATTCAGATCTCGGCGCTGCGCGAGGAGCGGGCATGCCTGATAGCCCGCGCCGATGAGCTGTCGGCGGGATACTTGGCTCAGGACGTGGGCTATCGTGAGAAAGTAGCGGCACTGGAATCCTCCCTGCAAGAGTTGGAGGGGGAATGCGCGGAATTGCGCCTTCAAGTCTCGGCACTGTGCGAGGAACGGGCGCACCTGACTACCCGCATCGACGAGCTTTCGGGGGAATTGGCTACTCAAGAGCAAGCCTATCGGGACGCGATCTCGGCCCTCGAGCGCGATCGCCGGACACTCGCCGAGAAGGCGGCATTTCTGGAGGCGAAAAACACGTCAAGGACCGGCGAGATCACTGATCTGCTAGACCAAGGGCGGGCTAGGGACGACGAGTTAAGCGCGCTCCGCCGCGAGCAGCGCGACAAAGATGCCTCGTTTAAGAGCGACCTGACGGCACTGGGTGGTCAAATTGAAGCGCTCAAGTCGCAGGTTTCGGAGGTTGAGGCCCAACGAGTGACACTCAACTCAGAGCTTGCCATCGCTAGTGCGCAGAATCGATCGGCTGCGGCTGCGTTGGAACAGGCGAAGGTTGACGCCGTGCGAAGCAAGCTCGCGGTTACTGAGGCAAATGCCCAAATCGAGCGCTTGCGCCAGCAACTGGTGGTAGCCAACCAGCAGATTGTGCGGACGAAGAACACCTTATCCTTCCAGTTGGGCCATGCTCTGATCTTTGCAACGAAGTCATTTGCGCACTTCCGAGCACTGCCCGGTACGCTGTGGCGTATTCACAGGCTCGCCAATCAGCGCCGTGCCGAAAAGGAGCTGTGGAGTCCGACGAGGGCCTTGAAAGCCATCAGTGTGAATGCACACATACCGAACCTTCTGGGGGACAAGGAGCACAGGGATGCCGCTCGCTTGATCGCGGATAGGGCCCGCGAGCGCCTGAAGGACTTGCATTGCAACGATGGCGAGCAGTTTGTGCGGCGACTGAAGACATTGAAGATCGCGTCCATCATGGACGAGTTCACCCAGAGTTCGTATGAGCCAGAATGCAATCTTCTGCAACTAACGCCTGCGCACTGGCAAAGCGAACTGGAAGCATTCCAGCCCGAAATGCTGTTTATCGAGTCCGCATGGCGGGGCAAGGATGCTCTGTGGGGAAGTAAGGTCGGGCACATGAGCCAGGAAATTATCGGCATCGTGCAATGGTGCCGGGAAAGAGAAGTACCGACAGTCTTCTGGAACAAGGAGGATCCGGTTCACTTTGAGACCTTCCTGTCCACCGCGAAGCTGTTCGATTTCATTTTCACCACAGACATCGATTGCATTCATCGCTACAAGGCAGCGCTTGGCCATGAGCGCGTTTACCTGCTGCCGTTCGCTGCGCAGCCACGCATCAATAATCCTATCGAGAGGTTTGAGCGAAAGGATGCATTTTGTTTCGCGGGTGCTTACTACGCACGCTATCCTGAACGAACGCGCGACCTTGGCAACTTCATCGTCAATCTGCCCGAATTCCGACCGCTGGAAATCTACGATCGCAACTACGGCAAGGACGATGCGAAATACCGGTTCCCCGACGAGTATCAACCGTTCATCGTCGGCAATCTGCCTTACACCGAGATTGACAAGGCCTATAAGGGCTATCGATATGCCATTAACCTGAACTCTGTCAAACAGTCGCAATCGATGTTCGCGCGACGTGTGTATGAACTACTTGCGTCGAACACGATTACAGTTAGCAATTATTCGCGGGGCATTCGCCTGATGTTCGGCGATCTCGTACTGACGAGTGACAGCGGTGTCGAGATTACGCGGCGCCTGCGCGAACTCGACGCAGATAAATCCGGTGTGCGCAAGCTACGTCTAGCGGCATTGCGCAAGGTGATGACCGAGCACACTTATCAGGACCGCTTGGCCTACATCGTCGCGAAGGTGAGCGATGAAGCCCAACCATGGCTATTGCCATCGATTCTTGTAACTGGCTATGCCAAAGATCAGATCCAGGCCGACCGATTGTTCGCTGCATTCGCACGTCAGCAATACTCGCACAAGACGCTCATACTATTAGTGCCGTCGGGATTTTCCCCAGCAGACGTCCCCGACGACGATTCCGTTCGTGTGCTATCGGCTGCCGAGGCCGACACAGTCCCTCTGGCTAGTATAGGGCCGGCATCCACTTGGCTGTCCGTTTTCGTACCGGATGACTATTATGGCGAGCACTATCTGACGGACCTCGCGGTTGCAACGCGCTATTCAGACGCACCCGTTGTGGGCAAGCAGGCCCATTTCGTCTGGTCAGCCACTAATGGTCTGATGTTGAAGGGTGCCGAGAGAGCCTACACACTAGTGAACGCCGTGCCTGTACGTGCGGGCATGGCTCGGCTCGATCGCTTCTCGAGCACGACTTTGCGCGAGTGGGTGCGCGGCCTTTATACGGCGCAGTTCGAGGCAGTAGGCGCGGTTTCGATCGACGAGTTCAACTATTGCCGCGCGGGAGCCGCGCTTGACGAATCATCGTTGATGCCCGTTCGCGATATCGTAGGTCTTGACAGTGGTATCGCTGTCGCCGACATGGTGACCCGTGCGGAATCGATTCTGCCCGAGCAAAGCGCAAGCACTTCCATCCCACAACTCGGCGGCAAGGAACTGGCGGCCTTGTTTTCGAAGGCGCCGGCAAATAGCCGGGCCAATGTGACGGAGATGGGCGGATGCTTGCAAGTGGACTCGGTGTTGGGTGATGGAAGGCACGAGTACTGGTACGCAACCCATGATCAGACGCCGCTCGCGTTAGGTGTCCAGAATGACAAGCTGCGCTTGCATTTGGAAACTGCGCCGGGATTGAATCTGCAATTGGTTGTGGTATTTCTTGATGCGCGGCGGCAGAAGATCGCCCACGCGATAAAAACAGCCAATCGGAACCACGAAGTCGAAGTGCCTGCCAGCACCTTGTCGATAAGACTTGGCTTGCGAATCTATGCGTCCGGCTCGGCTCGTGTCCAGTCGTTGCTGCTCGGGCATAAGTCGCTGGAGCCCGCGGAGTTGTTTGCACGGGCTCGCGACCTGATTCTCACTAATCACTATCCAACGTACGAGGACCTTTACCGAAATGGGTTTGTCCATAGCCGAGTGCGGGCTTATCGCCGGCATGGAGTCCGGTGCGATGTGTTTCGCTTCCAACCGGAGCAAGGGGCAAGTTACGACGAGTTCGAAGACATCAGTATCACGTCCGGCGGCGCGGAGGTGTTGGGTAAGCTTCTTTCCAATGGTCAATACCGGTCGGTCCTCGTGCACTTTCTTGATGAGGCGATGTGGAGCGTCTTGCAGCACTACTCGGATCGGGTCAATGTCGTCGTTTGGATCCATGGTGCAGAAATCCAACCGTACCACCGGCGTGAGTACAACTACACGACAGACGAGGCTCGAGCTGCCGCAAAGATTCAAAGTGACAAGCGGATGGCCTTCTGGCGCGGCTTACTGCGACAGGTGCCAAGTAACTTGAGGTTGATATTCGTCTCCCGATACTTCGCCGAGGAAGTAATGGAGGATCTGGGTTTCCGGTTGCCGGAGCGGGCTTATACAGTCATCCATAATCCAATCGACACGGGTATCTTTTGCTATCGAAAGAAGGATTCACAGCAACGCAAGAAAATTCTTTCGATTCGTCCTTATGCGTCCCAGAAATATGCAAATGATTTGAGCGTTCAGGCGATTCTTGGTCTATCTTCAGAGCCATTTTTTGATGAACTCGAATTCAGAATGATAGGCGATGGCAGTCTGTTCGACGAGACGCTGGCGCCCCTCCGCAAATTCAGCAACGTCATCATAGAACGTCGCTTCCTGAGTCAAATTGAGATCGCCGCAATTCATCAAGAGTACGGCATATTTTTGTGTCCGACTCGCATGGATGCACAGGGGGTATCTAGAGACGAAGCAATGGCGTCTGGCTTGGTCCCCGTTACAAACGGCGTCGCAGCAATTCCTGAGTTCGTGGATCATTCGTGTGGCGTTCTCGCGCCAGCGGAGGATTCTGCCGCTATGGCCAAAGGGATTCGAGCGCTGGTAGAAGACGAGCAACTTTTTCTCAAAATGAGCGCAAGCGCGGCAGAGCGAGTTCGTCGACAGAGTACGCACGAAGTGATTGTTAAGAGAGAAATCGAGGCATTTCATTTTTAAATGAAGCGCTCCAGATTGTCTTTTTAAATAGATATGTTTCGATTTCGTTTCGATGAATGACATTGCAAAAATAAAATCTTTTCTTTCGTTCGACGTGGAAGCACTTCCCGGGCGAGCTTCTGACGATCACATGGATCGCCTGGTCTGGGGACGTGTCGATGGCGGACAGTACGGTATTACGAGGATTTGCCAGATACTCGACGAACACAAACTGAAGGCAAACTTCATGGTCGAACTCGCGGCGACGAGCCTGTACGGTGACGATCAGGTGAAACGTGTAATTGACTATATACGTGGATGTGGGCACGAAGTTCACGCGCATTTGCACTCAGAGTGGTTGATACGGCAGTGGAAAATTACTGGGGATTGGACGGGCCCGGCTGGTATGGATCGGCTGGATGAGAGACTCAGTACGTCGTTCCTTGAATTCGCAGCGTGGAAGATTCAGCAATTCACTGGGTGCGGTCCTTCCGTGTTTCGGTCTGGGGCGTTTCTGTTCAATCAACATACTGTCTCCGCGGCGAAGGGTGCTGGCTTTAGGGCGTTGAGCAACCTAAATAGTGCTCGGCATGCATCAGTATGGCAACTTCGTTCAGGTAAAAATTTCAATGATGAAGTCTTTCAGTGGGATGAGGGATTATATGAATTACCCGTTGATTTTTCGCCGGAGCCACTAAGCTTTGATTGGAATAAATATATAGGTTGGTACGACCGCGTTGCCGCAAGAAAGAAGGAAAAGACATTCAATCTCGTGCTGCATTCCTGGTCGTTGCTTGAACGTCGCGGCAACTACATGGAGAGTTACTCGAGGCAACATGAGGAACGGCTTCACCAGATTTGCGAACACCTTAACGCAAATACAACCGTGCTCGGCTATGACGAGTACCTTGCTCGAAATTTCAAGCATGCACGGTTGGAGGTGGAGTTGAATTGCCATGTGGAGCCTCCGGTCACGGTAACGACGTCATTCCGGACATGCAATATTTGCGGGCTCGCTTATACAAATATTCCTGACGGTGACGTTTGCACTTGTTGCGGATCGCGCGCCCGACATCGACAACTCGCTGATGTTCTGCGTCGACGTGGGAATCCGTTCAACAAGAAAAGTGTGTTAGCCAACTTCGCGAACCCTGTAGAAAAATCGGCGTTCCTGGCCGATGTTTCGCAACTGTGTAACTTCGATGTACGGCCCGTGCCCGGCATCGATATGCAGATGGACATTCAATGCATGAATGCAATAGCTGACTGCAAGTTTGACTGTTTTTTCGCGCTGCATGTGCTTAATCATGTGGCGAACGATGAGCTCGCTCTCGGCGAAATCTTCCGCGTCTTGAAACCGGGAGGCGTTGCGTGCATTACCGTACCATATCGAACCGATTATAAGACGACTAGTATCGAGAATATCACTGAGCACTATGGCGAGGATGCTTTAGTCAAATATGGTGTGGGATCGTACCGAAGGTATGGTCTTGATGACTTGGTTCAACGATTTCGCGATCTTTTCGACGTCCAGATTGAGAGTGGATTCGACGAACTCACAAATCAGCGTATGAATATATTTTTCCTCTACAAAGCAATGGACGCATAAGCATGCTCCGACGTTCGAAGTCGTCCTTGGGGACCTACTTGGCGGGGAAAATTCGGTTTATCGACTGCTTTTGGGTCGCTGCGACGGACGACTCGGAACTCTGTCTAAATGGGGCTGTGATGGCTCGCATACGAGACAGTTTGTGGTTTTTTTATTGGTAAAGTGATAGTGACGCCTCGCCCATCGATCGCGCTGGTTGCGGATGTTTTGACTACTGCCAGCCTAGCTTACGAAGGCCACCTGATCCCGGTGGGCCCCTATAGCCACGGTTGGCGGCTGCTTCTTTCTAACCCCGATTACCTTCTGGTCGAATCGGCCTGGCTCGGGCATCGCAACCGATGGAAATACAAAATTGCGTCTTATCCAGACTGTCCCGAGCGAAACAATCGTGCACTGAGGAAGCTAGTGCAAGCAGCCCGCGACCGAAATATCCCTACAGTTTTCTGGAACAAGGAAGACGGTGTCCACTTCGACCGCTTCATTGACAGTGCACGCCTGTTCGATCATGTTTTTACCGTCGACGCCAATTCCATCCCCCGCTATAAGGCTGTCATGGGTGTAAACGCATCGGTGCATCCGTTGATGTTCGCAATTCAGCCAAAGACGCACGGCTTCACCGGCTTTCAGTTCAAGCACTACTGCGCAAACTTCGTCGGAAGCTACGGCAGCCACGTGCATGAACGCAGACGCTACTGGCAGGACCGCCTGTTCAGCGCGGCGTGCAAGAGCGGGCTTGGCCTTACCATCATCGACCGCAATTCGGATCGCAAGGCCAGTCAGTATCGCTTTCCAGTGCTGCCTGGTGTCGAAGTGCGTCCCGCTGTTCGGCACCATGAAACCGCGCGCATTTATCGAGACTATTTGGTTTCAATTAACGTTAACACCGTGGAGGACTCGCCGACGATGTTCTCCCGTCGTCTCGTAGAGATTCTTGGTTGCGGCGGCATTGCGGTAACTAATCCGACGCCCGCGGTAAACACGATGTTCAGTGATTTTTGCCACGTTGTCGCTAGCGCCGACGAAGCGCGTGAACTGTTCGCCCGACTGCGGCACGGGCCGTCGCCCCGTGATCTGGAGCGCGCCAGGGCTGGGGCCGAGTACGTAGCAGAACATCATACGTGGGCACATCGTCTGCAGCAAATCGATGAAGTGGTATTCCGATGATGACAAAGGGGATAAGGCGCAATCGCCTTGAGCGATTCTGGCGCCGATCGGCTATGCCGTGCCAGTCGCCGCAGTCTCGGCGTGTACTGGTCATCGACGATTCTTACGTGAGGGTTGTAACTATTGTTCGGTGCAGCCAGTGCTGCGGCGTTTCGCCCCGGCACTCACGAACAGCCTTAGCGAAGCGGACGCAGTCTATCCGCATCGGCATTTGGCCTTTCAACGGCGGTGCTGGGGATTTATGTCAGCTGAGGAAATTGTGAGCGAGGCACCCATTTGGTGCGGGCACCATATCGTATCCATCCGCGATGTGGGACTCTGGCGAAAGGGCGTGCTTTTGACCTTCCTGGATGGCCCGCTGAGGTTCTCGTGCGCAGGCATGGGCACGATAGAGTCGATTCATATCGGTTGGGGCCTGAAGCCCAGCGGCAAACGCGCGCGTGCGCGTGCGCTGGCCCAGGGAGCGCGATGTCTTTTGCTGGAGGACGGCTTTTTGCGCTCCCTTTCTCCAGGTGCTGCCTCGGCCTCGTGCTCGTTAGTTGTTGACGACCTCGGCATCTACTACGACGCCTCCAGCCCTTCAAGGCTTGAGGCGATGGTGTCGACACCGCTCATACCGGCCGAGATGGCGAGGGCAAAGCACCTGATCGAGCAATGGCGGGCCGCCAACGTTTCTAAGTACAACCACGCGTCAGACCCGGCTGTGCGTCCGGCAGATGGGTACGTGCTCGTAATCGATCAGACGGCAAATGACGCTTCTGTCCGATACGGCCTGGCGAACGCTGGTAGTTTCCGGCGGATGCTGGACGCTGCGCTGGAGACGTATCCCGATTGTCGAGTGGTGGTCAAGGAGCACCCGGAGGTCGCACTTGGGCGCAAGCGCGGTTACCTTGGCGAGGTTCTTGACGCAGGCACTTACCCCCGAGTGGAGCGGTTTCCGGAGGATGTGCATGTGGTGCCACTGATTCGCCAGGCGAGGGCGGTCTTCGTCGTCACCTCCCAGGTCGGTTTCGAAGCCCTGCTCCACGGCAAGCCCGTCCACACGTTTGGCATGCCATTCTATGCCGGCTGGGGCCTGACCAAAGACATCCTGCCAGCGCCTTCTCGGCGTCATCCCGTGTCGCTCGAGCAACTGGCGTTTGCGGCGTTAGTCCGATACACCCGCTATGTTCAGCCGCATACCGGCAAGCGCTGTGAGGTGGGAGATGCGATCGAACACCTGGCGCTGCAACGCCGGATGCGTCATCAGTTTCCTACGCGCTTGCATGCGGTCGGCTTTTCACGTTGGAAGAAGCAAATCCTTCGCGACTTCCTGCAAGGGCACGAGGTGACCTTCCATCGGAGTCCGCGTACGGTGCCAAGAGGCGCGACGATAGTGCGCTGGGGCCGCAAGCACGATGCTGCCGGACGTGACGACCTGTCGGTGATCACCGTGGAAGATGGATTCCTACGCTCTGTCGGCTTGGGGGCCCAGCTGGTCCGGCCGGTGTCATGGGTCTTCGATCGTAGTGGCATCTACTACGATGCGACCACCGAATCGGATCTGGAGCAGTTGCTGCGCGATACGGAATTCGATGCCGCTACGCTCGCGCGAGCGGCGCGTCTGCGTGAGTCGATCGTCAATGCCGGACTGACAAAGTACAACGTCGGCTCAGGCAGTTGGAGCCGACCGACTGACGTTCGCGATGTCATCCTGGTGGTGGGCCAGGTAGAGGCGGACGCTTCGCTACGATTCGGCGCACCCAGCATCCGCACTAATCGGGAGTTACTTGAAGCCGTACGTGCTGAGGCGCCCGATGCGCACATCCTGTACAAGCCCCATCCGGATGTCATGGCGGGATTGCGCGGCGACCGTAACGCGGAGAAGGCACTAGCTACGCTATGTGATGAACTTGTGTCGGATTATCCGATGGACCAGCTAATCAGTGCTGTAGATCAGGTCCATGTGCTGACGTCGTTGGCAGGCCTTGAGGCGCTGCTGCGGGGCAGGCCGGTTACGACTCATGGGGCGCCCTTCTATGCTGGCTGGGGCCTGACGGCCGATAGGTGCGAATTTCCGAGACGTGGCCGGCGTCTCTCTCTGGACATGCTTGTGGCCGGCGCAATGATCTTGTATCCGCGCTATGTCTTGCGTGACGCCAGGAACGGATTTGCGACGCCTGAGCAGGCTGTGGACCACATGTTGGCTTGGCGCGCCGAGGTGCCCGGGCGAGGCCCCCGTTTTCTTCGCGACATCATGAAACCGTTTCTGCGGCCCTGGCTTCGATGGCGCGACTCCGCCGCCGGAGTGGAGGGGCAGAGCAGGGTGCATCCGGTCGTTGTCGATTCGGGGCGTGAGATCGGTGGGACCAGTGAGCGGTAAGGTCGCTGCATCAGAGCCATAAGCCAGATAATGCAGAAGCCAAAGAACTAATACCAATTTGCCAGAGTAGAAAAAGGGTCGCGGAAATGTTGTCGTTTAGGAAGCCGTCCGGAAGCACGGCCGTAGCCCATCTGACAGGGGGAGGTCGGGATGCGGGGGCGCAGGGGATTGCGGCGCCCGATGTGCCGCAGCACGCAAGCCTCGACCAGATCGCCCGGCATCGTCGCATTCTCCTTCTCCAGGGGCCGAATGGTCCCTTCTTTTCCCGTCTGCGCGACTTGCTGGTGGCAAAAGGTCGCCACGTCATCAAAGTCAACTTTAACGGCGGGGACGATTTCTTCTATCGTTCCGGTGACGTCGTGCACTACACCGAGCCGATGGTGCTGTGGGAGTCCTTCCTGCGGAATCTGCTTGCGGAACGCTGTATCGATGCAATCGTCGTCTTCGGCACCAGTCGGCGCCACCACCGCATTGCCGTACGGGTAGCCGAGTCCGTTGGTATCGCTTTTTGGGCTTTCGAGGAAGGCTATGTCCGGCCGGATTACATCACGCTGGAGTCCGGCGGCGTTAACGCGGATTCTCCGCTCGCGCCGCTGGCGATGGCGGATATCCCGAAGCTGAACACACCGGCAAAACCCCGCAAGTTTCAGTATTCCTTCCGCAAAATGGCCTTGTACTCGTTTTGGTACTTTGCCGGCGGAATGCTGGGAGCACGCGACTATCCGCACTATCGCCATCACAAACCTTTTGGGGTGCATGAGTTGGGCCAATGGGTGAGGGCGGCATACCGCAAGCAGTATTACCGTTGGCAGGAGCGCCAACTGCGAGAGCGCTTGCTGGCGAACGATCACCCGCATTTTTTCCTGGTTGCCCTGCAGGTATCCAATGACAGCCAGATCCGCGTGCACAGCCCATGGCGGCGCATCGAGGACTTTATCGAATGGGCCATCTATTCGTTTGCGGAGCATGCGCCGGCCGACAGTGCGCTGGTCTTCAAGCACCATCCGATGGACCGCGGACACACGGATTACGCGACTACCATCGAGGCTTGCGCGGCGCGCTTCGGCGCCGGTGGCCGTATCGTCTATATCCATGATGCCCACCTTCCGTCCCTGTTGCACCGTTGTATGGGCCTGATAACGGTAAACTCCACTACGGGGCTGCAGGCCTTGTTCCACCGCGTGCCGGTGATTGCTTTGGGACGCTGTTTCTATGCCAAGCCGGGATTGACGTACCAAGGACCGCTGGATGCGTTCTGGAATGATCCGGGTACGGTGGATATGAATACTTATGCCCGATTCCGGAATTATCTGGTGTACGTATCGCAGATCAACTCTTCGTTCTATGCGGACGACATGTTGTTGCCTGTGCCGGATCATCGCCCCTGGAGGGGGTATCTTATGCCGGCCCGCCTGCTCTGCGCGATGGGTCTGATTGCTGCCGATGCCTACAGCGGGCGCCCTTGGAACATTACCACCGCTGTAGACATGCTGGCCGCTATCCTCGTAGGTTAGCCGGAATTATCTTGCGCGCATGCGCTGGCGAGGCTCGCCCCATCCTGTTTCAAAAGTACAACAACGTTAACTCAATCATCGCGGTGCGAGTCCTGACATAGGCTGGACGGGCCTACGCTGACGGTTGCGCTCGGTATACTGCGGAGCGCCTGAGCCCCAGCTACTGTCGCCCCCCAACAGTTGGCCACCTCTCCACCACCGCTGCGCCCCCAGCCCCCCAACCATCACCACAATTCCGAAGTCATGAGAGAAAGAATCGCCGGCTTCCTGCTGATGATTTTCATCGTGCCCCTGGCCCTGCTGGGATACCTGCTGATCGTCTATATCGGCTTCTTTGGCAAGACCGAGCGGGGCCGGGCAGGGGTTAGAGCCATGGACCATTTCGTCAATGCGACGCTGTTCAACGGCTATGCGTGGGAGTCTGTGTCGTCGCATGCCTGGCGGGAACAGCATCGGTGGTGGGCGAGATTCATCATCTGGTTTACCGACAAGTTTCAGAAGGACCATTGCCGCCGTGCCAACAAGCGGGAGCAGCCGGTTGTGGACCTGGTCCTGAAGAAGAAGCTGCACCACCGAACGCAATGACACAGGCTGCGAGGGAAAGACAACCCGCGGGGCCGGCGGTCGGCGAGGTGCAGCGTCGCAAGGTGTACTACGTCAGCGGCTTCGACCCTCGTGGCGCGGGCTTCTACCACCGTCTGTATCGGGAGGAATCGGCCAAGCAATCGGTTCATTTGGGTACCACCGTCCAGGTAGGCGTGCGTTCGCGTCTGGATAAGCATGTCAGCGCGTGGAACGTCAGCAGCCAATGGCATGGGCATGCGGTGTCGACGGAGTACCAGTTCCTGCATTGGGATGACTTGGTGCGCCGGCACTGGGAGCCGAATCTGCTGAAGCTGCTGCTGTCTTCGCTTGTGACTTATGCGGGCTATGTCGGATGCGGTGCGTTCGGGCGGCTCAGCAAGACGTTTCGCGGGCCGTTCTACAGCGCCTTGTATCCGCTGGCCTACCTGTTTCTGTTGCTGATGGTGGCATTTGCCTGCGGCATGGCGGTAAAGGCAGCCATCGGCGGCGCCTCGCGCAATGACTTGTTCGGCTGGGCCGGTGGTATTACCTGCGGTGTTGCGCTGGCCTGGGCTGGCGTAGCGCTGGCCAATCGGCTGGCGGTGTTCTGGCTGTTGCGGATTTACCGCTTCGTCCAGGGGTGGGGCGTGCGAGAGCCGCAGGACGTCAAGGAGCGGATCGATGTCTTTGCCGACTGGATTCGGCGTGACCAGCAGGCGTCGTCCTGCGACGAGGTATTGCTGGTCGGCCATAGCGTCGGCTCGATCGTTGCTGCGTCGCTCGCGGCGCGGCTGGCCGATGTGCTGACGCCAGCGCAGCGCCGCCAAATCACGTTGATTACCCTGGGGCAGTGCATTCCGCTGCTGAGCCTGATGCCGTCGGCGAAGGCGTTTCATAGTGACCTGAGGCGCTTGTCGGAGGAGCACGGCATGCAGTGGTTCGACGTGAACGCGCGCGCGGACTCGCTGTGCTTCTCGCAGGCCAATCCATTGGATATCTCCGGCATCGCGTGCAGCGGTGTCGGGCGACCGATCGCGCAGGTTGTGCGCCCGTTCCGCATGTTCAGCAAGAAGGAATATTCGAGGATGAAACGCAGCAAGCAGCGCCTTCATTTCCAGTACCTGATGGCAAGTGCCTTGCCAAACGAGTACGACTATTTCCGAATGACGGCCGGTCCGCGCCGCATTCAGCCCTTTTGATCCCGGTAGTCCATCGTCATGAATTTCCAGCCCCCGTATCCCAAGCCCCACGTGCGCAAGAGTTCTTTCCTGTTGCGCTTCCTGCGTGGTTGGAATTCCTGGATCGACGTGCTGTTCGAGCGCAGTTATTCGATGAAGATGGGCAAGATCAAGCAGCCCGGCATGGAAATCTTCATGGTCAACGACGCCGACTGGGTGCGCCGGATTCTTGGCGATACGCACGAGTATCCAAAGCACCGGCTGATGCACCGGATGCTGGAGCCGTTGCTGGGCAGCAGCATTTTCACGACCAACGGGACAACCTGGGAGCGCCAGCGTCGCCTGGTGGAGCCGGCCTTCGCGCAGGCCCGCCTGAAGCTGGTGTTTTCGCTGATGGCCGATTCGGTCGCTGGCATGACCCGGCGCCTGGATGCGGTGGCGGACGGGCGGTCGTACGAAGTCGATGGCGAGATGACCTACGTGACCGCGGACATCATTTTCCGCACCATCCTGTCGGAGAACCTCGAAGCGTCTGACGCCAAGGCGATTTACGATGCGTTCCTGGAGTTCCAGCACCACGCGCAGCGCGCGATGATCCTGATGATCTATCGCCTGCCGCCGGTGTTTTCCGCATGGGCCAGCCGGCGTGCGGCGAAGAAGATTCGCGTGATCCTGTCCGATATCATCGCGCGGCGGATGGCCGAGCGTGACAGCGGGCAGGCGGGCGGGCGCCAGGACATTCTCGCCGGCATGATGGAGGCGGTCGATCCCGTCAACGGCGACCGCTTCAACTATGAAGAACTGGTGGACCAGGTCTGCATGCTGTTCCTGGCTGGCCATGAGACCTCCGCCAGTGCGCTGACATGGGCGCTTTACCTGATCTCGCAATGTCCGCACCTGCAGGACAAGATGCTTGATGAAATTCAGGCCGAGGTAGGGGACCGTGATTTCGAACTGAGCGATATCAAGTGCCTGCCTACGGTGGGGAATGTGTTCCGCGAAACGCTGCGGCTGTATCCGCCGGTAGGCTTCTTCGTGCGTGAGGCAGCGCAGTCCCAGTGCATTCGCGACAAGGAGGTGAAGGAGGGCTCTCCGATCCTGATTTCGCCATGGCTGTTGCATCGCCATCGCACGCTGTGGGAGCGGCCGGACGAGTTTGATCCCGAGCGCTTCGACACGCACGCTGGCAAGGAATCGGCAAAGTGCGCGTATATCCCATTCAGCAAGGGGCCACGGGTTTGCATCGGCGCGGCCTATGCCACGCAGGAGGCGGTGCTGATCCTCGCTAGCATCGTGCGCCGCTATCGCGTCGAAGCCGATCCGGACCATGTGCCCAAAGTGGTGGGGCGCGTGACGATCCGTTCCGGCAACGGGGTGCGCGTCAAGCTGCATCGCCGCTGACCGGCGCCCGCGGCAGGGCTAGAACCCACTGATACGCAACCCGATCGAGAACAGCCCATATGACCGCTCAAGCCGGCTTGCCGTGACCGGGTTGTAGAGCATCGGCACATACCCCATCAGACTGTTCTGCGAGCCCTGTCCGCGCATAAACACGTCCACGTATCGGTTGATCGCATACGACGCCTGCAGTACGACGGTCTGGTTGAACTGGGCCTTGGGTGCGCCATATGCCGTATAGCGTTCGTCCAGTTCACGGAAGAAATACTGGGCGTGATAGCCGGCCAGCAGGCTCCACGACCCGTAGCGCCATCTCCACGAACCGCCGGCGCCGATGAAGGCGCCGCTGTCATTGAAGCCATTGGCATCGAGGCCGAACTGGGTTGCGTTGATGCTGAAGCTGGAATTGCTGACCATCGCGCGTCCGACCCTGCATGGTGCGGCGAGCGTGCCGAGGGCCATGTTGTTCGTGCCGATGGTCACGTTGTACCGGCACGCGCCCTGTTGCAGCGTGCCCTGGATTTCTCCGGCGCGCACCCAGCTATAGCCCGCACTGATGAAGCCGGTCAGGAACTGGTTGGTCCACGGTTGGCCGGTGTAGATCAGGTCAGCCTGCACCTGCGTATCGTTCGGATGCGCGATGGTGAAGTCGGCGAGCTTGTTGGCATAGGTCGGCCCGGTCTTGCTCAGGCTGCCAGTGTAGTTGCCCCATGCGGACAGGCGCAGCGTCAGCTTCCTGCCGGCATCCGGGCTCACGATCAGGCCATAACTCGGTGAGGCAAGCCAACTGTCTATGCCGGCAGAGTCGTCGGCGTAGCTGAGGTGCCGGCGCCAGTATCCGGCCTCCAGCGACCACGCCGGCGAGAACTTGTAGCCCACACGGGCATGGCCCCCCTGGTAATGGCTGCCCACGTCATAGGCGCCTTCCGCCGCATACCCCCACGCCGCAGCAACCACCGGTTCCGCGCTGAGCAGCGCATCCTCCATGGCGCCGAGCGCCGTTCCCCATGACGCCAGCATCATGGCGCCGATGCTGGCTGCTCTGAGCCTGCGTTGCGTAATGGCGCGCATGTTGTCTCCCCGTTGGCCTTCTTATTCTTCGTGGTCTTGCTACCTGGCCCCCACCGTCTGTCGCGGTGCTTGGCGCTAATTGAATGTTGGAAAGCCGAAAGCCCCTATACAACCCTGTTGTGTGTGCCCGGACACGGGCCCGACCCGGGAAGCCGATCTGCCTTAGCTTGACATTCGCTCTTACGATATATATCGTACGATATGTTTTACGACATAGCGGAGGGCGTCATGCGCCACCCCCACCATCACTCCGGCTTCTCCGGCCACGGCCGGCACCTCTTTATGCGACTTGTCCCGCACCTTGCGCACTACTCCATGGGTCGCCAGGGCGGAGGCTTCTGGGGCGGTCGCCCCGATGACGGCTTCGGGCCCGGCGGTCCCGAAGGTCCCGGCGGCTTCGACGGCGACGGCTGGCGCCGCGGCCGCAAGTTCAGCGCCGACGACCTGCAACTGCTGTTGCTGGCCCTGCTCGAGGAAAAACCCAGTCACGGCTACGAGCTGATCAAGGCACTGGAAACGCGCACCAGCGGCTTCTACAAGCCGAGCCCGGGCGTGGTGTACCCGGCGCTGACTTACCTGGAAGAAGTCGGCTACGCCACCGTCGACACCGAAGGCAACAAGAAGCGTTATCAGCTCTCTGACACGGGCAGGGCCCATCTCTCGGCCAACCGCGAGCGTGTCGACGTGATGTTCGGCAAGCTGCGCCATGTGGCGCGCAAGATGGAGTGGATGCGCCGGGCGATGAGCGGCGAGCCGCAGGTCGAGCCGGAGCAGGGCGGCTGGCTGCCCGAGCTGGTGCAGGCGCGTACCGCGCTTAAGCGTGCGCTGATGTTGCGCAGCGAGGCGGGCGTGGACGAACAGCACCGCATTGCCGAGATCCTGTCGCGCGCGGTGGCTGAAATCGAAGCAGGTCCCAAGGCCTGAGCCGTGGCGCTGACACTGGCCTGCGCCATCGGTAACTGGACCCGGCAAGCGCCGGGCTCGAAATCAATGAATCCCAACATGACTGCAAACGCCCCTGAATCCGCGCGCGACCTGACGGTCCAGCGCGTGCGTCATCCGCTCAAGATGCGCCTGCTGCAGGTGCTGCGCACCACGCAGGTTTCACCGCAACTGCTGCGCGTGACACTGGGCGGCGCCGACCAGGAGGACTTTGCCTCGGCGTCGTTCGACGACCATGTCAAGGTGTTTTTCCCGGTGAATGGCGCCGACAAGCCGGTGCTACCGCAGGTGACGCCTGACGGCATCGTCTTCCCGGAAGGCCAGCCGCGCCCGCCCGTGCGCGACTACACGCCGCGCCGCCATGACGCGGCAAAGCGCGAACTGGATATCGAATTCGTGCTGCACGGCGACGGTCCCGCGTCGACGTGGGCGGCCCAGGCGCGCGCCGGCCAGTACCTCGGCGTTGGCGGGCCACGCGGCTCGTTCGTCGTGCCGGCGGCGTTCGACTGGCACCTGCTGATCGGCGACGATACCGCACTGCCGGCGATCGGCCGAAGGCTTGAAGAGCTCGGCCCGGATACCCGCGCCATCGTGGTGGTGGAAGTGGCCGATGCAGCCGCGCAGATCCCGCTGCCGACACAGGCGCACCTCGACCTGCACTGGTTGCATCGCGGCGATGCGCCCGAAGGCAGCCTGCTGGAAGCAGCGCTGCGCACGCTCACGCTGCCGCGCGGCGAAGGCTATGTCTGGGCCGCCGGTGAAGCCGCGGCGATGAAGGCGGTGCGCCAGTACCTGGTCAGCGAGCTCGGCATCGACAAGCGCCGCATCCGCGCATCGGCGTACTGGAAGCGCGGCGATGCGGCAGTGCATGAGACGCTCGACGACTGAGGCGAAGCGGCGCAAGGTACCTGCGCTGCGATGCACGCGCCCGCCGCGATGCCCTAATATAAGCCCATCAGGCCATCGCCGCGCTCAGGAGGACTCGCTGTGCCGCACGCCGCCATGCCTTGCCGCCTCCCATCCAGCCTGCGCCTTGCGCTGGCTGCCAGTGCGGTTGTCCTTGCCGCCTGTGCGCCTGATTCGGTGCGCAATATCCAGGCGAAAGACTTCAATGCCTATCTCGATTCGCTGAAGACCGCGTGCCCGAACATGGTCATGGGCTCGAGCAATATCAGCGACTGGCTCCGTACCAGTGGCGACAGCGATGACAGCAACTACGTCTACTGGCTGGACCAGACCTCGCGGCTGTATTACCAGCGCATCTCGGTCAAGGAATACCGCGATTCAGTCAGTGCGGCGCTGGGCGGGCGCTCCGACGCACCCGCGCTGGACTGCATCGTGCGCAACCTTCCGGCCAACCGGCCCACGCATGTGCCCGGCGGAAGGCTGTAAGGATCGCACGCAGCCGTTGTGCAACGGCCGCATCCCGGCTAACATGAGTCCCCGGTGGCTAAGACAACGGCCGCCGACGTCGCTCGGACGGTTCCGGGCGCTTACGTAAAGGACTCTCTCCATGACTGCCGCTTCTGGCAAGCGCCGCTTTGCGCGCATCGATCGCCTTCCCCCGTACGTTTTCAATATCACTGCCGAGTTGAAGATGGCCGCCCGCCGCCGTGGCGAGGACATCATCGACATGAGCATGGGCAATCCCGATGGCGCCACGCCGGCGCATATCGTGGCCAAGCTCACCGAGGCGGCGCAGCGGCCGGATACGCATGGCTACTCGGCCTCGAAGGGTATCCCGCGCTTGCGCCGCGCGATCTCGCACTGGTATCGCGAGCGCTATGACGTGGAGATCGACCCCGATACCGAGGCCATCGTCACCATCGGCTCCAAGGAAGGGCTGGCGCACCTGATGCTGGCCACGCTGGATCGCGGCGATACGGTGCTGGTGCCCGATCCCAGCTACCCGATCCATATCTACGGCGCGGTCATTGCCGGCGCGGATATCCGTTCGGTGCCGCTGGTGCCGGGCATCGACTTCTTTGCCGAGCTGGAGCGGGCGATCCGCGGCAGCTATCCCAAGCCCAAGATGATCGTGCTGGGCTTTCCGTCGAACCCGACGGCGCAATGCGTGGAGCTGGATTTCTTCGAACGGGTGATCGCGCTGGCGCGCAAGCATGACATCTTTGTCGTGCATGACCTGGCGTATGCGGATATCGTCTTCGATGGCTGGAAGGCGCCGTCGATCATGCAGGTGCCGGGCGCCAAGGATATTGCGGTAGAGTTCTTCACGCTGTCCAAGAGCTACAACATGGCGGGCTGGCGCATCGGCTTCATGGTGGGCAATCCGGACCTGGTGGCCGCGCTGACGCGCATCAAGAGCTATCACGACTATGGCACCTTCACGCCGCTGCAGGTGGCGGCCATTGCGGCGCTCGAAGGCGACCAGCAATGCGTGCGCGAGATCGCGGCGCAGTACCAGTCGCGCCGCGATGTGCTGGCGCGCGGGCTGATCGAATCGGGCTGGCCGGTGGATATCCCGAAGGCGTCGATGTATATCTGGGCGCGGATTCCGGAGCCGTATCGCCACCTCGGTTCGCTGGAGTTTGCGCGGCAGCTGCTGGAGAAGGCGAAGGTGACGGTGTCGCCCGGCATCGGCTTTGGCGACTACGGCGACGAGTACGTGCGCTTTGCGTTGATCGAGAACGAATCGCGCATCCGGCAGGCCGTGCGGGGCATCAAGGCGATGTTCCGTGCGGACGGGCTGGTGAAGGTGCCTGCGCCGGAGCACGGTGAAAACGCGGCAAAACCCGCCAAGACCACCAAGCGCGCGGCTCAGTAACGTCGCAGCGCCTCCAGGTCGAGCACGTGCACCACGCCGTGCTCGACCGCCAGCAAGCCTTCATCCTCCAGCACCTTCAGCGCCGCATTGGCGCGCTGGCGCGAGATGCCGGCCAACAGGCCGACTTCTTCCTGTGTCAGGTGCAGGCTCGACGCCGCGTCGGCACCGAGGGCGGGGCACAGCACCGGATGGAACAGCGCCGCCAGGGCACGCGCCACGCGGCCTTCGACGCCATGCATGCGCTCATGTTCGACCGTGGCGATGAAATGCCCGAGGCGTTCGTTCAGTTGCGTGATCAGATAGCGATTGAAGGGCAGGCTGCTGGCCAGCAACCATTCGAAGGTCGCCAGCGGCAGACAGGCGATGCGCGAATCGCGCAGCGCCACCACGTCATAGCGCCGCGCTTCGCGCTTGAGGAGCGAACCTTCGCCCAGCCAGCCGCCGGCGGGTACGCCGGTCAGCGTGGCGCGCTTGCCCGACGCGACGGAGCAATGCACCTTCACCAATCCCTGCGCGACACCCAGCCAGCAATCCGCAGGCTCACCCTTGCGGCTGACGTAGGCGCCCTGCGGCACCAGGCGCTCGCGCAGTTCGGTGCGCACGCGCTGGCGTTGCTCCGGCGTCAGCAAGCCGGCCCACGCGCTGCGCGCCAGCAGCGCGTCCAGGCTCACGGCACCGCAACCGCTCAGGCGTGCAGGGGCAACGGCTGCTCGCCCGGTGCCCACCACGGCCGGAACAGCGCCTGCACCGCGGCGTCGTCGACGGCTTCATAGCTGGCGGTGCGCCAGTGCGGCGCGTTGTCCTTGTCGACGATCAGCGCGCGTACGCCTTCGATGAAATCGCCCTGCGAGAACGTATTGACCACTACGGCCAGTTCCATGCGGAAACAGTCGGCCAGATCCATGCGGCGGCCGCGCAGCAGCAACTCGCGCGTGGCGCAGGCAGACAGCGGTGAGCGCATGCGCAGTACGTCGATGGTGCGGGTGGCCCACGCGGTGTATTGCGGATCGTCCTGGCAGGCCAGCCCGGCAAGGATCTCGGGCAGCGTGGCGTGTGCCGGGAAATGCCGCAGCAATGCCGGCAGCGTCTGCAGCAGCGGCGCATCGGCGGCGCTTGCCACCGGCTCGCGCACCAGTGCGTGGCGCAGGTCTGCCAGCACGTCCTTGCCCCAGGCAATGCCGGCAAGCGTCTGCTCCAGCCCGGCCAGCGAGCCGCTGTCGACGGCCGCGTCGGCCAGCCCGCACAGCAGTGCGTCGGCCGCGCCGATGGTGACGCCGGTCAGCCCCAGGTACAAGGCCAGCTCTACCGGCAGCTTCGACAGGAAGTGGCTGGCGCCCACGTCCGGCACCAGCCCGATACCGGTCTCCGGCATGGCCACGCGCGAGCGCTCGGTGACGATGCGCAGGTGTGCCGCCTGCGCCAGACCCATGCCGCCGCCCATGACGATGCCGTCCATCAGCGCCACCAGCGGCTTGGCATAGCGGTGCAGGCGGTAGTCCAGCGTGTATTCGTCGATAAAGAAGCGCCGGTGCAGCGGGGTGCCGTCGCGGTAGCTGTCGGTCAGTGCGCGGATGTCGCCGCCGGCGCAGAAGGCCTTGGGGCCGGCCCCGCGCAGCACGACCGCGCGGATGGCGTCGTCCTGCGCCCACGCCTCCAGCTGCGCGCCGAGCGCGACGATCATCGGGTACGACAGCGCATTGAGCTGGCGCGGCCGGTTCAGCGTGGCGATGCCGACGCCGTTGACGGCGTGGAACAGCACCTCGGGTTCGGCGGCGTCCAGGTTGGCGGCCGTGGTCTCCTCAGTCAGGCGCATGGCCGGCTCCTAGGCGTTGCGCCATTGCGGCGCGCGTTTCTCGAGGAAGGCGTTGACGCCTTCACGTTGGTCGGCATCGTCGAACAGGTCGACAAAGCGCTCGCGCTCCAGCGCCAGGGCGGCCTGGCGTGGCACGCCCTGGCGCGCCAGGTGCACCAGCCGCTTGCTGTGCGCGGCGGCGCGCGGGCTCACGTTGCCGGCGCGCTGCGCCATCGCCATCGCTGCCTGCAATGCCTGGCCGCGCGGCACGACTTCTTCCACCAGGCCGATACGCAGCGCGGTGGCGGCGTCGACGCGTTCGTTGGTCAGGATCATGCGCTTGGCCCAGCCTTCGCCGACCAGCCACGGCAGCGTCTGCGTGCCGCAGCCGCACGGCAGCAGGCCGACCGCGGCTTCCGGGAGCGCCATCTGCGCGTGTTCCTCGGCGATGCGGATATCGCAGGCCAGCGCGCATTCCAGGCCGCCGCCCATGGCATAGCCGTTGATTGCGGCGATCACCACGGGGCGGGCGTTCTGCAGCGCTTCGAAGGCGCTGCCGAACTGCTGTGCCATCACGCGGGCATGGGCGCGGTCGCCTTCGGCAAAGCCGTTCAGGTCGGCGCCGGCGCTGAAGAACTTCTCCCCGGCACCGGTGACGACCACGGCGCGGACTTCCGGGTTTGCGTCGATCTTTGCCACCAGCTCGCGCAGTTGCTGCAGGCCCTCGGCGGTGAAGGCGTTGGCGGGCGGGCGGCTCAGCGTCAGCGTGGCGACGTGGCCTTGCAGGGCGAACTCGATCATTGCTTGGGCTCCAGGTACTGGCGGATCACGCCGGAGAAGTCGAGCTGGCCGTCGCCGCCATGGCTCATGGCCTGGTAGAGCTGCTGCGCCAGCGCACCGAGGAACAGCGGCTGCTTCACGCTGCGCGCGGCATCCGCTGCGAGGCCCAGATCCTTGAGCATCAGGTCGGCGCCAAAGCCGCCGGTGTAGCCGCGCCCGGCCGGTGCGGTCTCGATCACGCCAGGCCAGGGGTTGCAGGTGTCGGAGGCCCAGCAGCGGCCGGTGGAGGTGTTGACGATGCCGGCCAGCACGTTGGCATCGATGCCGAGCTTGACGCCCAGCGCCATCGCCTCGGATACGCCGATCATGGAGATGCCGAGGATCAGGTTGTTGCAGATCTTGGCGACCTGGCCGGTGCCGGTGCCGCCGCAGTGGACCAGGTTGCGGCCCATGCCGGCGAGTACCGGGCGCACCTGGGCGAACAGTGCTTCGGTGGCGCCGACCATGAAGGTCAGCGTGCCCGCCTGCGCGCCGACGGTGCCGCCGGAGACCGGGGCATCGGCCAGAGCGTTGCCGTGGGCTTCCGCGGCAGCGGCCAGTTCGCGCACGGTGGCGGGGTCGATGGTGCTGGAGTCGACCAGCGGCACGCCGGGACGCACGCCGGCGAGGACGCCGTCTTCACCCAGGTAGGCGCTGCGAACATGTGCCGCGGCGGGCAGCATGGTGATGACGAAGTCGGCTTCGGCTACCGCCTTGCGAGCGGAATCGGCTGCGGCGGCGCCTTCGGCGCGCAGTGAGGCTACTGCGGTGGCGTTGAGGTCGAAGACGGTCAGCGTGTGGCCGGCCTTGAGCAGGTTGCGCGCCATGGGGGCGCCCATGTTGCCGAGGCCGATGAAGGCGATATGCATGGGGTGTCTCCTTCGTACAAGGTGTCAAATCCCTGCCTGCTTTTTTTCCCCTCTCCCGCCTGCGGAAGAGGGGCGGGGGAGAGGGCGGGGATGTCAATCGCTACTGCGTCAGTTCAGCAGCCATGAAAGTTCGCGTGCCGGTGGTTCGCGTAGGTCAGAGGTCCTGCCAGCGCCTGCCCTCTCCCCCGGCCCCTCTCCCGCAAGCGGGAAAGGGGAGCAAACCGCCGGCCCTGCGACGTGCCTCGCATTACTTCAGACTGATCGTCGTATTCACCCCATCATTCACCGTCGCGTCATCAAACCACCGCGCCGTCACCGTCTTGGTCTGCGTATAGAACTGCACCACCTGCTTGCCGTACGGACCCAGATCGCCCAGCTTGGAGCCGCGCGAGCCGGTGAAGCTGAAGTAGGGCACCGGCACCGGGATGGGGATGTTGATGCCGACCTGGCCGACGTCGATCTCGCTCTGGAACTTGCGCGCGGCAGCACCGCTCTGCGTGAACACGCCGGTGCCGTTGCCGAACGGGTTGCGGTTGACCAGCGCGATGGCATCATCCAGCGTCTCGACGCCGATCACCACCAGCACCGGCCCGAAGATCTCTTCGGTGTAGATCGTCATGTCGGTGCCGACTTCGGTAAAGATGGTCGGCCCGATGAAGTTGCCTTCCGGGTAGCCCGGCACCTGCACGTTGCGGCCATCGAGCGCGAGCTTGGCGCCTTCGCGCTCGCCACTGGCGATCAGCCCCAGCACTCGCTCCTTGGCGGCCACCGACACGACCGGGCCGACATCGGTGCCGGCCTCGGCGCCGGCGCCGACTTTCAGGGTCTTGGCGCGCTCGACCAGGTCTGGCACCCACTCGCGTGCCGCGCCGACCAGCACCACCACCGACGTGGCCATGCAGCGTTGCCCCGCCGCGCCGAAGCCGGCGCCGGCCAGTGCGTTCAGCGTCTGTTCCTTGTGCGCGTCGGGCAGCACCACGGCGTGGTTCTTCGCGCCCATCATCGACTGCACGCGCTTACCGTGCGCGCCGGCCAGGTTGTAGACGTGCGTGCCGACCGCGGTCGAGCCCACGAACGACACCGCCTTGATGTCCGGGTGCGTGCACAGGGCATCGACCACGTCCTTGGCGCCGTGCACCACGTTCAGCACGCCCGGCGGCACGCCGGCTTCCAGCGCCAGCTTGACCAGTTCCATGGTCGACAGCGGGTCCTGTTCCGACGGCTTGAGCACGAAGGTGTTGCCGCACACGATCGCCATCGGGAACATCCACAGCGGGATCATCGCGGGGAAGTTGAAGGGCGTGATGCCGGCGCAGACGCCGATCGGCTGCTGCAGCGTGTAGGTGTCGACGGTGGAAGCGACGTTCTCGGCGAAGCCACCTTGCTGCAGCGTGCCGATCGAGCAGGCATGCTCGACCACTTCCAGGCCGCGGAAGATATCGCCCTCGGCATCGGCCAGGGTCTTGCCCTGCTCGGCGGTCAGGACGGCGGCGATGCGCTTGCTGTGCTCGCGGATCAGCGCCTGGTAGCGCAGCATGATGCGCAGCCGCGCGCCGATAGGCGTGTGGCGCCACATGGCAAAGGCGCGGTGCGCGGCGCCGACGGCGGTGGCGACCTCGCTGGCGGTGGCCAGCGGCACGCGTGCCAGCACTTCCTGGGTGGCGGGGTTGACCACCTGGCGGAACTCGGTGGCGGACGATTCCACCCATTCGCCGTTGATCAGCAGCGGTACGGTCGGCACGGCATGGTCGGTCTTGGGCACTGCGCTCATGGTTGTCTCCGGACGGTGTGTTGGTATGAGGATGGCAAGGGTTACAGGCTGCGCGCGATCAGCATGCGCTGGATTTCGCTGGTGCCTTCATAGATCTGGGTGATGCGGGCGTCGCGGTAGTGGCGCTCGACCGGGTAGTCTTCCAGGTAGCCATAGCCGCCGTGGATCTGCAGCGCCTTGGAGCAGACGCGCTCGGCCAGCTCGGAGGCGTACAGCTTGGCCTGCGAGGCTTCGGACAGGCACGGCGAGCCTTCGCTGCGCATGCGCGCGGCACGGTGCACCAGCAGGCGCGCGGCATTCAGCTCGGTGGCCATGTCGGCCAGCATGTTGGCGATGGGCGGATGCTCGCGCAGCGGGCGGCCGAACTGGATGCGCTCCGACGCATAGCGGCATGCGGCTTCAAACGCCGAACGCGCAATGCCGATTGCCTGCGCCGCAATGCCGATGCGGCCGCCTTCGAGGTTGGACAGCGCGATGCGCAGCCCCTCGCCGGGCTCGCCGAGCAGCGCGTCGTGCGGCACGGTGCAGTCTTCCAGGGTAATCGCGCAGGTGTCGGAGGCGCGGATGCCCAGCTTCTTTTCCGGCGCATGGACGATAAAGCCCGGCGTATTGGTGGGGACGAGAAAGGCCGAGATGCCCTTCTTGCCAAGCTCGGGCTCGGTGGCGGCAAACACCACCGCCACGCCGGCGCGCTTGCCATTGGTGACGAACTGCTTGCTGCCGTTGAGGACCCAGCCGTTGTCGGTGAACCTGGCGCGGGTGCGCAGGTTGTGGGCCTCGGAGCCGGCCTGCGGCTCGGTCAGGCAGAAGGCGCCGATCATTTCGCCGCTGGCCAGGCTGGCCAGGTAGCGCTCCTTCTGCGCGTCGGTGCCGTAGTGCAGGATCGGCCCGCAACCCACCGAGTTGTGCACGCTCATCAGCGTGGCGCAGGCTGCGCAGCCCGCTGCGATTTCCTCGATGGCAAGGGCGTAGGCGACATAGTCCGTATAGGTGCCGCCCCATTCCTCGGGCACGATCATGCCGAGCAGGCCCAGGGCGCCCATCTCGGCCACCACGTCTTCCGGCAGGCGGCCGTCGCGGTCCCACTGTGCGGCGCCCGCGGCCAGGCGCTCGCTGGCAAAGGCGCGCGCGCTGTCGCGGATCATTGTTTGCTGTTCGGTGTAGTCGCTGTGCATGGCTATGGGGGCTGGCGTATGGGGAGCCTGTTCAGGGCTCCGTTTGGCGCCACGCGGCAAGTGAGGCAGAATGCGCGTTCGGCGTTGACCTGCAGGCAGTGTAGGAACGCCGCGGGCGGGCTCCTATGCCAAAATCCGCCAATCTTCCTGAACTCGTTTGCCACGTTGGCGCCCCGGCAGCTTTGCCGATGGCTTTGCCAGCGGGCCTGCCGGCTTGCACGCCATCACCTAGCGCCATGGAAAAAGGCAGCGTTGCCATCTGTTTCGTCCACCACGCCATTGCCGGGCTGCGTCCGCGCGGCATCGACCCGGAACCCGTGCTGCGCGGCGCCGGCATTGCGCCGGCGCTGCTGGCGGTGCCGCAGGCGCGCGTGTCGGCCGCCAGCTACAGCGAGCTGTGGCTGGCCGTGGCGGCGGCGCTCGACGATGAATTTTTCGGCCAGGATTCGCGCAGCATGAAGTGCGGCAGCTTTGCCATGCTGTGTCACGCGGTGGCGGGCAGCCGCACGCTGGGGCAGGGCCTGGAGCGAATCACGCGGTATTTTCGCTTGCTGCTGGACGATATCGGCGTGCGGCTGGACCGGCACGGCAACGAGGCGGCGCTGGTGCTGACCGCGCCGAGCGGCCAACTAGGCCGGCGGCCCGGCGTGTTCGCCAAGGAAACCATGCTGATCATGCTGCTCGGCCTGATGAGCTGGTTGCTGCGCCGGCGCGTGCCAGTGCTGCTGGCGGCGTTCGACTATGACGAGCCTGCCTACAGCGCGGAGTACCGCGTCATGTACTCGCGCCAGCTGGCCTTTGGCCAGCCGGCCACGGCGCTGGTGTTCGATGCCGCGCTGCTCGATCAGCCGGTGCGCCAGGACGAACGCAGCTTGAAGTCCTTCCTGCGCGAGGCCCCGCACAACGTGGTGGTGAAGTACTCGGACCGCGCCAGCGTGGGCGCGCGTGTGCGTCGACTGCTGCGCAACCAGCGGCCGGAGCAGTGGCCCACCTTTGAAGCGCTGGCGCACAGCTTGAACCTGTCGGCGTCGTCGCTGCGGCGCCGGCTGATGGACGAAGGCGTCAGCTACCAAGACCTCAAGGACGCTCTGCGGCGCGACCTGGCCATCGAGGCGCTAAGCCATTCCGGCCGGCCGGTGGCGGATATCGCTGCGGAACTGGGTTTTGCCGAACCGGGCGCGTTCCACCGCGCGTTCCGGCGCTGGACCGGGTCGCGTCCCGGCGCGTACCGTAAGTTTGCGGACGAGGCCTGACCGCCGCCGGCCGGTCAAAGGGGAGGGGGCTGAATGCTATGGAAGGGCTGTGTCAGACGCATTCATTTTGCAAGCTCCTTTCGTGAAACGGGTTCGCGAAGCTTTGTTTCACTTTGGGGGCTCATCTGTGGACGTCGCAACTCCGGCGGTCCATCGTCCGTCAGCCGCAATCGGTCTGCCTCCGGGCATGAAGCTTCCTTGTAAATGAGCGGTTCATTGATGGGCGACAGCATGACTGCGCCGAATGAGACCGGCAGCAAGAAAGCCGGACGGCATGGATACCGATTTATGATCGATGGGAAACGGTTGCCGCAGTGGTATGCGTCGATGGCGGCAGCCTGCGGGGCGGGAAACTCGTCTCGGGAGGGCGGGTGGAACCCCGTGGACCGCAGTGGAACTATCCCCAGGGGATAGCCCAGGATACGCCGCAGGTGAATCGCCTCGGCCTGTGCCACGTTGCTAGCGCATTCCTTGGCGTGGCGGGCGATGCTGTGGGTCAGGCTGATCTGCATGTTCAGCGCGATGCGCTGCAGCTCCATCGCGTACAGGTCGTCGATCAGCGAGGCCGGAATTGCGGGGTGGCCGAGCAGCGATTCCCACAAGGCCACGCCCGTGGATGAGCGGTCAATATTGCGCCAGCGCAGGACGGTCGTCCCTGCGCCAGTGGTTTGCAGAGCCAGTTGCACATCGAGCAGGTTGAAGGGGTAGGCCCTCGCCTGGGGCAGCACGCGCCGCTGTGCCAGGACGATCAAGCTGTCGCGCAGCGCCAGGCACTGGCTGGCCCAATGCCTCCAGACTCCCCTTACCTTTAAAAGGTTGTAAAAGGCCTTTTAGGTAGGCTGCGTGTTCCAGTCGCTGGAAGTCCGCCTGTTCCAGCGCCGTGAAGCACGTCGGCTGGACGGGCATGGAAGGCTTGGTGTGCCGTGCTATCCCCTGGGGATAGCACGGCAGTGTTCGGCTAGTTCATGTAGGGCTGTGGGCGCCATACCCTCTCGAGCTCTGTACCTGGCGGCCCGCTTACCATCCACGTTTCGGCAGCGAGCTCGAGTGACACAGCCAACACCAGTACGTCACTACTATCCGTGTATGACTGATCGGTACGCATGATGTTCTCCTGTGAGCAAACCTCAGCAGCTGATTGTAGGCGTCAGCTCGTGGAGTGCTTCGCTTCATAGGATCTACAGACGAATATCAACGGAAGTTGGCGTGGCGAATAGCTTGGGTTCCTTGCCGAGCGGAAACCCGATCACGTACAGGACGTTAGCTGGCATTGGCCTGTCCGGGTCCGAGCCCCCCTTCAGCAGCACTTTGCGCTCGGCATAGCATAGCGAAACGCCAAGGGTCTTGAGCACATCGATGTTGGCTTGCATCGTGTCAGACGCCTCGCGCTTCTGCGCTTCGGTGTAAGAGTCCAGGCCATCCCGGTAGTCGCGGAAATATTCCATCAGCGCGGCGAAGCTTTTATCCGCTTCGCGGCCCATCTCGAAGGCCAGCTGCGACATATCCATCGTGCTGGTCTGCGCCAGCTCGGCCAACTGCTTACCCGTGGTCAGCCGAATCGCCGCGAAGGTGACGTGCTCGTGGTCGAACTGTTCCTGCGCAGCCTTGAGTTCGTCTTCGGGTGGAATCGCGAATGGCTTGTTGAGCGCGTCGATGTCCAGGAAATCGAACGCCCTGGCCAGCGCCCGGCAGGTGTCGGGGCCGGCGGGCCAGCCTTGCTCGACGCGCTGAACGGTTCGCACGTTGAGCCCGGCGATCACGGCCAACTGCTCTTGAGTCCATTGCCGGGCGTCGCGGAACACCTTGATGCAGACAGCCAGCTCGGCGGGGGTCAGCAGGCGTACTGGTGGCGTGTTTTCCGTCGCGTTCATATCGTTTCTCCTTCGTTATCGACCGGCGTGGCCAGCCGTGCTGGCCACGCCATTGCGCATGGCATGGCCGCACCTGGCGAGGGGCCAGAACGCAAGCAAGAATCCGACAGCGGCCAGCACTGCCACATAGTGAGCAGGCGCCATGGTGTCGTGCTGCAGCCACAGCGTGAGAATCATCGGCGTGAGGCCGCCAAAGACTGCGTAAGACATGTTGTAGGCAAACGAGAGACCGGTGAACCGCACCGGTGCCGGAAAGGCGCGCACGCCGGCAATCGGCACGGTGGCGATGGTGCCGACGAACAGACCCAGCAGTCCGTAGTGCCAGAACAGCGTGGCAGGCGTGCCGGGCAGGCTGCCGTAGAAGAGGTAAGCGGTCATGAAGAGTCCGCCCCAGCCGATCAGCATGACGGCCCGGGTGCCGATGCGGTCGCATGCCCACCCGACAATCATGCAGCCGATGGTCAGCGTGAGGGTGGCGAACGCATTGGTTTCGAGCGCGAGCGCGGCGGGAATGTGGTGGGCCTTCTGCAGGTAGGCGGGTGTATACAGCACGGCCACGACGATCGAGGTGGAAAGTACCCAGGTCAGCAGTGCGACGAACAGACTGGCCGAGCGGTGATCGCGCAGCACGGTGCGGATCGGCAGTTCGCGCGCCAGATTGCTGCGCTCAGCCAACTCGCGGAACACGGGGGTCTCATGCAGGAACCGGCGCAGGTACACGGACACAAGCCCGAAGACACCGCCCAGGAGGAAGGGAATGCGCCAGGCGAAGTCGCTCACCTGCTCAGGCGAGTAGTGGCGATTGATGGCGACGGCAACGAGCGACCCCAGCAGGATGCCGCCCGTGATGCCAGCGGTCAGCGTGCCGATGCCGAAACCGTAATGCCGGCTCGGCACGTGTTCGCCGACAAACACCCAGGCACCGGGCATCTCGCCACCGATGGCCGCGCCCTGCAGCACGCGCATCGCCAGCAGCAGCAGCGGCGCGGCTACGCCGATGCTGGCGTAGGTGGGCAGCAGGCCGATAATCAGCGTGGGCGCGGCCATCAGCAAGATCGAGAGCGTGAACATGCGCTTGCGGCCAAGCCGGTCACCAAAGTGCGCGATCACGATGCCGCCCAGCGGGCGTGCCAGGTAGCCCGCGGCGAAAATGCCGAAGGTCTGCAGTTGTCGCAGCCAGTCAGGCATGTTGGCCGGGAAGAATAGCGCCCCCAGCACCGTGACGAAGAAGACGTAGATGACGAAGTCGTAGAATTCGAGCGTGCCGCCAAGGGCAGCCAGGGCCAAGGTCTTGTAGTCGCGAGCAGCCAGCGTGCGTGCCGGAACGGGAAAGACGCCGCCCGGTGCGTTCAGGGGTTTCAACTGCGGTTCTTGTTGTGGATTCACGTTCAGTCCTCGTCGGGTAGTGATCAAACGGACTTCGATTAGGGCTCGCCTTCTGAGGCCAAGACCCGGACGGTCGCCCGAGAGCGATGCCGCCCCGGCATCGTCCGATGCGCCACGCCTGCATGGAAACGGCCAGCCGCTGAGACATCAAGCCGTATCTCAGGCGGGGGCTCTTCTCACAGCCGCTCTACCAGCTCGTCAACGAGATATCGCCTAGAGGCGTCTAGGCTTTGGATCTTCCGGGGCTAGAGCAAGCGCCTCAGGTCCCGCCTTATCGGTCTTTCCATGTTGTTTGCTCTGAGCGACAGCGGCGGCCCAAAGCACAACCGATGAGGCGACGCAGGGCCTCTCGGGCCGGCCTACCAGGGTGTGCCAGCCGGTTCGGTCAGTCGGGGATCGAACCGTCGAGCTGCGCCAGCTGCGCATACGCCGATAGCGGTCGCGTAGGCCGGAAGTACAGGTCGCGAAGAATCGGCCTTTTAAGCGGCCCAACGATGGATGCGAGGTCGGACAGCTTCACATGGCTCAGTTCGGGCATGCCGATACCCACGTCGCACAGACCGTAGGCGGTGTCACCGTCGGCCGGGTCGAGCGCGGCCAGTAGCCAGCTCGCATGCGCATCCGGGGTAAAGAGCCGTACCACCGGCAGCGGGTCGCCAGCGTGGCCGGCTGCGTTTGCCTGGCCGTTTGCGAGCAGTTGCGCGCGTTGTTCCGAGGTGATGAGGGATGGGTTCATGGTCACAGCCTCCATAAGATTCACTCCATGGAGGAGCGAGGCGACACTGGGCTCGGCCATTGCCGCCTTGCCGCAATCAAGTGAAGCCCCGCACCTCCCAATCATCATTAAGAATATGAATACTACCAAATCGGTAGTATTTGCGCCAGAACAACGCCGGACGATCCTGTCTTCACCAATCAGAAGGCAGAAATGTCAGTACTCGCGAAACGACTTAAGGAGGCGCGGCAGCGTGCCGGGTTATCGCAAGAAAAGCTGGGGATTGAATCCGGGCTAGACCCTATGTCTGCCAGCACGCGAATGAATCGGTACGAACTCGGGAAAAGAACGCCTGATTGGCCGCTTGTCGAAAGGATAGCCGCCGTGCTGAAGGTGCCTACGTCCTACTTCTATGCATCAGCAGACGACGAAGCCGAGTTGCTGCTTGTATTTCATAGGCTTTCAAAGAAGCATCGAGCCGCTGTGATCGCGTTTGCAAGCGAGAATGCGCCTTAATTAGCACATTCTGCCAAGTGCGACTGAAGTAGTCGTAACACAGTTGGCAAAGATGGGCCGCTGCATGTCGCCGCCTTAGCTAGTAGCGCTGACCTGCAGCAGCCGTCAAACCACTACAGGTTCGTGGCTGATACAGGGGCTCCACCCCGGGCTGTTGCACGTCCACCCCGTGTGGGGGTCATGGATCGAGATCAGTCGGGATCGAACCAGCATGGCCGCGCTGCCGCGGAGGGGCGTCCCGGCATTATCGGGCTCAACGGCTACATTAGCGTGATGAGCAAGATGAAGTGCGGCGCCGAGCAGGACGATCCCTACTAGGGCTGGTGGATGCTGCGCATCGAGGACAAGTTGGCCGACACCAAGACGAGTCTACAGACGCTGCGCGAACAGGTGGAGCAGGCGCTGGCCGGCGTGCCTCCGGCGCTCAGCCTGGGTGAGAACCTGAACGTGCAACCGGTGAAACTCCCGCTGTTCGTCAACGCCTAGCTCGGCTTCGCCGCAAACTACTTGCTGGCCGACTACGATGACCTCGCGAGCAAGCTGATCCTTGCCTACCATGCGGCGCTGATCGACCTTGACACGCTGGAGCGCTGGCTCAACGATGGCGCGCCTGCGCAGCCTGTTTTCGCTGGCCCAGCAGCACCGCTTCGCTGGCACGACGCGCGATGACTTTGCGGAGAAGAACGCGCCGTGCGTGCGGCAGTGGACGGACTTCCACCTCACCCGCACAAAGTGGGGTATGGACATCGATGACCAGGCCGGCACCGCCGAACGCGACGAGGGTGCGACGGAATGACGGTACCCACTATTCCCATCCAGCCGACGTGCTTCACGGCGCTGGAACAGGCGGACTTCCAGCGACTGGAACACGCAGCCTACCTAAAAGGCCTTTTACAACCTTTTAAAGGTAAGGGGAGTCTGGAGGCATTGGGCCAGCCAGTGCCTGGCGCTGCGCGACAGCTTGATCGTCCTGGCACAGCGGCGCGTGCTGCCCCAGGCGAGGGCCTACCCCTTCAACCTGCTCGATGTGCAACTGGCTCTGCAAACCACTGGCGCAGGGACGACCGTCCTGCGCTGGCGCAATATTGACCGCTCATCCACGGGCGTGGCCTTGTGGGAATCGCTGCTCGGCCACCCCGCAATTCCGGCCTCGCTGATCGACGACCTGTACGCGATGGAGCTGCAGCGCATCGCGCTGAACATGCAGATCAGCCTGACCCACAGCGTCGCCTGCCACGCCAAGGAATGCGCTAGCAACGTGGCACAGGCCGAGGCGATTCACCTGCGGCGTATCCTGGGCTATCCCCTGGGGATAGTTCCACTGCGGTCCACGGGGTTCCACCCGCCCTCCCGAGACGAGTTTCCCGCCCCGCAGGCTGCCGCCATCGACGCATACCACTGCGGCAACCGTTTCCCATCGATCATAAATCGGTATCCATGCCGTCCGGCTTTCTTGCTGCCGGTCTCATTCGGCGCAGTCATGCTGTCGCCCATCAAATGAACCGCTCATTTACAAGGAAGCTTCATGCCCGGAGGCAGACGCCGACGCTGAAGACCTCGGAGGGCAGCGCGGCGCATCGCGCTGGCGGCGTGCATCTTCTAGTCCATTGAATCACTGGATGTATCGTGACCACATGCTTGGGCATGCAACGAACGATGCGGACGAGCGGACAACGTACTGACCTGGAGGCCGTCATGCGCGAGCGCCACGGCAATGCGGCCCTTGCGTGACGCGCACTTTGGGCCGATGGAGAGCGCCGGATAGATACTCGCTCCAAGCTTGCTTGCAACGACGGATTCATCTCGCGATGGACGTCGGCGTAAGAGGCGCAAGGGCTGGCCGGTCTGGTGTCGTTCCATCTTGGCAGGGCGCCCAAGCGCCCGGTGGCCAAGCTGGAGGCGCGTGTGTTGGAGCGAACTTGCATACTCCCAAGGACGGCTCGACACACTGGAGCAGCCGCAAGTTGGCAGCCGAACTTGGCGATGTGTCGTTCTCCGCGATATAACGCATCTGGCGCAAACATGGCGTCCATCCTCATCGGATTGATACCCACATGGTCTCCAACGATCAGAGCGCGTGCGCGGCCTCCGGTGCCGCTTGCGTAGTCGAGGCAGGCTCGCTGTGCGCCGCAATGCGGTTGCGCCATGTAGGGGTTGCCCAGCCACTGAAGCGCCGACGGCGTGCCGCGCACCGCATGCCCGGTGGCGAAGAACAGCGCAAAGCAGGCGGTCGTGATGAAGAAGCGCGCCGACTTCCCGCGCGGGCGTCGGCGCAGCAAAGTCAGCCCGACCAGGGCGCGCAGCGGCGTGGAATGCCGAGACGATCACGACGCGCGTGGTGAATTCGTCGACGGCTAGTGCAATGTTCCATTCTGTTTGGAACTTAAGCGGCGGTTGGCGCGAATGACCTTCTGTAGGATGTCGCGAGCGCTCTTGGTCCAGATGAACGGCTTGGGGTTGGTGTTGTGGTGAGCGATGTACTCGTTGATGGCGTCGACCAGTTCCGGCACGCTGGTGAATACGCCGCGGCGAAGTCGCTCGGTCGTGATGTCGCGAAAGAACCGCTCGACCATGTTCAGCCATGACGCCGAGGTGGGCGTGAAGTGCATGTTGAAGCGCGGATGCTTGGCCAGCCAGTCTTGCACCGCAGGATGCTTGTGGGTGGCGTAGTTGTCGGCGATCAGATGCAGCGTTTTGTCCTTGGGCGTCTCGCGGTCGATCTTGCGCAGGAACTTCAGCCACTCGGTATGGCGGTGGCGCTGCTGGCACTGGGCGATGACCTGGCCATCGAGCACGTTGAGCGCGGCAAACAGCGTGGTCGTGCCGTTGCGCTTGTAGTCGTGCATCATGGTGGCCGCACGTCCCTTCTTCAACGGCAAGCCGGGCTGCGTGCGATCCAGCGCCTGCACCTGGCTCTTCTCATCGCAGCACAGCACCAGCGCGTGCTCGGGTGGCGACATGTAGAGGCCAACGATGTCTTCAAGCTTCTCGACGAACCGCGGATCGCGCGAGACCTTGAAGCCGCGCACGACATGGGGCTTCAGGCCGTGGGCGTGCCAATGGCGCATGACGGTGCTGGCGCTCACGCCCAACTCGGCGGCCATCTTGCGCGTGCTCCAGTGCGTGGCCGCCACGGGCTTCGTTTGAGTGGTCAGCTCCACCAGCCGCGCCGTGTCCACCTTCACCGGCGGCGCACCGCGCGGCAAGTCACGTTCGATACCGGCCAGCCCCGATTGCGCATACCGCTCACGCCAACGCGAGACCTGCACGCGTCCGACTCCCAACTGCTCGGCGATGTCCTTGTTCTGCAATCCGTTGGCGGCCAGCAGCACAATGCGCGCGCGCTGCGCCAGCCTCACGCTCGTGAGCTTCGACCGAACCAGCCTCGTCAACTTGGTTCGCTCCTCGTCGGTCAACATGATCTCGGGGGCAACTCGCACTCGCTCTCTCCACGCTGTATCGCAGTAGGGCATTGGAGACGCCGAATTCATATAAGTTCCATCAAGAACAGAACGCTACACTAGCGCCACACGATCACGCCGGCGGTGGTCACTGCCGTGGCTGCAACCAGCCGGTGCTAGGGCGGCACGCCGCCGCAGAAGCGCACGCTGCCGGCGTAGAACAGCGCCAGCGACCACGCCAGCGCGGCGTTGGCAACGCCGACCGAAAGCATGTCTGGGATCATGCCGCGCAGCGAGAACAGCACCAGCGCCCCGGTCGCGGTCAGGTTGGCATTGCACCATTCGCCAACACCGGGCAGCCCGCAGCGGCGCAGCGACCACACGGTGGCCAGCATCATGGCGCTGAGCGCGGTCGTGATCGTGAGCAGGGCGAACCGGACGGACATCGGTCAGGGGCTGTCGGCGGCGCGACTAGAATGCCCCGGTCCGGCGAGACCTGTAATGATACGGGGCGAGCAGGGCCCGTGGGCGCTGGCAAAGGGCGCGCCATTGCGCTGTCCGTAGGATGTGAGGTCGCCGACGCCTGCGTCGGGAGTGGCGCGGCGCGTGCCTAGTCGGTTCGCCGCGGCGGCTCGGGCGGCTCGGGCGGCTCGTCCGCGCGCAACACCGGATCGTTCCTGAGCAGCCAGCGCACGGCGATCAGCAGCGCCGCGAGGAAGGCAAGGATATAACCGCCAACCGAAGTGACCTGGTTCATTGTTCGACCCCATCTTCTTGTCCCGGCTTCTGTGGCCGGTCGGATTGTCATTATGGGAGCCAGCCCACGCGCCGGACATCCCCTGATTGGGGGCCGGCGCGGTCACATCGGCACGATTGCCTAGAGTTGCGCGGCGTGGTGGCGGACGTGGTCGGCGATAAAGGTCGTGATGAAGTAGTAGCCGTGGTCGTAGCCGCTGTGCCGGCGCAGCGTCAGCGGCTGGCCCGCCGCCTGGCAGGCGGCCTCGAAAGCATGCGGATGCAGCTGGCTCTGCAGGAACTGGTCATCCAGGCCCTGGTCGACCAGGATGCCGGCCGGGAAGGGCGCCGCTTCCTGGCGCGCCATCAGTTCGCTGGCGTCGTGCTCGGCCCATGTGGCGCGGTCGGGGCCGAGATAACCGGTGAAGGCCTTCTCGCCCCAAGGGCAGCGCGTGGGCGCGGCGATCGGGGCAAAGGCCGACACCGAGCGGAAGCGATCCGGATGGCGCTGCGCCAGCACCAGTGCGCCGTGGCCTCCCATCGAATGCCCGACGATTCCAACCCGCCCGGCATCGCCCGGCAGCGCCGTGGTGACCAGGTCGAACAGCTCGGTGGCGACGTAGCTCTCCATGCGCCAGTGCTTGCTCCAGGGCGCCTCGGTGGCATCGACATAGAAGCCGGCGCCTACGCCGAAGTCCCAGGCGTCGGCCTCGCCCGGCAGGCCCGCGTCGCGCGGGCTGGTGTCGGGCGCCACCAGCATCAGGCCGTGCTCGGCGGCGAAGCGCTGCGCGCCGGCCTTGATCATGAAGGTTTCCTCGGTGCAGGTCAGGCCGGCCAGGTAGAACAGCACCGGCACCTTGGCACCCCCCTGCGCCTGCGGCGGCAGGTAGACCGAGAAACGCATCGGTAGCCCGATGGCCGTCGAATCATGGCGGTAGAAGCGCTGCACGCCGCCATGGCAGCCGTGTTGCGAGATCAGTTCCATGTCGGCGCCGTCCTTAGTACAGCACCACCGAGCGGATCGACTCGCCGCGCTTCATCAGGTCGAAGCCGTCGTTGATGCGCTCCAGCGGCAGCGTGTGCGTGATCAGGTCGTCGATATTGAGCTTGCCCTCCATGTACCAGTCGACGATCTTCGGCACGTCGGTGCGGCCGCGCGCGCCACCGAAGGCCGAGCCTTTCCACTCGCGGCCCGTTACCAGCTGGAACGGGCGCGTCGAGATCTCGGCGCCGGCCTCGGCCACGCCGATGATGATCGACTTGCCCCAGCCCTTGTGGCAGCACTCCAGCGCCTGGCGCATGACCTGCGTGTTGCCGATGCATTCGAATGAGTAGTCCGCGCCGCCGTCGGTCAGCTGGATGATGTGGTCGACTACGTTCTCCACGTCCTTCGGGTTGATGAAATGCGTCATGCCGAACTTGCGCGCCATCGCTTCCCGCGCCGGGTTCAGGTCCACGCCGATGATCTTGTCGGCGCCGACCATCTTCGCGGCCTGGATCACGTTCAGGCCGATGCCGCCGAGGCCGAACACCACCACGTTGGCGCCGGCCTCCACCTTGGCGGTGAACAGCACCGCGCCCACGCCGGTGGTGACGCCGCAGCCGATGTAGCAGACCTTGTCGAAGGGCGCATCGGGGCGGATCTTGGCCAATGCGATCTCCGGCACCACGATGTGGTTGGCAAAGGTCGAGGTGCCCATGTAGTGGAAGATCGGCTTGCCGCCGATCGAGAAGCGCGAGGTGCCGTCCGGCATCAGGCCCTTGCCCTGGGTGGCGCGAATCGCCTGGCACAGGTTGGTCTTGCGCGACAGGCAGAACTTGCACTGGCGGCATTCCGGCGTGTAGAGGGGGATCACGTGGTCGCCCGGCTTGAGCGAGGTCACGCCGGGGCCGACGTCGGTGACGATGCCCGCGCCTTCATGACCGAGGATCGCGGGAAAGATGCCTTCCGGATCAGCGCCGGACAGCGTGTAGTAGTCGGTATGGCAGATGCCGGTGGCCTTCACTTCCACCAGCACTTCCCCGGCGCGCGGGCCGTCCAGGTCCACGTCTTCAATGGTCAGCGGGGCGCCGGCTTTCCAGGCGATGGCGGCTTTCGTCTTCATGTGGGGTCCTCCGGGGTAGGGATACGGATGGGCGCGGCCGCGGGTGGCCGATGGCGACGATGCGGGGCCCGAGGGCAAGACTATACGGCCATCCGGCTGCCGGAGGCCAGCCTGTGCGGTGCGCAAGGCGCGCTTTCAGTGCGACGGCGGCGATGACGGCGCGGCGTGGGCGCTCGTCGCGCTGGCGCTGGCAGCCCCGGGTTGCACCAGTTGCCCCTCGTGCCGCCGCCCCAGCCACCATCCCAGCCCGGCCCAGCCCAGCGCCAGTGCGGCACCCGCCAGCGCCACCGTGGCAGGATGCCCCGACAGCGCATCGATCCCGGTCTTGACCCATGCGCTGACCGCATCACCAGCGCGATAGACCGCGGTGTCGATCACGTTCTTGGCCTTGTACTTGGTTTCCGGGTCGACCACGGTGAACAGCATCTCGCGCCCGGGGCGCAACAGCGCGTATTCGCCCACGCGGCGCAGGATCATCACGCCGGCCAGCACGCCGAAGGTCGGCAGCAGCGCCAGCACCAGGAAACCGCCCGCGACCGCCAGCGGCACCGCGGTGAGCAGCAGCGAAACGCCGTAGCGGCGCGCCATGCGACCGGTGAAGAACAGCTGGACCAGGATGGTCAGCGCCTGCACGGTGGCGTCCAGCGCGCTGAAAACCTGGGTCTGGCGGGTGCGGTCGGGAAAGGTTTCGGACACCAGCCGCGCCTGTTCGAAATACAAAAAGGTGCTGGCGGTGGCCAGCAGGATCACGAACAGGCCGATGCCAAGCAGGTAGCGCGAGCGCAGCAACAGCGATAGCCCGGCAAACAGCCCGCCGCCGACGGGGTTGGCAGGATCGTGCGCATCCGCCGCGGCCTGGGCCTCGCCAGCCAAAGCCTGGCCCGCACCGGCGCGGCGGCGCCAGCCGAACAGCCAGCCCACGCCGGGCAGCGTCGCCGCCAGCAGCGCGGCGGACAACAACATCAGCCCGGTTAGCCCGATCTGCGGCACCAGCCAGCCGCCCAGCACCGGCCCGGTCAACCCGCCCGCGCTGGCGCCGGCGGCCAGCAGCGCGAACAGGCGCCGCGCCTGCTCGGGCCGGAACACGTCAGCCATCAGGCTCCACGCCACCGAGACCACGAACAGGTTGAACACCGACAGCCACACGTAGAACACGCGCGCCAGCCAGACGTTGTCCGGCAGCGCGCGCGTGGCCAGCGCAAAGCCGAGCAGGTTGGCGATGAAGAAGGCGTACACCCACGGCACGAAGCGCCGCCGCGGCAGCCATGCACAGACAGCGCCGTACACCGGGATCGCCGCCAGCATCACCACGAACGTGGCGGTGAACAGCCACTGCAGATTCTTCACGCCGCCGGCGATGCCCATGGTCTCGCGCACCGGACGCAGCATGAAATAGCTGGCGAACAGGCAGAAGAAAAACAGGAAGCCGGCCACCACCGCGCCGGCCTCGCCAGGGCGGATGCCGAAGCTGCGCCGCAGCCGCGCCACGCCACCGGAGGCGGGCGGATCGGGAACAGCGGGATCGTCCACGGCGCGGGCGCCTCGCGCGTCAGGCCAGCAGCGCGGCGATGCGCTCGCGCTGGCCGGGATCGGGCATGCGGCCCAGCCCCGCGCCCAAGTTGTCGGCCATATTGCGCGGCTTGGAGGTGGCCGGGATGGCCGCGGTCACGGCCGGATGGCTGACGATGAACTTGAGGAAGAGCTGGCCCCAGGAGCCACAGTCGATATCGCCGGCCCAGGGCGGCAGCGGGCGGTCCTTGACGGCGCGGAAGAGGCGCCCGTCCTGGAACGGCCGGTTCGCCAGCACCGCCACGCCGCGCGACTCGCACAGCGGCAGCAGCGTACGCTCGGCATTGCGCTCGGCGATGGAATAGTTGACCTGGACGAAATCGATGCGCTCGCTGCGCACGATCTTTTCCAGCGCTTCGTGCGCGTCTTCGCGGTAATGGGTGATGCCCAGGTAGCGGATGCGCCCCTGTTCCTTCAGCTCGCGCAGCCAGCGCAGGTTGGCCTGCCAGTCGATCAGGTTGTGCACCTGCAGCAGGTCGACCTTGTCCACGTGCAGGTCCGCGAGCGAATGGGCCCACTGCGCCTGCGCGGGGGCGCCGGCCGGGGCCGAAATCTTGGTGGCCAGGAACACGCGGTTGCGGGCATTGGCCGCGCGCAGCAGGTCGCCGGTCACGGCCTCGGCGGTGCCGTAGCTGGGCGCGGTGTCGACCACCGAGCCTTCGGTCTGCAGCAGCAGGCCCATCACCTCGGCCAGCGGCTTGCGGTCGGCAGCGGTGGCCCCGGCGTTGAAGGTGTCGGCGGTGCCCATGCCGATCACGGGCAGGGCTTCGGTGGTGCCCGGAATGTTGCGGCGCATCGGCGCGGCCACGGTGGCGGCGCCAGCGGGCACGACGGCGCCAAATCCGGCGGTGGCGGCCAGCCCGGCGGCCAGGCCAAGGAAGGAGCGGCGGTCGATCGACATGGGGCGGTTCCCGGCGAGTCACACTGGTTGACCTTAGGCGCTGGCTGTAGGGTTGTAAACCGTTGCTTCAGAGCCAGTGCGCAAAGGGCCGGGCGGGGGCAAGGCAATCCCGGTTGCTGCCGGGGCCTCGCGGTGCGCCCCCGTCGAAAGGGGGGGCGCGGAAGGGAAACGCTCAGATCACCGTGGCCAGCCCCAGCGTCAGCAGCAGCGCCACCACCGAGATGATGGTTTCGCACACCGACCAGGTCTGGAAGGTCTGGGTCACGGTCATGTTGAAGTACTCCTTGACCAGCCAGAAGCCGCCGTCATTGACGTGCGACAGGATCAGCGAGCCCGCACCGGTGGTCAGCACCAGCAGCTCGGGCCGGGTGCCCGGCACGCTGGCCGCGATCGGCGCGACGATGCCGGCGGCGGTGGTCATGGCCACCGTGGCCGAGCCGGTGGCGATACGGATCATCACCGCCACCAGCCAGCCCAGCACCAGCACTGACACGTTGGCGCCGGTGGCGACGTCGACGATGGCGGTGGAGATGCCCGAGTCGCGCAGGATGCGGCCGAAGCCACCGCCGGCGCCGACCACCAGCGTGATGATGGCGGTGGGCGCCACGCACTCGTTGGTGAACTTGAGGATCATCTCGCGATTGAAGCCGCGCGCCTTGCCGAAGGTGTAGAAGCTCACCAGCGCGGCGATCAGCAGTGCCATCACCGAGTTGCCGATCAGTTTCAGGAAGTCGTTGGCAAAGGTCTTGGGCGTGGTGAACACGTCCGCCCAGCTGCCGATCAGCATCAGGATCACCGGCAGCAGGATGGTGAACACCGTAATGCCAAAGCTCGGCAGATGGTGCGATTCCTTGACGCTCTCATCCTCTTCGGTGAACTGGTCTGCCAGCGGGTTGACCTCGGGCAGCTTGACGTAGCGGTCCATCAGCTTGGCGAACAGCGGGCCAGCGAGCGCGGCCGTCGGGATGCCGACGATCAGCGCATACATGATGGTCTTGCCGATATCGGCGCCATACGCCGTCACCGCCAGCAGCGCGGCCGGGTGCGGCGGGATGAGGCCGTGCACCACCGACAGGCCGGCCACCATCGGGATGCCGACCAGCACCATCGACGTGCCGGTACGCTTGGCCACGTTGAAGGCGATCGGCACCAGCAGCACGAAGCCCACCTCGAAGAACACCGGCAGGCCGACGATAAAGGCGATGGTCGCCATTGCCCAATGGACGTTCTTTTCGCCGAAGAAATCGATCAGCGTGCGCGCGATGCGCTCGGCGCCGCCGGACTCGGCCATCATCTTGCCGAGCATGGTGCCCAGGCCCACCACCAGCGCAATATGGCCGAGCGTGCCGCCGACACCGGCTTCAAAGGACTTGACGATGTCGCCCATCGGCATGCCCACGGCAAAGCCGAGCAGCACCGAGACGACGACCAGGGTAATGAAGGGGTTGAGCTTGTAGCGCGCGATCAGCACCACGAGGGCGATCACGGCGATCAGCGCATACACCAAGAGCGTGGTTCCGGTGACGGCACCCATATTGTCTCCTTGCGTGGAAAAAAAGCCGCTTGTGGCGGCAGCGGTTCAGGTTTTTTGGTTTTCGCCCCTCTCCCGCTTGCGGGAGAGGGGCGGGGGAGAGGGCAGGAGGTTCCATGGCCGGCGGCGCATCATGGATATGCCCGGCCCTCTCCCACGGCCCCTCTCCCGTTTCATGGGAGAGGGGAGCACACCCTCAGCGATGGCAAGCAGGCAGCAGGCTCAGGCCGCCGGCTTCTTGTAGGCGATGCAGTCCACTTCGACCTTGCAGTCCACCACCATGCTCGACTGCACGCAGGCGCGCGCCGGGGGATTGGCGCCGAAGTATTCCTTGAAGATCCTGTTGAACGAGGCGAAGTCGCGCGCATCGTCCAGCCACACGCCGCAGCGCACCACGTGCTCGGGGCCGTAGCCGGCCTCGGCCAGGATCGCCAGCACGTTTTTGATGGCCTGGTGGGTCTGCGCGACGATGCCGCCGTCGATGACTTCGCCGTTGACCATCGGCACCTGGCCGGAAACGTAGAGCCAGCCGTCGGCCGCGACCGCGCGGGCAAAGGGCATGTGCTGGCCGCCGGTGCCGGTGCCACCTTCGACGCCGAATCGTTTGATATCCATGGGAACTCCTGGAATTTGTTGCAGGGAAAAGATTGAGAAAGGAAGCCGGGGTCAGGCCGCGCCGCGCGCCAGGAACCTGCCGGCGCGCACGCCGGTGCTCTGGCGCTGCTGCCATGACAGCTCGCCGTTGACCCAGACCGCGGCAATGCCTTCGGCCGGTTGCATCGGATCGGTGAAGCTGGCCGCGTCGCGGATGGTGGTCGCGTCGAACAGCACCAGGTCGGCCCAGTAGCCTTCGCGCACGAAGCCGCGCTGGTGCAGGCCGAAACGCTCGGCGGACAGGCCGGTCATCTTGTTGACGGCCACCGTCAGCGGGAACAGCTCGCGGTCGCGCGCATAGTGGCCCAGCACGCGCGGGAACGCGCCCCACAGGCGCGGATGCGGCAGCGGGTCGTTGGGCAGGCCGTCGGAGCCGACCACAGTGGCGGGGTGGCTCAGGATGCGGTCGACGTCGGCATCCTCCATGCAGTGGTAGACCGCGCCCGCGGGCATCAGCCGGCGCGCGGCCTCGTGCAGGTCGACCTGCCATTCGGCGGCGATATCGGCCAGCAGCCGGCCGCCCATCTCGGGCGCGCCTTCGGACCAGGTCACCATGATGTCGAAGTCGCTGGTGACCTGCTTCAGGTCCAGCGTGGACGAGCTGGCGGTGTAGGGGTAGCAGTCGCAGCCGACCGGCTGCCAGCGTTGCGCGCCGTCGAGGGCGTCGAGCACCTCGGTGCTGCGGCCCCAGTTGTCGACCCCCGCGCATTTCAGGTGCGAGATCACCACCGGCACGCGCGCATGGCGGCCGATGCGGAAGGCTTCGTCCATCGCGTCCAGGATCTCGGCGAACTCGCTGCGCAGGTGGGTGGCATAGAGCGCGCCGGCATTGGCCAGCGGTTCGGCCAGCGCCAGCACTTCCTCCGTCGGCGCGCTGAAGGCGTTGGCGTAGGCCAGGCCGGTGGACAGGCCGAGCGCGCCGTGCTGCAGCGCTTCTTCCAGCTGCGCACGCATCGCCGCGATCTCGGCCGGTGTGGCGGCGCGGTCGAAGCGGTCCATCTGGTTGCTGCGCAGCGCGGTGTGGCCGACCAGCGCGGCGACATTGACCGCCGGCTGCGCGGCCGCGACCGCATCGACGTAGGCCTTGAAATCCGGGTAGCGGAAGGCGTCGGCATGGCCGAGCAGGTTCATCGGGTCGGGCGGCTCGCCGGCCAGCGTCACCGGCGCGGCGCTGATGCCGCAGTTGCCGACGATTACCGTGGTGACGCCCTGCGACAGCTTGGGCGTCATCTCGGGCTGGCGCACGACGTTGGTATCGTCGTGCGTATGTACGTCGATAAAGCCCGGCGCAAGCACCAGGTCGTGGCCTTCGACCACGTGCGCGGCGGCATCGGGATCGATCGCGCCGGCTTCATCGATGCGCGCGATGCGGCCGTCGCGCAGCGCCACGTCGGCCAGGCGCGCGGTGGCGCCCGAACCATCGAGCAGCGTCACGCAGCGGATCAGGGTATCGAACAGGTGAGGCATGTCAGTCTCCAAGCGGCTGGCGGCTGTCAGGGCCGGTGCCGGGGCTGCCTTCGCCGCGGTGGCTGTCCAGCACGTACTTGAGCCGGCGCAGCCGCTCCTTGCTCTGGTCCTGCTGCAGCAGCGCGCACTGTGTGGCCAGCACGTCCAGCACCATCAGCATCGCGTAGCGCGACGCGGACGGCTTGAAAATGAAATCGGTCTCGAGCGTGCGCACCGGCAGCAGCACGTCGGCGCGCGCCGCCAGCGGCGAGCCCAGCGCGGTCACCGCGATCAGCCGCGCGCCGTATTCGCGCGCGATGTCGCAGCTGGCCAGCATCTCCGGCACGCGGCCGCTGGCCGAGAACGCCAGCACCACGTCGTCGCGGCTCAATGTCGCCGCCACCATCTTCTGCAGCAGGGCGTCCTGGTAGCTCGCCACCGGCTGTCCCAGTCGCGCCAGCCGGTGGCGCGCCTCGTCGGCCATGAACGACGAGCCGCCGCCCATGCCAAAAGCGTAGACCATGCGTGCGCCAAGCAACAGGCGCGCGGCCTGCTCGATGCGCTGCGCATCTATCAGGCCACGATTGACTTCGAGCGCGTTGATGATCTCGGCATGGATGCTGTCGGCCAGCGTGGCCGGGGCTTCTTCGCCGCCGGGCACGCCGCCCGGCTGCAGGAACCGCGCGCCCACCGCGGTGGCCTGCGCCAGCCGCAGCTTCAGGTCGCGCACGTCGCGGCAACCGATCGCCTTGGCAAAGCGGGTCACGCTGGCCTCGCTGACGCCGGCCTTGCGCGCCAGCTCGTTGATGCTGGCGGCGGCCGCGCCGGCCAGGTCTTCCAGCACCACCTGCGCGACCTTCTGCTCGGCCAGGCGCAGCGCGGGGCCGCGCTCGGCGATGCGGGTCAGGATGTCGAAGGGGGCGGTCATGGGCGGGCTGGTCGGGTCGGAAAGTGGTCCGGGCGCAATGTGGCGGAGTCTGCAGCCCCTTTGCACAGGGGCTATAACAGTGACTGGCGCCGCGTCGCGGACACCAGTCCGGAGGCTGCCGGGGCACACTTCGGTCCGACTGCGTGTTACTTTATAACAAGGATGAAATATCTTATTTTCAGGGCTATCATTACGTCAATCAGATTTTTTCAGGGTGATGACAAGGATGCGTGAAATAAAGTATCAGGCCGGCGTGATCGATCCGCTCAACAAGGCGCTGGGCCGGATGGAAGCCCCGCTGGCCCCGGATGCCGGCCAGACCGGCTGGAGCCTGCTGCAGGAAGAACTGAGCCTGCCGGCCGCGGTGCTTTATGAAGACCGGCTTGCGCACAACCTGGAATGGATGCGCCGCTTCATGAACGAATACGGCGTGCTGCTTGCGCCGCATGGCAAGACCACGATGGCGCCCAAGCTGTTCGCGCGCCAGCTGGGCGCGGGCGCGTGGGGCATCACGCTCGCCACCGCGCACCAGACCGCCGCGGCACAAGCGCATGGCGTCAAGCGCGTACTGATGGCCAACCAGCTGGTGGGCCGGCGCAATATGGAAATCATCGCGGACCTGCTGCGCGATCCGGAGTTCGAGTTCTTCGCGCTGGTGGATTCGGCCGCGCTGGTCGACCAGCTCGGCAAGTTCTTCAGCGAGCGCGGGCAGAAGCTGCAGGTCTTGCTGGAGCTTGGCGTGGAAGGTGGGCGCACCGGCGTCCGCGATGACGCCCAGCAGCAGGCCGTGCTCGACGCACTGGCGCGCTGGCCGGATGCGCTGTCGCTGGCGGGCGTGGAGATCTATGAAGGCGTGCTGCAGGAAGAGGCCGATATCCGCCGCTTCCTGCAGCGTACCGTCGCGGTCACGCGGCAACTCGCAAAGGACGGCCGCTTTGGCCGCAGCCCGGTGGTGATGTCGGGCGCGGGGTCGGCCTGGTACGACGTGGTCGCCGAGGAATTCGCGCGCACCGACATCGGCGCGCCAATCGACATCGTGCTGCGCCCGGGCTGCTACCTGACGCACGACGTGGGCATCTACCGCGCCGCGCAGCAGCGCATCCTGGCCAGCAACCCGGTCGCGCAGAAGATGCGCGAAGGCCTGCTGCCGGCGCTGCAGCTATGGGCCTATGTGCAGTCGATCCCCGAGCCGAACCGCGCCATCATCGGCATGGGCAAGCGCGACGCGGCCTTCGACGCCGGCATGCCGATCCCGGCGCGGCTGTATCGCCCGGGCAGCGAGGCGCCGATGGATGTGCCTGCGCACTGGGAGGTCACCGGCATGATGGACCAGCACGCGTACCTGAAGATCCAGCCGGGCGACGACGTGCAGGTCGGCGACATGATCGCCTTCGATATCTCGCACCCGTGCCTGACCTTCGACAAGTGGCGCCATATCCCGGTACTCGACCGCGACCTGCGCGTGATCGACATCGTGCAAACCTTCTTCTGAGGTGGGCTGCCCCATGAGCATCGATATCCTGGCCTATGGCGAGCCGCTGGTGGAGTTCAACCAGCTGCCCGACGATCCGTCGCGCTACCTGCAAGGCTTTGGCGGCGACACTTCCAACTTCTGCATCGCGGCCGCGCGCCAGGGTGCCAGCACGGGCTATATCTGTGCCGTTGGTGCCGATACCTTCGGCGAGCGGCTGCGCGCGCTGTGGACGCAGGAGCGGGTCGATACGCGCAACGTGTACGTCGACCCGGGCGCGCCGACCGGCGTCTACTTTGTCACGCACGACAACCACGGCCACCGTTTCGACTACCTGCGCGAAGGCTCGGCCGCGAGCCGCTACCAGCATGAGCAGTTGCCGCTGGGCGCCATTGCCGCGGCACGCTACCTGCATCTGTCCGGCATCAGCCTGGCGATCAGCACCAGCGCCTGCGATGCCGGCCTGGCGGCGATGGAGCATGCGCGCAAGGCCGGGGTCAAGGTTTCGCTCGACACCAACCTGCGGCTGCGGCTGTGGTCGCTGGCCCGCGCACGCGGCATCATGCGCGAGGCCTTTGCGTTCACCGACGTGTGCCTGCCGAGCTGGGACGACATCACGGTGCTGACCGGGCTGGACGACCGCGATGCCATCGCGGACTACCTGCTTGGCTGCGGCATCGGACTGGTCGCGCTGAAACTGGGCGAAGAGGGCGCTTATGTCGCCACGCCTGAATCGCGCACGCTGGTGCCGCCGTACCCGGTCAAGCCGGTCGATGCCACCGGCGCGGGCGACTGCTTCGGCGGCAGCTTTATCGCGCGCCTGTCCGCGGGTGCCGATCCTTTCGAGGCGGCGCGCTACGCCAACGTGGCGGCGGCGCTGTCCACCACCGGCTACGGCGCGGTGGCGCCGATCCCCGATTCGCAGACTGTGCTGGCACGCCTGGCGCAGTCGGTGTCGGTGATCGCGTGAGCCGACATCCCTGAAATCTCTGCGTTTTTTTAACCATTCCTCCCGAGACAGCCACCATGCAAAACCAGACTTCCCCGCTGCTCCAACGCCTGGCCGACGTGCCGGTGATTCCCGTGCTGGAGTTCCACTCGGTCGACGAAGCCCTGCACGTGTGCGAGGCGCTGGTCACCGGCGGCCTGCCGCTGCTGGAAATCACGCTGCGCACGCCGGTGGCGCTGGAGGCGATCAAGGCCGTGGCCGCCGCGCTGCCGCAGGCTTGCGTGGGGGCGGGCACGGTGCTCACCGTCGATCAGCTGCACGCCGTGCGCGGCGCGGGGGCGCAGTTTGCCGTGTCGCCGGGGCTGACGCCGGCGCTGGCCGCGGGCGCGCAAGGGGCGGGGATCTCGCTGCTGCCGGGCGTGGCCACCGCCAGCGAGGCGATGGCGGCGCTGGAAGCCGGCTTCACCTTCCTCAAGTTCTTCCCGGCGCAGGCCGCGGGCGGGGTGCCGATGCTCAAGTCGCTGGGCGGCCCGCTGCCGCAGCTGCGCTTCTGCCCGACCGGCGGCATCGACGTCGCGCTGGCGCCGTCCTACCTGGCGCTGCCCAACGTGGTGTGCGTGGGCGGTTCGTGGGTGGTGCCCAAGGATGCCGTCGCCAGCGGCGACTGGGGCCGTATCCGTACGCTGGCCGAGCAGGCGCGGGCGTTGCGCAAGCAAGGCTGAGCGCTGAAACAGGCCTTCGGCAGCAAAGCAAAACGGCACGCGCTGGCGTGCCGTTTTTTCATGTCGACGCGGTCTGGGACCGCGCCCGCGGGACTGGGTCCGGACAGCTTACTTGTGGCGGTCCGCCGAGCTTTCGAGCTTCTGGCCACCGCGCTGAATGTCCTGGCCGAGCCCCGCCATCGTGTTGCAGCCAGCCAACAGGGTGGCAAACAAAACGCACCAGATCCAACCTTTCTTCACGCCGGGCTCCTTTCGAGAATGTTGAGAATCGACGGATTCTTGTATTGAGGGTTTGCCGCAGATTTTACCGCTGCCGTGAGCGCCTTTGATATCTGGTATGTGCCAATTTGTAAATCGTGCAACGGACGCAACGGTGCCCGGGCGCTTCAGTCGGCGCTTTAGTCGACATTCCCCAGCAGTTCCTGCGCGCGTTGCTGGATAGCCGCATGGGTCTGCAGCAGCCAGGTGGCCGGGAACGGCTGTGCCAGCAGGTAGCCCTGCACGCTATGGCAGCCCCACGCGCGCACGGCGTCGAGTTGCTGGCGGCTCTCGATGCCCTTGGCACAGACCGCTGCGCCGGCACGGCGCGCCAGCAGGCAGGCGTCGCGCAGGCGGTCGGAACTGTCGCCGGGCTGGTCGGCATGGCCCAGGCGGCGCACGTCCAGCGTGACGCGGTCCGGCTGCAGCGCCGCCAGGGCGTGGCGGCAGCCAGTGCTGTCGTCGAAGTCGCCCAGCGCCAGCTGCATACCGCGGCGCCGCAATGCGGTGAAGCGGGCCAGGACGTCGGCGTCCGCCGGCACGGCGCTGGCCGGCACCTCGATGCACAAGCTTTGCGGCGCGATGCCGCCGGCGTCGAGAATGTGGACCAGCGCGTCTACCATCTGCGGGCGGTGCAGCTGGGCGCTGGAGGCCAGCAGGGTGAACTGCAGCGGGGCGATGCCGTCGGCGGCGCGTACCAGCGGCAGCACGCTCTCCAGCAACCAGCTGCCGATCGGCCCGACCAGCCCGAGCGCTTCCACCGCGGGCAGGAAATCCTGCGGCGCTACACGCCCCAGCGCCGGGTTGTGCCAGCGCAGCCGCACCGTATAGCCGCTGACCCTGGCGTCGGCAAAGTCGGCGCGTGGTTGCAGTTGCAGGCTCAGTTCGCCGCGCTCGAGCGCGGCGGGCAGGGCGGCCAGCAGCGGGGCGGCCGGGGGTGCCGCAGGCTTGTCGGCGCGCGCCAGGCCGGCGCCGCCCTGGCGGTCGACCCGCAGCATGGCGTCGAAGGCTTGCTGCAGGCTGCGCTCGGCCGGGATGTCCGCATGGTCTGCGGCCACGCCGATGCTGCAGGAGAGGAAGAGTTCAAAACCATCCAGCGAGAACGGCCGGCCCAGATCGTTGGCAATGCGGCTGGCCAGCGGCGCGGGGTCGACAGTGCCGTCAGGCAGCGCCGTGATCACGCCCAGGTCGGCCGCCGCTACCCAGTGCATGACGGCGCCCGGCGGCAGCAGGCCCACAATGCGGGCCACTACCAGGGCCTGCAGGCGGCCCGCGCGCTGCGCGCCCAGCGTTTCGCAGGCGCTGGCAAAACGGTCGAGCCGGATCGCCAGGATGGCCTCCGGCTGCCCGGCGCGGGTGCGGGTGCGGCGCGTCGCCAGCGCGGAGACCAGGCTGGCAGGGGCCGTGGCACTGACCGGGCCAGACGCTCCGGTCGGGCCATGCGGCACATTCGCGCCCCCGGCCGCACGCGCGGCGATGTCATCGGCGTCTGGATGCATGGATGGTATGGCGGACAGCAGATGATGGCGCTTGCGCTGGCCGCGTCTCCCTGTTTTGTCAGTTTGTGTATTTTTTGCAAGCCGCTGGCGCGGCATGGATTCCCCGTCCAGGCACCTGGCGAACCGTGCCTGCCGCAGCCGCGTGCCGGCCGCAGGGTCCGATCATAAGCCAAGGGAAGCGGCGGAGCACTGGAAGTTGCGGGCACAGTGACCGGTCCGCAACTTTCATCTGACGCCGATCAAAGCCGCATCAGGAGGACCGAAGGTTGACTCTGCCGCGCGGTTCCGGCAGTGGGGAGGAACACCGTCCGGGCATGGCCCTCGCGGCTCAGCCCGTGGTTTCTTCCTCCGGCCCGTCTTGCGGCGGCAGGCGCGCGGCCAGCACCTTGTCGATGCGCTTGCCGTCCATGTCGACGATCTCGAAGCGCCAGTCGCCCCATTGCACCGTGTCGGCGACCTGGGGCAGGCGGCCGAGCAGCAGCAACAGCATGCCGGACAACGTGTGGTAGCGCTCCTTTTCTTCTTCCGGCACCTGGCGCAGGCCGATGCGGTCCTTCAGTTCCGGGATCGGGATCAGGCCGTCGAGCAGCCACGAGCCGTCCTCGCGCTGCACCGCCCATTCCTCGCCGGCGGCATCGGCCTTGAATTCACCGGTGATGGCCTCGATCAGGTCCTGCAGCGTGACCAAACCCAGCACCTCGCCGTACTCGTCGATGACAAAGGCGATCTGGCCGCCGGAGCCGCGGAAGTTCTCCAGCAGTTCCATGCCGGTCACGCTTTCCGGTACGAACACCGCCGGCGTCAGCACGGCCAGGAGGTCGGCTTGTTCGCCGCGCAGCCGGCGCGCCAGCAACTGGCGCGCGCTGACCACGCCGATGATGTCGTGCATGCCGCCGCGCACCACCGGGAAGCGCGAATGGTCCGATTCTTCGATGCGGCGCAGGTTCTCTTCCAGCGGCGCTTCCACGTCCAGGTAGACGACATCCCCGCGCGGCACCATCAGGGATGCCAGCTGGCGGTCGTCCAGGCGGAACACGTTGCGCACCATGGTGTGCTCGTGCTGCTCGATCACGCCGGCCTCGGAGCCCTCGACCAGCAGCGCATGGATTTCTTCCTCGGTCACGCCCGGGCCGCGATCGACCTTGGTGCCCAGCAGCCGCAGCACCAGCCGCGTGGAGCTGGACAGCAGCTTGACGAACGGGGTGGAAGCGACGGCCAGCCAGCCGATCGGGCGTGCCACCAGCCGCGCGATGGCTTCAGGGGCCATCTGGCCCAGGCGCTTGGGCACCAGTTCACCCAGCACGATGGAAAAGTAGGTCAGGCCGGCCACCACGATGGCGGTTGCCACATAGCCGGAGGTGCCCGCGGCCAGGCCAAAGCCCTGCAGCCAGAGGCCAAGCGGCTGCGCCAGCGTGGATTCGCCGACCACGCCGTTGAGCACGCCGATCGACGTGATGCCGATCTGCACCGTGGACAGGAAGCGCGTGGGGTCCTCGCCCAGCTGGACCGCGGCAATGGCGCCACGGTCACCGTTCTCGATCTGGCGCTGCAGACGTGCTTTGCGGGCCGTGACCAGCGCGATCTCGGACATGGCGAACAGGCCGTTGAGCAGAATCAGCGCCAGCAGTATGGCAATTTCCATCAGGGTGCGCGCCCTTTGCGTGTGAGTTGAAAGCACCAAGCATACCATCCGCACATGACGACTCGGCGCCGGGCCGGCTGGCGATGGTGGCCGCGGCTGCCGCGGTCGGCGTAGCGATAACCAATGGATATAGCTCGTTGCCTAATATTCAATAGATAGTTATCGTTGGCTGCGCCAAACTTCTGTCCGTGGCAGCACCTGTGCCGCCATGCAAAAAGCCTGGATCCCACAGGCGTGCGAATCACAAGGAGACAGAATGGACAACCGATGGACGGCCGTGCTGGTGGAGAAATTCGGCCATAGCTTCAGCGCTTACGAACTGGCTGGCGGTCAGCGCCGCTTCAGCGTGCAGTTGCCGGACTATCCCCATGAATTCGTGGTGGACCGCGAGCGCCTGTGTGGCTACGTCGGCCACTATGGCGTGCAGACCTTCGCGCATGCCGGCGACGGCGGCGCCGCGGTGATCGCAGTCGACCTGATGCGCGGCGCGGTCGGGGCACGGCTCGATTGCTCGCCCTATCACCGCATCCATGGCCTGCAGATCGACCGGCAAGGGCGCGTCTACGCGTTGAGCGAGCGCGACAATATGCTGCTGGTGTTCGAGGCGCCGCTGGAGCGCCCGGTGCCGGACCGCGCCGTGCCGGCGGGCGGGGTGAAAAGCCATCTGTTTGTGTTGTCGGCCGATGGCGAGCGGGCCTACGTGACCAACCTGCTGTCGCATACCGTGACACTGGTGCACCCCTACGATGCCACCCGCGCACCGCGCGCGGCCAACGCCGGCAGGCGCCCGGAGGGCTGCTGCCTGAGCCGCGACGAAGCAGCGCTCTACGTCGCCAGCCGCGACGATCACACTCTCACCCGGCTGGACGCGCGCACGATGGAAGCGCTGCGCACGGTGCCGACCGGCGAGGACCCCACCCGTATCTACTGGTCGCCGGACGATCGCCTGTTCGTGCTCAACTACGGCGAGCGCAGCATCCGCATTTTCGATCCCGACACGCTCGCCGAAACCGGTCGGGTCGATACCGGCGCGAAGCCGATCGCGCTCGCCTTTCATCCCGCAGACCCGAGCCGCGCCTATGTCGCGCTCAACGACCACACCGTCGGCCAGCTTGACCTGCCTGGCCTGACCCTGCGCCATGCCTTCACTACCGGCAAGGAACCGGACGGCCTTGCCATCCTGGCTTTGCCGCCGCGGTAGCCAGCGGGCGTTTCAACCGACTAGGCCGCGAAGGCAGCGCAGAAGCCGGCGGCTGATACCAGAAATCAGTACGGAGACAGAATATGAAAGGCTTGGACCAAGCCGGCGCCGGCACGTCCGTCGCCATCGATGCGGCACCCGTTACCGGTGCCGCCAGCATTCCCGCCCAGCGCTGGTGGCGCATCATCCCGCCGATCCTGATGGTCTGCATCGTCTCGTACATGGATCGCGTCAATATCGCCTTCGCGATGCCGGGCGGGATGGGCGACGCGCTCGGCATCGGCGCCAGCATGGCCGGCCTGGCCGGCGGCATTTTCTTTGTCGGCTATCTCTTCCTGCAGATTCCCGGCGGCAAGCTGGCCGTGCGCGGCAGCGGGCGCAATTTCATCGCCTGGTCGATGCTGGCCTGGGCCGTCATTTCGGTGCTGACCGGACTTGTGCGCAACGAGGCCGAACTACTGATTCTGCGCTTTGCGCTGGGGGTGGCCGAGGGCGGCATGCTGCCGGTGGTGCTGACCATGGTCGGCAACTGGTTTCCCGATCACGAACGCGGACGCGCCAACGCCCTGGTGATCCTGTTCGTGCCGATCGCCGGCATCATCACCGCGCCGCTGTCGGGCCTGGTGATCGCGGCGCTCGACTGGCGCTGGCTGTTTATCGTGGAAGGCCTGATTTCGCTGGCCTGCCTCGGGGTGTGGTGGAAGCTGGCCTGTGACCGGCCGGAGCAGGCGCGCTGGATTTCGGCCGAAGAGAAGGCTTATCTGCTGGCCCGCCTGCGCGAGGAAGAGCAGCAGGCGGCCGCCGCTGGCGCGGACGTGGGGCAGGGTGCGGGCGGCACGCGGGCGGTGTTGGCGCATATCCTGTCGCAGGACGTGATCTGGCGTCTGATCGCCGTCAATTTTCTCTACCAGATGGGGATCTACGGCTACACGCTGTGGCTGCCCACCATCCTGAAGGGCCTGACTGGAGGCGGCATGGGGCAGGTCGGCATGCTGGCCGTGCTGCCGTATCTGGGCACCATGGCCGGCATCCTCGCGATCTCCTCGCTGTCCGACCGCACCGGCCGGCGCAAGGCTTTCGTGGTCTGGCCGCTGCTGGGTTTCGCCGCCTGCCTGGCCGGTTCGGTCTGGTGGCACGACAATACCTGGCTGTCCTATGGCCTGCTGGTCGGCAGTGGCTTCTTCCTGCAGTCCGCAGCGGGGGTGTTCTGGACCCTGCCACCGCGGCTGCTGGCCGCCGAGCACGCGGGGGTGGCGCGCGGCGTGATCAATGCGCTCGGCAACCTGGGCGGATTCTGCGGCCCTTACGCGGCGGGCGTGCTGATCGAGCGCGTCGGCGCGGGCGCCGGTGTCTACCTGCTGGTCGCCGCGCTGCTACTGGCCAGCGCCCTGGCCGCTACCTTGCCGGGGCGGTGCCGATGAACCGGGGAGCAAACGGGGCGCTGCCCCGAGGCCTGGCCATCGTCGACGCGCACCACCACCTGTGGCAACTCGGTCGCGGCCGCTATCCCTGGCTGCAGGATGAATACCGGCCGCAGGCCTTTTTTCTCGGCGATTACCAGGCCCTGCGCAGCGATTACCTGGAGGCCCAGTACGCGCATGACACCAGCGCCGTCGCCGTGCTGGCCACCGTGCATGTAGAGGCCGAACGCGAGCGCAGCGAAGCCGTCGACGAGACCGCGTGGCTGCACCGCCAGGCCTGGCGCCCCGGCATGGCTGCAGCGGTGGTGGCCTACGCGCCGTTCGGGACTCCTGGGTGCGCCGAACTGCTGGCGCGCCAGGCTGGCTTCGCGCGGGTCAGGGGGACGCGATGCAAACCGCTGACCGCGGCGGCACCGGGCGAGTCGGTGGCCGGCCGCCCGGGGTCGATGCAGGACCAGGACTGGCTGGATGACCTGGCGCGGCTGGAACGCCATGGCCTGTCGTGGGACCTGCGGGTACCGTTCTGGCATTTGCGCGAGGCGGCCCAGGTGGCGGCGGCCTTGCCGGGGGTGCTCATTGCGCTCAATCACGCGGGCCTGCCGCTGGATCGCTCGGAGGAGGGCCTGACTTGCTGGCGCGCCGGCATGGAGGCGCTGGCTGATTGCGCCAATGTGTCGGTCAAGCTGTCGGAGTTCGGGCTGGCCGGCGGGCGCTGGGATGCGCAGGGCAACCGCCGCATCGTGCGCGAGGTTCTGGCGATATTCGGGCATGAGCGGGCGATGTTCGGCAGCAACCTGCCGGTCTCGGGCCTGAGCGCGGACTTCGGTACGATCCTCGGCACGGTGTGCGAGGCGCTGCCGGATCCTGTGTCCAGGCAGCGCGTGCTGGCCGGGAATGCGGCGAGGTTCTATCGCATTGCGCCGGCGCAAATGATGACGTTCCCGCAAGCGTGAGAGGGGAGCAAACCAGCGGCAACGAACACGCCCACTACGCTGCCAGCCGCCGCACGCATGCTATAAAAACCGATCTTCGCCCAAGCCTCGCCCGAGCGGCCACCATGCCAGACCTCTCCGCCCCCCTCTCCAGCGCTGCCACGCTGCGCAAACGCCTGCATATGCGGCATCTGCGCCTGGCCCTGGCCCTGGCCGAGCACCGCTCGCTGCGGCGCGCCGCCGCACAGATGGCGCTGTCCCAGCCAGCCGTCACCAAGGCATTGCACGAGCTCGAGAGCGTGGTCGGCACGCTGCTGTTCACGCGCCATGCGCGCGGCATCGAGCCGACGGTATTCGGCGAGGCGCTGATCCGCTACGCGCGCGTGGTGCTGGCCGACCTGGATGCCCTGCATGATGAATTTGCCGCCATCGCCGCGGGCGAGGTGGGCAAGGTGCGGCTCGGCTCGATCCTGGCCCCGGTGCCTTCGGTGCTGTCCGGCGTCATCAACGCGCTCAAGGCGCGCTATCCGCATTTGCATATCGTGATGCAGGTCGACACCAGCGACGTGCTGGTACAGGCGCTGCGGCAGGATGCGCTGGACGTGGTGATCGGACGCATCCCCGAGGGTACGATGGCCGACGATCTCGACTTCGAGCCACTGTTCGAGGAGTCGCTGGCCATCGTGGCGCGTGCCGGCCATCCGCAGGCAGGCAAGCGCAGCGTCAAGCTGGCTTCCCTGGCTGGCTATCCCTGGATTATCCCGCCAGCGGCCGTGCCGATGTGGCAGATCATCGACCAGACTTTCCGCGACAACCGCGTGCCGCTGCCGGAAGACATCATCGAGACCTCGTCGATCATGGGCACGCTGCCGCTGCTGGCGGACAGTGACCGCATTGCCGTCGTGCCGGGTGCCATCGCGGACTACTTCGGCTCGCTGGGCGCGCTGGCAATGCTGCCGGTGCCGATGCGCGGGCGGCTGGTGCCCTACGGGATCGTGGTGCGCCGGCGGCGGGCGGCCACGCCGGCCATGCGCCTGCTGATCGACGCAGTGCGCGCGGCGGGGCCCGGCGATCCGCATGCCACTGAATTGGAGCCACTACCTGCCAGGTAATGGTTATTCGCCGCGGTGCATGCTGTAATGCATCCCATGGAGACGCTGACCCCCGCTTCCGAAGCCACCCTCGACTTCCCCGGCCTGCTGCGCTACTGGCGCGGCAAGCGCGGCTACAGCCAGCTGGCGCTGTCCCTGGCCGCCGGGGTGTCGCAGCGCCACATCTCCTTCCTGGAATCCGGCCGCGCCCGCCCCAGCCGCGAAATGGTGCTGGCGCTGGCCGACCGGCTGGGCGTGCCGCTGCGCCAGCGCAACCGGCTGCTGCTGGCCAGCGGCTTTGCCCCGGCCTATAGCGAACACGCGCTGGCCTCGCCGCCGCTGCAGATGGTGCAGCAGGCGATCACGCTGATCCTGTCCAAGCAGGAGCCTTACCCGGCCGTGGTGCTGGACCGGTTCTGGAACCTGGTGGACGCCAACGGGGCCTACCGGCGCATGCTCGACACGCTGCTCGACGGCCGCGCGCCGGCGTCGCTGTCGGACGAGGAAAACGCCGGGCGGCGGCGCATCAACCTGATGCTGACCGTGTTCGATCCCGAGGGCCTGTGGCCGGTGATCGAGAATGCCCGCCAGGTCGGCCGCTACCTGGTGCGGCGCGTCTGGCAGGAGTTGCAGGTGCAGGCCCACGACCAGACCGCGCGCGAGATCTTCCGGCGCATCGCCGCCTGGCATCCCGACATGGTGGGGCCGGGCGGCGTGCTGCTGCCCGAGGACGACGGCGCCGAGGGCTCGCCGCCGCCGGTGCTGCCGGTGGTGCTGCACGCAGGCGCGTTCCGCGCGTCGCTGTTCTCGACGCTGACCACGCTCGGCATTCCGCAGGACATCACCCTGCAGGAGCTGCGCATCGAATGCTTCTTCCCGGCGGACGACGGCACGCGCGCCCTGTTTGAAGCGCTGGGCGAGGCGGACGGTGCCGCCGTCAGAAGCGGTAGCGCAGGTAGATGACGTGGAAGGTGGTGCCGGGATTGGGGTCCTTGATGCCGGCGTTGGACAGGTGCTGGTAGCGGTAGCCCGCGGTAAAGCGGCGGTCCTTGCCGACCGTCACGCCGATGCCGGCATATTCCGAGAACTGGAAGGCGGTGGAGATGACGTGGTCATCCGAGGTACGCGTGCCGGTCAGCAGGCGCGGCCCGACCGACAGTTCCAGGAACGGCACCCAGTTGTGGCGCCACCACGCGATGCGCACCACCGGCGAGGCGCCGAACTCCCACAGGTCGTTCGGGTTGTGATCGCTGTTGCTGAACCAGCGCGCGACATTGACTTCCCATTGCAGGTCAACCTGCCAGCCCTGCGGATTGCCCCAGGCCCAGCCTGAATCCCACAGCAGGGCGACCTCGGCCTTCTGTACATCATGGTCATTGTCAAAGCCGTAGTTCAGCTGCACGGCCGGCGCGGCGCGGGCCGCGGAGCCCAGGCACAAGGGCAGCGTTACCAGCGCCGCGAGGGCCGCGTGGCGCGCCCGGCGTCGCGGCAGCCATCGCGGCTGCGCTCGCGGGGATGGCGTGGGGTCAAAGGAGGAACAACTCGCATGGCGGTCTGGCCTGGCTTCTTGATCTTGTCGGAGCATGGGAAGCACGGAGAAACGATGCTGCGTGGTTGTCAGGCGTGGCATGGCCCGGCAGCCGCGACGGCGCCGCTTGCGTAGGCTCAGCCTCCTTAACCTATTTGTAGTACACGGCGACGCGCGTTGCAGCGCCGAGGGGGGGCGCTGCGGAGAGCAAATAGAAAAATTCAATCGTGCTAACATTCGCGGGCCGGTGCCGGCCGCAGGGCCGCACCGGTACGTTACGTCTTCAGGGCGGGGTGAAAGTCCCCACCGGCGGTATGCCGCGGTGCGCAATGCGTGCCCGGCGAGCCCGCGAGCGCTCGCATTCCCGTGCGAGGTCAGCAGACCTGGTGAGAGGCCAGGGCCGACGGTCATAGTCCGGATGAAAGAAGATGGGCGGAGCTTGCCCGCGTGGCCTGGCGCATTTGCCCTGGCCCGCGGCCTTGCCGTTGCCTTGCGCCGCGCGCGCAGGGCGGGGCTGTCTGTGCACGTGCCGTGCGCAGCGTGGCAACTCTGTCGACCCTTCCCCTGGAACGCCCAAATGATCTGAACAAGGAGCGTTTCAATGCCTGGCCATTCCACCGATGTTGTCGATCCCGATGTGTCCGCGGCCTTTGCCGTCGATACCGATACGCGTGCGCTTGCCGAGCGCATCGCGCAGGCGCTCGACGCCATGCGCGAAGGCCGTCCCGTCGTGCTGCTCGACGATGACGACCGCGAAAATGAGGCTGACCTGATCCTCGCCGCCGAGCGCCTCACCACCGCCAACATGGCGATGATGATCCGCGAATGCAGCGGCATCGTCTGCCTGTGCCTGACCACGGGCAAGGTGCGCCAGCTGGGCCTGCGGCCCATGGTCGAGCACAACCGCAGCCAGTACGGCACGGCCTTCACGGTCTCGATCGAGGCGCGCGAGGGGGTCAGCACCGGCGTCAGCGCCGCCGACCGCATCACCACCATTCGCGCCGCCATTGCCGCAGACGCGGGCACCGATGCAGTCGTCAGCCCCGGCCACGTGTTCCCGCTGGTGGCGCGCGACGGCGGCGTGCTGGAGCGCCGCGGCCATACCGAGGGCTCGGTCGACCTGGCGCGCATGGCGGGCCTGTCGCCGGCCGCGGTGCTGTGCGAGCTGATGAACCCGGACGGCACCATGGCGCGCCGGCCCGAGGCGCTGGCCTTCGCCGAGATGTACCGGCTGCCGGTGCTGACCATCGAGGACCTGGTGGCCTGGCGGGAATTGCACGGCTGACGGCGGTGTGCCTGCCGCACGTTCCGGTCTGAAAACGTATCGGGATGTGTCGGAATGCGGCACCCGTGTGCGACAATGCGGATCGCTTTTCCCGTCAATACGAGGGCAATTCCATGACGTTCCGCATTTTTGGGTACGCAGCCGCGCTCGCTGGCTGCGTGCTCGGGCTGGCTGCACCGCTGGCGCATGCCGAAGGCAGCGCCGCGCCGGCCTCCCGCCCGGCCGCCGCCGCCGGGCTGTACGAGTGCCAGGTGCCTGGCGCCGGCACCGTGTTCCGCTCCACTCCCAGGGAAGGCTGCCGCTTGGTGGTGGCGCCCGATCCGGGCGCGCCTGACCCGCAGCGCTGGATTCCGCTGATGGGCGCCAACGGGGTGATCTCCTATTTCGACCAGTCCGCCGTGCGCCGCCAGGGCACGGAGGTAGGCGTGGTGGTGATGCGCAATTCCCCGTCGGGCGTGATCCGCACCGCCAGCGGCGAGCCGATCCGCTCGTCGCTCAAGCGCATGGTGCTGAACTGCGCCAACTCGATGTTCGCGGTGGTCGAGCAGACGCTGTACAGCAAGCGCTTTGCCCGAGGCGAATCGCTCTATACGATCCGCGCGCCGCAGTATGGTACCTTCCAGCCGGCCGGGCCGGGCACGATCGCCGGCGAGCTGCTGCGGCGGCTGTGCCGCTGAGCCGCTGAGCCGGGCGGCGATTCACGGCGCACAAGTACATCGTCTCAGGGTTTGTCCTCGTCAACCGCGTACAAACCATCCTCGTTGATGCTGATGACAGGGCGCAGACCAATGCGCCCCGGTCATTGCAGGCATTCCCACATGCAGGGGCTCACGAGGAGACCGAAATGAAGAAGTGGATCGTCATGCTGTCGATGGCAATGTTTGGCGCGGGCGCGATGGCGCAGACGCCGGCAACCCCGGCCACGCCCGCCACGCCGGCAGCTCCGGCGGCGACCAAGGCTGCGCCGGCCAAGGCCGACAGCGGCAAGGCCAAGGCCAAGAAGACCAGCGCCAAGAAAAAGAAGAGCCACGCAACCGGCACCAAGGACCCGATGGCAAAGAAAGGCGCCTGAGCGCCGCTGCCAAACTGGCGGGCGGACGCACGGCTCCCCGGCAAGCGGGGACGCAAGCGGCGCCCTTACCGCCATGCCGCCACGCATTGATGGCGGGCCGGGCCGGCGGGCCCGGCACCGCTGCGCGAGATGACAGCCTTGTGGCACGCAATGCGTGCCGTCCGGGGGGAGGGCGTGTCAGGCGGATCAGAACGGAGGCTTCGGCCTCCTTTTTTTCGTCTGCTGCACGCGGTGGCCCCGCCGCGCCGGCTTTGCGCATGCACCGGCCCACGCTATGCTTGCGGGCATCGTGCCAGGCATGGCGTGTGGCCGTCGCGCTGGCAAGGCGAACTCGGACGGGAGCGTTTATGGCAGCGCTTGCAGCATGGCGGCGGTGGCAGCGGACGGCGGCAGCATGGGTGGCCGGACTGGCCTGCCTGGTTTGCATGGGCTGGACGCATGCCGGCCTGGCGGCGGCGCCAGCCCCATTGCCAGCCTCAGTGTCCGCCCCAGCGCCGGCGGCGATTGTCGTACACACCGGCGACGCGGCCGAGCTGCGGCTGATGGACCGGCCGGTCGCCACACTGCGCGCCAGCATTGCAGGCGCCGGCCCGGCTGCGCGCGTGGCGAGGGCGCAGCAGGCGTTTGACGAACTCTCCGAAGCCGAACTCGCGCTGCCGTCTGGCCAGGTCAGCGGCACCTTAGGCGAGGCCCCGATGATCGCGTTCCGGCAGGGCGACTGGCTGCTGTTCGTGCTCACCGCGCAGGACCTGTCCCCGGAAGACAACCTCACGCTGGAAGCCGCTGCCACGCGCGCCGCGGCCGGGCTGCAACAGGCCGTCGAGGCGCGGCGCGCGCACCTGCACTGGCCCAACCTCTTGCGTGGCGCCGCGCTGAGCGCGCTGGGGCTGGCGGTGCTCGTCGCACTCGCGTGGGGGGTGGGGCGTGCGGGCATCGCGCTGCGTACCCGGGTGCAGGTGGCCCTGCAGCGGCACCTGGAACAGCGCACCGGTGCGGAGTTCGACTGGACCGGCGCGCTCTACCATTTGATCGGCCGCATCGTGCAGATCCTGACCATCGGCCTGGTGCTGGTGCTCGCCTTTGCCTGGCTGGACTTTGCGCTGGAGCAGTTTCCGCTGACGCAGCCGATGGGCGACCGCATGGGCGCGTTTATCGCCGGGCTGCTGTCGCGCATCGCCCTGTCGATGGTGGCGGCAGTGCCGGGCCTGGTCACGGTGGCGGTGATCCTGCTGATCACGCGCGCGGTGCAGCGGCTGGTGTCGAATATCTTCAAGGCCGTGCAGAAGGGCCAGATCACCGTGCCCGGCATGCACCCCGAAACCGCAGGTGCGACGCGACGGGTGGCGGCCGTGCTGATCTGGGCGCTGGGCTTTACCTTTGCCTACCCATATATCCCCGGCTCGGAGAGCGATGTGTTCAAGGGGCTGTCGGTGCTGCTCGGCTTTATGGTGACGCTGGGATCGGCCAATGTGGTCAACCAGCTGATGAGCGGCATGGTGGTGGTTTACTCGCGCGCGCTGCGGCGCGGCGACATGGTGAGCATCGGCGAGACCGTCGGCACCGTGGCTTCGCTCGACGCGTTGTCGGTGAAAGTCATCAACCTGCGCAATGAAGAAGTGACCCTGCCCAATGCGGTGGTGGTCGGCAGCGCCATTCACAACTACACGCGCCACGGCAGCGTGCGCGATCCGCATGCGCACGAGGGCTGGCAGGCGGCGATGATCTCGACCTCGGTCACCATCGGCTACGACACGCCGTGGCGGCAGGTCCATGCCATGCTGCTCGCGGCCGCCGCCGAGGCCACGCACGTGGCGCCGTCGCCCACGCCGTATGTACTGCAGCGCGGGCTGTCGGATTTCTACGTCGAGTACGAACTGTTCGCCGCGCTGGACCAGCCGCGCAACCGCTTCTTCGCGCTGTCGGCGCTGCATGCGGCGATCCAGGACCAGTTCAATGCGCACGGCGTGCAGATCATGTCGCCGCATTTCATGGCACAGCCGGAAAAGACGGTCTATGTGCCGGAGGCCAAGTGGTACGAGCGGCCGGGCGCGCCGGACATCGATCCGGCGGCGCATCCGCACCGGTCACCGTCGCAGACAACATGACACGTGCGCCGCGACGTGCCGGATCAGCGCGGCTTAGTCACCGACGTGCCGTGACTTCCATTGCCCGCTGGGCTGCTTGCAGAACCAGCCGTTCCAGTGTTCCTCGGCGCTGCCGCGCTTGAGGTCGGACTTCACGCGCCGGCACGGCTGGCCCTTGTCGGTCTTGCTTTCGATGGGTGTGATGGTGCCGTCGATCTGCTGGCGCCGTCCCGCGGCCGGGTAGGTCCATTCGACGGCCTGGCCGTCGGCGGTATCGTTCAGCGCCTTGCGCACCGACTTGGCAAACGACGTGCCTTCCTTTTCGTTCATCGTGCCGATGATGGTGCCGCTCAGGTAGTTGTCGAAGTACGCCTGCGCGGGCGCGGTCATGGCGAGCAGCAGGGTGGCACCCAGCGCGCCGGCGATGGCGGCACGCTGGGCTGGGCGTGCGGTATGTTGTGTGGGCCGAGGCAGCATGACGATTCCTTTATGGCTTCGTGGTGGCGTTTGGGTGGCATTGTAAGCGCAATGCCGGGCTGCCGACGACGGCAACCACGGCAGGCTACGCTGCCGCAGCGAGCGCGCATGCCGCGCCGCGTGGTTGACACATGCAAGGCCCTGACCTAGCGTTGATTGTTGCCCCGACGCTTGCCGTCCCTCACGCGCCGCAACTGCTGCCGCTGCGCCCCTTTCTATATAGCCATGGCAAGCCATCCCTGCGAGAGGAGATCCCATGAAGCTGCGCTATCTCACCATCGGCCTGGCGCTTGCCTGCGCCTTCGGCACGCTGCACGCCCAGACCTCGGGCAAGACCGACAAGTTCAATACCTACACCGACGGCGCCAAGCAGGACAAATTCAGCCCGTACTCGGATGGCGCAAAAAGCGACAACGTGACCTCGCTGAATCCGGGTGCGCGACCTGACCAGTTGGAGCCGATCCAGGACGGTGCGCAGAAGTCCTTCGACTCCTACAGTCAGGGCGGCATGAAGAGCGGCAAGTTCGATACGTATTCCGACGGCGCCAGGAGTGGCAAGTTCGATACGTATTCGGAAGGGGCCAAAAAGTAACACTGTATTAAAGGGTCCGCCGGGCGGCGGACCCGGATATCCAGCGAATTGTGAGGGGCCGGCAAGCATTGCCTACGCCGGGTGGGTGGCCGTGTGACCTCGGCGCCCGCAAAGCCTTGCCTGGAGCGGCTTTCGGGCAACCTGGTGAACAATTTGTTTCAAACCTTGCGTGATCGAAACGTGACTTTGGCGTCTCGAATTGTTATGGTCTATTGCGCATCGCAACAAACCAGACACATACCCCACGGGCCGTTCGCTTCGTGTCCGGGCCACGCCACTTCGCGCCGGGTCCGTCTCTTGCTGTGCCGTCCTTCGTTCCGACCGCCGATGCCGGTCACCCCGATTTAACCGCTCACCCTGGCATACATGTCACAGACCGCCACGCCACACCTGTCCGCAACGCTATCCCGGCCCGCTCGCGCAATCACCGCCGGCCCGGGCGCCCGCCACCGCGCGCAGCGCGCAGGCTTGCGGATTGCGGCATGGCTTGGCGGTGGCGCGCTGGCGCTGTGCGCCATGGCCGCGCATGCGTTCGACTTCGACACCGTGGCGGCGCGCGCGCGCCAGCTGGCGGCATCGCCGTACAAGGCGCCCCCGCAGAACCTGCCGCGCGAGTTGCGCGAGCTGTCCTACGAACGCTACCGTGAAATCGAATACAAACCCGAACGTTTCGCCTGGCGCGGCACGCGCTCGCCGTTCGAGTTGTCGTTCTTCCACGAGGGCATGGTGTTCGACCAGCCAGTGCGCATCCATGAAGTGGTGGGCAACAGCGTGCGCGAGTTCCGCTTCGACCCCTCTGCGTTCAACTACGGCCCGCACAAGGTCGATGCCGCCAAGCTCAAGACGCTGGGCTTCGCGGGCTTCCGCATCCTCTATCCGCTCAACGGCAAGCGCAAGGACGAGCTGGCGTCGTTCCTCGGCGCGAGCTATTTCCGCGCGCTCGGCAAGGACCAGTGGTATGGGCTGTCGGCGCGGGGGTTGGCGGTGGACACCGCGCTCAATTCGGGCGAGGAGTTCCCGCGCTTCGTCGAATACTGGATCGAACGCCCCGCGGCCAACGCCAAGGAGATCACGATCTACGCGCTGATGGATTCGCGTCGCATGAGCGGCGCGTACCGCTTCACCATCAAGCCCGGTGAGGAGACCGCGATGGAGGTCAAGTCGCGCCTGTACCTGCGCGAGAACGTGACCAAGCTGGGGCTGGCGCCGCTGACCAGCATGTACCTGTACGGCGAAAACCAGCCGTCGCCGGCGCAGGACTTCCGGCCCGAGGTGCATGACTCGGACGGCCTGTCGATCCACCTGGGCACGGGCGAATGGGTGTGGCGCCCGCTGGTCAATCCCAAGCGGCTGCTGGTAACGTCCTTCGCGGCGACCAACCCGCAGGGCTTCGGGCTGATGCAGCGCGACCGCAGCTTCAACAGCTACCAGGAACTCGGCGCGTGGTACGAGCGCCGGCCCAGCGGCTGGGTGCAGCCGCGCGGCAACTGGGGCTCGGGCCGGGTGGAGCTGGTGCTGATCCCGACGCCGGACGAGACCAACGACAACATCGTCGCGTACTGGGTGCCGGACAACCCGCCCAAGCCGAAGCAACCCTTCGACTATGAATACCGGCTGCTGTGGCAAAAGGACGGCGAACAACAGCCGCCGCTGTCGTGGGTGACCCAGACCCGTCTGGGCCAGGGCCAGACCCGCAACAAGGAGGACATGAGCTTTTCGCTGGTGGTGGACTTCGAAGGCCCGTCCTTCCGCAGGCTGCCGGCTGACGTTCGCATCGACCCGGTGGTTTCGGCCGATGCCAACGGTGAATTGCTGAAGACGTCGGTACAACGCAATGAGGCGACCGGCGGCTGGCGCATGACCATGGTGATGCGACGCAAGGACGAAACCAAGCCGGTAGAGTTGCGCGGCTATCTTCGCAACGGCAATACAACCCTATCCGAGACGTGGAGCTACATCTTACCCCCCGGCTAAAGCAGCGACCGGCCCAGGCGGCGGCATGCGAGCGCTATGTCGACCGCCTGCCCGTATCGCCTGAAGTGCGCAGCGAACTGCTGGCAGACGGCCCGAGCGCCGCGGCCACGCCTGCCGCACCCCTGACACCCGTAGCATCCGGTGCCCCCGTGATATCCGTCACTCCGGACGGCCGCGACGCGCAGGACGCGATCGCGCGCCTGCAGTCGCGCCTTGCGGCCAAGGACACGCCGGCCGCGCAGGGCGGCAGCGCCTACGCCTCCGTTGGCCGCCGTTTCACGATGGCGTACGGCAATCCGCAGGTAGGCGGCGAATCGCTGCTGCAGCGGCGCGAAGACGGCACCGTCAAGGTCGACACCGGCCCCGAGCCCGAGCGCAGTTCGATGGTGCCGCGCCAGTGGCCGCCGCATATCGTCACCGGCTGGCTGCGCAATACCTGGCGCCGCATGTTGGGCCGCCCGCCGGTGCCCGAGACCTGGGACACCCTGCACGACGGCCCCGATGCCGAAGGCAAGTGGCACCCGGCGGGCTCGCACCGCCGCTGGTTCCTGCTGGGCCTGGTCGTGATCCAGACCGTGCTGGCCACGTACTTCATGACCAGCGTGCTGCCGTACCACGGCGCCGACCCGCTCGAGATCGCGATCCTGGGGCTGTTCGCCATCCTGTTCTCGTGGGTGTCAGCCGGTTTCTGGACGGCGATGATGGGCTTCCTGGTGCTGGCCAAGGGCGGCGACCGCCACCTGATCTCGCGCTCGGCCGCGCCTGACGGGCCGCTCGCGCCCGAGGCGCGCACCGCGATCATCATGCCGATCTGCAATGAGGACGTGACCCGCGTGTTCGCGGGCTTGCGCGCCACTTATGAATCGATGGCGCGCACCAGCCACCTGGCCAACTTCGATTTCATCGTGCTGTCGGACAGCGGCAACCCCGATCTGCGCACCGCCGAGCACGATGCGTGGATGGAACTGTGCCGCGCGGTCGGCGGCTTCGGCCGCATCTTCTACCGCTGGCGCCGCCACCGCGTGAAGCGCAAGACCGGCAACGTGGCCGACTTCTGCCGCCGCTGGGGCAGCAAGTACCGCTACATGGTGGTGCTCGATGCCGACAGCGTGATGAGCGGCGACTGCCTGGCCACGCTGGTGCGGCTGATGGAAGCCAACCCCGGCGCCGGCATCATCCAGACCGCGCCGCTGGCGGTGGGCCGCGAAACGCTCTATGCGCGCGTGCAGCAGTTCGCCACGCGCGTGTACGGGCCGCTGTTTACCGCGGGGCTGCACTACTGGCAGCTCGGTGAATCGCACTACTGGGGCCACAACGCCATCATCCGGGTCAAGCCGTTCATCGAGCATTGCGCGCTGGCGCCGCTGCCGGGCCGTGGCCCGCTCTCGGGCGAGATCCTGTCGCACGACTTCGTCGAAGCCGCGCTGATGCGCCGCGCGGGGTGGGGCGTGTGGATTGCCTACGACCTGGAAGGCTCGTACGAAGAACTGCCGCCAAACCTGCTGGACGAGGTCAAGCGCGACCGCCGCTGGTGCCAGGGCAACCTGATGAACTTCCGGCTGTGGCTCAAGCAGGGTTTCCACGTGGTGCACCGCGCGGTGTTCCTGACCGGCATCATGGCCTACCTGTCGGCGCCGCTGTGGCTGCTGTTCCTGCTGCTGTCCACCGCGATGCTGGCCAAGCACGCGCTGGTGCCGCCGGAGTACTTCACGCAGCAGTACCAGTTGTTCCCGACCTGGCCCGAGTGGCATCCCGAAAAGGCGCTGGCGCTGTTCTCCGCCACCGCGACGCTGCTGTTCCTGCCCAAGCTGGCCAGCGTGGTGCTGCTGATGAAGCAGGCGCGGCGCTACGGTGGCGCGGTGCAGCTGTTCGCCAGCATGCTGATCGAGGTGCTGCTGTCCGCGCTGCTGGCGCCTACGCGCATGCTGTTCCACACCAAGTTCGTGATCGCGGCGTACAGCGGATGGGGCATCTCGTGGAAGTCGCCGCCGCGTGAAGACGCGGAGACGTCCTGGGGCGAGGCCTTCCGCCGCCACGGCTGGCATACCGCGCTGGGGCTGGCATGGGGCGGGCTGGTGTACTGGCTGAACCCGTCCTACGTGCTGTGGCTGCTGCCAATCGTCGGCTCGCTGGCGCTGTCGATCCCGCTGTCGGTGATGTTGTCGCGGGTGTCGTTCGGACGTGCCTCGCGCAATGCGGGGCTGTTCATGATCCCCGAGGAGACGCTGGTTCCGCGCGAGATCGTCGAGACGCAGCAGCATGTTGAGAATGCCGCGGAGACGCCGGACTTTGTCGATGCTGTGGTCGACCCGGTCACCAACGCACTGATGTGCGCGACCGCCACGCCGCGCACCATCCAGCCGGATTCGGCACGGAAGCGCCACGAGGGGCTGGTCGTGCATGCGCTGACCCATGGGCCGCGCGCGCTGACCCCGGCGCAGAAGCATATGCTGCTGGGCAACCCGTTCGCGCTGGCGCGCCTGCATGAACTGGTGTGGGGCTCGCCGCTGGCCGATGCCGGCTGGAAGGACACGCGCGTGCTGATGCGGCGCGCCGCCAACGTTCTGCCGCTGCGTCCGCGCGCGGCCTGAGGCACGCAGCCGAAAGCGGCAACAGCAGCAAAATCGACAACGGCCCGCTTCATGCGGGCCGTTGTCGTTGGCTGCAACCAATCTCCTGTTGCAACCGATTCTTGTTATCGTGTTCAGCGCAGCGCGGCGGTGCAGATCGGCGAGTTGATATAGACGTCGCCCACGCGGCGCTCGCCGCGGTCCTTGCGCGTCATATAGCGGAACATCAGGCTGACGCCAAGCTTGGTCAGGATTTCCACGTCGCGGTTTGCGCAGATATTGCGCTGCAGCGGCGCGGCGTAATTGACCTCGAAGCTGGCCAGGTCCAGCATCGGCCCGCGATAGTTGGTGAGTTCAAGCTGGAACAGCACGTGCTTGCCCGGGATCGACTGGCAGCGGCGCAGGCGCGTCTCGCCATCGATCTCGATCGGCAGGGCGTCGTTGAGCTGGCGGCAGGCGCGCGCCAGCACGTTGTCCGGGCGCGCGGTGCTGCGCAGAAGTTCGGGCACGCCCGCGGCGCCGGTGTTCTGGCCGGTGGCCGCGCCCTTGAGCATGCGCGACAAGGCCTCGGCTTCATCGATCACTGGGGCGACCGGCGCCGAGGCGGCGGCGTTGCGCGTCAGTGCCGGCGCGGCCGTGGCCATCAATGGCACGGGTAGCACCCACAGCAGCGCAGCCGCGAGTGCGGCCGGGCCAAGCGAAGCGGAAAGCGGCGTTTGTCGTATTCTCATGCAAGCTAACGTTGCCGGGACCGGTACTGTCGTCCGTCTCTGCGTGGCCGCCGGCGCTCTGGCGATCTCTCTCGCGCCGACAGGCTCGCATTGTACTCTCCACCCCGGCAGGCGTGAAAGGCACGGCACACTGCGAGGACGTCCGGATTGCATCGGGAGCGCGTTTTTGCTGCATGCATGCAAGCGCTTGCCTGATATCACTATCCAACAAAAATGCCAGGCATGCCATCTTCATCGAAGCCGGCGTTGGCGTGGCGTTGCCATGGTGCGCGACCGAACTTTCCGGCGCTCAACACCAGTTTTCCTGAACGACAGTTTCAAACCGCAGCACGCCCGAGCCGCAGCGTTTTCGTTATGCTGTGCAACAATTGTCCTTTGCACGCGTTGCACGGCCGGCTGTTTCACAAGCAGGCCGGCTGCGCGTGACCACCGCCGTTCCCGGATGCCTTCCATGTCTCGTTCTCCGAGCGCTGCCTCGCCGGCGCGCTTTCCCGCCTGGCTGCTGATCTGCGGCTCGCTGATGGCGATCGCGCCGCTGTCGATCGACATGTACCTGCCCAGCTTCCCGTCGCTGGCCGGCGATCTCGGCGTGGACATCGGCCAGGTGCAGCTCACGCTCGGCACCTTCCTGGTGGGGCTGGCGCTGGGGCAGGCGTTCTACGGGCCGTTCAGCGATCGTTTCGGGCGCAAGCCGCCGCTGTATGTCGGGCTGGGCCTCTATGTGGTGGCCGCCGTTGGTTGCGCGCTGGCGCGCAACGTGGAGTCGCTGATGCTGTGGCGCTTCCTGCAGGCGCTGGGCGGCTGCGCGGGCATGGTGATGGCGCGCGCGGTGATTCGCGACCGGCTCGAGGCGCATGAATCCGCGCGCGCGTTCTCGTCGCTGATGCTGGTGATGGGGCTGGCGCCGATCCTCGCGCCGATCCTCGGTGGGGCGATCCTGACGGCGTCGGGCTGGCGCACGATCTTCTGGGTGCTGGCGGCGGCCGGGACCATGATCCTGCTGCTGGTGCACTGGCGCATGGAGGAATCGCTGGACCACAGCCGTGCGGCGCCGCTGCGGCTCGGCACCGTGGCCAGGAGCTATGCCGAACTGCTGCGCGACCGCGAATTCCTGGGCTATTCGCTGTCAGCCGGCTTCGGCTCGGCGGGCATGTTCGCCTATATCTCCGGCTCGCCGTTCGTGCTGATCGAGCTGCATGGCATCGCGGCGTCGCACTACGGCTTTGTGTTCGGCGCCAATGCGCTGGGGCTGATCGCGATGTCGCAGCTCAATGGCCGGCTGGTGCGCGGCCGCTCGCTCGACCATGTGCTGGGGCGCGCGCTGCTGGGGGCGTGCGCGGCAGGGATCGGGCTGGCTGTCGCGGCGCTCGCGGGCGTGGCCGTGCTGCCGGTGCTGCTGGCCGGTTTTTTCGTCTTTATTGCGGCACTGGGTTGTGTCACCCCGAATGCGTCGGCGCTGGCGCTGGCGCACCAGGGCCATCGCGCCGGCACAGCCTCGGCGCTGATGGGCACGTTGCAGTTTTCACTGGGCACGCTGGGCGGTGGTGCCGTCAGCGTGTGGCGCGACGGCACCGCGTTGCCGCTGGCGGTGGTGATGGCGGTATGCGGTATCGGCGCGGTGCTGATGCGGCATTACGGCCGCTCTGGCACGCGCTGATGCCGCCCGCCGACGTTGGCCAGCCTCAGGCCGCCGCGGCCTGCTGCACCACCACCATGTGCGCCGGCATGGGCGCGGCATAGCCGGCCTGGCCGAAGCATTCGCGGATGACGCGGTTGGTGTCGAAATAGACCTGCCAATAGTGGTCGTTGTGGCAGTGGGGGCGTACCGCCAGTACCGGGCCGACCAGCGTGAACTCCAGGATCTCCACGTCGACGGGGGGCTCGGCCAGCACGTTGGGGATCTGTGCGATGCGCTCCTTCAACAGCGCCACCGCCTCGGCCACGTCGGTGCTCCCCGCCAGCTGCGCTTTCAGTTCCACGCGCCGGAACGCATTGGCCGTGAAGTTCTGGATGGTGTCGCTGAAGATCTTGTTGTTGCCGACCACGGTCTGGACGTTGTCGGGCGTGTCCAGCGAGGTCGCGAACAAGCCGATCTCGCGCACCGTGCCGGTGACGCCGCCGATGGTGACGAAGTCGCCGACCTTGAACGGCCGCAGCACCACCAGGAACGCACCCGCGGCGAAGTTCGACATCAGGCCCGACCAAGCCATGCCGATGGCCACGCCGGCGGCGGCAATCAGTGCCGCAAAGGTGGTGGTCTGGATGCCAAAGTAGCCGAGGATGCCGATCACCAGCACCACGTTCAGCGTCACGGTGACGATCGAGCCGACATAGCGCAGCAGCGTCGGATCGACCTTCTGCTTGCCGAGCGCGTTCTGCACCATGCGCACGACAAAGTGGATCAGCCATCGGCCAATGACCCAGAAGGCGAGGGCGGCGAGGATCTTGACCCCGAACTCAGTGGCATAGGCGACAACCAGGGTCTTGAGGTTGTCCAGCGTGGTGGCTTCCATCGGCGTTTCCTTTCGGTTTGGGGAGTCCGCCCGGCTGCCGGCGGCAACATCCATACCGATTCTGCCGGCTACTGGGTGCAAGCCCTGCGCGCTGACGCGGCGCAATACGAGGGCACGGCAATTATTGGAACGCCGTGCGGGGAAGTGCAAGCAAATAATTGTGAAGGCAAGCTGCGTCCGGGCAGCTTGCCTGTCTGAATCTGGCCGTCCCGCCGGGATTACCAGTTGGTTTCACGCTCCGGTGTCGCGGAAATCCGATGCAGCGTCAGGTCGGCGCCATTGAATTCGCCCTCGGCGTCGAGCCGGATGCCCACCAGCTTCTTCAGCGTGCCGTATACCAGGGTGCCGCCGGCCAGCGCAATCGCGATGCCGAGCGTGGTGCCGAGCGCCTGCGCGCCCAGCGACACGCCGCCCAGCCCGCCCAGCGCCTTCGCGCCGAAAATGCCCGCGGCGATGCCGCCCCAGGCGCCGCACAGGCCGTGCAGCGGCCACACGCCGAGCACGTCATCGATATGCCATTTGTTCTGCGCCAGCGTAAACAGGTAGACAAAGAGCGCGCCGGCCACACCGCCGGTGATCAGCGCCCCCAGCGGGTGCATCAGGTCCGAGCCCGCGCACACGGCCACCAGCCCCGCCAAGGGGCCGTTGTAGGCAAAGCCGGGATCGTTGCGCCCGGCCGCCCAGGCCGCCAGCGTGCCGCCGGCCATCGCCATCAGTGAATTGATTGCCACCAGGCCGCTGATCTTGTCGACCGTCTGCGCGCTCATCACGTTGAAGCCGAACCAGCCCACCGCCAGCACCCAGGCGCCCAGCGCCAGGAAGGGGATGTTCGACGGCGGATGGGCGCTGATGCGGCCATCCTTCTGGTAGCGCCCGCGCCGTGCGCCCAGCAGCAGCACCGCGGGCAGTGCGATCCAGCCGCCCACCGCATGCACTACCACGGAGCCGGCAAAGTCGTGGAACGGCGCGCCGGTCACACGCGTGATCCAGTCCTGGATGCCGTAGCGCTGGTTCCAGGCTATGCCCTCGAAGAACGGATAGACAAAGCCCACCAGCACAAAGGTGGCGACCAATTGCGGATTGAAGCGCGAACGCTCGGCAATACCGCCCGAGATAATCGCCGGAATGGCCGCGGCAAATGTCGCCAGGAAAAAGAACTTGACCAGTTCGTAACCGCTTTTCTGGGCCAGGGTTTCTGCGCCGGCCATGAATTGCACACCATAGGCGATGGTGTAGCCAATAAAGAAATAGGCGATTGTCGAAACCGCAAAATCCACCAGAATCTTCACCAGCGCATTGACCTGGTTCTTCTTGCGCACCGTGCCCAGTTCGAGAAAGGCAAAGCCGGCGTGCATGGCCAGCACCATGATGGCGCCAAGCAGTATAAACATGGCGTCGGTGCCAGTCTTCCAGTTGTCCATAGTCACCTCATGCTCAAAATGGGAGCGTGGGTATGCAAAAAGCATTCCAGCTTTCGCTGCATCCTGGTGCTCATTGCACCTTCCTGAGCAAAACCGCACCGGAATGCCGCGTGGCAAGCTTGCGGAGACGGGGTGAAAATCGGAAACGGCTGGTCGGCGGGGCCTGGAATGCGCCAGAATGGAGCCTTGGTGCGAGGTCTGGCTGATCCGTTGTGGTGCAGCGCCCCAAGAGTGGGCATGTGTTCCATCGCGGGTAGGGACGGTCGTGGCAGTCGCAGCCGAGATTCCCAGGCAAACGCTACAGCCCGGGAAATCGCGCCGCTGGCAAGCGGAAAAAGAGTGGGAAATTGCCCGCTAACCGGCCTCAATCAAGGATTTGCGGGTTTTTTCGTTGCATTGGTGCCACTGGGGATTGCTCAACGCGCGAAGGGCAGATTAGACTGCGCCGATCGATGGCTTGCCGCCAGGCCAGCTCATCGGTGACGACGACCAACAAGGGAAATCAGCCATGAATAAAGGTGAACTGGTATCGGCCATTGCCGCGGAAGCAGAACTGAGCAATGCCGCTGCCGAGCGTGCGCTTAACGCAGCGCTGGACAGTATCAAGAAGGCAGTGGCCAAGGGTGACTCGGTGACGCTGGTGGGCTTCGGCAGCTTCAGCGCCGGCAAGCGCGCCGCCCGTACCGGCCGCAACCCGCGTACCGGCGAAACCATCAAGATCCCGGCCGCCAAGACGGTCAAGTTCTCTGCCGGACAGGGTTTCAAGGACGCCGTGAACAAGAAAAAGTAAGCGGTCTGCGTCCACAGCTAGAAGAGCGGCCTGGCAGGCCGCTTTTTCTTTTGGGGCCGCCTGGGCACACCAGTGCCGCTGCGCTCGGGTTAAACTGCCGGCGCGCCCGGGTCGTCGTCAGTGCCGCCCCGGCCATCCAGCCCCCGCAATCCCCGACTCCGCATCATGAACGACCAGTCCCACCAGCTTTCCATGACCGTGCTGATGACGCCGGACATGGCCAATTTCTCCGGCAACGTCCACGGCGGCACCATCCTCAAGTACCTGGACATGGTCGCCTACGCCTGCGCCAGCCGCTACGCCGGGCGCTACGTGGTCACGCTGTCGGTCGACCAGGTGGTGTTCCGCCAGCCCATCCACGTGGGTGAGCTGGTGACCTTCCTGGCCTCGGTCAACTACACCGGCCGCAGCTCGATGGAAATCGGCATCAAGGTGGTGACCGAGAACATCCGCAGCAAGCTGGTGCGGCATACCAACAGCTGCTACTTCACCATGGTGGCCGTGGATGACAACGGATCGCCCGCCGAGGTGCCGCCGCTGGAGCCGCGCGACGAGGTGGAGCGCCAGCGCTTTGCCGCCGCGCAGCAGCGCCGCGCGTTGCGCCAGGAAATGGAAAAGCGCCACGACGACATCAAGACGTCAGTGACCTGAGGAGCGCGGGCCCAGCCATGAAGTCCAATCGCATCCGTACCATCCTGGCCGCGGCCGCCTGCGTGGCGGCGGCGACAGGCGCGCAGGCCGAGGAGATTGGCAGCGTCAGCACCAATTTCCGCATGACCGGCTCCGACAAGGTGGTGATCGAAGCCTATGACGACCCCCAGGTGGACGGCGTGACCTGCTACGTGTCGCGCGCCCGCACCGGCGGCATCAAGGGCCAGCTCGGCATGGCAGAAGATCCGCCCGAGGCCTCGATCGCCTGCCGGCAGGTCGGCACCATCGCCTTCAAGGCGCCGCTCAAGCAGCAGGACAACGTCTTCTCGGAGCGCATGTCGATCCTGTTCAAGACGCTGCACGTGGTACGCGCGGTCGACCGCAAGCGCAATACGCTGGTGTACCTGACGTATTCCGACCGCATCGTCAGCGGCAGCCCGCAGAACAGCGTGACGGCCGTGCCGGTGCCGGCCGGCACGGTGATCCCCGTCAAGTAACAGGCCCCGGCAGCGCGCCGCTCAGGGCGCCAGCGCCGCTGTTTCCGCCTGGCAGTCGCGTGCCGGGCGGGCGCCACTTGCACGTACCGCGGCCACTTCCTGGCGGGCCTTTTCCAGGTCGGCGCGGAACACCGGGTCGGCATGCAGCCGCGCCACGGTGGCCGCGGCCATCATGCGGCCCTCGTTGACATCGCTCTGCCAGTGCACATTGCACACCACGCGGCTCTGGCCGAACGCGCGCCCCCGCGCCAGGATGTCATTGGCACGCTCCGGCTCGACCTCGGCCAGGATCAATGCCCAGGCCCAGCCGATCGCGCTGTGGCCGGACGGGTAGGAGCCGTCCTTTTCCAGGTGGGCGCTTTCGGCCGGCGTGCACATCTGCGTCTTGTTGGCGACGAACGGGCGCGTGCGCTGGTAGCGGTTCTTGGCGCCGTAGGTGGACAGGCCGGCATCGACCAGGCTGCGGCGCAGCAGCATGTAGAGGTAGGGCGTGTCCTTCTCGCTGACCGGCACGCCGAGCGCGCACGAGAACGCCGTGGCTGCCTGCGGGAATTTCAGCACGGCATCGTCGCTGGCCAGTTGCCAGCGCGGCGAACCGCGCAGCGTGCCGGCCTGGCGCGCCGCATCCTCATCCATCGCCAGGGCCGCCGAACCCTGCGCCGGCGGCGTGGGCAGCAGCTTCAGGCTGTCAGGGCGCGCTTCGGCCGCCAGGTAGCCGGCCGGCACGCCCGGGCGCAACTCGGGCACCGCGGACAGGTTGGTGCCGCCGGCCGCGCAGCCCGCGAGCAGCGCGGCCAGTGCCACGGCGGCGATTTGCCGCATCGGATGCAATGGGGCTCGATTCAATTGGTCGTGTCCTTGTTGTTGGTGGCATCGAACAGCTTGCGCAGGTTCGACTTCAGTATCTTGCCATTGGCATTGCGCGGCAGCATCTCCGGGAACACCAGGATGCGCACCGGCACCTTGAACGCCGCCAGCCGTTTGCGCACGAACTCCTGCAGCTCGGCTTCGGTCGCCTGCATGCCGGGCTTGATGCTGACCACCGCGGCGGGTTCTTCGCCCAGCGTCCGGTGTGCGAGCCCAACCACGGCCGCGTCCACCACCGCGGGATGCTCATACAGCGCGCTTTCCACCTCGATGCAGTAGATGTTCTCGCCGCCGCGGATCAGCATGTCTTTCATGCGGTCGACGATATAGACGTAGCCTTCCTCGTCCAGCCGGGCGATATCGCCGGTGCGCAGCCAGCCGTCGACAAAGGTCTGCGCCGTGGCCTCGGGCTTGTTCCAGTAGCCGCGCACGACATTGGCGCCGCGCGCCATCAGCTCGCCGGTTTCGCCTGGCGGCAGCGCATCGCCGCGTCCGTCGACGACTTTCATTTCGCCGATCGGCAAGGCCGGGCCGCTGCTGTCCGGGCGCATCTCGTACTCTTCCGCGCTGTGGCTGGTAAAGGTCGACGAGGTTTCCGTCATGCCCCAGCCAATGCCTGGCGCGGCCTGCGGAAAGACCTCGCGGATGCGCCGCACCAGCTCGGGCGAAGCCGGCGCGCCGCCATAGTTGACGTTCTCCAGCGACGACAGGTCGAAGCGCGCGCGCTCCGGATGCTCCAGGATCTGCCACGCGATGGTGGGCACGCCGCCGGCCGAAGTGCAACGCTCGCGCTCGATCAGCCCCATGCCGCGCAGTGCGTCCCAGCGGTGCATCAGCACGATCTTGGCGCCGGTCGCCAGCGCGCCGTTGAGCACCGCCATGCAGCCGGTGACATGGAAGAACGGCACTGCCAGCAGCGCGGCCTTCTGCGGTGCGGCGGGGTCGGGCGCGGGGATCGGCTCGCCCCGGCGCAGCAGGTTGCGGATCACGCTGAAGCTGCCGGCGGCGACCACCGAAGCAGAATTGCGGTGCGTACCGAGCGCGCCCTTGGGTTTGCCGGTGGTGCCCGAGGTGTAGAAGATGGTGGCGTCGTCTTCCGGATCGATCTCGACCTGTGGTGGTGCCTGGTCCCGCAGCGTTGCCCAGGCAACAGGGGGGCCGATCACGTTTTCCAGCGGCACCACGCGCGCCTCGGCCACCGTGCCGCCGGCGCGCGACACGTAGACGCGTTCCAGCGCCGGGCAGGCCGGCAGGTGCTCCAGGATCCGGTCGAGCCGTTCGGCATCGACGATGGCCACGCGGCTGCCGGAATCTGCCAGGCCGTATTGGAGCTCCGCTCCGCTCCACCACGCATTGAGCGGCGTCACGATCGCGCCGGTGAGCAGCGCACCGTAGAACGCCACCGGCCACTCCGGCAGGTTGCGCATGGCCACTGCGACGCGATCGCCCTTGCGCACGCCGTCGCGCACCAGCGCATGGGCCAGCGCAATGGCGGCGCGCTGGAAGGCATCGTAGGAAACGCGCTCGTCCTCATAGACCACGAAGGTGCGGTCGGCAAAGGCGCGCGTGGCCAGGAACAGCTCGCGCAGCGTGTGCGGGGCGTTTTTCCAGACCTTGGTGGGGATGCCGCGGATCGTGCGCGTTTCGGTTTCGAACGGCGCGCCGGGCGCGGTAAGCCGGGCGTGGGCCTCGGCCAGGGACATGACCGGCCAGCTGCCGGCCACTTGCGGATTGCTCGACATGACTGCCTCCCGGAACTGCACTGCAGGTTGAGGGAAATGCAGGAAAGCGGCGGGCGCCGGTCTCGCCGGCGTCCGCGCAACGCTTGCGTCAGAAGCTCAGATGGTCACGCCGCCGTCGACGACCAGGGCCTGCCCGGTCATGAAGGTGCTGGCTGCGGAGGCCAGGTAGACGGCTGCGCCGGCGATCTCGACCGGCTCGCCGATGCGGCGCAGCGGGGCGCCCTGGGTGGATTGCTTGTAGCGCTCCGGGTCTTCCCACAGCGCCCGCGCGAAGTCGGTCTTGATCAGCCCCGGCGCGATGCAGTTCACGCGCACGTTGTGCGGGCCGAACTCGACCGCCAGGTTGCGCGCCAGCTGGAAGTCGGCGGCCTTGGAGATGTTGTACACGCCGATGGTGGGCGAGCCGCGCAGGCCGCCGATCGACGACACGATGATGATGGAGCCGTCCTTGCGGTCGATCATCTGCGGCGCCACCATCTGGATCAGCCAGTGGTTGGAGATGACGTTGTTGTCCAGCACCTTGCGGAACTGGTCGTCCGTCACGCCGCTCATGGGCCCGTAGTACGGGTTGGAAGCGGCATTGCAGACCAGCACGTCGATCTTGCCGAACACGCGGTTGGTCTCGTCGACCAGGTGCTGCAGGTCATCCTTGGACGAGATATTGGCGGGGACCGCGATCGCGGTGCCGTCGCCGTGGCGGGCGTTGATGGCGTCCACCACTTCCTGGCAGGCCTCGGCCTTACGCGAAGAAATGACGACTTTGGCGCCCTGTACGGCCATCTGCTCGGCGATGGCGCGGCCGATGCCGCGCGAGGAGCCGGTGACGATGGCAACCTTGCCCGTCAGATCGAACAATGACATGGAGTCTCCTGTATGGCTGCGCCGGCATCAGGGGCCGGCTTTGTGCAGGCGGCATGTGCCGCGCTGTTGTCCTGGCGATGCGCCACGCGGGCGGCATCGACGGGACATTATGGTGGCGCCTGTGCACCCAGTCCACAGCCCCAGGGGGCGCGCGCGAGCCATATCAGTATTCTTTCTGAGGGCAATGCGCGCCGTGCATGGCAGCATGCCGCACAGCGGAACGCCGGTGCGGATCAGGCGCTTCAGGGGGACGTGGAGCCAGCCAGCAGCGGCGGCAGGGCGGCCATCAGCTCGCGGCGCAGCACATCGTCCAGTTGCAGGCCGAAGCGCGCCGACAGCACCTGCAGCACGGCCTCGGGCGTTTCCAGCCGCTGGCGCCGCACCGTGCCGTCCGGATCGCGCTCGGCCAGGTCGCCATCGGCCAGCGTCACGCGCGTACCGCCGTCGGTGCGCGCGGCCATCAGCCGGTGCAGGAATATGCTGTCCGGATGCGTCGACATGTACCAGTTGCGCGGCACGAAATCGATCCACGGCTGCGGCGTCAGGTCGAAGCGGTAGACCTTGATCCAGCCGGCATCGCCACGCGCCTCGAGGTCATAGCTGTGGAAGGCGGTGCCAGCCGCTTCGGACGGAGACGCGACCAGCCGGTAGGGAAAGCTGTCATCGGTGGGCGCCGACAATGGCATCGCCCGGAACGGCGTGGGGCCGCCAAAGCCGACATCGGCCAGATAGCTTTGATGCGCCACTTCCACGCGCAGCAGCATATGCGACGTGACGGTCGGCACGTCTTCCGGCATGCCCCAGCGCACGCGCGCGGCCAGCGGCGTCACGGGGTAGCCGAGCGCTGTCAGCGCGGCCGCCAGCAGCGTGTTGAGTTCGAAGCAATAGCCGCCGCGCCGCTGCGTGACGAGCTTGTCGAAGACCGCGTCCAGCTCGATGCGCACCGGCCGGCGCAGCAGCGGGTCGACATTCTCGAACGGGATGCTGGCCAGGTGCGCGGCCAGCACGGTATCCAGCGCTTCCAGCGTGGGCGAGGGCGGGGCGGCGATGCCCAGCCGCGCGAGATAGGCGTCCAGTTGCGGCGCGTCGAGCGAGATCATGGCGTGTGAGGCTCCGATGCGAATGGGTCAGTTGAGCGCTTCCAGCGCGGGCAGGTCGAGCAGTTCGATGCCGCCGTATTCGAGCCGCAGCAGGCCACGTGCTTCCAGTTCGCGCAGCGCGTGGTTGACGGTCTGGCGCGACAGCCCGAGCATCTGCGCGAGCTGCTCTTGCGGGATGCGCACGCGCTGCGCGGCATGCGCCTGCACCGGCAGGTTGCCGTAGCCGCGTGCGATCGCGGCCAGGCGCCGGGCAATGCGTGCCGGCGGCGGCAGCAGCTGCGCCTCTTCGACATAGTCGAAGGCCTGGCGCGTCTTGGCCGCCAGCAACTGGCCAAACGCCTGCCACCACGCCGGCTGCTGCGCGAGCCGCCGTTCCAGCGGCGCGCGCGGCACGTGCCACAGCGTGGTGGCGCTGACCGCACGAGCATCGTGCGTACGGGGCAGGCCGTCGAACAGGCAGATCTCGCCAAACCAGGTGCCGGGCTCCAGCAGCCCGAGCAGCGCCGCCTTGCCGGATTCGCCGCTGGCGTGGATCTGCACGGTGCCGCTGGCGACACAGTACAGGCCGTCGAAGCGGTCGCCGCGGGCAAACAGCGTTTCGCCCGGCACCAGGCGGCGCAGGGTGCCGTCATCGAGCAGTGCCTGTTGCAGCGCTGGTGGCAGCTGGCTGAACCAGGTGCCGGTGCGCACCGCCGCGAGCGGGTCGTCATGCTGCGATGCGGTGCCGGGCAGCGCGGCGTTGGCGGAATGCGCGTGGGGGCGTTGCGGAGGGGGCGCCAGTCCCATGCCGGTCTCCTGTCTGGTTATCCCGCTTGCGCGGGGGCTTGCGCCGGCGTGTCTGCCAGCACACGCAACGGCATGCTGTAGCGCAGCGGACTGTCAAAAACCTGACAGACCTGGCCGGCACGCGCCCACTACTATAAATCCACATCGCGCACGCCGTGCAGCAGCGGAGGGCAGCGACCGGCGCCAACGCCGCGCCGGACGCGCACGCCCGCGCACAAAGGAGACGCCCCCGTGAAAACCCTGATCGAACACCTGGCCAACTATGCCGCTTACCACCGCGACCCGCGCAACGTCTTCACGCATTTCATCGGCATCCCGATGATCGTGCTGGCGGTGACGACGCTGCTGGCACGCCCGGCGATGGCGCTGGGCGACGGTTCGGCCTACCTGACGCCGGCGATGCTGGTGTACATCTTGTCTTGCCTGTTCTACCTGCGCCTGTCGCTGGGCTTCGGGGTGGCGATGGCGGCGATCCTGGCGGCGTTTCTCTATGGCGGTGCGCGGATTGCCGCAATGCCGACCGTCTGGTGGCTGGTAATCGGCATCGGGTTGTTCGTGGTGGGCTGGATCATCCAGTTCGTCGGCCACTACTACGAGGGGCGCAAGCCGGCCTTTGTCGATGACCTGGTCGGGCTGCTGATCGGCCCGCTGTTCCTGGTGGCCGAAACCGCCTTTGCACTGGGCCTGGCGCACGATACGCGCGAGGCCATGGCGGCCCGCACGCAATGAGCCGCGCCAAGGTAGTCTCTACGGCAATCTCTAAGGCAATCTCTAAGGCAGTCCCGCCGGCAGCCGCAGGCGCGCCGCCAGCCCGCCCAGCGGGCTCGAGGCCAGCGCCAGGCTGCCTTCATACAGCGCAGCGATCTCGGTAACGATCGCCAGGCCCAGCCCGCTGCCGGCAGCCGTTTCATCCAGCCGGCCAAAGCGTGCGGAGGCCAGTTCGCGCGCCTGTGGCGGCATGCCGGGGCCATCGTCTTCCACCAGGATTTCCAGCGCCCCATCCGCTTCGCGCAGCGTGACTTGCACGCGCGTGCGGGCCCACTGGCAGGCGTTGTCGAGCAGGTTGCCAAGCATCTCGACCAGGTCCTGCCGATCCCCGGCAAAGTGTCCTTCGCCCGCCACCGTCAGCGCCAGCGCGCGCTCGCCGTGCAGCCGCGACAGCGCGCGCGTCAGTTCCCGCACGGCCGGGCCGGCGTCGATGCGCACGCCTCGTGCCGCGGCAGCGCCAGCGGCACGGGCGCGCGCCAGGTGGCGGTCGACCTGCCGGCGCATCGCTTCGACCTGCGCCGCAACGGCTTGCGCAGCCGCGCCCGGCAGCGCCGCGGCCTCGTTGGCCAGCACCGCCAGCGGCGTCTTGACCGCATGCGCCAGGTCCGCCGCCTGTCCGCGCGAGCGCTCCAGCGCCTGCGCATTGCGCGTGAGCAGGGCATTGATCTCGGTCACCAGCGGTTCCACTTCCGTGGGCCAGGCGCCGCCCAGGCGCGCCTCGCGCCGGGCCTGCATCGCGCCCAGTGCGCGGCGCAGCCCTGCCAGCGGGGCGAGCCCGAACTTCACCTGCGCGGCCACGGCGAGCATCAGCCCCAGCCCCAGCGCCGTCAGCGACCACACCAGCGTGCGGTCGAAGCTGCGGCGCGCGGCGCGCAGTTCGGTCCGGTCCAGCGCCACGGAGACATCCACCGGCGTGTCGGACGATGCCAGCACCAGCCGCCGCGACACCACCAGCAGCGACTGGTGGCTGGGACCGGGACGCACGTCGGCCTGGGTGCCGGCCACGTGCCGTTCCACTATCACCGGCATCTCCGTATCCCACAGCGAGCGCGAACGCAGCAGCGCGCCGGGCGCGCGCGCCTGCCAGTAGGCGCCGGAATAAGGCAGCTCGTAGCGGGGATCGGCAGGGGTGCGCGTGAGCACCAGCTTGCCGTCGGCGCTCCAGTCCAGCGCCGCGGCCAGGCTTGCCAGCTGGTGGTCGAGCTGGCGTACATAGGTCTGGTTGACGTGGCGCTCGAACAGCGTCGACAGCAGCCAGCCGCTGACGCCCAGCGCCCCGGCGAGCCAGATCGCGGCCACCACCAGCAGGCGCAGCGCGAGGGAGCGGCGCAGGCGGGCGGGCATCTAGGGCTGCGTGCCGGCAGGCGGGCGCAGCCGGTAGCCCTGTCCGCGCACGGTTTCGATCACGTCCACGCCAAGCTTGCGGCGCAGCCGGCCGACAAAGACCTCGATGGTATTGCTGTCGCGGTCGAAGTCCTGCGCGTAGATATGTTCCGTCAGCGTGGTCTTGCTGACGATGGCGCCGGGGTGGTGCATCAGGTAGTCCAGCACGCGGAATTCATGCGAGGTGAGCACCACCGGCACGCCGTCCACGGTGACGCTGCCCGCGCGCGGATTCATCCGCACGGGGCCACATTGCAGCTCCGGTGTGGGCATGCCGTGCGCACGCCGGATCAGCGCGCGGACGCGCGCCAGCAGCTCTTCCATGCGGAACGGCTTGGCGAGATAGTCGTCGGCGCCGGCGTCGATGCCTTCGACCTTCTCGGTCCAGCTGTCGCGCGCGGTCAGGATCAGCACCGGCACGTTGACCTGCGCGGCGCGCCAGCGGCGCAGCACCGAGAGCCCGTCCAGCCGCGGCAGGCCGAGATCGAGGATGACGGCGTCGTAAGGTTCCTGCTCGCCCAGGTGGCAGGCGTCCACGCCGTCGGCGGCCGTGTCGACCGCATAGCCGGCGTCGGCCAGGCTGGCGCGGACCTGCGCGCAGAGGGTGGGTTCGTCTTCGACCAGCAAGATGCGCATCAGCGTCTCCCTGCGCTCACCGCTTCTTGCGCGCCTCTTCCAGCCCACGGCCCTTGGCCTTGAGCAGGGCGGCGGTGCGCGCGTCGTATTCGAGCTTGGCCACCGAGCCGCCCGGCAGCAGCAGCTTGACCTCGTACTGCCAGATGCCGTCGTCGCGGTCCAGCTCGACGCCGATCACGTCGCCCGCGTACTGTCTCGACACGGTCTCCAGGATGCGCGACAGCGGCAGGATTTCGCCCGACTGTACCGCCGCGCGGGCGCGGTCGGCATCCTTGTCGGCATGCGCGGCCGGCACGCTCGCCAGCGCCAGCAGCGCGAGCGCGCCGGCCATCAGCACGCGGGCAGGGCGGCGCAGCAGCGCCGCAGAGTATCGCTTCATGGCTCGAAGTTTGCATCAAAAAGCCTGAACGCGGGCTGAACGGAAGCCTCAGGCCGCGTTCAGCTGCCGGTGCCCACAATGCCGCCATCCCAGCCAAGGAGCCCGGCCATGCCGCACCCGCAGACCCTCGCCCGCCATCTTCCATCGCCGCCGACGCGACGGCTGCGCACGTTGGCGTTGGCCGTCGCCGCGCCGTTTTCGCTGCTGACCGTGGCGAGCATCTTCGGCATGCAGGTCGAACTGCCGGCGCTGTGGCACGCATGGCAGCATGCCGATGCGAGCCTGCCGATGATCGCGCTCGGCGCCCTGGTTGCGGGTCCGCTGCTCGCGTTTTGCGTGGGCGAGTGAATGAAAAACGCCGCGCTACGGCATCGCATCGCACTGCGCGCGGGGCGTTTTCGCGGCCGCCGCAAACACGAAAGCGGGGGGACGTAGGCCTTCTTCGCGTTTCCACTGAGGCAAAGCCGCGACAAAACACGGGGTTTTCACGGGGTTTTGCGTTTCGCATGCACGAAAACCCCTTGACTTACGGCTGTTTCCGCTATGATTCAGTGGGCGCCGACAGGGCGATTCAGCAGCGCTGCCAAGCAATGCAAAACGATCCGCCGGCATCCATTGTTCAACTCATGTATATCGATATGGCGACCAAAGCGAAACCGACCGCGAAGACTGCAACCAAGCCCGCTGCCAAGAAGGCCGCGGCAACCAAGGCACCCGTAAAGGCTGCCGCCAAGAAGGCCGCGCCGGTCAAGAAGGCTGCTCCCGCTGCTGCGCCCGTTGCGCGCCCGCTGAAGGACACCTTCAACAAGTCGAGCCTGGTCGCTCACCTGGTAGCCCAGACCCAGCTGGAAGCCAAGGCCGTGAAGACGGTGCTGGCCCACCTGGAAAACACCATCGTCAGCGCGCTGAACAAGAAGGGCGCCGGCGAATTCACGCTGCCCGGCCTGCTGAAGGTCACGGCCCAGCAAGTGCCGGCCAAGAAGAAGCGCTTCGGCAAGGACCCGTTCACGGGCGAAGAGCGTTGGTTCCCGGCCAAGCCTGCGAGCGTCAAGGTCAAGGTCCGTCCGCTGAAGAAGCTGAAGGACGCCGCAGCCTGATCTGCGCCACGTTGTCCTGATGAAGAAGGAGCCGCTTGCCGGCTCCTTTTTTTCTGTGCGCCGGCACCGTTGGTGCCGCGCGCACATGCTGTCGCCGCCGGCGCAGACCGGCGCATGGGGGAGAGAACATGCCCAGTTTGCAATGCCGCCTGTGGCGGATGGTCTTGCGCCTGGTGCGCCGCAAGCAGCGGTTTGCCAGCGCGCAGGCGCTCCATGATGAAATCCACCGGCGCCGCGAGGCCGGCCGGGCCTTTCCTTCAAAGCGCCTGTGCGCCCGGCATGCGGTCAGCCTGGAGCGGGTGGGGGGGATGGCGGTCTATACCGTGCAGCCCAGGGCCGCGGCGGCCTCGGGGAAAGCGCGCCACATCCTGTACCTGCACGGCGGCGGCTACGTGTTCGACATCGTCAGCCAGCACTGGGATTTCATCGGCAAGCTGGTCGACGCGCTCGGCTGCGCCGTGACGGTGCCCATCTATCCATTGGCGCCGGAGCACACCCATCGCGATGTTTTCGGCGCCATGCTGCCGCTGTGGCAGGCCATGCAGCAGCGCTATCCGGATGCCGACCTGACGGTGATGGGAGACTCCGCCGGAGGCGGCATGGCACTGGCGTTGGCGCAGGTGCTGCGTGACTGCGCCCAGCCGCTGCCGCGCCGCCTGGTGCTGCTGTCGCCGTTCCTGGACGCTACCGGAGAGAACCCGGGTATCGATGCATTGGAACCGTTCGACCCGATGCTGTCGCGCCCCGGGGGCATCGAATGCGGGCGGGTCTATGCCGGCGCCGACCCGGTGACGCTGCCGCAGGTCAGCCCGATGCGCGGCGTGCTGCGCGGGCTGCCGCCGACCACCCTGTTCATCGGCACGCACGACATCCTGCTGCCGGACTGCAGGCGCTTCCGCGAGCTGGCGCAGGAGCAGGGCCTGCCGCTGCAGTATTTCGAATATGAGGGGATGTTCCACGTCTGGATGCTGCTGCCGATGCCGGAGGCAGACGCGGCATTCGCCCAGATCGTGCAAGCGGTGCGGCGAGATGACTCGCCCGGCACGGCCGCTGCCGCCCATGCGGTGCATACCGCCGATGCGGCGAAGGAAGTGATGGATGCGGGATGACGAGGCGCGCCGGGCTTTGCCAACTGGCGCGGATTTAATCCACGTCAAACGGGGGCCCCGGACTCCCCCATAGAATCGGTCAGGTCATGGGTGCGGGGGCGCTCCCCATGACGCAGCTCCCGGCGTCTTCCCCGGAAGCTTCCGCCCGCGGCCGCAATGGTCGCGGGCTTTTTATTTGGCAGCCATTTGCCAGCGGCTCAGGCCACCACCTGCTTGGCGAAGGTCGCGCGTTCCATCTCGCAGACCTCCACCGAGACCTGCACGTTCCGCCCGCCGTCGGCGCCGGTGCGCACCGCTTCGGCAATCACGTCGCACACCGACTGCGCCAGCGCCTGACGCACGGCAGTGTCGCGGCCGTCAAGGATCGACAAGCGCGCATGGACGAATGCCCGCTCCACGGCATCCACGCCCTGCCGGTACGTCTGCAGGGTGATGCAGCGCGACTTGATGTCCGCCTCCTGGAACTGCCCCGAGGCCAGCAGCGCCGCATTGGCTTCATCGAGCAGCTCGTCCGGCGAGCAGTTCAGGCGGGTGTTTTCGGTGAGTTCGATGACGAGGTGCGGCATGGTGGCGTTCTAAGCAATAGTCGACTGTGGGCGGCGCAAGTGCCGGCGCAAGCCAGCATGATACGGGATCGTTGCGCTGGAGTAAGCTCACATGGTCGTCACACGATCCCGCATGCGTCGGCCAGACACCATGGAAATGTTCAGCCTTGATCTCGTGCTGCGCCTGCTTGCCGGGCTCCTGACCGGTGCCCTGATCGGGCTGGACCGCAACCTGCGCGGCAAGGCGGCCGGCATGCGCACGCTCGGTCTGGTGTCGCTCGGCGCGGCCACCGCCGTGTGCCTGGTGACGCTGGGCGGGCATCCGCCGGATGCGCTGTCGCGCGTGCTGCAGGGGGTGCTGACCGGTATTGGCTTCCTGGGGGTGGGCGTGATCGCCAAGCATGGCACGCACGCGCGTCCGCAGGGGCTGACCACCGCCGCCGCGATCTGGCTGGCCGCAGTGCTGGGCGCGGCGGCCGGGGCAGGGTATTACGTGGTCACGGGAACTGCGCTGCTGCTGGGCATGGCGCTGCTGTGGCTCGGCGGACGTTTCGAAGTGGCCCTGCACCGGGTGCTGGAGGGGCACAACGGCACAGATCTGCGCCACAAGCATGAGGACCGTGCGCAGCGGGACGAGGCCGATCCCGGCAAGACCCGCGACCGCAGCGGCGATGAAGAGCCGTGAGATGCCTGCCGCCGTTCAGGCTTTTGGGGAACCCAGTGCGGCCTCGATGCGCGCGCCAGCGATCTTGCCAGACGGCGCAGCCGGCAGGTGCTCCGTCGAGCATGCCGGCGCGCGGCTGATGCTGTATCTCGACGACGCCTTTGGCTGGGGCAGGCGCCAATGCAAACGGGGCGCCATGGCGGCGCCCCGTTCGTCCTGCGGCGGTATCAACGTGGCAACAACGCGCTTTAGGCGTGCGCCAGCCTTTGTTCCAGCTCGTTGCCGGCGCGCGCCGCGCTGTTGAAGCGCTCAGGATTTTCGCGAGCCAGTTGCTGCAGTTGCGCGAGCTTCGCCTTCAGGTCCGGGTCCAGGCGCGGTGCGGGCGCAACGGTGGAAGGGCAGGCAATGCCCAGGATATCGAGGGCCTGCTGGAAGTTCTCGACGGTCAGGCCGACGGCCGGGTCCACGCTCACCAGGTGTGCGCGCTGCGGCTCAGGGATCGATTCCGGCGCCGCGCACGACATGATCACGTAGTGGATCGGGGCGTTGCCCTGGGCAAAATATGCGGCGATTTCAGCGCCGTGGCCACCTGCGGCCGGCGGCGTCATGCCTTCGACCTGCAGATCCAGCTGCTGCAGGATCGCAGCCGGCGTGCCGCGGCGCCAGGCGTCGGACACCACCACGCGCGCACCGGCCACGCCGAACAGCCGGCGGACGAAGCCCAGTGCCACGGGATCGAAAAACCTGACGTCGCGCACCGTGCCCGAATCCGGGATGCCGCCGAGGCGGGCGCGGGAGCGGTCGGAGTACAGGACGCCGGGGATGTCCAGCATGATGATTCGTTCAGCCATGATTTCCTGTGCGGGTGCCAGATCAGTTGGTGTGAGGCAAGATTACCCGCCAGGACGGGGCTGACACGTAACCGGCGCCCGTCTAGTTGAAACATATCTGTAACTTTGTCGAGCAAGACGTAAATGCCGGTTACCCCGGCATGTCAGATGTTTCATGCAGACACATCTACCCGACACATTCCCCACAAAAGGCTAGAAACGGAAGCGCGCCACATCGTCGGCAAGTGCCGCCGCCTGGTGATCCAGCCGCGCTGCCTGGTCCGCCAGTTCGCCGACCAGCGCCGCATTCTGCTGCGCCGTCTGCCGCAGCTGCGACACCGACTGGCCCGCCGCCTGCACGCTGCCGGCCTGCTCGTCGGCGAGGGTGCGCAGCGCTTCGGCCAGTGTGTGGCTGTGCTCGACGGTGGCGGCAATGCGGTCCATCGCCGCCACCACGTTGCCGCTCAGGCGCGCGCCTTGCTCGATCTCGTCGGTGGCGGTGCCGATGATGGCGCCGATCTCGCGCGCCGCATCGGCACTGCGCTGCGCCAGCGCACGCACTTCCTGCGCGACCACCGCAAAGCCCCGGCCCGCGGGGCCGGCGCGGGCCGCTTCCACGGCGGCATTGAGCGCGAGGATATTGGTCTGGAAGGCGATGCCCTGGATCACGCCGACGACCTCGGCGATATGGCGCGAGTGGCCATGCAGCGCGTCCATGGCGCCGCGCATCTGCTGCACCACGTCGGCGCCGGCGTCGGTGGCCGCGCGTGCCTGGCTGGCCATCTGGCTCGATTCGGTGGCCTGCGCATGGGCCTCGGCCACGCGCGCGGCCAGGGTCTGCATGCTGTCCGTGGTGGCGTCGAGCGCGCGGGCCTGCTGGTTGGTGCGCGCCGACAGCGCCTGGTTGTCTTCGGCAATCTGCTGGCTGGCGGCGGTGATCTCGTGCGCGGAGGCCTGGATGCGCGCCAGCACGCCGGCGAGCTGGTCACGCATGCCGGCCACGTGGTGCAGCATGCTGCTGCGGTCCGAAGCGCGCAGTGCGATGGTGGCAGTCAGGTCCCCGGCGGCGATGCGGCGCGCGATCTCGGCCGCGTCGCGCGGCTCCCCGCCGAGTTCGGCGCGCAGGCTGCGCGCCGCGACCCACGCCAGCGCTGCGGCGGCCAGCAGGCTGGCACCGAGCAGCGCCACCATCCACGCCTGCGCGCGCAGTTGGCTGGCCGCCACGCTGGCCACGGTGGCGGCGGCCTTTTTCTCCTGCAGCTGGCGCACGTCTTCCACCTGTCGGCTGAGCGACTGCAATTGCTCAGTGACAAAGTGCCTGTCGACCGAGACCGCGCTGTCGAACTGCAGCGGATCGAGTGGCTGCTTGCGCAGCAGCGTGACATAGCCCTGGATCAGTTCGGCGGTACGCTGCCGTTCGCGCGCCAGCACCTGTGCCTGCGCGGCGCCCGCCTGGTGCACGCTGGCGAGCGCGGCATCGAGTTGCGCCAGCGCGCCGGCAATGTCGTCGGCGGCCGCATCGCGCTCGGTGCTGCTGGTGGCCATGGTCAGCGCCAGCTGCGCGCGGCCCAGGCCGGCCAGGGCCGACTGCGCGCGCTCGGCCGAGACGGCGCCGTGCATGTCCTGCTGGTACAGGGTATCGGTGCGTGCCTTGATCGACACCAGGTTGGCGATGCCGGTCAATCCGACGGCGGCGCCGAACAGGTAGACCAGGGCAAAGGCGGCACACAGGCGCACCACCAGCGGCAGGCGGCCCAGCCGCGCGGGCGCGGCGGCGGGGCCCCGGCCGGGCAGGCTTGTCTTGAGGACTTGCAACACGGAGATGACTCCAGACGGGCGTGCGGATTCCAGAGAGCGCGCGGCCCGGGGGTTGACCCGAAATGCCGTACGCCCCGTCCTCTGTGCGGGACGGTGGCGGAGCGGCGCACGGATGGTCACGCGGTAATGTGACGCCAGCGTGACACGTCCTAAAGATGGACTGTCATCGTGCTGTCATATAAATGTCATGCAATGTGGCCCGCCCACCTCTTACTCCACTTCCCCCGGATTCCTCGTCATGACCGGCAACGCTGCCGCCACGCCCTCGCACGACCGCACGCCCGGCGCCACTGCCGAGCCGGCGTCGGCGCTCGCGCGGATTCCACCGCTGCACGCGGTGTTCCAGCCGATCGTGCAGGTCGACAATGCAGAGATCCTGGGTTACGAGGCCCTGATCCGCGGGCCGGTGGGCTCGCCCTGGGCCGCGCCCGATGCGCTGTTCCGGCTTGCGCAGGGCGTCGCCGCCACCATCGCCCTGGAGGTGCACGCGGCCCGCACCGCGCTGTCCGCCTGGCGCAGCCTGGACCTGCCGGGCAAGGTCTTCCTGAATTTCAGCCCGATGACATTGCGGCACCTGCTGGCCGACCGCGGACGACTGATGGCGGCGCTGCTGGGGGCTGGCGTCGCGCCGTCGCGCCTGGTGATCGAGGTCACCGAGCAGACGCCGATCGGCGATGCCGTCAGTTTTGGCCAGGCGATGTCGGTGCTGCGCGAACTCGGCATGCAATACGCGCTGGATGATTTCGGCTCGGGGCATGCCAACCTCGACCTGCTGGCGTACCTGTCGCCGCAGTTCGTCAAGATCGACAAGTCGCTGGTGCGCGGCATTGCCTCGTGCTCGCGCCGGCTGGAGATCCTGCGCGGCGTGCTGCGCATGATGAGCGCCTTTGGCGGACGCGTGATTGCCGAAGGCATCGAGAACGAGGACGAACTGGCGGTGATCCGCGATCTCGGCGTGACCGGCGCGCAGGGCTACTACGTGGGCCGGCCCGTGGTGCATCCAGCCGCGCAGGCGGCGGCGCAGGTGCGCCAGGCGCTGGCGTCGCGGCATATCGCGGTGTTTCCGCAGATGGTGCGCTCGGGGTGGTCAGGCATGACCGCGGGCAGGCTGCTGCGGCCGGCGCCGACGGTATCGCCGGCCACCAGCAACGATGCGGTGCTGCGCACCTTCCAGGGCCAGCCCGAGTTGCAGGCGGTGGCCGTGGTCAATGACGAGGGCCGGCCGCTGGCGATCATCAGCCGGCAGGCCTTTATCGATCGCTATGCGGCGCCGTTCCACCGCGAGCTGTACGGCAAGAAGGCCTGCATCGCCATGGCAAACCGCGAGCCGGCCTGCTTCGACCGACGCGCCAGCCTGGAAGAGATGGCGCACATCCTGTCGGGCGAAAACACGCGCTCGCTGGCCGACGGCTTCGTCATCACCGACCAGGGCCGCTATATCGGCCTGGGCACCGGCGCGGACCTGATCCGCGCGATTACGGAGGTGCGCATGGAGGCGGCGCGCTATGCCAACCCGCTGACCTTCCTGCCCGGCAATATCCCGCTGAACCAGCATATCGAGCGCCTGATCGCGGCCGCGAGCGAGTTCCGCGCCTGCTATGTCGACCTGAACCACTTCAAGCCTTTCAACGACAAGTACGGCTACTGGAAGGGCGATGAAATGCTCAAGGGCGCGGCCGCGATCCTCGCCGAGGCCTGCGACCCCGCGCGTGATTTCCTCGGCCACGTGGGGGGCGACGATTTCCTGGTGTTGTACCAGAGCGGTGACTGGTGGGCGCGCATCGAGGGCGCGATCCGCCGCTTCAACGACGCGGCGTGCGCGATGTACTCGGCCGCCGATCGCGCCGCCGGCGGCATGCAAGGCGAGGACCGCCGTGGCCAGCCGGTATTCTTCCCGCCGGTGTCGATGGCAGTGGGCGTGGTGTGCGTAAGTGGAGAGGGCGTGGCTGGGCTGCAGAGGCTGGGCAGCCAGCAGATCGGCGCCGCGGCCGCGGCGGCCAAGCGCGAGGCCAAGCGCTCGGCCTCGGGCATAGCCGTGCTCGACTTCCTGTCGCTGGCCGCGACGTTGCCGGCCTAGCGGCCCCCGTCAACCTGCCCGCCGTGATCTTGCGCCCCACAGCAGGCAGGCGCGGCGCAGCACCTTCTTCCAGTACATCGAGCCGGTAGCCGTGCGCGTAGACCACGGTGATGGTGACGCCGTTCTCGATGCCGAGGCGCAGCGTCTTGCGCAGGCGCGAAATCAGCCCGGCCAGCGCCCGCGACAGCGGGGGCAGTTCCTGCCGCCACACGGTCTGCTCGAGGCGGCTGTTGGGCAGCACCCGGCCCACGTTCGAGAACAGCAGCATCGCCAGGTCGAATTCCTTCGGTGTCAGCGAGATGCGTTCGTCGTGCAGCGTGGCAAAGCGGCCTACGCCGTTGAGCTGGTACGCGCCGGCACGCACCACCAGCCCCTGGCGCAGCCGCTCGCCGGTTACGCGGCGGCGCAGTGCCGCGATGCGCGCCATCAGCACGCGCGGACTGAGCGGGCGGCACACGTAGTCATCCGCGCCGGCATCGAGGGCGTCGACCAGGCTGTCTTCACTGCTGTCGGTGGCGAGCATCATGATGGGCACGTCACGCGAGAGCGCGCCGCGCACCGCACGCACCACGTCGATGGCCGGGATGTCGGGCAGCTCGTCGTCGATCAGCAGCATGTCGTAGGGCGCCTGGGTCACGCTGTGTATCAGGTCGCGCCCCGCCTCGAAGACGTTGCAGCGAAAGCCGGCGCGTGCCAGCAGCTCGGAGACAGCCTGGAGCTGGGGCGACTTGCCCAGCAGCAACGCAATATTTATCGACGGCGACATACGAGAACAGAGCAGTGGAACGGTCAAGCGCGATCGGACCGGAGACGACTGGTGAAGGAGCGACAGCGACAACCGCAGGCATCGAAGCGAATGCGTGTCGCGGCGGTTCAAACCGGCACGGCCAAGACCTCACGCAAATCGACGACCACAAAGGGTATAAAAGGTGTGATCCGAAGGACAATCGGACATTTCTGAAAGATCTGCGGTTTTTGCTTCTTTTTTCTATTAGGGCGAAGCCGGCGAGGGCGGTGGCGTCGGCGGCAGGGATGCGAACTGCCCGTTGGCGGAAGAAGAAAGTTGTCCACAGTTCCTGTGGACAAGGCAGGGACGGCCAGCCCGACGACGGCCTGGCGCCGTCATCCCATCGGCGTGCCAAAAAAGGAGGCAGCCCCACGCGGCCGGGCCGACGCCGTGCTGACAACAAGCGGACGGCGGTGTGCCAAAATAGCGCGCATCACGTTCCGGTCCGGGGACTCAAGCCCACTAATGCTGCAGAGCCCGAGTGTCATCGTCTTCGTCATCCTGGCCTTTCACGCCGTCGGCGTAGTGGCCGCGCTTCATGCCGTCATGACGGTGCGCACCGCGCCCGGCGCGATCGCGTGGGCGGGGTCGCTGGTGATGATGCCGTACTTCACGCTGGTGCCTTACCTGATCTTCGGGCGCAGCACCTTTGCCGGCTATGTCGACGCGCGCCGCTTCAACGACGACCGCCTGCGCGAGATCCGCCATGGCATGACCCCGCGCGAGCGCGAGGCGCGCAGCGCCTGCGTGGTCCACACCCCGCCGCAGGCCTGCATGCGTGCGCTGCCACGGCTGACCGGCATGCCGTGCCTGGCCAACAACGACGTCAAGCTGCTGGTCAACGGCGTGCAGACTTTCGAGGCCATCTTCGCCGCGATCGCAGGGGCCCGGCAGGTGCTGATCGTGCAGTTCTTCATCGTGCATGACGATGCGCTGGGCCAACGCCTGCAGGCGCTGCTGTGCGAGCGTGCGCAGGCCGGCGTCAAGGTGTATTTCCTGTTCGACCGCATCGGCTGCCACGCGCTGCCGCGCCGTTATGTGCGCACGCTGCTGCAGGCTGGCGTCGATGCGCGGCCGTTCTCCACGCACCGCGGCTTCGTCAACCGCTTCCAGCTCAACTTCCGCAACCACCGCAAGCTGGTGGTCGTCGACGGGCGCGAGGCCTTTGTCGGCGGCCATAACGTGGGCGTGGAATACCTGGGCGAGCGCCCGCCGCTGGCGCCGTGGCGCGACACCCATATCGCGCTGCGCGGAAGCGCCGTGCTGGACCTGCAGATGGCGTTTGCCGAAGACTGGTACTGGGCCGCTCGTGAAGTGCCGCAACTGCTGACGCCGCCACCGGAAACCGGCGGGCGCATGACCTGCCAGGTGGTGCCGTCCGGCCCCGCGGACTCGCAGGAAACCTGCTCCCTGTTCTTTGTCGAGGCGATCCAGTCCGCGCGGCACCGGCTGTGGATCACCTCGCCATACTTCGTGCCGGACGAGGCCGTGTTTGCCGTGCTGCGGCTGGCAGTGCTGCGCGGCGTGGATGTGCGCATCCTGATCCCGGCGCGGCCCGACCACCTGGTGGTCTATGCCGCCTCCACCCTTTACGCGTACCAGGCCGTGGCAGCGGGTATCAAGCTGTACCGCTACCAGCCCGGCTTCCTGCACCAGAAGGTCATCCTGATCGATGACGAGGCGGCTGCGGTCGGCACCGCCAACCTCGACAACCGCTCGTTCCGGCTCAACTTCGAGCTGATGGTGATGACCGCCGACAAGGGCTTCGCCGCGGACGTGGCGGCCATGCTCGAGGCCGATTTCGCGCAGGCCATTCGCATCGGGCTCGACGAATTCCTGGCCGCTCCGGTGCCGCTGCGGGTGGCGATGCACGTCGCCAAGCTGTTCGCCCCAATTCTCTGATCCCGCCCCTGGATTGCCCCCAAATTTCTCGACTGCAACAAACTTGTGACAGTTTGATTGTGTACACTGTTCACTATAAGTCGATATACATAATGAACCGCTATCCGTATCCAAGGGGGTCCGCATGACCCGGGCCGTCTCCGCGCCGCCGGCGCGCGCGACCTACCGCCACGGCGATCTGCGCCGCGCACTGCTCGACGCCGGCATCGACCTGGCCCGCGAAGGCGGCCCTGACGCCGTCGTGCTGCGCGAGGCCACGCGGCGCGCCGGCGTGGTACCCAATGCCGCGTACCGGCACTTCGCCAGCCGCCAGGACCTGCTGCAGGCAGTGCGGGCGTCGGCCTTGTCGTCGCTGGCCATCGCCATGGAGGCCGAGATCGGCGGGCTGCGCCCGGGCCGCGGCGCCGCTGCCCATGCGCGCGCCTGCCTGCGCGCGGTCGGCACCGGCTACCTGCGCTTTGCGCTGACCGAGACGGGGCTGTTTCGCACCGCGTTCTCGGTGCCGGATGAAGTGGAAGACGACGCCGACCCGGCCAAGGCAGGCAATAGCGGGCTGAACCCCTTCCAGCTGCTGGGCGCGGCGCTCGACAAGCTGGTCGAGGCCGGCGTGCTGCCGCCCGAGCGCCGGCCCGGCGCCGAGTACCTGGCCTGGTCGGCGGTCCATGGCCTGGCCATCCTGCTGATCGATGGTCCGCTGCGCAGCCGCGCCAGGGAGCAGGCGGAGATACTGGGCCAGCGGCTGCTCGACATGGTCGAGAAAGGCCTGTAGCCGCAGGACCTGCGCCTTTCCAAAGACATCGTCCAAAGTCAGCGCCAAAAAAATGCCACGATGGCGGGGAACCATCGTGGCAGCTTAAGGAGCCAGGAAGGGGGTCAACCTGGCTCAGTCGGGGCACCCGTGGGTCGGGTGCAAGATGACTGTATTCCGGGCTTTCTCAAGTGAAAATCGGACAAGTCCTAAATGTGGGCGCGAATTGTCGCGACCTGCAAATTCGGCGTCCGGCTCACCCGCGGGACCAGGCTGCACCCGGCCCGTTTTATGCGGAATTGCCCTGAGCCGGATGTGGTCTAACTTTGACAGACGGCCTCATGCAGGCTGTCGCCACGGGCGGGAGGGGATCATGCGATATGGCGTTGGAGTAGTAGTCCTCGTTGCGGCCCTGGCGGGCTGCGTCGCCTATCCGTATGCCGGGGACGACTACGCGGCTTACCCGGCTTATCCGGTCAGTTCCGCTTATTACAGCGGCTACCCGGTCGCGGCAGGCTATCCGTACTACGGACCGTGGCCCGGCTATGGCGGCTTCTATGGCAGCTTTTCCTACATCTATCGCGGCGGTGGCCACGGCGGACGCCACTGGCACGGGCATCATGGTCATGGCCATGGGGGCTGGCATGGTGGCGGCCGCGGCGGCGGAAGAGGTGGCTGGGGTGCTGGCCGCGGCGGAGGTGGCGGCAGGGGCCACTGACCCGCGCGCCGCGACGATGGCCATGCCGGGCGGCGTCTGAGATCCGGTCATGGTCGCCAACGGAGCCTCACTGGAGCCCTATGCCATGAGCAAGCCCGCACCGAAGAAGCACCAGCCCTACCCGACCCCCGCCGAGCAAAAGGAAAAGGACGACGCGCTTGAGCGCGAGTTGGATGAGGGGCTGAAAGAGACCTTCCCGGCCAGCGACCCGGTCGCCGTCGACACGCACATGCCCCACCGGCCCGCGCCGGATAAGTAGAGGCCCATAGCGGCCGGCCGCCGGCCAGTCCCGCCCTCCCGGGCGCGATCTGTCCCGCTATGGCAACTGGCGCAGCTGTCCGATCACGGACATCAGCCGTCCGTGCGCCACGATTACTGCGGATTCATCCTGCAGGGCTTCCTGGTAACGCCTGCGGAACCCCGCATCGGCGCCGTCGCTGAAGAGCTTCTCGGCCGCACGCGCCACCGCACGGCAGGTTTCGTCGTGGTGTTCTCTTGATTCCAGTTCTTCGTCGATCTCGATGATCAGGCGCGACAGCGGGTCGAGCCAGCGGAAGAAGTTGTCTTCAGTCACCAGCTGCACGAACAGGCCGGCCGGTATGGGGCCGTTCAGGCGCTCGTACTGGCCCCTGTCGTAGCCGATGACTTCCTTGTGAACCTGCAGCAAGGCCGCCCGCAGGGCTTTCAGCCCGGAGCGGCGCGTTTCCTGAGTGGCGAGGAATTGTTCGTTGGGCATGCCCATCTCCGTTTCCACTTGTATGGGCCCAGGCAGGCGGTCGAAAGCGCATCCGGGGCCCATCCTCGACATATCCTGGGCACGTCCGGGCCGGTCGCCATCGCCTGCCCGAACCTCCGGGCGCGGCCGGACCAGCTCACCTGGCACTGTCCGGCGCGCTGCCAGTATAGGCAGCCCATGCAGCCCGGACCAGCGCCCACGGCTAGCGAAATACCCGTATTTGCGGCGGCGCCGGCGCATGCTTGGGCGGAGGGGCGTCACGCGTCCTCATCCGTTGCTTGCGTTGGCGCGAGCAGGTCTGCCGCACGCGAACGCCGCGCGTCCGCGGCACGAAAATAACGCACCACCGTCGCCACGCTCGCATGGCCGGTCATTGCCATGGTCTCGGCCAGCGGCACCTGCCGGGCCGCGGCTTCCGTGACAAAGCCCGAGCGCAACGAATGCGCGGAGTAGTCGCCTTCCAGTCCCGCCTGCGCGCAACGCGCCTTGACGATGCGGTTGACCGCCGCGTCCGACAATCCCTCTCCCACATGCCCGCCACGGCGGATACGCCGGAACAGTGGCCCGCTGCCGATGTCCGCGGCGGCCAGCCATGCTCCCAGTGCCTGGCCGGCGGTGCCGGTAACGGGCTTGGCGGTATCGGCGCGCGCGCTGCCTGACTGGTTGGTCTTGGACCATCCCAGCGTGTAGACGAATTCACCGGGCCCGAGCCGGGTGAGGTTGTCCATGGTCGCGCGCGTGACTTCCGAACGGCGGCGCCCGCCGCTGGCCCAGGCGAACAGCAGCAGCGCGCGGTCGCGCAGTCCGCGCAGCGAGTCGTCGCAGGTGTCGAGCAGCCGCAGCAGCGGATCGCGCGTGAGCGCGGCCTTGCGCGCCTGCCGCTGTCCGCGGCGCGCATAGGCGCGGCGAATGCCGGCCATCAGTTCGCGTACGGCGGCATCGGCACAGGGGTTGGGCAGGTCCTGCAGGCGGTGCGCCTTGGCCACCACCGCGAGCCGGTGGGTCAGCGTGGACAGCGCGGGCGGGCCGGGTCGTGCCTTGTGTCCATGAGCGACCAGCGCCTGGTCGATGGCCGCGGGCATCTCGCAGACAACACCTTGCGGCGTCTGGCGCGTGGCGTGGTCGACGATGAACTGGATAACGACGGCAGGCGCGAGCGGGAGTTGCACGGGCTGGCGGTAGCGCAGGGCATACCAGGCAGACCAGTACCGCAGGGCAGAGCGGTAGCTCGCCACCGTATTTTGCGATTCGCCTTCGCGGCGCAGCGCATTGGCGGCCTGTTCGGCAAGAGGATCAAGTTCGGACGGGCGAAGCGGCGCCGGTAGTTCGACATCGGGAACGATGGGGGGAAAGTAGGCCTCGTGGGCTGGCTTGATCTTGATCATATTAAATATGATGTATGCTGTAATATATCATACGTAGATGACGAATAACAGCCGATAAGTCTCCATTATCGAACCTTATTTGCCCTCCCTTGGACCTTTAGCCGGATTCCCACCATGGAAACCCTCCGCAGCCGTGGCATCACCCGCGACGACGTCTGGCAGGCCGCCGACAGCCTGCTGAAGGCGGGCCAGCGCCCGACCATCGAACGCATCCGCCTGCATCTGGGGCGCGGTTCCCCCAACACGGTCAGCCCGCACCTGGACGCCTGGTTTGCCGCGCTGGGCGGGCGCATCCAGGATCCGCAGGGATTTGCGCCCGCGCCTAGCTGCCCGGAGCCGGTCACGGAAGCGGCGCGCTATCTATGGGAGGCCGCGCTGCAGGTGGCCAGGGCATCGGCCGAAGCCGCGCTGACGCAGCGCCAGGCGGCGCTGGCCGGGGAGCAGGCCGCGCTGGAGCAGGAGAAGGAAGCGCTGGCGCAGGAACGCCAGGTCATGCAGGCACGCCTGGACGGTGCCGAGACTGCCATGGCTGAACTGACGCGGGCCCGCGACGAGGCCTCCGACCGCGCCGCACGCGCAGAAGCCGCGGCTGCGGCCTTGCAGCGGCAGGTCGATGCGCTGCGCGCCGAAGCGGCCGCAGCGCTCGAGGCGCGCGACGCCCTGCAGCGGGACTTTGCCGCCCAGCGCGCGGCATGGGACCAGGAGCGCGAAATTCTCACGCAACGCACCGCCGCCAATGAGCGCCGCATGGCGCTGGAGCTGGATGCCGCGCGCGTGGCGGCAAAGGATGCGCAGAAGCTGCTGGAGGCCGAGCGCAAGGCCGCCATGGAGCGGCTTGCCCACGCCGCCGAGTCTGCCTCGAAGCAGGGCAGCGAAATGACCCGCCTCGGGCAGGCCCTGGCCGTGCTGGAAGAGCGCGTCCGGCAGCGCGAAGCCTTGCTGGCGGAGTATCGCGAGCAGTCAGGTGGCAGTGGAGCGACTAGCGCAGGCCAGGAAGGCCAGCCTGCGCGCCGGGCGCGGCCGGTACGTGGCACGCCGGCGCGAGGCAAGAGCGGCCGGCTGCGTACGCGCGGTTGGCCGGCGAGCTGAGCTGAACCGAGCGACCAGCGCATCCTCGGCCTCGCACGGATAGACGTTCTCCGGAGTTGACGAAGTAGTCGATCCTGTCGCCAATCCACCGGCTCCCCTTATGCCGGCGGGTTGCCGCGGGGTAGCGCGCTGGCAATACTGTATATTCATACAGTTTCTCCGCTGTCCTCCTTCGTAGTGTCCATAGCCTTGCCGCCCCCTCCCGCCACACCTTCTGCGCCGTCCTACGTCGTCGCCGTGCGCGCGCTGTGCGAATTCACCGCCAAGGCGGGCGACCTGGACCTGCGCTTCGTGCCGACGCCGTCGGCGCAGGAGGGCGTGGCCGGGCATGCGGTGGTGACTGGCCGGCGCGGCGAGGGCTACCAGGCGGAGGTCGCGTTGTCCGCCGATTTCGGCCCCCTGCACGTGCGCGGCCGCGCCGACGGCTACGATCCCGCCGCCAACCGGCTGGAAGAAATCAAGACCGTGCGCGGCGACGCCGCGGTGCCCGACAACCACCGCCACCTGCACTGGGCGCAGGCCAGGATCTACGGCTGCCTGCTGTGCCGCAAGCTGGCGCTGCCCGGGCTGGAGATCGCCGTGGTCTATTTCGACATCGTCGGCCAGCGCGAGCATCCGGTCGTGCAGCACTTCACCGCGGCGGAACTCGAAGACTTCTTCGAGCAGACCTGCGAGCGCTTCCTGCACTGGGCGCAGGCGGAGCTGGCGCATCGGCGGGCGCGCGACGCCGCACTGGCGCAGCTGACTTTCCCGCACCAGGGCTTCCGCCCCGGCCAGCGCGAGCTGGCGCAGGCGGTCTACAACGCCAATCGCACGGGCCGCAGCCTGCTGGCGCAGGCGCCCACCGGCATCGGCAAGTCGGTCGGCACGCTGTTCCCGGTGCTCAAGGCCATGCCGGGGCAGGGCATCGACAAGGCCTATTTCCTGTCGGCCCGTTCCACCGGCCGCGGCGTCGCGCTGCAGGCCGCCGACGCGCTGCGCGGGCACGGCGCGCAGCCGCTGCGCGTGCTGGAACTGGTGGCGCGCGACAAGGCCTGCGAGCATCCCGAGCTGGCCTGCCATGGCGAGTCCTGCCCGCTGGCCCGCGGCTTCTACGACCGCTTGCCGGCCGCGCGCGAAGCGGCCCGCGGCGTGCCGGTGCGCGACCGCGCCGCGGTGCGCCAACTGGCGCTCGAACACGACATCTGCCCTTACTACCTGGCCCAGGAACTGGTGCGCTGGAGCGACGTGGTGGTGGCCGACTACAACTACTACTTCGACCGCAGCGCCTTGCTGTACGCGCTGACTGCCGCCAACGGCTGGCGCGCCAGCGTGCTGGTGGACGAGGCGCACAACCTGGTCGAGCGCGGCCGCGCGATGTACACCGTGGAACTCGATCCGCAGTCCTTGCGCGAGGTGCGGCGCAGCGCGCCTGCAGCCGTGGCGAAGCCGCTGGCACGGCTGGCGCGCCAGTGGCGCGCGCTGGCCCGGCAGGCCGAGGCCGAGTATGAGGTGCTGCCCGAAGTGCCGGCTGCCTTTCGCCGCGCGCTGGACGAATTCTGCGGCGCCGCGCTCACGCATATGACCGAGCACCCCGGCGCGCACGACCCGGCGCTGCAGCGCTTCTATTTCGACGCGCTGCATTTCGGCCGCATGGCCGAGCAGCTCGATGCCAACTCGCTGTTCGATCTGCACCGGTCGCCGCACGGCGGACGTGGCAACCACACGCGGCTGTGCCTCCGCAACGTCATCCCCGCACCGTTCCTGCGGACGCGCTTTGCCGCTGCGCACTCGGTCACGCTGTTCTCCGCGACGCTCGATCCTGCCGGCTACTACCTCGATACGCTGGGTTTGCCGGCCGACTGCGCGCGCGTGGAAGTACCATCGCCGTTTCGCCCCGAGCAGTTGTCGGTGCGGATCGCCGGGCGCATTTCCACCCGCTATGCACAGCGCGAGCGGTCGCTGCCCGCCATCGTCGCGCTGATGGCAGGCCAGTTCCGTGAGCGGCGCGGCAACTACCTGGCCTTCTTCAGCAGCCACGAGTACCTGCAGCAGGCGGTCGCCCGCTTTGCCCAGGCGCACCCCGACATCCCGCACTGGGTGCAGTCGCGCGGCATGGACGAGGCGGCGCAGGCCGCATTCCTGTCTGCCTTTGTCGAAGGCGGCGAGGGCATCGGCTTCGCGGTGCTGGGCGGTGCCTTTGCCGAGGGCGTGGACCTGCCCGGCGAGCGCCTGATCGGCGCCTTCGTCGCCACGCTCGGGCTGCCGCAGTTCAATGCGGTCAACGAGCAGTTCCGTGCCCGCATGCAGGCCGTGTTCGGCCAGGGCTATGCCTATGCCTACCTGTATCCCGGCCTGCGCAAGGTGGTGCAGGCGGCGGGCAGGGTGATCCGCACCCAGCAGGACCGGGGCGTGGTGTACCTGATCGATGACCGCTTTGCCGGCGCCGAGGTGCGCCAGTTGCTGCCCGCATGGTGGGAAATCGGCCCGGCGGCGTAGAAATTACACTGTCGGTTCGACAAGATCGTCCGCTTTCCCTTGCCTGCCCGCACCCTGGCGCTGGAATGAATCTGGCAGGCAAGGCGGATATCGTGAGCACAACCAGGAACCAGACCCATGTCAATGACCCAACACTACGCGGCCAGCGAGCCGCCTCGCACCGAGGTGGACGCCCTGAAGGGCGGCACGGTGGTGGAGTTCGGCGCGCCCTGGTGCGGCTTCTGCCTGCGCGCGCAGCCGGCGCTGGCCGAGGCTTTTGCCGCGCATCCGCAGCTGCGCCATATCAAGATCGAAGACGGCAGCGGCCGGCCACTGGGGCGCTCGTTCCGCATCAAGCTGTGGCCGACGCTGGTGTTTCTGCGCGATGGCCAGGAAGTGGCGCGCCTGGTGCGGCCCACCGAGGCCGATCCGATCCGGGAGGCCATGCGCCGCATTGCCTGAGCGGCCTGCCTCAGCTTGTTTTGGCGCCTTATTGGGCATATTTTGGTTGGGTTTCGGGAGATCGAGGACCTGAACCCCGCTTAGGGAGGGGATAGCCGGCGCCATTTTCTGCCGATTGTGCAGAGAATCGCGCCCGCGCAATGCCCAGCCATACCCGCCGGCCGCGACCCAGCCCGCCATCCGGGAATCCCGAAGCGGCCCGCGCGCCCGGCGCGCAGGAAAAAGACGGACCAACCGCCAACTTCGATACATGAGCGCTCCCAGCCCCGACCAGCGGCCCACCGTCCTGGTCGTCGATGACGTTCCCGAGAACATAGCGGCCATGGTTGCGCTGCTGCAGGACCCATACCGCGTCAAGGTGGCCACCCGCGCCGCCACCGCGCTGCAACTGGCGCGCGAGGCACCCCCGGACCTGATCCTGCTGGACGTGTCGATGCCCGGCATGGACGGCTACGATGCCTGCCGCCAGCTCAAGGCCGACCCGCGCACCGCCAGCGTGCCGGTGATCTTCTTGACCGCCCGCGCCGAGGCCCACGACGAGGCCCTCGGCTTCGAGGTCGGCGCGGTCGACTACATCATGAAGCCGGTCAACGCGCCGGTGGCGCGCGCACGCATTGCCAGCCAGCTCACGCTCAAGCAGGCGCACGACTTCCTGCGCGACCGCTCGGCCTGGCTCGAGGCGGAGGTGCAGCGCCGCACGCGCGAGATCACGCTGATCGAGGACGCCACCATCATCGCGCTGGCGGCGCTGGCCGAAACCCGCGACAACGAAACCGGCAACCATATCCGCCGCACCCAGCACTACGTGAGCGCGCTGGCGCGCAAGCTGCAGCACGACCCGCACTTTGCCGCCCAGCTCGACGACAAGGCCATCGACCTGATGTTCAAGTCCGCGCCGCTGCACGACATCGGCAAGGTCGGCATCCCGGACCGCATCCTGCTCAAGCCCGGCAAGCTGACGGCCGAGGAGTTCGAGGTCATGAAGACCCACACCACGCTGGGCCGCGACGCCATTGCCGATGCCGAAACCCAGTGCGGCACCACCAGCTCCTTCCTGCGCTATGCGCGCGAGATCGCCCACCACCACCACGAGAAATGGGACGGCAGCGGCTATCCCGACGGCCTCGCCGGCGACGCCATCCCTTTGTCCGCACGCCTGATGGCGGTGGCCGACGTCTATGACGCGCTGATCTCGCGGCGCGTCTACAAGGCGGCCTTCACGCATGAGGATGCCGTGCGCATCATCGCAGAAGGCCGCGGGCGGCATTTCGACCCGCGCGTGGTCGACGCCTTCCTGGCAATCACCGGCGAGTTCCACGCCATCGCCCTGCAGTACGCCGATCCCGCCGCCTCTGCACCTGAGCTGGTCCTGGCACCCGCGCAAGGCTGACGGCATGCGCGGACGCTTCAGCACTGGCGGGCGGCTGTTCGGGCCGCTGCTGGCCTATGCCGCGCTGCTGGCGGTGGCCGTGTGGCTGGTGGCCTTTGCCGCCGCCTCGCTGGTGCGCGAGAACGAGCAGGCCAGCGTGGGCGCGCGCCTCGGCGCCACCGTCAGCACCACGGCGCGCCTGCTCGAGGTCTGGTCCGGCGAGCAGCGGCGGCGCACCGCGTCGATCGCCGCGCTGCAAGCCACGGTACGGCTGGCGCGGCCGCTGCTCGCCGCGCAGGGCGATGCCGATCCCGTGCAGGCCGCCCGGTTCCTGCGCTGGATCACGCCGCTGTACCGTTCGCATGGCTATATCGGCTTTGCCCTGGTCACGGCCGACGACCGGATCGTGGTGTCCGAACGGCCCGAGCGCAACGGCCAGTTGCTGATGCCGGAGTCCGCCCGCACGGCCCAGCGCGCGCGCCACGAAGGCGCCGCGGTGTCGGCCCCGTACCCCGGACCGCCGCCGGCCGCTGCCGACCACGCCGGCCGGGCGGAGGTGCCCACCTTCCAGGCGGTATGCGCGCGAATCTGGGATGACGAGCGCGTCATCGGCACGCTGTGCCTGCGCATCGATCCACACGCGGTGATGCTGCAGCTCGTCACCGCGGCGCGCTATGGCCGCAGCGGCGACCTGTACATGATCGATGCCGATGGCCGGCTGGTGTCGCCTGCGCGCTTCGATGAAGAACTGGCCGCGCAGGGGCTGCTGGCGCCCGGCACGCCGTCGATGTTCAACACCTTGGCGCGCGTGCCGGTGGCAGACGGCAACGGCACCTGGCGCCTGCCGCCCGGCGCGCCGCTGACGCGGTTGGCGCAGCAGGTGCTGGGCCACCAGACCCTGCAGCTGGCGTTCGGCTACCGCGACTACCGCGGCAAGCGCGTCGCCGGCGCGGGGCTGTGGGTGCCCGCGCTGGCGAGTGCGCTGGTGCTGGAGCAGGACATGGACGAGGCCTTCCACTCGTACCTGTCCACGCGCAACGTGGTGATCGGCATGGCGTTGTCGATCCTGCTGCTGATCGGGCTGGCGGCGTGGGCGCTGCGCCGCGGCCAGCAGCGGCTGGCGCAGAGCGAGGAGCGCCTGCGCGCGATGCTCGACCATGCGCCGGCGATCATGCACCTGAAGGACCGCAACCATGCCTTCCTGGCGCTGAACCCCACCACGCAGGCGCTACTGGGCCTGACCGAGCGCGAGGCGCTGGGCCGCACCGACCGCGAGCTCGCGGTGATGCCGGACGGCACCCAGGAACGCTGGGATATCGAAGAGCGCGTGATGGCCACCGGCCGGGCCGAGGAACAGGTCTACACGATGTATTCCAGCCAGGGCCCGCGCGAGCTGCAGGTGATGCGCTTCCCGGTGCGCAACCCGGCCACCGAAGAAGTGGTCGGCGTAGGCGCGGTCGGCATCGACATCACCAGCCAGGTGCGCGCGCACCGTGCGCTGATGGAACTGTCGCAGACGCTCGAGCACAAGGTATCGGCACGCACGCGCGAACTGGCGGTGGCCAACGCCGAGCTGGCCGAAGCCACGCACGCGGCCGAATCGGCGGCGCAGGCCAAGGCCAGCTTCCTGGCCAATATGAGCCATGAGATCCGCACGCCGATGAACGCGGTGATCGGCATGGCCCACCTGGCGCTGGGCACGCGGCTCGACCCCAAGCAGCGCGACTATATCGAGAAGATCGAGCGCTCGGGCCAGCACCTGCTGGGCATCCTGAACGATATCCTGGACCTGTCCAAGATCGAGGCCGGCAAGCTCGAGGTGGAAGAGATCGACTTCTCGCTCGAGCGGGTGTTGCGCACCGTGGGCGACTTGGTCTCCGAGCGCGCCGCTGCCAAGCAGCTGGAGCTGATCGTGGAAGTGGCGCCGGACGTGCCCGACGCGCTGCGCGGCGATCCGCTGCGGATCCGGCAGGTGCTGATCAACTTCACCACCAACGCGGTCAAGTTCACCGAGCGCGGCGAGATCGTGGTGCGCGTGGCGCGCTGCACGGGCGCGGATGCGATGCCGCGCGTGCGGCTGCATTTCGAGGTGCGCGACACCGGCATCGGCATCGAGCCCGACGCGATCGAGAGGCTGTTCCAGAGCTTCGAACAGGCCGACAGCTCGACCACGCGCCGCTACGGCGGCAGCGGCCTGGGCCTGGCGATCAGCCAGCGGCTGGTGCAGCTGATGGGTGGCACACTCGGTGTGGACAGCACGCCGGGCCAGGGCAGCAGGTTCTGGTTCGAGCTGTCGCTGCTGCCCGGCAGCCAGCGCGCGCCGGCGCTGCTGGTGCGGCCCGAGCTGGCGGGCCGCCGGCTGCTGGTGGTGGACGACCACGGCTATGCGCGCCAGGTCATTGCCGCGATGCTGCGCGGCTTCGGCTTCCGCGTGGAAGAAGCGGCCTCGGGCGAGGCCGCGCTGTCCGCCATCGCCGAGGCCGATGCGCACGGCGATCCCTATCACGCCGCCTTTATCGACTGGCGCATGCCGGGGCTGGACGGCATCGAGACCGCGCGCCGGCTGGCGGGCCTGCCGCTGCGCGGCCCGCGCCCGCGCCCGCTGATGGTGACCGCCAACGGCAGCGAGGCGGTGATGCGCGAGGGCGAGCGCAGCGGCTTCGACGCCTCGCTGCTCAAGCCGGTGAGCCCGTCGGTGCTGTTCGATGCGACGCTGCGCGTGCTGGCGGCCGATCCGGATGCGCCGCGGCCTGACAAGCCGGTGCGCGCCGCGCCCGGACCCGGCTGGTCGCTGCCGCAGCGGCGCGTGCTGCTGGTGGAAGACAACGAGATCAACCGCGAGGTCGCGGTACACCTGCTGCAGCAGGCCGGCATCACGCCCGATACGGCGGAGAACGGCCTGCAAGCGCTGGAGCGCCTGGCGGTGCAGTCCTACGACCTGGTGCTGATGGACATGCAGATGCCGGTCATGGACGGGTTCGAGGCCACGCGCTGCATCCGCGCCGATGCGCGGCTGGCCGGCCTGGCGGTGGTCGCGATGACCGCCAACGCCTTGCCCGAGGACCGCGAGCGCTGCCTGGCCGCCGGCATGGACGACCACATCGCCAAGCCGATCAACCCGGCGGTGTTTTTTGCCACGGTGCACTCCTGGCTGACCGGCGGGCGCAAGCTGCCGGCGACGTCAGGCACGGTTATCGCCGTGGAAGCCATGTCAGCGTGGCTGCGCGCGCTGGCTGCCGAACGGCAGCTCGATGTGCCGGCGGCATTGGCGCGTGCCGGCGGTCAGGCCGAGACCTATCGCGGCCTGCTGGCGCGGTTCGAAGCCCACTATGGCGATGCCGGCGCCCGCACTGGCGCGCTGCTGGCGCAGGGGCGCAGTGCGGAGGCGGGGCAGCTGGCCCATGCGCTGGCCGGGGTCGCTGGCAATCTCGGCGCGATGGAAGTGTCCCGCGCCGCGGCGGCACTGGAAAGCGCGCTGCGCGAGGCCAGCGACGGTGCGCAGGCGGCGTTGCAGCAGGCGCTGGAGGTGGCGTTGTCGGACCTGCTGGCGTCGCTGCGGCGGCATTTGCCGCCGGTGCCGGCAGCGTTGACCGTAGCGACAGGCGCTGGTCCGGATGCCCATGTGCTGGAGGTACTGCGCCGGCAGCTGCGTGAAGGCGCCAGCGAAGCCGGCCAGACGCTCGCCATGCATTGCGCCGCGCTGGCGGTGGCGATGCCGGCTGGCACGCTGCGCCAGCTGGGCGATGCGATCGAAGGGTATGACTATGAGGCTGCGCTGGTGGTACTGACAGACGTGCTGCCCGCCGCCAGCGCAGCGGCGGACTGAAGCCCGGCGCGCCGCCTTACTTGGCGAACACCTGGCTCATGTCGCCAAAGGCCTTGAACTCGAGCGCGTTGCCCGACGGGTCCAGGAAGAACATGGTGGCCTGTTCGCCGACCTGGCCCTTGAAGCGCACGTGCGGCTCGATCACGAACTTCGTGCCGGCCGCGCGCAGCCGCTCGGCCAGCGCCTCCCACTCGGCCATTGGCAGGATCGCGCCGAAATGCCGCACCGGCACGTCGTCGCCATCGACCGCGCTGGTGGCGCGATGGCCGCATTCCTCCGGCGACAGGTGCGCCACCACCTGGTGGCCGTAGAAGTTGAAATCCACCCAGGCCTCGGAGCTGCGCCCTTCGGGGCAGCCGAGCAGGTCGCCGTAGAAGCGCCGGGCCTCGGCCAGGTCGCGCACGGGAAATGCCAGGTGGAACAGGGGGATGGAAGGGGTTGCGTTCATGCGGGGGCCTTTGTCGGGGAGCATTCTGAAGGGTGGGCCGAAGCCTGTGGGTTGATTGTAGCCAGCAGGACTCGTAATATGAAGCGAATCATTTTTGACCTGAGTATCAGAGTTTTCAATAGATGATCCGCTACTTCCAGACCTTCCTGGTGGCCGCCGAAACCGGCTCGTTCTCCGCCGCCGCGGCGCGGCTGGCGCTGACGCAGTCGGCCGTCAGCACGCAGATCCGGCGCCTGGAAGAGGAACTGGACTGCACCCTGTTCGACCGCACCGGCAAGTCCGTGGCGCTGAGCGAGGCCGGGCGGCGGCTGGTGCCGGAAGCGCGCCGCTTTGTCGAGCTTTATGCGTCGATGAAAGACCGCGCCGGCGCGCATGCCGACGCCGCGCCGCTGGAGTTGGGCGCGGTCTCGACGGTCCAGGCCACCCTGCTGGCCGATGCGATGCGGCGCTTTCGCGTGCGCTTTCCGGACTCGCTCGTCAACGTGGTGCCGGGCATGTCCACCCAGCTGCTGACCCAGGTGGATGCGCGCGAACTCGACATCGCCGTGCTGATCCGGCCACGGCTGGGCCTTCCGTCGGACCTGAAGTGGGTGCCGCTGGTGCGCGAGGGCTTTGTCGGCATCGGCCCGGCCGGCGCGCCGCCGGACCTGCGCGCGATGCTGGAGACGCTGCCGTTTATCCGCTACAACCGCCATTCCACCGGCGGCCAGCTGGTGGAGCGCTACCTGAAGCGCCAGCGGCTATGGGTCAGGGAAGGGATGGAGCTGGACGAGCCGGCGGTCATCCTGCAGATGGTGGAAGCCGGGCTGGGCTGCGCCATCATCCCGTCCGGGCTGGTGCCGCTGCGGCAGGCAGCCGGCGTGGTGCAGGCGCCGCTGCCGGGCGGGCCGCTTTATCGCGACGTGGGGGTGCTGGTGCGCGAGTCGGCGCTGCGCCGCGAACCGGTCGCGGCGCTGATCGATGCCTTCGTGGCTGCCAGCGCCCGCTGGCAGCCTGGCGTGGCGTAGGCTCCGCGCAGGCGGTCAGCAGCCGCCGGGCAAGACCATCGTCACCAGCACCGAGGCATCGGTGAGGGCCGTCACGTCGTAGCGCACGCACGGCCCCAGGTAGAGCAGGTCGCCCTGGCGCAGGTGGCGCTCGGCGCCGTCCACGCGCAGCCGCACTTCGCCTTCCAGGCAGTGCACGGTCATCGGGCCATCCACCGAATGCGGCGGCACATGCTTGCCCGCCTTCAGCACCAGGCGCATCACTTCCAGCGGGCCTTCCTTGAACAAGGCCTGGGTGGCGGTCTGGTCCAGCCGAGTGCCCAATGGCAGCACGCTGGCGATCTGTCCGGAAGAAAGGTGGGGCAGGGACATGCGCGGCTCCTCGCTTGTAGTGGGGTAGCTTGGTTGTGGCTTGTCAGGCGCAGCTGGCGCTTGCCGGCCGCACGCCTTCTCAATCTAGCACCGGAGCGCGCGCGTCGACAGCGTTCAGCATGCCGTAGCCGGCGTAGGGGAGTCGGCCGGTTGTGCGCAATGGGCGGCATGACGCGCGCGAGCCGCGGCGCGGGCGCGCTCGATGACGGCCCAGTCGGGGCCGGCGGCGGCCGGCAGGGATGCGGTGATGGCGCCCAGGCCAAGCAGGGCGAGCAGGACGGTTTTCATGGGAGGTCGGGAGGCGGGGGGAAGGAGACTGGCCGGAACCGGGCAATTCCGGTCAGCGCTGCTGCCACGGCTGGCGCCGTGGCAGCGACAGATGCGTCAGGCGGCTGCCTGCGTGCGCGCGGCGGCGTGGGCCGGCGACGCGGATACGCCGCTGCGGTCCATGCCGGCCAGTTCCATGCCGGCGGCTGCGCGGTTGGCGCCGTCGGTGAACGGGTCGCGCTTGTCGTTGACGCGGGCGCCGTCGGTGAAGGGATCGCGCTTGCCGTTGACGTGCGCGCCTTCGGTGAACGGATCGCGCTTGCCGTTGTGCATGCTGTAGCCATCACGGTCGGCGGCGACGCCGCGGTCGTTCAGGCCTTGTGCCGCGGCGGCGTTGCAGGCAAGGGCGCCGGCACCGAGTGCTGCGATGGAGATGGCCGTGGCAAGGAGGGCTTTGAGATCGTTTTTATGCATGTCTGCTGTGTTGGGTTGAAGGACGGCATGGCCTGGCAGGGCCATTGCGGGAGCGGCGGATCTGCTTGCCACATGCCGTCCGGTTCGCCTTGTGGGCGGTGCCGCGGCGTGGGAAGCGTGCGGCACGGGACGAAGTGTAGTCACGCTGATCCATTCCTGTGATGATTTAAACGGCGTGAAATCATTCGATTTTTTCATCTTGAGCCGATGTGGCTGGCGTGGCCATGCGGCCGGCCTGCCAGCCGCCGCCCAGCGCCAGGAACAGGTCGACCTGGCGCGACACCACGTGACCCTCCGAGGCCGCCAGCGCGGCCTCGGCATCGGCCAGTGTCCGTTCCGCGTCGAGGAGCGCCAGATAGGGAATGCGCCCCGCCTGCTGCAGCCGGCGCTGCTGCCTCGCGGCCTCGCCGGCATGCTCGTACGCGGCGTGCAGGGCCTCGTGCCGTTCCAGTTCGCGCGTGTAGGCGGACAACGCCGTCTCGGTTTCCTGCAGCGCGCGCAGCACCGCGCCGTCGAAGCGCGCCAGCGCCGCCTCCGCAGCGGCCTCATGGCCGTGGATACGGTGGCGCACGCCGTTGGTCGGCAATGACCAGCTCAGCAACGGCCCCACGCTCCAGCGTGCGGTGGGACCGCTGCCGAGGTGACTGAGTACGCCGGTCAGGCCGGCACTGGCGCCGATGCGGATCGACGGGTAAAGGTCAGCGGTGGCCACGCCGATGCGCGCGGTCGCGGCGGCCAGCTCGCGCTCGGCCTGGCGGACATCGGGCCGGCGCCTGAGCAGTGTGGCGCCATCGCCCACGGGCAGCGGCGTGCGCAGCGTGGGTTCCCCATGGCATTCGACCTCGTCTGGCGGCAGCCCCGCGGGCGGCTTGCCGAGCAGCAGTGCCAGCCGGTAGCGCGCCGCAGTGCGGGATGCCTCCAGTGCGGGCAGGGCGGCGCGCAGCGCTTCGGTGCGGGCGCGCTCGCGTGCGACGTCGGCGGGCTCGCCGCGCCCGCCTGCCACCAGCCGGCGCGTTGCGCCCAGCGTGCGCTGCTGTACCTCGAGCTGCCGCGTGGCGGCCGCCAGTTCATGCGTGGCCGCGCAGCCCTGCACGTAGGCGCGCACGGTCTGCGCGGCCACGCTGACGCGCACCTGGTCAAGCGCGGCTTCGCTGGCCTGCGCGCCGGCCAGCGCGGCCTCGTCGGCCCGGGCCAGCTTGCCGAAGAAATCGATCAGATAGGACACGCCCAGGCCGAAGTCGCCGAGATTGAACACCGGCGGTTTCTCGGTCTGCAGGAAGCTCTCGGCCGACAATTGCGCGCGCGACACGCTCGCGCTGGCGCCGCCCTGCGGCAGGTTTTCAGACTCGACTTCGTGCAGCAGCGCCACCGCGCGGCGCAGGTTGGCGGCGGCGGCACGGATATCCGTGTTGGCGGCCAGCGCCTGTTGCACCAGGCGGTCGAGCCGTTGGTCGTCATAGAGCCGCCACCAGTCGTCGGGCACGGGCGCGATGGCAACGCCGTGCGCAGCGCCGCCTTGCAGCGGACCGTTGGCGGCGGGCGCCCGTACCGCAGCGTCGCCAGGCACGCGGTAGTCCGGGCCCACGGTCGTGCAGGCGCACAGGGTTGCGGCCACACAGGCCAGCCATCGACGGCGCCGCATCACGAACGCGGCCCCACGCGGCGCGGGGCGTCATTGCCGCGCTGCTCCAGCACCGCCACGGTGGCCGTGCGGCCCGACACCAGCCGCACATCGGCGGGCACGTCTTCCAGCACGATGCGCACCGGCACGCGCTGCGCCAGCCGCACCCAGTTGAAGGTCGGGTTGACGTTGGGCAGCAGGTTGGCGCCGGCGCTGCGGTCGCGGTCCTCGATGCCGGCGGCAATGCTCTGCACATGGCCGCGCAGGTGCCGCGGCTCGCCCATGATATGCACGTCGACGGGGCTGCCGATGCGGATGCGGTGCAGCTTGGTCTCCTCGAAATAGCCCTCCACATGGAACGAGGCGGCGTCGACCACCGACAGCACCGGGCGGCCGGTGGAGACATAGTCGCCCAGCCGCGGCAGCCGGTCGTTGAGGTAGCCCTCCACCGGGCTGCGCACGCTGGTCCGTTCGAGGTTCAGCTGCGCCAGCCGCACCGCGGCCTCGGCCTGCGCCAGCGCGACCTGGCCTTGCTCCACGCGAGCGCGGCCCTGTTCGGCGACCTCGCCGGCAACCAGGCCATCCAGCGTGCGATTGCGTGCGGCCTCGCGCCGCGCCTGCGCCAGCGCGGCGCGCTGCGTGGCGGCGGTGGCCTGCCCCTGCTGCAGCGCCAGCGCGTAGCGGTCGCGGTCGATCTCGAACAGCACCTCGCCGCGGCGCACGTACTGGTTGTCGCGCACCCGCACGCTGATGACCAGGCCCGAGACATCGGGCGCGACCTGGACAATGTCGGCGCGCACATGGCCGTCGCGGGTCCACGGCGCGGCCGTGTAGTAGTCCCACAGGTGGCGCAGCACCAGCAGCGCGGCGAGCGCGGCCAGCAGCGTGGGCAGCAAGGGAAGGAAGTTGCGGAGTCGGAAATTCATGATGGCAGTGCCGGCACCGCGACAAAGACCGCGGCCACAGCACCCAGGACGATCACATAGAGGGAAAGGTTGAACAGCGAGCGGTGCCAGATATGCCGGTAGCAGCCCAGCGCCGCCAGCACCATGCGGATCGCGGTGGTGACGGCGAAGGCGAGCACCATCAGTACCAGCACACCGGGCACGAAGACGCCGTAGAGATCGATTTCACTGAGCATGGGTGCAGCAGAGGCGTTGGAAGTCAGCGGGCCGGCGCACCGGGCTGCAGCGTGACCTGCAGTACCACCAGTGCGCCGAGCGTGCCGCCATGCCTGCGCCCCGGCAGCGCGGCCACGCCGGCGATGGCTTCGGCCACCGATGCCGCCAGCCCGGCCGGCACTGGGACCGCATGGCCCGTGCGCAGCCGCGCGCGGAAATGCCGCGCCACGGCAGCCAGCACCCGCCGCACCGGCTTGCGCGTCGCGGGCTGCAATGCCGGCAGCGCCTTTTGCAGCGCCAGCGCGCAGTAGCCGACTTGCAGGGCATGGAACCCCTCGGACGACAACGGATCGCCAGCGGCGCCCAGCCGGGGCACCAACTGCCCGAGCCGGTCGAGCATGCGCGCACCAAGCCGCGTATCGCCATCGGTACGCAGCGTGGCGGCCTGCGCCAGGTCTTGCCAGCTGGCGCGCACCAGCCGCTGTGCCGCCGCGCGCGCGCCGAACGGACGCACCGCCATCGACCACAGCGGCGCGAACAGCATCGCCGCGGCGCTGGCCAGGCAGGTATTGAAGGTGCCGAGGAAATCCGCGTCGAACACCGATTGCACATTGGCGAACGAAGCCGTGTTGACCGACAGCAGCATTGCGATCAACTGGAAGCCCGGCCGCGCGATCAGCAGTCCGGTGCCCAGGTAGGGCAGCGCCAGCATCGCCACCAGCGCCTCGAAGGTGCGTGCATGCGGCACCACCAGGAACAGGTAGCCGGACGACACCAGCAGGCAGACCCCACTCCAGCGCAGGAAGGCCCCGGCCATGCGGCCCGGCTCGTCGATGGCCGCGAAAAAGCAGCACGCGATCGACGCCACCGCCACCGCGCCCGCACCATCCTCCCAGCCGGAGAAGATCCACAGCAGCCCCGCGCAGAACACCGCCAGCCCGCTGGAGACGGCACCGAACAGCAGCATGCCGTGGTCATGGTGCAGCGCCGCCGCGTCCGGGGCGGCATCCTCACGCACTTGCGGCGGGCGCGCGCTGCGGTCGCCTATGCCTTGCTGCAGCGCGCGGCATTCCGCGTACACGGTGCACAGGCGTTGCAGCTGGTCGGCGGCGGTTGCCGCCAGCCCTGCATGCCAGTCGATCGGGTGCCCGTCATGGTCAGCAGGCCAGCCGCCCGCGATCGACGGCGCGGGCCCGGCCGCCCCATCGCCGAGCCACGCCGCCGTCGCAGACAGCGCCGCGTCAAGTTCGGCGGGCATGCCTTGCGGATGACTGCGCAGCGCCTGCAGCACGGTCTCCAGCGACGACAGCAGCGGCATCAGCATGGTCATGCGCTGGCGCAGCGCGCGGGCGTGGCGCAGCGGGTGGCTGCCTCCGGTGTCGTAGGTCAGCTGGCTGGCGAGCTGGTCGAGTGCGAGGATATCGGCGGCCAGCCGGTGCCGGCCGTCATCCGCGCGCGGGCTGCCGGTCAGGATGTCGGTGGCCCATGCCGCCGCATCGGCCAGCCACGTGGCCGCGCGTGCGCGCAGCGCCGGCGCCACCTTGGCCGGAAAGACCACCGAGCCCACCAGCCCGGCGCAGACGATGCCGATCACGATCTCCTCGATCCGCGCCACGGCGATATCGAAGATCTGCGCCGGCTGGCTGACCGCCGGCAGCGCGATGATCGGCAGTGTGTAGGCGGCCAGCAGGAACACATAGCTGCGCGGCGTGCGCTGCAGCAGCGACAGGTAGACCAGCGCGGTGATCCACAGCGCAATCGCGGCCATCAGCACGATCGGCATATTGACCAGCTGCGGCACGGTCGCCACCGCGGCGGCCGCGCCCAGCACCGTGCCGGCCACGCGATATGCCGCCTTGGAGCGCGTGGCGCCGGTGAGCGGGTGCGAGACGAAGTAGACCGTCGCCATCGCCCAGTACGGCCGCGGCAGGCCGAGCGCCAGCGCGAGATAGAGCGCCAGCATCGCGGCGGCGAATGCCTTCAGCGAGAACTGCCACTGTCGTGCATTCGGCCAGCTAGCCATGGGGCGGGGGTATAGGTGACGAGGGTTGGGGGCGCGCATCGCCACCTGCCGCTCCGGGCTTCATAGGGGGCGCGGTCGGGCAGGGGCAATGCGTGGAAGCGAAGTGTAGCCAAACCTTCCGCATTCCATTCATGATTTAATATTGGCCTCTCCATTCCATTTGTTCATGGATGCGAGCGCCTGTGCAACCGGGCTTCCGCATACCATCGCCACGATGCCCATCGATATCCGCGCCCTGCGCTATTTCGTCGAGACCGCGCGCCTGCGCAGCTTCACCCAGGCCGCCACCTCGCTCTTCGTGACCCAGTCGACCATCAGCAAGATGGTGAAACAGCTGGAGGACGAGGTCGGCCAGCCGCTGCTGATCCGCGAAGGCAAGAGCGTGCGCCTGACCGACGTCGGCCGCGTGGTCTACGAGCGCGGGCAGGAGGCGCTGGGCGTGGTCCACCGGCTGACGCTGGAAGTGGCCGACTTGTCCTCGCTCGGCCGCGGGCAGCTGACGGTGGGGATCCCGCCGATGGTCAACCTGTTTTTCTCGCCCGCGGTCAGCGCGTTCCGACAACGCTATCCCAACCTGTTGCTGACGCTGGACGAGCACGGCGGGCAGGTGGTGGAGCAGCTGGTGGCCAGTGGCGAACTGGAAGTCGGCGCCACCGTGCTGCCCGGCGACAGCGGCCTGGCGCTGGAGACGCGCCAGTTCGGGCGCTACCCGATCTGGGCCGTGGGCCCGCGCAAGGCCAGCTGGGCGCGCGGTCGCACGGTCTCGCTGGGCGCGCTGCGCGACGAGCCGCTGGTCATGCTGACCGACGATTTCTCGCTGACGCGCAAGCTGCGGCAGGCCTTCCTGGAGGCGCGCATCGAACCGCGCGTGGTGGCGCGCAGCGGTCACTGGGATTTCCTCGCCTCGATGGCGGCGGCGGGGCTGGGCACTACCTTCCTGCCGCAACCGCTGGCCGAGCGACTGCAGGGCCAGGACACGCTGGCGATGGCACGCCTGACCGAGCCGGCGGTGGACTGGACGATGGCGCATATCTGGTCGCCAGGACGTTACCTGTCGCACGCGGCGCGGGCCTGGCTGGCGGTTTGCGAGGAGATGCTGGGCGAGGGCTAGGCTCCGGGCTGTGCACGTTCCCGAGGCAAGTGCAGCGATGCGGTACCTGCCGGCCGCGCGCGCCGCTCACTTGCGCACGCAGTGGTCCGGCGGAATATCCAGCAACACCAGCGACTGCCTTCCCGCCACATAGTGATAGTGCAAGGTCACGCCGAGCTTGCCGAGCACCGGCACATCCGGGTTGCGGCAGATGCCGCGCTCCAGGATCGGCTTGGCCGAGGCCATGAACTCGCGCGTGTCCTCGCGCGAGGCATCCACGCCCCACACCTTCAGCTGGAACTCAACGATCTTGCCCGGCCTGGTCACGCAGCCGTCGAAGCGGGTGGAGTCGTCCAGGTCGACCGGGCCGGCCCGCTTCAGCTCCTGGCAAGCCATGCGTAACTGCCGCTCGGCATCGCCGGCGGTCAGGCGCGTGACGCCGGTCATGCCGGTGGGCTTGCCGCGCACCGTGCCCAGCAGCAGGGTGGCCAGCCCTGACAGCTGCGAGGGTTCGGCAGGCGTTGCCGCCAGGGCGGCCGGAACCGCCAGCGTGGCGGCAAGACAGGTCAGGCACAGACGCGCGGCGGCATCGGGGAACGAAAGTCGGGTAGGGGCGGCAGGATCTGGGGGCATGGCGATACGGAAACACGTGCCTGGGGGTCGCGCTGCTACTGTAGCCTCGGCCCCTTGCCGCCGTTGTCAGGCGCTGTCCTACAGCGCAACGGGGGCTTGCAAAGCGGCCAGAGCCTGCCGCGGCACCCAGTGTGGCGCAATTGGCCACTGCGTGTTGCCTTGCGGATACGCGGCTTGGTGCGTCAACGTACCGAAGCGGATGCGGCGCATATGGCGCAATGGGTCCATCCCCTGAAGGGGTGATCTCCGGAGGCGCATGCATGAAAAACATCATTCGCGGCATCCTGGCCCAGGTGGCCAGGCTGGACGTGCCGGTCGAATCGCTGGCCGACGACGCCGACCTGTACGAGGCGGGCCTGACCTCGGTGGCGAGCGTCCACCTGATGCTCGCCCTGGAAAATGCCTTTAGCTTCGAGATTCCCGACACCATGCTCAACCGCGAGCTGTTCCGCAGCATCGACTCGCTGGCGGCCGCCGCCGCACAACTGAGCACCTCGCCGCGGGAGGCAGCATGAGGCCGGTACTGGCCAGCGTGGAGGGCAGCCCGGCCGAGGCCGGGGCCGCCGATCCCGCCGCGCTGCTGGCCGCGGCACGTACGGTGGCGGAGCTTGCGGCCCGCCATGCCGACCAGGTCGACCGCGACGCGGTCTTCCCCGAACAGGCCATGGCCGCGCTGCGCGAGCAGCGGCTGCTTGGCGCGCTGGTGCCGCCCGAGTACGGCGGCTGCGGTGCCTCGCCGGAAACCATCGCCGCCATCTGCCGGATACTGGGCGGCGGCTGCGCGGCCACCGGCATGATCTACGCGATGCACCAGATCCAGGTGGCGTGCGTGGTCGACCACGGCATCGGCAGCGCCTGGCATGAAGACCTGCTGCGCCGCCTGGCCGGCGAGCAGCTGCTGCTGGCTTCCGCCACCTCTGAAGAAAGCATCGGCGGCGCGCTGCGCACCAGCGGCTGCGCGGTCAATGCCGACAACGGCGCACTGCACCTGCTCAAGATGGCGCCCACGATCTCCTACGGCGCGCATGCCGACGGCATCCTGGTCACCGCGCGCCGCCATCCCGATGCGGCGCCGTCGGACCAGGTGCTGGTCTGCGTGCTCAAGCCCGACTACACGCTGGAGTGTCTGTCCGGCTGGGACACGATGGGCATGCGCGGCACCTGCAGCAACGGCTTCCGGCTGGAGGCGCGCGGCAGCGTCGAACAGGTGCTGCCGGTGCCATTCGGGGAGATTGCCGAAGCCACCATGACGCCGTTCTCGCATATCGTCTGGGCCGCGCTGTGGACCGGCGTGGCCGCCGACGCGGTGCAGCGCGCCAAGACCCTGTTCCGCGGCCAGGCGCGCGCGCGTCCGGGCGTGCTGCCTCCGTCCGCCACACGCGTGGCCGAGGCGGTCGCCACCATCCAGCTGATGGAGAGCCGCGTCGAGCTGGCGCTGATCCACTATCGCCGGCACCGCCAGGGCGGCGGCATGTCGGCGGCGTTCGCGCTGGCGGCGGAAATGAACAGCGTCAAGACCAGCGTGTCGACACTGGCCATCGAGGCCGTGCAGACCGCGCTGCTGGTATGCGGCATGGCCGGCTACAAGCAGGGCACGCCCTACAGCCTCGGCCGCCACCTGCGCGACCTGTGGTCCGCGCCGCTGATGATCAACAACGACCGCATCCTGACCAATACCGCCAACCTGTTGCTGGCGGAACGTTCCTCCTGAGGAGAAAGCATGGAAGCCAGCCTCGACAATGTCAGCGGGCTGCCGGACCCAGACCCGGCAGAACCCTCCGTGGCCGGCACCGGCTACGCGACGCCGACTTTCCTGCAGTCGCTGATCGACGCAGGTATCCTGATCCCCACCGGCGTGGACGGCATCTATGGTCGCAGCGGCCTGTACGAAGCCATTGCCGAGGGCATGAACGCCCTGGTCACCCAGGCCGGCGCCGACCAGCAGGCCGAGGTGATGCGCTTTCCGCCCACCACGCCGCGCAAGGATTTCGAGGACAGCGAATACCTGAAGAGCTTCCCGCAGCTGGCCGGCACCGTACACAGTTTCTGCGGCAACGAGCGCGACCACTTCCGCCTGCTGGCGCGGCTGGAGGACGGCGAGGACTGGACCGACCAGCAGCGGGCCACGCGCGTGGTGCTGACCCCGGCCGCGTGCTACCCGATCTACCCGGTGATCGCGCGGCAGGGGCCGCTGCCGCCCGAAGGCCGCGTGGTCGATGTGTTCTCGTACTGCTTCCGGCACGAGCCCTCGCTGGAGCCGACCCGCATGCAGATGTTCCGCATGCGCGAATACGTGCGGCTTGGCAGCGCGGAGCAGATCCTGGCCTTCCGCCAGATGTGGATCGAGCGCGGCAAGGCACTGGCTGACCAGCTGGAACTGCCGCACACGCTGGACGTGGCCAACGATCCCTTCTTCGGCCGCGGCGGCAAGCTGGTGGCCGACAACCAGCGCGAACTCAAGCTCAAGTTCGAGCTGCTGATCCCGGTGAACGACGGCGCGCCGCCCACCGCGTGCATGAGCTTCAACTACCACGTCGATCATTTCTCCACCGTGTGGACGTTGCGCACTGCGGATGGCGAGAAGGCCCACACCGGCTGTGCGGCATTCGGCATCGACCGGCTGACGTTGGCGTTGCTGCGGCAGCATGGCCTCGAGTTGCAGCGGTGGCCGAAGAGCGTCAGGGCAGCGTTGGGCAATATCTGACGCCGTTGACGGTGCGTGCGGCAGGCCGGTGGATCCGGCCCGCCGCACGCGGCGTTTCGCAAGTCAGCCGGCGATCCTTCTCACGGTGATCTGCTGCGACCCCGACGTAATGAACTTGCGATCGCCGGTGCCGGTCGACACGCCGGTGTGCGAGTCGACCACGCAGTCGTCGCCGATGCGCACGCCGGGATAGATGGTCGCGCGCGTGCCGAGGAAGCAGCGCGCGCCCACGGCGGCGTCGCCGTTCAGGATGGCGCCCGGCGACAGCACGGAATACTCCCCCACGCCGGCGCCATGGCCGACACTGCAGTGGACATTGGCCAGCACGCCCGCCCCCAGGGTGGCGCCGCGGTTGATGATCGCCAGCGGGCAGACGATGCTGCCGGGCCCGATCGCGGCCGCGTCCGAAACGATGGCCGCGCCGTGCAGGTAGGTCGGCACCGGCACGCCCCTGCCGGTGAGCCGGCCGATGATCTCGCGGCGCGCGTCGACCGAGCCGATGGCCACGATCACGGCTTGCCCGTCTTGCGGCCGGAAGTCCCAGGTCGTGCCGAGGTGCGGCAGCGCGATGCCGTCGAGTACCTTGCCCGGATCGTCGTCGATGTAGCCGGCGACACGCGCGCCGCCCCGGCGGGCCTCACCTTCGACGTACTCGAAGATTTCCTGCGCGAATCCGCCCGCGCCGGCGATGACGACAGAAAATACGCGCAGGGCGTTGATCAGCGGCATGTTTCGGAGCCTCCCGCGGCGGGCAATTGGGGGCCGGCATGGGCGCCGGGGCGGCCATGCGATTCGGGCCATTATTGCTCTCCGGGATACGCCTTGTGGCGGGCTTGCGTGCGCGGGCGCACGGACGGTATGGCGTGCCGCAGCGCGCCTGCAACAGGGCGCACGCGACGGCTGTCCGGCCGCGGCACGCTAGAATCGCTCCCTTGCCCGAATCCGGCCAGCCAAGACCTTGCCCCATGTCCCTGCATATCCGTCCTGAAGTACCGTCTGACGCCGACCGCATCGCGCAACTGACCACTGCCGCCTTCCGCGCGGCACCGCACGCCAGCCAGACCGAGGCGTTTATCGTCAACGCGCTGCGCTGCGCAGGCCAGTTGACGGTATCGCTGGTGGCACAGGATGGCGAAGTGCTGGTGGGGCACGTCGCGGTTTCGCCGGTATGGGTCTCGTCCGGCGCGGCGGGCTGGTTCGGGCTGGGCCCGATCTCGGTGGCGCCTGACCGGCAAGGGCAGGGCATCGGCACGCAACTGATGCAGGCCGCGCTGGCCGAGTTGCGGCGACTGCGTGCGGCCGGCTGCGTGGTGCTGGGCGATCCGGGGTACTACGGGCGCTTCGGCTTTGCGGCCCGGCCCGGGCTGGTGCTGGAAGGCGTGCCGCCCGAATATTTCCAGGCGCTGGCGTTCAATGGTGGCTATCCGAGCGGCACGGTGCGCTATCACGACGCGTTCAACGCCACCGCCTGAACTCGCCCGATGCACCCGATTCGCAGACTCCCGGCCATCGACGGTAATCCCGGCTGGTTCGAGACCTCGCCATCGCGCCATACGCCACTTGGCAAACGGCTGACCGGCGACACGCACTTTGACTTCGCCATCGTCGGCGCCGGCTTCACGGGCGTGGCGCTGGCGCGCAGGCTGGCCGAGCTGCATCCGCAGGCCAGCATTGCGCTGGTGGAAGCGCTCGAGGTCGGGCAGGGCACATCGGGCCGCAATGCCGGCTTCATTATCGACGTGCCGCACAACGTGGACGGCGGCGATGCCGGCGCCGAGCACGACCGCCAGCTCTATGCGCTCAATACCACCGCCATCGAACGGCTGCGCCGCCTCAGGGACCAGTACGGGATCGATTGCGCCTGGCACGATGCCGGCAAATACATGTCAGCACATGAAGCGCGGCATGTCGGCGCCCTGGAACGCTTTGCGGCCGCGTTGAACGCGGCCGGCTTTCCCTCGGAATTCATTGAAGGGCAGGGGCTGGCGCGCAGGCTGGGCACCGGCTACTACCGCGCCGCGGTGTATACGCCGGGCAATGTGCTGGTCAACCCGGCAGCGCTGGTGCGTGGCCTGGCGGCATCGCTGCCGGAATCGGTCACGCTGTTTTCGTCCAGCCCGGTGCTGGGTTGCGAGCACGGCGCGCACCATACCCTGCGCTTCGCGCACGGCAGCCTGCGCGCGGAGCGACTGGCGCTGACTGTCGGCAGCTTCAGCGAAGCCTTCGGCCAGGCGCGCAACCGGGTCGCCACGCTGTTCACCTACGCCAGCCTGACCGAGCCGCTGACGCAGGCCGAGGCCGCCGAACATTTCCCGGAGGTGCGGCCGTGGGGAACCACATCGGCGCATCCGGCGGGCACGACCGTCCGCTTCACCCCCGATCGCCGCCTCTTCGTCAGGAATACCTTCCACTACCAGCCAGCGTTGCGCACGCGCGAGGCGCACCTGCACGAGGCGCGCGACCAGCACCGCCGCTCGTTCGAGGCACGCTTCCCGGCGCTGGCAGGCAAAGCCTTTGCCTATACCTGGGGTGGACTGATCGGCATGACCCTGAACCACCATTCGGTGTTTCGCCACGAAGGCGACAATTTGTACGCGGTGGCGGGCTGCAATGGCGTCGGCGTGGCCAAGGGCACCTACCTGGGCCACTACATGGCCGAATACATGAGCGGCCTGCACAGTGCCGAGCTGGGGTTCATCCTTGCCAACAGCCAGCCGACGTGGATACCCCCCGATCCGCTGCGCAAGGTCGGCGCCACGCTGCGGCTGCGGCGCGAACTGGCCGGGGCGGGCGGGGAGATCTGAGGGCTCGTCGTCGCCTCAGGCGCGTTCAGAGCTCCAGCACCAGCCGACCTCCGCCGCAGGCGCGCGAGCAGCACGCCATCATGCGGCGATTGGCCTCGCGCTCGCTGCGCGTCAGCACCACGTCGCGATGGTCGACCTGTCCCGCCAGCACGCGCACCTCGCAGGAGCCGCACAGGCCTTCCTCGCAATCGCTCTGCACGTCGATTTTGGCGCCGCGCAGCGCGGTGAGCAGCGTCTGGTCGGCCGGCACTTCCATCACCAGGCCGGAATCCTTCAACTCGACGGTAAAAGGCTGTTCCTTCGACGCATCCAGCGTGCCGAGCTTCGACACGAAGTGCTCCACGCGCAGCGCGTCTTCGGGCCACGCTTCGCAGCAAGCGGCCAGCGCGTCGAGCATGCGCTGCGGGCCGCAGGCGTAGACATGCGTGCGGTGATCCGGCTGCGCCAGCAGGCTGCCGAAGTCGGCGCGCCGGCCTTCGTCGCCGGCGTACACATGCAGCCTGTCGCCGTGCAATGCCTGCAGTGCCTCCAGCATCGCCATCGCGCGCCGCGAGCGGCCGCAGTAGTGGAATTCGTAGTCGATGCCAAGCGCGCGGGCGCGCCGCGCCATCGCACTGACCGGCGTGATGCCGATGCCGCCGGCGATAAAGATCGCACGCTGGCAGCCCTCGTCGAAGCGGAAGTGGTTGCGCGGCCCGCGGATGCGCAGGCGGTCGCCCACGCTGACGCTGCCGTGCACCCAGGCCGAGCCGCCGCGGCTGTCGGGATCGCGCAGCACGGCGATCTCCAGCGCACCGGCGTCCTCAGGATCGCCGCACAGCGAATACTGGCGCGACAGCCCCGTATCGCCACACTCCACGTCGATATGCGAGCCCGGCGCCCAGCGCGGCAGCGGCTTGCCGTCGGGCGCCGCCAGCCGCAGCTGGACCACGCCCTCGGCGGCGGGCGTGACGCGTTCGACCACCACCGTGCGGGTAATGGTGTGGGTGGACGGCTCGCCGATGCGCACCGGCTGGCGCACGTCGAGCAGTGCCGGGTTGCCGCGCTCAGGGTTCTGCGCCGGGTCCCACTCCACCAGCAGATGCTCCGGACCGCGGAACGAGGTGTTGGGCACGTAGGTAAAGGTCTGCGCGGCCAGCCGCATATGCGGCAACCGGCGCGTCAGTTCTTCCAGGAAGACCTGCATCTCCATGCGCGCCAGGTTCTTGCCCATGCACTGGTGCGAGCCGTAGCCGAAGGTCAGCTGTTCACTGGCGTTGTCGCGGCGGATGTCGAACAGGTCGGCATCGGCGAAATGCCGCTCGTCATGGTTGGCCGACGAGGTCACGATCAACAGCTTGCTGCCCGCCGGCAGTTGGATGCCGCCCACTTCCGCATCGCGCGTCACCAGCCTGCGCCACGCCGCCACCGAGCCGTTGTGGCGCAGGCATTCCTCCACGGCGTTGGGGATCAGCGACGGATCCTCGCAGAGCTCGCGCCAGGCATCCGGATGCTGCAGCAGCAGCTTGATCGCGTTGGCCGAGGCATTGGCCGTGGTTTCGTGGGCAGCCACGATGCCGGCCATCATCATCGAATGCAGGTACGAGTCCGTGACGACCTCGGGCAGTTCCTTCTGCTTGCGCAGGCCGTATTGCATCCAGCCCGGGCCTGCAGGGTCCTCGCGCATCTTGTCGAGGATGCGGCCGGCCAGCTGCCAGAAGTTGCCGACGGCGTGCGCCACGGCGACCTGTTCCTCGGGCCTGGGCCGGCCCCAGGTGTTGACCGTATGCGCGATGGAGTACTGGCGCAGCAGGTCCATGTCCTCTTCCGGCACGCCCAGGAAGTGCAGCGCCACGGTCAGCGGCACTTCCCACAGCATCTGGTCGACCAGGTCGGCGCGGCCGTCGTCGATAAAGCGGTCGACGTACTCGCGCGTCAGGCGGCGCACCATCGGCTCGTGATGGGCCAGTTCCGCGGGCGTGAACGGGTCCATCAGCGCGCGCCGGCGTGGCATGTGCGCGGGCTCGTCCTCGTTGACCAGCGTTCGGTTCATCGCGTAGCCGTAGGAGGCCAGCACGGCATTGGCCTCGTCGCCGGTGGGTGTGATTTTCTCCAGCGCGATCGACGGGCTGAAGGTGAGGTTGTCGCGGAAGATCGCCTTGATGTCGTCGTAGCGCGTGACCACCCAGTAGCCCAGTTTCGGGCTGTAGAACACCGGCTCCTGCTCGCGCGACCAGCGCACGTATTCGGGCGGATCCTGCTGGTAGCCGTCGCCGAAGGGATCGAATTCCGCCGCGTTATGGCTGACGGGGCAGCCGTTGGGCGCCGCCTTGAAGGCGGAATGGTCGACGGGGCAGCCGCCGCGCGCGGTACCGGGGGAGGGATTGGCCATACTGCGTACTCCTGGCTAAAGCACTGCCGTCCGGTCGGTGCCGGACGGGCTTTGGGTCACACGGTTGCCGGCCTCAGTTGTCCAGCGTGATCTTCAGGTCGCGGATCAGCTTGCTCCAGCGGACAGACTCGGTGCGCAACAGCTCGCTGAACTGCGCCGGCGTGTTGCCCACCGGCTCCACGCCGAAGTCCACCAGCCGCTTGTTGACGGCCGGCTCGCGAATCGCCGCGACCACGTCCTTGTTCAGCGTATTGACCACCTCCGGCGGCGTGCTGGCCGGCACCACCATGCCCACCAGCGCGGCGGCTTCCACGCGCGGGAAGCCCAGTTCGGCAAAGGTCGGCACGTCGGGCAACTGCGGCAGGCGCGTGGCGTTGGCCACGGCCAGCGGGCGCACCTTGCCACCCTTGATGAAGCCGGCGCCGGCGGCGTAGTCCACCATCATCGCCGCCACCTGGCCGGCGGCCACGTCGGAGAGCGCGGGCGCTGCGCCGCGGTAGGGGGCGTGCGTCATCGGCAGGCCGGCTTCCACCTTGAGCAGCTCCATCGCCAGGTGGTGGGGGCTGCCCGCGCCGGCCGAGCCGTAGTTGATGCCGCCTTGCGTGGTCTTCGCCTGGGCGATGAATTCCTTCGCGTTCTTGACCGGGCTGGTTGCGCCCACCACCAGGATCATCGGGAAGCGGCCCAGCAGCGTGACTGGCGCCAGGTCCTTGGCCGGGTTGTAGGAGAGCGTCTTGTACAGCACCGGGTTGAACACCAGCGTGCCGTTGTCCGCCGACAGCACGGTATAGCCGTCTGCCGCCGAGCGCGCCGTCTCCGCCGCGCCGATGGCGGTATTGCCGCCCGGCTTGTTGTCCACTACCACCGGCTGGCCGACCTTGGTCGACAGTCCCTGGCTGATGGTGCGCGCCAGGAAGTCCGAGCCGCCGCCGGCGGCGTAGGGAACGATCCAGCGGATGGGCTTGGCGGGGTAGGTGTCGGCGGCGTAAGCGGGAATGGCTGCCAGCATGGGCAGGGCCAGTGCGCCGAGGGTGAGGCGCTTGCGCAGGGGGCGGGGCATGGGCTTGTCTCCTTGTTGTCGAGCCGGTGTGCGGCACTCGTTTTCTAGTTTGCGTAAATCATATACGCATTGCGTAATGATTGAATGCGGGTTAACCTTGAACCAGCGCTGTCACTCCTTCTTCCCGTCATGGCCCCGTCCCGCCCCAAATCCGCCGACGCCAACACCAAAGCCGCCGCCGCCCCACGCCCGCGCGAACGCCGCCAGCGCGTGCAGTCGGCGGTCACCGGCATGGCGGTGCTCAAGGGGCTGGCAAGACTGGGCGGCCGCGCCAGCCTGACCGCGCTGGCCGCGCAGATCGACGAAAGCCCGGCCAAGGTCCACCGCTACCTGGTCAGCCTGGTGGAAGAGGGCTTCGTCGCGCAGGAGGCCGGCACCCAGCAGTACCACCTGGGCTTCGAAGCGCTGCAGATCGGCATGGCCGCGATGCGCCAGGCCGACCCGATCCGGCTGGCCGAATCCGCGCTGGCGCGGCTGCGTGAAACGCTGGAAGTCACGTGCTTTGTCGCAGTGATGGGCAACAAGGGGCCGACCATCATGCGCTTCGAGGAACCGGGCTTGCCGGTGACGGTGAACGTGCGCGCCGGGTCGGTGATGTCGCTGCTGTGGTCGGCCACCGGCCGCGTGTTCCTGGGGCTGCTCGACGAGAATCGCGTGCAGGCCCAGGCCGAGGAAGAGCTTGCCGAAGCCAGCCCGGCGCGACTGGCGCTGCTCGATCGCAAGGATCCCATCGGCGCGCTGCGCCGCATCGTGCAGGCCGACGACTGCGCCTGGGTGCGCGACATCAACCTGACCGGTATCAGCGCGGTGGCCGCGCCGGTGCGCGACTACACCGGCCGTGTCTGCGCGGTGCTGACTGCGCTGGGCGCCACCGGTGGATTCGACCCGGCCATCGACGGGCCCATCGGCAGCGCCGTGCGGCGCGAGGCGCGCGCGGTCAGCACGGCGCTGGGGTTCGCGGCGCCGGGCGCCTAGGCCACTTCGCGCACCGCGGCCTCGCGCAGCAGCGATTCGCCGTCAGCCACATGCCGCGTCGAAGGATAGCCCGCGGCAAACACCAGCCGCCCGCCCGACCAGGTGTGCGTCACCATCGGCTGGCCCGCCACGCTGGACACGGCAATCAAGTCGGCGCGCAGTCCGGGCGCCAGGCGGCCGCGGTCGTTCAGCAGGCAGGCATCGGCGGGGTTGGCGGTGACCAGGGCCAGCGCCTCGTTCAGCGGCAGGTCGGCCTGCCGCGCCGCGGCATACGCGGCGGCGATCAGCGTGGAAGGCTGGTAGTCCGAGCAAAGGATCGTGCCCACGCCCGCGTGGATCGCGTCGATCGCGCGCATGGAACCGCTCTGGCTCTTGCCCCGCAGCACATTGGGGGCGCCGAGGATGGTCGGCAGCGCTTGCGCGCAGGCGGCCTGCGCGGTTTCCAGGTTGATCGGGAACTCGCTCATGCGCACGCCCAGCGCCTGCATGGCGGCGATGCGTTGCGGCGAATCGTCGTCATGGCTGGCCGTGGGGATGCCGAGTTCATGGGCCATGGCCACCAGCCGGTCGACGCGCTCGTGCGCGCCTTCCAGCGCCGCTGCTTTCTTGCCGGCGGCTTCGGCGGCTTCTTCGCGGCTCATGCCGTGGTTGCCCATCATGTAGGCCAGGTAGGCATCCAGCGTCTTGAACTGGCCCTGGCCCGGCGAGTGGTCCATCACGGACAGCAGGTCGACCACGCCCTCGGCCATCAGCATCTCAAGCACCGGCACCGCGCCTGCGTCGGTCACTTCATAGCGGCAGTGGATGCGGTTGTCGACCAGGCTGTGGCGGCGATACGCGGCCACGGTGCGCACCAGCGTGGCCGCCGTATCGACGTTGCGCACGCCAAAGTGATCGCCCGCGAAAGACAGCGCGTGGTACGGCGTGGTGATGCCGGCCGCGGCGTTGCGGCGGTCCACCTGCGCCACGGCGAAATCCAGCGGAAACAGCACGTTGGCACGCGGCTCGACTTCTTTCTCGATGGCGTCGCAATGCACGTCGACCAGCCCCGGCATCACGGTGTGGCCGTGCAGGTCGATCTCGGTGGCGTGGGCCGGGACCGCGACCGGTTCGATGGCGGCGATGTGGCCATCCTCGATCAGCAGCGCGCTGTCGTGCAGCACGCGGTCGGGCAGCACCAGGGTGGCGTGGGTCAGGTAGGTAGCAGGCATGGGCGGATTCCTGTCAGGCGAGGGCGGTGGCGGGTTGCAGCGGCAGCAGGCGCGTGGCCACGGCATCGCGCACGGCGTCGTCGTGGAAGATGCCGACCAGCGCGCGGCCTTCGGCGAGTGCCTCGCGGATCAACTCGATCACGACCGCGCGGTTGTCGGCATCGAGCGATGCGGTCGGCTCGTCAAGCAGCAGGATCGGGTGGCCGCCGATCAGGCCGCGCGCGATATTCACGCGCTGCTGCTCGCCGCCGGAGAAGGTGGCCGGCGGCAAGTCCCACAGGCGGCGCGGCAGGTTCAGGCGCGCCAGCAGCACCTCGGCGCGGGCGCGGGCTTCTTCATGGCTGCCGCCGCGCTGTTGCAGCGGATCGGCCACCACGTCCAGTGCCGACACGCGCGGAATCGCCCGCAGGAACTGGCTGACGTAGCCAATCACGTCGCGGCGCAGCTTCAGCACGCGTTGCTCGGGCGCGTTGGTCAGCTCGACCCACGGTTCGCCTGGGGTGCTGGTGTCGCGCAGGCGGATGCTGCCTTCGGTGGCCAGGTAGTTGCCGTACAGGCAGCGCAGCAACGTGCTCTTGCCGGTGCCCGACGGGCCCGACAGCACCAGGCATTCGCCCCGGGCCGCATCGAAATCGATCGCGCGCAGCACCGGCAGGCGGATGCCGCCCTGGTTGTGCAGCGTAAACATCTTGCCGAGGCCGCGGACCTCGACCAGCTTCTGTGCATTCTCTGCTTGCATCGTCATCAGCCTTGCAGGATGGAGGAGACCAGCAACTGCGTATAGGGGTGCTGCGGGTCATCGAGGATCTGGTCGGTCAGGCCTTGCTCGACCACGCGGCCACCCTGCATGACCAGCGTGCGGTGCGCCAGCAGGCGCGCCACGGCCAGGTCGTGCGTGACCAGGATGGCGGCGAGGCCCAGGTCGGACACCAGGCGGCGCAACAGGTCCAGCAGGCGTGCCTGCACCGAGACGTCGAGCGAGGCCGTCGGTTCGTCCATGAACACCAGGCGTGGATGCGTGACCAGGTTGCGCGCGATCTGCAGGCGCTGCTGCATGCCGCCCGAGAAGGTGCCGGGCACGTCGTCGAGGCGGGCCAGGTCGATTTCCATTTTTTCGAGCCAGGCGCCGGCGACTTCGCGCAGGTTGCCGTAGTGGCGCTCGCCCACGGCCATCAGCCGCTCGGCGATATTGGCGCCGGCGCTGACCTGCATGCGCAGGCCGTCGCGCGCGTGCTGGCGCACGAAGCCCCAGTCGGTGCGGGCCAGCAGGCGCATGCGTGCGCTGGACAGCGTGGCCAGGTCGGTCAGGCCGGATTCGCGCATGTCGTAGCTGACGCTGCCGCGCTGCGGCGGCGCCTGCATCGACAGGGCCTGCAGCAACGTGCTCTTGCCGGAGCCCGATTCGCCCACCACGCACAGCACTTCGCCGGGGTAGAGATCGAAACTGACGTCATGGCAGCCATGCACGCCGTCCCAGGTGCGCGTCAGGTTGCGCACTGACAGCAGCGGGGTCGTGCTCATCGGGCACCTCCCGCGGCAGTCTTCACGGCTTGCTCGGCCTGGCGGTCGGCGCAGTACTCGGTGTCCGAGCACACGAACATGCGCGTGCCGGCGTCGTCGGTGATGATTTCATCGAGGTAGCTGTCGGTGGCGCCGCACTGGGCGCAGCAGCTGGACCATTTCTCCACCGTGAACGGGTGGTCGGCAAAGTCCAGGCTCCTGACCGAGGTGTACGGCGGCACGGCATAGACGCGCTTCTCGCGCCCGGCGCCGAACAGCATCAGCGCGGGGCTGCGGTCGAGCTTGGGGTTGTCGAACTTGGGGATCGGCGACGGCCGCATCATGTAGCGCTGGTTGACGATCACGGGATAGTCGTAGGTGGTGGCGATATGCCCGTGATGGGCAATGTCTTCATAGAGCTTGACGTGCATTGCGCCGTATTCGGACAGCGCGTGCATGGTGCGGGTCTCGCTCTCGCTCGGTTCCAGCCAGCGCAGCGGCTCGGGGATGGGCACCTGGAACACCATGGTCTGGCCCGCGCGCAGCGGCGTTTCCGGAATGCGGTGGCGGGTCTGGATGATGCTGGCTTCGGCGGTGCGCTCGGTGGTCTGCACGCCAGTCACGCGGCCGAAGAAGCGGCGGATATTGATGGCGTTGGTGGTGTCGTCCGAACCCTGGTCGATCACCTTGAGCATGTCCGGCTTGCCGATGATGGCGGCGGTGACCTGGATGCCGCCCGTGCCCCAGCCATAGGGCAGCGGCATTTCGCGGCTGCCGAATGGGACCTGGTAGCCGGGAATCGCCACGGCCTTCAGCAGCGCGCGGCGCAGCATGCGCTTGGTGGATTCGTCGAGATAGCCGAAGTTGTAGTGGTCGTCGCGGGCAAGGCCCGCGGTGGGGGATGCGTTCGCGGCGGTCATGCCAGCGTCTCCTCTTGCGGCTGTGGCTGCGGTGCACCTTGCGGCGGCACGGCAGGGGGGCTGGCGGCTTCCTGCTCCGCGCGCAGGCGGCGCAGCAGTTCCAGGTTGGCCTGGAAGTCCACGTAGTGGGGCAGCTTCAGGTGCTGCACGAAGCCGGAGGCCTCGACGTTGTCGCTGTGGTACAGCATGAATTCGATATCGTTGGCGGGGGCGTCGGCGGCTTCGCCAAGCTCTTTCGCACGCATCGCGCGATCCACCAGCGCCATCGACATCGCCTTGCGCTCGTTGTAGCCGAACACCAGGCCGTAGCCGCGCGTGAAGCGGGGCGCCTCGTCGGCGCTGCCGGCGAACTGGCTGACCATCTGGCATTCGGTCAGCTCGATCTCGCCGATCGTCACCGCAAAGCCGAGTTCCTCGACGAACAGTTCGACTTCGGCCGTGCCGTAGCGGATCTCGGCCGCGAACGGGTGCGAGTTGCCGTAGCCGCGCTGCGTCGAATAGCCCATCGACAGCAAAAAGCCTTCATCGGCGCGCGCCAGGTTCTGCAGGCGCGCGGCGCGGCTGGCGGGGAAGGTCAGCGGTTCGCGGGTCAGGTCCGGCGGGGTCGGGTCGCCGAGAGGGATCTCGTCGGCTTCGACCAGTTCTTCGGCTTCGAGCAGGCCCGTTACGCGCGGCATGCTGGCGGCGAGGGGCTCGGCGGCGGGCGGCAGCGGGGCGGGCTCGCGGCCCGCTTCGAGCGAGAAGTCCAGCAGGCGCTGCGTGTAGTCATAGGTCGGCCCGAGCACCTGGCCGCCCGGCACGTCCTTGAAGGTGGACGAGATCCGGCGTTGCAGGCGCATCGCGCCGGTATCGAGCGGCTGGGTATAGCCGAACCGCGCGAGCGTGGTGCGGTATGCGCGCAGCAGGAAGATCGCCTCGATCTGGTCGCCGGCGGCCTGCTTCAGCGCCAGCGCGGCCAGGTGCGGGTCGTACAGCGAACCCTCGGCCATTACGCGCGACACTGCCAGCGGCATCTGTTCGCGGATCTGGGCCAGCGTGAGTTCCGGCACCGCGGTGTCGCCGCGGCGGTACGTATCGAGCATCTGGTAGGAGTTCAGGATGGCGCGTTCGCCCCCTTTGACGGCTACGTACATGTCAGTCCTCCACGTGTGTGGTGCGCGTCAGCGCGCAAAATCGGTCGCCGCTGGCCAGCAGCAGGTCCACGCCGAGCGGGAAGCCGGTGATGTTGGCGCGCCAGCTGGCACGGAAGTCCGCCGGCAGCCCGGCCACGTGCAGCGTCTGCGTGGTTTCGATGCCGGGGCCGCGCAGCGTCAGCATGTCGCCATCGGCGAGCGAGGAGACTTCCACCATCAGCGTGGCCGAGCGGTCCGGAAAGGCCGGCTGCCCCTGCGCACAGTCAGCCAGCGCGGGCATGGCGTACCCCGCTGGCACGCAGACAAAGGTGGCGGCACCGAGGTCGTCGGTCAGCGGGCATCCGCAGTGAAAGCGCAGGAACGCACGCGCCGCGGCGGGCACGCCGGCCGGCAGCCAGACCGGCGTATCGGGATCGGCCAACGTCAGCAGCAGCGCTGCCAGCGACGGCGACAGGCCCTCGGGCACGCCGCTGGTCACGGGTATCGCTTGCAGCTGGCCCGGATGGGCAAACGCATGCAGCGTGGCGCGGAACACCTGCTGGGCATCGTCGACGGGATTGTCGAAGCCCGGCAGCAGCGAAGTGGCCGGGGCCGAGAGGATCGATTGGGCGGATGTCATCAGTCCTCTCCCCGGACCATGGTGAAGAATTCGACGCGCGTCTGGGCAGCGGTGGCCGCTGCGTGCGCGGCGCGTGCGGCATGGGCGCTGGCCAGCGGCGCCAGCACGACCTCCTGCACGCGCTGGTGCCAGGCGGGGCGCTGCAGCAGCGCGTCCAGTACGGCCGCCTGCTCCGCGTGGCGCGCGCTGCGGCCCTGGATATAGGCCACGCCCGCGGTACCTGCGGCATCGCCGTCTTCCAGCACGACCGCGCAGCGCGTGACCGTGATTTCTCCCAGGTTGAACTGGGCGCCGGTGCCGCCGGCACGGGCCCGCACCATCGCCATGCCGGATTCCGGCTTGCGCAGCAGGCGCCAGGCGGGCAGGGCCGCGGCCTGGCCAAGCCGCGTGTAGGCGGCATCGAGCGCCTCCGTTGGCGCTGTTGCCAGCACCCGCAGCCAGGCGGCGCGGGCCGCGTTGGCTTCGATGCCGGCCGGGCCGGCGGTTTCGCTTTGCATCATCACCCCTATACGTCTATACGTTTAGATGTTATTGCCTGAACACGCCGCTACTAGACCACAGGCAGATGAACGTTTGATGACGGCTCGGGAGTGTGGTCAGGCACCCCGACAGGGGAGCGCAACTGAGGCACAATCGCACGGCATTGGTGAACGCTTGATGACAAGAGGGCAGGGCAAGCATGTCTGATCGGGAAGTAGAACGGGGTTCCGGCGTGGCGGTATGGCGCCAGATCGGCGAGGCGCTGGCGGACGACATCCGCAGGAAGCTGTACCTGCCCGGCGAGCAGTTGCCGCCGGAGCCGGAGCTGGCCACGCGCTTTGCCGTGAACCGCCACACCATCCGGCGCGCCATGGGCGAGCTGGAGCTGAGCGGACTGGTGCGGATCGAGCAGGGCCGCGGCACCTTCGTGCAGGAGCATGCGATCGACTACGCGATCGGGCGCCGCACGCGCTTCTCGCAGAACCTGGCCGCGCAGGGCATGCGCGGGCACACCGAGATCCTCGACAGCCAGGTGGTGCGCGCGCCCGAGGTGGCGAAGCACCTGGGGCTGCCGCGCACGGCCGAGATCCTGCACGTGCAGATGATCGGCAAGGCCGAGGAGCGCACCATCGACGTGGCCGAGCATTACTTCGACCTCAAGCGCTTTCCCGGCATCGACGCGGTGCTGCGCGACATGCAGTCGGTGTCGCGCGCGCTGGCGCACTTCGGCATTGCCGACTACACGCGCAAGTGGTCGCGCATTACCGCAGCCATGCCCAGCGCGCCGGTCGCGCGCCTGCTGAACCAGCCGAAGACGCGGCCGGTATTGCAGGTCGAGGCACTCAACGTCGATATCGACGGCGCACCGGTGCAGTACAGCGTGACGCGGTTTGCCGGCGACTGGGTGCAACTCACGGTGTCCGACAGCGACTGAGGAATGTTGTTGCCGGGCGCATTGGTCTAGACATCTGTCTGTCATCTACCGGCGCTAACGTCTTGCCCATGCACATGACCAACCTAACTCAATCGCCGCCGCTGGCCGGTATCACGGGCCGCCGCGTGCTGGGCGCCGCGGGCATCGGCCCGGCGACGCTGGGCTTTCGCGACGGCCACGTGGCGCAGCAAGCGCTGGCGTCCGGCCCGTGCCTCGATGCGGGCGACCTGCTGGTGCTGCCGGGCATTGTCGACATCCACGGCGACGCCTTCGAGCGCGCGGTGATGCCGCGCCCCGGCGTCAGCTTCCCGTACGCGGGCGCGCTGCTCGACGTGGATCGCCAGTTGCTGGCGAACGGGATCACCACCGAATTCCACGGCGTGACGCTGTCCTGGGAAGGCGGGCTGCGCGGCGAGGCCTATGCGCTGCGCATGTTCGAAGCCATCGCGCAGCTCGGCCCCGTGCTTGGCGCCGCGCACAAGGTGCACCTGCGCTTCGAGGCCTACCACCTGGCCGGTGTTGAGACCGCGCTGTCATGGATGGCCGCTGGACGCGTAGACCTGCTGGCCATCAACGACCACCTGCCGACGATGGCGCGCCGCATGGGCGACGAGCGCAAGATGCAGCAATACGCCGAGCGCGCCGAGTGCGACGTCGAGACCTTCCGCAGCCGCCTGCGCGCGGCCAGCGGCAATGCGCAGGAGGTGCCGGCGGCGATGGCACGCCTGATCGCCGCCGCACGCGACGCGGGGCTGCCGGTGGCGTCGCATGACGACCCGGACGTGGCCACGCGCCAGCACTACCACCGCCGGGGCTGCCGCATCGCCGAGTTCCCGCTGACCATCGAAGCCGCGACGCTGGCCCGGCAGCTGGGCGACGCTATCGTGTTCGGCGCGCCCAACGTGGTGCGCGGCACCAGCCATACCGGCGCGCCCAACGCGACCGAGATGGTGGCCGCCGGCCTGTGCACGGTGCTGGCGTCCGACTACAACTATCCCGCGCCGCTGCAGGCCGCATTCCGGCTGGCACAACTGGGCGTGCTGGACCTGCCCGGCGCCTGGCAACTGGTCTCGCGCAACCCGGCCCGTGCCGCCGGCCTGCGCGACCGCGGCACACTGGCCCCGGGCCTGCGCGCCGATGCCATCCTGGTCGATGACCGCCAGCCCGGCCTGCCGCGCGTCTGCGCCACCATCGTCAATGGCGAACTGAAGCATGCGGCGGCGTTCCTGCCGCAGGTCGATCTCGCCGAAGCCGGGACCCTGGCCGCATGAGCATGCAAGCACACCGCTACGCCATTTATCTTTCTCCGGCCGAACCGTTCCGATCCTTCGGCAGCCAGTGGCTGAGCCGCGATGCCGATACAGGGGCGGCGCTGCCCATGCCGCAAGGCATGGCGCCGCCGCCCGACGAGTGGGTCAAGGCCCCGGCGCACTACGGCCTGCATGCCACGCTGAAGCCGCCGTTCCGGCTCGCGGACGGCACCGATGGTTCGATGCTCGACGCCGCCGCCCGCGGCTTTGCGCATGGGCGCGAGGCGTTCGACGCGGCGCTGGCGCTGCGCGCGCTGCGAGGCTTTATCGCCTGGTGCCTGGACGATGGTGGCTCGCGCGCTATGCATGCGCTCGCCGATGCCTGCGTGATGGCGTTCGAGCGCTTCCGCGCACCGGCCAGTGCTGAGGAACTCGCCAAACGCAAGCCGGATCGGCTCACGCCCGACGAGCGCCGCATGCTGGATGCATGGGGCTACCCGTACGTATTCGAGACTTTCATCTTCCACATCACGCTGACCGGCATGCTCGACGCCGCCGGCGAAGCCGCCGCGCTGGCGCGCCTGTCCGCCGCCAGCGGCAAGCTGCTGGAAACGCCGCTCCATGTGGACGGAATCAGTGTGTTCGTGCAGCCGCGGCCAGGCGATGACTTCATTGCCGCGCGCCACTACGGCTTCAATGGCAGCACCACGGATGGCGCCGGCGTGGCGTACCTCGAAGCATGAGCGCCCGCACCGCCACTGACGGGCGCGGCCTGTTCTACGTCATGGGGCCTTCGGGCAGCGGCAAGGATTCGCTGCTGCGCGCGCTGCGCGAGCGCCTGGGCCCGGACGACCCCATCGTGGTCGCGCATCGCTATATCACGCGCGACGCCGACGCCAACGAGGCCTCGGTCGCCCTTACCCCCGATGAGTTCCAGCGCCGCAAGGCCCTCGGCTGCCTGGCGCTGAACTGGCATAGCCACGGCCTGCACTACGGCATCGGCGTCGAGATCGAGCAGTGGCTCGCAAAGGGCCTGACGGTGATCGTCAACGGTTCGCGCGAATACCTGCCGCAAGCCGTGGCACGCTACCCGAAGCTGTGCGCCGTACACGTGCGGGTGAAACCGGAAGTGCTGGCCGCGCGCCTGCGCCAGCGTGGCCGCGAGTCGGAAGAGGCGATTGCCAGGCGGCTGGCCCGCGCGGGGCAGGCTTTCGACGTGCCGGCAGGGTGCAGGCTGGTCGAGATCGACAACAGCGGCGCGCTGCAGGCATCCGCCGACGCCTTTGCACAACTGGTGGGCGCCACCTCCGCGCTGGCCTGACTCTCAGAGCTCGATACTGAAGCTGATGCCGTGCTCGGTGAACCCGAGCCGGCGATAGAACTGGTGCGCCTGCAACCGGCGTGCGTTCGACGACAACGCCAGCTTGGCCGCGCCGGCTTCCCGCGCCAGGCGCATCGCCTCGCGCATCATGGCCTTGCCGACGCCCATGCCGCGCGCCGACGGCGCCACCACCACGGCCTCGACAATCGCCTCCGGGCGGCCGTCGTGGACCAGCACGGGAAATACCAGCAGGCTGAAGGTGCCGAGCGGCACCCCGTTCTCGTCCACCATCAGGTAGCAGCGATAGTCCGGGTAGCGGCGCATCGTTGCGTAGCGCTCGCGCATCGTGGCCAGCGGCAACGGCGGCTCGTCATCCATCGCGGCGAGCAGCGCCGACAGGTGCCGCAGCTCCGCATCGGAGCCGCGCACCTCGCGCAGGGCCAGGACGGCTTCGGTCATTTCGTGCAATCCGTTCATGCCGTTTACGCCACTTACACGGCAAGGCGCGCGCAACGCGCAGCCATTTCAAGGTAGTGCGCCAGTGGCGGCGTGGCAAGGTCGACCACCTTGGCCAGATCGTCGTAACGGCGCAGGCGCACCGCGGCATCGGCATGGGGGTTGGCTGCGAAGGCATTCGCCTGCCCCTCGTTGTATGGACCGCCCTGCAGCGCCAGGCTCTGCACCGAGGCCGGCGACAGCGTGCCGAAGTAGTCGGGATCGACCGCGCACAGGAAGCGCTTGGCCGCCACGTGCAGGCGTATGGGCTCGGTGACTTCGTCGCCGAAGAGCTCCGCCAGCGCGTCGGCGGCGACCTCCTGGTGGCGCATGTCGGTGTCGGTGCTTTCCGCCAGCAGCAGGTGGCCGACGTCGTGGAGCAGCGCCGCGACGATCAGCGGCTCGGGCTCGCGCGCCTGCTCGGCCAACTGCGCGCACTGCAGCGCGTGGACCGTCTGGCTGATGGCCTCGCCGCCGTACCAGGCGGTGCCGTGGCTGGCGAACAGGGTTTCGATGCGGGAGAGCGTGAGCATGGGGTCAGACGAGTACCTTGCGGATCTGCGCGGAGAGGATGTCGATGGCCGAGACAAACAGGATGATGATGATCATCACGGCACAGGTCTGCCCGTACTGGAAGCTGCGGATGATCTCCCACAGCACGGTGCCGATGCCGCCGGCGCCGACAATGCCGACCACCGAGGCCGAACGCACGTTCGACTCGAAGCGGTACAGCGCAAAGGACAGCCACAGCGGCAGCACCTGCGGAATCACGCCGTAGACGATCTCCTCGATCGGGCCGGCGCCGGTGGCGCGCACGCCTTCGACCGGGCGCGGATCGATGGCTTCCACGGCTTCGGCAAACAGCTTGGCCAGCACGCCGGTGGTGTGGATCCAGATCGCCAGCACGCCCGCGAACGGGCCCAGTCCGACGGCCACGATAAACAGCATCGCAAAGACCATCTCATTGATGGCGCGGCAGGCGTCCATGACGCGGCGCGCCGGCTGGTAGACCCACGCGGGAACGATATTGGCGGAGCACAGCAGGCCCAGCGGTACCGCCATCGCCACGGCCATGGCCGTGCCCCACAGCGCGATCTGGACGGTGACCAGCATTTCGTCCAGGTAGTGCCGCCAGTCGCGGAAGTCTGGCGGGAAGAAATCGGCGGCAAATTTCGCCATGTTGTTGGAATCGCGCAGCAGGTCCAGCGGGCGCATGTCGGCGCCTTGCCAGGACATGGCGAGCAAGGCCAGCACGACCGCCCAGGTCAGCAACACGGCAAGGGACGTGCGCGGCGGCCGGACGTTGCTTTGCGGCGAGGGCGGGAGGCCGGGCGTGGCGGTGACAGTCATGGGCAATCCGAATCAGGCAACATAAAAAGACGACGCGGGGCCGGCAACGCGCCGGGCCCCTGCGGGGTGAGGCTTATTGCGCGCTGGTGGCGGCGGCCTTGTCCAGCTCGGCCAGGCGGCGGCTGACATCGGCCAGGCGCTTTTCCTTGTCGGGGGCGGCCAGGGTGGTGTCCGTTTCGATCTTGGCCTTCTCGCGGGCCAGTTCGATCTGGCGGATCGGCACCAGTTGCGCGTCGCCCGAGGCGCGGAAGCCCTGGTAGGTCAGCGTGGCCAGCACCTGCTTTTCACGCGCGGCGTCGACGCCCTTGCCGTAGTTGACGAAGAAGGTCTGGATCTTCTTCTTCAGCTCGGGCGACAGGTCCTTGCGATAGACCATCGGATCGGCCGGGATCAGTGGCGACTTCCACAGCACGCGCACCTGGTCATAGGCATTCTTGCCCGTGTTGATGCGGTAGCGCTCCAGGTTCTCGGTGTTGTTCACCGCCACGTCGACCTGCTTGTTCAGCACCGACAGCAGGTTGGTTTCGTGGTTGCCGATGCGCACGGCCTTGAACAGCGTCTTGGGCTCGACCTTGTTTGCCGTCCACAGGTAGTAGCCCGGCACGGCGGTGCCCGAGGTGGAGTTGGGATCGCCGGCGCCGTAGCTCAGGTCCTTGCCGCGCTTGATCACGTCTTCGACGCTCTTCAGGTCGCTATCCTTGTTGACGATCAGCAGCGACCAGTAGCCCGGGTTGCCGTCCTTGTCGATCACCGAGGCAAAGACCTCGCCGTTGGCGCGGTCCACCGCTTCCATCGCCGACTTGTTGCCGAACCAGGCGATCTGCACCTTGTTAAAGCGCATGCCCTCGATGATGCCGGCGTAGTCGGACGCGAAGAACGGCTTGACCGGCACGCCCAGCGTCTTGCTGAGATCGTCGATCAGCGGCTGCCAGGCGCTCTTCAGGTTCGACGACGATTCCGTCGAGATAAAGCCGATGCTCAGGCTCTTGGCGTCTTGCGCAAAGGCGGGCAGGGCGACCACGCCCGATGCCACGACGGCGATAAAGGTTCTGCGAAGCATGGACAACTCCGGTTGGGAAAGGCTTGGGGGTAAGGCTGCGGTCGGGTGGGTGCTCAGTGGCCGCTCAGTGGCTGCTCACGCCGCCGCCAGGTTCATCGTGACCATCGCCGGCGCCGGCATGGCCGCGGCGGCTTCATTCGCTTCGGGCACGGAATCGTGCAGCAGTTCGTCGGCCTCGGTGCCATAGAGATCGCGCAGCATGGCCGGCGTCAGCGCCGCGGAGGGGCCGTCGTAGACCACCTTGCCGTGGCGCAGTGCCACCACGCGGGGGCAGTAGCGCATCGCCACATCCACCTGGTGCAGCGACACCAGCACCGCCACCTTGCGGGTGCGATTGATCTGCGTCAGCAGCGACATCACGCGGCGCGACGATTCCGGATCGAGCGAAGCGATCGGCTCGTCGGCCAGGATCACGCGAGCGTTCTGCACCAGCGTGCGGGCGATAGCCGCGCGTTGCTGCTGGCCGCCGGAGAGCGTCGAGGCACGCTGAAACGCATAGTCGTCTATACCAACTTGCGCAAGGGCATCGAGTCCGGCCTGCATTTCATCGGCCCTGAAGATGCGCAGCAGGCTGCGCCATTTGGGGATACGGGTCAGCATGCCGACCAGCACGTTGGTGATGACCGGAAGGCGGCCCACCAGGTTGAACTGCTGGAACACAAAGCCGATCTCGCCGCGTACCTTGCGCACATTGCCGGCCAGCCGGCCATTGCGCTGCACGTGGCGGCCGTTGACGAGGATCTCGCCAGCGCCGCCTGCGACAAAGCCGGCTACGTGGCGCAACAGTGTGGACTTGCCCGATCCCGATGCACCCAGCAGGGCGACCATCTCGCCTGGCGCGATGTGCAACGTGACATCGTCAAGCGCCTTGCGGTCCGCGCGGAACGATTTGGAAAGCCCGAGGACTTCGATTGCGTGCGTCATGTCGACTCCCTGGCTTGAATGACCTGCGCATTCTGGCCGGGATGGATGACAGAACGATGACGCTGGCGTCAGACAAAAATGTTCTAGCCCAGGCTGCCGGCAAAGCGCTCGGCCAGCCGTTCGCGGCGGAAGGCCTCGACCACGTAGTCGATAAAGACGCGCGTCTTGGCCGGCAGCAGCGTGCGCGTCGGGTAGTAGAGCGAGATCGCGCCTGCATCGGCATACCAGTGCGGCAGCAGGCGCACCAGCTCGCCACGCTCCAGCCATGGCAGTGCGTCAGGCACGGCGAGCAGTGTTACGCCAAGGCCTAGCAGCGCGGCTTCACGCATGGCGGCCGGGTCGTTGACGACGATCCGCTCGGGCAGTGCCGTGGCGGCTTCCGTTCCGGCCGCATCGCGCATGGCCCAGTGCCGCGCGCGTCCGGTGCGCGTGGAGCGCATCACGATGCCGTCGAATTGCGCGAGGCCGGCGGGGTTGGTCGGCAAGGTGCGCCCGCGCAGGTAGTTGGGAGAAGCCACGGCGACGATATGCGCGGGCGCCAGCGTGCGCGAGACCAGCCCGGGCGCAAGCTCGAAGCCGCCGCCGATGGCGGCGTCATAGCCCTCGGCGATCAGGTCGGCGGCGCGGTTCTCGAAATGCCATTCGGGCCGGATGGCAGGATAGCGGGCCAGGAACGCCGGCAGCAGCGGCATCACGTGAGTCACGCCGAAGGTCGGGGCCAGGCTGACCTTGAGCACGCCGGCGGGTTCGCCCTGGTCACCGGAGGCGCCCGCGATTGCCGCTTGCAGCGCATCAAGATTGCCGCCGATCGCCGCGAGGAAGCGCTCGCCGGCCTCCGTCAGCGTCAGCTTGCGCGTCGAGCGCTGGAACAGGCGCACGCCCAGGTTGCGCTCCAGCATGGCCACATTGCGGCTGACCGCTGCGGGCGTCAGCGCCAGCCGCCGGCCGGCCGCGGAGAAGCTGCCGGTTTCCGCGCTGCGAACGAAGGATTCAAGGTTGGCCAGGGTTTCCATGCCAACCAGATTACACCATCACTTGAAAATCATTCCAGCCATTCCTCACTAATCAAGCCGCAATCCGCCGCCCATACTCCGTTCACCCCTTCACACAACGGAGTTCGAACAATGACTGCAAACCACAACCTCCCGCTGGCCGGAAAGACCGCCCTCGTTACCGGCGGCTCGCGCTCGATCGGCGCCGCCATCGCCCGCCGGCTGGCCGCCGACGGTGCCGCCGTGGCTGTGACCTACAGCGCCTCGGCCGACAAGGCCAGCGCCGTGGTCCGCGAGATCGAGGCAGCGGGCGGCCGCGCCATCGCGATCGAAGCCGATGCCGGCAACCCCGCGGCAGTGCGCGCCGCCGTGGCCGCCACGGCAGAGGCCTTTGGTGGCCTCGACATCCTGGTCAACAACGCCGGGCTGGGCCTCGGTGGCGCCATCGAGGACATCGCCTTCGACACCTATGAACGCATGATCGCCGTCAACGTGACCGGCGTCTTCGTGGCCACGCAGGAGGCCGTGCGCCGTATGAAGGCGGGCGGGCGCGTGATCCACATCGGCTCGTCGATGACGCGCTACGCGGCCTTTCCGACGGCGTCGCTGTACACACTGACCAAGGGCGCGATCACCGGCTTCAACCGCAGCCTGGTGCGCGACCTCGGACCCCGCGGCATCACCGTCAATACCGTCCATCCCGGCCCGACCGATACGGAGATGAACCCCGATGGCGGCCCGGTCAGCAAGATCGTCGGCCCCGGCATCGCCATCGGCCGCTATGGCCAGCCGGACGAGATCGCCAATGTGGTCGCCTTCCTGGCCGGCCCGGAGGCGTCCTTCGTGACCGGCGCGGACATCGTCGCCGACGGCGGCTTCACGGCCTGAACGGCTCCCAGACCTGCACCGGAGAATCATCATGAGCGACAAGACCATCGGCATCATCGGCGCCGGCGCCATCGGCACGGCTTTCGCGCGTACACTGGCGCGCCACAGCATCAAGGCGGTGATTGCCAACAGCCGCGGCCCTGAAACACTGCAGGACCTGGTACAGGAGATCGGCCCGTCCGTGCGCGCCGGCACGCGCGAGCAAGCCGCGGCGCAGGACATCGTGCTGGTCGCGGTGAACTGGTCGCGGCTGCCGCAGGCGCTGGCGGGGCTGCCAGACTTTGGCGGACGCATCGTCATTGATGCCAACAACCCGATCGAAGCGCCGCTGTTCCGTCCCGCTGAACTGCACGGGCGGCTGTCCAGCGAGATCGTTGCCGGGCTGGTGCCGGGTGCGCGCGTGGTGAAGGCGTTCAACCACTTGCGGCCCGAATTCCTGACGGGCGATCCGCGCGAGGATGGCGGGCAGCGAGTGCTGTTCTATTCCGGCGACGACGACGGCGCCAAGGCCGAGGTGGCGGCACTGGTCGAGCGGCTCGGGTTCTTCGGCATCGACCTTGGCAAGCTGGAGGTGGGAGGGCGGCTCGTCCAGTTTCCTGGCGGGCCGCTGCCCGGGTTGAACCTTGTGAAGCTGGGCTGAGGCGACGATCCGGCATCGGGAGCCCGCGGTACCGGGATGCCTCGCGGCGGGGGACAGGCGGCGCGGATGGCCGGCGCGGTCCCTGCCAATTCCCAAATTCTTCGTCTGAGAGCTTGCGCAAGATTTTGTTGTTTGCGGAAGATGTACAGTCCTCGTTATATTTGCTCGCCCCCGTTCGTCGTTTCCCAGTCGCCGCCGGCCCCCGCCGGGACCAGCCTGAACCCAAGGTCCAAGTGCCTGATATGAAAAAAATTCTCACCGCAAGCATTGCCGTCCTCGCCACCACTCTTTGCGAGGCCAGCGCCCACGCTGCCGACAGCAGCGCGCAAAGCCAGATCGGGCGCACCGTGAACGCCACCATCCGCCCCGTCATGCAGGCCAACAACGTTCCCGGCATGGCGGTCGCCGTCACGGTCGGCGGCAAGCACTATTTCTACAGCTATGGCGTCGCCTCCAAGTCCGGCGGCAAGAAAGTCACCGAGAACACGATTTTCGAGATCGGCTCGATCAGCAAGACGTTTACGGCGACGCTGGCCTCCTACGCACAAGTGCGCGGCAGCCTGTCGCTGTCCGACAAGGCCAGCAAATACCTGCCTGCGCTTGCCGGCAGCAGCTTCGACGCGATCAGCCTGCTCGACCTGGGCACGTATGCGGCCGGCGGCTTGCCGCTGCAATTCCCGGAGGCCGTCACCGACCAGGCGAAAATGGTCGCCTATTTCAAGGACTGGCGCCCGAGCTACGCCCCCGGTACCCATCGGCGTTATTCGAATCCCAGCATCGGCCTGTTTGGTTACCTGGCTGCCCAAAGCATGGGCCAGCCGTTCGATGACCTGATGGAGAAAACCCTGTTTCCGGGGCTGGGCCTGAAGCACACCTATATCAGGGTGCCGCAGGCCAGGATGGCCGACTACGCCACTGGCTACACCAAGGACGACAAGCCGACCCGGGTTTCGCCCGGCGTACTGGATTCAGAAGCCTACGGCGTAAAGACCACCGCGGCCGACATGATCCGCTTTGTCGAGGCCAATATGAACGGCGCAGGGCTGGACGACACCCTGCAACGTGCGATCGCCGGCACGCATACCGGGTATTTCAAGGTTGGCGACATGATGCAGGGGCTGGGATGGGAGATGTATGACTATCCGACGAGGGTCGATAGCCTGCTTGCCGGGAGTTCCACGCAGGTCGTTTTCGCGGCGAACAAGGTGAACAGGCTGGATCCGCCGCGGACGGCGAAGGCCGATGTGCTGGTCAACAAGACCGGGTCGACCAACGGGTTTGGGGCCTATGTGGTCTTTGTTCCCGCGCAGAGAATCGGCATCGTCATGCTGGCGAACAAGAACTTCCCGGTGGCCGCCCGTATCAAGGCCGCGTACCAGATCCTGACGGCGCTGGACGGCAAACTCGCGGCGGCGGAGGCGCGTTAGGTCGCCTCAACCTTCACCCTGCCTGGACGCCGGCACATTCGCCACATGCTTGCGCCGCCACGCCACCGGCGACGCACCGAACTGGGCGGAGAACCATCGCGTGAAGGAACTTGCCGAGCCATAGCCCAGCAACTCGGACACGTTTAGCAATGAGTATTGCGGGTTCTCCACATAGCGCCGCGCCAGCTCGCGGCGGACTTCATTGAGGATGTCCGTGAAGGTCTCGCCGGCTTCATCGAGCTGGCGCTGCATGGTACGCAGGCTCAGGCCAAGTCCCTGGGCCACGGCTTCAGAGGTGGCGCGGCCCATCGGCAGCATCAGGTAGACCGCATTGCGCACGTCACGGCCAATGGACGGCTCGTTCACGCGCGGCAAGGTGTCGACAAAGCGCTGCGCATAGCGTGCCATGGCCGGATCCCCGGTCGGATTCGGCGCGTCCAGGTCCGCCGCCAGGCAGACGATGCCGTTGAACTCGCTGTCGAACGCCAGCGGGCAGCCGAACAGCCTGCGGTGGACGCGCAGGTCGGCGGGCGCCGAGTGCGTGAAGTTGACGCTGAGCGGCTGCCACTGGGGGCCCAGCAGTGCCCGGCAGAGCCGGAACACTACCCCGATGGCGAGCTCGGTGCCCTGCCGCGAGGGTGCATCCAGCACGACTTCCTGCCGGATGGTGACGGCCTTTCCGGCCTCTTCCAGCAGGATGGCGACCGATTCGTTGACCAGGTGCCGGTAGCGGATGATGGTGGCCAGCGCGTCGCGCAGCGTGGCTTGCTGGCTGATCAGCAGGCTCATCACGCCAAAGTCGGAGAGCTGCCGCGATTCGGCCATGCGCAGCCCGAAGGTCGGGCAGGCGGTCGCCTCGGAGGCGGCTTCCAGCAGCTTGGCACAGGCATTGACCGGAATGCGCTGGTCCGGGTCGGCCAGCAGGGCGCGGCTCAGTTTGGCCGCGCGCAGCAGCGGCTGTGGGTCGAGGCCGATTTCTGCAGCCACTTCAAAGAAGTTGGTCAGTGCAGCCGCACGCACCAGCGTCTCCAAACCTGTCTCCTTGTTCTTGTCCCGGCTGCCCGCAAAGGTGCGCCAGCGTTGTCTCGCAGCGGATGATAGGCCCGCCTGGCATGAAATGCAAAGTGGATGGAAGCTATTGCAAAGCACCGCTTCGCTCCCGGTTCTACATTGGCTTCCATACGCGGCGCACCTTGTGCCGCGCCTGACCAAGGAGACCAACGCTGTGGAAAAAATTGTCCGGATGTACGAGATCGGCGGGCCGGAAGTACTGCGCTATGAAGGCACTGAAGTAGGCGACCCCGGCCCCGGCCAGGTACGCATCCGCCACGTGGCGGTCGGCCTGAACTATGCCGATACGTATTTCCGCAACGGGACTTACCGCGTGCCGCTGCCCTCGGGCATGGGCGTGGAAGCGGCTGGCGTGGTGCAGGCGATCGGCCCGGACGTCACCAATGTTGCCGTCGGCGATCGCGTGACCTACACCGGGTTCCTCAATACGCTTGGCGCGTACAGTACCGCCCGCCTGGTGCCCGCTGCACCGCTGATCCGCCTGCCGGAAACGATCAGCTTCGAGACGGCGGCCGCGATGACCATGCGCGGGCTGACCTCGGCTTACCTGATGCGCCGCATCCATGCCTTCAAGGAAGGCGACAGCATCCTGCTGCATGCCGCTGCCGGCGGCGTGGGCCTGATCGTTTCGCAGTGGGCCAAGCTGCTGGGCCTCACCGTGATCGGCACGGTTTCCTCCGAAGCCAAGGGCGAGGTGGCGCGCGCGCACGGCTGCGACCATATCATCAACTACAGCCATGAAGACGTGGCCGAGCGGGTGCGCGCGCTGACCGATGGTGTCGGCGTGTCGGTGGTGTTCGACAGCGTGGGCAAGTCGACCTTCATGGCGTCGCTGGATTCGCTCAAGCGGCGCGGCACGATGGTGTGCGTAGGCACCGCCTCGGGCCCGATTCCCCCGTTCGATCCAGTGCTGCTGGCCATGAAAGGCTCCCTGTTCCTGACCCGGCCGGCCCTGGCCGACTACATCGCCGATCCCGCAGAGAAGGCCGATCTGGCCGGGGAACTGTTTGATCACGTGGGCGCGGGCCGTATCCGCATCGAGATCAACCAGCGCTATGCCCTGCAGGATGCGGTGCAGGCACACCAGGACCTGGAGTCGCGCAAGACCACGGGCTCGTCGATTTTCGTTATCTGAGGCAACGCCATGCAAGTCCAACAAATCACCTGCGCGCTTGGCGCCGAGCTGACCGGCGTCGAGCTGGCCGATGCGATCCGCGACGACGGCCTGTTTGCCGAGATCCGAGCCTTGCTGCTGAAGCACCGCGTGCTGTTCCTGCGCAACCAGCAGTTCAGCCGTGCCGAGCATGTCGCCTTTGCGCAGCGCTTTGGCGAACTGGAAGACCATCCCGTCGCCGGCAGCGATCCCGAGCACCCGGGCCTGGTCCGCATCTACAAGACCCCCGACCAGCCCAACGACCGCTACGAGAACGCCTGGCACTCCGATACCACGTGGCGCGAAGCCCCGCAGTTCGGCGCCGTGCTGCGCTGCGTGGAATGCCCGCCGGTAGGCGGCGACACCATGTGGGCAAACATGGCGCTTGCCTATGAACGGCTGCCTGCGCACATCAAGGAGCAGATTGCCGACCTGCGCGCGCGCCACAGCATCGAGGCCTCCTTCGGCGCGGCGATGCCGATCGAGAAGCGCCTGGCGCTGAAGGCCCAGTATCCGGATGCGGAACACCCTGTCGTGCGCACGCACCCCGATACCGGCGAGAAGGTTCTTTATGTGAACGCCTTCACCACGCATTTCACCAACTACCACACGCCTGACCGCGTGCGTTCCGGCCAGGACGCCAATCCGGGCGCGGGCGACCTGCTGCGCTACCTGGTCAGCCAGGCGTATATCCCCGAGTATCAGGTGCGCTGGCGCTGGGAACCCAACTGCGTGGCGATCTGGGACAACACCGCTACCCAGCACTACGCCGTGATGGACTATCCGCCATGCCACCGCAAGATGGAGCGCGCGGGCATTATCGGCAGCAAGACGTACTGATTCCCCGGCCACGGCAACGCAAGACAACACAGCAATGCAAGACAACCTGATTACGGCCGCACAGTCGGCCTACGCTTACCCGCTGCTGGTCAAGCAGCTCCTGATCAACTCCGTCAGCCTCTACGGCGACCAGGAAATCAGCTACCGCGGCCAGATGCGCTACACCTTCCGCGATTTCCGCGGCCGCATCGGCAAGCTGGCTTCGGCGCTCACTTCGCTCGGCGCCGGGCACGGCACCACCGTGGCGGTGATGGACTGGGACAGCCATCGCTACCTGGAATGCTACTTCGGCGTCCCCATGATGGGCGCGACGCTGTTCACGGTGAACGTGCGTCTGTCGCCCCAGCAGATCCTGTACACGCTGAACGACGCCGGCGCGGACATCGTGCTGTTCCATCCGGATTTCGCGCCGGTGCTCGAGCAGATCCGCGGCGAGCTGACCTGCAACCCGCGCTTCGTGCTGATGGCTGACGGCCAGGACGCACCGGCGCTGACGCTGCCGCTGGCGGGCGAGTATGAGGCGCTAGTGGAAGCCGCCTCGCCCGATTTCGTCTTCACGGACTTCGACGAGAACACCAAGGCCGCCACCTTCTACACCACCGGCACCACCGGCGACCCCAAGGGCGTCTGCTACAGCCACCGCGACATCGTGCTGCACACGCTGGCATCGGCCACGAGCCTGTGCTCGCCCCGCGAGGGCCAGCGCATGCACCGTGAAGATGTCTATATGCCGATCACACCAATGTTCCATGTGCTGGCATGGGGCATCCCGTACATCGCCATGATGCTGGGCCTGCGTACCGTGCTGCCGGGTCGCTACGCGCCGGACGCGCTGCTCAGGCTGCGCGAGACCGAGAAGGTCACGTTCTCGCACTGCGTGCCGACCATTCTTCAAATGCTTCTACAGTCGGCGCAGGACGGCGCCACGGACCTGTCGGGCTGGAAGATCATCATCGGTGGCTCGGCGCTGCCGCCCGCACTGTGCGAGGCGGCGCTGGCGCGCGGCATCGATATCTTCGCCGGCTACGGCATGTCGGAGACCGGCCCGATCGTGTCGCTGGCCCAGATTCCGCCGGGTTGTACGCCCAAGGACCGCGCCGAGGAAGTCCGCATGCGCTGCTCGACCGGCCGTCCGGTGACGATGGTGGATTACCGCATTGTCAGCGAAGACATGCGCGACCTGCCGCGCGACGGCAAGAGCCGCGGCGAGATCGTGCTGCGCGCGCCGTTCCTGACCAAGGGCTACTTTGGCAAGCCGCAAGCGTCGGAAGACCTGTGGTCGGGCGGCTTCCTGCATACCCAGGACGTTGCGGTGATGGGCGAGGACGGCTTCGTGCAGATCGTGGACCGTATCAAGGACGTCATCAAGACCGGCGGCGAGTGGGTGTCTTCGATCGAGGTGGAGAACCTGATCACGGAAGTGCCCGGCGTGCAGGAATGCGCGGTGATCGGCGTGCCGGATGCGAAGTGGGGGGAGCGGCCGATGGCCTTTGTGGTGCGCAAGGCGGGTGCCGAGGTCAAGCCCGAGCAGATCCGCGATCAGCTGATGGCGCATGTGGATTCACGCCGAATCAGCAAGTACGCGGTGCCTGAGGCTGAGCGCATCGCCTTCGTCGAAGCGATTCCCAAGACCAGCGTGGGCAAGATCAACAAGAAGCAGCTGCGCGAAGAAGCGGCCTGAAGGGTAGGAAAGGGAATTTGCGCCAGTCCTCGGGGACTGGCGCTTTTTTTTTTTGCTCAGGATGGCTCACGACAGATCGGGGGGGCCGTTGCGCGAGAACAGTACAATGCCGGACGCGTTTCCCCGATTTGCCGTTCCCGCCACTTGCCCGCCTCACCCATGTCCAACCTCATCGTCCACGGTGGCACGCCCCTGCGCGGCCGCATCATTCCCTCGGCCAACAAGAACGCGGTGCTGCCGGTGCTGTGCGCTACGCTTCTGACCGACCAGCCTCTGCGGCTGCATGGCGTTCCGGACATCACGGATGTCCGCAAGATCCTCGATATTTTCCGCACGCTGGGCAGTGTAGTTCACCTGGATGACGCGACCGGCACGCTGGACCTGCACCATCGCGACACCACATTCGACGCCGCCACGCACCGGCTGCCCGAGGAAATGCGCTCGTCGATCATGCTGGTGCCGCCACTGCTCGCCCGCTTCGGCGTGGCGCGGCTCGAAGACAACGTCAAGGGCTGCACGCTGGGCGTGCGCGAGATCGATCCGCACGTCGACATCTTCCGCTCGTTCGGCGGCGAGGTGGAGCGCGCCAGCGGCTCGCTGCTGGTGCGCAGCGGCGGCCCGCTGAAGCCGACCCACCACTGGCTCGACTATGCGTCGGTGACCACTACCGAAAATTTCGTGCTGTGCGCGGCCGCTGCGGAAGGCGAATCGACGCTGACCAACGCCGCCTCGGAGCCGCATGTGCAGGAGTTCTGCCGCTTCATGGCGATGATGGGCGCCGACATCGACGGCATCGGCACCTCGCGGCTGACGGTGCGCGGCGGGGCCCGGCTGCGCGGCGGCGAGTTCACCTTCGAGGAGGACTTCCACGAGATCACCACCTTCCTCGCGCTCGGCGCAATTACCGGCGGTGACGTGGTGGTGCGCAACAGCACGCCCGGCAACTTTCCGCTGATCGACCGCACATTCGCCAAGTTCGGCGTACAGGTGGTGCACGAGGACGGCTGGTCGCGCGCGTTACGGCCGGGTCCGCTCAAGGTGCAGACGCCCTTCACCAGCAATGTGCTGACCAAGGTCGAGGCGGCGCCGTGGCCGTACTTCCCGGTCGACCTGCTGCCGATCTTCATCGCGCTGGGCGTGCGCGCGCAGGGCAATGCGATGTTCTGGAACAAGGTCTACGACGGCGCGCTCGGCTGGACCGGCGAGCTGTCGAAGTTCGGCGCGCACGTGTTCTCGTCGGACCCGCACCGGCTGATCACCTTCGGCGGCAATCCGCTGACGCCGGCGGTGGTCGAGAGCCCGTACATCATCCGGGTCGCGATCGCGCTGTTCATGGTCGCGGCCAGCATCGATGGCCGCTCCGAGATCCGCAACGCCGCGCCGATCCGCCGCGCGCACCCGCGCTTCGTCGAGAACCTGCGCAGCCTCGGCGTGCAGGTCGAGTGGACCAGTGGGGAATAAGGGGCGGTTGGCCCCTAAGTGACATGCCACCTGGCACGGGTCCGTCGCGACTGGATAGTCTGCCGGACTCCGCTGCCACCCACCGCCTCAAACAACTGCTTTGCGGGCGGACTTACTCGCCAGTCACGCAGATAGAGATCAAAACAAAGGTCGGGAAGGCGTGGCAGCCCTTCGGCTTCCCCCAGGACCCGTAGTTCGGGGGCAAGCATTTCGATCGCCCTTACTGTCACCCCCAGACCCGCGCGCAGGGCAGCACGCAAGCCGCCGAACGCGAGCGAAGTGGATACGTGTCGAATGCGCCAGGGGATATGGTGCGCATCCAGCGCGGCAAGCGCCGTCGCGCGGTAGTTGCTAGGCTCGTTGGGCAAGACCAGGGGCACGGGCTGCGACGGATCGTGCACGTATTCGGCGGCGGCCATCCATACCATCGGCGAGGTTCGCAAGCGCACGTGGGGGTGCGCGGAATCCACCATGCCTTCCGGCATTGCAATGAGACTGATCTCGATTTCCCCCCGCTTCAGCGCCTGCAGCAGGTGGGCCGCGCGGGCGGGATGCACCTCGATCTGCACATGTGGATAGAGCGCCGAAAAGCGCGCGAGCAAGGGCGGCAGCAAGAACTCTGCGGCGTCGTAAGGACTTCCGATGCGCAGTGGCCCGCGCAGGTCCGGGGCCGCCAGAGATTCCAGCGCTTCTTCGTTCAACGCGAGCAGTTGGCGCGCATAGTCCAGGAGTCGCACGCCGGGCTCGGTCAGCCGCTTCGAGCGGCCGACCTTCTGGAACAGCGCCACGCCGAGTTGCGCTTCGAGGCGGGCCATCTGCTGCGTGACGGCGGATTGTGTGCGGTGCACTTGCTCGGCCGCAAAGGCAAAGCTCCCGCCGTCGGCGACCGCGACAAAGGTACGGAGAAGCTCCAGGTCAAGGGTGCGCACGAAAGTTAAGTGTGGCTAATATTTCTTCGCACGGAATTCATTTGTAGTTCGCCCGCTCCGGGCACAGACTGAAGCTGTCAGTCGGTTGGGGATGCCCGCAAAAGGTGGGTAAATGGCGGTCGGGGCTGAAATGCGGTTACGTTCTGCGGTGCCGAAGAATAGTTTAGCAGGCCTTTAGTGTTGACATCGGTCATGCCAGGATCGGCAGCCACAACCTCCGCGAGGCGAAGGAGGAATGATGAAAGAGAATGCGTACTCTCTTGACCAGTTCGTCACTGACCTGCGGCGCACCGCGCATGAAGGGCGTGATGAGCATGGGATTCTTGCGACGCTGCGGCCGCTCGCGCAACGGTTTGCGCTTTCCGGCTCCTGGCGCGATCCGCGCCACTACCAGGCGGATAGCGGCCAGGGTTACGGCGTGCACCTGCTTCACGAGGAGCCGGACCATACGCTCGCGGTGTTCACCGTGAGCTGGCTTCCCGGGCGTGGCATACCGCCGCACGATCATGGCACCTGGGCGATCGTTGTGGGCGTGGACGGACCGGAGAAGAATGTGTTCTGGCAGCGGACGGACGACCGCTCGAGTCCAGGCTACGCGGAGCTGCGCCAGAGTGGGGAAAAGGTATTCCGTCCCGGCGACGTGCTCGCGATGCCTGCCGGCACGATCCACAGCGTACGGAATGAATCCGATCAGGTCACGCTGTCACTTCACGTGTATGGGAAGCACGTTAATTTCACCCAGCGCTCCCAGTTCGACCCCGACGAGCACAGTGAATCGCCCTTCATTCTGAAGCTGGAGTCGCTGCAATAACCACTTATGCCAAACGGGTGGCGGAGAGACTGCTTCCCCGGAAATCGGGTGAAGCATTTTTCTTGTCAGCGCGGCATGAAATAAGCAAAACGCCTCCCGAAGGAGGCGCACAGGCTGCCGGCGCGAAGCCGGGATCAGGGCTGGATATTGAAGGTCTTGACGATGCCCGCGTTGCGCTCGAACTCCGCATTCAACGACTGGCTGAGTTCCGTCAGCGTTTGTTCACGCATCGGCTCATAGCTCAGCGTCTGCATGCGTTCCTGCACCTTGGGCGTGGCCGCCGCCTTGTAGGTGGCAACCTGGATCTTCTGCGCCAGCTCTGCCGGCACGCGGGACGAGGCAATCACGCCCACCCAGTTGCTGAACTCCACTTCTGGATAACCCAGTTCCGCGAAGGTCGGCACCTGCGGCAGCAGCGGCGAGCGGTTCTTCGAGGCCACTGCATAAGCCTGCAGCTTGCCGGCCTTGATCATCGGCAGCGAGGTCACCATGCCGTCGTACATCACCGCGATCTGGCCGCCCATCACCTGGGTCAGCGCCGGTGCGGAGCCGGCAAAGGGGACGTGCGCCAGGTCTAGGCCGGCCTTCTGGTTCATGATCACGCCGGCATAGTGCGATGCGGTGCCGGCGCTGTAGGAGGCAAAGCTCAGCTTGCCGGGGTTGGCATGCACGTAGCTGACCAGGCTCTTGAGGTCCTTGGCCGGCAGGGTCGGCGCGCCGACCAGCAGCAGGCGCGAGCGTGCCACCGCGGCCACGGGCCGGATGTCCTTCATCGTGTTGTACGGTGTCTTGAGCACGTGCGGCACTTCGGTCAGCACATTGGTGGCCGTCACCATGATGGTCTGGCCGTCGGGCGGCGCGGCCAGCATGGCGCTGATGGCGATGCCGCCGCCGGCACCCGGTTTGTTGTCGACCACGACGGGCTGGCCCAGGTCTTGCGAAAGCTGGTCGGCCAGCAGGCGGGCGATCACGTCCATGGTGCCGCCGGCGGGGGCGGGCACCAGCATGCGCACGGGCTTGTTGGTCCACGCCATCGCGGCCGGCATGGACAGGGCCATGACGGCGGTTACGGCGGCTAAGGCGGCGTGGCGAACGCGAAAGAGGGCAGGGCGTTGAGGCATCTGTGTCTCCGTTGAAAGTCTAGGGTATGTAGGGCCCATGCCAGCCTTCTTGTCGGGGGCGGTACACGGGATACTGCAGAAAAATCGAGGCGTCGGCGCAATGCCGCCGTCGCCAGGGTGTTCGTTCAGGCGGCAGCCCGCGTGGCGCGCTGTTTCGCGCGCGCCAGCGCGCGCAGCATGGCTTCCAGCAGCGCAGCCGGAGGCCGCGAGCCGGACACGCTGAGCGTGCCGTTGAAGACAAAATGCGGCACGCCGAGGCCGGTCCGCAAGGGCGCTTCGTCCGGGCCGCCAAGTGACGGCAGCCAGTCCAGGTCACGGTCCCCGACAGCATCGCCCTGATCCGGGATCGCGATGCCGCATGCCGTCGCGGCCTGCCGCAGCACGAGCGGATCACCGATGTTCTCGCCGCGCAGGAAGTAGCGCGTGAACAGGTCGTCGATCAGCGCAGCAGCGGTATCGGCGCCTGCCTGCTGTCGCGCAAGGCGTACCAGGCGATGTGCCAGCAGGGTGTTCGGGAAGGTTTCGATGCGATCCAGTGCAAGCGTCAGGCCGGCTTCCCGCGCCGCGCCACAGACCTGCGCCTGGCGTACCGCCACCGCCTGGGGGCTGCCTAGACGCGCCACGTAGAAATCCCGGTAGGGCAGGCCGGCGGGAGGCGTGGTGGGGATCAGCGGATACGAGCGCCATTCCACCTGCACGGCAACGTCCGGGCGCTCCCGCGCCAGCAAGGCAATGGCGGTTTCCAGGTGCTTCTTGCCGATCAGGCACCAGGGACAGATCAGGTCGAAATAAGCCTCGACCGAGAGCGTGGACGGATGATTCATGGGAGCAGCTTCAAGACGCCAGCCGGCGAGCCCGGCGCAGGCCGCAGCAGGCTGTGGAGGATCAGAGGGCGGGCGCCGGCGCCGCGCGGCTGCGCCACGACTGGCGCGCCGGCAGCGATGCCATGACCTCGGCGCGCTCGGCGTCGGTCATCTGCGCCCAGCAGCCGATCTCGACCGGCGTCCTGCCGCAGCCCTGGCAATACTTGCCAGCGTGGTCCATGCGGCAGATGTTCAGGCACGGATTGGCGACGGAGGGGGATGGGTTCATGGCTTTCAACAAAACTTGGCGGGGTGACAGCCCGGCCGCAGGTTTTCTCGCCCGCGGCCGGATCTGTTGCGTCAGGCCGCGCGCAGGGGCAGGTTCTTCTGGCCGGCCTGGCGGTTCGGCGCCATGCCGTGCGCGGCCAGCGTTTCCTCGGCGCTGTCGTACCAGGTGCCGATGCGGTAGATCTCGCGGGCTTCCTTGCCCGAGGCGATCTCGCGGCCCAGTTCCTTGGCCACGCGCACGCACTGCTCGATCTGCTGCACGGAGGTCATGCGGTTGCCGTGCTGGTCGATGATGGTGTCCTCGATGCCGCAGCGCGGGTGCAGGCCCATCGACATCGCCATCATGTTGAACGGCAGCACGTTCTTCAGCAGCGATTCCGCGGTCAGCGTGCAACCGTCCGGCGCGCGGTGGACGAAGTTGAAGAAGTTGAACGGGTTGGGGCCGTCGAAGCCGCCGCCGATGCCGATCCAGGTCAGGTTCAGCGGGCCCTTGTAGATGCCGCCGCGCACCATGCGCTCCAGCGTTTCCATGGCGTGGATGCCGGTCAGCTGGAAGTGCGGCTGGATGCCGGAGGCCTGCAGGCGGCGCAGGTGTTCCTCCACCCAGCCCGGGCCGGCCGGCACGGTCATTTCGCGGTAGGCCTGCTGGTAGGCGGGGTGCTCGAGCGACGTACCCTTGAGGTATTCGGGGTACAGCAGCTCCATGATGTTCATCTGCGTGGTGTTGATCGCCACGGTCACCTGGTCCGGCTTCGGATCGAGCTCAGCCAGCATGTGGCGGGTGTCGTCCGACAGCCACTTGGCTGCCTGGCCGTCGTCTTCCGGCGCGAAGGAGATCGAGCCGCCGACCTGGATGATCATGTCGGGCACCGCGGCGCGCACGCCCGCGATCAGCTCGTTGAACTTGGACAGGCGCTTGGAGCCCTTGCCGTCCAGTTCGCGCACGTGCAGGTGCAGCACGGTGGCGCCGGCGTTGTAGCAATCGACGGCCTTCTGGACCTGTTCTTCCATCGTCACCGGAATGTCTTCCGGGAAGTCCGCCGGCATCCACTCGGGGCCGTAGGGCGCCACGGTGATGACTACCTTGTCCTGGTTCTCGGGGTGCAGGGAATCGTCGAGGAATTGCATGTTCTTGCTCCTGGTATGTTGTTGCGAATCGCCCTGGGTACCGCCTGTATGGCGGCGCCGGACAGGCGCGTTCGCGGTATCAAGTTCGGTGGCTGAAGTATCGTGTAACGGCGCGCAGCGATTTGACGATCCGGGACGATCGATTTACATTTCGGGACAGTCAGGGAAAACGCGATGTCCTACTACCTTCGCAGCGCCAGCCTTACCAATTTCGTGGAAGTCGCCCGCGCGGTGGGCCTCGATCCACACCAGCAACTGCGTGCGGCCAAGATCAGCCGCGATGTGCTGCTAGACCCCGACATCCGCATTCCTGCGGGGCTTGTCGGCCGCTTGCTGGATGCCTCGGCGCACGCGTCGCAGGTGGACGACTTCGGCCTGCGCATGGCCGAGCTGCGCCAGTTCTCCAACCTCGGGCCGCTGGCCTTCGTGGTGCGCGAGCAACCGACGCTGCGCCGGGCGCTGGAGTCCATGGTGCTTTACATGGGCCTGCAGAATGAGGCGCTCGCGATGCGCATGGAAGAGGGCGAAGGCCTGGTGATGATCCGCCTGCAGCTCCTGAGCGAGCAGCCCGGCACGCTGCGCCAGGCCACCGACCTGGCCGTCGGGGTGATGTACCGCATGCTCAGCCTGTTTCTCGGGTCGACATGGCGGCCGCGCGGGATCTGCTTCACACATGCCGCACCGTCCAGCATGGCCACCTTTACGCGCGTATTCGGCATGCCGGCGCTGTTCAACCAGGACTTTGACGGCATCGTCTGCGTGGCGTCCGACCTGGATGCGCCGCTGCCTTCCTATGATCCGGTGATGGCCGGGCAGGTGAAGCGCTACCTCGGCACCTTGCTCGCACAGGCCAACGCCACCATGCCGGACAAGGTACGCAAGCTGGTCTACGTGCTGCTGCCAACCGGCATGTGCTCGGTCGATCGCGTGGCGCAGCACCTTGGCATCGATCGCCGTACGGTGCACCGGCGCCTGCTGCAGGAGGACACCACGTATTCAGAGATCCTCAATGAAGCGCGCGCCGGGCTGGTGATCGGCTATATCGAAAACCTCGAGCGGCCGCTTTCGGAAGTGGCGACGCTGCTGGGGTTTTCTTCGCTGAGCGCGTTTTCACGCTGGTTCAGCGGGCAGTTCGGCTGCAGCGTGTCGAAGTGGCGCACGCAGCAGCAGGGGCAGGAGCGCGTCCCGGACGCTGCGCAGCCCGCGCAAGGACTGCTCTAGGCGTCCTTCCGCATTTCCATCGCGCACACGCTGTGACAGAATGCGCCGTCATCTTCCCTCCGGCATGTACTGCCTGCGCCCCGCGTGAACGGCCTGTCCGCTACCGTCCCGATCTCTGTCGTCAACGGCTTCCTGTCCGGCGCCGATCCCATGGCGATCGCACGGCTGGCCGAGTGCTCGGGCATTGCCAGCGAGCTGCTGTCCGAGCCGGCGGCGCGCGTCACGCAGGAACAGTTCTCGACGCTGTACCGCCTGCTCGCCAAGGAGGCCGACGATGAAATGCCGGGCATCTTCAGCCGGCCGCTGCGCAATGGCACGCTCAAGTACCTGTGCCTGAGCCTGCTGGATGCGCCAAGGCTGGAAGTGGCGCTGCATCGCTTCGGCCAGTTCTTCCACCTGATCCTCGATGACTTCCGCATCGAGTCGCGGCGCGACGGTGCGTCAGGCTATGTGGAGCTGGTAGACAACCCGGCCGGCCCCGCAGTCAGCGTGCTGGGGCGGGAACTGATGCTGAAGCTCGTGCATGGCGTGGCGTCGTGGCTGATCCGCCAGAAGATCCCGCTGCAGGCAGTGGAGTTCCAGTTTCCGCGGTCGCCGCTGGCGGGCGACCATCTCTACCTGTTTCCGGGCCCGGCGCACTTCGGTTGCGGCCATACCCGCATCGGCTTCGATGCGGCTTACCTGGACATGCCGGTGCGCCAGCGCAAGCCCGACCTGGAGAAGTTCCTGTCGCGCGCGCCCGAGGACTGGATCTTCGTTTCCTTCGCCGAGCAGATGACCTCCCACCGGGTCAGGCAATACGTGGCCGACTGCCTGCCGGTGTCGCCCACCATCGAGGCGGTGGCCCATGCGTTGCACTGTTCGGTGCGCACGCTGTGCCGCCGGCTGTCCGCGGAGGGGACTGCCTTCCAGGCGATCAAGGACGACGTGCGGCGCGATATCGCCATCCAGCGGCTGACGCGCTCGGAGGACCCCATCGCGGCCATTGCCTTCGACGTGGGCTTCGACAATCCCACCGCCTTCCATCGCGCCTTCCGCCACTGGACCGGCAGCACGCCCAACGCCTACCGCCGCGCGCTGTAAGCCCGCCGGCGCGGCTGGCAAAGCTGGCCGCCGACTGACAAATCCTGCCAGAACACCAGCCTCTTGCGGCGCACGGCGCGCGCGCCAGGCCGCCGCCGCGTAAAGCGGCAGGATTTGTCAATGAATGGGCAAGTTTGGGTATCCGCCTTTGTGCCCGCCGCCACTAGGATCGGCACATAACGTTGCAGTGCCACCGGTTAGTGAATCGGATGCCGGCGCTGTGAACATCGCACAGAGGCCGAAAATGAGCTACACCGCACCTACCAAAGACATCCTGTTCGTCATCCGTGAACTGGCCGGACTGACAAAGATTGCCAGCCTGCCAGGCTATGAAGACGCCACCCCCGACACCGTCGAAGCGGTGATCGGCGAGGCCGCGAAGTTCCACGGCGAGGTGATCGCCCCCCTCAACGTTGCCGGCGACAAGCAACCCAGCAGCTGGCACGACGGTGAAGTCAGGACGACCGCCGGCTTCCCGGAAGCCTTCCGCCAGTTTGGCGAAGGCGGCTGGCAGGGCATCGTGCACCCGGTCGAGTTTGGCGGCCAGGGGCTGCCCAAGCTGGTCGGCGCGCCGTGCATGGAAATGATGAACGCGGCGAACCTGTCGTTCGCGCTGTGCGCGATGCTGACCGACGGCGCGATCGAAGCGCTGCTGACCGCAGGCTCCGACGAGCTGAAGCAACGCTTCCTGCCGCGCCTGATCGCCGGCGAGTGGACCGGCACCATGAACCTGACCGAGCCGCAGGCCGGTTCCGACCTTGCGCTGCTGCGCACCCGCGCCGAGCCGCAGGCTGACGGCAGCTACAAGGTGTTCGGCACCAAGATCTTCATCACCTACGGCGAGCACGACATGGCGGACAACATCGTCCACCTGGTGCTGGCGCGCACGCCGGGCGCGCCCGAAGGGATCAAGGGCATCTCGCTGTTCGTGGTGCCGAAGTTCCTGGTCAACGACGACGGCTCGCTGGGTGCGCGCAACGACGTGCAGTGCGTGTCGATCGAACACAAGCTCGGCATCAAGGCGAGCCCGACCGCGGTGCTGCAGTTTGGCGACCATGGCGGTGCCATCGGCTACCTGGTCGGCGAGGAGAACCGCGGCCTGGAATACATGTTCGTGATGATGAACGCCGCACGCTTTGGCGTGGGCGTGCAGGGTATCGCCATCTCCGACCGCGCGTACCAGCAGGCCGTGGCTTATGCGAAGGACCGCGTGCAAAGCCGCCCGGTCGATGGCTCGGCCCGCGAAGCGGTGACGATCATCCATCATCCCGACGTGCGCCGCATGCTGACTGAAATGCGCGCCCTGACCGAAGGCGCGCGTGCGCTGGCGCTGGTGGCAGCCGCCTACTCGGACGTCGCCCACCATGCGCCGGACGCCGACACCCGTGCGCAGTTCAAGTCAGCCTATGAATTCCTGGTGCCGGTGATCAAGGGCTGGAGCACCGAAATGTCGCTGGACGTGACCAGCCTGGGCGTGCAGGTGCACGGCGGCATGGGCTTTATCGAGGAAACCGGTGCCGCGCAGCACTTCCGCGACGCACGCATCCTGCCGATCTACGAAGGCACCACCGCGATCCAGGCCAACGACCTGGTGGGCCGCAAGACCGTGCGCGACGGCGGCCTGGCCGCCCGGGCCATCCTGGCCGAAGTCGACAAGACCATCGATGCGCTCAAAGACTGCGCCGGCAACGGCGCGGATGCCGCGTGCAGCGCCATGTTCCTGCAGCTCGGCTACGCGCGCTTGGCGCTGGGCCGGGCCGTCGATTACGTGCTGGAAAACACCGCCAAGGATCCCAACGCCGTGTTCGGTGCCAGCGTGGCGTACCTGAAGCTTGCCGGCATCGTGCTGACGGGCTGGCAGATGGCGTGCGCGCTGATCGTGGCGACGCAAAAGCGTAGCGAGGACGAAGCGTTCTACGCCGCCAAGATCGCCACCTGCGAATTATTCGCCAAGCACATTCTGCCGCGCGCTTCGGCGTTGGAGGCGGCCATTACCGGCGCGTCGGGCACGGACGGCTTCCTGACCCTGGACGAATCCCGGTTCTGAAGCGGAAGCCGCCAAATAGATCAATCAATGGAGGAGGCGGTATGGCAATCGAAAACTACCGCATGGCGACGCTCGGCGCGTTCGTCGGCAAGGAGCTCGGCGTGTCCGAGTGGGTGGAAGTGGACCAGGCGCGCATCGATGCGTTCGCGCAATGCACCAACGACAACCAGTGGATCCACGTGGACGTGGACCGCGCCAGCAAGGAAAGCCCGTTCGGCGGCACCATCGCCCACGGCTACCTGACGCTGTCGCTGGTGGCAGGCCAGTTGCTCGACATGGGCGTGATCCCGGCCGATGCCAGCGCCGCGGTCAACTACGGACTGGAAAAGACGCGCTTCCTGGCGCCGGTAAAGGCGGGCTCGCGCGTGCGCAATCGCGTCAGCCTGCTGGCCGCCGACAACAAGGGCGAAGGCCGCGTGCTGCTGCGCACGGAAAACACGATCGAGATCGAAGGCGAGTCCAAGCCGGCACTGGTGGCGGAAGCCCTGGCGCTGCTGGTCGCCTGAAGCACGAGCAAGACAGAAGCAAGGAATAAGGCAGGAGAAGTGAGATGACAAGGGTCAACAGTGCGAGAGAGCACGCCGGCAAGGCCGGTAAGGCTGCAGCCGTGATCGCGGCGACAGCGGTGGAGTCCATTGAACTTGCGCCGGACCTGATGGCCGGCCCCAACCCCTTCGTGGGGCTGCGCCCGGAAGACCTGGTCAGCACCGCGCAGCAGATCGGCGCGCAATGCATGCAGGAGCCGGTGCTGGTGCTGGAGCAGCAGGCACAACTGGCGCAGGACCTGGTCAGCGTGATGGCCGGCTCGGCACCGTTGCCGTCGGCGCGCGACCGCCGCTTTGGCGACCCCACCTGGCAGGACAACCCGCTGTACCGCATGTCGCTGCAGGGCTATGAGGCCTGGCGCAAGGCAGTGAGCGGCTTTGTACAGCGCTCGGTGATGGACGAGCGCAGCAAGCATCGCGCAGAGTACTTCACTTCGCTGGTGGCCGATGCGCTGGCACCGACCAACACGCTGCTGGGCAACCCGGCGGCACTCAAGAAGACCGTGGAGTCTTGCGGCATGAACCTGATCAGCGGGCTGACCAACCTGGTCACCGATACCCTGACTAACCGCGGCATGCCTGCCCAGGTGGACAAGGAGGCGTTCAGCGTTGGCAAGAACCTGGCCACCACGCCCGGCGCGGTGGTGTTCCGCAACGACGTGCTGGAGCTGATCCAGTACACCCCGACCACCGCGAAGGTGCATGCCCGGCCGCAGCTGATCGTGCCGCCGCAGGTCAACAAGTTCTACGTGTTCGACCTGGCGCAGGGAAAGAGCATGGTGGAGTACCTGCTGGGCAAGGAGATGCAGGTATTTATCGTGAGCTGGCGCAACCCCACCGCGGCGCACCGCGACTGGGACATGGATACCTATGTCGGCGCGCTGATCGAGGCCATCCACGCCATCCGCGACATCACCGGCAGCCCTGATGTCAACCTGCACGGCGCCTGCTCCGGCGCGATGACGATGTCGGCGCTGATGGGCTACTGCGCCGCGAGCGGCGAGCAGCTGGTGCATGCGGCCACGCTGATGGTGTCGGTGTTCGGGCTCGATGCGCAGTCGCAGCTTGGGCTGTTCAGCACGCCGGAAGCCATCACGGCCGCCCGCCAGGGCAGCCAGGCACGCGGCGTGCTCGACGGCGCGGAGCTGGGGCGGGTCTTTGCGTGGCTGCGTCCGAATGACCTGGTGTGGAACTACTGGGTCAACAACTACCTGCTGGGCAATGCGCCGCCGGCGTTCGATGTCCTCTACTGGAACAACGACACCACGCGGCTGCCGGCCGGGCTGCATGGCCAGTTCCTGGACATGCTCACGCTGAACCAGCTGGCAACGCCGCGCACGCTGCGCGTGCTGGGCCACGCCATCGACCTGTCCGAAGTCCAGTGCGACAAGTACGTGCTGGCCGGCATGACCGACCACATCACGCCGTGGAAGGCGGTGTACCGCTCGGTGCGCGCCTTTGGCGGAAGCACGGAGTTCGTGCTCAGTTCCAGCGGGCATGTCCAGAGCCTGATCAACCCGCCCGGCAACCCCAAGGCCAGGTTCTTCCGCAACGACGCGGCGGCTGCGGATCCGGAGACCTGGCTGGAAGGCGCGACGGCGACCCAGGACTCCTGGTGGGAGCATTGGAGCCAGTGGCTGAAGAAGCGGTCCGGGCCGAAGCGCAATGCACCGGCCAGCCCTGGCAGCCTGCAATACACGCCATGCGGCGAAGCCCCCGGCGTCTACGTGACTGAAGCGTAGTTCCCTGGCCCCGCGGGGCCATCGTTTTCTGTAACACAACCCGTCAGGAGAAATGAAGATGGAATCGACCAACACCACGGGCCAATCGGCCTCGCACACCTCGGCCCCGCACAAGAAGCTGTTTGACTTCGTCAAGCAGAACCGCCTGGACCCGGCCGCTATCCTCGAATCGCGCCGCAAGGACATCGAGGCCCTGGCAGGCCTGAATATCGCGCTGCTGGCCGGCCTGCAGTCGCTGGTGCGCCAGCAGGGCGAATACCTGTGCGATACCGCTGCCGACTTGCAGGCGCTCGCCCGCGGCGGCAAGGATTCGGATGGCCAGGCGGCCAAGGTCTCCGAAGTGCTGCCGCGCTCGCTGCACAAGGCCGTGAACGGCCTGCGCGGGCTGACCGACACCGTGTACAAGACGCAGGCTGACAGCATTGCCGCAGTCGGCCGCCGCATTGCGGAAAACGTTGAGGAAGTGAAGGGCATCCTGCGTCCCCGGCAGTAAGCACCAGGGGGCACGGCCGCCCCCGGCCGTGCCTTCGCGCCAACGACTCCAGGACAACTTGATGACAATAAGCGATGCCGGCATCAAGGCCGGCCACATGCATGTCCAGACGGTAGATCTGGACGGGCAACAACTCAGGGTCGGTATCCGGCCCGGCAGCGACGCGGGTCCGCCGCTGCTTATCTTCAACGGCATCGGCGCCAACCTCGAACTGCTCGAGCCCCTCGTCGCTGCGCTGGCGGGCGTGGAAGTGATCATCTTCGACGTCCCCGGCGCCGGCGGTTCCCCCGCGCCGCTGATGCCTTACCGCTTCTCCAACCTTTGCGTCCTTGCCGACAGGCTGCTGTCGCACCTCGGCTATGTGGGCCAGGTCGATACGCTCGGCGTGTCGTGGGGCGGCGCGCTCGCCCAGGAATTCGCGCGGCTCTATCCGCAGCGTTGCCGCCGCCTGGTGCTGGCGGCGACCTCTCCCGGCGTGATCATGGTGCCGGGCAGGCTGTCGGTGCTGTCGAAGATGATCGGCGTGCGCCGCTATACCGATCCCGAGTACCTGCGATGCGTCGGCGCCGACCTCTACGGCGGCGCCTTCCGCGACGATCCTGCGCTGCTCGACGAACATGGCCGCCACATGCAGCCACCACGCGGGCGCGGCTACCTCTACCAGCTGCTGGCAGCCTGGGGCTGGAGCAGCCTCCCCTGGCTGGGAGCAGTGGAGCAACCCACGCTGGTGATGCACGGCGCGGACGATCCCATCGTGCCGCTGGTCAATGCCAGGATCCTCGCGGCCCGCATTCCCAATTCGGACCTGCACGTGCTCGACGACGGGCATCTCTTCCTCGTGACCGGCGCGGAGAACGCCGCGCACGTCATCGGCGCCTTCCTGCGCCGCTAGACCCTTCCTCAGCCGCGGCGAGCCCGCGGCTTTTTTTCCTTTTACTCCTCGCAAAAGAAGGTTCCTCACCGATTTCCGGGGTGAACGAAGGTCTCTTGTCGACCTTCTCGGCTGTTCATAGAGAATGTGTGAACGTCTGAAGTCTGGACCATTTCAGCCGCACGAGGCTGGCTGCGAACCTCGGCCAGGCCATCTCAGACATGCCCAAGGAACTGCCACCAAAGCGGGCCGACGACCAGCCAGACAACCATGTAGATGAGGCTCATCAGAAAGCCAGCCTTCCACCATTCGCCCTGGGTGACGTAGCCGGCGCCGAACATGACCGGTCCGGAGCCGATGCCGTATTGGGTCAGGCAACCGTTGACGCTGCTCAGGATGCCGAGTGCGACTGCTGCGGTGAATGGCGGGATCCCGGCAGCGACCATAAGCGCCATGGAGAGGGGGAAGAGAGCACTGATATGTGCCGTGGCGCTAGCGAAGAAGTAGTGGATGTAGCAGTAGATCGCCGCCACCATCATATAGACGGCCAACCTGTGGAAGCCCTCCAAGTGTGCCCCGAACTCCTTGCCGAACCAGGACACCATGCCGTAATCATTGAGCTTGGAGGCCAGCATGATCAGCAGGCCGATCCAGATCATGGTGTCCCAGGCGGATTTCTCGTCAAGGGCATCCTGCCAGGTCAGCACGCCGGTGATGAACAGCAACGAAACGCCGAGGGCCGCCGCCAGCGTTGCGCCGATGGCCAGGTCCTCACCGAAAATCCAGAGCACCAGCAGGCCAATGAAGATTACCGCCATGATGATTTCCCTGGCGGAGATGGGTCCCATGGCAACGAGTTCCCTCTGGGCCAGGGCTGTCGCATCAGGTGTTTCGCGAATCTGCGGTGGGGCGATCCACAGCATGGCGAATGGAATGATGGCCAGACACAGCAAACCGGGGACAGACGCTGCCACCGCCCAGTCGAGCCAACTGATTGAGACACCTTGGTCTGCGGCCAGCTTGACCGCCAGGGGATTACCCGCCATCGCCGTGATGAACATGGCTGCTGTGATGATGTTAGCGTGGAAGGCGCATAGGATCAGATAGCTTCCCACCTTGCCGCGGGATTCCGGGTCGTCGGCATGGCTGCCAAGCACTTCCGCTATTGCTCGGGTAATCGGCAGCATCACCCCGCCGGCGCGGGCCGTGATGCTGGGCATGGCGGGCGAAATAATGAGTTCGGTTATTACCAGGCCATAACCCAGTCCCAAGGTGCGCTTACCCAGCAGCCGCATGAACAAGAGTGCGATGCGGCGACCCAGGCCGGTCTTGATCACGCCTCGGGAGATGAAGAAGGCGAGCATCACCAGCCAAACAAGGTCCGTGCCCGTAGATTTGGTGACGTCGGCAAAAGACACGACGCCAACGAGCACGCCCACGGTCGCGCCGATAATGGCCACCGCCGCCATCGGAAGAGGGGCGGTCATGATGCCGGCGATAGTGGCGACAAATACGGCGAACATATGCCAGGCCTTTACCTCGAGGCCGGCCGGCGCGGGCAGGAACCAAAGGATGACGCCGATACCGACGGGGACGAGAAATTTCCAGAGGGTTCCGAGATGCCCAACTGGTGGCGCCTGTTTTGTCGCGGATGCGCTTGTGGGCGGTGGAGCCTTGGCAGGTGATACAGGCATGATTGACCTCCTGGCGGCGGCGTTGTTCGTTTGTCCGGAGCGTCGCAAGTCCCTATTGGGCCTGGAGCACGCTGTCGGTTGCCTCCTTGACGATGCGCGCACTGCGCCGCAGGGCCTCGCGCTCGATGGGGTCTAGTTCCGGATAAGCCAGTAGCTGCGCTCCGCCGCCATTGACCACCATCGGCAGCGACAAACACACTTCTGGTACGCCTTCGACTTCGGCATGCACAATGCCGACCGTGAGAATGGAGTCGGTGTTGTGCACGATGGCCTGGCAAATTCGCCCAATCGCACTGGCGATCCCATAGTGGGTGGCGCCCTTGCCTTCCTTGATGAGCTTGGCAGCCTCGTGCACGGAGCGCAGGATCAGATCGCGGCTGGCAGGCCCCAGCTCCTTGCCGGTTCTTGTCAGGAACGTTTCGAGGGGCATGCCTGAGACCGTCGCGCCGGACCACGCGATCACCGCGGATTCGCCGTGTTCGCCAAGGACGTAGGCGTGAATCCCCGGCGCCACGACGCCCAGCCGCTCGGAGAGCAGCGATCGCAGTCGCCCAGTGTCGAGCGAGGTGCCGGTGCTGATGACGCGCTCCCGCGCGCAGCGTAAGCGGTCAAAAACGACGGCGGCCAACACATCGCACGGGTTGCCCGCGATGACGTAGATCGCATCCGGGGCCAGGGGAGCAATGCTATCCACAATTTCCGCCGCGATGCCTGCATTGATTTTGGCCAGGTCCAGACGAGTCTGCCCTGGCTTCACACCGACGCCGGCGGTGATCACGATGATGTCGGCGTCGCGCGCGTTCTCGTAATCCCCGGCATGACAGCGGTTATGTCCCCAGAATGCTGCAGCGTGGGCTAGGTCCAGCGCCTGACCTTCGGCCCGCACTCGCGCCACATCGATGATGACGATCTCTGCGCTCGGGATGGCCACCGTTGCAAACAGGGCCGCCGACCCGCCAACCAGTCCTGCGCCGACGATGGCGATCTTGGGTTGCCGCATAGCATGCCTCCCTCGTGCCTGGATAATCGAATACCTGAACCAGGCGCCAGTCCGTGCGCGAGTCAACTTGAAGGCGGTGCGAAACCCGCGCGGGCAGGCGGGTAACCTTCCGTATGGTTTATATGACCTTTTCGGCAGAAGCGCCAGGGTTGTGCCGGGGCCGTCGGTGAAAAACCAAAAAAAAACGGCCGCTCGGGAAAATCCCCGGGCGGCCGCCAACGAGCAAGCTGCCCGGTGTCGATCCGATGACTGGAGCGTCTGGTCAGAACTTGTGGCGAATGCCGACGGCCGCGCCGAACATATTGCTCTGGCCGTTGGCCAGCGTGTAGCTGTTGCCCAGCGACAGGCTGTTGGCGAAGACCGTTGCCAGCGACTCGAGCATCAGCCCGGCGTTCTTCGCATAGGCGGTGGTCAGGTAGACGTCGGTGCGCTTGGAGAACGCATAGTTGGCCACGAAAGCGACCTGCCAGGGATTGGCGACGTTGGTATTGCCGAACAGGCTTCTGACGTTGTCGTAGTTGTATTCCAGCGTCAGGCCGATGGCCGGCGTGACCTGGTAGTTGGCGCCGATCCAGTAGAAGTCATCGCGCTGGATCACGACATCCGCCGCGTTCTTGTTCTGGCCCCAGCGGTAGCCGCCCATGATCTTGGCCGGCCCGATGCTGTAGCTCGCACCCACCACGGCCTTCTTGTTGGTGCCGTTGCTGGTGCCGATGGTCGGGTTCCACTGGTCGTAGCCAACGGTCACGCCAAACGGCCCGCCCTGGTATGCCACCGCGGCGCCATAGGCCGTGTCGCGGCGGAACTGGCCCGGGACTTCGCCGTTGCCACCGATCGGCGTTGCCACGCCCACGGTTGCCGGCAAGGCCAGGCCAGTGCCGAACGACCAATGCGCCAGCGCCGTGACCGGGCCGAACTTGCCGGTGTACTTGACCGTGTTGTCCTCACGGAAGTTCGGGCCGGACTGCAGCACCACCGGTTCGTATTGCGTGGCATAGGCCGTGGGCGAGAAATTGGCCAGCGCCTCGAACATCGACGTGTACTGGCGGCCGAGGCTGATCTGCCCGATGCCGGCCTTCTGCACGCCCACGAACGCCTGGCGCCCGAACAGGCGGCCGCTTTGCTGCGAGGTGCCGGTGTCGAGGTTGAAGCCGCTTTCCAGTACGAACAGCGCCTGCAGACCGCCACCGAGGTCCTCGCTGCCGCGAAGACCCCAGCGCGAGCCGGAGACCCCGCCGGAGTTCATGCGGTAGACGTCGTTGGCCGGCCCGCGGTTGAACTGGTTGGCGGCGGTCGGAACCGCGCCGAGGTGGTTGACGTACTCCACGTTGATGTCCGCCACGCCGTAGAGCGTGACGTTCGTCTGCGCGAAGGCGCCTCCCGAACAGGCGAGCAGTGCGGCCGCGGCCATGCTCCTGAGCTTCATTGGTATTTCTCCTCTTTTTCCTTTGGTTTGCGATGCGGATGAATCCGTCTCGGTAAGTACTACGGGTACTGCAATGTCTGTTGTGGCGTTGCGCTGCGCGAAGCCCGGCTCGGGCCTCAGTTGGCGCGCAACAGCTTTTCCAGCAACTCGATCGCGCGCGGCCACGGGCCATATCCCGCGGCCGGGTTCAGGTGGCCGACCTCGCCGAGGTCGATCAGCCGGCTGCCCCAGTCGCTGGCCATCTGCGCAGCGCGCTCATAGCTGGCGAGCGGATCGTTGCGGCTGGCGGCGAGGATGCTGGGGAAGGGCAATTGCGCCCGGGGCACTGGCAGCCAGCCGTGTTCTGCCAGCGTGGCGGTTTCCGGATAGCCGGCCGGCATCGGCGTTTCGAGATCGGCTGGGGTGGCGAGCAGCGCGCCACGGATCTTGCGGTGGTGCTGCGCCGCCCAGTGCACGGTGATCATGACGCCGGCGCTGTGCGCCACCAGCACCACCGGGCCGTCGATGTCGGCAAGGGCTGCATCCAGCGCGGCCACGCGAGCGTCGCGGCTGAGTTTGTCGTGTTCAAGCGGCGCGACGGAGCGGGCGTTCGGCAGCTCGGCCTGGAGCAGGGTCTGCCAGTGCTCCGCCACATGGTCGCGCAGGCCTGGAACCATCAGGAAGGTGGTATCAGCGGGAAGGTTCATCGGTATTTGGGGTAGTAAGTCAGAGAATCAGGCGTTTTTCGCGTGGGCCTCACGCTGGCTTTCCATGCGAAGCAGGTCGGCCGTGTAGGTGCGCCGCCCGACCAGGAAGCACACCGCGGCCAGCACGCCGGCCAGCGGGATCAGCTGAAGCGCGCCCAGCAGGCCGATGCGATCGGCAATCAGGCCGGTGACAAAGGGGCCGGGCGCCAGGCCCAGCAGGTTGTTTGCCAGCGTGAGCGTGGCAAACGCGGTGGCATGGATGGCCGGGTGGGTCAGGTTAGCCACCACGGCACTGGCCGGGCCGGCCGTGCCGCCGACAAACAGCATGCCGGCGCCGATCAGCACCAGCTGCGCTGTGCCCGCGGGCAAGCGGAACGCGGTGAGCAGCAGCGCGCAACAGGTCACGCTGTAGACCACTGCCATCAGCCACTTGCGCCTGGGCGCGTGGCGGGCGGCCCAATCGGTCAGCGCGCCGCACAGGATCATCCCTGCGCCAGCCGCCAGCACGAACGCCGCGGCGGTCACGCCCGCACGATCCGTCGCCATGCCGTAGTAGCGCGACAGGTAGCTCGGCATCCAGGTAAGCAGGGCGCCCATGACCAGCAACTGCAGCGCACTGCCCACATAAGCACAGAGGATCGAACGCGCCGAGAAAAGGGCGGACAGCAGCGGGCGCAGCGACACGGTCTCGTGCCGGGGGGCACCGTCCGCTTCCTCGCCCAGCGCACGGCGCTGCGCCTGCAGGCGCGGCTCGGTAATGAAGAGGCGATAGATCACCACCAGCACCAGCCCGAAGATCGCCATGCCGGCAAAGGCCCAGCGCCAGCCAAACAGTGCCGACAGGGCACCGCCCAGCCCCATGCCCAGCACGGAGCCAAACGCGCCGCCAGCGATAAACGCCGAGCTCAGGCTGGCACGGAGGTGGCGCGGAAACACTGACAGCACCACGGCAATGCCGACGCTGCCATAGGCCGCCTCGCCAATCCCCACGCAAAGCCGTGCCACGAACATCTGCCCGAAATTGTTGGCCAGCGCGCAGCCCAGCGTGGCCAGGCTCCACAGCGCTGCCATCAGGATCAGGCTCCTGACCCGGCCCCAGCGGTCGGCCAGGATCGACAGCGGAAACGTCAGCAGGCCCACCATCAGGGCCACGATCCCGCCCAGCGCACCCAGCTCGGTATCGCTCAGCGACCATTCCACCTTCAGCAGGGGAAACACGGCATTGAGCACCTGCCGGGACATGTAGTCCGACAGCAGCAAGCCAAAGCTCAACGCAAAGACGAGCCATGCGTAAGAACGTGACGACGTCGCTCCGGCGGCGCCGGCTGCGATGGGGGAATGCGTGGAGGTTTGCCCGAGCATGAATGCCTTTCCTGGATGCGCTTGACTGCGGCTATGGCTGTGCCGGCCAGGGAGTCAAAACCCTCCCTTGAGACGCTGGCCACAGTCCTGTCGCGACTGGCGAAGTATCTAGGATTGGCTATCGATGGTTTGACTAACGGGGACAAGTTGTTTGCATTTTGGGACAGTCGGGGAAAACGAGAGGTGCGTGGCGGGGGCAGAAATGGCGGTGGGCAAAGCAGGCGTCACCTGCCATCTGGAGGCTGCCGAGATTGCCCGGCATGGACGGGCCCGGGCCAGTGCGACATGACGCACCTGATCGCGACGCTATCAGGCTGCGTCAAAGTTCTGGCGGACAGCGCGGATACGTCATAGATTGATCAGGGCAAGCGAAACGCGGCATTGCAGCAAAGCCCGGTGTCACCGAACCGCCCATGCGCATGGCATGGCGTTTGCAGGTTGGCGCGCACTCAGCGACCGGATTTCATCCCAGCGGTAGGCGCGGACTTACCGGGGAGTCCAATGCCGCGATCATCCCAGGGAATCTCCTGGCCGGATGCTCCAAAGACGTGCTATCGAGGCGGTGACCATGGACGCAGGAAAGCAACTCGTGCATGCCCAAGAGGTTGGCATCAAGACCGGGCTGGTGCTCCAGAAACGCCTGAAAAATGCGCAGGAAGCCTTGGGCCGGCGCATGCAGGCGGCTGCCGGGGACGTCGAAATCGGCGAGACTGGCGCCGGGGCGCTGTCCGATGTCGATTCCTTCAATGGCTTCGCCTACGCGTTGGACGCCGCGCAGCGCGCCATCCTCTTCTGGGACACGCTGCGCCAGCGCGGAAATCGTTTTGTCGAGCACGCCGCCGAGGGCCTGAAGCCGGTCCTGCACTTCGAATACGAGTTCGTTCTCGACGGCCGCCAGTTCGAGCGGCCGGTGAATTACGCGCTGCTGCGCATCACGCCGCCCGCAGGCGTGACGGTGGACAACGCCCGCCGCCCCTATGTCATCATCGACCCGCGCGCCGGACATGGTCCCGGCATTGGCGGCTTCAAGGACGATTCGCAGGTGGGCGTGGCGTTGCGCGCCGGCCATCCGGTCTACTTCGTCATCTTCTTCCGCGACCCAGAGCCTGGGCAGACCCTGCTGGACGTCTGCGAAGCCGAACAGCGCTTCGTGCGCAAGGTACGGGCACTGCATCCGGATAGCCCCAAGCCGGCCATCGTCGGCAACTGCCAGGGCGGCTGGGCAGCCATGATGCTGGCGGCATCGAGCCCGGACGACACCGGCCCGATTGTCATCAACGGCGCGCCGATGTCCTACTGGAGCGGCGCCTGGAGCGAAGGCGAGGGCGATAACCCGATGCGCTACGCGGGCGGCCTGCTAGGCGGAACCTGGCTGGCTTCGTTCACCGCCGACCTCGGCAACGGCAAGTTCGATGGCGCTCACCTGGTCCAGAACTTCGAGAACCTGAACCCGGCCAACAGCCTCTGGGACAAGTACTACAACCTCTACAACAAGGCCGACACCGAGCCACCGCGCTTCCTTGAATTCGAGCACTGGTGGGGCGGCTACTACCTGATGAACCGCGAAGAGATCGAGTGGATCACCCGAAATCTCTTTGTCGGCAACAAGCTGTGGTCCGGCGACGTCAAGGACGCGGGTGGCAAGGGGTTCGACCTGCGCGAGATCAAGTCGCCGATCGTCCTGTTCGCCTCGATGGGCGACAACATCACCCCGCCGCAGCAAGCGTTCAACTGGGTGGTGGACCAGTACGCGAGCACCGAGGAGATCAAGGCGCGCGGCCAGGTCATCGTCGGCATGATGCATGAAAGCATCGGGCATCTCGGCATCTTCGTTTCAGGCAAGGTCGCCAAGAAGGAGCATGCGCAGATCGTGTCGGTGCTGAAGACCATTGAGCTGTTGCCGCCCGGCCTGTATGGCATGGTCATCACCGAGCGCAGGGAAAAGGACGAGCACGGCCAGAAGCAATATGACGTCGCCTTCCACGAATATCGGCTGGAAGATATTGCGGCACGGCTCAATCGCTTTCAGCGTGTCGACGAACGGCCGTTCGAGGCCGTGGCCGCATTGTCCGACTTCAACCAGCGGGCTTATGAACTGTTCGCACAGCCATTCGTGCAGGCAATGTCCAACGATATGTCGGCGCGCATGCTGCGCGCCTTCCACCCCCTGCGGGTACAGAACTGGGCCCTGTCCGACATGAATCCATGGATGGCCTGGCTGGGCCCCGCCGCCGACGCGGTCAGGGCCAACCGGCAGGCGCTCGCGGCGGATAATCCGCTGCGTCAGCAAGAGCAGGCAGGTGCCGAAATGGTAAGTGCCATGCTGGACAGTTATCGCGCGGTGCGCGACGCCATGACGGAAGCGTCCTTCTTCAACATCTACGCCAATATGTTCTCGCAGTTTCTCGGCGACAAGGCCGAAACACGGCCTGGCGTGCCCGTGATTACCGAGCCCAGGGAGTTGCCGGAGGTCAAGCAGGCCCTCGCGGCCATCAGCGAAGGCGGCTATGTCGAGGCGCTCGCCCGCGTGGCCTTCCTGCTGACGCACAGCGGCGAACCGTTGCCGCTTTCACGTCTCGAGTTGCGCAAGGAACTGGTCACCGACTATGCCGAATACCTGCCCGCGCTGGCGCCGGATGCCTGGCGCAGGATCCGGGGCGTGCAGGAGATCATCGTGCAGTACGCACCGGACCAGGCGCTCAAGACGCTGCCGGCATTGCTCAATGATCCGGCCGAGCGCGAGCGGCTTCTGACCTTGCTCGACAAGCTGTCCACCGATGAACACGTACTTGGCAGCCAGCCCACGCCTGATCAGGCGGCGATGCTGGCGCGCATCCGTGCCGCACTGGCGGGAAAGCCTGAGCGCATTCGCCGCGCGGCCGGGTGACTGCGCAGCGCGTGTCCACACCGATGCAAACTGGAGCAGGAGGATGTAGATGGACAACAAGCACGAGAAGTACCAGCGGCTGATCGAGTATTGCCAGGCCATCCCGCCAACGCCGACCGCGGTGGTGCACCCGTGCGACCAGAGTTCCCTGGAGGGGGCGGTCGAGGCAGCAAGAATGGGGCTGATCGCTCCCATCCTGGTGGGGCCGCGTGAGCGCATTGAAGCGACTGCGAAGGCCTGTGGGCTGGATATCAGCCCCTATCCGATTGTCGACGCGCCACACAGCCACGCAGCCGCGGCGGCTGCGGTGGAACTGGTGCGCGAAGGCAAGGCCGAGGCGCTGATGAAGGGCAGCCTGCACACCGACGAGTTGATGGCAGCCGTGGTAAAGCGGGAGACCGGCTTGCGCACCGACCGGCGCGTCAGCCATTGCTTCGTGATGGATGTGCCTGGCCATGAAGAGGCCTTGATCATCACCGATGCCGCGGTCAATATCGCTCCCACGCTGGAGGAGAAGGCGGACATCCTGCAGAACGCCATCAATCTTGCCCATGCGCTGCAGATCAAGGAAGTCCGCGTGGCGGTGCTGTCGGCCATGGAAACCGTCAACCCGAAGGTGCCGTCCACCATCGAGGCCGCGGCTCTATGCAAGATGGTGGACCGCCACCAGATCACCGGCGCGCTCGTCGACGGACCGCTGGCCCTCGACAATGCCATCGACCTGGAGGCGGCCCGGATCAAGAAGATCGACTCCCCGGTGGCCGGCCGCGCCAACGTGCTGCTGGTGCCGGACCTGGAAGCCGGCAATATGCTGGCCAAGAGCCTGTCTTTCCTGGCCGGCGCCGACGCGGCCGGGATCGTGCTCGGGGCGCGGGTGCCGATCATTCTCACCAGCCGGGCCGATTCCGTGCCCACCCGGCTGGCGTCCTGCGCCGTTGCCGCCCTGGTGGCGAAAGCCAGGCGCGAGTCCGCAAAGGTGATGGGGTAGCGCCATGGCCGACGTGATCCTGGTACTCAACGCGGGCTCATCCAGCATCAAGTTCAGCGCCTTCGACGCCAGCGACGATGCGCTCCGGCTGGTCCTGCGCGGCAGCATCGACGGGCTCTACACATCGCCTGCCTTCCGCGCCATTGACGGGGCCGGCGAAGAGGTCGAAGCGAAGCAGTGGGGCGAAGGTACCGAACTGGGACATGGCGGGGGGATCGCCTATCTCGCCGATTTCCTGCGCGGACATGGCGAGGGGCACCGGCTGATCGCGGTCGGGCACCGGGTTGTCCATGGCGGCGTCCGCTTTACGCAGCCAGCGAAGATCAGCGCCGAGGTGGTTGCGGAGCTGGCATCCCTGAGCCCGCTGGCACCGCTGCATCAGCCGCATAACCTCAAGCCGATCCAGATCCTCGCGCAGCAGCGCCCGGACCTGCCGCAGGTGGCGTGTTTCGACACGGCGTTCCATAGCGCCCAGCCCGAAACCGCGCAGGCGTTCGCGCTGCCGGCTGAAGTGACCGGGCGCGGCGTGCGGCGCTATGGCTTTCACGGGCTGTCCTACGAGTACATCGCCAGCGTCCTGCCCGGCGTGGATGCCCAGGCCGCGGCAGGGCGCACCGTCGTTGCCCACCTGGGCAATGGCAGCAGCATGTGCGCGCTGGTGGCAGGGCGCAGCGTTGCCAGCACGATGGGATTCACGGCAGTGGATGGGCTGCCCATGGGCACGCGTTGCGGCAACCTGGATCCGGGCGTGATCCTGTACCTGATGGATGAACTGGGCATGGATGCCCGCGCCGTCGAGGACCTGATCTACCGCAAGTCCGGCCTGCTCGGTGTCTCGGGCATATCGAGCGATATGCGCGCGCTGCTTGCCAGCGACGATCCGCGTGCCCGCATTGCGATCGAGCTGTATGCCTACCGGATCGGGCGGGAGCTCGGCTCGCTTGCGGCCGCCGCGCAAGGCCTGGACGCGCTGGTGTTTACCGCCGGCGTTGGCGAGCACGCCGTCCCGATACGGGAACAGGTGTGCCGGCAGGCAGCATGGCTGGGTGTGGCACTGGACGCCGGCGCAAATGCAAGCGGCGGACCGAAAATCAGCGCCCCGTCGAGCAAGGTCGCGGTGTGGGTGATCCCGACCAATGAAGAGCTGATGATCGCCAGACATACCAAGGCGGCGCTCTGAACGGGGCGTGAGTCGGTTTGAAAGGGCCCACGCGGGAGCATGTCGATGGGACTTCTACGGTGGATGCGCCGGCGCGACGGGCGAGGCCATGCTCACGACAAGCAAGAGATGGCCGAGCTGACGGAGCGCGTCACCCGGCTGAATCCGCGCTTGCGGCTGGTGTCGCGCCACCAGCAGCGGCTTCGGCCTGCGCTCGGGCAGGCGCTGGACTATGTGCACGAACTCGTCCAGTCGCTTCCCGCCCCGCGCGAGGCCAGCCCGCAGGCATGGGGCACCGATCCCTGCATCCAGGCCTTTTTCGGCACGGCCCGTGACGTGCAGCTGGCCCTCAGCCGCTCTCCCGAACTGCGGGAGTTCTTCGCGCAGTCGCCGGATACGCAGCAGGCCTTCGCAGTACTTGGGATGGAGATGACCGAGCGGCGCACGCTCGGCGTTGCGCTGGAAGGTGATGTCATGCACACGGAAGTGCCACAAACCACCATCAGTTTCGGCGACCACAAGGTCAGGATCATCGCGTGCACCGAAGCCGCCCTGCGCGAGGAGATCGTGGGGCGAATGTTCGATCAGCTCGCCATGGAAGGGCTGGCCCGTTCCGCTGCCGGCAAGTCACGCCGCGACGTGCTCGAGCGCGAGCAGGCGCTGCTTGTGGCGCGCCTGAACCTGGCCCGGCGGCAAGGCACTGGCATGCGCTCGGTGTTTGGCGGCGATGGAGAAGCCACGCCCGGCGAGCAGGGCAGGCTGAGCGAGCAGGTTGCCGAGAACGAGCGCGAACTTGCGCAGCTTGGCCCCGAAACCGGGGCGCTTGACCGTCAACTGGAATGCCTGGCCGAGGTAATCGCGGACGCGCGCTCCTGCTTTTCCCTCGAGAAAAGACACCTGCGGCTTAGTGCAATGAACGTGCTGCTCGCGCCGGACAGCACAGTGCCGGCACACGAGATCGACCTGCTCACCGCCCACGTTCCGGGCGATCCGCCGCTGGTGCGATCCTTCGCGCTGGTGCGCATTGCGCGGGGCGACATGCTGCCGGCCACCGCCCTGCTCGATGAGGCGGAGCGCCTGCTTGGGGGGCTTTAAGCACTCGGGAATTCGGCAAATATTGCACGCTAATTGCACGTCAGCGTCGCCTTACCCCACCCCAAGCACGCGCCTGCGCGCGCCGTCGAACGCCGCGCCTTCTGTCACCAGCCACGTCTCTACCTCGGCCACCTGCGTAGTCTGTCCGTGTGCGCAGACGAAGTGGTATGACGCTTCGCTGGGCGCGTGGATGCCCCAGAGATCGACGAGCCGGCCCGATTCGATTTCCTCGAGCACCAGCGCCGAGCGTCCGATGGCCACGCCTTGCCCGGCCAGCGCGGCATGGATGGCCAGCTGCGACAGGTTGAATCGCTGGCCGTCCGATACGTCGGGCGGGGCCACGCCGGCATGGCGCAGCCAGCACTGCCACTCATCGGACTCTCCGGCGCCGTCCCAGGGGCTGACGTCGTGTAGCAGCATGCTGGCGCGCAGGCCGTCGGGCGAGCGCAGTTCCGGGTGTGCCACCAGATAGGCGGGACTTGCCACCGGGATCAGCCATTCCGTGAGGAACAGGCGTGCCTTCAGGTCCTCGTAACCGCCGGGATCGAAGCGCACGGCTGCCTCGGTGCCGTCGCGCAGCATGCGCGAGCGGTCCAGTGCGTGGAACTCGCCGTAGACGCGCAGGCCGATGTCGGGATGCTGCCGGAAAAAGTTGCCGAGCCGCGGCGTGAGCCAGGCCATGGCGAACGATGGCGAGCAGGACAGGGCGATGGGCTGCTTGTCCCGGGGCTTGCGCAGCTGCGTCAGCGTGCTCTCGATGGCCTGGAACGACTCGCGCAGCACGAGGCGCAGCCGCTCGCCTTCCGGCGTCAGCACCAGGGCGCGCGGCAGGCGCAGGAAGAGGGGGCGGTCCAGCCACTGCTCGAGCTGCTTGACCTGCTGGCTGACTGCTCCCTGCGTCACGCACAACTCGGCAGCCGCCTGCGTGAAGTTGCAGTGGCGCGCCGCCGCCTCGAAACAGCGCAGCCATCCCAACAACGATGCAGAAAGCGTGTTTGCCATTAGTTTGACTAATCGATGGATCAATACAAATGGTTTGTCATGCGTGGGCGTTGGGGCAAGAATGGATCTATCCGAGTTCTCCCCTTGTGCTCCATGACAATCGATTTCCCCGCATTACTTTCCGGACTGGTCCAGGATCTGCAAGCCGCCCGGCCTGTATTCTGGGGCAATCCCAAGCGCAGCGAGGCGCCGGCGATCCATATCGTGGTAGACGGGAACGGCATTAGTCTAGCTGATGTACGCGCTGCGCAGGCGCGTTTTGACCGGTTCGCGCCGCTGCTGGCACAGCTGTTTCCCGAACTGAAGGAGAGCGAAGGGCATATCGAGTCGGCCTTGCTGCCCGCGCCGGCCATGCAACGCTCGCTCGGCTTGCCTTCGTCGGCCGGTGCCCTCTGGCTCAAGGCGGACCACAGCCTGCCTGTGGCTGGGTCGATCAAGGCCCGCGGCGGCATTCACGAGGTGCTCGAATTTGCCGAATCCCTGGCGCTTGAACATGGCCTGGTGACGCTTGACAGCGACTACACCGTGCTGGCCGGGCAGGCGGCGCGAGCGCTGTTCGGCCAGTATCAGGTAGCGGTGGGCTCCACCGGCAACCTCGGCCTGAGCATTGGTGTGATGGCGTCGGCGCTGGGCTTGCGCGCCACGGTACACATGTCTGCCGATGCCAAGGACTGGAAGAAGGCGCGGTTACGGGCGCGCGGCGTGGAGGTGGTGGAGCATACCGGCGACTACGCGTCAGCGGTGGCGGCCGGGCGGCGCGAGGCCGATGCCGATCCGCACAGCTATTTCGTCGACGATGAGCGTTCGTTGTCGTTGCTGCTGGGCTACAGCGCCGCGGCACTGCACCTGCAGCGCCAGTTCGATGCGGCAGGCGTGCGCGTGGATGCCGCGCACCCGCTGTTCGTCTATCTGCCGTGCGGGGTCGGCGGCGCGCCTGCCGGTATCGCCTTCGGCTTGCGGCAGTTATTTGGGCCGCATGTGCATGCATTCTTCGCCGAGCCCACGCAGTCGCCGTGCTTTCTCGTGGAAATGCTGTCGCACGGGGCGTCGGTCTACGACTTCGGCCTGACGAACCGCACTGAGGCCGACGGCCTGGCCGTGCCCCAGGCATCGGAACTGGCTGCCGAGGCCATGCGTGCGCTGCTCGGCGGCGTCTACACCGTGCCCGACGACACGCTGTTCGTCGACCTGCACCGCCTGCGCGAATCAGAGGGACTGCAGATCGAGCCGTCGGCTGCCGCCGGCTTCAGCGGGCCGGGCATGCTGACCGGCACCGACGCCGGCCGCACCTACCTGAAGCAACACGGTCTTGAGCGGACGATGGCGCAGGCCACGCACCTGGTGTGGACCACAGGCGGGCTGTTCGTCCCGCCGGAGGCGTATGCGCGCTTTGCCGAGCGCGGCGCGGCACTGGCCGCATCGGGCCGTTGAGTATTTGCCCCGCTATTTGCCCCGCTTTCTCCGACCTGCCAGGACCAGGGCACCGCGTAGTCACAACTCCGGCGTACCGAGCGCGCGGCTGATCCGCAACGCCGCCAGCGTGGCAATCACGCCCGACATCAGGTACAGGCTGACCGCGACCAGGCCGAACAGCGACGACAAGCCCAGCGCCACCAACGGTGCAAAGGCGGCGCCGAACAGCCAGCCGAAGTCCGTGGTCAGCGCAGCGCCGGTATAGCGGAAACGCCGTTCGAAGTTCGACGTCACGACGCCGGCAGCCTGCCCGTACGACAAGCCCAGAAGACCGAAGCCGACCAGGATGAACGCATCCTGGCCCACTGCGCCCCCGTCGAGCAGCCACGGCGTCACCAGGCTGAAGATGCCGATCAGCACGGCCATCGTTGCCAGCGTCTTGCGCCGGCCTACGCGGTCCGCGATCCAGCCCGAGAGCAGCGTGCCAATGAACGCAATGAAGCCGCCCACGAGCTGGATGGCGAGCACATCGGAGATGTCCTGCGTCTTGTGCAGGATCACCCAGGACAGCGGGAACACCGTGACCAGATGGAACAGCGCATAGCTGGCCAGCGCGGCAAATGCACCGAGAAAGATGTTGAATCCCTGCGCGTTCACCATCTGCAGGGTGCTGATCGGCTCAAGCTCGTCTTCTTCCAGCAGCCGCGTGTACTCGTGCGTCACCACCAGGCGCAGTCTTGCAAACAGCGCCACGACGTTGATCGCGAACGCCACGTAGAACGGATAGCGCCAGCCCCACTCGATGAACTCCTGCGGTGTCAGGCTGGCATGCAGGAACAGGAACAGCGCACCGGCGACGATAAAGCCGGTCGGCGCACCGAGCTGGCCCACCATCGCGTACCAGCCGCGCTTGTCCTGGGGCGCGTTGAGTGCCAGCAGTGACGGCAGCCCGTCCCACGATCCGCCAAAGGCAATGCCTTGCAGGACGCGGAACAGCGCCAGCAGGTAGATCGAGGTGGCACCCAGCGAGGCGTACGACGGCAGGAAGGCAATCCCCACCGTGGCCGTGCCGAGCAGGAACAGCGACGCGGTCAGCTTGATGCCGCGCCCCCAGCGCCGCTGGATACGCATGAACAGCGCCGTGCCGAACGGCCGCGCGATAAACGCAAACGAGAAGATCGCGAAGCTGTAGAGCAGTCCCGCCAGCTCGCCCGCGAACGGAAAGTACACCGTCGGGAAGACGAGCACGGAGGCAATACCATACACGAAGAAGTCGAAGTACTCGGAGGCGCGCCCGATCACCACGCCTGTGGCGATCTCCGCAGGTGCCACGTCATGGTGGCCAGGCGCCGGAGGTGCCGTGGGCGAGGCGCGATGCTGGTGGGTCAGGCTGGCCATCGTAGAGGCTCCTTATCGCCGAGTGCTTCGATACTGCACTTAAAGTCCCGCACTCACAAGAATAGCGCCTAAACTGCCATAGGTAATCGAAAGGTCGGTTCGTCGGTACATCACCGACATTCTTTTGACGCCACTTCCGAGACCATGCGACGCTTCGACGCTGCTATGACGCCGCTGCGTGCCCCGGGAAGACTGCTTCTTCGGTGTGCCGCGATCGCCTTGCTGGCAAGCCTGACCGGTTGCAGCGCAGTGCTGCTTTCGCCATCCGGTGACATGGCCGTGCGCCAGCGCGATCTGATCATCATCGCCACGTGCCTGATGCTGCTGATCATCGTGCCGGTGATCCTCCTTACGCTGCTGTTTGCGTGGCGCTATCGGGAAAGCGCGACGGACGCGCCCTACAACCCCGAGTGGGACCATTCCACGGTGCTCGAACTGGCGATCTGGTCCGCGCCGCTGCTGATCATCATCGCGCTCGGCGCCGTGACCTGGGTCAGTACCCACCAGCTCGATCCGTACCGGCCGCTGACGCGGCTGGAGCCGGGGCGGCCCGTTCCGGCCGAAGTCAAGCCGCTGACGGTGCAAGTGGTGGCGATGGACTGGAAGTGGCTGTTCCTGTATCCCGAGCAAGGCATTGCCACGGTCAACGAACTCGCAGCGCCGGTCGATCGCCCGATCGCATTCCGCATCACCGCCACCTCGGTGATGAACGCGTTCTTTGTCCCCTCGCTGGCCGGCATGGTCTACGCGATGCCCGGCATGGAAACCAAGCTCCATGCGGTCATCAACAAGCCCGGCGTCTTTGACGGCTTCTCGGCCAACTACAGCGGCGCGGGCTTCTCGCACATGCGCTTCAAGTTCCACGGCCTGTCGAACGAAGACTTCGATCGCTGGATCCAGCAGGCCAGGGCATCCGGCAATGACCTGTCGAAGGACATCTACCAGAAGCTTGCGCAGCCAAGCGAGCGCGATCCGGTGCACCGCTACGCCAGCGTGGCGCCAGAGCTGTATGACCTGATCCTGAACCGCTGCGTGGGTGGCGGGACCTGCATGGCAGACACCATGGCGCTCGACCGCAGCCGCGGAAAGTTCGACCCGTCCGGCGAGATCTGTACCGCGAGCAACACCGGGGTGGTTGCACCCGTGTTCGCGTCGGATTCCAAGCCGAACGACGGCAGGCGGCTGCTGCGGTGAGGCGCGCTGTTGCATCTTCCCGTTCAGGATCCTCCGTTGAGGTTTTCGCCAATCCCTAACGGCCCCTTACGGCCACTATTGGTCAATTCAGGCACCAGGTGACAACAATGCCCGAGCGCTCCGATCTCGCCAATCTGATCTTCGGCCGACTTTCATGGGATGCCATCCCGCTCCATGAGCCCATCCTGATCGGCACCTTCATCGTGGTCGTGCTAGGGGGGCTCGCGCTCGTCGCCGCAATCACCTATTACCGCCAGTGGGGCTATCTCTGGCACGAGTGGTTCACGAGCATCGATCACAAGAAGATCGGCATCATGTACGTGATCCTGGGCATCGTGATGCTGCTGCGCGGCTTCGCCGATGCGGTCATGATGCGCATCCAGCAGGCCATCGCATTCGGCGACAACGCCGGCTACCTGCCGCCGCATCACTACGACCAGATCTTTACCGCGCACGGCGTGATCATGATCTTCTTCGTGGCCATGCCGCTGGTCACGGGGCTGATGAACTTCGTCATGCCGCTGCAGATCGGCGCGCGCGACGTGGCGTTCCCGTTCCTCAACAACTTCAGCTTCTGGATGACGACGGGCGGCGCGGTGCTGGTCATGATGTCGCTGTTCGTTGGCGAATTTGCGCGCACCGGCTGGCTGGCCTATCCGCCGCTGTCCGGCATCATCCACAGCCCCGACGTCGGCGTCGATTACTACATTTGGGGGCTGCAGGTGGCCGGGGTGGGGACCTTGCTCTCCGGTATAAATTTGCTGGTGACCATCGTCAAGATGCGCGCGCCAGGCATGACGCTGATGCGCATGCCGATCTTCACCTGGACGGCGCTGTGCACCAACGTCCTGATCATCGCCGCGTTCCCGGTCCTGACGGCTGCGCTGGCATTCCTGGCGCTCGATCGCTATGTCGGCACGAACTTCTTCACGGCCGACCAGGGCGGCAGCGCGATGATGTACGTGAACCTGATCTGGATCTGGGGCCATCCCGAGGTCTATATCCTCGTGCTCCCCGTCTTCGGCGTGTTCTCGGAAGTGGTTGCCACGTTCTGCCGCAAGCGCCTGTTTGGCTACGCGTCGATGGTCTATGCCACGGTGGTGATCACCGTGCTGTCATACCTGGTCTGGCTGCACCATTTCTTCACGATGGGTTCGGGCGCCAGCGTCAATTCGTTTTTCGGGATCACGACCATGATCATCTCGATCCCGACCGGCGCCAAGATCTTCAACTGGCTGTTCACGATGTACCACGGCAAGATCCGCTTCGAGGTACCGATGCTGTGGACGATCGGCTTCATGATCACGTTCGTGATCGGCGGCATGACCGGCGTGCTGCTGGCGGTGCCGCCGGCGGACTTCTCGCTGCACAACAGCTTGTTCCTGATCGCCCACTTCCATAACGTGATCATCGGCGGCGTGCTGTTCGGGCTGATGGCGGGCATCACCTACTGGTTCCCCAAGGCATTCGGCTATCGCCTGGTCTCGTCGTGGGGCAAGGCGTCGTTCTGGTTCTGGCTGATTGGCTTTTACTTTGCGTTCATGCCGCTGTATTGGCTAGGGCTGCATGGCGTGACCCGCCGCATGAGCTATTTCGAGGATGCGTCGCTGCAGATCTGGTTCCAGCTGGCGGCGTTCGGCGCGTTGCTGATCGCTATCGGCATCGCGTGCTTCCTGGTCCAGCTGGTGGTCAGCTTCATGCGTCGCGAGGAATTGCGCGACCTGACCGGCGATCCGTGGAATGGCCGCACCCTCGAATGGTCGACGTCGTCGCCACCGCCGCAGTACAACTTTGCCTTTACGCCGGTGGTGCACGACACCGACGCCTGGTGGCACATGAAGCAGCATGGCTACCAGCGGCCGCAACAGGGCTTTATCCCGATCCACATGCCGAAGAACACCGCGGCCGGCATCGTGCTGGCGGGCCTGTCCACGCTATGTGGCTTCGCACTGATCTGGTACATCTGGTGGCTAGCGATTGCCTCGTTCGCGGCAACCATCATCGCCGCGATCATCCATACCTTCAACTACAAGCGCGACTACTATCTTCCGACCGAGCAAGTGGATCGGACCGAAGCGGCGCGCACACAACTGATGGCCGGCCATGGTTGAGACGACGACCTTTCCCCGCCACGTGGAAGCCACCGCGGTAGCTGGTGAAGCACCACCGGGTGGCTTCCAGTTCTATCTGGCCGAAGACCACCACCCGCAGAACGGCACGCTACTCGGTTTCTGGCTCTACCTGATGAGCGACTGCCTGGTATTCGCGTGCCTGTTCGCCGGCTATGGCGTGCTCGGCCGCGAGTACGCGGGCGGGCCGACCGGGGCGGAGCTGTTCGAATTGCCGCTGGTGGCGCTGAACACCACTTTCCTGCTGATATCGTCGATCACGTATGGCTTTGCCATGCTGCAGATGCAGCAGAACCGCATCGCCGGCACGCAGATCTGGCTGGCCATCACGGGCGTTTTCGGCGCGGCGTTCCTGGCCGTCGAACTGTATGAGTTCTGGCACCTGATCCACGAGGGCGCAGGCCCGCAGCGCAGCGCGTTCCTGACCTCGTTCTTCTCGCTGGTCGGCACGCACGGGCTGCACGTGACGTTCGGCATCGTCTGGCTGATCGTGCTGATGACGCAGGTGGCGCGGCACGGGCTGATCACGGCCAACAAACGCCGGCTGATGTGCCTGTCAATGTTCTGGCACTTTCTCGACGTCGTGTGGATCGGCGTCTTTACCTTCGTCTACCTGATGGGATCGTTGCCATGAGCGCGCACGACGATACGCTGGGTGTCCCCGGACACGGCCATGGACATGAACATGAAGAAGACGTGGGGCCGCACGCCACGCTGGGCGGCTACCTGACGGGCTTCGTGCTTTCCGTCTTCCTGACGGCCGTCCCGTTCTGGCTGGTGATGGGCGAGGTGTTCGAGAAGACGTCGACCACGGCCATCGTCATCCTGCTGATCGGCGCGGTACAGATCGTGGTGCACATGATCTACTTCCTGCACATGAACGCGAAATCGGAGGGCGGCTGGAACATGCTGTCGCTGATGTTCACGCTGGTGCTGGTGGTGATCACGCTGACGGGGTCGCTATGGGTGATGTTCCACCTGAACAGCAACATGATGCCGACGATGCAGCATGACCGGACGACGGAAGCGGGGAGTGGGACTGCGATTCTGCCGCCCAAGACGAAGTAGGGAAGCAGGATCGGGCGAAGCGGCCTGGCTTGTACAGCCAGGCCGCTTGCGCTTTAGCGTCCGCGGGTCGAAGCCGCGCGTTGCGCGCGAGTGGCGAAGCTGCCCTTCGGTACTCCACCACCCATGGCCTTTGCGGTAGCTGACTGGATCCGTGGCGCATCAGGCTGCGTCATGGGCTTGGCTTTGCCAGCCGTCTTTGCCGGGCCTTGCGGTTGCCGTCCCGAGCCTTTCATGGTGGTCTCCATCGTGGTAAAGGGCGTGTCTCTTGCACACGCCTTTCATTGGACGCGGCGGAAAGAGGCAAGTTTCTCGGTGAGCGGCCCCCGCTAGACCGGAAACTGCGTCGTGGACAACACCTGCTTGAGCACCATGAACGAGCGGATCTGCCTCACGCCCGGCAGGTACAGCAACTGTTCCGCGTGCAGCCGGTTAAAGCTCTCGCTGTCGCGGGTGCGCACCATCAGGAAGTAGTCGAATTCGCCGGTCACCACATGGCACTCCATGCAACCGGACACCTTCTGCGCGGCTTTCTCGAATGCCGCAAAGGATTCCGGCGTGGAGCGGTCCAGCACCACGCCGATGATCACCAGCATGCCCGCGTCCAGCGCGACCGGGTTCAGCAGCGCCACCACGCCCCGGATCATCCCCGCTTCCTTCAGCCGCTCCACGCGCCGCAGGCAGGCGGGCGGGCTCAGGTTCACCTTGGCCGCCAGCGCCACGTTCGAAATCGAGGCGTCTTTCTGCAACAGGCGGAGTATGGCCTTGTCCGTGCGATCCAGCGCCGGCGCGGGTTCCGGGGCCGGGGCGATATCACCGCGAACTTTTATTTTGCGGATAGACATTTCTGTGCAACTACCGTAGGCAGCGAAGTAGGGTGACATCGGAATGATGTGTTGGAACAGCAATCTTTGCAAGCACGTTTCGCCGGCAATTGCCTACCATTTCACTGAACGCAGCGCCTCACCTTTCCAGGGAGGGCGGTGCCACACCCCCCTCAACGCCACCATCCGGAGACGAAGCCGTGAACCTCGACCGCTTTCCCCGCTACCCGCTGACGTTCGGTCCCACGCCAATCCACCCGCTGACACGCCTGAGCGAGCACCTGGGCGGCAAGGTGCATCTCTATGCCAAGCGCGAAGACTGCAACAGCGGTCTGGCCTTTGGTGGCAACAAGACGCGCAAGCTGGAATACCTCGTGCCCGATGCGCTGGAGCAGGGCGCCGATACGCTGGTGTCGATCGGCGGCATCCAGTCGAACCAGACGCGCCAGGTGGCCGCCGTGGCGGCCCACCTCGGCATGAAGTGTGTGCTGGTGCAGGAGAACTGGGTGAACTACTGGGACGCCGTGTACGACCGCGTGGGCAATATCCAGATGTCGCGGATGATGGGCGCCGACGTGCGGCTGGTGGCGGACGGCTTTGACATCGGCATCCGCCCGAGCTGGGAGGATGCCATGCAGAGCGTGCGCGACGCGGGCGGCAAGCCATATCCGATCCCCGCGGGCTGCTCGGAGCACCCGCTCGGCGGGCTGGGTTTTGTCGGCTTCGCGGAGGAAGTGCGCGCGCAGGAAGCCCAGCTCGGCTTTAAGTTCGACTACATCGTGGTCTGCTCGGTCACGGGCAGCACGCAGGCTGGCATGGTGGTCGGCTTCGCGGCGGATGGCCGCGCCGACAGCGTCATTGGCATCGACGCCTCCGCGAAACCGGCGCAGACGCGCGCCCAGATCCTGCGCATTGCGCGGCATACCGCGGAGCTGGTGGACCTGGGCCGCGATATCGCCGAAGAGGATGTCGTGCTGGATACGCGCTACGGCGGTCCGGAATATGGCCTGCCGTCCGAAGGTACGCTCGAGGCTATCCGCCTCTGCGCGCGGCTTGAAGGCGTGATGACCGACCCGGTCTACGAAGGCAAATCCATGCACGGCATGATCGACATGGTGCGCCGCGGCGAGTTCCCGCAGGGCTCCCGCGTGCTGTACGCCCACCTTGGCGGCGCGCCCGCGCTGAACGCCTACAGCTTCCTGTTCAAGGACGGCTGACGCGATCCACGGCCCGGATTCGCTGCCGTAGCAGCCGGCTAGCGAATCTTGTCAAACCCGCCAGCCGCCCAGCGGTCGGCGGTTTCGCGCGTCAGGCGAAAGTCGGGCCGCACCTTGACGGTCGCCAACTCATCCCCGAAGGGATCCAGTGCCGTGAGCGTGCCGAAGGGCTCGAATTCATCTGGCGTGATGACCAGCCTGACGGTCACGGTTCCGGATTCGGTCTCGATGCTGCACTGCTTGTTGAGTTGAGCGTGCAGTTGCTGCTCGTGCCGCCGGATGACTTCCGCGGCGGTCTTGACCAGCGTCTGGTGGGCCGTGGCATCGAGCGGCTTCGGATCGACCTTGTTCCGCCCCATGGTCCAGGGTCCGACCAGCGCCGGCTCGGCGCTGCCGTCCCGGATCATTTCGACCGCCCAGCCGTCGCCATCCTCGTTCTTGATAACCCGGGCGGTCCAGCCCTTGTCTCGCCAAAGCCGGGGCTCGTGGATGGCGGAAGATTCGTGCTCGGAAAGAGCGTCGTCGGTGTGGTGCATCAATTTCGTCGTACTGGTCGGGGACCCGCGAGCATACAACACCATGGGTGGGGCGCGTGAACGGGCATTGAATCCGCCTGTAAGCCGACATTAGAATCGGCTCTGACACCCACATCGCGCATAATCTGGCTCTGGCACCCCCTTGGTCCAGCGTTCGCGCTTGAGGAGAAATGGGCATGAAGAACAACGACACGCAGGAAAGCCAGTCTGCTTCTCAGCTGATAGACGCGAGAATCAAGGAACTGGACGACTGGCGGGGCACGATGCTCAGCCGGCTCCGTACCCTGGTCAAGGACGCCGATCCCGAGGTCGTCGAGGAGTGGAAGTGGAGAGGGGTTCCGGTATGGTCGCACGACGGATTGATCTGCACAGGCGAGACTTACAAGAGCGTCGTGAAGATGACCTTCGCCAAAGGGGCGGCTCTGAAGGACCCATCGGGCCTCTTCAACTCCAGTCTTGACGGGAACACAAGGCGTGCCATCGACTTCCACGAGGGCGAGAAGATCGACGAGGAAGCGCTGAAGACTCTCGTTCGCGCCGCCGTGAGCCTGAACAAGTCAAAAGCCAAAAGCTGATCCACGCGAGCGGGTACACCAGCAAGACAAGAACAACCCAGGAGGGAGACAAATGATGAATTCCAAGATACCGAGTATCCTGGCGGCCGCCGGGCTTTGGATCGCCTCCGGCGCCGTGCTGGCGCAGACCGGCGGCTTGTCCCGCACGGTTGTTGGTCGCGCGGACGTTTCCGTTCCGGGACGCGAAGCCGTGGTGGCGCGTGTGGAAGTGGCACCGGGCGCCCGTGCCGGGCGCCACATGCATCCAGGCGACGAGATCAGCTATGTAATGGAGGGCGAGGCCCAACTGCTGATCGACGGGCAGCCGCCCCGGCTGGTCAAGGCCGGAGAATCCTTCGTGGTTCCGGCCGGGGTCGTTCATGACGCGCACAATCCAGGCAGTTCGCCGACGCGCGTGATTGGCGTGTATGTGGTCGAGAAGGGCAAGCCGCTGGCGACGCCAGCGCCCTGAGGCCGCAGCGGCCGGCACCTTGCTCAGCCCTGATCGCCACCGCCCACTGGCAAAACGGTTCCGGTGATGTACGAGGCCTCGTCCGACGCCAGGAACAGAATCCGCCGACCTGCTCGTCGATCGTGCCGTAACGGCGCATCAGGCTCGACGCCACGGTCTGGTCGACGATGGCCTGGTACCAGGCCGCCTCCTGCTCCGACTGGGGCGCGGCGTTGCGCGGGATGCGGCGCGGTGGCGCCTCGGTGCCGCCGGTGGCCACCGCGTTGACGCGGATGCCTTCGGCCGCATGCTCGAACGCAAGGCTCGCGGTCAGCGCGTTGACGCCGCCCTTGGCCGCCGCGTAGGGCACGCGGTGGATGCTGCGCGTCGCGATCGACGACACGTTGACGATCGCGCCGTGGCGCCGCTCCACCATGCCGGGCAGCACCGCGCGGCAACACCACAGCGTGGGAAACAGCGAGCGCCGGATCTCCGCCTCGATCTGGTCTTCCTCGTAGTGGTGGTAGGGCTTGGCCCAGATGGTGCCGCCGACGTTGTTGACCAGCACATCGACGCGGGCCCAAGCGTCCAGCGCGGCCCGTGCCATCTCGGACGCGCCCGCATAGGTTTCCAGGTCCGCGGTAACGGCGACGACCTTGCCGCCACCGGCGGCGATCTCGCCGCCGACCTCGTGCACGAGGTCAGAGCGGTCCACCAGCACCACCGACGCACCCTCGGCCGCCGTGGCGAGCGCCACGCCGCGCCCGATGCCTTGCGCGGCACCGGTAACGACGACGACCTTGCCCGCGAAGCGGGCATTGCGGTCCCTTGCTTGCATGCTTGCCTCCTTGCAGTCAGGCCAGCCTTGCTGGCCGAGAATTTTTCGTAGTAGAAGCCCGCGCGCGTGATCCCCGCCTGCTGCAGCCAGCTGCGTACGGCCTCGACCATCGCGACCGGGCCGCACAGGTACACGTCGACATCGCCGCCATTGAGCCAGGTGTCATCCACGTGCGCGGTCACGTAGCCGTTGCGCGGATGCGCGCTGGCGGGATCGGCGACGCAGGTGCGCGCGCTCAAGCCGCGGCGTATCCAGGAAGTGCGCGAGCTGCAGATCGCGCTGGGCCTGGTGGCCGCGGGCGAAGGGATCTCGGTGCTGCCGAGCAGCGTGCATGGCCTCAAGCGCGACGATGTCACCTACGTGGAACTGGACGATCCCAACCTGGTGTCACCCATCATCATGAGCATGCGCATGCTCGACGAGTCCGCCGACCTGCGTGCCATGCAGGAAATGATCTATCGGCTGTACGAGGAGGCGGGCATCGCCTATCTGCCGCCGACGCAAGAGTAGGGAACTATGCCAGCGCGTCCGGCTGGCCCTGCTGCAGTACCCAGGCCACCGCGCGCGCCAGGAAGGGCGAGGTGTCGCCCGCACGTTGGCTCATGATCACGGGCGAGACGAAGCCCGGTGCGTCGATGGGGCAGTAGCGCACGTCGTCGCGGTGCAGGCGCTGCACGGAGGCGGGCACCAGCGTAATGCCCAGTCCCGCCGCCACCAGCCCCAGCGCGGTCTGCAGTTCGTTGGCTTCCTGTACCACGCGTAGCTGCAACCCCTGTGCGCGGAACAGCGACAGCACATGGTCGGCATAGCTGGGCCGCGGCCGGGCAGGGTAGAGCACGAAGGGGTGGTGCGCCAGGGTCTCGGCGGTCAGCGAGCCATCGCGCGGTACCGGCTGCGCTGCGGGCAGGGCGGCAACCAGCGGCTCGGCCATCACTACCTGTTGCGTGATGGCCGGATCGTTCAGCGCAATGCGGCCAAAGCCCAGGTCGATGCGCCCGGCCTTCAGTGCCGCCACCTGCTGCACCGTGATCATCTCGCTCAGGCCGACCTCCACCTGGCTGTCGGCGCCGCGCAGCTCGCGGATCAGTTCGGGCAGGAAGCCATACAGCACCGAGGGCACGAAGCCGATGCCGAACCAGCGCTTCTCGTTGCGGCCGATGCGGCGCGTGCCCTCGATGGCTTCGTCCAGCCGCTGGGTCAGTTGCAGAGATTGCTCCAGCAGGAAGCGCCCGGCCTCGGTCAGGCGCAGGCCGCGGCCGACGCGGTCGAACAGCGCCACGCCGATTTCTTCCTCGAACTGCCGGATCTGGCGCGACAGTGGCGGCTGGGCCATATGCAGCAGAGACGCCGCCCGCGTCACATTCAGCTCCTGGGCGACGGTCTGGAAATAGCGCAGGTGGCGGAGTTCCATGTCATGACCTTTATTCATACTTTCTGGGTATGGGATCAGACATCATCGGTCTTGGACTCCAATAAAGTCAAGGCGCATACTCCGGTGCAATATCAAATTGCATCCAAAAGGTATGAAAGTGGGCATCCAAACGACGATCACGGCAGTCGAGGCAATCCTGGTCGACCTGCCGACCATCCGGGCGCACCAGCTCGCCATGGCGACCATGCAGCAGCAGACGCTGGTCATCGTGCGGCTGCAGTGCAGCGACGGCATCGAAGGCATCGGCGAGGCCACCACCATCGGCGGCCTGTCCTACGGCGATGAAAGTCCCGAAGGCATCAAACTCACCATCGACACGTACCTGGCCCCCGCGCTGGTCGGCCAGGACGTCGCCAACGTGCATGCGGCCATGGCGCGCCTGAACAAGGTCGCGCGCGGCAACCGCTTCGCCAAGTCAGCGCTGGAAACCGCGTTGCTGGATGCGCAGGGCAAGCGCCTGGGCGTGCCGCTGGCCACGCTGCTGGGCGGCGCCGTGCGCGACACGCTGCCGGTGCTGTGGACCCTGGCCAGCGGCGATACCGGGCGCGATATCGCAGAGGCCGAGCAACTGCTGGAAGCGCGTCGCCACAACACCTTCAAGCTCAAGATCGGACGGCGCGCCGTGCGCGACGACGTGGCCCACGTGGCGGCGATCAAGCGCGCGCTGGGCGATCGCGCCCGCGTGACGGTGGACGTGAACCAGGCCTGGAACGAGGCCGAGGCAGCCACCGGCATCGCCATGCTGGAAGCCGCCGGCATCGACCTGATCGAACAACCCACGCCACGCGAGCAGCGGGCCGCGCTGGCCCGCCTGGCCGCGCGCTTTGTCGTGCCGATCATGGCCGACGAGGCGGTGTGCGGGCCGGAAGACGCGATGGAGCTGGCGCGCATCGGCGGCGCCGACGTGTTTGCCCTGAAGATCGCCAAGTCGGGCGGCATCTTCGGCATGCTGCGCACCGCGGCAGTCGGCGATGCCGCCGGCATCGCGCTCTATGGCGGCACCATGCTGGAAGGCAGCGTGGGCACCATCGCCGCGGCCCACGGCTTCTGCACGCTGCCACAGCTCGCGTGGGGCACGGAGCTGTTCGGGCCGCTGCTGCTCAAGGACGATGTGGTCGCCACGCGGCCGGAGTACCGGGATTTCGCGCTGCACCTGCCGCAGGGGCCGGGCCTCGGGCTCGCGCTGGACGAGGACAAGCTGGCGCACTATCGCCGCAAGCAAGGCTGAACATCAGCCCCCCAACACGATCGGAGGAACCCTCATGCTTTATCTGGTACGGATGGACGTCAACCTGCCGCACGACATGCCCGCGGCCCAGGCCGATGAGATCAAGGCGCGCGAGAAGGCCTACGCGCAGGACCTGCAGCGCCAGGGCAAGTGGCAGCAGCTCTATCGCGTGGTGGGCGAATACGCCAACTACAGCATCTTCGATGTCGAATCCAACGACGAACTGCACACGCTGCTGGCCGGCCTGCCGCTGTTCCCGTATATGAAGCTCGCGGTGACGCCGCTGGCGAAGCATCCGTCGTCGATACGCTGAACGCGCTGCTCGACATTAAAAGAAAGGACCGGAGACGATGAAATCCCTGCTGCACCGGCTGTTCCTGCGGCCATCGACGACACCTGGCGCCCGCACCGGCGCTGCCGCGGTGATGCTGGCCCTGGCCGCGGCCAGCGCGCCCGCCCATGCCGCCTGGCCCGACCACCCGATCCGCTGGATCGTGCCGTTTCCCGCCGGCGGCGCCATGGACAATATCGCCCGCACGCTGGGTGAAGACATGTCGCGCACGCTCGGCCAGGCCATCGTGGTGGAGAATCGCCCCGGCGCCGGCGGCAATATCGGCGCGGAGCTGGTCGCGCGCGCGCCGGCCGACGGCTACACGCTGATCATCGTCGCCAACGGCATGGCGGTGAATCCGGCCCTGTACGGCAAGCTCAGCTACGATCCGGTGAAGGACTTTGCCCCGGTGTCGCTGCTGGCGGTGGTACCCAATGTATTGGTGGCCAGCAAGGCGAAGACGCCCGCGAAGACGGTGGCGGAGGTGGTGGCCAATGCCAAGGCGCGGCCGGGCAAGTACACCTATGCGTCGGCGGGCAACGGCACCTCGATCCACCTGGCGGGCGAGCTGTTCACTTCCATGGCGGGCGTCGACCTGCTGCATGTTCCCTACAAGGGCAGCGGCCCGGCCATGACCGACCTGCTTGGCGGCCAGGTCGACTATATGTTCGACAGCATTACCTCGGCCAAGCCGCATATCGATTCCGGCAAGCTCACCGCCATCGCGGTAACGACCAGCAAGCGCTCGACGGCGCTGCCCAATGTGCCCACCGTGGCCGAGTCGGGCCTGCCCGGCTATGAGCTGTCGCCCTGGTTCGCTGCCTTCGTGCCGGCGCGCACGCCGTCCGCCGCGATCGAAGGGCTGAACCGCGCCATGCTCGAGGCGCTGCGCAAGCCTGCCGTGCAGAAGCGGCTGGCGGCGATCGGCGCGGAACCCATCGGCAGCACGCCGGCAGCGCTGCGCGACCACCTGGCCCGCGAGACCGCCAAGTGGGGCGAGCTGATCCGGGCGCGCGGCATTCACGCGGATTGATGACGCGGCCGGGCGCCGCGTCACCATGGTCTAGCTGAGGCGGACATGCAGCGATGCATGCCGCCTCGGCATTTTTTCAAGGAACACGAACGTATGAGTATCGCGACACGCGGCGATCTTCGCCTCCACTACGAACTCGAGGGACCGGCCGATGCGCCGGTGCTGGTCATGTCCAACTCGCTCGGCACCACGCTGGCAATGTGGGATCCGCAAATGCCGCTACTGCGCCAGCACTTTCGCGTGCTGCGCTACGACACGCGCGGTCATGGTGCCTCGTCGGTGAGCGTGCAGCCATTCGGCATGGCCGAACTCGGCGCCGATGTGCTGGCGGTAATGGACCATGCAGGCGTACAGCGCGCTCACTTCTGTGGCCTGTCGATGGGCGGCATGACCGGCATGTGGCTCGCGCGGCATCACCCGGATCGCTTCGGACGCTTCGTGCTGGCAAACACCGCTGCGCTGATCGGGCCGGCCTCTGGCTGGAACACCCGCATCGAGACCGTGCAGCGCGACGGCATGGCTGCCATTGTCGAAGGCGTCCTGGCACGCTGGTTCACGCCGGCCTGGCTGGCGGGCGATCCCACCCGTGTCGCTCCTGTGCGCGCCATGCTTGAACAGGCCGATGGGTCGGGCTACATCGCCAACTGCGCGGCGGTGCGGGACGCGGACCTGCGCGAGTTGCTGCCGGCTATCGAGGCTGAAGTTCTGGTCATTGCCGGTCTTCAGGATGCGGCGACCACGCCTGAGCAGGGGCGAGCCGTGGCTGACTTGATTCCTCGCGCGGCCTATCTGTCGCTCAATGCGGCTCACCTTTCCAATTGGGAGCTGCCCGGCGAGTTTGCGGATGCTGTGACCGCTTTCCTGCAGCGTAGCCGCTGACTTATTTTGCGGCGAATGGAGCACTTTATGATTGTGCGACGGCCTCGTTCTGAGAGCGGGCGGGGCAGGGCGGGCCCGGGCTGAATGGCGGCGCTGCAAGCTGCGGCCGCGCCGCGGCCGCGGTTTCCCACGCTTTCCTCACGCGGTGCATGATTGGCCTCGGCCGCTTTGCCCTTCGCGCCTTGCCGTCCTACAACTGGAGTGTGGGCCGGAAGGCACCGGACCGCATTCGAGGAGGAGCATCATGTGCCGCTGGCTGGCCTACTCGGGCAAATCCGTTGCGCTGGAAACGGTGCTGTTCCAGCCGGAACACTCGCTGATCGACCAGAGCCTGAATTCGCGGCTGGGTCATACCACCACCAATGGCGACGGTTTCGGCGTCGGGTGGTACGGACGTCACTCGGAAGTGCCGTTCCGCTACCGCTGCCTGCACCCGGCCTGGAGCGACACCAACCTGCGCGAGACGGCGCGGGCGGTGCGGGCACCGCTGTTCGTCGCCCACGTGCGCGCGGCCACCGGCACGCCGACGCAGGAGACCAACTGCCATCCGTTCCGCTTCGGCCGCTGGCTCTTCGTCCATAACGGCCTGATCCGCGAATACCCCCTCGTGCGGCGCGATCTGATGATGGCCGTGGCGCCGCACCTGTTCCGCTGGATCGAGGGATCGACCGATTCCGAGGTGATGTTCTTCCTGGCCCTGAGCTTTGGCCTGGAGCGCGACCCGCGCGGCGCGCTGGAGCAGATGGCGGGGCTGATCGAGGACGTCGGCCACCGCTACGACGTGCAGTTTCCGCTCAACATGACCGTCTGCGTGACCGATGGCCAGCAGATCGTGGCGGCGCGTTACTCGAGCGAGGCCGACTCGCGCACGCTGTTCCACAGTACCTCGTTCCGGCAGTTGCGCGCGCTCTATCCGGACGACCCGCGCATCATCGCCGCCGGCGACAATGCCTTCCTGGTGCTGTCCGAGCCGCTGATCGACGTGCAGGGCGTGTGGGAGGAGATTCCCGAGGCGACCATCCTGATTGCCCGCAATGGCGAGATCGAGCACAACCGCTTCTTGCCGCGGCTGCCGAACCGTTCGACATAAGTAAGGGGCAGCGAAGGGGCAGCGTCAGGGGCGCCGCGAGGCGGGTGGCGTCGGACCTGGCAGGCGCCAGGGTACGTCGTGCGCACTTCAGATCAACTAGAATAGCTATCGTGATCTCCGGCGGTGATGTGCATGCCGCATGCACCGGCCGGGAAGAGGAGGCGAGATGAGTTCGGGGTCGAATTCGACTTCGGCACAAAGCCCACACGACGGTAAGGAGCCAGTGGTCTATGTGGTCGACGACGACGAGGGGATGCGACTCGCCCTCGGCGGTCTGCTGCGCTCGGTCGGGCTGCGCGTGGAGACATTCGAATCGTCGCAGGACTTTCTTGCTTTCCCGAAGACCGACGCCCCCAGTTGCCTGATTCTCGATGTCAGGCTGCGCGGCGAAAGCGGCCTTTCCTTCCAGGAGCACGTTGCGAAGAGCGGCGTGCGCATGCCGATCGTATTCATGACAGGGCATGGCGACATCGCGATGACAGTCAAGGCCATGAAAGCGGGAGCAGTCGATTTCCTCGCGAAGCCGTTTCGCGACCAGGACATGCTTGACGCAGTTGCCAATGCGTTGGCGCGCGACGGGGAACGTCTCGCGGCCGAACAATCGATCGCGGCGCTTCGTGCTGCCTACGGCTCGCTGACACCGCGCGAACGAGAAGTCATGGGGTTCGTCGTGGCCGGCCTGATGAACAAGCAAATCGCCTCCGAGATGAATCTCAGTGAGATTACCGTGAAGATTCACCGTGGGCAGGTAATGAAGAAAATGGCGGCGCGATCCGTCGCGGATCTCGTCAGAAAATCAGAATCACTGGGCGTCGATCCGCAGCCGCAGAAGTCGCCTTGAGATCGGCGGCGTCGGATCGTCGATTTCCGCTACGGCTGGTCCAGCGCGACGCTGAGCCAATGCGCAATGGCATCGGCATCGACCGGCTTGTCGAGTACAGCCAGCGCGCCGCTCGCCAGGGCCTTCGCCTTCAGGTCGTCCGTCGGGAACGCCGTGATGAAAATGGTCGGCGGCGCATATCCGAGTGCCAGGATGCGGTCGTGCATCGCAATCCCCGACATGCCGGGCATCATGACGTCGGAAATCAGGAATGACGTCGCGGCGATTTGGCCGGATTGCAGGAATTCCTCTGCCGATGCGAACAGGCATGTTTGCCTGCCGAACGAGCGTACGAGACTCGCCGTCGCGAGGCGGACGGCCTCGTCGTCATCGACAATCGAAACTAGCTGGGCGGAACACAAGGGACCCCTCCACCTTCAGGAAAGAGCGCACGCAGCCAGAACGGCGCCGGGTGCTTCACGTGCGTCTACGATACCCAGCGTAATTCTCATATCAGCGGCCGAGAATCATACAAACGTATAGGCGCGCCGCAAGCAGATCGCCAAAGCCTGCCCCGAAGACCGTCTACGCCAGGTATCGTGCAGATCCGCTGAAACGGCGAATACATACTTTGATATGAGTCCCGGCGGTCCGTAATAGGAGTTCCGGCGTTCCGTACATCTCAGCCGTGGGCGCGTGCCCCGGTCCCGCGGGTCATACCCTGGTATGAGCGTTCGAAGCCTATGTAGGGGCAGCGCTACCCGTCCGTAGAATGGGTTTGTAGCGCCCGCGCGCCTACCCTAGTCTCATGGCCGGTGCGATTGCGCAGTGCGCCAAATGGTGGGGGCTCTCAATGGAACAATCGGATACATCGCAGCGTGGCTTTCGCGTTGGCTTGCCAAATAGCGCTGATACTTTGTCCGCCTGTTTCGCGACGAGCTACACCGGAATCATCGCGTTCATGGCGGTCGCCACGGAGGGAAGCTTCGCCAAGGCGGGGGAGCGGTTGGGGATCGGGCGCTCGGCGGTCTGCCGAAATGTCCAGAAGCTTGAAACGCAGCTAAGTACGCGCCTGTTTCTCCGCACCACGAGGACAACACAGCTGACGCGAGAGGGCGAGAGATTCTTCGAGAACTGCAACCAGGGCGTGACCCACATTGTCGAGGCAATGAACGACATGCTGGAGCTCCGCCAGGGGCCGCCTCGTGGCTTGCTTCGCATCAGCTCGACAGTCGGGTTCGGACGCAAGGTGGTTGCGCCGCTGCTTTCCAGGTTCTCCGAGGTCTACCCCGATATCGCGGTCGACCTGCTTCTGGATGACCGGCCAACAGATTTCGCTTCCGAACAGATCGATGTCGCATTTCGCGATGGCCGCATCGAGGATTCCAGCATCATTGCGAAACAGTTGATTCCGATGCAGATGGTACTGTGCGCGTCCCGTTCCTATGCCGAGACGCGGGGACTGCCCTCTACGCTGGAAGAGCTGAGGCAGCACGACTGTATCAACTTAAGATTCGCCGGCGGTCGCGTCCTGGATTGGGAGTTCAAGGTTGACGGCCATATGCGAAAGTATCTGCCGACCGCCAGATTGACTTTCAATGACGCAGACCTAGTACTGAAGGCAGTCCTGGATGGCCGCGGAATTGCCCAGATGCCGGCGTATCTGATTCGCGATCACATCGCGAGCCATGAGCTCGTCATGGCGTTAAGGCGGTATGTGCCGGACGACCGGGGCCACTACATCTGCTACCTCTGCCGACAGCATTTGCCGTCACGCATTCGTGTGTTTGTCGATTTCATGACTGAGCAGATCCGCGCGCTCGATCTGAATTACCTGACCGACTTCGACACGCATGACACCGGGACTTCGACAGAAAAGCTGGCGGCCTGAATCTGGTTTCGGTCGCACCAGCAGCGGATCGTCAAACATGTGAAGGCAATGCCACAAGTTCGCGCCAGACAGGCGCTATTGGTCGTGACCCTCCGCCTTTTCCTCAGACTTCACGCGGGGTATCGCCTTCGACGAAGTGGCCTCAACGGCGCTTGCCCCATCCCGTCCCTCCGACCACTCCCGATGGCGCCGCGGTGTATTCTGGAGAGCGATTGGTAATCGCGGAGCTGCCGTGTTGTAAGTCGCTTTCGGAGCGTGCCCTGCCCGGATTATGCTCGGACGAACATAGCGTCCAACCCAATAACGGGCGGCAGTTTGCTGGCAGCGTGCGGCAGATGAAGACCTACATATGGTTCCGGCGCCGATGGGTAACAGACTCCAGATCTTGTGGGACGATGGCGAGCGCGTCTTGTGTCGCGGGCAGCGCCCGGGCGAGGAGGGCGGCCCCAACGTCCTGCTTGCGCGGCCAGCCGCCGAGCATCCACTACCCGCCACCCTCGATCGCCTCGCACACGAGCTTGGGCTGAAGGACGAACTCGATGCCGCGTGGGCGGTCCGGCCGCTGGAGCTGGTGCGCGAAGGCGGCCGGACCCTGCTGGTACTCGATGACCCCGGTGGCGAGCCGCTGGCGCAACTGCTCGGCGCGCCCATGGAGATGGAAAATTTCTTGCGGCTCGCCGCCGGCATCGCTGCGGCGCTGTGCAAGCTCCACCAGCGCGGCCTCGTCCATAAGGATCTCAAGCCCACCCATATCCTGGTGAACTGCACCGACGGAAAGGCGCGGCTCACCGGATTCGGCCTCGCTTCGCGGCTGCCGCGCGAGCGGCAGGCGCCCGAGCCGCCCGAGACCATCGCCGGCACGCTTGCCTATATGGCGCCCGAGCAGACCGGCCGGATGAATCGCTCGATCGATTCGCGCAGCGACCTCTATGCGTTCGGCATCACGCTCTACCAGATGCTGACCGGCGCGCTGCCGTTTACGGCCGCCGAGCCCATGGAATGGGTGCACTGCCATATCGCCAGAAAGCCGGTTCCGCCCAGCGCACGGGTGACGACCGTCCCTGCCGCGGTCTCCCAGATCGTCATGAAGCTGCTCGCCAAGACGGCCGAGGAGCGTTACCAGACTGCCGCCGGTGTTGAACATGATCTGCAGCACTGCCTGGCCGACTGGCAGCGTCAGCGCCGCGTCGATGACTTCCCGCTGCACGAACGCGACACGCCTGACCGGCTGCTGATTCCCGAGAAGCTGTACGGGCGGGAGCACGAGGTCGACACCCTGGTCGCCGCGTTCGCCAGGATCGTCGGGAGCAGCGCGCCGGAGCTGGTGCTGGTCTCCGGCTATTCCGGCATCGGCAAATCCTCAGTCGTCAATGAACTGCACAAGGTGCTGGTGCCGCCGCGGGGGCTCTTTGCGTCCGGCAAGTTCGACCAGTACAAGCGCGACATCCCTTATTCGACGCTGGTGCAGGCATTTCAAAGCCTGGTGCGGCCGCTTCTTGGCAAGTCCGACACGGAGCTGGCGAGCTGGCGCAGTGCGTTGCTGGAGGCGCTGGACCCCAATGCGGGCCTCATGACCGACCTCATTCCCGAACTGAAGCTCATCATCGGTGAGCCGCCACCGGTCCCGGAGCTTGAGCCACAACAGGCGCAACGCCGTTTCCTGCTCGTGTTCCGGCGTTTCATCGGTGTATTTGCCAGGGCGGAACATCCGCTCGCGCTCTTTCTCGACGATCTGCAGTGGCTCGACGCGGCGACGCTCGACCTGCTCGAGGATCTGCTGACCGGTTCGGATCTGCGGCACCTGATGCTAATCGGCGCCTACCGCGACAACGAGGTCGATGCCACGCATCCGCTGACGCGCAAGCTTCAGGCCATCAGGAACGCGGGCGTCAAGATCGATGAAATCAGGCTGGCGCCGCTTGCCAGTGAGCACGTCCAGCAGCTGACCGCGGAGGCGCTTCACTGCGAGCCGGAGCGCATCGAGCCCCTGGCTCGACTGGTGCATGACAAGACCGCCGGCAATCCATTCTTCGTCATACAGTTCCTGCACGCGCTGGTCGAAGAGGATTTCCTCACCTTCGATCATGACGCGGGGCATTGGCGCTGGGATCCCGATCGCATCCATGCCAAGGGCTACACCGACAATGTGGTGGACCTGATGGTCGGCAAGCTGACCCGCCTGCCGGCTGCGACGCAGCAGGCGTTGCAGCAGCTTGCCTGTCTCGGGAACGTCGCCGAGATCGCGACACTTTCGACCGTTCTCGGCACCCCGGAGGCGCAGGTCCACGCGGCGTTGTGGGAGGCGATTCGCCAGGAACTGGTCGAGCGCCCGGACGGCGCCTATGCGTTTGTTCACGACCGGGTTCATGAAGCCGCCTATTCGCTGACCCCCGAAGCTTCGCGCGCCGAGGCCCATCTGCGGATCGGGCGGTTGCTCGCCGCGCAGACGGCCCCGGAAAAGAGGGAAGAGGCAATCTTCGAGATCGCGGGCCAGCTCAATCGCGGCGCCGCGCTGATCACCGGGCAGGACGAGCGGGAGCAGCTGGCCGAGTTCAACCTGATCGCCGGCCAGCGCGCCAAGGCGTCGACGGCCTATGCCTCGGCGCTCTCCTATCTCGTCACCGGTGCGGAACTGTTGGGCGACGATTGCTGGGAGCGCCGGCATGACCTGATCTTTGCGCTGGAGCTGAACCGGGCCGAATGCGAATTCCTGACAGGGCAGTTGGCGGCTGCGGACGAGCGTTTGGCGGCGCTGTCCGATCGCGCCACCACAACGGTCGAAAGAGCCCTCGTCGCGTGCCTGCAACTGGATGTCTACCTGGTCCTCGATCGGAGCGAGCGCGCGGTCGCGGTCTGTCTCGCCTACCTCCGGCATGTCGGAATCGAGTGGTCACCCCATCCGGACGACGACGAGGTGCGGCGCGAATACGACAGCATCTGGTCACGGCTAGGGGACCGTGCCATCGAGGACCTCATCGATTTGCCGCTGATGGAGGACGCGGCCTCCCTCGGGACCGTCGAGGCGCTGAGCAAGCTCTTCGCGCCGGCCTTGCAGACCGATGCGAACCTGGCTTGCCTGACGATCTGCAAGGCGGTCAGTCTCAGCCTCGAGCGGGGCAACTGCGATGCTTCCTGTGTGCTATATGCCAATGTCGGCAGGGTTGCCGGACGGCGTTTCGGCGACTACCAGGCCGGATATCGGTTCGGCCAGCTCGGCTGCGAACTCGTCGATCGACGCGGGCTCAAACGCTTTGAGGCCAAGACCTATCTTTGCTTCTCGATTTTTGTCGTACGCTGGCTGAAACCCGTGCGGACTTGCCGCGATCTGCTGCGCCGCGCATTCGCCGCGGCGAACCGGATCGGAGACCTCCCGTATGGCGCTTATGCGGGCAACAGCCTCAACTCGGACCTGCTCTTCGCCGGCGAGCCGCTGCCCGAGGTGCAAAGCGAAGCCGAACACGGACTTGCGTACGCCCAGAAGGTGCGGTTCGGTCTTGTCATCGACTTCATCGCCACGCAACTCGCGCTGATCCGGATGCTCCGCGGCCTGACGCCGACGTTCGGCTGCTTTGACGACGGGCAGTTCAATGAGCTTCGCAACGAAGCCCATCTGTCCAGCAACCCTGGCCTGGCGCTCGCTGCATGCTGGTACTGGACCCGGAAACTGCAGGCGCGCTATCTCGCCGGCGACTATGCGGCGGCCATGGATGCCGCATCGAAGGCGGAACAGCTGCTCTGGACCTCATCCTCGTTCTTCGAGGAAGCCGAATATCACTTCTACGGCGCGCTTGCCCACGCCGCCTGCTGGGACTTCGCCCCGGTCGACGTGCAGCCTCAGCACCTGGACGCCATGGCTGCGCATCACCGGCAGCTCCAGGTCTGGGCGGAAAACTGCCCGGAGAATTTCGGGAACCGCGCCGTGCTGGTCGGGGCCGAGATCGCCCGCCTCGAAGGCCGCGTGGTGGATGCTGAGCAGCTTTACGAGCAGGCGATCCACCTGGCGCAGGAAAGCGGCTTTGTCCACACTGAGGCGCTCGCCAACGAACTCGCGTCCCGCTTTTACGCGGCGCGCGGGCTTGAGAAGATCGCCCGTGTGTATCTACAGGACGCCCGCTACGGCTACCTGCGTTGGGGAGCCGATGGGAAGGTGCGGCAACTCGAGGAAAGGTATCCGTTCCTGAGAACGGAAGAGCCCGCGCTTGGCCCGACGAACACGATCGCAACGCCGGTCGAACACCTCGACCTCGCGACCGTGATCAAGGTGTCGCAGGCCGCCTCGGGCGACATCGTCCTGGAAAAGCTGATTGATATGGTCATGCGTACGGCCATCGAACAGGCCGGCGCCGAACGAGGTCTGTTGATCCTGTCGGACGGCGGCGAACAACGGATCGCAGCGGAAGCGACGACCGGCGGCGACGCGACCCAGTTGCAGCTGCGCGATGTGCCGGTGAGCGCGGCGATGCTGCCGGAGTCGATCCTCTACCATGTCCTGCGCACCCGGGAGAGCGTCTTTCTCGACGATGCCGCAGCCGAGTCCCCGTTTGCCGCAGATCCTTACATCCGTCAGCATCGCGCCCGTTCCATTCTCTGCCTGCCCTTGATGGATCAGGCAAAGCTCACCGGCGCGCTCTACCTCGAAAACAATCTGACTGCGCGCGTGTTCAGCCCGACCCGCATCGCCATGCTGAAACTGGTGGCCTCGCAGGCCGCGATCTCGCTGGAGAATGCCCGTTTGTACCGCGACCTCACGGAACGCGAGGCAAAGATCCGGCGCCTCGTCGACGCCAACATCATCGGGATCATCATGTGGAATGCCGGTGGCGACATTCTTGAGGCCAATGACGCGTTTCTTCGCATGGTGGGATACGAACGGGAGGATCTTGTCTCGGGTCGCGTACGCTGGAAGGATCTGACACCGCCGGAATGGCGTGAGGGCACCGAACGCGCCGTGGCAGAGGCCGGGCAGACGGGGCTCACCCAGCCCTACGAGAAGGAGTACATCAGGAAGGATGGCAGCCGTGTGCCCGTCATAGTCGGTGCGGCCACTTTCGAAGCAAGCCGGAAGGAGGGGGTCGCTTTTGTGCTCGATCTGACCGAGCGCAAGCAGGCGGAGGAAAGAGTCCGCGAGAGCGAGCGGCGCTATCGCGAGGTGCAGACGGAACTGGCACACGCGAACCGCGTCGCAACCATGGGGCAGCTCACGGCCTCGATCGCTCACGAAGTCAACCAGCCGATCGCCGCGACGGTGACCAACGCCCAGGCTGCACTGCGGTGGCTCAGCGCCCAGCCTCCTAATGTCGAAGAGGTCAGGCAGGTGCTTGGCCGTATTATCAAGGATGCCAATCGAGCGGGGGACGTGCTCGGCCGGATCCGTGAGCTGATCAGGAAGACGCCACCGCGGAAGGAATCGGTGGACATCAACGCGGCGATCCGCGAGGTGATCGAGCTCACCCGTGGCGAAGCCACGAAGAGCGGGGCCGCGGTGCAGACGCAACTCGCGGACGGTTTGCCATGCATCGAAGGAGACCGTGTCGGCCTGCAACAAGTGCTCCTCAACCTGACCATCAACGCGCTCGAGGCAATGAGAGGCGTCAGCGACGGCGAACGAGAATTGCTCATCAGCACAGGGAACGACACTGACTGCGTGCTCGTGACAATGCGAGATTCGGGGCCCGGCTTTGCTCCGGACGGCGCCGAGCGCGTCTTCGCTCCCTTCTACACCACGAAGCCCGCCGGTTTGGGGATGGGGCTGTCGATCTGCCGGTCGATCATCGACGCGCATGGCGGCCGATTGTGGGCGAGCGAGAACCTGCCATGCGGCGCCATCGTTCAATTCACCGTGCCCACCCATCCGGCCGCTGCTTCGTGATCGCCACGCAGCCCCATGCGGGCGTCCGGGCGTTGCGCTGGCCAGCGTGAACGCACGACACAGAATTGAAGTGAGTCTTGGCGCGACCTATTGCCCCGACGCATCGCGTTGTTGTAGAATCCGCGCTTCGCTGAAAGGCGATGTATTCCCTGATAGCTCAGTCGGTAGAGCGACGGACTGTTAATCCGCAGGTCCCTGGTTCGAGCCCAGGTCGGGGAGCCATGCATGCGGGAGTAGCTCAGTTGGTAGAGCGCAACCTTGCCAAGGTTGAGGTCGCGAGTTCGAGACTCGTCTCCCGCTCCAGATCGTTCCGGTTGTCTCGCATCCGGCGCGTATGCCCATGTGGCTCAGTGGCAGAGCACTCCCTTGGTAAGGGAGAGGTCGGCAGTTCGATCCTGCCCATGGGCACCATCTCACTTGTTTGGTTCGGCATCGCGCAAGACCTGCGTGGTGCCATGCTCGTGCACGCGGTGCCGCGGGTGAGCGCTCATCGGATCACCTTCTGGACCAGGCTCACCGCGATCGCCAGCACCGCCACTGCCGCCAGCGCGCGGAAGTGGTCGAGATTGGCCAGCAGCGCGGACTGCTGCGCCAGCACCTGCGCGATCTGCGCCGTGGCGAGCTCCGCGGCGCGAACCGGTTCCATCGAGGCGGAGAACGCCGCCGTGAAGCGCGCGTAGGTCTCCTGGTACTGCGGGTTGGCAGGATTGATCGCGCCATGCAGCGTGCCGTAGTGCAACGTCGTCAACCACTGCTGCCCGACCGTGGCAAGCGTCACGCCCAGCGCCTGGCCCATCTGCCCCAGCATGTTCTTGGTCTGCTGCGCGTGCGAGAACACCGACTCGTCGTGCATGACGCCGTTGAAAGTCTGCATGGCCGTGACGGGAATCAGCGTCATGATGAAAACTCCATAGAGCGCGAGCGCGGGCAGCACATGGCCCCACAGGTCAGGCGCGGGCGGGGTCCGGCTCATCAGCCAGGCTGAGGCCGCCAGCGCCAGGAAGCCCGCGACAAAGTACTTGCGCGGGCTGGGCCAGCGCGGCAGCAGGCGCGTCATTGTCAGCCAGGTCGCGACGCCGGCGGCCAGGCCAAGCGCATAGAACTGCCCGGTGGTGGCCCATGAATGTCCCAGCGAGCGCTGCAGCATGATCGGCAGCAGATAGCCGTTCGAACCGAGCGTGACATAACAGAAAGTAAAGAGCGCCAGGCCGCTCAGGTAGCGCGGCTCGACCAGGCTGCGCAGCTTGAGCAGCGGACGTGCGCTTTTGGATTCGGTCCAGATGAATGCCAACAGGGCGCTGGCGCCCGTGGCGGCGCCGATCACGAGCCACAGCCGGTCGGCGTAGAAGTCGTAGTAGGAACGCTGCAGCACGAACAGGAGTAGGAAGCTGCCGACCGCCAGCGCCGCAAGCCGCACCGGATGGGCGTCCGAGCGTTGCGCCGGCGCCAGCGTGGCCGTGGGCAGGACGCTGGTGGCGGGGAGCAGCGCCAGCGCGGCCGCGGCCGCCAGCCAGAAGATCAACGGCCAGCGGTCCGAGGTGACGATGGCCGAGGCCAGCCAGGGCGCGAGCGCCATGCCGCCGCACACGCCCGTGGCCAGCGCCTTGATGCCGAGAAAGCGCGCAGGGCTGGGCGGAATCAGATTCACCGCCAGCCGAGACGAAGTCACCATGCCCGCGCAGCCCAGCGCCATCACCATGCGGCCAACCAGGAAGGCCGGATAGCTTTCGGCATTCGCGCACAGGATCGCACCGGTCGCAGCCACGCCGAGCGCGGCCTGGACATAGCGGCGCCATCCCACGCGCTCCACCATCCAGCGCTGCAGCGCGATCACCACCACGGCCACGCTGGCGTAGGCCGCCGCGACGGTGCTGTACTCCTCGGGGCTGGCGCCGATCTCGCCCATGATGGGGGTGGCGGCGAAAGCCACCATGCCGTTCTGCAGGAAGTCGATCGAGGTCAGCGCGCCGATCGTCAGCAGCAGCAGGCCTTGGGGTTTAGCGGGTTTCATGCCGGCGTCTCCGTTGTATGGCGGTGCCTACAGGTTCTCTTGGACAATGCGGCGCACCAGTTCGTCGGCGCGGGCCAGTTCGTCGGCGAACACCGTGGTGCGGTAGTTCTGGCCCGACGCATCGACGGCGACCAGCCGCTTGCCGTCGCGCGAACGCGTATCGACGGAGACCTTCATCGACAGGCCGATCTGCAGCGGGTGGGCCGCGACTTCCGCGGGGGTGAGCGCGATACGCACCGGCACGCGCTGCACCACCTTGATCCAGTTGCCGGTGGCGTTCTGCGCCGGCAGCAATGCAAAGGCACTGCCGGTGCCGGCGTCCTGCCCGATGACACGGCCGTGGAACACCACGCCGTCGCCGTACAGGTCGGTGGTCAGCGTGACCGGCTGGCCCAGGCGGATATCGCGCAATTGCGATTCCTTCAGGTTGGCCGTAACCCACAGGTGGTCCAGCGGCACCACCGACATCATCGGCACCCCGGCGCTAACACGCTGCCCCACCTGCACCGAGCGCTTGGTGACCACCCCGCCGACCGGCGCCGGAATGCGCGTGCGCGACAGCGCGATGCGGGCATTGCGCACCTGGGCGGCTGCCGCCTGCACGTCGGGGTGGGAGTCCACCGAGGTGCGCTCGACCAGTGCCTGGTTGCGCTTGAGCTGCTCGGTCGCCATGGCCAGCGACGCCTTCGCGCTGCGCACGGCGTGCCTGGCGTGGACCAGTTCCTCGCCCGAGATCGCGCCACTGGCGACCAGCGCCGAGCGGCGCGCCATGTCCTCCTGGGCCCGCGCCAGGTCGGCCGAGCGCAGTTCCACGTTGGCCCGGTCCTGGCCGGCGGCGGCAAACTGGCCACGCACCTGGCGCACCGTGCGGGCCAGTTGGGCCTGCGCCGCGGCGAGGGCGAGCTGTGCATCGACGCCGTTGAGTTCGACCAGCGTCTTGCCGGAGTCGACCAGGTCGGTGTTGTCAGCGAGGATCGCGGTGACAACACCGCCTACCTGCGGCGTCACCTGCACCACATTGCCTTCGACATAGGCGTCTTCCGTCGATACCCAATAGCGAGCGTATTGCAGCCAGTAGCCGGCTGCGGCGGCGAGAGCGACGGCGACCGAGGCGGCGGCGACGATGCGCCAGCGGCGCGCCGGGCGGACGTCAGCCTGTTCCGTCGGTGTGTCGATGGCAGATTTGGATTGGCTGGCGGGGTTCATGATGCGCTCCTTGCCACGGGGGTTTTGGCCGTGCCCGTGTCGTTGGCGGGCGCGGCAGCCGTTTCGTATCCGCCGCCGAGGGCGCGGATCAGTTCCAGGTGCAGCGTGCGTTCCTGGGTTTCGAGATCGATCAGCAATTGCTTCTGCTGCAGGACCTGGCCTTCGGCCGACAGCACCTGCAGGTAGTTGCCGACGCCGCTGCGATAGCGCGACACGGCCATGTCGTAGGCCTCCTGCGTCAGCTGCAGCGCCTGGTGCTGTTCGCCGGCGCGCTCGGCCAGCCAGCGCAGCGACACCAGCTGGCTGACCACGTCGTGCAGGGCGGTGACCAGCGTGGCGTTGTATTGCTCCGCGGCGGCGTCGTACTCCGCCTGCCGCGCGCCGAGGTTGGAGCGCAGCCGGCCCCCATCGAAGATGGGCAGCGAGATCGCCGGGCCGATGCCGAAGGTGCGGCTGCCCGCCGTCAGCAGGTCCGACAGGCTCAGGCTTTGCAGGCCGGCAAACGCGGTCAGGCTGATGTTGGGATAGAACTGGGCCTTGGCCGCCTTGATGTCATGGCTGGCGGCTTCCACGCGCCAGCGCTGCGCGACCACGTCCGGCCGGCGGCCGATCAGCTCGGCCGGCAGCGAAGCCGGGACTGCTACCGCGTAGTCATCGCGAAGCTGCGGGCGGCGGATATCGGCGCCCGCGTCCGGGCCCTTGCCGACCAGAGCGGCGAGCTGGTTCTGGGTCAGCGCAATGATCTCGTTGATCGCGGCAAGGCGCTCGCGCGTGGCCGGCAGCGCCGCTTCGGCCTGCTTCATGTCGAGCCGCGAGTCGAGTTGCGCGGCCACGCGCTGGCGTGTCAGGTCCAGCGTGTTCTGGCGCTGGCGATAGGTTTGTTCGGTCAGCGCGCGCTGCGCATAGGCGGCGTCGAGCTTCAGGTAGGTCCGCACCACGGACGTGGTCAGGATCAGTTCCGCCGCGTGGTAGTCGACTTCCGCGGCGCGGGCGCGGTCGAGCGCGGCGTCGAACGTCGCCTGGTTCTTGCCCCAGAAGTCCAGTTCGTAGCCGAGGCCAAGCTGCACGTCGCTGGCCCATTTCCAGCTGCCTGCCAGCGGCCGCGGCACGAGGCCGTTCTCGCTGAAGCGCTGGCGCGTGCTCCGGGCGTTCAGGTTGACTTGCGGAGACAGCGCGGCTTCGGCACCGCCCGCCAGCGCATCCGCCTGGCGCACTCGCGCAGCGGCGATGCGCAGCGTCGGCTCTTCGGCCAGGGCCGCCTCGACCAGCGCATCCAGCTGCGGGTCGCCAAAGCCCTGCCACCATGCGCGCTCCGGCCATGCCGCCGGCGACACGGGGGTAGCGCCCAGCGACGCACTCGCGGCAAGGCGGTTGGCATCATCGACCGTGGCCTGCGTTTTCAGCCCCTTCATGCTGGCGCAGCTCGCCAGCAGCACGGCTGCGCCCAGTACGCCGAGACACCGCAAGGCCGGGACGGCACGCGCCTTAAGTGGAATAGTCATCGCCTTTCTCCGGCCAGCCCAAATATGCCTGGGCACAAATCTGGCCGGCGTGTTGCTGGCGTTTTGCCCGACGGTGTGGATCGCGTTGGGTCCTTTGTGGAAAGTGGCACCGGCGTTGGCGATCATCTGGACCGCCTTGCCTGCAAATTCCATCAGGCACGACAACAGCATGGTTGCCGTGACGCAAAGGCCCCCCTTTTATCGCATCACTCCAGATTGGCCTTGTCGAGCCCGAACGCCTTGTCTGACGAACCGGGCACCATGCGGAACGCCACGTTCAGGCGGTTCCAGGTATTGATCGCCCCCACGAGAAACGTGAGATCCGACAGCTCCTTCTCGCTGTACTGGGTGCGCACGCGGTCATAAATTTCGTCGGGCACGCCATGGGCGGGAATGTTGGTCAGCACCTCGGTCCAGGCCAGCGCGGCGCGTTCGCGCGGCGAGAACAGCGTCGACTCGCGCCAGATCGCCACGTGGTGCAGGCGCAATTCGCGCTCGCCGTGGATCTTTGCCATCTTGATATGCATGTCGACGCAGAATGCGCAGCCATTGAGCTGCGATGCGCGAATCTCGACGAGCTCGCGAACGGGCTCCTCGATCGTGGTTTTCTGGAACAGCGCGCCGAACTCCATGAGCTTCTTGGACAGTTCCGGGGATTGCTGAAAGTAGTTAATGCGTTGCGTCATGATCTTTCCTGGTGACCTCGGGAATTTCGCTCATCGAACCTGCGTTGAATCTTTTGCCGCAGGGACGGCTTGGAGTGAATCCTAGGCTTCGGCTCAGGATGCCGGTAGCGCCGTCACGGCGCGCACAATGTTGTCGCTTTGGCACCAATCGCACGGTCAGTCTGAAGCGGTAATCAGCCAGCATGCGCAATCAGATGTTCCGCGTGCGCGGGATGACGACCGCCTGGCCGTGCTGCTTGCCGTCCGCATCGAGAAGTTGCCACAGCGTCGCCTCCTCGATCATGAAGCGCTGGCCTGACTTGGTGATACGCACGCCCTTGTAGCCAGCTTCGTAGCCGAGCCGTTGTACTCGCGCGAGGAATTGCTGCCGCTCCTCGCGAGTCGATCTCGGCCAAGCGGTCATAGGTGGTGTAGGGCAGGGAAGTGCCATCGGCCCACAGCTCGATCCGGCCGTCCGGATACTCGGCCACCTCGAGGTAGCGGTGAATCAGAGCGCGATGCGCGGGCTGGTCTGCCAGCAGGTACAGCGTCTTGTCGTACTGCAGCGTGAGGCTGGCCGACACCTTGCGCCATTCGCGCCAGGTGAAGATCCGCGCCAGATCCTCATCGGCGCGCACTGGGCGATGTGCATTAAAGTCGCTCCTGGGCGGTTTGGCAAAGCGGGCGTTGAAGTCAGCCACAAAGACCGCCACGAAGGCGTTGGCGTCGGCCTGGGACGAGATCCGGCGCAGCCGCAGCTCCTTGACCAGGCGGTCCTGCAGCGTGCCGTTCATCCGTTCGACCCGGCCCTTGGCCTGGCTGCTGTTGGCGCACAGACTATCGATATTGAGCTCGAACAGCGCGCGCCCGAACTGCGTGTAACCGTCGCCGCCAGTGGCATTGGGCCGGTTGACCCGGAACACGCTGGCCTTGTCGCTGTAGAACGCGACCGGCTTGCCGTGGCACGCCAGGTAAGCCCGGGTCGCCTCGAAATACGCAAAAGCGGATTCCGTCGGCACGAAGCGCAACGCCATCAGCCGCCCGGTGGCATCGTCGACAAAGACCAGCAGCGTGCAGGCCGGCGCCCGGTCCTCGAACCAGGCGTGGTCGCTGCCGTCGATCTGGACCAGCTCGCCGAGGCAGGCACGGCGATTGCGCGGCTGGTGCACCCTGGGCGGACGCAGCTTCCGCGGCACCCAGAAGCCGGCGTCGATCATGAGCCGGCGCACCGTCTCCTTGGCCAGGCTGAGGCCATGGCGCTCGCGCAGCTTCTCGGCGGCCAGGGTCGGGCCGAAGTCGGCATAGCCGTCGCGGATCAGCCCGAGCGCTCGCGCCGCAAGGCCCGGTGGGGTCCGGTTGTTGGCCGGCTGACCTTGGTGGCGATTCAGCAAGCCGGCAGCGCCGTGCTGTTGGTAGCGCCGCAGCAGGCGCAGCGTCTGGCGGGCGCTCAGTCCCAGCCTGGAGGCGGCAATCCCGGTCTTGAGATAGCCGTCGGCCAGCGCTTGAACGACCTTGAGCCGGTCGATCTGCCGTATCGTCATGGTAATGGCTCCTGCTGGCATGACGGGCTCCCGGGCGCTGGAAGCCGTCAAGCTTACGCCTGCCAAACTCGGACATTTGAACTTAGCCAGAACCGGACATTACCGCTTAGCCGCTACATGTCATGTCTAGGCTAAGTTCAAATGTCCGGCGCTCAGCTAAGCTGAAATGTCCGATTTGGACGGGCTGGTGTTGAGGTTCGGTGGCTTGTCTTTCAAGGGTTTCCCGTAAGGCAGTGGTGCCTTGACGGTCTTTTCGATGGCGGCCTGCAGGTCTGCAGGGCTGAGCTGCCGCTGCGGTTTCTTGCCCGGGGCCGCCTGGCGAGGCCGCGGGGGCGTGCCGGTGGCGGTCCGCGCGGGTGCGCTGGCGCTGCGCCGGCTATCGCGCTTGGCCTGCATCTCCTGCGCCACGCGCAGGACGTGAGCGAGCCGCTTGTGCTCGACGATCGCGCCCTGGTCGATCTCGGCCAAGCGGTCATAGGTGGTGTAGGGCAGGGTAGCGCCATCGGCCCACAGCTCGATCCGGCCGTCCGGATACTCGGCCACCTCGAGGTAGCGGTGAATCAGAGCGCGATGCGCGGGCTGGTCTGCCAGCAGGTACAGCGTCTTGTCGTACTGCAGCGTGAGGCTGGCCGACACCTTGCGCCATTCGCGCCAGGTGAAGATCCGCGCCAGATCCTCATCGGCGCGCACTGGGCGATGTGCATTAAAGTCGCTCCTGGGCGGTTTGGCAAAGCGGGCGTTGAAGTCAGCCACAAAGACCGCCACGAAGGCGTTGGCGTCGGCCTGGGACGAGATCCGGCGCAGCCGCAACTCCTTGACCAGGCGGTCCTGCAGCGTGCCGTTCATCCGTTCGACCCGGCCCTTCTCAAAAGCAGTCAACTACACGTGATCTGACCGGTGGGATGCAATCCTTCCGGGTTACCCATCCCTTCCATCCGCTTTACGGGCGAGAATTCGCGCTGCTGGAATGGCGCAATGCGTGGGGAGAGGACCGCGTCTATTTCTACGACGAAATGGGCAACCTCAGGCGCATGCCGGCGACCTGGACGAGCGCAGCGGCGCCAAACGCATTCGAGGTAACGTCGGCCGGACGATCGCATTTCCGGGTCGAGGACCTGTTGCAACTTGTTGCGCTGATTGCCCGACAGCGGGAGGCTAAGAGATCTGGAGGGCCGCGAGCGCGCAAGCGCAAGATGTCAAGGGAATGATGCCGTTGATGTAAAGATATTTATGCCGTTTTAGTATCCGTGCCTATACCTCTCCATGGGCGCATGATTCAAGGGCGGGCATAGAGCAGGGAGGTTACGGGGGCACTGCTATTCTTTGTCCGTATAAAATCCTTGACATCGGCAATACGTGGGCATAATTTAGATTACATATGACCCGCATCCGAAAATCCGACCCCAAGCTTGCAGCGCTCGAAGAGAGCGGCACGGTGAATCCTCACTCGCAGGGCATCGATGATCCCGCTTTTATCGCCGGCGATTTCTTCGACCCGCGCGATCTGGTACAGGCCCGCTACGAAATGCTGCGTCGCGTACGTGTCGATGGTCAGGCCATCGCCGATGCCGCCGCGCACTTTGGGGTCAGCCGACCGACGTTCTACAAGGCGCAGGCCGACTTCGATCGAGAGGGCCTGGTCGGGCTGCTGCCAGACAAGCGAGGTCCTCACGGACCACACAAGATCACCGACGACGTGATGCGCTTCATCGAAGAAGCACGTGCCGCGGAGGACGGTCTCGATGCTCAAGTTCTTGTCGAGCGGATTGCAGAACGCTTCGGTTTGACAGTGCATCGACGCACCGTAGAACGCGCCCTGGCGCGATCGAAAAAAAAACGGCCATAAAAGTCCCCACTGCAGCGCTCGATGTTCATGCGCTGACCAGATACTACGAGGCGTTGCGAAAAGACGTCGTCGAGTTGGGCGGACGCGGCCACACGATGATGCGCGGTCGCGCACTCGTCATGTTCAAGGGGATGGCCGCCTGGATGAAGTGTGCGGCCGAAGACTGCTCGCCTCGTCCGGTGCCTGTAGTCGCGACGAGCGGGCTGAGTCTGCCTGTAGGTATCGAACAGAATCTGGTTGACATCGTGGCAACCATGGCGATCGCGACAGCGCTAGAGGGGATGAGATGACTGCAGAGACCCACTCGAAAGTACAGGCAAGACACCTCAAGAGGAACGCCTATCTGTACGTGAGGCAGTCCTCGTTGCGGCAGATGTTCGAGAATACTGAGAGTACCAAGCGCCAGTATGATCTGCGACAGCGCGCCATCGCGCTCGGATGGCGCAACGATCAAGTTGTGGTCATCGACTCGGACCTCGGCTTATCCGGTGCATCGGCGGTCGAGCGCGAGGGCTTCCAGCGCCTCGTCACCGAGGTGAGCCTGGGACGGGCCGGGATCGTGATGGGTCTGGAGGTGTCGCGGCTGGCGCGCAACTCAACCGACTGGCATCGGCTATTGGAGATCTGTGCACTCGCCGACTCCCTAATTCTTGACGAAGATGGAATTTACGACCCTGCGCATTTCAATGATCGGTTGCTGCTCGGCCTGAAAGGCACGATGAGCGAGGCAGAGTTGCACGTCATGCGGGCACGGCTACGCGGTGGCATCCTCAACAAGGCGCGCCGCGGAGAACTCGAGATGCGGCTGCCGATCGGCTTTGTCTACGACACCGAGGGGCGTGTGCGCCTGGACCCGGATGCACGTATCCAGGAGAGTGTTCGTCAGCTCTTCCGCACGTTTCGTCGCACGGGCTCAGCCACTGCGACCGTCAAGGCCTTTCGTGACCAGGGTCTTCAGTTCCCGCGCCGGATTCACCGCGGAGAGCGCAAAGGCGATGTGCTGTGGACCGAGCTCGAACACTCACGCGTGCTGTGGGCCCTCCATCATCCGCGCTATGCTGGTGCATTCTGCTTTGGGCGCACGCGGCAACGCAAGCATCCCGATGGTCAGAACGTCTGCCTGCGACTGCCGCCCGAGGAGTGGACGGCGCTGATTCGCGATGCGCACGAGGCTTACGTGAGCTGGGAGGAGTTCGAACAGAACGTTCAAATCCTACGCGACAATGCCCACGCACTTGGCCTCGACCGTGAGAGAGGGGCACCTCGCGAGGGGCCGGCGCTGCTGCAAGGCTTGGCGATCTGTGCCAAATGCGGCGAGCGAATGACCGTGCGCTATCACATCCAAGGCACGCGCAGGGTGCCGGATTACATGTGCCAGCGCCGGGGCATTCAGCACGCGCACCCTGTGTGCCAGAGTGTCCATGGTGGTGAGCTTGACGATGCAATTGGCCGGTTGCTCGTGGAGTTGGTCACGCCGGTAACGCTTGAGGTCGCTCTGGCCGTGCAGAACGAGCTTGAGAGCCGTACCGAGGAGAGCGACAGACTACGCCGTCAAGAGGTCGAGCGAGCGCGCTACGAGACCGATCTGGCGCGCCGTCGTTACATGCAAGTCGATCCGGAACATCGATTGGTTGCGGACTCGCTGGAAGCGGAATGGAACCATGCGCTCCGCGCTCTCAGTGAGGCCCAGGAACGCTACGAGAAGCAGCGCGAAGCTGATCGCGCCGGAGTTGACGACGCACAGCGCACAAGCATCATGGCACTTGCGAAGGACTTTCCTCGCCTGTGGAACGATCCCCACACGCCAGATCGTGAGCGCAAGCGCATGGCACGCCTACTCATCACCGACGTGACCCTGCTAAAAGGCACGGACGTCAGCGCTCAGATACGCTTTAACGGCGGTGCAACGCACACCTTGCACGTGCCACTATCCAAGCCCGCGTGGATGTTGCGGCAGACCCCGCCAGCCGTCGTCGCTGAGATCGACCGGCTTCTGGAAGACCACACCGACGGTGAAGCGGCAGAGCTGCTCAATCGCCAGGGACTCACGTCAGGTCAGGGCAAACCGTTTCACCACGCAATGGTCACCCGGATTCGGCTCTCCTACGATCTGCGAAGTCGCTACGACAGGCTGCGCGCGCGTGGTTTGCTCACGCTGGACGAGATTGCAAAGTGCCTCGATGTCACACCGACTACCGTCAAGATATGGCGCCGTGCCGGCCTGCTCGTGGCGCACCGCTACGATGACAAGGGGCAGTGTCTCTTCGAACAACCTGGCGCGGATGCGCCAGTGAAGTATCGCCATCAATGCAAAACCCGCGGTAAACACGCAGTCGCCGCGTAAACATCATCCCACTCGACCCATGAGGTGCATTGTGAAGCATAGCCCTTGGCCTGGCTGCTGTTGGCGCACAGACTATCGATATTGAGCTCGAACAGCGCGCGCCCGAACTGCGTGTAACCGTCGCCGCCAGTGGCATTGGGCCGGTTGACCCGGAACACGCTGGCCTTGTCGCTGTAGAACGCGACCGGCTTGCCGTGGCACGCCAGGTAAGCCCGGGTCGCCTCGAAATACGCAAAAGCGGATTCCGTCGGCACGAAGCGCAACGCCATCAGCCGGCTGGTGGCGTCGTCGACAAAGACCAGCAGCGTGCAGGCCGGCGCCCGGTCCTCGAACCAGGCGTGGTCGCTGCCGTCGATCTGGACCAGCTCGCCGAGGCAGGCACGGCGATTGCGCGGCTGGTGCACCCTGGGCGGACGCAGCTTCCGCGGCACCCAGAAGCCGGCGTCGATCATGAGCCGGCGCACCGTCTCCTTGGCCAGGCTGAGGCCATGGCGCTCGCGCAGCTTCTCGGCGGCCAGGGTCGGGCCGAAGTCGGCATAGCTGTCGCGGATCAGCCCGAGCGCTCGCGCCGCAAGGCCCGGTGGGGTCCGGTTGTTGGCCGGCTGACCCTGGTGGCGATTCAGCAAGCCGGCAGCGCCGTGCTGTTGGTAGCGCCGCAGCAGGCGCAGGGTCTGGCGGGCGCTCAGTCCAAGCCTGGAGGCGGCAATCCCGGTCTTGAGATAGCCGTCGGCCAGCGCTTGAACGACCTTGAGCCGGTCGATCTGCCGTATCGTCATGGTAATGGCTCCTGCTGGCATGACGGGCTCCCGGGCGCTGGAAGCCGTCAAGCTTACGCCTGCCAAACTCGGACATTTGAACTTAGCCAGAACCGGACATTACCGCTTAGCCGCTACATGTCACTTTCGCATAATCTATCTTATGTAAAATGATGTGCCGCCCTCGGTATGGAGTTGCGGGCGCGATACTGCTGGCAAAAGCCACTACTTGCCTGCTCCAGCCTCTGCATCGCGCGTTCGTACTACCACTTCCGAGTGAAGCGTTCTATGTACCGGGCACTTCTCAGCAATCGCAAGCAATGCGGCGCGTTGTTCCTGGTCGAGCGGGCCTTTCATGTGAATTTCCCGCTCGATCCAATCGATTTTCCCTTCCTTCGTTGCGCAATCCCCGCAATCCGCCGCATGAATCTTTTCGTGCCGGAGGGACACGGCCACGTGCTCCAGTGGCAGTCCTTTGTGCTCCGCGTACATGCGCATCGTCATCGCCGTGCATGCGCCTAGCGCGCCAAGCAGGAGGTCGTAAGGTCCAGGGCCGCCGTTCAGACCGCCGAAGGAAACCGGTTCGTCAGCCACCAGGCGATGCGGGCCGACAATTACGCGCTGCTGATATCGTCCAACGTGGTTCTCCTCTACGCGTACCAGCCCCTCCTCGGCCACGGCGGCGGGAAGACTGGAGGTATCGATACCGAGATACCGCTGACTCCACGCGGCGATCGTGTCGGCTACATAGTCTGCATCTTCCTTTCGCGTCAGCAAGTGGTCTGCCGTATCAAGGGAAATGAAGCTTTTAGGATGTTTGGCAGCACTGAAGATATGCGTAGCGTTCTCGACGGCGACGGTGTCATCGTGTGGTGCGTGCATGACCAGCAGGGCTCTGTGCAGCCTGGAGACACTAGCCAGCAGGCTTTGTTCTTTCACATCATCAATGAATTGACGCCTGATTCGGAATGGGCGTCCGGCAAGCATCACCTCCGCCTCGCCCTCGCTTTCAATTCGCGCGGTATGGTCTTGAAACAGGCCGACCACATGGCTTGGGTCGCTCGGTGCGGCGATGGTCACGACCGCCTTGACCTCAGGTATTCCCCCGGCTGCGCTCAGCACTGCCGCGCCGCCAAGGCTATGGCCTATTAACAAGGCAGGACCCTGAAAGTTCTCTCTCAGATAGCCTGATGCCGCGTGCAGGTCGGCGACGTTTGAAGAGAAATTCGTGTTGGCAAAATCCCCTCCACTGCCGCCAAGACCTGTGAAATCAAAGCGCAGGACGGCAATGCCGTGCGCCGTGAGCGCTTGCGCAACCCGGCTTGCGGCCAGAGTGTCCTTGCTGCAGGTGAAGCAATGCGCGAACAGCGCGAAGGTCCGAACCGGCCCCTCCGGCGTGTCCAACCGAGCGGCCAGTTGCTGGCCGTTGCTTCCGGGAAAGGTCAAACGCTGGGAATTCATGATTTCCTCCCGCCCCCGTCCGATCGACGGCCGGCTTCGCTTGCAGATCACGCTTACACGCGCAGCACTACGCTGTGGAAATTTCCATTCTTTGTATTGGAGACTTTCACTAAATCTGCCGCCAGTCGCAGCAATTGTGCCGCTCAACAGCAAGCAGCACTCAGGATGACGACGACGCAAGCGCGAAGGCGATGCCAGCCAATGCTGCTATTTCGCATGCAGGATGACGGTCCCCTCGGAAATCGTCGGCGCGCTCGCGCCGGTGCCGGCAGCGTTCGCGGCGATCCAGTCCTTCGCCATCTTGACGCTCTCATCCACGCCCGCCTTGTCATTGCAGGTCGTGACAGAAAAGCCGCCATCGGCGGTCCGCGCAAGCGTGTAGCTGACAAAACCCTGGACCGAACGCATCAGGGATTCAATTTCCGATGTCCGCTTTTCGAGCAGATCGAACAGCTCCCTGGCGCCGCTTCCAGAATAGGCTCTGATAACAGAGTGCATGATCCGTCCCTCCAATGAATGGCCCCGGATTTCGCGCAGTCGCGCAGAGAAGGTGTGATGGCACCAGTCTAGTTACGATGCGGGAGAAGTGCACGATGACGATGGCTGGGCCGCCGAACGCCACTGGCGCTGGAATTCGCGCGGCGTCATGCCGAAGCGCGTGCGGAAATCGCGCGAGAAATGCGCGCCGTCGGAAAATCCGCAATCCAGCGCGATCTGGGTGATATTGCTGTGCCCATTTTGTAGAAGCCAGCTGCCGTATTCGAGTCGCAGCGAGCGCTGGAAGCTCATCGGCGACATGCTCAGGGCTTCATGGAAGGCGCGCTCGAGCTGACGGCGTCCCAGGCCGACATAGCGCGCAATGGCATCGAGCGAGGGCGGATTGTCGATGCGCTGCTCGATGAAATGGGCGGCCTGGCGCACGCGCGCATCCTGGATGTGGGCGTAGGGTGTCCGGCACACCGACGCCGGAACCACTGTAGGGCTGCATCATCTGTCTCCTTGCGACTGGGTCAGTTGATGCCAGCGTGGTCCCCGCACCGCCTGCCCTCTCCCCCGGCAGTTACTTCGGCAATCAACCCTTTGACAGCGCGCCTTCCTTCTCGCCAAAGCCCCGTTTTCGCAATCGCCAAAGTCGACCATTGGCATTGTCAAATAGCGCAAAACCCGCTTTGGCGACATGCTTTGCACAATTTCCTGATGAGGACATAGGAACAACGACATGGCAGTCAGCTACCACCATCTGAAGCAACGTCCGTTCGCCCCCGTTCGCCAGTGCTACACCGAGCGCGACACCATGCTGTACGCGCTCAGCCTGGGGCTGGGCGCCGATCCGCTGGACGCGGCTGCCCTGCCCTTTGTCTTCGAAGGCGCTGCCGGGGGGCTGCGCACCCTGCCTTCGCAAGCGGTAGTGCTGGGTTACCCGGGCTTCTGGGCACGCGAGGCAGACACCGGCATCGACTGGGTCAAGCTGCTGCATGGCGAACAGCGCATGCGCCTGCACCGTCCACTGCCGGCCAGTGCGGAGATCGTCGGCCACAATCGCATCACCCACCTGACCGACAAGGGCGAAGGCAAAGGCGCCATCATGGTCACCGAGCGACGCCTGGAAACCGTGCAGGGCGAACTGCTGGCGACGGTGCAGCAGGTGTCGTTCCTGCGCGGCGACGGCGGCTACAGCCAGCTGGATGGCGGCCAGCCCAGCGATGCGCCGCTGCCGGCGTTGCGCCCGACGCCGGAGGACCGTGCGCCCGACTTCACCGACACCCAGGCGATCCGCCCCGAGGCCGCGTTGCTGTATCGCCTGATGGGCGACTTCAACCCGCTCCACGCTGACCCGGCGGTGGCGAAGGCGGCGGGGTTCGAGCGCCCCATCCTGCACGGGCTGGCGAGCTACGGCCTGGTGGCGCACGCACTGGTGCGCCAATGCGCGGGTTACGACCCGGCCAGGCTGCGCGCGCTGGACATCCGCTTTGCCGCCCCCGTGTTTCCCGGCGAAACCCTGGTCACGGAAATCTGGCGCATGCCGGAGAACCCGTCCCACTACCAGTTGCGCGCCAGGGTGCTGGAGCGCGACAAGGTCGTGCTTAGCCACGGTTGGGCCGAGATTGCCTGAAACGCGCCCGATTGCCGACTGACTCCTGCCTGATGATCTCCTGTAACGTGGACACGCACACCCTGGCCTCACAGCTGCAAGCCCTGATCCGCCCCGGGGACCACGTCTGGTGGGGACAGGCGACCGCGGAGCCGCTGACGCTGACGCGCGCGCTGGTCGAACACCGGCATGCGATCGCGCAAGGCGGGCGCCTCAGTGTCTTTGTCGGCATCGGCCAGTCGGAGACATTGCAGCCGGACCAGGCCGACGTGCTCGACTTCTTCGGCTACGCCGCCAGCGGCCCGCACCGGCTGCTGGCCAAGGCCGGCGTGCTGGACATCGTGCCCAGCCACTATTCGCACCTGCCCGGGCTGATTCGGCAGGGCACGCTGCGCGCGGACGTGGTGCTGGTGCAGGTGTCGCCCCCCGACGAACAGGGGCGCCACAGCCTGGGCCTGGTGCATGAATACATCCCCGCTGCACTCGACCGGGCCCGCGTCGTCATCGCCGAAGTGAACCCGGAGGTGCCATGGACCCACGGCAGCCGCTACCTCACCGCGGACGATATCGACCTGCAGGTCGAAGCGCTGCACGCCCCGATCAGCCTTGACCGTAGCGCTCCCGGCCCGGCCGAACAGGCCATCGCTAGCCACATTGCCGGCTGGGTGGAGGACGGCGCCACCTTGCAGATGGGCATCGGCAACCTCCCGGAGGCCGTGGTGGCGGCGCTGCATGACCGCCGCGACCTGGGGCTGCACAGTGGCGCGGTCGGCGACGGCATTGCGGCATTGGCTGAAGCGGGCGTGCTGACCAACGCGCGCAAGAGCATCGATGCCGGCGTCGGCATCGCCGGCATCCTGATGGGCAGCGAACGGCTGCGGCGCTGGGCGCACCGCAATCCGCGGCTGCAGTTGCGCGAGACAAGCTATACCCATCACCCCGAGGTGCTCGCCAGCATCGACAAGCTGACCGCCATCAACTCCGCCATCGAGGTCGACCTCACCGGCCAGGTAAACGCCGAAGTCGCCGCTGGGGTCTATGTCGGCGCCGTGGGCGGTGCAGTGGACTTCCTGCGCGGCGCGGCGCGCAGCCGCGGGGGCTTGCCCATCGTCGCCCTGCCGGCGACCGCCAAGGGTGCGAGCCGCATCGTCGCGCAGTTGTCCGGGCCGGTGAGCACGCCCCGTAGCGACGCGGGCCTGATCGTCACCGAGCACGGCGTGGCCGATCTGCGCGGCCAGACGCTGTCGCAGCGCGTGCGCCGCATGCTGGACATCGCCGCCCCCGGACACCGCGAGGACCTGGAGCGCCAGGCCCACGCCTTGCTGCGCCAGTGCGGCGCCGCTTTTGTTGCCCTTCCGGGCACGCATTGACCAATTGCCCTTCGTCGCCTACCCAAGACAGATTTCCAAGGAGACTTCCATGCGCCGAGCCGCCATCGTCACCCCCCTTCGCACCCCCGTCGGCACCTTCGGCGGCAGCCTGCGCCCCGTGCCTGTCGAGGAACTGGCCGCCACCGCAGTACGCGCCGTCGTGCAGCGCAGCGGCATCGACCCCGCGCGCATCGATGACGTGGTCTTTGCCCAGTCCTACGCCAACAGCGAAACACCCTGCGTGGGCCGCTGGGCCGCGCTGCAGGCCGGCCTGCCTGTGGAAGTGCCGGGCATGCAGCTGGACCGCCGCTGCGGCGGCGGCCTGCAGGCCATCGTCACGGCCTCGATGATGGTGCAAAGCGGCGCTGCCGATGTGGTCATCGCAGGCGGCGTCGAGAGCATGAGCAACATCGAGTACTACACCACCGACATGCGTTGGGGCGCGCGCTCGGGCAATGTGCGTTTCTACGACCGCCTTGACCGCGGCCGCGAACGTTCCCAGCCGGTCGAGCGCTTTGGCAAGATCTCCGGGATGATCGAAACGGCCGAGAACCTGGCGCGCGACTACGGCATTACCCGCGAGCAGGCCGACGCCTTCGCCGTGCGCAGCCACGCGCGCGCCGCGGCCGCCTGGGAGGCCGGCCGCTTCGATGCCGAGGTGGTGCCCGTGCAGGTGCCCCAGCGCAAGGGCGATCCGCTGCAGTTCGCGCGCGACGAAGGTTTCCGCGCCGATACTTCGCGCGAAAGCCTTGGCAAGCTGCGCGCGCTGATGCCCAACGGCACCGTCACCGCCGGCAACGCCAGCCAGCAGAACGACGCCTCGGCCGCCTGCCTGATCGTGGCCGAGGACAAGCTGGCCGAACTGGGCCTCACCCCTATGGCCACGCTGGTGGGCTGGGCCGCCGCCGGCTGCGAGCCATCGCACATGGGCATCGGCCCGGTGCCCGCGGTGAAGAAGCTGCTGGCGCGCCTGAACCTGACGCTCGACCAGATGGACCTGGTGGAACTGAACGAAGCCTTTGCCTGCCAGGTGCTGGCCGTGCTCAAGGGCTGGGATTGGAATGACCAGGATGCAATCGAGCACAAGCTCAACGTGAACGGCTCGGGCATCTCGCTGGGCCACCCGATCGGCGCCACGGGCGTGCGCATCCTGGCCACGCTGCTGCACGAACTGCAGCGCCGTGGCGGCCGCTATGGCCTGGAAACCATGTGCATCGGCGGCGGCCAGGGCATCGCCGCTGTCTTTGAGCGCTGCTGAGCGAGCCAGCACACCGGCCCGTCATTTGGGAAGACTGAGATGATCCGCGATAACGAAACCCTGGAAGCCTTGCTCGACAGCGTGCGCCGCTTTGTGCGCGAGCGCCTGGTGCCCGCCGAGGCGCTCGTCGCCGAGACCGACGAAATCCCGCAGGACATCGTGCAGGACATGCGCGAGATGGGCCTGTTCGGCATGACCATTCCCGAGCGCTTTGGCGGCCTGGAACTGACCATGGAAGAGGAAGTGCGCGTGGTCATGGAGCTGTGCCAGACCTCGCCGGCCTTCCGCTCGCTGCTGGGCACGACCGTGGGCATCGGCTCGCAAGGCATCCTGATGGATGGGACACCGGAACAGCAGGCCGCCTGGCTGCCGCGCCTGGCCACCGGCGAGATCCTGGCATCGTTTGCGCTGACCGAACCGGACGCCGGCTCGGACGCCGGCTCGCTGCGCACCACGGCGATCAGGGATGGCGACCACTACGTGGTCAACGGCACCAAGCGCTTTATCACCAACGCGCCGCAGGCCGGCATGTTCACGCTGATGGCGCGGACGAATCCTGACATCAAGGGTTCGGCCGGGGTGTCGGCGTTTATCGTCGACGCGAAGACGCTGGGCATCAGCTTCGGCAAACGCGACGTCAAGATGGGACAGAAAGGCGCCCACACCTGCGACGTGATCTTCGAGAACGTGCGCGTGCCGGCCGCCAACCTGATCGGCCTGAAGGAAGGCCAGGGCTTCAAGACCGCGATGAAAGTGCTCGACAAGGGCCGGTTGCATATCGCGGCCGTCAGCGTCGGCGTGGCGAAGCGCGTCCTGCGCGACGCGCTGAACTATGCGATGGAGCGGCAGCAGTTCGGCCAGCCGATCTGCGAATTCCAGCTCATCCAGGCCATGCTGGCCGACAGCCAGGCCGAGCTCTATGCGGCCGAATGCATGGTGATCGACGCCGCGCGCCGTCGCGACGAGGGCAAGAACGTCTCCACCGAGGCCTCGTGCTGCAAGATGTTCGCCACGGAGATGGTGGGCCGCGTGGCGGATCGCGCGGTGCAGATCCTCGGCGGTTCCGGCTACATCTCCGAATTCGGCATCGAGCGCTTCTACCGCGACGTGCGCCTGTTCCGCCTTTACGAGGGCACCACGCAGATCCAGCAGGTCATCATTGCCCGCAACATGATCCGCGAGGCGCGCGGCGCCTGATGGTCGCCGTGGTCAGCCCGCAGCAACCGGAAGCCTTGCGCGTCAGGCGCGTGGTGTAGCGCCGGGATTGCACCTCACTTCCGGCGCACATACACTGGCGTCGTTCGGCTTGCGTCCGCCTTGCCGAACGGCTTTTTACCCCGCACAAGGATTTCCGCGAGATGCCCCCGGACCGAGACACCACCCAACGGATCAGCGACATCCCACGCCACTGGGCCACGGAGACGCCCGACCATGTGGCCGTCTTCGAGGATGGCCGCACCGTCACCTTTTCGCAGCTTTGGGCACGCATCGAGGATGCGCAGGATTACCTGCAAGCGCAGGGCGTCGGCACCGGCGACCGGGTGCTGATCGTGTCCGAGAACTGCCTGGCGGTGATCACGCTGGTGTTCGCGCTGTCGGAACTGGAGGCGTGGCCGGTCGTCGTCAACGCCCGCCTTTCGGAACGGGAAATCGAGGTGATCCGGGCGCACTGCCTGCCGCGCCTGATGCTGTTCACCCACGCTGCGTCGCCGGATGCACTGCGGCACGGCGTGCGTTATCGGGCACGGGAGATTGCGCCCGCCGGGCTCGGCCCGCTGATGGCCGGCGCCGTCGACGAGACCAGCGAGCGCGAACCTGAAGCGCTCGCGCGCGAGGTCGCCGCGCTGATCTACACGTCCGGCACGACGGCACAGCCCAAGGGCGTGATGGTCACGCATCGGGGTTTGCTGCACTTTGCGCGCGTCACGGTGGACTCCCGCCGCATGCAGGCCGACGATTGCGCCTATGCGGTCATGCCCATGTCGCACGTCTTCGGGCTGGGGACGCTGCTGGTTTCGACGTTCCAGGCCGGTGCGAGCCTGTACCTGAGCGCGCGTTTCAATGCGGCGGATGTTAGCGCAGCGATCCGGCAGGGCGCGATTACGCTGCTGCAGGGCGTGCCGACGATGTTCAACCGCATCGTCGCGTACGTGCGGGCGAGCGGCATGCCACTGGAGCCGTCGCCCAGGCTGCGCTATCTCTACACAGGTGGCGGCCCGCTCGATCCGACGCTCAAGCGCGAGGTCGAGGCGCTGTTCGGCCAGCCGCTGCACCATGGCTACGGCATGACCGAGTACGCGGGCTCACTGTTCGTGACGCGTATGGACCGGCCGCGCACCGATTGCGCGGCGGGCGAGATCGTCGAGGGCGCCGAACTGCAGGTGGTCGGGCCGGCCGGCAAGCCGGTGCCGGAGGGCGAGCCGGGCGAGCTATGGGTAAGAGGGCCAGGTGTCATGCGCGGCTACTACCGCGCGCCGGCACTGAGCGCCGAAGCCTTGCGCCCCGGAGGCTGGCTCAACACCGGCGACATTGGCCGGCTCGGCCAGGACGGCGCCTTGTTCATCGTCGGCCGCACCAAGGACCTGATCATCCGCTCCGGCTTCAACGTCTATCCGATCGAGGTCGAATCGGTCATCAACACGCATCCGTCCGTGCGCCTGTCGGCCGTGGTCGGACAGCCCACCGCGGACGGCAACGAGGAAGTGATCGCCTTCGTCGAGATCAGGGACGGAGAGAAGTTCGATGCCTCGGCGCTGCACGCCTACCTGGTCGAGCGCCTGTCGCCATACAAGCGCCCGGAGAAAATCCTGCGCGTGGCCACGATCCCGACGACGGCCAGCGGCAAGCTGCTCAAGCACCAGCTCAGGCAGATGGTCGCCGAGCAGAAATAGCAGGATAGGTATCTGGGGCGCCTTCAGTCCTGGCGCCCGAGGCCATCCTCCACCAGCAGGTCCACCAGCTTGCGCGCAAACAGCGGCAATGCGCCGAGGTCCGCGACGCATATTTGCAGCTTGCGCTCGGCCCACTCGTCGTTGAGCTGGATGATCCGCAGCGCCATAGTAACCGCGTGCCGGGCGGCGGTGCTCTCCGGCAGCACGCCGATGCCGACATTCGCCTCGATCATCCGGCAGGCGGTCTCGAAGTTGCTGACCTGGACGCGCCAGCGCAGCTCACGCTGCAAGTCCGCGGCGGCCCGCTTGAGGAAATTGTGGATCGCGCTCGCCTCTGGCAGGCCGATGAAGTCGTAGTCCAGCGTATCAATGAAATCCACGCTGCTGTGCTCGGCCAGCGGGTGGCTCAGCGCGACGGCAAGCACCAAGCGGTCGCGCCGGTATGGCATGACCTCCAGCCCTTCGGTACGCACGTTGCCGGCAATGATGCCGATGTCCACCATCCCCTCCTGGACCGCGCGCACGATGTCCGGGCTCAGCCGTTCGTGCATGTCGATGGTCACGTCCGGATGGTTGACGAGGTAGGTGCGCAGCACGGCAGGCAGGAACTCGCTCATCGCCGTCGTGTTGGCGAAGACGCGCACATGGCCCTTCACGCCCGACACGTATTCCTGCAGATCGCCGCTCAACTGCTCCAGCTGGCGGAGTACGCGGCGCGCGTGGGCCAGCAGTGTCTCCCCCGCTCCGGTCACTTTCACGCCCTGGCTGCTGCGGCTCAGCAGCTTGACGCCAACGTGTTCCTCCAGGTTCTTGATGCGGGTACTGGCCGCGGCCAGGGACAGGTGAGAGCGTTGTGCACCGCCGGTCAGGCTCTGGGCCTCCGCGATATGGGTGAACAGTTTCAGATCGACCAGATCAAAGCGCATCACATCCTTCCCAAGCGTCGTACCGGATTATCTCCCAAAGCAGCGATTTCCGGACCCGCCCGGCGTGAATTTCCGCCCTCCTTCGAGGCGGACCGGGGCCCGGCCAGCCATTGCGGGCGTCCTCTCACAAACGTTAGGTAGATTTTGGACGCCCGATGGAGTAACTTCCATGGGGAATAACCCCACGGCGCATACGCCGCTTCCAGGCCCTCACCTACCATGACAAAACGCCAGGTCAATGCCACCCCTGTGGACACCCGCGAGAAGCTGCTGCGCCTCGCGGCACGCGCCTTTGGCACGCAAGGCTATGCCGCCACGACCATGCGCGGGATTGCCGACCAGGCCGGCATCGAAGCGGCCAGCATCTATTACCACTTCTCCTCGAAGGAAGAGTTGCTGGAAGCGGTGATGGAGCACGGGGCCCAAAGCATCTTTGCGCACACGCGGGCGCGCATCGCGGCGCTCACGCCAGGCGCCGACGCCGAACAGCGCTTCCGCGCCGGCCTGCTCGGCCTCATCGGCGCGATGATCAAGTATGGCGACTACACCCTGGCGCACGGGCGCCAGCTCGCCGAGTTGCCGGACAAGGTGCGCGAGCGGCAGATCAAGCGGCGGGCCCAGCATCAGGATTTCTGGAACGGCATGCTGGAAGACCTGCGCGCCGAAGGCCGCCTGCGCGAGGACATCGACATCGCCCTGTGCCGGGTCTTCATCCTGAGCACGATTACCTCGGTGCAAACCTGGTTCAACCCGAAGAAGGGTTCGCCCGAGAAGGTGATCGACGAACTGTGCACGATCCTGTTTGAAGGCGTCCGGCCCAGGGAAGTGCGCAAGCCAGCGCGGCGGGCGCAGGCCGTGGCTTCGTAAGCCGGCCGCTACAGTGGCGCGTCATCCCGCCTTCACCTGGGACAACGCCACGAGCTTCTTCCAGCGCTCGAGTTCGGCCGGCGCATTGGCGCGGGCTTTCGCGGCGGGCTGGATGTCAACCTCAAGTCCCTGGCTGGTACAGAACGCCTTGAAGGCGGGCGTGGCGGCAGCCCTGGTCATGGCGCCGGACAAAGCCGTGACGATGGACTGCGGCGTACCGTGCCGGGCAAACGCCCAGATCGGCGTTTCCAGCTCATAGCCTTTCAGGCCAGCCTCATCCAGTGAGGGCGCGTCCGGAAAATAGCTCGACCGGCGCAGGCTGGTGACCGCGAGCACCCGCAGGCGCCCTGCCTTGACCAGCGGCAGCGATGTCGCCACGCCGCCGAAGCCGGCATCCAGCTGCCCTCCCGCCACATCGACCACGACCTGCGCCGGCGCCTTGTAGGGAACGTGCGTCATCTGGATGCCGGCCATGTTGCTCATCAGGGCCGCCGCCATGTGCGGCGTGGTGCCGTTGCCTGGCGAACCATAGGTCAGCCCGCCCGGCTTGCGCCTGGCGGCGGCGATCAGGTCCTGCACCGTGCGTAGCGGCGAATTGGCGGCCGTGACCAGCACCATCGCCGAGGTCGCCAGGCGCGCGATCGGCTCGAAGTCACTGACGGCGTCGTACGGCGTCTTGTCGACGAACTGGTTCGAGTAGTGGGCGGCGTAATTGAACAGGATGGTGTAGCCGTCGGCGGGCGCCTTGGCGACAAAGTCCGTGCCGATGATCCCGCTTGCGCCGGCACGGTTCTCGACGACGAACGAGCCGCCCATCGCCTTGGACAGCTCGCTGCTCATGTAGCGCGCAACAACGTCCGTACCCGAACCGGGACTGAGCGGCACGATGATGCGGACCGGGCGCGCTGGGTAAGACTGCGCAAGCGCCGTAAGCGGTAGCGTGGCCAGCGCCGGGAAGAGCTGCAGGCAGGTACGGCGTGACATCATGGTTCTTGTCTCCTTATGTTCCGGGATCGGCCGGCGGTTTTCTCCCCTCTCCCGCTTGCGCTTGCCTTTACCCACAACTTCCGGCGGCTTACTCGTTTTTCTGGAAGATCCGATACATTTCGGTGATTTCGTGCAAAACGAGGAAGCCGCGCCAGAGGACAGTAGCACCGGGGGGATCGTCGTTTTTGCGACCCAGGTAGCCGCCGAGCTTGGCGATCCAAAGGACCGCTTCGCTGAGTTTGGGTGCCTGCTCCGGTGGCTTGGTTGTGCCGTGCGTGCGGCAGTACAAGGCCTGCCATTCGAGCGATTGCAGTAGCACCGAGCAAGGGATATCGGCTTCGAGTCGGCCCAGCATAGTCGCGTACAAAATGCGCCAGCCGATTACGGCGAACAGCGCCGTGGCCCGCAGGAACCGCTCCAGCGTCCCGAACTGCCGGGCTTCGATCTGGCAGCCACTTTTCAGGACACGATGCCAGGATTCAATGGTCCAGCGACGGGCGTACCAGCTCAGCCGTTCGAGCACATCTTCCAGCGTTTGGGTGGGCATCGAACTGAGCAACATCCATTCGAGCGGCTCAACGCCTTCGGGCGGCTCGATTTCCAGCGCGTGAATGGCAAACACTTCGAGACTCGGTAGCCCCTCTGCACCGCGGCTGCGCGGCGCTCGCAGTTGGATCGGCACACAGCGCAAAGCCAGTCGGGCACTACGTGCCTGCCTGGCGCCGGACCTGGGCACGTGCAGTACGGTCTCCCCAAGTACAGGAGCCGCGGCAACCGTCTCCCACAGATACTTCTCTGGGTGGTCCACGCCCCGATTCCAGGCGGCCCGCACCAACCAGTCCACCCCCGCTGGGCGCGGCGCCAGGAACACGTCATACACATCGCCCTCGCGATCGCTGACGGCAACAAGGTGCGTGTCCGGACACTGCATCTTGAGCGGCTCAAGGCATTCCAGCCCCTCCAGCCACTTCACGCTTTCCTTCTCGCGAATGGACAGCGCCCGGCGCTGCCTGGCCTTGCCCGATGCTTGCGGCGCACGCACCCACGTCTTCATGCTCAACACGCCCAGTGGCAGGCCCTCAGGCGTCACCGCCAGCACGCTGTGCAACATGAATCCGTGCAAATTGCCGCCCGTGCCGTGACCAAGTCCCTCAGTCGCGGGCAAATTTGCCAGATTGAATTCCGTGGTGTCCTGCACCGCCAATACGACAGGCACCTGCTGCATGCGACCCACGGTTTGAGTGACGTGGCTCGCCAGTATTCCGTCCGGGTCAACCGCCTCATTATCAAAGAAGCGATATGCTGCCTTGAGTTGGGCACCACTCAAGGCCTGCGGGAACGAAACATGGGCTTTTTGCGCCAGTCCGCGCGCCAATGCCACAAGGCGCTGCGTGCGACGTGCATCGCCCAATTGAGCGCCACCGAATTCGTCGCTGGCCCAGTCTTCCAGATCTTCCGTATCAGGCAAAATTGCCACCACTGATTGTCAACTTCACCCGAAGTTAACACCGTCCAATCCGGTTTACAACCTTTCCTATCGAGATGTGGGTAAAGGCAAGCGCTTGCGGGAGAGGGGTTGGGGGAGATGGCAGGAGCTTCCACGAAGCGCGGCGCGTCGCGTCCAGACACGCCTGCCCTCTCCCCCGGCCCCTCTCCCATAAATGGGAGCAAACAAGCTGCCGTTGGGCGGCCGCTAGACTACCCCCTCTTCTCGCAACACGGCAATCTCTTCCCGGCTGAGCTTGAGCAAGCCCCCATAGATCTCTTCATTCGCACCGCCCAGCGCCATCGCAGGCTTGTCAAACTGCGAGGGCGTGGCCGAGAACCGGATCGGCAGGCCCATGCCCACGGCATCCACCGGGCCGAACTGGGGGTGGGCCAGGTTCATCAACGCGCCGCTGTCATGCAGGCGGCGGTCGTGCAGCACCTCGTTGGGCTTGCGCACCGGCGCGCAGGGTACGCCGCGCTTGTCGAGCAGCTCGGCCACCACATCGGCAGTGCTGCGTTGGCTGGTCCAGCCTGCGATCGCCTCGTTCAGCACCGAGGCATTGCGCATGCGCGGCCCGCGGCTGCTGAAGCGCGGGTCGTCGAGCAACTCGGGCTGGCCGATCGACTCCAGCAGCCCGCGCATCCGGTCCGGCTGGAACGCAACGATCGCCACATGCCCGTCCTGCGTCGGGTACACCCCGAACGGGGCCAGCCGGTCGTGGTAGTTGCCGGTGCGCGACGGATAGCCTTCCCGCCCCATGACGTCAAAGTGCTCTTCTGCCACCCACGACGCCAGGCAATCCAGCATCGACACCTGCACGCGCTGCCCCTCGCCGGTGCGGCCGCGGTGGATCAGTGCGGCCAGGATGCCATTGACGGTGTACATCGGTGCCACCAGGTCCGCGATCGGCAGGCCGCAGCGCGTCGGCGGGCCGTCGGCGTAGCCGGTCACTTCCATCAGGCCGCTGAGCGCCTGGACGATGATGTCCATGCCCTTGAGGCCGGGGAAAGCACTGGGTTCGCCCATTGCCTTGATCGACGCATAGACGATGCGCGGGTTCCGCCGCCTGACCTGCTCGTAGTCGATACCAAGCTTGGCGGTGGTGCCCTCGCTGAAGTTCTCCAGCACCACGTCGCATTCCTCCGCCAGCCGCATGAACAGCTCGCGGCCCTGTTCGGACTTCAGGTCCAGCGTGATGCTCTTCTTGTTGCGGGCCCGGTTCAGCACCGTCAGCGATACCTCGTCGTCTTCACGCTGGCCAAAGTGGATGCCATGGCTGCCCACGAACGGCGGGTTGGTCCGTGCGATGTCCCCGCCGCCGGGCGCTTCCACGCGGATCACCTCCGCGCCCATTCCGCCAAGCATCAGCGAGCCATAGGGCCCGGCAAGCGCCACTGTCAGGTCCAGTACCCGGATGCCCTCGAGCGGCCGCGATTGATGTGCTGCCACTGCAGTCTCCTTTCTTGTCGGCCCGGCCGTCCTGCGGCCGGGCCGTTGTTCCAAACCGCCTGCCAGGGGCTTCAGTACGACTTCGGCAGACCGAGCACCTTGTTGGAAATATGGTTGCAGACCATCTCCTGCGAAATCGGCGCCAGGCGCAGCAGCCGCACTTCGCGCCACAGGCGCTCGATGTGGTACTCCTTGGCATAGGCGTAGCCGCCGTGGGTCTGCATCGCCTGGTCGCAGGCCAGGAAGCCGGCTTCGGCACCCAGGAACTTGGCGGTGTTGGCCTCGGCGCCGCAGGACTGGTGGTTGTCGTACAGCGTGGCGGCGCGCAGGGCCACCGCTTCGGCGGCGGCCAGCCGCATCCAGCACTCGGCCAGCGGGTGGGCCACGGCCTGGTTCTTGCCGATCGGGCGGTCGAAAATGACGCGGGAGTTGGCGTAGTCGACCGCCAGGTCCAGCGCCGCACGCCCGATGCCGATGCCCTCCATCGCCACCACCACACGCTCCGGGTTCAGGCCGTCGAGCAGATAGTGGAAGCCGCGTCCCACTTCGCCGACGACGTTTTCCTCGGGCACTTCCAGGCCGTCGATAAACACCTCGTTGGAGTCCACCGCGGCACGGCCCAGCTTGTCGATCACGCGCACGTCGCAGTGCTTGCGGTCCATGTCGGCAAAGAACAGCGTCATGCCGTCCAGCGGACGCGCCTCGTCGCGCGGCGAGGTGCGCGCCAGGATCAGGTACTTGTTGGCGTTCTGCGCGTTGGTGCTCCAGACCTTCTGGCCGTTGATGACCCAGCGATCGCCCTTCTTCTCGGCACGGGTGCGGATGCGCGAGGTGTCGACGCCCGAGGTGGGTTCGGTCACGCCGAAGGCCATCAGGATCTCGCCGCGCGCCAGCGCGGGCAGATAGCGCTTCTTCATCTCCTCCGAGCCGTGGCGCAGGATCGGCGCCGGCGGGAAGACGTAGAAGTGGATCGCGGAGGCGCCGCTCATGCCGGCGCCCGAGGCGCCGATCTCCTGCAGCATCACCGCGGCCTCGGTCACGCCCAGGCCCATGCCGCCATACTCCTCCGGCATCATGATGCCCATCCAGCCGGCGGCGGCGAAGGCCTTGACGAACTCCCACGGGTACTTCTCTTCCTTGTCGCACTCACGCCAGTAGGACAGCGGGAACTTGTTCGCCAGCGTGCGGGCCGCTTCGCGGACCTCGCCCAGTTCCTGTTCGCGCTGGCGCTGCGCGGCGTAGGATGCGGAAAGAATCTCTGCCATCTTCGTTCTCCGGATTCGTGTCTTACTGCTGCGGGCGCAGCTTCATCAGGCCGGTGCGCACGGCCACGCAGACTTCCTCGTCGCGCTGGTTGATGCCGACGTGGCGGAAGGTCACGATGCCGGAGTCGTTGCGGCTCTTGGACAGGCGCGCGTTGACGATCTCGGTACGCACGCGGATGGTGTCGCCATGGAAGGTCGGCTTGGGGAACTTGATTTCCTGGAAGCCCAGGTTGCCCAGCGTGGTGCCCAGCGTGGTCTCGTAGACCGTGACACCCGCCACCAGTGCCAGCAGGAACATGCTGTTGACCAGCCGCTGGCCATAGATCGAGTCCTTGCAGTACTCGGCATCGATATGCAGCGGCGCGCAGTTGTACGTCAGCGCCGAGAACAGCACGTTGTCGGTCTCAGTGACGGTGCGGCGGATCGCGTGTTCGACCACCAGGCCCTCACGGCAATCTTCGAAATAAAGTCCGGCCATGTTCTTGTCTCCTTGGGGAAATCAGGTGTGAATGCAAGCGCTGGTTCACGCGCTAAAGGATTTGGCGAGCGCAAGAATGTCCTGCGCCGTCTTGACGTGGGCGATGTCGATGTGCTCGCCGTCGTAGATGGTTGAGGCACGCCCGTTGGCCTGCGCCTGCTCCAGCGCGGCGATCATGCCTTCGTAGTAGGCCACCTCTTCCGGCGACGGGCTGTAGACCTCGTTAGCGGTGGCGACATTGGACGGATGCAGCACCAGCTCGCCGCTCATGCCCAGGTTGCGGTCCAGCAGCGACGACTTCCTCAGGCCGTCCAGGTCGCGCACCTGCTGCCACACGCCGCCAATGGGCAGCTTGCCGGCGGCGCGCGCCGCCATCACCGCACGCGACTTCAGGTACAGCGTTTCGCGGCCGTCCGGGGTCCAGACATAGCCCAGCGCACGCGCCACATCCGCGTTCCTGGCGGTGCAGCCGCAGATGGCGCCGACGCGGTCGCGTTTGGCGATCTCATAGGCCAGCTCCAGCGCACGCGCGGTTTCCAGCAGCGGAATGACACGGGTCGAACCCAGTGCCACGCCGTTGCGGTATTCCGCCTCCGACAGCATCATCGACACGCAGTCGACATCCTCCGGCCCGATGGGCTTCGAGATCACGATGCCTTCCACATGGGGCCCGACCACGGCGACGATGTCCTCGAAGTCATAAAGGTGCGGGCTGCGGTTGATCCGCACGAACAGGCGCTGGCCCTGCTGCGCCAGCCACGCCAGCCTGGAGCGCACGATGCCGCGCGCCTCGACCTTCAGGTCGTGCGGCACGCTGTCTTCCAGATCCAGGATCAGCGCATCCGCACTGGCTGCTACCGATTTTTCGATCCAGTCTGGCTTGTTGCCCGGCACGAACATCATGGATCGCATCGGCTTCATGGCACTTACACTCATCCTCGTCTCCTGGTCACGATTTAAACGCCTTACAAACGTTAGATAAACATCGAAAATTTTTTGACCGCGAACCTGGCGGCTTTTGCAGTGGCCGCCAATGTCCCGGGATTGACTAGATGCTAGGTTGTCCAGGCGGTCGCACTCAAGTAGTGACTGGCGAACCACCGGTTCGCATTGCGCGAACCAGCCGGGATTTCCTTGCGCGTGCATGGCGGAACACTCCGGCACTCAGGCCGCGGGATGGCGCCTCGGCCACCACTGCAGACTGCGAAACTTGGCCACTACCTCGTTTCGCTGGTTATAGGCGCGACGCTCCAGTTCTATGATGCCGACGTCGGGGCGCGTGGGGTCGTCGCGCTTGTCCACCACCTCGCTCTCAGCGTGGATGGTGTCGCCAATGAAGACGGGCCGCGTGAACCGCACCTCGCTGAATCCAAGGTTCCCTGATACCAGGCCCTGCGCCGGTTCGGCTGCAGCGATGCCGGATACCAGCCCCAGCACGAAGATACTGTTGACGGCGCGGGTACCGTACAGCGCGGCTTCGGCGTACGCCTGGTCCACGTGCAAAGGCTCCGTGTTGTACGTCAGCGTGCTGAACAGGAGGTTATCGGCCTCGGTGATTGTCCTGTGGATGGCATGCCGGCAGGCGTCGCCGATGACAAACTGCTCGAAGTAGCGGCCGGTAACAGCGTCGGACATGATGCGTTCCCCTGAAAGGCGGGGCTTACGCGTCCGTAGGACGCCAAAGCCCCGTCACGTCTCAAGGGTAATCAGCAACGAGAAGCCGCGCCAAGTGATGTTCCGCGACGCGGCGATTCGCGATCGGCGATCTGGATCAACCGCCTGCGGTGGGGCTGGATTCGGACGGTGCCGGCTCAGGCTGCTCGGTCAGCTGGCGGATCAACGCGCGCGTTGCCGAAGTGATCGCCTTGCCCTTGCGCGTGCCGATGCGCACGCTGCGCGTAGCCCACGGCTCCGGAATCCGCAGCACGGTCGAGCGTGTCATGGCCTCGATCGGCACCATGCATTCGGGCAGGATGGTCACGCCAAGACCCGCCTCCACCAGGCTGCGCGCGGCCTCCGGGCCATTGATCGTGAACCTTGGGTGCACGACCTGGCCGAGCGCGCGCGCTGCGCGGTTCACGTCGGACATCAGCGTGGTGTTCGGGTGCATGGCAATGAACGGCTCGCGGATCAGGTCGGCGAATGCGACCTCGGGCTGCTCCCCAAGCGGATGACCACGCGGGACCAGCGCGACGAGGCGGTCGATGCGATACGGGAGACTGTCCAGTGGCTCATCGTCGATATCCGGACTGACGATATACACGGCCAGGTCGACATCGCCCGCCACCACCGCGCGCACGAGATTGGTATTGGCGTCCTGTTTCAGCTCCAGTTCGACCAGCGGAAAGTTACGTGAGAACTCGCCAATCTCGCGTGCCAGGTACTGGATGATGACGGCGCCCGTGGTGCCCACCGTGACATGGCCACGAATGCCTTCGGAGAATTCGCCGAGCTCCCGGCGCATGTCCTCCAGGTTCTCGAACAGCAGGCGCAAATGGCGCGCCAGGACTTCGCCGGCCGCGCTCGGCACCACGCCATTGGGATTGCGCTCGAAGAGCTGCACCCCGGCAATGTCTTCGAGATCCTGGATGCGCTTGGTCGCCGCGGACGCGGCGATGTTCTCGCGCAGGGCCGCGCGCCGGATCTGGCGCTCTTCCACCACGGTCAGGAACAGCCGCAGGGTAAACAGGTCGACCCGCCGGGTCAGGCCATGCACGCTCAGCGTGCTCATTGTGTCTCCTCCAATCCGGGAACCGGTCTGTCGCCCGGGCCAGGCGTCGCGCCCTCGCTGCATTGCAGCGTAGAGAGCATGCCTGACGTCGGGGGCGCCGGTTTACGTGAGCTGCGAATCGCAAAGCGAGTATAGCGTGATGTCCGGCGAGTCGCGGCTGCCTCTCGAGCGGGCCGCGGCGCCCGCTCAATGTACGGAACCGGATCGCGCCCCGGATTGACACGCCGGATGCTCACGAGGAATCTGCTCACCAAACCAGACCGCATCGCCATTGAGCGCGGGCCAGACGCGTCCAACACTTCGCCAGGGGAAACTCCCGTGACTACCACCCAACCCGATTCCATTACGCCGACCAACTGCCCTCCCCTTGAGCACGCCGTGGTTCGCCTCATCCAGGACCTGACGTTCGATCAGCTAGACGCTGCTGCGCATGCAGGGGTCAGCCGCCTCATGCGCGACCAGCTCGCCCTGCAGATCGGCACATCACAGATGCCCTGGTCGCGCCAGGTGCTGTCGTTCGCCACCGCCCAGCAACGCCCCGGCCGCAGCCGGGTAGCCGCCAGCACCGCCACCATGAGTGCCGCGGACGCCGCATTCGTCAACGCGGCCTATGGGCATGGCTTCGAGTACGACGATGCGCACGGGGCCAGCGCCAGTCATCCCGGCAGCTGCGTGATCCCCGCGGCGTTCGCGCTTGGCGAGGAACTGGGCTCGAGCCTGGAAGAGGTCATCACCGCGATCGTGGCCGGCTACGAGGTCTACACCCGGATCGGCGTCCTGGCAGCGCCGGACCTGCTCAAACGCGGCTATCACCCGCACGCCGTGCTGTCCAGCTTCGGTGCCGCGGCGGTCGTTGCCAAGCTGCGCAAGTTCGATGCGGAGACCACCCTGCACGCACTCTCCATCGCGCTGAGCCATGCGGCTGGCACTACGGAGTACACCTCTACCGGCGGATCGGTCAAGCGGGTGCACGCCGGCATCGGCACGCGCAACGGCATGGTCTCCGCGGATATGGCGCAAGCTGGCATCACGGGGCCTCGCTCCTTCCTGAGCGGCAACAAGGGGTTCTTCCGTACGTTCCTGCAGCGTGGCGCCGGCGAACGCCCCGAGGCGCGTTTCGGCCTCGACCAGCCATTCGAGATCGGCACGGTCTGGCTCAAGGCGTACTGCGCCTGCTATTGCACCCATGCGTATATCGACGCCATCCGCCCGTTCGCCGCGCGCCGCGCCGACATTGCCGACATCCAGGTCCGCATCCAGCCCGCCTTCAACGTGGTCGTCGGTACCGCCAATGCCAACGCCTACGAGCCGAAGAACATCGAGCACGTCCAGTTCAGCCTGCCAACGCAGATGGCATTCGCCGTGCTCGGCCTGGGCAATGGCTACAAGGTGCACCGCGACTACCTGGACGGCAAGCTCGACATGGGCCCGGTAGCGGAAGCCGCGCGCGGCATCGGCATCACCGAAGCGCCGGAACTCGAACAGCGCTACCCAGGCAAGTTCGTCGCCGATGTGACGGTGGCGTTCCGCGATGGCACGTCCGAGCAGGTGTTCGTTGAAAACCCGATCGGCTCACTGGCGAACCCGATGCCGGAAAGCGAGCAGGACGCGAAGTTCATGGAGCTGACCTCCGGCGTGCTTGGCGAAGACCGGGCGCAGACGCTCCTGGCCACGCTCAGGCAGATGGATCCACGCATCAAGGCCGCCGACCTGATGGCCCTGACGCACTAGGCAAGACCCGCCGCCCTGTCCGGATGGGCCGGGGCGGCCGCTTCACGATTGTTAGGAGACAAGCAATGCAGCACGACACCGCCAGCATCCCGTCCGGGAGCGACGTCGACACCCTCCAGCGGTTGATGTCGAATCGGTTCACATGCCGGGCATACCTGGCCAAACCTGTGCCAGAGCCGGTGATTCGAAGCATCGTCAACGTTGCGAAGAAGACCGCTTCCTGGTGCAACGTGCAGCCCTGGCACCTGGTCATCGGCTCGGTGGCGGCCACGGAGCGGTTTCGCAGCGCACTGGTCGAGCACGCCGCCGATGCCCCCGAGGTCGACTCGGACCTGCCCTTCCCTGAGGAATATCGCGGGGTCCACGCGCAGCGCAGGCAGGAAACGGGATACCGGCTCTATGAAGCGCTCGGGATCGAGCGTCACGACCGCGAGCGCCGCGCCAGCCAGAGCTTCGAGAACTTCAGGATGTTCGGGGCGCCGCACGTGGCGATCGTTACCACAGCTGCGGATCTCGGACCATACGGGGCGGTGGATTGCGGCGGCTTTGTCGCTTCCTTCCTGCTGGCTGCGCATGCGCACGGTGTCGCCACGACGCCACAGGCGGCACTGGCACGGCACGCCGGGTTCGTCCGCTCGCACTTCGGCATCGGCGACGACCGCAAGATGATCTGTGCCATCTCGTTTGGCTATGCAGATCCCGATCACGCAGCGAACAGCTTCCGGACGAGCCGGGCGCCTGACGAAGAGATCATGCGCCTGGTGTAACGGCCGACATTGCCCGGCAAGCAGGCGCCGGGATTCGTCGAATCGGACAAACCATCAAAGCAAACGAGCGAGCCGACCTGCGTCGGCTCGCACTCCATATCACCCGGCCTTTGCCTTGGCTTCCGTCAGGGCTACCAGCTTCTTCCACCGCTCCAGTTCAGCCGGTGCATTGGCGCGAACCGCGGCAGCATCCGCGATGTCGACCTCCAGTCCCTGCCCGATACAGTAAGACTTGAAAGCGGGCGTCGCGGCAGCCGCCGTCATGGCCTTGGACAGTTGCGTGACGATGGCAGGCGGTGTGCCCCGCGGGGCCATGACCCAGATCGGCGAGATCAGCTCATAGCCCTTCAGGCCGGCCTCGTCCATGGTCACGACACTCGTAAGCTGGCTCGAGCGCTGCAGGCTGGTGACCGCCAGCACGCGCAGGCGGCCCGCCTTGACCAGCGCCAGCGACGAGGCCACGCCGCCGAAGCCGACGTCGACCTGGCCGCTCGCCGTATCGACCGCGACCTGCGCCGGCCCCTTGTACGGGACGTGGGTCATTTCGATGCCGGCCATGCTGCTCATCAGCGCCGCCGCCATGTGGGACGTGGTGCCGTTTCCGGAGGATCCGAAGGACACGCTCCCGGGCTTGCGCCTGGCCGCTGCGATGACGTCCTGAACCGTGCGGAACCGCGAATTGGCCGCGGTAGTCAGCAGCAACGCCGACATGCCCAGCCGGGCGACCGGCTCGAAGTCCCTGACCGCATCGTACGGCGTCTTTTCGACCCACTGGTTCGAATAGTGCGCGGCGTACGTGCACAGCAGCGTGTAGCCATCCGGGGGCGCCTTCGCCACGAAATCGGTGCCGATGATCCCGCTTGCGCCAAGGCGGTTTTCCACGACAAACGGTGAGCCCAGGAGCTTCGTCAACTCAGCGCTCATGTAGCGCGCCACGACATCGCTGCCCGAGCCGGGGCTGACCGGCACGATGATTCGCACCGGGTGGGACGGATAGGCCTGGGCCAGCGCCGAAGCCGGGAACGATACCGGTACAGCCGCCAGCCCCGGCAGCGACTGCAGGAAGGTGCGGCGTGTCATCATCGCGTTGCCTCCTTCTGGAAGAGGCCAGCGGCGGCCAGGTGATCGAGCTCCTCTTTGGAAAGCCATTCCGCCAGTGCCTGCGCGGCGTTCTCCGGCGTCGCGGCAGCCGGGGGAACCGGATCGGCCGGGCTGGTGCGCGAAAAGCGCGGCGCCGGGCGCGGCTGCATCACGCCATCCACCTCAACGAAGGTGCCGCGCGCCTTCAGATGCGGATGCGCAAAGGCTTCTTCCTGGTCGAGCACGGGCGCAAAGCACACGTCGCTGCCTTCCAGCAGTTCGGTCCACTGCGCACGGGTTCGCGTCATGAACTGCGCCGCAAACACGCGGCGGGCGGTCGGCCAGTCGGCACGGTCCGCCTGCTTGCCCAGCGCAGACGCATCCAGTTCCAGCCGCTCGAGAAGCTGCTGATAGAACTTGGGCTCGATCGGACCGATCGACACGTATTTGCCGTCGGCGCACGCGTAGACATCGTAGAAAGGCGCTCCCGAATCCAGCAGGTTGGTGCCCCGGTCCGGCCCCGTCAGGCCTGCCGCGCGCAGCCCGGTATGCACGGTCAGCAGCGACGCCACGCCATCGACGATGGCGGCATCCACGACCTGGCCCTTGCCGGAGGAACGTGCCTCCAGGAGGGCACTCACGATACCGAGTGCGGCATAGACCGAGCCGCCCGCATAGTCGCCAACGACATTGAGCGGTACCGTCGGCGCCTGGCCCTCGCGCCCGATCGCATTGAGCAGTCCGGTGATGGCGATGTAGTTGATATCGTGCCCTGCCGTCTGGGCCAGCGGCCCATCCTGGCCCCAGCCCGTCAGCCTGCCGTATACCAGCTTCGGATTGCGCGCAAGGCACGCGTCAGGACCGAGCCCGAGCCGCTCGGTGACACCGGGGCGGAACCCCTCGATCAGGGCGTCAGCCTTGTCGATCAGGGAACGCACCAACTCCAGATCCGCCGGATCCTTCAAGTCGACCTGAATCGACTTGCGGTTGCGCAACACCAGATCAAACTGCAGCGGCCGTGACAGGCCCAGCCCCGATGGCTCTTTCCGGTCAACGCGGATGATGGTCGCGCCGAGGTCTGCAAGCAACATGGCGCAAAAGGGAGCCGGCCCGATTCCCGCCAGCTCCACGATGCGCACTCCAGCAAGTGGTCCCACTATTGTCTCCTGGTATCTGGATCGTGTTTTCGCGCACGACTGCAATGGGCGCGAAAGCGTCCGCGCCTCCGAGAGGCGGCACGTTCCGATCGTGCGCCCAGTCCCCCCGGAACTCAACTTGCCAGCCCACGGCGTTCCGTGCATCGAAACGTCCGCCTGTACTCAAAGCACGGAACGGTGCGCCAGCGCTGATTGCCGGGCCCGCTGGCCGGGCCTATCTTCGAGGCATAGCAGAGGAGACTGTATGTTCAGCAGAAGGCATTTCCTGACATCCGTGGCGTCACTAGGGGCCGCCGTTTGCGCGCCGACGGCCTTTTCACAGCAATACCCGTCGCGGCCGATTCGCATTGTGGTGCCGGCCTCGCCGGGCACGGCGGTCGACATCACCGCGCGATTCGTCGCCGAGGCGCTGGCAAAGGGCCTGAAGACCCCGGTCATGGTGGACAACCGCGCCGGCGCCGGCGGCCTTATCGGCACCGACGCCGTTGCCAAGGCGGCCGGTGACGGGTATACGCTGCTGTTCGCCGGTGTTCCGCACCTGACCACGCGGTGGTTTGTCGATGGCCCGGTCACATTCGATCCGGTCAAGGACTTTGTTCCGCTTGCCAGGGTGAGCAGTTCCGCGCTGTGCATCGTGGTCAAGGCCGATTCGCCCTACAAGACCTTGGGCGACCTGATCGCGGCCATGAAGCGCAAGCCGGGCGAGATCACGTTTTCATCCGGGGGAGCGGGCAGCACCTCTCATCTTTGCTCCGTGATGCTGAACGACCTGACGAAGACGCGCGCAAAGCATGTCCCTTACAAGGGTAACGGCCCCGCCGTGACAGACGTCATCGCCGGCCAGGTGGACTTCACCAGCCAGGGGGCACCAAGCGTGGTGCCGATGGTCAAGGCAGGGAAGCTGCGCGGGCTCGCCGTCACCAGCCCCGGGCGATGGCTCGAGATCCCGGATGTTCCGACCGCGGCGCAGGCTGGGGTTGCGGGCTTCCAGGTGGCGTCGTGGATCGCGGCCCTGGCACCTGTGGCGACGCCGGCGCCAGTCGTGGAACGCCTGTCCGACGAACTGTTCGTATCGCCCAGTCGTCCGCGTTCAAGGCGTTCTGCGCGCATCAGTCGATGTACGTCGACATCGCGGATCGCCGCCAGTTTCTCTCTGAGTTGCCGAAGGAGGATGCGCACTGGAAGCGAATCTCGCAACTTTCGAAAGAATCCTGACGTTGCGACCCGCAGGCGAACCGGCGTCAAGGCCGGATCATGAGTACTGGAATCGTATAAGCCTTGCCGCGCCGCATCAAATGACAAACCACGACGTCCCGATTCGTTACCCGCGAATCCGTGGCACGCGGTGCGTTCGCATTCCGGTAATCGTGGCCTCGCCAATCGGCATTTGAGCCGCGCGGTTGGCGCCCTTACCATCAGTCTCAGCGGTATGGAAAACGCAGCGCACGCCGGCGCGGAAAAGAGAACCGATAAGCACGCCACCGGCAGCGGCGCACGGAAAGGGCAAGCATTCATGACACGTCCCGCGCAAATCACGATGACCCTGGAGCCGGGCCTGCATGTGCTTCGCGCCTTCCGTGCCGAACGTACGCCACTGACAAATGCCGAACTCGTCAGGCGCACTGGCTTGTCCAAAGCAACGGTATCGCGCCTGACCACCACCCTGGTCGCGCTGGGCTTTATTCGCCGCGTAGCCGGCAGCACGCAGTTCGAACTGGCATCGGGTTCTCTCGACATCGGGGACACCTACCTGGAAACCAACCCCGTCACCGAGCGCGTGCATCCATTCATGCAGGCGTTGGCGGACCGGCTCAACGTGTCCGTCTCGCTCGCCGTGCCCGACCAGCTCGATATGCTGTACATCGCGCATCGGACCAGTTCCCGCATTTCGACCCTGCGCCTCGGCGTCGGATCGCTGCTTCCGATGGGTTGGACGGCGAGCGGCCGAGCCTGGCTATGGGGCTTGCGGACTGACGACCGGCATGACTATCTGGAAGCCCTCAAGCATGCCGCCGGCGCGCGTGCCGGCGAACTCGAACGCGGCATCGGGGCGGCCTTCCAGGATCTCCAGACCCTTGGCGTATGCACGTCCCTGGGCACCTATCAGCGCAACGCATATGGGATTGCACTTCCGGTCACGGTGGGACGTTCGGCAACACTGATGTCGCTGAGTTGCGGCGCCGTTGCGCTTGAGCCGGACATGACCGCCATTACACAACGTATCGCGCCAATGCTGAAAGCCGCGGCAGCCGAGCTTGTCGACCTGCTTCGGGATACCGATGCACAGATCTGATGGTGGACGGGGTCCACCATCGCGCCATCAGTGATGCACGCTGAGCCGCTCCTCCAGGGCATGCGCTGTCGCGGCCAGCCTGGGGCCCAGTTCCCTCTCCACCCTCGCGCGGTTCATGCTGCGGCCGACACAGGCCAGCACCACCGACGGATGCCCGGGCACGCGGACGGGCACCGCAACCGAAGCCAGCTCGCGACCGCAAAACGACATGCAGAAGCCGAACTCGTGAAGCTGTGACATGCCTTCGGCCATCTGCCTGCGCAGCGCTGGCCAGTCCCGGCCGCTCTTGCGTTCGACGTTGCTTTGGAGGTAGAAGCGCTCCTGTTCAGGCAACGCGGCAAGAAGCGCCCAGCCCATCGGGGACGAAGCGATCGGCACGCGGATCCCTGTCGCAAGGTGGGTGTCGAGCTGCACGTTCTTGCCAGCCTGCGATTCGTTGACGATGACATCGAGCCGGTCGCGCGTTCCCAGAATGACGTGGGTATCACTGGCATCGGCAAACCTCTGCATTTCAACGCGGGCGGCGTGTTGCACCCCATCGCCTGCCACAGCCGCGTAGCCAAGGGTCAATGCGGCCGCGGCGAGCCGGTATTTGCGCTGGGTCTCGTCATAGCGCAAATACCCCAACGCCGCCAGGGAATGCACCATCCGGGACACTGTGGGTGCCGGCAGGCCCGTCTCCACGGCAATCTCATGATTGCCCATCCACGGCTGTGCCGCACTGAATGCGGACAGCACAGCCAGGCCTCGGGCCAGTGGAACCACCCTCACGTCTCCCTTGGCGACATCCCGTCTCGTTTGCATCATGGCTGCGTCTCCGTCACACACGTCAGGTAGCTTGCGGACGCCGGATGAAGCTGGCCTGCATGCGACATGCGCTGCCGGACCTGTTCGTCGTTCCCTGGAGGCGGAGCCCGCTTACTCTGAATCGATGCTAGTGGAGCGGCCCGGTTGCGCTCAAGTAGTCACTGGCGAACCGGGGAATCGCGTAGCGCGAATTGCCATGGTGCGACGGCGTTGTCAGACGATGCCTGCCTTGCGCATGGCTTGCACCTGCGCGCGGTCAAAGCCGACCTCGGCAAGGACTTCTTCGGTGTGCTCACCGACCGTGGGCGGCCGCCGCGCAACCTCAGGCGGGGTGCGCGACAGCACCGCTGGCGGGGCCACGATCGGCGCCTTGCGCGGCAGGCCGGGATAGTCGAGCCAGATGTAAGCGCCGGACTCCTGGATCGACGCATCATCCAGTGCCTCGCGCGGGGAATAGATCGGCGCTGCCGGGATCTTGGCCTTCTCCAGTTCCCGCAGCGCGTCATCGCGGGTGCGGCTGGCGCACCATTTGCCCATCAGGTCGCTCAAGAACTCACCGTGCTCGCCACGCCGCAGGTCGTCGCTGAAGCGGGGATCGTCCACCAGCTCCGGCGCGCCGATCAGGTTGGCCCAGCGCCGGAACAGCGGCTGCCCGATCACCTGGGCGATGATCCAGCCGTCGGCCACGCGGAAGATGTCCGAGGGCCCATAGGAGGGGCTGCGGTTGCCCATCGCCTGCCGGTCGATGGCAAGCGCCGCTTCCTCGATCAGCGCGCCGCTGGACAGGTTCAGCGCCGTCTGCAGCAGCGACGCCTCGACGCATTGCCCGCGCCCGCTGTTGCGCCGCTCATAGAGCGCCATCACCGTGCCGAGCGCGCACGACAAAGCCGTGGAAAAGTCGACGACAGGCACCATCGCCTTGGTGGGGCTGTCGGGCGTGCCCGACATATAGACTGCACCGCTCATCGCCTGCCCCACCCCGTCGAAGCCGACCCGGTGGCCCGCGCCTTCATGCGAGCCGAAGGCCGTCGAAGCGGTCAGGATGATGCCCGGATTGATCGCGCTCAGCGTCGCATAATCCAGCCCCAGGTTCGCCAGCGTTTTCGGCGGCATGTTCGCCACCACCACGTCGGCCGTCTCCACCAGGCGGCGCACCACCTCGCGGCCCTCCTCGCTGTCGATGTCCAGCGTGATCGAGCGCTTGTTGCGGTTGCACTGCAGGAACAGCGCCCCCTCCCCCGAGTCCGTGACCGGCACGATGAACCGGTCTTCGCTGCCACCTACCCGATCGATGCGGATGACGTCGGCACCGTAGTCCGCGAGCAGCGCTGCGCAGAAAGGGCCGGCAATGAAGCGTCCGAAATCGAGGACGCGGATACCTTCAAGCACCTTGGACATCTTTGTTCGTTTCCATATTTGACTGGCTGCCGCGCCCGCATAAGGCGGGGCCTGGTGGAATCGATCGTGACCGTCGGCCCCTTGCCAGTCAATCAAGGCGCCCGAGGCGTTCCGTACTTCGGAAATGCCGTGCGGGGGCGATGCGGAAACGGGCGCGCCGCGCCGCCCGGATCAGGCCACCGAGCGGCGCTGCTCGGGCGAGCGATGCAGTGCCAGCCGCCGCGCGGCATCCATCGTCAAGCCAAAGCGATCGTAGAAAGCAGAGTCGAGGTCGCTATTGGCAGGCCAGCCGGCAAAGCGCCCAAGATTGGACATCGCGACGTCGCCCGCCATGGCTTCGAACAGCACCCGCATCAGCCGTTGCGTGCGGCAAAGATCGGTCAGGGCCGTGCCCTGGGAGAACAGCGTGCGGCGCACCTGCGCAGTCGAAATATCCAGCCGTTCGGCGATAAAGGCCGCGCTCCAGGCGTACTGCGGCTGCAGGAATACCCGCTTGCAGATGCGGTGATGCAGCGATGCCTGCACGGCGGCCGGCACCATGCCCTGGATCTCCAGGCTACAGGCGGCTGGCTGCACGCTGCTTCCGTCCAGGTGCAGGTCGATGGCTTCGAAGGGGGCGATGGCAGCCTCCTGCCCCGGCGACAGCAGGCGTTCGTACCCGCGCCGCCTGATCACCAGCCTGCCGTGCGTGACGGCGACCGTTAGCGGAAAGGCCAGCAACAGCCGCTGCAGGCTGACGTGCATGTGGCATTGCAGATGAACGCGCATGTTGGCTCGGAAGGTGGTGAGGGACGATGCGACGATGGATATCATCGCCGCAAGGCCGATTTCCTGCCTGTGCAATTTCCGAACGCCCCGTTCGCCGCCACCACAGCGTGCCGCGCCCTTCCCGCTCAGGCCGTGGTCGTGCGCGGAAACACCGGAGCGCGCTTCTCGCGGAACGAGGCAACGCCTTCCCTGACCTCGGGGCCGCCGAAGCCGAACATCTCCAGCGCCAGCGAAGCATCGAAGGTCGGGCCTGCCTGGCGCAGCCAGTTGTTCAGCGCATACTTGGTCCAGCGGATCGCCGACGGCGCGCCATTGGCCAGACGCGTGGCGATCGACACCGCCGTGTCCTGCAGCTCTGCCTCATCCACGGCCAGCGACACCAGGCCCATCTGCTCCGCCTTCTCGCCGCTCACCGGCTCGCACAGCAGCAGGTGGTACTTGGCCTTGGCCATGCCGCACAGCAGCGGCCACACAATCGCGGCGTGGTCGCCGGCGGCAACGCCGAGGCGCGTATGGCCATCGACCAGCCGCGCGGTGCGCGCCGCCACCGAGATATCAGCCAGCAGCGCTGCAACCAGCCCGGCACCGACAGCGGAGCCGTGGATGGCCGAAACGATCGGCTTGGAGCAGTTGATGATGTTGTAGACCAGGTCCTTCGACTCGCGCCAGACGCGGGCGCGCGCGTCGAAGGAGTCGATCATCTCTTCGACCATCTCGAAGTCGCCACCGGCGGAAAAGGCCTTGCCCGCGCCGCACAGCACCACCGCGCTCACGCTCGGGTCGGCATCGATATCGCGCCACACGCGGGCAATCTCGTCATGGCCGCGCGCATCCAGCGCGTTCAGGCGCTCGGGACGGTTCAGCGTGATGCGCAGTACGCCCTCGCCGGGGCGGTCAAACGCCAGGCTCGAATAGTTCTCATAGGCCGCGCCCGCGGCGGCATTGCTTTTCGACATGGAATCTCCTGAATAAAAGTGCGGGGGCGTGTCCAGCGAACAAGGAAATACACACGCTCCCGTCAATCAATGACGCCCTCACGGCGGCGTCAATGCGCGGCAGCGGCGCGAATCTCTTCAAGTGCCGGCGGGTTGTCCAGCGCGGACAGGTCGCCGGCAGGCAGGCCGGTGTAAACGCTGCGGATCACGCGGCGCATGATCTTGGAGCTGCGCGTCTTCGGCAGCTGCGCGACCACGTGGACCACGGACGGGCGGAACGGGCGCCCCAGCCGGCCGTCGACATGTTTGCTGACAGCGGCCGCCAGTGCCTCGTTCGACTGCGTCATGGCAGCCGATGGCACCAGGAACACGACCAGCTTCTGCCCCTTGACCGGATCCTCCACGCCGATCGCGGCGGCTTCGGCGATCTCGGGCAGTTCGAGCAGCACGTCCTCGATCTCGGCCGGGCCAAGGCGCTTGCCCGCCAGCTTGATGGTGTCGTCGGAGCGGCCCATCATGAACCAGGTGCCGTCGTCGCGGCGCAGCGCCAGGTCGCCGTGCACCCAGATGCCCGGCACGGTGTGCCAGTAGGTGTCGAGATAGCGCTCGTCGTCCTGCCAGAACGACTGCGTCATGCCGACGAACGGCCGGCGGATCGCCAGCTCGCCCACGGTGTTGGTCAGCGACTTGCCATCCGCATCCACAACGTCGGCGGCCACCGACGGCGAGGCGGTATTGAACCCGGCCGGGCTGATCGGCTTGACGATCACGCTGGATAGCAGCGCCCCGGATACCTCGGTACCGCCGGTGTAGTTGATGACCGGGCGGCGGCCACCGCCGAACGCCTTCTGGAACCAGAGGAAGTGTTCAGGATCGATGCCCTCGCCGGCCGTGATCAGCAGCCTGACCGTCGACGTATCGCCTTGCGTGGCGATGGCCTCGTTGGCGGCCAGGCCCCGGATCAGCGTCGGCGCCGAGCCGAAGTGCGTCACGCCGTAGCGTTCGACGATGCGCGACATGCGCGACCAGTCCGGGTAATCCGGTGCGCCGTCATAGCACACCAGCGTCGCGCCGCGCAGCAGCGCACACGACATCACCAGCGTGCCGGCGACCCAACCCATGTCCGCCGGCCAGCAGAACACATCCTTCGGGCTGACATTGAAATGGATGGCCGAATCGTGCGCGATCTTCATCGGGAAGCTGCCGTGGGTATGCACGGTGCCCTTGGGCTTCCCGGTGGTGCCGGAGGTATAGATGATCATGAAGGGATCGTCCGGCGACATCCGCTCGGGCGCGGCATCCGGCTGCGCGCTGGCCACCTGCCGCCAGTCCAGTACCTTGTCGCCGAAGGCGATCGCTTCGCCCGCATGCTTCCAGACCGTGGTGCCGATGTCCGGCAGGCGCGACAGCGCCTCGTCGACCAGGCTGCGCGTATCAACCCACTTGCCCCGGCGGGAGAAGCCGGTGGTGGCCACCAGCGCGCTGGCCGAGCACGACGACAGGCGCGACACGATCGCATCGACGCCGAAGCCGCTGAACAGCGGCACGGTCACCGCGCCGATCCAGGCGATGGCCAGCGAGGTCACTGTCGCCTCGACGCCGTTTTCCATCAGCAGGCCAACGCGGTCGCCGCGCTTGACGCCGAGCGCCTTCAGGCCGCCGGCAAAGCCGGCCACCTTGCGCGCCAGCTCGGCATAGCTCAGTTGCTCGACCGCGCCGCCCTCTTTCTCGGCCACCACGGCGGTGTGCGATGCCATCGCGGGATCGTCCGCCCACTTGAGCGCGGACTTGACCCAGTTGAGCTGCCCGCCCGGGAACCACTTCGGGAACGGCTTGCCCTTGGAAGCGTCCACGTACTGCACGTACGGAACGTCCCACACCATCCCGCAGAAGTCGATGACGGCGTCCCAGTAGGCGTCGGGCTTCTCGTTGGAGAAGGCCAGCAGTTCGTCGTAATCCTTCAGGCCCAGGCGCGCGACCAGCGCCGACACGTTCGCCGTGGCGATATCGTCTCCCGTAGGGATCCAGTCATTGTGCAGAGAGTCACTCATCGAAAATCCAGCGTATGGGTTGCACGGTTGCTGCGGCGCGATGTGGTCAAGACAGTTCATGCTGTATCAGGAGCGCCATCGCATAGGTCCAGCGTGCGCGACGCACCGAGGCAAGTCAATCAACGCAGCGGTGTTGTGCCGTACTTTGGAATGCCGTGGCGCGGTCCGGAGCGCCGCGCCTGCCCGCGGCCCGGACAATGGCTTCCAGAGCACGGAACGCGGCCCCGGCCCCGGCCCGCTAAGCCTCACTGCCGACATCGCGCAGCAGCACCATCAGCTCCACCGCTGCGGTCGTCAGTTCCGGCACGATGCGCGCCCGGATCGCATCGACGTCCGGCCGGAGTTCGACCGCCCCGCAGTTCAGCGCCATCAGCGTGTCCGCGCGCCCCACCCTGAGCGGCAGCGCGATGCCATAGGCATTGCGCTGGTATTCGCCGACCGACATGCACACGCCGCTCGTGCGCAGGTCCTCGAACGCCGCCTCGATGTTCTTCTGCACCTCTTCGGCCTGCGGCCCCGCTGCCTCTACCACGGATGCAATGTAGCCAGCCCGGGTGTCCTCGGGCAATCCCCACAGCCACGCCCGCCCGATCGCCGTCAGCCCCATCGGCAACAGCGATCCTGTGCCCAGCCGCAGCGTGGCGATGCGCGTGCTGGTGCGATACGCGACATAGAGCATGTCGAGCTGGTCGGGCACCGCCAGCGCCACCGAAACGTTGAGGCGGTCGGCCAGCTGCTGCATGAACGGATGGGCCAGCCGCGTGACCGCGTTGGTTTCCAGGTAGGCGTGGCCAATGCCGAGCGGGCCGCTGGCCAGCTCGAATTGCGGCCCGCCCGCCACGCGGCGCAGGAAGCCCATGCTGACCAGCGTCATGGTCAGGCGCGACACCGTGGACTTGGACAGGCCCGTCCGGCGCACCAGTTCGCCGTTGGTCAGGGGCACGCGCTCCGCGCGGAAGGCGCGCAGTACCTGGAGGCCACGCTCCAGCGTCATGGTGACGGGTGAGGAAGGATTCATTGCGACTCCGTACAGCTTGCAGAAGGGAACATCGTCACGCGCGCGCACGCGCCTGCATCCGCACCCCTCGTCCCTTACGGTTGTTAGGTCCATTCTGGCAGCAAGGACCGCCAGCTTCCATGAGGTTTACCCGCACCGGCAGGTACTCCAAGTGTCTTCAATTTCATTGCACGGCACAGTTGTCGCATGGGATTTGACGCCATCGCACGACATCTCACAGACTCCGCACACATACAAGACCACAACGGAGGAGCCCTATGAAGAGTCGGTATTACGCAGCAGTGCTGTTGTCCATGGCTGCACCATTCGCCGCCGCGCAATCGTCCGTCACGCTGTATGGCGTCGCGGATATCGGGTTGGAATACCTGAGCCACGCCAATGCCGCCGGCGACAAGCTGTTTCGCATGACGTCCGGCAACGTGTCGGGCTCGCGCTGGGGCTTGCGCGGCGTGGAGGACCTGGGCAGCGGCATGAAAGCGGTCTACGCGCTGGAGAGCGGCTTCGATCTCGACAGCGGTGTATCCAGCCAGGGCGGCCGCTTGTTCGGCCGCCAGGCGTTCGTGGGCCTGGACCACAAGTGGGGCCGCGTCACGCTCGGCCGGCAGCAGAACGCCCTCTTCGACCTGCTGATCAACTATGAACCGATGGTGCTGGCGGCACGCTATTCGGCGCTGTCGATCGATACCAACCTTGCGGGCCGCTACGACAACACGGCCAAGTACACGGGCAAGTTCGGCCCCGTCACCGCAACCGCCCTGTACAGCTTTGCCCGCGGTACCAGCATCACCAGCGGCGGCACCACGTCGCTCGGCACCGAGGTACCCGGCGACGTCAAGAGCGACCGTGCGTTTGGCGGCGGCCTGGAATACGCCGGCGGCAACTTCGGCGCCACCGTGATCTATGACCAGCAACAAGGCACGCGTGGCATCACCGGACAGAGCTCCGGCCAGACCGACCGGCGCATCGCGGCGGCGGCCAACTTCAGCTTCGGCAGCTCGACGGTTTTGTCCGGCTATCGCTGGTTCAACGGCGATATCGGTGTCGCGCGTCGCAACGACCTGTTCTGGCTGGGCTACCGTTTCCAGGCCACGCCCGCCCTCACCCTGACCGGCGCGGGCTACTACCTGAATAACCGGCGTAACGGACAGGATCCGTGGATGCTGGTCGCGTCGGCCAATTACGCCTTGTCCAAGCGCACCGATGCCTTCCTGAACGTGGGGTACGTGCGCAACAAGGACAACTCCAACCTTGGCCTGAACGGCTTCGGCAGCACCATCACGCCGGGCGAGAACCAGACGGGGGTCATGGTCAATATTCGCCATAAGTTCTGACGGATTGGCTCCGGCCGTGTCGCTTCAATGCGGCGCGACCGGGGCAACCAGACAAGAAGCAGAAAAGGGAAGAGGTAAAGGGAACTGGCGCCTGCTCGCGTGTCATACCGCGACCAGGCGCAATTTTTTTGGGCTCGTCACCGATTTCCGGCGTGAACGAAGGTCACTTGCCGACCCAACCCGGCCGGTGGACGAATCATCAAGGTGTAATCTAGGGAGACGCCTACCGCTGCAGCGTCGATGCTGCGTAAATGCCGTGGCGCAAATGGCGTTCTGAGCGCATCCTGCCCGGTTGTGGCGGACGAATGTGGCGTCCTCTTGGCCCAACGCCGGGCAGCAGCCTGCAGCAAAGTGCAAGATGAACCCTTCACATGGTTTCAGCGCCGATGGGTAACAGCCTAAGCATTCAAATCTTGTGGGAGGACGGCGAGCGCGTCTTCTGTCGAGGCCAGCGCCCGGGCAATAGCGGCGCCGACAACGTTCTGATTGTGCGGCCCGCCGCCGACTATCCATCGTCCGCCAGCCTCGATCGCCTCGCTCACGAATTCAGGCTGAAGGATGAACTCGATAGCGCGTGGGCGGTGCGGCCGCTGGAGCTTCTGCGCGAAGACGGCCGGACCTTATTGGTGCTCGAGGATCCGGGGGGGGAGCCGCTCGAGCGGCTGCTCGCCGCGCCCATGGAGGTGGGGAGTGTCTTGCACTTCGCCGTCGGCATCGCGGCGGCGCTGGGCCAACTCCATCAGCGCGGCCTCGTCCATAAGGACCTCAAGCCCGCCCATATCCTCGTGAACTGCACGGACGGACGGGCGCGGCTCACCGGCTTCGGCATCGCCTCGCGGCTGCCGCGCGAGCACCAGGCGCCCGAGCCGCCCGAAACCATTGCCGGCACGCTCGCCTACATGGCGCCCGAACAAACCGGTCGGATGAATCGCTCCATCGATTCGCGCAGCGACCTCTATTCGCTCGGCGTCGTGCTCTACCAGATGCTCACCGGCGCGCTGCCTTTTTCGGCGGCCGACCCGATGGAATGGGTGCACTGCCATATCGCCCGAAAGCCGGTGCCGCCCAGCGAGCGCCTGACGCCGGTACCGGCTCCGCTCTCCCACATCGTCATGAAGCTGCTCGCCAAGACGGCCGAGGAGCGCTACCAGACCGCGGCCGGCGCCGAGCAGGATCTGCGACGCTGCCTCGCTGGCTGGGAGCGCGATCGCCAGGTCGATGCGTTCCCGCTGGGGGAACACGACACGCCCGACCGGCTGGTGATCCCCGAGAAGCTGTACGGCCGGGAGCGCGAGGTCGATACGTTGCTCGCGGCCTTCGACCGCGTGGTCACAAGCGGCGCAACGGAACTGGTGCTGGTCTCGGGGTATTCCGGCATCGGAAAAACCTCCGTCGTCAATGAGTTGCACAAGGTGCTGGTGCCGCCGCGGGGGCTCTTTGCATCCGGCAAGTTCGACCAGTACAAGCGCGACATTCCCTATTCGACGCTGGTGCAGGCTTTCCAGAGCCTGGTGCGGCCGCTGCTCGGCAAGCGGGACACCGAACTGGCGAGCTGGCGCGGCGCGCTGCTGGAGGCCCTGGAGCCGAATGCGCGGCTCATGACCGACCTCATCCCCGAGCTGAAGCTCATCACGGGTGACCAGCCGCCGGTGCCGGAGCTTGAGCCGCAGCAGGCGCAAAGCCGCTTTCAGCTCGTGATTCGCCGATTCATTGGTGTTTTCGCCCGGCCGGAACATCCGCTGGCTCTCTTCCTCGATGATCTTCAATGGCTCGACGCGGCGACGCTCGACTTGCTGGAGGATCTGCTGACACGGTCGGACCTGCAGCACCTGATGGTGATCGGCGCCTATCGGGACAATGAAGTCGATGCCGCGCATCCGTTGATGCGCAAGCTGCAAGCCATCAGGAACGCTGGCGGGAAGGTAGAGGAGATCGCGCTTGCACGGCTTGCCCGTGAACATCTCGGGCAGTTGATTGCGGATTCGGTTTGCTGCGAACCGGCGCGCGTCGCGCCGCTGGCGCAGCTGGTGCATGAGAAGACCGCCGGCAATCCGTTCTTCGTGATTCAGTTTCTCTACTCGCTCGCCGAAGAGGGCTTGTTCCACTTCGATCATGACGCGATGTGCTGGGCCTGGGATCTCGATCGCATTCACGCCAAAGGTTACACCGACAATGTCGTGGATCTGATGGTCAGCAAACTGAGCCGCTTGCCAGTCGAAACACAACACGCGGTGCAGCAGCTTGCCTGCCTCGGCAACATCGCCGAGATCCCGATATTGTCGACCGTTCTCGCGACCTCGGAGAAGCAGGTCCATACGGTTCTCTGGGAGGCCGTCCGTCAGGAACTGGTCGAGCGCCTGGAGGGCTCTTACAAGTTTATTCATGACCGTGTCCAGGAAGCCGCCTATTCACTGATCCCGAAAGCAATGCGCGCTGAGGTCCATCTCCGGATCGGTCGCCTGCTCGTCACGCGAACTCCCGCCGAGAAGCGGGAGGAGGCGATCTTCGAGATCGTCAATCAGCTCAACCGCGGCGCTGCGCTGATCACGCAGCAAGAGGAACGGGACCAACTCGCCGAGCTCAACCTGATTGCGGGAAAGCGGGCCAAGGGGTCCACCGCCTATGCCTCGGCGCTCACCTATCTCAATATCGGCGTGGCGCTCTTGGCGGAGGATAGCTGGGACCGCCACCACGAGATAATCTTCGCGCTGGAGCTGAACCGGGCCGAATGCGAATTCTTGACCGGCGAGTTATCTGTTGCGGACGAGCGCCTGGCGGCACTGTCAGATCACGCCACGACGACGGTCGAACAAGCCATCGTCGCGTGCTTGCACATGGATGTCTGCCTGGTCCTCGATCAGAGCAGCCGCGCCATTATCGTCGGCCTCAGTTGCCTCCGGCACTTCGGTATCGAGTGGTCGCCCCATCCGAAAGACGAAGCGGTACGACGCGAATACGAGCGCATCTGGTCAACCCTTGGGGACCGGGCAATCGACGATCTTATCGATTTGCCGCTGATGGAGGACCCGGCGTCCCTGGCAACCATCGATGTTCTGATGAAGCTCTGGACGCCGGCCTTGTACACCGATGAGAACCTGGCTTCCCTGACCATCTGCAAGGCGGTCAGTCTGAGCCTTGAGCGCGGCAACTGCGATGCTTCCTGTTTCGCCTATGTCATTCTCATCAGAATCGCAGGACCGCATTTCGGCGACTACAAGGCCGGATTCCGATTCGGCCAGCTAGGCTACGACCTCGTCGAACGGCGCGGGCTAAAACGCCTCGAGGCGAGAACCTTTGTTTGCTTCGCGCTTTTTGTCGTGCCCTGGATGAAACACGTGGGGGCTTGCCGTGATCTGCAGCGCCGCGCTTTCGAAGCGGCGAACCGCGTCGGTGATCTCCAGTATGCCGCCTACACGCGCAACGATCTGAACTCGAACCTTATTTTTTCCGGCGAGTCGCTGTCCGAGGCGCAAACCGAAGCCGAACACGGCCTCGCGTTCGCGGAGAAGTCGCGGTTCGGCCTTGCCATTGACATCATCTCAACGCAAGTCGCGCTGATTCGGACTCTCCGGGGACTCACGCCAGAATTTGGTTGCCTTGACGATAGTCAGTTTGATGAACTTCGGATCGAGCGCCGTTTTTCAGAGAATCCGGAACTGGCGATTGCCGCGTGCTGGTACTGGATCCGGAAGTTGCAGGCGCGCTGTATCGCCGGCGACCATGCGACGGCCATGGACGCCGCAGCGATGGCGCAAGGGCTGCTCTGGACCACGGCCTCGTTCTTCGAGGAAGCCGAATATCACTTCTACGGCGCGTTGTCCCACGCCGCCTGCTGCGATTCCGGACTAGCCCACGAGCGACAACAACACCTGGATGCTCTGGCTACGCATCACAGGCAACTGAAGGTCTGGGCGGAGAATTGCCCGGAAAATTTCGAGAACCGCGCCGCGCTGGTGGGCGCGGAGATTGCCCGGATCGAAGACCGCAATTTTGATGCGATGCGCCTTTACCAACAGGCCATCCGCTCGGCACGCGCAAACGGCTTTCTGCACATCGAGGCGCTTGCCAACGAACTCGCCGCGCGATTCTACGCGGCGCGTGAATTCGAGGTCATCGCCGAGACCTATTTGCACAACGCTCGCTACTGCTACCTGCGTTGGCGAGCCGAGGGGAAGGTGCGGCAACTCGAGCAGATGTATCCGCACCTCAGAACGAAAGAGCTCGCGCCCGGCCCAACGGGCACGATCGCGACGCCGGTCGAACACCTCGATCTCGCGACCGTGATTAAGGTGTCGCAGGCGGTCTCGGGAGACATCGTCCTGGAAAAGCTGATCGAGATGGTCATGCGTACGGCGATTGAACAGGCAGGCGCCGAACGAGGTCTGTTGATTCTTCCGGACGGCGGCGAACAACGGATAACCGCGGAAGCGACGACTGGCGGCGAAACTGTCGTCGTGCATCTACAGGACGAGCCCGTGACCGCGGCGGTGCTGCCGGAGTCTGTCCTCTATTACGTCCTGCGGACCCGGGAGAGCGTGATCCTCGACGATGCCGTGGCCGATCCATCGTTTGCTGCAGATCCTTACATTGGTCAGCAACGTGCTCGTTCCATTCTCTGCTTGCCGTTGATGAATCAGGCGAAGCTCACTGGTGCGCTTTACCTCGAAAACAATCTCACTACGCGCGTGTTCACCCCCGCTCGCATCGCCGTACTGAGGCTGGTGGCCTCGCAGGCCGCGATCGCGCTGGAAAACGCCCATCTGTACCACGAACTCGTGGAGCGCGAAGCGAAGATCCGGCGCCTCGTCGACGCCAACATCATCGGGATCATCGTCTGGAATGCCGGTGGTGACATCCTTGAGGCCAATGACGCATTTCTTCGCATGGTGGGATACGCGCGTGACGATCTCGTCGCAGGTTGCGTACGCTGGAGGGATCTGACACCGCCGGAATGGCGCGAGGGCGACGAACGAGCGCTACGAGAGATCGGGGAGACGGGGCGCGCGCAGCCCTTCGAGAAAGAGTTTGTCAAAAAGGACGGCAGCCGCGTGCCCGTCATGGTCGGTGCGGCCACGTTCGAAGCAAGTCGGAAGGAAGGTGTCGCTTTCGTGCTCGATCTGACCGAGCGCAAGCAGGCGGAGGAAAGCGTCCGCGAGAGCGAGCGACGCTATCGCGAGGTGCAGACGGAATTGGCACATGCGAACCGCGTCGCCACGATGGGGCAGCTCGGGTCCTCGATTGCTCACGAAATCAAGCAGCCGATCGCCGCGACGGTGACCAATGCCCAGGCTGCGCTGCGGTGGCTGAGCGCCCAGCCGCCTGACCTGGAGGAGATTCGGCAGGTGCTCAGCCGTATCGTCAACGACGGCAATCGAGCGCTTGCCGTGATTGGCCGCATCCGTGAACTGGTCAAGAAAGCGCCACCACTGAAGGAACCGTTGGACATCAACAAGGCAATCCACGAAGTGATTGAGCTCACCCGTGGGGAAGCACGGAAGCACGGCGCCTCAGTGCAGACGCATCTCGCGGACCGATTACCGCTCATTCAAGGAGATCGGGTCCAATTGCAGCAAGTCCTCCTCAACTTGCTCATCAACGCGATGGAGGCTATGGGGGGTGTCGGCGACGGCGTGCGGGAATTGCTGATCAGTACGGGGGATGACGCGGACGCTGGCTGCGTGCTCGTGGCGGTGAGCGATTCGGGGCCAGGCTTTGCCCCACACAGCGCCGAGCACATTTTCGCCCCCTTCTACACGACCAAGTCCACCGGCTTGGGGATGGGGCTGTCCATCTGCCGTTCGATCATCGAAGCACACGGCGGCCGATTGTGGGCGAGCGCGAACGTGCCCCGCGGCGCGATCTTTCGGTTCACGGTGCCCGCCCATCCAGCCGTTTCAGCGTGATACGCAGCGAACGGGCCAGATAGCGGCCCCGAAAGCGGCCGCTGCCGCAGCAGGCGTCAGCGGATCGCACCCGCGTCGCGCAGCGCCGCAAGCTCCTGCGCGGAGAACCCCCAGTCGCCCAGCACCTCGTCCGTGTGCTGTCCGGGGCGGGCCGGCGGCCGCTGGATGCTTCCCGGCGTGCGGCTGAAGCGTGGCGCCGGCGCGGGCTGCACCACGCCCTCGACTTCGACAAAGGTCTTGCGCGCCTGCAGGTGGATGCTGTGGGGGGCCTCCCCCATCGACAGGATGGGCGTGATGCAGGTCTCGGCACCGCCAGCGAGCGCCGCCCACTCATCGCGGGTGCGAGTCCGGAACGCGGCGGCGAACTGCCCGCGCATCGCCGGCCAGCCGGCGCGGTCGTGCTGGCCGGGCAGCTTGTCGACGTCGAGCCCGAGCAGCTTCACGGCGTTGCGATAAAAACGCGTCTCATTGGCGCCGATGCCGACATGCTTGCCGTCCTTCGTCTCGTACACGTTGTACCAGGGCGCGCCAGAATCGAGCCGGTTGGTGCCGCGCTCGTCGGTCCAGTACCCTGCTGCCCTCAGGCCGTAGATCAGCGTCATCAGCGATGCGGATCCGTCCACCATCGCGGCATCCACCACCTGGCCCCGCCCCGACATGCGGCTCTCGAGGATGGCGCTCACCACGCCCAGCGCCAGGTACAGCGAGCCGCCGCCGAAATCGCCCGCGAGATTGAGCGGGATCGACGGCGCCTCGCCGGCCTTGCCGACGGAATGCAGCACGCCCGTCAGCGCGATGTAGTTGATGTCGTGCCCCGGTTCCTGGGCCAGCGGCCCGTCCTGCCCCCAGCCGGTCATGCGGCCGTAGACCAGTCGCGGGTTGACCTTGTGGCAATCGTCCGGGCCCAGCCCGAGCCGTTCGGCCACGCCGGGGCGGAAGCCCTCGATTACGGCGTCGGCCTGGCTGACCAGCCGCAACACCGTTGCGACCGCTTCTGGCTGCTTGAGGTCCATGGCCGCGCTGCGGCGGCCGCGATTGAGCAGGTCGAAGCGTGCCTCGACCGGCGCGCCGCCGTCGGAGGGTGACGGACGGTCGATGCGGATGATGTCGGCGCCCAGGTCCGACAACAACATGCAGCAGAACGGCCCCGGGCCGATGCCGCCCAGTTCCACGATCTTGATGCCCGCAAGGGGCCCGGCTGGCGTTTGCGCCATGGCTTTTGTCTCCTGGGAATCGCTGGCCTGTTCCGGGCCCGGCGGGCCGGGCCTCTGTCAGACATGGCTACTCCGGCTTGTAGTTCATTTCAGCAAAGAGGTTCTTCCAGACGTTGGCCTCTTCAGCAAGTTGCTTCGCAAACGCAGACGGCGACGACGCCACCATGCGGCCGCTCAGGCGCGACTCGATGCTGCTCCGGAATGCCTTGTCCGCTTCCAGCGTGCTGAAGTCGTGCGCAATGCGGTCCACCACCGCCGCCGGCGTTCCCTTCGGGACAAAGATGCCAGCCCACAGCAGCGGCAAGTAGCCCTTGTAGCCCACCGCCTCGGCCAGTGTCGGCAGCTCAGGGAAGCTGGCGTAACGCTCGGCGCTGATGGCAGCCAGCGGCTTGAGCTTGCCTGAGTCGATCTGCGACTTCATCGAGCTCGGCGTGTTGACCAGGAACTGCGCGTCGTTGCGCATTGCCGCGAGATTCATGGCGCCGATGCTGTTGAAGTCCAGCGGCGTGTACTTCAGGCCCAGCGACTTGTTGAGCAGGGCCATGGTCAGGTTGAAGACCGAAGTCTGGCCCGTGCCGGCGAAGAACAGCCCGTTGGGGCTGCCCTTGCTCAGGTCGACCAGTTCGCGCAGCGTCTTCGCTTTCGGGGCGGTTTCTGCATTCACCGCGATGACGAGCTGGTAGTTGATGACCTTGTACACCGGCACCAGGTCGGTCATCGGGTCGAACTTCAGGTTCCTGGTGGTGAACTTGGGCAGGATCGAGCTTTGCGTGCCCAGCAGGAGGGTATGGCCATCTGTGGCGTTGACGACATATTCGGTGCCGATGACACCGCCCGCTCCGGGCTTGTTCTCGACGATCACCGGCTGCTTCCAGATGCCTTCGAGGCGCTGCGCCAGGGTCCGGGCCAGGATATCGCCGGTGGAGCCCGCCGCGACCGCGATCACGATCCTCACAGGCCGGGTCGGCCATTCCGCGGCCGCGGCCGGCCTGGGAAGGGATAGCGCCGCACAGGCGGCCAGGCCGGCGGCACCCGCCAGCCGAAGCCAGCGGCGGCGGCCGGCCGCTGCTAGTCGTACTGTCATGTCTCTCTCCGTTCTATGCGTTATATGTCGTGCGCTGCGTCAGTCCTGGGCGAACACCGGTAGCGCCTGCCCGCCGCGTTCGATCATGCGCGCGTGCACGCGGTTGCCGATCTGCATCGACTCGGGCGGACCTTCGATCTGCGTGAACAGGAAATAGCCTTCGTCCATTTCGACAAAGCCGACCGTGTACGGCGCGATCGCGGCAAAGGCCGGCGTCGGCCCCCGCATCACGGTGCTGTACGAATACAGCCTGCCGCGTCCGGCGGAGACTTCCCATGCGAGCTGGTCGGCGCTGCAGTGCGGACAGAAGGAATGGGCCGGCCAGACCGCCTGGCCGCATCCGCCGCAACGCTGGTATTTCAGCAGTCCGGCGCCCAGGCCTTCCCAGTAGGGCCTGGCATCGAGAAGCTGGTACGGCTGCGGCCAGCCGTCTTGCGTTTGGATCATCACTGGCTCCGATGGAAATCAGGTGGAGGAAGACAGCAGCAGCACGCTGCCAGCGGCCAGCATGCCCCCGGCACCCTGCACCAGCACTGTCTTCGGCCGGCGCGCGGGCGCCAGCCCGAGCGCTTCGCCGCGCAACTGGCGCACGGCCTCGACCATGCTGTCCATGTTGCAGGAGATGCCCGGCTGGCCGAACGACAGCCAGCCGCCGTTGGTGTCGGTGGGCAGGTCGCCGTCCACACCGGTGCGTCCTTCGCGGTACAGGTCGATTCCCCGGCCCTTCTTCGCGAAGCCCAGGTCTTCCATGACGATCGGCCCCATGTGCGCGAAGTTCACCGAGATCTGCGCCATGTCGATGTCAGCCGGCGACAGCCCCGACATGGCATAGGCCTGCCTCGCCGCCGCCGCCGTTGCGGTGTAGGTCAGGTTGGGCATCGGGCCGAGCTCGGGGAACTTGCACGACCGCATGTTCATGCGATCGCCCAGGTACTCGTGCGTCGTGGCTGATCCGTAGCCCATCAGGTAGATGGGGTTGCACGCCGCCTTTGCCCGTTCCGGCGAGGTGACCACCAGCGCGCCGCCGGTGCCGCCGCCCCAGGTGGAGCACATCCAGCGCCGCAGCGGCGTGGCGACATAGGGCGAGGCCAGCACGGTCTCGCGGTCGATCTCGCCGAAGCGCGCCTTGGCAGCATGCGGGTGATGCACGCCCCAGCGCTGGTTGGCCACCGCCACCTCCGCGAGGTCCGCCTCGGTCAGGCCGAACTCATGAAGGTAGCGGCACGCAGCCTGGCCGTATAGCGCAGGGATGATCGGGCCATACGGCACCTCGAATTGCGGATCGGCATCGGCCTCGGCACCCATCGCCACGGCATCGACAAACAGCTCGGTCGCGTCGCTCTGCAGGCACAGCACGTACTCTGCCTGGCCCGCAGCGATCATCTCCGAGGCCACCGCCAGCGTCGCCGTTAGCCCGGCGCCGTGCATGGTGATCTCGCTGGTGCGCTTAACCGGCATCTGCATATGCGAGATGAAGATGTTGCTCCACTGCGAGCGCTTGTCCGCCCAGGGCGAGCGGCCGGTGTACACGGCATCGACCTGGTCCTTGCTGATGCCCGCGTCCTGCAGCGCGCGCCGCGTGGCTTCGGCGGCGAGCTGCAGCGGGTCTTTGCGATTCGCGCGGGACGCGTAGGCGTCGCCCATCCCGACGATGGCTGCCACTGGCTTGGTCGACATGGCCGCCACGCCTCAGGCCGCCTTGAGTTCGGGCAGCGACGACGCGATCAGCGCGTCGAGGTCTTCGCGGCTGCGCAGCATCAGCAGGCTCCATTCGCCCTGCTGCAGCAGGTCACCGTTCTGGTTGATCGCCTTGATGAGGAACTTGATCACGCCATACTTCTCGTCCTTCTCCTTCTTGCCGATCACCTCGCACACCGCGTAAATGGTGTCGTTGATGTACACCGGGCTGCGGAAGCGCATATTGTCGATGCCGTAGTTCGCCTGGATGCCCAGGCCAAACTGGATCAGGCCGGTGACGATCGAGTAGGTCAGCGAACCCTGCACCAGGCGCTGGCCGAAGCGGGTCTTGGAGGCGTAGTGGGTGTTGGAGTGGATCTCGATCCAGTTGCCGGTCAGTGCGCAGTAGTTGACCACGTCGGCTTCGGTGACGGTGCGCCCGCCCGAGCGGAAGATCTGGCCTACCTGCAGCTCGTCAAAGGTCTGGTCGATGCGGTTGTTGATAGCGCGCTTGGTCGTGTCGGTCATTTTGCTGGTTCCTTGAAGTGTTGGCGCTGTCAGCCCATCCGCATGGACTTGGCAATGATGGTCTTCTGGATCTGCGAGGTGCCGCCGCCGATGGTGGACTGGACGCTTTCGCGCAGGTAGCGCTCCATGTCGGCTTCCGGCAGGTTGGCGTAGCCGCCCAGCACCTGCATGCCGGTCAGCGCGCAGTGCTTCAGCGTCTCCGAGCCGTACAGCTTGGCCATCGACACTTCACGGCTGCAAGGCACGTCCGCGGCAGCCATCTGCGCGGCCCGGTAGCACAGCAGGCGTGCTGCATCCACCTGGGTCTGGCAATCGGCCAGCATGTGCTTGAGCACCTGGAAGTCCCAAAGCTGCTTGCCGAACTGGATACGCTCGTGGGCATAGCGCACCGCCGTCGACACCGCCGTCTGCGCGTTGCCGACGTAGGCCGCTGCCACCGAGCAACGTTCGAGTTCCAGGTGCTTGGTGATGATTTCCCAGCCCTGGCCTTCCTCGCCGAGCATCGCATCGCCCGGCACGCGCACTTCGTCCAGGAAGATCTCGGTGGTGCCGGTCGCATGCCGCGACAGCGTCGGCAGCTTGTTGATCACGAGGCCCGGCGTGGTGTTCGGAATCAGGAGCACGGAAAGGCCGCCGTGCTTGTTGTCGGCATCCGTGCGTACCAGCATGGCGATGACCGTATCATTGGCCGCCGCGCCGCTGCACCACAGCTTCTGCCCGGAAACGATCCAGTCGCCGTTCGCGTCGCGACGGGCGCGGGTCTTCGTGTTGGAGGCATCGGAGCCGGCGTCGGGCTCGGAGATCGACACGGAGAAGCGGATCTTGCCCTCGATAAATGGCTGGATGTACTTGTCCTTCTGCGCGGCCGTGCCGTACTTTGCGATGTTCATCGCCGTGAAGGTCGGCACCAGGACCGCTGCAGCAAAATCGAAGCCGAACTTGCCAAGGCCTTCGGCCATAAGGGTGTAGTCGAAGATGTCACCGCCGGCACCGCCCTCTTCCTCCGTGAACAGCAGCCCCAGCCAGCCCTGCCTGGCAATCTTGTCGTAGGCCTCGTAGGGATAGTCACGGTTCTGGTCGCACTTGCGCACGTACTCGACCGTGACCTCGTTGTCCATGAAACGGTTCACGGTATCCAGCCACAAGGCCTGCGATTCATTCAGGAAATTCGGTTGCACTGTATTGCCTCCATTGGTTTGCGTTGGCATCTGCCTGCATTGCAGCGAACCCTTGCTGCGATGCGTGTTGGAAGCGTAGTGATGTGCAGCCGGCAAGCCAACTGGCCTTTTCCGAAGCGGCGATTCGGTGGGATCGAAGTGAGCCGGAGGAGGCGCCCGGATGCGCAGCCGCGCAGTGGTGCGCGGTGGCGCTTAGCCCTGCCCTGAAACGGCGGGCTCGCCGTGCGGGCGGTCGAGCAGCTGCTTCATCAGTGCGGCGGCAGGCGGGCTCAGGACACGACCTCGTGCCGTGGCGATATGGGTGGTGCGCACGGCCCATGACTCGTCGATGGCAACGCTGGTGACCTGGTCGAACATATCGTGGCTGAGCAGGCATTCGGGCAGAACGGTCACGCCCAGTCCGGCCTGCACCAGACTGGTCGCGACCCCGGCGCTGACGACGTGGAACGGTGGGGCGAACTCTGCGCCCAGGCGTTTGGCCGCGGCGCGGAACATGCCCAGCATCGATTCCACCGGGATCAGCCGTTCCGGCAGCAGGTCTTCGAACCTGACCGTTTCGCGCGCGCTGAGCGCGTGCGTGTTGGGCACCACGGCGACCAGCCGATCGCGGCGGTACGGCGTCACGTCGACGCCCCCAAGCTCAAGCTCGTGGGCCATGGCGAACACGCCTACGTCGGCATCGCCGCGCGACACCGCCTCGATGATCGCGGCGTTCTCGACTTCGCGCACCACCAGCTCCACCAGCGGGAAATCGCGCGCGTAGTCGCCCAGCTCACGGGCAAGAAAGGGAGCGATGATCGACCGTGCCGAAGCCACCACCACCTTGCCGCGCATGCCTTCGGTGAAGGCGGAGATCTCGGAGCGCAGGTTCTCGATGCTGTCCAGGATCTCGCGTGCGTAGCGCACCAGCACCGCGCCCGCGGGACTGGGCACGACGCCCTTGGGTCCGCGTTCGAGCAGCTTGACGCCGGCAATATCTTCCAGGTCCTGGATCCGCTTGGTCGCCGTTGAAGCGGCAATATTCTCGCGGATCGCGGCGCGACCGATCTGCTGCTCTTCGACAGCGGACAGGAACAGCCGCAAGGTAAACAGGTCGACTTGCCGGATCAGGTGCAGGCGGTTGAATTCGGTCATGAAAGGCTGGCGGGATGGTAAGGGGCCAGCCTATTTTGCCCGCCTTATTCGCGCGATGCCAGCCGCTCCTGCAGCACCTGCGCCATCGCCAGCAGGCGCGGCCCCAGCTCGCGTTCGACGCGGGCGCGCGCCATGCGCGCGGTGCGGCCGATGCAGGCCAGCACCAGCGGCGGCTGCTCCGGCACGCACACCGGCACGGCAACATTGGCCAGCTCAGGCTCCCATTCGCCGAGCGACATGCAGAAGCCCAGCTCATGGACCTGCGAGATCTTCTCGGCCATGCGCCGCCGCAGCATAGGCCAGTCGCGGCCGGCCTTGCGCTCCACATTGCCCTGCAGGTAGCAGCGCTCCAGTTCCGGGATCGCCGCAAGCAGCGCCGATCCCATCAGCGAAGACGCGATATGCAGGCGCGTTCCCGGCGTCAGGCGCAGGTCCAGCACCGCCTGGCTGCCGACCCGGCTGTCCAGTACGATCACATCGAGCCGGTCGCGCGTGCCGAGCACCACGTAGGTATCGGTCGCTTCGGCGAACTTGCGCATCTCGATGCTGGCCTCGCGCTGCACGGCAGGATCGGCGATCGCCGCATAGCCGAGCGCCAGCGAGGCGGCCGCAAGCCGGTACTTGCGCCGCACCTCGTCGTGGTGCAGGTAGCCCAGTGCGACCAGCGACTGCAGCAGCCGCGTGACCGTGGGCGCGGGGATGCCGGTTTCCAGCGAGATTTCCTGGTTGCCCAGCCAGGCCTGCTCCGGGCCGAAGGCGGCCAGCACGGCCAGGCCGCGTGCCAGCGGCACCACCCGCACCTGGCTTTCCGCCGTAGCGGACCGGCCCGGCCTGGGCCAGATCGCGCCGATGCCGGGTTGATGGTCTCGCGGCCTCGCGCCTGCTTGCTGCAACATGGGCGTCTCCGTATCCTTGGGTGTGCTTGCGCCCGATACCCACCTGCACGCGGCGCCTGGCCGACGCGCCCGTACCTGACGAACGTTAGGTAGAGTCTGAGCGCGGGATCGGTGGAGTTCCATGGGGGTTAACCCCCTTTGCGCGCGCGGCACCCACGCGCCGCGGTCACCACATCCCGGCGCCCGCGCGGCCCGGTCCGCCTTGCCCGCTCATTGCACGGAACGCCTGCAAGCCCGGCATTGACCTCGCCTGCCCCGCATTCCGACCATGCATGCATACGCGCACCCTGCACGCAGGGCTGCCAATAAAGATATCGAGACAGGAGACCGCAGCAATGACCCATCCCCTTCAACGCCTGTGCGGCGCGATCATCATGGCGCTGGCGGCAGCCCCGACATTCGCAGCGGACGCCTACCCGGCCAGGCCCGTGCGGATCATCGTCAACTCGGCGCCGGGCGCGCTGCTCGACGTCACGACCCGCGCCGTGGCGCAGCAGATGGCCGAGAATCTCGGCCAGCCCGTGGTCGTGGAAAACATGGCAGGGGCCGCCGGGATGCTTGGCATCCGTTATGTGAAAGCCCAGAAGCCGGATGGCTACACCATCCTCGCCACCGCCAATACCCTGGCGCTGGCGCAGGCCACCAAGCTGGAGCCGGGCTATGATCTGGCGCGGGACTTCACCGGCATCGGCATGATGAACAAGGCCCCGCTGATCATGGTGGGCTTCTCCGCCCAGCCGGACAAGACCCTGCCCCAGTTGATCGCGCATGCGAAAGCCAGCCCGGGCACGATGTCCTATGCCACCGCAGGCATGGGCACCAGTACCCATATGGCCGCCGCGCTGTTCGTGCACCAGGCCGGCATCAAGATGCTCCACGTACCCTACAAGGGCAACGCCGGCGCCATGCCGGACGTGCTTGGCGGCCGCGTCAACATGATCTTTGACGGCGCCAACTCGTCGGGCCCGTACGTCCAGGACGGCAAGCTGCGCGCGTTCGCGGTCTCGTCACCCAAGCGCCTGGCGGCGTTTCCCGATATTCCGACACTGGCCGAACAGGGCCTGCCCAACTACAGCTTCCATGTCTACATGGGCCTGGCGGCGCCTGCCGGTACATCAACGCCGGTGGTCATGCGGCTGGCGAAGGCATTGAAGGCGGCGCAGGCAAGCGAAGCCGTGCGCGAGCGGTTCCGCAGGGACAGCGCCGAAGCCGGCAACATGTCTCCGGAGGAATTCACCGAGTTCCTGCGCCAGGACCTGCAGCGCAACATCAAGGTCGTGGCGGACCTGGGCATCCCGAAGGAATAAGCCGAACGACAAGCCGAACTACAAGCCGAGCGGCCCCTGCCAGCCCCTGCCGCAGGGGCCCGACACCTTACCTGGAGAGAATGCAATGGCAACAACCATCGTCGAGCAACTGGCCGGCTTCAGCCAACAAGGCACCTACGACACGCTGCCCTCTGCCGTCGTGGACGAATGCAAGCGCATCGTCCTCGATTCGCTGGGATGCGCATTGGCCGCCGTCGACCAGCCCAAGGGCAAGATCGGCATCGACTACGGCGCACTGATGGGCGGCGCCGCGGGCGACGCCACCATCATCGGCACCGACCAGCGAGTGTCGGTCGTCGGCGCGGCCTTTGCCAACGGCGAACTGATCAACGCGCTCGACATGGATGCGGTGGTGCCGCCGGGCCACGTGACGCCCTATGTCCTGCCCGGTGCGCTGGCGGTCGGCGAAGCCATGGGCCGGTCCGGCCAGGACCTGATTGCCGCGCTGGCGGTCTCGCACGAGATGTCGTACCGGCTCGGCAAGGCCATGGACTACCTGCGCGACACCAAGGACGGCAAGGTCTCGCCGCCGAAGATCTATGGCTACAGCAGCACCGTTTTCGGCGCGACGGCGGCCATCGTCAAGCTGAAGGGACTGGGCGCGGAGACGACAGCGCATGCGCTCGGGATTGCCGGCAGCATCAGCCCGGTGAACTCGCAGGTCGCCTGGTTCCAGCATGCGCCCAGCTCCACCATCAAGTACCTGCTTGCCGGCGCGCTGACGCAGGCGGCCATGGCCGCCGCGCACATGGCCGAGTTCGGCCACCGTGGCGACCTGCAGATCCTCGATGACCGCGAATACGGTTTCCCGCGCTTCATCGGCACCACGCGCTGGGAGCCGGACCGCATCCTCGCGGCACTCGGCACCGACTGGCAGTTTCCCACCGAGCAGGCCTACAAGCCCTACCCGCACTGCCGCATCCTGCATGCGCTGCTGGACAGCCTCAACGAGATCGTCGACCAGAACGAACTGCGGCCGGACGAGATCGACGGCATCAAGGTCTGGGTCGAGGGTTTCGTCGAGCAGCCGGTTTGGCTCAACCGTGAGATCCGGCATGTGCACGACGCACAGTTCAGCATCGCGCACGGGATCGCGCTGGGTGCGCATCGCGTGCCGCCGGGCAAGGCCTGGCAGGATCCGGAACTGGTGTTTGGCGAATCCGTGATGCGCCTGATGAGCAAGGTCGAGCATGCGGTGCACCCCGACTACGTGGCGCTGCTGACCGGCCATGCCGCCAGCCGGCCGGCCAGGATCGAGGTGTCGGCGCGCGGCCAGACCTTTGCCGGCGAGCGGCGCTACCCGAAGGGGAGCCCCTCCCCCGATCCGGACAGCTACATGAGCACGGATGAGCTGGTGCAGAAGTTCCGTGACAACGCGCGGGATGTCATTCCCGACGCCAACATCGCTCGCGTCATCGACGCGGTGCTGGACCTGGAGAACGTGGGGAACATCGCGTCTATTCTTGCTGACGTACGGCCGGGAAAGCAATAGCGACGCAGAAGCCGGGGCCTGCACTGGCGGGCAGCCCCCCGTTTCTCTGAGCGCGAAATGGGGGGATCGTCCTTTTCATGCAGATTGTACAGTTCGCAGTTGGCCAGGAAGGCCTCTCGGCCTTCGCGTCACTGTGGGTGCAGCTCAGAACCCAGTGGGTCCGGGAAGGCGCCCAATGACTTGTTCGACTCGGCGAGCCAGGGTGAGCAGCTCACGGTCACGACCGGCGGCCGCATCGAGCTCGAGCCCGAGTGGAAGCCCTTCCGAGTTCAGTGCCATCGGAATGCTGATACCGGGCACGCCGGCGGAGCTCGACGGATGCGTGTTCCGGGACAGGAAGAGGTCCGTGAAGTCCTTGCCGCCGACTCGGAACTTCCACTGATTCTCGATACGAGGCGCTGCACACGGCGTGGTCGGGAAGAGCAGCGCATCGGCCTGTCCGAACGCAATCGCCGCAAGCCGGCGGCTCAGCTCTTTTCTGCCCACGTTAAGTGCGGCGAGGTACTTCTCATCGGACACGTAGCCTGCGCCGGAGGACACGACGAAGTGCGACCAGCCACTCATGATGTTCTCGCCCAACCCCGCATAGATCTGCTCGAAGGAAACGGGCAGCGCGTTGGCAGCGAGGAATCTGCGAACGGCGGGCATCGTCTCATGGAAGAAGATGGGCCACGTCGTGCTATCGGCAAGGGCAAGGAAGTCCTCCCCTAGATCGACCTCCACCAGCTCGGCTCCTGCGTCCTTAAGCTGTCGTAAGGTCTCGCGGAACGCGCGCTCCACCTCACCGTCCACGTCGGCCAGGTACTGCCGAGGCGCGTAGGCGAACTTGACGCCCTTCAGGTTGCCGCTTACGTCGGAGCTGTGGACAGGGCTCCTGGTGAGCACGGCGTCCACGAGCTCACAGTCTTCCACGCTGCGCGCCAGGAGACCCGTCGTGTCGAGGGTGTCGGATATCGGGGCCACGCCCTGGGCCGGCCAGCGGCCCGGCGTCGGCTTGTATCCCACCACACCACACAACGAGGCGGGAACACGGATCGAGCCGACAGTGTCGCCCCCGAGCGCAGCGGGAACGATGCGAGCAGCCACCGACGCGCCTGCCCCGCTGGAGGAGCCGCCCGTGACGTTGGCCTTGTTGTAGGGGTTCTTCACCTGGCCATGGTGTGCATTGAGCCCCGTCAGGCCGTACGACATCTCCACCAGGTTGTTCTTTCCGAAGATGATCGCCCCCGCATCTTTCACACCTGTAATCGCCTCAGCGTCCCGCGTCGGCTTGAAGGCGGCCAGCACGGAAGTGCCGACGGTGGTGGTCAGCCCCTTGGTCAGGTAGCTGTCCTTGACCGCCAGGGGCACGCCAAGCAAGGGAGCACTGCGTCCTGCTCGAAGCGATCGATCGGCTTGCCTTGCGGCCTCCAGCACTGAGGCGCCATCGATTGTGATGAACGCTTTCAAGTCGGCGTGCTCACGCGCTCGTTCCAGCAGCTTCCCGACATATGCCTCCGAGGAAATCTCCCCGTTTCGAATTGCACGTGCTGCAGCTGCGAGCCCGAGCTCGTGCAATTCACCGGCGCTGGCCGAACGCGTTGCGGCCATGAGTTCTCCAGTCTGACCGAAAGCCGCTGCGGCGGCCGCCCCAGGGAGCTGGCGTCGGTCGATCGCGAGCGTGCGCCCGGACTGGTCGGGGTTCTGGGCCGCAGATGGGGAGTGTTTTGAGCTCATTACTCTACCTTCGAATGTCGTATGCCCTGAGGGGGCGGATGGGAAGCAATGGATGTCTTTGACAGACCAAGGATAAGGGCCTAGGCTTTAGCTTGAATGACGAACTTCCCTCGTTTTAGGCCAACATGAAACGCGTCGGACTCGTGGTGTTCCCCGGCTTCCAGATCCTGGACATAGTGGCCATCTCGGTGTTCGAGATGGCCAACCTTGCTGCACCCAAGGCTGCCTATGACATCCATGTCGTCTCCGAAAGCGGCGGTGCGGTGAAAAGCTCGCTGGGCACGGCGGTTCACACGATTGTGCTGGATCCGAGCGTCTACGACACGCTCATCGTGGCCGGGGCGACCACGCCGCAGCCGTCGTCGCCCAAACTCCTGCGGGTGCTCTCGCGCGCGCTCGAGCCCACTCGGCGCATGGCCAGCATCTGCACCGGCGCCTTCGTCCTGGCCGAGGCCGGGATCCTGGAGGGCCGTCGCGTGACAACGCATTGGGCCCATGCGCGGGAGCTTCAGCGCCGCTATCCGTCGATCCGGGTCGAAGAAGACCGGATCTTCGTGCGCGACGGCACCGTCTGGACCTCGGCCGGCATGACCGCCTGCATCGACCTCGCGCTGGCGCTGGTGGAGGGCGACCTGGGCAGCGACGTGTCGGGAGCGGTCGCAAGACAGCTCGTCGTTCACCATCGCCGCTCGGGTGGGCAGTCCCAGTTCTCGGCGCTGTCGGAGCTGGAATCCAAGTCCGATCGCATCCAGGCGGCACTGACCTACGCCAAGAACCACCTGCGCGAAGACCTGTCGGTGGAGCGGCTCGCCCATGCCGTCCACATGAGCCAGCGCCACTTCAGCCGCGAGTTCCGGTTGAACACCGGTCAGTCTCCTGCGCGCGCCGTCGAGCGGCTGCGCGCGGAAACGGCTCGGATTCTTGTCGAGGCGGATCGACTCACGATCGAGCGCATCGCGAGTGAAACTGGCTTCTCCGACCCGGAGCGAATGAGGCGGGCGTTCCTGCGCGTCTTCGGCGAACCGCCCCAGGCGTTGAAGCGAGCGGCCCGCTCGCGACATGCAGCAGATTCGGCTCTGACGTGAACGGCTGACTGCCGGGGAATTGCGGTTGTGCGGATTGATGCGGGAACCGTAGTGAGGACGCGGGCGGGCACGAGTGGAGCGCGCGTCCACGTCCTCGGGCTCAGCTTTTATGTGAGTGCGCTTTCGCGCCCTTCTGGTCAGGTACGGTGAACTCCAGTGTCACCACCTGTCCTGGGAAGACGTTGTGGTTAGCGTCAACCAGCGAGATCTTCACCTTGTGCTGGCCGGGCGGCAGCCCGGCTATGTCGACGGTGTTGTCGTCGCTCGGATCCGCCCACCACCAGGGCAGGTCGTCGACCGTGATGTGCAGATGCCCGACACGTGGAGATACCTTGGCGGCCTCCGGCCCGAACACGGGTGCGATGCGCAAGTTCTCCACTCGGTACTGAGCCCAGAAGATGCCGTGGGCCAGCCCCTCGGGAAGCGGGGGATCCACGATCAACTTCGGGGCAGGTTCATTCTCGACCGCGACGTACGGCGAAGCGCCGCGGATGTCCTTCGCGCTCTGGGCGAAGGCGCTCGTGGCGAGCACGGTGCCAGCCGCGATTACGGCAAGCGTCTTTATAAGCATGATCATTGTAGTTTCTCGTTCAAAATTTGGATTGCGGTTGTGCGGATCAATGCGCGGTTCGAAGTGAAGACGCGGACGGGGCGCGAGTGGAGCGCGAGGGTCGTCCGCGTCCTCGAGCTCATCGCAGCGTCCTGAACGCCGCACGCATCTCTGCCGCGAAGAGCCCCGGGTACTCCCAGGCGGCAAAGTGACCTCCTCGGTCGACCTCGTTGAAGTAGACCAGGTTGGGAAAAGCCCGGCGGGCCCACGTCTGCGGGGCTCGATAGAGATCGTCGTCTGGGAACACCGTGATGGCCACCGGGAGCACGATCTCGTGGGTCTTCTGCGCGGCAGCACTGACAAGGTTCTCTTCGCGGTTCTCCCAGTAAAGCCGCGCTGCCGAGACCGCCGTGTTCGTCAGCCAGTACAGCGAGAAGTTGTCCAGCACGTCGTCTTTCGTCGGTGTCTGCTTCGGGTCCTTGCCGTACGCCCACTTTCCGAACCCGCCATGCACGAGCATCCACCCTGCGAGGCCAACCGGGGAGTCCGTCAGCCCGTAGCCGACGGCCTGTGGCCGCCAGCTCATCATGGTCAGGTAAGTCCAGCCCCCGTTCCTGGTGAAGTTTCTAAGGGCGTCAAATTCCGCGCGCTCCTTGTCGGAGAGTCCCGCCGGTGCGGGTCCGCCGCTGGCGAAGGCCTCGGCTGCGTCGGGAGGCAATACCGCCGGCAAGTTGGTGTGAATGCCGAGCAGTCCCGCCGGCGCCTGCAGCCCCATCCTCTCGACGACGCCCGCCCCCCAATCTCCGCCCTGCGCTACGTAGCGCGTGTATCCCAGCCGCTTCATGAGCACGTCCCACGCCCGGCCGATGCGATCCAATCCCCAGCCTGTCTCGGTCGGTCGCGACGAGAAGCCGAAGCCCGGCAGGGACGGAATCACGACGTCGAAGGCATCCTCCACCCGGCCGCCGTATCTGGTGGGGTCGGTGAGCGGGCCGATGAGCTTGATCTGCTCGAAGACCGAGCCCGGCCATCCGTGCGTGACGATGACCGGCAGCGCGTTCGGGTGGCGCGACTTGACGTGGATGAAGTGGATGTCGACCCCGTCGATCCTCGTCATGAACTGCGGGAAGGCGTTCAACCTCGCCTCGGCCTTGCGCCAGTTGTAATCAGTCGCCCAGTAGCGGACGAGTCCCTGAAGGTTCGCAAGCTGCGCGCCCTGCGACGGATCTGCGACAGTCTCCTTGTTTGGCCAGCGGGTCGCCGCGAGGCGGCGGCGGAGATCTGCGAGGTCGGCGTCGGGCACGTGCGCGCGGAAGGGGCGGATCGCCTCGTTGTCGGCCGCCTGGCGTGAGGCCAATGCCGCCGACACCGCGAGTCCGTCAGCGCTGGTCGCGGCGGCGCTGCGAGAGGCGAACGCGAATGGACTGACGAAAAGCGCGGCTGCCGAACCGGCAAGGAAGCTGCGCCGGCTGAACGGCGAGGACGCAGCTGTATCGGGAAGCGATGGAGCTAACTGGTCGCTTCCGGGCGGGTTCTGAGTCTTTGGGTGAGTCATGGACGTAGCTCCGCGGTGCTTAAAGAATCTCGAACCCCACGTCGACGTTGCCGCGAAGGGAGCGCGAGTATGGGCAGGTCTGGTGGGCGGTTTCCACCAGTTGCCTCTTCACGGCCGCATCCAGTCCCGGCAGGCTGACCTTCAGCGTCACGCCGAGGCCATAGTGGGCGCCGCCGTCGGTCTTGCCCAGCGACACTTCGGCGTCGATGGCCGCGTCCTTCGGCAGCTTGACACCCAACTGCTTGCCGGCGCTTTCGACGGCAACGATGAAGCAGGCTGAGTACCCGATGCCGAACAGCTGTTCGGGGTTGGTACCAGGCCGGCCGGAGCCGGGCGTGCTCAGCCTGACGTCGATGGCGCCGTCACTGGAACGGCCGGCGCCTTCGCGGCCGCCGGTGACGCGGGTATATGACGTGTAGAGCACTAGATCGAGCTTGTTGGGCATGATGATTTCCTTACATGGTTTGAGCAATGCTTCGTCGCCGAAGCGCATACATCGGTTCCGCTTTAATCGGGTGCGATGGACATGATGATAGGAGCCTGGGCTTTGGCTTGACGGACTAACTTCCCTCCTTTTATGCCAACATGAAGTGCGTCGGGCTCGGAGGTGTTTCCCGGCTTCCATAGGGTTCACACGGCGGCCGCCTCGGACTTCGAGATGTCCGACCTCACCTCTGGTATCGATGGCTCATGCAGCAGCGCTGCGCTGCGTGCTCGCCAATCCGTTCGCAGGCATCAAGGTGCGCGGGGCGATACGCGCGTCGTCGCTCGCGGCCACACGCGCGTTCTCGGACGGGGATTGGAAGGTTCTTCGACTGCAAAAAAAGAGCCCCGCGGCAAGCCGTTCGGGGCTTAAGCTCACTCAGCAGTGAGCATGGAGACAGCGGCTACCGACTTCCGGCATGCACGCTTTCACTATGCTGTACCTCCGGCAGATAACCAATGGCTTTGCACGAAGTCTCCCGTACTTTGAAACGGTTCCCTGGCCCACAGCCTGCCCGATGAAGTCATGGCGATGAGCACAGCGCCCTTGCTGACAACCGTCGTGGCGCGGCTATCGCTATCGCAATCGAATTTCAGGGTACGGAACACTGTATCGATCCGGCTGTGCCGCCTTGCGCCGTCGTCGTAGCATTGCCTCCAAAGCTGGGAGGAAGACAATGGCGGGGAACGCCCCAGCCAGGCGAGGCAACGACATGGCAACCAGCACCGGACACCAATCCACCGCGAGCGCAGCTTCCGAGCAAGCGCACGCAGTATTGCGAGACGTCGAGCGCCGGTGGAATGCCTCCGCACGGGAGTGGAATGTCGACGCGCTGACGTCCATGTATGCGCCTGAGGCGCTATTCTTCGGCGGCCGCCCAGGCCACGCCGTCGGCCAGCCGGAGATCCTGGCCTACTTCAGCTCGTATGCCGGAACGCTCCTTTCGGCATCCATGTCCCTTGTCGATCAAACCGTGATCGAACTCGGCACGGATATGCTGCTGGCGCAAGGGCACGCGAAATTCCGCTTCGTGCTCGCGGATGGACGCGAGACCTTCTCCGAACTAAGGACGACGTGGGTGCTTGTCAGGCGTCAAGGGGTATGGCAAATCCTTCAGCACCACTTTTCCCCGACACCTGAGGTGCCACCGATTCAGTAGCGGGCGGCCACCATCGAGAGAATCCGATGAACGAAGATCAAGCGCCCGGGCACGCCGATGGCACCGTGAGCAGCCAACTGTAACGCGACCCTCTTCCCAATCCCGCCTGTACCGCCGGTGACGATGGCGACCTTTCCTTCAAGACTTGTCACTTCGGGGACCCCCTATCCGTTGAGACGTTGATGGTTTCGAGCCAGATGCCCCTACGTTGGTCAGACGACCTTCGACGAGTACAGTGCCTCGAGCTGCTGCGCATTCATGCGCAGCCAGTCGCCCAGCACGCTCTCGGTGTGCTGACCCAGCCGGGGTGGCAGGCCAGCCTCCGGCTCGGGCGTCTCCGACATCTTGATCGGATTGCCCGCGACCTGGATGGCGCCCCATGCCGGGTCCTGCAGGGTCATCAGCATTTGGCGCGCGGCAACGTGCGGGCATTCGAAGACATCCGCAATGTCATTGACCGCGGAGGCCGGAACCCCGCCTTCGCGCAGTGCTTCGACGGCCTCGGCGCGGGTGCGCGTGGCCAGCCATGCGTCGATATGCGGGTTGAGCAAATCGCTGTTGGCACTGCGGGCCATACCGTCCTGGAAGCGCGCATCCTCCAGCAGGGCCGGCATGCCGATCACGTGGCAGAAGCGCTGCCAGATATGATCCCCCAGCACGGCGATGACGATATACCCGTCGCTGGCGCGGAAGGTGCCGAACGGCGCGGTCACGGCGTGCAGCCCGGGCGGCGCCGGCTGATGGAATGCGGAGTACATCGCCACCGAGATCTCGTTCTGCACCAGCGAGGCGTCATAGAGCGAAATGTCGACCTTCTTGCCCAACCCGGTTCGTTCGCGCTGGTAAAGAGCCAGCAGCGCCCCCTGTGCGGCAAGGATGCCGCCCTGCAGGTCGGTCATCGAGAATCCGAGGTAAGTCGGCCGGTCTCCCTGGCGCTCGGGCCGGTACATCAGCCCGCTCAGCGCCTGTCCGATGATGTCGAAGGCCGGGTAGTCCGTGTACGGGCTCGGCATCACATCTTCATGCCCGAACCCGGAGATTGCGACATAGATGAGGCGCGGGTTGTGCTCCCGCAGCGCGCTATAGCCAATGCCGAGACGGTCCATCACGCCGGGCCGCAGGTTCTCAAGGACGATGTCCGCCTCGCATGCCAGTTGCGTGAATATCCGCTTGCCTTCGGGATGCTTGAGGTCCAGCGTGACGCTCTTCTTGTTGCGGTTGTTGCGCAGGAAGGACAAGCTCTGCAAGGAGCCGTCCCCGGCGCTCTTCACCGGGGTGGTACTGCGCGCAAAATCCCCGCCGTCGCGCGACTCCACCTTGACGACCTCGGCACCGGCATCGGCGAGCCACATCGAGGCAAACGGTCCGGCAACAAAATTCTCGACCGCCAGGACTCGCACGCCGCTCAGGGGTCGCTCAGTTTTGTTCGTGGTGGCTGCGGCGGCAGCATTCGCGTTGGCGTTCATGGTTACTCGGGTTGGTCATGCATCTCGGCGAAGAGACGCGTCGTTTGCGGAACGTCGGTCATGTCTCTCCCCGTTGTGAAATGTCGCCTGGTCGTCAAGCCTTGGGCCGCCTGGCCAGGAACTCAAGGTCCGCGTTGTCGTCGCCGACTTCCCGCGCCGCCGACAATGGCGGCGGACGTTTGCCGTTGAACGACAGCGGCAAGCCGACGACAGCGAGCTCATCCTCTGACGGCTTGCCGATGATGCCCAGCGCCTCCGTCTGCGCGTGGTGCACCAGTTCCTCGGTCGTCTGGATCGGGGCGCACGGCAGCCCGGCGGCGCCCAGCCGCTCCTGCCAGCAGGCGCGCGGCTGCTCGGCCAGGCGCTCGCCGATCAGCCCGTCGATCAGGGCGCGGTTGCGCAGGCGCCCCGCATTGGTGGCAAAGCGCTCGTCACGCGCCCATTCGGGCCGGTCCAGCGTCTCGCAAAGCCGGGCGAACAGCGCGTCGTTCGCGCAACTGATGATCAGATCACCGTCCGCAGTCGGGTAAGCGCGATGCGGCACGATAAAGGCGACGCCAGACCCATGGCGCGAGCCCGGCTCGCCGTCGGCGTTGTAGTTGGCGACGCCGATCGACATCCAGGCAATCGCGGTTTCCAGCAGCGAGCTGTGGACGGTCGCGCCCACGTGCTTCTTCTGCCGGCGCATCAGCGCCGCCAGGATGCCGATCACAGCCCACATGCCGGTGCCGAAATCGACGATCGAGACCCCGGCGCGCACCGGCGACTGGCCCTCCTCGCCGGTGATGCTCATGATCCCCGCGAAGGCCTGCATCAGCGGGTCATAGCCCGGCGCGGTATTCAGCGGGCCCTGGTGGCCGAAGGCGCCGACTTCGCAGCAGATCAGCTCCGGCTTGGTCACGCGCAGGCTGTCGGCATCGAGCCCGTACTGCGCCGCCGAACCGGGCCGCAGGTTGTGGAAGAAAACGTCGGCGCGCTCCGCGATCAGCTGGTGCAGCTTGGCCAGCTCGCCGGGGTCCTTGATGTCAAGGCTGATGAAGCGCTTGCCGCGGTTGATGGCATGGAAGGCCGCGCCGCTGCCCTTCCACTTGCTCGGTCCCCAGCCGCGCGCCGAATCCCCCGTGGGCCGCTCGATCTTCCAGACGTCCGCGCCGAGCGCTGCCAGGATCTGGCCGGCGAACGGCGCCGAAGCGCTGTCGCTCAGCTCGACCACCACCACACCGTCGAGAGGCAAGTCATGCATTGCTGATACGCTCCTTGGTTTGATATGCGTTGTGTTGCATCTGCTTGGGTCGGATGCATGCGGGAAGAGTAGAGGCGAGCCGCCATCCGGCCAACTGGCCTTTTCCGAAGCGGCGATTCGGAGGGATCGAAACGGGAGCGCCGCCACGACCCGCCTGCTCAGGCGCGGCTGCGTTGTCCGCGGCCCCCAGGCCAGTGGCTTCATCAACGCGCCAAGCGACGTGACCATTCACAAAAAGTGCTGTTATAAACTCTTTTAGTTTGCCTCCCACCTTGGTTCATGCGGTTGCACCCCATAAAATGAAGTTGCGCCTTGGAAAGCGGCTTTGGTTTCTGCCGCATCAAAGGAGGATGTCATGGAACTTCATATGCAATCGCATCGCTACGCGCACCGGTGGCCGGACTGGCGTGCGGCGGCGCTGGCAGGCATCGTTGCCGGGGTGGTATTCCTCGTACTCGACCTGCTTGCGGCTATGTTGATGGGGGTCAGCGCCTGGAAACCGCTGACCATGATCGCCGCCGTCATGCTGGGCCCTGACGTGTTGACGCAAGCTGCCACCTTCCAGATGAGCGTGTTGGTCGCAGCCGTCGTGGTCCACTTCGTTCTCTCCGTCGTGTTCGCGCTGATCCTGGCGACGATCATGGCGCCCTTCCGCTTCGATTCGAGCGTCGGTATGGCCTCGCTGGTGGGAGCGCTTTTCGGTCTGGTCTTGTACCTGGTCAATTTCCACGGAATGACCGCGGCCTTCCCATGGTTTGCTGAAGCGCGAGGCTGGGTGACCGCCATTGCCCACATCGTGTTCGGCCTGGTCGCGGCCGACTCGTACCTGAAACTGGAGCGGCACGTAGACGAGCCCGCCGGCGGAGCTGGCGTCTCGACCGGTGCATAGGCAAGGAAGCCCGGAAACGAGCAGCGGCAAGACGTGCGATCCATGCAGAACGTCGCCTATCCCTATCAGCCCGTGCGTGAACGGGGCACCTTGACGTGCTTCCTGCTGGCCCTGCTCATGCACCTGCTGCTGGGTGTCCTGCTTTATTACGGCGTGCGTTGGCGCAGCGCGGCGCCGGAGGGCGTCACGGCCGAACTGTGGGAGGCCATCCCGGAAACGGCAATGACAGAGCCGCCAACCACCCCGGTGCCGAGCGCGAAGCCGGTCGAAGAGGAAGAGGCCGACATCTCGCTGCAGGAGAAACAGCGCAAGGCCGAGCGTGCCGCGCGAGAGGAAGCACAAGCGCTGCGCGAGAGCCGGGCCCGCGCAGAGGCTGAACGAAAGGAGGCACAGCGCAAGGCGGCGGAAGCGCAGCGCCAGGCCAGCACGGCCCAGCGCCAAAGCGAACTGGCACGGCTGCAGGCGCAGGCGCAGGCAGGCAGTGCCGGCTCCGGGGCCGGCACCGGCTCCGCCGCGAAGGCTTCGTCCGGGTATGCCGAGCGGGTGCGACAACGGGTCAAGCCGAACATCATCTTCAATGAAGAAGTCAGCGGCAATCCGGCAGCGGTAGTCGCCGTGCATATGGCGCCGGACGGCTCGGTGCTGTCGACGAGGCTCGCCAAGTCAAGCGGCAATACGGCCTGGGATAACGCTGTCCTCCGCGCGGTGTCGCGATCCGACCCGCTGCCGCGCGACGAAAACGGCGTCGCGCCGGCCAACATCTTGATTACCTTCTGGCCCAAGGACCTGCGCGGCTCGTAGTGCCCGCCGGGGCGACATCGCTGTCAGTCAGCGCAAAGTACCTGCCCCCATCGGGATGGCGCGATCCGAATCGCGCGCAGGTATGTTACGCCCTCCTCTCATTCGAACCCGGCCCGGTCGCAAACCATCTGGCGAACCACTTGGCCAGGAAGCAGGATTGCCAACGCCAAACTGCGCGCTCCGGTCCAGTACTGACCAGCACAATCTCGCGGCGATGCGTGGCTGGCACGATGCGTCCCTCGCTGGCGTTCTACAATACGCCCGAGCAAGTGGATCATTCATCTCTGTGATCCGCCGTTTCGCGGGCCCGCGCTGACTGGCGCGGCCTCCTGGTCACCACCCTCGCCCGCCGGCCTTGCCGGCAGGCTCTGGCGTTTTTTTCCATGAGCAATCTCTACCAGCAATCCGTACTCTCCGTTCACCACTGGACCGACACGCTGTTCAGCTTCACCTGCACGCGCGACCCGGCCTTTCGCTTCGAAAATGGCCAGTTCGCCATGCTCGGCCTGGAAGTCAATGGCCGTCCGCTGCTCCGGGCCTACAGCATTGCCAGCCCCAACTACGAAGACACCCTGGAATTCTTCAGCATCAAGGTGCCGGGCGGCCCGCTGACCTCGCGCCTGCAGCACCTGCGCGAGGGCGACCAGATTTTCGTCGGCAAGAAGCCGACCGGCACGCTGCTGGTCGACAACCTGCTGCCCGGCAAGACCCTCTGGCTGCTCGCCACCGGCACCGGCCTGGCGCCGTTCCTGTCGATCATCCGCGACCCTGAGGTGTATGAGCGCTACGACAAGATCGTGCTCACCCACACCTGCCGTTATGTCGAGGAACTGGCCTATCGCGAACTGCTTTCCCAGCATCTGCCGCAGCATGAATACCTGGGCGACCTGGTCCGCGAAAAGCTGGTCTATTTCCCCACGGTCACGCGCGAGGACTTTCACAATCGCGGCCGCATCACCGAACTGATCGAATCGGGCGAACTGTTCGCGCGGATCGATGTTCCTTCGTTCTCCATCGAAAACGACCGCGTCATGCTGTGCGGCAGCCCCGATATGCTCAAGGAAGTGCGGGGCCTGCTGGAGGCGCGCGGCTTCCTCGAAGGCAATATGAGCGAGCCGGGCCACTTCGTGCTGGAAAAGGCCTTTGTCGGCTGAGCGGCTGGCAGGGGCTGCGGCTGGGAAGCTGTCGGTCTTGCTACCCGCCCAGCGCCGCCAGGTTCAACGGATGTGAGTGGCCGATCCACATGGCGGCATCGCGATGATCGCGCAAGGCCTCACCCGTGTTCGGATGGAGAAATACATCCAGCATGCCGTGGTTCAGCGTCAGCCATTCGACAATGCCATTGAAGTGTGCGCGGTCGAACGCGAGCTGATACGACCACAGCGGATGGGGACCTACCGGGCGTTCATGGAAACGGCCTATCTGCGCTACGGCTCCGAAGCGTACCGCGATGACTTCCCTGAGCGCCCACGCCGCATCGCGGCTTGAAGCATCGAAGTACACATGCGCGTGCCAGTTGACGATTGCCGCTGGGTCGAGGCTGGTCATGGTGAGCTCGAGTGTGTGAATGCTGCAATTCTGCCTGCATTCACTCCGGTTGACGGCGGCGAGGTAAAAATCGCCCCGGCGGGCTGGGCCGGGGCGATCAGGCGGGTCAGTGCAGCTGGTGCTTCAGGTCGGAGAGTTCCGAATGCATCGAGGTAATTGCATCCTTGACCTTTGCGTCGAGCCCGCCGGCCTGTAGGCAAGCGCGCTCTGCACGATCACCGATGCGTTCGAGATCATCGACCCACTGCCGGATCCGATCGTCATCCTTGGACGACATGACTTTCGTTGCCGATTTGCATTCCTTATCGAGCTCATCCACCCAGTTCATCAAGTCTGTTGGAGTCGTCGCGTCGGCGTGGCAGGTCTGTGATGTCTCGCTGATGGTTTGCTGTAGATGAGTAAAACGCTTTTGGATTTCACTGGCTTGCAACATGATGCCCCCTTCTTGAACATCAGTTCCAGATGAATTCAGGCAGCAAGTGATGGTGTGTTGCCCGAGCCATCGTCATTCGCCCGCTTCAATCGGTTGCCAGCGACGTTGCATAGCGTCAAAGCGGCACCCGAGCACGCGAAAGACGCTTTTTTAGTGTAGGTCAGGATCGGTCGCCTGCTCCGATGTGTCCCCGGGGCCCGGGCGTCAGGCCTCGTCTGTCCGCACCACGCGGCCGCGCCTGGGCATTTCGGAATCGAGCACGAGGCGGCCATGGATGCGGCCGTTCATACGTGTCACGTAATGCGTGCACTCTTCCATATGGGCCGACATCAGGGAGCGTACCGTCTCCGCATCACGGTCGCGGGCAGCTGCGACGATGCGCTTGTGGAAAACCACGTTGGCCGCGCCAAAGCGCTCGTGCTCGCAGGCGGGCGTGTCGTTACCGAACACCACCAGCTGGCGGATCATTTCATTGATCAGTTCGCAGCAGAAGCGCAGCATCGGATTGGGATTGGCCGCCGCAAGAATGTCGTGGAAGGTCAGGTCTTCCTGCCGCTGGTCAAGCAGCGGGGTCGCGGCCGCGGCGGATGCCGGGTCGCAGAGATCGATCGTACGCTCCAGTGCCCGGAAGTCATCCTCCGTCAGGTGGGGAACCGCTCCCGCCGCGAGCTCGGGTTCGAGCAGGCGCCGCACGGTGTAGATATCCGCAATCCCCACGTCCTTGAAGAACAGGTAGTTCTGCATCAGCTGGAACGTGCGGTCCAGCGGCACTTCCACGATCGTGCCGCCGCCGGCCGGTCCGGTGGTGACGCTGATCAGCCCCTGCACCTCGAGTGATTTCAAGGCCTCGCGGATGGTGCTCTTGCTGACTGAGAACATCGCTTGCAGCTTGACTTCGTGCGGCAGCTTGTCCCCGGGGCGCAGGTTGCGCTGGGTGATCAGTCTCTTGAGTTCCTCCGCCACCAGGTCCGCGCGCTTCTGCTTGCGGATCTCGATGGCGCCACTCGTCCCCTCGCGAAACATCGCCATTGCCTCTTTCCTTGAAATTACTTGCGCACCGCAGGCAGTCCCCCCAATTGCGGCGCTCCCATTCTAGTGCCCTGCGTGCGCCGTTTTGAGGCGGACTATGCCGGTTGTCCAGCTGAACGCCATCCACCGAACGCCGCCAACGCGGGTGCGTAAACCCTGAGATCCCTTTTGTTGACAACGACTTTGGCCCACTCCTAAGATGATTCTATTCTATTTATCATGATAAATAGGATAAACAGGTTCGATTCTTGCTCGGCAAGTCGGCGCCGGGCGGAAATCACCGAATGCATGTCGGGGAGACGGTGGAGCGCCGGTGACACGGCGGGTCCCAGGCTTTCGCCCCGCGCAGCCCGATCCCCCACACACCGAGGAGTGAGCCTTGAATCGTCGTGACCTGCTGAAACTGGCGGCGCTGTCTGCCGTCCCTGCCTCCCTCATCCATGGCCGCAACGTGTTCGCAGCGGGCGAAGCGCTGGAATTCGGCTGCCCGGTGCCGATGTCCGGGGCCTTCGCGGCCAACGGCAAGTTCGCGGACCTGGGGATGAAGCTCGCCATCGAGCAGTACGGCCAGGTGCTGGGCCGGCCGCTGCGGTACAGCGTGCTGGACACCGAGGGCAAGCCGGCCACCGCCGTGCGCAAGGTGCAGGAACTGGCACAGCAGAAGACCGCGCGCTATTTCGCCGGCGGCATCCTGTCGTCCGAGTCGCTGGCCATGGGCAAGGAGGCCGAGAAATTCGGCGGTGTGTTCGTGACCACCGCCGGCGCCGACGAGATCACCGGCAAGGACTGCAACCGCGCGACATTCCGCTGGTCGGTGCCGACCTATGGCGCGATCGAGCGAACCGTGCGCCCGCTGATCGAATCGATGCCGAAGGCCAAGCGCTGGTACACCATCACGCCGCAATATGTGTTCGGCGACGGTCTGCTGTCCGCAGCCAAGACGATCTTCAAGGAAAAGGGCATCGAGCATGTCGGCAACAGCTACCACGCCCTCACCGAGAAAGAGTTCAGCGGCTACCTGACCAATGCGCTGGCAGCCAAGCCGGACGTGCTGCTGATCCTGAACTTCGGCTCGCAATCGTCCGACACCCTGCGCCAGGCCATCAGCTTCGGCATGAAGAAGAACACCACCATCCTGGTGGCGTGGGCATCGGGGCTGGAGCAGTTTGAATCGCTCGGCGCTGACCTCTGCGAAGGCGTTTATTTCGGGGCGCAGTACTGGCACGGCGTCGATACGCCGCTGAACCGCGAGCTGGTCAAGCGTGCCAATGACAAGTTCAAGGCCAATCCCAACTACAGCCTGGCCGGCTCGTACATCTGCACCAAGATCATGGTCGACGGCATGATCAAGGCCGGCAGCGCCGATCCGAAGGCGGTGGTCGCCGCGCTGGAAGGCATGAAATTCGAAGGCCTGACCGGGCTGGAAGAAATCCGCGCCGCCGACCACCAGGTGCTGAAGAACTACTACCTGCTCAAGGGCAAGGCCAAAGCGCGCATGAAGGACAAGGACGACTACGCCGAGGTGGTGAGCGTGGGCAAGGCGTTCCTGCCAGTCGACCAGACCCAATGCAAGATGGCCTGACTGGCCTGACTGGCCTCACGCGGGCGGGGCGCCCGCCCCGCTGACAAGGCACACCGAAGCACTACTGAAGCACCGCGCTGCGCAGCGACGCACGGCGCGGCGGCTTCCTTCATTCGCACGAACCCATGAACGTCTATCTGTTGCAGGTGATCAACGGCGTCGGGATCGGCATGCTCTACTTCCTGCTGGCTGTAGGGTTGTCGATCGTGTTCGGCCTCTTGCGTTTCGTCAACTTCGCGCACGGCGCGTTCTATGCGCTGGGCGCTTACCTCTGCTTTCAGGTGCTGCAGTTCGGGCTGAACTTCTGGGTGGCACTGATCGTCGCGCCGCTCGTGATTGGCGCGCTGGCATGGCTGACCGAGAAGGTCATGCTGCGTTACGTCTACGCGCAACCGCATGAATTCCATATCCTGGTCACGGTTGGCCTGGCCCTGGCCATCCAGGAACTCATCATCGTCGGCTGGGGACCGCTGGGCGTCGACGTGCCGCCGCCGGATGCGCTGCAGGGCGTGGTGATGTGGGGCGACTTCGTCTATCCGAAATACCGCCTGTTCGTCATCGGCTTCACCGGCCTGCTCGCGCTGGGCCTGTGGTGGCTGCTGGAAGGCACGCGGCTGGGCAGCGCCGTGCGCGCCGGCAGTGAATCCACCGAGATGGTGTCGCTGCTCGGCATCAATGTGTTCCGCCTGTTCAGCCTGATGTTCGCGCTGGGCGCGGCCACCGCTGCGATCGCCGGCGTGCTGGCGGCACCGATCCGCGGCGCGGAGCCCTTCATGGGCGTGGAGGCGCTGGGCGTGGCGTTCATCGTGGTCGTGGTGGGCGGCATGGGCAGCTTTACCGGGGCGCTGGTGGGCGGGTTGCTCGTCGGTATCGTGCAGAGCCTGATGAGTACGCTGTGGCCGGAAGGCGCGCGGCTGATGATCTATGTCGCCATGGCCGCGGTCCTGCTGCTGCGTCCGCATGGCCTGCTTGGGAGGGGATGATGGCATCGGGCAAACAATGGTTGGTGCGCTACCGCTTCTGGTGGCTCGCGCTGGGCGTCGCGCTGCTGTTGCCGCTGACGATGCGGTCCGGCACGCTCGCGACCGAGGTGCTGATCTATGCGATGGCGGCAATGGCCTGTAACCTGCTGCTCGGGTACACCGGGCTGCTGTCGTTCGGCCAGGGGATCTTCTTCGGGTTGGGCAGCTACGCGGTCGGGCTGGCGCTGACGCGTGCCGACCTGCCGATGCCGGTCGCCCTGCTGCTGGCGATCGTGGTCGGTGCGGCCGCCGCCGCCCTGGTCGGCTGGTTCTCGATTCGCCAGCGCGGCACGTACTTCGTGATGCTGACGCTGGCGTTCGCCCAGATGTTCTATTTCCTGGCCTACACCGCGCCCGCGATCACCGGCGGCGACAACGGATTGCTCGACATCCCGCGTCCGCCGCTGTCGGTGGGCGGCAATGCCCTCCTCTCGCTGGCGTCGCCCTGGCAGTTCTATGGCTTCGTCGCCGTGTTGTTCCTGCTGGTGTTCTTCCTCGTGCTGCGCGTGACGGAGTCGGTGCTCGGCCGTACGCTGCTTGCGATCCGCGACAACGAGGAGCGCGCGCTTGCGGTGGGCTACAACATCCGGCTGTTCAAGCTGCTGGCCTTCATGATCTCCGGCGCCGTAACCGGCCTGGCCGGCGCGCTGCATGCCATGCTGACTGGCATCGCGCCGCTGACCAATATCGACTACCACGCCAGCGAGATGATCCTGGTCATGACCGTGATCGGCGGCACCAGCAATATCTTCGCCTCGGTGCTCGGTGCGGCCTTCTACGTGCTGCTGGCGGACTGGCTCTCCACGCTCTGGCCGCGCTGGCTGATGCTGCTCGGCTTCCTGCTGATCGCGGTCAGCCTGTTCATGCAGCGCGGGCTGTGGGGGCTGGGTGCCACCATCTCGGATCGCCTGCGCGGCGCGCGCCGCGCCCCAGTGACGCAGGAGGAACGCGCATGAGCACCCCGATTCTCGAAGCCACCGGCATCGTCAAGCAGTATGGCAAGTTCATGGCGCTGGGCGGGGTCGACCTGCGCGTGATGCCCGGCACCATCCACTCGGTGATCGGCCCCAACGGTGCCGGCAAGACCACGTTGTTCCACATGCTGACCGGCACGCGCGAGGTCAGCGCGGGCCGCATCGTGTTCGACGGCAAGGACGTCACCGCCGAAACCGACTACCAGCGGGTGCAGCGCGGCATTGCCCGCTCGTTCCAGGTCACCAGCCTCTTCCCCAGCCTGCCCGTGCGCGAAAACCTGCGGCTGGCCGCACTGGGCACGTCGCCGCGCAAGGCGATGAACGGGTGGCGGCTGCCGGCTGGCGACCTGGCTTGCGCCGAGGTGGTTGACCAGGTGCTCGAACGCCTGGAGCTGACCCGTGTCGCCGACAGTGCGGCGGGCGTGCTCTCGCACGGCCAGCAGCGGCGGCTCGAAGTCGGCATGGCGCTGGCCGCTCGCCCCCGGGCGATCTTCCTGGATGAGCCCACCTCGGGCATGGGCGTCGATGATCTCGGCGCGATGAAGCGGCTGATCCGCGGCCTCGCGCAGGACCACACGGTCGTGCTGATCGAACACAACATGGATATCGTCATGGACATCTCCGACACCATCACTGTGATGCAGCAGGGCAAGGTGCTGATGGAAGGCGCGCCCGCGGTCGTGCGCGGCGACCCGCGGGTGCGGGCCGCCTACCTCGGTAACATGATCACCGGGGGCCAGGGATGATGCTCGACGTACAGGACATCCATGGCTACTACGGCAAGAGCCATGTGCTGCAGGGCGTATCGCTGGCCGTTGGCGAAGGCGAACTGGTGACGCTGCTCGGGCGCAACGGCGCCGGCAAGTCGACCACGCTCAAGGCGATTGCCGGCATCGTCGCGCCGAAGGGACCAAAGGGCGGCGGCCGGGTCGTCTTTCGCGGCAAGGATGTCGCCGGCATGCCGCCGCACCGGATTGCCGCCGAAGGCTTGTGCTTCGTTCCCGAGCACCGCGGCATCTTCAAGCTGCTGACCGTCGAGGAGAACCTCAAGCTGGCCGCGCGCCGCGATTCGCCGTGGCAGCTCGATGACGTGTACTGCATTTTCCCGCGGCTGCGGGAGCGGCGCGGCAATGGCGGCGCGCAGCTTTCCGGCGGCGAACAGCAGATGCTCGCCATCGGCCGCGCGCTGATGAACCACCCTCGCCTGCTGATGCTCGACGAGCCGGTGGAAGGACTGGCCCCGGTGATCGTCGAAGAGATCGTGGCCCAGCTCAAGGTGATCAAGGCCGCGGGCGTGCCGATCCTGCTGGTCGAGCAGAACCTCCAGGTCTGCACGCAACTGGCCGACCGGCACGTGATCATCGAGCAAGGCCGGGTCGTCTACACCGGCAGCAATGACGCGTTCCGCGCCGATGAGGCGGTCAAGGACCGCTATCTCGGCGTGGGCCTGGCGGCCTGAACCCATCAAGCTGGCCGGCGCGCCGGCCGACCGACAAGAGAGATGCCATGACTACCATGCCAGCCACCCGTACGCCCCCAGCCTCTGCGGGAACACGGGACGACCTGCGTATCGACGGCGCACGCCTGTGGCACACGCTGATGCGCCTGGCCGAGATCGGCGCCACGCCCAAGGGCGGCGTATGCCGACTGGCGCTGACCGACCTCGATCGCCAGGGCCGCGATTTCTTTGTCGCCGAGGCCAAGGCCGCGGGATGCACGATCCGCGTCGATGCGATCGGTAATATCTTTGCGCGCCGTGCGGGGCGTGACGACACGCTGCCGCCGGTCATGACCGGCAGCCATATCGACACCCAGCCCACGGGCGGCAAGTTCGACGGCAACTACGGGGTGTTCGCCGGCATCGAAGTCGTGCGCACGCTGAACGATGCCGGCATCGTGACCGACGCGCCGATCGAGGTGGCGGTCTGGACCAATGAAGAAGGCTCACGCTTTGTCCCGGTCATGATGGGCTCCGGCGCCTTCATCGGCGAGTTCGCGCTGCCGGATCTGCTCGCGCAGCGCGACCGCGACGGCGTCTGCGTTGGCGACGCGCTGCAGGCCATTGACTATGCCGGTCCGGAGCCGATCGGCGGGCGGCCGCTGGGCGCCTACTTCGAAGCCCATATCGAGCAAGGTCCGGTGCTGGAGGCGAACGACACCACCATCGGCGTGGTGACCGGCGCTCTTGGCCAGCGCTGGTACGACGTGGTGCTGACCGGGATGGAAGCCCATGCCGGGCCGACGCCGATGAGCCTGCGCAAGGATGCGCTGCTCGCCGCAGCGGAGCTGGTCGGTATCGTGAACCGCATCGCGCTGGACCATCCCCCGCACGGCCGCGGCACGGTTGGCTGCCTTGAGGTGCATCCCGACTCGCGCAACGTCATCCCCGGCAAGGTCTCGATGACGGTCGACCTGCGCGCCGCCGACGACACCGTCCTGTCCGCCATGGACGCGGCCTTGCATGCCGCGACCGAAGCGCTGGCCGCGCGCAGCGGCATCGCCATCGACGTGCGCCAGGTGGTGTACTTCCCGCCGCAGCACTTTGACGACCGGCTGGTCGCGGCGGTGCGTGGGGGCGCACGGCGGCTCCGGCTCTCCGAAATGGACGTGATCAGCGGCGCCGGCCACGATGCGGTCTACCTGGCGCGCGTGGCGCCCGCGGCGATGATCTTCGTACCGTGCAAGGACGGCATCAGCCACAACGAGATCGAGGACGCCAGGCCCGAGCACCTCGAAGCCGGCTGCAATGTGCTGCTGCATGCCATGCTCGATGCGGCGACGCGGCCTTGAGCCGGTAGCAAGCGGACCCCGCGCATCCCTCACCTGAACGGACCTGCCAATGAAGATCCTGATTGCCCGCCTCAATCACGAAACCAACACCTTCTCCCCGGTGCCGACGCCGCTGGCGTCTTTCGATCCGCGCTACGGACAGGACGCCTATCGCGCCGCCAAGGGCACCCGCACCGCGGCGGCTGCGTTCATCGACCTGGCCGAGGCGGCGGGCGCGCAGATCGTGGTGCCGGTGATCGCGGGCGCCAACCCGAGTGGCCGCGTGGCGGCCGACGCCTACACGCACCTGAGCGACACCATCGTCTCGGCCGCCGCCGGCTGCGACGCCGTGATGCTCGACTTGCATGGCGCGATGGTGGCCGAGAACAGCGACGACGGCGAAGGCGACTTGCTCATGCGCCTGCGGCAGGTGCTGCCGGATGCCCCGGTCGCGGTGGCGCTGGACCTGCACGGCAACATCACCCAGGCACTGATCGACCATGCCGACATTGCGGTCAGCTTCAAGACCTACCCGCATGTGGACATGTACGAAACCGGGGAGCATGCGGGCAGGCTGCTGCTGGACATGATCGCGGGCCGCACACGGCCGGTGATGGCGTGGCGGCGTCCACCGCTGGTCACCCACACCTTGCGCAGCCGTACCGACGAAGGCGCGATGCAGCGCGCCGTAGCGCTGGCGCGCGAGGCAGAGCAGGAAGGCATGCTTGCCGTCTCGGTCCTGGCCGGCTTCGGCCTGGCCGACATTGCAGCGCCATGCCTGAGCGTGATCGTGGTGGGCGACGGCGACCAGGCCAGGGCCGACGCCGTGGCCGCGCGGATTGCCTCACTGGCCTGGGCCGAGCGCGATGGCTTCGGCTATCACGCCGAGCCGCTCGGCGATTCGATTGCGCGTGCGGCACGGCTTGCGGACGCTCCCGGCGAAGGGCCGGTCCTGCTGCTTGACCATGGCGACAACTGCATGTCCGGCGGCACCTGCGACAACATGGCAGTGCTTCACGAGGCCCTGGCACAGGGGTTGATCGGCATTGCGGTGGGGCCTGTCTGCGATCCGCAGGCAGTTGCGGCGCTGGTGGCAGCCGGCGTGGGCACCAGCATCACACTGCCGGTCGGCGACAAGGTACCGCTGCCCCAACTGGATGTGTTCCCGCAATCCAGGCTGCTGACCGGCAAGCTTGCCGCGATCAGCGACGGCGAGTATGTGATCAGCGGCCCGACCTACACCGGGCAGCGCATCCGCATGGGACGCACCGCCTTGCTGGATATCGGGGCGGCGCAGGTCATCGTGACGGAGACGCCGCAGGAGCACTGGGACCTTGGCATCTTCACCCATATCGGCATCGATCCGCTCAAGGCGCGCTTCCTGCTGCTCAAGTCCCGCATGTACTGCCGCCCGGTTTTCGTTCCGATCGCGAAAGCCGTGGTGGAATGTGATGGCGAAGGGGTCACCAGTTCCCGTTACGAGCGCTTCCCGTTCCGTCACGTCGCGCGCCCGGTCTATCCGCTGGATGCCGGCACGGCGTGGGGCACCTGATTCCGGGTATGGGTGCACGTGCCTGAGCAGGCTTGCCGCGGGCAATGACCGGCAGCCGGTCTGCCCGCGGCCGGCGCGCCAGTCAACGGTAGCGCTCTGCCAGCTTCTCCAGCGCCACCGGCTTGATGCGCGAGGCCTGCCCGGCGCAGCCGAAGGCCTCGAAGCGCAGCTTCACCACGCCCTTCGCGCCCTTCTTGGCCGCCAGCAGCGCCTTGCGTGGATCGAACTCGCTGCGGTCCTCGGACAGGGCCTTGCGGATGGCCCCGGTCATGGCGAGGCGGATATCGGTGTCGATATTCACCTTGCGCACCCCGGTCTTGATGCCGCGCAGGATCTCCTCGACCGGCACGCCGTAGGTCTCCTTGATGTCGCCGCCGTACTGGCGGATGATCTCCAGCCATTCCTGCGGCACCGAGCTAGAGCCGTGCATCACCAGGTGCGTATCGGGAATCTGCTCGTGGATCTCACGGATGCGGTCCATCGCCAGGATGTCGCCAGTGGGCTTGCGCGAGAACTTGTAAGCGCCGTGGCTGGTGCCGATGGCAATGGCCAGCGCGTCCACGCCGGTACGGGCAACGAAGTCGCGCGCCTGCGCCGGGTCCGTCAGCATCATCTCGTGCGACAGCGTGCCGGCTGCGCCCACGCCGTCCTCTTCGCCAGCCTGGCCGGTTTCGAGCGAGCCCAGGCAGCCCAGTTCGCCCTCGACCGACACGCCGACCGCATGTGCCATCTCGCACACGCGCCGGGTGACGTCGACGTTGTAGTCGTAGTCGGACGGGGTCTTCATGTCTTCGCGAAGCGAGCCGTCCATCATCACGCTGGTGAAGCCGGAGCGGATCGAAGCCTGGCAGACCGCCGGGCTGGAGCCGTGGTCCTGGTGCAGCACGATGGGGATGTCCGGATGGGTCTCGGCGGCGGCCAGCACCATATGCCGCAGGTAAGCCTCGCCGGCATACTTGCGGGCCCCGGCCGAGGCCTGCAGGATGACCGGACTGTCGGTTTCCTCGGCCGCTTCCATGATGGCGTGGATCTGTTCGAGGTTGTTGACGTTGAAAGCCGGCACGCCGTAGCCGAACTCTCCCGCGTGGTCCAGCAACTGGCGCAAGGATATGAGTGACATGGTGAAGCTCCTTTACTCGATGGGGATTCGGTGAGGCCGGTTCAGGTGGCGGCGCGCTGCTCCAGCACGGCCAGTGCGGGCAGCGTCTTGCCTTCGAGAAACTCCAGGAAGGCGCCACCGCCGGTGGAGATATAGCCCACGCGGTCGGCGATGCCGTACTTGGCGATGGCAGCCAGCGTGTCGCCGCCACCGGCGATCGAGAAGGCCCTGGAATCGGCGATGGCCTGGGCCAGCACCCTGGTGCCGTTGCCGAACTGGTCGAACTCGAACACGCCCACCGGGCCGTTCCAGACGATGGTGCCGGCGGCCTTGAGCTGCCCGGCCAGTTGCGCGGCGGTCCTGGGACCGATGTCCAGGATCATGTCGTCGTCGGCCACGTCCTTGACGTCCTTGACGGTGGCCGCGGCGGTGGCGCTGAATTCCCTGGCGCACACCACGTCGACTGGGATCGGCACCGAGGCGCCGCGCCTGGCCATGATGTCGATGATGGCCCTGGCGTCGCCGACCAGGTCGGCTTCGGCCAGCGACTTGCCGATCTTCAGGCCGGCGGCCAGCATGAAGGTATTGGCGATGCCGCCGCCGACGATCAGGTGGTCGACCTTGTCGGCCAGCGACTTCAGGATGGTCAGCTTGGTCGAGACCTTGGAACCGGCCACGATCGCCACCAGCGGACGCGCCGGCTGGCCCAGCGCCTTGCCCAGCGCGTCGATCTCGGCGGCCAGCAGCGGGCCGGCGCAGGCGATCGGGGCGTACCTGGCGATGCCGTGGGTGGTGGCTTCGGCGCGGTGGGCGGTGCCGAAGGCGTCGTTGACGTAGACGTCGCACAGCCTGGCCATCTTCTGCGCCAGCTCGCCGCTGTTTATCTTCTCGCCCCGGTTCATGCGGCAGTTTTCCAGCAGCACCACCTGCCCGGGCGGGACCTGGAAGCCGCCCTCGGTCCAGCCGGACAGCAGCGGCACCTGGCGGCCGAGCAGCTCTGACAGGCGGCGGCCCACCGGCGCCAGGCTGTGGCGCGGGTCCGGCTCCCCTTCCTGCGGCCGGCCCAGGTGCGAGGTGACCATCACCGCAGCGCCCGCCTGCAGGCAGGCCGCGATGGCGGGCACGGAGGCACGGATGCGGGTGTCGTCGGTGATATGGCCCGCGGCATCCTGCGGGACGTTGAGGTCGGCGCGGATAAAGACCCGCTTGCCGGCCAGCCCGCCTGCGGCGAGCAGCGCGGACAGCGTGTGGGGCGCCGTGGGTTTCGGATGGGATAGGCTCATCATGGCAACCTGCTAGCGGGCATGGGCCAGCGCCACCGCGGTATCCAGCATGCGGTTGGAGAAGCCCCATTCGTTGTCATACCAGGCCGACACCTTGACCAGCGTGCCGTTGACCTTGGTCAGGGTGGCGTCGAAGGTCGAAGAGGCCGGGCTGTGGTTGAAGTCCACCGAGACCAGCGGCGCAGTGTTGTAGTCCAGGATGCCCTTGAGCTCGCCTTCGGCCGCGCTCTTCAGGATGCCGTTCACTTCCTCCACGGTGGTCGGCCGCGCCGCCACGAAGGACAGGTCCACCAGCGACACATTGATGGTCGGCACGCGCACGGCAAAGCCATCCAGCCGGCCGTCCAGCTCGGGCAGCACCAGCCCGACCGCGGCGGCGGCGCCGGTCCTGGTGGGGATCATCGACATGGTCGCCGACCGCGCCCGGCGCAGGTCTTCGTGGTAGACGTCGGTCAGCACCTGGTCGTTGGTATAGGCATGCACCGTGGTCATCAGGCCGTTCACCACGCCCAGCTGTTCATGCAGCGGCTTGACCAGCGGCGCCAGGCAGTTGGTGGTGCACGAGGCGTTGGAGATCACCGTGTCGCTCGCCTTCAGCACGCCGTGGTTCACGCCGTAGACGATGGTGGCGTCCACGTCCTTGCCACCGGGGGCGGAGATGATCACCTTCTTCGCGCCGGCCTTCAGGTGGGCCGATGCCTTGTCCTTGCTGGTGAAGAGCCCGGTGCATTCCATCACCACATCCACGCCCAGCTCGCCCCACGGCAGCTCGGCCGGGTTGCGCTGGGCCAGCACGCGGATCCGGTCGCCGTTGACGCGGAAGGCATCGCCGTCGACCGTGACCTCGCCCGGAAAGCGGCCGTGGACGGTGTCGTACCGGGTCAGGTGGGCATTGGTGCCGGCGTTGCCGAGGTCGTTGATGGCGACGATCTCGAGATCGTGCCGCTTGCCGCCTTCATAGTGGGCGCGCAGTACATTGCGGCCGATGCGCCCGTAGCCGTTGATGGCAACCTTGATGGTCATGATGTCTCCTTGTGCTTGTCTTGGTATCTTTTCCGGCGTTGGCCAAACATCACGCAGCCAGCCGCGCCGGCGTGAGCAGCGCCGGCAATGCCTCCATCGAATCGACCAGCGCGTCGGCGCCCAGCGCCGCGGGCCCGCCGGGGCCGGCGTAGCCGTAACGCACCAGGCAGACCGGCATGCCGGCCGCGCGTGCCGCTTCAACATCCACCGGCGAATCCCCCACCAGCACGCCCTGCGCGGGGTCGACGTCTAGCAGCCGGCAGGCATGGCGCAGCGGTTCGGGATGCGGTTTCATCTGCGCAATCGAATCGCCCGCCACCAGGACTTCCAGGTACGCTGCCAGCCCGGTCAGCGCCAGCAGCGGTGCCGCCAGTGCGCGCGGCTTGTTGGTGACGCAGGCAAGCCGGTAGCCCTCGCGCCTGAGCGCGGCCAGGCCCGCTTCCACGCCCGGGAACACTGCCCCAAGGCGGCCATTGGTCTCGGCATAGTGACGATGGAACAGCGCCTCGGCAGCGGCGGCTTCCACCCGCGGCGAAAGCTGCGCGGTTTCCAGCACGCGCCGCACCAGGTTGGGCACGCCACGGCCGATGAAGCCGGCCACGGTGTCGAACGGCAGCGGCGGGCTGCCGAGCTCGGCCAGCATGCGGTTGGCGGCCTCGACGATGTCAGGCGCGCTGTCGACCAGCGTGCCGTCAAGGTCGATCAGCACCGCGGTGCAAGGCAGGGATACGGTGGGCATCACTTGTCCTCCAGCAGGGAACGCGCGGCAGCGGCGACATGCGCCGGGGTCAGGCCGAAGTGCTGGTACAGCGCCTCGGCCGGCGCCGATTCGCCGAAGCTGTCGATGCCCAGCGCCACGCCGCCCTCGCCCACGACGCCGCGCCAGAACCAGGTGGCGCCCGCCTCCACGCTGACGCGCGGCAGGCCCGGTGGCAGCACCGTGTCCCGGTAGCTCGCTTCCTGCGCGTAGAACAGCTCGACGCAGGGCATGGACACCACGCGCGCGGCGATGCCTGCCTCGGCAAGGTCAAGCGCAGCGCGCTGCGCGATCTCCACCTCGGAGCCAGTCGCCACCAGCACCACGCGCGGCGCCACGGTATCGCGCAGCACATAGCCGCCGCGCGCGATGGCTGCGCACTGGCCCGCATCGCGTTCGAACGGCATCAGCGCCTGCCGCGACAGCACCAGGCAGGCAGGACCCTGCTCGCGCCGCAGCGCGGCCAGCCACGCATACGCGGTCTCGGTCCCATCGCACGGGCGCCAGACCTGGTTGTTGGGGATCAGACGCAGGCTGGCGGCGTGCTCCACCGGCTGGTGCGTGGGACCATCCTCGCCCAGGCCGATGGAATCATGCGTCAGCACATGCACCACGCGCAGCCGCATCAGCGCGGCCATGCGGATGGCATTGCGCGAATAGTCCGAAAAGGTCATGAAGGTGCCGCCGTAGGGAATCAGCCCCCCATGCAGCGCAATGCCGTTCATGACCGCGGCCATGCCGAACTCGCGCACGCCGTAGCTGACGTAGTTGCCGTGCCCGGCGTGGTTGACCCAGACCGAAGCCTTGACATTGGTGAGATTGGAACCAGTCAGGTCGGCCGAGCCGCCCAGCAGCTCAGGCAAGGCGGGCGTCAGCGCCTCCAGGCAGAGCTGCGATGCCTTGCGCGTGGCGATCTTGCCCTGCAGTGCGGAGGGCGCGTCCAGCAACGTCATCAGTTCCGCATCGAAGCCTTCCGCCAGGCGGCCGTTGATACGGCGCAGGAATTCCTCGGCCAGTTCCGGATGCGCGGCACGATAGCCGGCGAAACGCGCCTCCCAGTCGGCCTCGCGCGCGGCGCCTTGTGCGCGCGCCTCCCAGGCGTCGGCCACGTCTGGCGGCACGGTGAAAGGCTCGGCCTCCCAGCCCAGCGCCTCGCGCATGGCGGCGATCTCCGACGCGCCCAGCGGCGCGCCATGCACATCGTGCCCGCCGGCCTTGGCCGGCGCGCCCTTGCCGATCACGGTGCGGCAGGAGATCAGCGTGGGCCGCTCGCGCTCGGCTTTGGCCGAGTGCAGCGCGGCATCGACGGCCTGCGCATCGTGCCCGTCGACGCCGGCGATCACATGCCAGCCGTAGGCGGCAAAGCGCTTCGGGGTGTCGTCGGCAAACCAGCCGGCCACGTCGCCGTCGATGGAGATGCCGTTGTCGTCGTACAGGCAGACCAGCTTGCCCAGCTTGAGCGTGCCCGCCAGCGAGGCGGCCTCGTGGCTGAGCCCTTCCATCAGGCAGCCGTCGCCGAGGAAGACATAGGTGTGGTGGTCGACGATGTCGAAGCCGGGCCGGTTGAAGGTGGCGGCCAGCAGCTTCTCGGACAGCGCCATGCCGACCGCATTGGCCAGGCCCTGCCCCAGCGGCCCGGTGGTGGTTTCCACGCCCGGCGTCACGCCGCGCTCGGGATGACCCGGCGTGGCCGCGTGCAGCTGGCGGAACTGGCGCAACTGCGAAATCGGCAAGTCGTAGCCGGTGAGATGCAGCAGCGCATACTGCAGCATGGAAGCATGGCCGTTGGACAGCACGAAGCGGTCACGGTCGGGCCAGGCCGGGTTGGCCGGGTTGTGGCGCAGGTGGCGTCGCCACAGCACTTCGGCCATCTCGGCCATGCCCATGGGTGCGCCGGGGTGGCCGGACCTGGCCTGCTCCACCGCGTCGGCGGCCAGGAAGCGCAGCGCGTTGGCGCAGCGCGCTGCGGAATCGATGCGTTCGGGTGCGTTCATCTAGGGTGTCCTTGCAACACGGCGGTTCACAGGGCGGCGCGCTTGCGGCGCTCCATCATGCGCAGCACGAACGGCGTAAAGATCAGCTGCATGGCCAGCTCCATCTTTCCGCCCGGCACCACGATGGTGTTGGCGCGCGACATGAAGGAGTCGTGGATCATGCTCAGCAGGTACTGGAAGTCGATCCCCTTCGGGTTGGCAAAGCGGATCACCACCATGCTTTCATCCGGCGCGGGGATCTCGCGCGAGATGAAGGGGTTGGAGGTGTCCACGCACGGCACGCGCTGAAAGTTCACATGCGTACGCGAGAACTGCGGGCAGATGTAGTTCACGTAGTCCGGCATGCGGCGCAGGATGGTGTCGGTCACGGCCTCCGTCGAATAGCCGCGCTGCTTCTTGTCGCGCCACAGTTTCTGGATCCACTCCAGGTTGATGACGGGCACCACCCCGATCAGCAGGTTGGGGTACCGGGCGACATCGACTTCGTCGGTCACCACGCCGCCATGCAAACCTTCATAGAACAGCAGGTCGGTGTCGGCCGGCAACGGCTCCCACTCGGTGAAGGTGCCGGGCTCCTGCCCGAACGGGGCCGCCTCCTCCATGCTGTGCAGGTAGCGCCGGCGCAGGCCCGTTCCGGACTCCGCATAGGAGCGGAACAGGTTCTCCAGGTCGCCGAACAGGTTGTTCTCCGGGCCGAAGTGGCTGAAGTTCATATTGCCGGTGCGCTCGGCCTCGGCCATCTTGACCTTCATCTCGGCGCGGTCGTAGCGGTGGAAGCTGTCGCCTTCGATCACCACCGACTTCACGCCCTCGCGGCGGAAGATGTTCTCGAAGGTACGGGTCACCGACGTGGTACCGGCCCCGGAGGAGCCGGTGATGGCGATGATGGGATAACGTTCTGACATGGCCATGCACCTCAGGCAGATGCGCGGAACAGGCTGCGCTCGTTGAACAGGGGATTGGGAAGGTCGGGATCGGACTGGTCGGTGTGGTAGCGCTCGATCCGTTCCACTTCATTGCGCGAGCCGAAGATCACGCCGATGCGCTGGTGCAGCGCGCCCGGCGCCACCGACATCAGCGGCTGCCGGCCGGTGCTGGCGCGCCCGCCGGCCTGCTCCATCAGGAAGGCGACCGGGTTGGCCTCGTACAGCAGCCGCAGGCGGCCGGGTTTGGCCGGGTCCTTGCTGTCGCGCGGGTACATGAAGACGCCGCCACGCATCAGGATGCGGTGCGCCTCGGCCACCATCGAGGCGATCCAGCGCATGTTGAAGTCCTTGCCGCGTGGCCCGCTCTTCCCGGCCATGCACTCGGAGATGTAGCGCTGGATTGGCGCTTCCCAGAAGCGGCTGTTCGAGGCGTTGATGGCAAATTCCTGGGTATCGACCGGCACGCGCAGGTTGGGATGGGTGAGAAAGAATTCCCCCAGGTTGGGATCGAGAGTGAAGCCGTTGACCCCGTTGCCCACGGACAGCACCAGCATGGTGGTAGGCCCGTAGAGCGCGTAGCCGCCCGCCACCTGGGCCGTGCCGGGCTGCAGGAAGTCTTGCTCGGTGACGGCGGTGGCGCCTTCGGGTGCGCGCAGCACCGAGAAGATGCTGCCCACCGAGACATTGACGTCGATGTTCGACGAGCCGTCGAGCGGATCGAACACCAGCAGGTACTTGCCGCGAGGGTAGCACTCGGGAATCTGGTACGGCTCGGCCATTTCCTCCGAGGCCATGCCGGCCAGGTGGCCGCCCCACTCGTTGACGCGCAGGAAGGCCTCGTTGCTCAGCACGTCGAGCTTCTGCTGGATCTCGCCCTGCACGTTGACAGCGGTGCCATTGCCATCCTCGCTACCGGCGCGGCCGTGCAGGCCGCCCAGCGCGCCGAATGCGACCGCGCGCGCAATCTCCTTGCAGGCCATGGCAACGTTGAGGATCAGGCCGTTGAAGCCGCCGCTGGCGTCCGGATAGCGGCGGCGCTCTTCGATCAGGAACTGCGTCAGGGTCATCCTCTGGACTTCGGGCATGACAGGTCTCCTCATGGTTTGCTGTGTGTTTTTGTGTGGCGCTGGGGGCTACATGTACGTGGCAGCCTCGCGCAGGCGGCGCAGGATGCCCCGGTAGCCGCCGTCGGCATCCGGCGCGCCAAACACGGCGCTGCCGGCGACGAAGGTGTCGGCACCCGCGCGGGCGATCCCGGCAATGTTGTCGGCCTTGACGCCGCCGTCGATCTCCAGCCAGACTGGCCGCCCGCCGGCCTCCAGCTGCCGGTCGATGCGCGCCCGTACCTGGCGCAGTTTGTTCAGCACGCCGGGGATGAACGCCTGGCCGCCGAAGCCCGGGTTGACGCTCATCAGCAGCACCAGGTCGAGCTGGCCCAGCGTGTGGTCCAGCCAGCTCAGCGGCGTGGCCGGGTTCAGCACCAGGCCGGCCTTGCAGCCGTGGTCGCGAATCAGGCCGATGGTGCGGTCCACATGCCGGCTGGCCTCCGGATGGAAGCTGATGATCCCTGCGCCCGCCTTGGCGAACAGCGGGATCAGTGCATCCACGGGCTCCACCATCAGGTGCACGTCGATGGGGATCGAAACGTGCGGCCGGATCGCCTCGCACACCAGCGGGCCGATGGTCAGGTTGGGCACGTAGTGGTTGTCCATCACGTCGAAGTGCACGACGTCGGCGCCGGCTGCCTCGATTGCGCGCACCTCCTCGCCCAGCCGCGCGAAGTCGGCTGACAGGATGGAGGGCGCCAGGCGGATGGCGCGCTGGCTGCCGTGGTCGGTGTGGTGGTCGGTGGCGTGCATATCAGGCTGCCTCGAACAGGGTGCCGCGATGCCAGCGGCGCAGCGCGGCCAGGTCGGCCCAGCGTTGGTCCGCGCCCGGCAGGTGCTGCGGAATCGGCCGCTCGGGGTCACCCAGGTGCGGCAGCACCAGCAGCGCGCCGTCGAAACGGTCCTGCGCGGTGTAGGCGGTGGGCGTGACCACGGTGGGGATGCCGGCCGCCTGCGCGGCGCGCAGCCCGTTCTCCGAATCCTCGATGGCCAGGCAATCGCCGGCCTCCAGGCCAAGCCGGTCCAGCACGGCCAGGTACACATCCGGGGCCGGCTTCTTGACAGCGGTGGTGCCGGCATCGCCGATGGCGGCGAAACGCTCGCGCCAGCCGGCACCCAACGGCGCCTGCAGCAGCGCATCGAGGTTGGCCGGCGTGGTGGTGGTCGCGATGGCGAGCGGCATGCCGGCGCGGCCAGCCTCCTCGATCAGGCGGGCGATGCCCGGCCGCAGCGGCAGCCGGCCGCTGCTGACGCGCTCGGCATAGTGGCGGGTCTTGATGGCATGCACGGCGTCGATCGTTTCCTTGACCTTGCAACCGCGGGCTTCTTCCGGATCGACCATGCGCCAGTAGTGCATCAGGCGCTCCTTGCCGCCGGCCACCTTGAGCAGGCGCGTGTAGAGCGCCTCATCCCAGCACCAGTCGAGGCCGACTTCGGCAAAGGCGGCATTGAAGGCCTGGAGGTGGGCGGTCTCGGTATCGGCAAGCGTGCCGTCTACATCGAAGATCAGGGCTTGCATGGCTTACTCCCTCGCCAAGGTTTGCGCGGCCGGTGCGAACACGCGGCTGGCAAGCAGATCGGCGGCCGTGATGGTGGTCAGGGTCTGGTCGTCGGCGACCGCGCCGGCATCGTCCAGCAGGCGCGAGGCATGGCGCAGCCGCGCGCGGTCGAGCGCATTGCGCACGCTGCGGGCATTGGCGAAATGCGGTTGCGCCATGCGCCGGGCCAGGTAGTCGGCAAAGACGGCGCGGCTCTGCTCGTCGAAGCGGTACTGCATCTCGTCCAGCATAAGATCCGCGATCTGGCGCAGCTCGTCGAGCTGGTAGTCGGGGAAGTCGATATGGTGGGCGACGCGCGAGGACATGCCCGGGTTCGATTCGAAGAAGCGGTCCATGCGGTCCTTGTAGCCGGCCAGGATCACCACCAGGTCTTCGCGGTTGTTCTCCATCACCTGCAGCAGGATCTCGATGGCCTCCTGGCCATAGTCGCGTTCGTTCTCCGGGCGGTAGAGGTAGTAAGCCTCGTCGATGAAGAGCACCCCGCCCATGGCCTTCTTCAGGATCTCCTTGGTCTTGGGCGCGGTATGGCCGATGTACTGGCCGACCAGGTCGTCGCGGGTCACGGCCACGAGGTGGCCGCGCCGCACGTAGCCGAGCTGGTGCAGGATCTGCGCCATGCGCATGGCCACGGTGGTCTTGCCGGTGCCGGGATTGCCGGTGAAGCACATATGCAGGCTGGGCGCGCCCGCGCTGAAGCCGCGTGCGGCGCGCAGCTTGTCCACCAGCAGCAATGCGGCGATATCGCGAATGCGCGCTTTCACCGGCTTCAGCCCGATCAGCTCGCGGTCGAGCTGGGCCAGCAGCTCGGTGATGCCCGAGCTGGCCAGCGATTCGGCCAGCGATCCGGCCAGGGCAGCAGGCCGCTGCAGCGGTGCGGTCGTTTCGGGTGCGGACATGGCAGGCTCCGTGAAGATCAATCGGTCAATCGGTTCGATGAATTCGGGGCGCAGCTTTCCCCCGGTGCGCGGCCGTCAGGCGGCGCAGCCGTGGGATGGCACATTCAGGAAAATTGCCGGCAGCAGCGCCGTGGCAGCGCTGCGCAGCGGCTCAGTCGATGCCGCGGTAGCGACTACCTTCCGGCCTCGCCTGCACGGCGTAGCTCTCGATCGAGTAGCGCATCGTGCGGCCGGGCTCCTCCTGCCGCACCAGGCGGAAGCCGGGCTCGTCGGCGGGACGATTGACGATGAAGGACATCACCACCGACTCCACCGTATGGGTCGAATCGAAGGCCGTGACGCGGATGTAGTGGTTGGGGAAGGTGCTGCGGGCGTTGTTGATCTCCAGCAGGATGCCGGCGGCATCGCGCAGGTCGAACATCGGCAGGCCGAACATCTCCCAGTAGGTATTGCGCGGATGCGGGTCGTCGGTGTATTCGATGCCGACCGCCCAGCCCTTGCCCAGGCAATATTCGAGCTGGCTGGTGATCTGCGCGTCGGTGAGGTCGGGCAGGAAGGAGAAAGTGCCTTGAGTAATGCGCATGATGTCCTCTCGTTCTTTGGGGTCGCTGTGGTTGCGTCGTATCAGGTTCAGGCCACCGACGCGGTCGGCACGAAGTCCGAGGTGTCGGTCGGCGTGTAGTTGAAGGTGATGTCGCCCCAGGTATCGAGCGCCGCCCGCAGCGGCCCGCACCAGCGCGCGGCGTCGCGCAGGATTTCCGGCCCTTCGTTGAGGATGTCGCGCCCTTCGTTGCGCGCCAGCACCATCGCTTCCAGCGCGACGCGGTTGGCGGTGGCGCCGGCCTGGATGCCCTGCGGGTGGCCGATGGTGCCGCCGCCGAACTGCAGCACCACGTCGTCGCCAAAGAGGCTGATCAGCTGGTGCATCTGGCCGGCGTGGATGCCGCCGGAGGCCACCGGCATCACCTTGCGCAGCGAAGCCCAGTCCTGGTCGAAGAACAGCCCGCGCGTCAGGTCGGTCTGCGTGTAGGCATCGCGGCAGACGTTGTAGTAGCCCTGCACGGTAAGCGGGTCGCCTTCAAGCTTGCCCACCGCGGTGCCGGTATGCATGTGGTCCACGCCTGCCAGCCGCAGCCATTTGGCGATCACGCGGAAGGACACGCCGTGGTTCTTCTGCCGGGTGTAGGTGCCATGGCCCGCGCGGTGCAGGTGCAGGATCATGTCGTTCTTGCGGCACCAGTTGCTCATGGACTGGATGCAGGTCCAGCCGACGATCAGGTCGACCATGATGATGACCGAGCCCAGCGACTTGGCGAACTCGGCGCGCCGGTACATCTCCTCCATGGTGCCGGCGGTCACGTTGAGGTAGCTGCCCTTGACCTCGCCGGTGGCGGCCGAGGCCTTGTTGACCGCATCCATCACGAACAGGAAGCGGTCGCGCCAGTGCATGAAAGGCTGCGAGTTGATGTTCTCGTCGTCCTTCATGAAGTCCAGCCCACCCTTCAGCCCCTCATACACCACGCGGCCATAGTTGCGCCCCGACAGCCCGAGCTTGGGCTTGGTGGTGGCGCCCAGCAGCGGGCGGCCGAACTTGTCCAGCCGTTCGCGCTCGACGATGATGCCGGTCGACGGGCCGGCGAAGGTCTTCACGTAGGCGACCGGGAAGCGCATGTCTTCCAGGCGAGCGGCCTTGATCGGCTTGAAGCTGAAGACGTTGCCGATGATCGACGCGGTCAGGTTGGCGATCGAGCCTTCCTCGAACAAAGACAGGTCATAGGCCACGTAGCAGAAGAACTGCTCGGGGTTGTTGGGCACCGGATCGACCCGGTAGGCCTTGGCGCGGTACATGTCGCAGGCGGTCAGGCGGTCGGTCCACACCACCGTCCAGGTGGCGGTGGAGGATTCGCCGGCCACCGCGGCGGCGGCCTCGACCGGGTCCACGCCGTCCTGCGGCGTGATGCGGAACAGCGCCAGCAGGTCGGTGTCCTTGGGCTCGTAATCGCCATCCCAATACCCCATTTCCTTGTACTTCATGACGCCGGCGTCGTAGCGCTTGCGCGGCTTGGCTTGGATCGTCTCAGGTGCGTTCATTGCTGGTCTCCCTTGCGTGGATTGACGGCGTGGCTGCGTTGTTGGAAAGATATCCGCCGACCCACATAAGGTAAATTCAGATATTCTTAGCCCCTGTATAAGCAATCCCTTAAGTGCGCACCAAGCCGCACATCAACTAAAACCCGCCCCCACTGCCCATGTCCTTCCTGCGCGCCCTTACCCTTCGCCAGTTGCAGATCTTCGTCACGGTGGCCAGGCACGGCAGCTTCGTGCGCGCGGCCGAGGAGTTGCACCTGACCCAGCCGGCGGTCTCGATGCAGGTCAAGCAGCTCGAATCCGTGGTGGGCCTGGCGCTGTTCGAACGGGTCAGGGGGCAGCTCACGCTGACCGAGCCCGGCGATCGCTTCCTGCACCATGCCTCGCGGATCCTCGGCGAGGTGAGAGACGCGGAGGAAGGACTGCAGGCAGTCAAGGACGTCGAACAGGGTTCGATCACGATCGGGCTGATCAGCACAGCCAAGTACTTCGCGCCCAAGCTGCTCGCCGGCTTCACCGCGCTGCACCCGGGCGTGGACCTGCGCATCGCCGAAGGCAATCGTGAAACGCTGCTGCAGCTGCTGCAGGACAATGCGATCGACCTCGCGCTGATGGGCCGTCCGCCGCGCGAGCTGGACGCCGTGTCGGAGCCCATCGCCGCGCATCCGTACGTGCTGGTGGCCTCGACGCGGCACCCCCTGCACGGCGAGAAGGGATTCGACCTCCAGGAACTCCGTCACGAGACCTTCCTGCTGCGCGAGCCGGGCTCGGGTACCCGTACGGTGGCGGAGTTCATGTTCAGGGACCACTTGTTCGCGCCGGCCAAGGTGATCACGCTGGGCAGCAACGAGACCATCAAGCAGGCTGTGATGGCGGGAATGGGCATCAGCCTGTTGTCGCTGCACACCCTGTCGCTGGAACTGCGCACCGGCGAGATCGCGCTGCTGGACGTGACCGGCACGCCGATCGAGCGCGTCTGGCATGTGGCGCATATGGCAAGCAAACGGCTGTCTCCCGCCGGCGAGAGCTGCCGCGCCTACCTGCTCGAGCACACCGCGGAGTTCCTGGGGAAGGAATATGCCGGGCTGCTGCCCGGGCGGCGTGTGGCCTGAGGCCAAGTGAATTGGTCAGTGTTCGGAAGCAATCAGCCGCATTGAGTGCGCTTGTGCCAATGGCTTGCCGCTGAGAGTTGACGTTGTCCCCGACCGGCCGTCACGAAATTCTGGTTCCGGAATATTCGTTCGCGACGGCCGGCCAACAGGCTTGTGCAAGCATGGTTCAATCCAGCGTGATGCCTTCGCGCTGGATCACAGCTGCCCAACTGGAATCCTCCTTCTCAATGCGCCTGGCAAAGTTCGCAGGGTCAACCATGACGACCTCGCCCTGCAGGCTCAACGCGGCTCGTGCCTTGCCGTCATCAAGCACGCCACGCGTGATCGAATGGAGTCGTTGAACGATCTGCGGCGGCGTGCCGGCCGGAGCAAGCATGCCGATCCAGAACGTCACGTTGAACGGCGTGATCCCGACCTCTTCCAGCGTAGGCACTTCGGGTAACTGTGTCATTCGCTTCGATGCACTGATCGCGAGCGGCTTCAGCTTCCCTGCCTTGATTTGAGGCAGCGCGGTCCACGTGTCAAATGCCGCATCCAGCTCGCCACTGACCACTGCCAGCTGCGCCTGCGCAGACGACTTGTACGGAATATGCGTGGTCTTGATCTTCGCCCTGTTGTTCAACATGGCGAAGCTGAGATGCGCGATATTGCCTGGGCCTGCCGATCCATAGCTGACTTTGCCAGGATATTGCGAGGAAAAACGCACCAGGTCCGTTACCGACCCTACCGAGTTCTTCTGGGACCATTCAGGATTCGCTACCAGAATGAAGGGTGCCTCCAGAACCAGCGTGACCGGCGTGAAATCCTTCGGCTTGTAGTTGCTTTTCTTGTAGACCTGATGGTTGATGGTGATGCTGCTGGAGTTCGTCAGCAACAAGGTATACCCATCCGGCGCCGCCCGGGCAGCCTCTGCCACGCCGATCAGTCCATTGGCGCCCGCCTTGTTCTCCACGATCACCGGCTGGCCCAAGGACTTGCTGAGATGGTCTGAAACAATGCGTGCCACGGTGTCGGTGAATGAACCCGCCGGGAACGGAACGATCATCCTGACCGGCCTGCTTGGCCAGTTTGCATCCTGGGCCGCGGCCGGACCGGAGATTGCGCAAAGCAAGACGCTTAGTGCCACAGCAAATCTGAATTTGCCCGCGGATTGAACGCAGCGCGTCGCAAAATTGAGTTCCTTCATGTCGTCTCCTGATTGTCGTTAGTCGTATTCGAAACACAAGCTGGCCTACGGCACCTCGCTCGATTGCCTGGGCTTCGCCGTCTTGCCGGTGATCCCCCGTTGCTCCAGGTCGGCAATCTGCGCAGCGTTCAGCCCCAGCACGCGAGCCAGCACTTCCTCGTTGTGTTCGCCCAGGGTCGGCGCGACGTTGCGGATCGGCATGGGGTGGATGCCAGTGCGAAACCAGGCGGTGCTGGCCGTGTAGCGGCCGATGTGGGCGCGCTCGACTTCGCGCCAGAATCCCCGCGCGCGCAGGTGGGGATCCTGCAGGACTTGCGCCATGGTTCGCACCACGCCGGCGGGAACGCCGGCCTGTTGCAACAGGCGCATCGCATCTTCCGCGCCCCGATCCACGCACCAGGCGGAGATCGCCGCGTCGATCCTGTCCTGATGCGCACGGCGCCCCGATGCTCGCGCAAGCAGCGCATCCGCGGCGAGGTCCTCCCTTCCGATCGCACGACACAGCGCAGGCCAATGCGCGTCGGTAACAGTCAGGACGATCCACGCGTCCTCGCCCGCGCAGCGGAAGCACCCGTGGGGGGCATGCATCGGATGACGATTGCCCTGGCGAGGGGAGACCGTTCCGCGGACAGACTGCTCCAGGATGAACGGCGCCGCCATCGGCAACATGGCCTCCACTTGTGACAGGTTCACATGTCGGCCCGCGCCGGTGGCCTGCTGTTCGAATAGCGCCAACAACATCGCGGCCCCCGCATTCAAGCCGCCAATCGGATCGCCATAGGCGTACGACGTCATGGCCGGCGGCCCCTGCGGGTGTCCGGTGTGAAGCGGCAGCCCACTGGCTTGCTCCAGCGTGCCGCCGTAGGCGCGCGTGTTGCTCCACGCGTTCCCCAGCCCGAATGCCGGCATCGACAGCATCACCAGCCGCTTGTTCACGGCCCGCAGTGCCTCGTAATCCAGGCCCAGCTTCGGCAGGACTTCCGCGGAGTAGTTCTCGATCACCGCATCCGCGCCTTGCACCAGCTGCAGCAGCAACTGCTTTCCTTCGGGGCGCGTCAGGTCCAGGGTGATCCCCAGCTTGTTGCGGTTCATCAGGTTGAAGTTTGAGTTCTTCTCGTACAGCCGGTCCCGATAGAACTCCTCCGTGAAGTTGGCGCCGCGCCACCAGTCGGGATAGCCGGTACTCTCGACCTTGATGATTTCCGCGCCAAAATCGGCCAGGGTCCGGGAAGCGAGCGGTCCCGCCCAACCCATCGTCAGATCGATGACGCGGATCCCTTGCAACGGCAACTGGTCAGTGGATGCTCGCTGGCGCTGCAGACGGGGGCGGTATGCCAGGCCCGATGCCCGGTAGAGAACATCATGCGCGCCCTTCGCCGGTGCCGTTCCCCCCAGCAACGGACCGGCCGCATCGAGGCGCAGCGGTACCACAGGGCCTTCGAAGGTCACGCCGCCTGCAGCGACCTGGACAAACGCGCTACGCTGCCGATGAACGTCCTGCCCGAGCAACTCTTCCATCGTCGGAACGATGACAGTCGGGTGCTTCTTCGCGCCCAGGATCTCGAACCACTCCTGGGCCGACCGCGACAGGAACGCGCGTTCAAGCAGCGCGTCGATCTCGTCCGCACGGGCCATGCGCTCCTGGCCGTTGGCGAAGCGAGGGTCGTCAGCCAGCTCCGGTTGCCCGATCGCTTCGCACAGCGCCTTCCACTGCGGCAGCGTGTGCGTGAAGATGCCGATCCACCCTGCCGAGGTCCGGTAGATCCCGGCTGGGTGCGTGCCACAGAACCGGTTAACGCCGAGACGCCGAAGCGGATGACGCTGGTCCGGGACCATGCCGGCTTCCATTTCGACGACGCTGAGGCTGGCCTCATGCGCACTCAGCACATAGCGACGGCTGCCATCCGTTGCGCCGATCAGGCCCGCAACAGCCGCCGAAAACGCAATCAGCCCGAATACCACTGCCGTCTGCACGTCGTGCGGCATGTGTGGCGGCCCCTCGACCGGGCCACTGCCATGCACGGCACCGGCGAGGCTCCGACACACGGCTTCCGCGCCTGCATACTGGCTGTAGGGTCCGCTCTCCCCGAACCAGGTAAGTACGACCTCGATCGGCTCGTGCTCCTGCTTGCCGCCGGTACTACCGGACCAGACAGGTTTGGCGGAAATGCCCGCACCTGCTGCCAGCGCCCGCGCATCCAGCACGACATCGCAGGTCCGCGCCAGTTGTGCCAGCCATGCCCTGTCCTCCGGGCTGTCGCCATCGACCGTGACGCTGCGTTTGTTGGTGTTGAGCCATGCAAAGAGCGCGCTTTCAGGCTGCTCTGCCCCAGGAGCGCAGACCATAGGCGGCATCTGCCGCCAGGCGTCACCCGCAGGACTTTCCACCTTGATGACTTCGGCGCCGAAATCGGCGCACAACTTGCCCGCGTACGCAAGTGCCGGGCCAGTGCCGACCTCCAGCACGCGCAGGCCGCGCAGCGCCAGTCGAGCCGTGTCAGGACCATTCATCGTCATAGGAACCTCTTGTATATGGACTATCCAGGGCCAGGGTTCACCACGCATCGACAAACGAACGGCGCTCCCGGCGGCGTCGGACGTCGGCTGATGCGATACCCTGGACGATCCACGTCCGCGTCTGCGCAGGGTCAATCACGGCATCGATCTCCACCGCGGCGGCCGTGCTGATCGCGTGGCCACGCTCGTAGGCGTGGGCAACCAGCTTGTCGAACAGCGCTTTCCGCTCCGGCCCGTCGGGAACCGCTTCCAGCTCCTTCTTGAAGCCCAGCGTGACGGCACCCTCCAGACCCATCGGACCGAATTCTCCGGTCGGCCACGAAATGACGAAATTTGCCGAGCGGAAGCCGCCTCCCGCCATGGCCATGGCGCCAAGGCCATACCCCTTGCGCAGCGTGACGCCCAGCAAGGCAACGCGCAGCTTGGCGGCCGTGAGGAACATGCGCGACACATGGCGCACCTGCGCGCGAGCCTCAACCTCCGGCCCGACCATGAACCCCGGGGTGTCGATCAGCGAGATGATCGGCAGTCCGTGCGCGTCGCACAGCTGCATGAAGCGCGCCGCCTTGTCTGCAGCATCGGCATCGATGGCGCCCCCGAGATGATGCGGGTTGTTGGCCATGATCCCGACCGGCTTCCCCTCCACGCGGGCGAGAGCGGTGTGAATGCCTGCGCCGAAACCACCGCGCAGCATCAGCACGCTGCCGACGTCGGCGATCCCCTCGATAGCTTTGCGGGAGTCGTACACGCGCAGCCGGTTCTCGGGCACGACGTGGCGCAAGTCGAGGGGATCCGGTGCGGTCCAGTGCGCCACGCGACCCTGGAACATCGACAGGTAGTGCTTCGCCACCTGGACCGCCTGCGCTTCGTTCTCAACGAGGACATCGACCACGCCATTGGCAAATTGCACCGAAGCCGGACCGACGTCCTCCGGACGGAAGATCCCAAGACCCCCGCCCTCGATCATGGCTGGCCCTGCCATGCCGATATTCGCTGACTTGTCGGCAATGATCACGTCGCAGCAGCCCAGGAAGGCCGCATTGCCGGCAAAGCAGCGACCCGACACGATGCCGACGACCGGGACATGCCCATTCAGATCGGCAAATGCGGCAAACGACGGTTGATACAGGCCGGACACCGAGGGGAAATCCACGTCACCGGGTCGCCCGCCACCGCCTTCGGCAAAGAGCACCAGCGGGAGCTCGTCACGCAGCGCGACATCCACGATGCGGTCGGTCTTGATGTGGTTGCGTTTGCCTTGCGTTCCCGCCAGGACCGTGGCGTCGTAGGCCATCACCGCGCTGCGCGCCTTGTCCTTGCCGACAAGTTCTCCGTTGATGTCGCCAATGCCGGTAACCAGTCCGTCAGCCGGGGTATTGGCAATCAGGTCTTGCTGGGTACGGCGGGAGGCCTGCGCCGCAACAGCAAGTGCGCCGTACTCCACGAAGGTATCCGGATCGCACAAGTCCGCGACGTTCTCACGCGCCGTGCGCTGGCCGCGGGAACGGCGCTTCGCTACCGCATCGGAGCGCCCCTCGTCATACAGGTAGGCATGCCGGTCGAGCACGCGTTGGAGGTCCGCACGGATCGCATGAAGGTCGACGTCCCGGGCGACGTCCGCTGACTCGCCATTGGCCTCGACCTGCTCCAACACCATCAGGATCTGGCCTTCCGGCGCCAGGGCGCCTGCCTCCAGCCGCAGGTCGATGACACGGCCGCCGCATTCAGCCGTCACGGCGTGTTCCATCTTCATTGCGTCGAGAACCGCAACCGTCTTCCCCGGCTGGACGATGTCGCCCACATTCACCGAGATCTCGACTACGCGGCCGGTCAACGGCGCACGGATCGCCACGGCCCCTTCGCCCACGGCCTCCTCGGCATCCGCCAGGCGCGGCGCGCTTACAGTGGCCGCTGGCGCCGCGGCGCCGAGCAGGGATTCTTGCACACGCTCGGCCCTTGCAATGTCCTCTGCCGATGCAGTCAGGTCCGGCAAGATCGCTTCGAAGTGCCGTGTGTGGACATCCTGGCTGAGGAAATCGGCGCGCTGCGTGAGGGCCCGCAACAGGTCAAGGTTGGTCGGTACCCCAACGATCCGGAATTCCGCAAGACTGCGCTGCAGACGCCGCACGGCGCCCTCGAACCTGGGCGTCGCACTGGTGACAACCAGCTTTGCCAGCAGCGTGTCAAAGTTGGGCGACGGCTCATACCCGGTGTAGCCGTGCGTGTCGACACGAACGTCCGGACCTGAAGGCGGGTCGAAGCGTTCCAGGCGCCCCTGGGCCGGGCGTGCAAGGCCCTGCGCGTCGGTCGTTTCCGCATTCACACGCACCTGGATCGCGTATCCCTTCGGTTGCGGCGGCGAAGCGTGGTTGAGGCCAAGGTCACCCAGGGTCTGCCCTGCGGCAAGCCCGATCTGTAGTGCCACGAGATCGACGCCGGTGACTTGTTCCGTGATGGTGTGCTCGACCTGCAAGCGGGGATTGGCTTCAATGAAGACAAAATTCTTCTGCGCACCAGACTCGGTTTCCTCGACCAGGAACTCGAAGGTTCCCAGGCTCAGGTAGTTGACGCGGCGCGCCAGCTTCAGCGCGGCCTTGATGATCTGCTCGCGAAGCTCCGGTCGGAGTGCCGGGCTGGGAGCGATCTCCACAAGCTTCTGGAAGCGGCGCTGCAAGGTGCAGTCCCGCTCGCCGAGCGCGATGACTCGCGCCCCGTCGCCGGCAATCTGCACTTCAATGTGGCGCGCCCGGCTGACCAGCCGCTCGGCGTACAGGGCATCGATGCCAAACGCGGAGCTCGCCTCGGAGCGGCAGCGCGCGTAGGCTTCCGCCAGGTCTTCGCGTCGCCGGACCACGCGCATGCCGCGGCCGCCGCCACCGCCAACGGCCTTGATGACGATGCCGGCTTCGCCTTGCGCATCGAAGAAGCTGGCGATTTCATCGAGAGACGCCCCGCCCCGCGTTGCCGGCATGGTCGGGACATCGCACTCGGCCGCCAGTTGCAGCGCACTGCCCTTGTCCCCGAACAGGGCAAGGTGCTCTACGGTGGGGCCGACGAACGTGATGCCGGCGTCAATGCACGCCTGGGCAAAATCGGCACGCTCGCTCAGGAAGCCATAGCCTGGGTGGATTGCATCGCAACCGGATGTTTTTGCCGCGGCAATGATGCCCGCAATGTCGATGTACGCCGGCGGCCCGGCCCCGTCGAGAGCAAGCGCCTCGTCAGCCAGCATGCGATGCCGCGAACTGGCGTCGTCCTGCGAATAGACCGCGACCGTGCGGATATCCAGGTCGCGTGCGGCGCGTTGGACGCGCAGCGCGATCTCCCCTCGATTGGCGATCAGCAGTTTTTTCAATTCATGTCTCCTTCGGTTTTCTAAGTCAGAGCCGTGCCAGGCCGCGATTGCGGCCTGGCGGCAAGTACTGAGCAGTGGGGCGGCGTGCGGGCTGTGCAGCGCTCAAGGCCGGATGCCGAATCGGCTGATGCCGGTTTCACGCAGCGGTGCCGCCAGATTGGCGAACTCGCACAGCAGCGTGCGCGTGTCGCGCGGATCGATGATGTCTTCAATGACGAACGCCTCGGCGCTGCGAAACGGCGACGTCAGGCTGCGCACGCGCTGCTCTATCTCGGCGTGCTTCTGCACCGGATCGTCGGCGCCTTCAATCTCGGCCTTGTAGGCAACTTCCAGTCCGCCTTCGATCGGCAGCGAGCCCCAGTTGGCCGATGGCCAGGCATAGCGGAAATTGAACCGCCCCATATGCTGGTGGCCGGCTGCCGCGACGCCATAGGCGCGGCGCAGGATCACCGAACACCACGGCACCGTGCTCTGGTAGACCGCGGCCAGCGCGCGCACGCCGTAGCGCATGGTGCCTGCCCGCTCGGCTTCCAGGCCGATCTGGAACCCGGCGATATCGACAAGGTTGACCACGGGCAGGTGGAAAGCCTGGGCCATGTCGACGAAACGCGTGAATTTCTCCGCACTCTCGCTGTCCCAGCCGCCACCATGGAAGGACGGATCACTGGCGATGACAGCCACCGGCCAGCCATCCAGCCTGGCCATGCCGGTGACAATGGCGCAGCCCCAGTTCATGCCGATCTCGAAGAAGGAATCGGCATCCACCAGTGCCTGCACGATCGGGCGGATCTTGTAGGTAGCACGGCTGCCGCGCGGAATGGCCGACAGCAGCCATTCGTCGCGACGGGCCGGATCGTCGGCCGGCTCGATCCGCGGCGGCAGTTCATGGACGGACCCCGGCAGGTAGGACAGGAATCGACGTGCGCGCTCGAAGGCCTCCTGCTCGGTGGCCACCTCGTCGTCCACCACGCCGTTGCGGGTATGGATCTGGCTGCCTCCCAGTTCGTTCTTGGTCAGGTTCTGGCCAACGCGCGCAACCACAGACGGACCTTCATTGAACAGTTGCGAAGTCTCCCTGACCATCACCGAATAATGGCTGGCTGCCACACGCGCCGCCCCCATGCCCGCCACGGATCCGAGCGCCAGGGACACCACTGGCACCACGGACATGTTCTCCACCACGTGCTGCCAGACCTTCATGGTGGGGATCAGGGTGTGGCCCTTGATCTCGATATTGCGCACCGAGCCGCCACCGCCGGTGCCGTCGACCAGCCGGATCATCGGCAGGCGCAGATCGTGCGCCATCTTCTCGGCGTGGATCAGCTTGTCGCCCACTGCGCCATCATTGGCACCGCCGCGCACGGTGAAGTCGTCGCCCACCAGCACAACCGGCCGCCCGCCGACCTGGGCCCGGCCCATCACCAGGTTCGAAGGGACCAGGTCCACCAGCCGCCCGTTGCTGTCATAGCGGCCACTGCCGGTCAGCCCGCCCACCTCCCGGAACGATCCGGGGTCGGAAATCTTATCGATGCGCTCTCGCACCGTGAGCTTTCCGGCCGCCTTATGGCGCCCCACTTTGTCTTCGCCTCCCATACGGGCGGCGAGCCGCCGGCGGTAGGCCAGTTCGTCGATTTCGGGTTGCCAGGTCATGGTGTTGTCTCTTCGATGTCGACGGATACATGCTGGCTTCCATACCGCACGACTCGTGCCACCCTGACGACACTCGCAATGCCCTTGAATTTATTGAGAAATTTCCAACGCCCGCGTACCATGTCCGCATTAAAGACATGAGGCGTCCGCATTGAGGACACCCACGGAGACAAGCAGTGTCCTCAGGAACAACACCGCGAACGGCAGCCAAAATGGCTGCGCTGGGTGCCGTAGTGCGTTCGTCCGGCGGCAGGGTCGCCACGGTAGGGATCTGTGCGGACCCCGCCATTGCGGACGCGGCGGAATCCGCCTGCAAGCGCGCAACGGACCTAGCCAACGGGCGCAGGCTTTTTCCTGTCGAGGCCGGCGATCACCGCTACATCGGCCTGTGCCTGGAAGACGGCAGCCATCAGCTGATCCTCCTGCACCCTGCCGAGACGCAAACGGTGTTGTTCGACTTCATTGGCACGGTGCCCTTTGCAGGCGCAATCCTCGACCACTTCCTGACCGACCCGTACCAGGCGATCACGGTGGTCGACCAGGATGGCCTGGTGCGTTTTATCAGCCCGGTGCACGAGAAGTTCCTGGGCCTGGAAGCCGGCGCGGGCATCGGCCGCCCAGCCGCCAGCGTCATCCCGAATTCACGGCTACCACAGGTTGTCGCGAGCGGTAAGGCGGAGATCGGGCAGTTGCAGGAGATGAACGGCGTCACCCGCGTGGTCAACCGCATCCCCGTCCGACAGAACGACAATGTGGTCGGGGCCATCGGCCAGATCATGTTCAAGGGACCGGAAGCGCTTGTGCGCATGCACAAGGAGTTGTCGGAACTGCGCTCGCAGGTGGCGCGTTACCAACGCGAACTGGACGGCTTGCGAGAAAGCCAGCCCCTGCTCGCGCTCATCGGCGAAAGCGCACCGATGCAGCGGCTGCGCCGCGAGATCCAGACCGTGGCACGCCTGGACGTGCCCGTGCTGATCCTGGGCGAAAGCGGCACCGGAAAGGAACTGGTGGCCCGCGCCATCCACAGCGCGGGCCAGGAGCCGGTCAGCGACAGGCCGCTGGTCAGCCTTAACCTGGCTGCCCTGCCTGCCACGCTGATCGAATCCGAACTGTTCGGCCATGCGCCCGGCGCCTTTACCGGAAGCCGGCGCCAGGGGCAGGCCGGCAAGCTGGAACTGGCGGCCGGCGGCACCGTATTCCTGGACGAGGTCGCGGACATCCCCATGGAAATGCAGGTCAAGCTGTTGCGGGTGCTGGAGGACCACATGGTCGAACGCCTTGGCAGCCGCCGCGCGCAGCGTGTGGACTTCCGCCTGATCTCTGCCACCAATCGCGACATTCCCACCCTGGTCGACGCCGGGCGCTTCCGCCTCGACCTGTATTACCGCCTTAGCGGCGTGGTGCTGCGCATTCCGGCCTTGCGTCAGCGGCGCGAAGATATCCCGGCGCTGCTGCAGCACTTCGTCGGCGCCTTCTGCGCGCGCAATGCCGTGCCCGTGCCTAAGGTCGATCACGACGTAGCCCGACACCTGGCCGGCCAGCCCTGGCCCGGCAATGTGCGCCAGTTGCGCCAGCGCATCGAGGAGGCGCTGGTGTTCTGCGATGGCCGCACGCTGCGCGTGGCGGATTTTGCACGTGGGGAAGCGGCACGCGGGCCAGTGAGCATGGAAAGCCAACTCAGTGTGAATCCACCGGCACAAGCGTATCCGCATGAGGAGATCGACGAGGGGGACCTGCCATCCCCCTCATCCAAGCCGGGGGTATCGAGCGAGGCTGGTGCCGGCATGAGCGAGCTCGCCTATGCAGCGGTGGTCGACGCCATCGCGCGCCATGGTGGCAACAAGAAGCGGGCCGCGGAGCAATTGCGGATATCGCGGTCGCACTTGTACAAGATCCTGGAACGGGGGGCGGCTCGGTAACCAGCCTGGTCGCGCACTGCCGAGTCTATGCCCGGAGGGCAGACGTTCATTCCGCTATCCTTTGCCGAGGGGCAAGGCGTTTCATCGGGTCGGCCGTGGCAAGCTGGGTGACGTCACCTGCGCTTGAGCACCATGGTCACCGCCGGAACCACAACATAGAGAGCCCGCACGCCGCCACCAGCAGCAGGACCGAGGCTGCCGCAAGCAAGGCACCCAGCTCGGTTTCCTTGCGCTCGAGCGCGAAGCGGGCGCTGAGCTGGCGATACACCTGGGTGAGGTCGGCAGCCGAGCCTGCCTGGAAGTACTGGCCACCCGTCATCGTCGCTACCGCGCGCAAGGCGGTTTCATCGAGCTGCATGAAGTAAGACAGGCTCGACTCGCCTGCGGCCCCACCCTGCGGCGAACCGAAGCCCACCGTATAGACACGCACGCCACGCTCGGCGGCCATGCGCGCGACGTCCACCGGGTCCGGGCCGGCGGTACGGCGACCATCGCTGAGCAGGATCACCGCACCGTGCCGATACGTGCCGGGCTGCGCCGGCGGCCGCTCCTGCTCTCGCATGCGGGCGGCGTCGGCCGCGGCGGCCTCGTCCAGCGATTCGGCCCGACGCCCGGAACGGGGCGAAACGCTGCCGAACAGGATCGCCTCCAGATCGATACCATCGTCGGGAAACAACACTGCCAGCGCCTGGATCAGTCCGCTGCCGGTCGCCGTGCCGCGCTGGAGCTGAAAGCGATCGATCGCGTCGAGCATGTCCTGCCGGTTGTTGGTGGGGGGCAGCACCACGGTCGCCGTGGCGGCGAAGGAAACGATGCCCAGGCGCACGCTGGCCGGCAGGCCCACGATGAGGTCCCGGGCGGCCTGCTGGGCGGCGCTGATTCGCGTGGGAGCAACGTCGGCCGCCTCCATGCTGCGGGAGGTGTCCATGGCCAGCACCAGGGTGACCGTGTCGGCCGGCAGGGTGACGGTTGCGCTGGGGCGGGCGCATGCCAGCAGGGCCGTGGCCAGCGCGAGCAGGAAGAGCAAGGGAGGAATGTGGCGCCGCAGCCTTTGGCCGGGAGACAGGGCCGCGCGGGGCAATGCAAGGCTTGCATAGAGCACGGCGGCTTTCTTGCGCCGCGCGATCAGATACAGGTAAGCGGCTGCCAGCAGTGGGAGCGCAAGCAGCAGCCAGAGCATTTGCGGCCAGAGAAACTGCATGCCCTGCTCCTTGGCGCGTGGGTAAGAGGATGGTACTGTATTTTCCAAGGCGGGACGGGACCTCGGGGGCTGCGATGAAACGGGTGGCGATCTACGGATGGGTCTCGGCAGCCGTCGCTCTGGTTCTCGCTGCCGGCGTGGGCTCCGCCTGGCTGCTGCAGCCGAAGCAGCGCGCTCTCACGCAAGCTGACATCGACGCGGCCGTGCTGCACACGCTGGAAACCAAGAGCCTGCCGTCGCGCACGGCCAGGGCGGCCGAGGCGGTTCGCGAATCGGTGGTGGAAATTCGCAGTTTTACGCCAGCGGAAAAGAAAGCGGAGGCGGCGTCCTCTCCCCAGGCCAGGCGTGCTCCCCCTGCCAAACGTCCCGAATCCTCCCCGCCAGCCCCACCCACCCCGCGCGACGAGTTCGCCATGGGCGACCGACCCGGTGGCAAGGACGAGGCCGAGGGCCAGCCCGAAGATCGCCACATCGGTTCGGGCGTGGTCGTGACCGAAAGCGGCATCGTCCTCACCTGCTACCACGTCGTCGCCGGCGCCCGACGCCTGGAGATCAGGTTCCATGACGGTCACACGTCCGAGGCCTCTGTGCTGCAGACGAACCCGGAGAAAGACCTCGCCATCATCCAGGCCAAGTCCATCCCCGACGACCTGCCGGCGGCGACGCTCGGCTCCAGCCGGGGTCTCGCGCCCGGCACCGAAGTCGTCGCGGTCGGCTTTCCGTTCGGCATCGGCCCGTCGGTGTCTGCCGGCGTGGTGTCCGGACTCGACCGCAAGTTCGTTTCACCAGACAACAAGCAGAACCTGGACAAGCTCATCCAGTTCGACGCCGCCGCCAATCCAGGCAACTCCGGCGGACCGCTGGTGAATATGGATGGCGAGGTGATCGGGATCGTCACCGCCATCCTCAACCCCAACAAGAGCGGCACCTTCCTCGGCATTGGCTTTGCCATCACGATCGAAAGCGCCGGCGTTGCCATCGGATCTTCTCCTTTCTAAACGCGGAGGCCTATGAACGACCAGACCAGGGGCGCTGTGGACAGCGCCAACTTGATGGAACGCCTGCTGTATGAGGTAAAGCGTGTGGTGGTCGGTCAGGACCACTTTCTCGAACGGGTGCTGGTGGCCATCCTTGCCGGCGGCCACTTGCTGGTGGAAGGCGTGCCGGGCCTGGCCAAGACGCTGACGGTCAACACGCTGGCCAGGACCATGAGCGGCTCCTTCAAGCGCATCCAGTTCACGCCGGACCTTCTGCCAGCCGACCTGATCGGCACCCGCATGTATAACCAGGGCACGGGCGAATTCTCCACCGTGCGGGGGCCGGTCTTCGCCAATCTGCTGCTGGCCGACGAAATCAACCGTGCGCCGGCCAAGGTGCAGAGCGCATTGCTCGAAGTCATGCAGGAAAAGCAGGTCACCATCGCCGGCGAAACCCATTTGGTGCCCACGCCCTTCCTCGTCATGGCGACGCAGAATCCGATAGAAACCGAAGGCACCTACCCCTTGCCCGAGGCGCAGGTCGACCGCTTCATGATGAAGGTCCTGGTGGGATATCCCAGCGAGGAGGAGGAGGTCGTCATCGTCAACCGCGTCACCGGCCCCCAGATCAGCGTGAGCCCGATCGCCACGCCCGAGCACCTGGCCGGCCTGCAGGAAGTATGCCGCAAGGTTTACGTGGATCCGGGCCTGATCCAGTACGCGGTGCGCGTGGTGGCGGCCACCCGCAAACCAGGGACCTACGGCCTGGCCGACCTGGATCGCTACATTTCCTTCGGTGCCAGCCCCCGCGCCACCATCGGCCTGATCGAAGGCGCGCGCGCCCTGGCGTTCCTGCGCGGCCGGGACTATGCCCTGCCCGAAGATGTGATCGACCTCGTACCAGACGTACTGCGCCACCGCCTGGTGCTCTCTTACGAGGCCATGTCCGATGGCGTGACCGCCGACCAGCTCGTCACCCGCATCTCGCAGGCCCTGCCGGTCCCCGAGCGGCCGCTGGAATCCCATGTTCGGGCGGCTGCGGGCTAGGCGCCGGCGCGGCCCGGACGCCGCACCCGACGGCGCACCTGCCGACGGGGCGCTTGCCCGCGTCGGCCCAAACCAGACCGAGGCCTTGTTGCGCCGCCTGGAATGGACGGTGGTCCGCCGCCTCGACGGCCTGCTGCAGGGCGACTATCGCACGCTGTTTCGCGGCTTTGGGCTGGACCTTGCCGACCTGCGCGAATACCGTCCCGGCGACGACGTGCGGCACATCGACTGGAACGTGACAGCGCGGCTGCAGACGCCGCACGTGCGTGAGTATCAGGAAGACCGAGAGGTCTGCGCCTGGTTCCTGCTGGACCTGAGCGGATCGGTCGATTTCGGCTCCGGCAGCGTGCGCAAGCGCGACCTGCTGAGCGACTTCACCACCGTCATGGCGCTCCTGTTGACGCGCTATGGCAACCGGGTCGGCGCAGTGCTCTATGGCGGGGCCACAGACATGGCCGCGTCCGTGGTACCGGCGCGCGCAGGGCGTCGCCACTTGCTGCACCTGCTCGACCGCATGCACGCCACGCCAGCCGCGTCCCCGGGCGACACCCGCTTGCGCGACCTGCTGGAGTGCGCACGGGCTGTCGCCAAACGCCGATCGGTGCTGTTCGTCATCTCCGACTTCATTAGCGCCCCGGGCTGGCAAGCGTCGCTCGGCATGTTGGCCCGGCGTCATGAAGTCGTCGCCGTGCGGCTGGTCGATCCCCTGGAAATGGCCCTGCCCGACCTGGGCCTGGTCGTGATGCAGGATGCCGAAACCGGAGAGCAGATGTTCGTCGACACGCATGACCCGGCCTTCAGGAAACGCTTCGCCGCCGCCGCCGAGGCGCGCGAGGCCGAACTGCGCCAGGGCTTCACGCTGGCCGGCGTGGAGTGCCTGACGCTGTCGACCTACGCCCGCCTGGACCTGGCCCTGCTGCAATTCGCCTGCCGGCGCCGTCGTCAGCAAGGCGCCGCCAAGGGGGTCGCATGATCGATGCGATGAGTCGATTGCCCGTCTTCAGCTTCCTGTGGCCCGGCATGCTGTGGTTGCTGGCGTTCGTCCTCATGCTGGCCGCTGGTTATGTCTGGCTGGATGCGCGCCGGCGGCGCCCGACGGCGCACTATCCCGCCCTGAAAACCGTCGGCCTCGCCATCAAGGGCGGCGCGAGCTGGCGCCGCCACGTGTCACCCGCGCTGACCCTGCTGGCCCTGGCCGCGTTAATCTTCGCCATCGCCCGTCCCCAGGCCGTGATGACGCTGCCCTCTCGCATCGAAACCGTGATCCTGGTCATCGACCTGTCCGGCAGCATGCGAGCGCAGGATGTTAAACCCAGCCGCATCCGCGCCGCCCAACTAGCAGCCAAAGTCCTGCTGGACGCACAGCCCGCGGGCGTCAGCGTGGGCGTGGTCGCGATGGCCGGCACAGCCGGTGTGGCGCAGGCTCCCAGCCGGAGAAAGGATGACGTGACCAAGGCGATCGACCGCCTGCAGCCGCAAGGCGGCACCGCCCTCGGCAACGGCCTGCTCATCGCGCTCACGACCCTGCTGCCGCAGGCGGGCGACGACGCCGAGCGCCTGATGAACGACGACGCCACGCCGCCGAAGAAGCCTGAGACATCAGACGGCGGCGACACCGTTACGCCCGGCTCCTATGCTGCCGGTGCGATCGTCCTGTTCTCCGACGGCGAAAGCAACGCCGGCCCGGGCGCGATGCAGGCGGCCCAACTTGCCGCCGCGCACGGCGTGCGCATCTATACCGTGGGTGTCGGCACGACCGAAGGCGTCGTGCTCAGGGTCGACGGCTGGTCGGCCCGCGTCAGGCTGGACGAGAAGGTATTGAAGCAAGTCGCCGACGCTACCGGGGCCGAGTACTTTCGTCTCGAGGATGCCGCCAAGCTGAAGAAGGTGTACCGGGCGCTCCACGCGAGACTGGCGTTCGACAAGCGCGAACAAGTCGAAATCACCGCGCTCTTCGCCGCGCTGGGCGCGCTGCTGGCGTCCTGTGCAGGGCTGCTGTCACTGTGGTGGTTCGGGCGCGTGATGTAGCCCGATCGCCAGTCGTCGCGCGCGATCTGGCTTTCCGAAATTCCTGATGCCACGACCGGTGGAACACTGGCTGAAGGTTCTGCGCGGCGTACTCCCCATTTTCAAGCACGCGGTTAACGCCGGTGTTATCCGATGGTGCGTGTCACGTCGTCTCGCACGCGCCTGTACGCAGGCCTTGCCCGCGTCCTCAGACAGCAGCCGGCGTAGCGCTCAGGAACGGCGTGATATGTCGCATTGCGCGCGAAACGTACTCCTCCTTTTCGCCAACCGGAGCGACATAGTGAAGCGCGCTTTCAGCGGCCTCGACACCCTCCAGGCGCGCAAGGATCCACGCGGCGAGGTAATGCGACGCAAGACAACCACCGGTCGTGGCGATGTTCCCTCTGGCGAAGAACGGTTGATTCAGCACGTTGACACCGGCTTCCTGAACCCAGGGTTTCGTCATCAGATCCGTGCAGGCAGAAACGCCATCAAGCAGGCCAAGCCTGGCTAGCACCAGTGTGCCCGAGCACTGGGCGCCGAGCAGTTGCCTGGCCGGATCGAACTGGAGCTGCGACATCAGCCTGGCGTCCGCGACAACTTCCCTCGTCTGCACCCCGCTACCCACGATGACCGCGTCGGCAGCCCTTGCATCGTCAAGGGAAGCCTGTGCTTCGATGACCAACCCGTTCATCGATGTAATGCGGGCAGTCGGGCTGGCGATCGACACGCGCCAATCCGGCTTCTTCACGCGATTGAGGGTGCCCAGCGCAATGATTGAATCGAGTTCATTGAAGCCCTCGAAGGTGAGTATGGCGATATGCATGGTGTCGTCGTCCTAAGGGATTGCGATGACGCATCGTATGACCACCACACGCTACAATCAAATAATTGTCATGGATACAAGTCAGCATGGCAGTTGCCCGCTACAAGGTGCTGGTTGATGCATTTGCCGCCGATATCCGCTCGGGGCGGCTGCCGCCGGGAACACGCTTGCCGACCCACCGCCAGTTGGCGACCAAGGAAGGGCTGGCACTGGTTACCGCGACACGCGTCTACGCGGAGCTGGAAGCCATGGGCCTGGTCAGCGGAGAGGTCGGGCGCGGTACATTCGTCAGAGAAACCATCTTGCCTCGTGGCCTGGGCATTGACCAGCATGCGACAGCAGCTGGCATGCTGGACCTGAACTTCAATTACCCTTCCCTGCCTGGCCAAGCGGAGTTATTGCGTGCCGCGCTACGGCAGGTTGCCGCGTCCGGCGACCTGGAGGCTCTCCTGCGCTACCAGGCACACGGCGGGCGCCAGCACGAACGTGCTACGGTGGCGCGCCACCTTGAATCCCGCGGGCTGACCGTAGCTGCCGACCAGGTGTTGATCGTCAACGGGGCGCAACATGGTTTGGCCGCATCGGTAATGGCTCTGCTGCAACCCGGCGACGTTGTAGCGATCGATGCGCTGACTTATCCCGGATTCAAGGTTTTGGCGGCTGTGCACCGCCTGGATCTGGCATCGATTCCTGTGACAGACAATGGTCCAGACCTGGATGCACTCGATCGATTGTGCAAGAGCCGTCGGGTACGCGCGGTATACGCCATGCCCACAATCCATAATCCGCTCGGATGGGTAATGAGTGAGACCCAGCGCCATGACCTGGTTGCGATGGCACGCCGGCACGGGCTCATCATCATAGAAGATGCGGCGTATGCCTTTCTTGCAGAGGCGCCGCCGGCGCCGCTCGCAGCATTGGCACCGGAGACTACGATTTACGTCTCAGGGCTTTCCAAGAGCGTCGCCACCGGATTGCGCGTCGGCTTCGTTGCCACCCCCAGGCAATGGGTCCCCGAGATCGAGCGAGCAATCAGGGCGACCACATGGAACACACCCGGTGTGATGACAGCGATCGCTTGTGGTTGGCTGGAGGATGGAACGGTCAGTCGGCTTGAGGCAGAAAAACGACGGGATGCGGCAATCCGGCAATCGGTAGCTGCCGGCATCCTCGCCGGGCTTCGGTGCATTCGCCATCCTGCATCTTATTTCCTGTGGTTGCCGCTGGCAAACGAGGTCCGCGCCGACCAGGTGGCTATGGCTCTTATGCGCGAACGCGTCTCCGTCTCGACCGCGGAACCGTTTGCGACATCCGCAAATGTCCCGCATGCTGTCCGTCTGGCCCTCGGATCCGTGGAGCTGGAGTCGCTAAGGGAGGCGCTGGAGAAGGTGAAACGAGTAATCGGTGCGTACTCGTACTAAGCCTCGGAAAGCGGCGAAGATTCCCTGTTTCTACAAGCGACCAATGCGCCGACTGCGGAAACTCGCCTCGCCTGCCAGCTCACCCCGGCCCATCGCCGCAATCACTGCGCCCAAAGTACGCATTCCCTGCTGAATCTGCTCGGTCGTCAGGCTGGCATAGCCCAGAACCAACCCGGCAGGCCGAGACTGGCTGTGCGGCTGAGGCCTGGCAAACAACGGTGATACCGGGTAGACGCCCACGTCCTTGCTGCGGGCAGCGGCCACCAGCGCCGGCTCGTCCTGGGGCCGCAGGGACGGCAACCACAGCACCACATGCAGCCCGGCCGCCGTACCGCTGACCTCGGCGTCCCGAGGCAGGTGGCGCGTAATGCCATCCAGCAAGGCCGCACGGCGGCGCTCGTTCTCCCGACGCATGCGCCGCACATGGCGCTCGTAGGCGCCACTTTCGATCAGTGACGCCAGCACACGCTGCTCCAGCACGGGCGCATGGCGGTCGGCCAGCCGCTTGGCCTGCCGGAACACCGACACCAGCTCAGGCGGCAGCACCAGGTAGCCGAGCCGCAGTTGCGGAGACAGCGCCTTGGAGAAGGTGCCGATATAGATCACGCGGCCGTCGGTATCGATCGACTGCAGCGTGTCGATCGGGCGCTGGCCGTAGCGGAACTCGCCGTCGTAGTCGTCCTCGATGATCCAGGCGTCATGGCGCTGCGCCCATTGCAGCAGGTCCAGGCGCCGGCCGATCGGCAGCACGCCCCCCAGTGGGAACTGGTGCGAAGGCGTTACGTACGCCAGGCGGACACGGTCGCCCCGGGGAAGGCTGGCGGTATCCAGGCCATGCCCGTCCACTGGCGTGGCCAGGCACCTGGCGCCGGTGGCCTCGAAGCAGCGCCTCGCCATCAGGTAACCCGGGTCTTCGAAGACGAAAGCATCACCGGCATCGAGCAGCAGCCGGGCGCACAGGTCGATGGCCTGCTGCGAGCCATGCACCACCACGATCTGCTCGGCCTCGCAGGCAAGTCCCCGGGCACGCCGCAAATATCCCTGGAGGGCGCGTCTCAGCGACGCGTCACCTTCGGGCGGGGCGTAGTACAGGCTGTTTTGCTGACGCAGCAGTTCGGCCTGGTACGCACGCCGCCAGGCCAGGATTGGAAAGTCCCGGGAAGCCACCGCGCCATACAGGAAGTCGAAGCGAACCGGTTCGGCCTGAGGCAGTCCCGGCATGCCGGATCCCGCCACGCGGCGCGCGAACTCGGACAGGGTTGGGGCAGATTTGGCACGCCGGCCCGCGGCCACCCCGGTGGGTGCCGGCGCCACGAGCGGGCTGGCGATCCGGGCCGCCCGCCCCATGGACGTGACGAGAAAGCCCTCGGCCGCGAGTTGTTCGTAGGTGGCGGTGACGGTGGTGCGCGACACCCCCAGCTCGGCCGCCAGGGCTCGCGTGGACGGCGCCCGTGCTCCCGGGGAGAGCGTGCCGTCTGCGATTTGAGCGCGCAGCAGGCCGTAGATGCGGCGTCCCGCCCCCGTGGCTCCAGGACGGTTACCGGTCGGCTGGCGAGACTGGCCCATAAAAAATCCTGAAAACTGGACCTTCCGATTGTGCCAGTTGTTGGCGAAAGTATCGATGTTTCCATCGCCCCCTGGTTCGCCCACCATGTACATCCCTGCCCACTTTGCTGAAAACCGACCAGAGGAACTCGCCCGCATCATCCGCGAGCACCCGCTGGGGATGCTGGTCACACAAGGAAGCGACGGGCTGGATGCCGACCACATCCCGTTCGAGTTCGATGCCGGCGAGGGAACGCACGGCGTACTCACAGCCCACGTGGCCCGTGCCAACACGCTCTGGCAGCGCTGCCCCACGGGCACGCCGGTCATGGTCGTGTTTCGCGGCGCAGAGGCCTACATCTCGCCCAACTGGTACCCGAGCAAGCATGAGGCGCACCGCCAGGTGCCGACCTGGAACTACGAGGTGGTACACGCGCATGGCACGCTCGCCGTGCATGACGACGAGCGCTTCGTTCGCCGTCTCGTCGCGCGCCTGACACGGCGACATGAGGCGGCTGAACCAAAGCCCTGGAAGATGGGGGACTCCGCGCCCGAGTTCATCGACAGCATGCTGCGCAACATCGTTGGCATCGAGATCGCCATCAATTCGCTGGTGGGCAAGATCAAGCTCAGCCAGAACAGGGAGCCGCGTGATCGCCTCAGTGCCGCCAACACCCTGGAGGTGCGGGGGTACGGCGAACTGGCGCAGTCCATGCGCAAGGCTGGATGAGTAAGCGGCCATTGAAATCCGTGCATGACTGGCCCGGTCCGGGCAAAGCAAGACTTCACCATTGAAGCCCCCCAACACCATGTCATTCATCCCCTTCCTGATCGCTGCCGTCGTCCTTGCCATCACCCCTGGTCCGGGCATCGCCTATGTCGTTGCCCGAACGGTGACTGGCGGCCGATCAGTGGGCTTGGCTTCATGCTTTGGCACCGGCCTTGGAGGGTTGCTTCATGTGTTCGCGGGGACCTTGGGCCTGTCGCTGGTCATTGCCCAGTCCGCCATGGCGTTCAACCTGCTCAAGTACCTTGGTGCGGCCTATCTGGTGTACCTGGGTATTCGCATGTTGATGCGCAAGGAACAGCCGATCACGGTCGATGCCGTGCCGTCTCAAGGTGGGCGCCGCGCCCTGGTCGAGGGCGTCGTGATCGAGGTCCTGAATGTCAAGACCGCACTATTCTTTCTGGCGTTCCTGCCGCAGTTTGTCTCGCCGGGCGAACCCCTGATGCCGCAGCTAGCGCTGCTGGGCAGCACTTGCGTTGCGCTCAACACGCTGGTGGACGTTGTTGCAGTGTTTGCCGCTCATCGTTTGCTCAAGTCTGGCGCCGCCCGCGCGGCACGCGCCCGATTGATGACCCGTGTGTCGGGTGTCACGATGCTGGGCCTGGGCGCCTTCCTGGCGCTGGCTCGGCGCGACGCATAAATATGGGCAGTTCGGCTAAAAGTAGCTCTCGATTACCTCAAGACGCGGGCAAAAAGCGTCGCCGCCTAGCGCGCTGGTGCTGACCGAAGGAAGCCGGACGAAATCTCCCCCGCCAACAGCGGCGGCTACTTCGTCGAGCCGACCGTGTTCGACGGTGTGACCAACGGCATGCGCGCAATCAGGCTGGGGGCGCGAATTCGGGCAAGAGTCGATCGACGCCTACACCCAGGTCAAGGCAGTGATGCTGAGGATGTAGGCGCCCCGCGGCGCCAGCCCTTCTTTCACAAGGACATTTCCGGGTACAGTTCACGAGCAACGCGGCCTACGGCGTCGAGATGCCGGTGCGCCCTTGGGCCCCGCCATCGGCAGGTGACCCTTGGGCAAACGAACGCGAAGCTCGCCGCAGCGTCAATCGTCCAGCAGCGACACGTCACGCACCGCGCCCTTGTCGGCCGACATGACCAGCTTGGCGTAGGCCTTGAGGGCGGCGGACACCTTGCGTGGACGCGGCTTGGCGGGCTTCCACCCCTTGGCGTTCTGCTCCTCGCGGCGGCGCGCCAGTTCCTCGTCGGACAGCAGCACGTCGATCGTGCGGTTGGGAATGTCGATGCGGATCTTGTCGCCATCGCGCACGAGGCCGATGGCGCCGCCGGCCGCCGCCTCGGGCGAGCAGTGGCCGATGGACAGGCCCGAGGTGCCGCCCGAGAAGCGGCCATCCGTCAGCAGCGCGCAGGCCTTGCCCAGGCCCTTGGACTTGATGTAGCTCGTGGGGTAGAGCATCTCCTGCATGCCGGGGCCGCCCTTGGGGCCTTCGTAGCGCACGATCACCACGTCGCCGGCCTTGACCTTGTCGTTGAGGATGTTCTCCACCGCCTCGTCCTGCGATTCGGTGACGTGGGCCGTGCCCTCGAACACGAGGATACTCTCGTCCACCCCGGCGGTCTTCACCACGCAGCCGTCGAGCGCGATGTTGCCCGTAAGCACCGCCAGACCGCCTTCCTTGGAGAAGGCGTGCTCGTAGGAGCGGATGCAACCCTCGGCGCGGTCCAGGTCCAGGCTGGGCCAGCGGGTGTTCTGGCTGAATGCCACCTGCGTGGGAATACCCGCCGGGCCGGCCAGGTAGAAGTTCTTGACGGCTTCGTCCTGCGTGCGGGTGATGTCCCACTGCTCCAGGGCATCCTTGAGCGTGGCGGCGTGCACCGTAGGCACGTCGGTGTGCAGCTTGCCCGCGCGCTCCAGCTCGCCCAGGATCGCCATGATGCCGCCCGCGCGGTGCACGTCCTCGATGTGGTACTTGTTGGTGTTGGGCGCCACCTTGCACAGCTGCGGCACGACGCGCGAGAGGCGGTCGATGTCGGTCATGGTGAAGTCGATGCCCGCCTCGCGCGCGATCGCCAGCAGGTGCAGGATGGTGTTGGTCGAGCCGCCCATGGCGATGTCCAGCGTCATGGCGTTCTCGAACGCCTTGAAGCCCACCGCGCGCGGCAGGATGGACCCGTTCTCCTGCTCGTAGTACTGGCGTGCCAGCTCCACGATGCGGCTGCCGGCGCGCTTGAAGAGCTGCTCGCGGTCTGCGTGCGTGGCCACCACCGTGCCGTTGCCCGGCAGCGACAGGCCCAGCGCCTCGGTGAGGCAGTTCATGGAGTTAGCCGTGAACATGCCCGAGCACGAGCCGCAGGTGGGGCAGGCGGAGCGCTCCACCTCGGCGACGTCGGCGTCGGAATAGGCACTGTCGGCGGCGATCACCATGGCGTCCACCAGGTCGAGCTTTTTGAACTCCATGGCCTTGGTGATGGGGTTGGCCAGGCGCGTCTTCCCGGCTTCCATGGGGCCGCCGGAGACGAAGATCACCGGGATGTTGAGCCGCATGGCAGCCATGAGCATGCCCGGCGTGATTTTGTCGCAGTTGGAGATGCACACCATGGCGTCGGCGCAGTGCGCGTTGACCATGTACTCCACCGAGTCCGCGATGATGTCGCGGCTGGGCAGTGAATACAGCATGCCATCGTGGCCCATGGCGATGCCGTCATCGACCGCGATGGTGTTGAACTCCTTGGCCACGCCGCCCGCGGCCTCGATCTCGCGCGCGACGAGTTGGCCCAGGTCCTTCAGGTGCACGTGTCCAGGCACGAACTGGGTGAACGAATTGACCACCGCAATGATTGGCTTGGAAAAATCTTCGTCTTTCATGCCAGTGGCGCGCCACAGGGAGCGCGCCCCTGCCATGTTGCGGCCGGCGGTGGAGGTCTTGGAACGGTATGCGGGCATCGTGTTGCTAAAGAAATATCGCAGAAAGGAAGCGGGCCACGGGAATATAGGCCCCTCGCGCGCCCTTGCGAACAACCTCTTGAGCTGCGCTCTGGGCAAAGGCGGCATTATCCCACACCCCTCGGTCTGTCAAACCGCGACGCACCTGCCCGCCTGAGCCATGAGGAAAAACAGGCCGCGCGCCCAAAGGTGGTGAGGATTGGTGGTGAGAAGCGCCGGTAGGATGGCATGTTCCTCGGTTTGCGTTCCGGTCAGATGGACATCACCGCGTCATGCCAATGCGCCAGCTACGTACCTGCCTTCGGGACAGCGCACACTGCATCAAACCTATCGGCCGATAACTGGCCTGCCAGCAACACTCTTCCCCGCAGGGCTTCGGGAGACAAATAAGAATGAGCCGGGAGGCATCAGTGGTGGATATACCTCCACGGGGGTGCCGCCTCCGCGTCCGGACGGGTAGCCCCGGAGGCGGCAGGCAAGTTACGCAGGGGCAAAGCAGTAGGTACAGATCTTGTTCCCGTCGGGATCACGGACATACGCCGCATACGCGGGTCACCGGCTTGCTGGCAGTTGAACGGCCGAAACTGGGACCTAGCAGATGCCTGATGAGCGCGATCCAGGTCGGTTATTCGCGAGTGATCATTGAGCCGCACGTCGACGTAAGCGCTGTTCACCAACAGCGTTGGTTGCCATCATCGGCCTCACGGTCTCGGGCATGGGCATCAGCTACCTGCCCAGGAAGTGCCTTGCACCGATGGTCGATTCTGGTGCGCTGGAGGTTCTTACGGTGAGCCCCGCGTTGCCGCCGGCGCCGTATGCCGCCATCTGCAAGAGCGACAGGAAGAGCATGCTTGTATCGGCCATCGCCGCGCTAGCTCAGGAGAACTGCGATTTCGGCCAGATGTTCCAGACCGGGTGAGAAATGCCACATTCATCCACGCCGCCCCGGGTGTATGCTTCGAGCCTACTCCTGGGGCGGTTCATTTCGTATCACCAGTTCCATGAACCCTGAACTCAGGTCGTACTCCCGGGAGAAACGATGTTCGGGAAGAAGCGCCAGCAATATCTCCGCGGTTGTACGGACCGTGCAACCGCGTGCCACATGACCACCAAACACGCGACCGCGCGGGTCGGCAACCGACATGTGCAGGTGCGCTCCATCAGCTGATATGGACCCGGCGAGCGTCAGTATTTCCAGACTGTCACGCAGCTCGGTAGGATCCTCGTCCCCGGCAAATCGCAATTGGGCAACGCTGAGGCTCCCGATGCCCTGGATTACGAAGGCCGCACGCAACCTGAGCTGACGCAGCACGTCTTCGAGTGCGACACGCAGATCGGCGCCGGGAGCGAGGCGCAGAGGATGTGCTTGCATCGCGCGGTTCCAGGTAGGGGGCTCCGTGACAGGTTAAGGCGAATTGAGATCGATCGCAATCGAGCGCCAGCACTCGCGCATAACAGGCGTCGTAGGGGCGACAAACGGGCAACTGGGGAGGTTCGGCATCGTGCCGGGTCCGGCCAGTGACCTTTGTCGCCGGCAGCCAGAATGTGACCCATGGCGGAACACGCCGACGCGTTGCCGTGCCGGGAACATGATCCTGGCCATTGACTATGGAGTGCAAATGCCTCTGCCCCTTCTGCTCCGTTGCAGCGACCTCAAGCAAACGCGAGAGTTCTATGAATCCGTGCTCGCGTTCAGTGTTAGTGAATCAGCAGAGCATACGATCACGGTCGAAAAGCACGGCTAGTTCCCCTTCCGCGGCATCACGGCGGGCGGCATCCTTCTTGGCGCCGTGCGCCCCGTGCATATACTGACATCATCCTCGACCGTTCGCCGCATCGCCAACCTTGGCGGTGGCGACGGTTGATGCCAACGCGCAGCGCGCTCAGGCATGTACCCTCGATTGACCCGGCCGGGCATCCGGATGCCGTCGGTGAACCAGCCATGGAGACGATGATGGATAAAGACGATCACCCGAAGCCGTTCTACAGATCCCTCTACTTCCAGGTCATCACCGCCATTGTCATCGGCGTCATCCTCGGCCATTTCTATCCGCAGACGGGCGAGGCGATGAAGCCGTTGGGTGATGGCTTCATCAAGCTGATCAAGATGATCATCGCGCCGATCATCTTCTGCACGGTCGTGGTGGGCATCGCCGGCATGGAGGACATGAAGAAGGTCGGCAAGACCGGCGGGCTGGCGCTGCTGTACTTTGAGATCGTGAGCAGCATTGCGCTGTTGGTCGGCCTGTTGATCATCAACATCGTCAAGCCCGGCGCCGGCATGAACGTCGACGTAGCCACCCTCGACACGAAGGGCATCGCCGCCTACACCGAGCCCGGCAAGATGCAAGGCACGGTCGATTTCCTCCTGCACGTGATCCCGAACACGGTGGTGGATGCCTTTGCCAAGGGTGAGATCCTCCAGGTGCTGCTGTTCGCGGTGATGTTCGGTTTCGCGCTGCACAGGTTCGGCGGCCGCGGCACGCTGGTGTTCGACTTTATCGAGAAGTTTTCGCACGTGCTGTTCACCATCGTCGGCTACATAATGAAGGTCGCGCCGATTGGCGCCTTCGGCGCCATGGCCTTCACCATCGGCAAGTACGGCGTGAGCTCGCTGCTGCAGCTTGGCCAGCTGATGGCGACCTTCTACGCCACCTGCTTGCTTTTCATCTTCGTCGTGCTGGGCACCATCGCGCGGCTGCATGGCTTCTCGATCTGGAAGTTCATCAAGTACATCAAGGAGGAACTGCTGATCGTGCTGGGCACGTCGTCGTCGGAATCCGTGTTGCCGCGGATGATGGCCAAGCTGGAGAACCTGGGCGCCCGCAAGTCCGTCGTCGGACTGGTGATCCCGACTGGCTACTCCTTCAACCTGGATGGAACCTCTATCTACCTGACCATGGCGGCGGTGTTCATCGCCCAGGCAACCAACACCGACATGAGCCTGACGCAGCAGATCACCCTGCTCGGCGTGCTGCTGCTGACCTCCAAGGGCGCCGCCGGCGTCACGGGGAGTGGCTTCATCGTGCTGGCGGCCACGCTTTCGGCGGTGGGGCATGTTCCGGTGGCGGGGCTGGCCCTGATCCTCGGCATTGACCGCTTCATGTCGGAGGCGCGCGCCCTGACCAACCTGATCGGCAACGGCGTGGCCACGGTGGTGGTGGCGAAATGGACCGGCGACCTCGATATCGAGCGGATGCGGCGCAGGCTTGATGCCGAGTCGGACATTGAGGCCGACGAGCCGGAAGTGGTGCTCGACCAAGTCGCGACCCATATGCCGGTCGCCGACACCACGGTAAGCCGGTGAGCGGCAGCGCGCAAACACACATCACCACAAAGCGGGCTGTGGCCACTACCTGGTCGCGCCCTTTTGAATGTCTTAGTGCCTCGAAGCTAGCTCATCGCGCGATGGGCAGGTAAAGGCTCACCGTCAATTTCGACCGGTGAGCCAGCGTTATTTCAACGATCAATTTGAGGATGAGTTCCGGCCCAGCCGTGCCGCCTCTATCGCGGCGATGTCGATTTTTTTCATCGTCATCATCGCCTCGAATGCGCGCTTGGCCGCTGCGCGATCTGGGTCGGTTATCGCCGCGGTGAGGGCGCGCGGGGTGATCTGCCATGACAAGCCCCACCGGTCCTTGCACCAGCCGCATTCGCTTTCCTGGCCGCCATTGCCGACAATCGCATTCCACAATCGGTCGGTTTCGGCCTGGTCGTCCGTCGCGATCTGAAAAGAGAAGGCCTCGTTGTGCTTGAAATGCGGGCCGCCGTTCAGCCCGAGGCAGGGAATGCCGGCGACGGTGAACTCGACCGTCAGGACATCGCCCTGCTTGCCGTCGGGATAGTCGCCCGGTGCGCGGTGGACGGCGCGGACAGCGCTGTCGGGAAATGTTTCGGCGTAGAAGTTTGCGGCGTCAAGGGCGTCGCCGTCGTACCACAAACAGATCGTGTTCTTGCTACTCATTCTGTGTCTCCTGGAAAGTTGAGCACCGGGCATCCGCCACCGTCAAAACAACTCCAATCGTCCACATCGGGTGACCTTGGCCTGTCGAATGAGACCGATGCCGTTGTCGAGACTCCAATGTCTCACACTCTCGCGGCGGGCGCAGGCAGCTTGAAGGGTGGACCCTTGTCGCGAAGGGCTGTAATTCGGCCATCGAATCCGATGGCCGAAATGACCGCTTAGGGTCGTTCGGAGGCTTTGCAGCAGGCCGGACTGTATCGCGAGATCAAAGCGATCCTTACCGCCGGCGCCGCCCAGCTTCAGTCCCTTGTTGCCATGGATCAGCGGCAACTGCTTTGGCGGTGCCCCTAAACGGCGCCGTGGCGCCTTAACGCAATGCCATGGCGGGCCAGGCATTTCCTCAAGTCGTCAGGCTGGAGGAAGGGCTCTGCCTCTTTCTTGCGCCAGGGTACGCGATATCCCGGATGAATGGAAATCTCCGTGACACCGGCCGGTAGCACGTCGGGGATCCTCTGATGCCAGTCGGTGCCGCGCGTATCCGCGCCAATGTAATAGTCCGGGTAGCGCAAGCCCCGGAACTGCTGGAGCAGGAGCTTGTTCATCGCGCCGCGCCGCTGCTTGTCGGGATACAGGTTCTGGGGCCGGCGAACCCAGTGGATACCGAAGTGTTGCATCTCCTTCTTGATAGCGCGAATCACGAACGGGAGCTTGTGCAGGTGAAAATGCCCGTCGACATGGCTTACCTTGACGCCATGGTCCAACAACTCAGTCAACTGGTGGCGAAACTCGGTCCGGATATCGCGCTCCCAAAGCAGACCAAACATGCCGCGAAAGCGCTGTGCACGTTCGTTTCGGAACGTCCCATCCGAATGGCACAGCGAACGGCGGTGGCCAGAGAGGGGTCGGCCTTCCGCGAGATTGAGGTGCAGGCCGAAGGAGAACCGCTCCTGTTCTGCTTGGCGTAGTCGTACGCGAGGGCTGATGCAGGCATGCCGGCGAGGATGGTGGCACTGGTCAACAGGCCGCCCTCAAAGCAGGAAACCGTGGCGTCGAATGTATCGTCATTGTAGCCAAAGTCGTCGGCATTCACGATCAGGCTTCGCATGGTCTGGCGCTCCGGGTTCGTTTGGATAAATGGCACATGGCGTGCATCACAGCGTAATTATTGGCGCTGCGGCGGGCACCATCAACGGCGCTGAGTGTGATGCCATACATTTATGCCAGCCCTGATTGCATTATTTTCAATACAATAAGAGCCAGCACAGCTGCCGCCAGGAGTGCTACGCCGGCGCCCCGTCTTCGCGCAGCCACACGATGAACTCGGCGCCCTGCCCCACCTTGCTCTCCACGGTGATGCGGCCGCCATAGCGCTCCACCAGCGCAAAGCTGATGGACAATCCGAGGCCGGTTCCCATCTGCTTCTTGGTGGTGAAGAACGGATTGAACAGATTGGGCAGGTCTTCTTCGCTGATGCCGCGGCCCGTGTCGCGAACATGCAGCGTCACGCCGTGCCCTTCCCAGTCCCGCGTGGCCAGCGTGAGCGTGCCGCCCTCGGGCATGGCGTGGATGGCATTGGTCAGCAGGTTGACGACCACCTGCTGCAGCTCGCCGCGACTGATGCGCACGTGGCGCGTGGCCTGCCAGTCCTGCTCGATCCGGATCTCCGGCCCCTTGATCAGGTGCCGGACCAGGTCCAGGCAACCGGCCGCGACTTCGCCCACGTCCAGCCGCTCCATATTTCCGGCGAACTCCTCCGGCCGGATAAACTGCAGCAGCCGGTTGGTCAGCAGGTAGATGCGCCGCACCTGCTCGTCGATCAGCCGGAGCTCGTGCCGGACCGGTTCCGCCGCCGGGCCGAGGATCTCGCGAGCCACGTCAAGGTTGCCCTGGATCACCGCGATCGGATTGTTGATCTCATGGGCCACGCCCGCCGTAAGCTGTCCTGCGACCGCCAGCTTCTCCGACGTGATCAGTTGCTGCCGGGTGGCCCGCAACACGGTGTTGGCATCCTCCAGCTCCCGGGTGCGTTCGGCCACCTTGCGATCGAGCGAGTCGGCCCAGTCCCTGAGCTCGGCATTGCGCTGCTGCAGGTCCGACAGCAACTGGTCGAACTGGCCGGCGAGCTGGCCCAGCTCGTCCTCGCTGCCCACCGGGCCTACGCGTGCCTCGGCATTGCCGGCCTTGAGCGCGCGCATGGTGCCGACCATCCGCGTCATCGGCGTGAACACACGCCTGGCCCACAGCAGCGAGAACAACGCTCCCGCCACGGCCAGCAACAGGAACAATCCCACCAGCACGCCCAGCGCCAGGTCCTTGGCCTGGCTGATCGGCCTGGCCAGGTAGCCCACGTAGAGCATGCCGATGCGCTGGCCACGGCTGTCCGCGATCGGCTCATAGGCGCTCATGTACCGGTCGTTGACGACGAAGGCCAGGTCGAGCCATTTCTCGCCGCGCAGCAGCACCTTGTCGCGTACCTCGCGGGAGACCCGCGTCCCCAGCGCGCGTTCGCCATGGAACAGCCGCACGTTGGTGGCAATGCGCGTGTCGTCCAGGAACAGCGTCGCCGTGCCCTGGCTGCCCCGGGGCAGGGATTCCGGCTGGTAGACCAGCGCGTTGATCGTGTCGATAAAGCCGAGGTTGTTGTTCAGCAGCGTGCCGCCGTGCAGGATTGCCACCAGTGCGCCCGCTTCATCGAACACCGGCGCCGCCGCGTGCACCACCATGCCGCGGGTTTCCAGGGTCCTGTCGGTGGGCGCCGCATTGGCTGTGGGGCGCAGCGCCACCTGTGCGCGTCGGGCAAGGTCGCCGGAAACGGCAGCCAGCTGCGCGGCGGACCACGCATCCGTGGCGGCATCCGCGCGGCCGGCCGCGGCACTGGCCACCACGCGCCAGGCGGCGTAGTCCGTACCCGCGGCACTGGCCGGCGCAGCGGCAAGCAGCCGCCCTTGCGGATCGAGCAACTGCAGGAAATCGAGCCCGTGCGTGCGCCGCGCTTCGGCCAGGATGCCGGGCATGGCGCCGCCGCGGCCAAGGCCATTCACCAGCGCATGCGACCTGGCCTCCTGCAGGACCCGGTCCTCCACACCGCCGACCATATGCTCGAAGTACTCGTGGGCGACCAGCAGGTCGCTGTTGACCTTGTACGTCAGCAGCGCCTGGAACACCCGATCGCCCCATAGCGCCATCAGCAGCAGCAGTGCCACCAGCGCCACCAGCAAGGGCGCGATGACAATGGAGACGAGCTTGGCGCGCAACGAGGCGCGATAGCGGCGCAGCAGCGTGGCCGGGCCAAGCGGGCGAATGAGGTTCAAGGACGCAGGCCCCACTGCAGGCATTTCCGGTCCAGCGTGCGGCGCGAGATGCCCAGCCGGCGCGCGGCTTCCACCCGGTTGCCGCCCTCCACCGCCAGCACCTGCAGGATGTGCAGCCGTTCCACCGTCTCCAGCAGCGTGGCTTCATCCGCCGGCGTGGCCGTGCCCTCCCCGGCCGCTGCCAGCAGGCTGGCCTGCGCCGGATCGGCCGGCTGCGCCAGCAGTTCAACCGGGTATTCGCCCAGGATCAAGGCCCGCTCCACCAGGTTGCGCAGTTCGCGCGCATTGCCTGGCCAGTCGTAGCCCTTGAGCAGGCGCGCCAGCGAAGGCGACAGCGGCACCATGGGCAGCCCGAGCTGGGCGGACAACTGCTCCGAGAAATGCTCAGCCAGCGGCACGATGTCTTCCGGGCGCGTGCGCAACGGCGGGATCGCGACGGATACCACGTCGAGCCGGTAGTACAGGTCCTGGCGGAAGCGCCCGGCGGCGACCTCGTTGGCCAGGTTGCGGTTGCAGGCCGCGACGATGCGCACGTCCACGGCGATCTCGCGCTCGGTACCGAGCGGCCGGATGCGCCGGTCCTCGATCACCCGCAACAGCTTGGCCTGCATGGCCAGTGGCAGCTCCGAGATCTCGTCCAGGAACAGCGTGCCGCCGTCGGCATAGAGGAACAGGCCGTGGCGTGCCCCGGCCGCCCCGGTGAAGGCGCCCCTGGCGTGGCCGAACAATTCGCTTTCGACGATCTCGGGCGCCATCGCACCGCAATTCAGCGGCACGAACTGGCCCTGCCGGCCACTGAGCCGATGCAGCTCGCGCGCCACCACTTCCTTGCCGGTGCCGGACTCGCCCGTCACCAGCACCGTCGACGGCATCGGTGCCACCCGTGCCACCAGCGCCATCACCTTCTTCATGGCTTCCGATTCGCCGATGAAGTCCTTGTGGATGGTGTACTTGTCCAGCTCGCGGCGCAGCAGGTAGTTCTCGCGCGCGAGCCGGGTCCGGTCGAAGCAGCGCCGGATGGCGTTGAGCATCTGGTCGACGCGGAACGGCTTGACGACAAAGTCCGCTGCGCCCGAGCGTAGCGCGGCGATGGCCGTGTCCATGTCGGCGAAGGCGGTCATCAGGATGACATCGGCGGGGTTGCCGGCTGCGCGCAGCGCCTTGAGCCACTCCATCCCACTGGCACCGGGCAGCGCCACATCCAGCAGGATCAGGTCGAAATGGCGTTGCTCCAACAGCGCGGCGCCTGCTTCGGCGCTGTCAGCCGTCACCACGCTGTCCACCTTGCCTTCCAGCGCCCGGGACAGGAACGAACGCATGCCGGCCTCGTCGTCCACCACCAGGATCGTGCGGCGCTGCCAGTTGTCGGATTCGGCTGCGTTGGTTTGTCGTTCGCTCATCACTTTGGCTGTTACGGCCCGGTCAGGGCGAAGGAGCAGTCTAGCGACAGTGCGCTATTCGGCAGTATTGGGAGTAAACCGAGCCAGCCTTCGATGCCGCGGCCCGGAGATGGACAGTTTGGCCCGCGCGCCGGGCCGCTGCCTGGACATTTTGTCCATGGCCTCGCCTCACCGCGCGGGCTACGCGCTGCAAGCCGTTGACGGCAAACGGAATCCGCCATGGGCATGGCCCTTGCTCAACGATGCGCACCCAGCCCATCGCACCCGACGAAAGAAGAGGCTGCCACTTCCAGGTAGGAGACAAGTTCATGTCATATCCCGCGCAAGCGCAAACGCCATCGCAAAAGTCCCAACACGCATCGCCATCCCGGCCAACGTCGCGGCCGTCGCCCTTCTCCAAAGAAGCCATCATCGCCCGTCCCGGCTTCAACCGCTGGATGGTGCCACCTGCCGCGCTGGCGGTGCACCTGTGCATCGGCCAGGCCTACGCCTTCTCGGTCTTCAATGAACCGCTGACCCGGATCCTCGGCGTCACGCAATCCGCGCCGGGCGACTGGCAACTGACCACGCTGGGCTGGGTGTTCTCGCTGGCGATCTTCTTCCTGGGCATCTCGGCCGCCTTTGCCGGCAAGTGGCTGGAGAAGGTCGGGCCGCGGCGCACCATGTTCACGGCGGCGTGCTGCTTCGGCGGCGGGTTCCTGGTTTCGGCGCTGGGTATCTGGTTGCACCAGATCTGGCTGCTGTACCTGGGGTACGGCGTGCTGGGCGGGATCGGGCTCGGGCTGGGCTACGTTTCCCCGGTCTCCACGCTGATCCGCTGGTTCCCGGACCGCCGCGGCATGGCCACCGGGCTGGCGATCATGGGCTTCGGCGGCGGCGCGATGATCGGCGCGCCGCTGTCCGTCGCCCTGATGAACTACTTCAAGAGCGCAACCAGCGCGGGCGTGGCGCAGACCTTCCTCGTCATGGGCGTGGTCTACTTCATCTCGATGTCGCTTGGCGCGCTGGCCATCCGCATCCCTGCCCCGGGCTGGGCGCCCGCGGGCTATGTCCCCACCGCCAAGGCCGGCAAGATGGTCACGCACGCCAACGTGCACATCGACCAGGCGCTGAAGACGCCGCAGTTCTACCTGCTCTGGCTGATCCTGTTCCTGAACATCACGGCCGGCATCGGCGTGCTGGGCCAGGCGGCCGTGATGATCCAGGAAACCTTCAAGGGGAGCATTACCGCCGCGGCCGCGGCCGGCTTCGTCGGGCTGCTCAGCATCGGCAACATGACCGGGCGCTTCCTGTGGAGCTCCGCCAGCGACTACTTTGGCCGCAAGACCACCTACGCCATCTTCTTCGCCTGCGGCGCCGCGCTCTACCTGGCCGTGCCGGCCATCGGCGCGTCCGGCAACGTGGCCCTGTTCGTGGCCTGCTACTTCCTGATCCTGACCATGTATGGCGGCGGCTTCAGCACCATTCCCGCCTACTTGGCCGACATGTTCGGCACGGCCTACGTCGGTGGCATCCATGGCCGCCTGCTGACCGCCTGGGCCGCCGCCGGTATCGCCGGACCAGCGCTGGTGAACTACATCCGCGAGCACAAGCTGGCATTGGGCGTGCCCAGGTCAGAGGTCTATGTCGATACCCTGCACATCATGGCGGGCCTGCTGGTGGCGGGCTTCGTCTGCAACCTGCTGATCCGGCCGGTGCATGCGCGGCATCACCTGCGCGAAGCGACCAGCGCAGCCTGAATGCATCCTCTGCCGTCAATACACAGGAACACCCAACCATGCACAACGACCGCACTTTCGGCAAGACCATGCTGCTGCTCGCGTTCTGGGCCTACGTGCTTATCCCGCTGGGCGCGGGGATCTGGTCGACCCTCGGGAAGGCCATGACCCTGTTTAGCTGAGCACCCGCGCCGGGCCCCGGATCGTCGATACGGCGGGGTCCATCCATGACTGTGATCCTGCGCAATCGCGCCATCTGTACTGGTGGCGCGATTGCGCATGGCAAGTGCGGCTCACCAACGCAAACTGAGCTTCAGCGGTTGCGCCAGAACTGTATCCCTCGCAGGCAGGCTGTCATCCGTACATTGTCCGTAGTGTCGCGCGACACGCCGTCGTGCCGGCGGCAACCCCACGGAGAGCACATCGATGCACGGACTCACAGCGCTGGAACTCGCTCGAATCCAGTTCGGATTCACGGTTTCCTTTCACATCCTTTTTCCTGCCATCACGATCGGGCTGGCATGTTTCCTGGCGTTCCTGGAAGCGCGCTGGCTGCGCACCCAGGACACCGTATACCGGACCCTGTACCAGTTCTGGATCAAGATCTTCGCCCTGAACTTCGGCATGGGGGTCGTTTCCGGCCTGGTCATGGCCTATGAGTTCGGCACCAACTGGTCGTTCTTCTCGCAGTTTGCCGGGGGCATCACCGGCCCGCTGCTGACCTACGAGGTGCTGACCGCCTTCTTCCTGGAAGCGGGTTTCCTCGGCGTGATGCTGTTCGGCTGGAGCCGCGTCGGGCCGGGGCTGCATTTCTTCTCCACCGTGATGGTCGCGCTCGGCACCATCATTTCCTCCACCTGGATCCTGGCTTCCAACAGCTGGATGCATACGCCCGCGGGCTACGCCATCGTCGCCGGCAAGGTGGTGCCTACCGACTGGCTGGCCGTGATCTTCAATCCCTCGTTCCCCTACCGCCTCGCGCACATGGTCATCGCCGCGCTGCTGTCCACGGCACTGTTCGTGGCGGCATCCTCGGCCTGGCAGTTGCTGCACGACCGCGCCGTACCCGCCGCCCGCACGATGCTGTCGATGGCGCTGTGGATGGTGCTGGTCACGGCGCCGCTGCAGGCGGTGGTGGGCGACGCCCACGGCCTGAACACGCTGGAGCACCAGCCCGCCAAGATCGCGGCGCTGGAGGGGCACTGGAACACCGCCGCCAGGGACGACAAGGGCGGGTTCCCGCTGATCGTCTTCGGCATCCCGGACATGGAACGCGAGGAAACGCGCTACGCCATCGAGATCCCGCGCCTGGGCAGCCTGATCCTCACACACAGCCTTGACGGGCAGATCCGCGGCCTGAAGGACTTCCCGAAGGAAGACCGCCCCAATGCCACCGTGCTGTTCTTCACCTTCCGCGCCATGGTCGGCCTGGGCGTGCTGATGATCCTGTTCGGCCTGCTTGGATGGGTACTGCGCCGCAACGGCGTCGTGTACCGGTCCCGCGCGTTCCTGCGGTTCGCCGTGCTGATGGGGCCCACCGGCCTGATCGCGCTGCTGGCCGGCTGGATGACCACCGAGATCGGCCGCCAGCCGTGGGTGATCTATGGACTGATGCGCACCAGCGATGCCGTTTCCGCGCATGCGGCGGGCCCGGTCGCGCTGTCGCTGGCGCTGTTCGTGGTGGTCTATTTCATCGTCTTCGGCGTGGGCATCCGCTACATGCTCAAGCTGGCGAGCGCCGGCCCCGTGGCTGACCCGCACCCGCACGAAGTGCCGCCTTCCTACGGGCCGGGCAGCCTCGGTGCCGCTCCTGCCGCCATCACCGCGGCTTCCGCATCCAGCGCCATGGCCCCGCACGGCCAGCGCAAATTCTGAACAGGTGATCGACATGGGCATCAATCTTCCCGTTATCTGGGCCGGCCTGATCTTCTTCGGCGTGATGATGTACGTCATCATGGACGGATTCGACCTTGGCATCGGCATTCTTTTTCCCTTCGTCGGCGACCGTTATGACCGCGACGTCATGATGAATACCGTGGCGCCGGTCTGGGACGGCAACGAGACCTGGCTGGTGCTCGGGGGCGCGGCGCTGCTCGGTGCCTTCCCGCTGGCGTATTCGGTGCTGCTCAGCGCGTTCTACCTGCCGCTGATGTTCATGCTGCTCGGCCTGATTTTCCGCGGCGTGGCCTTCGAGTTCCGCTTCAAGGCCAGCGACCGCAGCCGCCCCTGGTGGGATGCCGCCTTCACGTGGGGCTCGGTGGTCGCCGCGTTCTTCCAGGGCGTGACGCTGGGCGCCTACATCGACGGCATTGCCATGCAAGGCACCACCTACACCGGCGGCGCGCTCGACTGGCTGGCGCCGTTCCCCATCTTCGCGGGCGTGGGCGTGGTGATCACCTACGCTTTCCTCGGGGTCACATGGCTCATCATGAAGACCGAGGGCCGGCTGCAATGGACCATGCTGCGCGTGACCAACGTGCTGACGGGCGTGATGCTGGCGATGATCGCGGCCGTGAGTGTGTGGACACCCCTGACCCACCCCGAAATCGCGCAACGCTGGTTCGCGCTGCCCAACCTGTTCTTCTTCCTGCCGGTGCCGCTGCTGGTGCTGGCCTCGGCCGCCGGCATCTACCGGGCCCTGCGCAGCCGCCCGAACGTGTCGCCGTTCCTGTACGCGCTGCTGATGATCTTCATGGGCTATACCGGGCTAGCCATCAGCGTCTGGCCCAACATCATCCCGCCGTCGATCTCGATCTGGGATGCATCGTCCGCCCCGCAAAGCCAGGGCTTCGCACTGGTCGGCACCCTGTTCATCGTGCCGATCATCCTGGCCTACACGTCCTGGTCCTATTACGTGTTCCGCGGCAAGGTCAAGCGCGGGGAGGGGTACCACTGATGGCCAGGATCCTGCGCGCACGGCTGGCGGCCCGCCTTGGCTGGCTGCTGGCACTCTGGCTGGCGGGCGTGGGCACGGTCTTCGCCTGCGCCAGCCTGATGCGGCTGGCGATGCGCGCGGCCGGGCTGGCCAGCTGAAGCCATGCCGTCCTCCAGCCCGCTCTCCCGTGCCACGCTGCCCGCGCGCAATGCGCGCAGCATGCTCGACTTGCTCGCGTCAGCTTGCGCGGGCAGCCCGGGTCCCGCGCCGTGGATGCATTCGCTGAAGGTGTTCGGCGCCGCGATGCTGGCGCTCTACGTGGCGCTGGCGCTCGGCCTGCCGCGGCCCTACTGGGCCATGGCCACGGTCTACCTGGTGTCCAGCCCGCTGGCCGGCGCCACCCATGCCAAGGGCACCTACCGCGTCATCGGTTCGCTGCTGGGCGCCGTGTGCGCGGTGGCGCTGGTGCCATTGATGGTCGACGAACCCGTGCTGCTGATGGCGGCGATCGCGTGCTGGACCGGCACTCTGCTCTACCTGTCCTTGCTGGAACCGGCGCCGCGCAACTACATCTGCCTGCTGGCCGCGTATACGCTGCCGATCGTGGCACTGCCGACGGTATCCAACCCGGCGAGCGTCTTCGACATGGCGCTTGCCCGCATCGAGGAAATCGTGATCGGCATCGTCTGCGCCAGCGTGGTCAGCGCGGTGGTGTTTCCCGCCAGAACGACGCCGGCGCTGGCCGCGCGCGCCGGCGCCTGGCTGGTCCACGCCTCGCGCTGGGTCAGCGACATGCTGGTCGCCGGTGCGAGTGCGGCGCAGCGCCATGACAGCTTTAGCCTGCTTGCCGCCGATATCCTGGCGATGGAAACACAGATTGCCCAGCTGTCTTATGAATCCGACGGCGCAGCGACACTGCGGCGCGCACGGGCCCTGCACCAGCGCATGACGGCCATGCTGCCGCTGGTGCTGGCACTTGCCGATGCTGCCAGCGCCTTGCGCCGGCATCCCGCGGGCATGCCCGACACCGTCGCGCAGCGAATGCGCGCCACCTTGGCATGGATCGCCGGCGACCAAGGCGCGTGCCGGCCTGTCCCTTTCCCCTATGCGCCGGGCACGGCACAGACCGAGCCCGCGGACTGGCACGCACAGCTGGTCACGGCTACCAGTACCTACCTCGATGAGCTGGCCGACCTCTGGCACGACTGCCGCCTGCTGCAGGCCAGCCTGCGCCAGGGCGGGAACGAGTCCGCCGCCCTGCGCTATCGCGTGGAACCCGCCGGCCAGGCACGGCACCATGATCACGCCCGGCTGCTAATCCGCACTGCCACGGCTGGCACGGCCACGTTCGTGGCGGGCCTGCTGTGGATGGTGTCGGGCTGGCAGGACGGCGCCGGCCCGGTCGGCTTGGCCGCCCTCGCCAGTTGCTTCATTGCCACCACCGAGGAGCCGCGGCTGGTTGCCGGCCGGGTAATCGCCTGGAGTGTCGCCTGTACGCTGCTGTCCTGGTATTACCAGTTCGTGGTGCTGGCGCTAGCGCATGACTTTGGCTCGCTGGCCGCCCTGCTGTTCGGCCCCTACCTGTTCATCGGCGCGATGACGACGCAGCCGCGCTTCGCGCTGTTCGGGGTGTTGCTGGCGGTCACGGCGGCGTCGTTCCCAGGGCCGCAGCACCTGGATGCCGCCAGTTTTGCGAACATCTTCAACAGCAGCCTGGCGAGCCTGGCAGCGCTGGCCTTCGCCGCATGGTGGGCCGTGCTGATGCAACCCTTCGGCCAGCAGCTGGTGGCGTACCGGCTGGCCAGGGCCAACTGGGACGAGATCGCGCTGGCCGCGCATCCGCGCGCGCCAGTCAACAGTGCCCGGCTGCGCGGGCGCATGCTGGACCGGCTGCTGCGCCAGTGGCCACCATTGACACGCCGGAATAGTCCGACTGGCAAGCAGGCCGACAGCGCCGTCGCCGACTTCCTGGTCGAGTCCGCCGCGCTCGCGCTGCGGCGCGCCTGCGCAACCCTGCCGGCGCCGCGCAGGCGCGCCGTGGAGCGGGTGCTGGCAGGCGTCGCGCGCCACTACCGCCAGTGCGCGCGTGCGGGCCATGCCTCCACGCCCGCGCCGGCCCTGGCCGCGCAGGTCGAAGCAGCCTTCGCGGCACTGCCCGCGACGGGGCACGGCAGCCTCCGCCCGACGCTGGCGGCGCTCGCCACCATCCGGCTTGCCCTGTACCCACAGACCGACGGAGACCGCCATGCACGCCACTGAGTTCGACCTGTACGGCGTATTCGTGCCGGCCACCGTGGTGTGGATGCTGGCCGCGTTCGCCATCACCGCCGGCGCGCGCGCCGTACTCGCCCGGATCGGCTTTTACCGCATCGTGTGGCACCGGTCCCTGTTCAATTTTTCGCTCTACATCCTCGTACTCGGCGCGATCGTCGCGCTCGTCTGGCAGGCTCCATCATGAAACGCAAGCTTTCGCTGCTCGGTCCCGCCGCGGTGACCCTGGTGGCCGTTGCCGCCGCGGCGCTGACCGCCTGGCAGCTATGGCGGTACTACACCGAAGCCCCCTGGACGCGCGACGGCCATGTGCGCGCGGACGTGGTCCAGGTGGCCCCGGACGTCTCCGGCCTGGTCACGGCCGTACTCATCGGCGACAACGCCCGGGTGCAACGCGGCCAGGTCCTGTTCGTGGTCGACCAGGACCGCTTCACCCTGGCATTGAGGCAGGCGCAGGCTTTGGCGGCATCCACGCGCGCCGCGCTGGTCCAGGCCCGGCGCACCCGGGCGGGCGCCGCCGACACCGTGGCAGCCGCCCAGGCGCGCGTGGAAGAAGCCGACGCAGCAGTGGAAGTGGCAAGGCTCAACCTGGCCCGCTGCCGCGTGACCAGCCCGGTGGACGGCTACGTCAGCGACCGCCTGCCGCGGGCGGGCGACTTTGCCACCCGCGGCAAGCCCGCCTTGTCGGTCGTGGCCAGCGGCTCGCAGTACGTGGAGGGCTATTTCGAGGAGACCAAGCTGCCCGCGATTCGCGTCGGCAGCGCTGCCGAAGTGCACATCATGGGCCAGCGCGCGCCCCTGCGCGGGCATGTGCAGAGCATTGCGCCCGGCATCGAGGACCAGGACCGCAGCAGCGGGCCGAACCTGCTTCCCAGCGTCAGTCCGACCTTCAACTGGGTACGCCTGGCGCAGCGCATACCGGTGCGCATCGCGCTGGACCCGGTGCCGCCCGGGGTACATCTGATCGCCGGCCAGACCGCCTCGGTCCGCATCCGGGAGCCGCGCGAATGAGGCAGCCCCTGCACCGCCCGAACTGTTCTGCTGCCAGTTCCGTCAATTTGTGCGCCTGCCGGGCAGGCATCCGTCCCTACCATGGACGCCATGGCAGGGGCACCCGGCTGCCGCGCCCCGCCTCCACGCCATTGTCCAGGGAGATTCGCCATGCAAGCCGCGCTTGTGCAAGAAGTGCCCGCCGCCTCCGGCCCCCACAGCCTTGAGGCGCTCGTACCGGACCAGGCATCGGCCGCATGCCGGGACCAGTTGGGCCGTCCGCTGCGCGACCTGCGGCTCTCCGTGATCGACCAGTGCAACTTCCGCTGCACCTACTGCATGCCCAAGGAACGCTTCGGGCGCGACTATCCGTTCCTGTCGCCCCAGCAACGCCTGTCTGATACGGAGCTGCTCGGGATCGTGCGCGCCTTTGTCAGCCTTGGCGTGCAGAAGGTGCGCCTGACCGGCGGCGAGCCGCTGCTGCGCAAGGGTATCGAGTCGCTGGTCGAAGGCATTGCCGCCATGCGCACCCTCGACGGCGGCCAGGTGGAGGTGGCCATGACCACCAATGGCAGCCTGCTCGCCCGCAAGGCCCGCTCGCTGCGGGACGCGGGCCTCGGCCGGGTCACGGTGAGCCTGGACAGCCTGGACGACGGCATCTTCCGCGCCATGAACGACGTGGAGTTCCCGGTCAGGCGCGTGCTGGAGGGGATCGAGGCGGCGTGCGCGGCGGGGCTGGCGCCGGTCAAGGTCAACTGCGTGGTCGAGCGCGGCACCAATGACGCGCAGGTGCTGGCGCTGGTCGAACACTTCCGCGGCAGCGGCGTCACGCTGCGCTTCATCGAATACATGGATGTGGAAGGTCCGAGCGCGTGGTCACAGTCACGCGTGGTCCCCTCCGAAGAGATCCGCGGCATGGTCGAGCGCGCGCATGCGCTGGTGCCGATAGCCCGGCGGGACGGCGAGACCTCCAGCAACTATGCGCTGGCGGACGGCAGCCTGAAGCTCGGCTTTATCTCCAGCGTGTCGCACCCCTTCTGCGGCGATTGCACGCGCGCGCGCGTTTCGGTCGACGGCCGGCTCCACCTGTGCCTGTTCGCCACGCGTTCCGTCGACCTGCGCCGGCACCTGTCTGCCGCCCGCCCGGCCGAAGCCGTGGCCGATGCAATCCGGCAAGCGTGGCAGGCACGCAGCGACCGCTATTCCGAGCTGCGCGCGACCCGCGTGGCCAGCGGCAAGCGGCAGTACCCCACGGTGCGCATGTCGCTGGTGGGCGGCTAAGCCGCTGGGGCGCAGGTCTCAGGCTGTATCCGGGAAAACTTGCGCGGCAAGCTCCGCACCGGCTTGCGACAGGCTGGCGTGGCCGCGGCCTTCCTCGTCGGTCTCAAAGTCGGCCAGTCCGGCGGCCTGGAGCTGCGTCAGCACGCGCCGCAGCACGCTCATCGGCAGTTGCGCCCGTTTGGCGATCTTGGCGAGCGACCATGGGCTGGCGCCGCCCTCGCGGCCGGCCTGGCACAGGACCTGGAGGACTGCGAGGATGGCGGGATCGATATCAGTGTCTTGCATGGTCCTGGTTGTCCTCATCCGACTGGCGGCCGCGCGCAAGCAGGTGCTGGGCGATCTTGCCCAGCGTGTGCACGGCGGACTCGATGTCTTGCGACCACTCCCCGCTGTAGTTCAGCCGGATGCAGTTGCTGTAAGTGGCGCCGGGCGCGAACATATGCCCCGGCGCAACGGTGATGCGATGCTCCAGCGCGGCGTGGTACATCTCCATGGCATCGATGCCCTCCGGCAACTGCACCCACAGTACATAGCCCCCCGCAGGCCGCGAGGTAGTGGTGCCCTCGGGGAAAAACCGGCGCACTGCAGCGGCCATGATGTTGGCCTGCTGAGCATAGTTCTTGCGCACCCGCCTCAGGTGGAAGTCGTAGCCATCGTTCTTCAGGAACTCCGCGATCGCCAGTTGCGGGATCGCAGGCGTCGTCAGCGTATTGAGGAACTTGAGCCGTTCCACCGCTTCGCGGTAGCGGCCCGGCAGCGCCCAGCCGATCCGGTAGGCATTGGTCAGCGTCTTGGAGAAAGAAGCGCAATGCAGCACGATGCTGGCCGTGTCGTAGGCCTTCAGCGAGCTGGGATGGGCCTCGCCATAGTAGAGCTCGCCGTAGACGTCGTTCTCGATGACCGGGATATCCTTCCCGGTCAGCATGGCCACCAGGCTGCGCTTCTTGTCATCGGGCATCTGGAACCCGAGCGGGTTCTGGAAGTTGGGCATCACCATGCAGGCTTTCACGCCCTTCTCGTCGATCAGTCGCGCCAGCGCGTCGATATCGATCCCCTCCACCGGATCGGTCGCCACCTCGATGGCGCGCATGCCCAGGCGTTCGATCGCATGGAGCATCGCGTAAAAAGTCGGGGACTCCACCGCGATCGTGTCGCCCGGCCTGGCCACCGCCTGCAGGCAGAGGTTGATGGCCTCGGTGGCACCGATCGTGACGATCACCTCGTTGGGATCGATGGCGTAGCCGTTCTCCAGATAGCGGCGCGAAATCTGCCGGATCAGCTCGGGGCTGCCGGGCGGCAGGTCGTCCAGCATGGTCCACTTGGCATAGCGGCGCGCGATATTGTTGGCGTACTGGTTGATGCGCTGCCAGGGAAACAACGAAGGGTCCGGATAGGGCGAACCGAGCGGTACGGCGTCATCGGAACGGATCGAGCGCAGCGTGGACAGGACCAGGGCGCTGACGTCCACCGCCGAAGGCTTGGCACTGGGCTTGGACGGCCGCAACTCGATCGCCGGCTCGCCCGGCCGCGCACGCACAAAGTACCCGGACTGTGGCCGGCTTTCGATAATGCCGCGGCTCTCCAGCATGACATAGGCCCGGATCACCGTCGTGATGCTCATGCGGTGGTGCTGGCTTGTCTGCCGCACCGAGGGAATCCGCTCGCCGGGCAGCAGGACACCCTGTTGCACCAACGCCTCGATATCCGCAGCCAGTTTTTCATATAGCTTCACGCCGCGCCCCCCTTGCCTGCCGTTTCCCTTCCGCCCGCGCCGGGGCTGCCCTCCAGCGGGCTGCCGTCAGCTGCGCCAACGATGGGAATCATAGTATGGCTGCGGCACATGATGGAGTTGCCCGGCGCTGTGCGGCCCCACGCGCACAAAGCCGCTGGAGCGGACCGCGTAGCCATCGGTGGCGCTGCGGTCCGCCGCCTGCGTGTCGATGACCGCGGCGAGCGCCTCGTCGAAGCTCAGCATGCGGCGCCGCCCTCAGGAGCGCCCGGGGATTGCGCATCGTTGCCGACGCCCAATGCGGCGCCGGTATAGTCGACATAGCCGTCCTTGCGGCAGAAGCTGAGCAGGTGCAGGCCGGCCTGCTCCGCGATCCGGATCGCCAGCGAGGTCGGCGCCGAGATCGTGGCGAGCATCTGGATATTCATGCGTGCCGCCTTGCGTACCAGTTCATAGCTGGCGCGACTGGACAGCAGCACGAAGCCGTCGTCCATCGCCACGCGCTGCATCGCCAGGTGGCCGATCAGCTTGTCCAGGCCGTTGTGCCGGCCGACATCCTCGAAGACATGCAGGATCTCGCCGCGCGCATTGCACCAGGCCGCGGCGTGGACGCCACCGGTGGCCCGCATCAGCCGCTGGTGCGACGGCAGCGCCGCGACGGCGCGCTCGATCAGTTCGCGCGACGGCGTCAGCCGCTTTGCCGGCAAGGGCATGCGCGCGGGCTCCAGGTCGAGCAGCTCGATGCTTTCGATGCCGCAGACGCCGCAGCCGGTGCGGCCCGCCAGCGCGCGCCGGCGTGACTTCATGGCGGCAAAGGCATGCTCGCTGATCTGCAGTTGCACTTCGGCGCTGTGCCGGTGCACGCGCACGTCGACGTCATAGATCTGTGCGTTGCGGCTGACGATGCCCTCGGTCAGCGAAAAACCGACCGCGAACGCCTCCAGGTCCAGCGGCGTTGCCATCATCACGGCGTGTGAGATGCCGTTGTACACCAGGGCGACCGGGAGTTCTTCCGCCACGTTGTCGGTGGCCTGCCGCGCCGCGCTGTCCTTGTGCCGCACGATGCTGCGCGCTTCATAGCCTGAGTGTTCGATCAATTCGGTGCAATGCATGGAAATCTCGCGAAGGTTGATGGCACACCGGCTCGGGGAGCGCGCACCAGGCCCTGGCCCGGCCGGGCGCCGGGCTTTCTGTCCAAACTCATGGCTCTGTAGCTGCGGTCAGGCCGCCGCCGCAGGTTGGCGACGGGACGGGGTCAGCAACACTGGGACCGACTTCGATGTAGGCGTGCCGCAGCCATCGCCAGTGCTTTCCAGCGGCACCAGCGGATTGGTTTCGGGGTAGTACGCGCCCAGGCACCCTTGCGGAATGTCATATTCGACGAGCGCGAAGTCCTCGACATGGCGTTGCACGCCGTCATCCCAGACACTGGTGATGTCCACGTGCTGCCCTGCCTTCAGGCCTAGCCGGGCCAGGTCGGCGGGATTGATGAAGACCACCCGGCGCAGGCCGAACACGCCGCGGTAGCGGTCGTCCAGGCCATAGATCGTGGTGTTGTACTGGTCGTGCGAGCGCGTGGTCATCAGCACCATCAGCTTGTCGCCATACTGCTCGCGGGCACGGTGGATGGGGGTGTCCTTATCGATGCGATTGACCAGGAACTGCGCCTTGCCCGACGGCGTTTGCCAGACGCGGTTGCGCGACGCGGGCGTCAGGTGGAAACCTCCGGGCACGACGACGCGCTCGTTGTAGTTGTCGAAGCCCTCGACGACCTGCTCGATGGCATCGCGAATGCGCGCATAGTCCTGCGCGTACCACAGCCAGTCGATCTTCTCCGAGCCGAGCGTGGCCGCGGCCATGCGCGCGACAATGGCAATCTCCGACAGCAGTTGCGGCGACGCCGGCGCGTTCATGCCAAAGGAAATATGGACCATGCAGACCGAATCCTCGACGGTCACGCCCTGCGGCACGCCGTCCTGCTGGTCGATCTCGGTGCGGCCCAGCGTGGGCAGGATCAGCGACGCCTTGCCGTGCACCAGGTGGCTGCGGTTGAGCTTGGTAGCGATGTTCACGGTCAGATCGCACTGGCGCAACGCCTCGAAGGTGCGGGGCGTGTCGGGCGTGGCGGTGGAGAAATTGCCACCCAGGCCGATGAAGACCTTGACCTTTCCCGCGAGCATCGCCGAGATGGTGTTGACCACGTCATACCCATGCTTGCGCGGCGGCTCGAAACCAAAGGCGGCCCCCAGGCGGTCCAGGAAGGCATCGTCCGGCTGCTCCTCGATGCCCACCGTGCGGTCGCCCTGCACGTTCGAATGCCCGCGCACCGGCAGCAGCCCGGCACCGGGGCGCCCGATGTTCCCGCGCATCATCATCAGGTTGGACAGGATCTGCACCGTCGGCACCGAATTCTTGTGTTGCGTCAGGCCCATGCCCCAGCATGCGATCACGCGCTTGCCCCTGGCGTAGACCTGGGTCAGTGCGTCGATATCCTCCTGCGATACGCCCGACTCCGCGATGATGTCCGTCCAGCTTTCCGCGCGCAGGTTTTCGACAAAGTCGCCGAAGCCGATGGTGTGCTCGCGTACGAAGTCGACGTCGATCAGGCGCGCGCGGCCGTGCCTTACCGCATCGTCGTCCAGCTCGACCAGGCGCTTGGCGATGCCCTTGATCAGCGCAAAATCGCCGCCCAGCGTGGGCTGCACGAACATCGAGGCGATCTTCGTGCTGGAACCGGTCAGCATCTCCACCGGGTGCTGCGGGCTGGTAAAACGTTCCACCCCGCGTTCGCGCAGCGGATTGATCGAAACGATGGTGGCACCGCGCCGCGCGCACTCGCGCAGTTCGCCCAGCATGCGCGGGTGGTTGGTCGCCGCGTTGTGGCCGAACAGCAGGATGGTGTCGGCATGCTCGAAGTCGTCCAGCACCACGGTCGCCTTGCCCACGCCTATCGTCAGTGGCAGGCCGCGGCTGGTAGCTTCGTGGCACATGTTCGAGCAGTCGGGGAAGTTGTTGGTGCCATAGGCACGCACGAACAGCTGGTAGAGGAACGCGGCCTCGTTGCTGGCACGTCCCGACGTGTAGAAGGCGGCCTGGTTCGGGTCCGGCAGTGCGCGCAGGTGGTGCCCGATCAGCGCAAAGGCCTCGTCCCAGGCGATCGCGCGGTACTTGTCGGTCTGCGGGTCGTAGACCATGGGGTGCGTCAGCCGTCCGTGCTGCTCCAGCTCAAAATCCGTCTGCGCCATCAGCGACGTGACCGTGTGCTGCGCGAAGAATTCCGGCGTGACGCGCATGCTGGTGGCCTCGGCGGCCACGGCCTTGACGCCGTTCTCGCAGAACTCGAAGGTGGAGGCGTGCTGCCGGTCCGGCCACGCACAGCCGGGGCAGTCGAAGCCATCCGCCTGGTTCTGCTTGAACAGCATCTTGTACTTGCCACCGGCAACCTTCTCCTTGATCAGGTTGATGGCAACGTACTTCAGGGCACCCCAGCCGGCGGCGGGGTGAGTGTAGGGGGCGATGTGGCCTTTTTCAGGTGTCGGGGAGCTCATTGCGTGGTGTCCTGTAACCGCTGGAGCCGCGTCCGGCCCGGCCCGTGGGTTGGGTCCGGATGGTTGCGGTGACACCAGATTAGGGCTCCCGGGTGTGTCCGGGTACGTACAAACTGCAGCCTGACCGGGGAGCACAGTCCCATTCGGGCCAGACGCCGCCTCGTTTGATGACCTTCGGTCTCGCCATTGAAAACTTTCCCGGAACGCCTCGGGTCGGGAGCCGGCCGGTTCTGCGCGCTGCATGGTGCGGAACGATTCGCCTTGGGCTGACACGAACCATGACAGGGCCGTGGAAATGTTGAGCCCGTCCGGCGGCGGCAAGCTCACATTCCCGGCCATTCACGGGGACTTTATCCTGCAGGAGGGCCGATATGAACGCAACGGCAAAACTCATCCCGTCAACTGAACTGGCGCGAGGCAACCCCATCCGGTTGCCCAATGAAAGCGCGGAGTATCGCAAGGCGCGCAATGCGCTGCTTGCAGAGGAGATCGAGCTACGGCGCCACATTGAGCGCGTGGCCGAACAGCGCCGCAAGCTGCCCCCAGGCGGCGAGGTCACCAAACCCTACACCTTCCAGGGCGAACACGGGCCGGTCAAGCTTGCCGAGCTGTTTGGCGACAAGGACACGCTCGTCATCTACAGCTATATGTTCGGACCGCAGCGGGAACAGCCTTGCCCCATGTGCACGTCGATAATGGCATCGTGGGATCACAAGGTTCCGGACATTGAGCAGCGCGTGGCGCTGGCGATGGTTGCTCGCTCGCCCATTGATCGTCTTATGGCGGCCAGGAAGGCGCGGGGCTGGACCAAGCTGAAGGTCTACGCGGACGTCGACGGCAATTTCACCCGCGACTATGTCAGTCGCGAGGATGCCGATGTCCCGGGTTACACGGTGTTTACGCGGCGGGACGGCAAGATCCGCCATTTCTGGAGCGGTGAGATCTACGGCGTCCCGTCAGACCCCGGCCAGGACCCACGCGGCGCGCCGGATCTGGACCCGCTGTGGACCCTGCTGGACACCACGCCGGAAGGCCGCGGCACCGACTGGTATCCGGAGCTGGAATACCCGGGGAAGAATTAGCGTCTGCAACGTCGGCGGCGAGACGAAGTCAACGTAAGGGCCCCTCCCCTGCGCAGTCAGCCACCGACGCGGGCCGCGTCTCCAGCCGGCTGCCTGCCACGCAGGCACAGCCCCCTGAGCGTCGAACCTGCCAGCCGCCACCATGATGGCCGCATCGCGGCGCGCGGCGACTGGCACGGCTGCGCCGGCGCCGTGTCGGCCGACACTTCCGCTTGCAGCGCGGGCTGCGCAAGGACGGCGTACCCGCTGTACTGGGCCAGCAGTTCCTCGCGACTGACTTCCTGCTCCCCGCCGCCCCAGCCTGGCAGCGCGACGAGAAACCGTTCGTGCTCGCGGCGCTGTAACAGTACGCAGGGTTTGCGCTTGTCCAGCAACAGGATGGCCGGCAGCGAGCTATCCGGGATCCCGTCGAGATCCCGCTCCACCAGCCAGGTCGACACCCCAGCGCGCGCCGCCGCGGCGAAGAGCAGCGGCAGCGTCATGCCCTGCCCTTTAAGCGGCAGCCCTTCGAGCAGAACTGCGGACGGAACCGGCCGGTGCAAGGCCCGGTTCAGCAACAGCAGGCTGCCCAGCAGCGGATCATCCGCACCCGTCAGCTGGTCTATGGCGGCAGCCGGCTCCCCGCGGCCAGCCATGAGGGACAAGTTGGAGGTCCCTGGATGCGCGGCGGGCGTGGTCTTGATTCGCTGTGTCCGCCGCCACGGCGTTGATGCGCCCTCTATGTCTTGTGCCGGCGCCTCGCATAGCGCAAGGCCAGCCGACTCGTGCCCTCCGCACGGATTCCCTTCACCCATGACTCCCCCCGGTTTCAGTGGTGTGATCTTTGCTACGAGCGTAGTGCATCGGCAAGCGCGGGCCCATCATTCGAACAGGCTAGAAGTACAGCCGGGCAAGACTGATTCAGCGCTGAAACACGCCGCTGGCTTGCCGGCGGCGGCTTGGTCCAAGCGCCTTACTGCAGCGTTCCGGGAGGTACTACGGTCCAGCCTGAAGCCCCGCTCGAGGTCGTCCTGCGCTGACTCCTGAGGACACCGTTCTCGTCGAACTCGAAAAGGACCGTCGACGAGCGGATCTCGCCTCCGGAAAACAGCGGGCCAATGAATGGAATAAAGCTCTCAGGGTTAGGCCTGGAGGTCGCAAAGGAATAGATCAGTATCGTGGCTCCGTTTTTCAGCGTCGTCTGGGATGAGGGCTTCCCGAGCTGGGTGGTAACGTCGTCAAGCGTCGAGAAGCCGAGCATGAAGTTCGACATATGCTCCGGTTTCACGTCGACGCCTGTCGATACACAGGCAACCAACATGACGCAAGTCACAATCAGTGCGTGAGCACGCTTCATGTCGACACCGCCGTACTTTTTGTGCCGTGACTGAGAACGTGCTGAAGGCCTTGATGCCAGCCCGGCCGCGCGATGCGTCCGGCACGCTGTTCATCAAAGAATACAACTTTGCTGACTGCAGTTCCGAACCCCGGCCTGACCGGTCACGTAGACTGAATCGCCTATACCGCCCGCAAAAATAGACGAAACGGTAAGCGAGGTAGAAGCTTTGGCAAGCTGCGCAGACCTCGCAGCCCCCGCGAATGACATAGACAGATCTTCAATCAAAAGCGCAAAAAATAGATAGTCTGGTAATTCGGGTAGAAACTCTGGTAAGCTCCGGAGCACCCCAGAACCCCACCAACCACCCCTGATATGGCCCATGCGCCACTCGGCTACGACGCCCTGATCCGCAAGTTCGGCCTGCGCGTCCCGCCTCTGCGCTCCACCTCCGCCCTGGCCGACAAAACCGGCGTTCTCAGCACGCACACCGGCCCGGACGGCACCACGCGCACCGTTTATCCCAGGAACCGCTACCGCGGCGGTGACACGACCGTCGACCACCTGACCTTCGCGTTGAAGAAGGAACAACTGGACCTGACCGTGCTCGCGGCCCTGTTCGAGCACGAGGAGGCGGTGGAGGCGGTCCGGGCGTGGCTGGCGGCGACGCCCTCCTCCCGTTATGCGAGGTTGAGCGCGTTCTATGCAAAATGGCTCGCCGGCGCGCAGTTCGATTACAAGCTGCCCACCGGCGCGCCCCGGATACTGGCGCTCGACGAGGCTGAGTACGTGACCGGCCCGGTGACGACGGACCTGCAGTTCGGGATCCAGAACAACCACCTGGGCCCGGCCGCCTTTTGCCCGCTGGTGCGACGCACCGGGAAACTGGCGTCGTTGATTGCCGCCGATCTCCCGGGCCGGGTGTCCGCGGCAATCAAGCGGCTGGAGCCGGAATTGCTCGCACGCGCGGTCGACTACCTGTATCTCGCGGAAACACGATCGACCTATTCCATCGAGCACGAGGTTCCCGATAACCAGCGGGTCGCCAAATTCCGGCGCTTGCTCGAGTACGCCGGCGAACCGGGCCGTCTCACCGAAGAGCGCCTGTGCGAATGGCAGAACGAAATCATCTCCGGGCTGCGGGCTGAATACGCGTTTCGCGATACGCAGAACTGGCTCTCCCGCGGCGGGCGCATGCGCAATATCGCGGACTACATCCCTCCGCCGCCGGAACAACTCGACGCGATGATGGATGGGATTGCCACGGTCGCCGAGCTTGCGCCGGCACAGGCGGCCAACCCGATCGTGATCGCGGCTTGCGTGTCTTTTGGCTTCGTGTTTGCGCACCCGTTCTACGATGGCAATGGCCGGCTCCATCGATTTCTCATCCATCATCTGCTGCGCCAGGCCGGTGTCACGCCCGAGGGTGTGGTGCTGCCGGTGTCCGCGCGGATGCTCAAGCAGATCGATATTTATGCGGCGCTACTGAAGTCCTACTCTGCGCCGCGCACGGCTTTGCTCAACTACGCGCTGGACTCGGACAGCGACACGATCCTGATCAAGTCGCCGCAGCCTTGCTGGCTCTACGCGTCCTTCGATGCGACGGCGCTGTGCGAATTCGTCTTCGAGTGTATCGAGCAATGCGTGGAGCAAGACCTCGCGCAGGAGATCCAGTACCTGCGCGCCTACGACGCCAGTGTCACGCGCCTGGAAAGCTGGCTCGACCTGCGCCAGTCACGCCTGTCCAACCTGATCGACCTCATTGTCCAGAACCACGGCGAGCTGTCGAAGCGCAAGCGCAAGCTGTTCGAAGACGTCACGGACGATGAACTCGCACGCATCGAGAGCGTGGTGCGCGACGAGTTTGCCGAATATCTCGATCTCCACGCCAACGCCTGACTGGCCGGGCATCACGCCCGATCCTCGCCCTGTCCTTAATACGCGGAGCGCACACACGCTCACTGCGCGCGCATTGCGCGAGAGACGGAAAGGCAGCCAGCCCAGTCATCTTCTTCCTATATCGATGTCGGCGAGTCACCGACAGCGAGCGTGCCGGCGAGACACTAGTATCCAGATACAAGTCGGCCGCCAGCGCCCCCATCCTGATGCCGCGAACGGCATCAGGGCCACGCTGCGCACCTCGCAACCCGAACAGGAAGAACAGCCATGGACCGCCGCCAGTTTCTCAAATGGGGAAGTTTCCTGACCGTCTCCATTGCCACCGGCGGCCTGGCCGCTTGCGGTGGCGGCGGCGACGATCCGCCCGACACGGGCAATCCGGAGAACTTCGGTTTCCTGCATGGCGTTGCCTCGGGTGACCCGAAGCCGGACAGCGTGGTGGTGTGGACCCGCATCGAGGGCAACAACGGCAAGCGGCCGGTGGTGGTGCGGCTGCAGGTGTCGACGCAGCAGGATTTCGCGCCGTCGAGCCTGCTGGTCAACGAACCGCTGATGGCGCTGCCGGAGTGGGACTACACGATCCGCAACAAGGTCACCGGCCTTGACGCGGGCACGCGCTACTACTACCGCTTCCTGCTGGGCAACCGCCCCAGCACCGTGGGGCGCACGCGCACCGCGGCCGCCGCCGGCACGCCCCTGGCGCAGCTGCGTTTCGCCTTTGTCAGCTGCCAGGACTGGAATGCCAACCACTGGGCCGGCATGGAAGAGCTGATGCAGCAGGATCTGGACTTTATCGTCCACGTCGGCGACTACATCTACGAGGCCGTGCCGGGTGGCTCGCGTGCCGGCAACGTGGAGGATCGCCATACTGTGCTGACGTTGCCCAATGGCACCCCGCTGCCGGATGGCAGTGTCTACGCCACCACGCTGGACGACTACCGCTACCTGTACCGCAGCTATCGCAGCGACGCACGCCTGCAGGCGTTGCATGCCGCGTTCCCGATGATTGCCATCTGGGACGACCACGAGTTCTCGGACAACTGCTGGCAGGATCGCCAGACCTACGATTCGGACGATGACCTGACGCCACACACCGCACGCCGGCGCGCGGCCAGCCAGGCGTGGTTCGAATACCTGCCGGCAGACGTGAGCCTGGACACGAACAACCCGTCGTTCCAGAACATCCAGATCTATCGCGCCTTCACCTTCGGCAACCTCGCCACGCTGCTGATGACCGACGAGCGACTCTATCGCGCCGACCACATCATCCCGGAAGAATCCACCGGCCGCGCGGTCGGAAGCCTGTACTTCGTGCCGGCGGCAATGCTGGCCGCCGCCGAGGCAGAGAAGATCGCTGGCGCCGGCAATGCGCTGACGCCGGTTTCGATGCTGGGCGACACGCAGCGCGCGTGGTGGCAGGACCGCGTCGGCGGAGCCAACACGACGTGGAAGCTGTGGGGCAACCAGTTGTCGCTGCTGCGCATGCAGGTCGACGTCACCCAGGCGGTGGCGAACCTGATCGCCCGGGGGCTGGTGCTGGCAAACAGCGCCCTGTCTTCACTGCAAGCCGCGATTGCCGACGCGCTGGCGAGCGACCTGCGTGCCGCCAAGGCCGCCGGCAGCTATGCCAACCTCGCATACACGGCGCTGCGCAACGTGCTGTCGCAGGCCGGCATCGACGCTGCCGCCTTCGATGCGAACATCAAGCCGTTCATCGAGAGCCGGCTGCCGGCCATCGCGCTGCTCGACCGCTTTATCCTCAATGCCGACCAATGGGATGGCTACAACGCCGAGCGCAAGAACCTGATGGCCTTCCTCAAGGCCAACAGCGTCCGCAACGTGGTGGGGTTGAGCGGCGATATCCATGCCTTCTTTGCCGGGCAGGTCATGGACGACTACGATGCCGCGACGCAGGCACCCGTGATGGTGGACCTGGTCACCGCCGGGCTGTCGAGCAACTCGCTGCTCAGCGGGTTCCGCGCGATCGTGGACAACGACCAGGCCTTCGCCGCGCTGCGAGAGCTCGTTTACAGCAATGTCGGCGGCGCGGTGGTGAACACCTTCGATGCCACCCTGCGCACGTTCAATCCGTGGCTCCGCCACGCCGATTCCAACACGGAGGGCTATGCACTGGTCACGCTGACGCCGGACAAGCTCAGCTGCACCTTCCATACGCTCAAGCCGCTCGACGGCGGCATCGCGCCTGCCCTGCCCGCTACGGCGAGTACGAAGGTGCTGGAGGTGGCCGCAGGCACGCCGGATGTGAGTGTGCTGTAGTGCCGGGAGTGGCGGGGTGGCCGGCGCCACCATCCTGTCGCGCAACGGCCCTTGCGCTCAGGGCTTCATCAGGTATTGGCGGGCCAGGCGCAGGATTTCGCGCGACTGGTAGGCATTGGCCAGTTGCCTGAGCCTGGCGGCAAAATGACTGTAGCGGTCGTCCAGCTCTACGATCCGCTGCGCCCAGGCGTGTATCTCGCGCATGCTGCCGCGCTTGGCGAGGTAGTGCAGCTTCTCGATTTCCGCGACAGGCGGCACCACCACGGCAGCGGGTGACGGTTGCCTGCGGGCCCCGGTGGTCGCGGCCTCGTAGTCCCACTGGATCTGAAGCAACCTGGCGATCTGGACCAGCAGCGCATCGTGATCGATCGGCTTGGGCAGGAAGACATCGGCGCCCGCGTCGATCGAACTGGTTTCGTCCATGCCCCGCGTACTTGCCGAGGTCGCAATCACGGGCACCCGCTTCAGCCTGGGATCGCGCCGCAACTGCCGGATGGCATCAAGGCCGCTGATCCCCGCCATATGGACATCCATCAGGATCAGGTCAGGCGGCGCCCTCAGCGCCTGCCGGAGGCCCGCTTGCCCGTCGGGCGCGGCTTCCGGCACGAACCCGAGGGACCGCAGCAGGTCCACCAGCACCGCACGGTTTTCGGCGATGTCGTCCACCACGAGCACGCGGCGGCGCGCTCCGGCATACCCGACGGCAACGGCTGCGTGGTCTTCATGGCGCAGCGGCGTCGCACCGGTGGCGGCATCGATCTCGAAACAGAAGGTGCTGCCGGCACCCGGCTCGCTATGCAGCCGGATCTCGCTTCCCATCAGGCCCACCAGCTTCTGGCTGATGGCGAGTCCCAGGCCGGTGCCGCCCAGACGGTGCCTCGCGTCGCCGAGCTGCTCGAACGGTCGGAACAGCCGCCGCTGCTGCCGGGCTTCAATGCCCACGCCACTGTCGCTGACCTCGAAGCGCAGGCGCGACCTGCCCGGCTGCGCTTCCGCGACCTTCACGTCCAGCCGCACGTAGCCGCGGTCCGTGAACTTGACCGCGTTCGACAGCAGGTTCAGCAACACCTGGCGCAGCTTGCCCACGTCCGCGCAGGCCGTGGTCGACATGGCTTGCGGCGCATGGCACTCGAAGGCCAGGCCTTTTTGCTCGGCCTTGACCCGTATCAGTTCCTCGATGGAGGCGAGCAATTCGGCCAGGCCGAATTCCGTCGGCGCCAGTTCCAGCTTCCCTGCCTCGATCTTGGAGAAATTCAGCAGATCGTCGATCAGCTTCAGCAACTGCTCGCCGCTGCGCTTGATGACCTCGCTCTTCTCGCGCACGCCCGGGACGCTGTCCTTGTCGCGCATCAGCAGCTGGGCATAGCCGAGGATGCCGTTCAGCGGCGTGCGCAGCTCGTGGCTGATCGTGGCCAGGAACTCGGTCTTGGCGCGGTTTGCCGCCTCGGCGGCACGGCGCGCCTCGCGCTCGGCTTCCGCAAGCCGCACGGCGGTCTTGTCCGCCGCGATGCCGACATACTCATCGACCCCGCCGTCCTTGTTGCGTACCGGGTGCGCAAGCACACCGACATGCCGGATGGTGCCGTCCGGCAGGGCCAGGCGCATCTCGTGTTCGAGCTCGCGCGGATCGCGCAGGCTGTCGGCCACAAAGGCTTGCATGGCGGGCCGGTCCTCGGGGTGGATGCGGCTCATGAAGATGTCCGCGGTCGGCTCGACTTCGCCGGGCGTAAATCCATAGATGCGGTAGTGCTCGTCGGACCAGACGACGGCACCGGTCCTGACATTCCACGACCAGCTCCCGGTCCGGCTGAGCCGTTGGCCGGCAGCCTGCAAGGCTTCACTGCGCCGCAACTGGTCCTCGATGCGCCGCCGCTCGGTAATGTCGCGGGCAATGCCGACCGTCCCGGCCGGCCGTCCGCACCCATCGGAATACGGAGTCTTGATGGTTTCGACCCAGGTCCGCGAACCGTTCGCCTGCGTATGCGGCTCTTCGATGCGTTGCCGCTCGCCTGAAGCCATGGTCCGGGCATCGTCGGCCAGGTACGCCAGCGCCCGATCGTGGGGATAGAAATCGTGGTCGGTCTTGCCGATCAGCTCGGCGGGGTGCGCCACGCCCAGGGACACCGCCAGGGCGCGGTTTGCGGCCACATAGCGCCCTTCCGTATCCTTGATCCAGGCCAGGTCGGGAATGTTGTCGAGGATCGCGGCCATCCTGGTATTGGCATCGCGAATTTCCGCCGTATGCCGGTCGATGCGCGCGAACATCAGGTTCAGCGCCTCGACCAGCTCTTCGATTTCATCCTGCCCGTGCCGGGACCGGCGCAGGCTCAACGGCGCCGACGGTACGCCGGGCACGCGTTTGCGCAACCCCGTGGTGAGATCGACGATATGGCGCGTGGCAACGCGATGGACAATCCAGAGAATAAAGAGCGCAACCAGGAAGGTCTTGGCTGCGTTGCTGGCCAGGATGACAACCGCCTGGCGCAGGATGTCGCGATAGACCTCGTCGAGGCTGGCCTCCACGCGCAGCACGCCTACCTGGCGTTTGTCGCCGTCGCAGCAATAGATGGGAAACTCGCGCGCGACCACATTGCGCTCGGCATGCGTGCCCCGATGCACCACCAGCGGGTGCGTGGTCTGCGCCGTTTCACGCACTTCGACGTAGCGGATATGGGGCAATTGCAGCATGCCCTCCAGTTGTTCCTGGACCAGGCGGCTGTCGAGGGACCAGAGCGAACTGCCAAGCGCGCCGGAGTAGCCTTCCTCCATCTCGCGGAAGCGATTCTGGATGCCGGCCACTTCAGCCTGGTAGCTGAGCGCAAGCTGCATGGCGGTCAGGACCAGCGTGATGAGGGTGCTGAACAGCACGACACGGGTCAGCAAGACTACCGCGATCCTCTCCCGCGGGGCATGCCACAGCTGCAACAACCATGCAGGGATGACCGACTTCAACTGACGTACTCCCGGATTTCTCACCAACGCCCGACCGAAAGACCAGTCCGAACTTTAACGGCTGTGGGCGCGCTTTTGCTGACGGCAGGTACAAACACCTAGGCGCGTGCGACAATGGCGCGCGGGTTATCGATCGGAAAGTCGGAGATGGTGCGCATGGTTCGGATCCTGGTGATCTGCCTGGCTGGCTTGCTGGCAGTCATTCACCACACCGTGGCCAGCGCCACGGAGATTGGCGTCGTCCTCGCGGGCAACCGCAGCCAGTTCTGGCAGGTGCTCGCCGAAGGCGTGCGCAAGGCCGCAAGCGACGCCAAGGTCAACGTGATCATCCGCGCTCCCAATGAGGATGACCCGCAGGCGATCCGGGACAACCTGCAAGTGCGGATGATCCAGTCCATGCTGGAGCGCAAGGTGGACGGCCTGATTCTCGCGCCGATGCCGGTCGCGGCGCCCGCGGCCCCTCCGGTCATTGGCGTTCCCTTCCTCCTGATCGACAGGGAGGGGGCCGATTACTCCGCGCCCCTGGTTGCCACGGACAACTACGCCGCTGGCCGCCGGGCTGCGCAAACCTTGCGCGGCGCCCTGCCCCGCGGTGCCCGCATCGGCGTCTTCCGCGTGGCGCGGGATCTGCAGGCCACCACCGCGCGCGAAAACGGGTTTATCGCCGCCGCTACGGAACTGGGATTCCGGGTGGTGCTGCAAACCTACCTGGGTTATGACATCCGCGGCATGCAGACCGCTGCCGCCGCGGCACTCGCAAAGCACGCGCAGGCGCTCGATGCCGTGTTCACGCCGCATGACATCTCGACTTTCAGCGTGGTGCGTGCGATCAACGCGCTGCCGAAAGGCAAGCGCCCCCTGCAGGTCGGTTTTGACTATTGGCCGAGCTTTGCGCCCAGCCTGCGCAATGGCGAACTCCACGCCATCGTTATTCAGCGGCCATTTAACATGGGCTACGAGGCAATGCGCGAGCTGGCCGAATCCATGCGCGCGAACCGGCCGCCGCGTCATATCCGTATCGGCACGCTCGTGGTGACGGCGGCGCGTCTTGATGATGCCGATGTACGCGAGGAACTTGCGCGCTACTAGAAATCGCCCAAGGCACCGCGCGAATGAGTTGATGACCAGCGCTGTCAGGGAAATCCGAAGCGCAATTCAGCGCTGGCTGACTGGCCGGCCACCACGGCGCCTCCGATAATCGCCACATAACAAGCTCTGATATACGAAAAGCCGGCCGCAGGAGATCAACGCAAATCCAGGACTACGGCGCATCAAGCGCCGCGACGCGGTGACTGTGCCGGCTTCGGGCCAGTGCGTGGGGCTTTGGGACGGCATGCGGCTAGCGCGGGGTAGCCAGCCGTCCTCCTCTCTTCTCTTTCTCTTATCGGCACCCGCGAGAGAATGACCTGCAGGCTAGCAGGGCATGAAACACGCCCGCGCCGCCTCGCTGGGCGTCAGGCCCGAGCGGAAATATATGCGCAGGCGTTCCAGCGTAAGGTAGTCGGGCACGTAAGCACTGGATACGAGGCCGGATCTCAGTGCGTAGTCATGCAGGGCTGCAGCCCAGGCGTAGATATCGAAGGGTGCCGTGGCCGCACCCTGCGGGCCCGCGCCACTGTCGGCGTCGTACCCATCTTGGTCGTCAAACAAGCCAGTCCCCTGAAAGAACGCCGGATCCTGCATCCGGCGCGCTGGTCTGCGATGCCGTGACGGGGGCGCGGTTGCCTCACACGCCCTGCCTCACGCGCCATATGCGGCCAACCCCGCCCTGCTCGTCATGGGCGGGAAGACATACCAGGCCCCGTCGCCATGCCTGAAAAACACGATCGACAGCTTGCCGGTCACGCGGTCGGCTTCCACACATACGAATCGACTGCCGCAGTCCCGCATCCGCCCCATGGCGGCAACGCGCGGTGGATACGCCACGGCTGGTCCCAGCCATTTATCCACCATCGACCGCAACGACTTCTCTGCTCCCATGCTTCCTCCACTTGCGGGCTGCCCCGGCACTGCCGGCCGACGTTGCAGCTTCCATGATTCCATCGTAGGCGGGTCGGGCGGCCACCGCATTCAGCGGACGATGAAAGGGCGTTCAGCACTCCCTGAATCAATCGTAGGAAAATCCTGACACCGGCCGGCTGGGTGGCGCCGCCTACTCCTGCGTGAAGCCATGCTTGATGGCATAGCGGATCAGGTCGGCGTTGTTCTGCAGGCCCAGCTTCTGCATCAACCGCATCTTGTGGGTGCTGATGGTCTTGGCGCTCAGCGAAAATGACTCCGCAATCTCGTTGACAGTCTGGCCGGCGGCGAGCCGCTGCAGCACCTGGAATTCCCGGTCCGAGAGCACCTCGTGCGCGGGAGCGTCCGCACCGCGCTGGTGAAAGACCATGGCGTCGACCAGCGCAGGGTCGATGAACTTGCCGCCTGCAGCCAGCTTGCGGATCGCCCCAAGCAGGATTTCCGGGTCGCTGTCCTTGGTCACATAGCCCGATGCCCCGGCACGCAGCGCCCGCGAGGCGACCTGTGCTTCGTTGTGCATGCTCAGGATCAGGATGGCAAGATCGGGCCACTCGGCCCGCACGCGGCGGATCAGGTCGATGCCGCTGATGCCCGGCATGGTCATGTCGAGCAGCAGCAGGTCGAATTCGCCGGCGCGCAATTGCTCGAGCACTGCGCCACCGTCCGCGGCCTCGGCCGCAACCACTACATCGGTGGTGGTGGCCACGATCTGCTTCAGGCCACTGCGGACGATGGCATGGTCGTCCGCAATCAGAACTCGAATCATGCTGCACTCGCTTGGCGGGGGATATGAATGGAAACGGTGGTGCCCGTGCTGCGCTGGCTGTCGATATTCAGGCTGCCGCCGATCATGCGCGCGCGCTCGCGCATGCCGAGCAGGCCGTAGGAATCGCCCTGCAGCGCGGCCGCCACCTCAAAGCCCTGCCCGTCATCGCTGACGCACAGCAGCAGCCCGTCGGGCCGGTTGCTCAGTGACACCGTTACCCGCGCGGCGCGCGCATGGCGGGCGGCATTGGTCAGCGACTCCTGCACGATGCGGAACGCGGCGGTCGCCACCGCATCGTCCAGCTGCGGCTCGGGCCCGTCGACAGTGAGTCGGCAATGCGCGTGATGGCGGCGCCCGAAGTCTTCGGTGAGCCATTCCAGCGCCGACACGATGCCGTAGTTCAGCGCAGCCGGGCGCAGGTGGCTGGCCACATGGCGCACCATGCTGATGGTCCGCTCGACCAGCTCGCGCATCTCGTCGGCCTTCTGCTCGGCGGCATGGTTGCCGGCGATTTTCATGCGCAGCAGCGACACATCCATCTTCAGCGCGGTGAGCAGCTGGCCCAGCTCGTCATGGATTTCCAGCGCGATGCGCTTGCGCTCCTCCTCCCGAGCGGCCTCCAGGTGGCCCGACAGTTCCCTGAGTTGTTCGCGCGAGGCCAGCAGTTCCTGCTCGATGCGCTTGCGCTCGGTAATGTCCTGGAGCGTGCCGACCAGGCCGATGCAATGGCCTGCCTCGTCGCCGCGCTGCTCGGCCTGCCACTGCACGATATGATCGCTCACGCCCCGATACCTGAGACGCACGTCGATGCTGGCGCTTCCCGGCGCTTTCATCAACTGGCTGAGCGTGGCCAGGATCGTGCGCCGGTCCTCCACGTGCACATGACGCAATAGTGCGCGCAGCGACCGGACCCGGCATTCGTCGACGCCCAGGATCCGGCACATCTCCCTGGACAGTCGCACCGCGCCGTCCGCGGCGTTCCACTCCCAGTCGCCCAGCCGCGCGAGGCGCTGCGCATTTGCCAGGCTTGCCTCGCTGGCCACCACCTTCAGTTCGGCACGCTTGCGGGCGGTGATGTCGTACAGGCCGACACAGGCGGCAGCGGTCTCGCCAAATGTGATCAGGCTCGTCGTGACGACGACCCAGAACGCGGTGCCATCGCGATGGCGCGCCTCGATCTCGAGCGTCGTGATCCGGCCATCGCGACGCAATTCCTGTACGGCCGCCTGCCGGGCTTCGGCATTGGCATAGCATTCCCGGATGTCAAACCCGGTTGCCTGCGCCTCGGTCAGCCCGAAGAGGTCACGGAAGGGCTGGTTGCAGAACAGGATCCGGCCTTCGTCGATCGCGGTAATCACCAGCGGTACCGGACTGGATTCGACGATGGAGCGAAAGCGGGCTTCGCTGGCCGATAGCGCCGCCTCCGCGCGGCAGCGCTCGGAGATCTCCAGCGTCAGGCTCGCGTTGGCCCGCGCCAGCGCCTGCGTGCGCTGTATGACCCGGTATTCGAGTTCGTCGCGCGCGCGCATCGCCTCCTGCTGCGCCGCGCGCCGGATGGCGATTTCTTCCTGCAGGCTGGCGTTCCGCTGCGCCAGCCGTCGGTGCATCATCCGCAGCGACAAATGCGTATTGACGCGCGCCATGACCTCGGCAAGCTGGAATGGCTTGATGACATAGTCCACGCCGCCCGCCGCGAAGGCATCCATCATGTCGGCGGTGGCGGACAGCGCCGTCATGAAGATCACGGGAATATCCCGCGTCTGCGGCATCGTCTTCAGCCGACGACAGGTCTCGAGCCCGTCCATGCGCGGCATCCTGACGTCAAGCAGGATCAGGTCGGGCTGGGAAAAACCGGCGCGCTCGAGGGCTTCTTCACCATCCTGCGCGACAAGCACGCACATCCCCTGCGCCTCGAGGTGCTGCGCAACGATGGCGATATTGGCGGGCACATCGTCCACGATCAGGATGGTGCGCCGCTCTTGCGGCTCGTCGGTGTCTTGACCCACGGTTGCTTGGCTGACGTTATTGCGGGTGCAGCATATCACCGCATCCCACTACCCCACATGGCCTCCACATCACTCCCTTAAATCAAGGGTTTCCTGAACGGAAAATAGGGAAATCCTTACCCGATCGCCGTCATCGCGACGCACATATCGATGCGCAAACTTCTTCGTTCCGCCGCCGCCCATGCCGGCCTGCGATCTCGCCTTCCAACCTGACCACACCCCCCTCAGGCACTGACCAGCCCCCGCTGCAACGCCGTCTTGAGCATCGAAAACACATGCCGCGCCACCGGATTGACCGCGTTGGGCCGCGCCCAGAGGTAATACGTCACGTCCGGCAAGCGCGGCAGTCCGTCGCTCTCGCCCAGGATGCGCATGTCCGGGGCCAGCAGGTCGATGCTGCGCGCCGTGATCCCGAGTCCGCCGCGCAGCGCGGCCTTGATGCCGATCAGGCTGGGCGCCAGGTAGGCGATGCGCCACGGCACACCGGCCTGCGTCAGCGCGTCCAGCGACAGCTTGCGGAACAGGCTGGGCTCGTCGGCCAGGATCAGCGGCACCGGCGTGCCACGCTCATAGACAAAGTCCGCCGCGCAAACCCAGATCGTGGGCGTGGTGCGCAGCGCAATGCCGTCAAGCGAAGTGTCCTCGCGCGTGGACACGGTCAGGTCGATCTCGCCGCGGCGCAGCGACTCCATCAGGAAGGGGCTGCGGCCCACGTGGATTTCCAGCCGCAGCGCCGGCGAGGTGCGGGCGATATGCGACAGCAGCACCGGCAGGATGGTGTCGGCCACGTCGTGCGGTGCACCGATACGCACCGAACCGGTGAGATCGCCTTCGCGCAGCACGCGCAGCGCCTCGTCGTTGAGCGTCAGCAGCTGGCGCGCGTATTCGACCAGCTTCTTGCCGTGACGGGTCAGCTGCTTGCCGCGGCCGTGCTTCTCGAACAGCGTCAGGTCGAGCTGCTCCTCGAGCCGCTGCATCTGCTGCGTGACCGCCGACTGGGTGCGCTGCACATTCCCGGCGGCGGCGCCGAAGGTCTCGTGGTCGGCAATGGCCACCAGGGTGCGGAGCAGGTCAAGGTCGAGGTTACGCATTCATTAGAGGTGTTAATGGGTTTTCATCAGGCATTAAGTGGTTTTCAGGGCAGGTGTTCATTACAGTGAAACAAGAAACATCGTTCTACCCCTCAAAAACAGAGATTGCAAGGATCGACCCCTCTATGTCCATCGCACAACAACGCCAGGCAGCCGTAGGAGATGCCATCGAATCCATTAGGGAAATCGTAGCCAGGAGCGGTGTCACACGCGACGCCCTGGCCGAGGTCCTGACCCGGGTCGAGGATCTGGGGGCCCGCACCGAACTGTGGAACGAGGCCGACTACCCGCCGCCGGAGCCGGGCGAGCGCCAGGCGCGCTACCTGATCGCCGAGGACGCCGGCCAGACCTACGCGCTGTACCTGAACGTGATGCACCCGGGCAAGCGCATTCCGCCGCACAACCATACGACCTGGGCCTGCGTGGCGGGCGTGAGCGGCATCGAGTTCAACGACGTCTATGTGCGCACCGACGACGGCAGCCAGCCCGGCGTGGGCACCCTGGCGTTCTCGCACACGGTGGAAGTCGGACCGCGCCACGGCATCGCGCTGCTGCCGGACGACATCCATTCCGTGGAGATCCGTGGCGAGGACGTCATCCGCCACCTGCACATGTATGGCCGTTCGCTGGAAACGCTGACCAAGCGCCTGTCGTTCGACCTGGAGACCGGGCGTTGCCAGGTCATGAGCGTGGGCGTGCAGACGCGCCGCTGACCTGACCTGACCCGGGCGGCGCTTCTCAGTTCTCGCCGCCCTCCCCGACAAGCCAGCCGATCCCCTTCCCCGCGCGGGAAGGACGGCCCCCTATTGCCCGGAATTCCATGCCGACGCCTTCCTTCACCACCGTCGATGCCGTCACGCTCAAGGGCTGGCTGCACGATGCCGACGAAATCGCCCTGTTCGACGTGCGCGAGCACGGCCAGTATGGCGAAGGCCACCCCTTCTACGCGGTGCCCCTGCCCTACAGCCGGCTCGAACTCGATGTCGGCCGGCTTGCGCCGCGCACCGATGTGCGCATCGTGCTGGCCGACGACGGCGACGGCGTGGCGACTGCCGCCGCCCAGGCGCTGGCCCGTCTTGGCTATACCAGCCTGTTCGTGCTCGATGGCGGCATGCCCGCCTGGCGCGCGGCGGGCTACACGCTGTTTGCCGGCGTCAACGTGCCGTCCAAGACCTTCGGCGAGCTGGCCGAGCACCACTACGGCACCCCGCGCGTGTCGGCCGATCAGCTTGCCGCGATGCAGGCCGGCCGCGCCGGCACGCGCGTGCCGGTGGTGCTCGACGGCCGGCCCGCGTCCGAATTCCACAAGATGAACATCCCGGGCGCGATCTGCTGCCCCAACGGCGAACTGGCCTACCGGCTGCGCGACCTGGTGCCCGATGCCGACACGCCCATCGTCATCAACTGCGCGGGCCGCACGCGCAGCATCCTCGGTGCGCAGTCGCTGATCAACTTCGGCGTGGCGAATCCTGTCTATGCGCTGGAGAACGGTACGCAGGGCTGGTACCTGAACGATTTCAGGCTGGAGCACGGGGGCACGGCGCGCTATCCGGACAACGCCCCCCCAAGCGGGCTCGATGACGCGCGCGCTGCCGCCCGGGCGCTGGCGCAGCGTTTTTCGGTTCCGCATATCGCCCCGGCACAGGCCGCGACCTGGCTGGCCGATCCGGCACGCACGACCTTCCTGTGTGATGTCCGTACCGCCGAGGAATATGCGGCCGCCACCCTGCCCGGTGCCCAGCACACCCCCGGCGGGCAGCTGATGCAGGCCACGGACCAGTACGTGGGCGTGCGGCGCGCGCGCCTGGTGCTGTTCGATGCCGACGGCGTACGTGCCCCGGTCGTCGCGAGCTGGCTGCGGCAGATGGGCCATGACGCGGTCGTGCTGGAAGGCGGCCTGCGGGCCGGCCTGGACGCGGGCGTCGCCGCCACGCACGGGCCGCTGGCAGAGGTCGTCGCGCCGCCCGCCGTCGAAGCCGCCGCCCTGGCCGCCGGCCTGCAGGACCGCTCGATGCTGGCACTGGACCTGCGCGGCAGCATGGCCTACCGGGCCGGCCATATCGCCGGCAGCCGCTGGTCGATCCGCCCGCGCCTGGCACAAGACCTGGCCGGGGTGCCGCACGACACCACCGTCGTACTGATCGGCGCCGCCGGTGCCGACGATCCTGCCGAACTCGCCTTTGCCGACCTGCGCGCGCTGGGCTTTGCCGACGTGCGCCGTTTGCGCGGCGGCCTCGCGGCCTGGCAGCGCGCCGGCTATCCGCTTGCCGAGGGCGAGCACGCGCTGCCCGACGTGCGCTGCATCGACTTCCTTTTCTTCGTGCACGACCGCCATGACGGCAACAAGGCGGCGGCACGGCAATACCTGGCCTGGGAAACCAACCTGGTCGGCCAGCTCGATGCCCAGGAGCTGGCGACGTTCCGCTTCCCGCCCGCCGCCTGATTGGTTCCTTCTCCCCTGTCCCATACAAGAACGAGGTCGCCCCATGTCCCGCATTCCGCAGTTCCTGTCCGTATTGCTCTCGCTCACCCTGCTCGGCGCCGGCCCGGCGGCTTCCGCGCAACAGCCGGTGGCGCCGGTGGGCGGCTTTCCGTCGCAGCCGTTGCGGATCGTCTCGCCGTTCCCGGCCGGGGGCGGCAACGACGCGGTCACGCGCATCGTTGCCACGCGGCTATCGCAGGTGCTCGGCCAGAGCGCGGTGACGGACAACCGCGGCGGCGCCGGCGGCAATATCGGCACGCGCCATGTGGCCGAGGCCAAGGCCGACGGCTATACGGTGCTGACCTCGCAGGTATCGGTGATGGCGGTCAACCCGACGCTGTACCGCTCGCCGGGTTTCGATCCGGTTAAGCAGTTCGTGCCGGTCACGCAGATCAATGCCGCGCCGCTGGCCATCGTCGTCGCCGCCGACGCGCCGTGGAAGACCTTTGCCGAACTCGCCACGCAGGCCAGGGCCCAGCCGCAGAAGATCACCTACGCCACGCCCGGCAACGGTACGTTGTCGCACCTGGTGGGCGTGGTGCTCGACAAGGACAGCGGCGTGTCGCTGCAGCACGTGCCGTACAAGGGCGCCGGGCCGGCGATCAATGACCTGCTCGGCGGCCAAGTCGACGTGCTGGTCACGTCGACCTCATCCGTGGCCGGCTTTGTCCAGGCCGGCCGCATGCGCGTGCTAGCGGTGACCAGCCCGCGCCGGCTGGGTGTGTTTGCCAAGGTGCCCACGCTGGAGGAACTCGGCTACCGCAACGCGCGCTTCGAGGACTGGTATGGCTTCTTCGTGCCCGCCGGCACCGCGCCGGAACGCGTAGCGCTGCTGAACCGCGCCATCGTGCAGGTGCTGCAGATGCCCGAGGTGGTGAAGCTGATTAACGACGGCGGCAGCGATGTCATCGCCAGCAGCCCCGAGGCCTTTGCCCAGCAGTTGAAGCAGGACATCTCGCGCTGGTCCCAGATCGTGAAGCTGTCCGGCGCCCACGTCGACTGAACGCGGCACGGTCCTTGCGATGCCAGCCCCGTCCGCAGCCACCCCGACATGCCAGCCATGACGCATTCCCTCCCTACCCGCCTGGCGCACGCCGGCCGTGCGCCCAACGTGCCCGGCGGCCAGCCGGTCAACCCGCCGGTCGTGCGCGCCAGCACCGTGCTGTTCGAGTCCGTCGCGCAGCAGCGCGAAATGCGCGCCCGCCGCGACCATGACCGGCTCTTCACCTACGGCGCGCGCGGCAATCCGACCAACTTCGCGCTGGAAGACATGGTGACCGTGCTCGAAAGTGGTTACCGTACGCGCCTGTTCCCCACGGGACTCTGTGCCGCGACGATGGTGATCCTGGCCTTTGTGCGTCCCGGCCAGCACGTGCTGCTACCCGATTGCGTCTACGAGCCGGTACGCAACCTGGCCAGCGGCTTCCTGCGCCGGCACGGCATCGCTACCGACTTCTACGCGGCCGACGGCTCGGATCTTGCCGCGCGGCTGCGGCCAGAGACGCGGCTGGTCTATGTCGAGGCGCCGGGCTCGCTGGCCTATGAAATGTGTGACCTGCCCGCCGTCGCGGCGCTGGCGCATGCGCACGGCGCGCTGGTCGCCGCCGACAACACTTGGGGCTCGGGACTGCTGTACCGGCCGCTGGAACTGGGTGCGGACATCTCGCTGATGGCCGCGACCAAGTACCTGAGCGGCCATTCCGATGTGATGATGGGCACGGTGTGTACCACCGAAGGCGCGTGGGCCGAGCTTTCCGCTACGGCCGACGCCTTCGGCATGACGGTGAGCCCAGACGATGCCTACCTCGTGCAACGCGGCATCCGCTCCCTTGGCGCACGGCTCGCGCAACACCAGGAAAGCGCCATCGCCGCGGCAAGCTGGCTGCGCGCCCGGCCCGAAGTCGCGCGCGTGTTCTGCCCGGCTCTGCCGGACGATCCCAACCACGCGCTGTGGCTGCGCGACTGCCATGGCACCAACGGCCTGCTTTCGTTCACGCTGCGGAGCACGGCGCCGGTGGCGGCGGAGCGCTTTGTCGACAGCCTTCGGTTGTTCGGCATCGGCGCCTCATGGGGCGGCTTCGAAAGCCTGGCCGTGCTGGCAGACATGCGCCGCGCGCGCAGCGTCACTGACTGGTCAACGCACGGGCAGATGATCCGGCTGCATATCGGGCTGGAGGGGGTCGGCGACTTGCTGGCCGACCTGGAGCAGGCGTTTGCGGCGATCGTGGAGATCGGGAACGAGGAAGGGGACGCGCGCGCCGATACGCAGTATCGGTAATTGGCGGCACGCGGGCAGCGCGCCTGGCTTGAGGCCGGGTCGGGGAACGCCGGCATCACATAAAGCCAGGCAAAATTCATCCTTTACAAATCGTCTAATGCTGGATAATATGTCCACATGACGAAACGTACCCCGGAGCAGCAAGCGCTGCTCGAGCAGCTCAAGCAAGTGGCGCAGGGCCTCGGCGAGACCCTGGCGCCGTTCTGCGAAGTCGTTGTTCACGACCTCCTGCACCCTGAGCAAGCCATCCTGGCGATCCACAACAATCTGTCCGGTCGCCAGCCTGGCGATCCGGCCACAGAACTCGGTCTGGCCCGCATTGCCGATCCGCAATACCAGCAGGTCATCGCCAACTATGCGAACCAGTTCGCCGATGGCCGCCAGGCGAAAAGCACGTCCATCGGCATCAAGGATTCGAGCGGGAGATATATCGCCGCCTTGTGCCTGAACGTGGACCTGACCCTCTTCCGCGGCTTGCAGAGCATGCTGGGACAGTTTGGCAGCGTTGGCGCTGCGGCCGGCGTCACCGAATCGCTCGATCCGATCAGCGCAGACGCCATCCGGGATCGCATTGACCAGTTTGCGGCGCGGCTCGCCACGACGCCCCGTTCGCTCAAGGCGACAGAGCGGCGCGCACTGATACGCGAGCTCAAGGAAGCCGGCTGCATGGAAGTGCGCCGGGCCATGGAAATCGTCGCGATGCACCTGGGCGTATCGCGGGCAACGGTGTACAGCGATGCCAAGTGACGCCCGCCTGCTGCTGCTCGACAAGAACGAGGTCGAGGCCCTGCTGCTGCCCGACGATGTCCTGCAAGCCGTGCGCGAGGCCTTCGTGCTGCATAGTCAGGGCGAGGGCCGCGTTTTCCCCGTGGTGCGCGAGCCGCTCGCAACGGGCGGCGTATTCGGCATCAAGTCCGGGGATGTGCAGGCGCAAGGCCTGCTCGGCTTCAAGGCGGCGGGATTCTGGCCGGACAACCGCCGGCTCGGCGGTGAGCCGCACCAGGCCACCATCATGCTGATCGACCCCGCTACCGGTCGGCCGGTCTGCATCATCGACGGCAATGCGGTCACGACCATGCGCACCGGTGCGGCGGGTGGCCTCGGGCTGCAGCAGCTCGCGCGAGCGGACAGTACCCGCCTGTGCCTGTTCGGCACCGGTGTGCAGGCGCGCGTGCAACTCAACTTCGCGCTGCAACTGTTGCCGGCGCTGTGCCAGGTCCGCTATGCCACCGCGGCCGGCAAGCCCGACGCTGCTTTTGAAGCGTACTTCGCGCACCGCTGCGACATCTCGCATGCCGGCGATGGCAATGCCGCGGTGGCTGAGAGTGATGTCGTGATCACCGCAACCCCTGGCGGCGGTGCATTGTTTGAAGCGGAGTCGGTGCAACCCGGTACGCATCTGAATTGCGTCGGCGCCGACACCAAAGGCAAGCGGGAACTACCCCAGGGCCTGCTGGAGCGGGTGCGCCTTTTCGTCGACGACCAGGCACAAGCGCGCCAGATCGGCGAAACCCAGTGGGCCCCCGATACGCCGTGCACGGAACTGGGCGATGTGCTGACGGGAAAGGCCCTCGTGGAGCGGCAACCGACCGACATCACGGTCTTCGACATGACCGGGCTCGCGCTGCAGGACCTGACCGTCGCACGCATGCTCCTTCAGCGCGCCGGCGCGGCCCGCGTGGGTTCCGACATCGCGTGGTCCTGGTAATGCGTTCAGCGGAGTCTGCACGATGTAGGCCTTGCTTGCTTTCGATGATGTCACCGCAGCCGCTGCGCGGCTTCGGCGCCTTGCCCCCCGCACGCCAATGATGCGCATCCGGACGGCCAAGGACCTCCATTCCTTCCTTTATTGTCCGGAGATGGTTTCATGCGCCCCACCACTGCCTTCACGGCTCTCGCACTGATTGCCGCCTGTAGTTTCACTGCGCCTGCCCGCGCCGCCGACAACGCCTGGCCGCAAAAGCCGGTGACCGTCATCGTTGCCTCCGCTGCCGGCGGATCGGCCGACGTATTGACCCGCATCGTGCTGACGCACCTCGCCAAAGAGACCCACGCCAACTTTGTCGTCGACAATCGCCCGGGCGCCGCCGGCAACATCGGCATGGCCCAGGTCAAGCGTGCTGCGCCGGACGGGTACACGCTGGGCTACGGCAACATCAACACGCTGGCCATCAACCCGGCCCTGTTCAACAAGCTGCCCTACGATGTGCGACAGGACTTCGTGCCTGTGGGCCGCATGTTCTCCATCTACAACCTGTTGGTGGTACGCGCCGACTCCCCGGTCAAGAACGTTGGCGAGCTGCTCGCACTGGCGCGGAAGTCGCCCGGCAAGCTCTCATACGCTGCTGCCGGCACCGGCAGCAGCGGCCATATGGGCGGCGAACTGCTAAAGAAGATGGCCGGCATCGACGTATTGTTCATTCCGTACAACGGCGACCCGGCGTCGCTGACCGACCTCGCCGGCGGCCGGCTCGACTACACCATTACCAATGCATCGGTGGCGTGGCCACTGGTCAAGAGCGGCAAGCTGCGCGCGCTGGCGATCACCAGCCGCGAACGCGTTGCGCTGTATCCCGACGTGCCGACGCTAAATGAGTCAGGGCTGAAGGGCTATGAAAACGTCTCGTGGGGCGGCCTGGTGTTTCCCAAGGGCACGCCGCAGCCGATTGTCGATAAGGTTGGCACGGCGCTGGAAAAGGTGCTGAAGTCCGACGGCTTGCGCCAGGACCTGTCCAATGCCAACGCCGTCGCGGCCACGGGCAACCGCGACGACTTCCTGCGCTTTATCGCCAGCGAGCAGAAGAAGTGGGCCGACCTGGTCGAAACCGCGAAGATCCCCAAGCAGAACTGAGCATTCCGCCGACCATGTCCAATTCCCGCATTGCGATTCTCGGCTTCGCCATCGAATCGAACCGTTTTGCTCCCGTGTCCACGCGCGCCGACTTCGTGGACCGGGCTTACCTTGCCGGCAGTGCGCTGCTGGCCGATGCCCGCGCTGCCGCACCCGCGATGACCCCGGAGATCCCGGCCTTTGTCCGCCGCATGGATGCCAGCGGCCCGTGGACACCGGTGCCGATCCTCTTTGCCAACGCAGAATCGGGCGGCCCCGTCGATCACGCCTTCTTCCTTGAGACCCTCGCTGTCTTTGAACGGGAACTGCGCGCCGCCTTGCCGCTGGACGCCGTCTACATCTGCGAGCACGGTGCCGCCATCACCACCGAAGAAGATGATCCCGATGGCGTGGTCTTCGAGACGGTAAGGGCCATCGTGGGACCGTCGGTGCCGGTCGTCGCCACGGTGGACCTGCATGCCAATGTGTCCGATCGCATGGTCGACGCGGTCGACACGCTTGTTTCCTATCGCCGCAATCCGCATACCGACATGGCAGAACGCGGCACGGAAGCGGCTGAGATACTCATGGAGCTGATGCGCGGCGCGCGCTTCTGCGTCGCGCATGTGCGCATGCCGGTTTGTGCGCCGCCGACCCAGTTGCTGACCGCGCCCGGCACCGGGCCTTACGCCGACATGATCCAGCAAGCGGAAGCGCTGGACGACCCGCGCATCGTCAATATTTCGGTGGTCGGCGGCTTTGCCTTCGGCGATACGCCCAAGAACGGCCTGACGGTGATTGTCTCGACCCGCGGCGATGCCGGGTTCGCCCGCGAGACCGCCCAGGCGCTGGTGACGCCAGCCTGGCTTGGGCGCGCAGCCTTCACGCCCGAGTTGACGTCGCTTGACGAGGCGGTCGCGCTGGCCAAGGCCGCCGGCGAGGACCACGCGCGCCCGCCCGTATTGCTGGCCGATGTGGCAGACAACCCCGGCGGCGGCGGACGCGGTAATACCCCTTTCCTGCTGGACGCGTTATTGCGCGCCGGCGTGCGCGATGCCGTGCTGGGTGTGGTCACGGATCCCGAGCTCAGCGCGCAGGCCCATGCCCTCGGCATGGGCACTGAATTCACCGCCCACTTCAATCGCGGCGAAAGCACCGCCTGTTCCGAAGCCTTCAGCGCGCCCGCCACGGTACTACGGCTGCATTCGGGTCAAGGCATTGGACGCCGGGGGCAGCTGGCCGGATGCAGCTTTAACCTGGGCCCGTCAGCCCTGCTGCGAGTGGGCGGCGTGCAGGTCGTGGTGATCACCAATCGCCATCAATGCCACGAGCCCGTTTTCTTCGAGATGTTCGGCATCGATATCGCAGCGGCACGCACGGTGGTAGTGAAATCGCGCGGCCATTTCCGCGCCGCCTTCGACGAATTCTTCGCCCCCGAACAGATCTTCAGCGTCGACGCGCCGGGCCTGACCTCGCCGGTATTGTCGCGCTTCGACTTCCGGCGTCTGCCCCGGCCCGTCGTCCCCCTGGACACCATGACAGAGTGGACACCGCACATCCGCCTGTTGAGCTGACCGCTCCCACCCATGACCATCCGGTTCGACATGCACTCTACTCTCGACACCCTCGATACACCCGCAGCCGTCATCGACGTGACGCGCATGCAGCACAACATCGATCGGATGCAGCAGCGCATGAATGCGCTCGGCGTACGCTTCCGCCCCCACGTCAAGACCTCCAAGTGCACGCCGGTCGTGCGTGCCCAGCTCGCCGCCGGCGCGACGGGTATCACGGTCTCTACGCTCAAGGAAGCCGAATATTTTCTCGCCGAGGGCGTCACCGACATCCTCTATGCCGTTGGCATGGCCGCGCACCGGCTTCCCCAGGCGCTGGCCTTGCGCCGGCGAGGCTGCGACCTGAAGATCCTCACCGACAGCGTGGCCTCCGCTGAAGCGATTGCAGAATTCGGGCGAGCGAACGGAGAAGTCTTCGAGGTCCTGATCGAGATCGACACGGACGGCCACCGCTCCGGCATCCAGCCCGAGGACCCTGCGCTGCTGGACGTCGGCCGCGCCCTGCACGATGGGGGCATGCGGCTGGGCGGGGTGTTGACCCACGCTGGCTCGAGCTATGAGCTTGACACCGCTGAGGCCCTGGGCGCCATGGCCGAGCAAGAACGCACCGGCTGCGTGCGTGCGGCCGAGCGTCTGCGGGCGGCACACCTGCCCTGCCCGGTGGTCAGCGTCGGCTCGACCCCGACGGCTCTTTCCGCCGCGCAGCTCGATGGTGTCACCGAGGTGCGGGCCGGCGTCTATGTTCTGTTTGACCTGGTGATGAGCAACGTGGGCGTCTGCACCACCGATGACATCGCGCTCAGCGTACTGACGACGGTGATCGGCCACCAGACCGACAAGGGCTGGGCCATTGTCGACGCCGGGTGGATGGCGATGAGCCGCGATCGCGGCACCCAGAAGCAGAAGCGGGACTATGGCTATGGGCTGGTCTGCACGATCGACGGCACGGTGTTGCAAGGCTACGTGCTGAGCGGCGCCAACCAGGAGCACGGCATCGTGTCGCGCGAAGGCGTGCCTGATGGTGACATCGCCGGGCGTTTTCCGGTTGGCACGCGGCTGCGCATCCTGCCCAATCACGCGTGTGCGACCGGCGCGCAGTTCCCCGAATACCGGGCGCTCGCCAAAGGCGGTGAACTGGCGCTATGGGAGCGCTTCCATGGCTGGTGACACGGGCGCGGCAAGGATCGAACGCGGAAGTCTTCTACAATGGCGGCCATGTGTCCGCAGCGCCGGACGCGCGACGGAAAACCATCCATGCCAGCGAAGAAGAAACTCCCGGGAAAGGCCGCCCCGGGCAAGGCCGCCCCGAATCCGCAGCAAGCCACGCTGAGCGCCATCGTGGCGCGCATCGACAGCATCCGCGACACGCTGGGCGTCACCGGCCAGCGCATTGCCGACTTCATTGCTGGTCATCCGGAAGAAGTGGTCCATATGTCCGTCAGCGAAGTGGCCGAGCGCACCGGCGCCAGTGAAGGCAGCGTGGTCGGGCTGTGCAAGACGCTCGGCGCCACCGGCTTCCAGCAGTTGAAGATCGTGCTGGCGCAGGAGATCGTGCAGCCGGTCCAGATGATCCACGAAGACCTGGAACCGAAGGACGATGCGGCGGCAGTCGTGCGCAAGATCTTCCAGAGCAATGTGCAGACGTTGCGCGATACCCAGTCAACCCTGGATGTGGCGGCGCTGCAGCGCGCGGTTCATATCCTGAAGAAAGCCAAGCGCATCGAGATCTACGGCATCGGCAGCGCGGCCACCATCGCCGAGGACGCGCATTACCGCATGCTGCGCATCGGCCTTAACGCCAAGGCCGTGGTGGATTCGCATGTGCAGGTCATCAGCGCGGCATTGACGGGGCCGGATGTCGCGGTGCTGACCATCTCGCATTCCGGCAGCACGTATGAAACCGTGACGGCGACGCGACTGGCGAAGGAGGCCGGCGCGCACACCATCTGCATCACCAACTTCGGCAAATCGCCGATCCAGGCCTTCTCCGATGTGGTGCTGCTCACAATGGCACGCGAGACCCACTTTCGCACGGAGGCGATGACGAGCCGCCTGGCACAACTGGCGATCATCGATGTGCTGATCGCCTGCCTGGCGCTGACCGACTACGACCGCGCGGTCAAGACCATCCGCCACACCTTCGACGTACTGTCGCTCAAACGCTATTGAGCCTGGCGTGCAGGGCCGTGCGGCCGGCACACCATGTGTCCAGCAACTGGGCCGGGGTCTCCGCCTCCGCCCCGGAGCCGGTGCCAAGCAGCAGATATGACATGCCCATCGCGACCGCGCCCGCGGCATCGGTCGCCGGGTTGTCGCCGATCATCAGCGCCTGCGCCGGCCTCGCCTGCAACCGCCGCAGTCCTTCGTGGAACAGCGCATCGGAGGGCTTGCCGATGATGCACTCCGGATGCACGCCGGCACAGGCTGTCAGCGCGGCGAGCAGCGCACCGGTTTCCGGCACGCAGGTGCCGTTGTCGCCGGGATGGCTGAGGTCGGGATTGGTGACCACCAGCCTGGCGCCGGCGCGCAGCACGTTCGCCGCCAGCGCCAGCTTGCCGTAGCTGAAGTCGGGATCGCGCGCCAGCAGCACCACGTCAGGGCCCTGTTCCACCAGTTGGCAACCGATCCGCTTCGCATGGCGGCGCAATGCCGGGCTGCCCAACAACAGCACCCGCGCCTCTGGGGAGGTGCGGCGCAGCCAGTCCACGGACATTTCGCCGGCAAGCACGAGTTGCTCCGGTGCAACGGCCAGGCCCATGCGGCGCAGCTTGCGCGACATGCCGGCCGCCGTGTCGGTCGAGTTGTTCGACACGATGGCATAGCGGCCCTGCAACGCCTCGAGCAGCGCGGCCGCGCCCGGCATGGCCGCGCCGTTGCGGATCAGCGTACCGTCCAGGTCGACGATGTAGCGCCATGCCGGCGCGCGCCAGGGCGGCAGCGCCGGCCGCGGGATGGGGACATCGTCGGTGGCACGTTGGCCGGAGGGGAACCGCCTGATATCTGTCATCTTTGCGTTCGATCATTTTGAACAACGCTCATTCTACATACACTTTTTATTGAGCACTGTTCATTTGATTGTCATGTAGGTCTTCTAGCATCCGTGTTGTCCCATCCCCCACCACGCGACACGGAACCTCCATGAACACCCTGCGAACGAGATGTCTCGCTGTACTGGCTGGCGTTGTACTGAGCTCGGCGCTTGCCGGCTGCGGCGGCGGAGATGACTCCGCATCCACGGCAACGTCACAGCAACTTTCATCGGCACAAGCGAACGAGCAGAAGAAGCCGGCGGACACGCTGCGCTGCGCCCCCTGAGCCTCTGTTGATCCCCTCCCCACGCCATCGCCCACAGGTCAGCCACATGCAATCCAACGACAGACGCAATTTCCTCCGCACCGCCACCCAGGCCATGGGTGCGGCCGCCGCGCTCACGGTGCTGCCGCCGAGCATCCGCCGCGCGCTTGCCGTGCCCGCCGCCGTAGAGACGCGCACCATCAAGGACGTCAAGCACATCGTCATCCTGATGCAGGAAAACCGTGCCTTCAATCACTACTTCGGCACCATGAAAGGGGTGCGGGGCTTCGGCGACCGCTTCCCGATCCCGCTCGAAAACGGCAAGCCGGTCTGGTACCAGTCGGATGGCACGAAGGAGATTCCGCCCTTCCACCTGGACAAGCAGACCATGAACGCCCTGCTGGTCCCGAGCACGCCGCACTCGTTCTCGGATGCGCAGGCGGCATGGAACCAGGGCAAGTTCGGTTTGTGGCCCAAGTTCAAGAAGCCGTATTCGATGGGCTATTACAAGCGCGACGACATCCCCTTCCAGTTCGCGCTGGCCGAAGCCTTCACCATCTGCGACGCCTATCACTGCTCCATCACCACCGGCACGGATCCCAACCGCATCGTCTTCTTCTCGGGTTCCAACTTCAATCCTGAGCTCCGCGCGAGCGGCATCAACTGCACCGATACGGACTCCGAGCCGAACAACCTGCGCTGCTGGATCAAGGGCGCGCTGCCGACGCCGGGCTACACCTATGCCGGTTCGTCCTTCCATTGGCCGACGATTCCCGATGTCCTGCAAAAGGCCGGCATCAGCTGGCGCATCTACCAGAATCCGAACGACAACTGGACTGGCGCGATGCACGGTGGCCTGGCCTTCGATTCGTTCCGCACGGCGCAGCCGGAGTCGCCGACGTACAAGGAAGGCATGAGCCTGTGGACCATCGAGGACCTGCAGCGCGACGTGATGAACGGCACGCTGCCCGAGGTAGTGTGGGTGCTGCCGACCAAGCTGCAGTCCGAACACCCCGGCGCGCCGTCAAGCCCGCAGCACGGCGGCAACTTCACCGCCCAGGTGCTGAATGCACTGACGTCGAACCCGGACGTCTGGAGCAAGACCGTGTTCTTCCAGACCTTCGACGAGAACGACGGGCTGTTCGATCACCTGCCGCCGCCGGCCGTGCCCTCCTACAACCTGGATGGCACGCTCGCCGGAAAGGCGACGCTGCCGCTGGAAGGCGAGTATTTCTCCGACCCGGCACGCAAGTACCTGCATCCCGAAGACACCATCAGCGGCAACCTGCGCCCGTGGGGATTGGGCCCGCGCGTGCCGATGTACGTGGTATCGCCATGGAGCAAGGGGGGCTGGGTCAATTCGCAGACGTTCGACCATTCGTCTGTGGGGCTGTTCCTCGAACAGCGCTTCGGCATCACCATTCCCGCCATCAGCCCCTGGCACCGCGCGGTCTGCGGCGATCTGACCTCGGCCTTCGATTTCGCCACGCCTAACGACCCGAAGTTCCCCGCACTGCCCGATACCAGCGACTACGCGATCATCGAAGCCCAGCAGAAGACCATGCCGGCGCCGACGCCGCCCGCCACGCCACAGCCGCTGTTCCAGGAAATCGGCACCCGCTTCTCGCGCGCACTGCCCTACGAGCTGCACACCAGCGCGCGCGTCGACAGCGCCGGCCGCAGCGTGACCCTGCTCTTCGCCAACAGCGGCGCGCAGGGCGCGGTGTTTCATGTCTACGACAAGCTCCACCTGGACCGCATCCCGCGACGCTACACCGTGGAAGCGGACAAGACCTTGTCGGACGCGTGGGACCTCGTCGCGGACAACGGCAAGTACGACCTGTGGGTGCTCGGACCGAACGGCTTCGTCCGGCATTTCACCGGCACTGTGGCCGCCAGCGGCGCGCAGCCGGAGTGCCAGGTTTGCTACGACCCGAAGCACGGCCAGTTGTACCTGCATATGCGCAACACCGGCAACGCCGCGTGCACGGTGACGGTAAAGGCCAACGCGTACCGGAACGATGGCCCGTGGACGCTGACCGTACCCGCGGGCGGCGAGGTCGTGGAAGAGCGCTGGTCGCTGGAAAGGAGCGCGCGCTGGTACGACTTCAGTGTGGTGCGCGCGGACGACACGAGCTACCTGCGGCGCTTTGCCGGCCGCCTGGAAACCGGCAAGGACAGCGTCAGCGATCCGGCCATGGCGATGCCCGGTGCGTGACCGCCGGCGCCTGGTGACTTTTTGATTTGAAGCGGGCGGCCTGCCTTGGTGCAGGCCGCTTGCACATTCGCCGCCGTCGGCGGCGGCTTTAGAGGGGCTGAATGCCCCTGATATCCGCGCCGCCGCGTGCGCGGCGATGCCCAGCCTGTAGTTTTCCCAGCCACGTTCGGCGCCTCGCCGTATTCCTGGAACCCCGTCAGGTCGCTTGCATCCGGTACGAGGTGATCTCGCTTGGGCCGCGTGCATGACGAACGCAAACCGTCGATATGTTCCTGCAGCCCTTGCGGAACCGCCCGCCACATCGGGTCGAGAATGAAATCAACGCCTTCGCGACGGGCCTGCTTGGCGGCTGGCACGAAGTCAGCATCCCCTGCTATCAGAACGATCTGATCCACTTGCTTCTTGAAGGCAAGTGACGCGACGTCGATGCCTATTCGCATGTCTACACAGCCGCAGAGCCAGCTTGCGTTTGGCCCGCAACCGATCAAACGCACTATCGGGCTGAGCACCATAGTGCGAGCTGCGTGGTTGCTACTCAGTCAGTTGGTCGCGATAAAGACAGGCTACGAGCCTTGATGTCGTCTCCTCAGAGGCTTCCACCGATCGGGATCGACAATCACTTGCGCGTAACATCGACAGCGATTTCTGAGTCACCGCCAGCACCGGCCCCACGCCCCGGCCGCCGCACAGCCCTCACCTTCCCACTGTTGCCGCCCCCGCAAAAGAACTTCTCCCCTCCGTCGGACTCCAGCCCCGACACCCCCACGCCCGCCGGCATCTCGATGCTCTCGAGCACCGCGCCCGTGCGCGCATCGACGTGCCGCAGTTCGCTGGCATCGTCTTCCCAGGTGCCATGCCACAGCTCGCCATCGACCCAGGTGACGCCGGTGACAAAGCGGTCGGAAGCAATGGTGCGCAGGATCGCGCCGGTCTGCGGATCGACCTGGTGGATCTTGCGTTCGCTGTACTGGCCGACCCAGAGCGTCCCTTCTGCCCAGGCGAGCCCGGAGTTGCCGCCGCCCGGCGGGGCGGGGATGGTAGCGAGCACGGCGCCAGTCTGCGGATCGATCTTCTGGATGCGCTCGCCGTCGATCTGGAACAGGTGCTTGCCATCGAAGGCGGTTCCGGCATTGGCCGCCACATCGAGCGAGCGCGCAACCTGCCCGTTCGCCGGGTCAAAGGCATTGAGCTTGTCCCCGGTGGCGATCCAGACATGCCGGCCGTCGTACGAGACGCCATGCACGTTGTCGACGCCGGGGAACGGGCCGTATTCACGGAGGATTTGTGCGGGGTATCGTTTCATCATGCTCTCCATCCTAGTCAACGGTCAGCGGCGTGGGGAGTAACAAAGTCGTCGTGAATCCCGGCACGGGCGGGGTCATCCAGCGGCGCGCGCGGCCGTGGCCGATCGATTGGACCTTGCCGGCTGCGGCCAGCGCGTCGAGTGCGCGCTGCACGGTGCGCTGGCTGGCGCCAAGTGCAAGCGCGAGGCCTGAACTGGACCATGACTCGCCGTCGGCGAGCAGCGCCAGCACCGGCGCGTTGCGGTCCTCGACTGGCTGCGCCAGCACTGCGACTTCGCGTGTGCGGCGCGGCACCAGCGTATAACCGCTCGGGGTGGCGCTGATGTCCGCCTCCGTCCCGAGCACGGCGCGCAGCCTCCCCACTTCCACACGCAGGCGCGCGCGGTGCGAGGCGTCGATGTGTCGGGTGCGGAAGGCTTGCGCGATCAGGGTGTCGCGGGGCACGTCTTCCGGCCAGGCTTCGGCCAGCGCGCGTGCCAGGGCGAACAGCACCGGGCGCGTGGCCAGCGACACCACCGTCCCGCCGTTGCGCACGGCAAGGCGGCAGGCGTCGACCACCAGCGTCTTCGATGCCAGCAGGGCTTCAACGTCTTCGAGCCGCAGCAGCCGCGGTTCGCCGCGCGCGATCAGGCGTGCGGCGGGGGCATCGAGAATACGGGCGGCGTTTTCGACTTCCGCTGCCAGCGCAGGGATGCCTGCGAGCATGGCAGCGCGGCCCGCCCTGGCGAGCGCGGCGCGCGCGATACGGGCCTGCACGCGCCGCATGGCGATGCCTGCCAGGATCAACTCGTGGGTGGTTCGCAAGGCAGGTGGCAAGCGCGCGGGAGCGAGCCCGGCAAGCATGTCCTCGGCCTCGTCGAGGCGACCGATCAGCAACAGCCGCCGGATGCCGAGATAGCGCGCATGCGCGGCATTGAACCGGTCGCCGTGCGCTTCGAGCGTCGCCCGGGCGGCGTCGAGAGTCTTCGCCGGCCAGCCCAGGTCGCGCGCCGCGAGTGCGATTTCAGCCTCTGCAATCACGCACCGTGCGCGGGCCACCGGCGCTTTGCTGCCAAAGGCACGCGCCGCGCTTCGTACCAGCGCCCTGGCCCGCATCAGGTCGCCGAGCTGCGCCATGGCGATGCCGCGCAGCGCCAGCGCCGGCGCGTCGTCGCGCAAGGCGACCCGGTTCAGCGCCCCGAGCGGGTCACCGGCCGCGAGCGCGCGTGCGGCGGCTGAGATCGCTGCGTCCATCTGAATCGCGCCACACATGTCACTCCCACCTGTCGATGCCGGCGCCTAATCTAGCACACGACTACCCGATCACGCGGCGTATCGCATACCGCACGACATCCACGGAGGAACCCACGATGACCACACATGCAACCGCCACGCGCGAAGACTGGCTGGCCGCCCGGCTCGAACTGCTGGAAGCGGAAAAAGCACTGACGCGGCGCAGCGACGAACTGGCGCAGCAACGACAGGCCTTGCCATGGCTGCGGATCGACAAGGCGTACCGCTTCGAAACCGACGAAGGCAGCACCACGCTGGCCGAGCTGTTCAAATGGCGCTCGCAACTGCTCGTCTACCACTTCATGTTCGGTCCCGCCTACAAGGCCGGCTGCCCGTCGTGCTCGGCAATTGCCGACGGCTTCAACGGCTTCGCCGTCCACCTGGCCAACCATGACGTCATGCTGACGGCCGTGTCGCGCGCGCCGCTCGCGACATTGCAGGCCTACAAGCAACGCATGGGATGGACCTTCCCGTGGGCCTCGTCGGACGACAGCGATTTCAACAGCGACTTCCACGTCGCGTTCACCACGGCGCAGCAGCGTGAGGGCGATATCGATTACAACTACCGGCGCGAGCCGGCGTTCGCATGGCGCCCGGAGCTGGCAGCCGGCGGCCAGCCGGCGGAAGACAAGTTTGCGGCGATGTGCGGCACCGACTCGGCCACCTACCAGCGTGACCGGCCCGGCATGAGCGCCTTTGTGATGGAGGACGGCGTGGTCTACCACTGCTATTCCACCTATGCGCGCGGGCTCGACGGACTGTGGGGCATGTACCAGTGGCTCGACCGCGCGCCAAAGGGGCGCAATGAGACCGGCGGCGTCTGGTGGCGCCGCCATGATGAGTATGGCGAGCGTTGAGGCAAGCCATGGCGATCGCCGGCACAACCGTAACGCCCGAGGTCCGCGCAGGCATGGGAGTCTTCATCGGCATCTGCACCGTGCTCTTCGCCGCCTGCGCAACGGCCACATTCATGCTGCACGACGCCATGTCCGCCATGGGCGCGATGCCGATGCCCGGCGGCTGGACCCTGTCGATGGCATGGACGCGGATGTGCGGGCAGACCTGGGCCGGCGCCGCGGCATCCTTCCTCGGCATGTGGGTGGTGATGATGGCGGTAATGATGCTGCCGTCGCTGGCGCCAGTGTTGTGGCGCGTCACGGCCAGGCCAGAACTGTTTTACGCGGTGGCAGGCATTGCCTACTTTTGCGTGTGGGCGATGCTGGGCCTGGCAGTCTTTGCGCCGGGTGCCGCGCTGGCGGCGCTTGCGATGCACTGGCCGGCGCTGGCGCGCGCCATGCCGATGCTGGCCGGCGTGGTCGTGTTGTGCGCCGGCGCGCTGCAGTTCACCGAGTGGAAAGCCCGCCAGCTTGCGTGCTGCCGGTACGCGCCCGCGATGCCAGCCTATACCGGCGCGGCATGGCGCTATGGCCTGCGCCTTGGCCTGCATTGCAGCTATTGCTGCGCCGGGCTGACGGCGAGCCTGCTGGCCGTCGGCGTGATGGACCTGCGCGTGATGGCCGCGGTCACGGCAGCCATCACGGCCGAACGTCTCGCCCCGGCGGGCGCGCGGGTCGCAAAGGGGATCGGCGTCGTTACCGTCAACGCGGGAGTACTGCTGATCGCGCGAGCGGCCGGGCTCGGCTAGCGCATCCCGGCCGCTCGCGCGTCACCGCGCTATCGCACGCAGGACGATGGTGGCACGCAGGGGCGCACTGGCGGGAGCTGGCGCAGGCTGATTGCCCGCCCGCGCTCAACCGGCCGCGGCGCGCGGCGCCTTGCGCTTGCCTGCCCGGCTCAGCCCGGACTTCGCCTCGACCTTGGTGGCCAGCAGCATGTCGTAGAGCTGCTGCGCCGCCGGCGACAGCGACCGGCCGCGGCGCCGGATCAGCCCTACCGTGCGCGTCACCGTAGGATCGACCAGTGGCACGCTCTTCAGCGTGGGATGGTCGCCCGGCGGCATTGCAAGCCGCGGCACCGCGGCGATTCCCAGCCCGGCCTCGACCAGGCTCACCAGCGTGGACACATGCCGCACTTCGCAGTACCAGTGCGGGCGCACCGGCACTTCGGACAGCGCCAGGTCCAGCAGCAGCCGGTTGCCGCTGGCCTTGCCCACCGTCATATAGTCGTACTGGCCCAGTTCCGCCCAGGTGGCTTGCTTCTTCTTCGCCAGCGGATGGCCGGGCGGGCAGGCCACCACGAAGGCCTCGCGCAGCACCGGCTCGAATTCCACGTCAGGCTCCTGCGTGCCGATGTAGTTGAGGCCGAAGTCCGCCTCGTTGCGCACCACCATGTTGAGCACCTCGTTGGCGCCTTCGTCGACCAGCCGCACCACGATGCGCGGATAGCGCGCGTGGTATTCGCGCAGCACGCCAGGCAGGAAATAGCGCACCGCCGACGGCACGCAGGCGACCGTGACTTCGCCCGCGATCCGGGACGCGACGTCGCGGATGCCCAGCAGCGACTCATCCAGCCCGTTGAGCAGGTCGCGCGCCCGGCGCGAGAACTCGCGCCCCACCGCGGTCATCTCGACCGAGCGCGTGGTGCGGTCGAACAGGCGCACGCCCAGCGCATCCTCCAGCTTCTCGATCCGGCGCGACAGCGCCGGCTGCGACAGGTGCAGTTCCGCCGCGGCGGCGCGGAAGCTGCTGTGTTCGGCCACGGCGACAAAGGCGCGCAGATCGGACAGATTCAAATTCATGCAGACCTTGCATCAATCGTAAGGAAATTTGCAATTCACAGTCTAGCACCGGCACGCCATCATTCGCTCACCCGCTCCCGCCTGCCAGGCCGGGGCCGACCGAGAACAGCGCCCGACAGTGGCGCACCGGAGGAGACTGATGAACGCGACACGCCGGACCCTGCTCAAGGCCAGCGCCATGCTGCTGGCCACCACGGGCGGCCTTGCCAGGGCGCAGGAGCCCTTTCCCAACAAGCCGCTGCGCTACGTGGTGCCGGTCTCGGCCGGCGGCGGCTCGGACCTGATCGGCCGCACCGTGGCCGAGCGCTGGGGCCGCGTGCTGGGCCAGTCCATCGTGGTCGAGAACCAGGCCGGCGGCGGGGGCGTGATTGCCTGCCAGATGACGGCCAAGGCCACCGCCGACGGCTACAGCCTGATGCAGGGCTACGTCGCCACGCACGGCACTAACCCCGCCACCCGCAAGGTCCCGTACGACCCGCTCAAGGATTTCACGCCGGTCGGCATGATCGGCGCCACGCCCAACGTGCTGGTGGTAGGCGCGAACGTGCCGGCGACCACGCTGGAGGCCTTTATCGCCTATGCCCGCAAGCAGCCGGGCGCGATCGCCTATGGCTCGGCCGGTCCCGGTTCGCTGACGCACCTGACCATGGAGTTGTTCGCGCAGCAGATGAAGCTGCAGATGACCCATGCCGCCTACCGCGGCGTCGCGCCTGCCTTCAACGACCTGATCGGCGGCCAGACCCAGGCGATGTTCCCGGGCCTGTCGGCGGCGCTGCCGCATATCCGTTCCGGCCGCGTCAGGCCGCTGGCTGTGACCGGCCAGGCGCGGCACCCGCTGCTCAAGGACACGCAGACACTGGAAGAAGCCGGCCTGAAGGGCTTCGACGCCATGCAGTGGTATGGCGTGGTGGGCCCGGCCGGCATCCCGGCCAACGTGGTGGCCCGCCTCAACAGCACGCTGAACACCGTGCTCAAGAGCCCCGACCTGGCCGACAAGCTCTCCGCCGAGGCCTTGCAGCCCATGCCGATGACGCCCGACCAGTTCCGCCGCTATATCGCCGACGAGATTAACCGCTGGGGCAAGCTGGCGCGCGACCGCGGCATTCGGCTCGATGCCTGAGCCATCCCCCTTCCCAGCTATCCGCTTTTACTGAACAAGGACAGATTTCATGGCACGCAACACCCATGTCGCCGCAGACCACAACGCCCCGCCCGTGACCCGCATCCTGGGCCGGTTTGTCGCGACCCATCCCAGCCAGGGCTGGAGCGAAGCGGTCGAGCACGAGGCCCATCGCACCTTCATGAACTGGCTGGGATGCGCGGTCGGCGCCGCGCGCCATGAGGCCGCCGATGCGGCGCTGGCCGCGGTGGCGATGCTGCAGCCGTCGGCGCAAGCCACCGTGCTGGGCCGCGGCGAGAAGGTCGACATGGCCAGCGCGGCGCTGGTCAACGGCATCACCTCGCATACCTTTGACTTCGACGACACCCATCTCAAGACCATCATCCACCCGGCCGGCCCGGTGGCCTCGGCGGCGCTGGCGCTGGCGGAGCACACCGGCGCCAGTGGCCGCGCGGTGGCCGATGCGGTGGTGCTCGGCATCGAAGTGGCTTGCCGCGTCGGCAATGCGATGTACCCGGATCACTACGACCGCGGCTGGCACATCACCGGCTCGACCGGCATGCTGGGCGCCGCGGCCGCCTGCGCGCGGCTGCTCGGACTGGACGAGGAGCGCGCCGCCATGGCGCTGGGCATCGCCGCCTCGCAGCCGGTGGGCCTGCGCGAGCAGTTCGGCACCATGACCAAGCCCTTCCATCCCGGCGGCGCCGCGCGCGCCGGGCTGATGTCGGCCCTGATGGCCAGCCACGGCTATACCGCGAGCGCGCGGGCGCTGGAAGCGCCGCGCGGCTTTATGCAGGTGATCTCCGCCAAGACCGACTGGAACGAGATCACCGACCAGCTCGGCGAGCGCTTCGAGATTTCGTTCAACACCTACAAGCCGTTCGCCTGCGGCATCGTGATCCATCCGAGCATCGACGCCTGCGTGCAGTTGCGCGAGCAAGGCGTCAACCCCGCGGACGTCGAGCGCATCGAGCTGCGCGTGCATCCGCTGGTGCTGGAACTGACCGGCAAGAAGGAGCCCAGCGACGGCCTGCTCGCCAAGTTCAGCGTCTACCACGGCTGCGCCGCCGGGCTGATCTTCGGCCGCGCCGGCGAGGATGAGTTCTCCGACGAGGTCGTGCTGCGCGACGACGTGGTCGCGCTGCGCCGCAAGGTCGTGGCCACCGCCGATGCGGAAGTCGATGAGGCCGCCGCCCATGTGCGCGCCGTGCTCAAGGACGGCCGCGAGGTCAGCGTCGATGTCGAACACGCGATCGGCTCGCTGCAGCGGCCGATGACCGATGCCAACCTGAACGCCAAGTTCCATGCGCTGGCCGACCCGGTGCTGGGCGCGCGCAAGGTCTCGGCGCTGATCGACGCGTGCTGGCAGCTCGGCGCCACCGCCGACGTGCGCACCCTGACCGCCCTAGCGCGCCCCTGACCATGACCCGTCCACGCATTGCCGTACTCGGCGACTACGAGCGCGCGCTGCCGCGCCTGGCGGACTGGACGGCGATCTCGGCCCGTGCCGAGGTCGGCTTCCACCATGAACCGCTGCGCGGCGAGGCGCTGGATGCGGTCCTGCGCGACGCCGATGTGCTGGTGCTGGTGCGCGACCGCACCCCGCTGGATGGAGCGCGCCTACAACTGGCACAGCGCCTGAAGCTGGTGATCTATACCGGCACGCGCAACAACACCCTCGACACCGAGGCGCTGCAGGCGCGCGGCATCCCGGTCGCCAACACCGGCTGGGGCCCGTCCAAGGAAAGCACCTGCGAGATGACCTGGGCGCTGATCCTGGCGGCGGTGCGCCAGCTCGAGGGGCAGATGGCAACCATGCGCGCCGGCGGCTGGCGGCCGCAAGACAGCCTGCCGCTGCCCGGCGTGCTGCACGGCGAGCGCCTGGGCCTGATCGGCCTTGGCGAGATCGGCAAGCGCGTGGCGCGCGTCGGCCAGGCCTTCGGCATGGAAGTCGTGACCTGGAGCCCGCGCATGACGCCCGAGCGCGCGGCCGAGGCAGGCGTGACCGCGGTCAGCCTGGAAACCCTGCTGTCGACCTCGCGCATCGTCAGCCTGCACCTGGTGCCGACGCCGGCCACGACGCGGCTGATCGATGCCGGGCGGCTGGCGCTGATGCGGCCGGACGCGATCCTGGTCAATACCTCGCGCGCCGCGCTGGTCGACATGGAAGCCCTGCCCCATGCGCTCGACCAGAAGCGCCCCGGGATGGCAGCGCTGGACGTGTATGACGCCGAGCCGGTCCCGCCGGATGCCCCGCTACGCCAGCGCCGCGACGTGGTGATCACGCCGCATATGGGCTTTGTCAGCGAGCCGGTCTTCGCGACCTTCGCCAAGGGCGTAGTGGGCGCGCTGGAGGCCTGGCTGCGCGACGCTGCCGACCCTTATTGATCTGGTGAATAGGCTATATAACCGCGATTCTATTGGCTGATTTTCCATGCTGAACCATTATTCCGTCACTACTACGACAACGAATATGGAGACGGCATGGAAGTCCTCGTCCTCCCCCAAGGGCAACGCCTGAATGTCCCCCACGGTGAAAACCTGCTGACCGCACTGCAGCAGAACGGCGTTCCCATTTCCTACAGCTGCATGGCCGGACGCTGCGGCACCTGCCGCTGCCGCGTCGTCGACGGCGATATTCATGAAGCCGGCGGCTATGCCTTCCACAATGCCGACCACCAGGCTGAACGGCATGTGCTGGCGTGCCAGTCGGTCGTGGCCGGCGACTGCACCATCGAGATTCCCGAGCCGGACGAAGTCGTCGTCCATCCCGCCCGCATCGTCAAGGCGACCGTCACGGCACTGGAAGACCTGAGCCACGATGTCCGGATGATCCGGCTGGCCCCGGCCAAGCCGCTGTCTTTCTCGCCGGGCCAGTACGCCATGCTGCAGTTCGCGCCGGACCATAGCCGCCCCTATTCCATGGCGCGGCTGGCGAGCGACGGCGAGCTGGAATTCCACGTCCGCATGGTCCCCGACGGCCGCGTCACCTGCTATATCCGCGACACCCTGAAGGCCGGCGATACGGTGCGCGTCAGCGGCCCGCTCGGCACGTCGTACCTGCGCACCCGCAACGACGACCCGATCCTCTGCATCGCCGGCGGCACCGGCCTGGCGCCGGTGCTGTCGATCGTGCGCGGCGCGATCGAAGCCGGACTGCCCAACCCGATCCATCTCTATTTCGGCATCCGCTCGCCGCGCGACGCCTACGGCCTGCACTGGCTGGACGAACTCGCGCAGCGCCATCCGCGCCTGCGCGTGGAAGTCGTGTCCACGGTGCCCGGCAATGCCAGCGACCTGCGCACCGGCCTGGTCACCGAAGCCGTGGCGCAGGACTTCGGCGCGCTGGGCGGCTGGCGCGCCTACCTCTGCGGTGCGCCGCCGATGGTCGACGCGGCCACGCTGCTGCTGCGCGACAAGGGCGTGCGTCCCGAACATATCTACGCCGACGCCTTCTACGCCTCGGGCACCTGAGCCCGGCAGCCTCAAGACATCGAACGCCTGCGCACCGGCTGCGCGACGCTACACCGCATCCCCTGACAGGAAACCGGAGACAACCATGGACACCACATCCTCCCGGACCGAGCCGGTCTGGAAAGACGATGGCATCAGCCGCATCCCCTTCCGCGTGTATACCGACCAGCAGCTCTACCAGCGCGAGCTGGAACGCTGCTTCTACCGGGGCCACTGGAACTACGTCGGCCTGGAGGCCGAGATTCCCAACCCCGGCGACTTCAAGCGCACCGTGATCGGCGAGCGCTCGGTGATCCTGGTGCGCGACCAGGAAGGCGAGATCAACGTGGTCGAGAACGTCTGCGCCCACCGCGGCATGAAGTTCTGCCGCGAGCGCAGCGGCAACCGCAAGGATTTCCACTGCCCGTACCACCAGTGGAACTATGACCTGAAGGGCAACCTGCAGGGCGTGCCGTTCCGCCGCGGCGTCAAGCAGGACGGCAAGGTCAATGGCGGCATGCCGGCGGATTTCAAGCCGCAGGACCACGGGCTGACGCGCCTCAAGGTCGCGGTGCGTGGTGGCGTGGTGTTTGCGTCGTTCGACCATGAGGTCGAGCCGCTGGAGGATTTCCTCGGCCCGGACATCACCGGCTACTTCGACCGCCTGTTCCACGGGCGCAAGCTCAAGATCCTCGGCTACAACAAGCAGCGCATCCCGGGTAACTGGAAGCTGATGCAGGAGAACATCAAGGATCCCTACCACCCCGGCCTCCTCCACACCTGGTTCGTGACCTTCGGCCTCTGGCGCGCCGACAACAAGTCGCGCCTGGTGATGGACGAGCAGTTCCGCCACGCCGCGATGGTTTCCACGCGCGGCCAGGGCGGTAAAGGTGAGGTGACCTCGGGCGTGGCCAGTTTCAAGGACCAGATGGCGCTGCAGGACGACCGCATTCTCGACATCGTGCACGAGCCCTGGTGGGGCGATCCCACCGCGGTGATGATGACGGTCTTCCCCAGCGTGATCTTCCAGCAGCAGGTCAACTCGGTGTCCACGCGGCATATCCAGCCGAACGGCCCGGATTCGTTCGACTTTGTCTGGACGCACTTCGGCTTCGAGGATGACACCGAGGAAATGACGCGGCGCCGCCTGCGCCAGGCCAACCTGTTCGGGCCGGCGGGCTTTGTCTCCGCCGACGATGGCGAAGTCATCGAATGCTCGCAGGAGGGTTTTACGCAGAAGCCGTGGCACCGCGTGCTGGCAGAACTGGGCGGCACCACCGCCGAGAACACCGACCATATGGTCACCGAGACGCTGATCCGCGGCATGTACGCCTACTGGCGCAAGGTGATGGAGATCTGACCATGGACTTCCAGGATTACTACGCCCTGCTTGCGCTCTACGCCGACTACACCGCCGTGGTGGACAACGGCGAGTGGGACAAATGGCCCGACTTCTTCACCGACGACTGCATCTACCGCCTGCAGCCACGCGAGAACTACGAGCGCGGCCTACCGCTGGCGACGCTGTCGTTCGAGAGCAAGGGCATGCTGAAGGACCGCGTCTTCGGCATCCGCGAAACGCTGTTCCATGACCCGTATTACCAGCGCCATATCGTCGGCGCGCCGCTGGTGCGGCAGGCCGATGGCGAGCGGATCGTTGCCGAAGCCAACTACGCGGTGCTGCGCACCAAGCCCGACCAGCTCACCGATGTGCTCAACACCGGCCGCTACCTGGACACCATCGTGCGCACGCCGCAAGGCCTGCGCTTTGCGTCCCGCCTTTGCATCTTCGACAGCGAGATGATCCCCAACTCGCTGATCTATCCCATCTAGGAGACAACCATGACGACTGAAACCTGGATCGAGGCCGCCGCGCTTGCCAGCGTGCCGCAGGACGATGTGATCGCCATCGAGGTCCAAGGCCGCGAGATCGCGCTGTACGGTGTCGACGGCGAGATCTTTGCCACCGACAACATCTGCACCCACGGCCATGCACGGCTGTGCGACGGCTTCCTCGACGGCCACGAGATCGAATGCCCGCTGCACCAGGGCAAGTTCGACGTCAGGAATGGTGAAGCCCTATGCGCGCCGCTGACCGAGAATATCCGCGCCTACCCGGTGCGGATCGACGGCGGCAAGGTCTGGCTGGACCTGGGCTGAGCGCGCCTATTCGGAGAACAGGTCGAATACCTGCGTGCGCAGCCACTGGTTGGCCGGGTCCCGGTGGTAGCGCGCGTGCCAGAACAGGTTGATCTGGATATCCGGCAGGTCCACCGGGTGCTTGACGTACTTCAGCCCGAAGTATTTGGCGCTGCGCTCGGCAAACTTCTGGGTAACCGTCGCGACCAGGTCGGTACTGGCAACGATGTCCGCCAGCGCGACAAAGTGCGGCACCCTTAAACGGATGCGCCGCTGTACGGCGCCCTTGGCCAGGATCTCGTCCACGCGGGCATGGCCGGTGCCGGCCGCGGTCACCACCACATGCTCCGCGTCCTCGAAGTCGCGCAGCCGGACAGTACGCTTGTCCAGCGCATGGCCGGGCCGGAACATGCAGACATAGCGCTGGCGGAACAGCCGGCGCTGGAAGAACTCGGAAGCCAGCTCAGGCTGGTGGCCGACGGCCAGGTCGATCTTGCCCTGGCTCATTTCCTCGGCCAGGTTCACCGCGGTGTTGCGCACCGTGGCGACGGAAACGCCCGGCGCCAGCTCGCGCAGCGCGCCCATCAGCTTCGGGATGAAGTGGACTTCGCCGATATCGGTCATCGCGATATGGAAGTCACGCTCGCTGCGCGCCGGATCGAAGTCGACCTTGCGGTTGAGCGCGGTGTGCAGCGCATCCAGCGCATATGACACCGGCTCGGCCAGCTCCAGTGCCAGCGGGGTCGGCAGCATGCCCTTGGCGCTGCGCACGAAAAGGTCGTCGTCAAAGATGCGACGCAGTCTGGCCAGCGCATTGCTGACCGCAGGCTGGCTCAGCTCCAGCGCCTTGGCCGTGCCGGAGACGGTGCGCAGGCGCAGCAGGTGTTCGAACACCACCAGCAGGTTCAGGTCGACGTTGTGCAACTCCATGTCTCGCTCCGCACGGCTTATTGATTTTGTGAATGGACGGTTGGACAGCCATTCTATGCCGCTATTTCAATCAGCGCGAAAGCGCGGGCTGCCTGCGGAGCACCCGTACCGGTCTCTAGCAACCTGGGTGGCGCACTGCAAACGCCCGGGAGCAGCCCCCATCACAATTCACCGACCTTCCCGCTCGCCGCGCACCCGTTTGGGGCCGATTGATGAATAGAACTTAAAAGCGCATTCGGATTTTCGTATCTAAACACTGTCAGCGATCCGATCTATCATTTTTCTGCGCCTCCTTAACTCGCGGTGCCGCCGCAACCGCCGGCCAGATCCTGACAGCTTCCGGCAGTGCCGAACGGCCCCGCAGTTCGCAAGCCTGCACCCCCACAACCTGAACGCCGCGCCCCCGCCGGCGTTTCGCTTTTCTACGGAAAGCGACCAGACAAGGACCCGAACGCATGGAAGACGTCAGCGACATCAAGCTCACACGACGAGACCTGCTCAAGGTCGGCGCCGTTTCCGCGACTGGCGTGGCCCTGCCTGCTGTCGCCAACGCCCAGGCCGTGGCGGGCAGCGGCACCCAGGGTGGCGTGACCGGCGCCGTCTCGCTCGAAGTCAACGGCAAGCCATGGACGCTGCAACTGGATACCCGCACCACGCTGCTCGACGCACTGCGCGAGCATATGCAACTCACCGGCACCAAGAAAGGCTGCGACCACGGCCAGTGCGGCGCGTGCACGGTGATCGTCGACGGCCGGCGCATCAATTCCTGCCTGACGCTGGCGGTGATGCATGACGGCAGCAAGGTCACCACCATCGAAGGGCTCGGCGCGCCGGGCAAGCTCCACCCGATGCAAGCGGCCTTCGTCAAACATGACGGCTACCAGTGCGGGTATTGCACGCCGGGGCAGATCTGCTCGGCCGTTGCGGTACTGGGCGAGATCCGCGACGGCATCCCCAGCCACGTCAGTGCCGACCTGAAGGCGCGCCCCCAGCTCACCGCCGAGGAAATCCGCGAGCGCATGAGCGGCAATATCTGCCGCTGCGGCGCCTACTCCAATATCGTCGACGCGATCACCGAGGTTGCCGGGAGCAAGGCATGAAGCCCTTTACCTATGAACGCGCGCGTTCTCCCGCCGAGGCCGCCGCGGCGGCGGCGCGCACGCCCGGTACGCGCTTTATCGCCGGCGGCACCAACCTGCTGGACCTGATGAAGCTGGGCATCGAATCACCGGTCCACCTGATCGACGTCAACCGCCTGACACTGGACCGCGTCGACGCCACGCCGGAAGGCGGCCTGCGCATCGGTGCACTGGTGCGCAATACCGACCTGGCGGCCGATGCGCGCGTGCGGCGCGACTATGGCGTGCTGTCGCGCGCGCTGCTGGCCGGCGCGTCCGGGCAGTTGCGCAACCGCGCCACCACCGCCGGCAACCTGCTGCAGCGCACGCGCTGTCCCTACTTCTACGACACCAACCTGCCGTGCAACAAGCGCGTGCCGGGCAGCGGCTGCTCGGCCATCGGCGGCTTCAGCCGACAGCATGCGGTGGTCGGTGGCAGCAGCAGCTGTATCGCCACCCATCCCAGCGACATGGCGGTGGCGATGCGCGTGCTCGACGCCACGGTGCAGACCGTGCGCCCGGACGGCAAGGCCCGCGTGATCCCGATTGCCGACTTCCACCGGCTGCCCGGGAACACGCCGCATATCGAGACCGCACTGGAGCCCGGCGAGCTGATCACCGCGGTGACGCTGCCGAAGCCCATCGGCGGCGCACAGGTCTATCGCAAGGTACGCGACCGTGCTTCGTATGCGTTTGCGCTGGTGTCGGTTGCGGCCATCGTGCAGCCCGACGGCACCGGCCGGGTCGCGCTGGGCGGCGTCGCGCACAAGCCGTGGCGCGTGGAAGCCGTGGCGCGTGGAAGCCGCCGAAGCGCAGATGCCGCAGGGCGCGCGCGCGGTCACCGAGCGCCTGCTGGCCGATGCCCGCCCCACTGAGGAGAACCAGTTCAAGCTCACGCTGGCCTACCGTACGATTGCCGCCGCGCTGGCGCAGGCGAAGGGATGACGACATGAAATTCGATACCCCAGCCACCACCAACCCGATCGACCAGCTCAAGGTAGTCGGCCACCCCGTCGACCGCATCGACGGCCCGCGCAAGACCACGGGCACGGCGCCCTACGCCTATGAGCGCCACGATGTCGCGCCCAAGGCCGCCTACGGCTATGTGGTCGGCGCCGGCATCGGCAAGGGCCGCATCGCGTCGATCAACCTGGACGAGGCCCGCCGCGCCCCCGGTGTCATCGACATCATTGCCGCGCAACATGCCGGCGAGCTCGCCAAGGCCGGCCGCAATACCGCCACGCTGCTGGGTGGCCCGGAGATCCAGCACTACCACCAGGCGATCGCGCTGGTGATCGCGCAGACGTTCGAGCAAGCGCGCGCCGCGGCGCAGCTGATCCGCGTGCGCTACGACCGGCAGCGCGGCGCCTATGACCTGGCGCAGGCACGCGACGCCGCGGCGAAGGTGGCCAACCGTCCCGACTCGGCGGTGGGGAATTTTGCCGGGGCCTTTGCGGCGGCGCCGGTGAAGCTCGACGCCACCTACTCCACGCCGGACCAGTCGCACGCGATGATGGAGCCGCATGCCACCGTAGCCGCCTGGCAAGGCAACAAGCTGACGGTCTGGACCTCCAACCAGATGATCGACTGGGCCCGCACCGACCTGGCCACCACGCTTGGCATCCCCAGGGAGAACGTGCGCGTTGTGTCGCCGTTTATCGGCGGCGGCTTCGGCGGCAAGCTGTTCCTGCGTGCCGATGTGCTGCTCGCCGCGATCGGCGCGCGCGCGGTGCGCCGGCCGGTGAAGGTGGCGCTGACGCGCCCGCTGATGATGAACAACACCACGCACCGCCCGGCCACGATCCAGCACATTCGGCTGGGTGCGACGCTGGACGGCAAGCTCACCGCGATCGGGCATGACAGCTGGTCGGGCGACCTGCCGGGCGGCAAGCCGGAGAACGCGATCCAGCAAACCCGCCTGCTCTATGCGGCGCCCAACCGGCTGAGCACGCTGCGGCTCGCGTCACTGGACCTGCCTGAAGGCAATGCCATGCGCGCGCCCGGCGAGGCGCCCGGCATGATGGCGCTGGAAGTCGCGATGGACGAGATGGCGGAGAAGCTGGGCATGGACCCGATCGCCTTTCGCATCCTCAACGACACCCAGGTCGATCCGGAGAAGCCGGGACGCCCGTTCTCGCAGCGGCGCCTGGTCGACTGCCTGCGCATCGGCGCCGAGCGTTTCGGCTGGCAGGGCCGCAGCGCCAGGCCCGCCGCGCGGCGCGAGGGCCAGTGGCTGGTCGGCCTGGGCGTGGCTTCGGCGTTCCGCAACAATCAGGTGATGAAGTCAGCCGCGCGGGTGCGGGTCGATGGCAATGGCATCGTCACGGTGGAAACCGACATGACCGATATTGGCACCGGCAGCTACACCATCATCGCCCAGACCGCGGCGGAAATGATGGGCGTGCCGCTGGACAGGGTGCTGGTGCGGCTGGGGGATTCGGATTTCCCGGTTTCGGCGGGATCGGGCGGCCAGTGGGGCGCCAACAGTTCCACCGCCGGGGTCTATGCGGCCTGCGTCAAGCTGCGCGACACGGTGGCGCAGAAGGCAGGCTTTGCCCCGCAGGAGGCGGTGTTCGACAACGGCCAGATCCGCGCCGGCGGCCGCAGCGTGCCACTGGCCAGCGTGGCGGGTGAAGGCGGCATGGTGGCGGAGGATGTGCTGGAGTTCGGCGACCTCGACAAGCGTTTCCAGCAGTCCACCTTCGGGGCGCATTTTGTTGAAGCCGCGGTCGATGCGGCCACCGGCGAGATCCGCGTGCGGCGCATGCTGGCGGTGTGCGCGGCGGGGCGGATCCTGAATCCCAAGTCGGCGCGCAGCCAGGTGATCGGCGCGATGACCATGGGCGTGGGTGCGGCGCTGATGGAGGAACTCGCGGTCGACAAGCGTGTTGGCTTCTTCGTCAACCATGACCTGGCGGGTTATGAAGTGCCGGTGCATGGCGATATTCCGCATCAGGAGGTCATCTTCCTTGACGAGACCGATCCGGCTTCATCGCCGATGAAGGCCAAGGGTGTGGGGGAGTTGGGGATTTCGGGCGTTGGGGCGGCCGTGGCGAACGCGGTCTACAACGCTACCGGGGTGCGTGTGCGGGATTATCCGATCACGCTGGACAAGCTGATCGGGAAGATGCCGCTGGTGGTCTGATGCGGCCGGCCCGACGTCGGTGCGACCTCGGGCCGGGCTTCAGCGGGACAGGAACACCGGCAGCGCCGCCTGGTGCAGCAACGCCCGGGTGGTGCCGCCGAGCACCAGCTCGCGCAGCCGTGCCCGGCCATAGCCACCCGCGACCAGCACGTCCGCCTGCAGGTCCATGGCCATTCGCGGCAAGACCTCGTCAGGGTTGCCGCCCGGCTCGACATGCAGGTCGGCGCTGACGCCATGACTGGCGAGCCAGTCCGCCAGGCGCACGCCGCTGGCCCGGTCCGGCCCATCCGCGCCGCCTTCGACCACTACGATCGACACGCCAGTGGCACTGGCCAGCCAGGGCAGCGCATCAGCCACCGCCCTGGCGGCCTCGCGCCCGCCGTTCCAGGCGATGGCAACGCGGCCCGGCAGCACCGGGCAGGCACGACCGGGAATCAGCAGCACCGGCCGGCCCGCATGCAGCAGCGCGTATTCCGCGGTGCCCGCCATCGGCGCCGGAATGCCCGCGTCGCCGCCGGGCGGACCGGGCAGGATCAGGTCGGCATAGCGGCCTTCGTCGGCAAGCGCCCATCCGGCTTCCGCCTCGACCACGAAATGCCGGGTCGTGACAGCAGCCGATACCTGGCGCGTTCCCTCCAGCAAGACGGCCTCATGCTCTGCGGCCAGGCGCTGCAAATGGCCGGCCGCGAGCGCGGCGTAGCTGCCGGCTTCCGCGCCGGCGCCACGGAATGGTTCGAGCTGCGTGCCGGTCGCAGTCAGCCCTACGACACTGCCGCCGCTTTGCGCGGCCAGTCGCGCGGCGGCCTCGATGCGGGCGGCGCGGGCATGGTCTTCCCGCAGGTCGACCAGGATGGTCCGGAAGTGCATGGGCATGGCGTGATCCTGTGCGTGGCGGTCCGCTAGCGGACGTTGATGGTCTTCTGTGGCGTGGCTTGCTTCTTGGGCAGCACCAGGCGCAGCACGCCGTTTTCATAGACCGCGTCGACCTTGTCCTCGTCGACGTCGGTATCCAGCGCAAAGGCGCGCCGCATCGTGCCGCGGTAGCGTTCGCGGCGGATCACGCGCTCGCCCTCCTTCTCTTCGCTGGAGCGCTCGACCCTGGCGGAAATCACCACCGTCCCCCGCTCCACCGACACCTCGATATCCTCCTTCCTCGCCCCGGGGATCTCCGCCGTCACCGTATAGTCCCGCTCGGTCTCGCTGACGTCCACCTTGATGCCCCCACCGCCTTCGGCCGCGCCGCGCAGCGTGCGCAGCACTCCCTGGAGCATGTCGCCGATGGGTTCGATGGAGAACGGGTCGTACCTGTTGCTGCCCATGATGCCTCCTTGCTCTGGCGATTGCCGCCCGGCACTTGCAGGTGAGTCCATCGTGACACGGCCGGCCGGCATGGATTTGCGCCGCGTCAACGATGCCTGGGGACGCGCGCCTGCGCAACGGCAACGCCACCCGGCAACGTCCCTGCCAGTTCGACCGGCGCGCAGGTGGCGACGTTCTGCCCCGCACGTGCAGCCCTGCCCTGGCGGGTGATCAGTGCGGGCTGCAGCACCAAGGCGCGCATCAGGGTCCGCCGCCGCCACTTCCAGACCCCCGGCAACGGTTCGCGAAGAAACCCAGCACGATTTGCCTGCGCCGGGTTGATCCGCGTCAAGCCCATATCGCTGCCACCGGCTACGCTAACTGCAACGAATCGCAACAGAAATTCGTCGCCAGTTGCCCCCTCAGGAGACACACCATGTACCAGCGCATCCTGCTCGCCGTGGACGGCAGCCGCTCGTCCGACCTGGCCCTGAGCCAGGCCGTCATCATCGCCCGGGCCACGGGTGCCGAAGTCAAGGTGCTGTACGTGGTGGACGATTCCGATGTCTACTTCGAGGCCAGTTATTTCGACCCGCGCGAGCTGGTCGAAAACCTCATCGCCCATGGCCGCAAGGCGTTGGAGGCCGCCACGGCCCGCCTGGGCGAGGCCGGTATCCGCAGCATCACGCAACTGGACGAGAAGCCGGTGGCGCCGGGGCGGATCTCGGCGACCATCGTCACCGAAGCCGATGCCTGGAATGCCGACCTGATCGTCATGGGCACCCACGGCCGGCGCGGCGTCAGGCGCCTGCTGATGGGCAGCGTGTCCGAAGGCGTACTTGCCAGGGCCAGCAAGCCAGTGCTGCTGATCCGCAGCGAGACCGAAGGCTGACGGCAAGCCGGGACCGCCTGCCCGGCTCCGACCGTATATCACTGCGTATTTCCTGGCCCGGCCCGTCTGGCCTGGCTGCGGCCTCTCCCTCCGCCACCTTCTTCGCTGATTTCCATGAGCCGTTACCAGACGCGTTTCCAGACCCGCGAGCATGCCGGCACGGAGCTGGCCGGGGCCTTGCGCGCCTACCGGGGCACCGGCGCCCTGGTGCTGGCGATACCGCGCGGCGGGGTGCCGGTCGGGCGCATCGTCGCCGATACGCTGGGTGCCGACTTTGACCTGGCGATGGCGCGCAGGATCGCACCCGGCGTGGCCCTGGACGATGCCGGCGCAACCTGGCGCACCGGCGAAGGCGATTCCTGCGGCGAAGCGGACGAGCGGCGCGACGCCCTGTTCGACGAGCTGCGCCGCCAGCGAGCGGTCTATACGCCGCTGCGGCAGCACTGCGACCCGCACGCTCGCGTGGTGATCGTGGTCGACGACGGGCTGGTCAGCGGCGCCACCATGTATGCCGCGCTGGCACGCCTGCGCAAGCGCTATCCGGCGCGCATCGTCTGCGCGCTGCCGGTGGCCGCCAGGGCCGGGCTGGAACGGATCCGCGCGCTGGCCGACGAAGTTGTCTGCCTGGACACGCCGGAGCGCATCGCCAGCCTCGCGCACTACTATCGGGAGTTCCAGCTGGTGAGCGACGACCGGGTCAGGCAACTGCTGGCCAGGACGCCCGCCCAGGCCGGCCCGGGCGCCGGGCAACGGGCGGGCGCCGGCTTGCCATCGCTCAGCGCGGCCGTGCAGGTCCCGTATGGCAGCGGCTGGCTGCCGGCCATGCTCGAATCCGGCCCCGATCCGCTGGGCGTCGTGCTGATGGTCTATGCGGGCGGGGCGCAGCGCCGCGCCGCGCGCAGCCACTACCTGGCGCGCAAGCTGCGGGCCAGGGGCTTCGCCACCATGCTGGTCGACCTGCGCCCTGACAGCCGCGTCGACGACGCCGCGGCTTCCGAGCTGGACGACCTGGCGGCGCGGCTGCGCCAGACGCTGGACTTCCTGCGCGCACGCACGCCCTTTGCCAGCTTGCCGGCGGGCTTGCTCAGTACCGGCAGCGCCGCCGCGGCAGCGGCCCGCGAAGCCGCGGTCAACCCGGACCGGCTCGCGGCCATGGCCTTTGTCGCGGGGCGCGCGGACCTGTCCGGCGACGCAGCCCTGCGAGAGCTTGAAACACCGGTCTTGCTGATGTGCGCCAGCGGCGACCCGGAGAGCATCCGCGTCAACGACCTGGCTTTCGGGCAGATGCGCGGCCCGCGGCAGTTGCGGCTGATCCCGACCAACGGCCGCAGCTTCGAAGACCGCCCGGCGCTGGCGAGCATCGCCAGCCTGACGGCGGACTGGTTCGAACAGCTACTGCCTGCGGCCCCACCCGCCGTGCTCGCCTACGACGCGCACTGAAGCGCCCTGCGCTTGCGCCGGCGGTGAACTGGCCGGCTGTCGATCATCGTCGTTGCTACGGCTTCGAATAGAGCCCGCGGCGTACATTGACCGCCTCGCTAAGCATGTCCAGCACTGCCACCGAATCGTCCCACCCGATGCAGGCATCGGTGATGCTCTGTCCGTAGGTCAATGCAGACGGATTGTGCTCGCCCGGGGTGAACTTCTGCGCGCCGGGGAGCAGATTGCTCTCGACCATGACCCCGAAGATGGCTCGATTGCCGCTGCCTATCTGTTGCGCAACGTCGCGCGCGACATCGATCTGCCGCTGGTGCTGCTTGCTGCTGTTGGCGTGGCTGAAATCCACCATCAGCGAGTTGCCGAGCCCGGCCGCTTCCAGTTCCCGGCAGGCGGCCGCCACGGAATCCGCATCGTAGTTCGGGGCCTTGCCCCCGCGGAGAATGACATGGCAGTCCGGGTTGCCCTTGGTGTGTACCGTCGCCACCTGCCCGTTCTTGTGCACCCCCAGGAAGTGGTGCGGACGCGAGGCGGCCTGAATGGCGTCGATGGCGATCTTGATATTCCCGTCAGTGCCATTCTTGAAGCCGATCGGCGCCGAAATGCCAGAAGCCAGCTCGCGGTGCACCTGGCTCTCGGTGGTGCGGGCACCAATCGCGCCCCAGCAGATCAGGTCGCCGATGTACTGCGGCGAGATCACGTCCAGGAACTCGCCGGCCGCCGGCAAGCCGAGGCGGTTGATGTCGACGAGCAGGCTGCGCGCAATGCGCAGGCCCTCGTCGATGCGGAAGCTCTCATCCAGATAGGGGTCGTTGATCAGCCCTTTCCAGCCCACGGTGGTACGGGGCTTCTCGAAGTACACACGCATCACGATCTCCAGCGACTCGGCGTAGCGCTGCCGCTGCGCCATCAAGCGCCGCGCGTACTCGAGTGCAGCTTGCGGGTCGTGGATCGAGCAAGGTCCCATGATCACAAGCAGCCGGTCGTCCTTGCCGTGCTGCATGCGCGCGATGCGCTGGCGCGTCTGGGTGACCAGGGATTCGACAGGCGTGTTCCGGATGGGGAAGAAACGGATCAGGTGTTCAGGCGGGGGCAGTGGAATGATGTCATCGACGCGCGCGTCGTCGGTCACGCTAGTGCGGTCCGGCGGCGTCTGCCAACCCTCGGCAATGGTGGGCGGTGATTTCTGTGGACCATTCATGGCTGGCTCCTGGGGAACTGGGATAAAAAAATCTCCGGCGGATGCCGGAGATCCAGGTTCGGTTGCGCTACTTTAATCCATGCGCGGCCCTCTCGTCCGCCGGGGCGGCGCGAGACACTAGGTTGACCTGGCTCCACATGCTTCGTCCAGCACGGCAGCCAGGCGCTGCGCCAGGTACTGGAAGCTGTGGTTGCGTTCGACGTACTCCCGCCCAGCGCGCCCCATGCGCTCGCGGGCCTCGAGCGGCGCTGCGGCGATGCTGATGATGGCGTCGGCCAGTGCCTCGGGCTGCTCCGCGCCCACCGTCAGTCCCGCCGCCGAGTCGGCCACCGGATTGTTGGCGGCATTGGAGGCGATGACGATTGGGCGTTCCGCAGCCAGGTAGTCGAACAGCTTGTTCATGCTGATGCCGTACCGGTACAGCTGAGGCAGGTCGCGCACGGCGATGACAAAGGCATCCGCCTCCATCGCCACGGCCGGGATGCGGCATTTCGGCACCGGCGGCTCAAAGCTGACATTGCTCAGGCCGAGCTCCCGCGCCTGCGCCATCAGCGCAGACTTCAGCTGGCCATCCCCCACCATGCGCAGGGTGATGTGCCGCCCCTCCGGCCGCTGTTGCACCAGCTTCATCGCCTGCAGCACGTTGTCCAGGCCGTTGGCCTGCCCGTGGGCGCCGAAATACATCAGCGTGAAACGCCCGGACGGCTCCCCGGTGCGCGCCGGTGGCGGCGGGAACAGCGACAGGTCCACGCCATTGGGTATCCAGGTGATGCGCTCCTTCGGGATGCCGAGCGGCGTGATGTACTCCCACGCGTGCGGCAGCAGCACGACGATGCGATCGGCGCGCCGGTACAGCCACGCCTCCAGCTTGCGCAGCGCCCAGGTCAGGAATTCCCCTTCACGCAGGCGGCCCATGTCCACCAGTGTCTGCGGCCACAGGTCGCGCACCTCGAACACGAATGGGACCTTGAAGCGGCGCGCCAGCAGGGCGCCCGCCGCCGCGGCCAAGGGATGCACGCTGGAACCGATCACCACGTCCGGGCGCGCCAGGCCGCGCGTGGTCCGCCGACGCAATGCGCGCCAGCTGTAGGCCAGCATGTTCAGGATGCGGCCGGCGCCATTGCCCTGGTATATCGGCGTGCGCACCCAGAGGAAGGGCACATCGCGAATACGGTCAAGGCGCGACAACTCACCTGCCGCCAGCGGCCGCTCTTCGCTGCCGACTGAGTTGGCGTTGGCCGCGATGACGGTCGCCTGCCAGCCAGACGAGCCCAGGTGCTCCGCGAGATGGAAGTGTCTCGTGCCGCCTGTGCCGCTGTTGGGTTCCTTGGCATAGTGATTGAGAATCCAGACGTGTTTCATGGATGGGCCCGATCGTTGGATGCTGGCGCAGATGTCATCGGCAGGCTTCGTCCAGTTGGACTCTCCCGGGGGTCTGGTGGGTCATCAGGGCAATGTGGGCTCGTCAAGAACGGCTCCGTGGCGCGACCGCTTGTCGGCGCACAAGGCAATGGTCACGGCCGGATGCTGAAACACTCTGCCGTCATCGGCTGCGTACTTCTTCAATCCAACCGACTACATCTAATCAAAGTCTGCCGCAATTGGAAAGTCCATAGCGTGGCCCGGCCCACACTCCGACGCGGCACCGTAGCGGCCTCAAGACAGCTGTTCGGCAGCTCAACGTATTCGCTTTGCGTTCGGCGTCGCACCCAACGCCATTGCGAGCGCAGTACCGAGTCCGGATAATTTTCCCAACCGCGTATTCACTCTGGAATTCTCTGAATGAGGCATATGACTCAGGAAACCCTCTCCTGGCTACAGCGGATTCTCGCGGAGCGGTTCGGCCATGGCTTTCAGCTGCAAGGGACTGATGCGGGCTTTGTCCGCCTGAGCCTTGCCGGTTCCGGCCAGGGATCGATTGAGATTGCCGCAGACCCCGGCACCTTCAGGCGCGCCGACTCGGCACTCGCCTTCACCACCTGGGATGCGCTTGCCGAGGGCTGGCAGCCGGTCCTGCGCGGGCCCTTGCCGGCGCCAGGCCTCGCGCGCGCACCGTCGCCGCTGATCGAGGCAACCCCGACCGGCTACCGGATCCACTATGACATCCTCGGCCTGAGCTACTGGATGCTGTCGCGTCAGGAGGAGGTCGGCCGCACCGATCTTGACAACTACAATCGCTTTCCGGCCAGCGCCTCGCATGCCCACAAGCATGGCTATCTGGAGCGGCCGGTAGTGGATGAGTGGCTGCATATCCTTGGCCAGGTGATCCGGCGGCAGTGGCCCGAGCTGCAGCTCACGCAACTGCGGGCCAGCATGAAGGTGTCGCATGACGTGGATGTGCCCAGTCGCTATGGTTTTGGCTCCGCGGCGAGAATGGTCCGCCGCATGGCCGGCGACATACTGGTACGCCGGGACGTGAGAAGCGTGCTGCAGGCCCCGGCCATCCGGATGAAGACGCGGACCGCGCTGCATCCGACCGATCGGGTCAATACCTTCGACTGGCTCATGGATGTTTCCGAGCGCCATGGACTGGTCAGCGCCTTCTACTTCATCTGCGGCCGCACCGACCCCAGCAAGGATGCCGACTACGAGCCCGAGCATCCCGCCATACGCGGACTGATGCAGCGCATCCATGCCCGCGGCCACGAAATCGGCCTGCACCCGAGCTTCAATACCTATCAGGTCCCCGCGGCGGTCCAGGCGGAGGCAAACCGGCTACGGCGGGTATGCGAGCAAGAGAAGATCACGCAGGAGGTGTGGGGCGGCCGCATGCACTACCTGCGCTGGGAGCACCCGACCACCATGCTCGCTTGGGAGCAGGCGGGCATGACCTACGACAGCACGCTCAGCTACGCCGACCGCGCCGGATTCCGCTGCGGAACCTGCTTCGAGTACCCGGCCTTCGATCCGGTCGCGGGAAAGGCCCTGAACCTGCGCATTCGCCCGCTGATCGCGATGGAAGCCACCGTCATGGGCTATATGCGGCTTGGAACCAGCGAGGCAGCCTGGAAGAAATTCCGGGAACTGAAGGATACCTGCAATGCGGTGAATGGCTGTTTCACGATGCTGTGGCACAACTCCTCGCTCGGCAATGCCGATGAGCGGGAGCTGTACCAGGCGGTGGTTGCCCACTGACAAGCCATCGCACCGGCAAGCCGCGGTCCCGCCTCCACAGGGACCGCGCTCGCTCGATGGCAGGCAGCGCTGCGGCGATGCCCTCGTCCTTCAGCGTGCGCCGTTGCGGCGAACCAGCGTAGGCCAGAACATCAGTTCGGCAAGCATGCGCCTGCTGTCGCCGTGCTTTCCGACCAGGCCTGGGTAATGCGCCACAACGAAGTCCCGGTCTTCGTCGCGTGGCGACTGCGTCAGGTCGTACAAGCGCACCCCCAGCGCATGCAGTGCGGGGCCACGTCGCAAAACCATCATAGATGAATGGGGTGCTATTTCAAAGACGCGATGGACTAGGTGTCACCTTCCTTCACCAGCCGTTCCGCGATCAGCTCCCGTTGCACGTAGGCGAGGCCGCCTTCGTCCCAGCGGCGCCAGACCGCGCCTTCGAGCGGACCACCGCAGTCCAGCGCGGCGGGCATCAAGCCGCCGGATTGCGCCTGCGCCGCCGGCACGGTGCAGGCCAGCAGTACAACCAGGCCGCCGGCGCCCAGCAGCGCCCGCGCAAGCGGGCGGCGGGCGCGTCCGTTGTGCTGCCTCATGCCAGCATCTCCTTGTAGAAGCGCAGGCGCCTTACCTCCCCGCTGGCCCCCGCTATCGGGACCGCATGAGCTGATACAGGGAAAGCGCCCTGGATGGTGTCTTCGAAATCAGGAAATAGGGTCTCTGAACAGCACCGAATCCCCGGAAGAAGCGTTCCACCGTTTCCAGCATGGAACCTGAAAAGTCATAGATCCTGGTTACCGTCGCGGCGAACCTGATCGTTTCCCATATGCAGTAGCTGCCGGCTCCGGTATTGGGCGGCATGTCCCGGTTTGCGCCACCCATCAGACCATAGGCGCTCCGCTCATCCCACACGAGATAGGCGCTATAGTGAGCCCGTCCCTCCTCGTCCTCGACGATGAATATCTTGCGCTTCCCACGCTCCTTGCACGCAGCATCGATCCGCCTCGCGACGTCATCGGAATAGCCTCGTCGCCATCTCGGGTCGGTGCCAACATTGCGGTTCAGGGGAAGGAATTCGTCAATACTATCGCTGTGGCGTACGCGAAGATTGAAGCGGCCAGTCGCCTTCCGGATGTCCTGTTTCACGGTGGGTTGCATGGCGCTCCAAAGCGACGTCTCGTCACTGAGGTCCGGAAGAATGTAGGTATATTTCGTGGTTTGCCGGTAGCCTTTCCAGAAGAAAGGCAGCCAGTTGGTATCGCTGTAATGCCACGCCTGCGCGAAATGATCGAACCTCGGCAATTGTTCAATCAACTCGGTCATCAGCTCCTTCTGTTGGCTGAGCAATTTTGTCGGTTTTGCGTCCTTGCACGCCAGCCAGGGACCCAAGCCATGGCCAGCGGGAGGCTGGGTAAGAATGACAAAGCCGTATTTCGTCCTCTTGACGTAGGGCATTGCCGCGATCACCTTCCCTGCCCGCTCCACCAGGGTCGCGCTCCACCGGTCAGGCCCGACCGTAGCGTCCAGCCACCAGGCCTGGCTGGAAAACGGGATTGAGCGTTCGATCTCGCAGAGATCTCTGTACTTCTGCTGATTGAGGTCCATATGTCTCAGTCATCGGTGAATGGCCGTTGTCGCTGTACGGGTCTTCCCCGATCACCAGACTAGCGGATCCTTGGTTATACATATGGAAGGGGAAGGACTCCTGCACTCCCGTACCGAACAGATAGCAGTGGAAGTCCCTGCCGTACCAGCCGTGGATCGTGCCTCTCCGGATGCAAGGGTCGGCGATGGAGATCCGCTCCCGCGCTATCCATCTAATCAAAGTTGCCGCTACTTTTGTAGGGCAGTGCGTGACCCAGCTCACACTTCACGCCAGAATCCGCTCGTAGAAATGCAGCAGCTTGTCCTGCTCCTTGGCCCAGTTGTATTTGCTGACCACGGTGCGGCGGCCGTTCTCACCCATGCGGCGCGCCTCATCCGGGTGCGTCACCAGATAGTCGACGGCAGCGGCGATCGCCTTCGGATCCAGCGGGTCCACGCACAGGCCGCTCTCGCTTTCCTCGACGATCTCACGCCAGAGCGGGCGTGTCGTTGCGCGGCGAGCCCTACTTGCTATGGCGGGCGGTCGATGAGCATGGCGCCGAACTCGACATGCTGCTGCAGAAGCGGCGCGACAAGGCCGCGGCCAAACACTTCTTTCAGCGCGTCCTGCGTTTCTGCCCGGCACCGCGCAGGATCGTCACCGATCAACTGCGCAGCCAATCGGGCCGAGAACAGCCACCAGCCGACCCGCGAACGGGAGCGGCGCATGCGTGGCTTTCGCGATCCGAAACGCACGCAGGCTTTCCTGTCGAGCTTCGGTCCGATTCGGCAACACTTCGCGCTGAAACGGCATCTGCTGTGTGCTTCGCTCTATCGCAAGCACCTCGCAGCGAGATTCACCGCCTGGCACCACTTCACCCAAGCGGCCCAAAATCCGTCATCCGCTGCCTAAGCAGTGGTACAACATGCCACTGCCTTGTCTCGCCATCGGCAAGTTGACAACGCCTTTGCATGCACTTCGGTTCGATGGTCTCGATGTCGGAGAAGCGCAGATTCTGCAGGCTGGCCCGCACCGTGCCCAGTCCGTCAGCGCGGCATTGCATTCTTCTGCTGGGGAAACGGCCTTGCGTGCCCACGGTTAATCGAATGGTCCACTCACGTTGCAACTCCTTGTATTTGTTCGATTTGAGTCAGACCGATTCCGGAACCGGCCGCTTTTGGCAGGCAAAACGTCATGCCGATAAGGCAGAGCAAAATTACGAAGCTTGGTCGCAGGCCCTTACGCCTGATCGCACGGCTAATGTCTCCACTCGGTAACATTAATTGGTGAGCCTGGACATATGAGACATCCGTGCGCCATCGCACCCAGTGCCGTTGTAACGCCTCCCGGTGATCTCGATAATTTGCTCAACCTTAACGGCTGCTTCACGAGGCTGTGGCACAACTCCTCGCTCGGCACCGCGAAGGAACGGGCCCTGTATCTGGCGGTGCTCGCACACACCTGAGCCCTTTTGTCGGACAACGGCTTCGAGATCGGTCTGCACAATGTTGGCGATGGCGCCTGCTCGAGGCAGGCGATCGCGGTCGGGCTGGGGATCTTTAAGGAGACCTTCGGCACCCATTCCAAGGCGTGGATATAGGATATGAGGAGAAGTGACCATGGCGAACATCACTGGCACGGGTATGCAGCAAGCGGTCTCCCTGAAATTCCTGGGGCATAACGGCTTTCTGGTCGAGTCGTCAACGGAATATCTTGCGATAGACCCCTGGCTCACCGATAACGGAGCATTCCATGGCAGCTGGTTCCAGTATCCAAAAAATCATCATCTTCAAGCCGAATTCATAGAGACAAGCCAAAGAAAGAAGGGCTGGATATATATCTCCCATGAGCATGAGGATCATTTTGACGTGGACACCCTGAGCAAGATCGGCCGGGATGCGGTATTTGTTATTCCACGATTTCGCGATGACGCCCTGAGGAGCGAGATCGACAAACTGGGATTTCAATATATCGAACTTCTCGATGGCCAGCCAAGCTTGATGAGCGCATGGTTGACGCTGACCTGCTTTGTGTCGGACATTGGAGTGAATCATGATAGCGCGCTTCTGATTGAAACGCCTGCTTTCAGTTTTTTCAACCAGAACGATTGCAAGATATTTGATCGGCTTGATCAGCTGCCCAGGTCGATAACCTACTATTCAGTTCAGTTTTCTGGGGCGACCTGGCATCCGGTCTGTTATGAGAATTACAGTGAAAGCGAACGAGCGGAGCTCAGCAAGGAAAAATCGATCAAAAAACTTGACAATGTGGTTGGCGCGATGCAAAGGCTTAAGCCAAGATTCTTCATCCCGGCTGCGGGGCCTGCAATATTTCCTTTCCTGCCCCTGCCCCTATCATACGGGGTCGGCAACATTTTCATTCACCAACCAGAACTTCATCAATATTTGTTGCGCGCCAATATTGAAAACATCCTGTACCCAAGGCCGGGGGATGAGATAAATGAACTCACCGCACGGGAGCCCATCGCCCCACCCAGGGAACGCGATATTCTTGATTACAAAAAGGATATTGCAGATCGCTGGGAAGGTCTTGCTATTGATTTTTCAAAGGAAAAACTGATAGATGAAATAAATAACAGACTGGATCAGATCTGGGACCTGGAATTCCAATGTGAGTCTCTTCTGGTACTGGCCTGGGGTGATGGCGAAGATGACTCCATATGTATTGATTTGTCAGAGAAAGCCATTATTAATCCGCCTGGTTCCATGCCGGCATTTTGGCGAATTACCGCGGACAAGAAATACTTTGCCTTGATGTGCGGCCGCGACCGATGGCAGAACATTCACCTCTCGCTGAGGGCAAAGCTATATCGCGCTCCTGACAGATTTGACAACATCATAAACATATTCCTGCTTTCGGATGTCTCAAATCTTCGCGATTCCATACTCCAAACGCTCGCCATTCCGAAGGAAAGAATAATGATTTCCCGGGGCAGTGGAATACGTTATGAGATCAATCGCTATTGCCCTCACCAAGGAGCAGATCTGTCTTGCGCCACTATTACGGAAGATGGCAAGCTCATATGCCCGCGCCATGGTTGGGCCTTCTCGCTTGAGGATGACGGAAAGGCATTGGATGGAAGTTGCAGCCTGGAAGCGAAAATTATAGAACTGGAAGGATGAGACCTGCTGCAGCTTTATTCCACCGGCGCGTCATCGGCGAGGCGCACCCGACCACCATGCTCGCTTGGGAGCAGGCAGGCATGACCTACGACAGCACGCTCAGCTACGCCGACCGCGCCGGATTCCGCTGCGGAACCTGCTTCGAGTACCCGGCCTTCGATCCGGTCGCGGGAAAGGCCCTGAACCTGCGCATTCGCCCGCTGATCGCGATGGAAGCCACCGTCATGGGCTATATGCGGCTTGGAACCAGCGAGGCAGCCTGGAAGAAATTCCGGGAACTGAAGGATACCTGCAATGCGGTGAATGGCTGTTTCACGATGCTGTGGCACAACTCCTCGCTCGGCAATGCCGATGAGCGGGAGCTGTACCAGGCGGTGGTTGCCCACTGACAAGCCATCGCACCGGCAAGCCGCGGTCCCGCCTCCACAGGGACCGCGCTCGCTCGATGGCAGGCAGCGCTGCGGCGATGCCCTCGTCCTTCAGCGTGCGCCGTTGCGGCGAACCAGCGTAGGCCAGAACATCAGTTCGGCAAGCATGCGCCTGCTGTCGCCGTGCTTTCCGACCAGGCCTGGGTAATGCGCCACAACGAAGTCCCGGTCTTCGTCGCGTGGCGACTGCGTCAGGTCGTACAAGCGCACCCCCAGCGCATGCAGTGCGGGCCACGTCGCAAAGCCTCCGGTCGGGAAGGCCTCCGCCAGGCCATAGGGTGGAATGCCCTCCGCGCAACTGCCGGTGCCGTTGTCGTAGTTCACCCGATACCAGCCATTGGCGCCGCTGTAGTAGTTGGTGAACAGCGGGCGAGCCGGGTCCTGGTTCCACACATGACGACTGAACTGGCGCGCAAAAGCCGCGATGGTGTCTTGCGAGGGCAAGCTCGCCGGGGCGATGCCGAACACTTGCGCCATCGCTGAGCGATTGCGCTCGATGGCATCAAAGAAATGCACCAGCCGCCGCGCGTGGCTGATGTCCCAGCCGATGTTGGCGACCGGCTCAAAGCGCTCAGCGGAGATGTTCGTCTGCACCTTGAACACGTCTGGCCTGGCCGGATCGCGCTTGCAGACAACCGGCTTGTCGCGTCCGGTGTAGGCGGCATACCGGTTGTCGTCAAAGAGCCGCCAGAATCCCGCGTCGAGGTCGGCCACCCTGACGCCCTTGCCCGCTTTGCCATCCGCGCCAGGAAGCTCCTGTACAGTGATACGAGCCGCAACCAGGCGCAGGAGCAAGTCCAGATGCGTCTTCATCGCGGCGAAGCCGGGGTCATCCACGCCCGCCGCCGGAGCAAGGCGAGGCCGCGTCGCCAGGATGCCGGCCAGGTCCGCGTAGATGGCGATCTGCCAGAGTTCCTTGTCGGTCAGGAACAACTCGGACGAGCTGTTCTTCACATCCTCCGGCCTGGCGGCGATCCGCTTGCGCAACGCGTCCTGCGCCGCGGGCGCGCTCCAGCGCTCCAGGTGTTCGCGCGCGATGCGCGCGGTCTGCTCGACGAAATCGCCGGGAGCCCCGGTCCGGACCGCGCGGCTCATGCCGTTGGCAAGGCTGCTCGCGAATGCCAGGAACTGGGTGCTGTTGAGCATCACCTCGGAGTTGCGCAGCCAGACGGTGTGGCTGCACTCGGGCCCACCGCGGCATACCCATGCCCGGCCCGGCCGCTTGCCGGGCGCCGGTTCCAGCTGCGCGTAGGTGCTGGAGACCAGGCTGGCCAGCTGGCCCTGCCGGGCGATCCGCTGGCAACGTTGTGCCATGGCCAGCAGGTTGTGAAAGTAGATCTCAAAATGGTATAGCGCGTAGGTGTCACCCTCCTTCACCAGCCGTTCCGCGATCAGCTGCTGTTGCACGTAGGCGAAGCCGCGTTCGTCCCAGCGGCGCCAGACCGCGCCTTCGAGCGGACCACCGCAGTCCAGCGCGGCGGGCATCAAGCCGCCGGATTGCGCCTGTGCCGCCGGCACGGTGCAGACCAGCAGTGCAACCAGGCCACAGGCCCGCAGCAGCGCCGGCGCACGGCGGCGGCGGGCGCGTCCGTTGTTCTGCCTCATGCCAGCATCTCCTTGTAGAAGCGCAGGCGCCTTGCCTCCCCGCTGGCCCCCGCTATCGGGACCGCATGAGCTGATACAGGGAAAGCGCCCTGGATGGTGTCTTCGAAATCAGGAAATAGGGTCTCTGAACAGCACCGAATCCCCGGAAGAAGCGTTCCACCGTTTCCAGCATGGAACCTGAAAAGTCATAGATCCTGGTTACCGTCGCGGCGAACCTGATCGTTTCCCATATGCAGTAGCTGCCGGCTCCGGTATTGGGCGGCATGTCCCGGTTTGCGCCACCCATCAGACCATAGGCGCTCCGCTCATCCCACACGAGATAGGCGCTATAGTGAGCCCGTCCCTCCTCGTCCTCGACGATGAATATCTTGCGCTTCCCACGCTCCTTGCACGCAGCATCGATCCGCCTCGCGACGTCATCGGAATAGCCTCGTCGCCATCTCGGGTCGGTGCCAACATTGCGGTTCAGGGGAAGGAATTCGTCAATACTATCGCTGTGGCGTACGCGAAGATTGAAGCGGCCAGTCGCCTTCCGGATGTCCTGTTTCACGGTGGGTTGCATGGCGCTCCAAAGCGACGTCTCGTCACTGAGGTCCGGAAGAATGTAGGTATATTTCGTGGTTTGCCGGTAGCCTTTCCAGAAGAAAGGCAGCCAGTTGGTATCGCTGTAATGCCACGCCTGCGCGAAATGATCGAACCTCGGCAATTGTTCAATCAACTCGGTCATCAGCTCCTTCTGTTGGCTGAGCAATTTTGTCGGTTTTGCGTCCTTGCACGCCAGCCAGGGACCCAAGCCATGGCCAGCGGGAGGCTGGGTAAGAATGACAAAGCCGTATTTCGTCCTCTTGACGTAGGGCATTGCCGCGATCACCTTCCCTGCCCGCTCCACCAGGGTCGCGCTCCACCGGTCAGGCCCGACCGTAGCGTCCAGCCACCAGGCCTGGCTGGAAAACGGGATTGAGCGTTCGATCTCGCAGAGCTCTCTGTACTTCTGCTGATTGATGTCCATATGCCTCAGTCATCGATGAGTGACTATTGTCGCTGTACGGGTCTTTGCCCGATCACAAGACTAGTGGATCCATGGCACGCGCAACATCATGCAGATGGCGATCAGCCGTCGGACGGAAGGTATCGCGGAGGCCCGGCATGGTGGCAATGCCTGGTGCCCACCCCTCACCGGCCTGCCGGACGTGGTGATCGTGCATCCCTATCTGCTTCATGAGACCGTGCGCGCCTGACGGTCTGTGGTGGCTTGCCCGCCCGCCTGCGCTTGTCCAGCGCGCACGCCGTCGCGCCCCATGCCAAGGCGAAAATCGGGTCGTTGACGGATTTGGCGGTGGCCGCCAATGTCACCGCATAGACGCTGAACGCCAGCGCTAGCGCGACCTGCGGATCCGCCGCGTAGCCCTTTCTGGCCAGCCTGGCCGACTGCACCAATGCATAGCCAAGCAGGAGGACAAAGCCCAGAAAGCCCACCAGCCCGTAGCTGACCCAGGCGGAAAGCGCGTTGTGCGCATAGGCCCCCATCTCGCCAAGGTACATCTGGGAACCATAGCTGCCGAGCAGGGGATGCTCCCCGATGGTCTTGACGGCATACCCGAGCAACTCGTTTCTTGCCTGATAGGAAGTGGATTCCCTGATCTCCAGAAGCTGCAGGATGCGCGAGCTGCCATCGAAGACTTCGAAATTGACAGCCAGATAGGCGACGCACGCAATGCCCAGCGGAACCCAGATCAGCGTGGTACGCAATGCGCCTTCCCGAATTCCGAAGAGAACTGCGGCCACCACCAGGAATCCCATGAACTCGGACCGCGCCCCTAACAGGAACAATAGCGGCACGGTAATCACTACAATCAGTGCGCCACGCAATCCCCGATTCAACGCGAGCAACACCAGGGCGACAACGGCGGCCGAACGGGCCAGACCCTGATAGCCGGAGACCCGCACCGCGTCACCAACGACTCTTTCGGTATCGTAGAACTGGCCATCCGAGTTCCATGCGGCGACGGCCAGGAAGTAGAGCAGTGAAAGAGATAGTATCCAACGCAGCCACTTCCCGTTCAGATCGAGGCTCCGTACCGCCACGTAGACCACCAGCCACAGGAATATCGTGCTGAGGTTATACATGTAGAAGGGGAAGGACTCCTGCACTCCCGTACCGAACAGATAGTGCAGGCTTGACCATGCCGTGACAAAAGACACATACAGGAAGAAAGCCTGATCGATAAACAGCGTCCGCTCGCGCCCGACTATCAGCGCACCGAAGCCGAGTATCAGCAGCGGGATGCCGAGCACCACCGACATGGGGCCGAAGAAGCCGCCCAGCACCGGCGGAAACAAAGCGCCGGCAACCGCGCTGTGATAGAAGAAGTAGCCCGGAAAGAGCGTGAGGAAGACTACGCCGCCGAACAATGAGAAGTAGCTGTGCTTCATGATCGCCCTGCTGCTTCCCCTGTCAGTCGTTATTTCGGTCGAATTCCCGATCGCCATCGCGTTCGTCCCCGTCAATCAGCCTGTGGAGGTCCCGGCCGCACAAGCCGTGGATCGTGCCTCTCCGGATGCAAGGGTCGGCGATGGAGATCCGCTCCCGCGCTATCCATCTAATCAAAGTTGCCGCTACTTTTGTAGGGCAGTGCGTGACCCAGCTCACACTTCACGCCAGAATCCGCTCGTAGAAATGCAGCAGCTTGTCCTGCTCCTTGGCCCAGTTGTATTTGCTGACCACGGTGCGGCGGCCGTTCTCACCCATGCGGCGCGCCTCATCCGGGTGCGTCACCAGATAGTCGACGGCAGCGGCGATCGCCTTCGGATCCAGCGGGTCCACGCACAGGCCGCTCTCGCTTTCCTCGACGATCTCACGCCAGAGCGGAAAGCTGGAGGCAATGGGCGGGATCCCCGCGGCCATGTACTCGAACATCTTCACAGGCAACGCATCGAGGAAATTGATCATCGGGTGGAGCGTCACCAGGCCGGCCACCGACCGCGCCAGCACGCTCCGCACCCCGGCCCGGTCCAGGAACCCGAGTTCGTTGACGCGGGACCAGCCGCTGGCCGCCCTTACCTCCGACTCCAGCGCCTCGTCGCCGAACCGGCCAGCCAGGTTCAGCCGCACGGCGGACTGCATCTGCTCCAGCGCCATGACGGTCTCGCGGATACCGCGACTTGAACTGATGCCGCCGACATAGCAGATTTCCGCACGCTTGGCTTCCCAGTCCACCGGACCGTCCAGTTCGCCGAGAATGGGAAAATTGTTGATGTCGACCGTGCGCGGATTGATCGGCAGGAACTTGTCCCGGATATATGGCGTGGCCGCCACGATGCCGTCGAATGCGCGACAGGCGTGCCGCTCGTACATGGCGAAGACGCCCGACAGCGCTCGCAACCGCCGCGGTCCCAGGTAGGGCTTGGTGAGCAACTGCTTGGGCACATCCTCATGCGAGTCATAGATGACACGCTTACCCATCTTCTTCAGCCTCAAGCCAACGGGAATCAGCTCGGGGTCGTGCAGGTGGTAGACATCGGCATTCAGCGTGATCGCGCGGCGCAGCACGCGCGCGGTGGTACTGAAGACGCGGTTCAAGCGCCCCGGCGAGGTGCCGACATCGGCGATGAAAACCCCTTCCCGGCTTTCATCTCCATTGCCGTCGGCCACAACCAGCGAGACCCGATAGCCATTGGCCGCCAGGCTGCGGCAATGCTTGAGGAAGATCCGGTCATCGTAGCGTGGATGAACCGAGGTGAGGTGGGCTACGTTAAGCATCTGCGCTTGTCACTCCGTCTACAACCCATTTCATGTCTGGCCGGTGCCGGGGCGCGTCTCGCGCAGGGTGCGCCGCATCCAGAACGCCGAAAGCGCCAGGAAGTAAATCGCGCTGGCAAGAGTGCGCCAGTCGGGTTCGCCGCTGAACAGCAATATCGACGGCAGCGCCCAGGCGCAGAAGACGAGAATCCGTCTCGCATCGTGCGCCATCATTGCCCTGAGCCCTACCCCCACTCGCGACATGAACAGGGCCAGCATCCCGAGATAGGCGAAGGCGCTCACCACCGAAAACACGGCAATGCTCGGGTCCGCCGGAACGCTGAATCCGTAACACATTGCCAGCGTGGCAAGACGAATTGCGAAGGTGCTGAACTGCGCGGTCAGTTCCATCTTCTGCAACTCCATCACATCGGGAAGGCAGGACAGCGGAGAGAACTGGAACTGAAAATAGATCCAGGGTGCCATCCAGCGCGCATAGTGGCCGGCCATGCGCCACCGTTCACCGAACACGGCTGCGAACAGGTCCGGCCCGGCGCAGATAAGCAGCACCAGCGCCGGGATGCCGGCGTTGGCCAGCTTCCGGCGCAGCGCCTCGGCCACCTCGGGCAGGCGGCCGGCCCGCAGGGCGGCCGGGGCCTGGGCGAAGAATACGCTGCCGATCGCGGCGCCGATCAGCGTGATCGGCGCCGACACCATGCGCAGCGCAAAAGCAAAGTAGCCCACTACTGCAGCGCCAAACAATGCCGAGAAGATCAGCGGCACCAGGTGCACGCCTGCCACATTGAATATGGCCGTCCAGGTGGAATACAGCGGAAAGTCCTTGTAGCGGCGTGCAAGGGCAACGATCCGGAGCACTTTTATGTTGCCGCCCCGCCTGCGCCGTATTTCCCTGATTGCGTAGAAAAGTCCGCCGGTGCCATGCCCGATCACTGTTCCGCCTATCAAGGCCAATACGCCGAAGCCGTGGCCTCCCAGTTGAACCAGGTTTGCAATCAGGGACCGCAGCAGCCTGGTCTGCGCCAACTGGCCGAAGTACTGCATCCGGACCATCCATCTCTCGATCACGGTGTAGAGTCCGGCCGAAGCAACGCCGAAGGGGAGCAGCCAGAGAACGCTGGCGTCGATCGACCAGTTCAGGGCCAGGATCAGCGAATCACCGAACAGCAGCACGCCGAGCCCGCATAGCGCGGTAGTCGACGCAACACACAGCAGGCACAAAGCCACCAGGTTCTCGGCATCGCGGTCGCTGGCGGGCAGGGCGATCGACGCGTCGTAGCGCAGGCAGGCGACAACGCCGAAGAACGCCAGCAGGCCCGCGAAGACCGCCACGGCGCCAAAATCCTGCGGAGCATAGAGGCGGGTCAGAATTGGCGATGCCGCCAGCGTGAGTACCTGCGCGGCGGCCTGCCCGCTGACCAGCACGCCTACACTTCTGCCTACGCGCGGCTTCGCTGCCGTGTCGGGGTCCGCGGCAAGCGCTTGCTTGGTCAAGGCACGACTCGCTCTGGCTGGCGCATGACAAGTTGGAGAATTGCTGAACAAATGGCCTGCTGGCTTGCCATGTCGAGGTAAGGATGCATTGGCAGGCTCAACACGTGCTGCGCCATTGCGTCGCCGACCGGCAGGCGGGCCTGGCAAGCGGCTACTGCGGGCTGCCGGTTCAACGGCAGCGGATAGTGCACGACGGTGGGTATCCCTGCGGCCTTCAGTTCGTCCTGCAGGGCGTCGCGATCCTGGACACGAATCGTGTACTGCGCATACACGCTGAGGTTGTGCGGTTCGACATGCGGCGTGGCCTCGAACCCACCGCGACGGAACAGTTCCCCGTACCGCACCGCCACTTGCTGGCGCAACGCCACCTCCTCATCGAAGATCGACAGCTTCGCCAGCAGGATGGCCGCCTGCAACGTATCCAGCCGGCTGTTCACGCCAACGCGGACATGATGGTAGCGCCGGTCCTGACCGTGACGGGCGATCTGGCGCATCACCCTGGCCAGTTCGTCGTCGTTGGTGAAGATCGCCCCGCCGTCGCCGTAGCAACCCAGCGGCTTGCTGGGAAAGAAGCTGGTACAGGCGATGGTGGACAGATTGCAGCTGCTGCGGCCCTTGTAGGCGGCGCCGAAGCTCTGCGCGGCGTCCTCGATGACCGGGATGCCATGGCGTTCGGCAATGGCGTTGATGGCGTCGAAATCTGCGCACTGGCCATACAAGCTGACCGGGACGATGGCCCTGGTGCGGGGCGTGATAGCGGCTTCGAGTGCCGCCGGATCCAGGTTATAGGTGCGCGGATCCACGTCCACATAGACCGGCTTCGCTCCCAGCAGGGCCACGGTTTCGGCGGTGGCAATATAGGTGAAGCCGGGCATGATGACCTCATCGCCGGCGCCGATGCCCAGCGCCATCTGGGCGATCTGCAGCGCGTCCGTACCGTTGGCGCAGCTGATGCAATGCCGGGCGCCGGTATAGTGCGCCAGCCGCTGCTCCAGTTCCTCGACCTCCGGGCCCAGGATATATTGACCGTGCGCCAGCACCCGCTGGATGCCAGCGTCAATCTTGTACTTGATGCGGGCTTGCTGGGCTTTGAGGTCGATAAACTCGATCATGGCAAATTTCCTCTGCAGACAGATTCGGCAAGCCGGGGCACTGCCTCAGGCCGCGGCCTTGTGTAGCGTGGCGCCATCCAGGACGTAGCGCTGCCCGCTATTCGGGCACACGGCCTCGCCTTCGCCGCGCACTGGCAGGTCGAGCTGCTCGCCGAATTCGCTCATCCAGCCGATCTGGCGTGCAGGCACGCCGACCATCAGCGCGTAGGCCGGCACGTCCTTGTTGACGACGGCGCCGGCGCCGACGAAGGCATATTCGCCGATCACGACACCGCAGACGATGGTGCAATTGGCGCCCAGCGTCGCGCCCCGCTTCACCAGCGTGTCGCGGTACTCGTCCTTGCGCTCGATCAGCGAGCGAGGGTTATATACGTTGGTGAACACCATGCTGGGGCCGCAGAAGACGCCATCTTCGAGCGTGACGTTGTCATAGACGGAGACGTTGTTCTGCACCTTGACGTGGTCGCCGATGACGACACGGTTGCCGACGAACACGTTCTGGCCGAGCGAGCAGTGGCTGCCGATGCGCGCGCCGGCGCAGACGTGCACGAAATGCCAGACGCGCGATCCTTCGCCGATCTGTGCTCCTTCGTCAACGATGGCAGAGGGATGTATCTGGTATGTCATCAGAACCTCAGGCAAGAAGTTGCTGCAGGAAAGGATGGCCTTCGTCGTCGCGGGGCGCTGCAGCGCGTGCCGAGCGGATCGTGTTGACCGTTTCCACGCAGTGGCGCGCGTCGTCCAGGCCGTAGCCCCGGCCCGCGAGTATCTCCCGGTAGCTGACGGTGTGCAGGTCGGTGAAGCCTTCTGAGAACTCGATCTCGGCGCCGTCCACGGTGATCGAGCGATAGGTCGGTTTCCTTCCCTTCACCGCCGCGGGCAGGTCGCCGGCATCGATCGAGAGGAACCAGCGCACGCGCGCATTCTCGTACTCGAGGTAGCCCGCCGCCTTGTTGTCCGAGCTGTGGTGCACGACATTGCGCTGCAGCTTGCCGAAGATGAAGTGCAGCATGTCGTAGAAGTGCACGCCGATATTCGTGGCCACGCCGAAGGATTTGCGCGTGTCGCCCTTCCAGCTCTCCATATACCACTTGCCGCGCGAGGTGATGTAGGTCAGCTCGACCTCGTGCTTGTGCCCGTTGTGCTCGCTCGCGACCTTGTCCTTCAGGTCGAGGATGGCCTGGTGGTGGCGCAGCTGCAGAATGTTGAACACGCGCCGGCCGGTCTCTCGCTCGACCAGGGCAAGCTCATCGAGCAACTCGGGCGTGGGAACAAGCGGCTTCTCGCAGATCACATCGCAGCCCAGGCGCAGGCCGGCTGCGATATGCGGCTGGTGCAGGTAGTTCGGCGAGCAGATGGAGACGTAGTCCAGCGCCGCGGCGGGTTCGCGCCGCAGGCGCCAGGCATGGTCATAGAAGCGTTCGAATTCGGTGAAGAACTCGCTCTGCGGCGAGATGCTGTCGATGATGCCCACCGAATCATTGATATCGTAGGCCGACACCAGCTCATTGCCGGTATCCTTGATGGCCGTCATGTGGCGTGGCGCGATGTAGCCGGCAGCGCCGATCAGTGCGAATCGTTTCACGCTGGCGTCCCCGTGTGTTCAGGCCTTGACAATATTCGCTTGCGCCGCGCGATACTTGCCGCGGCTGTCGACGAGGAGCTTCGAATGCTGGCGGATCAGCAGGTAGTCGAAGCCGTCGTGATCGGTGGCCAGCACCACGGCGTCGAAGCCGCTGAGCGTTTCGCCGTCGACCGGCACACTCGACAGTTCGAAATGGTGCTCGCGCATCTTCGGGAACACAGGGACGTGCGGATCGCTGTAGGCGACCGTCGCGCCCCGCGCCCGGACCAGTTCCATGATCTCGACGGAGGGTGACTCGCGCATGTCATCGACATTCTTCTTGTAGGCAATGCCCAGCACCAGCACCCGGCAGCCCTTCAGTGCCTTGCCCTGCTGGTTCAGCCCCTCCATCAGCCGGCCGACCACATACTCCGGCATGGCCTTGTTGACTTCACCCGACAATTCAATGAAGCGGGTATGCAAACCGTACTCGCGGGCCTTCCAGGTCAGGTAGAAGGGATCGATGGGGATGCAGTGCCCGCCCAGGCCCGGCCCCGGGTAGTACGGGGTGAAGCCGAATGGCTTGGTGGAAGCGGCATCGACCACTTCGAAGATATCGATCCCCATCCGCGTGGCCACGATCTTCATTTCGTTGACCAGGCCGATGTTCACGGCGCGATGGATGTTCTCGAGCAGCTTGGTCATCTCGGCCGCCTTGGTCGAGCTGACCGGCACCACGCGGTCGATCGCCGCTTCATACAGCGCCATGCCGACCTCGCGGCAGGCCGGCGTCTGCCCTCCGACGATCTTGGGAATGCTGCGGGTTTCGAACTTGCCATTGCCCGGGTCTTCGCGTTCCGGCGAGTAGACCAAGAAGATGTTGCTGCCCACCTCCAGCCCGCCCTCCTGCACACGCGGCAGCAGTTCTTCCTCGGTCGTGCCGGGGTAGGTGGTGCTTTCCAGCGACACCACCTGTCCTTCGCGCAGGTACTTCTTGATGGAGTCCGTCGTATTGATGACGAAGCTCATGTCAGGTTCGCGATGCTTGTTGAGGGGCGTCGGCACGCACAGGATGATGGCATCGCACTCCGCTGCGCGCTCGAAATCCGTGGTGGCCTCGAACCCGGTCTCGCGTGCCCGGGCAATGCTGCGTGCGGGAATATGCTCGATATAGCTCTGGCCGGCATTGAGTTTGTCGACCTTGTTCTCGTCGATGTCGATACCCAACACGCGGAACCCGATCGCGCAGTAGCGCAACATCAAGGGAAGCCCGACATAGCCCAGGCCGACGATGCCGATAATGGACTCCCTGTTCTTGATCCGGTCGATGAGGTCTTTGGCGATTTGGCTCGACATGGTGGAATCTGCTTTGTTGTGGTGAATCGAAGAGGTCGATCAGGCCGGCCTGGCTACGAGGGGACAGCGCTGGGCGAATGGGCTCTGCTCCGATTGTAGAAGTGCCTCGACCGCCAAAAATGTGGAACTGTTGTCACCCACACATATGCCGGAACCTGCACTGGCTATTGGTTGGGAGCGCGGGTACCACGATCCCGGCGCCAGTGCCGGCGTGCCGGGACGGCGCTGCCAGACTAATGGACTGGCCAACGGAAGCGGAATCGTCCTAACGGTTATCGTCCAATCGACGGAGGCAGGACCACACCGTCCTGCACGCGACGCTGCACGCGCAAGCAATGTGCGACAGCGCACCGATGCTGGAGGCATGGCTTCCTAGGATGCCCCTATCGGGGGATCGGTGTCGTCGCGAATTCTCGAGCAGCTTGCACGAACTGGATGCAATCCGATGCTCATGCGCTCGTTCTTCAGGCCTCTTGCTTCTGACCTGTGAGTAGAGGTATCGCGCCAGCCGTCGCACAGGAGGCGAACATGAAAGTCGTGAGCATGCATAACGACGTTCCGGATGCCAGGGACGAGGGCGGCAAACCGGTCGATCTGACCGCCTATGTCGATGTGCTGGTGCGCTACCGCTGGACCTTTCTTGCTGTGGCCGGCATGGTCATCTGTGTCGGACTGGTCTATGCATTCCTCGCCAAGCCCGTCTATCGCACCGACATCATGGTGCAAGTGGAAGACACCAATGGCGACGCCGGTGCTGGCAGGCTGGCAACCGCCATCGCGCCGGTATTCGACGCGAAGACGGCGGCAACTGCGGAGATCGAACTGCTGCGGTCTCGGATTGTGGTAGGCAAGGCGGTCGACAACCTGCACCTCGATATCGAGGCCGCGCCACGCTATTTCCCCTTGATCGGCCGGGTCATCGCTGGCATTCATCCCGATCTGTCCACGCCCGGCCTGTTCGGCTGGGGCGGCTTCGCGTGGGGCAAGGAGTCGGTCGGCGTGGGCCAGCTCGAAGTACCGCCGCAGATGGAGGGGAGCAGGATCCATCTCACCGCGCTGGGCGGGAACCAGTACCGTGTCAGTTTTGACAGTGACGATACCAGGGCGACCGGCACCGTAGGCCTGCCGCTGACGATTGCTACCGGGCGCGGCACGGTGAAGCTCCTGGTCAGCCAGCTCGATGGCCGCGCCGGCAGCAAATTTGTGCTGCGCCGCCTGCCTCGCGCCACCGCCATCTCCAGGCTGCAAGAACAGTTGAGGATATCTGAACGCGGCAGGCAGAGCGGCGTGATCGGCGTAGCCCTGGAAGGCGGCTCACCGACAATGATCGCAGCCATCCTCAACGAGATCGCCTCGGCGTACGTCGACCAGAACGTTCGCCGCAGGGGCGCCGAAGCGGAGAAGTCACTCACCCTCCTGGAGCAGCAGTTGCCCCAGGTCCGACAGCAGGTCGAAGCAGCCGAAACCCGCTACAACGCGATGCGGGGCCAGCGCGGCACGATCGACCTGGGCGAGGAATCCAAGCTGGCCCTGGCGCAGTCGGTGCAGATACAGACCAGGCTGCAGGAGCTGCAGCAGAAGCGCCAGGAACTGGCCGCGCGCTTCACCGACAACCACCCCGCACTTGCCATCGTCGATGGCCAGATCGCCGGTCTGAACGCACAGCTCAATGGCGTCTCCGGGCGGATCCAGAACCTGCCCGATGTCGAGCGGAACGTGCTGCGCCTCATGCGCGACGTCAAGGTCAGCACTGAAATGCTGCAGTCCCTGCTCAACGACGTCCAGCAGCTCAGGCTGATCAAGGCCAGCAAGGTCGGTACCGCGCGCCTGATCGATCCCGCTGAAGTGCCGGTCAATCCGGAGAGTCCCAACCGCCGGTTGATCGCCAGCCTGTCCGTGGTACTGGGCCTGCTCGCGGGTCTGCTGGTGACGATCGCGCGGCGCTTGCTGGAGGGCGGCGTCGTCGACGCCGACGAGGTGGAGCGACAGACAGGCATGACCGTCTATTCGACCATCCCGTTCAGCGCACAGCAGGCGCGATTGCAGTCGGCGGACAAGGACGATGCCGGACTGCTGGCGCGCATGCTGCCGAATGACCCCGCCGTGGAGAGCCTGCGCACCTTCCGCACCGCGCTGCAGTTCGCGCTGGCTGGCAGCCACAACCGCGTCGTGGTGATCAGCGGCCCGGCGCCGGGCGTCGGCAAGTCCTTCATCTGTGCGAACTTTGCCGCGATCGCCGCCAGCGGACGCCGCGTGGTGCTGATCGACGCCGACCTGCGCCGCGGTGGCCTGCACCATGGCTTCGGCCTGCAGCGCAGCCCCGGGCTGACCGACGTGCTGATGGGCATGCCGCTGGAGCAGGCACTGCGGCATCAGGTAGTGAAGGGGCTGGATTTCATCGCGGCCGGCAGGGAAGCACCGCACCCGGCCGACATTCTGCAGAGCCCGGGCATGGACGCCCTGCTCGATGAGCTCAGGTCGCGTTATGACCTGGTCCTGATCGACACGCCACCTGTGCTGGCCGCCGCCGACGCGGGCATTCTCGCCGGCAAGGCCGGTGCGGTGTTCCTGGTGGCGCGCGCGGAAACGACCACCGCGGGCGAACTGCAGGCCTCCCAACGGGCGATCCGCCAGGCGGGTGCCGAGGTCAAGGGCGTGCTATTCAACGGCCTCAACGTCGAAGGCCGCTGGTATCGCTCGCACTATTACTATGGCAAGTATCGCTATCTCAGCGAGTACGGCCGCACGGAGAAGCACGCCTGAACGCAAGCGCGCCGGGAAATCGCGCTCAGACTGCCTTCGCCTTCCGCATCACGGAAATCGGACGCAAGCGGGGCCCTCGCGTCGACGCGAGAGCCCCTTATCGTAATCAGCGATTCCTTATGGATTGCGGAGCGAACGCAGGAACAGGTACGTCAGCAGTATGCGTGATGGTGTCTTCTGAATAAAGAAGTAAGGCTGCTGTCTGGCTCCGAATGCCCTGAAAAAGCGCTCGACCGGCTCCAGCATCGACCCTTCGAAGTCAAACGTGCGCGCCACGCCCGAGGCATGGCGGATCGCTTCCCACATGCACAAGCTGGACGCGCCGCTGGTCCGGAGCACCGGGTCCGAGCCTCCCATCAGGTAATAGGCGACGCGCCCGTCCCAGACCAAATAGACGCCTGCATGACGGCGGCCCAATTTATCCTCGGCAATGAAGATCTTGCGTGCCCCTCGCGCCGCACACGCAGCGTCAAGGCGGCGTACGTAGTCGTCCGTGTAGGGTAGCCGCATGCCTTGCCGGGTGAAGACCTGCCTGTTCAGCTTGATGAACGCCTCGATACCAAGGTCGTCGCGCACCTGAAGGCCATGGCGAGAGCCCGCCTTACGGATTTCGGCCCTGATGTTGGGCTGCATGCCATTCCAGATTGCATCCGTGTCCGACAGGTCATCGAGCACGTAGGTGTACTTCGTGGTCTGGCGGAATCCCTTCCAGGCGAAGGGTAGCCAATTGGTCTGGCTGGCATCCCAGTGCTGTTGGAAATGGTCGAACGGCGGCAGCTGCGCAATCAGTTCGTCCATCAACTCCTTCTGTTGACCCAGCACCCTCGGTGGTTTTCCGTCCATCGGTGCCAGCCACGGTCCGGCCATCTTGGCCAGCGCTGGCTGGGCAATGACTGAGAACCCGAACATGCGCCGGGGGGCGTAGGGCAGGCTTGCGACCACCTGGCCACCGCGTTCAACCAGTGCAGCACTCCAGTTCCCGGGGCCGGCGGTGGCATCCAGCCACCACGCCTGGCTGAATAGCGGAATATATGGAGTGGTATTGCAATGCTGGCGGTACCGGCCTTGCGCCGCGTCACCCGCAACGTCGATTTCAGGGATCTGCCCGATGGCATCAGCGGGCCCGATTGCCGCCGGAGCATGGGGACCGGCACGGTGGTCAGTGTCCTCTTGACGGACGGGGTGGGCAGTCGGCTGGGCAGGCTCCGTCGCGACACGGGCAATCACATTCGACATGTTCATCCCTTCTTTCCATGCCGTTAGCCGGCTGTTGAGATTGGAGCACTTTGGCTGGGGCAAGACGGCTGGGCGGCTTTGGCAAACAGTCGCCAGCATGGCGGGGGCATTTCAACAGCGTTCACGCTCGACATGCCCCTCGCCTCCGATGGCAGTCCGCAGCGGAAGTATGAATGCGCGGAGCATTGCAGTGACGCGCGACATGGCCCAGATTCTAGGGCCTTTGCGTCTGATCTGGGCGAGTAAAGGGTGCGGCTGTGTGCCTTCCCGTACCAAGCATCGGTTTGCATCGATGCCTGCGGGAGCCGCACAGAAGACCTACCCTCGCGTACCGCTCGTGTGCTCCCCTCTTCCGCTTGCGGGAGAGAGGAGCAAACCGTCGGCGTGTACACGCTGCCAGGCTATCTCAAAGCCCAGCGGAGCATCGCCACTACATCCCTCAAACGATACGGATCGCTACGTCAATATTCCCCCGCGACATCTTGGAGTACGGACAGATCTGGTGCGCGCCCGCCACCACCGCCTCGGCAGCTTCCCGCGGCACGCCCGGCAGGCTCACGTTCAGCCGCGCCTGCAGGAAATATCCGTCGTCATTCATCGCAAGGTCCACTTCCGTGTCGACCGCGACGTCCGCGGGCAGCACGATATTCTGCTTCGCCGCGGTTTTGTTCATCGCGCCGATAAAGCAGGCCGACCAGCCGGCCGCAAACAGCTGCTCCGGATTGGTGCCGGCGCCGGCGCTGCCCGGCCCCGACAGCTTGATATCGAGCCGGCCATCGTCGCTGCGCGCGGCGCCTTCGCGGCCTCCGGAAGTACGGGTCTTGCCGGTGTAGATGATCTTTACGGATTCGGTCATGGCATGGTCCTTATTGAGGATGAAAAAAAAGCCTGGCCAGCGTGCACCGCTCAGCCAGGCAGGAGGGGAAATCAGGCAGCGGCGTGCAAGGCGGCGCGATCGCCATTGGCCGGCGCATGCTCGCTCTCGGTATAGCCGTCGCGGTTGCTGATGCGGGCGATGGTGGCGGCGTCGCCGGCACCGCGCGCGCCGTCCGTGAAGACATCGTGCGTGCCGATGCGTGCGCCGTCGACAAAGGGACTGCGCTCACCGGCGCGGGCGCCGTCCGTGAAGGCGTCGCGGTCGGCCGTGCGGGCCGCGGCGATGCCGCCGACGTCATGGTCGCCCGGACGTACGGCGGCGGAGGCGGCCTGCGCGGTGGCGCCCAGGGCGGCGGCGATGGCCACGGTGGTCAGGATCTGGCGGGCCAGGCGGGAGAAATTGGTAGAAGGCATTTGGACGCTCCGTGTGTCAGTTGCAGGGCTCGGTCGATGGGCCGTTGCCGCAACGAACGGCGTGGCCGGTATCGCGGCGCCGGCTGGGAGATCGGTGATCTGCCGTTGCGCCGCGCCACGAGATGCATTGAAGCCGACCGGTGTATCTGGCAAATAGCAGGACGGCGCCGGAATGGTCAGCGCACGTATCTCCGCTGACGCCAGATACAAAGCCATACAAAGCGACGGGCGAGCGCCAGCGGCGGGACGGCCGCAAGCCACCTAAGCGCGGCAGGAAGAAGGGGAGCGAAGGAAGGAAAGACAACTGCCGCCGGGCCCGCCGCCGATGACGGCCCCGGCACATCGCGCGCTAGGCCGGCAAGGTCAAGGTGGCCTGCAGCCCACCCCCATCGCGATTGGCCAGCGCCAGCGTGCCGCCCAGCGCCTGCGTCAGCTGCTGCGCGATCGCCAGTCCCAGGCCGGTGCCGCCGGTGCCACGATTGCGCGAGGTCTCGAGGCGGTAGAACGGCTGCATCACCCGCTCCAGCTCGGCCTCCGGAATGCCTGGCCCCCGGTCCCTCACGGCGATGGCCAGCGCGCCATCGGCCTGCCGCGAGACGGCCAGTGTTACGTCGCCGCCGAACTTGACCGCGTTGTCGATCAGGTTGGCGAGGATGCGCCGCAGCGCCTGCGGGCGTGTCAGGATCGGCGTGCCGGCCCTGCCATGGACGGCAATGTTGTGCCCGGCGTCGAGATAGTCGCCCGCCAGGCTGTCGAGCAGCGCATCGGGGTCGATGCGCGCCTGGGCCTCGCTGGCGCCGTGCAGCGTGCGGGCATAGGCCACGCCTTCGCGCACCAGGTGCTCCATCGCGCGCAGGTCGTGGTAGATCTTGTCCTGCGCCTCGGATGGCTCCATCAGGTCCACGCGCAGCCGCATGCGCGTGATCGGCGTCTGCAGGTCGTGCGAGATCGCGGCCAGGATCTGCACGCGCTCGGCCAGGTAGCCGGCAATGCGCGCCTGCATGGCGTTGAAGGCGGCTGCGGCGTGGGCGACCTCGGCCGGGCCGCTTTCAGGGAGCCGGTCGGCCTTAAGGTCCGGGCCCAGGTTCTCCGCCGCGGCCGCCAGCTGGTGCAGCGGCCGCGTCACCAGCCGCACCGCCATCCAGGCGCAGCCGGCCAGCAGCGCCAGCTGCACCGCCAGCAGCACCGGCAGCCAGGACGACAACAGCGTGCCGGCCGGATGCACGTCGATGGTCAGCGGATTGCCGTCGCGCAGCCGCAGGTGGACCTGGAAGCGGTCGCGGCTGCCGGGCGCCTTGCTGGCAGTGACCTCGTAGCGGCCCTGCAATGCCTGCGCGATGGTGTCCACGGCCCGCCGCGCCCGCTCCGAACGCGGCGGTTCGCCGGGCGTGCCGGCATCGAGCCGGTAGCTGTAGTTCTGCCGCCGCATCCGCTCCAGCCAGGCGCCGCGCTTCTCCGCCGGCAGCATGTCGAGCATCGCCACCGAACTGGCCACGTCCATCTCCAGGTTGCCCAGCATCAGCCGGTCCGCCACCTCCCGGCGCTCCATCATCACCAGTCCGAAGGACAGCCCCTGCGCCAGCACCAGGCCGACCAGCAGGATCACCATCAGGCGCGCGAACAGCGTGCGCGGCCACGCCAGCACCCTGCGCGCGCCGCCGTTCACGGCCGTGCCTCGCGGATCTCGACGGGGGCGGTGAAGACGTAGCCGCCGTTGCGCACGGTCTTGATGTAGCGCGGCTCGCGCGCATCGTCGTCCAGGCGCTGGCGCAGGCGGCTGACCAGCAGGTCGATGGAGCGCTCGAACAGCTCGGCATCACGCCCCTGCGTCAGGTTGAGCAGTTGGTCGCGCGTGAGCACGCGCTGCGGATGGTCGACGAACACGCGCAGCAGCCGGTACTCCGCACCGCTGAGCGCGACGATCACGTCCTGCTCGTCGAGCAGGTGCCGCGCGGTAGTGTCCAGCCGCCAGGGCCCGAACGCCAGCATGCTGGCCGCCTCGGTGACCTGGAGGTTGGGCGGCAGCATGCGCGTGCGCCGCAGCACCGAGCGGATGCGCGCCAGCAGCTCGCGCGCGGCGAAGGGCTTGACCAGGTAGTCGTCGGCGCCCATCTCCAGCCCCAGGATGCGGTCGGCCTCTTCGTTGCGGGCGGTCAGCATCAGCACCGGCAGGTGGCGGCGCTCGCTGGCGCGCAGGTCGCGGCACAGCGCCAGGCCGTCTTCGCCGGGCAGCATCAGGTCGAGCACCACCAGGTCGACCGCGCCATTGTCCAGTCCTGCGCGCATCTCGCGGCCGTTGGCGGCCAGGGTGACGCGCATGCCGCTGCGCTCGAGATACGCGGCCACCAGCTCGCGGATCTCGCGGTCATCGTCGACAATAAGGATATGGTCCTGCTGGGTCATGGGGCGCCTGCAAAACGGGGCGGAATGGTCGGGTGGATGATCGGGCGGCCATGCGCGGCCTGGGCCCGGGTGCCGCCATTATGCGGCGGCGGGTGGAGCGCTTTGTATCGCTCTGTATCTGGAACGGGGGCAGACATGAAACATTGCAATCTGACCCGGTTCCGGAAACAACCGGGATACGCACGGGCGGTGGAATGCGGCTAACGCACCTCGCCGTGCCCGCCACCCTGTCCGGAGCCTGAACCATGTACCCCATCTTTCGCACCCTGCTCGCCACCACGGCCGTCGTCGCGGCCGTCTATGCCGCGGCACCTTTTGCCGCACCGTCCGCCGGACCCGGCGATTACGGCAAGGCCCCGGAGTTCACCGGCATCGAGAAGTGGCTGAACTCCGAGCCGCTGACCGTGGCCGGGCTGCGCGGCAAGGTCGTGCTGGTCGATTTCTGGACCTACGAGTGCATCAACTGCATCCGCACGCTGCCCCATGTACGGCAGTGGTACGACAAATACCGCGACAAGGGGCTGGTGGTGGTCGGCGTGCATACGCCCGAGTTCGCCTTCGAGAAATCGACGGCCAACGTGCAGGCCGCGATCAAGCGCTTCGATATCCGCTACCCGGTGGCGCAGGACAACGCATATGCCACCTGGAACGCCTGGCGCAACCAGTACTGGCCGGCGCTCTACCTGATCGATGCCAACGGCCAGGTGATTTACAAGCATTTTGGCGAAGGCAATTACAAGGAAACCGAAGCGGCGATCCAGCAGGCACTGGCTGCGCGCAAGTAAGCGCGCGGCCTTTCACGCACAATCCTTCCATGCACAACAACAAAGGGACATCGTCATGCCTGAATCCATCAACCACCGCCGCCGGCTGCTGTTCGGCACCGCCGCCATCGCCATCGCCGGGCTGGACCTGATCGGCAGCGCGCACGCGCAATCCGCCGGGCCCGGCGGCGCCGGCGCGCCGCCCGCGTTCGGACCGCTCAAGCAGGTCGACGCCGGCGTGCTCAATATCGGCTACGCCGAAGCCGGTCCCGCCGGCGGCCCGGTGGTGATCCTGCTGCACGGCTGGCCCTACGACATCCACAGCTTTGCCGAGGTGGCGCCGCAGCTGGCGGCGGCGGGCTACCGGGTGATCGTGCCCCACCTGCGCGGCCATGGCACCACCCGCTTCCGCTCCGGGCAAACCCCGCGCAACGCGCAGCAGGCCGTGGTGGCGCTGGACATCATCGCACTGATGGATGCGCTCGGCATCGCGCAGGCGATCCTGGCAGGCTATGACTGGGGCGCGCGCACCGCCAATATCATCGCCGCACTCTGGCCCGAGCGCTGCCGCGCAATGGTGTCGGTCAACGGCTACCTGATCAACAACCGCGAGCGCAACAAGGCGCCGCTGCCGCCGGCGCTCGAGCATGGCTGGTGGTACCAGTACTACTTCGCGACCGAGCGCGGCCGCGCTGGCTACGAAGCCAACCGGCGCGACTTCAACCGGCTGATCTGGAAGGCGAATTCGCCTCGCTGGGACTTCAGCGACGCCACCTTCGCGCGCAGCGCGGCATCGTTCGACAACCCCGACTACGTCGCCATAGTCATCCACAACTACCGCTGGCGGCTGAGCCTGGCCGAGGGCGAGCCCGCCTACGACGCGCTGGAACAGCACCTGGCCGCGGGGCCGGTGATCGGCGTGCCGACCATCACGCTGGACGGTGATGCCGACGGGGTGGTGCCGGCCACTGACGGCAAGGCCTATGCGGGCAAGTTCTCGGGCAAGCGGCTGCACCGGATCATCCGGGGCGCGGGGCATAACCTGCCGCAGGAAGCACCGGAGGCGTTTGCGCAAGCGGTGCTGGATGTGGCGAAGCTTTGAGCGGTCGCGCCATCCGCCGGCTGCGGTAGCAGGTTTCGCCGCGGCCGGATGGGCGCTTGTCACGCCCGGCGGCCACTACTGTCGCCCCCGGCCACGTTGTATCCCGGCACTGCATCAGGACGCACAGGATTCCTCTTAGCTCACCTGGTGACTACCGATACGATATCGTGAAGGTTGCCGCCCCCTTGACCAGCCCCGCACCCATCGACGAGGCGGTCTGGATATAGCGAACGCCGAGCGGAATACTCATCGCAGTGCCGGCCGAAGTGCCAGCCTGCCATTGATTAAGATTGCCCGCCACAGCCGAATCCGGACCATAACTCACCACCGTGCTTCCGCTGAGCACCTGGAGTCCAACGCCAGTCGCGGTGGATCCGTTCGCCAGCGATAGCGTGCTGCCAGTGTTTCCCGGTGTGGTGGCATCCGTCAGCGTCACATACACCTTCGGTCCCGCCAAAGGGCAGTCAAGATTGATTGCAAATGGCTGCACAGCTGATGTCCCGTTGATCCCGCCCAACGCGTTGCTCTTTATTGCCGGCATCACCACATTAATTACCGGATTCGTCACAGTACAGGTGGTGGGTTTTAATTGCACTGCCTGCCGCAACTTACCAGTTCACGAACACCGTATTGCCATCGCCGGCAAGGATTGCATATTGCCAAGGATTTATTGGGCCGCTGCCACCAGCGTTGCTCGTCTTGATAATTTCACCGGTAAAATACACAACAGCAATCCAATATACGCCGAGAGCGTACGAATACTTCTCTACAGAAGGTACATACCAGAATGGAGTACCCGAGCTATTTTGTTGCGAAAGTCGCAAACCATAGCCCGGAACTCCAATATCGTAGACATTGGTATAACCAGGAACCATGGAACGGGTCCCGCTATGGAATTGAGTCCCGCCTGACGAGTCGCAACTCAGAATACTTCTGTGAGAGCCATCAATGGTTTGAGCGCGTGCAACTGTTTGTCCAACAGCCACATCTCGCCCAACCACAATAGTCGAAGGAAAATTCAGAACAATCTGAGTAATCGGTGCCAACCCAGTGCAAGTTGCCTGAGAATTATTTGAAATTAAAGCGATCAATATCAGAAACAAAACGTTTGACAATTTATGCTTAAACATATCCATTTCCCAACATATTAGACTTATGGTGATCGGTGGGCGGATATGCTACGCGGTGCGCAACGGGCTGACGTAAGCCCGGCATGGGCCCTCATGGTCCTGCCGCCGCTGGTCCCTTCAGCAGCGGGAACGGGTTGATCGCGCCGCCCGCGGTGTAGATGCCGTAGTGCAGATGCGGCGGCGTGCCGCGCGCATTGCCGGTGGTGCCGACATAGCCCAGCACGCTCCCCGCCGCGACGATATCTCCAGCGCGGATCGAGGCGTAGTCGTCGAGGTGCGCGTAGTAGTGCAACTGCCGGCCCGGACCCATCACCCACACCACCTTGCCGCCCAGCCGGTTGGTGCCAACGCGCGTGACGATACCTTCGGTCGCCGACAACACCGGGCGGCCGCGCGGCGCAAAGATGTCGATGCCTTCGTGCTTGCGGCCGCCCGAGCGCATGCCGTGCCAGGTATCGCGCAGCGCGCGTTGCGCGACACCTTCGACCGGCACCGGCAGCGCCACCGGCGCCGCGCGCGCGGACAGGCGGGCGGCGTAGATCGCGCGTTCGAGCTGGGGCTGCAGCCAGGGCCAGGCGGCCCAGACCATGGCGGTCAGCGCGGCGAGCCATGCCAGGCGCGAGAAGGTCCGCGCGTTGGATGGGGAACGGGTTTCGGGAGGAGACAAAGGCATACCCGCTTCGACGGTGGTGCGGGCGACAAATTCCGTGCTGCCCCTTGCCCGTGGGCTGGTCGCCGCCCTGATTGCGTCCTTCACAGCACTTTTTCCCGCGCATTGCGGCGAACCAACCCCCGCCGCACCGGTCTTACCACGACCGTTTCACAGCAAAGAGGAGAAACCATGGATTGTCCGGTATGCCCGCAGACGCAACTCGTGATGTCCGAGCGCCAGGGTATCGAGATCGACTATTGCCCCAAATGCCGCGGCGTATGGCTGGATCGCGGCGAACTCGACAAGATCCTGGAGCGCTCCGCGGCCCCCGCCGCGGCAGTGCAACCCGCCGCGATGCAAAGCCCGCCGCCGCAGCAGCAAGGCTACGAGCGCGGCTATGAGCAGGACCGCAGCCACGGCGACCGCGACCGCCATTACGAGCGCGAGCAGAAGCACTATCGCAAGAAGAGCATCTGGCAAGAGTTGTTTGATTGACCCTCGCTTGTCCTGACCCGGGCTGACACGCACGGCAGGCCGCCGGTGTGCTCCTCTTCCGCCTGCGCGAGCGGGGCCGGGGGACAGGGCAGGCGGTTCAACAAGCATGGTGTCCTGGGTCATCCAACACCCGCCAAACTCACCCAAGGGGCGACATGCAGTCGCCCCTTTTTCGTTCCTCCCTACCCACCCTTGCGCCGCCCCCTGCCTGCCTCCGCCGCGGCATCGCGCAACTCCGGCGGCAACGCCCGGATCTCGGCCGCAAAGAACGCACGCTCCGCTGCACGCAGCGAGGGCAACTGTGCAACCAACCGCTCCGCCGCGGCACAGGCCTTCGCCGTCGCGCCCTGCTCATGGGTGAGGTACCACGCCGATTCCAGCAGCAGGTTGGCCAGCTGCAGCGGCCCCAGCCTGACGTGGCCGGCGTCATGGTCCTCCAGCGCGAAGGCCGCCACCGCGGACCAGCGCACAAAGCCCTTGGCCGGCGCGAACGGCGCGTGGAAGGGACGCAGCGCATCGATGGCCTCGGCCACCGAGAGCGGCCGCTGGCGGCGGAACGCGGCCATGCTGGCCGCCGCCGTCGGCACGCCGCTGCCCTCGCCCTTCCCTGCCTGCGGTGCGTCCGGTCCGCTGCTGCCGCGCGCAATGCGCAGCAGGAAGATTGCATTCCAGGCGGTGCCGCCGCCCACGCCGAAACGGTCGCAGATCCATTCCGACAACCCCAGCCAGCGCATCGCCTGCCGCTGCACCGCGCCCGCCGACAACTCGCGTGCCGCATCGATCCGCCCGTGCCGCCAGAACAGCCACAGGCACAGTCCAATATTGGCGGCGGCATGCTGCACGGCATCGACCGAATCCGCTTCATAGGCCGCCTGCAGCGCGCCGGCAAAGGCATCCAGCGCCCGCTGCGCGGCCTGTGCCGGCGGCACCGCGCCGGCGCCTGGCGCTCGCATGGCCTCGGCCTTATGCAGCAGCGCTTCCAGGTTCAGCACCTCAAAGCGCAGTCGCGGGTTGTAGCGCACCACCAGCCCCAGCTCGGCATCGGCGCGCAGCGCGGCCAGTCCCGCGCCGGCGCCATCGTTGTCCCCGCGGGTGTAGCGCTCCCACGCGCTCACCACGTGCCCCATGGCGGCGAAGGTCGGCATCGCCGCGCTGATATCGCCACCCTGCGCCAGCCGGTCGAAGCGCCGCAGCGCGGCCCGGCTTTGCTCCAGCCGGCCGCAGCGGCGCCACGCCAGGCTCTCCTTGAGCAGCGCCAGCGCCTGTTGGAAGGCGTCGGCGGCGCTGCGCTGCGCCGTGCGGAAGAATTCCGCCACGGCCGAGCCGTGCGCGCCGGCATAGCCGTCCTGCGCGCTGCGCATGGCCTGGGTCAGCTGGCTCCAGAAGGCCATGTCGCGCATCACATAGCCGACGCCGTCGATGCTGCCTGGCGCGGGCGCAAGCGCCGCCGCGCTGAAGCCCAGGTGCCGGGCCACTGCAGCCGGTCCCACGGTGCGCCCGTGCACAATGAAGCGCAGGCGCCGCGCGCTCGCGGCCGTGATCCAGAACGGCCCGCGGCTGCGGTGCGCCGGGTTGGCCGTGTCGGGATCGCGCCGCGCATCCGCACCCCACCCGACCGCCACCTGCCAGCGCGCAAAGTCGGCAAACGCGCGCGACACCAGCATGCGTAGGTTGGCCGCCGCCGGGAACGCGCAGCGCACCGCCGACGCCGGCACGCTGCCCTCCCCGGCTCGCTGCGCGTGCCAGATCCGCGCCAGCAGCCACACCGACTGGTAGCGCGCTGGCTGGCCATCAACCCGGTACGGGGCGGACAGGTCGATATGGATGAGGGCGGGAGTGGCTGGCATCGGGCAATCAGGCGTGTTGGTGGCGCGACCCCGGCATGTTACGCAAGTTACAGCGGCGCCGGTTGGCGTTGCCTGGGCGCTCTCCTATGCTGCGCACCACGGTCCGGGCCCGGATTGCCACTCAACTCCAACTCTCCACTGCCATGAACCATCGCCTCGCCCGTTTGTTGACACCGGTGGCCGTCGGCCTCGGCCTGCTGATTTCCACCCTCGCCGCTGTCGCAGCCCCGAAGGAAGTCCCCCTGGAAGCCGCGCCACTTTTTCGCGAGACCGGCACCGCCGGCACCATGGTCATCTACGACCTGCGGCGCGACCGGATGCTGACGTACAACCCGCAACGCGCTGCCACGCAGTACTCGCCGGCGTCGACTTTCAAGATCCTCAACTCGCTGATCGGCCTGGAAAGCGGCGCCGTCGCCGATGTCGACCATGACAAGCTGCCATGGGACGGCAAGGTCTGGCTGGTCGGCGGCAAGGCCATCCTGCCCGAGGCATGCAACGCCGAGGTGCCGCTGCGCGTGGCCTTTCCCAACTCCTGCGTTCCCGCCTACCAGGCGCTGGCACGGCGGGTGGGCAGCGCGGCGTACCGACGCTACCTGAGCGCATCGCACTATGGCAATGCCGACAGCTCCGGGCCGGTCGACCGCTTCTGGCTCAACGGCACGCTGCGGATCTCGGCCTACCAGCAGATCGACTTCCTGAAGGGGTTGGTGCAGCGCACGCTGCCGTTCTCCCCGGCCACGTTCGCGGCCGTGGACGACATCACGGTGATGGAACGCGGCGCCGGCTACACGCTGCATGCCAAGACCGGCTGGGCGGATTCGGCGCAGCCTGCGGTGGGCTGGCTGGTCGGCTGGGTCGAACGCGGTGGCGACAACTACCTCTTTGCGCTCAACCTGGACCTGGTGCGGCCGGAGCATGCCAAGGCACGGATGGAGATTGCACGCGCCGCGCTGCGGCAAGCGGGTGCGCTGTCAGACTGAGGCGGGCGCTTCCTGGCACGGGCTGCCTGGAACGGTAGGACGGCGATGAAATTCAGGCCAAGAGACATATACAGACCGCCTGACCGGTCTCAGCCCGCTGGTTGCAGAAATATTTGCCGCCGGCCGCATCCAAACGGCCGGCTGGTGAGTACAAGCCAATGCAGCCTGCCGGCTGCGTGCACCCTAGCCAAACCAGGAGCCAGACCATGATCCGCCCCACCCTGCTTGTTCCGCTTTCCGCCTGCGTCGCGCTCGCCGCCTGTGCCAGCGACATGCGCCACGGGGGCATGATGGCCGCCCCCGCGGTTGCCGACACCATCCGGGTACCTGCCGGGCACCAGCTCGCCATGCAGACGGTCGGCACCGGCGAGCTGCGCTATATGTGCCGGCCCAAAGCCAATGCCGGCGACCAGTTCGAATGGGCCTTCGTGGGCCCCGACGCCGTACTTAGCGACCGCGGCGGCAAGCCCGTCGGCAAGTACTACGGCCCGCCGGCCACCTGGGAGTCGAACGACGGATCGAAGGTGACCGCCACCCAGGTTGCGATCGCGCCGGGCGGAGATGGCAATATCCCCCATCAATTGGTCAAGGCCAATCCGGCGCAAGGCAGCGGCATGATGACCGGCGTGACGTATATCCAGCGCGTGGCCACCCGCGGCGGGGTTGCACCGGCAGCGGCCTGCGGCGCGGCCAACAGCGGCGCTACGCAGACGGTCCGGTACCAGGCCGATTACCTGTTCTGGAAGGCGGCGGCCTGAGGCAGGCCGGGCGATCGCCGGCAGCTGGAAGCAGGACGCGTTCGAGATGCAAATCGACGAAGCCGGCAGCCTCACCGGCACCAATACCAGCGGCACCCGGGTCTGCACGCTGCAAGGCGCCGTGACGCTGGCGGAGCCTGGCTCGGCCAAAAATCATTATGTCGTGGATGTCGTGGCGGGTACGCCGCCAAAGCCCGGGACAACTTCCTGCGGGTTGTCGGCCTGCCTGCCACACACGGGCTATGCCGCGATCCGGTTCATGCCGGCCGATAGCAGCATCCTGGTCACCAAGGACACGCGCTACAAGCACACGCTGGTGATGTCCGGCCGCACCGGCACCGGCGGGTACTTCGTCACGCAGATGTCGAAGCAGTAAGCCACACGGCGGCGGCCCCGGCGCTGCGAACGGGCCACCGCTAGGCCTTACCTGTCAGCTGCCTCAACCGCTTCTGCACGATCTCCTCATGCAGCGTCAGCGCGGCCTCCAGCGTGGGCGACCCAAAGCTCTCGTTGTCCTGTTCCCCCATGCCCGTCACGCGCGTGACAAAGAGCACCGGATTCCCCATCGCCTCGGCGACGCCCCGGAAGCGCGTGGTGACCGTGGTGCCGCCGCTGTCCTCCAACACGGTGCGGCGGAATACCGGGTCGTTCTCCTCCATCCAGCGTTGCCATTCTTCGCGGCCGGCTACCTGAACCGGCCGGTTCCTTTTGTCGAGGATATAGAAGTGGCTCCAGTTGCCGGGTTCTGCACGGGCTTTCATTGGGGCTCCCCGTTGCCAGTCGTTGCCTTTCCACGCTAGCCGCCGCCGTGACTGCACGCAAGGCGGCGGCGGGCGCGCCCCGCCGCCCGGAACGGCTCATGAGGCGAATACGCCCTCCGGGTTTTCCCGTGGTTGAGTTCTGGGCCCCGGTATCATTTAATTCAGCATGAATTAATTAATACCGCTCGCCCCTGAAGCGAGCCGACAGGACGGAGACAAGATGACCGCATCCAAAGCGGGCCGTGGCGTGAATTCCGCCAGCCTGCGCCTGTATAACGAACGCGCGCTGCTGCTGGCACTGCGCCGCGCCGGCGAGGCCTCCAAGGCCGACCTGGCGCGCATGGCGCAGCTGACCAACACGGCGGTCGGCAGCATCGTGCAGACCCTGGCCGAAGAAGGCCTGATCGAGCAGGCCGGGCGCCGCACCGAAGGCCAGCGCGGCCAGCCTGCCAGCCTGATCCGGCTGCAGCCCAAGGGGGCCTTCGGCATCGGCGTGCGGCTGGACCGGGGCAGCATAGAAGTGGTGATGGTGGACTTTGCCGGCCATATCCTGGCCAGCCGCGCCCATCAGCTGGTGCTGCCCCACCCCGACCAGGCGCTCGAGACCGTGCGGCACGACATCGCGGAGATGCGCGCCCTGCTCAGCGCCGCCGAACAGAAGCGGTTGCTCGGCATCGGCGTGGCGCAGCCGTACAACCTGGGCGCCTGGCTGCGCGAACTCGATGTGCAGGGTGAGGCCTTCCAGGCCAGCTTTCGCGCCTGGGACCAGGCTGACTTCCCGGCGATGCTCAACGCCGCCACCGGATTGCCCGTCTTCAGCGAAAACGACGGCACCGCCGCCGCGGTGGCCGAACTGTTCTACGGCCGGCATCACGCCCAGCACTTCCTCTACGTGTTCCTCGGGCCGGCCATCGGCGGCGGCGTGGTGCTCAACGGCGACTGCGTGCGCGGCGTGTCCGGCAATGCCGGCGATATCGCGATGATGCCGGTGCCCCCGAGCACGCTGTCATCGGCGCCCGCCGTGGCCGGCAACGGCAGGCGACGCGACATCCTGCTATCGCGCGCTTCCCTCAACGCGCTGACGCGCCACCTGCGCCACCACGGCGTGACGGTCAACGGGCACGCCGACCTGCAGCGCCAGGTCGAACTGGCCCACCCGGCGGTCGAGGAATGGATCGACGACTGCGTCGATGCGCTGGCCCCCGCGCTGCAATCCGCGCTGGCGGTACTCGACGTGCCGCTGGTGATCTTCGACGCGGATATCGACGGCGGGCTGGTGCCCACGCTGATCGCGCGCCTGCAGCAGGCGCTGGACGAGAGCGCGCCCGAAGCGCGCGCCCCCGCCACGGTGGTACGCGGCTGCTTTGGCGCCAACGCCGGCGCGGTCGGTGCCGCATCGCTGCCGATGTTCATGAACTTCTCGCCGCGCGCCGAACTGCTTCGGGGTGCGTCCGCCATCGTTCCGGAGGCAAGCCATGCCATTGTCTGAAGCCATGGGGGCGATGCCCCTGCCGCCGCACCTGCACGCCGCGCAGGCAAGCGGCCCCGCTCCCCTGCTCGAACTGCGCAATATCTCCAAGACCTTCCCGGGCGTGAAGGCGCTCAGCAACGTGCAACTCACCGTCCATGCCGGCGAGGTCCATGCGCTGATGGGCGAGAACGGCGCGGGCAAGTCCACGCTGATGAAGATCCTGTCCGGCGCCTATATCGCCGATGGCGGCGGCGAATGCCGCATCGGCGGCGCGCCGGTGGAGATCGACGGCCCGGCCACGGCGCGCGCGCATGGCGTGGCCGTGATCTACCAGGAGCTGAGCCTGGCGCCCAACCTGAGCGTGGCCGAGAACATCTACCTGGGCCGCCACCTGCACCGCCGCGGCATGGTCGACCGCGCCGGCATGGCGCGCGGCTGCGAGGCCACGCTGGCGCGGCTGGGGGCGGATTTCACGCCGGAGACGCCGGTGCATACGCTGTCGATCGCGCAGCGCCAGCTGGTGGAGATCGCCCGCGCGGTGCATTTCGAGACCCGCATCCTGGTGATGGACGAACCCACCACGCCGCTGTCCACGCGCGAGACGGATCGGCTGTTCGCGCTGATCCGCCAGTTGCGCGCCGAAGGCATGGCGATCATCTACATCAGCCATCGCATGGCAGAGATCGATGAGCTGGCCGACCGCGTCACCGTGCTGCGCGACGGCTGCTTCGTCGGCACCCTGGAGCGCGAGCAGCTGACGCGGGCCGCGTTGGTCAAGATGATGGTCGGGCGCGACCTGTCCGGCTTCTACACCCGCACCCATGGCGAGGTCGAGCCGGGCGAGATCATGCTGTCCGTACGCAATATGACCGACGGCCGCCGCGTGCGCGCGTGCAGCTTCGACCTGCGCGCCGGCGAGGTACTGGGCCTGGCCGGGCTGGTCGGCGCCGGCCGGACCGAACTGGCACGGCTGGTCTTTGGTGCCGATGCGCGCACCGAGGGTGCGGTCTTCGTCGCCGGCACGCCGCTGGCCGTCACCAGCCCGCGCCAGGCGATCGATGCCGGCATCGCCTACCTGACCGAGGACCGCAAGCTGCAAGGCCTGTTCCTGGACCAGAGCGTGCACGAGAACATCAACCTGATCGTAGCGGCGCGCGATGCGCTGCGCGGCGGGCGCCTCAACCGCGCCAGCGCGCGGCAACGCACTGCCTCGGCGATCCGGTCGCTCGGCATCCGCGTGGCGCATCCGCAGATCAATGTGGGGTCGCTGTCCGGGGGCAACCAGCAGAAGGTGATGCTGTCGCGCTTGCTGGAAACGCGGCCGCGCGTGCTGATCCTGGACGAGCCCACGCGCGGCGTGGATATCGGCGCCAAGGCGGAGATCTACCGGCTGATCAATGAGCTGGCGCGTTCCGGCGTGGCGGTGCTGCTGATTTCCAGCGAACTGCCAGAGGTGGTCGGGTTGTGCGACCGCGTGCTGGTGATGCGCGAGGGAGAGCTGGTTGGCGAGGTGCCGGGCAGTGCCGATGCCGCGGCCATGCAGGAGCAGATCATCGCGCTTGCCACGGGGGCCGGCCAGCCCACCCTGCACTAATCGAAGCGGGCTGTTTGCTCCCCGCTCCCATGAAGTGGGAGAGCGGAGCAAACAAGCGATTTCGGAAACGCCATAGCAAAAGCCACCTCGGACACGAACACGACCGCCCCAAGACAAACCGGCCGACACAGGCCCGACATTCAGCGATCAGGAGACACCATGCGCAATCCCCTCCATCCCACGGCCCACGCGGCCGCGGCTGCCGCCCCTGCCAACCGCCCTGCCCTGGCCGGCGCCACTGGCCGCGCCACCACGCAGGAACGCCTGCGCGCTCTCGGCATGCTGCCGGTGCTGGTGCTGCTGTGCCTCGGCTTCTCGCTGCTGACCGAGAACTTCGCCAGCCTGCAGAACCTCTCCATCATCGCGCAGCAGGCGTCGATCAACCTGGTGCTGGCCGCGGGCATGACCTTCGTGATCCTGACCGGCGGCATCGACCTGTCGGTCGGGTCGATCCTGTCGGTGTCCGCGGTGGTGGCAATGCTGGTATCGCTGATGCCGCAACTCGCCGCGCTGAGCGTGCCGGCGGCGCTGCTGTGCGGCCTGCTGTTCGGCCTGGTCAACGGCGCGCTGATCGCCTTCATGAAGCTGCCGCCCTTTATCGTGACGCTCGGCAGCCTGACCGCGGTGCGCGGGCTGGCGCGCCTGGTAGGCAATGACAGCACGGTCTACAACCCGGATATCGGCTTTGCCTTCATTGGCAACGGCGACCTGCTGGGCGTGCCGTGGCTGGTGGTGATCGCCGCCGCCGTGGTGGCGGTGTCGTGGGTGGTGCTGCGCCGCACGGTGCTGGGCCTGCAGATCTACGCGGTCGGCGGCAATGCCGAGGCGGCGCGCCTGTCGGGCATCAAGGTGTGGGTGGTGCTGCTGTTCGTCTACGCGGTGTCGGGGCTGCTGTCCGGGCTGGGCGGCGTGATGTCGGCGTCGCGGCTGTATGCGGCCAACGGGCTGCAGCTGGGCCAGTCGTATGAACTCGATGCGATCGCCGCGGTGATCCTGGGCGGCACCAGCTTCGTTGGCGGCGTCGGCTCCATTGCCGGCACGCTGGTGGGCGCGCTGATCATCGCGGTGCTGTCCAACGGGCTGATCCTGCTGGGTGTGTCGGATATCTGGCAATACATCATCAAGGGCCTGGTGATCATCGGCGCCGTGGCGCTCGACCGCTATCGCCAGAAGGGCTCTGCCCGTACCTGACAGTCGGCCCGACAGGAGACAGATCGTGATCCAACCCATCCTCAACGCCCTGGCGGCAGGCACCCTCGCCATGGTGTGTGCGCTCCCCGCCGTGGCACAGACGCCGGCGCAGCCTGCGTCCGCGCCAGCCCAGCAACGCCAGCTGAAAAAAGTCGGCGTGACACTGGGTTCCCTCGGCAACCCGTATTTCGTCGCCCTGGCGCGTGGCGCCGAGGCCGCGGCCCGGCAGGTCAATCCGCAGGCCAAGGTGACGGTGCTGTCGGCAGACTATGACCTGAACAAGCAGTTCACCCATATCGACAGCTTTATCGTCGCCAAGGTCGACCTGATCCTGATCAACGCCGCCGATGCGCGCGCGATCGAGCCGGCGGTACGCAAGGCGCGCAAGGCAGGCATCGTGGTGGTGGCGGTCGACGTTGCCGCCGCCGGCGCCGACGCCACCGTGCAGACCGACAACACCCAGGCCGGCGAGCTGGCCTGCGGCTATATCGCCGAGCAGCTCAAGGGACGCGGCAACGTGATCATCCAGAACGGCCCGCCGGTGTCGGCGGTGCTCGACCGCGTCAAGGGCTGCAAGACGGTGCTTGCGCGGCATCCGCAGATCCGCATCCTGTCCGACGACCAGGATGCCAAGGGTTCGCGCGAAGGCGGGCTGAACGTGATGCAGCTGTACCTGACGCGCTTCCCGAAGGTGGATGCGGTCTTCACCATCAACGATCCACAGGCCGTGGGCGCGGACCTGGCCGCGCGCCAGCTCAACCGCCGCGGCATCCTGATCGCCTCGGTCGACGGCGCGCCGGATATCGAGGCCGCGCTGAAGGCCGACACGCTGGTGCAGGCCTCGGCCAGCCAGGACCCGTGGGCCATCGCGCGCACGGCGGTGCAGCTCGGCGTGGACATGATGAACGGCCAGCGCCCCGCCAACCCGACCGTGCTGCTGCCGTCCACGCTGGTGACGCGCGCCAATGTCGGCCAATACAAAGGCTGGGCCACGCCGCGCTGAAGGCATGACCGGCCCCTCCACCCCTCTACTTCCTTTGACATGATGCACAGCCACCCTGCCGGCGCTTCGGTTCCCCAAGCTTCCCCGGAATTCGATTTCGTACTGTTCGGCGCCACCGGCGACCTGGCGCGGCGCAAGCTGCTGCCGGCGCTGTTCGACGCGCACGCCGCCGGCTCGCTACATCCACGCGGACGCATCCTGGCGCTGGGCAGCCAGCCGCTGGCGCATGACGCGTATCTGTCGATGCTCAACGATGAAGTGCTGCCGGGACTGGCCGGCAACGCGGCGGCTTCGGCCTGGCAGGGTTTTCTCGACCGCATCGTCTACCTGCAGGTCGATGCCAACGCCGACGGCGGCTTCGATGCGCTGGCCGAACTGGTCAATGCACGCGCCGCAGCGGTGGTGGTGTGCTACCTCGCCACCGCACCGCACCTGTTCGTCAGGATCTGCGAGCAGCTGGCGCGCGTGGGCCTGGCCGGCGAGCGCAGCCGCGTGGTGCTGGAGAAACCGCTCGGCCACGACCTGGCCTCGTCCGAAGCGATCAACGCCGAAGTGGCGCGCCACTTTGCCGAGGACCGCATCTACCGGATCGACCACTACCTGGGCAAGGAGTCGGTGCAGAACCTGATGGCGGTGCGCTTCGGAAACGTGCTGTTCGAACCGCTGTGGCGGCGTGAATGGGTGCGGCAGGTGCAGATCACGATTGCCGAAGAACTCGGCGTGGAGCGCCGCGGCAACTTCTACGACGGCATCGGCGCGCTGCGCGACATGGTGCAGAACCACCTGCTGCAGCTGCTGTGCATGGTGGCGATGGAACCGCCCACCAGCCTGTCTGAAGACGCCATCCGCGACGAGAAGCTGAAGATCCTGAAGGCACTGCGTCCGATCCGCCCCGAGGACGTCGCCGAGAAAGTGGTACGCGGCCAGTACTGCCGCGGCGCGGCCGGCGGCGATCCCGTGCCCGGCTACTCGAGCGAAGCGGGCATCGCCCCCGACAGCCGCACCGAGACCTTCGTCGCCATCCGCGCCGAGATCGCCAACTGGCGCTGGGCCGGCGTGCCGTTCTACCTGCGCACCGGCAAGCGCATGCAATCGCGCGTGGCGGAGATCGTGATCCACTTCCACGACGTGCCCTACCCGCTGTTCCCGCATCCGCTGGGCACCACGCCGGGCAACCGGCTGGTGATCACGCTGCAGCCGGAGGAAAGCATCCGGCTGTATTTCCTGACCAAGCAGCCGGGCGATACGCAGGCACTGCTGCCCGCCTCGCTCGACCTGCAGCTGACCAGCGCCGCGCCGCGCGTGCGCCGCGTCGGCGCGTATGAACGGCTGCTGCTCGACGTGATCCGCGGCCGGCTGGGCCTGTTCGTGCGGCGCGACGAACAGGTGCAGGCGTGGCGCTGGGTCGCACCGATCCTGAAGGCGTGGGAGAACACCACCGCGCCGCCCAAGCTGTACACCGCCGGCACCTGGGGGCCGGCGGCCTCCAGCGCCCTGCTGTCGCGCGATGGCCTGGCCTGGCATGAAGAGATGTAGTCCGAGTATTGCAGAGGAACCGAGATGACCACTTCCCTACCCGCCTGGCATGCCCTGCGCACGCACGCCGATACCCTGCGCGGCGCCCATATGCGCGACTGGTTCGCTGGCCCGCACGGCCAGGCGCGCGCCGAACGCTATGTCGCGGAAGCCTGCGGCCTGACGCTCGATTACGCCAAGAACCGCATCACTGACGAGACCCTGGCGCTGCTGTTCGCACTGGCCGCACAGGCACGGGTGGGCGAGCGGCGCGACGCCATGTTCGCCGGCGAAGCGGTCAACACCACCGAACACCGCGCCGCGCTGCATATCGCGCTGCGCGCCTATCCCGAGGACGGCTATCGCGCGCTCGGCGTGGCGGTCGGTGACGATGTCGCCGGGGTGCTGGCGCAGATGGCGCGCTTTGCCGGCGCGGTGCGCAGCGGCGCGTGGACGGGCTTCGACGGGCGTGCCATCACGGATGTTGTCAATATCGGCATCGGCGGTTCGGACCTGGGCCCGCGCATGGTATGCCGCGCGCTGGCCGACCCGCAAGCCGCCGGCCCGCGCCTGCACTTCGTCGCCAATGTCGACGGCAGCGACCTCGCCCGCACGCTGGCCACGCTCGATGCCGCCACCACGCTGGTGATCGTCTGCTCCAAGACCTTCACCACGCTGGAGACCATGGCCAATGCGCGTACCGCGCGCGACTGGTTCCTGCATCAGGGCGCAACCCAGGCGGCGCTGGCGCGGCATTTCGTGGCGGTGTCGACCAATCGCGAGGCCGTGGCCGCATTCGGCATCGACCCGGCCAATATGTTCCCGTTCTGGGACTGGGTCGGCGGGCGCTTCTCGCTGTGGTCGGCGGTGGGGTTGTCGATTGCCGTGGGCATCGGCTTCGACCGTTTCCGGCAGCTGCTCGACGGAGCGCGTGCGATGGACCTGCATTTCGCGGGCGCGCCACCGGCGCAAAACCTGCCGATGATCCTCGGCCTGCTCGATGTCTGGTATCGCAGCTTCCTCGGCGCCGGCAGCCGCTGCGTCGCGCCGTACTGCGAACCGCTGGAACTGCTGCCGGCCTTCCTGCAGCAGCTGGAGATGGAAAGCAACGGCAAGTCCGTGCGGCTGGATGGCCGCACCCTCGACGCCGGCTCGGCGGCGGTGGTATGGGGCACGACCGGCACCAACGGCCAGCACGCCTACTTCCAGATGATGCACCAGGGCTCGCAACTGGTTCCGGTAGACTTCATTGCCACGCTGGAACCGGTCTGCGACCTGCCCGGCCACCATACCAAGCTGCTCGCCAACTGCTTTGCGCAGGGCGAAGCGCTGCTGCGCGGACGCACCGCCGACGAAGTACGCGCCGAAGGCGTGTCCGATGAAACGCTGGTGCCGCACCTGGTCTTCGAAGGCAACCGGCCCAGCAATACGCTGCTGATGCAGCGGCTGAACCCGTTCCACCTGGGCGCGCTGCTGGCGTTGTCGGAGCACCGCACCTTCGTGCAGGGCGCGTTGTGGCAGATCAATTCCTTCGACCAGTGGGGCGTGGAACTCGGCAAGAAGCTGGCCGGGCCGATCCAGCGCGAGCTGGAAGGCGCACCGGCAGGTAGCGCCGCCGCGCACGATGCCTCGACCGCCGCGCTGATCCGCCGGGCACAGGCGGTGCGCACCGCGGTGGCCGGCTGAGTGGGCAGCGCAAAACCAAGACATCACAGGAGACAGCAATGTCCATGCCCCTTCCTCGCTACGTTGTATTTGGCGAGGCGCTGACCGACATGGTCCGCCAGCCCGACGGCAGCTGGCTGGGCCTGCCCGGCGGCTCCTGCTGGAACGTGGCCCGCGTCGGCGCCCGGCTGGGGATCGCCACCGCGTTCGCCGGCGCGGTGAGCCAGGACCTGTTCGGCGACGACCTGGCGCTGGCCAGCGCCGAAGCCGGGCTGGACGACCGCTTCCTGCAGCGCGTAGCGCGCTCGCCTTTCCTCGCCTTTGTTGCGTCGCGCCATCCGCCGCAATATTTCTTTGTCGGCGATGACAGCGCGGACCTGCATTTTGACCCGGCCCGCCTGCCCGCAGGCTGGCGGCAGGCGGCAGAGGTGGTGCATTTCGGCTCGATCAGCCTGGTGCGCCAGCCGCTGGCGGCACGGCTTTGCGAAGAAGCCACGCTGGCCGCGCAGGCGGGCAAGCGGATTGCCTTCGATCCCAACTTCCGCGACCTGATGCGCGCGTCCGGCTACGGCGACGTCCTCGCTCACATGCTGCGGCTGGCCAGCTACGTCAAGATCTCCGACGAAGACCTGGCCGGACTCTTTCCCGCGCTCGATACCAACGCAGCACTGGCGCACGTACGCGGCATGGCGCCCAATGCCACTGTCATGCTGACGCGCGGCGCGCATGGCATGACCTTGCTCAAGGGCAGCGTTGCCGTCGAGCAGCCCGCGCTGACCGTCGAGGTGGCAGACACCGTCGGCTGTGGCGATGCGGCGATGGGAGGCTGGATGGCCGGCGTGCTGTCCGGCGCCGCGGCCGACCTTGCGGCGCAGGCGCGGCTGGCTGCCGCCGCGGCGGCCATCGCTGCGACCTGGGCCGGCGCGTATCCGCCGCGGCGCGAGGAAGTGGAAGCATTGTTGGCTGCTATGGCATGAAGGCCGGCGCCAGGCGCCGCAAGCCGATCAGCTATGGGAAAGCCGGAGCCAGTAGGGAATGCCCTTTGGGAAAGCTCTAAATACGCGCCAGATTTCGAGAAAGTAAGCCCTTCGTTAGATCCTGCAGCAAAAGGAGTGAATGATGAGCGGCAACCTCAAGATCGGCATCGCCTCACTGGAAGACTTCAAGGCCCGCACCATGGCTATCGCCCGCGGCGAACTCAAGCCCGGAAAGAATGAGCCCAAGGTCTGGTTTCAATCGCTGGACGTGCTGGCCAAGGTCCTGTCCCCAGCCAATCGCCAATTGCTCGCGCTGATCGCCGAAACGAATCCAGAATCGCTCGAAGATCTGTCGGTGAAAACAGGACGCGCCGTGTCGAACCTGTCGCGGACGCTCCGCACGATGGAGGGCTACGGCCTGATTCACTTCGAGCAAGGCCCACGCCGCAGGCTTGCACCGCGCGTTGACTACAGCGGTGTTGAACTTGAGCTTGCCTTCACTAGCGCACGCTGACATGGGGCGGCTGGATGGCCGGCGTGCTCGCCGCTACCGGAGGAACGCCGGCGACAGCAGACGCAGCCCGATCGTAAAGAAGCGCTCGCCGGTACCGCCGCCGAACACATTGCCGTAGGTGGTATCGACCTGCACCCGGTCCTGCACCACCCAGAAGCGGAACCCCGCCTGAAACGACGGCTTGCCGCGATTCTCGCCAAAGGTCTCGGCTATCAGATAGACGCGCGGGTGCAGCTGGGTTTCCGTGCCGATGCCCCATGTCATGCGGCTCTGGTCGTTCTCGGTGTCGCGGTTGGCGCCCACATTCAGGTGCGCGACAAAGCGGTCGTCGGCAAACGAGAACGACACCGGCACGTTCAAATACAAGTTGCCGAACAGCTTGCTTTGCTCAGCATTGGGATGGTGGATGGCGCCCGCTGACAAAGCAATGCCGTAACCGTTGGTCTCCAGCGGCTTCAGCAGGGTCTTGGCCTGGAACTGCACGTTGGTGGCATCGAACGCGCCATCGACCCGCTGCAACGAACCGCCCAGCGTCAGCTCCAGGTTGCCGGTGAAGTTGCAGCCCGGCAGCGCCCAGTACTCGTTGCCGCCCGACTGGAACTGCATCCAGGACTCTAGCTGGCAGGACTTGGGATCGACGATACGCGCATCGTCGGTGATCAGCGGCCGGGCCGCGAAGGCCGGACCGGATGCGGCGGCCACCAGGACCGCCATTGCAGCAAGACGAACGAAAAACCGGTGCCACACCATGGCAACCCTCCTGAACAACAAGCAGCGGCGTGGCAGGCGAGGATACACGCCGGCCGTGACACGACAAACAAAGGACAGGAAGGAGGAGGAAGACGGCGCGGCTGCGCGCTGGCGCCCGGCCGCAATCAATACAGCCCGCCATGGCGATACTGCAGCAAAAGACTACAGTTGTTCAGCTTGCCATGGCGGCTCGGGGAACTCCCCTTCCGCGAGAATGACTGGGACAACTGTCCACGGATAGCTCCGCTTGTGAAAACCGAGCGCAGTGTAATGCGTGGCTTGCAGCCTGGTCAACCCGACCCAGCGCCGAGCCAATGTACAGTCGGCTGCGGTGGAGCGCCCATCGAGATCGTGCGCCAGTACGCTGATCGCCACCTACACCGGCCCGATCCCTGGCGGCGTTCTCCGAATTGTTCCCGGCACGTCGTGCAGTCGATCGGCCCGCCGGTAGCTCCAATTTCGTGGTGACGATCTTCGGCGACTTTGCCTCGTTCATCATCACCTGGCCACACCGGCAGCAGCATGGCCACCACGATTTACGTGATGATCGCCGCCGCCATCAGCGGCGGCGTAGCGCTTCACGAACCCGCCTTGTACTGCGTCTCCTTGACGATCCTGGCCCATCGGGCCGCGTCTTCGGCAATCGTGCTGGCGAACTGCTCCGGCGTGCTGCCCACGGCTTCGTAGTCGATCGCCGCCAGCCGCTGCCGGATCTCCGGCAGCGCCACGATGCGATTCACCTCCTGGTTCAGCCGCGTGACGATCTCCTTCGGCGTGCCGGCAGGTGCCAGCAAACCCGCCCAGGAATTGAACGCCATGCCGTCGAAGCCAGCTTCCTGCATGGTCGGCACGTCCGGCAGCGCCGGCGAGCGCCTGGACGCGAACACCGCCAGCGGCCGCAGCTTGCCGGCCTTGATCATCGCCATCGAATTGAACGGATCGATGGTCATGTCCACCTCGCCCGCCACCACCGCCTGCATCTGCGGCCCGGTGCCGCGGTAAGACACGCTGACGATATCGGGCGTGCCCGCGGTTGATTTGAAGGTGGCGCCGATCAGCTCGATCATGCTGCTGCCGGCCGACAGGCTCAGCGGCTTGCTCTTCGATTTGGCCAGCGCCACGAACTCCTGCACCGTCTTCGCCGGGACCGAAGGATGGACCACCATCACGAAGCCGATATTGCTGATCAGCGAAATCGGCGCAAAGCTCTTCAGCGGCTCGTAGCCGGCCTTGTACAGCAGCGGGCTGAGCGTCTGCGCGCCGGCGCTGTTCAGCAGCAGCGTATAGCCGTCGGGCGCCGCGCGCGCCACGATGTCGGTGCCGATGATGCCGTTGGCGCCGGGGCGGTTCTCCACCACCACCGACTGCTTCAGCGCCTCGCCCAGCTTCTGCGAGATCAGCCGCGCGACCACATCGGTGGCGCCGCCGGGGGCGAACGGCACCACCATGCGGATCGGCTTGCTGGGGTAGGTATCGCTCCAGGCCTGTGCGGGCATGGCGCCCAGCACGGCGGCGCACAGCATCAGGCGGCGACGCAGGTTCGGTTTCATCGGGGCTGTCTCCAGGATGGCGGTTGTCGATAGCCCGCGCCGGCACGGCGCGCGGCGGTGCAGCAATGCCGGCAGCTCAGCAGCGGCCGGGCGCGGACAACGGGGGAGACAAGGACGGCACGGCCGCGGGGCGCCCGATGCGGTTCGGAAAGCGGTCGGGAACGGCGTGGCGGTACGCAGGCTGACCGGGGCGTCCAGGCATGGCTGTCTCCATTCGGCGGCGGTGCAGACCCGGGGTTCGCACCGTCCGATATTCATATTTATGAATTTGATTTTACGCACATAAATTTCCACGTCAACCGAGGGTATGTGCGGACAGCGGTGCCAGTGATGATTTCGACCGGCTTACTGCTCAGCTAAGTCCGAAGCGCTCCAGCGTCCCGCCAAGCCCCAGCAACTCAACCATGGTCTTGCCTTCCACCAACTGTTGGCGCATCCAGTCTTCCTTCTCTTCCCGCTCGGCGCTTTTTGCGAGCACAGACTCCACCTCCCCGGCAGCGACCACCACCAGTCCGTCACGGTCCCCGACAACGAAATCGCCGGGAGCAATCGATACCCCGCCCACGCACACCGGCACATTGACCTTGCCAGGCTGGTTCTTGTTGGTGCCCTTGATCGACAGCCCGCGGCAGAACACCGGGAAGCCCATTTCGATAATTGCACTGCCGTCGCGTACGGCGCCGTTGATCACCAGGCCCGCCAAACCCACTTGTTGGGCAGCAAGGGTCAGCACGTCGCCCCACGGTCCCGCTTCAGTAAAGCCCTTGGCGTCGAGCACCAGCACGTCGCCGGGGCGCGCCTTGGTCAGCGCGTAGTGGACCATCAGGTTGTCGCCGGGACGCAGGTCCACGGTGAGGGCGGGCCCGGCCATCCTGAGCGTCGGGTCCAGCGGCTTCAGGCCGCCGTCCAGCGCGCCCTTCTGGCCTTGCGCTTCGTGCAGGGTTGCGGTGCCGAAGGCCTTCAGGCGTTCGAGTTGTTGTGGCGTCGAGGAATGGATCATGGCGATGCAGATAGTGGAATAACGGAGCGATTGCAGGGCGATACCACGCGCGCTTAGTCGACGGTCGCGCCTGAGCGCTTGACGACCGACTCCCACAGCGGCAGCTCCTTGCTAATGAAGGACCGGAACTGCGCCACCGTGCCACTGACATCACGGGAGCCCAGCTCGGCGAGCTTCGCTGCCACGCTTGTGTCGTGCAGCACGCGGTTGAGTTCGGCGTTGAGGCGATCGACCAATGTCTTCGGCGTCTCGGCAGGGACAAACAGCCCGTACCAGTTCTCGATCACGAAGTTGGGGAAGCCGATCTCCTGCATGGTCGGCACGTCAGGCAGCGTGCTGGCACGCTGGGCGCCGGTGGTCGCCAGCGGGCGGATGCGGCCAGACTTGAGCTGCGGCGCGAGTGCCGTGGTGGTTTCGAACGCAATCGGCACCTGGCCCGCCAGCACATCGCTGAGCGCAGGGCCCTGACCACGGTACGGCACGTGCAGCATGTCGAGATGCTTGTCGAGCTTCATCAGTTCGCCAGCCAGATGCTGCGGGCTGCCGCTGCCGCCGGATGCATAGCTGTATTTGCCCGGCGACGACTTGACCAGCTCCACCAGTTGCGGCGCGGTCTTCGCAGGGACGGACTGGTTGACATACAGCACCAGCGGGACCGACGCGACCATGCCCACGGGCGCCAGGTCCTTCACCGGGTCGATCTTCAGCTTGTAGAGATTGCGGTTGATCACGATGCCGGTGTTATTGCCCAGCAGTACCGTGCAACCGTCCGCTTTGGCGCGGGCGACGAACTCGGTGCCGATATTGCTGCTGGCCCCGCCTTTGTTGTCAACGATGACCGTGGTGCCAAGACCCTTGGACAATCCGGGTGCCATGATGCGCGCCAGGATGTCGGTGGTGCCGCCCGGCGGATAGGGAGAGACCAGCCGGACGGTCGGGCACGGGTAAGCCGCTTCCGCCTGAGCATGCGACGCGACGCCGGCAAAGGTGAGGCACAGCATGGCGCCGCACAATACATTGAATGCGTGGCGGTCCCCGCGCATCGCGCGGGTGTTGAAGGTGTCGGGCATTGATTGTCTCCGTGATTCGGGCCGATACGCCGGTCGGACTGCCGGCTTTGGCCCGAAGGCCGCCTTAGCCGGCGGCGCGTTGCAGCGTGTGGTAGCCGTGCTGGCGGCGGGCTTCCGACAGCGTTGCGCCAGCCAGTGCTGCCGCCAGGATCTTTTCTTCGGCGGCGCGCGTGGCCAGCGCCTTGCGGAACACTTCCTCCGCCCTGCCCTGCGGCACCACGACGATGCCGTCGGCATCGCCGACGACAAAATCGCCGGCGCAAACCCGTACCTCGCCAAGACTCACCGGTACGCGCAACGCTTCCACCTGCACCCGGTCCTTGCCAGTGCGCATGAAGCGGCCGCGGGCATAAAGACGGTAGTTGGCCTGCTCGGCCTCCTCCGTGTCGCGGCAAACGCCGTTGATGACCGTACCTGCGATGCCACGATGCGCGGACAGCGCGCTGAGGATGCCGCCCCAGACGGTGCAGTCGGTGCGGCCGCCGTTGTCGAGCACCACGACGGCGCCGGCGGGCACTTCATCGAGGTAGTCGCCGACGCTGCCGGGTGCTGCCGTATCCACCGGCGCGTAGCGCACGGTATAGGCCTGGCCGAACAGCTTGCCTGCCCCCGCAATGCGCCCGATGCCGTGCGCACTGCCGGGCAGCCGGAAAAAGTCCAGCGCGTCGGCAACCTCAGCGGTGGTCAGTGCCTTCGCTGCTTCGATCCAGTCGGCTTGTGTCTCCTGCGTCATCGCTCACTCCCTGTGTTGATGCAATGGAGTTTCGAGTAAAGTAACGACGAGATCAAACATCGTTTTTTGGATATAACTTCATAAAAAATGAACCAAAGGCAGCTCCGCTACTTTTGCGAGGTGGTCGACGCCGGCAGCGCGGCCGAGGCGGCAAAGCGGCTCTTCGTCGCGCCGACGGCGATCAGCATGCAGCTTGCGCAACTGGAGGAAAGCGTGGGCGCGCCACTGTTCGACCGCACGCACCGGCCCATGACGCTGACGGCAGTGGGCCGTTTTCTTTATCCGCGGGCTAAAGATGTGCTGACCATGCTGGGCAGGCTGGAGGAGGAAACGCGCGCCGTTGCAACGGGCAGCGGCGGCTGGCTCGGCATCGGCTTTACCCGCTCGGCGATCTTCAGCATCCTGCCCGCTGCGGTACGGCGCTTTCGCGCGGCGCGGTCCAATGTCAAGGTAGACCTGCTGGAGCTGCTGTCGGAACACCAGCCGGAGCAGTTGAGGCGCGGGCGTATCGATATCGGCATCTCGCGCTATGTCGGCGTCTTCGAACAAGCGCCGGACCTGTCGTACACGCCGCTGTTCCATGATCCGTTCGTCGCCGCCGTGCCCGCGAGCAGCAGCCTGGGCAGGCGCAAGACGATACGCGCGGCCGAACTGAACGGGATGTCGCTGATCCGGTATCCGAAGGACCCGCAGAGCGGCTTCGCGGCGCACATGATGGCGCTGCTGCGCGATGCCGGCGTGGAATGCGTGGCGGGACACGAGGCGATCGAGATCCACACCGCGCTTGGCCTCGTGGCCGCGGGCCTGGGTTTTACGCTGGTCGGGCGTTCGGTGGCCGATGGCAACCGCTCCGATATCGCCTTTGTCCCGATCACGGGGCTCAAGGGCACGGCGACCATTGTCGCGGTCACGCGCAAGGGCGACGACAGCGCGCTGGTATCTTCATTCCTTGCCGCGCTGCAGGCCGATGCGCGTGACTGAAGGACTGGGCGTGGTGCGCTACGCCCCCGCTGCACGCAGGTGATCAAGCAGCTTCTTCGCCTCGGGCAGCATTCCTGCTTCCGTCTTCACCCCCAGCCACAACGTGCGCGACGCCCAGGCGTCGGACAGGTAGATCGCTTGCAGGCCGGTACCCAACAGCTCCGGCCGCACCGCGCCATCCGGCAGCACTCCGATCCCCAGCCCGGCCTCGATCATCCGGCAGATGGCATCAAAGCTGCTGACCTGGATCCTCAGCTTCACGACCTTGTCCAGTGCGGAAGCGGCATCGGTCAGGCGCTGCAGCAGGGAGCTGCCCTGGTTCAGCCCGACATAGTCATGCTCGAGGGTCTCCTCGAAGCTCACCTCGGACCGTGTCGCCAGCGGGTGGCCGCGAGGCACCAGCACGACCAGGCGGTCATGCCGGTAGGCAAATTTCTCGATGTCATATGCGGGCACGTTGTCGGCAAAGACGCCGAGATCGGTCTCGCCGGAAACCAGTGCCGCCACCACGTCCTGGCTCAGGCGCTCTTCCAGGCTGATGCGGATCATGGGCTGCGCGGCGAGGAAGGCCGCGATATCGCCGGGCAGGAACTGGATCACCGCTGAGGTATTGGCCCAGACCTTGACGTGCCCGCGCACGCCGATGGCGAAGTCGCTCATGTCGCCCGCCATCCGGTTGACCTGGTCCAGCACGCTGCGCGCATGGTGGACCAGCTCATGCCCCGCGGGCGTGAGTTCGAGCCCGCGCCGGACCCGCAGGAACAGGGCGCAGTCCACCGTGCGCTCCAGGTCGGCGATCCGCTTGCTCAGCGCCGACAGCGTCATGTGGGACTTGTTCGCGGCCTGGGTCAGGCCGCCGGTCTGGGCCACCAGCAGGAAGATGCGAAGCGACTGGAGATCGAAATGGGCGGGATTGATCATGGACGGCCTTCGCTCCATGCAGGAGCCCGTTGTCCTGGCTGACGCGGCCAGCAGCATTGAAATTCCGGAAAGGCTAGTGAAGCGCTTTTGGCTTGTCAATTGGGGGCCAGCGCCAGAATGGCCGTACTTCCCTTTCCCCACAGGAAAGGTTGGTTGAAAAACCATTGATTATCAAGCGCCGGTTTTTGACCCACTATCGCCTGCACACAGTGGGAGCCATGGTCATGGAACGAACGAAGTCAAAGCCCCTTGCAGGCATACGCGTGCTGGAACTGGGGCAGCTGATTGCAGGGCCGTTTGCCGCACGCATGCTGGCCGCATTCGGCGCTGAAGTCATCAAGGTCGAACCGCCGGGCACCGGCGATCCGCTGCGCAAATGGCGGATGTTGCACCAGGGGACTTCGGTCTGGTGGGAAGCGCAGTCGCGCGACAAGCAGTCCGTCACCCTGGACCTGCGCACACCGGAAGGCCAGGACGTCGCGCGCCACCTCGCGGCGCAATGCGACGTGCTGATCGAGAACTTCCGCCCCGGCACGCTGGAAGGCTGGGGTCTGGGCTGGGACCGGCTGCAGGCGCTCAATCCGGGCCTGGTGATGCTGCGGGTTTCCGGCTATGGCCAGAGCGGCCCTTACCGGGACCGTCCCGGTTTCGGGGTCATCGGCGAGGCAATGGGCGGGCTGCGCCACCTGAGCGGCGAGCCCGGCCGCACGCCGGTGCGCGTGGGGGTTTCCATCGGCGACTCGCTGTCCGCCTTGCATGGCGTGATCGGCGTGCTGCTGGCGCTGCGCCACCGCGAGCAGAACGACGGCAAGGGCCAGGTCGTCGACGTCGCCCTGTACGAGTCGGTCTTCAACATGATGGAAAGCCTGCTGCCGGAATACTCGGTGTTCGGCGCCGTGCGCGAGCCGGCGGGCAGCAGCCTGCCGGGCATTGCGCCCACCAACGCCTATCGCTGCGCCGACGGCAAGTACGTGCTGGTTGCCGGCAATGGCGATGGCATCTTCCGGCGGCTGATGGAGATGATCGGCCGGCCCGACCTGCGCGACGATCCCGCGCTGGCGCACAACGACGGCCGGGTCGCCCAGGTCGGCAGGCTCGATGCCGCCATCGGCGAATGGGCGGCACAACGCGGCCTGGACGAGGCACTGGACGCGCTCAATGCCGCGCGCATCCCCGCCGGCAGGATCTACGACATCGCCGATATCGCCGGCGATCCGCACTACCGTGCGCGCGACATGATCCTCGACGCGCAACTGCCCGACGGCACGCCCGTCCAGTTGCCGGGCATCGTCCCGAAGCTGAGCGATACCCCCGGCGAACTGCCCAACCCCGCGCCCACGCTCGGCCAGCACACCGATGAGGTGCTCGCGGGCCTGGGCATCGGCACCGCGCAACGCGCCGCCTGGCGCGCCGCGGGCATCATCTGACAAGGAGACCGGCATGCATGCCAAGCGAGTACATATCCAGGAAGTCGCCACGCGCGACGGCTTCCAGAACGAGGCCCGGTTTGTCGAAACCGACGACAAGGTCGCGCTGATCGACGACCTGAGCGCGTGCGGCTACGCCAAGATCGAGGTCACCTCCTTCACCTCGCCCAAGGCGATCCCTGCGCTGCGCGACGCCGAAGCCGTGATGCATCGCATTACCAGGCGCGAGGGCGTGGTCTATACCGTGCTCGTCCCCAATGTGCGCGGCGCCGAACGCGCGCTGTCCTGCCAGGTCGACGAGGTCAACCTGGTGATGTCGGTCAGCGAAAGCCACAACCGCACCAACCTGCGCATGTCGCGCGAGCAATCGTTCGCGCAGCTCGCGGACGTGATCCGCGTCGTGCGCGCAACGCCGACCGCGATCAATGTGTCCTTGTCAACGGCGATGGGCTGCCCCATGGAGGGCGACGTGCCGCTGGAGCAGGTGCTCGGCTGGATGCAGCGCTTCGCGGACCTGGGGGTACACGGCGTGACGCTGTGCGACACCACCGGCATGGCCTTTCCGTCGCAGGTCGGCACGCTGTGCGCGGCCGCGCGCCGGCAATTCCCGGGGCTCGAACTGACGCTGCACTTCCACAACACCCGCGGACTCGCGCTTGCCAACACGCTCGCCGCGCTGGACCAGGGCATCGACCGTTTCGACGCTTCGCTTGGCGGCCTCGGCGGTTGCCCCTATGCGCCGGGCGCGACCGGCAATGTCTGCACCGAGGAACTGGTCCACATGCTGGAGCTGGATGGCTATGACACCGGCGTCGACCTGCCGAGGATCCTGGGCGCATCCGCCCGGCTGCCCGGCCTGATCGGCCACGACGTCCCGAGCCAGTTGCTCAAGGCAGGCCGTCGCCTTGACCTGCATCCGATGCCGGCGGCGGATGCCGTGCCTGAGCAGCAGGCCTTCCGCGCGCCTGCGGCCTAGAACATCCCACGAGGAAACGATCATGTCCCTTATCGACCATCTCGATCACCTTGTCCTGACCTGCGTCGACGTGGAAGCCACGCGGCACTTCTACACGGAAGTCATGCAGATGAAGCTCGAAACCTTCGGCAACGGCCGCCTGGCTTTCCGCTTCGGCAACCAGAAGATCAATCTCCACCAGCGTGGTGCCGAATTCGAGCCCAAGGCCCACCTTCCCGTGCCCGGCGCGCTCGACCTGTGCTTTATCGCGTCGGTTCCGCTCGACGAGGTGATCGCGCATCTGCTGCGCTGCCAGTGGCCGATCGTTGAAGGCCCGGTGGCGCGCACCGGCGCCACGCAGAAGATCCGCTCGGTCTATGTGCGCGACCCGGACCTGAACCTGATCGAGATTTCGGAACTGGTCGACTGAGACGGGCCAGCGCAAGCGGCACCCGGCCTTGCGCCGGAGGCTACAGACCAGAAATGGCAACACCTACCGCAGAAGTCGGTCGAGGAGACACAACCATGAAGCGAATCCATATCGCTGCAGCAACCCTACTGGCCATGGCAACCATGGTCGCCACAGCGCCGGCGTATAGCGGCAGCGCATACCCGAGCAAGCCGGTCACGCTGATCGTGCCCAGCGCGCCGGCCGGCTCGACCGATATCGTGGCGCGCCTGATCGGCGAACAGCTCCAGGCCGCGCTGGGGCAGCCGGTGGTCGTCGACAACCGGCCCGGCGCCAGCGGCAATATCGGCACCGAGGCGGTCGCACGGGCCGCCCCCGACGGGTACACGCTGCTGCTCCAGTATTCCGGCTACCACGTCGGCAATCCGGCGCTGTTCCCGCAGATCCGCTGGAAACCGTCCGGCTTTGCGCCGGTAGCGCTGGTCATGCGCGCACCGCACGTCATTGCGGTCAGTTCGAAGCTCCCGGCGAAGTCGCTGAAGGAGTTGGTGGACTATGGCAAGTCGAATGGCAAGGGGCTGTTCTACGCGTCGTCCGGCAATGGCTCGATCCAGCATATCGCCGGCGAGATGTTTGGCCGCCAGACCAAGGTCCCGATGACGCACGTGCCGTACAAGGGCGCCGGGCCGGTCGTCACCGACCTGATCAGCGGGCAGGTCGATATGTTCATCACCACGCCGCCGAGCGTCATCAGCCATGTGCAGGCCGGCAAGATCAAGGCGCTTGCCTACGCCGGGCCGAAGCGCCATCCCTCGCTACCCAACGTGCCGACCACCGCGGAGGCCGGCCTGCCGGGGTATGAGGTCGAGTCCTGGTTCGCGCTGTTCGCCCCGGCCAACACGCCCCCGGCCATCGTCGAGCGGCTGTCGCAGGAGGTGAAGAAGATCGTGGCCAGCGATGCCTACAAGAAGAAGGTCGAGGAGCAAGGCGCCTTCGCTGCCTACATGGGGCCGCAGGAGCTGGGCAGGTTTGTCGACCAGGAACTGGCGACCTGGGCAAAGGTGGTCAAGGACTCCAATATTCGCGCGGACTGAACCCTGGCTTTTCTTGGGAGAACGGCGAACCAAAGTGCCGGATACGGTTCGCCGGACCGGCGGGCTGCCGTTCGAATCGGTGGCCAGGTACTACAATGTGCGCATATAAGAAGAAGGGCCTTCCTTCGTGCGCCACATGATCCACTTTCCCGCTCGCAGACCCTTTTACCGCCCGGCGTCCCTCATTGTCGCCGCCAGCCTTGTCCTCGTATGCATGATCGCCGCCATGGGCGGGCTCGCCCTGGTGCAGATGCGCCGGGATGCACTGGACAATGCCAGCGAAGCGTCCGCCAACCTGGCGCTGACGCTGGAGCGCAGCATCACGCGCAACCTGCAGATCCACGCACTGGCGATTGGCGGGGTGGTCGAGGCCCTGCACGATCCGTCGATCATGGCGCTGGCCCCGGGGCTGCGCCAGCGCCTGCTGTTCGACCGGTCCATCAACGCCGAAGACGTGGGCTCGTTGCTGGTCACCGATGCCAATGGCAACCTCATGTTCGATTCGCACCAGTGGCCGCCGCGTCCGGTCAACGTGGCCGACCGCGATTACTTCCAGGCGCATCGCAACGGCATTGACGCCGGCCTGTTCCTGAGCCGGCCGTTCCAGCCGCGCCTGACGCCGGAGAACAAGTCCATCGGCATCAGCCGCCGGTTCTCCGCGCCGGATGGCAGCTTTGCCGGCATCGTCGTCGGCACCTTGCGACTGAACTACTTCCGCAAGCTGTTCGACGGCGTGAGCCTTGGCCCGGGCGGCACGCTGACGCTGGTGCGCACCGACGGGCCCATCATCATGCGGCGTCCCTATGACGCGGCCTCGATCGGACGCGACATCTCCGGCAGCCCTTCGTTCGCCCCGCTGCTGCATGGCACGCAAGGTTCGTATATCGGCGTCGCCGCGGTGGACGGCGTGCAGCGCCTCTACAGCTTCAGGCGTATCCCGGGCTACCCGCTGATCGTCGTGGTGGGGCGTGCCACCGACGACGTGCTGGCTCCCTGGTATCGCCGCGCGTGGCTCTTTGCATCCCTGATTGGCGCCATGGACGCGGCCATCATTGCGCTGTCGGTGCTGCTGTCGCGCCAGTGGCGCCGCCGCGTCGACATGGAAGAACACCTGCGCTGGATGGTCAACACCGATGGCCTGACCGGGCTGGGCAGCCGGCGCGCGCTCGACGACGCCGCCGACGTGGAATGGCGGCGCGCGCGGCGGCACTGCGAGCCGCTGTCGCTGTTGATGCTGGACGTCGACCACTTCAAGCAGTTCAACGACCGGTATGGGCACCAGGCCGGCGACGACGCCCTGGCCGCGGTCGGCGCCTGCATCCAGCGGCACGTGCGGCGCCCCGGCGACTATGCGGGCCGCTATGGCGGCGAAGAGTTCGCCATCCTGTTGCCCCACACCGACGCGTCCGGCGCGGCCGTCATCGCAGAAGCCGTGCGCGCGGCGGTCCAGGCCCTGCGGATCCCGAACGCCGCGGGGCTTGACGGGCAGCTGACGGTCAGCGTCGGCGTGGTGACCTACGACAACCGCGCGGGCAGTGATGAAACCTTCGGCGAGCTGCGCGCCTTCCTGCGCGCCGGCGATGAAGCGCTCTACCTGGCCAAGCGCTCGGGGCGCAATTGCGTGGCGACCTTTAGCGCCACGGCCGCGGCGCTGGCGTCTTGAACTATCCTGCCTGAGGACCACGTTCCTCGGCGATTCAGCCAGCGGATGCTGCCGCACCCCGACGCCGCGGCCTGCGCTCCACGATCTTTCCCGCTGCCAGCGCTGCGATCGCCGCCTCGATCATCGGGTTTTCGCGGCTGGTCGACCATGCCATCGCCGTCGTGACCACATTGACCGCTTCCTTCAGCGGCCTGACCACCACGTTGTCGGAGGCGGCCTTCTTCAACGACGCCGGCACCAGTGCAATCCCTTGTCCGCAGCCGACAAAGGCAATCTGGGACGACACGGTCCGTACTTCGTGAAGCACGCGGGGTGAGAAGCCAGCCGCCCTGCAGGTCGTGATCAGGCTGTCGTAGTAGACCGGGCTCACCTGCCGGGAGAACATCACGAACTCCTCATCCGCAAGCGACGCCAGGCGGACACGCGGCATCTCTGCCAGAGGGTGAGACCTGGGCAGCGCGACAGCCAGCCGGTCCTGCTTCAGCGCGATGGACTTGATGGACGGCCCCAGGTCGCCTTCAAGTCGGGCGAACGCCAGGTCTACGTCCCCCCGCTCCAGCGCCGGCACCGCATCCACGCTGTCTATCTCCTTGACCGACACGGTCAGCTGCGGGTGTTGCGCCTTCAGGTGGTCGATCAGCGGGGGCAGCGTGTCGACCATCGCCGACGAGATCGCGCCGATGGTCAGCAGGCCGCTCTGCCCCTGGACGGCCTCGCGCACCGCCAGCTCGAGCCGCTCCAGCTGCTCCGCGAACTTGCGTACCGCCGGCAGTATCGCCGCGCCCGCGGGCGTGAGCTTCGCGCCTCTCCTGGACCGATCGAAGAGCTTTACCTTCAGCGCGTGCTCAAGCACCTGGATCTGCTCGGTCAGCGGCGGCTGGGACATTCCCAGCCGCTTGGCGGCGCGGCCGAAGTGCTCCTCCTCAGCAACGGCCAGGAACAGCCATAGATGCCGAACCAGTCTGAAGTTGATCATGGCTTTGATAGCTTTGGCGTATGAAAAGCTTACGTTCTTCGGAATTTACATATCGAACTCTAGCGCCGATAGTGCAAGCCAAGCAACCACTGAGGACGCCGGAATGCACCCGCAAACCCTGCTCGACCGCCTTGCCGCCCTCGATACCAACACGGTATCGGACGCGCTGGATTTCCTGAACCTGCCCGGCGCAACGTACAGCATCCGCCCCCTCTGGGACTGCCCCAGGATCGTCGGCAGGGCGAGCACCGTCCAGCTTGGCGCCAAGACCGATGCCGCGCCGACGGCACATCTGATCACCCCCGTCATCGCAGAGATCCGCAGCGACGACCGCATCCTGGTGATCGCCGGCGGGCTCGAAGGCATCTCCTGCTGGGGCGACATCCTCGCCAATGCCGCGAACGCCAGGCAGGTGCGCGGCACCGTCATCGACGGCCTGAGCCGCGATATCGAAGGCAGCGAATCCATCGGCTATCCGGTCTTTGGTCGCGGCGTGACCATGATCAGCGCGCGCAATCGGGTGGTGCAGCTCGGCGCCGGGGAGCCCGTGGTCTTCGCCGGCGTGGTCGTGAGCCAGGACGACTATGTCATCGCCGACCGCTGTGGCACGGTCTTCGTCCCGGCAGCGCGCATTGAAGAAGTGCTGGACCTGGGCGAGCGCATCGCCCGCCGCCAGGACGGCATGGTCCAGGCCGTACGCGCCGGCCGCTCCGTTGAGGAAGTGATGCACGACAAGGAATTCGAAGCCATCCACAGCAAGGAAGCAAAATGAGCGCGGCAGACAAAGGGTTCTTCGAATCGGCGCTCGACGTCCAACGCCTGAACGTCAACCTGGCCAGTGCCCAGGCCTCGGCGACCTACCGGATGATGGACCGGGTGGCTGCAAAGCGGGCTTCCGGTGCCAAAGTCATTTCGCTGAGCGCCGGCGAGCCGGACTTCGACACCCCGGCGCATGTGTGCGATGCCGCCATCGCAGCGATTCGCGCTGGCCATACCCGCTACACGCAAGTGGCCGGCATGCGCGCGCTGCGTGAAGCCGTTGCCGCCAAGTTCCAGCGCGACAACGGCCTCGACGTCGGCTGGCAGGACACCATCGTCTGCACCGGCGGCAAGCAGGTGATCTATAACGCCTTGTCGGCCACCTTGAACACTGGCGACGAGGTCATCGTGCCCGCGCCTTACTGGGTCAGCTACCCGGAGATGGTCCAGCTATCCGGCGCGACACCGGTGATTGTGTCGTGCGGGGCAGATGTCGGCTTCAAGCTGACCCCGGCCGCACTCGCGCGCGCCATCAGCCCCAGGACGCGCTGGCTCATCCTGAACTCGCCGTCCAATCCCACCGGTGCCGTCTATACGCGGGAGGAACTGGCTGCGCTCGCCGAGGTGCTGCTGGCACACCCGCATGTGCTGGTGCTGTCAGACGATATCTATGAGCACCTGACCTTCGACGGCGCGCGCTTCCACACGGTCGCCGCGGTGGAGCCGCGCCTCGCGCCGCGAACCCTGACCATGAACGGCGTTTCCAAGGCTTACGCCATGACCGGCTGGCGCATCGGCTTCGGCACCGGCCCTCGCTGGCTGCTGGAAGCCATGGAGAAGGTCCAGGGACAACAGACCTCCGGCACCTGCTCCATCTCCCAGCATGCCGCGCTGGCCGCGCTGAACGGACCGCAAGACTTTATCCGTGAGTCGCGTGCCGTCTTCGAGGAGCGGCGGGACATGATGGTCCGCATGCTCAATGAGACGCCGGGGTTGTCATGCCTGGTGCCTGGAGGCGCGTTCTATGCGTTTGCGTCGTGCGAGGGGTTGTTGGGGCGGCGTACGGCTGCCGGGACGCTGCTCGGTACCGATGAGGATGTCGCGGGGGCGCTGCTGGATGAGGCCAATGTGGCGGTCGTGCATGGCAGTGCATTCGGGCTGGGCCCATACATCCGGATCGCCTACGCACTCGACACCGAGTCGCTGCGGCAGGCGTGCGAGGCAATCCGGAAGTTCTGTCAGTCCCTGCGAGATTGAACTGCCGCAATGGCGGACCAACTAGGTCGACCGTCATATTCGCCCCCACCATGGAGTTCGCCAGCGTGTCACCAAGCACACTCACCAAGGAACGCGTCCACCTGTCAGTCAACGGAACCGACATCGAACTGTCCGCCCTCCATCGCCCCGGCAAACACCCTCCCCTGGTCTTCCTGCATGGCTTTGGCTCGACCAAGGAGGACTATGCGGACGTGGTCCTACATCCCGCACTCGCAGATCGCGCAGTCCTCGCCTACGACGCACCCGGTTGCGGCGAAACGGAATGCCGGGACCTGTCCCGGATCTCGATTCCCTTCCTGGTAGAAACCGCGCTCGCGGCACTCGACCATTTCGGCATGGACCGGTTTCACCTGGTCGGGCATTCCATGGGCGGCCTGACTGCACTGATGCTGGCCCACCGCGTGCCGGAGCGCGTGCTGAGCTTCGTCGACATCGAGGGCAACGTGGCCCCGGAGGATTGCTTCCTCAGCCGGCAGATCGTCTCGCATCACAGCGAGGACGCGGATCACTTCCTTGACGAGTTCATCGACCGTACCTGGTCCCCGTATTTCTCCAGTCCGCTGTATGCGGCAAGCCTGCGCCACAAGGTGCGCGCCGGCGCAGTACGGGGGATATTCGAATCGATGGTCGACCTGTCCGACAACGCCGACCTGATGACGAAGTTCCTGGAATTGCCCTGCCCCAGGATGTTCATGTACGGAGAGCAGAACGCCTCGCTTTCTTACCTGGAACAACTACAAAGCCATGGCGTGGAACTGGCGGAGATTCCGCTGTGCGGGCATTTTCCGATGTACTCGAACGCACCCGCGATGTGGGAGCGGATTGCCAGGTTCCTGGCCCGTGTGTGTGTGTGATGCCCAGCCGTCATCGACTGGCTCCAGACGGGTTCGAGAGCCTCCGCGTATGAAAGCGCTACGAACTTTGGAATTTACATATCCATAACCAACGCCAAGACTTGTATCTACACCACTCCGGCGTGTGAGCGTTGTTGCGTGCTGTGCCCCCACGATCTGTTCTTGCCCCCACAAAAGGAAGACTGTCATGAAGTTCGCTATTACCTGCCTGGTCGCCTGCCTGACACTTGCCTCGAACACCCCCACCGCAAGCGCCGCCGACTACCCGACCAAGCCAATCCGGCTCGTCGTTCCATATCCTGCCGGGGGCTCCACGGACGCCGTTGCGCGCATGGTCGCGCATAAGCTGACGGCGAAGTTCGGCCAGCCCGTCGTCGTGGAGAACAGGCCCGGCGCCAGCGAAGCCATTGCCGCGAGCTTCGTGGCGAAATCGGCACCGGACGGCTACAACATCCTGTTGGCCACGATGACGGGGCTCTCGGTCAACCCGAGTCTGTACAGCAAGCTCTCGTATGACCCGAGCAAAGACTTCGCGCCCATCATCCAGACCACGACCATCCCCAGCGTTGTCGTGGTCAACCCGAACGTACCGGCGAAGTCCATGGCGGACCTGCTCAAGTTCCTGAAGGGCAAACCCGGCAGCGAGGGCTATGCCTCGGCTGGCAACGGTACGCCAAGCCACCTGGGCATGGAGCTCTACAAGCGGGTCACCGGCGCCAATGTGGTTCATGTGCCCTACAAAGGCGGCGCGCCCGCGCTCCAGGACCTGATGGCCGGCCAGGTGCAGGTCATGATGGCGCTCGTGCCCGAGGCGATGCCGCTGGTCAAGGCCGGCAAGCTGAAGGCCCTGGCCATCACCACCACGAAGCGGTCCGCCGAGTACCCCGACTTGCCCACCGTATCCGAATCCGGCATGCAAGGCTTCGAAATGATCTTCTGGCAGGCCTTTGTCGCGCCGGCAGGTACGCCCAAGGACGTGGTGGCCAAGCTTAACCAGGCCATCGATGAAATCCTCCGCGACAAGGAAACCCGGGCCAAGCTGGTCGAGATGGGCCTGGAACCCGCCGGCGGGACTCCGGAGCAACTGGGTTCCCTGATGAAGAGCGAGACCGTCAAGTGGAAGAAGGTCGTCGACGACGCCGGCATCAAGCTCGATTGATACCAGCAGCAGCGTAACGGAGTGTACGAGTGGATATCACAACGATGGCAGCCGAGGAACAAGCGCCGCCGATGGCAGGCGGCGCCCGGCGAACGCTGAGGGTGCACGCGGCAGGTACCTGCGCACTGCTTCTCGATGCCTGCGCCGGTGCGTTCGACCCGGCGACACAGGAACGTGTCTGGGCGCTTTCTGCGCTGCTTTCGGCGGGCAAGGTGCTTGATGGCATTCGGGAAACCGTTCCCGGCGTCAACAACCTCCTTGTCGTCTTTGACCCCATGCTGCTGCATCCGGCCAAGGCTCGTGAATGCCTGCCTGCACTCTGGGAGACGCTGGAAGTCAGTGTGCGCCAGGGCCGGGAGATCGAGATCCCCGTGGTCTATGGCGGGGAAACCGGCGAAGACTTGCCGGCCCTGGCCGCAGGCGCCGGCCTCGACATCGAAACCTTTGTCGGCCAGCACAGCGCCGCTGTCTACTCGGTCGCCTGCATTGGCGCATACCCTGGCTTTGCCTTCCTGACCGGCCTGCCTGCGCGGCTCGCCACACCCCGCCGGCAGGTGCCGCGGATGCAGGTGGCGAAAGGTTCGGTGGCAATCGGAGGCAGCCAGGCCGGGGTCATGCCCTGTACCGCGCCGTCCGGCTGGCATCTGATCGGCATGACGGAGTTGAGCATGTTCGACCCGAGCCGCAGCGTGCCTTGCCTGCTCTCCCCCGGGGACCGGGTGCATTTTCGGGTGAAGGGAATCGAATCATGATTGAAGTCCTCTCCACGGGCGCGCCGAATATCGTCGAGGACCTGGGCAGGCCGGGCCATCTCGGCATCGGGGTTGGCCGTAGTGGCGCCATGGATGTCATGGCGCTGTCCCTCGCCAACGCACTGGTTGGCAACGACGACGGCGAAGCCGGGATCGAGATCGGCCTGTTTCCGTTCCGCATGCGCTTTCAGTCCGACACTGTCTTCGCCTGTACCGGCTCGGACAGCCGCCTGCTGCTGGACGACCACGTGTTGGCGCCCTGGTGGGGCCGACGCGCCAGGGCCGGCCAGGTCCTGGTCGTCGAACGTCCCCGCCGGGGCGCACGCGCATACCTGGCCTTCTCGGGCGGCATTGACGTTGCCCCCGTGCTGGGCTCTCGCTCCACTGACCTCAAGGGCGGATTCGGAGGCTGGGAGGGGCGTGGACTGCGGCGCGGGGACGTGCTGCCGCTCGGGAAAGCAGGGAATCCGGTGCTGCAGGCGTCCGGTCTGGGCCTGATCCCCAACGATATTCCGCCCTTCTGGCAAGAGCTATCCCGAGGATGCATCACGGTGCGGGCAGTGCCAGCCGCCGAATACGAGATGTTCAGCGACGAGGCAAGAACGGCGTTCACCACCACCGACTACAAGGTCACGCCCGACGCCAACCGGCAGGGTTATCGCCTGGTCGGCACAGCGTTGACGCTGACCCGCCCGCTGGAACTGCTCTCGCACGGCATCGTGCCAGGAACGATCCAGGTCCCGCCCTCCGGACAACCCATCATCCAGCTCGCGGAAGCGAATACCTGCGGCGGCTATCCGAAGATCGCCACCGTGATCGAGGCAGACCTCTGGCGGCTTGCACAAGCGCCTGTGGGTTGCAGCGTGCGATTCACGACCGTCGACCAGGACCAGGCCATCGCCGCCTCGAAAGCGCAAGCCGAAGAACGTGCGTCCCTGCGCAGCAACATCGCGCTGATGACGCGACGCAGCTAAGCCACCCTTCCCGCCTTCCAATCACATCCACATACAGCTCAACCATGACCAGGCAGAATGCAGCATCCTTGCGCGTCGACCTCAACTCCGACATGGGCGAGGGCTTCGGCGCCTATCACATGGGCGACGACGAAGCCATCCTGAATATCGTCAGCTCCGCCAATATCGCCTGCGGCTTGCACGCGGGCGATCCTGAGATCATGGCGAAGACCTTCGCGCTGGCCAGGGAGCGCGGGGTTGCGGTGGGCGCCCACCCCGGCTTCCCGGACCTGTGGGGCTTCGGCCGGCGCATCATTCCGTTCAGCACCGGCGAGATCGAGCGGCTGGTCGCCTATCAAATTGGCGCTGCCCAAGCGCTTTCCGCGTACGCGGGCCATCCCATCACCTACGTCAAGGCTCACGGCGCCTTGGGCAACCTGACCCAGACCGACGCCGAGGTCTCTACCGCCATCGCCCGGGCGATCAAGGCGGTGGATCCGAAGCTGGTTTGCCTGACATTCGCGAATGGCCATCTTGAACGCATCGGCAAGGAGATGGGCCTGCGCGTGTGCGCTGAAGTGTTTGCAGACCGCGCCTACACCGACGAGGGCCACCTCGTGCATCGCAAGATTCCCGGCGCGGTGCTGCACGACGCGCACGAGGCCGCGGCACGAATGCTGCGGATGGTTCGCGCCGGCGCCATCGAAACCATCTCCGGCAAGCTGGTACCCGCGCCGATCGAGTCGATCTGCGTGCACAGCGATACGCCGGGGGCGATTGCCATGGCCGCGGAGGTGCGGCGCACGCTGGAAGAGGCTGGCGTCACCGTACGGTCCTTTAGCTGAGGTGGCCATGACGATGGACATCGATTTCGTGGAGCAGCTTATCGGCATCCTGGAGCGTTCGACGCTGTCGGAACTCGAGTACGCCGAGGATGGCGGGCGCATCCGGCTGGTGCGCTCAAGCAACCAGGGGACAGCCGGAACGTCGCCCGCGTTGGCGACGCCAGTGCAGGAAGCGCCCGCCCAGGCCCTTACCGCTTCCCCCATCCAGGTCGAGCCGAAGGCACGAACCGTATCGGCGCCGCTTGCGGGCTTGTTCTATTGCGCCCCTGCGCCAGGCCAGCCTCCGTTCGTGGCGGTCGGTGACCTGGTTGAAGAGGGACAACAGCTTGCCATCATCGAGGCCATGAAGATGCTGAATGCCGTGGAAGCCGATCTTACTGACCAGTCCCAAAATAAGGCGACAAAAATTGAACGAATGGGATCGACGGTAGTCTCATGAGCCATGAAACGAGATGGCCGCCAACTGGATCGCGCGACGCAGGAAGAATTTCGGCTGCTGGCGTTGCGCCGGGTGAAGGAAGGCGAGAAGCCGTCGGAGGTAGTGAAGTCCCTGGGAATGAATCGCACCTCGATCTACCGATGGCTCAAGGCTGCCAGCGGGCGCGGCAATGGGGAGCGGGCACTGGCAGCGCGGCCTGCCACCGGTCGACCGCCCAAGCTCACAGCGCACCAGCAGGCCCAGGTTCTACGCTGGATTAACGGCAGGGACCCGCGGCAATTCGGATTGGACTTCGGGCTGTGGACGCGGCAAATCGTGGCCACCTTGATTAAGCAAAAGTTTGGTGTGCGCATGGGTCTGACCGCAGTGGGGAGGTTGCTGGCCCGTTTGGGCCTGACGCCACAAAAACCACTGCAGCGCGCCTATCAGCGAGATCCGCAGGCGATTGAGCGCTGGCAGCGTGAGACCTATCCTGACCTTGCAGCAAGGGCCCGACGTAGTGGGGCGGAAATCTACTTCTGGGATGAATCCGGGTTTCGAGCCGACACGGTGCACGGCAAGACTTGGGCGCTCAAAGGGCAGAGTCCGGTGATCGAGCGCCCCGGCCAGCGCCAATCGATCTCGGCAGCCTCGGCGGTCAACGCCCGGGGCGGCTTCTGGTTCGCGACGTACAAGGGCGCGCTCACCGCGGAGCTGTTCATCGAATTGCTCAGGAAGATGATGAGGGGCAGGCGCAAGCCGGTGCATCTTGTCATTGACGGCTTGCCAGCCCATAAGAAGGCAAGTGTGCGCGAGTACGTCGAATCCACTGGCGGCAGATTAACGTTGCACTTCCTGCCGGGTTACGCGCCGGACCTCAATCCGGACGAGCTGGTATGGAGTCACCTCAAGCGCACCGGCGTGGCGCGCAATCCGCTGCGCACCGGCGAGAAGCTGGAGATTCGCGTCGAGCAACAACTGCGTGGGCTGCAGAAAAAGCGCACCCTCATTCGATCATTCTTTGATGCCCCATCTGTCGCATATATTTGGGACTGCTGAGTAAGGGGCGGGTGGTCCGCGTTGCTGCCGCGGATGGTGCAGCGGTAGAAGCAGGCGCCCCGCTCTTTGCGATCGAGCCTGCCGGAGACGGCGATGTTTGAATCGGTGCTGATCGCCAATCGCGGCGAGATCGCGCTGCGGGTGCTGAGGGCCTGCCGCAAGCTGGGCATCCGGACGGTTGCCGTCCACTCGGAAGTCGATGCGAACCTGCGGCACGTCGCCCTCGCCGACCAGGCGTTGTGCATCGGACCAGCGCCAGCCGGCCGCAGTTACCTGGACCAGAACGAACTGCTGCTGGCCGCCAGGCTGTCGGGGGCCGAGGCCATCCATCCCGGGTATGGGTTCCTGTCGGAGAACGCGGATTTTGCTGAAGCCGTGGAGAACGCCGGGCTGGTATTCATCGGGCCCACCGCGGCCTCGATCCGGCGCATGGGTGATAAGGTCAGCGCCAAACGGGCCATGATCGAAGCCGGTGTCCCCTGCGTTCCCGGCTCCGAGGGAGCACTGACGGATGACTTGCCGGCAACCGCTACACTGGCCGAAACGGTCGGCTATCCCCTGATCGTCAAGGCGGCAGGTGGCGGTGGTGGGCGCGGCATGCGCATCGTGCGCGCCGCCAATGAGCTGGCACAGGCGGTCGCGATGACCCGGGAGGAAGCCGGGCGGGCCTTCAACAACCCGGAGGTCTATATCGAGAAGTTCCTCGAGCATCCCCGGCACATCGAAATCCAGGTGCTTGCGGACGCCCACGGCAATGCCGTCTGGCTGGGCGAGCGCGACTGCTCGATGCAGAGGCGCCACCAGAAGGTCATCGAGGAATCCCCGGCACCCGGCGTTTCACGCGAGGAAATCGCCAGGATCGGCGAGCAATGTGCCCGGGCGTGCCGGCATATCGGCTACCGTGGCGCTGGCACCTTTGAGTTTCTCTATGAGGATGGCGCCTTCTTCTTCATCGAGATGAACACCCGGGTGCAGGTCGAGCATCCGGTCACCGAACTGGTCACGGGGATCGACATCGTCGCCGAGCAATTGCGCATCGCACGCGGGGAACCGCTTTCCTTCCGGCAGGAGGATGTGGTGTTTCGCGGGCATGCCGTGGAATGCCGCATCAACGCGGAACATCCATGGCGGTTCACGCCGGCTCCCGGGCGCATCACGGCGTGGATTCCCCCTGGCGGTCCCGGGATACGCGTGGAATCCCATCTCTATGCCGGGTACGCGGTGCCACCGAACTATGACTCGCTGGTTGCAAAGCTGCTGGCACATGGCGCCACACGCGAGGAAGCGATCGCGCGCATGCGTGTGGCGCTGGATGAAATCGTGCTGGGCGGCATCGACTCGAACGTGGCGCTGCACCGGGTACTGATGGACGAGCCTGGCTTCACCCAAGGCGGATATGACATCCATCATCTGGAACGATGCCTGGCACAGGGCCTTGGGGAGGCGAACTGACATGAATCTGGAAGATATCGAGCGGCTGGTTCAGCGCCTTGATGGCAAGCCGATTGCCAGGCTGGAACTCGAACTGGAAGGGAAGCACCTGGTGTTGCAACGTCCGGCGGACGGCGACGGGGTGGGGTCTGATGGCGCCAGTCAAGGTATGCCTCAGGCAGAAACCCCGGGCGCGGCGCTCGATTGCATACGAGCGCCCGCGGCAGGCGTGTTCTACGCCAGTCACCCGCTGGCGGAAGAGACCTTCGCGCTGGCCGACCGCACCGTCGAGGCCGGCGAGGCAGTGGGCTACCTGCGTGTCGGTTCAGTGCTCAGTGCGGTGAACGCCGGAGAGCGCGGCGTGCCAGGGGAGCAGCTTGCCGAAAGCGGTACGTTGGTTGGCTTTGGGCAGGCGCTTTTCGCGTTCGAGAAGGCGTCATAGGCGCCAACAGCTCTCTGCCCGATAGCTTCTTCACATGCGGCCGGGTTGCTCCCTCTCCCGCTTGCGGGCTTGCCTTTACCCACAACTTCCGGCGGCTTACTCGTTTTTCTGGAAGATCCGATACATTTCGGTGATTTCGTGCAGGGCGAGGAAGCCGCGCCACAGGACGGTGGCTCCCGGGGGATCGTCGTTTTTGCGACCCAGGTAGCCACCGAGCTTGGCGATCCAAAGGACAGCTTCGCTGAGTTTGGGCGCCTGCTCCGGTGGCTTGGTGGTGCCGTGCGTGCGGCAGTACAAAGCCCGCCATTCGAGCGATTGCAGTAGCACCGAGCAAGGGATATCGGCTTCGAGCCGGCCCAGCATGGTCGCGTACATAATGCGCCAGCCGATCACGGCGAACAGCGCCGTGGCCCGCAGGAACCGCTCCAGCGTCCCGAACTGCCGGGCCTCGATCTGGCAGCCACTTTTCAGGACACGATGCCAGGATTCAATGGTCCAGCGCCGGGCGTACCAGCTCAGCCGTTCGAGCACATCTTCCAGCGTTTGGGTGGGCATCGAACTGAGCAACATCCATTCGAGCGGCTCAACGCCTTCGGGCGGCTCGATTTCCAGCGCGTGAATGGCAAACACTTCGAGACTCGGTAGCCCCTCTGCACCGCGGCTGCGCGGCGCTCGCAGTTGGACCGGCACACAGCGCAAAGCCAGTCGGGCACTACGTGCCTGCCTGGCGCCGGACCTGGGCACGTGCAGTACGGTCTCCCCAAGTACAGGAGCCGCGGCAACCGTCTCCCACAGATACTTCTCTGGGTGGTCCACGCCCCGATTCCAGGCGGCCCGCACCAACCAGTCCACCCCCGCTGGGCGCGGCGCCAGAAACACGTCATACACATCGCCCTCGCGATCGCTGACGGCAACAAGGTGCGTGTCCGGACACTGCATCTTGAGCGGCTCAAGGCATTCCAGCCCCTCCAGCCACTTCACGCTTTCCTTCTCGCGAATGGACAGCGCCCGGCGCTGCCTGGCCTTGCCCGATGCTTGCGGCGCACGCACCCACGTCTTCATGCTCAACACGCCCAGTGGCAGGCCCTCAGGCGTCACCGCCAGCACGCTGTGCAACATGAATCCGTGCAAATTGCCGCCCGTGCCGTGACCAAGTCCCTCAGTCGCGGGCAAATTTGCCAGATTGAATTCCGTGGTGTCCTGCACCGTCAGGACGACAGGCACCTGCTGCATGCGACCCACGGTTTGAGCGACGTGGCTCGCCAGTATTCCGTCCGGGTCAACCGCCTCATTATCAAAGAAGCGATATGCCGCCTTGAGTTGGGCACCACTCAAGGCCTGCGGGAACGAAACATGGGCCTTTTGCGCCAGTCCGCGCGCCAATGCCACAAGGCGCTGCGTGCGACGTGCATCGCCCAACTGAGCGCCACCGAATTCGTCGCTGGCCCAATCTTCCAGATCTTCCGTATCAGGCAAAATTGCCACCACTGATTGTCAACTTCACCCGAAGTTAACACCGTCCAATCCGGTTTACAACCTTTCCTATCGAGATGTGGGTAAAGGCAAGCTTGCGGGAGAGGGAGCAACCAAATGGTGGTTCAAAGCATGACATCCACCCAAATGCCGTTCCAGGCTTGCCACTCGTGCGTCCGCCACCACTCACAGGGGCGCCCGTAGTACGGCCGCGTGCGAAATCTGCGCACCTTGCGCCAAATCTACCCTGCGATTGACGCGGTCTACACCAGGCAACGCGGCGCCTGGAATTCGATCACGTCCTTGATGACGTCGCGCATCTCCGTGATCAGCAGGCGCGCATCGTCGCGACGCCATTGCACGACATAGTGCAGCGGTTCCAGCGCGCCCCCCTTCTTCAGGATCTGCAACACCCCGCGCGCTTCCAGCGCCTCTGCCCATTGCTTCGGCATGAAGGCGAAACCCAGTCCCTCCGCCACCATGCCGACCACGGCGCCCCAGCTGTTGCACACCAGACGACGGTTGACCGCCATGCCGCGGCTCGCCAGCCACTGGTCGAGCACCCGCGTGCCGCCCGCGCCGACCGGCAGGGATAGCAGCAATTGCTCCGCCATCAGCCGCCGCGGATCGTCGGTGCCGGTCTTTTCGATGAAGGGCTCGGTCGCAACCCAGACAAAGTCGACCTGTGCGATCCGTTCCGACGCGAGGCTGCTGCGCGATGACGGCCCGGCGATCACCGCGAGGTCGAGTTCGCCATCCTCGAGGCGCTGCTCCAGCACCTGACCGATATCGACGTAGGGCTCAAGCTGAAGCTCCGGATGCCGGATGGCCGCCTGCCGTACCAGCCGGGGCAGCCAGGTCAGGCCGCTCAGTTCGCCCAACCCCACGCGGCAACGGCCTTGCAGGCCACGGCTCTGCCCCGCCGACTGCTGCAGCTCAGCCGCAACCCGCAGCAGCTCGCGGATACGCGGCAGCATCTGCTCGCCCTGCGCCGTCAGTTCGGCACGGCGGCCGCTTCGGTCGAACAGCTGCACGCCGAGGGAGGTTTCAAGCTCGGCCACCCGCTTGGACAGCGAGGACACGGACAGGTGGCAGCGCTCTGCGGCGACTGAAAAGTTGAGGCAGGTCGCGGCCCAGTAGAAGGCTTCCAGTTGCTTGAGGGTCATGGGGTCAGGGCCGCGAGTGGCGATTGTCTGTTTCCTAAAAGCGAAATTATAGCTTCGTTATTTTTCGCTTTTATCGTCTCTTCGCGGTTGCTAGATTGGTGCCTAGTCGTCGCCTAGCCATCTCACATCGACCATGCCAGCCATCCAAGCCCCTGCAGCAGCGCCTTCCGCCAGTGCGGAAAGTGCCTCAATTGCCGCCGCTGCGCCGACCGCGCCAGCCCGAGGCGCAGCCGCGCTGCGCAGGCAAGTGCTTTCGCTGAACGACCTTGAACCGCTCGCCCGCCGCCGCCTGCCCCGGCCGCTGTACGCCTACGTCAGCGGCGCGGTGGAGGACAGCGTCTCGCTGGCGGAGAACCGCCGTGCCTTCGCCGAGATCGCGCTGCGGCCGCGCGTGCTTGCCGGCGTGGCCACGCGTGAACTGGGCTTCGAGCTGTTCGGCCGGCGCTATGCAGCACCCTTCGGCGTTGCGCCCATGGGCATCGCGGCATTGTTCGCCTACCGCGGCGATATCGTACTGGCGCAGGCCGCGCAACAGGCCGCGGTGCCGGCGATCATGAGCGGTTCGTCGCTGATCCGGCTGGAAGAAGTGATGGCGGCCGCGCCCGGGACATGGTTCCAGGCCTACCTGCCCGGCGACCTGGCGCAGATCGACGGGCTGTTGTCGCGCATCGAGGCGGCAGGCGTCGAGACGCTGGTGATCACCGTCGATACGCCCGTTGCGGGCAATCGCGAGAACAATGTGCGCGCCGGTTTCTCGACACCGCTGCGGCCGAGCCTGAGCCTCGCATGGCAAGGCATCGCGCATCCGCGCTGGCTGCTCGGCACCTTCGCGCGCACGCTGCTGCGGTATGGCATGCCGCATTTCGAGAATGCCTATGCGCACCGCGGCGCACCCATCCTGTCGTCGCGCGTGCTGCGCGACTTCTCCGACCGCGCGCATTTCACCTGGACACACCTTGAAGCCATCCGCCGGCGCTGGAAAGGCACGCTGGTGGTCAAGGGCATCCTGACCGCGGAAGACGCCTTGCTGGCGCGCCGGCACGGCGTGGACGGGATCATCGTCTCGAACCACGGCGGCCGGCAACTGGACGGCGCCATCGCACCGCTGCGTGTCCTGCCTGAGATCGTTGACGCCGTACCCGATCTGCCAGTGATGCTCGACAGCGGCGTACGCCGCGGCACGGACGTGATCAAGGCCCTCGCGCTCGGCGCGCGTTGCGTCTTTGTCGGCCGACCATTCGCCTACGCGGCGACAGTAGGGTCCACCCCCGGCGTGGCACACGCCATCGAATTGTTGCAGGCCGAGATCTCGCGCGATATGGCGATGCTCGGCCTTACCCGGCTGGCAGACATCGGCTCTGCCTGCATCCGACCTGCCACCTCCCCGCACATGCCCCCTCACCCGGAGACTTATCGATGAGCACGCTACACGGCTTCCGCATCCACCCCAAGCCGGCGCCAACCGTCAGCAACGCGCTGCTGGAGCGCTACCGCAGCTTCCCGGTGGCCAATGTCAGCGACGCAATGAGCCGCACCGTCGGCACCACGCAACTGCGGCCCTATCACCGGCGCGATGGCGTCATGGCCGGCCGCGCCCTCACGGTGCGCACCCGGCCTGGCGACAACCTGATGGTTCACAAGGCCCTCGACCTCTGCGGCCCCGGCGATGTGATCGTCGTCGATGCCGGTGGCGCCGGTCCGAATGCCATCATCGGCGAGATCATGCTGGCGCTGGCGATCGCGCGCGGCGCAGCGGGCTTCGTGATCGACGGCCTGATCCGCGACAGCGACACCATCGGCAAGGAAACGCTGCCGGTGTATGCGCGCGGGGTCTCGCATCGCGGCCCGTACAAGGATGGCCCCGGCGAACTGCACGTATCTGTCTGCATTGACGGCATGGTGGTGCGCCCCGGTGACCTGGTCCTGGGCGATGGCGACGGCCTGCTGGTCGTTGCGGCCGAAGACGCCGAGGAAATCGCCGCGCGCGTGGAGGACGTACAGCGCACCGAAGCAGCGGTGCTCGAATCGATCGCGCAAGGCCGCGCCGATCGCAGCTGGGTCGAGCGCACGCTGCGCGAGAAGGGGGTGGTATGAACGCGCCCCGCCTGCCGATGCCCGCCACCGGCACGGTGGTCCGTTTCGACCACTGGCTGGACCCGGCCTTCGACCGCATCATCACGGCCACGCCTGGCCTGACGCTGCACACCTGTGCCCGCGAAGGCGCCGGCGCGGCAGCGTGGGCCCGGCTGTCCACCGCCCATGTCTACCAGATCTCGGCCGCCAAGGACGAGATCCCCCGCCGCTGGTTCGCCGACGCCGCGCTGCTGGCGCGCTGCCCCGACCTGCTGGCGGTGTCGTCCAGTGGCTCCGGCTGCGACACCATCGACATCGATGCCTGCACCGAAGCGGGCGTCGCGGTGCTCAACCAGGCCGGCGGCAACGCCGACTCGGTGGCAGAGATGACGCTGGGCCTGATGCTGGCTGTGCTGCGCCGCATCGCCGAATCCGACCGCCTTCTGCGCGCGCACAACTGCGAGAGCCGTGAGGACCTGATGGGCCACGAACTGCGCGGCCGCACGCTCGGCCTGGTCGGCGTGGGCCACGCGGGCCGCCGCGTCGCCGCGCTCGGCCGCGCCTTCGGCATGCACGTGATCGGCTGCGATCCGGCGCTGGATGCGGCGGAACTGGCCGCACGTGGCGCACAGGCGGTGTCCTTCGAAGAATTGCTTCGCAGTGCCGACGTGGTCTCGCTGCATTGCCCGCGCGACGCCACCACGCTGCGCATGATGGACGCCGCGGCCTTCGCCGCGATGCGGCCGGGCAGCATCTTTGTCAGCACCGCGCGTGGCGGCATCCATGACGAGGGCGCGCTGCATGGGGCGCTGGCCAGTGGCCATCTTGCCGGGGCCGGCCTGGATGTGTGGGAGCAGGAGCCGCCGCCGCGCGAGAACCCGCTGCTCGTGCTGGACAACGTTGTCGCCACTTTCCACACCGCTGGCGTCACGCACGAAGCGCGGCGCAGGAACGCCGAACTGGCCGCCACTCAAATCGTCGCACTGCTGGCCAGTGGCGAGCGGCCCGAGCGGCTGGTCAACCCCGAAGTCTGGCCGCGTGCGCGCATGCGCATCGCGGCTGCGATGGAGGCATCGGTCACACCGTAGCCAACAGGCCGCGAACTATTCTTCACTCATAACAGGCCGGCGCAAGAGACCGGCGAGGAGACACCTACCATGCACCCCACTTCCAATCAAAGGCGCCGGCGCATCACCCTTCGTGTGGCCGGCGCACTCGCGCTGACCTGCTGCCTCGCCACCGCAACCGGCGCACAGGCAGAGGCGCCCTATCCCAACCGCCCAATCCAGATGATCGTGGCCTACGGTCCCGGCGGCGGTACCGACCTGGTGGCCCGCCTGCTGGCCCGCCACCTGGAGAAGCAGCTCGGCGGCGCCACGGTTGTGGTACAGAACAAGCCCGGCGCGGGCGGCGCCATCGGCTTTGCCGAACTGGCGCGGGCCGCACCGGACGGCTACACCATCGGCTTTATCAACACGCCGAACCTGCTGACCATTCCGATCGAGCGCAAGACCACCTTCACCTGGCGCAGCTTCGACCTGATCGGCAACCTGGTCGACGATCCGGGCGCCTTCACCGTGCACAACAGCGACCGCATCGACTCGCTGGCGGCGCTGGTGCGCCATGCCAGGGCGCATCCGGGAGAGGTGTCGGTCGGCACCACCGGCGTAGGCTCGGACGACCACCTCGCCATGCTGCTGTTCCAAAAGGCCGCGGGCGTCAAGCTGACCCATGTCGGCTACAAGGGCGCCGGCGACGTGCGTGCGGCGCTGGTGGGGCAGCAGCTCACCATCGGCGCGATCAACGTGGGCGAGGCGCTGCAGTACCAGAAAGGCGGCTCGCCGATCAAGTTCATCGGCCAGATGGGTGCGACACGAGCAGCCCTCGCCCCTAATGTGCCCACCTTCCGCGAGCAGGGCTTCGACATCGAGCTGAATTCGCTGCGCGGCCTGGCGGCGCCCAAGGGACTGCCTGAGCCGGTCAAGAAGAAACTGGTGGATGCCATGGCGCGCGTGGTCGCCGATCCGCAGTTCCGCCAGCAGGCCGAGGCGATGTATGCGCCGCTGCGCTATCTCGCGCCGGCGGCCTACAGCGCGGAGCTGGAGCGCGGCGAGGCGGGCTTCCGCCAGCTGTGGAAGGAGATGCCGTGGCAGGAGAACTGAGCGTGCTGGCGGCTATCGCTTAGTACTCTTTGCAGGCTTGCGCCCCGCATCCTTGCGTCGCTTCGGCGAGGCGTCATCTGCTGGCAATGCGGGGATCGCCGGATACTGATCGAAGGTCTGCTTGACGAGCTGCCGCAACCAGACGATCGCGGGATCGTGGTGAAAGCGCGGGTGCCAGTACTGGCTCAACGCGAACGGTGGCAAGGCCACCGGCGGTTTCACCACGCGCACCACGCCATAGCGACTGAAGACGTTGGCAAGCTCTTCGGGCACCGTGGCGATCAGGTCCGGCTCCCGGTCCATCAGCAGCGGCACGGTCAGGAAGTGCGGGGTGTGAATATAGACGCGGCGCTTCAGCCCGTGGCTTTCATATGCGGCGTCGTAGGCGGGGCTCGCGCGCCCCGCCAAACTGACCGCAATGTGCGGCATGGTCTCGAACTGCTCGACAGTCAGCGTGTCGCCAACCATCTTGTTGCGACTGCTGACGATGGTCACGAATCCATGCATGAACAGTTGCTGCTGGAACAGCGCCTCGGGCGCCATGCGCACTGAGCCCAGCACCAGATCCGCCTCGCCCGAGGCGAGCAGCGCCTCGATCTGCGGCATCGGTACCTGCAAGGTGCGCAGCGAGCAGCGCGGCGCGATGGCGCGCAGGCGTTGCATCAGCGGCGGCAGGAATACCAGCTCGCCCATGTCCGTCATGCATAGCGTGAACGTGCGCTGCATGGTCGCCGGGTCGAAGCTGGACTGTGGCAGCACGCGCGTCTGCATGGTCGTCATGACGTCGAGGATCGGCCCGGCCAGGCCCTCGGCCTTGGTCGTCGGCGTCATCCCGTGCGCGGTCTTGACGAACAGCGGGTCATCGAAATAGCTGCGCAGCCGGTTCAGCGCATGGCTCATCGCGCTTTGCGTCAGGCCGAGCTGCTTGGCCGCACGCGTCACATTGCGCTCGCGGAGCATGGCGTCGAATACGGCAAGCAGGTTGTAGTCGAATGGAGCGTTATGCACGGCGTACATCCTTACTATGTTCTGCATGCGATTGACGCATAGTGAGCCCCTGCCTAATCTCCTGTCAAGGCGGCCCAGAGAGGCCGCAAATCGATACAGGAGACAGAAGATGTTTGTCAGGAACACCTGGTATGTGGCGGGCTGGGACAAGGAAGTCGGGCCCAGCGACTTGTTCAGCCGGACCATCATCGGCATCCCCGTGCTGATGTACCGCGCGGAAGACGGAACGCTGGTGGCGATGGAAGACCGCTGTTGCCATCGCGGCGCTCCGCTGTCGGTGGGCCGGCGCGAAGGCGACTGCGTGCGCTGCATGTATCACGGGCTCAAGTTCGATCCCACCGGCCAATGCATCGAGGCGCCGGCGCAGCAGCGGATCCCGCCGCAAGCGCGCGTGCGGACCTTCCCCGTGGTCGAGCGCAATCGCTGGATCTGGATCTGGATGGGTGACGCGGAAGCGGCTGATCCGGCGCTGATCCCTGACACCCACTGGCTGGACGACTCGGCGTGGCGCAGCCTCGATGGCTACATCCACTACGACGTCAACTACCTGCTGATCGCCGACAACCTGCTCGACTTCTCGCACCTGCCCTTCGTTCATCCCACCACGCTCGGGGGCAGCGAGGACTACGCGGGCGTGCAGCCGAAGGTCGAGCGTCTCGACGATGGCGTGCGCATTACCCGCTGGACCATCGACACCGAGGCCCCGCCGTTTGCGAAGCAGGTCAAGGACTGGCCGGGCAAGGTCGACCGCTGGAACATCTACAACTTCACGCTGCCGGCAATCCTGCTGATGGACTCCGGCATGGCACCGACCGGGACCGGGGCACCGGAAGGCAGGCGCGTCGACGCCGCGGAATTCCGTGGCTGCCAGGCACTGACGCCGGAAACCGAGAACTCCACACACTACTTCTTTGCCCATCCGCACAACTTCGCGATCGACCAGCCCGAGGTCACCCGGTCCATCCACCAGAGCGTAGTGGCAGCGTTCGACGAGGACCGCGACATCATCACCGCTCAGCAGCGCTCGCTGGCACTCGCGCCTGATTTCAAGATGGTTCCGTTCTCCATTGACGCGGCCCTGTCCCAGTTCCGCTGGGTGGTCGCACGTCGACTGGAAGAAGAAGCCGCCCAGCGCGGGCAGGTGCGGCAACTGAAGGAGGCCTGACGTGATGGAACTGGTTGTCACCGGATTGCGCGCGGAAGCAGAGGGCGTGCTGGGCGTCGAGTTGCGCTGCCCGTCGCGTGCAGCGTTGCCAGGCTTTGATCCCGGCGCACACGTCGACGTGGCGCTTCCCAACGGCCTGACGAGGCAATACTCGATTGCCAGCTCGGCTGCCGATATCGGACGCTATTGCCTTGGCATTGGCCTGGCGCCAGCATCCCGCGGCGGATCGCGCTATGCACATGAGCAACTGCGAGTGGGCGATCGCCTGCAGGTCGGCACGCCGCGATCGTTGTTTCGGCTGGAAACGTCCGCGCCAGCACATCTGTTTATTGCGGGCGGCATCGGCATCACACCGATCCTCAGCATGATCCGCTGGTGCGTTGAGCATGGACGCGAGTGGCGTCTGTTGTATTGTGTGCGCTCGCGCGGCGCCGCCGCTTACCTCGACCGGCTCGCCTCCCATGCTGATCGCTTTGTCGTCCATGCCGATGACGAGCATGGCGGCGAACGGGTCGACCTGGGCGCTGCACTGCGCGAGATGCCTGCCGGCTGGCATGTGTATTGTTGCGGCCCCGGGCCGATGATGGACGCCGTGTCGGATTGTGCCCGGGAGGCCGGAATCGGGTCCGGCGCCGTACACTTCGAGCACTTTGGCGCCGATACCGACCGGAGTGACAAGCCTGACGGCGCGTTCGAAGTCAGCTTGCTGCGGCATGGCGGGCGTTTCACCATCCCTGCCGGTGACAGCATCCTGTCCGTGCTGGAAGCGAATGGCCTGTGCCTGCCGTCAGCGTGTCGCGAAGGCCTGTGCCGGAGTTGCGAAGTTCCGCTGGTTGCCGGCGCCGCGGACCATCGCGACTACGTGCTGGGCGAGGACGAGCGGGCCGCGAACCGATCCATCCTGATCTGTGTTTCGAGGGCGCAAGGCGGGGAGCTGGTGCTTGACCTCTGAGCGCACAGGCATGGACCGCGGTGCCTGCTGCGGTCCACGTCTGGATGTGTCAAAAGACGCTTCCGTCGTTGTCGCGCCGGATCACGCCGCCTTCTTCGCCAGCCCCAGATAGGTCTCGATCACCTTTGGATCGCTCGCCAGCTCATCGGCCGGCCCTTCCATCGACATATCCCCGGTCTCGATCACATAGCCATAGTCCGCCACCTGCAGCGCGGCACGCGCGTTCTGCTCGATCAGCAGCGTCGCCACGCCCGTCGTGCGCAGGTTGCTGATGATGTGGAAGATCTCCTTGACGATCAGCGGCGCCAGCCCCAGGCTGGGTTCATCCAGCATCAGCAGTTGCGGCTTGGCCATCAGCGCGCGGCCCACCGCGAGCATCTGGCGCTCGCCGCCGGACAGCGTGCCCGCCTCCTGTCGCGCGCGCTCGCGCAGGCGCGGGAACAAGTCGTAGACCACATCCATCTGGTCGAGATAGTTCTTCTCGCCCGCGCGCTTGCGGCGGAAGGCGCCAAGCTGCAGGTTGTCCTCCACCGTCATCGACGCGAACAGCTCGCGCTTCTCCGGCACCAGGCACATGCCGCGCGCGACGCGCCCCTCCACCGGGATGCCGGCCATGTCGTGGCCGAGGTAGCTGACCGATCCGCTTGACGAGCCGTTCACCGGCAGCGCGCCCATGATCGCATTGAGCATGGTCGACTTGCCGGCCCCATTGGGGCCGATCACGGTGACGATCTTGCCGGCTTCCACCTTCAGGTTGGCGCCGTGCACCGCCTCCACCTTGCCGTAGCGGACGTGGAGGTCCTTCACTTCGAGAATCAGGCTCATGTCGGGTCCTTACTCCACGCCACCGAGATAGGCTTCCAGTACCGCGGGGTTCTTCTGCACTTCCTCGGGCACGCCCTCGGCAATGCGCGTGCCAAATTCCATCACCACCAGCCGGTCGGTCAGGTTCATCACGAAGTCCATGTCGTGCTCGACCAGCAGCACGCTCATGCCCTCGCCCTTGAGCTTGCGCAGCAGCTCGGCCAGCGCCTGCTTCTCCTTGTAGCGCAGGCCGGCGGCCGGTTCGTCGAGCAGCAACAGCGCCGGGTCGCAGCACAGCGCGCGCGCGATCTCCAGGATGCGTTGCTGGCCCAGCGCCAGGCTGCCGGCTTCCATGTACATGCAGTCGGCCAGGCCTACGCGTTCGAGCTGGCGCTTCGCCTCGAACAGCAGCTTCTCTTCCTCGGCCTTGTTCATGCGCAGGATCGCAGCGGAGACGCCGCCCTGCGCGCGGAAGTCGCCGCGCAGGTGCGCGCCGATGGCGACGTTCTCCAGCACCGTCATGGTCGGCAGCAGGTGCACATGCTGGAAGGTGCGGCCGATGCCGCGCTTGACGATCTCGCGCGACGGCAGGCCCGAGATCACCTCGCCGCGATAGCGCACTTCGCCGCGCGTGACTGGCAGCACGCCCGTCACCAGGTTGAAGGTGGTGGACTTGCCGGCGCCGTTGGGACCGATCAGGCCGATGATCTCGCCGGCCCGTACCTGGAAGCTGACATCGTTCACCGCGACCAGTCCGCCGAACTCCTTGCGCGCGGCACGCACGTCCAGGATCAGCTCGCCGGCCTCAGGCTTCTGCCGCACGGCCAACGCCTCGGCTTGCGCCGGTGCCAACACCGCCGGGCCCGAAGGAAAGAGACGACGCAGGAACGGCCAGATGCCATCGCGCGCGTACTGCAGCAACAACACCAGCAGCACGCCGAAGACGATGATCTCGAAGTTGCCGTTGGCACCGAGCAGCTTGGGCAACACGCCCTGCAGCACGTCCTTCAGGATGGTCAGGATGCCTGCACCCAGCACCGCGCCCCACACGTGGCCCACGCCGCCAACCACCGCCATGAACAGGTACTCGATGCCGTAGTTCAGCCCGAACGGCGTCGGGTTCACCGCGCGCTGCAGGTGCGCGTACAGGAAGCCCGACACGCACGCGAGGATCGCCGCCACGACGAAGATCACCACCTTCATCCACGCCGTGTTCACACCCATGGCCTCGGCCATCACGCCGCCGCCCTTGAGCGCGCGGATGGCACGTCCCGGGCGCGAGTTCAGCAGGTTCTGCATCGCCAGCACGGACACCAGCACCACGGCCCAGATCAGGTAGAACATCGAGCGGCCCGACTGCAGCTCGATGCCAAGGAACGACAGCACCGGGATGCCGTTCAGCCCGTCATACTTGCCGAGGAATTCCAGGTTGCCGAACAGGAAGAACAACGACAGGCCCCACGCGATCGTCGCCAGCGGCAGGTAATGCCCGGACATGCGCATCGTGATCAGCCCGATGACATAGGCCGAGGCCACCGTGATCACCAGCCCCACCAGCAGCCCGAACCACGGCGACAGCCCGAACTGCGTAGTCAGGTACGCGGTGCTGTACGCTCCCAGCCCCACGAATGCGGCCTGTCCAAACGAGGTCATGCCGCCCACGCCGGTCAGCAGCACCAGCCCGATCGCCACGATGCTGTACAGCCCGATGTAGTTGCCCAGCGTGATCCAGAATTCCGGCGTGGGCAGTACCGGCAGCAGCAGGAGCATCGCCAGCAGCAACCAGCAGGCGAGGCGCCGCGCGGCGATCGCGTTTGCACGCGTGCCGGGTACGCCAGCGACACGCTGGTCTTTGTTCGTCGCGATTTCCATGGATTATTCCTCCTCAGCCGGCTTGCTGACCACGGACCGCCACAGCAGCACCGGGATGATCAGCGTGAAGACAATGACCTCCTTGTAGGCGCTGGCCCAGAACGAGGAATAGGATTCGAGCAGCCCAACCAGCAGCGCGCCGGCCGCCGCCAGCGGATAGCTGACCAGCCCGCCGACAATGGCGCCGACAAAGCCTTTCAGGCCGATCAGGAAGCCGGACTCGTAGTACACGGTCGTCAGCGGTGAAATCAGGACCCCGCACAGCGCGCCGATCGCGGCGGCCAGCGTGAACGACAGCCGCCCCGCCTGCGTGGTGCCGATCCCAACCAGCCGGGCACCCAGCCGGTTGACCGCCGTGGCACGCAGTGCCTTGCCGGGAAGGGTCCGTTCGAAATAGAAGTAAAGTGCCGCGATCAGCAGGCCCGCCACGCCCACCACCCACAGGCTCTGGCCGGAGACGTTGATGGAGCCCAGTTCGAAAAACGCTTCGGAGAATGAAACGGTGCGCGAGCCCTCCGCGCCGAACATCACCAGGCCCAGCCCCACCAGCGCAAAGTGGACGCCGACCGAGACGATCAGCAGCACCAGCGTGCTGGCCTCGGCCAGCGGCTGGTAGGCGATTCGGTACAGCATCGGCCCGAGCGGGATAACGATCAGCAGCGTCAGCGCGACCTGCACCGCCATCGGCGCCCGCTGGCCGCCCCAGGCCTGCGCGGCCAGATGCACCGCAGCAGGAAACAGCAGGTACTTCACCGCCAACACGGCGATGCGGCGCGGCGCAGCCCGGCGCAAATCGCGGCTGCGCATCACGGCCACGGCATCGAAGATAAAGGTCAGCACGCCCATGCCGACCAGCAGCAGGCTGGTCTGCGGTGCATGCCCCGCCTGCATCGCGGCCAGCGTGAGCCCGCCATAGGCGACGAACTCGCCCTGCGGCAGGAAGATGACCCGCGTGACGGAAAACACCAGCACCAGGGCCAGCGCGAGTAGGCCGTACACCGCGCCTGAAGTGATGCCGTCCTGCGCCAGCAGGGCGGCGGTTGTGATATCCATGTTGTCTCCTCGTACCTCGGTCAGGCGCCCCGCACGGGCGCGCTGCAATCGAAAGCTGAGTCCTTCGGCGCCGTGCGGGCGCCCTGGACTTCTGGTGGTACTTCTTGCTGCCCGCGTGGCGGGCTATGGGGCAGGCCTGGGGTCGGTCACCGCCGTAATAAAGGCATCGCTGAGGAAGGCCCCGTCCGGCAAGGCGTGCTCGCGCGTGAAGGTTGCCCTGGCGGCGTCCACCATCAGCGGGTTGCCGCAGGCATAGACCTCCATGCCGCTCATGTCCGGGAAGTCATGCGCGACCGCTTCATGCACGAAGCCGCTGCGCCCTTGCCAGTCGGCATCCGGCTCGGACAGCACCGGAACAAAGCGGAGCCGCGCCGCGAGCGCCTCCCACTCCTGCGCCTCGTCGATCGCATACAAGTCCTCGCGTCTGCGGCCGCCCCAGTACAACACGGCGCCGCGTGCCTGCAGCGCCTGGCCGTGGGTCTTCATCAGGGAAGCGATCGGCGCGTAGCCGGTGCCGGACGCCAGCAGGATGACGGGCTTGTCGGTTTCGGAAAGCACGAAGGCACCGAAGGGGCCCTCCACCCGCAGCATGTCGCGGGGCTTCAGCGCCTGGTACACATGCGTCGAAAACCGCCCCTTGGGCAGCGCCCTGACATGCCATTCCATCGTCCCGCCGCCGTCCGGCGCGTTGGCCATGGAGTAGCTGCGGCGTGTGCCGTCGCGCAGCAGCACGTCGCAGTACTGCCCCGCCTTGAAATCGAAACCCGCATTAGGCGGCACCTGCAGCCGCACCACGGTCACGTCATGGCTGACCCGGTCCGCCGACAGCACGCGGGCGCCGGCCTGCACCACGCGACGTCCGGGCACCGCCGACACCTCCGGCGCCTCGATCACCACGTCGCCCTCGGGCCTGGCCATGCACGTCAGGCAGTGCCCTTCCGGCACGCCTTCAGGCTCGAAGCCCTCGGGATAGGAGACGGACCCGCTCCGGACCGGCGCGCAGCAGGCATGGCATTCTCCGCGCCGGCAACTGTGCTTCGGGAAGAAGCCCGCCCCCAGCGCCGTTTCCAGCACGGACTGGCCTGGCGCGCAGTCGAGCGTGACCCCGGCCGGCGCAAAGGTGATACGGTGTTCGGCCTGGGCCTTGACTTCGTCCGGCATGCCGGGACGCTCCAGGGTCTGTTCCTGCGACATAGGATTATCCGGCTGCGTTCTGTTGCGACTTCAGGTCGAGGGCCACGTCCACGATCATGTCTTCCTGGCCGCCGACCATACGGCGCCGGCCGAGCTCGACCAGGATGTCGACGGTCTTCAGACCATAGCGCTCCGCGGCCACTTCCGAATGACGCAGGAAGCTCGAGTACACCCCGGCGTAACCGAGCGCCAGCGTCTCGCGGTCCACGCGCACCGGGCGGTCCTGCAGCGGGCGCACCAGGTCGTCGGCGGCGTCCATCAGCTTGTACAGGTCGGTGCCGTGGTTCCAGCCCATGCGTTCGGCCGCGGCGATAAAGACTTCCAGCGGCGCATTGCCGGCCCCGGCACCCATGCCGGCCAGGCTGGCATCGATGCGGTTGCAGCCCTCTTCCACGGCAACCAGGGAGTTGGCCACACCCAGGCTCAGGTTGTGGTGGGCGTGCATGCCGGTGTGCGTGACGGGATCGAGCACGTCCTTGAACGCCCGGAAGCGGTCGCGCACGCCGTCCATGGTGAGGGCGCCGCCGGAGTCAACGACGTAGATGCAGGTTGCGCCGTAGCTTTCCATCAGCCTGGCCTGCTGCGCCAGCACCTGCGGCGTGGTCATGTGGCTCATCATCAGGAAGCCGACCGTGTCCATGCCGAGCTCGCGGGCGTACTCGATATGCTGGCGCGAGATGTCGGCTTCGGTGCAATGCGTCGCCACGCGCACGATGCGGGCGCCGGCGTCATAGGCGGCGCGCAGGTCGTGGATGGTGCCGATGCCCGGCAGCAGCAGCGTGGCCACCTTGGCGTGGGTGACGGTTTCCGCCACGGCGGCGATCCATTCCAGGTCGGTATGCGCGCCGAAGCCGTAGTTGAACGATGAACCTTGCAGGCCATCGCCGTGCGCCACCTCGATCGAATCGACGCGGGCTTCGTCCAGGGCCTTCGCGATCGCGCGGACCTGCGGAATGCTGTACTGGTGACGGATTGCGTGCGAGCCGTCGCGCAGCGTCACGTCGGAGATATAGAGCTTGGTTGCCATCTTGGTTTCCTGTCTGGACGGTCAAGCCGCGGCGGCGGCGGCAGCGATCTGGCGCTCGGCCAGTTTTTCGGCGGTGGCGAGCGCGGCGGAAGTCATGATGTCGAGGTTCCCCGCATAGGCCGGCAGGTAGTGCGCGGCGCCCTCCACCTCCAGGAACACCGTCGTCTTGAGGCCCGGCAGCTTGCCGACACCGGGGATGTTCAGCGGACGATCGGCGCCGTAGTGCTCGAACTGCACGCGCTGTTTCAGGCGGTAGCCGGGCACGTAGCGGTTGACCGCGGCCACCATCGCCTCGACGGCACGCTCCACGTTGTCGGTATCGGCGGGCTCGGAGAGGGTGTAGACGGTATCGCGCATCAGCAGCGGCGGCTCGGCGGGATTCAGCACGATGATGGCCTTGCCCTTGGTCGCGCCACCGACCACCTCCAGCGCGCGCGAGGTCGTTTCCGTGAATTCGTCGATATTGGCACGAGTGCCCGGGCCGGCCGACTTACTCGAGATCGAGGCCACGATCTCGGCGTAGTGCACCTTGGTCACGGCGGCGATCGCCGCCACCATGGGGATGGTTGCCTGGCCGCCGCAGGTGACCATATTGACGTTGGTCGCGTCCAGATGAGCCTCCAGGTTGACTACCGGCACGCAGTACGGGCCGATCGCGGCCGGCGTCAGGTCGATCATGCGGACGCCAGGCTTGGCCTCGCGCAGCAGCTTTTCGTTCTGCACATGCGCGCCGGCCGAGGTGGCGTCGAACACGATGTCGATATCGGCGAACTCCGGCATCGCCTTCAGCCCCGCGGCGCCGGTGGCGCACGTGGCCACGCCCATGCGCGCGGCGCGCGCCAGGCCATCCGAGGCGGGATCGATGCCGACCATGACTCCCATCTCGATATGCCGCCCATGGCGGAGAATCTTGATCATCAGGTCAGTGCCGATGTTGCCCGAGCCGATGATGGCGGCCTTCAGTTTTCGAGTCATGACTGCTTCCTTGTGTGTTCCTGTCCGGACGGTTCAGATTGGATAGATGACCGACGTGCAGCCGGAGTACAGCCGCTCGACGTCATCGGCGCGCAGCGTCAGCACGGCGCGCTGGTTGATGTAGCCCTTGTCGGTGATCTCGCCCTGCTCGATCGAGGGTGGCGTGGAAAGCAGCACCGCGCGGGCCGGCCGTTGCGAACTGCCGGCGCCCTTGCACAGACCGGCCAGAATCTCGCTGAGCACCTGCCGCACGGCCGGATGCTGTCCCAGGGACTTGCCGCACAGGCGGCCCTCGCCGTCACCGGCCAGCGCACGCAGTGCCGGCGTGGGGAAGAGCAGCAGGCCGACCTCTCCCCGGTCATGGCCGGATACCACCGCATCCTGGGCATAGGGCGCCATCGCCGACACCGCCGCGATACGCAGCGTACCGACCGACACCCACGTGCCAGTGGTGAGCTTGAAGTCCTCGGATACGCGCCCGTCGAAGATGACGCCGGCGTTCGGGTCCGCCGGATCGGCAAGCTTGCCGGCATCTCCCATGCAATAGAACCCCTCTTCGTCGAAGGCCTCGCGTGTCTTAGCTTCGTCGCCGACATAGCCGGGAAAGATCGAGGGGCCCCGGACGCGCAGTTCGTACTTGTCCTGACACGGAGCGAACTTCAGTTCCACGCCAGGCACTGGCACGCCGATATTGCGAGTCTCCGTGGTCCGGAAGTGCGCGCTGGTGACAACCGGCGAGGTCTCGGTCGAGCCCCACTCGGTGGTGAAGAACAGCGGCACTTCACGGACCCTCGCCGCGACCGCGCGCAGGCGCTCCGCGCATTGCTGCGGCAGTGCGGCGGCAGCGAAGAACAGCATGTCCAGGCGTTCGAACAGCGCCCGGGCCAGCGATTCGTCGGCCTCCAGGTACGGCAGCAGCACGTCGTAGCCGCGCGGGACATTGAAGAACAGCGTGGGCCGGACTTCACGGATCCCCTTGAGGGTAGACTCGATCGCTCCCGGTGCCGGACGTCCGTTATCGAGATACAGCGTGCCGCCGTTGCGCAGCACCAGGTTGAAGTTGTGGTTGGCGCCGAAGGTATGGCTCCAGGGCAGCCAGTCGAGCACCACCGGCTGCGCCTTGTCGATAAAGGGCCAGCACTGCGCGATCATTTGCTGGTTGGCGCACAGCATGCGATGGGTGTTCGGCACCAGCTTGGGCACGCCGGTCGAACCGGATGTCAGCAGGATGCGGGCGACGGTATCCCCGCTGACCGCCGCGAAGGCTGCTTCGACGGCCGCGCCCGGCGTGGCGTCGAGCAGCCTGGCGAACGGCAGTGCATCGCCTTCCGCGCCGTGGGTGAAGACCACCGGACACCCCGGCTGCCACGCCGAGATTGCCGCGCAGTACTGGGTCCCATTCTCCGCATAGAGCAGGCCCGGCTGCAGCCGGTCCAGGATGGCGTGCAGCTTTCCGTGATCCTTGGCCACCACGGTATAGGCCGACGACACCACCGCGATGCGACGGCCGACGTGCATGGCACCCAGCGACAGCAATGCCAGGTTGACGCTGTTGTCCGACAGCGCCACCACCGGCGCATCCGCGGCGACACCGAGGTCCAGGATGGCCTGGCCGATACGGCGCACCGCGGCCAGGGCATCGCTGTAGCTGACGCGGCGCCAGCCTTCGCCCTGCCGCTCCGCCAGGAAGGTGCGGCTGCCGTCCTCCTGCGCCCAGTACTGCAGCCAGTCGCCGATGCAGCGCACGTAGGGCTGCAGCGGCTGGGTGGAGCGCATTACGAAGCTGCCGTCCTTGCGCCGGTCGATCGCGATATCGGGGGCGGCCAGCGCAACCGGAGTGGCTTCAGCCGGGCAGTCGCCCAGCAGGCGGGAAGCTACGGCATTCATTGGACGATCCTCCAGCCGCCATCCTGGACCCGGACCAGCACGCGGCTGGCGTTGTCATAGACGGTGTGCTCGGTCTTGCTGACGCTGATGACGCCATGCGTGGCCGGCAGGTTGGTCGTGCCTTCGATGGCGTCGCGCAGTGCCTGGCGGAACGCCGGCGTACCGGGCTGCGCGGTCTTGCCAGCCGTGGCGGCGGCCTTGTCCAGCAGCAAGTAGGCGTCATAGGCATAGCCGGCGAACAGGTCGCGCGAGCCGGCGCCGTACTTCGCCTCATAGCGGGTGACGAAGTCGGCGGCCACGGCCTTGCTCGGGTGCGACGCCGGCAACTGCTCGGCAACCAGCAGGGCACCGGCGGGCAGCACCACGCCATTGGCTGCCTTGCCGCCCACGCGCAGGAAGTCGTTATTGGCCACGCCGTGCGTCTGGTAGATGGCGCCCTTGAAGCCGCGCTCGCGCAGCGCCGTCATCGGCAGCGCTGCCGGCGTGCCGCTGCCGACGACCAGCACCGCGTCGGGCCGCGACGCCGCCACCTTGACCGACTGCCCGGCCACGGACTGGTCGGTGCGGGCAAAGCGCTCGGTCGCCACCAGCTTGATGCCGGCGGCCTCGATGCGCGGCTGGATGTCCTTCAGCCAGGCCTCGCCGTAGGAGTCGTTGTAGCCGATGAAGGCAAGCGAACCCACCTTCCGCTTGGCCATGTCGTCTAGCAGCGCGGCGGACATGACGCCCACCGGTTGCGGCAGCGAGAATGACCATGCGATCCAGCCCGGCTTGGGTACGAACGGGCTCAGCGCGATCGCGGGGGTCTTGCCCTCGGCGGCCACGGTGGCCACCGCGATGGAGGTCGGCACCGTGGAGGAGCCGATGATCGCGTCGACCTTGTCTTCCTCGATCAGCCGCCGCGCATTCTTCGATGCTGCCGCCGGATCGGTGCCGTCATCGAGCATTACATAGCGCACGGGCTTGCCGCCCAGCGTCTTCGGCAGCATGCCGAGCGCCTGCTTCTCGGGGATGCCCAGCGACGCGGCGGGGCCGGTCGCGGACAGCGTCACGCCGATGGTGATCTCGGCTGTCTGCGCCTGTGCCGCGCCGGAAAAATGGGTGAGCGCTGCCGAGGTGGCAAGCACGATGGCTGCCGCCTTGAAGATTGCCTGTTTCATGTTGTCTCCTACGTCCCGCTCTGCAAGGCGGGAACGGTGATCGCGATGGTCTGTTTACTCGGTCTGGCAGTCCACCCGTCCGAGCCCCTCCACTTCCAGCTGCAAACCCTCCCCTGCCCGGATCGGGAACATTGGCCCCAGCGCCCCGGAAAGCACTACGTCGCCAGCGCGCAGCGGCGCACCCACCTTCAGCATCGTCCTGGCCAGCCACCAGGCCGCATTCAGCGGGTGGCCCAGGCAGGCAGCGCCGCTGCCCTCCGAGCTCAGCTCGCCATTGCGCAGGAAGCGCATGCTGCATTCCGGCAGGGTCACGTCGCTCAGGCGCTTCGGATCCGCGCCCAGCACGTAGAGGCCGCAAGAGGCGTTGTCCGCGACGGTATCGACCAGCGTGATGCGCCAGTCCTGGATCGCGCTGTCGACGATCTCGATGGCAGGCAGGGCATATTCGATCGCGCTCAGGAAGCGGCCCCAGGTCAGGTCGCCTTCCAGATCCTTGCCCATGACGAAGGCCACCTCCCCTTCCGCCTTGGGCTGGATCAGCGTGGAGACGGGCACGGCCATGCCGCTGACGTACTCCATGTCGGCGAAGAGCACGCCGAAATCGGGCTGGTCGACGCCGAGCTGCTTCTGCACGGCCACCGAGGTCAGGCCGATCTTCTTGCCGCTGATGACGCGGCCCGCCGCCAGGGCACGCTGCGTGTTGATGTCGGCAACGGCATAGGCATCGTCAAGACCGGTGATGCCATACGACTCGGAAATGCGTGGGATCGGTGCGCGGTCTTGCCGGGCCTGGTGCAGCGCGTCGGCTGCCTGCTGGGTATGAGGGGCTGTCATCCTGTGTCTACCTTGTCGTTTGATTCCAGGGACGCCGCGCGTGCTCGCGTCTGTCCGTCCCGTTGCTGCACTTCAGGAAAAGTCAGGCCGGCGCCCGGCTCAGCGGATAGCGGTGCATCAGCGCCGCCGTGGCCGCCTGCTCGGCGCGCAGGCAGGCGACGTAGTCCGTCTCGAGCTCCGCCACCACCTCGGCCACGGTAGCCACCGAGCGCACCGCACCGACGCCATGCCCGGCGGACCAGACGTCCTTCCAGGCCTTGGGCGCGGCCACGATATCGCCGGAGAAATCGATCTTGCCTTCCGCCTTGATCTGATCCGGCGTAAAGCCAGCTGCCGCGAGCGTCGGCTTCAGCCAGTTGGCCGGCACGCCCGAGACCGCGCTGGACAGCGCAAGGTCCTCCATGCGGCTTGCCACGAGCAGGTCGCGGTATGGCTGCGGCACCATGCTTTCCGGCGTGGCGATCAGCCGCGTCCCGACCACCACGAAGTCGGCGCCGAGCAACTGTGCGGCACGGATATGCGCGCCGCTGGAGATGGCACCGGCCAGCCCGATCGGGCCGTCCCAGAACTCGCGCACCTCGGCGAGGAACGAGAACGGGTGGTATTGGCCGGTATGGCCGCCGGCACCGCTGGTCACCAGCACCAGGCCATCCACGCCGGCATCGATGGCCTTGCGCGCCAGCGCCGGCGAGATGACGTCGGCCATTACCAGGCCACCGTAGGCATGCACGCGGTCCAGCACCCGGCGCGGACTGCCGAGCGCGGTGGTGACGATGCCGGGGCGATAGCGCTCGACCAGCACCATCTCGGCCTCGAAGCGGTCGTAGCTGCTGTGCACGATCATGTTGAGCGCCCACGGAACCGTCGGGCAATCCTGTGCATGGTCGGCAATCCGTGCCAGCGCCTGGTCGAGCGCCTCGGTATTGCGCGCATTGGGGGCAGCAAAGGTGCCGACGATGCCGGCGCTCAGGCTGGCGCAGACCAGCTCCGGGCCGGAGACCAGGAACATCGGTGCTGCCATCACCGGCAGGCGGGCGCCGGCGAAGGTGGCGCGCAGCGAGGCGTGCGCGGAAGCGGAATGGGAGATGGGGGCGTTCATCGTTGTGTCAGTGATCAGTCGCGCGGGCGCCGCGCCGGGCGGCCGCGTACCTCCCAGCCGCCATCGCTCTGCAGGATGGCAGCCGTGGTGGCCGGCGAGTTGGTACGGGAAGCCAGCAGTACGTAGTGGCCGGCGTGGTCCTCCGGCTGCGCGATGAAGCCGAGCGGCACCGCGTCCGCCACGGCATCGCCGAAGCCGGGGATCTCGGAGAGCTTTGACCCTTGCTTGCCCAGCGACTCCGGTCCCTTCAAAGGGGTCACGGTGCCGCCCGGGGCCACGCCGTTGACGCGCACATCCGGCGCCAGTTCGTACGCGAGCTGTTTGATCAGCCCGACGCAGGCGTGCTTCGAGGCCACGTACGCCGGCCCTCCGCCGCCTGCATAGAAGGCCGCGTTGGACAGCGTGAAGATCATGCTGCCGCGGCTTTCGCGCAGCGCGGGCGCTGCCGCATAGGCGGCCAGCAGGTAGCCAAGGACATTGATGTCGAAGACTTCGCGGTAGGTATCGGCCACTTGCTGCCCGTCGGCAAACTTGCGCAGCGGCGCGAAGTAGTCCCACACCCCTGCATTGCCGACCAGCGTATCGAGCTTGCCGAATGCCTTGCGCGTATGGGTCACCGCCTCGGCGTTGGCCTCCGGCGAGCGCACGTCGCCAACCGTGACGGCCACGCGGTCGCCAAACTCTTTGCGCAGGCTGTCGGCGCCGCTTGCATTGCGCACCAGCGCGCCGATCCCCTTCGCGCCTTCATCCAGGAAGCGCCGCACCACCGCCCGTCCGATCCCGGAGTTTGCTCCGGTGACCAGCGCCACATCGTCATTTAGCCAGCCCATGGTCACAGGAAGGTGTTGAGGTTCTTGGACATGAACAGCGACTGTGTAATCACGATCTTGCGACGCGCGATCCGGAAGTCGCCATCCACTACGCGCAGCACATCTTCACGACGGCCCAGCAGGAGATCGTTGTCGGCTTCGCCGCGGCTGCGGTAGTTGACAAAGACCGAATGCACGATGAACTCGTCCTGCGCCGCGCCATGCAGTGCTTCGACGTTGCTGATCACATGCACGTGCCGGGTCGGCGGATCCTCGGCCCACGCCGAGGGCTGCTTGAAACGCGCCACCCGTCGTTCCAGGTCGAGGTGATTGTCATCGAAGAAGGCGCCCCGGCCCGGCGCATAGGCGCCCAGCTTGTCCGCGCGGCGGCGGTTCTCGATCGCCGGCATCCAGTAATGGATGTCGTCCGTCAGCAGCGCCAGCCATTGCTCCCAGGCTTCGCTGTCCAGCAGGCGCGCTTCCCGGAACAGGAACTGCTCGATGCGGTGGGCGGTCTCGCGATCCACCGGTTGTTCGCCCTTCACTGCTGGCAAGGATTGCGGCACCGCGCTCATGCGACCTCCTTGGCGCTGTTCTGGTAGGCGAAAGCGATGTCGTCCAGGCTGGCCTGGTCCCGCGCCGGCACTTCATCCCAGCTGCACGCGCGCATCAGGTCCAGCCAGCGCTGGTAGAACGCGCGGTGGTTGGCCTCGTTCACCTGGTTGCGGTAGACGTTGCCCGGCAGCCCGCTGTCGTCGAGACGCGTGCCGCGGCCCAGGCCCATGTACAGGTCCTGCTGGCGCGTGACGAAGCCCGCATTGGTGCGTGTCGAGAACTCGAAGTTCTCGCCATCATCCATCTCGAACACGCCCGACGGCGAGAAGGTCATCATGGTTCCCTTCAGCCAGCGGTCCTTGATGTCCTGCGGCGCGCTCTTGTTGACGATGGTCCAGGTGTGCAGTTCGATCTTGCCCGGGCCGCGCGGATGCCATACCCGGAAGGTGTTCTGCCCCGGCAGGAAAGACAGGTTCGGGAACACGCTGACCGAGGAGATCGAACCGATCATCTTGGAACGGAACTCGCCCAGGCGTTCGGCCACCTTCGGCTGGATGGTGTACAGGTACTTGCGGATTTCCTTGTCGCCCAGCGTCGCGGCGTTGCCGACCACGTCGAGGTTGAACTCCCAGCCGTGGCCGTTGAAGTTGACGTGGTAGGAATCTGGATCCTTGTAGACCTCGGCAACCGGTCCGCCCAGCATTGCGCGCGCGGCCGAGTCGTGCGTCCACAGCGCATGGTAGATATCGCCGATGAAGTTCTCGACCGGAACCTTCCAGTTGCAGTTGATCACCGACTTCACGCAGCCGCCGACAAACTCCGTGCCCTTTCCGTCCATGTCGAGCATCACGTCGAGGTAGTAGCGGAAGTCGCCCAGGTAAGACTCGAGCGAAGGCGCATCCGGGTCCATGTTGCCGAACACCAGGCCCTTGTAGGTCGCCACCTGTGCCACCGGGTGCAGGCCATGCTCGGCGCGATTCATGCCGCTGTCCTCGAACAGTTCCTGCCCGGCCATGCCGCGCAGCGCGCCGTCGATGCCAAAGGCCCAGCCGTGATAGTTGCAGACGAAGGTCCGGGCATTGCCGGCGTCGGTGAAGTTCAGCTTGTTGCCGCGATGCGGGCAGGTGTTGAGGAACGCCTTGACCGATCCGTCCTTCTGGCGCACGACGATGACGTTGTCTTCCGCCATGTAGGTGGTGACGTAATCGCCGGCCCTCGGGATCTGGGATTCATGCGCCAGGAACAGCCAGCTGCGCGCGAAGATCTTTTCCAGCTCCTGCTCGTAGATGCGGTGGTCCCAGTAAACGCGGCGCGACAGGCGGCCGACGTCAAGGTCGATCAGGCGATCCAGGCCGCTCAGCGGTTCGCTGACGGGGTCTTTCCGCAGGCGTTCGCAGTTGCCTGTGCAGTCGTGTGTCATGGCTCGCTTTCCTCAGATGGCCGACGTTGCGGCTTCGGACTCCTGCTCGAGGTCGGCGTAGATCTCGTCGCCGTCCTCGATCACCTTGTAGGTGCGCAGGTCCACCGTGCAGGGAAATGCCATGGCCTGGCCGGTGGGGATATGGAACTGCCCGTCATGCAGCGGGCAGGCAATCAGGTCGCCGTCGACGATCTCGCCGTCGGACAGCGAGGCGGTCGCATGCGTGCAGACATCGCTGGTGGCATAGAAGATGCCGTCGACGTTGTAGACCGCCAGCGGGCAGCCGTTGGTTTCGACCTTGCACACCTGGCCGGGCTCGAGCGCATCGCGCTTCAGGAGGAATACTTTCTTGCTCATCTCTGCTTTCCGTCTGCGTGCATTACTGCCGGTGCAGTTGCACGAAACCAAGGCCGGTCACCCATTCCGGCACGGCCTCGTAGGCGATCACCTCGCCGCGCGCGCCCTCGAGGGCGCCCATGGCGCAGGCCCAGTTGCGGATTTCCATGCCGCCATTGCCACCGTTGGCGAGGATGTATTCGTCGCTCAGCGCGGCCAGCGCATCCAGGTCGCCGCGCTCGGCGTAGTCCAGGATCTGGCGGTCGAAATCCGGGTTGACACGGCCCATTTCCGCGGTGCCCACCCAGTGGCTGATGCCGCCGCTGCCGATCACCGCCACGCGCTCGCTGGCGTCGAACGACTCCACCGCTTCGCGGATCTGCCGCCCCACTTCGATGGCCCGCGCGATCCGGATGTACGGATCCACGCCGGCAGCCAGGTAGACCGGGACCGTGCCGACCTTGCGGCCGGCTTCGCGCATCGGCTCGACCATCAGCTGGTTCGGGATGGCGATGGCGTGGTCGACCGTCAGGGCGCGGGCGACCGCCCAGTCAATGCCGCGCGCTCGACCGTCCCCCGCGATATGCGACGCCAGGCCTTCACTGTTCGGGATGACCCCGCGCTTCAGGCCCGGCATGGCGTCCAGCGGTCCGTCGACATCGCCCGTGGCGATCAGGTAACTCGGCAGGCAGGTCGTGCCGAACAGCATGTAGTGGTCGGCGCCCACCACGATGACGCTGGTCGGCTCCAGTTCAGCCAGGCGCCGGGCACAGGTGGCGAACGCCCCCCACATACGGTCCTGTACGGCCGGTGCCGGCGCCTGCGGCGCTACGAACATGACCGGGTCATGCGGCACCAGGAAGCCGCCTACGATTTGTCCCATCTCTGTTCACCTATTGCTTCAGGGCAGCGCTGTGGAGCGCCTCGGACGCGCCCACCGGGCGCAGCTTCTTCATGTAGGCGCGCATGTCGCGCTCGGGCGAGAGTTCCTGCCAGAACCCCATGGTCAGCATGGGGTTCACGCCGGCCTGCTGCAGCCCGAGCACGTCAAAGCCAGTCAGCATCGCGCGCTCGGCCTCGGTCAGCGCAAAGCGCTGCAGGAAGGCCTGCGGGTCTTCGCGGAAACGCTGCTTGGCGGACCGGTCCACGGTCAGCTGGTGCAGCACCCGCTCGAGTACGTTGCGGCTCATGGCGTCAGGCGATGAAGTCGGAGACCAGCTTGAGGAAGTCGGCGCGGCGCTCGGTCTGGACCCAGTGCCCGCAACGGCCGAACAGGTGCAGGTCGGCATTCGGGATGGCGCGCGCCAGCAGCTGGCCGCAGGCTGGCGGCACCACGCGGTCTTCGCGGCCGTGCAGCACCAGCGTGGGTGCCTCGATCCTGGACACCACATGCTCGGGGAAGCCCTTGACGAGGGTCGGGCCCTCCGCATTCGGCTGCGGGATCAGCTTGCGCAGCGCCTCCTGGGCGCCGGGACGCGCGCTGGCCTCATAACGCGACTGCACCATTTCCGGCGTGATGATCGACTGGTCATACGGGAACAGGCGCATGGTCTTTTCCATGTTTTCCAGCGACGGCTCGTATTCCCAGGCCGAGCGCAGCCCTGGGGTCTGCTCGAACTCGCCGGCCGGCGTGCCCAGCAGCACCAGCTTCTCGACCCGCTTCGGGTCGAACACCGCCAGGCCCAGCGACAACGCGCCGCCGAACGAGTTGCCCACGAACGAGGCGCGCTCGATATCCAGCGCGTCCATGATCCCGACCAGGTGGCTGACCCACAGCTTGATGTCGTATCTGGTGCCGTCCTTGAACTCGGTAAAGCCGAAGCCGGCGATGTCCGGCACGATCACGCGGAACGACTGCGCCAGCTCGTTCATCACGCCCTTCCAGTTGCCCCAGCCGGACACCCCCGGACCCGAACCGTGCAGCAAGAACAAAGGCTTGCCCGATCCCTGGTCGAAGTAATTGGTCTGGTGGCCAGCGGCAACCAGGGTCGAACCCACACCTCCAAACTTGCCCATCGCGTTTCTCCATACACATACGTATGTGTATGGTATGGAGTGAGTTGATCCAGGTCAAGAACGAATACAGGCAAAAAGCATGAGGGTTTACGCGCAATGCACCGGCTTGCCGACCATACACAAGTGCATTTCCACGCAGTAGTAGAATCGTGCACATTGCATATGGAGAACCTGATGACGAAAGCCACGCCAGGTGCGGCAGCCCCTGCGCGCAACCAACTGACGCCTGAGGACTGGATCAAGGCCGCCCGCAACCTGCTGGTGAGCCGGAGCGTGGACGCGGTCCGGGTGGAGGTCCTGTCAAAGGAACTTGCCGTCACGCGCGGCAGCTTCTACTGGCATTTCAAGGATCGCGACGACCTGCTGCGCCGGATGCTCGAATCCTGGCGCGACGAGGCCACGGAGCAGATCATCTATCGCTTTGAACGTCGCAACCTGACCCCGCGCGACCTGATCCGCGACCTGCTGTCGCTGCCGTTCCGGGGCGTGCCGGCGCAGGAGGCGGCGTCGACGGAACTGGCCATCCGCGCCTGGGCGCGCCGCGACGAGCGCGTGCGCCAGGTGCTGGACGAGGTCGATGCCAAGCGGCTCTCTTATATTTCCCAGTGCTTCAGCGCGTTGGGGTTCGGCATTGCCGAGGCGAGGGCACGGGCGTTTGCACTATACAGTTATGAACTGTCGGAGTCCCTGCTTTCGCACCAGGGTACCGACGAGCAGAAGGCGGAGCGCCGGGCGTTCATGGAGAAGCTGCTGCTGACGCCGAATTAACCGCACGCGGAAAAAAACGACCCGCTCGAAGGCGGGTCGCAAGGTCCAGGAGACCACTGAAGCGAAACCTCAGAACGAGCGCGGCATCCCCAGGATGTGCTCGCCGACGTAGGAAAGAATCAGGTTCGTCGAGATCGGCGCCACTTGGTAGAGGCGGGTTTCACGGAACTTGCGCTCGACGTCGTACTCCGCCGCGAAGCCAAAGCCGCCGTGATACTGCAGGCAGGCATTGGCCGCTTCCCACGACGCATCAGCCGCCAGCAACTTGGCCATGTTGGCTTCGGCGCCGCACGGCTGGTGCGCATCGAACAGCTTCGCCGCCTTGAATCGCATCAGGTTGGCCGCTTCCACGTTGACGAAGGCCTTGGCGATGGGGAACTGCACGCCCTGGTTCTGGCCGATCGGCCGGCCGAAGACGATGCGCTCGTTCACGTACTTGGTCACCTTGTCGATAAACCAGTAGCCGTCGCCGATGCACTCGGCGGCAATCAGCGTGCGCTCGGCGTTGAGCCCGTCGAGGATGTACTTGAAGCCCTTGCCTTCCTCGCCGATCAGGTTCTCCGCCGGGATTTCCAGGTTGTCGAAGAACAGCTCATTGGTCTCGTGGTTGACCATGTTGATGATGGGCTGGACCGTCAGGCCCTTGCCGATGGCCTCGCGCAGGTCGACCAGGAAGATCGACATGCCTTCCGACTTCTTCTTGCACTCGGCCAGCGGCGTGGTGCGGGCCAGCAGGATCATGAGGTCCGAATGCTGGACGCGCGAGATCCACACCTTCTGGCCGTTGACGACATACTTGTCGCCCTTGCGCACGGCGGTGGTCTTGATCTTGGTCGTGTCGGTGCCGGTGGTCGGCTCGGTCACGGCCATCGATTGCAGGCGCAGTTCGCCGCTGGCGATCTTGGGCAGGTACAGCTTCTTCTGTTCGGCCGAGCCATGGCGCAGCAGCGTGCCCATGTTGTACATCTGGCCGTGGCAGGCGCCCGAGTTACCGCCGGCACGGTTGATTTCTTCCATGATGACGGACGCCTGGGTCAGGCCCAGGCCCGAGCCGCCATACTCCTCCGGGATCAGCGCAGCCAGCCAGCCGGCGGCGGTCAGCGCATTCACGAACTCTTCAGGGTAGCCCCGGACCTCGTCAATCTTGCGGAAGTACTCCGACGAGAACTGGCCGCACAGATCGCGCACGGCTTCACGGATTTCCTGGTATTCATCGATTCTGTTCTGCACAGCCTTGTCTCCAAAAATCTTTGCGGGGTTAGTTCAGTTCAGCGGTCGCGCTCATCGCGAGGGCGCCATCTTCATGGCGGATCCACAGCTCGACGGTCTTGCCGTCCTCGCTGCGCTTGCCGCAGACGAAAATGCGCTGCGGCACGAAGGTCGGTCGCACGCCCCGGAACGAGAAGCTCTTGACCACTGCGTCCGGCAGGTTCTTGCGCACCAGTTCGAGCAGCAGCATCGCCTGCAGCGGGCCGTGGACGATCAGGTCCGGGTAGTGCTCGACCGCGGTTACGTATTGCTTGTCGTAATGGATGCGATGGCCGTTGAAAGTCAGCGCTGAGAAACGGAACAGCAGCACCGGGTCGGTCGCCACCTCGTGCACCCATTCTTCGCCAGTCGGCGCCGGCACCGGCTCCGGGGCGGGCGCGTTCGGCGTTGCGTTCTCGCGGTAGACGATGTCGTGTTCTTCGGTGACCGCCAGTCCGTTGCCGCCGTAGTACTTGTGCTCCACCGTCACAAAGGCCAGCGAGCCGCTGCGTCCGCTCTTGGCGCTGACATCGAGGATGCGCGACACCTTGGACGCGGCATCGCCGATGCGCAGCGGCTGGTGGAACCAGAGACGGCCGCCGGCCCACATGCGGCGCGGCAGCGGCACCGGCGGCAGGAAGCCGCCGCGGCTTGCATGACCGTCCGCACCGATTTCGGACTGCCGGTGCAGCGGCAGGAAATAGAGCCAGTGCCAGAGCGGCGCGATGGCGTCACCGCGAACGGGCGCCGGGTCATCGTAGTCAAGCGTCGCCGCGAGCGCCTTGACGGGAAACGCCGTGACCTCGTCCTGGCTTTCGGTCGTCTTCCCGACCCATTCTTTCAACTTCACAACGTCCATCGCGTCTCTCTGTGGTCTGATTGCCTGGGCTCCACTATGCACGGTGCCGCCGCCGCTTCCAATTCGAAAGTTCGGAACGAGCCATTCGCTTCGACAGAAAGCACTGGGACTGCCGCATATCCGAATGCAGTGTTCGGAATAAACGGATTTACTGCGCATCAAAGTGCAGCGAGCATCTGGGCACGACAGAGCGTTGAACTGCTTTCCATGCAAGTCCAGATTCGTTGCCGCAGCCGTGTGTCCCTGCATCGGCTCATCCCGGCCTTCCCTTTGCGGATTACCGCGTCCCGCGGACAGCACATACTCGCCGCGCGCGGCTTCTCACGCACCCTGCGCGAAGGCCAGACCGTCAGCATTCCCGCCTTCGCGTCCATCGACCTGCACCTGGCGGGCAGCCTGTTCAGCCCCAGCGCGTGCGACCTCGTGCTGGACGACGCCGCGGTGGACCTGCGCACCGTCATGAAGGTCGGGACAACGGCTCCCAAGGTCGAGTACCTGCGGGAACTGATCTCCGGGACCGTGTTCCACCACCCGCAGCAGGAGTGGAATGCGCGGGTGATGGCCAGCGCACTCCAGACCACACCGGACAGGATCCGCACCGCGCTGTTCCGGCAGGGAGCCGCCTTTACCCAGATCTGCCGGACGCAGCGTCTGATGCGGGCGCTGTTCGAGTCGATCCGGTGCAACCTGTCCGTGGCCGACCTGAAAGCGCGCGTGGGCTGGGCGGACAGCCAGGACCTGGAAGCGTCCTTCTACGACTGGTTCGGCGTCTCCCTGCAGACGGTTTCGCGCCTGCGGGAAGACAGCCTTTAGGGCCGCTAACGGACTATTGCAGCTCGATCAGCAACTGGCCGGCCCGAACCAGCGTACCGCGCTGGACCAGGATGCTCTTCACGACGCCACCGGCCTCGGCGACGACGCTGGTCTCCATCTTCATCGCCTCGATGGCTGCCAGCGTGTCGCCCTTGGCGACAGTCTGGCCCGGACTGACCCCCACCGAAATCACGCTGCCCTGCATCGGCGAGGCCACCTGCATCGGGTCATTCGCATTCGCCATGCGCTCAGCCTGGGCAGCCTTGCCTTCCTGGCGCTTCAATGCGCGGATCGGGCGCGGCTGGCCGTTGACATCGAAGTACATGCGCACGCCGCCTTGCGCATCCGCCTCGGCCTGGGCGTTCAGGCCTACGTACAGCGTCTTGCCCTTCTCGAGCTCGACCGCAATCTCCTGGCCGGCTTCCAGGCCATAGAAAAACACGGGCGTCGGCAGGATGGAGACATCGTCGTACTGCTCCTGGTGCGCGCAGAAATCCTTGAAGACTTTCGGATACATCAGCCAGGAGGCGAGGTCGTTGTCGGACAGGGACCGGCCAACCTCACCTTCCGCCTGCTTGCGGGCCCCTTCCAGGTCGACCGCCGGGATATGCGCGCCGGCCCTGCCCTCGATCGGCGCGGCGCCGCGCAGCAGCTTCTTCTGCAGCGCTTCAGGAAAGCCATCCGCCGGATAGCCCATCTCGCCCCGGCACATCGAGATGACGGAGTCCGGTACCGAGACCGCCTTGGCCGGGTCGAGGATATCGGCCGTCGACAGCTTGTTGGCGACCAGGTGCAGCGCCATGTCGCCCACGACCTTGGACGATGGCGTCACCTTGACGATGTCGCCGAACATCACATTGACGTCGGCATAGGCCTGCGCGACCTCTGGCCATTGCGACGCCAGCCCCAGCGAGCGCGCTTGCTCGCGCAGGTTGGTGTACTGGCCGCCCGGCATTTCATGCCGGTAGACGTCCGACGTGCCGGCGCACATGTCCGCCTCGAAGGGCTCGTAGTTCCTGCGCACGGACTCCCAGTAGGTGCAGAACGGCTGCAGGTCACGGTAGCCGACCGCGGGCTTGCGTGCGCTGTGCTCGAGCGCCGCGCAGATGGCGCCGAGGCTGGGCTGCGAAGTGAGCCCGCTCATCGAGTCCATGGCACCATCCACGGCGTCGACGCCGGCATCGACCGCCGCCAGCACGGAGGCCACCGAGGCACCGCTGGTATCGTGCGTATGGAAGTGGACCGGCAGGCCGACCTCCTCCTTCAACGCCTTCACCAGCGCGTGGACTGCCTGCGGGCGGCACACGCCGGCCATGTCCTTGAGGCCCAGGACGTGCACGCCTGCCTTCTCGAGCGCCTTGGCCAGTTCGACGTAGTAGCGGATGTCGTACTTGGCGCGCGAGCGGTCAAACAGATCGCCCGTATAGCAGATGGTGCCCTCGCACAGCGCCCCGGTGTCGAGCACCGCATCGATCGCCACGCGCATGTTCTCGACCCAGTTGAAGGAGTCGAACACGCGGAACAGGTCAACCCCGCTGGCGGCAGCCCGCTTGACGAAGTACTGGACCACGTTGTCCGCGTAGTTCGTATAGCCGACCGCGTTGGAGCCGCGCAGCAGCATCTGGAACAGGATATTGGGGACGGCCTCGCGCAGCGCTTCCAGCCTTTGCCACGGATCTTCCTTCAGGAACCGCATCGCCACGTCGAAAGTGGCCCCGCCCCAGCACTCCATCGAGAACAGGCCCGGCAACTGCCGCGCGTAGTACGGAGCGATGGCGGTCATGTCGCCGGTCCGCATCCGAGTCGCCAGCAGCGACTGGTGGGCGTCGCGCATGGTGGTGTCGGTCAGCAGGACGGCCTTGCTCGCCTTCATCCATTCGGCAAACGCCCGCGGTCAGATGTTCGACAGCCGCGTACGCGTGCCTTCCGGAACCACGGCGGCAGGGTCGGTAGCCGGCAGCGGATGCGACAGCACGATCCGGGAGGGCGCGGCGCGCCCCTTGACGTCCGGGTTGCCGTTGACATTGGCGTCGGCGATAAAGTTCAGCAGCTTGGTCGCCCGGTCCCGGCGCTGGCGGAAGTTGAACAGCTCGGGCGTGTTGTCGATAAAGCGCGTGGTACAGCGCCCCGAGCGGAATTCCTCGTGCTCGATCACGTTCTCGAGGAAGGCCAGGTTGGTGGCCACGCCGCGAACGCGGAACTCGCGCAACGCGCGGCTCATACGCTCGTTGGCCTCGCCGGCATCGCGCCCCTTGCACGTCACCTTGACCAGCAACGAGTCGTAGTAAGGCGTCACCACGGCCCCGGTATAGGCGGTGCCGGCGTCCAACCGGATGCCGAAACCGGCGGCGCTGCGATAGGCGGTCACCTTGCCGTGGTCCGGCGCGAAGCCGTTCTCCGGATCTTCAGTGGTTACGCGGCACTGGACGGCGTGCCCGCGCAACCTGATCTCCTCCTGGCGTGGCACGGACGAAGCGGCATCCCCGATCTGCGCGCCTTCCGTGATGCGGATCTGCGCCTTCACGATATCGACCCCGGTGACTTCCTCGGTCACCGTGTGCTCGACCTGGACGCGGGGATTGACTTCGATGAAGTAGAAATCCTCCGTGTCGGCGTCCATCAGGAACTCGACCGTACCCGCATGTGTGTACGAGACGGCCCTGGCGAGCTTGAGCGCTTCCCCGCACAGCGCCTGGCGCCTGACATCGTCCAAGTAAGGGGCCGGCGCCCGCTCGACCACCTTCTGGTTGCGCCGCTGCACCGAGCAATCGCGCTCAAACAGGTGGACGATATTGCCGTGGGTGTCGCCCAGGATCTGCACCTCGACATGCTTGGCCCGCGCAATGAACTTCTCGAGATAGACCTCGTCGTTGCCGAAGGCGGCCCTGGCTTCGCGCCGCGCCGCGGCAATGGCGTCCGCCAGGTCGGCTTCCTTGTGGATGGCGCGCATGCCGCGACCGCCACCGCCCCAACTCGCCTTGAGCATCAGCGGATAGCCGATCTCCGCTGCCAGCTTGCCGGCCTGCGCCAGGTCATTGGGGAGCGCACCGGTGGCGGGCACCACCGGCACTCCCACCCGCTGCGCCAGTTCGCGTGCGGCAACCTTGTTGCCCAGCTCCCGCATCACCTCGGGCTTCGGGCCGATAAACGCGATGCCTTCCTGCGCACAGCGCTCGGCGAAGTCCGGATTCTCGGAGAGGAAGCCGTAGCCCGGATGGATGGCATCCACGCCCGCCCCCTTGGCCACGCGCAGGATATCTTCGATATCGAGATACGCGTCGACGGGCTTCTTGCCCTGGCCGACCAGGTAGCTTTCGTCAGCCTTGAAGCGATGCTGCGCGAAGCGGTCCTGGTAGGAATAGATGGCGACGGTGCGGATGCCAAGCTCACTGGCTGCGCGCATCACGCGAATGGCGATCTCGCCTCGGTTGGCGATCAGGAGACTGCGGATTTTCTTCATCTTGCTTGTAGGAACCCAGGAATCTTGGAATTTACTCGCGCCTGTCAGGAGGTGCCTCGACCGGCTTGCCTCAGCAGGTCCGCAGCACGTGCGATCACGGGCGCGTCTACCATTTCGCCATCCAGCTGGAACGCACCGGGGCTCGACTTTGCGCCATCGATGACCCGCTGCGCCCACGCCAGTTGTGCTTCGGTAGGCCGGTATGCCGCGTTGACCTCCGCTACCTGCGCCGGATGGATGCAAAGCTTTGCGCCGAATCCCAGCCGGCGGCCACGGGTGCTGGCAGCGCGCAGTTCATCCACATCGGAGATGGAGACCGTTACCCCGTCCACCGGCGCGGCAATGCCCGCGGCCCGGGAGGCCAGGACCAGCATGGAGCGGAAGAAGAGCAGTTCCTGGTCGTCCCCTTCGATACCCAGTTCCGTGCGGAAATCCACGGTGCCGAAGATCAGGCGCTCGACGCCCGGCGCGGCGGCGATTTCCGCCACGTTGGTCATGCCGGCGGCAGTCTCGATCAGCGGCAGAACTTTGATTTCCGGCGGCAGGTGTTTCGCGACCTCGCCGATTTGCGCCGCGCTCTCCGCCTTGGGCAGCACGACGCCCTGCACGCCTGGCTTCAGGCAGGCGCGCACGTCATCCTCGAACCATTTCGTCTGCGTGGCGTTGATGCGGACCAGGCCGGTGCCGCCTGCGGCAAGGTAGTCCGCCAGCAGTTGCCTGGCGCGGTCCTTGTCGCTCTCAGAGACGGCATCCTCCAGGTCCAGGATGACGCGATCGGCGCCCGATGCATGGGCCTTGGCAAAGCGCTCCGGCCGGTTGGCGGGAACGAAGAGGTAGGAGCGGGCGATAGCGGTGGTGGTCATGGGAGCACTGTCTGGCAGATAGGCGAGCGCCTCCCCCGGCCTTCAGATGGCCGCGAAGAGGCGGAGTAGGGAACGGCCGCGGTCCGGCCGGGGGATCAGATGGCGCCTTCGGTGCGCAGGCGCGACACGTCGTCGGTGGTGTAGCCGAGTTCGCGCAGGATGTCTTCGCTGTGTTCGCCCAGGGCCGGGATGGCGTCCATGCGCGGGTCGAAGGCATTTGGCATGCCGGGCGGCAACAGTGCCGGAATCACGCCCACCGGCGACGAAACCGACGTCCACCGCTCGCGTGCCTTGAGCTGCGGGTGGTTCCAGACATCGCGCATGTCGTTCATGCGGGCGTTGGCGATCTGGGCGCGCTCCAGGCGCTCGACCACCTGGTCGATGGTCAGCGCGGAGAAGACATCGGTGATGATCTGCGTCAGCTCCTCGCGGCTCTTGGCGCGCAGGGAGTTGGTGACGAAGCGCGCGTCGGTGGCGAGCTCCGGCCGTTCCAGCACGACCCGGCAGAACGCCTCCCACTCGCGCTCGTTCTGCAGGCCGAGGATGATGGTCTTGCCATCGCCGGCCGTGAACGGGCCATAGGGGAAGATGGTCGCATGCGAGGCGCCGGCGCGCGGCGGCGGCGTGGCGCCGTCGAAGGCGTAGTAGAGGGGATAGCTCATCCACTCGACCATGCTTTCCAGCATCGATACGTCGATATGGGCGCCCTTGCCCGTCTTGCCGCGCTGCAGCAGGGCCGCCAGGATATTGGTGTACGCATACATGCCGGCGGCGATGTCCGCGATCGAGCAGCCTGCCTTGGACGGGCTCTCCGGCGTGCCGGTGATGGAGACGAAGCCGGACTCGGCCTGGATCAGCAGGTCATAGGCCTTCTTGTCCCGGTAGGGACCGTCGTTGCCATAGCCGGAGATATCGCAGACGACGATGCCGGGATAGCGCTGCGACAGAGCTTCATAGGACAGGCCGAGGCGATCGGCGGCGCCCGGTGCCAGGTTCTGGACCAGCACGTCCGCCTTGTCCAGGATCTTCTGCAGGATGGCCGGCGCTTCCTGGTGTTTCAGGTCCAGCGCAAGGCTCTCCTTGGAGCGATTGGTCCAGGCGAAGTGCGACGACATGCCGTCCACTCTCTCGTCATAGCCGCGGGCAAAGTCGCCGACCTTGGGCCGTTCGATCTTGATCACGCGCGCGCCCAGGTCGGCGAGCTGGCGGGTACAGAACGGCGCAGCGATTGCATGCTCCAGGGAAACCACGGTAATGCCATCGAGGGGACGCATAACAGCCTTTTTCGAGAGAGGTAGCGTTCGAACTGCCTTTGCAGGAACAAACGACCGGGATTGGGTGCGCGACGCGAGTTCGCCTGCCAGCAAGTCTCCCAGCGCTTGGAGAGTCGGTAAATCTCGTTTTCTCGAAGCGGCCGTTCGTCTGCGGCGAAAGCACGGGCGTCCGGGACCGGCATGACCCGGTTTGCGACATATGTGACGCCTTGATACAGTTGAGGCAAGGAGCACATATGCATTTTGACTTTGCCGACCTCAGGCTGTTTGCACGCATTGCCGAGGAAGAAAACCTGTCGCGCGGGGCGAAGAAGGCATTTTTGTCGCCTGCCGCGGCCAGCGCACGACTCAAGGCCCTGGAGGACCAGCTAGGGACCCGCCTGTTCTATCGGGAGAGCAAGGGCCTCGCCCTGACCCCCGCCGGCGAGCGCCTGCTGCGGCATACCCGCGTGATCGAGCGCCAGTTCGAGCATGTCAAAAGCGAATTCGAGGAGTATTCCAAGGACACGGTCGGTCATATCCGCATCTTTGCAAACACCACCGCCGTCACCGAGTTCATGCCCGAGGTCCTGGCGCGCTTCATGGCAGAGCGCCCTGCCGTCACCGTCGACCTGCAGGAACGCCTGACGCGGGACATCATCCGCGGTGTCCTGGATGGCAGCGCGGATCTCGGCATCATCTCCGGGCCGCTGAATTCGGAAGGGCTGGAGGTCATCCATTTCAGTACGGACAAGCTCGTGCTGGCGACACCGGTCGGCCATCCCCTGACCAAGAAGCCAGAACTCTCCTTCGACGACACGCTCGACTACGAGCACGTCAGCCTGCATGAAGGCAGCACCCTGCACGCCTTTCTGACCGAACTGGTACGCGACCAACGGCGCAAGCTCCAGATCCGCATCCAGATCCGGAGCTTTGAAGCCATGTGCCGGATGATCGAGGCCGGCGTCGGCATTGGCGTGGTGCCGCTGTCGGCGGCGTTGCGTCACAAGCAGACGATGAAGATCGAAATCATCGAACTGCACGAACCGTGGGCGATCCGGGAGCGTGCGGTGATCGTGCGGGAACTGGAAGGGTTGCCTGGCTGCGCGAAGGCATTGATCGATGAACTGATCGAAGTGGCGCAGGCGGCGGGCGGGAGCCCGGCCGGACTCAATCTCTGATGTGCAGAATGGCTTCAATCTCCACCGTCATACCATGGGGTAAAGAGTTCACGCCCACGGCTGAGCGAGCATGCATTCCCTTTTCCCCAAATGCCTTGACGAGGATGTCCGAGCAGCCGTCAATGACCTTCGTGTGGCCGCGGAACGTTGTGCCCGCATGAACCATGCCCAATAGCTTGACCACCGCTTCGACGCGACTTAGTTCGCCAACGGCAAGCTTTATCGTTGCAAGCATGTTCAGCGCTGCAAGTTGAGCGTCGGCATACCCGGCAGGCACCTGCTCGTCTGAGTCGAGACGCCCCAATCGGTACGAATTGTCCGGTAACCGAGGGCCGTGCCCCGACAGGTAGAGGGTGTTTCCAAGCAATCGATACGGAATATAGGTACCGTTAGGCGGCAAGGCTACTGGAATCTCGAATCCTAGTTCCGCAAGTCTTTCTTCAGGTTTCATACAAAAAATCTCCGTTGGACTATCTGAAAGTAACGCGTCGCCTGCCTGTGGCAGCATAGCCTTGCACCGCCAGCAGCGCTCCCTAGCCTACTGGCGCCCGGTCAGCGCGCGTGCGAAGATGGCCGGGTCGACGTTCCCCCCTGAGCAAACGATCGCCACATTTTTACCGGCCAGGTCGACCTTCTTCTCGATTACTGCAGCCAGGCTCGCGGCCGCGCCGGGCTCGACCACAAGTTTCAGCAGGCGAAAGGCAGCAGATACTGCGCGCAGGGCCTCTTCGTCATTGACGCTGATGCCGGCGAGACGGTGTCGAAGAAGCACACTCAGTGGTTTGGTACCCACAACCGGGCCGGAAATTGCATCCATGACCGTCTTTGGAACCGAGGTATTTCTCTCAGGACTTCCGCTGACCAGCGAATGCGCCATCTTCTCAAAGCCTTGGGGCTCCACGATGTAACACTTAGCCTGCGGGTACTTGGCTGTTACCGCGGTGATGACCCCTGACGATAGCCCTCCACCACTGCAATTCACGAGCAACGCGTCGAGCGACACGCCGCGCTCCTCGAGTTGCTCACAAATCTCCAGGCCAACGGTGCCTTGCCCGGCCATGACATCAAAGTCGTCAAAGGGAGAAACGAATGTCATGCCCCTTTGCTCGATGATTTTGTCCGCGACGGCCTCGCGTTGCTGGGTCTGGGGGTCGTACAGTACGATCTCCGCGCCCCACCAGCGACAGCTATCGATTTTGATTGCAGGCGCTGTTTCCGGCAGCACGATTACCGCGGGACAGCCCACCAACCTGGCGGCCGCGGCAACACCCTGACCGTGGTTGCCGGCCGAGTACGTAACCACCCCACGTTCGAGGCGTCCGGCATCAAGCGAAAGTACCTTGTTCAGCGCCCCTCGGATCTTGAACGAGCCGGTCAGCTGAATCGGTTCCGCCTTGACAAACAAATTGCAACCCGCCGCCTCGTCAAGCATTGGCGTGCTCAGCAGCGGCGTCCGGACAATATGAAGGTTGATGCGGTCCGCAGCGCGGCGAATGTCGTCCAGGTCGAAGTTTTTCATTTCATTTCAGTTCGATGTGAAGCGCACTGACATGCGCAACCAGGCGCGGCTGATGTTGCCGCCAATGCGAATATCGTTCCCGCCAGTGACACCGGAAACGGGAGCTCCGCCTAGTGCTGCAGGATCTTGGAAAGAAAATCCTTCGCGCGCGGCGACCGAGTCTCGGCGTTGCCAAAGAATTCGTCCGTGGCGCAATCCTCGATTATTCTTCCACCATCCATGAAGATCACGCGGTCGCTCACCTTCCTGGCGAAGCCCATTTCGTGGGTCACGCACATCATGGTCATGCCTTCATTCGCCAGTTGCACCATGACGTCCAGCACTTCGCCTACCATCTCCGGGTCCAGCGCCGAAGTTGGCTCGTCAAACAGCATGACAGTCGGATCCATCGACAGCGCCCGGGCAATCGCGACGCGCTGCTGCTGCCCTCCCGACAGTTGTCCCGGATACTTGTCCTTGTGTGCAAGCAGCCCTACACGTTCCAGCATCTTCAGGCCCCGGCACTTCGCGTCAGCGCGATCACGGCCCAGGACTTTCACCTGGGCGAGCGTCAGATTCTCGGTCACGGAGAGATGCGGGAAGAGCTCAAAGTGCTGAAAGACCATGCCTACACCGGAGCGAACCCTGGGGAGGTTGGTTTTGGGATCGGTAATGGAGAAGCCATTGACGACGATATCGCCGCTCTGTACCGGTTCAAGGCCGTTGACCGTCTTGATCAACGTACTTTTTCCGGAGCCGGACGGCCCGCATACGACGACCACCTCTCCTTTGCTGATCCCCGTCGTGCAGTCCGTCAGCACTCGCGTGCTTCCGTACCATTTGCTAATGTTGTTGATACTGATCATGACGCGTCTCCTCAGCGAATGATTTGCACCTTTCTCTGCAGCCTTCTCACGAGCATGGACAGGGAAAGGCAGATAGCGAAATAAACAACCGTCGCTATCAGGTAGGTTTCTACCGGCCGGTTGAGGTTCTTTCCGACCACCTCGAACCCTTTGAGCAGATCATGCGCACCGATCGCATAAACCAGACTCGTGTCCTGAAACAGCACGATCGTCTGTGTCAGCAGCACAGGCAGCATGTTGCGGAAGGCCTGCGGCAGAACCACCTGGTGCATGGTCTGTGCATAGGTCATGCCCATCGCATATCCGGCAAACACCTGTCCCCGTGGCACACTTTGAATGCCCGCCCGCATGATCTCCGAGTAGTAAGCCGCTTCGAATGCGGTGAAGGTGATAATCGCAGAGAGCTCTGCACCAAGCGGTCGCTTCAAAAGCAGGGGTATCAGCAGGAAGAACCACAGGATCACCATCACCAGCGGCACGGATCTGAGCGTGTTGACGTAAGCGGCGGCCGGCACCTCCAGCCATCGCTTGCCGGACAATCGCATCAACGCGAGAATGGTTCCGAGTACGATCCCCCCGAGCATTGCGACCAGCGTGAGTTGCACTGAAAAATAGAGCCCTTTCAGCACGAATCCCGAAACGACGCTCCAGTTGAAGAAACTGAAATCCAGAGTATTCATTTGACTGCCCCCGGCATGCCAGGTACACGGACTTTGCGCTCGATAATGTGCGCAATGCGGTTGACGGCAAAGGCGGAGATGAAATACAAGCCGGTCACCGCCAGGTAGATCTCGATACCCCGGGCGGTTTCTTCCTGCGCCTGCATCGCGAACATTGTCAGTTCGGCGATGCTCACCGCGAATGCCACCGAAGAGTTCTTGATGATGCTCATCGACTCACTGGTAAGCGGCGGAATGATAATTCTCAGCGCCACCGGCAAGATGACGTAGCGATATGTCTGGACCGGGGTGAATCCCATTGCCAGGCCCGCATGGCGCTGGCCTCGCGGCAATGCCAGGATCCCCGCCTTTACCTGCTCCGCAACACGAGAGGAGGTATAAAGTCCCAGCGCCATGACCACCAGGAAAAAGCCAGGCACCGCGCGCAGGCTCGGGATAAGCCCGGGAATGACGTGGTACCAGAGGAAGATCTGAAGCAGCAGCGGAATATTGCGGAATACCTCGGTCCAGACATTGCCGAGCGCCACTACCGCACGATTGCCAGTGGTACGCAACACGCCCACGATGGCACCAACCAGCAACGCCAGAAACAGCGAGCACAGCGCAACGGAAAGCGTCCATCCCCAGGCCGACAGCATCCACTCCAGATACGTCTCGCCTCCGCCGGTGTCCTGAAGAAACACCTGCCAATCCCAATAATTACTCAACGATGTCTCCTTCCGCTACAGTTGCGAACTCACCTGCAGATGGCGTCCGGCGGTATGCTTCGCCGCCGGACGCCAATCGTTTCGCTCTCAGATGCCGCGGTTGTTGGGACTGCTATAGGTGTCCTTCAGCGCTTTCGACATTGGGAAATTCAGGTTGACTCCCGACGGAGGGACCGGGCGCGAGAACCACTTTGCATACAGCTCGTTGATCTCTCCGCTCTTCATGAAGGCGCCGATGGTGTCATTGACCAATTCCTTGAAGGCCGGATCGTCCTTGCGGAACATCAAGCCATAGGGCTCATCCCGGAGTCTCTCGTCGAGTATCTTGTATTCATTCGGACTTGCCGAGGTCGCGATCAAACCGGCTAGCTGCACATCTTCCAGGATCATTGCGTTCGCACGGCCAGACGAAAGCAACAGGAACGCATCGGCAATGTCCTTGCCGTACAACTCCTGAAAGTCCTTCTTCTCGGTCCGCCGATAGCTACGAAGTAGCTGAATCGTGGTGGATCCGGTAACCGTGGCAACCGTCTTGCCTTCGAGCTGCGTCATCGAGCTGATTCCGGATTGCTTCTTGACGGCAACTGCAATGCTGCTGACGAAATGTGTAGGCGCGAACTCCACCTGTTGGGCACGTGCAGTGGTATTTGTGGTGGTACTGCACTCGAGATCGATCGTGCCGTTCTGCAGCAATGGGATCCTGTTGGTTGGCGTGACTATCGTGTACTGCACCTTAAGGTTCGGCATCTGCAGTTTCTTCTTGACTGCATCGACCACCTTTAGACACAGATCCGCCGAAAACCCGACCGGATTCGCGTCCGCGCTCGTCTTGTATGAAAACGGGAAGGACGCGTCTCTGGCACCCAACCCAATGACGCCGGACTCCTTGATCTTCTGCAAGGTGTCTTTGGATTGGGCCTGGATGGGGCTAGCGCAAAGCAACGAGCAAAGCGCGATCAAAGAGATAGGCAGTTTCATTTAGTGTCTCCTTATTTCTATACATATTTTCCACGTCGAACCGCACCAGCTCACCGGATGGTGAACGGATTGCCGGTGGCGGCCCCGGTGTTGATCCACACACTCTTGGTCTGCAGGTACGACTCGATCGCGGCGATGCCGTTTTCCCGGCCGAGGCCCGAGTCCTTGTACCCACCGAACGGCGACATGAAGCTGACGGCACGATAGGTGTTCACCCAGACCGTGCCCGCCTGGATCTTCTCCGACATACGGAAGGCCCGACCGATATCGGAGGTCCAGACCCCGGCGCCAAGCCCATAGCAACTGTCGTTGGCAATCGCGATGGCTTCGGCTTCGTCCCTGAACTTCAGGATGGACAGCACCGGCCCGAACACCTCCTCCTGCGCGATACGCATCTTCGGCGAGACCCTGGCGAAGATGGTCGGCTCGACAAACCATCCCTCGCCGCAGGACGCCGGCTTGCCGCCGAGCAGCAGTTCCGCGCCTTCGTCCTGTGCGATCTTGATATACGACAGCACCTTTTCATACTGCGCCGGCGTCGTGATGGGCCCCACCTGCGTGGAGGCATTCATCGGGTTGCCGAGCTTTGCCGTGCCGGCGAGCGCCAGCAGCTTCTCGACAAAGACATCGTGGATGTCTTCCTGCAGCAGCAGCCGTGAACCGGCGATACAGGTCTGGCCGCTCGCGGCAAAGATGCCGGAGACGGCGCCGTTGACGGCGTCATCCAGGTTGGAATCGTTGAAGACGATGTTCGGCGACTTGCCGCCGAGCTCCAGGCTCACGTGCTTGAACTGCGCCGCGCATTGCTGGTTGATGACGCGTCCGGTTGCGTCCGATCCGGTAAAGGTCACCTTCTTGACCAGCGGATGGGTTACCAGCGGCGAGCCGACCTCTGCGCCAAACCCGGTCACGACGTTGAATACGCCCGCGGGAAAGCCTGCTTCCTCGAACAGCAGCGCAAGCTCAAGCGCCGACACGGAGGTGAACTCCGACGGCTTCACCACCACGGAACATCCCGCCGCGAGAGCCGGCGCGATCTTCCACGCCAGCAGCATCAGCGGCGAGTTCCACGGCGTGATGGCCGCCACCACGCCCAGCGGCTCGCGCCGGGTGTAGTTGAAGTAGCCCTTCTTGTCCAGGGGAATGACCGTGCCTTCAATCTTGTCGGCCAGCCCCCCGAAGTAATAGAACCACTGCGGCAGGTACTTGAGCTGTGCGCCCATTTCCGCCAGCAGCTTGCCGTTGTCCTGCACCTCGAACTCGGCCAGCCGCTCGGCGTCCCTGGCAATCAGGTCGCCGAGTTTGCGCAGCAGCGCGCCACGCTGCGTTGCCGTCATCTCCGACCACGGGCCGGAGCGGAACGCCGCGTCGGCCGCCTGCACTGCGCGGTCGACATCCGCTTCGGTGCCGCGGGCCACTTCGGCCCAGGTCTTGCCGGTGTAGGGGTTCTGGGTTTCAAACCAGCGACCGTCGCTCGCATTGACGAAGGTGCCGTCGATGAACATTTGATACTGCTTCATGGCGCAGGGCTTTCCGGGTTCGGGTTGGCAGACTAGAACGGCGCGAAGCCGAGATGCTCGCGGAAACGGTTCTTGACGAAGGTGCCATCGCGCGGCGGCAGCGCCCGCTGCGGCTCGTCGGTCGAGATGTAGACCTGCGCAACGGTCATGCTGTCGGCCTTCCTGATGGCTTGTGCGAGCTTGCCCAGCTCATCGATATCGGAAATTTCGAGCGTCGTCGGCACGCCGACAGCCTTCGCCACCTGAGCCAGGTTGGTACCCAGGCTGGTGTGGCTCTGCTGCATGCCGGTCTCACCGAAGTGGCCGTTATCGAGAATCACGATGTTCAGGTTCTTCTGCTGTTGCGCCGCGGCCGTCGCCAGGCTGCCGATGCCCATCAGCTGCTCGCCGTCGCCGGTGATGGCAATCACGGTCTTCTCGGGCCGGGCGATGGCAAGGCCGAGCGCCAGCGAAGTCGAGCCGCCCATCGCGCCCCACAGGTAGAAGTTGCCGGGTCGGTCGCCGGCAGCAAACACGTCGTACGAAGGAGAACCGAGGCCCGATACCACGAGCGCGTCAGGAAATTGCGTCAGCAGTTCGGCAACGAACTTGCGGCGGTCGATGCCGGGCTTGGCGGCCTTGGAGGTAGAGGTAGTCATAGGATCAGCGCATCCACTTTTTGCGGCCGATAAGGCTCTGGGACAGGAGAACGGCAACGCGGTTGCCAGCGTCGAAGGCGGAAACCAGGCCGGCGTCGACCAGCTCGGCGGCTTCGTCCGGGGAGTTCACGCGATAGACCGTGATGCCCATCAGCTCCAGCGCGCGCTGGGTGGCCTGGCCCATCGGGTTCTGCCAGGGATTGAACTCGGCGTACTCGCCGCGCATGGTCACCAGGGTGAAGAACGGGAACTGGCAGCTCTCCAGCAGCGAGAACATGTTCACGCAGTTGCCGACGCCGCTGCTCTGCATCAGCAGCACGGCGCGGTCCCCGCCGAGCCAGGCGCCGCTGACGACGCCCACGCCTTCTTCTTCGGTGGTCAGCACCACGTCGCGGATTTCGGGATCCGCCTTGGCGCGTCGGATGACATGGGAGTGTCCGGCGTCGGGCACGTAGGCCACCTGGCGCACGCCGTTCTGTTTGAAGACCTGGAAGATGTCCTCTTGCCAGGCAAGGGGCTCAGAGTTGTTTGTCGTCATAGTCGCAAGTTAGGAAGGGGGACAACGAAGGGGACAACGTTTGCTATCATAGAGTTGACTAGCTAGCAGGCTGAAATACAATTAATTGATGCCTGCAATCACGAAGTTGAATGCCGGCCAGGGGCCTCTACAAATATGGACATCAAGCAGCTTCGCGCCCTGTTAGCGATCGCCGAGACCGGGAGCGCCACCAAGGCGGCCGAGCTCCTGCGCATCGTGCAGCCGGCGGTTTCCAGGCACGTGCGCCTGCTCGAGGAGGAGCTCGGCGTGGAACTGTTCGAGCGCGAGCGCCATGGCATGGTCCTGACCGAGGCCGGCCGCACCCTGGTCGAATACGGCCGCAGGGCGATGCAGGAGCTCGACCGCGCCAAGGCGGAGATCACTCCGGCAAGGGGCGCGATTACTGGCACGGCCGTCATTGGGCTTCTCCCCAGCACTTGTGAGTTATTGGCGGCGGAGCTGGTTGCCACGGTGAAAGCCAGGCATCCGCAACTGGTGGTGCGCATCAACGTGGGCTACGCAGGAAACCTGCTGCAATGGCTCGAGGCCGGCGATGTCCAGGTCGCCCTGCTCTACGACACCAAGAGCTCTCCCGGCCTGCAGGTCGAAGCACTGCTCGATGAACAGCTCTACCTGGTGGGGCCGGCCGGCACCCTTGCGCCAGGCGAGGAACAAACCGTCGAGCGCTTCCGCGACCTGCCGCTGATCCTGCCCAACGCCCCGCACGGGCTGCGCAGCGTGGTCGAGCATGCCTGCGCGGTCGCCGGCTTCAGCCCCACGATCGCCGTCGAGACCAACTCCCTGGCCGTGCAGAAGAACCTGGTGGCAAAGGGCTTCGGCCACACCGTGCTGCCGAGTTCCGCGGTGTCCGAGGAGATGGAGGACGGCATCCTTGCCGGCGCGCCGATCGTCTCGCCCAACCTCTCGCGCCGCATCGTGCTGGCGCACGCCGCCACGCGGCGGCTTACACCGGCGGCCGGCTTCGTTTCCGCGGAGCTGGTCGCGCTGATGAAGCGGCTGGTGGTCGACGGGGCATGGCCGGGGGCAACGTGGGTCAGCGCCTGACGCGGCGACGGCGTCGGTGAGTCAGTCAAGCTCGATGTTGGCGGCCTTGATGACCTCGGCCCACCGGCGCGTCTCGGCCTGGACAAATTTGGCCGCCTTGTCCGGGGTGGAATCGACGATGGGCTGCACGCCGATCTTTTCCATGCGCTGACGCACCTCAGGGTCCTTGACAGCCGTCTGCAAGGCAGCGCTCAGCTTTTCAATGACCGGGGCCGGTGTGCCCTTTGGCACCATCACCATATTCCACAGCGACGTTTCATAGTTCGCGTAGCCCGCTTCCTTCATCGTCGGCACGTCTGGCAGCACGCTGGAACGCGTGGCAGTCGTGACCGCGAGCGCCTTCAGGCGACCGGACTGAATCATGGGCGCAGCTGTCGACACTGCATCGGTAATGAACTGGACGTCGCCGGAAATCACCGACTGGATCGCCTGGCTGGCGCCACGGAACGGAACATGGGTGAGCTTCAGGTGCTCCTGGAACTGCAGCAACTCGACCGCCATATGGACGGCGCTACCCTTCCCTGCGGAACCGTAACTGTACTTGCCAGGATTTTTCTTGATGTCCTCGACCAGTTCCTTGGCCGTATTCGCCTTCACCGAAGGATTGACCGCCAGCACCATCGGCACCCCCGCCACCACGGATACCGGCACCAGCGCATTGACGGGGTCATACGGCAGCTTCTTGTAAAGCGTGGCGTTGATGGCGTGGGAACTGGTGCCGAACAACAGCGTGTAGCCATCCGCCGGGCTCTTGGCGACCACATCGGTCGCAATGGTGCCGCCGGCCCCTGCCTTGTTTTCCACCACGACCGACTGCCCGAGCAAGGCGCCGAGCTTGTTCGCCACGATGCGCGCCACCACGTCGGTGCTGCCGCCGGCGGCGAAGCCGACGACCATTCGGACGGGATGGTCAGGATAAGCAGCCTGGGCGTGCGCGCTGAACGAAATGAGCGCACCGATCCCCACTTGAGCCAGCAAGCGTTTCATGTCTCTTCCAGGTAGATATTTTGGTTGGGTGGCGCATTGCGCGTCGGCACCCTTTAAAACGATGGTAGCGAGCAACCGTGGCGACGGTGAAATAGAAAATTCCGCTGCTGCTATCAAGGGGTGGCATGCCTGGGGCTACTACTGCGGTGTTAACCCGAAGCGCCGCGCCGACGAAATCGCCGCGTAAACGCAAGTACGCCGCGCAGCCATCGCCGCGCGGCGTACATTCAAGGTCCAACGGAAGGGAAGCGCTGCCGCGCTACCGGCAGCAGGACGTCAGTCGGCTTCCACCTTCATGGTCTTCAGCAACGGCTGCCACTTGTCGCTTTCCGCCTTGAGCCAGGTCCGCAGTCCTTCCGGCGTCTGCTTGTCTACCGGCACGACCTCGGCACCCAGGTCGTCAAGCCGCTTGGCGACGGCAGGATCCTTCAATGCCTGCTGCAGCGCCTTGGTCAGTCTGGCGGTGACCGCGGGCGGCGTGCCCTTGGGCGCATAGATCCCGTGCCAGACCTTCATCGAGAAGCCCTTCAGGCCCCCTTCCTGCAGCGTCGGCGCATTGGGCAGCGCCTTGATGCGGCTCGGTGTCGTCACGCCATACAGCTTGACGCGGTTGGCGTTGATATGCGACAGCGTCGAGGTGGTCTGGTCGCACAACAGGTCCACCTGCCCGCCCAGCAAGGCCGTCAGCGCGGGGCCGGTGCCCTGGTAGGGAACGGAGGTCATCTTGACTTTGACTGCCTCCTCGAACAGCAGGCCGCATAGCTGCGAAACCGCGCCGAGGCCGGCATTGGCCAGCGAGACCTTCTCCTTGTTCTGCGACACGTACTTGATCAGCTCCGCCGCGTTTGCCGGCGGCAGGTCCTTGCGGCCCAGCAGCGTCATCGGCACATCCGCCACCTGCCCGATGTACTCGAAATCCTTCAGCGGGCTGTAGGACAGCTTCTTGTACAGCGCCGGCGCCGTCGCCATCCCGTTGTGGTGGATCAGGATCGTGTAGCCGTCAGGCTGCGCCCGCGCCACAAATGCGGCCGCCACCGTGCCGCCGGCGCCGAGTTTGTTTTCCACTACAACGCTCTGCCCCAGCTCCTTCGACATGGCCTGCCCCAGTGCCCTGGACACCACGTCGGTCGGGCCGCCGGCCGAGAACGGCACCACCAGCGTAATCGGCTTCGACGGATAAGCATCCGCTGCCAGCGCCCCCGCGGAAAACGCCAATCCGAGCGCCCCGCCCGTGATCCACTTCATACCGGCCAGCATGGCCTTACCCGCTTGAACGCGCATATATCCGTCTCCATGTCGCCGGCGCGTGCTTGCTGTGTCGCACCGGTCGGTTTATCAAACGGAGACTAGAGTGCGGCATAACTGCACCGGAGGGAATCCGGATTTATCGAATGGGTCATACGGCCCGGCCGAACGCAGGGCTGCGCCGCGAGGCCCAGGTTCGCGCGAGTCCAGCCCGCGGAGCCGCCGGCACGGCTTAGCTTGCGGCAGCCGCGAGATCGTGTGGACCACGCCGGAAATCGCAGACACGCTGGCTGACCTCTGCGATCACATCGAGTGCGCGGGTAAAGGCGTCGTTGCGGAACACCGCGGAGTACACCAGCGGCGGGGGCATCGGCTCGCTGCGCACGACGCGCAGCAGGCCCCTTTCAATATCCGGGGCGAAGTAGTCGAGAGCCAGCTGGCTGATGCCAAGGCCTTCGATGGTCAGTTCCCTGAGCACGGTCAGGCTGTTGGTCGAAAAGACCTTCCTGAACCGGAATCCATGTTCGCGGCGCCATGGGCCGTAGTAGGTATTTTTGGCGGAGCCGACCGACTGTTCCAGGACGGGATAGTCGGCAAACTCCTCCGGCTTCAGTGGCCTGTCCGGCAATGCCAGCCGCGGGCTTGCCATCCACAAGTCCTCCACGCGCCCCACCTCGACGGTCTTGTAGGCATCGCCCCAGAACGTCCCGGGCAGGATGGCCAGATCGATCTTGTTGGCCTCCAGGTCATCGAACAGGTTCATGCCGGCGTCCACGACCGGCTCTACCTGCAGCGCCGGATACCTGCGCTTGAGTTCCCGTATCAGTTCCGTCAGCCAGGTCAGGGCAATCAGCTCGGTGACGCCGATGCGGTACGTCCCCGCGACCTCGTCCGCCTGCCCCACTTCGGCCGCGATCCGCTCCCTGAGGCGCATCGCGTCCTGCGCAAGGATCAACAGTCGCGAACCCGCGTGGGTTGGTACCAGGCCTTTTGGCATGCGGTGGACAAGCTGCACGCCCAGCGCCTGTTCGAGTTCGTTGATCCGCTTTGACATCGCGGACTGCGTGGTATGGAGCTTGGTGGCTGCAGCGCTGAACGAGGCGAGCGTTACGCTGAAGTAGAACGCCTCGAGCTGCTTGAACGTCACATTCATGATGGTGGATGGGGCTGAATCAACCTTCCCTATTCTCGCACCTGGATGGCGCAACCCACGAAAAAAAGGAATACCTCAGCCATCCAATTCCTCGTTTGTTGGACAGAAACCGATAGCAGATACTTTTTCGCAAGTTCAGCCCAACGCGAGTATCCATGCTTCATCTCACCGACCGCCTCAACAGAATCAAGCCTTCCCCGAGCTCCATGGCAGGGCAACGCGTGCGCGAGCTTCGTGCCGCCGGCCGCGACGTCATTGGCCTGACGGCGGGGGAACCCGATTTCGAAACACCGCTTCATATCCGGGAAGCCGCGTGGGAAGCAATGGTCGCAGGCAAGACACGCTATACCGACGTCGGCGGCACTGCCGATCTGCGCGAGGCTGTCGCGCGCAAGTTCAGGCGTGAGAACGGGCTGAGCTACAGCGCCAATGAGATCATCATCAGCACCGGCGCCAAGCAAGTGATTTTCAACGCGATCCTCTGCACCGTGCAGCAAGGCGACGAGGTCATTGTTCCCGCACCGTACTGGGTTTCGTATCCGGATATCACGCTGTTCGCAGGCGGCGTCCCGGTGTTCGCGCCCTGCAAGGCGGAGAACGGCTTCAAGCTGACGCCGGAGGAGCTCGAACGCGCCATCTCACCGCGGACCCGCTGGCTGATCCTGAATTCACCGAACAATCCGAGCGGTGCCGCATATTCCCGCGAAGAGTTGGTCGCGCTCGCCGCCGTGCTGGAGCGCCATCCCCATGTCTGGGTCATGACGGACGACATCTACGAGCACCTGATGTATGACGATTCCGGCTTTGTCACGATGGCGCAGGCCGCGCCCGTGCTGAAGGATCGCACGCTCACCATCAACGGCGTGTCCAAAGCCTATGCAATGACGGGCTGGCGGATCGGGTACGCCGGTGGCCCCGCCGCACTGGTCAAGGCAATGGTCAAGCTGCAATCCCAGAGCACATCCGGCGCGAACGCCGTTGCCCAGGCCGCCGCCGTCGCAGCCCTCGAAGGGCCCCAGGACTTTATCTCCGCCAACCGGGACATCTTCCGGGCGCGCCGGGATGCGGTGATCGAGGCCTTGGGCAAGATCGACGGCATCGCCTGTGAAGCGCCTGCAGGCGCGTTCTATGTCTTTGCCTCGTGCGAAGGGCTTTTCGGCTCGCGCACGCCGGACGGGCGAGTGATCCGCAACAGCGACGACTGGGTTTCCTGGGTGCTGGAATCGCAGAACCTCGCAGTCCTGCAGGGCTCCGCCTATGGCGTCGATTCCCACTTCCGACTGTCGTTCGCCACCAGCATGGACCAGCTGGCCGAAGGCGCGCGTCGAATCGACGCGGCCGCTGCAGCACTGATCCGATAAGTCCTTCCACAAATCCCACTTTCCGCCCCCGCCATGAACTCACTGCTGAAGCGTCTGCGCTCCCCGAGCGCCCTGCGAATCGTAGCGGCAAGCCTGTCGCTGCTTGCCACTGCCGCGCATTCCGAAGAGCCATATCCGTCCAAACCGGTTCGAATCCTTGTGGGCTTTTCTCCGGGCGGGTCGAACGATATCGTGGCCCGGTTGATCGCCCCCAGGCTGGCCGAGGCGCTGGGCAAGCAAGTCCTGATCGACAACCGGCCAGGCGCAGGCGGCAACATTGCCGCCGACACCATGCTGAAAGCGCCGGCGGATGGCCATACCCTGATGATCTGCACGACGGGGATGCTGTCGATCCAGCCCTTCCTGCAGAAGATGGCCTATGACCCGCAGACGGACATCATCCCCGTCTCCCTGATCGCCAATACGCCTTACATCGCCCTGGTCAATGCGTCCCTTCCCGTGCACAACGTCAAGGAGCTGGTCGCGTATGCCAAGGCAAACCCCGGGAAAGTGAACTTCGCTTCGTCGGGCAATGGCACCGCAGGCCATCTCGCGGGGGAAATGCTGAAGCTGCGCGCGGGCATCAACATCGTCCACGTCCCATACAAGGGCACCGGGCAAGCCATGACAGACCTGCTCGGCGGCCAGGTTTCGCTGATTTTCGACCAGCCGATCAGTTCCCTGCCCTATGCAAAATCCGGCAAGCTGCGGGTCCTTGGAGTGGCCGCGACGCAGCGGCTGAAATCGCTGCCTGATGTCCCCACGTTCGCTGAGGCGGGTGTCCCCGGCTTCGACCCGGTGGCATGGACAGGCCTGTGCGCTGCGAAAGGCACGCCCTCCAACGTGATCGCCCGCCTGCAACGCGAGATCCAGCAAGTCCTGCACCAGCCGGATATTGCACAGCGGCTGAGCCAGGACGGCATGGAGGTGGTAGCCAGTTCTTCAGAGAAGTTCCGGGAGTTCCTGATCACCGACAAGCGCAAGTGGTCGGGGGTCATCAAGGAAGCCAACGTTACGCTGAACTGAGAGGTCAGGCATGGAAACGAAAGACAAAGCTAACGATATCCAGCGTGACTTTGAGCGGGTCTCGCCTGAGCTGGTCGCGCAGGCTTCCCGGTTCGCGTCATCGATCCTCGCCGATGTTGCCGGCCGCAGAGGTGGCATGCATGGCCGCATCGCGCCGCTGGACAGCGGCAGCCGGTTCTGCGGCCCGGCGCTCACGGTCGAAGTGCGGCCCGGTGACAATCTGATGATTCATGCCGCAATGGCTATCTCCCGGCCGGGCGATGTCATCGTGGTGGACGGCAAGGGCGACCAGTCCTGCGCATTGATGGGTGCCATCATGGCAAACCAATGCAAGGCGATCGGCGTGGCTGCCGTCGTCCTGGATGCCGCGGCCCGCGATGCCGAAGAGATCCGCAAACTAGGGTTCCCGATGTATTCGGTGGGCACCAATCCGAACGGACCGACCAAGCTCGTGCCAGGCCGGGTGAACCACCCGATCCAATGCGGGGGCGTAACGGTCCATCCGGGCGATCTTGTTATCGGCGATGCGGATGGCGTCGTCGTGGTCCAACGCGAGCACGTAGCTGCCCTGCTCGCCAAGGCATCCGACAAGGTTGCCGCGGAACGCAACCGCATCGACGGCATCCGCTCCGGCAAGGCGCTACGCCCATCGTGGCTGGACGCATCGCTGCAGGCAGCAGGCGTGCTCAAGGCTGGAGAAAGTCTCTCATAAGCACGCAATGAGGTGGCGGCGGAAGTCCTGCCAGCTTTCATACGGCTGACGTCTAGCGCGCGATCACGCGGCGAGTTCCGAGGCCTTGATCACCCCGGGCGCATGCTTGCGGGCGAGCCGCACCAGGCTCTCTCCTTCGAAAGCCGGCCGCCACGCTTCGAATTCAGTCACGTGGATAAAGTCAAGGCCAGTGTCCGCCAGCGTTCCGAACACCGCTTCGGCGCCGGCCTCCGCTTCGGTCCGCACTACGGCGCGCCCCGGCGCCTTGTCTGCCTGTGCCTCGCACCAAAATCGCAGCACTGCCGGGCAATGTCCGCAACGGCATAGCCGAGTGCCGCCTGGTGTTGCTTCAGGAACACTGCAAAGTAGGTAATGCCCGGCGCAGGCGGGTCGGTGCGCACGTGCTGGAGGCGCTTCTGCCTGATCTCCTGTTCGAACAAGTGCAGAGGCACGCAGCTCACCCCCATGCCGGCTTCCACGAGACCGGCGAGCGCGACCAGGCTGTTGCTGCCTGACACGCGATGGGGCTGGATACCAGCCTGCGCAAACAAGGTCTCGCAAAGCGCCGTAAGGCCGGAGCCCGCGTCCTGCTCGATCAGCGGCAGTGCCGCGAGGTCCTGCAGCGAGATGACCGCATTGCCATCGAAAGCGCCGCTCGGACAAATCCACCCGAACGGCACGGATTGCAGCCTGACCGACGCCATGGCCGGCACGATATAGGCTTCTGGCAGCACCGCCAGATCCAGTCGTCCATCCAGCACCTTGTCGCGCAGCGAGGCGGACAGGTCGACGTCCGGCTGCAGCGTGACCTGCGGATACACGCCGTTGAGCCTTCGCACCAGGCCCGGGAACCACGTCAGCGCGACGAGTTCCGTAATGCCGATGTGCAGGACGCGAGCGACGTGCTTCGCGGACGCCTTGACCTCCTCCAGGCGCGCGGTTGCCGCAAGGAAGTTCTCGCACAGCTCGAGCAGTTCCTGCCCTTTCGGTGTCAGCGCGGCTTTCCTGCCTGAGCTGTCGAACAATGGCGCCGCCGAGATCCGCTCCAGTTCCTGCAGGCGCTTGGTTGCCGCCGATTGCGTCACGTGCAGCTTGGACGCCGCCCGTTGCACGGTTCCCAGCTTCGCGACCCAGTAGAACGCTTCCACTTGCTTGATGGTGATCATGCAGCAGCCTCTCTCACCGTTCGATGTCCCTGACGGGTGCGTGATAGGAATGCTCGAAGTCGCAAGTGCTGCGCGCGAGTTCGACCACGCTGCGCAGGAATGGCATCGCCACATCGGAGCGAATCAACGTCACGTAGCGCACGCGCGGCAGCTTCGGCGTGACGTTCAGCTCCACCAGCTGCCCTGACTCCAGCAGGTTCCCGATCACCGAGCGGGGCAGGTACGCCACGCCGAGCCCCGAGGCGGCAATGCCGACCAGCGCGACCAGGCTGTTGCTTGAGATGGTATTGCGCGGCACCACGCCGTGCCGTCGCAGCCATTCGCCGATCAGGATGCCGGAGCCCGACAGGTTGCCCTGCGTAAGCAACGTGTATTCGCTCATACGGGACAAGGACATGCGGCCCATACCAGGTCGCAAGCCCGGCGTACAGAACCACTCGTTCTGTACCTCGGCCAGCTTATCCTTCACATAGCCCGTGGTAGCAAACGCGTCCGGGAGGATAGCGAGGTCAAGTTGCCCGGCCTGCAGCCGCTCGCGCAAATGCACGCTGTAGTCGACTTCCGGCTCGATCGTGACGCGCGGATATGCCGCCTGGATGGCCTCCAGCAACCTCGGCAGCCAGGTCAGCGCCGTCAGCTCGGTCACGCCGAGGCGTAGCTTGCGGGTCAGCACCTCCTTGCTGGCGATCCGCTCCAGCAGCAGGTCGCGCTGCATCAGCACGGCCTTGGCCCGGTTGAGCACCTCCACGCCTTCCACCGTGAGCCGCACCGTGCGTCCGGCGCGGTCCAGCAGCGGATAGCCGAAATCCTCTTCGAAGTCGCGGATGTGCCGGGACACCGCCGAATGGACCACACCGAGGCGCCGTGCGGCCGCCTCCACCGAACCCGTGTCCGCAATCGCAGCCAGGGCCTCCAGTTGCTTGAGCGTCGTCATGGCCTTAGGGGTAACCCCATCGTTCCGTCACAATTTTGAATGAGATAGCGCCTGAAAATGTCGCTTTAACTAATTATATCCATCTGCAAGAATCGTTTTCACGTTGCGCAACCGGACCTGCGCACCTGACGACGAAGACCCACAGACACTGCCCCTGGAGAAACCATGAAGTCCATCATCAAAGCGAGCTTTGCCGTACTGGCCTGTGCCGCGGCCATGGCCGCACCTGCCCACGCCGACCAGTTGGCCGACATCAAATCCCGGGGCACGCTGGTCTGCGGCGTGCTCAGCAACCTGGAGCCGTTCGGCTTCCAGGACCCGTCCACCCGCGAACTGGCCGGCTACGACGTCGACTTCTGCAAGGCCATCGCCAAATCGCTGGGCGTGAAGCCCGAGCTGAAAGTGATATCGCTCGAAGCGCGCATCCCCGAGCTAAGCCAGGGTCGCGTGGACCTGCTGGCCGCGGTGCTCGGCTATACGCCGGCGCGCGCCGAGCAGATTGCCTTCTCCGACAGCTACTTCGTCAGCGAGCAGAAGCTGGCGGTCAAGGCCAGTGGCGCGTTCAAGCAGCGCGATGACCTCGCCGGCAAGCGGATCAGCACGATCAAGGGATCGAGCACGCAGAACTTCGTACAAAAGGTACTGCCGTCGGCCCAGCTCGTCAGCTACGACGACGCTCCGTCCGCGTTCATGGCACTGGTGCAAGGCAAGGTCGATGGCTTCGGCCTGTCGGAGTCGATGCTGCGCCGCTTCATCGCCAAGCTGGGACCGTCCGGAAATATCCAGGTGATCACCCCCGCCCTGGGGCAGGAAGCCTGGGGCCTGGGCCTCAAGAAGGGCGAGCCGGCCCTGGAAAAGGCCGTCAACACCGCACTGGCCGATATGGAGAAGTCCGGCGAAGCGCAGCAGATCTTCGACAAGTGGCTGGGACCCAAGACCTTGTTCCAGATGAAGCGGGAGTTCCGCATCCAGCCGATCAAGGGCTGAGAACACAAAGGCGGGGCCGTATCGGCTGATATGGGCCCCGCTCCAGGAGCAAGCCATGTTTTCCCACTTCAACTTCACCGCGATCCTGGCCGCGCCATACGGCGAGCAGTTGCTCAAGGGCCTGCAGCTGACCGCGTGGCTCACCATCTCGAGCTGGACGCTTGCCTTCGTGCTGGGCACCGTGCTCGCCACCGTCCGCGTCTCCGGCAACCCCGTCGCCGAACGCTTCGTGGCCGGCTACGTCGCCTACCACCAGAACGTGCCGATGCTGGTCCATATCCTGCTGTGGTACTTCGGCATCCCGACGCTGCTGCCCGAAGCGGCCCAGAACTGGGCCAACGCCAACGGCGGCGAGATGATCTTCGCCAGCATCGCCATCGGCCTGTGCATGGCCGCCTACTTCTCCGAGGACATTCGCAGCGGGCTGCGTTCCATCCCGTTCGGGCAGCACGAGGCCTCGCGTTCGCTCGGCCTGAGCTACCTGGGCTCGATGCGCCACGTGATCCTGCCGCAGGCCTTCCGCATCGCGCTGCCGCCCTTTATCAACCACACCGTGCTGCTGTTCAAGAACACCAGCCTGGCGATGGCGGTGGGCGCGGCGGAGATGACCTATGCCGTGCGCGAAGTCGAGAACCACACCTTCCGCACGTTCGAGGCCTACATGCTGGCCACCGCGTTCTACCTGGCGGTGTCCCTCGGCCTGATGGCGATCGGCGCGGCGATGGCCCAACGCACGCGCATTCCGGCGAGATAAACCATGATCGATATTCTTCGCGACAACTGGCACCTGCTGCTGCTCGGCCAATACCCCAACGGACCGCTCGGCGGCCTGGCCCTGACGCTGTTGCTGTCGGTGCTGGGACTGGTGCTCTCGTTCCCGATCAGCCTCCTGCTGGCGGTGGCGCGGGTCTCGCCCTGGAAGGTGTTCCGGGTGCCCGCCACGGTACTGGTCTACATCGTCCGCGGCGTGCCGCTGGTCATGCTGATCTTCTGGAGCTACTTCCTGGTGCCACTGCTGCTCGGCCACAGCGTGACGGGCTTCACCACGCTGCTGTGCACGCTGGTGATCTACGAGGCAGCCTATCTCTCCGAAGTGATCCGCGCCGGCATCGAGGCGCTGCCGCGCGGCCAGACCGAAGCGGCCCGCGCGCTCGGGCTGAGCCATGCCCAAACGATGACGAAGGTGATCCTGCCGCAGGCGCTCTACAACATGATCCCGAGCATCGTCAGCCAGTTCGTGTCGACCATCAAGGAGACCTCGCTCGGCTATGTCATCAGCGTGCAGGAGCTGACCTTCTCCGCCAACCAAGTGAACACCAACCTGCTGACGCGGCCGTTCGAAGTCTTCCTGATCCTGGCCCTGACCTATTTCGCAGTCTGCTTCTGCCTGACCCAGCTGGCGCACGCCCTGGAGCGTCGCGTCACACGCAGAAGGAGTGGAAAGACCAGCGGCAAGACCGCCCCCGCACGGAGCATTCAAAATGATTCAGTTCTCCAAAGTCAATAAGTGGTATGGCGACTATCACGCCCTCGTGGACGTGACCGCTGAAGTCGGCCGCGGCCAGGTCGTGGTGGTGTGCGGCCCCTCGGGGTCGGGCAAGTCGACGCTGATCCGCACGGTAAACCGCCTGGAAGACATCCAGAACGGCACCATCCGGCTCGACAACCAGGACATCCACTCGCCGGCGCTGAACCTGAACAAGTTCCGCAGCCACGTTGGGTTCGTGTTCCAGCAGTTCAACCTGTTTCCGCACCTGTCCGCGCTCGACAACGTCTGCCTGGCGCCGGTCAAAGTCGCGGCGAAGAGCAAGAGCGAGGCAAAAAGCAAGGCCATGTCGCTGCTTGAGCGCGTCGGCCTGGCACACAAGGCGGAGGCCTACCCACAGCAGCTCTCCGGAGGCCAGCAACAGCGCGTTGCGATTGCGCGGGCGCTGGCGATGGACCCGCCGGTGATGCTGTTCGACGAGCCGACCAGCGCGCTCGACCCTGAAATGGTCGGCGAAGTGCTGAACGTGATGAAGGGGCTGGCCAAGGACGGCATGACCATGGTCTGCGTCACGCACGAGATGAACTTCGCGCGGGAAGTCGCCGATCGCGTCTGGTTCATGGACAAGGGCGCGATCCTGGAGGAAGCGTCGCCGGTTGACTTCTTTGCCTCGCCCCAGCATCCGCGGGCGCGCGCCTTCCTCTCTGACCTGCGCTCGCATTGAGGACGCACCGGATCATGGAACACAATAATGCGCCGGGCTCCGCCATCGTGGTCGGCGCCGGGATCGTCGGACTCTCCATCGCCTTGCGGCTGCGCATGGATGGGCATCCGGTCACGGTCATCGATAACAACGCGCCGATGTCCGGAGTCTCGTCCGGCAACGCCGGCTATCTGTCGGAAGCGAACATCTTTCCGCCGGCGACACCGGACCTGCTGCGCAGGCTGCCACGGCTGCTGCTCGACAAGGACGGTCCGCTGGTCGTGCAGCCGCGTTATGCGCTGCGGCTGTTGCCGTGGGCGTGGCGCGCCGTGGCAGCGCTGCGGCCGCAACCGTACCAGGCCGTGCTGTCGAACATGGCAGCGCTCACGGGCCAGGCCATCGCGGCTTTCGACGAACTGACGCGGGAGGCATCGGCGCAGCATCTTGTCAGCCGTGACGGCGGACTGGTCGCGTTCCGAAGCGAAGCTGCCCTGGATGCGAAATGCCGCGCCCTGCCCGTGTGGAACAGCTATGGCCTCGCTGCGGAACGCGTGTCGGCTGCCAGCGTTCGGGAGCTTGAGCCAGCGCTGTGCCAGGACATCGCAGGCGGGATCTTCTACCCGAACGCCGGGCGCTGCAGGAACCCGCGCGCCCTGGGCGAGCACTACGCCCGGCGGCTGGTTGAGCTGGGCGGCGCGATCCTGCGCGATGAAGTGCGCGCTGTCCGCCAGGCGGCTCCGGGTCGTGCGGAAGTGGTCACCGCACACGGAACCCATTCCGCCGCGAGCGTCGTGGTGGCAGCGGGCTACCGGTCGGGACCTTTGCTGGCCGAGCTCGGCTATCGGGTACCGCTGGCGGCGGAGCGCGGCTATCACCTGATGCTGCCGGACGCGGGCATCTCGCTGCGCCGCCCGGTCGTTTTCGGCGAACCCTACTTCGCTGCAACGCCGATGGACGAAGGACTGAGGCTGGCCGGCACTGCCGAATTCGCTCATGCCGACGCAAAGCCGGATATGCGTCGCGCCACAATGCTGCTCCGGCTTGCCCGCGCATACCTCCCCGGCATTCGCGGCACCGTCGCCAGGCCGTGGATGGGCGTGCGCCCGTCCTTTCCGGACGGCATGCCCGCGATCGGCCGCGTCGGCCACGCCCCGTCCGTGTTCTATGCCTTCGGCCATGCCCATAGCGGCCTCACGACCTCGGCGATTACCGCACGGTGTATGTCGAGCCTGGTCCGCGACATGCCGCCGCCGCTGGAACTCTCGGCGTTTCGGCTCGAACGCTTTCACTGAACGCTCACTGACGATTAAACCTGCCTCGCCCTCCCGCAGGAGGGTCGCACTCGACCACCCGGAGACAACCATGACCGAAATCACCCAATCGCAACTCGACACGCTCAATCGCCTGGGCGCCGCCACCATCCACGAGGCCCAGGGCCAGCGCGGCGCCGTCGATCCCCGCATCGCCCCGCTGGATCCGTCGATGCGCGTGGCCGGCCCTGCCCTGACCATCGATATCCGGCCCAGCGACAACCTGATGATCCACTATGCCCTGACCAGGGCTAAGCGCGGCGACGTGCTGGTCATCGACGCCAAGGGCTTTGTCGATGCCGGCCCCTGGGGCGACCTGCTGACGCTGGCGGCGCAGAAGATCGGCATCGCCGGGCTGGTGATCGACGGCGCGGTACGCGATGCCAGCGCGATTGTCGACATGGGCTTCCCCGTGTTCTGCCGCGGCCTTTGCATCAAGGGCACCAACAAGTTCCAGCCGGGCAAGGTCAATGTGCCGGTCACCGTCGGCGGCGTGGTCGTGCGTCCCGGCGACATCATCATGGGCGACCGCGACGGCGTCGTTGCCGTGGCACATGAAGAGGTCGAACAAGTGATCGCGGCCAGCGAAGAGCGCGAGCGCAAGGAAGCCGCCATCCGCGAGCGCCTGGAGAGCGGCGCGACCATGGTCGAACTGCTGGGCCTGCAGGAAACGCTCAGGCGCCATGGCCTCGCCTGAAGCCCTCGATCAACCGCCAACGCAAGGACCCTCACAAATGCATCAATCCATCATCAGCAGCCGCATGGGCCTGATCAAGCCGTCGCCCAGCATCGCCGCCAAGGCACTGGTGGACGATCTGCGCGCCCAGGGCCAGAACGTGCTCGACTTCACCATCGGCGAGCCCGACCTGCCGACGCCCGCGCATATCGGCGCCGCGGCCAACGCCGCCATCGCCCGCGGCGAGACCAGGTACACCAGCACGCTGGGCACCCCCGTGCTACGGCGCGCCATCGCCGCCAAACTCGGCCGCACCCTCGGCCTGGACTACGGCGCGGACGAGATCGTGGTGGGCTGCGGCGCCAAGCAGGTGATCTTCAGCGCGCTGACCGCATCGCTGGAAGACGGCGACGAGGTCATCATCAGCGCGCCGTACTGGGTCTCCTATCCCGACATGGTCACGATGAACGGCGGCACGCCCGTCATCGTCAGGTGCGATGCCGACGTCGCCTTCAAGCTGACCGCGGCCGCGCTGGAAGCCGCCCTCACGCCGCGCACCCGCTGGCTGATCCTGAACAGCCCCAACAATCCGACCGGCGCGGTCTACACGGCCGCGGAACTGCGCGACCTGTGCGCGGTTCTGGAGCGCCATCCGCACGTCTGGCTGATGAGCGACGAGATCTACGAGCCCTATGTGTATGACGGCGGCACCGCCGTTTCCCCGCTGACGCTGATGCCGGCGCTGAAGCAGCGCTCGTTGCTGATCAACGGCATGTCCAAGGCCTATGCCATGACCGGCTGGCGCGTCGGCTATGGTGCCGGCCCGCGGGAACTGGTCAAGGCCATCAGCACCATCCTGTCGCAAAGCTCGACGTGCACCAGCTCCGTGTCCCAGGCCGCCGCCGTGGCGGCGCTGGAGGGCGACCAGGCGTGCGTGGGCGAGATGGTCGGCATCTTCGAGCATCGGCGCAATCGCATGGCGGCGCTATTGAACGAGATCCCCGGCATTGCCTGCACGCCGTCGGCAGGCGCCTTCTATCTCTACGCGTCCGTCAAGGGCCTGCTCGGCAAGCAGACGGATACGGGCAAGTTCCTGGAGACCGATCTGGACGTGGTGATGTTCTTCCTGAACAAGGCCGGCGTGGCGGTGCTCGACGGCACGGCATATGGCCTCTCGCCCTATCTGCGGTTCTCCTTCGCCACCTCGCTGGAGGTGATCGAAGAAGGCTGCGAGCGCCTGATGCGAGCCGTGGCGACGCTGCGGTAATGCGACTCCCGCCGTGCGCTGGCACCTGCCAACGTACGGCGGCATCCCCCATACAGAATCACAAACGGCGGGCGCCATTCATGGCGCATCGCCGGCCACGCCAAGCAACCAGTCCCTGAACAGCGTAAAGGGCGGATACGATTCGCGATTGGCTGCGACGACGAGGTAGTAGGCATTGCCACTCGCATCACTGCCGACCTTGACCGGCACCGCCAGCGTGCCGGCCCGGAGTTCGTCCTCGACCAGCACCCTGGGCACCAGGCCGATGCCCATCCCCGCAGACACCGCCTGGATCAGGTGGGAGGTCATTTCAAACTGGGGGCCCAGCTTGAGCGCATCGCCGGCATAGCCGTGCCTGGCAAACCAGTCCCGCCACGCCGTCGGCCGCGTGACGACCTGCAGCAGCGGATACCGCAGCAACTCCTCGATCCCCTTGATCTTGTCCCGCTTTGCCTGCCTGGGACCGATGATCGGGACCAGTTCTTCCGCGACGAGCTGGTACGCCACGGCCCCTGGCCACTGCCCGTCTCCCACCACGATGGCAGCGTCCATGCCGGACAGGTCCAGGTCGAGATAGGTGCGCGAATGAATGTGGATCAGCACCTCGGGGTGCCTGGCATAGAAACCCGGCAGCCGGGGCATCAGCCATTTGGACCCGAAGGTCGGCAACACGGACAGGTGCAGCGTACCGCCGCCAGCCTGGAACGCGATCGCCTGCATGGTCGCGCTGCGGATTCGCTCCAGCGGCCCCGTCAGCTCGCGCAGATACATGCGGCCGACATCGGTCAACACCACCCGCCGGCCAATCCGCTGGAAAAGCGCCACGCCCAGCAGTTCTTCCAGCGTCTGCACCTGCCGGCTGACCGCGCTCTGGGTCAGGGACAGTTGCTGTGCGGCCCGGGTAAAGCTCTCGGTGCGGGCGGAGGCTTCGAACGCCAGCAGGGACGACATCGAGGGGGTAAGGCGTCGTGGATTCATTCCAAAAACTCATCAACAGGGCAACAAATAGTCGCTTGTGAGCGCCCCGCCTAGCTCGCAAAATGTCGACACAGTATAGCCCTCACCGTTCAGGGCGGCCCCGCTGCACCAGCCGGATCTTCCCAAGGTTTCATGCGCGGAGTACATAAGGACGCCGATCAGGCCGGGGCCCACAACTACAACCCATGGAGACAGCAATGCAGATGCCCCTTCTGCGCCGACTGGCGCTTTCCGTTGCCATGGTCGCTTGCGGCCCGGCGCTCGCCGCCTGGCCGGACGACCGCCCCATCGAGCTGGTGGTGGGCTTTGCCGCCGGCGGCGGCACCGACCAGATGGCCCGCGTCCTCGCGCCCTTCGTGTCCAAGCGCCTCGGCGCCAACGCCCGCATCGTCGTCACCAACAAGCCCGGTGCGGCCGGCGAACTGGCCGTGGCCCACGTCGCCCGCGCCAAACCCGACGGCTACACCATCGGCATCGTCAATGTCCCCGGCTTTATCTTCCTGCCGATGTACAAGGATGCGCAGTACAAGGCCGAGGACCTGCGCCTGATTGCCCGGCTCGTCGACGACCCGACGGTGCTGATTGCGCGCAAAGACAGCAAGTACACCGACCTGCGGAGCGTGGTCCAGGCGCTCAGGAAGCAGCCGGGCTCGCTCTCCTTCGGTCACAGCGGGGTGGGCACCAATGGCCACCTGGCGCTGGAGCAACTGCAGCGGATCGCCGGTGTGCAGGCGAACAGCATCCCGTTCAAGGGCGCAGCCGAGGCGAAGACGGCGCTGATGGGCGGGCATGTCGACTTCACCTATGTCAGCGCGGGCGAGATGCGCGAACTCAGCCTCGCGGGCGGCCCGTTCAAGGGCGTCGCACAGATGAGCAAGGCACGCCTGAAGCCCATCGACACCGTGCCCACCGCGGGCGAGGCCGGCGTGCCCATCGTCATGAGTTCGGAACGCGGTGTTGCCGCGCCGGCGCGCCTGCCCGCGGGCATCGCGCAACGGCTTGAGAAGGCCATCGAAGAGAGCCTGCGCGACCCCGAGTTCATCGCGGCCGCCCGCAATGACGCACCAGTGCTCGCCTACCTGTCCGGCGCCGCCTGGACGGCAGCGCTGGCCGGCAACCGGAAAGAACTTCAACCCATCGCAGATTCCCTGCGCGAACCCCAGAAGGTGACCCAAAAATGAGCGCCCCCAAGATCAATGCCGGCGCCAGGCGTCCGAGCGACTTCGACGCGGCCGAATGGCAGGCGCGCGTCGACCTGGCTGCCTGCTACCGCCTCGTGGCGCTGTACGGCATGAGCGACCTCATCTACAACCACATCACCGCGCGCATCCCCGGAACGCCCGACCATCTGCTGATCAATCCGTACGGGATGATGTACGAGGAAATCACCGCCTCCAGCCTGATCAAGATCGACCTGGACGGCAACGTGCACGATGGCGGCGACGGACGGTTCAGCGTCAACCAGGCAGGCTATGTCATCCACAGTGCCGTCCATGCCGCTCGCCACGACGTGCAATGCGTGCTGCACACGCATACGCGCGCGGGCTCCGCGGTTTCCGCGATGAAGTGCGGGCTGCTGCCCCTTACGCAGACGTCCATGCGCTTTGCGCACATTGCCTATCACGACTACGAGAGCGTGGCGCTGGAGCTGGACGAACGCGAACGCCTGGTGCGCGACCTGGGCAACCATGAAGCGCTGATTCTCCGGAACCACGGCCTGCTGACGGCCGGCGCGAGTATCGCCCAGGCGTTCAACCTAATGTACTGGCTGGAAATGGCCTGCAAGATCCAGCTCGATGCCATGGGCACGGGGGCCGAGTTGACCATGCCCCCGCCCGAGGTCATCGAGAAGACCTACAACCTCTACCTGCCGCATGTCAGGCGGCCCTTCGGCGAAATGGAGTGGCCGGCGATGCGGCGCTATCTCGACCGCCGCGATCCGTCGTACAAGACCTGACTCACTGGCCGCCACGCCGGCGGCCGGGATGAAAGCTCGCCGGAAACCAGGGCTACCCCAGCTTGTGCATCCAGTCCGGCTGCGGAACCTGCCTCGCCGCGTAGAAGGCTTCAAGCCGCTTGCGGTTCCGCATGCCCGGTCGCAGTCCGAGGAAGCTGGCCGCGTTCTGGCCGAAGAAGGCGTTCGACAAGGACGTCTGGCGCACGGCGACACCCGGCTCTGCCGCCTCGACCCGTGCCATCACATCCATGAAATCCGACAGGTATCGCTCCACGTTGTGCTGAGGCAGGATCATGGTCCAGTCGGTGCCGTACATCAGCCGTTCACGCAGGATCTCATTGTCCGAGGCAGCGTACAGCGTCCGCAGCAGCTCAGTCATCCTTGGCTGATTAAGCAGCACGCCGGCAAAATAGCCGCTGTCCGCGAAGGTATTCGCGCCGGCAGAGCCCTTCGCGGCAGTAATCAGGTTGAGGAACTTGCGCGACTTGTCGCCGTGATGGTCTTCCGGGTCGGTGTCGCCGAAGTGGCCAAAGCTAACACGCAGGCCCGGGAATCTGCGCAGTGCCCGAAACCAATACTCGCTCCCTGCCAGTTCCCGGAATTCTTCGTATGGTCCGTTGGAGTGATTCGTGTGCGCCATGATCGGCACGTCGTTCTTCAGGCAATAGCGGAACAGCGCACCCATGGCGGCATCAAGCCGGGCTCCGAAACGGGGATCCGACGCGGCAGCCGGTAAACCCACCTTGCCCTGCCAGACTGTCTTGCCGGCATTGCCCCATGCCGCAAAGCCCATCGGGGGATAGAGCTTGACCCCCAGGAATCCTTGCTTTTCGATCGCGTACCTGACCAGGCGCAGCGACGCACCGCTTCCGTCGGCGCCCTTTGTCACGGACTCCCGGAACGGGCAGAACGGCACGAAACCATGGACTCGCCCGCCCATCAGCACCGATATCTGTCCCATCAGCTCCACCTGCTCCAGCAGCGTGGTCGGCGTTTGCGCACCCTGCGCCAGCCACCAGTCATAGTCCACCATGCTGGCGACGACCAGGTCCACCTTGCGCACCGGGTTGCTGGAATAGGTCGTCAGGTAGTCGATCGCGTTGACATGGCGATGGTTGAAGTTGTGCAGGATGAACCGGATGTACCCGCGAAAGGTGGGATGGCTGCCAAGGATGCTCGCCGTATCGGACTGCTGTCGCTCGAACTCATCGTAGGTAGGCGGCAAGGCTTCGATGGCAGCGCCCATCCCGACCGCGCCTGCGTCCCTCGGCCCGAGGACGGCGGCCCCTTCCGGCGTCTGGTAGACCGCGTCCGACGCAGCTTTCAGCTCACGCCGGCCGACGGCATAGCCCTCCTCGAATGCCGGCGCGGCCAGGCTTCGCATCTGCCCGGCATCCTTGCACCGGATGAGCTGCGCCGCGTAGCGTTGAATGGCCCTGCGTTCGCTCTGGGCGTCTGGCGCGAAATGCCAGCCCAGCGCCTGCAAGAGCGCGCCCGCGCCGTTGACGAGCGGGTACAGTTCGGAGTCCTCGCCGACCGTCGTCTTCGCCAGGAACGCGCGGATCTGCAAGTCGCGCCCGTTGAAGATGTGGGCATGCACGTCGATGGTCAGTGGCGCATTGCGGTCAGAGATCGCCGGATCTCCCGGGCACAGCGGATCCGCGCCTGACGGAAGCGGGGACAAGGCGGCGGCAAGTGTTGCCAGGAAGCTCCGGCGATTCAGCGGCATGATTGTGATCCTCGGTGGTGGCGCAATCAGTAGCGAAGCGTGGCGGCCGGATCCCCGTAGTAGGTATACAGCAGGCCCAGCGGGTTCTTCTTCTCGGCATAGAGCTCGCGACGAATCGCCGTCAGGGCGTCACTGACCGCCTCGCCCTTGCCGAGCCTGCCGATCAGGCGTTTCGCCACCTCATGTCCAAGAGGGATCCATATCGAGACCTCCGTGACGACCACGCCCTGGGCGCCGAGCCGGACGATGACGTCCCCCAGGCTGACATGGGGAAGATGGGCAGAAGGCCCGGTCTCGCAGGCGTTGAGAATGACCAGCGGGGCGCTCGTCAGGTAGGGGAGGCGCGCAACCAGCTCCTCCTCAGACTGCTTGTTCAGCAGCATTTCGAGCTTGTTGCTTGTCACCAGGTCGCCCTCATTGAACTTCAGTTGCGGGCCGGCGCTATAGGGATCACCGGGCTGGGCTTCGCCAGTCGACGCGTGCAGAAAGGCAACAATGGCCGAAATGCGCTTTCTGTCCTGCGTGAGCACCTGGTTCAGCAACGTCCGCCCTGAATCGACCTCCATCAGGTTCGGAACCGGGATCTGGCGCAGTTGCAGCATCTGCTCGCGGGCCAACGGCACGGTTGGGTCCGCGTTGCTCCCATAGCGGGCAAAGACCACTTTGCGCGGCAGCATCTGCTCAGGCTGAGCCGCCCTGCCCGGCCCGCCGCTGCTTGCCCGCGACACGCTCAGGCTGAAGCGCATGCCCCAGAATTTCCTCGGGTCGGTTTCCTGGCCGAGGTGGTGGAGGTACTGCCATGGCAACGAGATCCGGTCCGTCACGACCTTCAGTCGCAACGGAACGGTCCGCGGCGCATCGGCAGCATCTTCCAGCTTACGGATGATGGTGCGCAAGTCCGCCTCTGTTGAGGAAATGAACAGGTTCCGATACAACTGCATGCCGATCTCGCCAATCGTCTCCGCGACTGCTGCGGCTTCAGCATCCGTCAGGCTGAGGCTCGCCTGCGAAGCCTTGGAGACGGCAGCGTCCGTTCCCGTGGCGCTCAATCGCTTGAGGAATGGTCCTTGCAGGCTCACCGCCGACATCACGCCGTAGGCGGATCTGGTCATGGCTTCTACGAGTGCCTTGTCCTCGATCCCTGAGCGGAATTTCCTGCGCCTGCCTTGTTCGTCGAAGGCCAGCTTGCCGATCATAGCCTTCATCTCCGCACTCACCGGCTCGAACTCGATACTGACATCGCGTCCCAGTTCCTCGCTGGCATACAAGAGGATATCCGGCTTCCACGCTGATTCCACCGATGGCTCGATCGCCTTGATGGGCCGCGCAGGCTGTGGTGCGGCTGCAGGCATGGCGTCAGCCGCATCAATGACGACATCGACCGGGATGCGATCTTGCACCGTTCCCGTCGCGTCATTGAGCACCAGGATCTGCAGCGTGCCGACATAGGTTTTTCCATCGGGATCCTGTGCCGGCGTGAAGGCGAAGCTGGCTTCCGTCGACCGGCGTTCCCCGGGCTTATAGATGATGCGCTTGAGCGACTCGGCACGCGGCTCGCAGAATGAACAGTCCAGCACCACGCTCAGCGGGACATCCACCTTGCTGCGCAGGATATCCTCCGCCGCAGGCTTGGCGGCGAGGATCGATGCGGGGTCGTAGGGTCCGAGATGAAATCGAAGCGTGGCAAGCCGACGCGACTGCAGTGATTGCCGCTGCGGATAGGCACTGTTCTTTGGTGACAGCGGCGACAAGCTGGCGTTGTAGGAAACAGGGGTTGGAGGACCCGGCGACGATGCACCCGCCGCAGGCGGCTGCGTGGGATTCGGGACGCTGGTGGCCGCGACCGCCACCGAGACGAGATTGAGTGGCTCCAGCGCGAGCACCGGTGCATCATCAGGAAAGTACTTCTGGGCAAGCTGCAGGCTACTCACCGAAAGGGCCCTGGCCACCACCCGGGATCGATCGGGTTGGCTGTCCTTGACATAGCCCTTCAGGCGACCGACGTACTGGTCATAGTCGGATCGCGACAGCGTATTTGGCCGCGGGCTGGCACCGAGTGCGTTGTTGCGCGCCAAGGCATGCGCGGACCTGACGCCGGCATTGTGCCGGTCGATGATCGTACGGGCGTCACCCAGCAAGCCTTGCTTCACCAGGCCCGGAAGCGCATCGAGTGCCGCGCGGTTGACGACCAGTACATAGCCGCGATACCGATGGTTGCTTTCCGTGATGGTCCACCCGCCGCCGGGCACATTCATCAGTTCTGACCACGGTGCCTCAGCGGCATCGACCATGCCTTGCCGCAAGGCAGACGGGAACGCCTCCTTCGACAGTGGGACGGGAAACACACCAAACCGGGACCACTGCTGCGCCATGTCGCCTGCCCTGCGGGTACCCAGTCTTAGTCCTTTCAGGTTGGCTGGCGCCTGTATGGGCTTGCTCGACACGATCTGCAGCATCCCGCCATGCAGGTATCCGAGCCCGGTCAAGCCCTGAGCCCCAAGCTGCGACAGCAGGTGCAGGCCATCCATGCTGCGCTCGTATTGCTCCACCGCCTCCAGGCTCTTGAACAGGAAAAGCGAATCGAAGATGGCAAAGTCAGGCACTTGCGCGGCCAACACATCGATCGGGATCACCGCCAGCTGTACGTCACCGCGCTTCACCAGCTCCATCAGTTGCTGGGGAGGGACCGTGGAAGCGGTGGCTGGCGTTATCCGGAGCGCACGCGAGGGGCGCGTGCCGAAGCGCGCCGTGAGCTTCGCGACAGTCGCGACTTCGGGGTCTGGCAGCCCGGCAGGAATCTCGGCACGCCACCTGTAGACCTGCGCCATGCTCGCCGGAACGGCGAGCGCCAGCAGCAACCCGACCAGGAACGCTCTGCCGGTGCGAACGAAGTCCCAGAAAGCCCGATGCCAGGCCCGGTGTCTTTGGTTCATTTCGCCCTCCCCCTCTTATAGATCGTTCACGGGGAGAACGGTGTCAATGCCAACTTTGGGAGTGGGACAGGCTACGGTCTTGCCGGCCATGCATCAAGCTGCCGGCAGCGCTTTGGCGCGGCAGTCGCACAACCTTGCAATTGCCGCCAGTTTCGCCGGACGCTCTCACGAATCAACAGGTTTTGATTCAGATTGCGGCGCGATGGCCTTGGTCGACTGGCCGGATGGCTTCACGGCGTGGCGCCCGACGCATCGATCCGATACACCCGCCCGCTCGTCGCCGACGTGCCTGGATCGGCCAGCACGTACAGCGCCTGCCCGTCATCCACGCCAAAGGAAAACACACTGCCAGGAATGGTCACGTTCCAGTCGACCTGTTCGGCGGCAACGCCATCGCGGTACACGAAGCTCAACAGCTTGCCCGTGCAAAGGTCGGAATAGAAATACCGGCCATGCAGCGCCGGATTGGCACTGCCCCGGTACACATAGCCGCCAACAATGGCACAGCCGCCCGCGTCACGGCCGTATTCGAAGACCGGCATGGTCAGCGCGGTCTTGTCGCACGTGGCCGCACCCACGCAGGCGGTGCCCTCGGTCCGGTTCCAGCCGTAGTTCAGGCCCGCGCTGGTGGCCGGCGCCACGTCGACTTCCTCGCGCTGGTCCTGGCCGACATCGGCGATATACAACAACCCGGCGTCGAACGAGAACCGCCACGGGTTGCGCATGCCGAGGGCCCAGATTTCACCGCGACGGCCGGACTGGCCGACGAACGGATTGCCGGCAGGCAAGCCGTAGCCGGACGCACCACTGACGTCGATCCGCAGCATCTTGCCGAGCAGCGTTCCCGGGTTCTGGGCGTTGCCCGCCGGATCGCCACCGCCGCCGCCGTCGCCCGTGCCGATATAGAGCATGCCGTCCGGGCCGAACGCGAGCTGGCCGCCGTTATGGTTGGAGAAGGTGCCGTGCGGGATCGACAGCAGCACGGTGCCCGATGCCTCGGCGATATCCGGGTTCGCGGCCGACACGTTGTAGCGGGCGATGGTGATGGCACCGTTGGCGTCGGTGTAATAGACGTAGAAGCGGCGGTTGGTCCCATAGCCGGGATCGAACGCCATCGACAGCAGCCCGCGCTCGCCATCGGTCGTCGTCAGCGCAGCGATATCGAGGAACGGCGTGGCGACCAGCGCGCCGTTGCGCACGATCCGGATGCGACCGGCGCGCTCGACCACGAACAGGCGCGAATCGCCGGCGGGCGCGGTCAGGAAGATCGGTGCGGACAACCCGCCGGCAACCTGCGTCAGCGACAACTGCAACGTCTCCGGCGCACCGTAGGCCACGCTGGCCAAAGCACCGGCGCCCGCGCTCACCGCCACGGTCTGCGAGGGCGGCTGCGGCTCGAAGAGCGCGGTGCTCGTCAGCACGCTGGCGGCACTGACCGTATAGCTGCCGGCAGGCAGGTTGGACAGCGTGGTCGACTGGGTCACGGTCTGGCGGAACTGGCCGGGCCCCAATACCGTGACGGCCGCCGACGTCCCGGACGGCAGGCCGGAGATGGAGAGCGTCAGCGTGCCCGTGCCGCTGGCGCCGTCACTGCCCCCGTCTCCCCCGCCCCCACCGCAGGCTGCGACGCCCAGGCAACAGGCGATGAAGAATCGGCATAGCGAGGATCGTAGTGCGTCGGACATAGCGCGCTCCTGTCACGGCTGCGGCACTGGCTGCCATGCAAGAACCGATCCACGGCGCCCGCACAAGTCCCGCCGGCCTTTCCTGCGGCAGGCGCGCCTCGCCTTTGTAAAAGATACTTCATGCGCGCGGCATCGGCGAGTGTGCGGTGGTAGACGTGCTGGACCGGCAGGGGCCGGTCCGGGTGCTGACGCGCAACTAGCGCAGGGGGCCGCCGCGGCGCAGCACGCTGACATCGTCCGGATTTACCAGGTCGGGTACGGTCCAGCCGTTCAGGTCGTACTCGTCCATGGCCGAGCGCGCGAACGCCTTCATCCGCTCCAGGTTGCCGCTGGACTGCGCCGCCGACAGGTTGGTCAGCCGCGTGGCATCGTTGCTGCCGATGTAGTTGATCTCGTACAGCTCATGGCGCGCGCCGAATTCAGTGCCGATGGCGTCCCACAGCATCTTCATCACCTTGACGCGCTCTTCGGCACTGGCGCCGCCGGAGCCGCGCACATACTTGTCCAGGTAGGCGCGGATCTCCGGCACGTTGAAGTCGCACGCGTGCGAGTTCAGGTAGATCAGGCCGCTGGCCACCACCTGCTCGATGATATTGCGCACGCGCGGCAGCGCTTCCTGGTTCAGCACGCGGTAAGCGCCGGCAAAATGCGAATCGGGGCGGACATTGCCGTGCCACGGCACATCGCTCTTGGCCATGGCGTCGGACAAGGCCCAGAAGGCGTTGCGCCAGGCGATGACCTCGCCCAGTTGCACCTGCACACCGTAGAAGCTCTTGCTGCCGGTGATTTCCAGCGCGCGCGCCAGCAGGCCGACGATAAAGTCCAGCTTGACCGCCACCCGGGTGCAACCGTGCAACGAGGCGCGCTCCAGGTAGCCCGAGCCGCTCTGCGCGTTCTCGCCGAGCTCCACCTCGCCGTGCATGAACACGTTCTCCCACGGCACGAACACGTTGTCCATCACCAGGATGGCGTCGTTCTCGTCCAGGCGCGACGACAGCGGATAGTCGAACGGGCTGCCCAGCACCGCCGCGCGGTACTCGTTGGAGACCCGGCACAACAGCTTCACACCCGGCGCATTGGTGGCCACGATGAACTTGGGCCCGCGCGCGGGCACGGTGTCGACATGCGCCACGTAGGTGTAATGCGTCAGCGCCGACCCGGTGGCCACCACCTTGGCGCCGCTGACGTAGATGCCGGCATCGGTCTCGCGCGCCACGCGCACGAACACGTCCGAGGTGGCCGAGGGCGGCAGTTCGCGGTCCACCGGCGGGTTGACCACCGCGTGGCCCATGTACCAGGTCTTCTCCTGCGCCTTGCGGTACCAGTAGCGGGCATTGTCCTCGTAGCCCTTGTAGAACTCCGCATTGGCACCGAGCGTGCCCAGGAACGAGCCCTTGTAGTCGGGCGAGCGGCCCATCCAGCCCCAGGCGCACTGCTGCCAGTCGGCGATGGCATCGCGCTGCGCCACCTGCTCGGCCACGTCGCGGGGGGCGCGGAAGAAGCGCTGGGTAAAGCCGCCCCACTCGGTCGGCATGGTCAGCACCGGCTGGCGCACGGGATCGTGCAGCGCCTCGTACATCCGCGCGATCATCCGCGCCGCGTTTCGGAACGCCGGGTGCTCGGCCACGTTTTTCACGCGTTCGCCATAGATCCAGACCTCGCGTTCATCGTCGAGGCTTTGCAGGTATTCGCTGGCGTTGAAGGGGACGTACGCCTTGTTGTATGTACTGCGCAGATCGTCGGACATGTGTGAACCTTGCAGGAACGCGTCGGCCCCGGCGGCGCGATGCCTCCGGGCGCTCAGGCGTCTCCGGTCACGCGGGAAAAACCCGCGCCGGGCGCTGCATTGAAGATACACGCACGCCACCGCGGCTCTGTGACCTACCCCACTGAAACGGATGAATGTAGGTGTGCCGGCAAACCGACCAGGATCTGGCGCGCACGCCACGTGATGCGGACACCTGTCCCAGCCGGCGGCTCAGCGCCGCGCTACGCCCGGCTTCCTCGCCACACCTGCAGCGGATCCCACGCCGGCGCAGCGTCTTGCGGCTGCGGCAGCGCCTGCGCTTCGGCCAGCATCGCCTGCGCTTGCGCCTGCAGCTTGTCCAGGCAGCGCGACAGCACGCGCGCTTCTTCCGCCGTCAGGCATGCGGCCAGCCTGGTATTGAAGCCCCTGGCTTGCCTGAAGGCGGTGCGGTAGACCGCTTCGCCTTCCTCCGTGAGCGTGAAGGCGGCCGCGCGCCGGTCCTGTGCGCGTGTGTCGCGGCGCACCAGCCCGCGTTCGACCAGCGCATGCACAGCGCGGCTGGCCAGCACCTTGTCCAGGCCGGCGCTGGCGGCCAGCTCGGTCAGCCGGGTGCCCGGCTGCTCGCCAAGGAAGGCGATCATGCGCCATTCGCGTCGGGTGACGCCCGCGGTGGCGCGCAGGTGCAGCCCCGCCGCGCCCAGCGCGACGCGGTTCAGGTGATAGACCCGGTAGTTGATGAAGTCGGCCAGCCGCCTCGGCCGCTGCAGCCGCACGCCGCCGTCGGTTGCCTTGCCCTGCGTTTGTCCTTGCGCCATGCCACGCCCACGAATTAGTTGATTTTGTTAATTATATCGACGGGTGTTAGCTTGCCATCCATGCCGGCCGCCGGCACATAAACAGGAGACATCGTGAGCCCTCGCCCCTTCCTTCCCCGCCTGCTTGCCTGCCTGGTGGCCGCGGCCGCTGCCTGGGCCGCCCCCGTCGGCGCCCAGTCCGAGCGTCCGCTGCGCATCCTGGTCGGCTACCCCGCCGGCGGCACCGCCGACCTGGCCGCGCGCCTGGTCGGCGACAAGCTGCGCGAGACGCTGAACCAGACTGTGGTGATCGAGAACAAGCCCGGCGCGGGCGGCAGGCTGGTGATGGATTACGCGCGCACGCAGCCGGCCGACGGCAATACGCTGGTGGTGGCCAATTCGGCGGTGATGACCATCGCGCCGCTGGTCTACCGCAAGCTGAACTACGACATCCAGCGCGATTTCGCGCCGGTGGCGCAGGCGGCCAACTTCCAGCTGGCGCTGGCCACCGGTCCGGGCAGCCCGGCGCGTACGCTGAAGGACTACGTGGCGTGGCTGAAGGCCGGTCCGCAGAACAACTCCTATGCCTCGCCAGCGCTCGGCAGCATCCCGCATTTCTTCGGACTGATGATCGGCAAACAGGTCGGCGTGGAGATGCTGCACGTGCCGTTCAACGGCTCGGCGCCGCTGATGAGCGCGCTGGTCGGCGGGCAGGTGCCGGCCTCGGTCGACACGCTGGCCGACCTGACCGAGATGCACCGCGCCGGCAAGGTGCGCGTACTGGCAACCTCGGGCACGCACCGCTCGGTGGCGCTGCCGGACGTGCCGACGTTTACCGAACTGGGCTACAAGGGCATCGAGGGCGAAGGCCGCTACGGCCTGCTCGCGCCGGCGGGCGCGCCACGCGCGGTGCTGGACAAGCTCAACGCCGCCATCGTCAAGGCGGTGCAGTCGCCCGAGGTGCGCGACAAGTTCCTGAAGCTGGGGCTGGAACCCGCCACCGGCCCGGCCGAAGCTTTCGCAGGCGTGCTGAAAGCGGATGCGGCCCGGTGGGCGCCGGTAGTCAAGGCCTCCGGCTATACCGGCGATTGATCAGCAACCGGGCCGGCGACCGACCATGGCGATCCGCAATACCCTCTTCATCATGTGCGACCAGTTGCGTCGCGACCACCTCGGTTGCTACGGGCACCCCACGCTGCGCACGCGCAATATCGACGCACTCGCCGCACGTGGCGTGCGCTTCGACCGCGCCTTCGTCACCTCCGGTGTCTGCGGCCCCAGCCGCATGAGCTTCTACACCGGCCGCTACGTCAGCAGCCACGGCGCCACCTGGAACCGCGTGCCGCTGTCGGTGGACGAAGTCACGCTGGGCGAATACCTGAAGGACAGCGGCCACGCACTGGCGCTGGCGGGCAAGACCCATGTGATGCCCGACAACGCCAACCTGAAGCGCCTGCACCTGGACGGCGGCACCGAACTGGAAATGCTGCTGCGCAGCGGGCATTTCAGCGAGGTCGACCGCCATGACGGCCACCACGCCGAGCCGCGCAGCGCCTATGCCGAGTGGCTGCGCCGGCAAGGCTACGACAGCGCCGACCCGTGGACTGACTACGTGATCAGCGCCGAGAACGAGCGCGGCGAGATCGTCTCCGGCTGGCAGATGCGCAACGCCGGCCTGCCCGCACGCGTGGACGAGCCACATTCCGAGACCGCCTACACCGTCGACCAGGCGATGCAGTACATCGGCGCGCGCGGCGACGAGCCGTGGGTGCTGCACCTGTCGCTGGTCAAGCCACACTGGCCCTACTTGGCGCCCGCGCCCTACCACGCTGCCTACAAGCTCGACGACTGCCTGCCGCTGCGCCGCCACGAGGCCGAGCTGGAAGACCCGCACCCGGTGCTGTCGGCCTACCGCACGCAGGAGGAATGCGCCAACTTCATGCGGCAGGAGGTGTCCGACACCGTGCGCCCCGCCTACCAGGGCCTGATCCAGCAGATCGACGACCGGCTCGGCCTGCTGTGGGAGCAACTGGAGCGCCTGGGCCGCTGGCAGGACACGCTGATCGTCTTTACCGCCGACCATGGCGACTTTCTCGGCGACCACTGGCTGGGCGAGAAGGAGCAGTTCTACGACACCGTGCAGAACATCCCGCTGATCGTCTACGACCCTTCGCCCGAGGCCGATGCGACGCGTGGCACCGCGCAGGCGGACATGGTTTCGGCGGTCGACGTGGTGCCGACCGTGCTTGACGCGCTGGAGCTGCCGCCGGCGGACCACCGCATCGAGGGCCGCTCGCTGCTCGACCTGACGCGCGGGCGAGGCAATGGCTGGCGGGATTTTGTCGTATCGGAGCTGGACTACGCCTACCGCGGCGCGCGCGTGGCGCTGGGCCGCCATCCCGGCGAATGCCGCGCATGGATGGTGCGCGATACACGCTGGAAGTACGTGCATTGGCAGGGCTTCCGGCCGCAGCTCTTCGATCTGCGGAACGACCCGGACGAGTACTTCGACCTGGGCAGCGATCCCGGCCACGAGGCTGTGCGCAGCGCCATGCGCCTGCGGCTGCTGGACTGGTTCTGCACGCTCAAGCCGCGCGTGACCGTGACCAATGCGGAAGTCGCGGCCAAGACCAACGTGTACAAGCAGGCAGGCGTGTTCTTCGGCGTGTGGTGAAGGTGTGGCGAACCCGTCGGGTACGGAACCTGCAAAGAGATTACGTCCGTACTCACGATAACCCGCCATGAAACCTGTCACGCTGATTGGCGCCCCCACCGACGTCGGGGCCGGCACGCGCGGTTGTTCGATGGGGCCGGAGGCCCTGCGCGTAGCCGGCCTCGTGCCGGCGCTGGTGCGCACCGGCCTGGACGTCGAAGACGGCGGCAACCTCGCCGGCCCCGACAACCCCTGGCAACCGCCGCGCGACGGCCTGCGCCACCTGGACGAAGTGGTGGCATGGAACCACGCCGTCCATGATGCCAGCCTGCGTGTGCTGCAGGCGGGGCGCGTGCCGCTGCTGCTGGGCGGCGACCACTGCCTGGCGATCGGCTCGATCAGCGCGGTGGCGCGGCATTGCCGGGCCACCGGCAAGACTTTGATGGTGCTGTGGCTCGATGCGCACGCCGATGCCAATATCGGCACCACCACCCCGACCGGCAATCTGCACGGCATGCCGGTGGCCTGCCTGTGCGGCCACGGCCCGCAATCGCTGACCACACTGGCGGGCGAGGCGCCGGCGGTGCCGCCCAGCGCGATCCGGCAGATCGGCATCCGCAGCGTCGACGCCGAGGAGAAGCGCCGCCTGCACGAACTGCAGCTGGCCGTTTTCGACATGCGCTACATCGACGAGAACGGCATGCGCCACACCATGCAGCAGGCGCTGGCCGGCATCGACGCCAATACACACCTGCACGTCAGCTTCGACGTGGACTTCCTCGACTGCGCGATCGCACCCGGCGTTGGCACCACTGTGCCGGGCGGGCCTACCTACCGTGAAACCCAGTTGTGCATGGAGATGATCGCCGACACCGGCCGCCTGGCTTCGCTCGACGTGATGGAACTCAATCCGGCCTGCGATGTGCGCAACCAGACTGCGCACCTCGCAGTAGACTTGATTGAAAGCGTGTTCGGAAAATCCACCTTGTGGCGCCCGCCTGCGCCCGATACATCTGCCTGAAAAAGTTGCACAGCGTGCCTGTCGATACTGCAACCGCATGGCGCATGCGCCACGCGGGTGACGCGGCGGTGGCGCGGGCAACCAGTCCGGCGATGCGTGTGGCGATGGCGTACGCCTTACAACGTGGTCAACAAGGCCCGGCATTCGGGCCCGCAACCGGAGCGATCATGAAGAACATCTGGATTCTTGTGGCGGACGAATCCGTCGCCCGCATTCTTGCCTCGCATGGCGACGGCGCGCCGCTGGCGGTGGTCGAGGAAATCACCGATGCCGCCGCGCACGCAGACCGTGCCGACCTGCGCCGCGATGCCTATGGCCGCCGCGGGCATGCATCCATGCAGGGCGGCGCAGGCCGCCCCGGCACTCACCAGAGCGGGCCGTCCACGGTCACCTCATCCGCGGGCGAGGATGAACTGCACCAGGAGGCGCAGTTGTTTGCGCACCGCGTGTCGGACTACCTTTCCGATGCGCGCAACAAGCAACGTTACGAGGAGCTGGTGCTGATCGCTGCGCCGCGCTTCCTGGGCCTGCTGCGCAAGACCCTGCCCAGCGCCGTAAGCGACACTGTCACCAAGGAAATCGACAAGGACTTTGCCCACGTGCCCCACAACAACCTGCACCAGCGGCTGACCGATGAGGGCGTCGTGCCCGCGCTCCGGGTGGAACGCATCAATATGGGCCGCGATCGATAGCACGGGTGCGCGGCCGCCACGCCACTGCGTGGGCGGCCGCAACGATATCAGCGGCTGCCCGCGGCGCCGCTGCTGGAGCCAGTGGAACCGCTGGAGGTGCCGCTCGGGTGGTGGTGCTGGTAGCGGCTCCCGGCACCGGCAGCGATGTTCAATGCGTGCTGAAAGCGCCGGCAGGCACGCTGGCGTTGCGACGTGCGCGCCCTCCGCCTAGCGCCTCAGGGTCCACTTGTAGGCATAGCGGTCCGGACGGAACAGCAGTTCCCCGCAGAACAGCGGCGCGCCCTCGATGTCATACGGCGTGCTGCGCAGGCGCAGCAACGGATCGCCCTCGGCAACGCCGAGGCGCCGCGCCACTTCGGCGGGCGCGGCCACGGCGCTGGATTCCATCGTCACTTCCTTGAAGCGGTAGCCCAGCCGGCTTTCGAACAACGACATCGCGTCGTTGGTTTCCAGGTCCTCCTGGGCCAGGCGCCGCATCAGCGGCTCGCGTCCCATCAGGTTGAAGTAGGCCACCGGCGCATCGTCCCAGTAGCGCACTGTGGCAACGCTCAGCACCTTTTCTGAGGCATCCAGGTCCAGCGCCGCCGCCACGAAGGCCGGCGCGCGCACCAGCCGCACCGCAACCAGCTTGCCGTAGGCAAGCTTGCCGCGGGCGCGCGCGGTCTCGTAGAAGCCGGCGAGCGCGCCCAGGCTGGGCGTATCGGTGGGCCGCGTGACGAAACTGCCCTTACCGTTGACCTTCTCGATCAGCCCCGCGTTGTGCAGCCCCGCCAGGGCCTGGCGCACGGTGATGCGGCTGACGGAAAACTCCGTCATCAGCTCCGCCTCGGACGGCAGCTTGGCGCCGGGGCCCAGGGTATTGCTGACGATCCGCTGACGGATCTCGTTCTCGATCTCTTTGAACCTGGGCAGCGCCACGTTGCTTTCCGCCTGGCGGCGGCTCCGATGCGGGGGATTCGGGATTATACCTATCATGACAGGTTGCCGAGCGAATCCATTGACCTGTTATAACAGGTAATGGCAGTATCCGACGTCATCGCATGCGCGCGCCCCCGACGACCACTGCATGCGAGCTACACAGGAGACTCGGAAAGTGAGCAAAAAGGCATCACAAGGCATCACCAGCCAACAGGCGGAGTTCGACTACATCGTGATCGGCGCAGGGTCGGCGGGATGCGCCGTAGCAGGGCGGCTGGAGGAGGAACCAAACGCAACGGTGGTGCTGCTCGAGGCGGGGCCGCATGACCATCACTTCTCGATCTGGGCGCCGGTGGGCATTGCCGCGGTCGTGCCGAAGGCCGGCCCCCGCAACTATGCCTACTACACCGAGCCGCAGGACGGCCTGAACGGCCGCCGCTCGTACCAGCCGCGCGGGCGCGGGCTGGGCGGCAGCTCCTCGATCAACGGCATGGTCTATATTCGCGGCCATCGCCGCGACTACGATGACTGGGCCGCGCTGGGCTGCCGCGGCTGGGGTTTCGACGACGTGCTGCCCTACTTCCGCCGCAGCGAGCGCAACGCGCGCCTTGCCGGCACCGACACCACCCTGCACGGCAACGACGGGCCGCTGCACGTGAGCGACCTGCGCTCGCCCAATCCGTTCTCGCAGCGCTTCATCGAGGCCGCGATCCAGGCCGGACTGCCGCGCAACGACGACTTCAACGGCCACAGCCAGGAAGGCGTCGGGATGTTCCAGGTGACGCAGCGCAACGGCGAACGCTGGAACACCGCGCGCGCCTTCCTGCACAGCGGCAACGCGGCCGACAAGGCGCTGAACGGCGGCCGCTCCGGACTGGCGGTGCTGACGGACACGCAGGCGCTGCGCATTGTGTTCGAGGGCAAGCGCGCGGTCGGCGTGCAGGTGGTGCGCGACGGCACGATGCAAGTGCTGCGCGCCCGCCGCGAGATCGTGGTCAGCGGCGGCGCCTTCAACTCGCCACAGTTGCTGCTCGCATCTGGCATCGGCCCGGCCACGCAACTGCGCAGCCTCGGCATCGACGTGGTCCATGACCTGCCTGGCGTCGGCGAGAACCTGCAGGACCATCTCGACATCATCGTCAACAAGCAACTGCAGACCACCGAGCTGTTCGGCAAGACCCCACGCGGCATGCTGCGCCTGGCGCGCGAGGTGATGCGCTACCGCCGCACGCGCACGGGCATGGAGTCATCCAACATCGCCGAGGCCGGCGCGTTCCTGCGCAGCCGCCCGGACCTGGAGATTCCCGACGTGCAGCTGCACTTCGCGGTGGCGCTGCTCGGCAACCGAAACCTGGGCAACCTCGGCCACGGCTATTCCTGCCACGCCTGCGTGCTGCGCCCCAAGAGCCACAGCCATGTGCGCCTGCGCAGCGCCGACATGCGCGAGGCGCCGCTGATCGACCCGCGCTTCCTGTCCGCCGAGGAAGACATGGCGGGCATGGTCGAGGGCGTGCGCGCGATCCGGCGCATCTTTGCCCAGCCAGCGCTGGCGCAGTACGGCGGGCGCGAAGTGCTGACCGACGCGTTCGGCCCCGACAGCGGCAATGAAGACGCCATCCGCCATTTCGTGCGCACGCATGCGGACACGGTCTACCAGCCGGCCGGCACCTGCAAGATGGGCGTCGACAGCATGGCGGTGGTCGATCCGGAGCTGCGCGTGCACGGCGTGCAAGGCCTGCGCGTAGCGGATGCCTCGATCATGCCGACGCTGGTCGGCGGCAACACCAACGCGCCCGCCATCATGATCGGCGAGAAGGCGGCGGACCTGATCAAGGCCTCGCTGCGCTGAGTCGCCCTCCGCCGCCCGGGGCACGGGCGGCATTCCTGCATCGCCAGACACCAACCAAGGAGACAACACATGCAAGCCACCGCCCTCACCCTCAGCCCGGAAGCATTCCGCGCGCAGGCTCGGGAATCCTGGCCGTTCTCCGTGCGCCGCTGCACCCCGGCCATCGGCGCGGAAGTCGACGGCATCGACTTCCGCGAGCCGCTGGATGACGACACCTACCTGGCGCTGCGCGCCGCGCTGCTGAAGTACAAGGTGCTGTTCTTCCGCAAGCAGGCGATCTCGCCGGCGCAGCACGTGGCCGCGGCACGCCGCTTCGGCGAACTGGAAGTACACCCGATGCTCGCCAGCCATCCTGAGCACCCGGAACTGGTGGTCTTCGGCCGCGACGGCGAGCAGCGCGGTCGCGAGAACCTGTATCACTCTGACGTGAGCTGGCGCGAGATCCCGTCGATGGGCTCGATGCTGCGCTGCGTGACGTGTCCCGAGGTGGGTGGCGACACCATCTGGATCAACATGGCCGCGGCCTACGAGAACCTGCCGGAGCACGTGAAGGCCCGTATCGCCAGCCTGAAGGCGGTGCATGACGCGATGCCGACCTTCGGCAGCAAGCTGAGCGAGGGAAAGTACGCGGAAATGCGTGCCAAGTACCCGCCGATGGTGCATCCGGTGGTGCGCACCCATCCAGAGACCGGCGAGAAGATACTCTTCGTCAACGAGGGCTTCACCACGCATTTCGCCAACTTCGCCAAGGAGGAGCCGTATCGCATCGGCTCGGACTACCGCCCGGCCGAGCTCGACCTGCTGCAGTACCTGTATCGCCAGGCCGCCGCGCCGGAATACCAGGTGCGCCTGCGCTGGCAGCCGGACACGATCGCGTTGTGGGACAACCGTTCCACGCAGCACTACGCCGTGCAGGACTACTTCCCGGCAGTACGCCACATGAACCGCGCCACCATCATCGGCGACCGCCCGGTATGAGCCGCGCCAATCCACCGACCCTTGACATAACGCACATGAAAATCGTCGACAAGTTCTACATCAACGGCCGCTGGGTGCAGCCCGCAGCGGGGGCGACCCAGGCCGACATCATCGACCCGACCACCGAAGCCGTCGCCGGCAAACTCGCCATGGGCACCGCCGCGGACGTGGACCACGCCGTGGCCGCCGCGCACGCGGCCTTCCCGGCATGGTCCGCGTCGAGCCGCGAAGACCGCATCGCGCTGCTCGAGCGCATCATCGCCGCCTACCAGGCGCGCCTGCCCGACCTGGCCGTGGCGGTGCGCGAGGAGATCGGCGCGCCGGTCACGCTGGCCACCAACGTGCAGGCCGCAATCGGCCTGGCGCAGCTGCAGGGCACGCTGCAGGCGCTGCGCGAGTTCGAGTTCGAGACCGCGCGCGGCAAGAGCTACCTCCTGCGCGAGGCCATCGGCGTGGCGGTGCTGATCACGCCCTGGAACTGGCCGCTGAACCAGATCACCGCCAAGGTCGCGCCGGCGCTGGCGGCGGGCTGCACCGTAGTGCTCAAGCCGTCCGAGATCGCGCCGCTGGATGCGCAGATCTTTGCCGAGATCATGGACGCGGCCGGCACGCCGCCGGGCGTGTTCAACATGGTCTTCGGCGAGGGCCGCGTGGTCGGCGCCGCGCTGTCGGCGCACCGCGACGTCGACATGGTGTCGATCACCGGCTCGACCCGCGCCGGCGTGGAAGTTGCGATCAGCGCCGCGCCCACGGTCAAGCGCGTGGCGCAGGAACTCGGCGGCAAGTCGCCGCTGATCATCCTGGACGATGCCGACCTGCGGGCCGCGGTGACCAGCGGCGTGGCGCAGGTCATGTCCAACACTGGACAGACCTGCATCGCGCCGACGCGCATGCTGGTGCCGCGCGCGCAGTACGAGCAGGCCGTGCAGATCGCGGCCGCCGTCGCCAATGCGGTCAAGGTCGGCGATCCCTCCGATCCGGAGACCAAGATGGGTCCGATCTCCAACCGCGGCCAGTACGACAAGGTGCAGCGCCTGATCGGCGTGGGCATCGAAGAAGGGGCGCGCGTGGCGGCGGGTGGCCCGGGCCGCCCCAAGGGGCTGGAGCGCGGCTTCTATGCCCGCCCCACCATCTTTGCCGACGTACGCAGCGACATGACCATCGCGCGCGAGGAAATCTTCGGGCCGGTGCTGTGCATGCTGCCGTACGACACCGAGGAAGAGGCCGTGGCGATCGCCAACGACACCGAGTACGGGCTGGCGGCCTACATCGCCTCGTCCGACCCGGCGCGCACGCGCAGGCTGGCCGCGCAACTGCGCGCCGGCTGCGTGCGCATCAATGGCGCGATGCTGGATATCACCGCCCCGTTCGGCGGCTACAAGACCTCCGGCAACGGGCGCGAGTTCGGCCCGGAAGGCATTGCCGAGTTCCTTGAGACCAAGACGGTGACCGGCTGACCGGCGGGCAGAAATCACTGTCGTCGCAGCCGCCCCCCGGCCAGGCAGCACCCTGCTGCCGGCCGGGCGATTTCTCGTTGCCCCCGGCTGTCATCCGACCAGCGCGGTGATGCTGGCGGGCACCACTTGCAGGCTGATGTCCTGCACCGCGGCAAGCCGCCGAAGCGCAGGGAAACGCCATGGGCGGCAAGCAGTGCCAGCATGGTCACGCCTCAGCGCACGGAGGTCGTGATGTCGCGCGGGATCCAGATGCGCGCACTGTCTTCGCCGGCACGGGCCAGCACCATGTGGTGGTCGTAGTAGTGCGGCGGGTACACGCCGCGCAGCCACTGCACCGGACGCCCGTCGCCGTCGCGCACCAGCCGCATCACCGACAGCAGTGCGGCGCCCATGGGCTCTTCCAGCAGCGGCGCCACGTGCGCGTCGGCCCCCTGGAGATGCTCTGGTCCGCCTGGCTGATGCGCACGCCGCCGCGCTCGAGCAAGGCCAGCACCGAGGTCTGGGTAATCGCCTGCGGCGTTCGCAGGGACGCCAGTTCCGGCGGGGTGTACATGGTCACGCACGAAACCGGGCGCCCTTCCCGGCTGCGCACGCGCACGATGCGCAACACCGCCTGCTGTGGCGGCACATCCAGCAGGGGCGCCACTTCGGCCGGGCAAGGCAGCATGCCGTACTCGATCAGCCGGATCGCGGTTTCGCCGTTGTCCTCCACCATGTTGTCCGCCAGCCGCCAGGTCCGCGCCAGGCCAGGCGCGCGGCTGCCATGGTCCTTGTTGACGAAGGTTCCGTGGTCGGCGCGCCGATATACCAGCCCTTCCTTGACCAGTTCGGAAAGCGCGCGCCGCATGGTTACCCGCGCCACTTTATATTGGTCCACCAGCTTTAATTCAGGGGGCAGACCGGTCTGGTCGAAAATGCCGCTGGCAATTTGCTGGCGCAGTATGAGGTAGATCTGGTGATAACGTGGCACAGGAGAACTGGATTTCGCCATGGTCGTCCGGATGAAACCTGATTGCAACGCCTTGATCTGTAAGAATTGTCCGTTGGGACGGCGGCGCCTACGGGGCAAGGTCCGAAGTAGCCCGAACGATATCGCAGGATTTCCGTTGGCCTCAATGGGACATTAAATGGAACATTTTCATAGTTTTCGGAAATACAACAGAAATGGAGAATCCTGCCATATTCCCTGGCGTTGATTTTTATTAAATACTTCACGCGAAAATGGCATGCCAGGCAATGGCTGCACCGGTTTGCGGAATTACCCGGCGGGCCATGGGCGGACACCTGCCGCACTTGTCTGACACCAGCTGGCGGCGGCGTCCGACAGCCGGCGGCTGCGGGCCAGCTAAGCTTCATAGACAGCGCCAGGCCTTTTGCCGGCGCCTGGCTATGTCGAGCATTCCCGATCCCAATCCCTCCCCGCTGCCGCCCGCCCCGCCAACGGAACCCATGTCAGCCGATAACGCCCTGCGCGTGCGCGTAGCCGGCAACGGCGATGATGCGGCCGCCGCCGTTGCGGAAGCGGCCGCAGATGACGCGGAAGGCACCGCCGGGCTTCCGGTCGAAACGCCGGCGGTGGTGGTGGCCCCCTCCGACGCGGTCAGCGCGGCGCTGCACCGCGCCAGCACGGCGCTGGTGGTGCTGGCCTGCCTGTTCTCGCTGTATGCGCTGCACATTGCGCGCGACTTCCTGGTGCCGGTGGTCATCGCCATCGTAATGGCCTACCTGCTCGATCCGCTGGTATGCGCGCTGCAGCGGCTGGGCCTGCCGCGCGTGCTGGCCGGCACCGTGGTGGTGCTGGCCTTGCTGTGCGCGCTGCTCAGCGGCGCCTACCTGCTGCAGGGGCAGGTGGAGTCCATCGTCAACAGCCTGCCGGAGGCGGCCAGCAAGATCTCGCGCTCGGTCGGCGCGCTGCTCAGCGGCGACGACTCGATGTGGCAGAAGATAAGGCGCGCCGCCACCGTGCTCAGCGGCACCGGGCAGCCGCCGGCACGCGGCGCGCGTGTGGTGGTGGAGCATCCGGACCAGATCAACAACATGCTGCTGGCCGGCTCAGTCAGCGTCTTCACCATGGCCGGACAGGCGGTGGTGGTGGTGTTTCTGCTGTACTTCCTGCTGCTGGCCGGCGACACCTTCAAGCGCAAGTTCATCAAGATGGTGGGCGGCACCATCTCGGAGAAGAAAATCAGCGTGCATATGCTGGATGAGGTCAACCTGTCGATCCGCCGCTACATGGGCATGCTGCTGGCGACCAATGTCGGCCTGGGCTTCTGCACCTGGCTGTTGCTCAAATGGCTGGGCGTGGACAACGCCGGCAGCTGGTCGATCGCGGCGGCGGCGCTGCACCTGGTGCCTTACTTCGGGGCGATGGCGATCGCGGTGTGCCTGGGCGTGGTGACCTTCATGCAGTTCGGCACGCTGGGCATGGCCGCCGCGGCGGCGGGCGGCTCCTTGCTGATTGCGACGCTGATCGGTTCGGTCATCACCACGTGGATGACGGGGCGCATGGCCAAGATGAACGCCGTCGCGGTCTTCGTCGCACTCCTTCTGTTCACCTGGCTATGGGGTGTGTGGGGCATGCTGCTCGCGATCCCGCTGATCACCATCGTCAAGGTGGTTGCCGATCACATCGAAGGGCTGGAAATGGTGGCGGAGTTCCTTGGCGAATAGCCCTTGCCCTTTAGTCGCTCCCCTATCGGCCTGTCCCCCGCGCTCGCCGCACCTATACTGGAATCGTGAATGCTGCACCACAGCATTTCTTGCTGTGGAATTCGCGCTGGAGGAAACCAATATGTCTTTGTGCGACCTTTGCCTGTCGCAACTGGACCGGCCGGGCCATGTGCCGCCCCATCCGAACCTGGCAATATCCGCGACGCTGAGCACCGCCAGCGGCCAGAACGCGTTCGTGTACCGGTGCGATCACTGCGGCCAGACCTTGCTGCTGGCGTCGGAAGATGGCGTAGCACCCGACCGCTGGACGCGTCTGGACGCGGATGGATGGAATTGACGAGCGCCCAGGAGGGTGGGCCTTGCGGGCCGCCTTGACGGCGCGCAAGACCCCGTCGCGCGCGCTTGGACATAATGGCCCCAGCGACCATCCACCGGCCGCCCACCACACGCCATGGCCAAGAAATTCCCCCTGCATCCCAGCCACCCCGAGCGCGTCTGCTGGGGCTGCGACAAGTACTGCCCCACCGACGCCATGGGATGCGGCAACGGCTCCAGCCGCACGCAGCATCCCATCGAACTGCTCGGCGAGGACTGGCTGGAATTCGGCGACTGGGGCATCGAGGCCCCGGCCAAGACCAGCACCGGCGCCTGAGCCCCGGCCGCCGGCCTGGTGCCGCTAGCTGCTAGCCGACGCGCATCACCACCTTGACGCAGCCGTCCTGCTTTTCGCGGAAGATCTGGTACATGCCCGGGCCCTCCTCCAGCGTCACGCGATGGCTGATCACAAACGATGGATCGAACTCGCCACGCTGGATGCGCCGCAGCAGGTCGTCGGTCCAGCGGTTGACGTGGGTCTGCCCGGTGCGCACGGTCAGGCCCTTGTTCATCAGCGCGCCCATCGGGACCTTGTCGATCAACCCGCCATAGACGCCCGGCACCGATAACACGCCGGCGGGGCGGCAGACGTAGATCATCTCGCGCAGCACATGGGGCCGGTCGTACTCCATCATCACGGCCTGCTTGACCCGGTCATAGGCCGAATCGAGCGAGCCGGTGGCATGCGCCTCCAGCCCGACCGCGTCGATGCACTTGTCCGGGCCCTTGCCCTTGGTCTGCTCGTTGAGGGCTTCCGGGATGCTGACCTGCTCAAAGTTCAGCGGCGTCGCGCCCAGCTCCTCGGCCATGGCCAGCCGCTCGGGCACTCGGTCGATCGCGATCACGCGCCGCGCACCCTGCAGCAACGCGCTCAGGATGCAGAACTGCCCCACCGGGCCCGCGCCCCACACCGCGACAATGTCCTCGGGCTGGATATCGCACTGCGCCGCAGCCTGCCAGCCGGTGGGCAGGATATCGCCCAGGAACAGCACCGATTCGTCCGAAAGCCCGTCCGGTATCTTCACCGGCGCGACGTCGGCATAGGGCACGCGAACATATTCCGCCTGGCCGCCGGCATAGCCGCCGGTCAGGTGGGTGTAGCCGAACAGGCCGGCGGTGCTGTGGCCAAACACCTTCTCCGCGCTCGCCTTGTTGCGGTTGGTGCGCTCGCACACCGAGAAGTTGCCGCGGCGGCACTGGTCGCATTCGCCGCAGCAGATCGTGAAGGGCACCACCACGCGGTCACCCACGCGCAGGCGCCGGTTCTCCGGCCCGACCTCGACCACTTGGCCCATGAACTCGTGGCCCAGGATGTCGCCCTTTTCCATGCCCGGCACGAAGCCGTTGTACAGGTGCAGGTCTGAGCCGCAGATGGCACAGCTCGATACCTTGACGATGGCATCACGCGGATGCTCGATGACGGGGTCGGGAACCGTGTCGCAGCGGATGTCGTGCTTGCCATGCCAGCAGAGTGCTTTCATTGGGATTCCTTGCGTAGTCCGGGCTCGCAGCCGGTGGCCGTGCCAATGATGCGGGCTGACGCAAGCTCTGTTCCAATGCGCCGCCGCAGGCGCGGCAAGCTCACATGCGTGCCGGCGCGTGGCCGGCCCTGAGGTTTTACACGCGGGTCGCAGAAAGAACTACAACGCACAGGAGGACTACAATCCTCTTCACACCTTTTCACCGAGACACCGGGCATACGCACCGGGGATCCACCGAGACGACCATGCTGAACCTCACAGATGCTTCACTGCTGCGGCAGCAGTGCTATATCGACGGCCGCTGGATCGATGGCGAGCGCCGCATCGACGTGACCAACCCCGCCACCGGCGAGCGCGTGGGCCAGGTGCCGCAACTGGGCGCGGAAGAAACCCGCCAGGCCATCGAGGCCGCCAACCGCGCGCAGCCGGCCTGGCGCGCGCGCACCGCCAAGGAACGCTCGGCGCTGCTGCGCAAATGGTTCGAGCTGATCATGGCCAACCAGGAAGACCTGGCGCGCATCATGACGGCGGAACAGGGCAAGCCCATCGCCGAGGCGCGCGGCGAGATCGCCTACGCGGCCTCGTTCATCGAATGGTTTGCCGAGGAAGGCAAGCGCGTCTACGGCGACACCATCCCCGCACCGGTCAACAGCCAGCGCATCGTCGTTACCAAGGAGCCGGTGGGCGTGTGCGCGGCCATCACGCCCTGGAACTTCCCCGCGGCGATGATCACGCGCAAGGCGGGCCCCGCGCTGGCGGTGGGCTGCACCATGGTGCTCAAGCCCGCCTCGCAGACGCCGCTGTCCGCGCTGGCGCTGGTGGCGCTGGCCGAGCGCGCCGGCATTCCGGCCGGCGTGCTGTCGGTGGTGACCGGTTCGGCCGGCGCCATCGGCGGCGAGATGAGCAGCAACCCGCTGGTGCGCAAGCTGACCTTTACCGGCTCGACCGAGGTCGGCCGCGTGCTGATGACGCAGACCGCCTCGACGATCAAGAAGGTGTCGATGGAGCTGGGCGGCAACGCGCCCTTCATCGTGTTCGACGATGCCGATCTCGACGCCGCCGTGGAAGGCGCGATCGTTTCGAAGTACCGCAACGCCGGCCAGACCTGCGTCTGCGCCAACCGCATCTACGTGCAGTCCGGCGTGTACGAGGCCTTCGCGCAGAAGCTTGTGGCCGCAGTGGCGGCGCTCAAGGTCGGCAACGGCATGGAGGACGGCGTGCGCATCGGCCCGCTGATCGACGACAAGGCCGTGGCCAAGGTGGAGGAGCATATTGCCGATGCCATCGGCAAGGGCGCGCGCGTGCTGCAGGGCGGGCAACGCCACGCGCTCGGCCATTCGTTCTTCCAGCCCACCGTGCTGGCGGACGTGGCCCCCGGCATGCTGGTGGCGCGCGAGGAAACCTTCGGTCCGCTGGCGCCGCTGTTCCGCTTCGACACCGAGGACGAGGTCGTGGCCATGGCCAACGATACCGAGTTCGGCCTGGCCAGCTATTTCTACGCGCGCGACCTGGGCCGTGTCTGGCGCGTGTCCGAACGGCTGGAATACGGCATCGTCGGCGTGAACACCGGGCTGATCTCCACCGAGGTGGCGCCGTTCGGCGGCGTCAAGCAATCGGGCGTGGGGCGCGAGGGCTCGCACTACGGCATCGACGACTACCTGGTCATCAAGTACACCTGCATGGCGGGGATCTGAGGCCGCCGCCGCGCCGCGCCTGCCCTCAGCGCGCGGCGCGCGGACCGGCAGCGCTGCCGACCGGCCCGGGCCGGCTGTCGCCGCGTAAGCGCGCGACCTGGTCGTGGAAGCGCTGCATCTGCTCGAACTGGTAGCTGGCCCGCTCGAAGCTGTAGCGCGTGCCGAACCCGTGCAGCGCGTCATCGGCGCCGCGCGACAGCGCTTCCAGCGCTTGCGCCAGTGCGCGCCCTTCCACGCTGCGGTGCCGGCGCAGCCGCCACGACAAGGACTCCTGGCCCGGTCCCAGCAGGCTCTGGTCGAGGTAGCCAAGCCGTTCGGCCGTTTCCAGCGCGTCATGCAGTGCCGACAGGTAGGCGCACACGGCCGACAACCGCTGGTTCATCTCTCCGCCGAGCCGCAGCAACTGCTGCGCGCACGCGCGAAAGTGCTCGGCCGCATACGGCTCGCCGCCGCTGACGGTTTCCTGCGCAGAAGCGGCATAAGCGGCCAGCGGCCGCACCGAGGCCGCCAGCCCCGGCGGCAGCACGCTGCTGTAGTGGCTGGCGATGGCCCGCTGCAGCGCACCGTCGAGTTCGCAGCAGGTGGGCACGTCCGCGTCGACGTAGAACTCCAGCAACGCCGGCTGGCCCTGCCCCTTCGACACCACGGTACGCGCGGGCAGGCGCCTGGCCGTGGCCAGCACTGCCAGCGCGGCGTCGGCGCAGCCGTGGGCGTGGGCGTCGCCCTCGCCGCACAGCGCCTGCACGATGTCCTCGGCCTGCAGCGGGCCGACGATTTCCGTACGGATCGCCGCGGGCATGAAGGCGCCTCCGCGCCCGCACCGGCCCGCCAAGGCTGCATGCAGGTTCATCCCGACATGGGTGATCGCATTGCCCGTCATATAGCCCTCCGAAGTCGAGTCCTGTGCCCGGCCTGCCGGGCGATGTTCCGATGTTGACCAGCACGCCTGCCGACGGCAGCGGCGTCATGCGTGATCGCCGCTGTCTTGCGACGTCGTCACGATCGCCGCATGCATGTTCTGCAGGGCGTGCGGCGATCCGGTCCCGGTCAGGCCCGCCAGCAGCCGGCTGTCATCCAGCCGGAAGCGGCACAGCACCAGGTTCGAGCGCGCCAGCGCCACCATCTGCGCCGGCGTCAGCGCCGCCAGCGCGCAGCCCATCTCCCGCCCGAGACCGAGCCGGAACAGGGCTTCGGCCTCGTTCTCGCGCATCAGCCGCTGCACCAGCATCAGGTAGGACAGGTTCAGCGCCTTGATTTCGCTGACGATCCCGCTGGCGCCTGGCCCGGGCTCCATGGCGATACCCATCGCCCCGCTCTGGCTGACCGGCGCCGTCATTCGAGGCGCGATCCGTTGCCGGCACACGCGACGGGCCCCGATGGCAGGGCGGCGGCCCCGTGCCCCGGCGCAAGCGTACGCGCCGAGATCGTCGGGCGCTCGGCGATGGCCCGCAACGCGTGCTTGTCGAGCAGCTCGACGCTGCGGTGGCGCACCCGCACCAGCCCGCCGTCAGCCAGCCGAGAGAACTGGCGGCTGACGGTCTCGAGCGTCAGCCCGATATAACTGCCGATCTCCTCCCGGCTCATGCGCAGCAGGAACGCCGTCGACGAGAAGCCCCGCGCCGCGAAGCCGTCGGCCAGCCACAGCAGGAAGGTCACCAGCCGCTCCTCGGCCGTCATCAGTGCCAGCATGGTCTGCAGCGCCCGCGCACGCTGCGCCTGGCGGTCGAGCACCAGGAACAGCTGGTTGCCCAGGGCGGGCGTGTGCGCGGTAGCGGCGCGCAGCACCGCCACCGGGATCCGGCACAACTTGGTGTCTTCCAGCGCTGTTGCATAAGACGCGTATTGCGGACGGGCCAGGCTATCCATGCCCACCATATCGCCGGGGAAGTGGAAGCCGACCACCTGGGTGCGCCCGTCCTCGGTCGTGACATGCGTCTTCACCGTACCGACACGGATCGCGTACAGCGCGCTAACGGGGTCGCCGAGCAGGTACAGCGACTGGCGCTTGCGCAGCAGGGGGCGTTCGCGGAGCTGGGTCATTGGCGCCTCTTGCAAGCGCCCGGAGGGCGGATAAATGACATGTTTCTGACAGGGTGCGGGATCGGATGCATCATTCCGTGACAAATATTGACAGCGTAAAAAACCTGTGACGCATTCTTGCGGACGGAGGAATTCGGAACAATCTGTACATTCCCAATCTCCATTCGGAATCGTCCGACTTTGCGCGGAGGCCGCGAATCCCGCCCCGCGCGGCAAACGCCGGGGACACCTGGCGCGAATCATGCTGCGTCACTGCAGTCACCAGGGCGCAGCGCTAGCCCTGCCGGGTTTCGGCTGGCGTATGCTTGCAGCACGACGAGGATCGCGCACCGGGCGCCCTCCCGCGAACACATGTCGGGAAAACGCCGTTCAGGACATGCCATGAAAAAAGCCCCCGCCGACCCGCAGGACCTTGCCGGAACCGCCCGGGGTCAAGCCACCGGCTCGGTGTCGGCGGAGATCCCGGCCGACGCGCCGCACAATGCGCAACCGGATCTGTCCGCCGATGCGTCCTATCGGACCCTGGTGGAATCCATCCAGGACTACGCCATCTTCACGCTCGACGTCGACGGCCACGTGTCCAGCTGGAACAAGGGCGCGGCACGCATCAAGGGCTACACCCGCAAAGAGATCCTGGGCAAGCACTTCTCGCAGTTCTACACGCCGGACGCGATCGCGCGGCGCTGGCCCCAGGCCGAACTGAAGGCCGCCGCGGAAATGGGCCGCTTCGAGGACGAAGGCTGGCGCGTGCGCAAGGACGGCACCCGCTTCTGGGCCAACGTGGTGATCACCGCGTTGAGGGACGCCGACGGCCGCCTGATCGGCTTCGGCAAGGTCACGCGCGACATGACCGAGCAGCGCCGCAATGCCGAGGCGCTGCGCCAGAGCGAAGAGACGCTGCGCCTGCTGGTCGAAGGCGTGAAGGACTACGCGATCTTCATGCTCGACCCCGGCGGCCATGTCATCAGCTGGAACGCCGGCGCGTCGTACATCAAGGGCTACCGCCGCGACGAGATCATCGGCCGCCATTTCTCATTGTTCTACCCGCCCGAGGACGTCGCCGCCGGCAAGCCGGCCCGGCACCTGGAACGGGCCCGGCGCGGCGGGCGCATGGAAGACGAGGGCTGGCGCGTGCGCAAGGACGGTTCGCTGTTCTGGGCCAATGTCACGCTGACCGCCGTCTACGACGAATCGCGCTCGCTGCGCGGCTTTGCCAAGGTCACGCGCGACATGAGCGAGCGCCGTCGCCGCGAGGAGCTGGAGCGCTCCAGCCAGCGCATGAACGAGTTCCTCGCCACGCTCTCGCACGAGTTGCGCAACCCGCTGGCGCCGGTGCGTAGCGCGCTGGGCGCAATGCGCCTGGCCCCCGACGACGACTCGGTCGCCGACAAGAGCCTGCGCCTGATCGAACGGCAGGTGGGCCACCTGAGCCGACTGGTCGACGACCTGCTCGATATCGGCCGCATCACCTCCGGGCGGATCGAGCTGCGCACCGAGCCGGTCGAATTCAACGAGATCGTCGCGCTCGGCATCGAGGCCGCGCTGCCGGCGCTGGAAGCCAAGTCGCAGCGAGTGGACGTGCAGACTCATGCCAGCGCCATCCCGATGAACGCCGACACGACCCGGCTGGTGCAGGTGATGCAGAACCTGGTGCTCAACGCATCGAAGTTCTCGCCGCCGGGATCGTCGATTGCGATCGTCACCACCATGCAAAAGCGGACGCTGCTGGTGCAGGTGATCGACCAGGGCCGCGGTATCGCACCGGAGGCGCTCGAAGACATCTTCAACCTGTTCGTACAGGAAAGCCGGCCGGGCACAGACACGCAGGGCGGGCTGGGCATCGGCCTGTCGCTGTGCCGCTCGCTGGTCGAGCTGCACGGTGGCACCATTGCCGCCAGCAGTGCCGGCCCGGGGCTGGGCAGCACCTTCACGCTGCGCCTGCCGCTGCCGGCCCAACATGACAGCTCTGCGCCGCAGCCGTCCCAACCCGCCGCGCAGGCGCTGCAGGCGCAACGCATCCTGCTGGTCGACGACAACCGCGACGCCGCCGACAGCCTGGCCATGCTGCTGGAGATGTGCGGCCACGAAGTGACCATCGCCTACGACGGCGCCGAGGCGCTGCACGTGGCGAGGCGCTGCCGCCCGCAAATCGCGCTGATCGACCTGGCCATGCCGGGCATGGACGGCTTCGAGGTGGTGCGCGCCATGCGCGGCGCGGCCGGGACCGAGCATACCCGCTTCGTGGCGCTGACCGGCTTTGGCCAGCCGGCCGACCGGAAGCAAACCGAAAAGGCAGGCTTTGACGCGCACCTGGTCAAGCCGGTGGAGCTGGAAACGCTGTTCGGCACCATTGCCCGGCTGCAGCATCCGGAGTGACGCGTCCCACGCGCCAAACCCCACCTTCGCCAATGCCAAACCCGCGGCCGCTCGCGCTGCGACACACTGACAGCCGTTCCATCGCACAAGACACAGAAAGGAGACAGCGATGCAGGGTTGGAAGGTTGGGATCAGGCGCGCAGCCACGGGGCTGCTGTTGGCGTTCGCCGCCACCGCGGCGGGGACCGCGCTGGCGGACTATCCGGACAAGCCGGTGCGGCTGGTGGTGCCGTTCCCGCCGGGCGGCGCCACCGACCTGCTCGCGCGCGAGATTGGCAATGCGCTGTCGGTGCGCCTGCACCAGCCGGTCGTGATCGACAATCGGCCTGGCGCCGGCGGCAACCTGGCGGCCATCGCCGTGGCGCGCGCGCCGGCTGACGGCTACACGCTGCTGTTCGGCACCTTCGGTTCGCTGGCGGTCAACAAGAGCCTGTATGACAAGCCCGGCTACGACCCGCTGAAAGACTTCGCCCCGGTGGCCTCGGTCGCCTACCTGCCGAACGTGCTGGTGGTGCACCCGAGCGTGCCTGCGCGCAATGTACAGGAGCTGCTGGCGCTGGCGCGCAAGGAGCCGGGCAAGCTGACCTATGGCTCGTTTGGCAACGGCTCGTCGTCACACCTGGCCGGTGAGCTGTTCACGCACCTGGTTGGGGTCAACATCACGCACATCCCCTACAAGGGCAGCGCAGCGTCGATGACCGACCTGATCGGCGGGCGCATCACCATGATGTTCGACAGCGTCTCGACCGCGCTGCCGTATATCCGCGACAACCGCGTGCGCGCGCTGGCGGTCACCACGCAGAAGCCTTCCGACCAGCTTCCCGGCGTGCCCACACTGGCCGCGGCCGGCGTGCCCAACTACGAGCTGACCGCCTGGTTCGGCGTAGCCGCGCCGGCCGGCACCCCCAAGGCGGTGATCGACCGCCTCAATGGCGAGATCGTGGCCGCGCTGAAGCAGCCGGAAATGGTGGCAAAGCTGGCAAGCCAGGGCACGGTACCGTTCCCGGCCACGCCGGCGCAGTTCGGCAGCTATATCCGCGCGCAGTACGAGAAATGGGACGCCATCGTCAAGGGCGCCAATATCCGGCTCGATAACTAAGCCGGCTTCACTGGGCCTTCAGCGCCCCGAAACGCCACGACAGCCGCCGCGCCGCCTGCCGCACCAGCGCGGCGGTGGCGCCTTCGGTGCTGCTGTCGAAGCTGCCGCTCGAGCCCATCACGGCGATCACCAGCGCCAGGCTGCCGGTATGGTCGAACACCGGCGCAGCCAGCGTGTCGATGCCGGGCACCGGGTGGCTGAGCGCATTGTCGACCTGCGCGGCACGCACGCGCGCCAGCCGTTCGACATAGTCCCGGGCCAGCTTGCCGCCGGCTGCGAGCCCTTCCGTGGCCGCCGCGCCAGCCATGCGCAGGTGGTCGGATTCCAGCAGGCCCGCCAGCACGTTCTCCGGCAGGCAGGCCGCCACCGTGCGGCCGATCGCGGTATGGACCAGCGACAGCACCGTGCCCACGCGCAGGCTCACATGCTGCGGGCGTGCCGACTCCTCCAGCCGGACCACGGTCGGCCCCAGAGGCCCCAGCACCGCCATCGCCACGCTCAGGCCGGTGGCGCCGGCCAGCTCGATCACTTCCGGCTCGGCCTCGCGCGTGGGCGACAGCCGCTGCAGCGCGATCAGGCCCAGTTCCAGACCTAGCGGGCCGCACAGGTAGTTGCCCGCACTGTCGCGCGCCAGCAGGCCGGTCTTCTGCAGGCTCACCAGGTGTGGGAAGGCCTTGGCCGCGGGCATGCCTGCCGCCAGCGCCAGGTCGCGCAGTGCCAGCGGACGGCCCGCCGCGACCAGCGCGGACAGCAGTTGCCCGGTGCTGTCGAGCGACTGGATGCCGCGTTGGGGCTTGCCGCCTTCGGTCTCCGCGTCGGATGTTTGCGGGGCTACTGCAATCGGATCTTTCGCACGCGTCATGCCGGACGTCCCTGTTCCTGCCGCAGCGCGGCGCCGATGTCCGCGGCCGCCGCCTGCAGCGCCTGCGCGGCCGCGCCGCGCCAGCCCACGTCGATGGCGCCGGTCGAGCCGACCAGGGTCAGCACCAGTCGCAGCGCGCCGGCAGCGTCCAGCACCGGCACGCTGAGGCTGCTGACGGCGGGGCTGGGGGTATCGATGCTGCGCTCGATGCCGCGCTCGCGGATGGCCTGCAGCACTGCGCTGAAGCTGGCCAGCTCGGCCTCCGTCGCGCCCGGCCGCTGCACGCGCCACAGCGGCTGCCATTGCGGCGGCGGCTGGAAGGCGCAGAACACGCGCCCGGTGGCGGTGGCAGCCAGCGCCATCACCGTGCCCACGTGCAGGTTCACATGCAGCGGCGCGCTGGCCGGCACATAGCGCACGATGGTCGGCCCCTGCGGGCCGGCAATGCTGATCGCCACGCTGAAGCCGGACGCCTGCGCCAGCGCATCCACCCGCGGCAGCGCCGCGCGGTAGGCCGGGTCCTGCTCCAGGTGCAGCAGGCCCAGCTGCAGCGACAGCGGCCCGGGCTCGTAGCGGCCTGACAGGTGGTCGCGCTTGATCAGGCCCAGCCGCGTCAGGCTGACCAGGTAGGCATGCGCCTGCGCCGGCGCCAGCTGCGCGGCGTCGGCCAGCGCGGCCAGCGGCATCGGCGTGCGCGCGGCGGCCAGCGCGGCCAGCAGGCGCCCGCCCACCTCCACGCTCTGGATGCCTCGCTGCGCCTTGTCGGCTGCCTGCGTACCTTCGTCCCCCGCCTTGCGCCTGGCCATTGCCATCCTGTGTGATAGGAAAACCCGGATATTAATCGAACGCCTCTGGCGAGCGCTTGCCCGGGGGGTTTACCCGCGCCGGTCACGTGCCCTTCCATGCCGGTTTCTGCACATGCCAAATATTTGCCATAGGCTAATCATTTCGCTATTGATTAATTTTCGAAGGTTTCCTAAGATTGCACTACCCCGTCGCACCAGTCGTGACACATCCATAGAAACGGGGCGAGACAGCCCGCGCGGCCCCGCTGCGCATCACCGCATGCCCGTGCGCCGTCTCGCCGCCCCACACAGAGGAAAGACGCCATGTCCAAGGCATTCGCATCCCAGGCCGACCTGGAAGAAAAGCAGATCACCTTTACCCAGCTGTCCGAGAACGCCTGGGCCTACACCGCCGAAGGCGATCCCAACTCGGGCGTGATCATCGGCGACGACGGCGTGCTGATCGTCGACACCACCGCCACCCCGGCGATGGCGCAGGATCTGATCGCCCGCATCCGCACCATCACCGACAAGCCGATCAAGTACGTGGTGCTGTCGCACTACCACGCGGTGCGCGTGCTGGGCGCGTCGGCCTACTTCGCCGAAGGCGCGCAGCAGATCATCGCCAGCCGCGGCACCTGGGAAATGATCGTCGAGCGCGGCGAAGCCGACATGAAGTCCGAGATCGAACGCTTCCCGCGCCTGTTCGCCGGCGTCGAGACCGTACCCGGCCTGACCTGGCCGACGCTGGTATTCGAGAAGGAAATCACGCTGTTCCTGGGCAAGCTGGAAGTGCGCATCGCCCACCTGGGCTCGGGCCACACCAAGGGCGACACCGTGGTCTGGCTGCCGCAGCAGAAGGTGCTGTTCTCCGGCGACCTGGTCGAGTACGACGCCGCCTGCTATTGCGGCGACGCTCAGTTGGAAGACTGGCCGGCCACGCTGGACGCACTGCAGGCGCTCAACCCGGAAAAGCTGGTGCCCGGCCGCGGCCCCGCGCTGACCTCGCCGGAGGAAGTGAAGAAGGGCATCGCCTATACCAAGGACTTCGTCACCACGCTGTTCCAGTCCGGCAAGGAGGCCGTGGTCGAGAAGCTCGACCTGAAGGCCGCGATGGCGCACACCCGCCGCGCGATGGATCCCAAGTTCGGCCACGTCTTTATCTACGAGCACTGCCTGCCCTTTGACGTCTCGCGCGCCTACGACGAGGCCAGCGGCATTCGCCACCCGCGCATCTGGACCGCCCAGCGCGACAAGGAAATGTGGGCCGCGCTGCAGGACTGAGCCACAGCAGGACACAAAGAAACAAAGACGTGGATGGAGACACAAGCATGAGCAGCATCGACTACCAGCGGCTGTCGTTCGAGTACCAGCCCTGCGCGGAACAATCGGCAGGGGCCGACCCGGCCATCCACCCGGTGGTGGTGGTGGGCGCCGGGCCGATCGGCCTGGCCACCGCCATCGACCTGGCGCAGCGCGGCGTGCGCGTGGTGCTGGTCGATGACGACTGCACGCTGTCCACCGGCTCGCGCGCGATCTGCTTTGCCAAGCGCACGCTGGATATCTTCGACCGGCTGGGCTGCGGCGATCGCATGGTCGACAAGGGCGTGAGCTGGAACGTCGGCAAGGTGTTCCTGCGCGACCAGCAGGTGTACAGCTTCGACCTGCTGCCCGAGAGCGGCCACCGCCGCCCGGCGTTTATCAACCTGCAGCAGTACTACGTCGAAGGCTTCCTGCTGGAGCGCGCGCAGGCGCTGCCCAATATCGAGATCCGCTGGCACAACAAGGTGGTGGGGCTGGAACAACGCCAGCCAGGCACGCCGGACGCCAATGTGGTACTGACCATCGAAACGCCCGAAGGCTGCTATCCGCTGGCCGCGCGCTACGTGGTCGCCGCCGACGGCTCGCGCAGCCCGATGCGCAAGCTCCTCGGACTGGACAGCAAGGGTCGCACCTTCCGCGACCGCTTCCTGATCGCCGACGTGAAGATGGAAGCGGACTTCCCCACCGAGCGCTGGTTCTGGTTCGACCCGCCCTTCCACCCCAACCAGTCGGTGCTGCTGCACCGCCAGCCCGACAACGTCTGGCGCATCGACTTCCAGCTTGGCTGGGATGCCGACCCCGTGCTGGAGAAGACACCGGAACGCGTGATCCCGCGCGTGCAGGCGCTGCTGGGCAAGGACGTGAAGTTCGAACTGGAGTGGGTCAGCGTGTACACCTTCTCGTGCCTGCGCATGGACAGCTTCCGCCACGGCAATATCCTCTTCGCCGGCGATTCGGCGCATGGCGTGTCGCCGTTCGGCGCGCGCGGCGCCAACAGCGGCGTGCAGGATGCCGAAAACCTGGCGTGGAAGCTGGCCTATGTGCTGCAGGGCCATGCCGCCGACACCTTGCTGGACACCTATGCCAACGAGCGCGAATACGCCGCCGACGAGAACATCCTCAACTCCACCCGCGCCACGGATTTCATCACGCCCAAGAGCGCAGTGAGCCGTGTGTTCCGCGATGCCGTGCTGACGCTGTCCAAGCGCCATGCGTTTGCGCGCGGGCTGGTCAACAGCGGCCGGCTGTCGGTGCCCGCAGTACTGCGTGGCTCGCCGCTGAATACGGGTGACGATGCCGAAGGCTACAGCGGCAACATGGTGCCCGGCGCTGTCTGTTGTGATGCCCCGGTGTCCGGTATGCAAGGCCAGGGCTGGCTGTTGTCGCACCTGGGCGAGGACTTTACCGTGCTGCTGTTCGGCAACCCCGAAGCGATCGATGCCGGCATCCTCGCCGACCTGGCCGCGCTGAAGCAATCCGGCGTGCCGCTGCGGCTGGTCTACATCACCGATGCCGCGCAGCCAGTGATGACCTGCTCCAACGCCACCGTGCTACGCGACGACCAGGGCCTGGCCGCCGCCCGCTACGGCGCCACGCCGGGCACCTGCTACCTGGTCCGTCCGGACCAGCACGTGTGCGCACGCTGGCGCCGCGCCGACCCTGCCGCGCTCCGCGCCGCGCTGGCACGCGCCACCGGCGCCGGGCTGCGGGCGGCGCCGGGCCAGATGGCCGCCTGAGACGCGTCGGACAGAAGTACAGCGGAGACAACCATGCCCAACATCCTCAACACCCAGCCCAACCTCGCGCGTCCTGACGACTTCTACGAAGCACTGATCGAGATGCACCGCGACCTCGACGAAGCACAGAGCCAGGCCGCCAACGCTCAATTGATCCTGCTGCTGGCCAACCATATCGGCGACCACGACGTGCTGATGGCCGCGCTGCAGGCCGCGCGCGAAGGCGTGGCCGACATGCCGGCCACCGCCCCCGCCTGACCTGCCGCGGGCGCGGCCATGCCGCGCCCGCCCCGCTCTTTTCCTCGCACCAACCCGGGCCAACGCGCGCCAGACGCCGCCCGCTGGCGGAACCCCACGGCTGCCCGCCGCCGCAGCCATCACCGTACGGAGACAACGTTCATGAGCCATCCGGTCTCAGGGGATCTTTCGTCCCTATCCACCCTATCGCCCCCCGCCACACTGGCCGCGCACGATGAAGACGCGCTCTACCGCAAGGTCTGGCTGCGCATCATCCCATTCCTGTTCGTCTGCTACGTAGTGTCGTTCCTGGACCGGATCAACATCGGCTTCGCCCAGCTGCAGATGAAGCAGGATCTTGGCTTCAGCGACGCCATGTACGGGCTGGGCGCCGCCGTGTTCTATGTTGGCTACGTGCTGTGCGAAGTGCCCAGCAACATGCTGCTGGCGCGCTTCGGCGCGCGGCGCACCTTCACCCGCATCATGGTGCTGTGGGGCATTGCCTCGGTGGCGATGATGGCGGTGTCCACGCCCACGCAGTTCTACACGCTGCGCTTCCTGCTGGGCGTGTTCGAGGCCGGCTTCTTCCCCGGCATCGTGCTCTACCTGACCTACTGGTTCCCGGCGCGGCGCCGTGCCGCGGTGATGGCGATCTTCTTTGCCGGCGTGGCGGTGGCGGGCGTGCTGGGCGGGCTGGTGTCGGGCTGGATCATGCGCGACATGGCCGGCGTGCTCGGCCTGCAGGGCTGGAAGTGGATGTTCGCGATCGAAGGCGCGCCCGCGGTGCTGCTCGGGCTGGTGGCGGCGCGCTGCCTGGTAGATGGCCCGCAGCAAGCGAGCTGGCTCAGCGACAGCGAACGCGCGCACCTGGCGCGCGCCACCGCCAGCGAGTCGCATGCCGGCGGCCATTCGCTGCACGCGTTGCGCCAGGTGCTGCGCAACCCGCGCGTGTACCTGTTCGCCTTTATCTATTTCTCGCTGACCTGCGGCTCGCTCGCGCTGAGCTTCTGGATGCCGCTGATGATCCGGGACTTCGGCATTACCGACGTGATGTCGGTGAGCCTGTATTCGGTGGTGCCCAATGCCGTGGGCGCGGTCGGCCTGATTCTGATCGCGCGCCACTCGGACCGCACCGGCGAGCGCCATCGACACTTCCTGCTGTGCACGGCCGGCGGCGCGCTGGCGCTGGCCGCGCTGACGCTGCACCCGTCCAGCCTGGCTGCGATGCTGGCGATCCTGTCGGTGGCCGCGGTGCTGATCTTTGCCGCGCTGCCGGTGTTCTGGTCGCTGCCGCCCAGCTACCTGCCGGGCGCGGGCGCAGCTGCTGGCATCGCCTTTATCAGCAGCATCGGCATCACCAGCGGCATCGTCAGTCCGTGGGTGATCGGCCAGATCAAGACCCAGACCGGCAGTCTCGACAACGCGCTGTACCTGCTGGCCGCACTGCTGCTGGCCAGCGGACTGGCGATGTGGCTGGGCGTGCCAAGGCTCCCCGCGCCGCGGGCCTGAGCCGCGCCGCGGGTGCCTTCAGAAGCGGGATGTCCGCGCCCCCGTGGGGCGCGACTTTCAGTGGGAACGGCCGCAGGGGATGACGGAGGCGATTTCCTCGCGCATCACCTCGACCACATCGTCGATCTCCAGCCCTTCGGCCGTGACCAGCACATCCTGGCCGCGGCCGATGGCGTAGACCACGCCGCGCCAGCGGCCAGGCTCGACCGCCTCGCACAGGCGGATATTGAATTCGGTGTCCTGGTCCTGGCTATAAACGGTCACCAGGTCGCCAATCTGGGGGGCTTGCACCGCTTCTCCGTCGAACGCCCGGGCCACTACGGTCACCGGCGACTGGGTCAGTCCCCTGGCAAATCTCGCTCGCATGGTCCGCTCCTCTTATTACGGTCCGAGTCAGCTTACAAGAGGAGCTTACAAAAGGCCCGGCAAATAACCAGTAATTTCCGTCATAAAGTGGGGCTTGCTGCCCTTGCCAGCTTGTCAGACGCCGCCGGATAGACAGCGCCGGTACATAGGCCACAATAAAGGCACTAACAGTCGAGGAGACGGCAAATGGGCTCCAACCTACACGTCGTGCCGCACCAGGATGGCTGGGATGTGATCCATGAAGGCGCCCGCTATGCGGAATCGCACCATGCCACCCAGGAAGAGGCGATCGCGGCCGGCACGACCGCAGCACGGCGCGAACACGTCGAACTGCTGGTCCACGGCCGCGACGGCCAGATCCGTTCGCGCAACAGCTTCGGGCGCGATCCGCGCGCCATACCGGGCTAACCGCCGTACCGGGCTAACGCCTGCCCTCAGAAGCCGGATAGTCATATCGCTGCGCCGCCTGCAGCCGTCCCGCATTGGCCAATCAACCGCCGGTGCGGTCCGGCGCGATGTGGATGTGGTTGACGATCTCGCCCACCCCGGCGCACCCGCGCACGCAGGCTTCGACCGCAGCGCGGTCGGCCGCAGTGCCGATGGCGCCTGCAAGCGTCACGCGGCCCTGCGCCACGCGCAGAGATACCTCGCTCACGTCCAGGCCTGCGTCCCACAAGCGCTCGCACAACGTGGCCTGCAACGCGGCATCGGCCTGCGTCGTGCCTTGCACCCCGCCGGCGTCGCCCGGTCCGGTCGATGGATCTTGCATGGGTGCGTTCGCTCAGTACACCGGCGTGCCGGTCCGTGGCACGCGCAGGTGGTTGGCCACTTCCTTCACGCCGAACACTTCATCGGCGATATCCTCGATCCGGTACTTCTGCTGACGATCCGGCACGCTGCCCTGCAGCGTCACCACGCCCTGCTCGACCTTCACCTCCACGTCGTTCAGGTCAAGCCGCGCGCTGCATGTCAGTTGCTCGCACAGGTCTTCCAGGATGCGTTCGTCCGGGCGCTGGTAGTTGCGCGGGCCGACCGGCCGCGCGCGCTGCGGGCCGCCGTGGTACAGGCCCATGCGCTCGTTGTAGCCGGTGAACTGCCGGTATGGGTCGGCCCCGCCCTGCGGCGCGCGGCGGTGCTCCGGCGGCATCTCGCGCGGCCACCGCCGCCGCGCGCCGCGGGCCGCGTCGAACTCGCCCGGATCCACCGGCTTGTCGTAGTCATACACCCCATAAGGCCCCACGTAGTGGCTGCGCATGTCGGTTTCCGGCACCGCACTCTCATGCCACGGTTCGTCGCGCCAGTGGTCTCGTCGCTCGTCCCTGCGGTCCATTGCTGTCTCCCCTGCAGTTGGCATTACTTCTACCGTGGCGGCACCAGGCCGCGGTCGGGCTTGCGCAGTTCGTCCGCGCGCAACTGCCGCACCGCGCACGCCAGCGCCCGCGCCACGTTGTCCACTTCGCCCTGTACGCCGCTGTCCCGGTACAGCTCGGCATGGCTGGTGGGCGTAAGGCTGGTAATAGCCGATACATAGGCGGGATCGGCATAGCCCGGCCCTGTGCTTGCGCGGCGCCTTGCGGCCCTGCTCGTACGCGTCCCCCGATGCGCTCGAGCCGGTCCAGCGTCGCATCCTCCTGCCGGTAGGCCGGGTCCGTAAAGCGCGCGAGGAAGCGCTGGCGGAAGGTCTCGCGCGGCAGCGGGATGGTCACCTGGCCCTTGCGGACGTCGGTGGCGTCGCCAGGGTGGCGCTGCGGCTTGGGCGGCTGCTCGGGCATGACTGTGTCTCCATACACGCTGGTAGCCCGTTGGCATGCAAGATGGACGCCATCGCGGCGCGGGGCGGGGCGCTGCTGTAGCGGCACCGGCGCAGGCGCGCGCCCACGCGCGGGTGTCGGTGCGCAAGGCATGGAAGCGATGAGGCCATCCCGCAAGTTCAATGCCCTGCTGGGATCCCACCCCGCTGCGCGTGCAATTCGTTCGAATCTTTGTAAGAAATGCGGGCGCCCCGCGTCAAGGCGTGGTGCGCGGCGAGCGGTATCGTTCGTGCAGCACCCGGAACAGCTCATGGCTGACCTGCATGCCCCGGTACTGGCGCCGCACCACCGCGCGCAGGCGCGCGCCCAGCACATGCGCGCGCAGCGCACGCGCATAGCGGCGCTGCACCGCGTGCTCGCCCTTGCTGATGGCCTGCAGCAGGGCGCGATCCGAGTTGCGCTTGCCGATCCCCGCCGACGCTGCGGAAGCGGCCGGCACGGCCACAGCCTCCGGCTGTTGCCCCAGGTCCAGCAGGCAGGCCTGGAGCTCCTGCGCGGCCAGCGCAAACGCATTGGCGCGGCTGGTAAAGAGCGATTTCAGGTGCGGATTGGCGGCGGCCATGGCCGCGCGGCGGCAACCGTGCTCGCCCTCGCGCGAGGCCGCGATCAGCGCATTGAGCAACAGGACCTTTTTCTTCGCCATGGCACACCTGCCCTGGTCCGTGGCCGGACCCGTGAAGTCATCGATCAGGGCCGGCTGCCCGCCGGCGGTTGTCCCTTGTTACCGGTCCTTGCCGCGCGCCCCGCACGCCAGGGTCAGACTAGGATAGGTGCCCGTCCCGCCTGGCACCAGTTGCGGAAAACGCGCGGTGCGAGGCCGCCACCCACGCCTTGCGCGCCTCGCGCATGCCGCGCAGGTTCATGGCGATCAGCGCCAGCTGCAGCACGATCAGCGCGTACGCATTGCCATGCCAGCCCCAGGCAATCCACAGCACATTGCTCGCCAGGAACACCCAGAAACCAGCGCGCCGCCGCGCGATCGAGCGCGATCCGACCAGCCATGTGGCGATCACCGTCACCACCATCGCCGGCCATTGTGTTGCCTCCAGCCACCAGTCCATGCGCATGCGCTCCATGCCGTGTTGATCGGTTCGCTTCGACCCGCCTTGACGCCGGCGCCCGTGGGTTGCGTTGGCACCTTCCGACGAACAAGGGCAAGAAGCGTACCGGACAGTGCGCCCCCTGCCGCCGCGCGTCAATCTGCTTGCGCGTTCTTTCCATCGGCAAGAATGGCGCGGGCATTTTTTACAAGCGGTTGCGCATCGCGCACATGACTCGATCCAGGGCTTGCCCTTGAACCGTCTTGCGTCGACACTGACTGAGGCAAACCCGGGCGTGCTGGCACGCACTTCGCATGGCTGTGCCATCCCGCCGGCTGGCCACAAGGCGCCGGGCGGGGCATTGTTGCTCCAGCGGAGCGAAACCCCGGGAGGACTTTGTGCGGATCTGCCAGATCGACCTGACCGGAACGCCCGACGCCGATGAACACGCGCTGCAACGCGTGGCGGCGCTGGGCTTCGACCACGTCCTGATCGGCGGCTGGCCGCGCCTACCCGGCGAAGACGCTCTCGCGGCGTGCACCCGGCATGGGCTGGCGCCGTTGCTCGATCTCTCACTGGATCGCTTCACCTCCGACGGCGCGGACAGTGCCGCCGACCCGCGCTGGATCGACACCAGCGCGCCCGCCTTCGCCCCCCACGAAACCGACAACCACATCCCCGGCGCGCGTCTGCGCTGGCACGACCCGCAAGTGGCCGAGGCGCTGGTGCAGTGGTGGGCGGCGCAACTGCGCATGGCGTGGGCGGCGGGTGCGGCGGGATTCTGCTGCCGCGCACCGGCGCGCGTGCCTGGCAGATGGTGGGCCGCGCTGACTGCGACGCTGCGCGACGACGCCGAGCCGGAACAGGCGCGCGGTACGCCGCGCTTCCTGGCCTGGACGCCCGGGCTCAACCCCGCCCAGCTGGATGAGTTGGCACCGGCCGGCTTCGACGCCGCCTTCTGCTCGCTGCCGTGGTGGGATTTCCGCAGCACGTGGTTGACCGAGGAAATCGCGCGCCTGCGCCGCTTTGGCCGGGTACTGGCCGCGCCGGCGCTGACGCCGTCCCGCCAGGATGCGCTCAGCGCGCGGCGTGCGCTATGGACCGCCGCCGCCATCGGCGACGGCATCCTGGTGCCGGCGGGATTCGAAACCGGCGGTGCGCTCGCGCGCGATCCGCTGGCGCCCGACGGGGCTGCGCACGATGGCGCCCCCTACGACATCACGCACGAACTGCTGGAAGCCAATTCCTGGCTGGCCGCCCGCAACCCCGCGCCAGCCTTGTCGGTGCGGCTGCTGAGCGGCCCCGACGCGCCGCTGACGGTACTCGCCCGGCTGCCGGCACCCAATGGCGCCTGCGGCATGCCGGGTGCCGGCAACGGCAAGACCGCACCGGGCTTGCCCAATGGCGCCGCGGCACTGGCCGTGGTGCTCAACCCGGACCCGATGGCACCCGGCACGCTCGGCGCCGACCGCGTGCTGAGCGCGCTGCCGCATCCCAGCGCGCACCTTGAAGCCTCGCCGGGCGGCCCGGGCGGCACGCTCGACGCCACCAGCCGGCTCGATGCGCTCGCCAGCATCACGCTCGCGCCAGCCGATATCCGCCTCTATGAAGTGCCACCGGTGCCGCTGACGCGCCCCGGCGTGCCGCGCCGCGATGCGCGCGAGCCGCACGGGCATGAAACGCTGACGGCCACCGGCCTGGGCAGCGTGGTGGCGGCGATGGAAGCGCCGCGCATCGCCATCGAACGCGTCGAACCCGCCTGCGACGACGGCCGCTTCGCGGTGCGGCGCGTCGTCGGCGAGCGCGTCACGGTCAGCGCCGATATCTGGATGGATGGCCACGACAAACTCGCCGCGGCGGTGCTGTGGCGTGCGCCCGGCGAGTCCGATTGGCACGAGGCGCCGCTGCACCCCGTGATCAACGACCGCTGGGAAGGCAGCTTCCCGCTGGTGGCGCTGGGCCGGCATGAATTCACCGTCGAAGCCTGGCGCGACGCCTACGCCAGCTGGCTCGACGAAATCAGCAAGAAGCGCGCGGCCGGCCTCAACGTGGCGCTGGAGATCGAAGAAGGCGCGCGGCTGGTGGCCGATATGCTGCTGCGGCCCGCCGGCAAGAATGGCAAGAAAGGCAATGGCAGGAAGAACGCCGGGAAGTCCCCCGCGGACAGCGAACTATCCGCCATCGTCGATGAACTGACCGAAGCCGCCGGCGATGACGAACGCCGCCTGGAGATACTGCTGTCGCGGCGCACCGCCGCCGCCGTGCACGCGGTGATGGCCACGCCCGCCGGGCGCCAGTTCGTCTCGCGCCACCCGGTGGCCATGCCGGTTGAGGCCGACCGCCTTGCCGCACGCTACGCCAGCTGGTATGAGCTGTTCCCGCGCTCGCAAAGCAACGACGAGCAGCGCCACGGCACCTTCGACGACGTGATCGGGCGACTCCCCGCGATCCGCGCGATGGGTTTCGACGTGCTCTACTTCACGCCGATCCACCCGATCGGCCGCACCCACCGCAAGGGCCGCAACAACAGCCTGCGTGCGCAACCGGGGGATCCTGGCAGCCCCTACGCCATCGGCGGCGAGGAAGGCGGCCACGACGCGCTGCATCCCGAGCTGGGCACATTGGACGACTTCCGCCGCCTGCTCGATGCAGCGGCAGCCAATGGCCTGGAGCTGGCGCTGGACTTCGCGATCCAGTGTTCGCCCGACCATCCGTGGCTGCGCGACCACCCGGAATGGTTCGCGCACCGCCCCGACGGCTCGCTGCGCTACGCCGAGAACCCGCCCAAGAAGTACGAGGACATCGTCAATGTCGACTTCTACGCCGCGCCGCCCGCCGGCGCCGCGCTGTGGCAGGCGCTGCGCGACGTGGTGATGTTCTGGGCCGACCATGGCGTGCGCATCTTCCGCGTGGACAACCCGCACACCAAGCCGCTGCCGTTCTGGGAATGGATGATCGCCGACATCCGCGCGCACCACCCCGACACCATCTTCCTGGCCGAGGCCTTCACCCGGCCCAAGATGATGGCGCGCCTGGCCAAGCTCGGCTTCAGCCAGTCGTACACCTACTTCACCTGGCGCAACACCAAGTGGGAGCTGACCGAGTACCTGAACGAACTGACCCAGGGCCCGCTGCGCGACTTCTTCCACCCGCACTTCTTCGTCAACACGCCCGACATCAACCCTTACTTCCTGCACCACGGCGGCCGCCCCGCGTTCCTGATCCGCGCGGCGCTGGCCACCATGCTGTCGGGGCTGTGGGGCATGTACAGCGGCTTCGAGCTGTGCGAGAGCGCACCCTTCGTGCTGGACGGCAAGGTGCGCGAGGAATACCTCGATTCCGAGAAATACCAGCTGCGCGCGCGCGACTGGCACCAGCCCGGCAATATCGTCGCCGAGATCTCGCGCCTCAATGAGATCCGCAACAGCCACCCGGCGCTGCAGAACAACGGCCTGCGCTTCTACCACGCCGGCAGTGATGCGGTGCTGTGGTTCGCGCGTTTCGTGCCGGGCACGGACTACCTGTTCGGCGACGACGTGCTGCTGGTGGCAATCAACCTGGACCCGCGCCACGCGCACGAGGCCGATATCGAACTGCCGCTGTGGGAATGGGGCCTGCCCGACCATGCCCGGGTGGCGGTGCAGGAGCTGATGCGCGGCGCGCACTTCGAGCTGCGCGGCAAGCACCAGCGCATCCGGCTGGACCCGGCGCAGCTGCCCTTCGCGGTCTGGCATGTGCGCCCGCTGGAGCGGCCCGCGCCCCGCCCCGCGGCAGCACCGGCATCCACCGACCCGCACGGCGCCTGACAGGCATACGTGGAGACACGGATGAAACGCCTCACCGAAACCGGCAGTGCCGCCCTGCTCAACGCCGATCCGCTCTGGTACAAGGATGCCGTCATCTACCAGCTCCACATCAAGTCCTTCTACGACGCCAACGGCGACGGCGTGGGCGACTTTGCCGGCCTGCTGGCCAAGCTCGACTACCTGGTCAACCTGGGCGTGGACACCGTCTGGCTGCTGCCGTTCTACCCGTCGCCGCGCCGCGACGACGGCTACGATATCGCCGACTACCGCAACGTCCACCCCGACTACGGCACGCTGTCCGACGCGCGCCGCTTTATCGCCGCGGCCCACGCGCGCGGGCTGCGCGTGATCACCGAGCTGGTGATCAACCACACCTCCGACCAGCATCCGTGGTTCCAGCGCGCGCGCAACGCCAAGCCCGGCTCGGCGGCGCGGCGCTACTATGTGTGGTCGGACCATGACCAGGCCTACGCCGGCACCCGCATCATCTTCTGCGATACCGAGAAGTCCAACTGGAGCTGGGACCCGGTGGCGGGCGCCTACTTCTGGCACCGCTTCTACTCGCACCAGCCGGACCTGAACTTCGACAACCCGCAGGTGCTCAACGAGGTGCTGTCGGTGATGCGCTACTGGCTCGACATGGGCGTCGACGGGCTGCGCCTGGACGCGGTGCCCTACCTGGTCGAGCGCGAAGGCACCAGCAACGAGAACCTGCCCGAGACCCATGCCGTCATCCGCCATATCCGCGCCCACCTGGACGCGCGCTTCCCCGGCCGCATGCTGCTGGCAGAAGCCAATATGTGGCCGGAGGACGCGCAGCAGTACTTCGGCCTGACCGGCCCCGACCCGGAAGGCGACGAATGCCACATGGCCTTCCACTTCCCGCTGATGCCGCGCATGTACATGGCGATCGCGCGCGAAGACCGCTTCCCGATCACCGACATCATGCGCCAGACCCCGGAGGTGCCGCCCAACTGCCAGTGGGCCATCTTCCTGCGCAACCATGACGAACTGACGCTGGAGATGGTGACCAGCAGCGAGCGCGACTACCTGTGGGAGGTCTACGCCACCGACCGGCGCGCGCGCATCAACCTGGGCATCCGCCGCCGGCTGGCGCCGCTGATGGAGCGCGACCGCCGCCGCATCGAGCTGATGAACAGCCTGCTGTTCTCGATGCCGGGCACGCCGGTGATCTACTACGGCGACGAGATCGGCATGGGCGACAACATCCACCTGGGCGACCGCGACGGCGTGCGCACCCCGATGCAGTGGTCGCCCGACCGCAACGGCGGCTTCTCGCATGCCGATCCCGAGCGACTGGTGCTGCCGCCGCTGCAGGGGCCGCTGTACGGCTACGAGGCGGTCAACGTCGAGGCGCAGGCGCGCGACCCGCATTCGCTGCTGAACTGGATGCGGCGCATGCTGGCGCTGCGGCGCAAGCACCGCGCCTTCGGCCGCGGCACGCTGCGCTTCCTGTTCCCCGGCAACCGCAAGATCCTGGCGTACCTGCGCGAGTACGAGGGCGAGCACATCCTGTGCGTGGCCAACCTGTCGCGCGCGCCGCAGGCCGTCGAGCTGGACCTGTCCGCCTTCAACGGCCGCGTGCCGGTGGAGATGATGGGCGCCACCCCCTTTCCCGCGATCGGCACGCTCACTTACCTGCTGACGTTGCCGCCCTATGGCTTCTACTGGTTCGTGCTCAGCGACGAGGCGCTGCCGCCGTCGTGGCACGTGGAGGCGCCCGAACAGATGCCAGACCAGATCACCCTCGTGATGCAGAACATCGCCCGCCCGGAGCTGACCGACGCCTCGCGCCGCATCCTGGCCACCGAAGTGCTGCCGCACTACATCAGCCGGCGCCGCTGGTTCGGGGCCAAGCATGAGCGCATCGAGCGCGTCGGCATGGCCTACGTGCTGCCGTTCACGCGCGGCGCCAGTGGTGAAGACGTCTACCTGGGCGAGGTCGAGGTGGTGCTGTCCGGACGCACCGAACGCTACCAGCTGCCGGTGGGCATCCTGTGGGACCGCGAAAGCGCAGACAGCGTGTCGCAGCTGGCGCACGGGCTGTCGATGGCGCGCGTGCGCCAGGGCAGCCGCGTGGGACTGGCCACCGACGGCTTCGTGGTCGAGCCCTTTGCACGCGAGGTGGTGCGCGCGCTGCGCAACGGCGCAGAATTGCGCACCGGGCAGGACACCATCCGCTTCCTGGCCGAACCGGGCCTGGCCGCGCTGGAGCTGGAGCGCGACCCGATCGAATGGATGTCGGCCGAACAGTCCAACAGCTCGCTGTCGTACAACAACACCGCCGTGCTCAAGCTGGTGCGCCGGCTCTCCGGCGGCATCCATCCCGAAGCCGAGATGACGCGCTACCTGACCGCGCAGGGCTATGCCCACGCCGCGTCTTTGCTGGGCGAGGTGGTGCGCACCGGAGCCGACGGCGTGCCGCATACGCTGATGCTGCTGCAGGCCTATATCCTCAACCAGGGCAACGGCTGGGACTGGACCCTGGACTACCTTGGCCGCACCATCGACGATGCGCTGCCAGCCCAGGAAAGCGAGGACGAGTTCGCCGAGGCCATGAACGGCTACGCGGCGCTGGCCGGCACGCTGGGGCGCCGCCTGGCCGAGCTGCATGCGGTGCTGGCGCGGCCCACCGACGACGACGCCTTCACGCCGCAGCCCGCCAGCAACGAAGATGCGCACGCCTGGGCCGAGCAGGCCATGAAGGCGCTGCAGCGCGCGCTGGCGTTGCTGGAAAAGCGCGCCGCCAGCATGCAGGGTTCGGTACAGCAATCATATGAGGCCGACGTGCAGACGCTTGCGGCCGCGCGCGACGCCCTGCCGGCGCTGGTCAAGCAACTCGCCGCCGCCGCGCCGGGCAGCCTGCAGACGCGCATCCACGGCGACTTCCACCTGGGCCAGGTGCTGATCGCGCAGAACGACACCTATCTGGTCGACTTCGAGGGCGAGCCCGGCCTGCCGCTGGACTGGCGGCGCCGCAAGACCTCGCCGCTGCGCGACGTGGCCGGACTGCTGCGCTCGCTCGACTACGCCGCGGCCACGGTGGGCACCGATCGCCAGGAGCGCACGCATACCGAGCTGCCGCCGCAGCTTGCCGAGCGCCGCGCCGTGCTGCTGGAGGGCTTCCGCAGCACCGCCAGCGACGCCTTCCTGAGCAGCTACCAGCAGCATATGGAAGCGTCGCCGGCGCCGTGGGTGGCGCCTGACCAGCTGCAGCCGCTGCTGGACCTGTTCCTGCTCGAGCGCGCGGCCTATGAGGTCGACTACGAAGCCGCCAACCGCGTCGCCTGGATCGACCTGCCGGTCAGCGGCCTGGCCCGCCTGGTGCGCAAGCTGGTGCCGGGAGGCCAGCCATGAGCCCCCCCACCACAAGCACCCGCGGCGCGGGCATGCTGCCGGGGCACGAACTCGACGCCCTGCTCGGCGCGCGCCACCATGACCCCTTTGCCGTACTGGGTCCGCATCCCGATGGCGACGGCACGCTGGTGCGCGCCTGCCTGCCGGGCGCGGTCTCGGTGCAGCTGGCCGATGCCAGCGGCACGCCGCTGGCGCCGATGGAGCCGCTGCACGGCGGCGGCGTCTTTGCCGGGCGCCTGCCCGCGCGCGAGCGCCAGGCCCACGCCACCGACTACCGGCTGCGTGTGGAATGGCCCGACGGCTCCGAACAGTGCGCCGCCGACCCCTATGCCTTCGGCCTGCTGCTGGGCGAGCTGGACCTGCACCTGATCGCCGAGGGCCGGCACTTCAAGCTCGGCGAGTGCCTGGGCGCGCAATGGGAGAGCGTGGACGGCATTGACGGGGTGCGCTTCGCGGTGTGGGCGCCGAATGCGCGGCGTGTGTCGGTGATCGGGGATTTCAACGGCTGGCATCCGGCGCGGCACCCGATGCGGCTGCGCCATCCCAGCGGCATCTGGGAGCTGTTCGTGCCGGCGGCGCTGGGCGCCGGGCCGGGCTGCCGCTACAAGTACGACCTGCTCGACCCGCACGGCACCGAGCTGCCCGACAAGGCCGATCCGCTCGCGCTCGCCACCGAGCCGCCGCCTGAGACCGCTTCCGTGGTGACCGCGCCCGGCAAGAGCGCGCCGCCCTTCGACTGGCACGACGCCGACTGGATGGCGCGCCGCGACGCCGCCAACCCCTACGCATCGCCGATGTCGGTCTACGAGGTCCACGTCCTGTCGTGGCTGCGCGCGGCCAACGACACGCAACGCGGCTGGGAGATCCTGGCCGAGCGGCTGGTGCCATACGTGCAGGAACTGGGCTTCACCCATATCGAACTGCTGCCGATCACCGAGCATCCGTTTGGCGGCTCGTGGGGCTACCAGCCGCTGTCGCTGTATGCGCCCACCGCGCGCCTGGGCCCGCCGCAGGCCTTCGCCGCCTTTGTCGACCGCTGCCACCAGGCCGGCATCGGCGTGATCCTGGACTGGGTGCCGGCGCACTTCCCCACCGATCCGCACGGGCTGGCGCGCTTCGACGGCACCGCGCTGTACGAGCACATGGACCCGCGCGAAGGCTTCCACCAGGACTGGAACACGCTGATCTACAACCTCGGCCGCAACGAGGTGCGCGGCTTCCTGCTGGCCGGCGCGCTGCACTGGCTGGAGCACTTCCACGCCGACGGCCTGCGCGTGGATGCGGTGGCGTCCATGCTCTACCGCGACTACAGCCGCGAGCCCGGCCAGTGGGTTCCCAACCGCTTCGGCGGCCGCGAAAACCTGGAAGCCGTCGACTTCGTGCGCGAACTGAACACCGTGGTCCACGAACGCTGCCCGGGCGCGCTGACCATCGCCGAGGAATCGACCGCCTGGCCCGGCGTCACCGCCAGCGTCGCCAGCGGCGGGCTGGGCTTCGACTTCAAGTGGAACATGGGCTGGATGCACGACACGCTGCGCTACCTGGGACACGAGCCCGTCCACCGTGCCTGGCACCACCAGGACATGACCTTCGGCCTGGTCTACGCCTGGTCCGAAGCCTTCGTGCTGCCGCTGTCGCATGACGAGGTGGTGCACGGCAAGGGCTCGATGATCGGCAAGGTGCCCGGCGACGAGTGGCAGCGCTTTGCCGGCCTGCGCGCCTACTACGGCTTCATGTGGACCCACCCCGGCAAGAAGCTGCTGTTCATGGGCGGCGAGCTGGCCCAGTGGCAGGAGTGGAACCACGACGCCGAGCTGGACTGGGCGCTGCTGGACCACCCCATGCACCGCGGCATGCACACGCTGGTGCGCGACCTGAACCGGCTCTACCGCGAGCTGCCCGCGCTGCATGCGCTGGACCACAGCCCGGAAGGCTTCCAGTGGGTGGTGGGCGACGACAACCACAACAGCGTCTTTGCCTGGCTGCGGCGCGCCGCGGCGGGCAGCCGCGAGGTGGTCCTGGTGGTGGCCAACATGACGCCCGTGCCGCGCTACGGCTACCGCCTCGGCGTACCCTTTGCCGGCCCCTGGCAGGAATGCCTGAACACCGACGCCGAGTGCTATGGCGGCAGCAATGTCGGCAACGGCGGCGCGGTGACGGCGGTGGACGTGCCCTCGCACGGCCAGCCGGCCTCGCTGGCGCTGACGCTGCCGCCGCTGGCCACGCTGGTGCTGCGGCTCGACCGGGTTGATGGTGGTGCACAAGGCGCGGCGACATGAACCGACCCTTCGCGGACCGGCTGCTGCCGGGCAAGCCGTATCCCCTGGGCGCCCACTGGGACGGGCTGGGGGTCAACTTCGCGGTGTTCTCGGCGCATGCCTCGCGCATCGACCTGTGCCTGTTCTCAGAGAATGGCCGCAAGGAACTGGCGCGCCTGCCGCTGCCGGAATGCACCGACGAGATCTGGCACGGCTACCTGCCCAACGCGGCGCTCGGCACGCTGTACGGCTACCGCGCGCACGGCCCCTACGATCCCGCGCACGGGCACCGCTTCAACCCGCACAAGCTGCTGCTGGACCCGTACGCGCGCCAGTTGAGCGGCCCGGTGCGCTGGGCGGATGTGCTGTTCGGCTACCGCCTGCAGAGCGCGCGCGGCGACCTGACGCCGGACCGGCGCGACAGCGCCCAGAGCATGCCCAAGGCGGTGGTGATCGACGAGAGCTTCCACTGGGGCGACGACCGCCCGCCCGCGGTGCCGTGGTCCGCCACCGTCATCTATGAAGCCCACCTGCGCGGCCTGTCGATGCTGCGCGACGACCTGTTGCCCAACCTGCGCGGCTCCTTCGCCTCGCTGTGCGACCCGCGCTTTATCGACCACCTGGTGCAGATGGGCATCACCACCGTCGAGCTGCTGCCGGTGCACGCCATCCTGCAGGACCGCTTCCTGCTGGAGCGCGGGCTGCGCAACTATTGGGGCTACAACACCATGGCGTACTTCGCGCCGGAACCGGCCTACCTGGGCACCGGGCAGCTGCAGGAATGCAAGGTGGCGATGCGGCGCCTGCATGCCGCCGGCATCGAAGTGATCCTGGACGTGGTCTACAACCACACCTGCGAGGGCAACGAAATGGGGCCGACGGTATCGTGGCGCGGCCTGGACAACGCCAGCTACTACCGCCTGATGCCGGGCGACGAGCGTCACTACATCAACGACACCGGCTGCGGCAACACGCTCAACCTGTCGCACCCGCGTGTGCTGCAGATGGTGATGGACTCGCTGCGCTACTGGGTGCAGGGCTACCACGTCGACGGCTTCCGCTTCGACCTGGGCAGCACGCTCGGGCGCGAGGGCAACGGCTTCGACCAGGGCTCGGGCTTCTTTGATGCGCTGATGCAGGACCCGGTGCTGAGCCACGTCAAGCTGATCTCGGAACCGTGGGACCTGGGCCCCGGGGGCTACCAGCTCGGCAACCACCCGCCCGGCTTTGCCGAATGGAACGACAAGTTCCGCGACGTGGTGCGCCGCTTCTGGCGCGGCGATGCCGGCAAGCGCGGCGAGCTGGCCGCGCGGCTGGCGGCCTCGGCCGACCTGTTCGACCGGCGCCACCGGCGCCCGTGGGCCAGCGTCAACTTCATCACCGCGCACGACGGCTTCACACTGGCCGACCTGGTCTGCTACAGCACCAAGCACAATGAGGCCAACGGCGAGGACAACCGCGACGGCACTGACGACAACGCCAGCGCCAACTGGAGCCCGGACGGCAGCATCGAAGGCCCCACCGACGACCCCGAGATCCTGGAGCGCCGCAGCCGCGTGGCACAGGCGCTGATGGCCACGCTGCTGCTCGCGCAGGGCACGCCGATGCTGACCGCCGGCGACGAATGGGGCCGCACCCAGCACGGCAACAACAACGCCTACTGCCAGGACAACGAGATATCGTGGCTGGACTGGAAGCAGGCCCAGACGCCCGGCGCACAGCCGCTGCAGCACATGGTGCGCCGCCTGCTCGCGCTGCGCCGGCGGCTGCACGCCCTCACCGGCGACCGCTTCGCGCACGGGCGCCAGGAACCGGCGCGCAGCATTGCCGACATTGCCTGGTTCGATACCGACGGCAAACCGCCCACCCCCGAGGAATGGGCCGACCCGGAAATCCGCACGCTGGCGCTGCGCCGCGCTGCCCCGCCGCCGCAACCTGAGCGCCCGCAGCTGGGCTCGCTGCCGGAAGAGGAGGGGGACGAGGACGATGCGCGCACCGTGCAGGTGACGCTGCTGCTGCTCAACGCCGGCGAGGCCGACGCGTCGTTCCGGCTGCCCGAGCCCAAGCTGGCCTGGACCCTGCTCTTCGACAGCAGCCGGCCCGAAGCCACCGAGTCCGAGCTAGCCGGCGAAGCGGTGGGCGAGAGCCAGACGGTGCCGGGCCATTCGCTGGTGCTGCTGGCCGCCCCAGCCCGCAGCCGCGAGAGCCCGCACCAGGAGAGTCCGCCGCTGGGCGCGCCGCAGGAGACACAGGAATGACCCGACGTACGCACCGCAGCGCCGCGCCGCCCCCCGCGCCACTGCAGAAGCTGGCGCTGCGCGCTGGCCTGCTGCCGCACTGGACGGATGCCTGGAACCAGCCACAGGCCGTCTCCGACGACGCGCTGCGGCGCGTGCTCAACGGCCTCGGCCTGCCCTGCGCCACCGGCGGCCAGTGCGAGGCCTCGCGCGCGTGGCTGGCCGCCGACGATGCCATCCATGCGCTGCCGCCGCTCATCACCGCCGAACGCGGCAAGCCGGTAGCCGTGCCATGGCCCCACACGCTGCCGCAACGCGCATACCGGCTGACGCTGGAAGACGGCGCCATCATCGCCGGCACCGCGGTGCGCGGCAACGATGACAGCGCACGCGGCAACGACGGCACCATGCTGCTGCCCGCCATCGACGTATGCGGCTACCACCGGCTGGAACTGGGCGATGCGCACACCGTGCTGGCGGTGGCGCCGCCGCGCTGCTATGGCGTGGCCGATGCCCTGCGCCATGCCGGGCGCACCGGCACCGATCCGCGCGCGCGGCCCTGGGGCCTGGCGGTGCAGCTTTACAGCCTGCGCCGCGGCGCGCCCTGCGGCATGGGCGACCTGAGCGCGCTGGCGCAGTGCTGCGTGAGCGCGGCCGGCGCGCACGCCGATGCCGTGGCGATCAACCCGCTGCACGCGGGCTTTGCCGCGCTGCCCGAGCGCTACAGCCCGTATGCGCCGTCCAGCCGCCTGTTCCTGAACCCGCTCTATGCCGACCCGGCCGCGTTGTTCGGCCAGGCCGCGTTGGACGCCGCCATCGCCGCGCTGGGCGCGGGCGAGGCGCTGGCCGCGCTGGAGGCGCGCACCGAGATCGACTGGATCGCGCTGGCGCCGCTGCGCTACGCGATCCTGCAGTGGCTGTGGCAGCGCCGCGAGACGCTGCTGCCGCGCGCGGCGCTGGATGACTGCGCCGCCTTCCGCGCGCGCGGCGGCACCGCGCTGCACGCGCACGCCTGCTACGAGGCGATCCAGGCGCAGCGCCTGGCCGACAGCGCCAACGGCCTGAACCACAACGCCGCGCCGGACTGGCGCTGCTGGCCGGTGACGCTGCGCTCCCCGGCCGATGCCGCGGTGGCCGGCTTTGCGCAGGCCCATGCCGACGAGGTGGCCTACCACGCCTTCCTGCAGTGGATCGCCGCCGACGGGATGGCGCGTGCGCAGCGCGCCGCGCGCGAGGCCGGCATGGCCATCGGCATCGTGTCTGACCTGGCGGTGGGCGCCGACCCCGGCGGCAGCCAGGCCTGGACACGCCAGCAGGAGATCCTGGCGGGCGTGCATGCGGGCGCGCCGCCGGACGTGTACAACCCGCTGGGGCAGGACTGGGGCGTCGCGGTGTTCTCGCCGCGCGGGTTGCGCCAGCATGGCTTTGCCGCCTTCCTGGAAATGCTGCGCGCCAACCTGGCCCATGCCGGCGGGTTGCGCATCGACCATGTGCTGGGGCTGGCGCGCATGTGGCTGGTCCCGGCCGGCGCCCCGGCCAGCGATGGCGCCTACCTGCGCTATCCGCTGGAAGACCTGCTGCGGCTGGTGGCGCTGGAGTCGTGGCGGCACCGCGCCATCATCATCGGCGAGAACCTCGGCACGGTGCCGCCGGAGCTGAATGCGGCGCTGTCGGCGCGCGGCGTGCTGGGGATCGACGTGCTGTGGTTCCAGCGCGAGGAGGACAGTGGGGACAGTGAGGACAGTGCACCGGCCGATACCGGCGACGAAGTCCGGAAACCGGACGACACCGTCCCGGCCTTCCTGCCACCCGCCCAGTGGCCGGCAGATGCCATCGCCACCACCTCCACGCACGACCTGCCCACGGTAGCCGGCTGGTGGGCCGGCCGCGACCTGGACTGGCGCGAGCGGCTGCAACTGCTGGCGCCCGGCGAAACCATCGAACAGGCCCACGCCGGCCGCGCGCGCGAACGCAGCGCGCTGTGGCAGGCGCTGTGCGACGCCGGCCTGTGCAGCGGCCCTGAGCCGGGCCCGGCCCATGCGCCGCTCGACGCCGTGCTGGCGTGGCTGGGCACGGCGCGGACCGCACTGCGCGTGGTGCCGCTGGAAGACCTGCTGGGCGAGGCCGAGCAGCCCAACCTGCCCGGCACCACCAGTGTCCATCCCAACTGGCAACGGCGCCTGGATGCCGACGTGCGTGCGCTGGCCGACACGCCCGAGGTACGCGCCCGCGCCGAAGCCGTGCGCAGTGGCCGCCACGGCGCGCGGCATCCCCCGCCGCGCCGCTAGCCGCACCGCTCAGCGCGCCCCCAGGCGCGCATGTGGCGGCTGCCAGACCTTGCGGCAATGCCGTAGCCATTTCCCGCGTTGCGCGCATTGCCTGATCCGCTAAGCTTGACGCACCAACATGCGCAGGAGCCCCGCCATGAAGGACGCCCTCCGGCCCGAGCATGCCGACGACACCCGTACCGCCCTGTCCGGCGCCAGCCTGCGCCGCGCTTTCCTGGACCACGTGTTCCATACCCAGGGCAAGCTGCCCGGCCACGCCAGCGAGAACGACCTCTACCAGGCCGCGGCGCATACCGTGCGCGACCGCCTGGTGCAGCGCTGGATCAGCACCGCCGAAGCCTATCTGGGCCAGCCCTCGCGCACCGTCGCCTACCTGTCGGCCGAATTCCTGATGGGCCCGCACCTGGGCAATAACCTGATCAACCTGGGCATCTACGACGAGGTGCGCGAGGCCATGGCCGCGGCCGGGCTTGACCTCGACAGTATCCTGGCGCAGGAGGTCGAGCCGGGGCTCGGCAACGGCGGCCTCGGCCGCCTGGCGGCGTGCTTCATGGATTCGCTGGCGACGCTGGAAATCCCCGCGCTCGGCTACGGCATCCGCTACGAATACGGCATCTTCCAGCAGACCATCATAGACGGCATGCAGGTGGAGAAGACCGATACCTGGCTGCGCAACGGCAATCCGTGGGAGATCCAGCGCTCCGAATGGGCGGTGCAGGTGCGCCTGGGCGGGCACACCGAGCACTACACCGACGACCGCGGCCACTACCGCGTGCGCTGGGTGCCGGCCAAGACGGTGGTGGGCGTGCCGTTCGACTCGCCGATCCTGGGCTACCGAGTCAACACCGTGAACACGCTGCGGCTGTGGCGCGCCGACGCCACCGAGGCGTTCGACTTCCACACCTTCAACCGCGGCGACTACCTGGGCGCCGTCAGCAAGAAGGTCACCTCCGAGAACCTGACCAAGGTCCTCTACCCCAACGACGAGACCAGCCAGGGCAAGGAGCTGCGGCTGGAGCAACAGTACTTCTTCGTCGCCTGTTCGCTGCAGGACATGCTGCGGCTGCTGGCCGTCGACGGCATCCCGGTGACGCGCTTCCACGAGAAGTTCGCGGTGCAGCTGAATGACACCCACCCCGCCGTGGGCATTGTCGAGCTGATGCGGCTGCTGGTCGACGACCACGACCTGCCCTGGAACGACGCCTGGCAGATCACGCAAAATGCCTTTGCCTACACCAACCACACGCTGCTGCCCGAGGCACTGGAGCAGTGGCCGCTGCCGCTGTTCGGCCGTGTGCTGCCGCGCCACCTTGAGATCATCCTCGAGATCAACGCGCGCTTTCTCGACGAGGTGCGGATCCGCTTCTACGGCGACGAATCGCGCCTGGCGCGGCTGTCGCTGATCAATGAGCACGGCGAGCGCCATGTGCGCATGGCCAACCTGGCGTGCGTGGGCAGCCACGCCATCAACGGCGTGGCCGAGCTGCACTCGCGGCTGATGCGCGAGGACGTGCTCAAGGATTTCTACGCGATGTGGCCGGAGAAGTTCACCAGCATCACCAACGGCGTCACGCCACGGCGCTGGCTGGCGCTGTCCAACCCGCGGATGACGCGGCTGGTCTCGGATGCGATCGGCGATGGCTGGATTTCAGACCTGGACCAGATCCGCGCGCTTGAACCCTATGCAGACGATGCCGGCTTCCGCGAGCAGTGGCAGGCCGCGCGGCACGCCAACAAGGTCGACCTGGCGCAGCTGATCCGCGACACCACCGGCGTGGTGGTGGACCCTTCCTCGATGTTCGACGTGATGGTCAAGCGCATTCACGAATACAAGCGCCAGCACCTGGCGGTGCTGCACGTGATCGCCTTGTACCACCGCATCAAGTCCGACCCCAACGCCGAAATCCAGCCGCGCACCTTCCTGTTCGGCGGCAAGGCGGCGCCGGGCTACGTGTACGCCAAGCTGATGATCCGCTTTATCACCTCGGTAGCGGACGTGATCAACCGCGACCCGCAGGTGCGCGACCGACTCAGGGTGGTGTTCCTGCCCAACTTCAACGTCACCTACGGGCAGCAAACCTATCCGGCGGCGGACCTGTCCGAGCAGATCTCGCTGGCGGGCAAGGAAGCCTCGGGCACCGGCAACATGAAGTTCGCGATGAACGGCGTGCTCAATATCGGCACCATGGACGGCGCCAATATCGAGCTGCGCGAGGCCGTCGGCCACGACAACTTCTTCCCGTTCGGCCTGACCGCGCCCGAGGTCTATTCGCTGCGCGCCAGCGGCTATGAGCCCGCGGCCTACTACCACAGCAATCCACAACTGCGCGCGGTGATCGACCTGATCCAGCAGGGCTTCTTCTCGCGCGGCGACCCGACGCTGTTCCGCCCGCTGTTCGATCCGCAGATGCAGCACGATCCCTACCTGCTGCTAGCCGACTTCGCCTCGTATATCGAATGCCAGCAACTGGTATCGGATGTGTTTGCCGATCCGCAGCGCTGGCAGCGCATGTCAGTGCTGTCGTGCGCACGCTCGGGCAGGTTTTCCTCGGACCGGGCGATCCGCGAGTATTGCGAGCGCATCTGGAAGGTCGAATCGGTGCCGGTGCGGCTGCTGCACAGCGCCAGCGGCACGCCCGGGGACGTGGAAGCGGGCGCGCGAGCGGCATGACCATGCGACGGCGCAGCGAACGTGCGCTGGCGCATGTGCCGGCGGCTCGCGTAGTTTCTACAATTGCCCATGTAACAAAGCCTGCGTCGCACCCGCGCCCCTGCCCGCAAGCCGCGCCCAGATGCGCGTTCTGCTGGCATGGAGTTCGCATTGCGCAAGGGCCGGCCGATCCGACGGCGCAACCCGCGGCCGTGTTCCGGCACGTCTTGCGCGGCAGGATCCGCCGCATCCCCGCATAGAAGCTGCGCCACCCCCAACGCCACGAAGCGCCACGCCACGGTGGGCCTCTGAAGGCAGGAGCCGAATTTGAACGCGAACCCGTTTCTTCTAGCCCCCGGCGCCCGGTCCGCCCTGCCCAGCCTGGCGCCGCTCGAGTGCTTTGCGGCGCCTTCGGCGCAAGCCTTTTCCTCCAACGACGATCACGCGCAAGACTACCTGTTCGGGCCCGCATGGCTGCACGACGGCCGCGTGCGCTTTCGCCTGTGGGCGCCGGATGCCGCCGAGCAAGGCCAGGCGGTGCGGCTGGAGATCGCTGGCCTGGGGCCGGTGCATATGGCGAGCGGGCCCAACGGCTGGTATGAGGCGATCGTGCCGTGCTGCGAAGGGGCGCGCTACTGGTTCCGGCTCGATGACGGCGCCACCGTGCCCGACCCGGCCTCGCGCTGGCAGGCCGACGACGTGCACGGCCCCAGCATCGTGCCCGCCCGCGACGCCGCCGGCGCCTTCGCATGGGCCTGCCCCGACTGGCGCGGGCGCCCCTGGCATGAAGCCATCGTCTACGAGCTGCACGTCGGCCTGTGCGGCGGCTACGCCGGCGCCGCGCGCCAACTGCCGCGCCTGGCGGCGCTGGGCTTCACTGCGGTCGAGCTGATGCCGCTGGCGGAATTCCCCGGCGCGCGCAACTGGGGCTATGACGGCGTGCTGCCGTTCGCGCCCGAGTCCAGCTATGGCACGCCCGACGAGCTGCGCGCGCTGGTGGACCACGCGCACCAGCTCGGCATGATGGTGCTGCTGGACGTGGTCTACAACCACTTCGGCCCGGAGGGCAACTACCTGCACCGCTATGCCAGCGCGTTTTTCCGCGCGGACCGGCAGACCCCATGGGGACCGGCCATCGACTTCCGCCGGCCGCAGGTGCGGCGCTTCTTCACCGAAAATGCGCGCTACTGGCTGGAGCAGTTCCGCTTCGACGGCCTGCGCCTGGACGCCGTCCACGCCATCGAGGACGAAGGCTGGCTGGCGGCGCTGCCCGGTGAGCTGCGCACCGTGCTGGCCCAGGGCGACGGCGCCAACCGGCACCTCCACCTGGTCCTGGAAAACGACAACAACGACGCCGGGCTGCTGGCCACGGGCTTCGACGCGCAGTGGAACGACGATGCCCACCATGCGCTGCACGTGCTGCTGACCGACGAGGACGACGGCTACTATCGCGACTACAGCGGCGCCGCCGGCGACGGCGACGGCGCCGAGCGCGGCCAGCCCGCGCTGCGCCACCTTGCGCGCGTGCTGGCCGAAGGCTTTGCCTACCAGGGCGAGCCCTCGCTGCACCGCTCCGCCGACAGCGCGCAGGTATGCCGCGGCCAGCCCAGCGCGCACCTGCCGCCGACCGCCTTTGTCAGCTTCCTGCAGAACCACGACCAGACCGGCAACCGCGCCTTCGGCGAACGGCTGGCCGGGCTGGCGGAGCGCCAGGCGCTGCGCGCGGCGGTGGCGCTGCAGCTGCTGTGCCCGCAGGTGCCGTTGGTGTTCATGGGCGAAGAGACCGGCTCGCAACGGCCCTTCCTCTACTTCACCAGCCATCCGCCCGAACTGGCGCGCGCCGTGCGTGACGGGCGGCGGCGCGAGTTCGCCGCCAGCACGGCGTTCCACGACGAGGCGAGCGCCGCCAACATCCCCGATCCCAACGATCCGGCCACCTTCGAAGCGTCGCGTCCGGAACTGGAGGACGATGGCGACTGGACCCCGTACTATCGTGAGCTGCTGTCGATCCGCCGGCGCGAGCTGCTGCACCGGCTGGCCGGCTGCCAGAGCGCCGGCGTCGAGATCCTGGGCCCGGCCGCGCTGTGCGCGCGCTGGCGGCTGACGGACGGCACGGAGCTGAGCCTGTGGCTGAACCTGGGCAGCGAGGCGGTGCCGTGCACGCGCCCGTGTCGCGACCAGAGCACCGCGCTGCATGAGAGCGCACCCGGCGCCGCCGCGGAACTGTCCGCCGGCATGCTGCCGCCGCTGGCCTGCGTCGCCACCCTGTGCGAGCCCGCCCCGGCGCGAGCGCGATGATGCCGGCCACGGCGCCGGACCCCGCAGACCGGGCCGCCGCGCACAACGGCACCCGCGCCCTGCCGCGCGCCACCGCCCGGCTGCAGCTGCACCCGGGCTTCACCTTTGCCGATGCCGCCGGCGTGGTCGACTACCACACCGCGCTGGGCGTGAGCCACCTTTATCTGTCGCCGGTGTGCAGCGCACGCCCCGGGTCCACCCACGGCTATGACGTCACCGACTTCACCAGCGTGCGCCCCGAACTGGGCGGCGAGCCCGGCCTGAAGATGCTGGCGGGCCGCGCGCGTGCGGCGGGGCTGGGACTGATCCTCGACATCGTCCCCAACCACATGGCCGCCGACGTCACCCACAACGGCTGGTGGCGCGACGTGCTGGCCCACGGGCGCGACAGCCGCTATGCCGGCTGCTTCGATATCGACTGGACCCCGCGCGACCCCGCGCTGCACGGCAAGGTGCTGCTGCCGCTGCTGGGCCAGTCATACTGGGACACGCTGGTGGCCGGCGAACTGCAATGGGTGCCGGCCAGCGGCGACGCCGCCGCGCACCTGCGCTATTTCGATCACGCGCTGCCGCTCGCGCCGGACAGTGCCGATGCCGAAGCCGGCGAGCCCGGCTGGTACGACGCCACGCACGCAGAGGGCCGCACCCGGCTGCACGCGCTGCTGGAACGCCAGCACTACCGGCTCGCCTGGTGGCGCAGCGCCGCCGCGGCGCTGAACTGGCGCCGCTTCTTCGAGATCAGCGACCTTGTCGGCGTGCGCGAAGAAGACCCGCAGGTCTTCGACATGGTCCACGCGCTGGTCTTCCGGCTGCTGCGCGAAGGCTGGATCGACGGCGTTCGCGTGGACCATGTCGACGGCCTGGCCGATCCGGCCGGCTACTGCCGCCGGCTGCGCGAAGAACTCGACCGCCACGCCGCCGCGCGCCCGCCGCTGCTGCGGCTCGAGTGCCCCTGGCTGGTGGTCGAGAAAATCCTCGGCCCGCGCGAACGGCTGGCGCCGGACTGGCAGGTCGACGGCACCACCGGCTATGACTTCATGGACGATGTCGGCGCAGTGCTGCACGACGGCGAAGGCGAGGCGCCGCTGGGGGCACTATGGGCGCTGTTCAGCGGCGACGCACGCCCCTATGCCGCGCATGCCGCGCAGGCGCGGCGCCTGGTGCTGGACCGGCACCTGGTGACCGAGTACGAGGGCGCTGCGGCGCGCCTGCACGAATGCGCCAGGCAGGATCCCGGCACGCGCGACCTGACGCGCGCGGCGCTGCGGCGCGCGCTGGCGGCGCTGATGGCGGCGGTGCCGGTCTACCGCAGCTACTTCGACGCGCAGCCCTCGGACCGCGACGCCGCCGCGGCGCAGGCCGATGAAGCGATGCTGGAAGACGCGCTGCTGACCGCGCGCGCCGGCCTCGCCCCCGACGAAGTGGTGGCGCTGGCCTTTATCGCCGGCTGCCTGCGCACCGTGGCCGCCCCCGACAGCGATACCGGGGCGCTGCGCCGGCGCCTGCAGCAGCTGATGCCGGCGCTTGCGGCCAAGGCTGGCGAGGACACCGCGTTCTACCGCTATGGCAGGCTGCTGTCGCGCAATGAAGTGGGCAGCGACCCGGGCCAGCTGGCGATGCCGCCGGCGCAGTTCCACGCGCGCATGGCGGCGCGGCGGCTGGCATGCCCTCACGCGATGCTGGCCACCGCCACCCACGACCACAAGCGCGGCGAAGACGCGCGCATGCGCCTGGCGGTGCTGAGCGAGCTGCCCGGCGCCTGGGCCGACGCCGTCGCCGCCTGGGAACGCCAATGCGCGCCGCTGCTGGCCACGCTGCCGCTGGCGCCGGACCCCGGCGACCGGCTGATGCTGTACCAGGCGCTGGTCGGCGCCTGGCCGATGGAAGACACCCGCCCCAGCGCCGACAGCGCCCCCGACGCACCCCCCGACGCCCCCCCCGACGCACTTCTCGCGCGCATCTCCGCGTGGCAGGTGAAGGCCATCCGCGAAGCCAAGCGCCATGGCAACTGGACCTGTCCCGATGCGGAATACGAAGCGGCCTGCGAAACCTTCCTGCGCGGCATCGCGGCCAGTTGGCCGCAGGGCGTGCTGGCGCATATCGGGCAGTTCGTGGCGCGCATCGCCACGGCCGGCGCGCTCAACAGCCTGGCGCAGGTGCTGCTGCAGCTGACGGCGCCGGGCATACCTGACCGCTACCAGGGCTGCGAAGGCTGGGACCTGAGCCTGGTCGACCCCGACAACCGGCACCAGCCAGACTTTGCGCGCCTGCAGTCGCGGCTGGGCTGCGCCGCGGGCTGGGCGCACTGGCTGGCGCACTGGCGCGACGGGCGCATCAAGCAGCAACTGGTGCGCCAGGTATTGGCGGTGCGGCGTGCGCATCCGGACCTCTTTGGCGACGGGCAGTACAGCATGCTGGCGGCGCATGGAGCGCTGGTGCCGCAAGTGCTCGCCTTTGCCCGCACCGCGGGCTCGCGCCAGGCGATCACGGTGGTGACGCGGCTGGCGGCCACGCGCGTCGATCCGGCCGTGCCGCGCATCCCGCCGGCCTGCTGGGGCGACACCACGCTCAACGTGGGCGCGCCGCAGGGGAGCCGCTGGACCGATGCGCTGACCGGGCATGTGGTGGACGCGCCCGCGGGCCGGCTGCGGCTGCGCGACGTGCTCGGCGGCCTGCCGGTGGCGTTGCTGCTGCGCGAGCCCTGAGCGGGAACCGAACGCTCAGGATTGCCCTGGCACCACCGTGTGGCCAGCCTGGTGCCAGACGATCGGCGTAAGCGGGCGATGGGGCGGCAGATGGGGCGCCGCGTGGTGGCTGTCCGGCATGCCCGGCCCATGCGGGGCGGCATACGGATCCGGCGGCGCGGACGGCTCGCGTGCCGCCTGGCTTGGCGAGGCGCTGCGCTCCTGCGGCAGGTAGGGGCGGATCACCACCGCGACGTAGTCGTCTTCCTTCGGCGTGACCACGATGTACGCAAGGCCCGACATCACCAGGCCGACTTCGCCCAGCTCGGTCGCGATGCGCGCCACGATGAAGCGCTGCAGCAGCAGCGGATTGACACTGTCGTCGATGGCAAGCGCGGCCGTGCAGATGGTGAGGAAGCAGCGCTCGACCTCGCGGCACACCACCACCACTTCATCGATGGCATAGCCCGAGCGGCTGGCGCGCACCAGCACCGATACGCCCGCGCTGGGCGCGGCCTTGTGCCAGCCGGGCTTGACCTTGAAGCTGGGCAGGCTCAGGCCGGAACCGGTGTCCTGCGCGACGGTATTGAAGCGCTGGGCAAAGTCAGAGGGGGTGATGGCAAGCAACTGGCGCTCGACGGGCGCCGAAGATACCGAGACCGATGAGGCCAGGACGATAGTCGACAGGATGCTGGCGAAATTCATGGCTACCTCGCAACAGATGAGCCGCTCCCCCCGGCCGGCTGCGCTGATGGGCCCGGCTGCACGCGGCAAACGGGGCGCCGCCGCGGCATGGGGGCCGGCGTTGCGGGCTGTGCTCGCCGGCACATGACGCACGCCAGTTTTGGCCAGCATTTCCTTCACTATAGACAGGACGGCACGCAAGCACACGACGGCACGCAAGCGTCGCGCCAGCGATGCCTTCGACGCGGGCGCCAGCGCAGGCAGGCGTACGCGCGGCGGCACATGCAGTTTCTGCAGCGGCTGTAAAAACTACGGCGCTAGCGGTCTTTCCAGCCACTACGGCGCGGCAGGCCTAAGCTGAAAGCACAGGCATCACGGCGCCACCAGAGGCGTGCAGCGTAGTGCCGCATTGGGCCCCGGCGCGTCGTCCTCGCGCAGGCGGAGACGCAGTGACTTCCAGCACGCCGGCTTCCCCCCGCCTGTGGCCACGGCAGGCAAGGCTCGCCAGCGCCCCATTGCGGCGGGAACGGAGCTTGCAGGTCAAAGCCAGATGCGGACAGGAACCGCCTTGCCTGCCGCCGAAAACAGGAGGATCGTCATGACATCCCGTCCACGCTTGCACGGCGCCCGCCTGGCGCTGCCGCTCGCGGTACTGGCGATGGCCGCCTCCCAGGCCATCCCGGCCGCCCCGACCGATGCCCCGCCCGCGCCGTCATCCACTGGCCGCACGGCCGCGCCGCGCGACACCGAAGCCGCCAGCGACCGCGCCATCACCACCGAAGTGCGCGTGCGCCTGGCCAATGCGCGCACGCTGGATCCGGCCAAGATCCGCGTCTCGACCACCGATGGCGTGGTAAGGCTGGAAGGCACCGTGCGCGACGACAAGCAGCGCATCATGGCCATGGATCTGGCGCGCTCAGTGCGCGGCGTGACCGCCGTGTCGGACGAACTGCGTGCCGGCACCGACTAGCGCACCGATACGTCTGCGATTGCTTTCACACACCGAGGGAGACATCATGAGCACCCACCGCCAGCCCGACCACGACGCCACCCGGCGCCGCACCGAACCCCGCGATCCGCACAAGGGCGGACCGGACACCGAGCATGAACGCGGCAAGCCCGGGCGCGACCGCCGCCACGATGTCGAGCGCGAGCATGACATCCCCGACGAGAACGGCGAGCCGCCCTCCGTCAAGCGCCGCGGCGGCAATCCCGAGGAAAGCGAACCGCCGGTGGAGAACACCTGACGCCGCCGGCGCCAATGCACAGGAGAGACCATGAGCAAGACCATCCGTACCGGCGCACGCCACGGTGACCGCGTGGGCGGCAGCCCAGCCATGCGTCACAGTGCGCCGCAAGCCGCGGGCGCGGGCAAGCGATCGCGCGACCAGACCGCGTCGCGCGCCGCGCGTGCCGAGGCCGGCAATATTCCGAGTACGCTGGATCCGGACCTCGACCAGGAGACCGACGATATCGAGGACGAAATCGTCCAGCGCGACGAGGAGGCGCACACCCCGACGGAAGACGAGTCCCCGGAGGAAGAGATCGCGGATGAAGTCGTGCGCGCCGCAGAAGGGCTGCCCGCCGACATGCCGGTCGACAAGGCCGACCGCACCGACGACCGCGACGAGCAGCCGCCGCACCCGCCGCGCATCGGCGAAGGCAAGGGCAGGTCCTGAGCGGGTGGAAGGCCGGTTTGGAGGCCGGTCGGAAGGTCCCTGGAAATGCGACAGGCGGCGGTCCCGCGCTGGCGGGGCCGCCGCTGCTGTCATTCGGAGGCGAGCATGCCGTAGGGCCGCACCCGGATATGGTTGATGACGTCCTTCACGCCGAACACGCGCTCGGCGAGCTCCTCGATCTCGTACTTGGAGCGGCGGTCGAGGACGTGGCCTTCCAGCGTCACCACGCCGTCCTGCACCCGCACCGAGACTTCGCTGACATCCAGTTCGTCGTGTCGCGCCAGCCGGTTGCAGACTTCGTCGTGGACCCGGTCATCGTCGCGGCGGTAGTTCTTCGGGCCGGCGCCACGCTGCCAGCGCGGCTGCGGCGTGTCCCAGTCGCCCGCCACGTAGCCGCCGTATTCGTCGTATTCGCGGTATCCACCGTACTCGCCGCGGGGCGGCCCCTCGCGCGAGCCGCGCTGGTCCTGCGCACCCGCATAGCGGCCGTAGCCCGCGCCACGCGGTGCCATCCCGCCGCGCCGCCTTGACCATTCGTCCTCGAATTGTTCATCGCGCGGGCCGCCCGCGGCATGACGCGGCTCGTTCGGCCAGGACCATTCCTCCTCGGCATAGTACCCATACCGGCCCTCCTCGCCGGGCCCGGCCTCGCGGGTCTCGTCGCGCGGCAGGCGCTCCGCGGTATTGCCATAACGGCCCGCAGTGAGATCGCGCTGGCGGCGGTTGCGTGGCTGTGCCGGGATGCCGCTGTAGCCCTGGTCGTTGCCACCGTACTGGTGGTCGGGACGCCGGCGGAGGTAGTCTTCGTCGCCGCGCCTGCGCGGATAGTCGTCGTCGCTGTGTCTCATGGGGTTGCTCCTCAGTTGGCTTCGGTTGTCCGGGAAGGATGCAATGCGGTGTCCTGCGCAGTCGGTTGCGGCTGCGCCGCGAGCGGCACCTCGAAGCTCGCCAGCAGCGGCAGGTGGTCCGACGCCACGCGTGCCAGCGGGCTGCGGTGGCTGGCCACCGATACCAGGTGGGCGCGCGGCGACACCCAGATTCGGTCCAGCGCGAACACCGGCATGCGCGACGGGAATGTCGCGGTGTGCGGCGTATGCTCGAAATACGCGTGGAGCCATCGCAGCGGGCGGCCCCACAAGAACCACTCGTTGACATCGCCCAGCAGGATGGTGGGCAATGGCGGCGCGGTGGCGATGTAGTTCAGGAGTTGCTGCACCTGATGGCGGCGCTCGCCCGGGCGCAGGCCCAGGTGGGTGGCGATCACACGCAGTTCGCTGGCGTGGCCCAACGCGGTACAGGCCAGCGTTACGTCGATGGCGCCGCGCGGCTCGCAGCCCTTTACCGTGAGGTCGATCTGGTTGACCGCCTGGGGCGCGAAACGGGTCAGCAGCGCATTGCCGTAATCCGCATTGCCGCGCACGCGTGTAAAACCTGACACCACATGCATGCCGGTATGGCCAGCCAGGTATTCCAGCGTGTGGTCGTTGCTGCTGCCGGATTCGACTTCCTGCAGCGCGACGATGTCGGCGCCGATTTCTTCCAGCACCGTGGCGATGCGGTCCGGGCGGTAGCGGCGGTCCGTGCCCACGGCACGGTGGATGTTGTAGCTGACTACCGTCATGCGAGTGAGATCCCCAGCGCGCAACGGCCCGCACTGTGCGGTGGTGGCCGCGGCGCTGGTGGCCGCGGGCGCGCCGTCCCAGTCACGCTGCTGGGCAGGATTTACAAGAGGCGGTAAGTCCGGGTGCATTCGCATTGGCCGTGCCCTCCCTGCGTGCAGTCTGCGAGACGTCTGCGTCAGGCCGGTCCGTCAAGGAAAGGGGACCCCGGTCCTGCGCGCTGGTCGCGCGGGACCGGTATGGCTGGGATCGATGGCCGGGGACAGTTGCGTCGATCAGCCGCCGCCGTCCAGGAACTGGTTACGCCGGCCGAGCGGGCGGCCAAGGTCGGGGCTGCCCCAGCGCGTGCTGTCCATAGACGGGTCGGGGCTGCGCTGCATCGTCGCGCCAGGCATGCCAGGCTGCGCCGGCACGGTCGAAGGCTGGGCCTCCGGCGCCGGTGCAAGGTCCTGCCGCGTGGGGGCGTTGGCGCCTTGCGTGTACGGGTCGAACTTCTCGGTACTGCGTGCGCCTTGCGAATACGGATCATAGGCCCCGCGCGGCGTACCCGGCGTCTGCGCCATGGCGGGAATCGCGGCGGCCATAAGGGCCGCGGCGGCGAGGATGCGGCTGGGTCGGATATGCTTCATGGTTACCTCCGTTCAGGGGCGCGATGTGCACGCCAGTAACCATGGGCAAGCGAAAGGCGTGCCTGTGCGCCTTCCGCTTGCAATGCGCTACGCGATGCCCACTGCGCCCGCCTCCGCCGGCGTGCCCGCCGCCGACTTGCCGCGCGCCAGCACCGGCACCAGCGCGGCCCCGGTATGGCTGGCCGCAATGCGCGACAGCCGCTCCGGATCGGCCGCGCCGACGATGGTGCCGCCACCCGCCCCGCCTTCCGGTCCCAGGTCGATGATCCAGTCGGCCTCGGCAATCACGTCGAGGTCATGCTCGATCACCACCACGCTGTGGCCGCCATCGGTAAGCCGGTGCAGCACGCGGATCAGGCGCGCCACGTCGGCCATGTGCAGGCCCACGGTGGGCTCGTCCAGCACGTACAGCGTGTGTGGCGCCTTCTGGCCGCGGCGGGTGATGTCGTCGCGCACCTTGCTCAGCTCGGTCACCAGCTTGATGCGCTGCGCCTCGCCGCCAGACAGCGTCGGCGAGGGCTGGCCCAGCGTCAGGTAGCCCAGGCCCACGTCCTTCATCAACTGCAGCGGATGGGCGATGTTCGACATCGCGGAGAAGAACGCCACTGCCTCGTCGATCTCCATCGTCAGCACGTCGCCGATATTCTTGCCGCGCCAGGTGACGGCCAGCGTCTCCGGGTTGAAGCGCTGGCCGTGGCAGACGTCGCACGGCACCTTCACGTCCGGCAGGAAGCTCATGCCGATGGTGCGCACGCCCTGCCCTTCGCACGCCGGGCAGCGGCCGTCGCCGGTGTTGAACGAGAAGCGCGAGGCGGTGTAGCCGCGGGCGCGCGCTTCCAGCGTATCGGCAAAGAGCCGGCGGATGGTGTCCCAGACGCCGCTGTACGTCGCCGGGCACGAGCGCGGGGTCTTGCCGATCGGGGTCTGGTCGACTTCGAGCACGCGGTCGATCGATTCCCAGCCGGTGATGGCGTCGCAGCCATGCCAGTTGTGTTCGACGTTGAGCGGCTTCCTCGCCGATGATTTCGCCGCCTTGGCCTCTTCCTTCGCGGCATTGCGCGCGCGGCGCGTGGCCGGCGACGACAGCACCGACCGGCCCACCGCATCGAGCAGGTTGGTCATCAGCACGTCGCGCGCCAGCGTGGACTTGCCGGAGCCCGACACGCCGGTGATCGCCACCAGCCGCGACAGCGGAATACGCGCGTTGACGTTGCGCAGGTTGTGCAGCGACGCGCCATGCACGGTCAGCCATTCCGGCGGCTCGGCCGGCTTGCCGGCGGCGCCCGGCCTGACCGTGCGCCTGGCCTGCAGCGGGTGGATGATCGGATGCGCCAGGAACTGGCCGGTGGTGGACGTGGGCGCCGCGGCCAGGTCGGCCACGCCGCCCTGTGCCACCAGCGTCCCGCCGCGCTTGCCGGCGCCGGGGCCGATGTCGATGATATGGTCGGCGCGACGGATGGTGTCTTCGTCATGCTCGACCACCACCAGCGTATTGCCCTTGTCGCCGAGCTTGCGCAGCGCGTCCAGCAGGATCTGGTTGTCGCGCGGATGCAGGCCGATGGTAGGCTCGTCCAGCACGTAGCAGACGCCTTGCAGGTTGCTGCCGAGCTGCGCGGCCAGGCGGATGCGCTGGGCCTCGCCGCCCGACAGGCTGGGGGCGGCGCGGTCCAGGCTGAGGTAACCCAGCCCCACTTCTTCCAGGAACTGCAGGCGGCTGCCGATCTCGCTGACCACGTCGCGGGCGATCTCGGCATCGCGCCCGGTCAGGCGCAGGCCATCGACCCAGCGGCGCGTCTCGGAAACGGTCCACTGCGCCACCTCGACGATGGCGTTCTCGTCGAACGTCACCGCGCGTGCGACCGGGTTCAGGCGCGTGCCGTGGCAGTCCGGGCACGGCGTGTCGCCCACGCCTTCGGGTTCCTGCTCCTCGGACGGCAGGCTCTGCTCGCGGCCGCGGTTGTCTTCGACCAGCACGGTGTCGTCGTAGGCCGCGCGCTGCTCGCGCGTGAGCGCCAGCCCGGTGCCGACGCAGGTGCCACACCAGCCGTGCTTGCTGTTGTACGAGAACATGCGCGGATCCAGCTCGGGGTAGCTGGTGCCGCATACCGGGCAGGCGCGCTTGGTCGAGAACACCTTGACCTCGCCCACGTGCGCGGTGCCGCCGTTGGTCATGGCATGGTCCAGGCCGTCGAGCGGCGCCAGCAGGTGCATCACGCCCTTGCCGGCTTCCAGCGTCTGCGCCAGCAGCGCGCGCAGCTCCCCTTCATTCTCCGGCGAGACCACCAGGTCGCCGACAGGCAGCTCGATGGTGTGCTCGCGGAAACGATCGAGGCGCGGCCACGGGTCGACCGGCAGGAATTCGCCATCGACGCGCAGGTGCGTGTTGCCACGCGCCTTGGCCCACTTGGCGAGATCCGTATAAACGCCCTTGCGATTCACCACCAGTGGGGCCAGCAGTCCCACATGCTGGCCGCGATGGTCGCGCAGCAACTGCGCGGCGATCGATTCCGGGCTTTGCGAGGTCACCGGCGCACCGTCATGCACGCAGTGCTGGATGCCCAGCTTGACGTACAGCAGGCGCAGGAAGTGCCAGACTTCGGACGTCGTCGCCACCGTACTCTTGCGGCCGCCGCGCGACAGGCGCTGCTCGATCGCCACCGTGGGCGGGATGCCGTAGACCGCGTCGACCTCGGGCCGGCCCGCCGGCTGCACGATCGAGCGCGCATACGCGTTGAGCGATTCCAGGTAGCGGCGCTGGCCCTCGTGGAACAGGATGTCGAACGCCAGCGTCGACTTGCCTGAGCCGGACACGCCGGTGACCACGTTGAACTTGCCGTGCGGGATATCGACGCTGAGCGACTTCAGGTTGTGCTCGTGCGCATTGACGATGCGCACCACGTCCTCGCCCTCGATCTCGCGGCGCGCGCGGCGTGCCTGCAAGGCGGCCTGCAGCGGCACGCCTTCGATCTCGGCGCGCTCCGCGGCCAGCGTGCCGGCTTCACCCAGCGCGGCGTCATAGTGGATCAGCGCCTGGCCGGTATGCGATTCGGCGCAACCCTTCACTTCTTCCGGCGTGCCGGTGCAGACCACGCGCCCGCCGGCATCGCCGCCTTCCGGGCCGAGGTCGACCAGCCAGTCGGCCGCGCGGATCACGTCGAGGTTGTGCTCGATCACGATCAGCGAATGCCCGCCGTCCAGCAGCTTGCCGAAGGCGCGCATCAGCTTGGCGATATCGTCGAAGTGCAGGCCCGTGGTGGGCTCGTCGAACATGAAGAGCCGGCGCGGCATGGTGCTGGGGCGGGTCCTGGATGGCGTTGCTTGCGCGGCTTCGGCGAGGAAGCCGGCGAGCTTCAGGCGCTGCGCCTCGCCGCCCGACAGCGTCGGCACCGGCTGGCCCAGCTTCACGTATTCCAGGCCGACGTCGACGATGGGCTGCAGCACGCGCAGCACGGCCGTATCGCCGGCAAAGCAGGCCGCGGCCTCGCTGACGGTCAGTTCCAGCACGTCGGCGATGCTGAGCAAGCGCGGCGGCTGGCCGGGCGCGGCGCGCTCGATCTTCACCTCCAGCACTTCGGGACGGAAGCGGCTGCCGTCGCAGTCCGGGCAGCGCAGGTAGACGTCGCTGAGGAACTGCATCTCGACGTGTTCGAAGCCCGAGCCGCCACAGGTCGGGCAGCGCCCGTCGCCGGAGTTGAAGCTGAAGGTGCCCGCGGTATAGCTGCGCTGCAGCGCCAGCGGCGCCTTGGCAAAAATCTTGCGGATTTCATCGAACGCGCCGACGTAGCTGGCGGGGTTGGAACGCGCGGTCTTGCCAATCGGCGACTGGTCGACAAAGACCACGTCATCGACCAGTTCCACACCGCTCAGCTTGCGGTACGCGCCCGGCGATTCGGTCGCCTTGCCGAAGTGGCGCGCCATCGCGGGATGGAGCACGTCCTGCAGCAGCGTGGACTTGCCCGAGCCGGAGACACCGGTCACGCAAACCAGCCGCTGCAGCGGGATCGCTACGGTCACGTCCTGCAGGTTGTGCTGGGTCGCGCCTTCCAGCACGATGCGCGGCAGCTTGTCGTCCACCGGGCGGCGCTGCCAGTGCGAGGCATCGGCCACGCGGCGGCGCCCGCCCAGGTAGTCGCCGGTGAGCGTGCCGGCGCCGCGGATAGCCGACGGCGTGCCGTCGAAGATGATGTTGCCGCCGCGCTCGCCCGGGCCCGGGCCCATGTCGATCAGGCGGTCGGCGGCCAGCATCACCGAGGGGTCGTGCTCGACCACCACCAGCGTGTTGCCGGCATCGCGCAGCCGGTGCATGGCCTCGACGATGCGGTTCAGGTCGCGCGGGTGCAGGCCGATGCTGGGCTCGTCCAGCACGAACAGCGTATTGACCAGCGAGGTGCCGAGCGCCGTGGTCAGGTTGATGCGCTGCACCTCGCCGCCCGACAGCGTGCGGCTCTGGCGGTCCAGCGTCAGGTAGCCCAGGCCCACGTCGCACAGGTACTTCAGGCGCGTGCGCACTTCGGCCAGCAGCAGCTTGAGCGCATCGTCCAGCATCGCGCTGGGCAGCGTCAGGTCGTCGAAGAAACGGCGGATGCGTTCGATCGGCAGCAGCATCAGGTCGTGGACGGTCAAACCCCGCAGCGCCTGCAGTTGGGTGCGGTCCCAGTCCACGCCGCGCGGCAGGAAGCGGCGTTCCGGCGCCAGCACGGCGTCGGCGTTGTCCTTCGATCCCAGGCGCCACAGCAGCGATTCGGTCTTCAGGCGTGCGCCGCCGCAGGTTTCGCACGGTGTGTAGCTGCGGTACTTGGACAGCAGCACACGGATGTGCATCTTGTAGGCCTTCGACTCCAGGTAGTTGAAGAACCGCATCACGCCGTACCAGTGCTTGTTCCACTGGCCGTTCCAGTCCGGCGAGCCGTGGATGACCCAGTGGCGCTCGGCCTCGGTCATCTCGGCCCACGGCGTGTCGCGCGGGATGCCGGCCTTGCCGGCGTAGCGCATCAGGTCGTCCTGGCACTCCTTCCAGGCCGGGGTCTGCATCGGCTTGATCGCGCCGCCGCGCAGCGTCTTGCGCACATCGGGAATCACCAGCCCGAGGTCGACGCCGATCACGCGGCCGAAGCCGCGGCAGGTCTCGCAGGCGCCGTAGGCGGAGTTGAAGGAGAACAGCGCCGGCTGTGGATCGGCATAGCGCAGGTCGCTGTCGGGGCTGTGCAGGCCGGTGGAGAAGCGCCACACGGGGCCGTCATCGCCATCCGTCAGCACGTAGATATTGACGCGCCCGCCGCCGCGCTTGAGCGAGGCCTCGATGGCCTCCACCACGCGCACCTTCTCGGCGTTGCCGATGCGGAAGCGGTCGGCCACCACGTCGAGCATCTTGCGCGCGCCGGTCGGCGACTGCACTACGCGCTGCGCCTGCACGCGGGTATAACCGCTGACGGAGAGCCACTGCTGGACTTCCTCGTCGGTGGCCGATTCCGGCAGCTCGACCGGGAAGGTCACGATCAGGCGCGCGTCGTGGTGCGGCTGGTCTTCAGCCGTGCGCGCCCGCAGCTCGGCGTAGATGGTTTCCGGCGAGTCATGGCGCACCGGCTGCGCGGTCTGCTTGTCGAACAGTTCCGCCGCGCGGGCATAGAGCAGCTTCAGGTGGTCGTTCAGCTCCGTCATCGTGCCCACGGTCGAGCGCGAGCTGCGCACCGGGTTGGTCTGGTCGATGGCGATGGCCGGCGGCACGCCGTCGACGCGCTCCACTTGGGGCCGGTCCATGCGGTCCAGGAACTGGCGGGCGTAGGCGCTGAAGGTCTCGACGTAGCGGCGCTGGCCTTCGGCATAGAGCGTGTCGAACACCAGGCTGGATTTGCCCGAGCCGGACGGCCCGGTGACCACGGTCATCTCGCCGGGGCGCAGGTCGAGATCGACATCCTTGAGGTTGTGCTGGCGGGCGCCGCGAATGCGGATTAGCTGCTTGCTCGACACGATTTCTCTTTCGAATCAGGGCGTTAAGGGAGAGACAGGAGGGGCCGGCGGCGGCGTGCTGAGGCCGTGGTCCGGCAAGAGAACCACCATAGCACAGCGCCCGGGGCCGCTCCGGCCAGCGGTTCACGCTACCGGAGTGCCCGCGCGAACACTGTACATCCATACAGTGTAACAGTTCGGAAAAGATTTGGTATCGACCCCATCACTCGGAAATCAGAAGCGTGACGGTGTGGCGGCGGCTCGGCGGCGATCGCAAAGGCCGCTACAGCATCCGCATCAACAGCCAGTGGCGCATCTGCTTTATCTGGACACATGACGGCCCCGCGGCCGTCGAGATTGTCGACTACCACTGAGGACAGAAACATGGCTCGCTTCGAAGACGGCATGCCCCCGATCCATCCGGGCGAAATCCTGCGCGAGGAATTCCTTGTGCCGCTGGGCATGAGCGCCAATGCACTGGCCCTGGCGTTGCATGTGACCGCGGCACGCATCAACGACATCGTGCGTGAGCAGCGCGGCATCACACCCGATACCGCGCTGCGCTTCTCGCGCTATTTTGGCGGCGATGCGCGCTCGTGGATGAATATGCAGCTGAACTATGACCTGAAGGTGGCACAGCGCGACCACGGAGAGCGGATTGCAGCGCAGGTAGTGCCACGGGACGGGGCGACCCATCCTGGCCAATCGACCACGGACAGGTAAAGAACCTGTGCTGCCGGGCGCGCGTCATCCGCTGCGCCCTGGCAAACGCGTCATCGCATCAACGTTTCCGCCAATGCCCGGAACGCACGGAAGGTAATCGGATTGTTGGCAGCGTTCCCTGCAACGGGGTGCGAAGCGTACCGGACGATGGTCAGCTCGGCCTTCGGGTCGACGTAGAGGCGCTGGCAGGAGATGGACGCAAGGAGAAGCAGCGCGCGACCGCAGTCACACGCAGGCAGGGGAAACGGCTAGGGACAGAACCGGAGGGAAGCCGGCCGGAAGAGACGGTGACAGGGCTCGGTCAGCCAGGACGGGCGGCCCTGGCTGCTTAAGCCATCAGTCGAGCAAATGCCCCATGCGGGTACGTTTGGTCGCCAGGTATTTTTCGTTCTCGGCATTGGACGGCACGATGTGGCGCATCTGCTCGACCACCTTGATGCCGGCCTTCTCCAGCGCGGCGGCCTTGAGCGGATTGTTGCTCATCAACCGCACGGAGGTGACGCCCCACTGGTGCAGCAGGTCGGCGGCAAAGGCGTAGTTGCGTGCGTCGATCGCCTGCCCGAGGGCCAGGTTGGCGTCGACCGTGTCCAGCCCGCCGTCCTGCAGCCGATAGGCGCGGATCTTCTCGGCCAGGCCGATGCCGCGGCCCTCATGGCCGCGCAGGTACAGCAGGATGCCGCGGCCTTCTGCGGCAATCTTCTCCATGGCAAGCTCGAGCTGCGGACCGCAGTCGCAGCGGCAGGAGCCGAAGACGTCTCCGGTCAGGCATTCGGAATGCAGGCGGATCAGGACGTTCTCGCCCGACACGTCTCCCACGCTAAGCGCGAGATGCTCGATGCCTGAATGGGCGCCCTTGAATGCGTGCGCCGTGAAGTCGCCAAACCGGGTCGGCAGGCGCGCCGAATCGATCAGCTCAATTTCTGTGTCGTTCATACCGGAATTCGTGGTCAATCGTGCCGGGGCTGCCCGGCACCGGCGACATTATGAGCGGAATTGCGGGTTCGCGCTCGGATTCCCCACAGCGCGGGAGTCACCGGGGGCGTCGGCCAATTCCTACAGCAGCACGCGCACCCCACTTATGCAGCCGCTTCAAAGGGGTCTATAGACTCAAGTTAAAGGATACGGCTCGGGGGAAGCCAGGGGGCCGGTGCGCATGGCGCATCACCTGGCAACTGCTGCGAGCCCTTGCAGGAGTTCACCATGAGCGCCAATCCCTTGAGCGCGGAAGCAGCCAGTACCAAGATCGCGGCCTTGTTCGACACCAAATCCGCCGCCAGCAGCGCCGCCGAGCGTGTCTGCTACGAGGCCCACCTCAAACGCGGGCAGGTGCGGCTGGTGCACCCGTACGAGGCACACGTCGGCCGCAAGCTGGAGCCCGAAAACGATAGCATTATCGTGCGCACCGCGATCCGCTCGCACCTGATGATGGGAGCGCTGGGCACGGTGATCGGGCTTGCCATCGTCGGGATCCTGCACCGCCAAGGCATCGAGGCCGTCATCCAGAATCCCGGCTCCGCCGCCGGCGCGGCCATCTTCCTGGGCCTGGTGTTCGGCATGCTTCTGGCCGGGCTGGTCACGGCACGGCCGGATCATCAACTGGTGATCACACCGGTGCGCGAAGCCGTGCAGCACGGCCGCTGGGCCCTGCTGGTCCACCCGACCACGCCACAGCAATGCAACGAGGCACTGCGGGCGTTGCGAAACGCTTCCGCCGAGGTGCTGAGGACGGCCTAGCGACAGCCGTGCGCCGGCGGCTCAGGGCTCGACCGACGGCTCGCGCTTGAGCGTGCGCAGCACGAAGGTCGAGCGGCTGTGGCGCAGGCCGGGCAGCTTGTACAGCTTGTGACGCAGGAATTCCTCATAGCCTTGCGTGCCTGCCACGGCGACCTTGATCAGGTAGTCATAGTCGCCGGTCAGCAGGTAGGCCTCCATCACTTCCGGAAGTTCGGCCAGCGCCTTGCCGAAGCGGTACAGCATATCGTCGTCGTGACGTTCCAGCGTGACCTCGATCAGCACGGTATCCGGCAACCCCAGCGCCTTCTGGTTCAGCAGCGCGGCGTACCCTTCGATCACCCCGCTTTCCTCCAGCGCCCGCACGCGGTTCCAGCATGGTGTGGCGGACAGGCCGACCTGCTCGGCCAGGCGGGCATTGGACAGGCGACCGTCGCGCCGCAGTTCGCGCAGGATGCGGCGGTCCGTTTCGTCGAGTTTGGGCGGCGGGGCCATGGCGGCGATCTCGAAAAGAAGAAATATCCACGTATTCTGTCATACATGGATGTTTATTCTCGATTTATCACAGCGCAGCAGAAATTTAAGAAGCCAATTTTGCGGACCGGCTGGTAAATTTACTTCATCGACATACCTGCCGGAAACGCTACATGCCCGCCACTACCCTCCCTACCCTGCGCCTTTCGCTGCGACTCGACACCGCCGACCTGTTTGGCGCCATGGAATGGGTGCTTGCCAATGCCCGCCGCACCGGGCTGGCGCCCGCGCAGTTCAGCTTCGACGCCAACCACCAGCCCGTGCTGCACGCCACGCTGACCGCTGGCGATGCCAACCTGTTGTGGCTGTTCCTGCGCCGGCTGGACAACGGCTTTGATGTGGAATTGCTGTTCGCGGACGTGGATGATCCGGACGGCGATGCCCCGGCAGATCCGGCCCCGCTTGCCGTCACGCGCCGCGCCGCCAGCGAGGCGGCGCTCGCCCTGCCCGCCTGAACTCGCCTTATGCCGCCTGCGGCAGCAGCTCGATACCGTCGAGCTGCGCCGCGCAGGTATCGCGCACGATCGAGACGAAGTCCGCCACATACGGCCGCCCGGCCATCGCCACCGGCACAGTGGCATAGAGCTCGCTCCACAGGCCCCGGACCCCGATGCGCTTGGCCAACACATAGTCGTGGTCGACGTAGTTCTTCACGCCCCAGTTCGGCAGCGCCGCCACGCCGCGGCGGCTGGCCACAAGCTGCAGCACGGCCACGGTAAGTTCGGCGGTGCGCCGCTCGAGCCGGATGCCGGCGGGCTCCAGCACTTCGCGGATCAGGTCAATGCGCTGCTCCGGCACCGGATAGGTGATCAGCGTTTCGCCGGCCAGGTCGGCGGCTTCGAGGCGGCGCTTGTTGCGCAGCCGGTGCTCATTGGCGATGACCGCCAGGATCTCGAAGCGGAACAGCGGCGCCACCTCCAGCCCCCGCCGCACCGCCGGCTGCGAGCCGATCACCATGTCGGCGCGGCCCTCGCCGAGCAACGCGATCGGGTCGGCGTGGAAGCCGGCCACCAGGTCCACCTCCACCTCGGGCCAGCGGCGGCGGAACTCGTCCATCACCGGCATCAGCCAGTCAAAGCAGGTATGGCATTCCAGCACCACGCGCAGCTCGCCACGGGTATCGCCCTTGAGCCGTTCGATATCGCGGTCGGCCGCGCTGACCGACGCCAGCACCTCGCGCGCCAGCGCCAGCAGACGCTCGCCCGCGGGCGTGAAGCGCAGCCCCTGCCGGGTGCGGTCGAACAGCGGCAGGCCGTAATGCGCCTCGATCGCCTTGATCTGGTGGGAGAGCGCCGACTGGCTGACATGCACGCGCTCGGCGGCGGTGGCGAGCTTGCCGGACTCGGCGATGGCCACCAGCGATCGGAAATGTCGGACTTCGATCATGCGCCGTCCTCGTCGCCCGGCGGACGCACCCTCGTATGAAATCTATTCATATGTTGTTTAAAACTTGTCGCTTGATTCATTTTACGGGCAATTCGACACTGTGCGCCAGACATCTTCCGGAGCAAGAACAAATGGCACGCACCCATATCCTCGGCTTTCCCCGCATCGGCGAGCGCCGCGAACTGAAATTCGCACAGGAGGCCTTCTGGCGCGGCGACAGCACCGAAGCCGCGCTGCGCGACACGGCCGCGCAACTGCGCCGCCGCCACTGGCAACTGCAGGCCGAGCGCGGCCTGGACACCGTCGCCACCGGCGACTTTGCCTACTACGACCAGATGCTGAGCCTGACCGCGCTGCTGGGCGCGCTGCCGCGCCGCTTCGGCTTCGACGCGGCGCAGCTCACGCTGACGCAGTACTTCGAACTGGCGCGCGGCAACCGCGAACAGCCGGCGATGGAGATGACCAAGTGGTTCGACACCAACTACCACTACCTGGTCCCGGAACTGGACGCCGACACGACGTTCGACGGCGGCCCGGCGTGGTTCTTCGAGGAAACCGATGAAGCGCTGGCGCAAGGCCTGCGCGCCCGCCCGACGCTGATCGGGCCGGTGACCTACCTGTGGCTGTCCAAGAGCCATGTGGCCGGCTTTGACCGCCTGACGCTGCTGCCGAAGCTGGTGCAGGCCTATCGCCGCATCCTCGGCCAGCTCAAGGCACGCGGCATCGAGTGGGTGCAGATCGACGAGCCGGCGCTGTGCCTGGACCTGGAACCGGCCTGGATCGACGCATTCGACACGGCCTATGTAGGCCTGCGCGATGCGGGCCCCAAGCTGCTGCTGGCCACGTATTTCGACAGCGCCGCCGACCACGCACAACGCGCCGCCGCCCTGCCCGTCGACGGTTTCCATATCGACCTGGTGCGCGCACCGGCGCAACTGGCCGCATGGCAGGCCGCGCTGCCCGCGCATGCCGTGCTGTCGGCCGGCGTGATCGACGGCCGCAATATCTGGCGCACTGACCTGCGCCGCGTGCTGGACACGCTGCGCCCGCTGCAAGCCGCGCTGGGCGAGCGCCTGTGGCTGGCACCGTCGTGCTCGCTGCTGCATGTGCCGGTATCGCTTGCACATGAAGCGCGCCTCGATGCCGAGCTCAAGTCATGGCTGGCCTTTGCCACGGAAAAGCTCGACGAACTGTCGGTGCTGGCACGCGCGCTGAACCAGGGTGACGCAGCGGTCGCCGAGGCGCTGACCGCTTCCGACGCCGCACAGGCCTCGCGCCGCCAGTCGCGCCGCGTGGTCAACCCGCGCGTGCAGCAGCGCCTGGCAGACGTGACCGCCGACATGGCCCGACGCGCCAGCCCCTTTGCGGAGCGCATCGAACGCCAGCGCCAGGCGCTGCAACTCCCGCTGCTGCCGACGACCACCATCGGCTCGTTCCCGCAGACCGCCGCCATCCGCCAGACTCGCGCGGCCTACAAGCGCGGCGAGATCGGCGCCCTGGAATACCTGGAGCGGATCCGCGCCGAGATCTCGCTGGCCGTGCGCAAGCAGGAAGAACTCGGGCTGGACGTGCTGGTGCATGGCGAGGCCGAGCGCAACGACATGGTCGAGTACTTCGGCGAGCAGCTGTGCGGCTACGGCTTTACCGAGAACGGCTGGGTGCAGAGCTACGGCTCGCGCTGCGTCAAGCCGCCGGTGATCTATGGCGACGTGTACCGTCCCGAGCCGATGACGGTCGAGACCGCGCGCTATGCCCAGTCGCTGACCGAGCGGCCGATGAAGGGCATGCTGACCGGCCCCGTCACCATGCTGCAATGGTCCTTCGTGCGCGACGACCAGCCACGCGCCACCACCGCGCGCCAGCTGGCACTGGCGATCCGCGACGAGGTGTGCGACCTGGAACAGGCCGGCATCCGCGTGATCCAGATCGACGAACCGGCGCTGCGCGAAGGCCTGCCGCTGCGCCGCGCCGACTGGGACGCCTACCTGGACTGGGCCGTCACCGCCTTCCGCCTCTCGGCCAGCGGCGTGCAGGACCAGACCCAGATCCACACCCATATGTGCTATGCGGAGTTCAACGACATCCTGCCGTCGATTGCCGCGATGGACGCGGACGTGATCACCATCGAGACCTCGCGCTCGGCGATGGAACTGCTGGAAGGCTTCGGCGACTTCGACTACCCGAACGAGATCGGGCCGGGCGTCTACGACATCCATTCGCCGCGCGTGCCGTCGGTGCAGGCGATGGAGCGGCTGCTCACCCGCGCCTGCGAGGTGGTACCGCCGCAGCGCCTGTGGGTCAACCCGGACTGCGGCCTGAAGACGCGCGGCTGGGATGAAACCGAAGCGGCCCTGGCCAATATGGTGAGCGCGGCCCGCGCACTGCGCGAGCAGTGGTCGGCGCCGGCGACCGCATGGAAGCGGGTCAGCAAGACGACCGCTCCCACAGCCGTGGCGCAACACGCCAGCGGCGCCTGCGTGGGCTGCGCCACGCACGCGCACTGACCCGGTGCAGCGCCGGTGCGGCATGCGCCGCATGCAGCGCTGTGTCGCAGCGTAGCGCTGCCATTGTCTACGTATCCTTGCCGGCTCTCTGCCTTACACTCAGAGCACCGGCGCCCCGCCTTGGGAGAGGCGAGCATCCAGCAAGGGGCGCCGATGTGCCGGCATAGGGATATCGATGAAACGAGCCTGCCACTGGGGCCGCGCAGCCGTGCTGCCGGCCGCTGCATTCACCGGCGTCGCGCTGGCGCAGGCCGCGCCTGACACCGCAGAGCCACCCACCCTCCCCACCGTTACCGCCACCGCCCCGGCGCCCGGATCGCTGACCGCGCCCGGCATCGCCGCGCAGCGCTCGGCCTTGTTCGAATCGGCGGGCTCCGTGGGCTTTGTCGATGCTGCCAGCTACGCCAACACTTACGCCAGCAACCTGCGCGACGTGCTCAAGGACTCGCCAGGTGTCTATGTCGAGGAACGCTATGGGCAGGAATTGCGCCTGTCCGTGCGCGGCTCCGGCGTGGCACGCGGCTTCCATACGCGCGGCCTGGAAATCCTGCAGGACGGCGTGCCGACCAATTTTGCCGACGGCAGCGGCGACTTCTACCAGATCGATCCCCTCGGGCTGTCAGCGGCCGAGGTCTACAAGGGCGGCAACGGCCTGGCCTACGGCAGCACCACGCTGGGCGGCGCCATCAACTTCACCACGCCGACCGCCTTCACCGCCGACTCGCCCAACCTGCTGCGGCTCGACGGTGGCAGCTTCGGCACCGTGCGCGCCAGCGGGCAGGTGTCGCGCCAGATCGGCCAGTTCGACTTCCTGGCCAACCTGAGTGTCAATCATTCCGAGGGCTGGCGCGACCACTCTCGCGGCCAGTACGAGCAGCTCAATGCCAACTTCGGCTACCGCCTCACGCCCCAGCTGGAGACGCGCTTCTACCTCGGCGCCTACGTGGTCGACCAGCTGCTGCCGGGAGCGCTGTCGCTGCAGGATGCGCTGAACGACCCGACCAAGGCATCGGCCAGCGCGCTCGCCGGCGACCAGGCGCGCAATACACGCACCGTGCGCCTGGCCAACGTCACCACGATGAAGCTCGCCAGCGGCCAGCTCGATATCGCCAGCTGGGCCATCCACAAGGACCTGTACCACCCGATCTTCCAGGTGATCGACCAGGACAGCTGGACCTATGGCATCGCGCCGCGCTATACCGGCACGCAGACGGTCGCGGGCCTGCGCAACCAGCTGATCGCCGGGGCGCGCTTTTTCGGCGGCAACAATGACGCGCGCCAGTATGTCAACGTGTCCGGTGCGCGCGGCGCGCAGACGCTGAACTCGCGCCAGGACGCCTACAACTACGAGGCCTACCTGGAAGACCGCCTATGGATCACGCCCACGGTCGCGCTGATGGCCGGGGCCAAGGCATACTACAGCCAGCGCCGCTACCAGGACTACGGCGGGCTCGCCGTCAACCCGACGCCGAAGTCGGACGATACCCACTACAGCGGCGTCAATCCGAAGTTCGGCGTGCTGTGGGAACCGGCGCAGGATATCCAGGCCTTTGCCGACATCACCCGCAGCGCCGACGTGCCTGACTTCACCGACCTGAACCAGACCATCGGCACCACCACCCGCTTCGTGCCGCTGGCGGCGCAGCACGGCTGGACGCTGGAGCTGGGCACGCGCGGGCGCACCGAACGGCTGGGCTGGGACGTGACGCTGTACCGCTCCCTGGTGCGCGACCAGCTGCTGCAGTTCACCGTCGATCCCAACGTGCCGGCCGCCACCTTCAATGCCAACCGCACCACGCTGCAAGGCGTCGAGCTGGGCATCACGGCCGACCTGCTGCAGAACCTGGCCGGCCCGGGCGACAGGCTGACGCTGTCGCAGCTATGGAACTACAGCGATTTCCGCTTCGACAACGATCCGCAGTACGGCAACAACCGCATCGCCGGCGTGCCGGAGCACGTGCTGCGCACCACCATCGCCTACAGCCGCGCCTCCGGGCTGCGCGTGGCAGGCACCATCGACTGGGTGCCGACCGGCGCCTACGTCGACTACGCCAATACCCTGAGGGTACCGGCCTACGTGCTGTTCGGCGTGCAGGCCAGCTATGCCTTCGCGCGCGGCGTCACGCTGTTCCTCGATGTGCGCAACCTCGCCAACAAGCGCTACGTCAGCGACTTCAGCACCGTGGCGGATGCGCGCACCGCCAATACCGCGGTGTTTTATCCGGGCACGGGACGCGCTTTCTACGCGGGCGTGCGCTACAACTTCTGAGCGCTGCGCCGGCTGCCATGAAAGCAAAAAGGCCGCATGTCCTCGCAGGCATGCGGCCCTTCTTGCCGGTGGCGCCGCGACGGGCGTCAGTTCACGCGCATCACGGCCGGCGGCATCCAGTTGCCGTCGAGCAGCGCCTGCTCCGGCCAGTACGCGCGCAGCATCATGTTGAGGCCGTCGGGCGGTGCCGGCAGCCAGTTAGATACCTTGGATGCGCTCGGGCGCTCGTGCTGGATGTAGATATCGAGCGAGCCGTCGCGGTTGTAGCGCAGGCGGTCGCGGCTGCCGATGGCGAAGCGGTTGATCGGGTTGGGAATGAAGGCCTGGCCGTCGTTGTACAGCGTCAGCGACCAGAACGCACGCGCCGGTGGCAGTTGCCCCTTGTCGAAATGCAGCACGTAGCGCGCCCCGCCCTGCAGCGGCTTGCCGTTGGCATCGGTGCGGGCAGAGGCGTAGATCGCATCCTCGGGCAGGTTGGCGCCCAGCCCCACCCACGCGATCACCGCGCGGCGGCCGTAGTTGGTGCCGTACGAGCCCAGGTCGCGATGCATGACCCAGCCGTTGCCGGCATCGGCATTGCCCTTGCGCGCGCCCTGGACGATCACAGCCAGCGCCGCAGTGGCGCCTTCCTGCACCGCGCGCGCGGTGGACGGCTCCATCACCGTGGTCTTGAACGGCACGCCGGGGATGATGCCCATGCGGTGGATCTTGTCGACCATGGCGCTGTCGGCCGGTGCCGGCGGGTTGGCCGGAAGCAGCGAGGCAAAGCGCGTGAAGAACGCCTGCGCGTCCATCGCCGCCACCTGTTCGACCGGCGAGCTTTGCGTGTCGACCGTGGTCGCGCGCGGCGCGGTCTTGTCCGGCACGCGCCGACCGCCGCCCCAGGCCGACAGCGGCGTCAGCCGGTACTGGTCCTGCAGCCGGTGCACCGCCGGGAAGTCCTGCTTGCCATTGGCCTGCGTGCGGCCGATCAGCCAGACCATCGACGTGGGCGAGCGGATCTCCTGCATGCCCTTGGGCAGCGTGCCGCGCCAGTCAGGCCCGGTAATGGCGAAATTGCCGCGGCGGGTACCCGTGGTGCGCTTGCCCGGCGACGCGAACACATTGGTCCACGCATCCATCAGCGGCATCAGGTAATAGCGGCCATTGGTGTCGGGCACGGACAGGATCACCGGCTCCTTCGACAGGTCGAGCCATGCCGACGAGTACAGCGTGTCGGCATTGGGGCTGACCACGTCGGTGAAGCTCGCGTCCGGGAAGGTGCGCTTGTGGCTGAAGGTGTTGACCGGCGTGCGCGCGGTCATCAGCTCGCGCGTCACGTCCATCAGCACCATCGGATAGGCGTAGGTGAAGACCTCGGCGGACAAGGCCTTCATGGCCTGGTCGGACGGCGGCTGCTCGGCGGCGACGGTCGGGCTGGCGACATTGTCAGGCGCGGAAGCGCAGCCGGACAGCATGATGGCGAGCGCGACCGCGCTCGCCATTTGACGAAAGGAAGGCTTCATGACCCCGTTTCCCTATGTTCTTGCGGCTTGTCCGGGCGGTGCGGCTATGACTGCCGACATGTCGCTCCGGAGGCGCATCTAGTTCCGTCCGCATCTTGTCCCGCAGGCTGGCGTCTGTCAATTCCTCCGAGGTCGGGCAGCGCGGGCAAGCGCACCGAGCGCTATATGGGCGCGGCGGGGCGTGGTATCGATACAAAGGACGCAACGAAAACGCGCATGATAAAGCACATCCGACATCCGATAAAAGTCGGCGGCCGCTACCTCGCCTGCGGCATGGCGTCGGGTACGCGCGACGCCGGTCAGATAAACCGGACGCCGCCGAGATAGGCCTTGCGCCAGCGCACGATACGAACCTCGGCAAACAGGCCGGCCTCGGCGAACGGATCGGCATCGATGAACTGCTGTGCCGCCTCGCGGGTCTCGACATCGACGATATAGATGCCGCCGCCGGCGTCCGAGCCATCGTCGTTGAGCTTGGCGCCGCAGGCCAGAAGCAGCGCCTTGTTGGCTTCAAGGTATTCCAGGTGGCTGGCGCGGGTGGCCTGGCGCACATGCTGGTGGGCGGGCTTGTCGACGGTTTCGATCAGGTACGGCATGTGTTATCCCCTCTCTCAATAGCGCATCTGCACATCATCGACCTTCCCGGTGCGCGCGTTGTACAAACACGCATAGTGGAATCCGATCGACGACGAACTGTCATCCGGCTCGAACACGCCCTCGCCGTTGACCGAGGTCTGCGAATTGGGCCGATGGTAGTACTGCTCGCGGTCGGCCATCAGCATGACGCTGCCGGGCTGCGGGTAGCGGCGCTTGAGCGCTTCGGCCACCGCGGGCTCGCAGGCGGCCGAAGCGGCCCGGTTGTCGGCCTGCGGCGCGACCGTGATGCGGGTGGCCGGGGGCGGCACCGGGCGCGGCGCCATTTGCGGCGGCGTTTCGCAGGCGGCCAGCAGGCACGCCAGCGGCAGGCACAGGGTCAATGCTCGGATCACGCGGGACCTCCTGCGGGGGCTGCGCCAAGGCAATTCGCGGCCCCAAAAAGTGAAGCGGAGCTATCAGATTACTGCGTCTGGCGGGAAAAGCCAAAGCCGGTGCTCGCCGCCTCCCACCCCGAACGCCCGGAAATCCCCGGGGATGGCGAATCTTTCAACGCGGCTACACTATGGGCTCCCGGCGCGCCGCAAAGCACACCCAAGATGCCGACACAATGACAACCACAGAGACAAACGACAACCGCCCTGCCACCCCCACTCCGCTGCTGCGCAATGCCGCCAGCCTGCTCGTCGTGCGCGACGCGCCGGGCGGCATGGAAGTGCTGATCGTACGCCGCGTCGAGCGTGCCAACGACCGCAGCAGCGGCGCCTACGTATTCCCCGGCGGCACGCTCGACGTGCAGGACAAGGGGCTGCACGCGCATGCCCATGGCCTGGACGACGCGAGCGCCAGCGAGCGGCTGGGCCTGCCCGCCGGCGGCCTGGACTTCTACGTGGCCGCCGTGCGCGAATGTTTTGAGGAAGCCGGCCTGCTGTTCGCCTATGGCAGCGACGGCCGGCTGCAGTCGCCGCATGAACTCGGCGCGGCCGCGCAGGCGCTGCTGCGCGAGGCGGTGCAGCGCGGCGGCCCCGGCCTCGTGCATGCATGCGAGCAACTGGGGCTGCGGCTCGCGGCTGACCGGCTCGCCTATCACAGCTACTGGCTGACGCCGCCCGGCTTGCCCAAGCGCTTCGATACCCGCTTCTTCGTCGCCATCGCGCCGGAAGGGCAGGAAGTCGTGCCCGATGGCAGCGAGATCGTGGAGCACCGCTGGGTCCGGCCTGCCGAGGCCGCCGACCCGGCCAGCGGCCTGCCGCTGATGCACGTCACGCGCCGCACGCTGAGCGCGATCGCGCAGTTCGACAGCGCCGAAGCCTGCTTTGCCTACTTCTCGCAGCTGCGCGGCATCGCCTGCATCATGCCGCGGCTGGCCACCGGTGCGGCCGGCGTCCGACCGGTGATGCCCAACGAGCCGTGCTATGCCGAGATCGGCCGCATCGATCCGGACGGCAAGGTGCACGGCCGCTACGAGCTGGCGCCCGGCGTGCCGGTGCGGCTCTCCGGGCGCGTCTGGCGCGTGACCGCCAACAACGGCAGCGTGATGACCGGGCCCGGCACCAACACCTACCTGGTCGGCGGCGGCGCAAGCAACGAGTGGGCAGTGATCGATCCCGGCCCCGACGATCGCGAGCACGTGCGCGCCATCCTGGAAGCCGCGCCCGGCCCGATCCGCTGGATCCTGGCCACGCACACGCACCTGGACCATTCGCCCGCCGCCGCCGCGCTTCAGGCCGCCACCGGCGCCACCGTGCTGGGCCGCGCCGCGCCCGCGGGCCAGTGGCAGGACGCGAACTTCACGCCGCAGCGCGAGCTTGCGCATGGCGAGCGCATTGCGATCGCCGACGACTGCATCTTGCGCGTGTGCCATACGCCGGGCCATGCGTCGAACCACCTGTGCTACCTGCTCGAGCAAGAGAAGACCCTCTTCACCGGCGACCACGTGATGCAGGGCTCGACCGTGGTCATCGGCCCGCCAGATGGCGATATGCGCGCCTACCTCGATTCCCTGGCCGCATTGCAGGATGAGGACCTGGAATGGCTGGCTCCGGGACACGGCTTCCTGATCGGGCGCCCGCAGGACGCCATCCGCATCCTGATCCGGCACCGGCTGCAGCGCGAAGCCAAGGTGGCCGGCGCGCTGCGCGAACTGGGGCCCGCATCGATCGGCGAGCTGGTCGTGCGCGTCTATGACGACGTGCCGCCACGCATGCACCCCGTTGCGCAGCGCTCGCTGCTGGCGCATCTGATCAAGCTGCGCGACGACGGCAAGGCATGCGAGGCTGACGGGGTCTGGTCGGAGGTGGCGGCATAGCGATGCCGGCGCACGGGCAAAGGCCGGCAAAAGTTTTTTCGCCAAACGCTTGCGCAAACTGAAAACCGCGCTACAATAGCGCCTCTCGTGTGCGGCTGTAGCTCAGTTGGATAGAGTACTTGGCTACGAACCAAGGGGTCGTGGGTTCGAATCCTGCCAGCCGCGCCACCTATGCAGAACGGGAAAGGGCTTCCGGAAACGGAAGCCCTTTTTCTTTGCCCGCTCACTTTGCAGCCTCGGTTCGCGCCTTCTCCTTCAGGCGCTCCGCCTGCACCGCTACCAGCGATACCGCGCCCCGACCGTCCCGCCCGGATTGCGCCCCGCCCTCACCTTGAACCACAGCTTCACGCCGGTCGAGGTATTGCCGTGCGCGCCGATATTGAACGAGAACAATCCGCGCAGCAGGTCGGTATCGATCTTGGTGCCGTTGATGTTGATGGTCTGCTTGCGGCTCTCCTGCCACCAGTCTGCTTCGACGAACGGATAGATGCCGGCGAGCCGCGTGGGCTGGGCGCCGTACAGACGCACGCCGACGCCGGTGGCGCTGGAATCGCCGGGCATGGCCTGCGGCGGCGTGCCGCCACTGACCGCGGGCATGCCGGGCTGGTAGGCCAGTTGCACGCGCGGCTGGATCGTCAGGCCGCCCGCGCGCGGCACGACCGCATCCATGGCCAGCGCCATGGTACGCACGCGGCTATCGGCAAACCCGCCAGCGGTGGTGGTGTCGTCGAGGTGCAGCAATATGCGGCGCGGGCGCTCTGACATCGCGACGGTTTCGCGATCGAAGGCGGCAAGACCCGGGGCATCGTCGTCCGGCCCGGGGCCGACGGCAAGCGGCAATGACGATGATGGGGAAGGCGGCGGTAGCGCCGCATACTCGACGGTGACGGGTTCGGCAAGCCGGGCCGGCGCGTCCGGCGAATTGGTGCCGGCCACCAGCAGGTCAGGCACATCGGCCGGTGCCTGTTGCACCGGCGGGGGAAGATCCCAGCCCCAGCCCGATACTCCCTGGCCGTGGCTCTCGGGCACCGCGTCATCCGCACGGGCCAGCGCACACATCAGCATGGCAAGGATGCAGCAGCACTGCAGGTGATGCAGGCCGTGTCCCGGGTGCGCGGCACATGGGTGCCAACCGGGGCAAGTCCCCGCCTCCCTCTCACTCGACGATGACAAGCGCATCATGGCAACCACCTTCGGGACGTTATATGCAGCCTGCCCGATGAGCTTGAGCATAGGTCAAATGCCCTGCGAGCGTTAGCGTCGAATGTGCGGACGCGCGCGCCGCGGCGGCAGGCGTCAGTGGAGTAAATCGCTGGGGGATCTATCCGAAAATCACGCCTTTTCTTCAATAATGGCGCTAATGACAAATCCTCCAAGCATTGCCCGGCTTGCAGGCGCCGGGAGGAGACCTTATGGCGCTGTGGCAACGAGCGCGCCAGCGTGGATTCCCCGGCGCCGGGAGCGCGCCGACGCCCGCGCGCGGCAGCAGCCTGAAACGCAAGCTGGCGATCGCCACCGCGATCGGCGGACTGTGCACCGCGATGCTACGACATCTCCGAATACCGCCTGGTGTTGGACGCCGCCAACGTGCTGTCTGCGGAACGCGGGCCAGCCAACAGCGTGCTGGGCGAGCCACCCTCTGACAATAGCGCCGCGCGCGAACGCCTGGTGCGCGCACGCGCGCAGATCGACGAGATTGCCGCGCGCCCGCCGCAGGAGCCCCAGATGGACGAGATCCGGCGCGCGATCGAAAAGATGTTCCTGCCGCTGCTGCGCGCCGGCGGCGGAAATGCGGCCGCTGTTCGATGCGCTGGATATCCTGCGCCGCAAGCTGCGCGAGCACGCCTCGCTGACCGCGCAGCTTGAGCAACAGGCCCCGTACCGACAGCCTGACCGGCCTGCTGAACCGGCGCGCACTCGAACTGGTGGCCACGCAGTACGCGGCGCACGAGCGCGCCAGCCTGGTGCTGATCGACGTCGACCGCTTCAAGCAGATCAACGACCGCCGCGGCCATGCCGCGGGCGACCAGGTACTGCGTGACATGGCCGCGCTGATGCGCGCGCTGGTGCCGCCGGAAAGCGTGCTGGCGCGCTTTGGCGGCGAAGAATTCGCACAACTGCGTGCGCGAGGCCAGAGCCTGGAAGGCGCGCCGGCGGCCTGACCCGCTGCGCCGCCGCCGGATCTCAGCGATGCGGCAAACAAGAAAACGCGGACGAAAAAAACCCGCATCGCTGCGGGTTTCTTCCAGATATCCGAGGCAACTGCCCCGGCATCGAATGGGCGGGTGTCTGGCCTGAAACGAAGAAAGGCTCGCTTGCGCGAGCCTTTCTTAAAAATTGGTGCCCAGAAGAGGACTCGAACCTCCACAGTGTTGCCACCGCTAGGACCTGAACCTAGTGCGTCTACCAATTCCGCCATCTGGGCTTCGTTTCGCTGCTTTGCTGCCGCGATCCGAAGAACGATATTATGCTGAGCACAGCGGACACTGTCAACACCCCCTCGCGAAAAAACTTTGCCGTGCCAACCGCTACGCCGCACCGCCGCCGCGCAGGAAATCCACCTGCGCCGGCCGCTCCGGCAGGTGCAGCGTCGCCGTCGCCGCCGGCGTGCTGGCGATGACCTTGCCCGCACGCAGCACCCGCAGCCGCGTGGCGCGCAGGCGGATCGCCTCCACCGGGTCGCGCGCCTGCAGCAGCACCAAGTCGGCGCGGTTGCCCGGCGCGATGCCGTAGCCCTCCAGGCCCAGGATCTGCGCCGGCGTGCCGGTGACCGCGGTAAAGCAGGCGCGCATCGCCTCCTGCCCGGTCATCTGCGCGACGTGCAGGCCCATGTGCGCCACTTCCAGCATGTCGCCCGAGCCCAGGCCGTACCAGGGGTCCATCACGCAATCGTGGCCGAACGCCACCGGCACGCCGGCCGCCAGCAGCTCCGGCACGCGGGTCATGCCGCGGCGCTTCGGGTAGGAGTCGTGCCGGCCTTGCAGCGTGATGTTGATCAGCGGGTTGGCGATCGCCGCCACGCCGGCCTCGCGCATCAGCGGGATCAGCTTGGACACGTAGTAGTTGTCCATCGAATGCATCGAGGTCAGGTGCGAACCCGCCACCCTGCCCTGCAGCCCGAGCCGCATTGTCTCGCTCGCCAGCGTCTCGATATGGCGCGACAGCGGGTCGTCGCTCTCGTCGCAATGCATGTCGACGCGCAGGCCGCGGTCGGCGGCAAGCTCGCACAGCAGCCGCACCGACTCCGCGCCCTGCGCCATGGTGCGCTCGAAATGCGGGATGCCGCCGACCACGTCGACGCCCATGTCGAGCGCGCGCTTCAGGTTGTCGAGCGCACCGGGCGCGCGCAGCACGCCGTCCTGCGGGAACGCCACCAGTTGCAGGTCGAGGTAGGGGCGCACGTGCTCGCGCACGTGCAGCAGCGCTTCCACCGCCAGCAGCCGCGGGTCGCAGATATCGACATGCGAGCGGATCGCCAGCAGCCCACGCGCCACGGCCCAGTCGCAGTAGGCCAGCGCGCGTTCGACGATGGCCTCCTGCGTCAGCATCAGCTTCAGTTCGCCCCACAGCGCAATGCCTTCGAGCAGTGTGCCCGACTGGTTCACGCGCGGCAGGCCGTACGACAGCGTGGAATCCATATGGAAGTGCGCGTCGACGAAGGGCGGCGTCACCAGCTGGCCCGCCGCGTCGATCTCCTCGCCCGCGCTTGCGGCAAGCGCCGGCTCCACCGCGGCGATGCGCCCGCCCGCAATGCCGATATCGATATCGGTACGGCCATCGGGGAGATTGCAGTGCCGCAGGATCAGGTCGAGCATGGGGTGTCTCTCAGGGCTGGATGCACGGCGATATTCTCATGGCGCGGGATCACGCGCCACGTGCGATCGATCCGGGCCTCACGCCTGTCCGTCGGAGAGCGCGGCAAGGGCCGCGGCCTCGGGCGCCAGCCCGCAGCCGCGCAGCAGCAGCGCCACCAGGTGCTCGGTGGCCTGCGCGTAGTCCTGCCGCCCCAGGCGGCTGACGCCGAGCACGGCACAGACCTGCGCTTCAAAGTCCGCGTACGTCTGCGTGGCCGCCCAGATGGTGAAGAACAGATGCTGCGGATCGACCGGCGCCATCTGCCCGCTGTCGATCCAATGCTGCACCACCGCCGCCTTGCGCGACACCAGTTCGCGCAGCGCATGCCGCAGGATCTCGCCGATCTCGGGCGCGCCGTGCAGCAGCTCGTTGGCGAACACGCGCGATGCGTCCGGATGGCTGGCGGACAGCCGCATCTTGGCGCGGATGTACTGCTCCAGCGCCACCTGCGGCGGCAGCTCGGCGCGGATGATGTCGGTCTCGGACAGCCACAGCTGCAGCGTGTGCGCGAGCACCGCGCGGTACAGCGCCTGCTTGGTGCGGAAGTAGTAATGCAAATTGGACTTGGGCACGCCCGCGCGCATCGCGATCTCCGCCATGGTGGCCCCTGCAAACCCGGCGCGCGCGAACACATGCTCGGCCGCGCACAGGATCATGGCCTGGTTCTCCTGGCGAATGCGGCCGCCCGCGGCAGCGCGTACGGGCAGCGCTCGCCGCGGCGCGGCGCGCGCGGGCGCGGGCGCGGGCGCGTCCATCAGCGTGTGCCGTAGAGGCGGTCGCCGGCGTCGCCCAGGCCGGGCACGATGTAGCCGTGCTCGTTGAGCGTTTCGTCGATGGCCGCGGTGACGATGCCCACCTCGGGATGCGCGGCGCGCAACGCGCGCAAGCCCGGGCGCGAGGCGATCAGGCACACGTACTTCATCGTCGTGACCCCGGCCTCTTTCAGGCGGTTGAGCGCGGCGATGGCCGAGTTGCCCGTGGCCAGCATCGGGTCCACCACGATCACCATGCGCTCGTGGATGTCCTCGGGCATCTTGAAGTAGTACTCGATCGGCTCCAGTGTCTCGGGGTCGCGGTACAGCCCGATATGCCCGACGCGCGCCGCCGGCAGCAACTCCAGCATGCCGTCGATAAAGCCGTTGCCCGCGCGCAGGATCGACACCAGGCACAGCTTCTTGCCGGAGAGCACGCGCGACTGCGTCGACGCGATCGGGGTGCGGATGGCGATGGTCTCCATCGCCAGGTCGCGCGTGGCCTCATAGGTAAGCAGCTGCGCGATTTCGCGCACCAGCCGGCGGAAGTTGTCGGTGGTGGTTTCTTCGCTGCGCACCAGCGTGACCTTGTGCTGCACCAGCGGGTGGTCCACGACCAGCACGCCGGGCATGCCGGCAGGATCGGCCGCGGTGTCGGCAACCACAGCGACATCGGCGGGAACAGCGGACATGTCATTCATGGGACGCTCCTGATGGCCACGTTTCACACGCAATTCCTTGCCGGCGCCGCGGCTGGCGCAGCGCCGGTCCTGCCGCGGGCGCCCCCCCGGGCGCCCGTGCGTCAGAACACCGTACCGTCGCTGATGATGCTGAACGGCGGCGGCCCGCCCGGGCGCCGCTTGGCCGCGATGCGCCGGCCGGCTGCCCAGGTGCCGCCTTCCAGCACGCGCGCCAGCGGGAAGTCCGCTTCCGCCAGGCCCAGCGCCTCGCGCACGCCATCGGCCACCAGGTCGAGCCCGGTCACGGTCAGCGCGCGCCATTCGACGATCACCGGCTCGTCCACCGCATGCGGCTCGGCAGCGAAGTTCGGGTCGCGCGGCACCATCAGCTCGAAGTCGTACAGCAGGCCGCCGTTGCGGTATTCGGGCAAGCCGGTCAGTGCGTCCAGCCCGGTCACGGTCAGGCCCGCGTCTTCCAGCGGCTCCAGCAGCGAGTAGGTCAGCCACTGCGTCAGCTTGTGGAACGGCACCAGCCCGCCCGGCGCGGCCGGATGGCGCCAGCAGTCGCCCAGCGACACGCCTTCGATGCAAATGCGGCCCGGCCACACCGGCCCCAGGCCCACCAGCAGCGTGCGCAGCAGGAAGCTGGCGTCGAGCCGCTCGTTGACCGCGTGCGCCTTCAGGTAGTCGAACAGGTTACCCAGTCGCGCCGGCCGGCCGAACAGCGCCGGCGTCGCCTCCATCACCTCGCCCAGCTGGCGCAGCAGCCCGGCGCGCCCTTCCAGCCCCACCAGCGGGTTGTGCTGCGCGACCTGGAAGGCGTGCGCGATGCTGTCGGCGTCGATGCGCTGCAGCCGTTCGGCATCCGCGCGCAGCGGGTCGCCGGGCGCGGCCGAGAAGCCGCCGCGCGCGAACAGCACGAAGCTGGCCACGCCGAGGCCTTCGGAGCGGGTCAGCACCAGGTCGCTCGACGGGTCGCGATAGCGCCAGTCAGGGCCGGCACCGGCATCCAGCAGTACGCTCGGAATCACCAGGTCGATGCCGATGCGGGCGCGCTCTTCGCGATGATCCGGCCCGCTCAGGCCGGCGCGCTCGCACAGCACCTGCCAGCGGTCCGCGCGCTGCTCGATGCCACCGCTTTCAAAGTGGCGCCAGCGGCTGTGATAAGGCACCTGCAGGTCCGGGTAGCGCTGCCGGATGGTGCTGGCGACGTAATCGGCAATCGCATGCACGCGGTCGGGATGCCAGGTAAACAACGCCGACGCGCCGCTGGCCACGTGCTCCGTGACTGCCGCGCAATGCGTGCGCACCGCCTCGGCGCACAGCAGCGCCGAGGCGGGATGCCCTTCCGGCACCGGGCTCAGCCAGCCGGCGCCCGGCCGCATTTCCTCGCCTGCTCCCCGACGGTCCATGCCGCCACGATCCTCTTCGGGATACATTGTCATTCGTTCAACCCCCTGCCCTTTGCCAGGGCCAGTTCGTCGGCATCCGGCGGCGTGTAGCGCGTAAAGTAGCCGGCGGCCACCTTGGCATCGATCTCCACGCGCGCGTCGGCGGGGATCAGGGCTTCGGGGATCGCCACCTGCTCGACTACCTCGATGCCCTGCGCCACCAGCGCGCCGTGCTTCATGTTACTCATCGACGCCCAGCGGTCGATGCGGCGGATGCCCAGCCAATGGAACACATCCGGCATCAGTTCCTGGAAACGCATGTCCTGCACGCCTGCCACGCATTCGGTGCGGGCAAAGTAAGTCTCGGCGCGGTCACCGCCCGCCTGCCGCTTGCGGGCGTTGTAGACCAGGAACTTGGTCACCTCGCCCAGCGCGCGGCCCTCCTTGCGGTTGTAGACCACCAGCCCGACGCCGCCCTGCTGCGCCATCTCGATGCACACCTCGATGCCATGCGCCAGATACGGCCTGCAGGTACAAATGTCTGACCCGAACACATCGGATCCGTTGCATTCATCGTGCACGCGGCACGCCACCCGGGTCTCGGGCTTGCCGAGCTGGCTGACGTCACCGAAAAAGTACAGCGTCATGCCGCCGATGGGCGGCAGGAACACTTTCAGGTCGGGACGGGTCACCAGTTCCGGGAACATGCCGCCGGTCTGCTCGAACAGGCTGCGCCGCAGCACGCTCTCCTTGATGCCGAAGCGGGCCGCGAGTCCGGGCAGGTACCACACCGGGTCGACCGCCGCCTTGGTCACGCGCACGTCGCCGTTGGCGTAGAGGATGTTGCCATCAGGCGTGAGCCTGCCCGCGGCGATGGCAGCGCCCAGCTCCGGCATATTGATATGCGCGCGCGTGACGGCGATGGTCGGGCGGATATCGACGCCGGCGGCGATGCGGTCGGCAAACACGGTGGACACCAGATGCCCCCACGGGTCGAGCGAGACAATCTTGCCCGGATCGCCCCATTGCGGGTGCGGCCCGATGGCCTCGGCCGGCGCGGTATCGGTCAGGTCGGTACGGTGGTCGCGCTGCAGCGAGCCCGCGGCCACCGCCAGCGCCCGATAGATGGCATAGGCGCCGGCATGGGTGCCGATCACATTGCGCTGCGCGGGGTTCGCCAGGCTGGCGATCACCGGTCCGCGCTCGGCCGCAGTCGGGGCGCCCCAGTGGATCGGCTCGGCCGGCTTGTCGCGGCGCGCGTGCGAGGTGAGGACGATATGGTCGGACATGGCTCCCTCGGTTCCCGATGGAATCCTGACCAAATGGTCAGGTTTACGATTCCATACTAGGCAACCTTCATGCCATCGCCCAATGCCCGTTTACGCGAGTTTTGCCGCCATGTGTATGACGGCGTACGCAAGTCCGGGGCAGCGGCATGCACACGCCACGTGCCTGGCGCATGACATCCGCGGTGCGCACGCACCAGCAAGAAGCGGCGCACGGCCTGCAGGCGCGGCGCCACATCGCGGGCACAGTGGGGCACAGTCTGTCGCTGCAAGCTGCGCACGAGGAGTGATGCGCAGCACTTGCAAGCGTTACACGGTGGGACGGCTGGCCGAGCCGCGGTTGTCGGCCAGCAGCGCGCGCAGCGCCGCCAGCGGGCTGGCACTTTCCACGTAGCGATGGAACAGCGCTCCCGCCACGTTGCTGAGTATCCACGCAGCTGCCATGCCGAGCGCATTCAGCACCGGCTGCCCCGGCGCGAGGTTCGACACCGTGGCATTGACCAGCAGGCACACCGGGAAATGGACCAGGAACAGCGAATAGGAGATCCGCCCGAAGAAACCGACCACGTGCGCGCGCGGCCAGCGTTCCATCCAGCCGCCGCGGCGTGAGATCGCCAGCAGCAGCGCCGTCGCCAGCGCCACGGCGATGCGCAGGCGGAAGTCGACGATCAGCGCCGCCAGCACCACGGCGCCGAGCACCAGCAGCGCCATCGCCGAGCGGCCCGGGTTCGACGCCCACCAGGCGAGCGTGCCCATGGCGTAGGCGCCAAAGAAGTACACCGCCCAGATATCCCACGCGGCATCGCGGTTGAACCAGAACAGCGAGGCCACCGCGAGCACGGACACGATGCCGACGCCCGCGCCGGCAGCCGCCCGCCCGCGCGACATGGCGCGCGCCGCCCACAGTGCCGCCAGCAGCAGCGCAAACAGTTGCAGGTCGATGGCCACGTACCAGACCCCGGCCGAGAGGGCATCAACGTCGAGCACGTTGTGCAGCAGCGCCAGGTGCGCGAGGAACTGCATCAGGTGCGGCGGTGCGGGGATCGACGCGTGCACCATCCACTGCCGCGCCAGGGCGGCGCCGGCAATGCTGAGCAGGATTGCCGCGGCGTAGGGCACCACCAGCTTCTGGTAGCGCTGCCACAACGCCAGCAGCGGATGCTGGCGCAGCTCCAGCCGGCCGTACGGCGCGAGGCTGCGTGCGGCGAGGAAACCGCTGATCACCAGGAAGACCTGCACCGCGATGCGGGCGTAGTCATACAGCCAGTCCACCAGGCCGGGCGCCAGCTGGTAGGCGGCGTCCGACATCGGACCATAGAACGCGAGGTGGTGGAGCACGATCAGCTGCGAGCTGACCGCCTTCAGGGCGTCGATGCACGGCAGGCGCGACGGACGGGGGCTCATTGTTATAAGAAGGCGACAAAAGGCACGAAGGCGCGATTCTACCCTGTTGCCCCCTCAACAATGTGGCGAAACATCCACAAATTGCGATTGGTTACATACTCCTCTGCCAGACTCCAATGCCGTGGGCCTGGTCCTCCATGTCTTAACAGGCAGGCATTTGCTTATGACGAGAATGTTCTTCGCCCAACCGGGGACAGGGTATACCCTAGCGTCTTTGCCGCATTGCCGGCCGCTTCCGGTTTCTCCTGCATGCCCGCCTTTGCCCTGCCTTCCCTGCTCGCCCGCCTGTTCCGTGCCCGTCGTTCGCTGGCGGCACTGGCCTTTTCCAGCGTCGCCGTTGCCACCGGCGTGGCCGTGGCTGGCGCGCTGACGCCGGCCTCCGCCCAGGCGCAGACCCCCGTGCTCGACAAGATCCGCGAGTCCGGCACCATCGTGCTCGGCTACCGCGAATCCGCGCTGCCGTTCTCCTTTGCCGACGACAAGGGCCAGCCCGCCGGCTACGCGGTCGAGCTGTGCCTGCGCGCGGCCGAGGCGGCGCGCCAGAAGCTGGGCCTGAAGGACCTGAAGGTGCGCTGGATGCCGCTGACGCCGCAGAACCGCATCCCGTCGGTGGTCAACGGGCTGGTGGACCTGGACTGCGCGCCCAACACCAATACGCTCGAGCGCCAGAAGCAGGTTGCGTTCAGCGTCTCGCACTATGTCTCGACGGTGCGCATGCTGGTGCGGGCCGATTCGGGCATCCGCTCGCTCGGCGACCTGCGCGGCAAGACCGTAGTCACCAGCGCGGGCTCCACCGGCGACCGCCACGTGCGGCGCCTGAAGGGGCAGTACGGCTACCACGACGTCTACGCCAAGGACCACGGCGAGTCGTTCCTGCTGCTCGAGTCCGGCCGCGCCCAGGCCTTCGTGATGGACGACGTGCTGCTGGCCGGCCTGCGCGCCCGCGCCAAGGACCCGTCGCAGTTCGTGATCATCGGTCCGGTGCTGTCGGTCGAGCAGAACGCGCTGATGCTGTCCAAGGCCGATCCGGAATGGAAGCGCGTGGTCGACCAGGCGCTGACCACCACCTTTGCCGGCGCCGAGGCCACCGCGCTGCAGAAGCGCTGGTTCCAGGAGCCGATCGGCAGCCGCGGCATCAACCTGGCGCTGGCGCCATCGGGCGAGGTGCGCGCGGCCTGGAAGCATCCGTCCGACGCCGTTACCGAGTAAGCCGCGCAAGCCGTGCCGGCGGCCCCAATCGCAATCGGAGCGGGGCCGCAATTCAGGGTTTCCATGAGGCGTTGGCGCCGGGCAAGCCCCAAGTTGACAGCAAAGAACGATGTTGGCGACACTGGCCCGGTCCGTCCCTGCGAGGGGTAGGCCACATAATCGACCGCCCGACGGCGGCTTTTCTCAGGAGAAACCATGAACAAGTTCGTCGCGACCGCGATTGCGCTCTGCCTCGGCGCCGCCTCGCTGGCCGTGCAGGCCCAGACCGCCGGCAAGAAGCAGTTCGACCCGTATGCCCAGGGAGCCAAGTCGGGCGAGAAGTTCGACACATATTCGCAGGGCGCCAAGTCCGGCGACAAGTTCGACCCGTACTCGCAAGGCGCGAACAAGAGCACGCGCAGCGACCTGACCGGCACTGCAGCGCCGGCCGCTGAAAAGCCCGCCAAGAAGGCCACCAGCAAGAAGACCAAGAAGAAAGCCGCCCCCGCACCGGCCGCCAGCTGAGCGCTGACCACGTGCACAAAAAAACCCGCCGCGGCGGGTTTTTTTGTGTCTTGCCGATGGCCAGCCCGGCTCAGGGCGCTTGCGAATCGCGCTCGAGCGCCGTCACGTCCACGCGCTGCACCTGGTCATTCTGGCGCACCTCCGTGCGCAGCACGAAGGCCTCGGCAGGACAGTACCAGTCGGTGATATGCATCACCGTGGGCTCGACTTGCACCACCTCCTCGCCGACCATCAGCGGGCCCAGCGAGGTGCGCTTGTCGTAGGTGATCGGCAGGCATTCCTTGCGCCCCATCGCCGTATTGATCATCTGCTTCCGTCCCACCTTGCGCGAGTCGATATGGATCGATGCGTGCAACGCGCGCATGGTGCTGACCACCTGGTCCGATGCCAGCGGGTAGATCTTGAGCGAGACGCTGGACTCGAAAGTCTCGCCCTCCAGCGTGCTGCCCTCGCGCAGTTCCAAGCCCGCGTAGTTGAACACGCCCTTGCCGCGGAAAGCCGCCTCGCCGTACATGCGCGCATAGCGGGCGCGGGCGTTGATGATGGCATGCTGGCTTTCGATGCTGGTCTGGTCGGCCGGAGTGCGGCGGTCGATCACCACCTCGTGCACCTGGTCCATGACCACCGGCGGGCCCATCAGCGCCGACATCGCCGACTTGGAGTTGACCTCGAGCCGCGCGCGGCAGCCGGAGGGACTGCGGCTGACATCGCGCAGCGTCATGCGGATCGACATCGGCAGCACGCCGTCGCCTTCCATCTGCACGTGCGCGCCGGACTGGAACCAGGGCGCGTTGCACAACACGGCCGCAGCCGAGGCCGAGACCTCGCTGACCGCCGTGTGCGCCGCCGCCATCGCCGCGGCGCCTGCCGCGGCCGAGGGCGCGGCCGCCTGCTGCGCGCCGGCCCCGCTTGCCAGCGCCATCCCCGCCATCAGGCCCGCCAGCCGGTATTGCTGCGCCTTTGTCTTCACATCATTCCCTGTCTAGAATGTCCAGACGCCCCCGACGTAGCGCCCGGCCTGCCAGGCGACGGCCTGGTCACTGAAATTATGGTGTCTTTGGCGCGCCTTTGTCGCGTTTTTACCCGCTACTGTCTGGCCGGGTTTTCCTCGATTCCAGTCCTGACCGCGTTTTCCATGCCGGTATCCTCCTTGGGTGGCGTTCCGGTTGCGCCGGGTGCGCCCGGCCACGGTGGGCGTGCAGGCCGCCTGAGGCACTTTCCTCTCGCTGCGAAGGCACCGGGGTGCCTTCGCGCACGCTTGCGGTGAAGCTCCCGCCTCCCGGCGAGACTCCCCTGCCGCCGTGCTACCATTGCCCGCCGCGCGTGCCCCCGCGCCGGCTGTGGCGTTCCAGGCGCCTGTCAGCCGGTCACCGGAGGTGTCCATCCGGAGGTGTTGCACCCCGGTGTTTCCCCTGATGTCCACCAATGGGCGGCGCCATGCGTTGTGATGGCTTCCCCTCACCGCGCACCCTCGCAGGACCATCCATCCGTCGTGCTTTTCCAGGAGATCTATGCGTAGTTCATTGACCTCGCGGTATGCCGGGCTGTCCGTTGGAGCCGCCACGGGTGCCATCGCCCTGGTCAGCCTGTTTATCCTGCTGGTCTGGTTCGGCACGCTCGACATGCGCCACCTGCTGCGCTCGGACGAGGGCCGCTATGCCGAGATCGCCCGCGAGATGCTCACCACCGGCGACTGGGTCACGATCCGCTACCACGAACTCAAGTACTTCGAGAAACCGCCCTTCCACCTGTGGGTGACCACGGTGGCCTATACGCTGTTCGGCGTCGGCGACTGGCAGGCGCGCCTGTGCGTGGCGCTGTCGGGCATGCTCGGGGTGGGCGTGTCGATGCTGGCCGCGGCGCGCTGGTTCGGCACGCGCGCAGCCCTGCTGACCGGGCTCGTGCTGGTGTCGGCGCCGATGTGGAATATCGCCGGACATTTCAATTCGCTGGACATGACGCTGGCCGGGGCCATGACGTGCGTGCTGGCCTTCATGCTGCTGGCACAGCACCCGGACGCCACGCCGGCGTCGCGCCGCAACTGGATGCTGGCCTGTTGGGCGGCAATGGGCGTGGCGGTGCTGATCAAGGGCCTGGTCGGTCTGGCGCTGCCTGGCCTGGTGCTGGTGGTCTACACGGTGGTGACGCGGGACCTGGGTCTGTGGCGCCGCCTGCATCTGCTGGCCGGCATCGCGATGCTGCTGCTGGTGACGGTACCGTGGTTCTGGCTGGTGTCGGAGCGCAACCCTGAATTCCTGCGCTTTTTCTTTATCCACGAGCACTGGCAGCGCTACACCTCCAACGTGCACCAGCGCGGGGGCGCGATCTGGTTCTTCGTGCCGCTGCTGCTGATGGGCTTCCTGCCATGGCTGGGCCTGGCGCCGCAGATGCTGCAGGCGGTTGGCGAGCGCGCGGGCGTCGAGCGCGGCACCTCGCCGCGGCCGTTCCAGCCGGCGCTGCTGGCGGCACTGTGGGCGTCGGCGATCTTTGTCTTCTTCAGCCTGTCGGGCTCCAAGCTACCGGGCTATATCGTGCCGATCTTCCCCGCGCTGGCGTTGCTGGCCGGCGTCGCGCTGGACACCGTGACGGAACGCGCATGGCGTTGGCAGGTCAATGCCATGATCGCGCTCGGCGTGGTGGGCCTGCTGGCCTGCCCCTTCGTCGCCATGCTGGACAAGCCCAGCACGCCCAATGCGGTCTATCGCGAATTCACGCTGTGGATCGGCATCGCCTTCGTCGTGATGCTGGCCGGCGCGCTGCTGGCGCGCCGCCTGCTGCGCACGCGCGGCGTGTTCCCCAGCGTGGTGGCCTATGCGCTGGCGATGTTAGTTTGCTGTACGGTGGCGCTGCGCGGCCATGAGGCCATGGGCCGGCCCAACTCCGGCGCGGACCTGGTGCCCGCCATCAACGCCGTGCTGGCGCCGGACATGCCGCTGTACAGCGTGGGGCTGCTGGACCACACGCTGCCGTTCTACCTGCGCCGCACCACCATCCTGGTCGAGCATCCGGACGAGCTGGAATTCGGCGTCGGCCAGGAGCCGCAGAAGTGGATCCCGACCATGGAGGACTTTATCGCCCGCTGGCAGGACGGGCAGCGCGCGGTGGCGATCATGTTGCCCGACACCTACAACGCGCTGGCGGCGCGCGGTGTGCCAATGCACAAGATCGCCGGCGACCGCCGGCGCGTGGCGGTGGCCAATTTCGTGCTGCCGGGCCAGGGCCCGCAGGCGCAATCCCAAGGACAGTAACCGGCATTACGCGGCGCCATGACGCTTTCGACTTTCGCTTTCATCTTTTCCGGCGTGCTGCTCAATGCGGCCGCGCAACTGTTGCTCAAGGCCGGCGTCAACGCCATCGGCGCCATCACGCTGGACCGCGGCACGCTGCTGGTCACGGCACTGCGCGTGCTGACGCAATGGCCGGTACTGGCCGGGCTGACGCTGTACGTGGTCAGCGTGGGCGTGTGGATCGTGGGGCTGTCGCGCGTGGACGTGTCGATCGCCTACCCGATGCTGTCGCTCGGCTACGTGGTCAATGCGGTGGCCGCATGGTACCTGTTCGGCGAGATGATCGGCCCCTTGCGCGTGGTCGGCATCCTGCTGATACTGGCTGGCGTCTTCCTGATCGCCCGATCCTGACGCGGTTGCCCGGCGCCCCCAGCACCAACCGCACTCCATCGCCATTTCCATGACCGCTCCCGCCGCATTCCTGCCTTTCGTCCGCCCCGACATCGACGCCGCCGCCATTGCTGAAGTCAGCAAGGTGCTGGCCTCGGGCTGGATCACCTCCGGCCCGCGGATGCAGGCCTTCGAGGCCGCGCTGTCTGACCTCTTCGGCGGCCGCCCGGTGCGCACCTTCGCCAATGGCTCGGCGACGATGGAGATCGCATTGCGCATCGCCGATATCGGCCCGGGCGATGAAGTCATCACCACCCCTGTCACCTGGGTCGCCACCGCCAACGTGGTGCTGACGGTGGGCGCGCGGCCGGTGTTCGTCGATATCGACCCGCGCACGCGCAACCTGGACCTGGATGCGGTCGAGGCCGCGATCACGCCGCGCACGCGCGCGATCATGCCGGTGTACCTGTCGGGCCTGCCGGTGGACATGGACCGCCTCTACGCCATCGCCGCCAAACACAACCTGCGCGTGATCGAGGACGCCGCGCAGGCGATCGACTCGCGCTGGCGCGGCCAGCGCATCGGCAGCTTCGGCGACCTGGTCAGCTTCAGCTTCCAGGCCAACAAGAACATCACCACCATCGAAGGCGGCTGCCTGGTGATGAACACGCCGGAAGAAGCCGTGCGCGCCGAGCGCCTGCGGCTGCAGGGCGTGATCCGTACCGGCATGGACGGCATGGATGTCGAGGAGCCGGGCGGCAAGTTCAACCTGACCGACGTCAATGCCGCCGTCGGCCTGGCGCAGCTCGCCAGACTCGATGCCATCACCGCGCGCCGCGCGGAACTGGCACAAGCCTATTTCCGCTGCGCGGCCGACAGCGGCCTGGCCGAACTCGGCATCGAACTGCCGCAGCCGCTCGATCCCCAGGCCGCCACCACCAACTGGCATATGTTCCAGGTGGTGCTGCCGACCGAGCGCCTCGAGGGCGGACCGGCGCAGGCACGCAAGCAGGTCATGGAGGCGATGCGCGAGCGCGGCATCGGCACCGGCGTGCACTATCCGCCCATTCATCTTTTCACCTACTACCGCTCGCTCGGCTGGCGCGAAGGCATGCTGCCGCATGCCGAGCGCATCGGGCGCGGCATCGTCACGCTGCCGCTGTTCCCCGCCATGCAAGCCGCCGACGTGGAGCGGGTCTGCGCAACCCTCAGCGAAACATGCAAACGTCTTTCCAAATGAGCCCGGTCGAGGTCTCGGTCGTCATTCCGGTCTACAACGAAGAAGACGGGCTGCAAGCCCTGTTCGACCGCCTCTATCCGGCGCTGGATGGCCTCGGCGAGTCGTACGAGATCATCTTCATCAACGACGGCAGCGTCGACCGCTCGGCGCAGATACTTGCCGCGCAGTTCCACAAGCGCCCGGACGTGACCCGGGTGGTCCTGTTCAACGGCAACTTCGGCCAGCATATGGCGATCCTGGCGGGCTTCGAGCATACCCGCGGCAAGATCGTGATCACGCTGGACGCCGACCTGCAGAACCCGCCGGAAGAAATACCGCGCCTGGTCGAAGCCATGCGCGCCGGCCACGACTACGTCGGCACCATCCGCCGCGATCGCAACGACACCGCGTTCCGCCGCTATGCCTCGCGCGCGACGAACCGGCTGCGCGAGCGCATCACCAAGATCCGCATGACGGACCAGGGCTGCATGCTGCGCGCCTATGACCGCAATGTGATCGACACCATCAACGCCTGCCGCGAGGTCAATACCTTCATCCCGGCGCTGGCGTACACCTTTGCTTCCAACCCTGTCGAGATCGAGGTCAGCCACGAGCAGCGCCACGCCGGCGAATCCAAGTATTCGCTGTACCAGCTGATCCGCCTGAACTTCGACCTGGTGACGGGCTTCTCGATCGTGCCGCTGCAGTGGTTCTCGGCGATCGGCACGATCCTGTCGCTGCTTTCGGGCGCCCTGGTCGTGGTACTGCTGGTACGGCGCTTCCTGTTCGGTTCGGAAGTCCAGGGTCTGTTCACCCTGTTCGCCATGAACTTCTTCCTGATCGGCATCCTGCTGTTCGGCCTGGGCCTGCTGGGCGAATACGTCGGCCGCATCTACCAGGAAGTGCGCGACCGCCCGCGCTACCGCATCAAGGCGGTGCTTGAGGGCGATCCCACGCGCGCCCCTGCCGCGCCCCACGCGGCCGGCACGGAGCGATGATGCGCGCCGTCGTCTTTGCCTACCACAATGTCGGCGACCGCTGCCTGCGCGTGCTGCATGCGCGCGGCGTGGAGGTGGCACTGGTGATCACCCACCGCGATCGCGCCGACGAGAACATCTGGTTCCGGCGCGTGGCCGACACCGCCGCCGAGCTGGGCATCCCGTTCCTATACGGCGAGGACCCGACCGACCCCGCCATCGCGCAGGCCGTGTGCGATGGCCGCCCGGACGTAATTTTCTCGTTCTACTACCGCTCGATGATCCCCGCGAGCGTGCTGGCCCTGGCGCCGGGCGGCGCCTTCAACATGCACGGCTCGCTGCTGCCCAAGTACCGCGGCCGCGTGCCGGTGAACTGGGCGGTGCTGCACGGCGAGACCGAGACCGGCGCCACGCTGCACGCGATGGAAGCCAGGCCGGACGCCGGCTATATCGTCGACCAGACCGCCGTGCCGATCCTGCCGGACGATACCGCCGGCGAGGTTTTCGAGAAGGTCACCGTAGCCGCCGAGCAGACCCTGTGGCGCGCCCTGCCCGCGATGATGGCCGGGCAAACGCCGCAACGCCCCAATCGGCTGGCTGAAGGCAGCTATTATTCCGGCCGCAAACCCGAGGATGGGCGCATTGACTGGAGCCGCCCCGCGGCCGAGGTCTACAACCTGATCCGCGCGGTGGCGCCGCCGTATCCCGGCGCCTTCACCGAGTTGGCGGGACAGCGCTTTATCGTCGCGCAAGCCCGCCGTCCGCTGCCCGATGCCGCCCTGGCGCTGTCGTCCGGCACTCCGCCCGGCCTGCACGTGCGCGACGGCCACATCGTCGGCCTGTGCGGCGACGGCAGCCAGGTACTCGTAACACAACTGCTGGCGCAGGACGGCTCGGCCGTCGCGCCGGATGCCATCGCCCAACTTCTTACCGAACAGTCCAAAGAAAATCCATGAAAAAGGTCCTGATTCTTGGCGTCAACGGCTTTATCGGCCACCACCTGACGCGCCGCATCCTGGAAACCACGTCGTGGGAGGTCTACGGCATGGACATGTCGGCGGACCGTCTGGGCGACCTCGTCGAGCACCCGCGCATGCACTTCTTCGAGGGTGACATCACCATCAACAAGGAGTGGATCGAGTACAACATCCGCAAGTGCGACGTGGTGCTGCCGCTGGTGGCCATCGCCACGCCCGCCACCTACGTGCGCGAGCCGCTGCGCGTGTTCGAACTGGACTTCGAGGCCAACCTGCCGATCGTGCGCGCCGCCGTGAAGTACGGCAAGCACCTGGTGTTTCCGTCGACCTCCGAGGTCTACGGCATGTGCAGCGACGACGAGTTCGATCCCGAGGCCTCGCCGCTGGTCTACGGCCCGATCAACAAGCCGCGCTGGATCTACGCCTGCTCCAAGCAGCTGATGGACCGCGTGATCCACGCCTACGGCATGGAGCAAGGCCTGAACTACACGCTGTTCCGCCCGTTCAACTGGGTCGGTGCGGGGCTGGATTCGATCTTCGAATCGAAGGAAGGCTCGTCGCGCGTGGTGACGCAGTTCCTCGGCCATATCGTGCGCGGCGAGCCGATCAAGCTGGTCGACGGCGGCGCGCAGCAGCGGGCCTTCGCCGATATCGCGGACGGCATCAGCGCGCTGATGCGCATCATCGAGAACCCCAACGGCATCGCCACCGGCAAGATCTTCAACATCGGCAACCCGGACAATATCCACTCCGTGCGCGAACTGGCCGAGATGATGCTGAAGATGGCCGCGGACTATCCTGAGTACGCCGACGAGGCACGCAAGACGCAGATCGTCGAGACCTCGTCGGGCGACTTCTACGGCAAGGGCTACCAGGACGTGCAGCACCGCGTGCCGAAGATCGACAACACCATCGAGGAACTGGGCTGGAAGCCGGAGATCAGCATGGAAGCGGCGCTGCGCCGTATCTTCGAGGCGTACCGAGGCAAGGTGGTAGAGGCCCGCACGCTGGTCGATTCGGCCAACTGAGCGCGCACCGCAGATGGCACGCATTGCCCTGAAGGTCGACGTCGACACGCTGCGCGGCACGCGCGAAGGCGTGCCGAAGCTGCTGTCGATGCTGGCGGCCGCACAGGCGCAGGCCACCTTCCTGTTCAGCCTCGGGCCCGACCATACCGGCTGGGCGCTGCGGCGCGTGTTCCGGCCGGGTTTCCTGAAAAAGGTGTCGCGCACCTCGGTGGTGTCCATCTACGGGCTGCGCACGCTGATGTACGGCGTGTTGCTGCCCGGGCCCGACATCGGCCGCAAGGGCGCGGCCGAGATGCGCGCCGCACGCGCGGCCGGCCATGAATGTGGCATCCACACCTGGGACCACGTCTACTGGCAGGACAACGTGCGCGAGCGCGATGCCGCGTGGACGCGGCGGCAGATGCAGCAGGCATTCGCGCGCTATACCGAGATCTTTGGCGAAGCACCCACCACGCACGGCGCGGCCGGCTGGCAGATGAACGAGGATGCGTTCCGGCAGATCGATGACTGGGGCATGGCCTATGCGTCAGACGGACGCGGCACTGCGCCGTATCTCCCGACCATCGACGGCGTGGCGTGCCGGCATGTGCAGATGCCGACCACGTTGCCGACGCTGGACGAACTGATCGGCACCGACGACCTGAGCGAGGACAACGTCCACACCGCACTGCTGAAGCTGACCGAAGGCGCGCGCGACCATGTGTTCACGCTGCATACCGAGCTGGAAGGCGGCAAGCTGGCGCCGGTGTTCGAGCGGCTGCTGGCGGGGTGGCGTGCGCAGGGGCACGAGCTGGTGTCGATGGCGACCTGGTATCGCGGCTTGGATCGCGAAGGGTTGCCGGAATTGCCGGTGACGTGGGGAGAGATTCCGGGGCGTAGTGGGGAGTTGATTGTGCAGCCGGAAGTGGTGACGCGCTAAGTCGCAGCCAACACCGCATGAACCAGGCACCCCTCTCCCGCGAGCGGGAGAGGGGTGCAAACCGACGCTAAGCGTTGCTTTTGCCCACCGCCCCCACCCGCAGCCCATTAAACACCACCAGCAGGCTAGCCCCCATATCGGCGAACACCGCCATCCACATCGTCCCCATCCCCATCACCGTCAGCACCAGGAACACCGCCTTGATGCCCAGCGCGAGCGTGATGTTCTGCACCAGGATGCGCGAGGTGCGGCGCGACAGCCGCACAAAAGCCGGGATCTTGCGCAGGTCGTCATCCATCAGCGCCACGTCCGCGGTCTCGATGGCGGTATCCGTGCCCGCAGCCCCCATGGCAAAGCCGATATCGGCGCGCGCCAGCGCCGGCGCGTCGTTGATGCCGTCGCCCACCATGCCGATGCGGCCGCCGCGCGCATGCGCCGCGTCGGCCAGCGCGGCGATGCCGTCGGCCTTGTCCTGCGGCAGCTGGTTGCCGCGCGCCTCGTCGATGCCGACCTCGGCGGCGATGGCCTGTGCCGTGTGCGGGTTGTCGCCCGACAGCATCAGCGTCCTGACGCCCAGCGCATGCAGCTCCGCGATGGCCTGCCGGCTGGTGTCGCGCACGGTGTCGGCCACGGCGAACAAGGCCAGCGCGGTGGCGGCGCCGTTGCCGTCGACACGTGCCAGCAGCACCACGGTCTTGCCGTCGCGCTCGAACGCCTCGAGCCGCGCCTCCAGCACCGGCGAGCATGCGCCCAGGTCATGCACCAGCCGGTGGTTGCCGAGCCGGTATTCCACACCATCCACCTTGCCGCGCGTGCCACGGCCCGCCAGCGCCTCGAAGTCATCCACCGCCAGCGTGGCGATGCCGTCCGCCACGGCCGCCGCGGCCACCGCGCGAGAAACCGGATGGTCCGAGCGCGCCGCCAGGCTGGCGGCAATGGCGCGCGCCTGCGGCACATCGTCGGCCAGCAGCGCGTGGTGGGTCTGCGCGGGCTTGCCGTGCGTGATGGTGCCGGTCTTGTCGAGCGCCACCCAGCCCAGGTGCCTGCCCTGCTCCAGGTAGACGCCGCCCTTCACCAGGATGCCGCGCCGCGCGGCCGCCGCCAGCCCGCTGACGATGGTCACCGGGGTGGAGATCACCAGGGCGCAGGGGCAGGCGATCACCAGCAGCACCAGCGCCTTGTAGATCCAGTCGACCCAGGCACCGCCCATGAACAGCGGCGGCACCACGGCCACCGCCAGCGCAATCGCGAACACCGTCGGCGTGTAGATGCGTGCGAACCGGTCGACAAAGCGCTGCGTCGGCGCGCGGCTGCCTTGCGCGGCTTCCACGGCGTGGATGATGCGCGCCAGCGTGGAATCGCTGGCCGGCGCGGTCACGGTGTATTCCAGCTCGCCGGACTGGTTGATCGAGCCGGCAAAGAGCGCATCGCCCTCCGCCTTGTCCACCGGCACGCTCTCGCCGGTGATGGGCGCCTGGTCGAGCGCCGACTGGCCACGCACGACCTTGCCGTCCAGCGCCACGCGCTCGCCCGGACGCAGCCGCACCAGCGCGCCCACCGCCACACCGGCGGCGGGCACGGCTTCCCAGCTGCCGTCGGCGCGCCGCACCGTGGCCTGCTCCGGCGCCATCGCCATCAGCCCGCGGATGGCGTTGCGGGCGCGGTCCAGCGATGCGGCCTCGATGCGCTCGGCCAGCGCGAACAGCACCATCACCATGGCCGCTTCTGGCCACTGGCGCAGCAGCAGTGCGCCGGTGACGGCGATGCTCATCAGCGCATTGATATTGAGGTTGCCGTTGCGCAACGCGATCCACCCCTTGCGGTAGGTGGTCAGGCCACCGAGCGCCACCGCCGCCAGCGCCAGCACGGCCGGCAGCCACGGCAGTCCCAGCGCCAGCCATTCCGTCCCCTCGGCACCGACCGCGGCAACGCCGGCCAGCGCCAGCGGCCACCAGGACTTGCGTGCGGTGGTTTCCGGCAGCACCTGCTGCGCGGCCTCCGGGCTCAGCGGCACCGGCTGCATGCCGAGGCTCTGGATCGCCTTGACCACCGGCTCCGGCGACGGCAGCGTGTGGTGCACCGTCAGCACGCGCTGGATCAGGTTGAATTCGAGCGCTGCCACGCCCGCCATGCCGCCCAGCTTGTTGCGGATCAGCGTTTCCTCGGTCGGGCAGTCCATGGCGTCGATGCGCCAGACGGCGGTGCGGGCGCCGGCCGGCACTTCGACAGGTGTCGGCGGCGTCAGCGCGACCGTCGACGAGCAGCCGCTACCGCAGCAGGCAGGAGCCGGATGTGCGTGCGCGTGGTCGTGCGCATGGTCGTGCTCATGCCCGTGGTGGTGGTGATCGTGGTCGTGGCCGCCGTGGCGGTGCGCGGCGCCATCGTGCGCATGGGCGGCGTGATCTTGAGGAAGGGCGTCTTCAGGTGACGTGCGAGCCATCTCTTGTTGTTCCCGCTGGTTTGACCTGATGACATTGAAGACCCTGTAGCGACTACAGAGTCAAGCGGCATGGCGGCGCCACTGTCCGCCATGCGGGTCAGTGCTCGCAGTTGACCATCCAGGACATGCCGAAGCGGTCCACCAGCATGCCGAAGCCTTCGGCCCAGAAGGTCTTCTGGTACGGCACCACGACCTGGCCGCCTTCGCTGAGGCCGTCGAAGATGCGCTGGCCCTCGTCCTTGCCGACCGCGCCCACCGACAGGCTGAAGCCGCTGAACGACGGCCGCGCGCCGGGTTGACCGTCGGACGCCATCAGCTGGTTCTCGCCGAACTGGATGTTGGCGTGCATCACCTTGTCCTTCCAGTCATCCGGGACTTCCATGCCCTCGCTCGGAGCGTCCTTGTAGCGCATCACGAAGGTGACCTGCGCGCCCAGCACCTTGCCGTAGAAGGCCACGGCCTCGTCGAAGCGGCCGCCAAAGTCCAGATAGGGTTGCACCTGCATGTCATTCTCCTTTTGGGTTGCCAATTGGGTTGCCATTCGGGGTTGCCATTCGGGGTTGCATTGCACTGGCGATGTACCGCACACCCGGGTGGAGCGAAGCGGCACGCGCGCCATTATGCGCGCGTGCCGGCTGCATGCAAGTGACGGAGATGGCTCAGGAAACGCTAGCCGCAGCGGGCACGGCAGGCGCCGTGGCATCAGCCGGGAACTCCAGAGAAAACACCGTTTCGCCGTCGAGGCTGCGCACCGTCACGCTGCCGCCATGCAGCCGCATGATGGTGTCCACAATGGCCAGCCCCAGCCCGGTAGACGCCGCCGAATTGCGGCGCGACGGGTCGGCCCGGTAGAAGCGCCCGAAGATATGCGGCAGGGTCTCGGGCGGGATCGCCGGCCCGGAATTGGCCACGCGGATGCAGGTAGTGGCGCCGCCGGGCGCCGGGATGCGGTTGACGTCGAGCCGCACCGTGCTGCCCGCCGGCGCATGGCGCAGCGCGTTGTCGAGCAGGTTGGTGACGGCGCGGCGCAGCAGGGTCTGGTCGGCCTGCACCGGCGCACGCCCGGCGACCGCCAGCGTGACATCGCGGTCGGCGGCGACAGCCTCGAAGTACTCGGCCATCTTGTCCAGCTCTTCGCGCGCGTCCAGCGTGCGCACGCCCAGCGCCACCTGCGCGTGGTCGGCGCGCGCCAGGAACAGCATGTTCTCGATCATGCGCGCGAGCCGTTCGTACTCTTCCAGGTTGGATTCGAGCAGGGTTTCGTACTCCGCCACGCCGCGGCTTTGCGCCAGCGTCACCTGGGTCTGGCCGATCAGGTTGCTGATCGGCGTGCGGAAATCGTGCGCCAGGTCCGCCGAGAACTCGGACAAGCGCGAGAAGCTGTCCTGCAGCCGCGCCAGCATGTCGTTGAGCGCCGCCGCCAGCTCGCGCAGCTCGGCCGGCGCGCTGCCCACGTCGAGCCGCGTGGCCAGGCGGCTGGTGGTGACCGCGGCGGCATCTGCGGCCATGCGCCGCAGCGGCCGCAGCCCGCGCCGCGCCAGCACGAAGCCCAGCCCCGCCGCGACCGCGGCGCCGCACAGCATGGCCCACAGCACTTGGTGGCGGTATTCGCGGATCAGCGCCACACGGTAGCCGGCATCGCGCAGCACCACGATCTCCACGGCCTTGTCCGAGTTGCCCAGCTGGCCAAGCGCGGCAATGCCGCGCGACGGCACGCGGTTGCGCGGGTACCAGGTCTGCAGCATGCCCTTTTCAGGCTGCGTGGTGACGGGCAGCACGCGCAGCGGCGGCACGGTCTCATTACGCGGATTCAGCGTGACCAGCGGCTCGCCCTGGCGCGTGCGCACCACCAGGATCAGGCCTTCGTGGCCCATGGCGATGTCGGCAAATCGGTGGGAATCGGCGCGGATCTCGGCTTCGCTGCTCACTTCTCGCAGCAGGTGGCGCACCAGCAGCACCTCGCCCACCAGCTCGCTTTCATCGCGCCCTTCCAGCTGGGTCGACAGCGCGCTGGAGAGATAGGCCGCGACGCCGGCCAGGATCACGGCCGTGGCCAGCCCGTACGCCAGTGCCAGCCGCGTGGTAAGGGAAGACGTGAGCCGCTTCATTCGTCGCGCAGCCTGCGGTCCTCACCCTCGTCGCCGTCGTCCAGCACGTAGCCCATGCCGCGGCGCGTATGGATCAGCTTGCGCGGGAAGGGATCGTCGACCTTGGCGCGCAGGCGCCGGATCGACACGTCCACCACATTGGTATTGCTGTCGAAATTCACGTCCCACACCTGCGAGGCGATCAGCGAGCGCGACAGCACTTCGCCGCGTCGGCGCGCCAGCAGGTACAGCAGCGCGAATTCCTTGGAGGTCAGGTCGATCTTCTGGCCGGCGCGCACCACGCGGCGGCGGATCGCATCGATCTGCAGGTCGGCCACTTCGATGAATTCGCTCTCGCGCAGCGGGCCGCGGCGCAGGATGGTGCGGATGCGCAGCACCAGCTCGGCAAAGGCGAAGGGCTTGACCATGTAGTCGTCGGCGCCCAGTTCCAGGCCCTTGAGGCGGTCGGACAACTCGTCGCGCGCGGTCAGGAACAGCACCGGCGTGTCGCGTTCGCGGCGCAGCTCGCGCAGTACCTGCCAGCCGTCCAGGCCGGGCAGCATCACGTCCAGCACGATCAGGTCGTACGGGTGTTCGCGCGCGTGGGCCAGGCCATCGACGCCGTCGCGCGCCAGGTCCACCACGAAGCCGGACTCGCTCAGGCCCTTGTGCAGGTAGTCGCCCGCCTTGGGTTCGTCCTCGACAATCAGGATACGCATGAATCAGTCACTTTCCGGCGGCACCAGCGCCGCCATGGCGTAACGCTATCCGAGGATGGCCGGAAATGGGCGAAGATTTCAGAAATGTCATCCCCCGGCAAGGGCAATGCAGGGGAAAACCCCGGTAAAATGCGCGATGACCACGGGCATCGCCTTTGGTTCACGCCACTCCGCAGTCATTCTGTCGCGAATTCCCTTCGCCTGCCCTTCCGATGAAACGCCTCCCGAACCGCCTGCTGCTGTGCCTTGCGCTGTCCTCGCTGCCGCTCTGCGTCGCAGCAGCGACGGTGACGACGGTATGCAGCGCGGTGCAGGCGGCGGGGCTGTCGCTGCCGGAACGGCATGTCGCCGCAAAGATGGAAGCGGAAGCGGCACTCGATGGCGCCAGCCAGCGTTGCAGCGGCAGCGCGGTGCAGGTGATGGCGGAGCCCGCCGACAATGGCGCGCCGCTGAGGTTGCAGGATGCGAATGCGCCGCAGTCGCCCGACGACAGCACCGCCTCGCCGGCACAATCCTCTGCCGCAACAGGCGAACTGCCGGAACTGCCTGCCGAGGTCCTGGTCCATTGGGCCCACGCGGCGCCGCTGGCGACGCCGGCCGTGTTCACCGGCCTGCTGCCGTTGGCCCCGCACTGCTGACGGCATTCGCGGCGCGGGCTTCACGCGCTGCGCATTTTCCCCGAATCACGCCAAAGGCTGCGCAGCACGGCGTGCGTGCGTGCGCCTTATTCGACGCGGAAGAATTCGATCGATTGCCCGGCGTTGACCGCGCGCTGCAGCCAGTCGGGATATTCGCCCTGGCCGTCCCAACTCTGCCCGAGGGCATTGCGGTAAAGCGGGCGGGACGCGGAAGCCTGCGGCGTACCGTTCGGCGCAGGCTCCGCAAGCGGCGACTTCGCGACGGCGACATCGGACTGCGGCGCGGCCGCAGTCTTTCGCGGTGCTTTCGCGGCAACAGGTTGGGCAGCGGGCGCCGGGACCTTGTCGAAGCATCCGGCGGCGACCAGGTCGTCGAGCGTCAGGGCATGACGGTCCATTTGCTCGCGGATCCAGGCCACCGCAGCGAGTTTGGCTGAATCAGACTCGGACATGACTTTCGTGAGAAACCCGCTGCATTCCCGCGGGCAATGGAGAACCGGCGATGGAACAGCAGGCCGGTCAGACAGCCATGATTCTACAGCCTTTGCCGGTGCTCCCGCTTCTCCATTGTGTCGGCACGGGCAGCCGGCTGCGGGCGGCTGCGAGAAATGACAAAAATGACGGCATTGTCATGTGCCAGTCATGCTGGCGTGGGCGGTCGCTTTCTAGACTTTCCATACCGCCGCCCACCCCCGGTCGGCACTCTTCAGGAGCATCGATCCATGCAAGCACTCAGGCAAATCCTTACAGCTACCGCCCTCATTGCCGCAGTGGTCGGCACTGCGCAGGCCGCACCGCGCAGCGTCGATCCGTTCAGCGACGGTGCCAACAGCGCCACCGGTACCCGCAGCTCATTCACCGACGGTGCGCACAGCGCCACTGGCACGCGCAGTTCGTTCACCGACGGCGCACACAGCGCCACCGGCACCCGCAGCACCTTTACCGACGGCGCGCATAACCCGAACGGCCCGCGCGACAGCTTCTCCGACGGCGCCTGACGGCACCTGATCGGGCCAGGGCGCCTTCAGCGCACCTCGCCGTAGATCCGGCGCGCGTCGGCGGCATCGGCGATCGGCCGGCCCAGCGTCAGCCCGCCCTGCACCGCCTGCGCCACCAGCGCGTGGTTGCCGGGCGCGCGGCTGCCGTCGCGCAGCAGCAGGTTGTTTTCGAAACCTACCCGCACATGGCCGCCGAACGCGGCGGCCGCGGTCACGCAGGCATTCTCTTCGCGGCCGAAGGCGCAGATTGCCCACGGCAGCGCTTCGTCCCGCTCCGCGGCCACCTGCAGGAACGGCAGCAGGTCGTGCGGCGACGACACTTGCCCGGCCGAATAGCGCCCCAGCACGTACAGCACCGACCACGCCCCCGGCGGCACCATGCCGCGTTCGCGCATCGACTGCCAGCGCCGCACGTCGGCGACGTCATACAGGATGACCTGCGTCATCACGCGTTCGCTGGCCAGCCACGCGAAGAACGCGGCCAGTTCGCTTTCGGGGATCTCCGGTGCCGCCACTTCGCGCAGGCCCACCGACACCGCCTCGGGGCGCAATTCGCGCACCATCGCCATCTGTTCGGCAGCCTTGTAGACCCCGGCGGCCTCGCTCGTCACCTGCACCAGCAGGGAGTCGCCGACCGCCTGCTTCACAGCCACCAGCGCGTCGCGGTAGGCCTGCACGTCGAGCGAATGACGGCCCTCGGCATCGCGCACATGCATGTGCATCATGGCCGCGCCGGCGTCCAGGCAGGCGCGCGCCTCAGCGGCCAGCGCCGCCGCGGTCAGCGGCACTGCGGGATGGTCGGCGGCTTTCTTGTAGGCGCCGTTCGGTGCAACCGTGACGATCAGGGGCGAGTCGGCCAGCGGCGTGCGCAGCGCGGCATTGGGATGGGCTTGGGTCATGGCTGGATCTCGGGCAATTCGGGGGCAATCAGTTCCAGGCCGGCGCGCAGCAGGCGGTCATAGCGCGCGCGCTCGGCGGCAATGGTCTCGGGGGTCCACTGGTAGAAGCCTTCGCCGCGCTTCATGCCGTGGCGGCCGTCGGCGGCGCGCTCCGACAGGCAGCGCGCGGGATGGTCGTCATTGCAGAAGCTCGGGTACATGGTGGCACCCGCGGCGGCATGCACGTCGATGCCGGCGTGGTCGCGCTGCAGCACAGGGCCGGCCGCCAGGAAGCGGAAACCGAAGCCGAATCGCACCGCCGCATCCACGTCCTCGGGCGAGGCGATGCCGCGGTCGATCAGGCTGAAGGCTTCGCGCGACAGCGCATGCTGCAGCCGGTTGGCGAGAAAGCCCGGCAGATCCTTGCGCACCTTGACCGGCACCATCGCGCAGCGACGCATAAAGGCGATCAGCGCGTCGGCGCATGCCTCGTCGCTGCCCTCGCCCATCACCACTTCCACCAGCGGCACCAGGTGCGCCGGCATGAAGAAGTGCAGGCCCAGCATGCGCGCACGCGTGTCCAGGCCTTCGCCGATGGCGCTGATCGGGAAGCTGGAGCTGTTGCTGGCCAGCACGGCATCGGCGCGCGCGCGCCGGACCAGGTCGGCGAACAGCGCCTGCTTCAGGTCCAGGCGTTCCGGGATGCACTCGATCACCAGGTCCACAGTGGACCAGTCCACGTCGTCCAGCGTCGCGGCCACGACCAGCCGTGCGGCGCCTTGCTCGCAGCCGATGGTGGCGAGGTTGTCGCGCACTCGCTCAGGCAATGCGGCGGCGCGGCCGGCGTCCGGCTCGATCACGGTGGTGCGGCACAGCGCGCGCGTCAGCACTACGGCGACATCGGCGCCCATGGTGCCGCCGCCCACCACAACCGCATGCGCGGTGCCGGGGCGGCTGAGAATGACCGGATCGGTCGGGTTCGGCATAGGTCCTCCAGGGTGGATGCGGTGCGGCCCGCACACGCCAACAACGCGCCAGGCCATCGAATCCCGGCAGTGTAGAGAACTCCCTTTGATTGATGAAGTCGATTCTTTGGATAAAATGATCCGCAAATCAGATCAATCGCAAGACTCCGCCGGCCGGTGCCCGCCCGCCGCAGCCACACCATGAAAATCAACCTGTCGATGCGCGACATCGATACCACGCTGGTCCTCGGCCGCACGCTGAACTTCCGCCAGGCCGCCAGCCAGCTGCATTTGTCGCAGTCCGCCCTGTCCACGCAGATCCTGCGCATCGAGGAGTCCCTCGGGGTGCGCCTCTTTGACCGCACCACCCGCACCGTGCGCCTGACCGCCGCCGGCCAGGTCTTCATGCAACAGGCCGCGTTGCTGCAGGCGGCCTTTCGCGGCGCCATCGACGCCGTGACCGGCATTGCCAGCGCCGAGCGCGGGCAGGTGGCGGTGGCGGCGCTGCCGTCGCTGGCGGCGCGCATGCTGCCGCGCGTGCTGATGGCCTACCACCGCGCGCGCCCGGAAGTGGCGCTGAAGGTGATCGACACGCTGTCCGGCCCCGCCTTCGACCTGGTGCGCGCCGGCGAAGTCGACTTTGCGCTGACCGCGGCCGATCCGCAGCAGGCCGACCTGCAGTACGAGCCGCTGTTGTCCGACCGCTTCGTGCTGCTGATCCCGTCCGCGCACCCGATGGCGCGCACCGCCGGGCCGCTGCGCTGGGCCGATACCGCCAACGCGCCGCACGTGTCGATGACGCATCCCAGCAGCGTGCGCCAGTACGCCGAATGGGCCTTCCTGCAGAACCGCATCCGCTTCCAGCCGGTGTTCGAGGCCGAGCACCTGGCGACCATCGCGGCCATGGTCGAATGCGGCTTCGGTGTCGCCGCGCTGCCGGAGATTGCCGCCGGCACCGTGCGCCAGCCCGGCATCGTCGAGCGGCTGCTGACCGCGCCGGTGACCGAGCGCTCGATCGGGCTGGTGACGTCGCGCAATCGCACCCTGTCGCCCGCCGCCGCGGAACTGGCGGCTGCGGTGCGCACACAGCTGGCCCATCCTTCAGCCGCGCAAAGCAGCACTGCGGAGGCCGGCGCATGAGCATCATCGACTGCCGCGCGCGAGGCCGCTACGCGGCGTGAAGACAAGCGGAAGCGGACAAGCAAATGGGCCCGGCATGGCGCCGGGCCCGCAGCGTTCAGGATGGATCTTTGGTGCGGGTACGGGAGACGGCCGCCATGATCCCGATCCCCAGCACGATCAGGCAGGCAATGCCGATATAGACGGGCGCAAGGCCGGCCGTTGACATGCCCCAGGCGATGCCGCCCACCAGGACCAGCAGGCCTATGATGTATAGCGCGAATGACATAAGTCGGCTCCTTGCGGTGGTGCTAGCTTCAATGTAGGTAGTGGCGGGCACGCAAGGGATAGGACAAGGGCGGATGCTGGCGTAGGCGGGTTCTGACTCGGCTGTGATGCGTGAGGCGTTTCTTCAGGCCGCCCCGCGCGCCTGCTCGGCGGCCAGGTAGGCATCGCGCGACGGCAGCAGGTGGCGCCGGCACAGTGTCATGAGCGCGTCGCGGTCGCCAGTCTTCAGCGCCTCGATCATCGCCCAGTGCTCCTGCCGCGCGCGCTCGCGGTACGCCGCCGCAGCCAGCGTGCCGAAGCGGATCGGGTGGGTGCGGCGCGCGTAGTCCCCGATGGCCTGCTGCAGCACCGCGTTGTCGGTCAGCGCGAACAGCTCGCGGTGGAAGGCCTGGTTGATGCGGAACACCGCGCGCGCGTTGCCGGCCGCGACCGCCGCATCATGCTGCTTCTGCACCGCCACCAGCGGCGACAGCCGCGCCGCCGGCACCGGCAACGGGATCAGCGCGGCCGCGTGACATTCCAGCACCTCGCGCAGCGCATACAGCTCCAGGACTTCGCGCGCGGAGAAGGCGCGCACCACGGCACCCACGTTGCGCTTGCGCTCGACCACGCCGATCGCCTCCAGCCCGGCCAGCACCTGCCGCACCACATGGCGCTTCAGGTCAAAGCGCGCCATCAGGTCGTCTTCGGTCAGCCGCTCGCGCGGATGCAGCCGGCCGAAGACGATGTCCTCTTCGAGGGTGTCGACGGCCTGCTGCATGGCGCCGGCTTCGGTTTGCACATCGTTCATGGCTCAGCGCTTGTGCGGCACGGTTTCCACCGTCTGCGTGGCGCGCAGGAAATCGAAGTCGACACCCTGGTCGGCCTGCGTCACGGTCTCGAGGAAGAGCTTGCGATAGCCGCGTTCCGCGCGCGGGCGCTCCACCGGCTGCGCCGCCGCGCGGCTGGCCAGTTCGGCATCGTCCACCAGCAGCGTCAGGTCGCGCTCGCGCACCGACAGCCGGATGCGGTCACCGCTCTGCACCAGCGCCAGCGGCCCGCCGATGGCGGCTTCCGGCGTCACGTGCAGCACGATGGTGCCGGCCGCGGTGCCACTCATGCGCCCGTCCGAGATGCGCACCATGTCCTTGACGCCGGCGCGCGCCAGCTTGCGCGGGATCGGCATATAGCCGGCCTCCGGCATGCCGGGCGCGCCGGTCGGCCCGATGCGCTTGAGCACCAGGATGTCGTCGGCGTTGACGTCGAGCGCTTCGTCGTCGATGCGCTGCGCCATGTCCTCGGCGTTCTCGAACACGACCGCGCGGCCCTCATGCTCCATCAGCACCGGGTCGGCCGCCGACTGCTTGATGATGGCGCCGCCCGGCGCCAAGTTGCCGCGCAGCACCGCGAGACCGCCGGCCGGGTAGATCGGGTCGGCCGCGCGGCGGATCACGTCCTGCGCGAACGGCGGCGGCGCCGCGTCCAGTTCTTCGCCGAGCGTGCGGCCCGAGACCGTCAGCGTATCCAGGTGCAGCAGCGGGCGCAGTTCGCGCAGCAGCGCGGTCATGCCGCCGGCCTTGTGGAAGTCTTCCATGTAGTGCTGGCCGGAAGGCTTCAGGTCCACCAGCACCGGCGTCTCGCGGCTCATGCGGTCGAGCCCGGCCAGGTCGATGTCGATGCCCAGGCGTCCCGCAATCGCGGTCAGGTGGACGATGCCATTGGTCGAGCCGCCGATCGCCAGCAGCACGCGCAGCGCGTTCTCGAAGGCCTTGCCGGTCAGGATGCGGTCAGGCGTCAGCCGCGCCTTGGCCATCGCCACCGCGGTGGTGCCGGTGCGCTCCGCCACGCGGATACGGTCGGCCGTCACCGCCGGCGCCGACGCGCCACCCGCCACCATCATCCCCAGCGCCTCGGTCACGCAGGCCATCGTGCTGGCCGTGCCCATCACCGAGCAGGTGCCCACACTGGCCACCAGCTGGTTGTTGACGTCTGCAATCTCGACCGCGTCGATTTCATCGGCGCGGTAGCGGCCCCAGTAGCGGCGGCAGTCCGTGCACGCGCCCACGCGCTCGCCGCGGTGCGCGCCGGTCAGCATCGACCCGGTCACCAGCTGGATCGCCGGCACGCCGGCCGAGGCCGCGCCCATCAACTGCGCCGGAACGGTCTTGTCGCAGCCGCCGATCAGCACCACCGCGTCCATCGGCTGGGCACGGATCATCTCTTCCGTATCCATCGACATCAGGTTGCGCAGGTACATGCTGGTCGGCGCGGAGAAGCTCTCGTGCACCGAGATGGTCGGGAAGTCCACCGGCAGGCCGCCGGCCAGCATCACCCCGCGGCGCACCGCCTCGATCAGTTGCGGCGCGTTGCCGTGGCAGGGGTTGTAGCTGCTGCCGGTATTGACGATGCCGATCACCGGGCGCGCCAGCGCGTCGTCGGTGTAGCCCGCGCCTTTGATAAAGGCCTTGCGCAGGAACAGGGAGAAGCCGGTGTCGCCGTAGTTGGTCAGGCCCTTGGCCAAGCCTTGCGGGCTGCCGGCCGCGGCGCCTTCGTCCTGGGCCTTGGGGTCGGTGGCGGTAGCCGGGCTGGCCTTGCTGGGGTCGGTGAGGGACACGGGGGTTATCTCCAATAGGATTATTGATAATCGATGACAGAAGCTTAGCTGCCAAAGTACGAACGGCGCAAGCATGGAAGCGCGCAGGGAAAATTAATCTGAATTTCAGATCAGTCGATAGAAAAATACGTCTTCATCAATCAAGAGCCGCCCCCTACACTTGGGCCCGATGACGAAGCCGGGGCGTCATCGGCCGGGCGGGCGCTCATCCGTCGGGCACTCCTCCAATTTCAAAGACTTCCCGGCACAGGAGACCCCCATGCCTGGCATTTCCCTGTCCGGCCGCGGCATTCTTGCGCCGCGCCGCACCCCTCGCCGCTCCGTCCTGGTTGCCTCGCTCGCGTTTGCCGGCATGCTGCTCGCACCCGCATTCGGCAGCGCCGCGGAAACCTGGCCCGGCAAGCCGATCCGGCTGGTCGTGCCCTACCCGCCGGGCGGCGCCACCGACGTGATCGGCCGCACGCTGGCGCAGCGCCTCTCCATCACGCTGGGCCAGCAGGTGGTGGTCGACAACCGCGCCGGCGCCGCCGGCAATATCGGCGCCGAACTGGTCGCCAAGTCGCCCGCCGACGGGTACACGCTGCTGATGGGCGCGCTCACCAGCCATGCCATCAACGCCGCGCTGTACAAGAGCCGCGTTCCCTATGACCTGGAAAAGAGCTTCGCACCGGTATCCATCGTGGGCACCGTGCCGCTGGTGTTCGTGGTCAATCCGTCGGTGAGCGCCAACAACCTGCCGCAGCTGGTGTCGCTGGCCAAGTCGAAGCCGGGCGCGATCACCTTTGCATCGGCAGGCAACGGCTCGCCGCAGCACCTCGCCGGTGAAATGTTCAAGCGCATGGCCGGCGTGGAAATGCTGCACGTGCCCTACAAGGGCAGCGGCCCCGCCATGACCGACCTGATCGGCGGCCAGGTGCTGAGCATGGTCGAGACCGTTCCCGCCGCGCAGGCCTACGTCAAGAGTGGCAAGCTCCGCGCGCTGGCCGTGACTTCATCCGAACGTGTGAGCGCCCTGCCCGAAGTGCCGACCGCCAATGAGGCGGGCCTGAAGGACTTTGAGGTGAGTTCGATGTTCGGCATCGTCGCGCCTGCCGGCACGCCCGCGCCGGTGATCGACCGGCTGAGCAACGACCTGAAGAAGATCCTTGCCGAGCCGGAGGTCCAGGCCACGCTGCTGAAGCAGGGGGCGATCGCCACGTGGACCACGCCTGCGCAGACGGGAGCGCGGATCAAGGCGGAGGTGGGCAAGTGGAATGCGGTGATCAGGGAGGCGGGGGTGAAGCCGGAGTGAGCGGCGGAGCCTCGGTATTGCTCCCGACAAAGGACAACAGGTCGCTGGGAGCGACCTGTTTCGGATGGCAAGCCAGGAGAGGAAGACTCTCAACGCGCCGCATGCTGGTCAGCGCATCCCGACCCGAAGGCGTAGGTGATGGACGGGGTTAACGGCTGTCAATGGGCTGTCAATGCCGCCTCCGTTTGTCATGAGTATTTCGGCAAATACCTATCTCATGCGTATTTCTGGTTTGGCGATGTGATAGGTATTTGTGCCCGATAGCCGCCCTGTCATGCCCTGACTGGCGCATCGCTGTATCTGTCCCCCGCCCCACCGCACCCGTATACTCTGTGTCCGGGACGCGTCCCACCCGCGCCCACCCGCGCAAGCGCCCCGGCGCAAACGGGACCGCCTCACCGATCTCACAACGAACAAACAAGCAACGGAGCAGCAGCATGCGTGTCGCATTTCTCGGACTCGGCGTCATGGGTTTCCACATGGCCGGCCACCTCGCCGCCAAGGGACACGAGGTCACGGTCTACAACCGCACCGCCGCCAAGGCACAGGCCTGGGTCGAGAAGTTCGGCGGCAAGGCGGCCGCCACGCCGGCGCTGGCCGTGCGCGATGCACAGGTGGTGTGCTCCTGCGTGGGCAACGACGACGACCTGCGTTCCGTGCTGACCGGGCATGACGGTGCCTTCTTCAGCGCGCCGAGCGGCTGCATCTTCGTCGACCACACTACCGCGAGCGCCAACGTCGCGCGCGAGCTCTACGCCGCCGCGGGCGAGCGCGGCCTGCACTTTATCGACGGCCCGGTTTCCGGCGGCGAAGTCGGCGCGGAAAAAGGCATCCTGACCATCATGTGCGGCGGCGACGCCGAGGTCTATGCGCGCGCCGAGCCGGTCATCGCCGCCTACGCGCGCGCGGTCACGCGCATCGGGGAATCGGGCGCCGGGCAACTGGCCAAGATGGTCAACCAGATCAGCATCGCCGGCCTGATCCAGGGCTTGTCCGAGGCCATTGCCTTCGGCGAGCGCGCCGGCCTCGACATGAAGCTGGTGCTGGACGTCATCAGCAAGGGCGCGGCCGGTTCGTGGCAGCTGGAAAACCGCGGGCCGACGATGATCGACAACAAGTTCGACTTCGGCTTCGCGGTGGACTGGATGCGCAAGGACCTCGGCCTGTGCCTGGACGAGGCGCGCCGCAACGGCGCCGGCCTGCCGGTGACGGCACTGGTGGACCAGTTCTACGCAGACCTGCAGCAGATGGGCTGCGGCCGCGCCGACACTTCGTCGCTGATCAAGCGCCTGCGCCAGCACACGAAGACCTCCTGACGTCGCCGCGGCGTCACCTGCCGTCGTCCGATTCCTACAGCGCAATCGGCGTGTCTCGGAAAGGCCGCTGCCGGGCGCGGGCCTAAGCTGGAGACATGGGGCCCGTCCAGTGGGGCCGGCCCGGCAACGATGCAGGAGAGACCATCATGTGGAAACTCGCAGGTGCGCTACTGGTAAGCGCAAGCATGGCGCTGGCTGGCTGTACCGCGGCCGGTGCAGTGGCGGGCGGTGTGGCCGGACATGAGCTGACCGACGGCAGCGCCGCGGGCACGATCGGCGGCGCCGTGGTTGGCGGCGTGATCGGCCACGAACTGGGCAAGTAAGCTGATGCCCGGCCCAGGCGGGCCAGGAATGCAGAAAGGCCGCATCGCGCGGCCTTTCTGCATGGTGGCGTCGGCTCTCAGAACTCGGCCGAGTCAGCCTTGAACTTCGGGTCGTACGGGCCAGCGGGCAGGCCAACGCCTGCCAAGCCGACTGCCGAGGCATTGGCTTGCTGTGCCAGCGGCACGTAGTTAGGCTTTGCCTTTTCCACGGCTGCAGCGATTGCCGAAGCGATCAGGCCTGCGAGACCGCCGCCCGCATTGTTGTTGGGCGTGTAGGCCAGTTGCTGATGCCGAGTCCACAAGGTCTTGCCGTCTTTCGCACTCTTGAGCGTGTAGTCGAGCTCTACCGTCGTCGTGGTCTGCAAGACCAGGTACTTGGAATCCCATCGGTCGATACGGACATACATCACTGCATCCGCGCCGAACATTTTCCCAATCACGGCAGGGTCGTTGCTGTGCACCAGGTCGGCGTCGGACAGGCCCTCGTCTTCCATCAGGCGCTTGGTCAGGTGCACCGGGAAAACGTAGTAGCCGCGCTCTGCGATGGGTCGCGAGATAGTCGACAGGAAGTAGTCAGGCGCATCGACATCGACACTGCGGTTCACTACCGGCACCACCAGGATCGAACGCGGCTGTTCGGAACGGAAGGCAGTGTAGTCGGAACGCTTGGCCATGGGCGCGCAGGCAGCAAGGCTGCCTGCCAGTGCCAGCAGGCCGAGCGTGCGGAACGATTGGATAAGGCGCATGGATTCCCCTTATTGCTTGGTAGTCTGACCTGGGGCCTGTGCAGGAGCGACAGCCTGAACGCTGGTCTGAGTGTTTTCCACCACCTTGCCTTTACCCTTGTCGGCAGCCGGTGCGCTGGCGATCTGGATCATGCGCGTCATCAGTGCGGCAGATTCCGGCCACGTGGCCTTTTCCTTGCCGAACCAGACCACGGCGTCCTTCGCCTTGCCTTGCTCGAGCAGCACGTTACCGTACTCGGCATAGAGCCCTGGCGGCACCTTGGCGCCACTGCTTTCGGCGCCCGAGATTGTCTTGCCGAGCTGTTCCGCGAATGCCTCGGAAGCGGCTGGCGTCTTGTAGTAGGTGTAGAGCGCCGGCTCGTACGAGCCCCAGGCGTACTTCTGCTGCGGCGCGCAGGCGCTCAGCAGCGCGGCGGTCGCCAGCACGCTGGTGATGTGGATCATTTTCATTGTTGTTGCTCCGCGGAAACTTCGATGCTGACGGACTCGCCGCCCGAGGCAAAGATGCTGCGCGTCAGCAGTGCGCGCCCACCTTGCCGGACCTCGACCTCGTGCGGGCCCTCTTCGATCTTGAGCACCGACTGCACGCCATCGAAGGCGGACGCCTGGCCCACCTGGATGCCATCTACCATCAGCACGGACTGTGGCGGTGCGCCGACGACACGCAGGGTCGGACGGCCCTGCCCGCTCTGTACGGTCGTATTCGGCAATGCACAGCCGTACATGGCCAGCGCCGCAACCGCGGCGCACAGAAGCTGTTTCATCTTGCGGTTCCCTATTGCGCGACGAAGAGGTTGGCAGTGCCCTTGGGCAGCGTGCCGGACACGAGTTCCGTCACGGATCCCTCATTGGTTTCGCTGTCGCCGAACGACGACTGCACCCGCACCTTGGCCACGGGGCGCGCCGGCAGCGCAATCTGGAATCCGCTCTGCGCGCTCTTGACCTGTTCGCCTTCGGCATAGACGTACAGCATGTCGCCGGCACGGATGCCCTGGCGGCTGCCGCCGGAGATGTACACCGTGCGGCCTTCGGCCTTGAGGATGTCGGTCTTCCACTGGCGCTCTTCGAGCTTGCTCATCAGGCGGCCCAGCACATCCGAGATGGCGGCGGCAACGGCCTTGTCGTTGAGCGTGCCGTCGTAGTCGGCCTTGCTGCCGAATCCCGCCACCTCACCGGACTCAGTGGAAGCCTCGCCAGCACCGCTGGCGGAGAAAAAAGCATGGCCGGTCTTCACATCGACCAGGCGGATTTCCACCTTGGCGTGGGCGGTCTGCACCTTGGTCGAACTGAGGAAGCCCGCCTTGCCCGTGGTGGCGCGACCGAATTCCGTCACGGAACCGATGATCAGCGTATCCACACCCACCAGCTGGCTGTCCTTGGTCAGGCTCTGCTCAGCCTGGACCTTGCCCAGATCGGGCCGTTCGAACACTAGGAATCGTTTGGAGGCCACCAGCCGGCTGGACAGGATGTCGCTGGCCTGCTTGCCGAGCGGATCCAGATTCTGGTCCGTGAAGAACGTGCGGCCATAGCGCGTTTCATTGGAGAAGCGACCGATGGCGATCTTGCGTTTGAGCTGGTGCACCGGCGGCAGCGATACGGCCTCCTGTGCGGCGAGCTGCTGCTGGCGCGGCGTGGGCGCCTCCACGACCTTGGGCGGCGTGGTGACGGTGGCACAAGCGCCCAACCCCAGGCACATGCCTGCAGCCAACAACCTGCTGAAACCCATCATTCCCCCGATTACAAATAGTTACAAATGCGAGTCGGGCCGATTGTATGGAACCTCACCACCCTGCGCAATAGGCTATGTAGGGGATTTCGACACGTCCCATCAGTTCTTGAGCGGCAAATGCAGCCTTGTTGCGGCAGGTCAAAGTCCGGCGGCGGTACGGACTGGCCGGTGCGAAAGAGCCAGGAAGCGTCAGGCCACGTCGTCGGACGACGTGTTGCCCGCGGAACGCTGCAACCGTCGCCACACCAGCACCGGCAGCCGCAGCACGAAGCCCGCCACCAGCCGCAGATGCATCCCCGTCAGCAACAGGTTGTCGCGCAGGTAGCGGAAGTGCGAGACCCCACCCTCGCCCCGGGCGAAGTACCGCACCGGGGCATCGAGGTTGATCGGCCAAACGCCGCGCCAGCACAGCCGCACCGCGACCTCCGGATCGAAGTCGAAACGCCGCATCCACCGGCTCTCCTTCATCACCGCGCGCAGCGGCGCGATCGGGTAGACGCGAAAGCCGAACAGCGAATCGCCGATGCCGGCCCACAGCGTTTCCAGGTCGGACCAGAAATTGGACATGCGCCGCCAGTAGACCCGCTCGCGCGGCGCGCTGGCGTCGAAGACGGGCCGGCCCAGCACCATCGCGCCGGGCTGGCGCTGCGACAGCGCCATGAACTCGGGGATCAGGTGCGCGGGATGCTGGCCGTCGGAATCCATCACCAGCACGTGCGTAAAGCCCTCGGCGGCGGCGGCCTCGATGCCCTGCAGCACGGCGGCGCCCTTGCCCTGGTTGCTGGGCAGCACCAGCACGCGCAGCCCTGGATCGGTGGCGGCCTGCGCCTGCAGCCAGCGGTCGCTGCCGTCGGTGCTGCCGTCGACCACGACCCAGACCGGCGACCAGGCCTCGCGCGCGGCGCGCAGCGTGTCGTGCAGGCGCTGGCCCGGGTTGTAGCTGGGGATCAGGACAAAGTGCGTGGCCGACGGCGGGGAGCCGCCGATGGGATGGGGCGTGCCGCCGGCCACCAGCGCCGGGCGGGGCGTGGCTTGCTGCGGCATGGTCGTGTGCTGGGAGGGCTGGCCGGGTGGCGGGGAAGCGCCGCGCTAGCGCGCGCGGTTGGCTGCCAGGTAGGCGGCCAGGCTGCCCAGCGAGGCAAAGATGGTCTTGTTGTCGGGATTGTCCGAACGCAACTCGACGCCGTACTTGCGCGAAACCAGCAGCGCGATCTCGAGGATATCGATGGAATCCAGCCCGAAGCCCTCGCCATAGAGCGGCGTGTCGGCCTTGACGTCCTCCAGCCGCAGCTCGGCAATGTCGAGTTCGTCGATGATCAGGCGGGCAAGTTCGGTTTCGAGTTCGGTCATGTTGCAAAGGGGCAGCAGGAAGGCCGCTGCGGCACGCGGTCCGGGCAATGGTCGACCTGGATCGCTGGGCAGGGCAACCGATGCTATCAAAGGGCCCAATTCCGAGCCAGTTGAGAGAAGTTTAGTAACAACAAAGGCGGGGCTTTGGGGAATCATCGCGCCGTCGGCCGGGTCTTTTGAGGTATAAAGCGTTCGCTTCGCGCGCCGTTGCGCCGCCGCAGCAATGCCGCCCGCACCGCACGCACTATACAGAGGGCGCCCATGAAGCGCCTTACGCAACACACGATAACCCTGCAGATGCCTTCGAGCCAGCCCTTAGACCTCCCCACCACGCCCGCCACGCCGGGCTTCCCAGCCCGTCAGGATGTCCTGGCTTCGCCATTGCAGCGCCACGGATGGATCGCCGCGGTGCTGGGTTTCGTCGTCTATGAATCGGCCCTGCATCGCGCCGCCCACCAGCCGGGTGCCGAGGTCGCCGCTCTGTTCCTCGGCGCGGCGCCGTTCCTGGCAATCGGCTTCGTCGCGCTGCGGCGCGCCGGATGGCGCGCGCCGGCATGGCTGGCCTTGCTGGCGGCATGCGCCGCTTTGTGGATCTGGCGCGCGCCGCTGGCCGAGCATTTCGGCTGGACCTATTTCCTGCAACATGCCGGCGTGAACGCGGCGCTGGGCGTGATGTTCGGGCAGAGCCTGCGCGCGGGCAGCACGCCGCTGTGCATGCAGATCGCCACGGCGCTGCACGGACCGCTGTCGCCCTCGCACGCGCAGTACACACTGCGCGTGACCCAGGCCTGGACGTTGTTCTTCGCGGCGATGGTGGGCGTGTCCGCGCTGCTGTTCGTGCTGGCGCCGGTGGCGACCTGGTCCAGCTTCGCCAACCTGGGCACGCCGCTGCTGATTGCCACGATGTTCGCGGGCGAAGCCGCGTGCCGCCGCATCGCCTTCCCCGGCATGCGCCATACCGGCCTGCTTGACGCCGTGCACGGCTACCGCGCGGTCATAGCTGCCCGGGCGGGCCGGTCCGGGTCGTCGCGCTGACGCGCCCGCCGCCCTCAGCACAGGCTCTTCTGGCCCATGACCAAGTTCCCGATCGTCGCGCATGCCTCGCCCGAAGGCGTTATCGCCTGGGCGCACGGGCGGCCCGTTACCGTGCGGCAGTTCCTGGCCGACGTAAACCGCGTGGCCGCCGCGATGCCCGTGGGCGGCCATGTGTTCAACGCCTGCACGGACCGCTACCGTTTCACCGTCGGCTTGTGCGCCGCGCTGCTGGCCCGCAAGGCTACGCTGCTGCCGCCGTCGCAGACGACGGAGATGGTGCGCCAGCTGGCCGCCTTCGCGCCGGATGCGTTCTGCCTGCATGACCAGCCTGTCGCGGATTTCGCGATGCCGGCGGTCCGTTATCCGGAAGTTTCGGACGCGGCCGCAGCCGGGGTCGTGGACATCCCCGAGATTCCCGCGGCGCAGGTGATGGCCTACGTATTCACCTCCGGCTCGACCGGTACGCCGGTGCCGCACCGCAAGACCTGGGGCGCGATGGCCCGCAGCGCGCGCGCCGCGGCACAGCGGCTGGGGCTGCTGGACGGGCGCGCGTGGACGCTGGTCGGCACGGTGCCGCCGCAGCATATGTTCGGGCTGGAAGCCACCGTCATGCTGGCGCTGCAGGGCGGCGCCGCGCTGGCCGCAGCCACCGCGTTCTACCCGGCCGATGTGCGCGACACGCTGGCGTCGGTGCCGGGGCCGCGCGCGCTGGTCAGCTCGCCGGTGCACCTGCGCACGCTGGTGCAAGCCGGCATGGCCATGCCTCCCACCGACCTGGTGCTGTGCGCCACCGCCCCGCTCGGCCGCCAGCTCGCCGCCGAAACCGAAACGCTGTTCAGCGCGCCGCTGTGCGAAATCTACGGCAGCACCGAGACCGGCCAGCTCGCCACCCGGCGCACCGCGCAGACCGACACCTGGACGCTGGTCCCGGGCGTAAGCCTGCATCAGCGTCCCAGCGCCAGCGGCGACGACACCGAGACCTGGGCCGAAGGCGGCCATATCGAGCAGCCGGTGCCGCTGGGCGATGCCATCGCGCCGCTGGATGCAAGCCACTTCCTGCTGCACGGCCGCAAGGCCGACGTGCTCAACATCGCCGGCAAGCGCACCTCGCTGGCCTACCTGAACCACCAGCTCAATGCGATCGAAGGCGTGCAGGACGGCGCGTTCTTCATGCCCGACGACGCCCACGAGGGCGACCTCCGCGGCCACGTGGTGCGCCTGGCCGCGGTCGTAGTCGCGCCTGGCCTGACACCGGCGCAGGTGCTGCGGGGGCTGCGCATGGGCATCGACCCGGCCTTCCTGCCGCGGCCGCTGCTGTTCGCAGAGAGCCTGCCGCGCAACGACGCCGGCAAGCTGCCGCGCGCCGCGCTGGCGGCGCTGATCGCGCAACTGGCCGCGGCGCACCACGGCGATACCATCGAGCCGCCCGCCTTTGTCATCGGCGCAGACCATCCGGCCATTGCCGGCCACTTCCCCGGCAACCCGATCGTGCCCGGCGTGGTGCTGCTGGACCACGCTGTGCTCGGGCTCGGCGCGGCGCTGGGCCGGTGGCTTGTGCCCACGCAGGTCGGCACCGTCAAGTTCCTGAGTCCGGTGCGGCCCGGCGAGCGCGTTGAGGTCTTGCACCAGCAAGGCGGCGACAGCCTGCGTTTCACGCTGCGCAGCGCGGGACGCGATGTCGCCAGCGGCACGCTGCAGGTGCGCGACGCCACGCCGCCAGCGGAGGCCGCACCATGCTGACCTGGCCCTGGAAGCGGCAGCAGTCCCTGGAAACCGACTGGTCCCGCCAGCAGGAGCGCAGCAATATCCCGCTGCTGCGCATCATGACGACGATTTCGCTGGCACTGGGGCGCCCCGTCGGGCGCGTGCTGCTGCGGCTGATCGCGGCGTATTTCACGCTGTTTTCGCCGGCGGCGCGCCATGCCTCGCGCGCCTACATGGACCGCGCGCTCGGGCGCGAGGCGAACTGGATCGACGGCTACCGGCATGTGTTCACCTTCGCCTCGACCATCCTCGATCGCATCTACTTGCTTAACGGACGCTTCGACCTGTTCGATATCCGCCTGCATGGCGAGGCGCAGCTCGAAGCCGCCATGGCGCAAGGGCGCGGCGCGATCCTGCTGGGCGCGCACCTGGGCAGCTTCGAGGTGGTGCGCGCGCTCGGGCGGCAGCACCCGGACATGGAAGTGGCGATCACCATGTACGAGGAGAACGCGCACAAGCTCAACGACGTGCTGCAGTCGATCAATCCCGCGATGCGCCAGGACGTGATCGCGCTGGGCCGCTTCGACACCATGCTCAAGGTGCGCGACTACCTGGACCGCGGCTACATGATCGGCATGCTGGCCGACCGCACACTGTCGCAGCGCTCCACCGACCCGGTGCAGCAGTGCAGCTTCCTCGGCACGCCCACGGGCTTCCCGACCGGGCCGCTGCGCATGGCCGCCATGCTGCGCCGGCCGGTGTTCTTTATCACCGGCCTGTACCGCGGCGGCAACCGCTACGATGTCCATTTCGTACCGCTGGCGGACTTCACCCAGACCAGGCGCGGCCAGCGCGAGGCCGCGGTGCAATCGGCACTGGATGGCTACGTGCGCTTGCTGGAGCAGTTCTGCCGCAGCGCGCCATACAACTGGTTCAACTTCTACGACTTCTGGCACGCCGGGCCGCCGCTCTCCGAGCAGCCGCCGCGGGGCAACGAACCCTGAGATCTCCTCCCGCATGTTCCTGTCCAAGCGCCCTCTCCGTTCCCTGCTGCCAATGCTGCTGGCAAGCGCCGTGCTGGCCTTTGCGATCCCTTGCGGCGCCGCCGCGCGTGAAGGCGCCGCGGCCTTCGGCGTCGACCAGCTGATGGCGACGCTGGCGCAGCGCAAGTCCGGCCGCGTGCTGTTCACAGAGACCAAGTACCTGGCGATTGTCGGCAAGCCGGTGCAGTCGTCGGGCGAGCTGCTGTTCACGGCGCCCGATCACCTGGAAAAGCGCACGCTGTCACCCAAGCAAGAGAACCTGGTGCTCGACGGCGACATGCTGACGGTCGAGCGCGACGGCAAGCGCCACACCCTGCCGCTGCAGAACTACCCCGAGGTGGCTGCCTTTATCGAAAGCATCCGCGGCACGCTGGCAGGCAACCGCGATACGCTGGAGCGCTACTACAAGCTCGGACTCGAAGGCCGCGCCAGCCGCTGGACGCTGACGCTGACGCCGGCGGACTCGCGCATGGCCGGGGTCATCAGCCAGGTGCGCATCGAGGGCAGCCAGGACGCGCTCAACCGCGTCGAGATCCGGCAGGCCGACGGCGACCGCTCCGTGATGCAGATCCGACCCGCCGGCAAGCCCGCGGGCCGTCCATGAGCACCACGCCACCGGGACAACCACCCGGGATGCCACGCCGCGTCACGCTGCCGGGCGCACGCCTGGCGCTGGCGCTGTGGATCCTCGCCCTGCTCGCCTGCGCGGCGATCATCAGCCGCACCACCTTCACCGCCGACCTGTCGGCCTTTCTGCCGCGGCTGCCCAGTGCCGAGCAGCAGTTGCTGGTGAACCAGCTGCGCGACGGGCTTGTGTCGCGCCTGGTGCTGGTCGGCATCGAGGGCGGCGACGCTGATGGCCGCGCCGCGATCTCGCGCGCGATGGCGGCCAAATTGCGCGGCGACCCGCGTTTCTCCTCGATCCAGAACGGCGAGCCGGTCAACCAGGCGGCTGACCGCCAGTACGTCTACGCAAACCGCTACCTGCTGAGCCCCGCGGTCACGCCGGAGCGATTCAGCGAGCGCGGCCTGACGGCGGCGCTGAACGAGTCGTTCGAGCTGCTGGCATCGTCAGCGGGCCTCTTTACCAAGTCGCTGCTGCCGCGCGATCCCACCGGCGAAGTCGCGGCGATGATGGCGCAGCTCGACGCCGGCCAGCGCGTGCCCATGCACGCCGGCGCGTGGGCCTCGCGCGACGGCGGGCGTGCCGTGCTGCTGGCGCAGACCGCTGCAACCGGCTCCGATACCGATGGCCAGGCGCAAGCCATCGGCGCCATTCGCCAGACCTTCGAGCAGACGGCGGCGCCCGGCGCCTACAAGCTGGTGATGACCGGTCCGGGCGTGTTCTCGGTGCAGGCGCGCGACACCATCCGCCATGATGTCGAGCGGCTGTCGACGATCGGGCTGGCCATCATCGTCACGCTGCTGCTGGTGGTGTACCGCTCGGTGCCGCTGCTGGTGCTGGGACTGGTGCCCGTGCTCAGCGGCGCGCTGGCGGGCATCGCCGCGGTCAGCCTGGGCTTTGGCGGCACCGTGCATGGCCTGACGCTCGGCTTCGGCACCACGCTGATCGGCGAGGCGGTGGACTATTCGATCTACCTGTTCGTGCAGTCGGCGCAGTATGTGCGCGGTGGCCAACGCGACGAACGCGCGTGGCTGGGCGGCTTCTGGCCCACGGTGCGCCTGGGCGTGCTGACCTCGATCTGCGGCTTCGCCTCGCTGCTGCTGTCGGGCTTTCCGGGGCTGGCGCAGCTGGGGCTGTATTCGATCGCCGGGCTGGCGACGGCGGCGCTGGTGACGCGCTTCGTGCTGCCGCAGCTGATGCCCGCCACGCTGCACCTGCGCGACGTGACGCCGCTGGGCCGCCGTCTGGCCTGGCTGGCAACGCGCGCGCACCGGCTGCGCTGGCTGGTCATCGTGCTGGTGCTGGCGGCATGCGCGGTACTGGTGGCGCATCGCGGCACGCTGTGGGGCCGCGAGCTGCAGGCACTGAGCCCGGTATCTGCGAGCGACCAGGCACTCGACGCCTCGCTGCGGGCCGACCTGGGCGCGCCCGACGTGCGCTACCTGGTGGTGCTGTCCGGCCCCGACCAGGAGTCCGTGCTGCAGGGCGCCGAGCGCGTGGCGCATGAGCTGGACCCGCTGGTGGCGCAGAACTTCATCGGCGGTTACGAGAACCCGGCACGCTACCTGCCCAGCGCAGCGACCCAGCGCGCCCGCCAGGCCAGCCTGCCGCAGCCGGAGGCGATGGCGCAGCGCCTGCAGGCGGCCATCGCCGCGCACCCGGTGCGCGCGTCGCTGTTCGCACCGTTCCTGGAAGACGTTGAAAAGACGCGCACCGCCCCGCTGCTGCGGCGCGAGGACCTGCGCGGCACGTCGATGGCGCTGGCGGTCGACGCACTGCTGTCGCAGCGCGACGGGCGCTGGAGCGCAACGCTGCCGTTGCGCGCGCCGACCCACGCGCAGGGCAGCGCCGGCGATGGCGTCGACAGCGCCGCGGTGCGCGCCGCGATCGCGCGGGCCGGCGCGCCCGACACACTGTTCGTCGACCTCAAGGGCGAATCCGACCGGCTCTACACCGGCTATATGCGCGAGGCGCTGCTGCTGTCGCTGGCCGGCCTGCTGGCGATCATCGCGCTGCTGGTCCTGGCGCTGCGCTCCGTGCGGCGTGTGGTGGCCACCGTGCTGCCGCTGGCGGCAGCGGCCCTGGTGGTGCTGGGCGGCCTGGCCGCGCTGGGCCAGCCACTGACGCTGCTGCACCTGGTGGGCTTGCTGCTGCTGGTCGCCGTGGGTTCCAATTACGCGCTATTCTTCAACGGCCCCACGGCGGGCAGCCAGGTGGCGGCGACCTCACCGCATACGCTGGTATCGCTGCTGCTGGCCAACCTGACCACGGTTGCCGCCTTCGGGCTGCTGGCGCTGTCCAGCCTGCCGCTGCTCAAGGCCTTCGGCCTGACGGTCGGGCCAGGTGCGGTGCTGGCGCTGTGGTTTGCGGCGATCCTGGCGCGCCCCGCGGCGCCGGATGCAGCCGGGAGTTCAAGCAAATGAAGCCGTTATCCGCCCCCGGCGTCGACCTGCGCGACGCCGTCCACAGCCGCCCCTGGCGGCCCAGCCCGCTGCTGTGCGGCACCGCCGCCGTCCACGCCGCCGCGGCCGGCGCCATGCTGGCGTATCCGCCGGGCATGGGCGTGGCGCTGGCGGGCGTTGCCGCCACGCATGCGGCGATGTGCTTCGCCGGCCTGTGGCCGCGCAGCAACTGGCTGGGCCCCAACCTGCTGCGGCTGCCGGCGTCGGCGCAGGACTGCGTGGGGCTGACCTTCGACGACGGCCCCAATCCGGAACTGACGCCGCGCGTGCTCGACATGCTCGACCAGCACGGCGCGCGCGCGACTTTCTTCTGCATTGGCGAGCGCGCCGCGGCGCATCCGGCGCTGGTGCGCGAGATCATCCGGCGCGGCCACGCCGTGGAAAACCACAGCATGTACCACCGGCTGCACTTCTCCGTCTTCGGCCCGGGGCGCATGCTGCGCGATATCGGCGCCGCGCAGCAGGTGCTGTCCGATATCACGGGACAGGCGCCGCGCTTCTTCCGCGCACCTGCGGGGCTGCGCAACCCCTTCCTGGAGCCCGTGCTGTGCCGGCTTGGGCTTCAGCTTGCCGCCTGGACGCGGCGCGGCTTCGATACCCGCTCGGACTACGACGCGGCCAGCGTGGCAAAGCGCCTCACCCGCAACCTGGCCGGGCGCGACATCCTGCTGCTGCACGACGGCGATCCCGGCATCGATGCGGCCGGCAACGCGCATTGCATCACGGTGCTGCCGGGCCTGCTTGCCGCCATCGACCAGGCGGGCCTGCGCTGCGTCACGCTGCGCTCCGTGGTGCCGCCAGCCTGATCGGCCGGCGCCTTGTTACAATTAGCCCAGCCCTTCCGAGATTCCCATCCCTTCCCCCAAAGCCGTGTCCCCGCTCCTGTTCTCGCACTTCACGGCCACCAGCTGCATCGGCACCGGCGTTGACGCCACCCTGTCGGCGCTGCGCGCGCAGCGCGGCGGCCTGGCGCCCTGCCGCTTTGGCGACGTCAGGCTCGATACCTATGTCGGCGAAGTGCCGGGCCTGGATGCCGTGGCGTTGCCGCCCGCCCTGTCGGCGTTCGACTCCCGCAACAACCGCCTGGCGCAGCTGGCGCTCGAACAGGACGGCTTTGCCGCGCGTGTGCGCGAAGCCGTGGCGCGCTACGGCGCCGACCGGATCGGCGTCTTTCTCGGCACCAGCACGGCCGGCGTGCTGCAGACCGAGCTGGCCTACCGCCAGCGCGATCCCGCCACCGGCGCGCTGCCGCCGGGCTTCAACTATGGCGGCACCCACAACCCGTATTCCCTGCCCGCCTTCCTGCGCCAGCTGCTCGGCATTGCCGGCCCGGCCGCGGCGGTGTCCTCCGCGTGTTCGTCCGGCGCCAAGGTGTTCAGCTCGGCGCGGCGCATGCTGGAAGCGGGCCTGATCGACGCGGCCGTGGTCGGCGGGGTCGATTCGCTGTGCTACACGACGCTGTACGGCTTCAATTCGCTGGAGCTGCTGTCCGATCAGCCGTGCCGTCCGTACGACGTGGCGCGTAACGGTATTTCGATCGGCGAAGGCGCGGCCTTCGGGCTGCTCGAACGCGCTGACGGCGTGCTCGATGGCGATGCCATCCTGCTCGCGGGCATCGGCGAATCGAGCGATGCGCACCATATGTCGACCCCGCACCCGCAAGGGCTTGGCGCGCAGCTGGCGATGGAACAGGCGCTGGCGAGCGCGGGCATCGCGCCGTCACAGGTGGACTACGTCAACCTGCATGGCACCGCCACGCGCAGCAACGACGCGGCCGAAGCGCTGGCCATGGCCGCGGTGCTGCCCGGCACGCCGTGCAGCTCCACCAAGGGCGCAACCGGCCATGCGCTGGGCGCGGCGGGTGCGCTCGAAGCGGTCATCTGCGCGCTGGCGCTGCGCCACGAGCTGCTGCCCGGCGGCATCAACACCACGCAGCCGGACCCTGCGCTGGACGTGAACTACGTGCTCCTGAACCGCGACACGCCGCTGCGCTACGCGATGAGCAATGCGTTCGGTTTCGGCGGATCCAACTGCAGCCTGCTGTTCGCCCGCGCGAACACGGCCTCTCACTGAGCCAGCGCCATGCCGCAGCACGTGTATATCGAAAGCATCGGCTTGCTCGGTCCCGGCCTGACCGGCTGGACGCAGGCCGCTGAAGTCCTTGCCGGCCGCGCGCCGTACGCGCACGCGCCCACTGAACTGCCGCCTCCCGCCGGCTTGCCGGCCGCAGAGCGCCGCCGCACCGGCCCGACCGTGCGCCTGGCGCTTGGCGCAGGCCAGGAGGCGGTGGCCGCCAGCGGCCGCGACGCCGCGCAGCTGCCGACGATCTTTGCCTCGTCCAGCAGCGACGGCTTCAACTTCCATGCGATCTGCGAAGCGCTGGCCGAGCCCGCCCCGCTGATGTCGCCCACGCGCTTCCACAACTCTGTGCACAACGCCACCGCCGGCTACTGGTCGATCGCGGCGGGCGCGATGCGCACCTCCAACGTGCTGTGCGCGATGGACGGCAGTTTCGGCGCAGGCCTGCTGGAATGCGTGCTGCAGGTGGCCGCCGACGCGGAGCCCTGCCTGCTGATTGCCTACGACACCGGCTACCCGGAGCCGCTGCACAGCCACCGGCCGATCCCGGATCCGTTCGGTGTGGCCCTGGTGGTCACGCCGCACGCGACGGCGCGCTCGCTCGCGCGCATCGGCGTGGCACTGACGCAGGCGCCCGCTGCCGGGATGCCGGATGCGGCGCTGGAAGCGCTGCGCATGTCCGCGCCCGCGGCACGCGTGCTGCCGTTGCTGGCGGCGATCGCCCGCGGCGCGACCACCACCGTGGTGCTCGACTACCTCGACACCGTGCGCATCGAAGCCGACGTGGCCCCCGGCAATGCGGATACCTGATGTGGTGAGGGACCGCGACTGGATCGCGGCGCGCATTCCGCACCAGGGCACGATGTGCCTGCTCGATGGCGTGTTGGACTGGGATGCGGACTCGGTGCGCTGCGTGTCGGCCACGCACACGCGCGTAGACAACCCGCTGCGGGCGCAGGGCCGGCTGGCGGCGGTATGCGGGATCGAATATGCGGCACAGGCGATGGCCGTGCACGGCGCGCTGCTGGCGGAAGCCGCTGCGGAACGAGCGCCGCAGCGCCCGCGCTCAGGCTACCTGGCCAGCGTACGAAAGCTGGTGCTGCAGGTGGAGCGGCTCGACGATATCGATGCGCCCCTGGAGGTTGCAGCGCAACGCGAGAGCGGCGAAGGCAACAGTGTGCTGTACGCCTTCACCGTCAGCGCCGCGGGCCGGCTGCTGCTGTCAGGCCGGGCGGCCGTGATCCTCGATGCCGCCCTGCATGACAGCCACGCCGGCTGAAGCGTTTCAGCGAGCCGGCAGGATCTTGCCCGACACCGAACCGAAGCCGACTCGATACCCCTCACCCTGGCAGAAGCCAGTCATGATCACCTCGTCGCCATCCTCCAGGAAGCCGCGGCGGCTGCCGTCGGCCAGCGTCACCGGCTCGGCGCCGTTGCGGGTCAGTTCCAGCATGCTGCCGTAAGAGTCCGGCGTGGTGCCGCTGATCGTGCCCGAGCCCATCAGGTCGCCCACGCGCACATTGCAGCCCGACACCGTGTGGTGCGCCAGCTGCTGCGCCATGGTCCAGTACATCGCCTTGAAGTTGGTACGGCAGATGGTGCTGGGGGCCGCTGCGCCCTGCGGCTGCAGCGCGACTTCCAGCGCGATGTCATAGGCGTTCCTGCCCTGCTGCTGCAGGTACGGCAGCGGCTGCGGCGTTTGCTCCGGGTTGTCGCGGCGGAACGGGTCGAGCGCTTCCATCGTCACCACCCACGGCGAGATCGAGGTGCCGAAGCCCTTGCTGTTGAATGGCCCCAGCGGCACGTATTCCCACTGCTGGATATCGCGCGCGCTCCAGTCGTTGAGCAGCACCATGCCGAACATATGCGCCGGCGCATCGGCGGTGCTGATGGACTCGCCCAGCGCCGATTCCTTGCCGACGATAAAGCCCATCTCCAGTTCGAAATCCAGCTTGCGGCAAGCGCTGAACACCGGGCGCGCCTCGTTGGGCAGCTTGATCTGGCCGTTGGGGCGATGCAGCGCCGTGCCGCTCACCACCACCGAGCTGGCGCGGCCGTTGTAGCCGATGGGGATTTCCAGCCAGTTCGGCAGCAGCGCATTGTCTGGGTCGCGGAACATGCGGCCGACGTTGGTGGCGTGTTCCTTCGATGAATAGAAGTCGGTGTAGCCCGGGATCTCCACCGGCAGGTGCAGCGCGGCGGCGGACATCGGCACCAGTGCCTTGTCGCGCAGTGCGGCATTGTCGCGCAGCGCGGCGTCTTCGCCGGACAGCAATGCGGTCAGGCGCTTGCGGGTCTCGCTCCACACCGGCTTGCCCAGTGCGATGAAGCGGTTCAGGCTGGCTGCGGCGAACGTGCCCTTGGCGGCGGCCGGCAGCAGGCCAGCTTCATCGAGCGCGGCGAGGTCGAGCACCTGGTCGCCGATGGCCACGCCGATGCGCGGGGACTGGCCCTTGGTCGAGAACACGCCGTAGGGCAGGTTCTGCAGAGGGAAATGGGTCTGGCCGTCGTTGGCGGAGGCGATCCAGCTGATTTGGGGGGCGGTCATTGGGTTACTCCGTGATGGTTGGGGTGGCACCGCGGGTGGCGCGTGCCGTGGCTTGCCATTCTTGGCGGGCGCCTGCCCTCTCCCCCGGCCCCTCTCCCGCATGCGGGAGAGGGGAGCAAACCGGCGTGTAGGGGCAGGCGTCCGGGGTTCAGCGAACGTTCGGGTTGAAATGCTTCTTCAGGCCCTGCCAGCAGGTGTAGTACTCCTGCTGCAGCGAGGCCGACTGCGCCGCATACGGCGTCGGGCGGATCACGCCCGGCGTTTCGAACATGAAGGCCATCGTGTTTTCGATATGGTGCGGCGTCGAGGTATCGGCGGCGCTGGCCTTCTCGAAGGTTTCCGCGTCCGGGCCGTGGCCGCTCATGCAGTTGTGCAGGCTGGCGCCGCCCGGGGCGAAGCCCTCGGCCTTGGCGTCGTAGACGCCGGTGATCAGGCCCATGAATTCGCTGGCGATATTGCGGTGGAACCAGGGCGGGCGGAACGAATCCTGCATCGCCAGCCAGCGCGGCCCGAAGATGACGAAGTCGATGGTGTCCACGCCTGGGGTGTCCGACGGCGACTGCAGCACCAGGAAGATCGACGGGTCCGGGTGATCGAAGCTGATCGAGCCGATGGTGTTGAAGTTGCGCAGGTCGTACTTGTACGGTGCGTAATTGCCGTGCCAGGCCACCACGTCCAGCGGCGAGTGGCCGATGTCGGCGCGCCACAGGTTGCCCTGGAACTTGGCCACCAGCTCGAAATCGCCCTCGCGGTCCTCATAGCTCGCCACCGGCGACAGGAAGTCGCGCGGGTTGGCCAGGCCGTTGGAGCCGATCACACCCAGGTCGGGCAGCTTGAACAGCGCGCCGTAGTTCTCGCAGATATAGCCGCGCGCCTCGCCATCCGGCAGTTCCACGCGGAAACGCACGCCGCGCGGGATCACCACGATTTCCTGCGGTTCCACTTCCAGGCGGCCCAGCTCGGTCACCAGCAGCAGGCGGCCCTGCTGCGGCACGATCAGCATCTCGCCGTCGGCGTTGTAGAAGTAGCGGTCCTGCATCGACTGGTTGGCCAGGTACAGGTGGAGGCCGCAGCCGGTCATCGCCTCGGGGCCGCCGTTGCCGGCCATGGTGACGATGCCGTCGATAAAGTCGGTCGGCACGGACGGCATCGCCGGCGGGCTCCAGCGCATCTGGTTGGGCGACGGCGGCACCTGGTCGAAGCGGCTCAGGAAGCGCGACTGCTCGATCTGCGTGAACGGCTTGTGCATTGCCGCCGGGCGGATGCGGTACAGCCACGAGCGTCGGTTGTGAGCGCGCGGCGCGGTGAAGGCCGTGCCGGACAGCTGCTCGGCATAGAGGCCATAAGGCGCGCGTTGCGGCGAGTTCTGGCCCACGGGCAGCGCACCGGGCAGCGCCTCGGTGGCGAATTCATTGGCGAAGCCGGACATGTAGCCGTGCTCGGCGAGCTGGGTGTGCGTGAGGTTCATGGTGTCGTCAGCGTTGCGGGTGTCGGTCGGAGGTTCGGGGTTGCAGGTTCACTAGTGAGGCTGGCTGTCCGGCGGCCGGCACAGCGCGCGCAGCAGCGCGCCATGCACGGCGTCGGCATCCACGGCACGCCAGCGGGCGCAGACATGCTGGTCCGGGCGGATCAGGTAGCAGGTGCCGTCGCGGCCGTCGTAGCGGCGCGCGAGCAGGCCTTCGCCGTCGGTGACGCAGCGCGCGCCCTGCGGCGAAGCGGCTTGCTGGCCTTGCGCGAGCACCAGCAGGATGCGCACGGGCACCGCGCCCGTTGCCAGCTTGTGCCGCACGTCGGCCGGGACGGCGCTGCCGTCGCCAAAGACCATCAGCGTGAAATCGCCGCCCAGCTCGCCCAGCAGCCAGCCAGATCCGGCGGTGCCGTTGCGGCGCAGCGGTGCATCCACGCACGGGGCGCCGGGCACCATGGCGCCGGCAAAGCGGTCGGCATCCGGCGTATTGAGCGGCGACGCCGCCAGCACCGTCGGCAGCGACAGCCGGCCGCTGTTGACCAACTGGCGCGCAAAGGCATGGCGGCGCGCCAGGCGCAGCACGGCGTCGCGGAAGGTGCGGCTGACCGCGCTCTTGGGCGTAATGAAATCGGTGGAACGCGTGGAGTGGCGGATGTTCTCGTCCGCCGCGGCCTCGCGTTCGCTGGCGTAGGTATCGAGCAAGGCATCCCCGGCCTGCCCAGCCAGCACCAGCGCGAGCTTCCACGCCAGGTTCTCGGCATCCTGCACGCCGCTGTTGGCGCCGCGCGCGCCGAACGGCGAGACGCGGTGCGCGGCGTCGCCGGCGAACAGCACGCGGCCATGGCGGAAGGCGTCCATGCGTTTGCAGCAGAAGGTGTAGACGCTGACCCATTCCAGCGTAAAGGCGACCTTGTCGCCCAGCATCGCGCGGATGCGCGGCACTACGCGCTCCGGTTGCTTTTCCGTCTCGGGATCGGCGTCCCAGCCCAGCTGGAAATCGATGCGCCAGACATCGTCGGGCTGCCGGTGCAGCAGCGCCGACTGGTTGCGGTTGAACGGCGGATCGAACCAGAACCAGCGCTCGGCGGGGAACGGCGCCGCCATCCTCACATCGGCAATCAGGAAGCGATCGCGGAAGACGCGGCCCTTGCTCTCCAGGCCCAGGCACTGGCGTACCCCGCTGTGGGCGCCGTCGGCGGCCACCACATAGCGGGTGTGCAGGACGTAGTCGCCTTCCGGGGTCGACACGGTCAGCACCACTTCGTCGGGTCCGGGCACAACGCCGGTCACGCGATGACGCCAGCGCAACTCGAGGCCCGGCAGCTCGGCGGCGCGATCGACCAGGAAGCCTTCCAGGTAGTACTGCTGCAGGTTGATAAAGGCCGGGCGGCGATGGCCCGCCTCAGGCAGCAGGTCGAAGCTGTACACCTGCGCATCGCCGAAGAACACCTTGCCGACATGCCAGCTCACGCCCTTGTCCGCGACGCGCTCGCCGCAGCCCAGGCGGTCCAGGATATCGAGCGTGCGCTTGGCAAAGCAGATCGCGCGCGAGCCGGTCGCCAGCGTGCAGTCGTCGTCCAGGATCACCACGGGTACGCCGCGCTGCGCGAGGTCGATGGCCGCGGCGAGCCCGACCGGGCCTGCGCCGACCACGGCCACCGGATGCACCGCGGGCACGGCGCCGCCGGCCTGGCGCTGCTCGGCGCAAGGCTGGTACGCGAAGGTGCGTTGCGGGTAGTTGGTGTCCACGGTGTCTCCATGTGGCGCTGCGCTGGCGCCCTGGCGGGCTCTCAAGAGCGCCTGCCGGTCTGCTGTTTGTCCGATGCCTGCTGCATCCCGCGAGAATTACGGAATGCGTAATGCATTTACCATATCGTAATCGTCGCCACGGGACGTGTCAAACGGCGCCTGAGAACGCATGCGTCGGGCGTCGCTTTCATTGCAGTTGTAGGCCGGAAACGGGAAAAGCGGGAAAGACGTCAGCGCTGTGCAGTGCACGCGGCGGCGCAATGGCGAATAGCTAAGGTGGGAAAGTTAAAACGGGGACACGCTGGAAAGCGCCGATGCAGGCAGCCAGGCCTGTGGCGTCATAGGCGCCCGGCTAGCGAAGCGCTGCTCCGGACGACAGCAACCGGCGCGGAGCGGATCGCCCCGCGCCGGTTGTCAGGATGGTGGTCTGGACGCCAGTTGCCTGCACCGGCCTGTGGAGAACAGTGCCGGCCAGGCATCGGCCCGCTCAGACCGGCTTGTGGCCCTCGCCGGTGCCGGAGCCGAAGCTGCCGGTCGCGGGAGCCGCGGCCGGTGCCTGGGCACCGCCGGCGGCCGGCTGGCCGGCCATCGAAGCTGCGGTCACGCCGCCATTGCGGCTGGCAATAAATGCGTTCACGTCGGCGGCAAGATGCTGCGGGGCCAGCACCACTTCCAGGCCCAGCGCTTCGCATGCGGCCAGGAACGTCGACATGCGTGGATCGGCCTGACCCGACTCCGCTCGCAGGTACGCTTCCCGGGAAATGCCCGCTTTGCGGGCGACGTCCTCTTGCTTGAGCTTGCGCGCGCGACGCAACGCCCGCAGTTGCCGGAACGGTTCGCTAGCGCCTCTTGGCACGGCTGTACTGTTCATGTCGGTCTCCAGTCACCAATGAAAAAAAGTGCGCGGACGTGCATTCGAGTATAGAGCACGCAAAGCGTTCCGTATGTACCCGCCGAAACACTTTGTGCAGATTTCTTCCAAGTCCGCCATCCGGGCCTGACACCGGCCGGCAACCGGTGTGCAATGAGCCGAATCGTGCACCAAATCGTCGCGCTGTCAGTCTCTAACGAGGCTTTGCAGTTCGCGTTGACGTCACATGCCCCCCTATATGACGTTATGGCCTCCCCGCCAGAACTGCGCAAGTCCGGGCAACTACCATGCATCTGGTTTCGTTGACAAACCGACCGGTCGTGCTATTCTACAATGCATGCAAAAAGGACAGCTCACCCGTAACGCCATCATCGAACAGGCGCTCGATACCGCCGCCAAGGTCGGCTTCGAACAGTTGTCGCTGGCCACGCTGGCCGCGGACACCAATATGTCGAAGAGCGGGCTGTATGCGCACTTCAAGTCCAAGGAGGCGCTGCAGCAGGCGGTGCTCGACCTGGCCGTAGAGCGTTTCGGCGAGATCGTGGTGCGGCCGGCCATGCGCCAGCCGCGAGGCCTGCCACGCCTTGAGGCATTGTTCGAAGGCTACCTGGACTGGCTGGGCGGCACGGTCACCCAGGGGCGCTGCCTGTTCATGGCGCTGAGCCAGGAATACCGTGACAAGCCGGGTTCGATACGCGACCTGGTGGTGCAGTCTCTGAAGGACTGGCACAGCACCGTGGCGCGCGTGGTGAGTGACGCCATCGACGAAGGCCACTTTGGTCCCGACACCGATCCGCGCCAGTTCGCCTTCGATCTGTCCGGCATCGGCATGGCCTTCCAGCAGTCGTTCAAGCTGCTCGGCAGGGCGGATGCCGAACTCATGGCGCGGCGCGCCTTCGCGTCCCTGGTAGCCCGTGCCGCCGAGGGCACCGGGAAGCACTGACACGCAAGACATTGGCGCCGGCGCTATCCCGCCGGCGGGCAGCAAGCCTTCCGGTCGTTTTTTGTCTACAAAAAAGCACGACTGGTCGGTCTTAGAAGAGCGCGGAACGCCTCCGGTTGGGCCGGTTCCGATGACCCGCGCAAATCCAGAATCCATTGGAGGTGCAGGTCGTGACGCAAGCAGTATCTTCCCCTTCCCCGGCTTCTTCTTCCCAGCCCCGTGCGCCGGCGCCCGTGCGTGCCGGCACCGTATCCTCACGCAGGGGCTCCGCGAGTCCGCTGCAGCACGCGATGCTCGGCTGGCAACGGCTACGCCGGCAGGCCGGCAGCCTGGTTTTCCCGGCCGCGAGCGCGCGGGAGCTTGAGCGCCTCTGGTTCACCCCGCCGCGCGCCGCGGCCACGTCGGCGGCACGGCGGCTGCTGGACAGCGCGCGGGCCGACTGGGCCCTGGTCACCGGCCACGGCCCCAGCCGGCGCGTGCGCGTCTATCGCTGGGGCACCAGCGGTCCTGTCGTGCTGCTGGCGCATGGCTGGGGCGGCCATGCCGGGCAATGGCACGCGGTGGTCGAAGGCCTGCTCGCCGCCGGCATGCGAGTGGTGGCGTTCGACGCGCTCTCGCATGGCGCCTCCGATGCGGGCGCGCGTGGCGCGGCGCAGACCTCGGTGCTGGAGATGTCGCACTCGCTGCTGGCGGCCGCATGGCACGCCGGGCCGGTGCATGCGGTGGTGGCGCACTCGCTCGGCGGCGCGGCCACCGCGCTGGCGCTGCGCGAAGGGCTCCCCGCCCGCGCGGCGGTGCTGGTCGGCTCGCCGGCGGACATGCATGCCGCGTGCGCGTCGCTGGCCTGGCAACTTGGCTTTGCCCCTGGAGTGCTGGCGCGTATGCAGCGGCAGAGCGAGCGCTGGCTGGGCATGCCGTGGGCGGCGTTCAACGTGCCGGATGTCGGCCGTACCCGGCCGGTGCCACCGGCGCTGGTGATCCATGACCGCGACGACAAGGAAGTGCGCTGGGAAGACGGCGCCGCCATCGCCGGCGCATGGCCCGGCGCGCAACTGGCCACCACCACGGGGCTGGGCCACCGCCGCATCCTGCAGGACCCGGCCGTGATCCGCCAGATCGCGGACTTTATCCGCCCCGCCGCTGCGCCCGCGCGCAATGTGACCGCGCCGGCGCCGCACGGCTTGGCCGTCGACTGAACCTGGAGACCATCATGTTCCTGGTAAGCAACGACATGACCGCCACCCTGCCCGCGCGCAGTTCGCTGCGGCTGGTGGCGGACCCCGGCGAACACGTTGCCGTGCGCTGCACCGCAGGCGAGCTCTGGTTGATCCGTGACGGCGACCCCAAAGACACGGCGCTGACGGCGAGCGAGAGCTTTACGTTGTCCGATAGCAGCCACATCGAGTTGTATGCCGTCACCACGGCATCGCTGCACGTGACGCGGTGCCGGCAAGGCGCCGGGCAAGCGGCAGGCGCGTGGCGGCAATGGTTGCGGCGCATGTTGGCGACACACGGCCGGGGTTATACCGGCGCCGGCCGGTGACATCCGGCTGGGGCTGGCGGGGACCAAGGCGCGCGACTTGTGCGAAATGGTGCGTCGCGTGTGCCGGTTGCCCCGGATACTCGCTCCGATGAACAACACCCCTCTTTGCTGGCTTTGGCGCGTCGGCGCGAACATGGTTGGGTGTAATGCTTGGCGGTTAATTGCGTTTTCCAGTGAAAATCGTGCGCCCCCCCAAGGGGCGCACGCCTCAGATGCGCAAGACCACCAGCAGCCCGCGCGCGACGGCTTGCAGCCAGCCGCGCCGCCAGGTCAGCGTGAACGACACCGCCAGCGCTCCCGCCATCATGGCCAGCGCCCACAGCAGCACGCCAAAGCCGGTGCGGTTGCCCGCAAGCGCGGCCACGGCGCCTAGGACCACCAGTGCCCAGGCCGCAAGGCGCAGGCGCCGCCGGCGGCTGGCCGGCAGGTCGCCGCCCTGCCCCGAAAGTTCGGTCCAGTGCCGCTCCGTGGCGCAGGCGAACAGCACGAAGGCGCTGTACGCGCACAGCGCCAGGCCCAGCAACAGCAAGTGTTCAAGCGTGGTTGGCACGGTCCATCTCCTCTAGCGCCTGCCCGCTGGCAGCAGCGGTCCGGGCCTGGCGGGCCGCGTCGACGCGCCGCAGCCGGCGCGCCGCCGCCAGCGCCAGCCCACCCGTCAACAGCAGCGTGATGTCCACGCCGGCCACCGCAAGAGGGCCGCGCGCCAGCGCGAGCGGCAGCCAGTCGCCGGTGCTCAGGCCGTTGAGCACCGGCGCCGCCAGCGCCAGGACGGCGATCGCCAGGCATTGCTGCCGCCATGGCACCAGCGTGCGGCTGCCGGGGCGCATCGCCACGCGCGCGTGGATCGCGGTCGCCAGCCAGACCAGGAAGAACAGCCCGGCCTCGATAAACTCGCGAGACGGCAGCGTCATCGGCAGGACCCGGTTGGCCACCATCATCGCGAGCGTGGCAATGACCAGGCCGGTAGTGGTGCCAGCGGTTACAGCGGCCGCCAGCCGCACACCCTTTTCGCCATGGCGCGCATGGCGCTTGTCGAGCCAGTACAACTGCCCGGTAGCGATCAGCAAGCACCCCGCCAGCCCGGCCAGGAAATACAGCCAGCGCAGCGGCCAGTGGTCGAACACGATGAAGTGCATGCCGGTCAGGAAGCGCTGCGTGGTCGCGGCCGGCTGCAACGGCACGTGGTGCAGCAACGCGCCGGTGGCACCGTCGAAGTAGGCCGCGTCGTCGGCCAGGCTGACGCGGTCACCCACCGAGCGGCTGATCTTGACCACGGCGTTGGCATCGCCAGGGTTCCAGACCCGGATCGCGGCCGGCGCGGCGCCGCCCCAGCGTGCGCGCGCGGTCTCGACCATCGGGCCGAGCGCGGCCATCGGCGCCGCCACCCCGGCAGGCGCGCGCGAGTAGCCGGACAAGGCCTGGTCGTAGAAGGTGTTCGGCTGCTGGTACAGCGCGCCGATGCCGGCCGGCATCAGGATCATGTACACGATGCAGATGCCCGAGAACGTGATCACCGCATGGAACGGCAGCGCCAGCACGCCGGTCAGGTTGTGCAGGTCCAGCAGGCTGCGCTGCAGCTGCTTGCGCGGCCGGAACGTGAAGAAGTCGCGGAAGATCCGGACGTGGATGATCACCCCCGATACGATCGCCGCCAGCATCGCCATCGCCGCCAGGCCCACCAGCCAGTAGCCGATATTCCAGGCGCGCAGGTGCAGGTTGTAGTGCAGCGGATAGAAGAACGACGACGCGCCCAGCGTGCCCACGTCCGGCAGCAGCGCGCCGCTGCGCGGATCGGCCAGGCGGATCTGCCCGCCCGCGGCGGCATAGCGCACGCGCGCGATCATCACCGGCGTGCGTTGCTCGGGGAGCGTGACCGCCCATTCACGCAGCGGCTTGCCACCCGCCAGCGCCGCCACGGCGCTCGGCACCACGGTGTCGATATCGATCGTGGACGGCGCTGCGTCAAGGCGCGTGGCCGGCATCATCCAGCGGTCGATCTCGCGGTCGAACACCGCCACCGAGCCCATGAAGAAGGCCACCATCAGCACACCGCCGAGCAATACGCCGATCCAGGTGTGCGCCCAGGTCATGGCCTGGCGCAGGCCGCCCGCATGTGCATCGGCCTTCTGTGCGCCGGAGCGGGACTTGTTGCTTCGTGCGGGTCGCGTCATGCCAGCCTCTCCCCCAGCCACCACGCCACGCCGGTGCCGATGGCCGCGCCGGCCACCATCACCAACCACACGCGCTGCAGGCGCCGCGTGACCAGCGCCCACAGCGACATCAGCGGGAACAGCAGGAAAGCCAGCATCGAAAACCAGAGCACGGCTTCGCTGCGGGCCAGGCCCAGGCGCCAGCCGAGTGCGGCGCCGCCGGCGGTGATGCCCCAGACAAAGGCATAGCTGCCCGCCAGCGCGGCCAGCGCGCGGGCGGTCATGACAAGCGCGGGCCGGATGGCGCGGCGCGAGGGCAGGGATGAGGGACTATCGTTCATTGGAATTCTTGGCAACGCGCGACCGGCGTGGCGGGTGCAATGGCATCGCACCGCCACGCCGGCCGCTGCGCTTACATCCTCATGCGCACGGTGAACATGGCCGCGCGCGGCTGGCCCCAGATGTTACCTTCGCGCGGGTTGTTGATCCGTGAGTAGTAGCTGCGGTCGAACAGGTTGGTCAGGTTCAGATCGGCCGACACGTGCTTGTTGAAGTCATAGCCGATCGCCGCATCGAACGTCGCATAGCCGCCGCGGCGCAGCGTGACCGCACCGATCGGTGCCGGGAACAGCGCGGTGTTCTGTACATGGCTCACCGCCGTCATGCCCGCACCGAGGCGCCAGCGGTTGAAGTCGCCCGGCAGCCGGTACTGCGTCCACAGCTTGAACAGGTGCTTGGGCGCAATCGCCGAGAACGCCGTGTTGACCTGGCCGGTGCGGTTCTGCAGGTCCTGCGTGACGTTGAACGTATAGCCGGCGTAGATGGTCCAGCTCGGCGTGATGCGGCCGCTGGCTTCCAGTTCGAAGCCCTGGCTCTTGGTCTCGCCCTGCGACACGAAGAATGGATTGCTCGGGTTGGTCGTGTTGATGTTGTCGAGCGTGGCGCGGCCGGTCTCGCGCACCTGGAACAGCGCCAGCGAGGTGTTCAGCGCCCCCTCGAAGAACTCGCCCTTGACGCCGACCTCGTACTGCTTGCCCTTGATCGGATCGACCAGGTTGCCACTGGCGGTGAAGTACTCGTCCTGCGGCTGGAAGATCTCGGCATAGCTGGCGTAGGCCGACCAGTGCTCGGTGAAGTCGTAGATCAGCCCGGCGAACGGCGTGAACTTCGCGTTGATGTTGTCTTCCTTGGTCGTGCTGGCCGTCGGCGTGTACTGGCGCGCGTTGATGTCCCACCAGCTCAGGCGGCCGCCCAGCACCAGCGTCACCGGATCCACGATCGAGAAGCGTGCGTCGCCGTACACGCCATACTGCCTGGTCGTGGTATTCGTGCCCGAGCCATTAGGGGTGAAAATTGGCTTGGCAAAGTCGCTGCGCGGGCTAAAGATGTTCACGACTTGCGTGAACGGGGTCGACGAGTACCTCGGGTCGCGCCGTTCCGAATCGGAGAAATTGAAGCCGATCAGCGCCTTGTGCCGGCGCCCAAACAGCGAGAATGGCCCGTTGGCATAGACGTCGAAGCTGGTCTGCTCCTGCGTGTAGGTCTGCTTGGCAGCGAACAGCGTGGTGGTGTTCACGCCCGGGATGACTGGCGAGTATGCATAGGCCTGCTCGCGGTGCAGCCGGTTGTTGAGGTAGCGCAGCGCGCCCTTGACCTGCCAGCCGCTGTCGAACTTGTGCTCCAGTTCGGCAAACGCCGAGGTGGTGTAGAAGTGGTCGCTGTTCCAGTCTGCGCCAAGGAAGGTCGAACGCGGCACGTCGAGCAGGCTCGCCTGCCGCGTGACCGGGTTGTAGTAGGCCGGCAGCGTCCACGGCTGGCGGCCCTCGGAGTCCTGGTAGCTCGCGCCCACCGTCACCATGGTGCTCGGCGTGATGTCGTACTCGATCACGCCGTACAGCGCACCGGTGCGCATATTGGCCTTGTCGATAAACGAGTCCTTGTCCTGGAACGCGCCGGTCAGGCGCGCGCGCAGCGTGCCGTCGGCATTCAGCGGGCCGCCGGCGTCGATCTCGGCGCGATAGTTGTTCCACGATCCCACCGACAGCGCGCCCTGCACCTGCACTTCGCGCGTGGGCTTCTTGCGCACCAGGTTGATCGCGCCGCCGGTCTTGCCGGCGCCGGACAGCAGGCCCGACGGGCCCTTGAGCACTTCTACCCGCTCGATCATCGACAGGTCGGGCTGCACCGTGTTGCGCCAGTCATACTTGGTTGGCACGCCATCGAGCATGACGGTGTCGATCTCCAGCCCGCGCGAATAGAAGATCGAGCGCTCCTGGTCACGCTTCTCGACGAACACGCCAGTGGCCTGCATCATCGCATCCTCCAGCGTGGTCAGGTTCTGCTCGCGGATGCGATCGGCATTGACCACGGTGACCGATTGCGGCACCTCGCGCGCAGTCAGCGGCACCTTGCTACCGGCGGTCGTGGGCGGGTTGATGGGATTCTCGCGGTCGCCGTTGACCGTCACCGCCGGCAGTGATGCCTCCGGTTGCCTGGCGGCGCTGCCCGTAGCGGTCGGCTTCGCTGCCTGCGCTGCTGCCGGCGCTGCTCCCGTCGTGGCTTCCTGTCCGAAGGCCGACGCGCTGACCATGAGGCCGACGGCGGCCGGGATCCAGCGCATGGCGGTGCGGCATTGCACGGACCCATGCCGCCTTGCCTGCGCGCGTTCGGTCGCGCGTCTGTTGCTATGTTTCATGCCCTTCTTACTCCCCTGCTCTGTTGTGAAAATAAAGGCCGTGGGCCCCGGCTGGTCGCCTGGTCGCGGCCGCCGGTCCTCAAAATTGCTTTGTGTATGGGCGAAGCCTCAGTGCGTGCCGGCGTGCGCCACGCGCGCGGCGCGGCTGCGAGGCGGCTCAGCCTGCATGGCGCATCCCTCGCCCGGGCGGTTGCCGAGCACCGCGGCGGCGATCTCCTGCGCGCGCACCGCCAGCACCGACAGCAGCGTGTCCGACAAGCCGTGCGTCGCTTCGCAGCATCCCTGCAGGAACACGCCCGCCTGGCAGCCCGGCGCCATCTGCAGCCGGTAGTCGCGGTCCGCCTGGAAACCCTTGGCGTCGTCCAGATAGGACGCCAGCGGCGCCAGCAGCGACTGGTGCAGTTCGCGCCGGTAGCCGGTGGCGAGAATCACCGCGTCATAGCGCTGCAACTGGTGCGCACCATCGTCGCGCCGCGCAATGTCGAGCCGCACACCGTCGGCATCGGCCTCGGCATGGCGTGCCTCGCTGCCGGCCAGCAGGCGGTGGCGCACCTTGCCGGTGACCTTCTGCTGGTACAGCACCTCATAGATGGCTTCGATCAGGTCGGTATCGACCACCGCGTAGTTGGTGTTGCCGAACTCGCGCAGCAGTTGCTCGCGCTCGGTCGCCTCCCGCGAGAACAGGTAGTCGATATAGCGCGGGTTGAAGATCTCGTTGACGAAGGGGCTGTCGTCGGCCGGCTTGAGCGCCGGCGCACGGCTGACCAGGTCGACCGCGATGCTGCCTTCGCGGCTATTCAGGTCCAGGAAGATCTCGGCGGCGCTCTGGCCCGAGCCGATCACCGCCACGCGCCGCACCGGCGCCGTGCGCTCCAGACGCTCCAGCGATTCCAGGTACGACGAGGAATGGAACACCCGCGGATGGCCGCGCAGCGGCGCGAAGGTGTCGGGGATGCTGGGCGCGCCGCCGACGCTGACCACCACGTTGCGCGCGCAGCGCTCGGTCAGCGCGCCGTCGGCCGTGCGCGAGGTGACGCGCAGGCAGGCCAGCGCGCCATTGCCACCGGCGGGCTCGGGCTGCACCGAGACAACCTCTTCGCCGTAGTGGCAGGCGTCGGCAAAATCCGCGGCCACCCAGGACAGGTAGTCGTTGAACTCGTAGCGGCTGGGATAGAACGTCCTGGTGTTGATGAAGTCCAGCAGCCGCTCGCGCTCGTGCAGGTAGTTGATGAAGGTATAGCGGCTGGCCGGGTTGCGCATCGTGACCAGGTCCTTCAGGAACGAGATCTGCATGCGGCTGTTGTCGAGCAGCATATTGCCGTGCCACACGAAGCCCGGCTTCTTCTCGATAAAGCCGAAGCGGAACGGCGCCTGCTGCGGCAGCATTTCGCGCAGGGCCACTGCGAGCGCGAGGTTGGACGGCCCGAAGCCGATGCCGAGCAGGTCGAGCACGGGCGACGTGCTGGCATCAGTGCCGTTGGCGGCGAAGGTAGAAGCGGAATAGAGCATGGTCTCTCCTTGCGCGGCTTGCTCAGGCGGCCAATGCGGCCGGCGCGACGGGTTCTGCAGCCTGCCCGTCTTCCTGCGGCACCCACAGGCGCTCGCCGAAGAAGCGTTCGCGCAGCAGCATCACCAGCATGGCGCGCTTGTGCGGGAAGTCGAAGGCCTTGATCTTGGCAAAGCCGGAGCGGTCCAGGTTGCGGATCTGCTGCACATGGTCGATGCGCGGCTCGCCCACGATGCGCTGCGTGCGCGGGTCGTCCAGGAACATGTAGTGCATCAGCGACGGCAGCCAGGCGCTGATATAGGCCTTGCCGCGGATCTCGCCGTCGCCGATCAGCACATGCCAGCCGCGATCGAAGTCGTCGGCGTCGTAGTACGGGCCGATGCGGTTCTCCTTGGCCCAGTACACCTCGAAGTAAGCAAACGGCTTGCCGTCCAGGCAGCCGATCAGCGGGATGGTGTGCGGGTCCGCGAGCTGCGCCGACAGGTAGTCGCGGTGCTTGGCGAGATCGCCCTCTTCCTGCCAGAACACCGCCACGCGCGGATCGTTCATCCAGCCGTGGAAGTACTCCAGGTCGGCGTCGAGATCGGCCACCCGCATCGAGAACACCTGGTCGAGCCACGGGATATGGCGTGCATAGACCTGGCCGGACGGCTTGGGCGCGCGCACCGGATGGCGCCGGCCCTGGGTCATCGCGTACTGCAGCGGATAGTCGCGGCCCGAGGTGCCGGTGTGCCACAGCGCCGGCAGTTGCCAGAGCTGCTCGACGCGCGTCACCAGGTCGCCACCGGCCGGGCGCGTGGCGCTGCCCTCGCGCAGCATCGCGTTGGCGATGGCTTCGGGCAGGTCCAGCGCGATGGCCTGCGTCGCGGGCGCGCGCGCCAGCACCGCCTCGCAGGCGGCAAAGGTAGCGGCGCGCGCCAGCGGGTGGGCCGGGTCGGTATCGGCGAGTGCCAGCCGCGGCTGAGTGCCGGGCGTGAACTGCCAGGCCTGCAGTGGCGTGCCGTCCAGGCTTACCTGCAGCGAGGGGCCTTCCCAGCGGCTCTGCAGCGTGGAAATCGTCGCGGGTGACCAGGGCTGGTTCGCGATCGCGTGGGTCATCAAAGGCGCGACATTGCTTTGCATGTGAACTGACTCCCTGTCTGTGTTGGCGCGCGTCATGCGGCGGCCTGATGGTCGGTCTGGCCGGCCGCGGCGGGGGCGGCGGGGCTGTCGGTGGCGCTGTCGGCGCGGATCACGCCGCTGTCGGCGCGGATCACGCGGTCGGCCACGTGGAAATAGCGGTCGTCATGGCTGACCGCGACAATGGTCTTGCCGCTGCGCTTGAGCTCCGGCAGCAGCGATTCATAGAAATAGGCGCGGAACACGGGATCCTGGTCGGCCGCCCATTCATCGAGCAGCAGCACCGGGCGCGCCTCGACATAGGCCGCCAGCAGCGCCAGCCGCTTGCGTTGCCCCTGCGACAGCTGCGTGGTCGACAGCAGGTCGTCGCGAATGGCGACCTTGTGGTCCATGTGCAGCCGCTTCAGGAAGGCATTGGCCACCGCCGCGTCGAAGCGCCCGTCCGGGCCGACCAGCCGCGCGAACAGATGGGCGTTGGAGAACACCGTGGCGAAATGGCAGCGGTACCAGGGCAGCTCGGCCGTGCTCACCGGCCTGTCGCCGAGCGCCATGCTGCCGGCACTCGGCTGGTACAGGCCCGCCAGCAGCTTCATCAGGGTGGACTTGCCGCTGCCGTTGCCGCCGACGATGAAGACGGTCTCGCCGGCAGAGAGCGTCAGCGACACGGGGCCGAGGCGGAAGCCGCGCTCGTCGCCCTGGCCGGGATAGTCGTAGCGCACGTCCTGCAGCGTGATCAGCGGCGTGCCCGGCGCCGGCGGCGCGTCGGCGGTATTGGCCGTATGCAGCGCGAAATCCTCCGTGTACGGCGCCAGCCGCAGCGTCTCGATCTTGCGCAGCGCGACGTTGCCAGTCATCAGGATCGGCAGCGTGCCGACCAGGTCGTTCAGCGGCATGCGCAGGAACATCAGCACCAGCACGAAGGCGGTGATGCGCTCGCGCGCGATGCCCAGCGCATCGCCGGCGATAAAGATCGCGCACGCCAGCCCCAGGATCAGCGTCGCGGTAAACGACAGGCTCAGCACCCAGTAGCGGTCGGCCCGCACCTCGTGCGCGCGCGCAAACTCCGCGGCGGGCTCGAAGTCGCGCTGGTAGAAGCTCTGCTTGCGCCAGGCATTGAGCGCCAGTTCGTAGCGTCCGTCGATGGCGCCCTGGTAGCCGGCGTAGAGCCGGTCGTCGGTGTCGCGCACCGCCTTCATCAGGGTGCGCATGCGCAGCACCCAGCGCTGCGCCAGCAGCACGCCCGCGCCCAGCACCGCGGCACCGAGCACGAACAGTTGCCACGACAGCCAGCCCAGGTACAGCAGCCCGCCCAGCACCAGCACGCCGTTGTAGAACACGAATGGCACGCGGTTGAAGGCCATGCCGATCGAGGCGATGTCCTTGGTCAGCGTGGCATAGACGGTCGGGCCGCCGATCGCTTCCAGGCGCTCCACGTCGGTATCGAGCACGCGCTTGAGCATGCGCAGGCGCATGTCGTACACCACGCGGTGGCCGAGCGCGGTCAGCAGCGCCTGCGAGCCGAAGCCGCAGCCGAACAGCACCGCCAGCAGGCCCAGCAGCACGCCGATACGCCCCGCTTCCAGCGCCGCCGGCGCGGCGATCATGCGGTTGATCTCGGCAATCAGCGCGATGCCGGCGAGCGCGCTGCAGGTACCGGCGGCTAGCGCCAGCAGCAGCAGGCCGCCGAAGCGGCGGCGCAATGAGAGGAACAGATTCACAGGGCCTCCAGCAGGTCGTTCATGAAGGCCAGGTCGGCGTCGGCATCGCGACGCCCGGCCTGGTCGATCGCCGCGGCCATGTCGCGCAGCACGGGCGCCGCGAACAGCGCCGGCAGCGCCAGTTCGCAGGCCATCTGCTCGCGGATGCGCGTCTGCAGCCGCACCAGCAGCAGCGAATGGCCGCCCAGCAGGAAGAAGTCATCGTCGGCACCCGCCTGGGCCACGCCCAGCACCGCGCACCACAGCGCCGCCAACTCGTGCTCGGTCGGCGTCGATGGCGCCGCCGCAACGCGCGGCGCGGCCGGCTCCGGCAGCGCCTGGCGGTCAACCTTGCCGTTGGCGTTGAGCGGCAGCGCATCGAGCCGCGTCAGGCTGGACGGCACCATGTAGCCGGGCAACTGCTCGCGCAGGCGCGCCAGGATGGCGTCGTCCGAGTCATCACCGGCCGTGGCGGCGACGTAGTAGGCGCACAGCCGCGCCATCCCGTCCGGCCCCTGGCGGGCCACGCAGACGGCCTGGCGCACCTGCGGGCACGCGCCCAGCGCCGCCTCGACCTCGCCCGGTTCGACGCGGAAGCCGCGCACCTTGACCTGGTGGTCGCGCCGGCCGAGGAACTCGACGATGCCGTCGGCGCGCTTGCGCGCCAGGTCGCCGGTCCGGTACAGCCGGTCGCCCGCCATCGCGCCCGGCGTGCCGGGCGCGAACGGGTTGGGCACGAATGCCGCAGCGGTACGCGCCGGGTCATCGGCATAACCGCGCGCCAGACCCGCACCGCCGATGAAGAGTTCACCGGCCACGCCCGGGGGCACCGGCTCCAGCCGCGCGTCCAGCACGTAGAGCCGGTTGTTGGCGATCGGCCGGCCGACCGGCGCTACCGCCCACGCGGGAGCGCCCTCGCCCGCCAGCGCATGCGCCGAGGACCAGACCGTGGTCTCGGTGGGGCCATAGACGTTGCAGACCTGCGCGCCCCTGGCCACTAGTGCCGCGGCCAGCTCGCGCCCCAGTGCCTCGCCACCGCACAGCACGCGCAGCCCCTGCCATGCCGGCGTGGCTTGCGTCACCAGCATCTGCCAGGTCGCGGGGGTGGCCTGCATCACGGTGATGCCGTGCGCGGACATCAGCGCCGCCAGCCGCGCCGGGTCGCGCGCGTCGTCGCGCGTGGCGATCACCACCCGGGCGCCGCTGGCCAGCGGCAGGAACAGCTCCAGCCCCGCGATATCGAAACCGAGCGTGGTCACCGCCAGCAGCCGGCCGCTGCCGTCCATCGGCACCACCGGCGCCATCGCCCGCAGGAAGTTGGCGAAGGCGCCGCGCGAGATCTGCACGCCCTTGGGCGTGCCGGTCGAGCCGGAGGTGTAGAGCGTGTAGGCCAGTTGTGCCGGATGGAATAGCGCCGCCGGCGGCGTATCGGGGGCCGAACTCCAGGGCGGCGTTTCACCGTCGACCAGCACCACCGCGCCGCTGTCGCCGAGCGCGGCGCCCGTATCGGCGCTCGCCAGGATCAGGCGCGCACGGGCATGGCCTAGGATGTGCGCATTGCGCGCGGGCGGATGGTGGGCGTCGACCGGCAGGTAGGCGGCGCCCGACTTCAGGATGCCGAGCAACACCGCCACCAGCGCGGGCGTGCGCGGCAGGCACACCCCAACCAGTGTCTCGGCGCCGACCTCCTGCGCGGCCAGCCAGTTCGCGATGCGGTTGGCGGTGGCTTCCAGCCCGGCATAGGTCAGGCTCGACGCGCCGTCCGTCACCGCGATGGCATCGGGCGTGGCCGCGGCGGCGCGGGCGATGCGCGCCGCCACGTCATCGGCCGGGTCGATTGCGAGGCCGGTGTCGTTGCCGCAGGCCAGCGTCCGGGCCTGCTCGCCGGCGCCCATCAGGGGCAGTGCTTCGAGCGGCGTCTCGGGCGCGGCCAGCATGGCGCCGAGCAGGTGTTCATAGTGCCGCGCCATACGCTGCGCCGTAGCCGCGTTGAACAGCGCGGTGTCGTATTCAAGCGTGGCGGACACGCGCGTGGCGCTGGCGTGCAGGTCAAAGGTGACGTCGAACTTGGCGCTGTCGTCGGGCACCGGCAGCGCGCTCGCCTGCAGCCCGGGCAGCGTGAAGGCGGCGGGCTCGCCCATCTGCAGGTTGAACATTGCCTGGAACAACGGCGTGCGGCTGGGGTCACGTGACGGCGCCAGCCTGTCGACCAGCAGCTCGAACGGCAGGTCGGCGTGGTCCAGCGCTGCGCGCGCGTCGTCGCGTACCTGCTGGCACAGCGCATGGCCGCTCAGGCCAGGCGTCAGCCGTGCGCGATAGACCTGGGTATTGATAAAGCAGCCGACCAGTTCGTCCAGCTCTTCATGCGTGCGGGCTGCGTTGGGCACGCCCACTGCGAAATCGGACTGGCCGCTGTAGCGCGCCAGCAGCGCCTGCCATGCGGCCAGCAGCACGGCGAACGGCGTGAGCCGGCCGCCCGCACCCGTGCCACTGGTGCAATAGGTGCGCAGCGCTGTCACAACGCCGTCCGACAGCGTCCAGCGGATGCGCGCGCCCTTGCCGGCCGGCCGCGCCGGCCGCGGGGCATCGAGCGGCAATTCCAGCGCGGGAATGCCAGTGCCCAGGCGCGTCGCGCAACGTGCCAGCGCGGCATCGAGCGCAGGGCCGTTGAGACGCTCGCGTTGCCAGGCCGCGTAGTCGGCGTACTGCACCGGCAGCGGCGTCCAGCCCGGCTCGCTGCCATTGACGGCCGCTGCATAGGCCCGCGCGAGATCGCGCGCCAGGATCGGGTTGGACCAGCCGTCCGAGACGATATGGTGCATGGCCAGCACCAGCACATGGGCGCCATCCTCCAGCCGGGCGACGGTGACGTGGAAAGGCGCGGCGGCGTGCAGGTCGAATACGCGCGCCGACTCGCGGCGCAGCAGCGCATCGAGCTCGCCTGCGGGCAAGTCGATCCATTGCACGGCCGGCAGCGCGTCGTCGACGATCTGGCGAGGCTCGCCGTCACCGGTCGAGAAACGGGTACGCAGTACCGCATGGCGCGCCGTCACCTGCGCCAGTGCCTGCTCCAGCGCCGGGGCCGCCAGCGGGCCCTGCAGGCGCCAGGCGCGCACCAGGTTGTAGGCGGTGCTGTCCGGCGCGTAGCGCTGCAGGAACCACAGGCGCTGCTGCGCGAACGAGAGCGGCGCGGGGCCTTGCGTGGCGCGCGCGCGGATCGTCAGGTCGGGCATAGGCTGCGTCATTGGGTCTCCTCGGGAGCCGTGGGGCAGCCGATGCTGGCCTGGCTGCCGCCGCGCGCACGGCCTTCCCATGCGAACGGCAAGGCCAGGACCGCCCCGCAGCCGCGGCTATGCCGCGACTGACTGGCAAGGGGGCGCCCAGGTGCGATATCGTCGTTACAAATCGAATTGCGAATATACCTGATAATCATTCTCATTTTCAACAAAGAAAAGGCGTTGTCTGCACAACTGCAACGCCGTTCAGGGCGCCACTTGTTTCCGTTACCGATCCTGCTTGCACTGTTTCCCGAACCGCTGCGCCACTACGCCGAGGCCGTACGCATCGGCCCGGCAACGGGCGATGACGTCATGCCCGCCGCGCTCATGTCCGAGCCCGCGGGTCCCGCCCCACTACGGCATGCGCTCAACGCCATGACCACCCACTACGGTGGCGACGATGCGCGCGTGGCCGGCTCGGTCTGGGCGCGGCACTGTTTCTCCGCGCTGCTGCCCGGCACGGTGGCCGCCGCGGCGCTGGCGCACCACGTGCTGCCGTTGCGCGACGCGGCCATTCGGCCGGATGGTCATGGCCGCGCCGTGACGTTGGTGCTGCCACATGCCGGCCGGACGTTGCCCGGTGCGCCCCCGCAGCAGCGTTTCAGCGCCCTGCTGGATGACCTGCTGGCGCCGCTGGTCGAAGCGCTGGCAGCGGCCAGCGGCGCGTCGCCGCGCCTGCTGTGGGCCAATGCCGGCGCCGTCGTCGCCGAGGTGTTCCGCCATGCGCCCGCCCTGCTGCAGCCGGGCCTGCCGGCCACGGACGCCACGCTGGCGGCCGACGCGGCCTGGCTGATGGACACCCGCACCCGCCCCGACGGCCGCGACAACCCGCTACATGCGCCGATGCGCGCGCACCGCGTCACGCAGGACGGCACTACCACCACGCTGTGGCTGCGCCGGTTGTGCTGCCTGCGCTACCGCTTGCCGGCCTTCACGCTGTGTGGCGACTGTCCGCGCCGGCTGCTGCGCTAGCACTGTAGGCACTCAGGCCGCCAGCGCGCTGGCGCTGCCACCATCCACGCGCACCGGCACTTCGCCCAGCGTGGCGCCGGCCAGCGCCGGCAGCGCGAGCAGGATCGCCACGCACTGCCGGGTCAGCTCCTCCGCCGCGCTGTCGTCGAGCGCCGCCGTGTCGTACTCCACGCGCAGCGTCAGCGTTTCGCGCGGGATCACGATGGCGGTCACCGGGTAGCTCATCTGCCCGCGGTTATCGACATCGCTGAAGCGCAGCGCGCCGCGCTGGGTTTCCCGCAGCGTGCTGTCGACCGGGTAGTTCTCGTAGATCAGCATGGTGTCGAACGGCGCGTGCGCGGCATCGTCGCTGCCGGCCGCCCAGCTCTGCAGCCACGCCGGCGGCGCATGCTCGGTCTCGCGCAGCGCTAGGTTGTCGGCCTGCAGCGCCGGCAGCCAGTCGGCCACGCGCAGCGTGTCGGGCAGCGCCTGCACCAGCGGCAAGGTACTGGCGAGCAAACCCATGATGTCTTCGATGCCGGGCAGCTCCGCCGAACGGCCCGAGCCCACCACGGCCAGCCCCACCGTGCGCGCGCCGGTGGCCTGGCGCAGCGCCAGCATCCATGCCGCCTGCACCAGCGTGTTGACGGTGACGTGCTGCCGGCTGGCGAAGGCTGCCAGCCTGCGCAGCGCATCGGCCTGCACCACGTGCTCCACCGCCCGGATCAGCTGCCCGCGCTGTGCCGGCGCGACCTCGCGCGTGATGCGCACCGGTTGGCGTGCCAGCGGCGCAAGCTGCTCGCGCCAGCGTTGTTCAGAGTCGGCGCCCGACTGCGCCTGCTGCCACGCCACGTAGCGGCGCAGCGACACCGCGGGCTGGGCCGGCTGCTCGCCGTCGTAGCCGCGCAGCACCTCGCCCAGCAGGCGCGACATGCTCCAGCCGTCCAGCAGCAGGTGATGCCAGGTCCAGAGGAAGCGCCAGCTGCGGTCGCCGATGCGCACCAGCGTCAGCCGCATCAGCGGCGCCTGGCCCAGGTCGAAGCCTTGGCGGAACCCGGCCTCGCACAGCGCCTGCCATTGGGCATCGTCCGCGGCCGCGGCCGCGGCCGGGCGATGGCTGCGCTCGCGCCAGTCGTGGTGCGTGACCGGCAGCGTGGCTTGCGTGGGGACCACGAGCAGCGGCTCGGCCTCCCTGCCCGCGCCCGCTTCCAGCCACGCCACCCGGGCCCGCAGCACCGGATGCCGCCGCACCGCGTCCTGCCATGCCGCGACCATGCGCTCCACGTCGAGCCCGTCCATGGTGGCCTGCACCTGCACGGTGTAGGCCGGCGAACCGGGATGCCGCGCGCCGTGCCGGATCATGCCGCGTTGCATCGGCGTGGGCCGCCAGATGTCCTCGATCTCGCCGGCGCGCAGCGCCAGCGCATCCAGTTGCTGCTGCGACAGCCCGCTGGCCGGCGCGTCGGAGGGCGTCAGCCGCGTCGCGGACTGCGCCACGCAATGCCCGGCCACGTCGCGCAGCGCCTGTGCAATGCGCGCCATCAGCGCTTCGACGGTGGCCTCGCGGAACTGCGCGCCGCAGTAGGTGCAGCGGAACTGCAGGCGGCCGCCCTGGACCCTGCCGTCGAACGCCAGCGGCGCCGGCAACCGGATGTCATCGGAGACGCCGCGGCCGGTATCCTCCGCTGCGGCCTGCCAGCCGCCTTCCCCAAGGCTGCCATCGAACTGGCCGAGGTAGTTGAACAACACCTGCGGCGCGCACTGCGGCAGCGCTGCGGGCGCGAAAGCGCTCAGCACACCGTATCCCAGCCCTTGCCGCGGCACCGCGCGCAGCGCTTCCTTGACGCCGGCGATGGTGTCGCCCACGTCCGCAACGCTCGCCAGCCGGACCGGCCAGACGCTGGTGAACCAGCCTACCGTGCGGCTGAGATCGAGCGCGCTGCCGGCCGCCTCGGCTTCGCGGCCATGGCCCTCCACGTGGATGCGGATGTCGTCGCGCCCTGCAAAGGCGCACAGCGCGCGCGCGAATCCCGCCAGCAGCAGGTCGTTGACGCCGGTGCGGTAGGCGGCATGGGCCCGCCGCAGCAAGGCGTCGGTCGTGGGCGCGTCCAGCGCAAAGCTTGCGGTGCGCGCGCGCGCCGGTGCGCCGTCCGGGCCATCGCTCGGCAGCATCATCTTGTCGCGGGTAACGGCATGCCAGTACTCGGCCTCATCACGGAACACGTCGCGCGCCGGGCCCGCCAGCGTGCGGCTCCATGCGGCATAGCTGGCGCCCACCGGCGCCAGCGCCGGTGCCTGTCCGGCCAGCCGTGCGGCATAGGCGGCTTGCAGGTCTTCCAGCACGATGCGCCATGACACGCCGTCCACCACCAGGTGGTGGCAGACCAGGAACAGCCGCTCGCTGCCATCGGCGACGCGCAGGTGCAGCGCGCGCAGCAGCGGGCCGCGGGCGATGTCCAACCGGTCCTGCTCTTCATCGCAGGCAGCGGTGATTGCTGCGGCGTCCGGCACGTTAATGGTCATCAGTGCGAACGCGTCCCCTGCTTCGGCGACGGCCTGCTGGCACCAGCCTTCATCGGTGCGGGTAAAGCGGTAGCGCAGCGCGGCATGGTGGCCGGCCACGTCCTTCAGCGCGCCCTGCAATGCCGGCGCGTCGATGGCCGACTGTGGACGCAGCAGCACCGACTGGTTGAAGCGATTGCGGCTGGCCTCGGCCAGCGGTTGCCCGAGGAAGGCAGCCTGCACCGGCGTCAGCGGTGCCGCGCCAGCGTCATCGTTGGCTGCATCCTGCGCCGTGCCACCCACGCACTCCGCCACCCGCGCCAGCGCTGCCACCGTCTGGTGCTCGAAGACCTGGCGCGGCGTCAGCCGCCATCCCTGCAGCCGGGCACGCGCGACGATCTGCAGGCTCAGGATGGAGTCGCCGCCGAGCGAGAAGAAGTTGTCATGCAGGCCCACCTGCGCGATGCCGAGCACGTCTTCCCACACGGCCGCCAGCATCCGCTCCGCCGCCGACACCGGCGCGGTGTAGGCGGTCTCGGCCTGCCATTGCGGTTCCGGCAGCGCGCGCCGGTCAAGCTTGCCGTTGGGCGTGACCGGCAGGCTGTCGAGTTGCAGGATCGCCGCCGGCACCATGTAGTCCGGCAAGGCCGCCGCAAGCGCTGCGCGCAGGGACTCGCACGATACCGCCGCCTGCTGCGCCACGACGTAGCCGACCAGCCGCGTGCCGGCGGGCGTCTCGTGCGGCAGCACCACCACTTGCCGTACGCCGGGCTGCGCCAGGAGATGCGCCTCGATCTCGCCAAGTTCGATGCGGAAGCCGCGGATCTTCACCTGGTGGTCCTGCCGGCCGAGGTATTCGATGCAGCCGTCGGGCTGCCAGCGCACCAGGTCGCCGGTGCGGTAAAGCCGCCCGCCGGGTGCGCCGAAGGGATCGGGAATAAAGCGGTCGGCCGTCATGCCAGCCCTGCCCAGGTAGCCGCGCGCCAGCCCTTCGCCGCCAAGGTAGAGCTCGCCCGGTACGCCTACCGGCACCGGTTCCAGCCGGCTGTCCAGCACGTACGCACTGCGCGCGCCCACCGGCCGGCCGATCGGCGCATAGGCGCCGGTGACCTGCGCTTCCGCGTCGGCGGCCCTTGCCTTCCACACCAACGGCGTCACCACCGTCTCGGTCGGACCATAGCCGTTGATGATGTGTTGCGGCCGCAGCGCCTGCGTCAGGCGGGCCACGCCCGCGCGGGGCATGGCTTCGCCGCCGAAGGAATAGAGCCACAGCGGCGGCGGATCACCCTGCGACTCGGCCCAGGCGGCGAGCTGGTGCAGGTAGCGCGGCGGAAAACCCGCGTGGGTGACCGCATGGCGGCGCAGCGCGGCGTAGGTCTGCTCCACGCTCCACAGCATGTCGTCGCGCAGCACGATGCTGGCGCCGCTGGCCAGCGGCACCATCCAGCGCTCGTGCGCGCCGTCGAAGCTGAACGACAGGAAATGCAGCTCGCGGCTGGCGGCCGTGATGTCGTAGCACTCGGCGGTGGTAACCACATGCATCGCCAGCGGGCCGTGCGCCACCGCGACGCCCTTGGGCTTGCCGGTCGAGCCGGAGGTGTAGATGACGTAGGCAAGCTGCGCCGGATGGACGGCAATCTCGGGATCGTGCTCGGGCCAGGATGCGTCCGCGTCGTCATCGACCAGCAGCACCGGCAGGCCTTCAGCCACCGGGAAAGCATCGCGCAGCGCGCGCTCGGTCAGCAGCAGTTGCGGCGCGGCGTCTTCCTGCATGTCGAGCAGGCGCCGGGCCGGATAGGTGGGGTCGAACGGCACGAAGCAGCCGCCAGCCTTCAGCACCGCCAGCAGCGCCACGATCATGCGCGGCGAACGCCCCAGCGCCACGCCGACGCGGCACTCGGCGCCAATGCCCTGCGCGATCAGCCGGTGCGCCAGCCGGTTGGCCTGGCGGTTCAGCTCGCCATGGCCGAGCGTGGCATCGCCGAACAGCACTGCCGGGGCCTCGGGCGCGCGGCGGGCGTGGCCCGCCGCCTGCGCATGCACCGGCACGAACGGCGGTGCCGCGCAGCCGGGCTGGCTCCAGCGCGCCAGCGCGTCGCGCTCGGTGTCGCCCAGCAGTACCGCTACGGCGGGCGTCGTGGCGGGATCGGTGGCGAACGCCTGCAGCAGGCGCACATAATGCCCCGCCATGCGCACCACGGTGGCGGCATCGAACAGGTCGGCGGTATAGGCGATCCGGCCCGAAAGGCTGCCATCGGGCAACTCGGTGGTGGCCAGGCTGAGTTCGAACCGCGCGGTCGTCACCGGCAGTTCCAGCGGCGTGACACGCAATCCGTTCAGCTGCGGCACCGCCGCCGAGCCAGCGGTGCGATGGTCGAAGGTGACGTTGAACAGCGCCGGCTGCGCCAGGCTGCGGCCGGGCTGCAGCGCCTCCACCAGCAGGTCGAACGGCAGCGCCTGGTTTTCCTGGTCCGCCGCCGCCTGCCGCGCCAGCCGCGACAGCAGCTCGGCAAACGGCTCGTCTGGTGCCACCTCGGCGCGCATCACCTGCATGTTGACGAAGCAGCCGACCAGCGCCTCGGTTTCGCTGCGCTGCCGGTTGGCCACCGGCACGCCGATGCAGACATCGGCCTGTCCGGTGTAGCGGTTCAGCAAGATTGCATACGCGGCCAGCAGCGTCATGTTGAGTGTGGCCTGACGCGCGCCGGCGAGCGTGCGCAGCGCCCCGGCCACGTCGGCCGGAATGGCGAAGGTGTGCTCGGCGCCTTCGCCGGTGCGCGCCGCGCGGCGCGGCCGGTCGGCCGGCAGGTCGAGCGCGGCGCCGGGCGCATCGCCCAGGCGTTCGCGCCAGTAGCCGAGCTGGCGCTGGGCCTCGCCGGCCTCCATCCAGTTGCGCTGCCAGGCGGCATAGTCGGCGTACTGCACCGGCAGCTGCGGCAGTTCGGCCTGCGTGCCGGTGGCTTCGGCGGCGTAGCAGGCCGCCAGTTCCGCGACCAGGCGCATGATCGAGGCGCCGTCGGCGACGATGTGGTGCAGCACCACGACCAGCACGTGGGACCGGGCGGTTTCGCGGATCAGCGCGACGCGCCACAGCGGTCCCGCCGCGAGGTCGAACGGGGCGTGGACGATGCCGTCGATGGCGGCGTCCAGGCCGGCGGGACCGGCCTCCATCTCGACGAATGCCGGCGGCAGGCTGTCGTGCACCTGTTGGCGCGCCACGCCGGCGGCGTCGGTCGGATACGTGGTGCGCAGCACCTCATGGCGCGCGCCGATACGGTCGAATGCGCGGCGCAGGGCTGCCACGTCGAGCGCCCCTTCGAGCCGGTACGCGCCCGGCATGTGATAGGCGGTGCCGGCCGGATCGAGCTGCTGCAGGAACCACAGGCGTTGCTGCGCGTACGACAGCGGCAGCGCTTCGCTGCGCGGCGCCGGCACGATCGGCAGCGTGGAGAAGGCAACGCCTTTGTCGTGCAGGGCGGCCAGGAACGCCGCGCGCTGCGCTGGCGCCAGCCGGGCAAAGCGCGCGGCGACCTGCGCGTGCGCGGTATTCAGTGCATCTGACATGGGAGCGGGATCACGGTCAATGGATATCGGGGAGCGCTCAGGCGGCCAAGGCCGCTTGCGGCGCCGCGCCGAGCGCGGTGAGTGCGCGCGCGTCGAGTTCGCCCGCGGTCTCGCTGTGTTCACGCACGGCCGCGGCCAGCGCGTGAGCGGTCGGGTGGTCGAACACCACGCCCGGCGCGATCTCCACCTGCAGGCGCCGGCGCAGCCGCGCCACCAGCTTGATCACCAGCAGCGAATGGCCGCCGAGCGCGAAGAAGTCGGCGTGCGGGTCGACCCGGTCCTGCTCCAGCAGTTCGGCCATCAGCACGCAGATCAGGGTCTCCACGGCGTCCGCGGATGCCGTGGCAGCTTGCGGCGCCGGTGCGGCAATGTCGTCCTGCGACGCGGCCAGCGCGCGCAGCGCCGTGCGGTCGGTCTTGCCGTTCGGCAGCCGCGGCAGCGCAGGCAGCGCGATAAAGCGCGACGGGACCATCGCGTCGGGCAGCATGGCGGCAAGCGCGCGCCGCAGCGCATCCGTGTCGGCGGCATCGGCCGATGCCGGCACGATGAACGCGCACAGGACGACTGCGCCGCCGGGGCCAGGCACCGCACAGACCGCAGCCTGCGCCACCGCCGGCTGCGCCAGCAGCGCGGCCTCGACTTCCGCCGGCTCGACGCGGATGCCGCGGATCTTGACCTGCTGGTCGGCACGGCCCAGCAGTTGCAGGCCGGCGGGCGTGGCGCGCGCCAGGTCGCCGGTGCGGTAGAGGCGCTGCCCTGCCGCGAACGGGTCGTCGACAAACGCGGCGGTGTCCAGGTCCGGGCGGCCGAGGTAGCCATGCGCCAGTTGCGGACCGCCGACGTAGAGCTGCCCGGCCACGCCGGCCGGGACCGGGCGCAAGGCATCGTCCAGCAGCCGCACGCGCGTCGCGCCCAGCGCCCGGCTGAGCGGCGCCGTGCCGGCGGGCCACGCGGGATCCTCCGCGCCGACGGCGTGGACCATCACGCCGATGGTGGTTTCGGTCGGGCCGTAGTGGTTGAAGATCCGGCAGGCCGGCGCCTGGCGGCGCAGCCCCTGCACCAGGCTGGCGGGCAAGGGCTCGCCGCCCAGGATCACCGTGGCGGGCACTGCCAGTGCATCCGTTTCCAGCAGCGCCGCCAGGTGCGACGGCACGATCTTGATGGTGTCGACGTCGCGCCCACGCAGGTAACGGGAGAAGGCGGCGGGATGCGCCATGTCGTCATCGCTGGCGACCGCCAGGCACGCGCCCTGCCACAGTGCGGCGAACAACGTGGTGTTGCCGAGGTCGGCCGCGACCGACGACGTCAGGCCGAGCCGCCGGCACGACGCCAGCGACAGCGCCTCGCACACCGCCGCGGTGTAGTGGCTGATCTGCCGGTGCCCGATCACCACGCCCTTGGGCTCGCCGGTGGAGCCGGAGGTGAAGAGCACGTAGGCGGCGTCTTCCGGGGAACTGGCGACCAATGCCTCGTCAGCGGCGTGGGCGCCCTCGGCCAGCAGGACTTCGGCGCTGATCACCGTCGCGTCATCGTCGGCAGCCTGCTGCGCGATGGTCAGCACCGGCGCCGACTGCGCCAGCACGCTGCAGCGGCGCGCCTGCGGCCATGCCGGGTCGAGCGGCACATAGGCGCCGCCCGCGGCCCATACCGCCAGCAGGCTCGCCACCAGCGCGCCGCTGCGCGGCAGCGCCAGCGCCACGCGTGTGCCGGGGCCGACGCCGAGCGCGCGCAGCCGTTGCGCGGCGGCTTGCACGGTGCGCTGCAGGCCCGCGTAGTCGAGCACCAGGTCCGCGGCATCGAGCGCGGGCGCATCCGGTGTCTGCCGGGCATGCTGCGCGATGCGTGCGAGCAGGGGCTGCTCCGCATCCGCCGGCGTTTCGGCGCTCCAGCACTGCGGCACGCGCAAGGTATCGTCGGCAGGCCACGACAGCGATTCCAGCGGTGCGTCGAGCGCCGCAGGCAGTGTGCCGATCAGTGCCGCCAGATGCGCCAGCAACCACTGTGCAACGCGCGGATGCAGGACACCGGAGCGCGCATGCAGCGCGAGCGCCGCCATGCCCTGCCCGTCATCCAGCGCCTCGCACACCAGGTCGAAGCCCGGCCATGCCGGGCTGGACATCGCCACGCCGGCGGGCGGCAGCGGCGCTACCGCAAACCCGATACGGGGCGCGGCATCCCCGGGCTGCCAGGCTTCCTGCCACGCGGCGTGACTGTCGAGCCCGGGCAGCCATGCGCGCCAGTGCTCGGCCACGCTGCGCTGCGCGTCCCATGCCACGCCGACCGGAAGCGCCTTGACGAACACGCCAGCCGCATCGGCCATCACGTCATAGTCGCGGCGGCAATCATGCAGCCAGGCACCGCTGAAGGCCGTCTGCGCGCACAGGCGCGCCAGCACGGTCCACCAGGCGGCCTGCACCACGCGCTCGGGCGTGGTCCCGAACTGTCGTGCCGACGCGGCCAGCGCCTGCCGGTGCGCGCCATGCAGCGTGTGGCGCGAGGTGTCGCTACCTTGCGCGGCGGCAGATCCGGCCAGCGCATCGGGGATGCGCAGCGGGGCCGGCAGGCCGGCGGCCTGCGCCTGCCAGTACGCGCGGCCGGCGCTGCCGGTGCCGTCTTCGCCCAGGCGCGCGCCTTGCTGCCAGTCGGCGTATTGCGCGTATTGCAGCGGCAATTCCTCATCGCTATCGATCCGAGCCGGCGCATCCAGTGCATCGTGCACGCTTTCGGCAAGCCTCAGCACGGTGCTGCGGTCTGCCGCCAGCGGACTCGCCAGCAGCCACAGCGTGGTGCCGCCCGCGGGTAGCGGGCTGATGCAGGCGCGCAATACGTCGCCGCTCGCCGGATCGAGCGCGGGCAACGACGGCGCATCCCGGAGCTCAGCGATGGCCGTGGCGACACCGCCGGTGCCCGCCTGCGGCACGCAGGCCACGAGCTGCTTGCCATCGTCGATATACGCCGTACGCAGCGCTTCATGCCGCGCGCGCAGCGCGGCCAGCGCCGCATCCACGGCGGCAGAGTCAGGCTGGCTGTGCAGCGCGATACGCGCCACATGCGCGCGCGGCACCGGCGCGTCGCGCCATTGTTGCCAGGCAGCCTGCTGTTCAGGCGTCGGGGTCCAGGCGGACTGCAGTTCAGGCATCGGCGTTCTCCTGCGGCACCGCGGCGGCATTGCCGTCGAGCCGGGTGCGGTCAAACATGTCGCCCATCGCGACGACGATCTTGCGCGGGCCTTCATAGGGGTCGCGGGCGTGCGCGGCCAGCATGTTGTCGAGCATCACCACGTCGCCGCGCTGCCAGTCGAAGCGCACGGCGCAGGCCTCGTACAGCTCGCCGATCCGCTTCATCGCCTCGTCCGGGATTGGCGTGCCGTCGCCGAACATCACGTGGCGGGGCATGCGCTCCAGCCCCACCATCTCGAGCAGGTCTTCGCGCACGTCTTTCTCCAGGCACGACACGTGGTGCAACTGCACCTGGTTGAAGAAGCTGCGCTCGCCGGTGACCGGATGGCTGACGATAGCCGGGCACACGGTGCGGGTCTGCAGGATGTCGCCGTCCAGCCAGCGGCAGTCGATGCCGGCGGCGCGGCAGCGCGCTTCCACTTCGGCGCGGTCCTCGGTCTTGTAGAAGTCGAGCCAGTCCACGTCCAGCCGCGGCGTGAAGGTGCGCACATACATCAGTTGGCGGCTGGCAAACTCGGCGGCCAGCTCGGGCGGCAGGCGGCGCAGCAGTTCGCGGCAGTCGACGATGGGGGTGGCGCCACCGATGGCCGAAGGCAGCTCGCAATAGAACCACTGCTTGCGCGGCCAGCGCTCCAGGTGCGCGCTTTCGTTGTGGTACAGGATCATCTGGCGCTCGGGGTACGGCGTGGAGCGGTAGGTGTTGCGGCCGCCCTCCTTCTTGGGCAGGTCGCCATAGCTGCCGTACAGGCCGGGATGCATCGCTTCGGCAAAGGCCTCGAACGCCTGCGGCGTGGACAGGTCGAAGCCGCGGAAGACGATGCCCGCGTGCCGATGCAGCGTGTCGACGATCAGGCCGCGAGCCCGGGCGGCCCAGGCGACGGGATCCAGGCCGGGCGCCGCCGGCTCGATCACGATGGGAAAGACCTCACCGGCCCGCAGCGGGCGCAGCCGCACCTGGCTGGCCGGGTCGGCGGCGGCCGGCACCGCGGCGGCGGGAGCGAGGGCGGCCGGGCGTGGCCGCGCCAGCGACTTGAGCTGGTCGAGCTTGGCCGCCATGCGTTGGCTGGTTTCCATGGTTCGGGACTCCTCGGGGTTCGGTTGGGACGGGCGCGCGGCGCCCGGGACAAGTTCGGTGACGTGGTCGACGGGCTGGTCCGGCGCGCGCAGCAGCGCGTCCAGCGTGGCCAGCCAGTCGCTGGCGAAGCGCGCCACCGTGGTCCGCTCGAACAAGGCAGTGGCGAACACCCAGTCGCCGCGCAGCGCCGCGGCTTCCTGCCCGCCCTCGGGCTCGAGGAACAGCGCCATGTCGAACTTGGAATTGCGCTCCACCGGCGGCAGCATCTCGGCCTGCACGCCGGGCATGGCGAGCTGTCCGGCCGGCGTGTTCTGCAGCACGAACAGGGCCTGCACCAACGGGTTGCGGCTGCGGTCGCGCGGCACGCCGGCGGCCTCGACGATGCGGTCGAACGGCAGGCCCTCATGCTCAAACGCGGCCAGCACGTCGCGCCGGCAGGCGGCCAGCGTGTCGCGGAAGCTGGCGCCGGCGACGCGCCGGGAGCGCAGCGGCAGCACGTTGACGAAGAAGCCGATCAGGGGCTCGAGTGCTGCGTCGTGGCGGCCGGCGACATCGGTGCCGAGCACCAGGTCGTCCATGCCGGTGACGCGGTGCAGCCAGCACTGGAAGCTGGCCAGCAGCACGACGAAGGGCGTGACCTGTTCGGCGCGGGCCAGCGCATGCACCTGCGCCATGCGCGCGGCGTCAATGTGCAGCGGCACGGCATCGCCTTCCATGCGCGCCACCGGCGGGCGCGCGCGGTCAGCCGGCAAGGCCAGCGCCGCCGGCGCGCCGGCGAGCGCGCCGCGCCAGTAGGCGGTCAGCCCGTCGAGCGCGGCGCCGCGCAGCCAGTCGCGTTGCCAGGCGGCGTAGTCGGCGTATTGCAGGGCCAGTGGCGGCAGCGGTGTGACCTGGTCCGGCGCCAGTGCGCGGCGGTAGCCGTGGGTGATCTCGTCGACCAGCAACCCGACCGACCAGCCGTCGGACACCAGGTGGTGCATCGCGACCAGCAGCACGTGTTCCTGCGGTGCGCAGCGCAGCAGCGTGGCGCGCCACAGCGGCGCCTGGTCGAGCGCGAAGGGCCGTGACGCGTGCTCACGCATGGCCTCGCGCAGCGCTGCGTCGCGGGCCTCGGGCGCCAGCGCCTGGAGGTCGGCCACCGGCAGGCCGATCCCGGCAGCGGCATCGATGCTGGCGAAAGGCTCGCCGTCGTCGTCGGGATAGGCGGTGCGCAGGATCTCGTGGCGGGCGGCCACTGCGGCCATGGCCTGGCGCAGCGCGGCAACATCCAGCGCCCCGCGCAGGCGCAGCGCGCCGGCCATGTTGTAGGCGGCACCGGCATTGCCCTGCAGGCGCTCGACCAGCCACAGCCGCTGCTGCGCCATCGATACCGGCATGCGCGCCACGCGGGGGACGGGCACCAGCGCCGGCAACGTCGGCGCTGGTGCTGCCGTGGCGAGGCGCGCGGCAAAGTCGCGCAGCACCGGGGCTTCGAACACATCGCGCAGCGCGGCTTGTGCGTGACCGGCGGCGCGCAAGCGCGCCACCACGCGGGTGGCGATCAGCGAATGGCCGCCGAGGCGGAAAAAATGGCTGTCGCGGCCAACGCGCACACCGGGCAGCAGTGCCTCCCAGATTTCCGCCACGGCCAGCTCGACCGGGTTGGCCGGGGGATCGCCCTCCTCACCGGCGGCTGCCACCTGCGGTGCGGGCAGCGCCTTGCGGTCGATCTTGCCGTTGGCGTTGAGCGGCCAGGCCGGCATGCACACCCACGCGCCGGGCACCATGTAGGCCGGCAGCCGCGCCGCGACGCTGGCGGCAAGCTCCGCTTCCAGCGCGGCTTCCGCATGGCCGGCTTCTGGCTGCCAGTACGCCGTCAGCCATTCGCTGGCGGCGGCCTGGTACACCGTTACGAGCGCCTGGCGCACGGCGGGATGCGCGGCCACCACGGCCTCGATCTCACCCAGTTCGATGCGGTAGCCGCGCAGCTTGACCTGGAAGTCCTTGCGGCCCACGTACTCCAGCACGCCGTCGGCATGCCAGCGGCCGAGGTCGCCGGTCAGGTAGCGGCGGCTGCCCGGGGCGCCGGTCGGATCGGGCACGAAGGCCGCCGCGGTGCGGCGCGGGTCGGCCAGATAGCCCCGGCCCACGCCCGCGCCGGCCACCGCGATTTCGCCGATCACGCCGGGTGCGGCCAGGATGCCGTCGGCATCGAGCACCTGCAGCACGGCATTGGCGGTAGGACGGCCGATCGGCACGGTGTCGCTGCCCGGCTCCAGGCTATCGGCAGACAAGGGGTGGAAGGCCACGTCGTCGGAGCATTCCGCGGGCCCGTAGGCGTTCATCAGTGGCACCGCCGGATAACGCCCGAACCAGGCGCGCGCGGTGGCGGGCGGCAGTGCCTCGCCGGTGGGCAGCACCCAGCGCAGCGCCGGCAGCGGCGTGTCGCGGCCCTCCGCGGCCTGGCAGTCGAGCATGGCCTGCAGCAGCGACGGCACCGGTTCGAACAGCGTGACGCCGCGCTGCGCCAGCAGCGCCGTCAGCGCGGACGGATCGCGCACCACGTCGTCGGCGACGATTTCCACGCGGGCGCCGAACAGCGGCGCGGCAAGGGCCTGCCATACCGAGATGTCGAAGCACGGCGGCGCGGTCTGGGCAATCACATCGCCCTCGCCCAGTCCGAGCGGCACCACCTTGGCCAGCATGTTGTTGAGCATGCCGGCGCGCGTGACCATCGCGCCCTTGGGTACGCCGGTCGAGCCGGAGGTGAACAGCACGTAGGCGAGCTGGGCAGGATGCGCGGCTGTGGGCAGTGCCGTCGTTCCCGCAGCGGTGGCCTCTACGGCGGCCAGCGTCCGGGCACCTGCGCCCCCTGCCTCGGCGAGCGCGGCAACGCCTGCAGCATCCGTCAGCACCTGCGCGGGGCGCGCCTGCGCCAGCACCTGCTGCCAGCGCGCCGGGGGATGGCTGGCGTCAAGCGGCACCCAGGCCGCGCCGGCGCGCAGGATGCCGGCCAGCGCGACCAGCCAGTCTAGCCCGCGCGGCAGCAGCACAGCCACGACGTCATCGTGCGCCAAGCCCGCTACGCGCAGGCCCTCGGCAAGCCGGCCGGCACGTTGCCACCACTCGCCATAGGTCAGTGCGGCGTCGCCGCAGCGCGCCAGCACGCGCTCCGGATGCGCGGCAACCCGGCGCGCCACGCGTTGGATATAGTCGTCGTGCAGGGCGGCGGGCGGTACGCTGGTGTCATCGCTGGCGCCCCAGTCCTGCAGCCGCGCGCGCGTGGCCGGGTCAAGCATATCGATGGCACAGACATGCGCCGCGCCATCGGCCAGCGAGGCCAGCGCGACCGCGTACGCGTCCATCCATTGCGCGAGGCGTTCCGCCTCAACGCGGCCGGCATCGCAGGTGAAGCGGACCGTGAAGCGACGATCAGGCATCACTTCCAGCGTCAGGCCGTAGTGGGTCTGCTCGATGTTGTCGTGCTGGCGCAGGCGCAGGCCCGCCACCTCGCGCGCCCGATCGTTCAGGTCGGGCAGGTTCTGGAACACCATCAGCGTATCGAACAGCGCGCCACCGGTGCCGGCCTGCGCCTGGATCTCGGCCAGCGCGGCGTGCTCGAACTCGCGCATGGCGATGCCGGCGCTCTGCGTGGCCTGCAGGTATTCCGCCACCGCCAGCTGGCCGCGTGGACGGAGCCGCAGCGGCAGTGTGTTGATGAACACGCCCAGCATGCGCTCGGCGCCGTCGAGGCCGGTCGGCCGGCCCGCCGAGGTCACGCCGAAGACGATATCGTCGCTGCCGCAATGACGCGCCAGCACGATGCCCCATGCCGCCTGCATCACGGTATTGAGGGTGACGCGATGCGCGGCGGCCAGCGCGCGCAGGCTGGCATCGAGTCCGGCCGGCAGCACCAGGTCGCGGCACCGCGGCACCGCGCTGTGGTTCGCGGCGGCCGGCGCGATGCCCGGCAGCACGGTGGGACCGGGCAGCCCGGCGAAGGCGTCGCGCCAGAAAGCCTGCCGTGCCGTCGCGGGTTGCGCGGCGAGCCAGGCGATGTAGTCGCGGTACGGCCGGCGCGGCGTCGGGGCATGAGCTGGATCGGCATAGCGGGCCAGCGCCTCGTCGAGCAGTTGCACCGAGCCCCAGCCGTCGACGATCAGGTGGTGCCGGCTCCAGACCAGCCACCATCCCTGCTCGCCGGTGCGCAGCAGCGCCAGCCGCATCAGCGGCAGCGCCGCCGGATCGAAGCCACGCGCGCGGTCGGCGCGGCACCAGGCTGCCAGCCGCTCGGCCAGCGCCGGGCCGTCGTCGCCGCGCCAGTCCTCGACGGCCACCGGCAGCGTGGCGCGGGCATGCACGCATTGCAGTGCGCGGTCGCCGCAACCGGCTTCGCCTGGCGCAACAAAGGTGGTGCGCAGGATCGGGTGGGCGTCGAGCAGTGCCTGCCATGCGGCGGCCATGCGCGCCGGGTCGAGCGGCCCGTCGATCTCCAGCACCAGCTGGTTGACGTAGGCGCCGTTGCCGCCGTCGCGCAGGTGGTGGAACAGCAGCCCTTCCTGCAGCGGCGACAGCGGATAGGCATCTTCGATGCCGCCCTGCGCGGCGCGCAGGCGCTCCAGTGCTTGCGCGTCGCAACCGCTCAGCGCAAATGGCTGTGCCGCAGCCGGCGTTGCAGCGGCAGCGGCGGTAGTGGCGACAGCGCGGGCGCGCGCGGCGAGGTGCGCCGACAGGCGCGCCAGCGTCGGGTGCGCGAACAGGTCCTTGGGCGCCAGCATCAGTTGCTGCGCGCGGGCCTTGGCCACGATCTGCAGCGCCAGGATGGAATCGCCGCCGAGCGCGAAGAAGTCAGCGTCGCGGTCGATCTCGTCGCGCTGGAGGATCTCGTACCAGAGGGCGCGCAGCGTCTGCTCGATGGCAGCCGTTGCGTCGGCCGGTGCGGCGCACGCGCGCAGCGCGGCGGCCAGCGCCGACGGCGTGGGATGTGCGAACAGCAGCTTGGGCGTCAGCGCCAGACCGGCCTGGCGCGCTTGCGCGACCAGTTGCAGGCCGAGGATGGAGTCGCCGCCCAGGGCGAAGAAGTTGTCGTCGGTGCTGACGGCATCGCACCCGAGCACGCTCGCCCACAGGCGCGCCAGCGTGGCCTCGGTGTCATCCTGCGGTGTGCCGCGGGCAGGCGCGGCGCTTTCATCGGGCACCGGCGGCAAGGCCTTGCGATCGACCTTGCCGTTGCGCAGCCGCGCGAAGGCATCGCACCGGACGAAGGCCGCCGGCAGCATCGGCGCCGGCAGTGCCGCGGCCATGGCGGTGCGCAGCGCGGCCAGGTCGAAGCCGTCGGCGGGCACGAGATAGGCGACCAGCCGCAGCCCTTCGCCTGCGGGCGAGGGCTGCGCCAGCACCACGGCATCACGCACGTGCGGCGCCTGGCGCAGCCAGGCTTCGACTTCGCCGGGTTCGACGCGGAAGCCGCGGATCTTGACCTGGGCATCGGCACGGCCGAGGAAGACGATGGCGCCGTCTTCAGTCATGCGCACGCGGTCGCCGGTACGGTACAGGCGGCCGCCAGGCTGGAACGGATCCGGCACGAAACGCTCGGCGCTCAGCGCCGGGCGGCGCAGGTAGCCACTCGCCACGCCGGCCCCGCCGACGTAGAGCTCGCCTGCCGCGCCGCGCGGCACGGGATTCAGGTGGCGATCGAGCACGTAGGCACTGACGCCGGGCAGCGGGCGACCGACCGGGACCGCACCTGGCGCTCCGCTCGATGGCACCGCATGCGTCAGGCAGCCAACCGTGGTTTCAGTGGGCCCATAGTGGTTGACTACACGGCAGGCCGGGCGCAGGGCCTGTACGCGCGCCACCAGCGCCGCATCCAGCGCCTCGCCGCCGAACACCAGGCATTGCCGCGGCACCAGCCGCGCCGGATCGACGACGGCCAGCAGCGCGCGCAGGTGCGAGGGCACGATCTTCAGGCAATCGACTGGCCGGTCCGCCAGGGCGCTGGCGAGGGCCTCGGGGTCTTCGCCCAGCGCATCGTCCAGGACGCGTAGCGTGTGGCCGCCCAGCAGCGCGCCAAACCATGCGGTGTGGCCAAGGTCAGCGGTCACGGAGGACAGCGACGCCATCGACGATCCCGCCGGCAGGGCCAGCGCGTGCAGCACGCCGGCGGCGTAGTGCGCGAGATTGCCTTGCGTCACCACCACGGCCTTGGGCGTGCCGGTCGAGCCGGAGGTGTAGATCAGGTAGGCGGGCTGGGCGGGCACGGCAGCGGGCCATGTCGCCGGGAGGGCTGCAGCATCGGCTTGCAGGGATGCGGCATGCCAGCCGGCATCGGGCAGCGCGTCCGCCAGCCACTGCGGCCGGCTACCCTCGCCCACTACCGCTTCCAGGCCTGCATCCCTCGCCAGTTGTGACAGCCGCGCGGCGGGCATGGCTGCGTCGAGACACAGGAACGCGGCTCCCGCTTTCCACGAGGCGAGCATGGCCACGGCCATGCCGGCGCCGCGCGGCAGCAGCAGGCCGACCACGTCGCCGGCGCGCACGCCGCCGTGCTGCAATCGCGCAGCGAGCGCGGAAGCGACAGCGTCGAGCGCACCGTAGGACAACTGCGCATCGGCAGCGTCTACCGCGAGGCGCTCCCGATGGGCGCGCACGCCGGCTTCGAAGGCCGCCAGCGCGGTGACATGGGCTTGCGTTGCGGTGCCACTGGCCTGCGCATGCGAAAGCACCGCTGCATCGAACAAGGACAGATCGCCGACACGCACCCCGGCATCGTCGAGCACCGCATCCACCGCCACACGCAGCGCCGAGATCAGCCGCTGCACTGCCTCCGGGGTAAAGCGGTCGGCGTCGTAGCGCCACTGGCCGCGCAGGCGCTCGCCTTCATCCTGCCAGCGCAGGTTCATGTCGTTGGCCGCGCCGCGCTGCGTGGCCAGGTATTCGCGCACCAGGTAGCGGCCCAGCACCTTGCGCGGGCCCACCGGCACGAAGGTCGTCATGTGCCGGAACAAGGGTCCGGAGGTGCGATCCGCGCCGCCCATGCGCGCCAGCGGATATTGCTGGTGGCGCAAGGCGCCGCGCATCTGCCGGGCGCAGTCGCGCACCACCGCGGCAAAGGCCGGATTGGCGGAGAAATCCGCGCGCAACGGCACGGCGTTGAGCGTATAGCCGATCAGGTCGGCATGCTGCGCGCCGGAGCGTCCGGCCGTGGGCGTGCCGACCAGGAAGTCGTCCTCGCCGCTGGCCCGGTGCAGCACGGTCTTGAACAGCGCCAGCATCACCACGAAGACGCTGACCTCCAGCCGCGCGGCCAGGTCGCGCAGGCCCTGCGTCTGTTGCGCCGTCAGGTGGAATTCGAGCTCGGCGCCGCGCAGGCGCGGCTCGACGGCGCGCTCGCCGGCCAGCGCCGGCGACGCGGGCGCGTCCTCGAGCACGCCGTCCCAGTAGGCGCGCAGCGATGCACCGCGCGGCCCCGCCAGCAACTGGCGCTGGCGCACCAGCCAGTCGCGGTAGCGCCCTGTCTGCGACGCCATCGGCGGACTGGCCGGGTCGTTGACGCGCAGCGCATCGCAGGTCGCAAAGATCTGGTCGCAAACCGTTTCGAAGCCGAGGTAGTCGCCGGCGATATGGTGCATGCCGGCACACATCCACGTGCGCTCGCTGCCGTCGGCCTGACGCGACACCAGGAAGCGGAAGCGGCAGACCTGGCCGGCATCGGGGTCGAACGGCTCGTCCGCTTCGCGCTCGAACCAGGCCAGCAGGTCGGGCTCGGCAATACCGTCGACGCGCGTCAGCGAGACCTCTGCTGCAAAGCCGGCCGGCCGTGCCATCACGATCTCGCCGTCCTCTTCCAGGCAGGCACTGTGCAGCGCCTCGTGGCAGTCCACCACATGGCGCACGGCCTGCTCCAGCAGGTCGAAGCGCAGCCCCGGCGCCAGCTCGATCGCGAACACCATGTTGTACGCGGCGCTGTGCGGATGGCGGCGATGGAAGGCCAGCAAGGCCAGTTGCCCGGGCCCGGCGGGATAGCGGTCGAAGTAGCCGGGATGCGCGGCCAGCCAGGCATCGGCCTCGGCCGCGCGCGTGGCGAGCAGCGTGGCCGCGGCGTCCAGCGCCCCGGGGCTGGCGGCGCTGCCCTCGGCCACGCGCCAGCGCCCGTCCTGCAGGCGCAGGCGCACGCCTTCAGCGCGCAGGGTTCGCATCAGGGCACCGGTTTCGGCCGGCAGGGAAGCGGCGTGCTGCAAGGAAGCTACGGAAGACGACATGGCGAAAACGTTGGAGATGACAAAGCCCTGGCCCGCAGGAGCGGCCAGTGGGCGTCAGGACGGCGGCGGGATCAGCCCAGGCCGGGCGGCGCGGGCTCGGCCATGGCGACAATCACGCGGCGCGGGCCGCTGAAGGTGCCGCGCCCATGAGCGGCCAGCATGTTGTCGAGCATCAGCACGTCGCCCTGCTGCCAGGGAAAGCGCACGGTGCAGTCGTCGAGCGTGGCACGGATCGAAGCGAGGGCGTCGTCTTCCAGCGGCGCGCCGTCGCCGTAGACGACATTGCGCGGCAGTTCGTCGACGCTGCCGACCACGGCCAGCAAGGCCTCGCGCACGTGGGGCGCGAGCCCCGAGACATGGAACAGGTGGGCCTGGTTGAACCACACCATCTCACCGGTCACCGGATGCCGCGCGACGGCCTGGCATAGCTGGCGCGTGCGCAGCTCGCCGTCGGCCTTCCATTCGAAATCGATCTGCTGGGCGCGGCAGAAGCGCTCCACCTGCGCGCGGTCCTCGGTGTTGAAGGCGCGTTGCCAGTTCAGGTCGAGGCCATTGCCGTAGTTGCGCACGTACATCAGGCGGCGCGCGGCGAAGCGTTCGCGGATGGCGGGGTCCAGGCGCTGGTAGACCAGCCGGCTGTCGGCGATGGGCGTCTCGCCGCCCGCCTCGCTCGGCTGCACGCAATGGAACCAGATCTTCATCGGCCATTTCAGCGTGTACGACTGCTCGTTATGCAGCGGGATGACCTGGTGCGCCGGGTATTCGGTGGAGGTATAGACGCCCTCCTTCACCTGCGAGCGCGGCGTCGAGCCGAACTCGTAGCTCAGCAGCGGGTGGCCGAAGGCGCTGGCGAAGGCGCGGAAATCCGAGTCGTTGTCAAAACGAAAGCCGCGGAACAGCACGCCGCCGACGCGCGGCAACTGTTCCGTGGCGATCGCGGCCATGGCGCCGAACTGGCGGCGCCAGTCGGTGTCGCCGTCGGGCGTGACCACCAGCGGCAGCGCGCGGTGCGCAAACATCGGCGCGGTGCGCAGCGCGCCCGCCCTTGCTGTCGATGCGGTGGCAGCCGCGCCAGAGCCGGCGCGATGGTCCGCATGAAGGTCGGCGATGGTGCCGGTCGTGTCCAAATCCATATCCCTGTTGCCTCGCTGGGTTCGTTCGCGCTAGCCGCACGCGCCGGAAGGCGTTGCAGCGGGGCCTGAGGCGAGAGGGGCGCGGCCACGCGAACAATGTCTGCACATTGGATGGAAGGCGAGTCTACCGGAAATATTTACGAATGGAAATACAAATCATTATCATTTACGATGTTGTCCGCAGACTTTTCATTTCCGTCGCGGCGCCGGCTGCGGCGGCGTTTCACACAACCTGAAGGAGCACAGCCATGAGCTGGGATCATCCCGATACGCGTTTCCACGTCGTCCGCAACGATGAAGGCCAGTATTCGATCTGGCCCGACTACAAGCCCGTACCGGCAGGATGGGCAAGCGCGGGCTTCCAGGGCAGCCGCGACGCGTGCCTGGCCCATATCGAGACGGTCTGGACCGATATGCGTCCGCTGAGCCTGCAGCGCGCGCTGGCCGGCGCATGAGCTCCGCGCAGCCGATGCGCGATCCCTGGTACGCCGTGATGCCAGGCCGCTGCGGCCCGGCATCAGGCGATCGCGTGCGCCTCTACTGCCTGCCCTACGCCGGCGCCGGCCATACCGCGTATCACGGCTGGCGATCCGCGCTTCCCGCCGCGATCGAGCTGGCGCCGGTATGCCTGCCCGGGCGCGGCACGCGCACGGCCGAGCCGCATGGCGCATCGATCCACGAGCTGGCCACCGCGCTGGCCGCATCGATCGCGCGCGCGGCCCGTGCCGACGCGCCGCGCTTTGCGCTGTTCGGCCACAGCATGGGTGCGCTGCTCGGGTTCGAAACCGCGCGCGTGCTCGAGACCGTGTACGGCCTCTCCCCCGCCGCGCTGGTGGTGTCCGGTCGCGGCGCGCCCGCGCTGCCGTCGGCACGCCCGCCGTTCAGCAGCCTGCCGGACGGCGCCTTTGCCGACGTCATCGCCGCCATGGGCGGCATGCCGGCCGAGATCCGCGAAACGCCGGAAGCGCTCGCCTTCTTCCTGCCCGTGCTGCGCGCCGATATCGCGTTGTGCGAGGCGTGGCGCTATCGTCCTGGCCCGCGCCTGGGCTGTCCGATCACCGTGCTCGGCGGCAGGGACGACGTCCACGCCCCGCCCGCGATGCTGGCGGCGTGGCGCGACGAGACCCTGCACGACTGCGATCACCGGCTGTTTGCGGGCGGGCATTTTTTCCTGCACGAGGCGGCGCAGGACGTGCTGGACGCCGTCACCGAAGCCGTACTCGGTTGCGCGATGCGCACCGCCAGAGACCACGGCCATGCGCACGCCTGACATGGCCGCGCTACCGCACGGCGAGATCCACGTCTGGCACGTGACGGTCGACGCCGCGGCCGACCTGTCCGCGTTGTCGGCGGACGAACGCACGCGCGCCGCAGCGTTCCGGCAACCCGCCGATCGCGCCCGCTTCAGCGCGGCACGCTCGGCCTTGCGCGCGATCCTGGGGCACTGCCTGGGCATGGCGCCCGACGCCGTGCCGCTGGTCGCCAACGCTTTCGGCAAGCCCACGCTCGGCAGCCTGGATACCGCGGCGCCCCCGCTGCAGTTCAACGTCAGCCACAGTGGCGCGCGCGCCGTGATCGCCTTGTCGCGCGAGCCGGTCGGGATCGACATCGAAGCCTGGCGTGCCGACATGGCGTGGGCCGCCTGGCACGACAGCGCGGCCGTGGCCTGCACCCCCGGCGAAATGCGCTGGCTGAGTGCGCTGGCGCAGCGCCAGCCGCAGGACGCCATGCTCGCTTTCCTGCGCCTGTGGACCGCCAAGGAGGCGTGCAGCAAGGCCGTCGGCACCGGTCTGTCGGCTTCGCCGCAGTCGGTGCGCGTGGCGCTACCGCCGTGCGCTGCCGGCGTGCCGCCGCTGGCGCGCGCCGAGGCCGACCTGCGCGTCTGGCATATCCACGATGCACGCGGCCTCTCCGATTGCGACACCCGCTACGTCGCAAGCCTCGCCACGCCGCTGCCAGCCGCGCGTGTGGTGCACCGGCAATACCGGCCGCGCGAACTGCCCCCGCGCGCGGCCAACCGATCCTGCCCGGCTCCCGTGCCGGGCCCTGCAGTCAACGTCCCTGTTCAACGCCCCCGCTCAACGCCCCGTTAGGAACGACACCATGACGCCTCCCTCGCTCGCCACGCACGCCCACGGCCAACCCGCGCCGTTCTCGGCTGGCGCCTTCGTCCGGCAAGCGCCGATCCGGCTCGACGACAACCCGTACCTGCAGCGCCAGTCCGCGCGCGAGTCCAACGCCCGCTCCTATCCGCGCCGCATCCCGCTGGCGCTGGAACAGGGTTATGGCGTGTACCTGCGCGACACCAGCGGCCAGCTCTTTATCGACTGCCTGGCCGGCGCCGGCACGCTGGCGCTCGGCCACAACCACCCGGCGGTGGTGCGCGCGCTGCGCGACACGCTCGACAGCGGCCTGCCGCTGCATACGCTGGACCTGGCCACCCCGGTCAAGGACCGCTTTGTCGACGACCTGTTCGGGCTGCTGCCGCCCGAGTTCGCCGCGCGCGCCCGCATCCAGTTCTGCGGCCCGACCGGCGCCGACGGCATCGAGGCGGCGCTCAAGCTGGCCAAGACCGCCACCGGCCGCCATACGGTGCTGAGCTTCGCCGGCGGCTACCACGGCATGACGCACGGCACGCTGGCGCTGATGGGCAACCTCGGCCCCAAGGCGCCGCTGGGCGCGCTCGGCGGCAGCGTGCAGTTCCTGCCCTACCCGTACGACTACCGCTGCCCGTTCGGCCTGCGCGGCGACGCCGGCATCGACGCGGGCCTGCGCTATATCGAGCAGATGCTGGCCGACCCGGAATCCGGCGTGCTGCCGCCGGCGGCGGTGGTGGTGGAAGCGGTACAGGGCGAAGGCGGCGTGATCCCCGCGCCCGCGCGCTGGCTGCGCGAACTGCGCCGCATCACCCGCGAGCACGGCATCGCGCTGGTGCTCGATGAAGTCCAGACCGGGCTGGGCCGCACCGGACGCATGTTCGCGTTCGAGCATGCCGGCATCGTGCCGGACGTGCTGGTACTGTCCAAGGCGATTGGCGGCGGCTTGCCGATGTCGGTGGTGATCTACGACAGCGCACTCGACGCGTGGCAGCCGGGCGCGCACGCCGGCACCTTCCGCGGCAACCAGCTGGCGATGGCGGCGGGCTCCGCCACCATCCGCACCCTGGTCGCGCAGGGCATCGTCGCCCATGCCGAGACCATGGGCCAGCGCCTGGCCACGCGGCTGCGGCAGTTGCATACCGCGTGCCCCGCGATCGGCGAAGTGCGCGGGCGCGGCCTGATGATCGGGGTGGAACTGATCGACGAACGTGCCGAGCCCGATGCGGTGGGCGCCTACCCCGCCGACGGCACCTTCGCGCGCACGGTGCAACGCGAATGCCTGCAGCGCGGGCTGATCGTCGAGCTGGGCGGCCGCCACGGCGCGACCGTACGCTTCCTGCCGCCGCTGGTCATCGGCGAGGCCGAGATCGACCTGGTGGCCGAGTTGTTCGGCGAGGCGGTCGGCGCGGCGTACAAGCAATGCCGCTGAGCGCTTGCGCGCCATTGCGCGGTGGCCGGCGTCGCGGCCACCGCGGGGGCGGGTTCAGGATGGCTCGCCGCGCAGCGTCTCGCGCAGCCGGAACTTCTGGATCTTCCCGGCGGGCGTGGCCGGCAGCGCGTCCTGCACCACGAGCTTCTCGGGGATGTACTGCAGCGCCATCTTCTGCGCCTTGAGCCACTCCACCATCGCCGCCTGGTCGAACGGCTGGCCGGCGCGCGGCACAACGAAGGCGCAGGCGCGCTCGCCCAGGCGCTCGTCAGGGTAGGCGACGATGGCCACCTGCGAGACCGCGGGATGGCGGTACAGCAGGGTCTCGACCTCCAGCACGGGGATGTTCTCGCCGCCGCGGATGATCACGTCCTTGCTGCGCCCCGCGATGCGCAGGTAGCCGTTGGCATCGAGCCGCGCGAGATCGCCGGTGTCGAACCAGCCGTCGGCATCGGTGCCGTTGAGCTGCGGGCGCTTCAGGTAGCCGCCGAAGTTGGAACAGGCGCGCACCAGCAGGCGGCCGGTTTCGCCGGGCGGCACGTCGGCGTCGGTGCCGTCCACGATTCGGATTTCGACGCCTGGCAACGGGCACCCGTCGGTGGTCGAGGCGCGCTCGTCGCTGTCATCCGGCAGCGTAGTGGTGACCGCGCCGTTCTCCGTCATTCCCCAGGCCGAAACGATCTTCGCGCCGAGCGCCGTGCGCGCGCGCTCGACCAGCGCGCCGGGAATCGGCGCACCCGCGCACAGGAAGGTGCGCAGGCTGGGAACCGGCGTGCCGGACTCCGCCACCACGCGCGCCAGGTCGGTCAGGAACGGCGTCGAGCCCATGGTGAAGGTCACGCGCTCCTCGCGAATCAGCGCGGCGGCGCGCGCGGGGTCCCAGATGTCTTGCAGCACCGCATGCGCCCCCAGCACTACCGGCATCAGCAGTCCATACATGAAGCCGGTCTGGTGCGCCATCGGCGAGGCCATCAGCACCACATCGTCGCCGGAGAGGCGGAGCCGTTCGGCGTAGGCGACGATGTTGGAGAACAGCGTGTTGGCGCTATGCATCACGCCCTTGGGCTCGCCGGTGGTGCCGGAGGTGTAGATAAGCTGGGTGACGTCGTCCGGGCCGGGGCGGCTGCGCAGCAGGATGTTGGCGGCATCTGGCTCATCTTCCCAGGCGGGAACGCTAAGCAGTGCTTCGAAGCTGTCCGCGCCGTCGCCGCCGGCAACGACGATGTGGCGCAACGCCGGCAATGCCTCGCGCAGACCCTGCAGCATCTGCGCATGACCAAAGCCGCGGAACACCTGCGGCACCACCGCCACCTTGCATTGCGCATGCGCCAGCATGAACGACAGCTCGCGCTCGCGGAAGATCGGCATCAGCGGGTTGAGCACCGCGCCCAGCCGCGCGCAGGCAAGATACAGCACGGTCAGGTGCCAGCCGTTGGGGAGCTGGCAGGACACCACGTCCTGCGCGCCGATGCCTAGGCGGCTGAGCCCGACCGCCACCCGGTCGGCCATCTGGGCCAGTTCGCGCCAGGTGAAGCGTGTCACGCTGCCGCTGTCGATGCTCACCGCCGTCAGCGCGGGGGCGTCGGGCCGGTCGCGCACGCAGGCGGTCAGGTAGTCGTTGACGGTGCGGTCGTGCCAGTGCCCGGCGGCAATGCTGGCGGCACGGCGCGGCGCGATCAGTACGGCGTCGAAATCCATGGGTGTCTCCTCTTTATCGGATGGCGCGGTCGGTCGTGGCGCCGCGTCAGGCCGGTACCGCTTCGCGCCCCGCGCGCGTGCGGGCGATGATGGTCTTCATGATCTGGGCCGTGCCGTCGCCGATCTGGAAGCCGAGCACGTCGCGCAGGCGCTGCTCCATCACGCCACGGTCATAGCCGCCGTGGCCGAACGACAGCAGGCACTGGTGCACCACGTCGTACGCAAGCTTGGGCGCCCACCACTTGCACATCGCCGCCTCGGCGGTATGCGGCAGGCCATGGTCCTTGAGCCACAGCGTTTGCAGGCACAGCAGGCGCGCGCCCTGCACCTGGGTCTCGAAATCGGCCAGCGGATGGGACACGCCCTGGAAGGCCGACAGCGGCTTGCCGAAGGCCTGGCGCTCGGCCACGTAGGCCCAGGTCTCGTCCAGCGCGGCCTGTGCCACCGCCAGCACCTGCAGGCCGATCAGCGCGCGCGAGAAGTCGAAGCCCTGCATCACCTGCACGAACCCTTCTCCTTCGTTGCCGAGCAGATGGCTGGCCGGCACGCGCACGTTCTCGAAAAAGATCGAGCCGCGGCCAATGGCGCGCTGGCCGTGGCAGTCGAAGCGGTTGCGCGTGATCCCCGGCAGGTCCATCGGCACCAGCAGGGCCGATACTCCGCGTGCGCCGGACTCGACGGTACCGCTGCGGGCGAAGACCACCGCGGCATCGGCCTGGTCGGCGGCGGAGATCGAGGTCTTCTCGCCGTTGAGCACGTAGACGTCGCCATCGCGCTCCATGCGCAGGCGCAAGCTGGCCGCATCGGAGCCGCCGCGCGGCTCGGTCAGTGCGATCGCCAGCAGCGCCTCGCCGCGCGTCAGGCGCTGCAGCCACGGCGCGGCGATTTCCGGCCGCGCGTGCTGCGCCAGGATCTGGCCATTGAGGGAAGCTAGTAAGTTGATGTACGACAGGCTCAGGTCCGCACGCGCCACGGCTTCATGGATCACGCCAGCCGCCAGCGAGCCCATGCCCTGCCCGCCATACGCCTCGGGCAATTCGGGCGCGATAAAGCCCATCTCGCCCATTTCGCGCATCAGCGCGCGGTCCAGCACGCGGGTCTGGTCGCGCTCCAGGTAGCCGGGCGCCACGCGCGCATCGGCAAAGCGGCGGGCGTGCTCCGCCAGTGCCGTCAGGTCTTCGTCAAGATAGGGATTCATGTTGGTCTCCGCTCGATGGGACTGGGACGGCAAGGCTTACTTGGCGTACTTGCGGAACTCGGGCTTGCGCTTTTCCTGGAAGGCGCGCACGCCCTCGCGCGATTCCTCGGTGTCGTAATAGAGCTTGAGCGCGTACATGCCCATGCCGGCGATGCCGCTCTGGTGCGCGGTATCCATATTGAAGGAGCGCTTGGCGATGGCGATCGCGGTGGGGCTCTTTTCCATGATCTCGTCGCACCACTTCTGCACCTCGGCATCGAGCTGCTCGTGCGGCACCACCGCATTGACCAGCCCCATCGCCAGCGCTTCCGCGGCCGGATAGCGGCGGCACATGTACCAGATCTCGCGCGCCTTCTTCTCGCCCACCACGCGCGCCAGGAAGGCAGTGCCGTAGCCCGGGTCGACCGAGCCGACCTTCGGCCCGACCTGCCCGAACACGGCCTTCTCCGACGCGATGGTGAAATCGCAGATCGTGCACAGCACGTTGCCACCGCCGACGGCATAGCCCTGCACGCGTGCGATCACCGGCTTGGGCACGTCGCGGATGGCGTTGTGCAGTTCTTCCATCGGCAGGCCGATGGTGCCGCGGCCGTCGTACTGGCCCTCGTGCGCGGACTGGTCGCCGCCGGTGCAGAAGGCCTTCTCGCCGGCACCGGCCAGCACGATGGCGCCGATCTCGCGGTCATAGCCGGCGCGGTTGATGGCGTGGATCAGCTCGTCGCAGGTGCGGCCGCGGAAGGCGTTCATCTTTTCCGGGCGGTTGATGATGATCCAGGCGGCGCCGTTGCGCACTTCGTACAGGATGTCTTCGTATTGCATGGTGATCTCCGTGATCTGGTTGTGTGGTGGGTTCAGCCGTTCATGGTCAGGCCGCCCGACACGCTCAGCACCTGGCCGGTGATAAAGGCAGCGTCGTCGCCGGCAAAGAACAGCACCGCGCCGGGCAGGTCGTCGGGCTGGCCGATGCGGCCCAGCGGGATCGAGCGGGTAAAGGCTTCCACCAGCTTCTCGGGGTTGCCCGCGCCCTGCTTGTAGTCTTCGAACAGCGCGGTCTCGGTCGGCCCAGGGCACACCACGTTGACGGTGATGCCGTGGCGCGCATGCTCGCGCGCGATGGTCTTGGAGAATGACACCAGCCCGCCCTTGCACGCGGCATAGACCGCTTCGCCGGACGAGCCCACGCGCGCGGCGTCGGAGGCGATATTGACGATGCGCCCGCGCTTGCGCTCGACCATGCCGGGCAGCACCGCGTGGTGCATGTGCAGCGCGCCGGTCAGGTTGATGGCGATCAGCCGTTCCCATTGCGCGGGCTCGGTCTTGATAAAGGGACGGAACACATCCCAGCCGGCGTTGTTGACCAGTACATCCACCGGGCCCAGTTCCCGCTCCACCGCGGCGACCGCGGCATCGACGCTGGCGCGGTCGGTGATATCGCAACGCATTGCCAGCGCGCGACCGCCGGCCTCGCGGATCTGCGCGGCCACGCGTTCGCCCGCTTCCGGGTTCAGGTCGAGCACGCCGACCGCCGCTCCCGCCCGCGCAAAGCGCAAACAGGTTGCGCTGCCGATGCCGCCACCACCACCGGTCACGATGACCGTCTTGTCTTCGAGTCCTTGCACAGCGTTCTCCTTTCAGGGTTACGGTGCTATCGTGCCGGGCGATGCCGCCGACACCTGCGCCGCGAATTAGGTAAATATATTTACCTATAATAGGAGGCAGCCGCAGTCCGCGCAAGGCGCCAACCCGATGGAAACGACTATGGTTAACCCCGACACGGGAGGAGAACTCCCGACAAATGCACGCATGGAACTGGCCAACCGGCTGTTCTTCCGGCTCTACCAATGCGCAAACATGTTGCATAAAACGGGCTCGCGGGCGGTCGAGGCGGAAGGCCTGACCACGCAGCAATGGGCCGTGCTGGGCGCGCTGTCGCGCCCGGAGGCGGCCGACGGCATGAGCGTGGGCGACCTGGCCCGCTATCTGATGGTGAGCCGGCAGAACCTGTCGGGGCTGGTCAGCCGTATGGAACGCGACGGCCACATAACGCTGGCGCCGGACGGGCGCGACCGCCGCTCGCGGCTGGTGCGAATGAGCGAGCCGGGCCGCGGGGTCTGGCTGCACCAGGCGCAGCCCAAGATCCGCGACTACTACGAGCGGGCGCTCGACGGTTTTTCGACCAACGACCTGACCCACACGCTGCACTACTTGCTTAAGCTGCTGGACAACATGCGGGCGCTCGACACGCCTGAGGGCGCAGACGTCGGCGACCCGTCGGACTGACCGTTAGCTGTATCGCACCTGAAACACACCGGCCCGCTGCCCAACCACGCGGCGCGGCCGTTGCCCGCATTGCGGCCTGCCACGCCGACTGGCGCGCAATATGCGTCGGTACGAAGTTGCTCAGATATCCGGGTGCATGCCCGGCGAGGCGCCATGCATTTCACGCCTTGCCCGCGGCGGCCACCACGCCGGCCACGGTGCCGGCCGCCCGCCCTTGCTCCGAAGCCCTGAACCACTGCCCCGGCCGATTGCGGCGATTCGCGCCGTGCGTACGGCCGGGACGGCGTTCGATCCATCCAGACAGGAGATCCCGCCATGACCCGTTACATCGTGCTAGCCAGCTTCACCGACCAGGGCATCCGCGCCGTCAAGGACACCACCAAGCGCGCCGCCGCCGTGCGCGAGATGGGCGCGCGCTTCGGCGTGGAGATGAAGGACATCTACTGGACGCTGGGCGAATACGACATCGTGCTCACCGTCGAGGCGCCGGACGACGCCAGCATGACCGCCTTCGGGCTGGCCGTTGGCTCACTGGGGAACGTGCGCACGGAGACCCTGCGCGCCTTCAATGCCGACGAGATGCAGGCCATCCTCGGCAAGATGTCCTGATCCGCCTCAAGAACGAAAAACGCCCGCCGGGGCCAACCCGGGGGGCGTCGTTGCCTGCGGCAGCCTGCGCGACGCCTCAGAAGCCTTCCAGCACCAGCTTGCCGATAGTGCGCCCGCCCTCCAGCATGGCGTGAGCGCGCCGCAGGTTCTCGGCACTGATGCGGCCCAGGTTCTCGCCCAGTGTGGTCTGCAGCCGGCCGGCATCGACCAGCCTCGCCACCTCGTTGAGCAGCCGGTGCTGCGCGATCATGTCCGGCGTGCCGAACATTGCGCGCGTGAACATGAATTCCCATACGAAGGTCGCGCTCTTGCTCTTGAGCAGTTCCACCGGCAGCGGCCGCGCGTTTTCGACGATCGTGCAGATCTTGCCCTGTGGCGCGACCAGCTCGGCCATCGCCGGGAAATGGCCGTCGGTGTCGTTGAAGCAGAGGATGTAGTCGACCCCGGCAAACCCCAACGCCTTCAACTGCGCCGGCAGATCGCCGCGATGATCCACGGTATGGTCGGCGCCCAGCTTGCGGCACCATTCCTGCGACTCCGGCCGCGATGCCGTTGCGATCACGGTCAGCCCGGCCAGCACCTTGGCCAGCTGGATGCCGATCGAGCCCACGCCGCCGGCGCCGCCGATGATCAGCACCGAACGGCCGGCGTGGTCGCCCTTGGGCGAAATGCCCAGGCGATCGAACAGCGCCTCCCAGGCGGTGATCGCCGTCAGCGGCAGCGCCGCCGCATTGGCAAAATCGAGCGAGGCGGGCTTGTGGCCGACGATGCGTTCGTCGACCAGGTGATATTCGGCATTGGTGCCGGGCCGGGTGATGCTGCCGGCGTAATAGACGGGATCGCCGACCTTGAACAGCGTCACGCCGGGCCCGACGGCGGCCACCGTGCCGGCTGCGTCCCAGCCCAGCACGCGCGGCGCGGGTTCGACCTGCGGCTTGGGCGCGCGCACCTTGGTGTCGACCGGGTTGACGGCGATGGCTTCGATCTTGACCAGCAGGTCGTGGCCGGTGGGGGTGGGCTTGTCGATCTCGACCTCCTGCAGGGAGCGCGGGTCGGAGATGGGCAGGTATTGGGTCAGGCCTATGGCTTTCATGGCGGGGCTCCGGTTGTGTCGGGAATGGACTCAAGCGTAGCCCGTCTGGATTAATTTGATTAGCCGGAAACTATGACAATCAATTTCCCGGAAATCAGGAAAATCGGCGCCATTGAAAAAGGGCCGCCTGCGCCACCGGCGCAGAACGGCCCTGCTGTTTGTCGCGGCAACTGCTATACGGCCAGGATCTGCCCCCCGCCGTAGCTCGACTGCACCGGCGCCTCGCCACCCAGCTTCATGCTTATCGCACAGTACTTGAACTCCGGAATCTTTCCGAACGGATCCAGCGCCGAGTTGGTCAGCTTGTTGATCGCCGCCTCGTAGTAGCAGAACGGCACGAACACCGCCCCACGCGGCGTGCCGGCATCGGCCCGTGCATAGAGCACGACCTCGCCGCGCCGCGACGACAGCGTGACCACGTCGCCCGGCTTGCCGCCCAGCGCATCCAGGTCCAGCGGATGCACCAGCGCCACCGGGTCCGGCTCGATCGCATCCAGCACCCCGGCGCGCCGCGTCATGCTGCCGGTATGCCAGTGCTCGAGCTGGCGGCCCGTGATCAGCACCATCGGGTAGTCGCCATCGGGCCGCTCGGCCGCGGGGATGATATCGGCCGGCACGAAGCGCCCGCGCCCGCTGGCGGTCGGGAAGCTGTCGGTGAAGATCACCGGCTCGCCGGGGTCGCCCTCTTCCTTGCACGGGTAGGTCACGGCGTGCTCGCGCTCGAGCCGCTCCCAGGTCACGCCGCCGATGCTGGGCATGGCATGGCGCATCTCGTCGAACACGTCCGCCACGCTGTCGTAATGCCAGTCGAGGCCGAACTGCGCCGCCATCTGCTGGATGATCCACAGGTCCTGGCGCGCCTGTCCCGGCGGGTTGAGCGCCTGGCGGCCGAGCTGCACGGTGCGATCGGTGTTGGTGAAGGTGCCGGTTTTCTCCGGGAAGGCCGAGGCCGGCAGCACCACGTCGGCCAGGTAGGCGGTCTCGGTCAGGAAGATGTCCTGCACCACCAGGTGGTCGAGCGAGGCCAGCGCGTCGCGCGCGTGCTCGGCATCAGGGTCGGACATTGCCGGGTTCTCGCCCATGATGTACATGCCCCGCACCTCGCCGCGCTCGATCGCCTGCATCACCTCGACCACGGTCAGGCCCGGCTGGCGGTCCAGCGGCATGCCCCACAGCGCCTCGAAGCTTTCGATCGCGGACGGGTCGTCCACCCGGCGGTAGTCCGGATACATCATCGGGATCAGGCCGGCGTCGGACGCGCCCTGCACATTGTTCTGCCCGCGCAGCGGATGCAGTCCGGTGCCGGGGCGGCCGATCTGGCCGGTCATCAGCGCCAGCGCGATCAGGCAGCGCGCGTTGTCGGTGCCGTGCACGTGCTGCGACACGCCCATGCCCCACAGGATCATCGACGCCTTCGAGGTCGCATAGAGCCGCGCGACTTCACGGATGGTCTCGGCCTCGATGCCGCACACCGGCGCCATCAGTTCGGGGCTGTACGCCGCCACGTTGCGCTGCAGCTCGTCGAAGCCGATAGTGCGCTCGTCGATGAAGTCCTTGTCCACCAGGCCCTCGGCGACGATCACATGCATGATCGCGTTGAGCAGCGCCACGTCCGCATCGGGCTTGAACTGCAGGAAGCGATGCGCAAAGCGCGCCAGGTCGGAGCGGCGCGGATCGGCCACGATCAGCTTGGTGCCGTTCTTCACCGCGTTCTTGATCCAGCTCGCCGCCACCGGGTGGTTCACGGTCGGGTTGGCGCCGATCACGATCACGACCTCGGCCTTGTCGACATCCATCACCGGATTCGAGACCGCACCCGAGCCGATGCCCTCCAGCAGCGCCGCCACCGACGAGGCATGGCACAGCCGCGTGCAGTGGTCGACGTTGTTGCTGCCGAACCCGGTGCGCACCAGTTTCTGGAACAGATAGGCCTCTTCATTGCTGCCCTTGGCCGACCCAAACCCTGCCAGCGCGCGCTTGCCGTGCGTATCGCGGATCTGTGCGAGCTTGCCGCCGGCCAGCGCCAGCGCCTCTTCCCACGTGGCTTCGCGGAACACGTCCATCACGTGGTCCGGGTCCATGACGAAATCGCCGCGCTTGGGCACGCCTTCGCGGCGCACCAGCGGCACCGTCAGCCGCTGCGGGTGCTGTACGTAGTCGAAGCCGTAGCGGCCTTTCACGCACAGCCGCTGGTGGTTGGCCGGGCCGTCGCGCCCTTCCACGAACAGGATGCGGTTGTCCTTGACGTTGTAGGTCAGCTGGCAGCCCACGCCGCAATACGGGCAGACCGAGTCCACCTGCTTGTCGGGCACCGCCAGCGCCGCGTCGCGCGCGGGCATCAGCGCGCCGGTCGGGCACGCCTGCACGCATTCGCCGCAGGCCACGCAGGTGGAGGCGCCCATCGGGTCGTCCATGTCGAACACGATGCGGGCTTCGTCGCCGCGCAGCGCCAGGCCGATCACGTCGTTGACCTGCTCGTCGCGGCAGGCGCGCAGGCAGCGGGTGCACTGGATGCAGACATCCAGGTTGACGGCAATGGCCGGGTGCGACAGGTCCGCCGCCACGCGTTCGCGCGGGGCAAAGCGGGGCTTGCCGATTTCCAGCTTCGCGGCCCACTGGTCAAGCTCGTTGTTGCGGGTGTATTCGGTCTCCGGCATGTCCGACTGCAGCAGCTCCAGCACGGTGCGCTGCGCACGGAGGGCGCGCTCGGACTCGGTCTGTACCTGCATCCCTTCGGCGGGATAGCGGCAGCAGGACGGGGCCAACACGCGCTCGCCCTTGATTTCGACCATGCAGGCGCGGCAGTTGCCGGCGGGTTCGAGGCCGTCCTTGTAGCACAGGTGCGGGACATCGAAGCCTTCGCGCTGGGCCACCTTGAGCAGGCTCTCGCCGGGCTGCGCGGATACGTCGCGGCCATTGAGCGTGAAGGTGACGGCTGGCTCGGCGGATTCGACAAGCGCGCGTTCGGCGCGGGTTAGTGCATTCATGTCAGTCTCTCAGGCCAGTTCGTGCGGGAAGTACTTGATCACGCAGTCGACTGGATTTGGCGCGGCTTGCCCCAGCCCGCAGATCGATGCATCGCGCATCACCGCGGACAGGTCATCCAGCGCCGACAGGTCCCACTTCGGCTGGCGGATCAGGTCGAGCGCCTTGGCGGTGCCGGTGCGGCACGGTGTGCATTGCCCGCAGGACTCGTGCTTGAAGAAGTGCATCAGGTTGCGCGCTGCCTGCGTGGCGCTGTCCTGGTCGGACAGGATCACCACCGCGGCCGAGCCGATAAAGCAGCCGTAGGGCTGCAGCGTGTCGAAGTCCAGCGGGATATTGCCCATCGATGCCGGCAGGATGCCGCCCGACGCGCCGCCCGGCAGATAGCCATAGAACGCGTGGCCATCGAGCATGCCGCCGCAGTACTCGTCGATCAGTTCGCCCACGGTGATGCCCGCTGGCGCCAGGTGTACGCCAGGCCGTTTCACACGGCCGGAGACCGAGAACGAACGCAGCCCCTTGCGCCCGTTGCGCCCCTGCGAGGCAAACCACTCGGCGCCCTTCTCGATGATGTCGCGCACCCAGTACAGGGTCTCGAAGTTGTGCTCCAGCGTGGGCCGGCCGAACAGGCCCACCTGCGCCACATACGGCGGGCGCAGCCGTGGCATGCCGCGCTTGCCTTCGATCGACTCGATCATGGCCGATTCTTCGCCGCAGATATAGGCGCCCGCGCCGCGGCGCAGCTCGATGATTGGCAGGCCGGGGATTGGCGGATGTTCGTGCAACCGGCGCAGTTCTTCGGCCAGCAGCGCGCGGCAGCCGGCGTATTCGTCGCGCAGGTAGATATAGATCGCTGACACGTTGACCACGGTCGCGGCGATCAGCATACCTTCCAGGAAACGGTGCGGATCGCGCTCCAGGTAGACGCGGTCCTTGAAGGTGCCGGGCTCGCCCTCGTCGATATTGACGGCCATCAGCCGGGGCGCGGGCTCGTTCTGCACGATGCGCCATTTGCGCCCGGTCGGGAAGCCCGCGCCGCCCAGGCCGCGCAGGCCGGAGTCCTCCATCGTGCAGAGCACGGCGGCAGGGTCCAGGTCGCCGGCGGCGAGCGACTTCAGCAAGGCATAGCCGCCGCCTTCGCGATAGGCGTCGTAGTCGATATAGGGTTCGGGCTCGTGGCGCACGGCCCTGGCCTGCACCGCTGCCTCGATCGTTTCAGCGGTCGCGCCATCGACCGGATGCTGGCCGACCAGCGCCGCGGGCGCCTTCTCGCAACGGCCGATGCACGGTGCCGCGACGACGCGCACTTCGGTGCCCAGCAGCGCCGGCAGCTTGTCGATCAGCGCCTGCGCACCCGCCAGTTCGCAGGCGATGCCTTCGCACACGCGCACGGTCAGCGCGGGTGGCGGCGCGATCTCGCCGTCGGCGTCCTCGCGCACCACGTCGAAGTGATGGTAGAAGGTCGCGACCTCGTACACCTCCGTCATCGACAGGCGCAGTTCGCTGGCCAGCGCCACCAGGTGCGGCATCGCGAGCTGGCCGTAGCGGTCGTTGATGCAGTGCAGGTGTTCGATCAGCAGGTCGCGCCGGCGGGGCATGTCGCCCAGCGCCACGCGCACTTCGGCCAGCGCGGCCGGGTCGACCTGCCGGCCCTTGGGCTGGCGGCGCTTGCGCTGCCGGCCGAGTCCTGTCGCCTCGAGGGGGATGACAACCTGGTTCATGGCGGTGCCTGGATTCTCTTTGTGGGGTTCGGATGCGCAATCAGGAGGCGCCCGGCGGGCGGCTCTCCTGTCGTGCTTTGTTGTTGTCATATTGTGCTACCGGGCGAGGCCGCTGTGCAGGCATCGCAGCCGCCACACCCGGGTGATGCCGGCGCCGGGGCGCCGTACTGCTTTCTTCATCAGGTCAGGTCTTCCGGCACGGCGCGGTAGCCCATCGGCGCCGAGGTATTGGCATGCACATATTTGCGGGCATGGGCTTCGCGCATCGGCTTGAGCACGAACAACGCCAGGATCGCGGACAGTGCCGCCATGGCGGAGGCGAGCATGAACACCGCATGCCAGTCGCCGGTGGCGGCCGTGATCACGCTGGAGAACGGCACCAGCAGCGCGGCCGTGCCCTTGGCGGTGTACAGCAGGCCGGCGTTGGTGGCGGCGAACTTCGGACCGAAGGTATCGCCGCAGGTAGCCGGGAACAGGCTGTAGATCTCACCCCAGGCAAAGAACACCACGCCCGTCAGGACCACGAAGGCAACCGGGTTGTGGCCGTACTTGGACAGCAGCAGGATACCTACGGCCTCTACCGCGAAGGCGAAGAACATGGTGCGCTCGCGGCCGATATGGTCCGAGATCCAGCCGAAGAACGGTCGGGTCAGGCCGTTGAGCACGCGGTCGATGGTCAGCGCGAAGGTCAGCGCGGGCAGCGTCAGGCCGAGGATCGACACCGGCGAATCGTGCAGGCCGAAGTCCTTGGCGATCGGGCCGAGCTGCGCGGTGGCCATCAGGCCGCCGGCGGCCATCATCACGAACATGCCGTACATGATCCAGAAGATCGGCGACTTCAGTACCTGGCGCGGCGTGGCGTTGTAGGTCGCGGCAGCCTTCAGCGACGACTTGACCTCGCTCAGGATCTTGGCCGACGGCGGGTACAGGGCCATGCCCAGCAGGAACACGATCAGGCCCTGGCCGAGGCCGAACCACAGGAACGTGGCTTCATAGCCCGAGGACTTGATCATGTTGGCGATGGGCACCACCGTCATCGCGGAGCCCGCGCCGAAGCCCGCCGCGGTAATCCCCGCCGCCAGCCCCCGGCGATTCGGGAACCACTTGAGCGCGTTGCCCACGCAGGTGCCATACACGGCGCCGGCACCGATACCGCCGATGGCCGCCGCGAAGTACAGCATCGGCAGCGACGACGCCACCGAGTTCAGGGCCCACGCAATCGCGCACAGCAGGCCGCCGCCCACTACCACCGGGCGCGGGCCATACTTGTCGACCAGGTAGCCCTCGATCGGCACCAGCCAGGTTTCAGTAACAACGAAGATGGTGAAGGCCACCTGGATCGCCGTACGGCCCCAGTGGTACTTGTCATCAATCGGGTTGACGAACAGCGTCCAGCCATACTGCATGTTAGCGATCATCGCCATGCAGATCACGCCGAAGGCTAATTGCACCCACGGCGACGCAAAGCGCGACGTGGACTCCCTCTGCTGCAGTTCCATTGATGTCTCCTGTTAGCGGCATGCCGCCAAGGTGGAAGGTTGGGCGCCTTGTGACGCCTCTTGCGTGACTCTCGGTCTCGAACAGCTTAGCCGTTCTAGTGCTATACGGTATGTGATATATCAACCAAGTCAAGCGACTTCTCTGCGGCCCTGCAGCATGAGGTGGCCGTGATCGACGCCTTTCTGGCCGATGCTGCAGTGCGACTGGTGCGCACGCTGCATCAATAACGCATCCGAAAGCATCAAGAGTTCTTTGGAAATCAAGCAGTTGCCATGTGCCGGCGCATCAATTCGCTGGCGCATGGCAGCATCCAGAATGCCGGGGATCGGGCCTCGCGAAAATCGGGGAAAAGGCCAGTTCGGGAAAGTCCCTAGTTCAATACAATCAATACATGAAACGCATGGATGGCGCTGGAATCATGCGGAAAATGCCTGGGGAGGAAGCGGGCTGGCCCGGCAGAGAGGCTGCCAGAGCGCGCGGAAGGAACGCCTGCGGGCGTCATGTAGCGGGACTGCCTGCAGCGAGCTTAAGGGGGGATGGCGGCCGCTGGTTCGCGAGGAACCCTGCCCTGCCTGCCGGCTTGTGCGGCAACCAGGGAAATCGCACCGTGGGTACTGCTACAAGGGGTGCCGGCCGCTACAGCCCTTGCGTGGGTTTGCCGCCAGGCAGGAACGGTGCGCGTCCTGCGTGCCTGCGCGGCCGCGGTTTTAGCCGTTTGACGCCCGCGGGCGCACGGCCTTGCCGGCGTGCATCAAGCGTATGCCAGTTCGCCGGCTGCGGGCACGATGCGGGACTGGCGGGCACGGCCCACGCCATTGCTTTCCTGGTTCGAACCCAGGCCGGCAAAGCGACCGTGCTCCTGCGCGGTCGCCAGTACCTCCATCGGCAAGCGGGTTGCCAGCATGATGGTCATGCTGACGCCGCCAGCGATAAGAACCAGGCCAAGGACGAAGAGAAGAGCGACTTCCATTTGAAAACTCCAGTAGCGTTGTGATCAGGAGTTTTCATTATATGGTGCGCTGCAGTATGTGTAAATATCCTGTATGTAATATATCAGTAGAATTTTTGCACTAATCCAACAGATTCATGCGGATGGTCAGCGTCGATCACACCAAGGTGTTTTCACGGCGCGCCGGGGGTGACTCCTTGTACTCCAGGCTGCGCAAGGCGTCCCAGATCGCCGCCGCATTAGGCTTCAGCGATCGGCTCTTGCGGCGCACAAGCATGACGGTCGAGGTCACCTGCGGCCTGAGCGGCCGCATTACCGCGGCCGGGTTCATGCCCGCCGCCTGCGCGCGCGACGGCACCACGCCGATCCCCAGCCCCAGCGCCACCATGCTGAATACCGCGGCAAAGTGCCCGAGCAACTGCAGCGAGCCCGCGCGCACGTGGTAGTTGCTGAACGCCTTCTCCACCGCCGGCTGCACGCCGCACTGCTGGTCCAGTGTCAGCAAGTTGGCGTCGCTCAGGTCGCCCCACCCTACCGAGTCACGCAATGCCAGCGGATGCTGGGCAGGCAGCACAGCGTGATAGGGGTCGATGCACAGCGGTTCGCAATAGAGGTCGTCGCCCGCCCTGGGGTCGGTGGAGATGCCGAAATCCACCTCGCCGCTGCGCACGCTTTGCAGTACCGATTCCTGCGAGCGGTCCTTCAGGTGGATGGCAATCGCGGGCCACGCCTGCCGGCAGCCGGCCAGCCACGCGGGCAGCGACATCGAGCTGAGCACCGGATCCGAGGCGATCTGCACCAGGCCCTGGCACGGACGGCTGGCGCTCTGGCTGTCGCGTAGGGTCTGCTCCACTTCCTCGATCAGGTGGCAGATGCGCTGCGACAGGTGCTGGCCGGCGTCGGTCAGTTCCACCTGGCGTGTGGTGCGATCGAACAGGCGCTGGTCGATCTCCTCTTCCAGCTCGCGCACGCTGCGGCTGACCGCGGACTGCGTCAGGCCCAGTTCAGCGGCCGCGCGCGTAAAGCTCTTGTGCCGCGCGACCGCGGCGAAGGCTTTCAGTTGTGGCAGCGAGATATTCATGACTGCGCTCCCTGGCGGGCACCGGCATCGCGGGTGCAAGGCGAGTCAGCAAGCCTGGCGTGGGGGGTGGCGAGGCATCGTGGTGCAAGCACCGTTCCGTTCAGTCCGGTCACGGCAGTCTCCTAGGTGGATCGTGGCTGTGTGCAGCCATCGTTTGGTGTCGGTCATTCTCGTGGCAGCGGCCGGCGCAAAGCGCAGGCCGGCATGCCGGGTCGATGCTGCCGGGGCGCGCTGGCTGCCTGGCTCGACGCGCGCCCCTTGTGAGGGTCCTCCTTGCTCCGTGTGCGGGCTAGTCTCCCTTGCTTTGCATGCCGGGCATGTAGGTGGCGCCGGACACGGCCTCGCCGTCGGCCTGGCCGGTGATGAAGCGCCTGCGCATCGGCGCCAGGAATACCTTGGCCGAGATCCCGGCCGCGATGGTCACCACCGCTGCCACCGTGAACACCGCTTCCCAGCCCCCTCGCGCCGACAGGATCGACGCCAGCGGCACCAGCATCGCCGCCGTGCCCTTGGCCGTATAAAGCGTGCCGGCATTCGACGCCGCGAACTTGCTGCCGAACGTATCCGCGCACAGCGCCGGGAAGATCGAGAAGATCTCGCCCCAGAACAGGAATGTCAGCGCCGCGAAGAACATGAACCAGTACGGGTTGTGGCCCAGCTCCATCAGCCCGAACAACGCCAGCCCCTCGCCGATGAAGATCACGAACATCGTGTTCTCGCGCCCGAACCGGTCGGACAGAAAGCCGCACAAGGGCCGCGTGAAGCCGTTGCACAGGTTGTCGATCGACAGGGTCATGGTCAGCAGCGGCAAGGTCATGCCGAGCATCGTCACCGGCATCGAGGCAAAGCCGTAGTCCTTGGCGATGGGGCCCAACTGCGCCGTGGCCATGATCCCGCCGGCGGCCACCGCGACGAAGCTCACATAGATCAGCCAGAACACCGGCGTCTTCACCATCTGGCCCGGCGAGTACTCCACCGAATTGGTCAGCACCGCCCTGGCCGCGACCAGGCCCTTCGGCGCCTTCGGCTTCACCAGCAGCAGCGCCAGCACGAAGATGCACACGCCCTGCAGGATGCCGAAGGTCAGGAACGCCTTCTCATAGCCCGAGCTCTGGATCATGTTGGCGATCGGGATCACCGTGATCGCCGCGCCGGCGCCAAAGCCCGCTGCCGTCAGCCCCGCCGCCAGCCCCCGCTTGTCCGGGAACCACTTCAGTGCGTTACCGACGCAGGTCCCATAGACGCCGCCAGCCCCGATGCCGGCTATCACAGCCGCCGCGTACAGCTCCGGCAGCGTCGTCGCATACGCATTCATCACCCACGCCAGCCCGGCGCAGATCGCACCGCCGGCGACCACCGGGCGCGGCCCGAACTTGTCGACCAGCCAGCCCTCCAGCGGCACCAGCCAGGTCTCGGTCACGATGAAAATGGAAAACGCCACCTGGATCGCGGACGCGCCCCAGTGATGCTTGGCGTCCATCGGTGATACAAAGAGGGTCCAGCCGTACTGCAGGTTGGCTACCAGCCCCATGCAAACCACCCCGATCGCGAGCTGTACCCAACGGTTCTGCAGGCCACGCCCGTTCACGTTGCCGTGACCGGGCGTGGCCGCTGCTTCATATTGCGCCATCTGTCTCTGTCTCCTTGTGCTTGTTTGCTGCGTCCCGGACGGGACACCCTCCCGGGCCTCTTCAGAACGGGCCCTTGGTCACGATGAGATCGGCGCCTGACATTGCGGCATGCAAATCTGACGATTGATGCTACTTGAATCTAAGATCAACACCGCATAAAGTTTTTTATCGTTTGTATTGACGATCGTTTATATATTGCACGGAACGAGGGAATGAAGAACGCCACGCTGCGGCAGCTCAAGGTCTTTGAAACCGTCGCCCGTCATATGAGCTTTTCACGTGCCGCCGAGGAGCTGCACCTGACGCAGCCGGCGGTTTCCACCCAGGTGCGGCAGCTCGAGCACCACGTCGGGCTGCCGCTGTTCGAGCAGCTCGGCAAGAAGATCTACCTGACCCCGGCCGGGCATGAAATGCTGCACTACAGCCGCAGCATCATCCAGCAGTTCCGCGAGGCCGAGGACGCCATGTCCCAGCTCAAGGGGATTTCCGGCGGGCGGCTCAACGTGGCGGTGATCAGCGCCGGCGACTATTTCTTCCCACGGCTGCTGGCCGAGTTCATGGAGCGCCACGAGGGCGTGACGCTGAACCTGGCGGTCCATAACCGGGAGGAATTGCTGCACCAGCTAGCCGGCAACCTGACCGACCTGGCTGTGATGGTGCGACCGCCCGAGGGCATGGACACCATCAACGAAGTGTTCGCCCCACACCCTTATGTGATCGTGGCCGCCCCCACCCATCGGCTGGTCGGCCAGCGCAATATCCCGCTGGCGGGGCTGGCCGACGAAGCCTTCGTTTCGCGTGAGAAAGGCTCGGATACCTGGAATTCGATGCAGGAAGGCTTTGCCGGGCGCCTCTCCAACCTGCGCATCGCGATGGAGATCAAGAGCACCGAGACCATCAAGCAGGCGGTGATCGCCAATATGGGCATCGCCTTCCTGTCCGCGCATACGGTCGGGCTGGAACTGCAGGCCGGCAAGCTGGCGGTGCTCGATATCGAGGGCTTTCCGGTCATGCTCAACTGGTATGTGGTGCACCGCAAGAACAAGCGGCTGCCGCCGGTGGCGCTGGCGTTCAAGCAATTCCTGATGGAGGAAGGGTCAGGGCTGATTGAGCGGATCACCGGGGTGGAAGGATTGATCCGCCAGCATGCATAAACGATTACTTATGGTTTCTCAATGAAACTTTAATTATCGTAAATCCATGCTCGACCCTATGCTTGTCTCAACGCCACCGCCAGCGTGCCACGAGGAGACGAGCATGAACCAGACCCAGTTGCAAAGCCGACCCGCTGCCATCACGGTCGGCACCGACAACCAACCGATTCCGCGCGAGACCCAGCTCGCCGCCTACAACGCCGCCTTTATCGAACTGGGCCTGCGCTTCCGCTGGGACGCCGAGATGTATGAATGGCTGTGCGGCATCGAATGCGAAAAAGCCCGCGTGGCCCGCTATATCGAAGAACACCACGCCCACCTGCTGGCGGCCTATGACGCTGCCTTCCTGAGCGAGCTGATCTTCGAGAAGAAGAACGAATACCTGCGCGCGGTCGGCCACCTCAACTGAGGGGGCCTGATCGGTTACGGGCGAGGCGCGCGAGCGGCCTCGCCTTTTTTGTTGTGACGACGATGCGGTGGGCGCGCGCCGGTCAGTTGGTCTTCGCCACCATCAGGCAGCAGATCGCCAGGAACGAGAACAGCGCCCGGAAGCCCAAAGAGAACCACCGGAACAGGCGCCAGTACAGCCACGATCGGCACGATATTCGCTTGCCAACACGGCATCGCCGCCAGGCGCTCCGGGGCGAGCCGGCGCGGGCATGCGCCGCGCCCCTTTATCACATGAAAGCCTCCAGCCAGCATTGCGGCGCGGGCATGCCGGCCGATATAGCTGCCGGCACCGAGCACCAGCACGCGGTGGACGCGGCCACCGTGCTGCGCCGCGCCGTAGTCTCCGGCGCGTGTGCCAGCCTGCTGTCCTCCGGCATGCTGGCCTGCGGCGGCAGGCTCGACTGCGGCAGCGCTTCCGCGCCGGTCAACGCGGTCAGCCATTGGATCTGGGGCGAGCGTGCCATGCATGCAAACCGGCCTTCGTTCCGGCATACCGTGCTGGGCTACGTCATCCATCATGCGATGTCGGTATTCTGGGCGGTGCTCTATGAAGGCGCGGTGGTGAGCCGGGCAGCGCATGGGGCCGGTAATCCGGCGCTGGTGATGAGCGGCCTCGCGGTAGCGGGGCTCGCCTGCCTCGTGGACATGAAGTGCACGCCGCACCGCCTTACACCCGGGTTCGAGCGCCGGCTGTCGCCGCGCATGCTGGCGCTGGTCTACCTGGTCTTTGGGCTGGCCTTGCCGCTGGGTTCGCTGCTGGTGCGACGCGCCGGGCGCAGGCGCTGAAGCAGCACACGTGGTAATTCCGGCGGAGCCGGTTGCAAGCTTTACGTGGGACGCACACTTCACGGAAGAGAATCGACACGGCAATCGTCGTAAGATTCGGGATCCCGACCCCATACCCCGCCGGCGCCCCGGCGGATGTCCCCGATCCCAGCTTCATGGCCACGCGACGCACCGACGAAGAATTTGTCCAGGAACTGACCCGGCTGCTCAGCACCGAAGGCGTGTCGTCGCTGACCATCGGCGAGCTTGCCCGGCGCATGCGCTGTTCGCGGCGGCGCCTGTATGAGATCGCCCCGACCAAGGAAGCACTGTTTGTAGGGATCTGCAGCGATGTGCTGGCGGCCAGCCTGGAAAAGGGCTTCGCCGCGGCGCGCCGCGAAAGCGATCCGGCGCGCGCGGTGTCCGCCTACCTGCACGCAACGCTGAATACGTCAGGACTGAGCAAGGCGGCGCTGGTCGACCTGGATGCGATCGACAGCGGCAAGGCGGCCTTCGATGCCTACCAGCTGGCGCGCGTGCGCGGCCTGGAAAGCCTGCTTGAAGCCGGCATGCGCGCCGGCCTGATGGCGCCGCACAACCCGCGGCTGGTGTCCGAGGCGATCCTCGGCGCCGCGCACCGGCTGCGCAACCAGCAGTTCCTGAAGGAAACCGGCATGAAGATCGGTGACGCCTTCAGCGAGTTCTACGAGATCATCCTTAACGGCCTGCTGTGCCGGCCGGAGCCAGGCGCGCGCGCTGGCTCGCTCCCTGCCTCGCGCTAGTGCTGCGGGATATTGGCGGCGCGGATCACGCGGCCCCACTTGGTGTACTCGTCCTGGACGAAGCGGCTGGCCTGGTCCGGCGCGCCCGCCACCGGAATCAGTGCCGCCGCATCCAGCGTGGTGCGCAGGTCCGGGTTCTTCTGCGCCTGGTTGATGACCTCGTTCAGCCGTGCCACCACGGGCGCCGGCGTGCCCTTGGGCACGAACGCCGCCATCCAGCCGACCACCTCGAAGCCAGGCACGCCCGACTCGGCAATCGTCGGCACCTCCGGCAACTGCGGCGCGCGTTTGGCGGTGGTCACCGCCAGCGCCCGCACCTTGCCTGCCTTGACCTGCGTGACTGCCGCGCCGATGTTGGCGAAGAGGAAGTCCACATGTCCGCCGATCAGCCCCGACATCGCCTCGGAAGGCCCGCCGTACGGCACGTGCGTATATTCCAGGCCCTTCACTTCCTGTTTCAGCAGTTCGGCCGCAAGGTGCGCCGAGCTGCCGACGCTGCCGGACGCATAGTTGACCTTGCCGGGCCGTGCCTTGATATAGGCGAGGAACTCGGCAAAGGTCTTGGCCGGAAACTCGTTGCTGACCAGCAGCACGTTGCCGTTCAGCCCGAACACCGCCACTGCCTGGAAATCCTTCAGTGGATCATAGGGCGTCGACGCGAGCAGCCGCGGGTTGATCGCATGGGTGACGTTGGTACCGAGCAGCAGCGTATAGCCGTCCGGCGCCGAGCGCGCGACAAAGTTGGCGCCGATGGTCGCGCCCGCGCCGGGCTTGTTCTCGGTCACCAGCGGCTTGCCGAGCGCATCGCCCATGTACTTGGCGAAGGTACGCGCGGTCAGGTCGGTGACGCCGCCCGGCGCAAAAGGCACCACGAAGCGGATCGGCCGGGCCGGGTAGTTTTCGGCGGCCTGAACGCCGGCGCAGGCCAGGCCGAGCGCCAGCAGGCAGGCTTTGGCCGCGCGCACGGCATGGCGGGCATTGAGTTGGGGCAAGCGCAATGGCATGGGGTCTCCTCCGGTGTGATTGGCTGGGTCAGCCGCTGACCCTCTGTCGGGGCCGTGCGGCGCGCGGCGATGGCCGTCAGGCCACCTGCCGGTCCTGGCCGCCCCAGTAGCGGCTGCGAATGGCCTTGCGGTCGATCTTGCCCAGCGCGGTGAGCGGCAGTTCCGCCGCGAACACCACCTGCTTGGGCGCATTGACCACGCCCTTGTGCTGCGTCACGTGGCCGATCACGTCGGCCTCGGCAAGCACCGCGCCGGGCCGGGTGACGACGATGGCGGTGACCGCCTCGCCCCACTTCGGGTCCGGAATGCCGATCACCGCGGACATCGCGATGGCCGGGTGCTGCGCCAGGCAGTGCTCCACTTCGCTGGGGTACACATTGAAGCCCCCGCTGATGATCATGTCCTTGGCGCGGTCGACGAGGTACAGGTAACCTTCGCTGTCACAGCGGGCCATGTCGCCGGTATGCAGCCAGTCGCCGGCAAAGACCTTGGCGTCCTCTTCCGGCCGGTTCAGGTAGCCGTCCATCACCAGCGGGCCACGCACGCACAGTTCGCCCACTTCGCCTGGCGCGACCTCACGCAGGTCGCGGTCCAGCAGCCGCACCTGGTTGCCGGTGATGACGCGGCCGCAGGAGCGCAGCCGCTCGGGGCGTGCGGGATCGTGGTCGTGCCGGCTCAGGTAGCTGATGCACATCGGCGCTTCCGCCTGCCCGTACACCTGGCCGAACACGGGCCCGATCCGGCGCAGCGCGTCGGCCAGCCGCACGGGCGCGATCGGCGCAGCGCCGTAGAGCACCAGTTCCAGGCTGGAGAGGTCGGCCGCATCGAGGCCGTCGCAATCGAGGAGTCCATAGATCTGCGTCGGGACCAGGAAAGTCAGGTTGATGCGATGCTGCGCTACCCGGCGCAGGAAGTCGGCCGGGCTGAACTTGTCGCACAGGTAGACCGTGCCGCCGCGCAGCAGCGTCGGCAGGATCAGGCTGCCCGAGGCGTGCGAGATCGGCGTGGTCACCAGGTAGCGGATCTGTGCCGGCCACTCGTAGGTGGCCAGCATGTGCTGCAGCATCGTCACCGTGGTGCGATGCGTATGCAGGATGCCCTTGGAACGGCCGGTGGTACCGCCGGTATAGGAGAGCTTGCTGATTTCCGTGGGGTCGTCGCCGGCAGGGTATTCCGCCGCGTCGAATGCCGCCGCCTCACTGGCCAGCCCGGCGCCGAATTCGCCGTCGTCCAGCGGCAGGATGCGCACCGCGGCGCTGGCCGCCAGCGCGCGGGCGCGCTCGGCGAAGCGCGCGTTGTCGACCACCAGCGCGCTGACCCCGGCGTCCTGCAGCACGAAGGCGTGATCCGCTTCCGACGCCATCGGATGCAGCGACACGCTCTTCAGCCCTGCAAGTTGTGCGGCAATGATCGCGGCCACCGCCTCGGCGCGGTTGCCCACCAGGAACCCGATGGCATCCTGCCGCGCCAGGCTCCTGGCGGCAAACAGCCGCGCGAGGCGCGCGCACTGCTGCGCCAGCGCTTCATAACTCAGCGAAATGCCGTCGCCGACGACGGCGGGCACCCCGGGGCGGCTGCGCAGGGCCGCCGCATAAAGCTGGCCCACGGTCGCGCCGCCGTACAAAGCCGAAGCCTTACGGGTCATGTTGTCTCCTCGCTTTGTTTTTTATCCGGGTTCCCAATGTAGGAGCCATTTGGTACCACGTCAACGTTTTTGGTACCGAAAAGGCCGGCATCGGCTACGCCGAAGCGACGCGGAATTCGCTCGGTGTGTCAGGTGTGCGGGATCGGGGGAGAGGCAGATGCGGGCAGCCCCGGACAGGGGCCACCGCCGGGATCAGGTGGTGCAGAACAGGCCAGGTCGAACCGGGCCATCCGGACACGGCCGCTGTGGGCCGGCCCGGGTTTCGAGCGAAGGGGCGTGCTAGGCCTGCTCCTTGATCTGGCTCTCCAGTTCGACGATGCGCTTCTTCAACGCCCGCTCTTCCTGGAAGCGCACGGTCTCGTCGCGGACCACGGCGACGATGCCAGTGATGGCGCCGGCGTCATCCTTGAGCAGCGCCACGGTGAAGGCGATCGACATCGACTTGCCGTCCTTGTCGACCGCGGGCACCTTGAGCAGGTCGTGGCCGTAGCGGGTGATGCCGGTGGCCATGGTCTTGTCGTAGCCCTCCCAGTGGCGTCCGCGCAGGCGCTCCGGGATGATCAGGTCGAGCGACTGGCCCATGGCCTCGGCCTGGGTGTAGCCGAACATGCGCTCGGCTGCGGGATTCCACAGCGTGATGGCGCCCTTTGCGTCGGAAATAATGACGGCGTCGCCGATGGCGGACACCAGTTGCGCGTAATCGATCTGGTCTGGCATGGGGATTCCCTCTTTATCGGTCATTGCCGCTTGGGTCGTTGCAAGCCTGTCGTTGCCATCAAGTTAGCGCGGCATGAAGCCGCTGCGCAAGTCAAAACGCCGGAGCCCGCTTGCGCGCGGCCCCGGCGTACGCACCGGCACATGTGCCGGCGGACGGCGTCAGATGACCTGGGACTCGCGCAGGCGCTTGATGTCGTCCGGACCGTAGCCCAGGCCGGCCAGCACCTCCTCGCTATGCTCGCCCAGCAGCGGCGACCCGGTGATCTCCGGCTTCAGGTCGGAGAACTTGATCGGGCTGCCCACCGTCAGGTAGGTACCACGCTCCTTGTGCGGGACTTCGGTGATGCTGCCGCTCTCGCGCAGCGACGGATCCGCAGCGATCTCCTTCATCGACAGCACCGGCGAGCACGGGATGTCATGCTTGCGCAGGATGTCCACCGCCTCGTACTTGGTCTTGTCGGCGAGCCAGTCCTCGATGGTCTTGAAGATATCGAAGATATGCGGCTGGCGTGCCTTGGCCGTGCTGTAGTTGGGATCGTCGATCCATTCCGGCTTGCCCAGCGCCTTGCAGATCGGCTCCCAGGCGTGGCCCTGGATGGTGAAGTAGATATAGGCGTTGGGGTCGGTCTCCCAGCCCTTGCACTTCAGCACCCAGCCCGGCTGTCCGCCGCCGCCCGCGTTGCCGCCGCGCGGCACCACGTCGCTGAAGCTGCCATGCGGATACTGCGGATACTCCTCCAGGAAGCCCAGGCGGTCCAGGCGCTGCTGGTCGCGCAGCTTGACGCGGCAAAGGTTGAGCACGGCGTCCTGCATCGACACGGCCACCTTCTGGCCCTTGCCGGTCTTGTCGCGGCCGATCAGCGCGGTGAGGATGCCAATGGCCAGGTGCATGCCGGTGTTGGAATCGCCCAGCGCCGCGGCGGATACCGTCGGCGGGCCGTCCCAGAAGCCCGTGGTCGAAGCCGCGCCGCCGGCGCACTGGGCTACGTTTTCGTAGACCTTCAGGTCTTCATAGTGGTGGCCGTCGCTGAAGCCCTTGACCGAAGCCACGATCATCTTCGGGTTCAGCTCGTTGATGCGCTCCCACGAGAAGCCCATGCGGTCCAGCGCGCCCGGGCCGAAGTTCTCGACCAGCACATCCGACTCGCGGATCAGCTGCTCCAGGATCTTCTTGCCGTCCGGCTTCTTGGTATCCAGCGTCAGGCTGCGCTTGTTGGAGTTGAGCATGGTGAAGTACAGCGCATCGACGTCCGGGATGTCGCGCAGCTGGGTGCGCGTCACATCGCCGGAACCGGGGCGCTCGACCTTGATCACGTCTGCGCCGAACCACGCGAGAAGCTGCGTGCAGGCGGGACCGGCCTGGACGTGCGTGAAGTCAATGATCTTGATGCCGTTGAGCGGGAGGTTCACTTTCGTTCTCCTATTGGATCAGAGGGGTGAAATTCGGGTGAATTACTTCTTGGCCGAGCTTTGCGGATTCAGATTGGTCAGACGACCGCTTTCGGTGCCGGCAGCCGGGTCGATGACGGCATTGACCAGCGTGGGCTTGCCCGACCGCAGGGCTTCGTTCACCGCAGCTTCGAGTTCCGCCGGCGTGGTGACGTTGTGACCGACGCCACCGAACGCTTCCATCATCTTGTCGTAGCGCGCGCCCGGAACGAACGTCGTGACGGCCGGATCCTTGCCGCCGGTCGGATTCACGTCGATACCCTTGTAGACGCCGTTGTTGTTGAAAATGACGATGCAGACCGGCAGGTTGTAACGGCAGATCGTCTCGACTTCCATGCCCGAGAAACCGAACGCACTGTCACCGCACAGCGCCAGCACCGGCTTGCCAGTCTCGACCGCCGCGGCGACCGCGTAGCCCATGCCCACGCCCATCACGCCCCAGGTGCCCACGTCAAGGCGCTTGCGCGGCTCGTACATGTCGATCACGGCACGGGCGTAGTCCAGCGTGTTGGCGCCTTCGTTGACGAACGAGATGCCCGGGTTGGCCTTGACCACATCCTTCAGCACGTTCAGCGCACCGTGGAAGTTCATCGGCGAGACATCCTTGGCCTTGGCCAGGGTCTCGGCCATCTTCGCCAGGTTCTTGTCCTTGCGTTCGTCCACCGCGTTCAGCCACTCGGCGCCCGGCTTGGCAAAGTCGTTGCCGACCTTGTCGAGGATCGCCGACACGCACGAACCAATGTCACCCACCACCGGCGCGGCGATGGCAACGTTGCTGTCCATCTCGGTCGGCGCGATGTCGATCTGGATGAATTGCTTCGGGCCACCCCAGGTCTTGCCCTTGCCGTGCGACAGCAGCCAGTTCAGGCGGGCGCCGACCAGCAACACCACGTCAGCTTCAGCCAGCACATACGAGCGTGCGGCCGAGGCCGATTGCGGGTGTGTATCGGGCAGCAGGCCCTTGGCCATCGACATCGGCAGGTATGGAATGCCCGTCTTCTCGACCAGCGTGCGGATATCCGCATCGGCGCGTGCGTAAGCGGCACCCTTGCCCAGCAGGATCAGCGGGCGCTTGGCGTTCTTCAGCAGCGCGACGGCACGGTCGACCGAGTCCGGTGCAGGCAGTTGGCGCGGGGCCGGATCCACCACCTTGATCAGCGACTTGCGGCCCTTCTCGGCTTCCATCGACTGGCCCAGCAGCTTGGCCGGCAGGTCCAGATACACACCGCCCGGACGGCCCGACACGGCGGCACGAATAGCACGCGCGATCCCGACACCAATGTCTTCAGCGTGCAGCACGCGGAAGGCAGCCTTGGCGTGCGGACGGGCGATGGCCAGCTGGTCCATCTCTTCGTAGTCACCCTGCTGCAAATCGACGATCTCGCGCTCGCTCGAACCGCTGATCAGGATCATCGGGAAGCAGTTGGTGGTCGCATGCGCCAGCGCCGTCAGCCCGTTCAGGAAGCCGGGCGCAGAAACGGTCAGGCACACGCCCGGCTTTTGCGTGAGAAAGCCGGCAATCGCTGCTGCGTTGCCTGCGTTCTGCTCGTGACGGAAGCTGATGACGCGCATGCCGTTGGCCTGCGCGAGACGAGCCAGATCGGTGACCGGAATGCCGGGCAGCCCGTAGATGTTTTCGATGCCGTTCAGCTTCAGCGCGTCGATGACCAGATGAAAACCATCGGTTTGTGCCTGATGTTCTTCCGCGGCGTGACGCTGCAACTCGTTTCCGACTTCTGCCATGGTTGCTTCCTTCTAGACAAATTGACTGGGGTTGGAATTTTTCTATTCCAGGGTGTCTTCCGCGGTGGTGCTCTCGGCCAACTTCGCTACGACTTCGGACATGTCTTGGTCTCCTCGTTGAACTCTGCTTTTCGCCGGGCTCAGGTCCTGTGCCTCTCGCCGCTAGTTGCTGCCCGTTTGCCTCGCGGCGCCCGATCGTTTCAGCCGATCTTGATGACATACGGTATGTGATATATCAGAACGGCGCAAGAAGAATTTCTACTGACTCTTCAACTTTCGTCGGTGCGGCGCAGCAATCTTGCAGGCTACTGCTGCTAAATCAGGGCAATTACTTAGTGCTAGCCATTGATGCGCGAACGACACAGATTGTCGACCCGCGATCCACGACAGGAAATACGCCCGTCACGTCGCCTTAGATATATCACATACCACCATTCCAGTGACAATTTGGCTCACTGAAAAGGCTTGTCATGGCCCTGGCTCCCTTCGGAAGCCACGTCCTCCACTAATAGAAGTGGTCAGTCGTCAGCCCGAGGCCCGGTCACACCGCGCCAGGCCTCTCTACCGCTAAATCCGCATCACGCACCGTGACCGGTGCCTGGCATTGTTGCGCATGAAACCGTGGATTGATGCTACCTGAAGCTTAATTTGCCAAGTCTTAAAGTTTTTTATCGTATCTATTCACGACCGTTTATACACCGCACGATCGGCATGAAATGCCCCGGCGGTGTTCCATAGCTTCCCGTCCATGGAACACCGCCCCGTCTCAGGCAGGCGCTTCTTCGAGCTGCCGCAGCAAGGCATCGACGCTGCCCTTGGCGTCGCCGAACCACATCCGCGTGTTGTCCTTGTAGAACAACGGATTGTCGACCCCGGCATAGCCCGCGGCCATGCTGCGCTTGGACACCACCACGGTCCTGGCCTTCCACACCTCCAGCACCGGCATGCCGGCAATGGGGCTGGCGGGATCTTCCAGCGCGCCCGGGTTGACGATATCGTTGGCGCCCACCACCAGCACCACGTCGGCCTTCTCGAAGTCGTCGTTGATCTCCTCCATCTCGAGCACGATGTCGTATGGCACCCGAGCCTCGGCCAGCAGCACGTTCATATGCCCGGGCAAACGGCCCGCCACCGGGTGGATGCCGAAGCGGACGTTGACCCCCTGCGCGCGCAGCCGCCGCGCGATCTCGCTGATGGTGCCCTGCGCCTGCGCCACCGCCATGCCGTAGCCCGGCACGATGATGACGTCGCTGGCATCCTTGAGCAGGTTGCCGACTTCCTCGCTCGACACTGGCAGCACCTCGCCCTGCTCTGTCGCCGCCCCCTGCGCCTGCACCGCGCCGAAGCCCCCCAGGATCACCGACAGGAACTTGCGGTTCATCGCCTTGCACATGATGTAGCTGAGGATGGCGCCGCTCGATCCGACCAGCGCGCCGGTGATGATCAGCAGGTCGTTGCCCAGCATGAAACCGGTGGCCGCCGCGGCCCAGCCGGAATAGCTGTTCAGCATCGACACCACCACCGGCATGTCGGCGCCGCCGATGGCCAGCACCAGGTGCGCGCCGACCAGCAGCGCGATCCCGGTCATGACCGCCAGCGGCACCAGCCCCTGCTGCGGATCGGCAGCGCTGAGGAAGCTATACCCCAGCCACACGCACACCAGCAGCGCGCCGGCGTTGAGCATGTGGCGGCCCGGCAGCAGCATCGGCTTGCCGCCCATGGTGCCCTGCAGCTTCAGGAAGGCGATGATCGAGCCGGTGAAGGTGACCGCGCCGATCAGGATGCCGAGGTAGGTCTCGACCTCGTGGATCACCTTCTCCGCGCCGGCGAGCTTGGTCGGCTCCAGGTAGCTGGCATAGCCCACCAGCACCGCGGCCAGGCCGACGAAGCTGTGCAGCACCGCCACCAGCTGCGGCATCTGCGTCATCTCCACGCGCTTGGCCAGCATCGAGCCGGCGATGCCGCCCGCCAGCATCGCGCCGATGATGATGGCGATGCCGTCGGGGCTGCCGGCCAGCACGGTGGTCGCGATCGCGATCACCATGCCGGCGATGCCCAGCATGTTGCCGCGCCGCGCGGTGTCGGGATGGCTCAGGCCGCTCAGGCTGAGGATGAACAGCGCACTGGCGCTCAGGTAAGCGATATTGCTGATTCCGGAAGGCATGGCTGTCTCCTTGGCCTTAATCTCGCTGGAACATCTTCAGCATGCGTTGCGTGACCAGGAAGCCGCCGGCGATATTGATGGTGGCGACAAACACCGCGCAGCCCGCAATAACCGCCGTCACCAACGACGGCTTGCCCAGCTGCACCAGCGCCCCCACCACGATGATCCCGCTGATGGCATTGGTCACGCTCATCAACGGCGTATGCAGCGCGGCGGTGACGTTCCACACGACCTGGTAGCCGACGAAGATCGCCAGCACGAACACCGTGAAATGCGCCATGAATGTCGGCGGCGCGACCGCGCCCAGGCCGAGCAGCGCAGCCGCCGCCAGCGCCAGCGCGACTAGCGTCACGCCGGTACGGCTTGGCGGCTCGGGGGCTTCCGCTTGCACCGGTGGCGTCGCGGCCGGCGCCTGCTGTTGCGGGATGGCCACCGTCAGCGGCGGCGGTGGCCACGTCACCGCGCCCTGGTGCAGCACCGTGGCGCCGCGGATCATCTCGTCATCCATATCGACCACGAGCTGCCCGTCCTTGCCCGGCGTCAGCTCGGTCAGCAGGTGGCGGATATTGGTGGCGTAGAGCTGGCTGGCCTGCGCCGCCATGCGGCTGGGCAGGTCGGTATAGCCGATGATCGTCACGCCGTTGCGGCGCACCGATTCCCCAGGCTCGGTCAGCACGCAGTTGCCGCCCTGCTCCGCGGCCAGGTCCACCACCACGCTGCCCGCGCGCATCAGGCCAACGGTGCCGGCCTCGAGCAGCTTCGGGGCGGGCTTGCCCGGGATCAGCGCGGTCGTGATGATGATGTCGACCTCGCGTGCCTGCTCGGCAAAGAGGCGCATCTCCGCCTCGATAAACGCGGGACTCATCTCCTTGGCATAGCCGCCGCTGCCACTGCCGTCTTCCTCGATCTCAACCGTGAGGAACTCGGCGCCAAGGCTTTCGATCTGCTGGCGCACCACCGGCCGCGTATCGAAGGCGCGCACCACCGCGCCCAGGCTGCGCGCCGCGCCGATCGCCGCCAGCCCCGCCACGCCCGCGCCGATCACCAGCACGCGCGCCGGCGGGATCTTTCCCGCCGCCGTGATCTGCCCGGCGAAGGGACGGCCGAAGGCATGGGCGGCCTCGATCACCGCGCGGTAGCCCGCCATATTGGCCATCGAGCTGAGGGCATCGAGCTTTTGCGCGCGCGAGATGCGCGGCACGCAATCCATCGCCAGCACCGTCGCGCCGCGCTGCGTCAGCCGCTCCAGCATCGCCATCTGCTGCGCCGGCCAGACAAAGCCGATCAGCGTGGCGTGCTTCTTCAGCAGCGCCGCCTCTTCCACGCCCAGGCTGGGATGGACCTGCGGCGGGCGCACCTTGATCACCACGTCGACCGACGCCCACAGGCTGGCCGCATCGACAATGGCCGCGCCGGCGGCGCGATAGTCATCGTCGGAGAACGAGGCCTCCTGGCCCGCGCCGGTTTCTACCGCCACCTGGTAGCCGAGCTTGAGCAGTTCCCTGACCGAGTCCGGGGTGGCGGCGACGCGCCGCTCTCCCGGATGGACCTCGCGTGGCACACCGATCGTCATTGGCATGGCATTCACCGTCCTGTATGTGAGTGCGGACGGCGTTCAGCCGTGCACGTGGTTGACCAGCGAGCCGATGCCCGCGATCGCCACCTCCACCACCGCGCCGTCCTTCATCGAGCCCACGCCGAGCGAAGTGCCGACCGCGATCACATCGCCCGGCATCAGCGTCAGGTCCTGCGAGATGCGGCTGACCTGCTCCTCGGGCGAAAAGATCATGTCCGACAGCGGGTAGTTCTGCCGCTCCACGCCGTCCAGGCGCGTCACCACGCTGGCCGCCTTCCAGTTGAAGCCGGTGACGATGGCCGGGCCGACGCAGCCGAAGGTGTCGAAGCCCTTGGCGCGCGTCCACTGCGGGAAGTTGGGGTCGGCGGTGATCAGCTCGGCCGCGGTGACGTCGTTGACGATGGTGTAGCCGAAGATATGCGCGCCCGCTTCCGCCACCGACACGTTACGCGCCATCTTGCCGATGACGATGCCGAGCTCGCCCTCATAGACGATCTTGCCGTCATAGCTCTTGGGGCGCTGCACCGCGTCGCCGGGTCCGGCCAGCGACGATGCCGGCTTGATCAGGAACAGCGGGTGCGTGGGCACGGGCTTTTCCAGCTTGCGGGCGAGCGCGTGGAAGTTGTTCCACAGCGCCACCACCTTGCCGGGCTCGCAGGGTGCCAGCAGTGTCAGCGCCGCGCGCTCGTGCACGGCACCCGTCGGGGCGGGGTCGTTGAAACCATCACCGTCGTATTCGACGACGCGGCTGCCATCGGGTCCATCCAGACGGCCATGGGCGATGCGGCCGTCAGCGCGGCGAAAGCGTATCCAGGTTTGCACAACGTGCTCCTTGCGCAGGCAAAAGGGGGGCTTGCCTGCTCCGTGATGGGTTGCAGGATATTGGAAGAGAAAAAGGAATTCGGGGCGGCGCGCGCGCCTTGCCTGTCATTCCCGCGCAGGCGGGAACGACATGGTGGCAAGGCGTCGCGTCGGTCGCTACCTCATACCGCCCCGGCCAGCTTCATCGCCGCGATCTGCGCGGGCGTGCGTCCCAGCCACTCAAGGATCTCGTCGGTATGCTCGCCCAGCAGCGGCGAACGCTCGACTTCCACCGGCGAGGCCGACAGCGTGATCGGGCAACCCAGCTGCACGTAGTTGCCGCGCTGCGGATGCTCGAGCTCCACCAGGTAGCCACGCTGGTACAGCGACTGGTCCTCGATCAGGTCCTTCATCGACAGGATCGGGCCGCACGGCACATCGACTTCATTGAGCGCCGCCATCACGTCGAATTTGCTCAGGCCGCCGGTCCATTTCTCGATCACGGCGAAACAGTCGGCCAGGTGCTTGAGCCGCGCTTCTGGCGTGGCGTAGTCGGGATTGTTGATCAGGTCCTCACGGCCGCACAGGCGCATCAGCGGCTCCCAGCCCTGCGGCTGGATGATGACGTAGACATAGTCATTGGGGCCGCCCGGCGCACAGCGCAACGCCGCGCCCGGCTGGCCGCCGCCCGAGGCATTGCCGGCGCGCGGCACGTGGTCGCCGAACTCTTCATTCGGGTACTCGCGCAGCGGTCCGTTGTCCAGGCGCTGCTGGTCGCGCAGCTTGACGCGGCACAGGTTCAGCACCGCATCCTGCATCGCCACCTCCACGCGCTGGCCGCGGCCGGTGTGCTCGCGCTGCAGCAGCGCGGCCAGGATGCCGACCACGCAATGCACGCCCGTGCCCGAGTCGCCGATCTGCGCGCCGGTCACGGTGGGCACGCCCTCGGCATCGCCCGTGGTGGAGGCCGAGCCGCCCATGCACTGCGCCACGTTCTCATACGCCTTGCAGTCGGCGTATGGCCCCGGGCCGAAGCCCTTGATCGACGCATAGACCAGCCGCGGATTCAGGTCCTGCAGGTGCTCCCAGTCGAAGCCGGCGCGCGCCAGCACGCCGGGCCCGAAGTTCTCGATCAGCACGTCGCTGCGCTGTACCAGGTCTTCGAGCAGCGCCTTGCCTTCGGGCGTCTTCATGTTCAGCGTCAGGCTGCGCTTGTTGGAGTTGAGCATGGTGAAGTACAGGCTGTCGGCGTTGGGCACGTCGCGCAGCTGGCTGCGGGTGATATCCCCGCGGCCCGGCATTTCCACCTTGATCACGTCCGCGCCCAGCCACGCCATCAGCTGCGTGGCCGAGGGGCCTGCCTGGACGTGGGTCATGTCCAGGATGCGAACACCTTGCAGGGCCTTGGTTTCCATTGCGGTTGTCTCCTCGGGCGATGGTTTTACTTGTACATGGTCTGGTTCTTGGTGCCTGGCGCGTACTCGCTCGGATCCACCCAGATACTGATCACCGCCGACTTGCCGGGCGTCAGGGTGTCATCCGCGGTGGTGCTCCCGGCCCGCGTGGCTTCGACGACTTCGGACATGTCTTGGTCTCCTCGTGGATTTACCGTTTTCGGCTGCCTTGATGACATACGGTATGTGATATATCAGAAGAGAGCAAGGGGAGTTTGCCCGATCCCACGCACATTTCGACGGTGCAGCGCAGCAAATCCGGCCAGGAAGCCGTCTTTTCCCGACAATTCAGCGTAATGCCGGAGGGTTCAGAACATCCGCGCATCAATCCGGCCGACCGACTTTTCGCATTGATATATCACATACCATCAAGCGAAACGGAGTCAGACTGCCAGAAATGAAAACGGCGGACATCGTCCGCCATTCCGCCGCCCTGCCCCTGCCCCGCCGTCGTCAGTCGAGGAAATCGCAGTGCGTCTCGACGTAGTCGGCCAGGTCCAGAGAGTGCTGCCGCACCAGCCGCTCGGCCAGCTCGGTATCGCGCCGTTCCAGCGCTTCGATGATGCGCAGGTGGTCCACGATCGAACGCGACGCGCGGTCGCTCTGCGAGATCGTCATCTTCCGGATCGCCCGCACGTGGATAAAGATATTGCGGATCGTGTCCATGATGATCTGCGACTTGGACAGCTGCACGATCGCCTGGTGGAACGCGATATTGGCGTCGGAATACTCTTCAATATGCTCGGCCGGCGTGGAATCGCGGAAGCTGTCGAACATATGGCGCAGCTGCCTGATCTCCGCATCGGTCGCGTTCTGGGTCGCCAGCCGCGCCGCCATGCTTTCAAGCGCCGCCCACATCTGGATCATCTCGACGATCTCGCGCTTGGTCTTGCGCATGATGTAGATGCCGCGGCGCGGTACGGTGCGCAGGAAGCCTTCCTGCTCCAGCAGCGTCATCGCTTCGCGGATCGGCGTGCGGCTCACGCCCATGGCCTCGCTCAGCACCCGTTCATCGAGCCGGATCTCTTCATGCGACTGGTAGATGTCGGCGTCGGCAATGGCCTGCCGCAGCATGGCGTAGGCCTGGTCGCGCAGGCTGGCGCCGGCGTTGATCGGTTGCACGGACAGGCTCAGGCCGGGAGGCTGAGCGATCGATTGGCTTTGCGCAGACATGAATGAGCTCGTGTGAGACCGTGGCGCGGCGGCCGGAATGGCTGCCCTCCGCATTCCCGCACAGCTTAGCAAAAACGCCCGACTCATTACGAATATGCATCAAGCAATGCGTCGTCGTCATGCATCGGCACTGCGGCGGTGCGCGGTCTGTCGTATATGGTATATCACTATCGCCCTGCCTTCCCGCTTTGCAAGCCAGGCGCGCGCAACATTTGCGCCGCCGGCGTGCCGCAGGGGGCACCCGACACTGCGATGCCCCCCGCTGTGGTCCGTCTTCAGGCGGCCAGTTTCGCCATCGCGTCGCGCTGCTTGATCAAGCCCAGAACGGCGTCACACATCGGCGTGGGCTGTCCCACCCGCCGCCCCATCTCCTGCACCACGGTCAGCAGCGGGTCGATTTCCATGGCCCGCCCTGCCTCCAGGTCCTGCAGCATCGAAGTCTTGTGCGCACCCACGGCGCCGGCACCGTCGATGCGACGCTCCACGTCGACACGGAACTTCACGCCGAAGCGCTCGGCAATGGCCTGCGCCTCGACCATCATCTGGCGCGACAGCGCGCGCGTGGCGGGGTCCGAGGTAATGACGTCGAGCGTGGCATGCGTGAGCGCGCTGATCGGGTTGAAGCACAGGTTGCCCCACAGCTTGAGCCAGATCTCGTCGCGGATGTTATCGCGCACCGGCGCCTCCAGGTCGGCGGCCATCATCATCTCGCTCAGCTGCGTGACGCGCGACGAGCGGCTGCCGTCGGGCTCGCCCAGCGGAAACTTCTTGCCGTAGACGTGCTTGATCACGCCGGGCGCCACGATCTCGGCGGCGGGATAGACCACGCAGCCGATCGCGCGCTCAGGGCCCAGGCCTTTCCACTGGCGCGCGCCAGGATCCACGCTCTCCAGCGTGCTGCCGGCGAGGTCGCCGCCATGCTTGTAGAAGTACCAGTATGGGATGCCGTTGACGCCGGTGACGATCGCGGTCTGGGCCCCCAGCAGCGGCTGTATCAGGTCGACCACGCCGGGCACCGAATGTGCCTTCAGGGTAATGAACACATAATCCTGCGGCCCGAGTTCGTGCGGATCGCTGGTGCAGCGCACCTGCGCCACGCGCTCCTCGCCGTCGATCAGCAGCCTGACGCCGTTCTCCTTCATCGCCGCCAGGTGCGGACCGCGCGCAACGAAGCTGACCTCCGCCCCCGCGCGCGCCAGTTGCGCCCCGACATAGCCGCCAATGGCGCCCGCGCCATAGATACACACTTTCATGCCTGTCTCCTTGTGGCTCGATATGAAGCTCGATAACGATCTTTTGATATATCACATACTATATTCCACAAAGGCGCAAAACAACCTTTATCTTTCCGGACACGTTTGGCGACAAGCGACGCTGCGCTAACATGAAGCTTCATGCGCCTTCGGCGAATCACGCGCCGGGCGCCAGCCTTAAAACTGACACCCGGAGCTTGTATGGAATCGACGCTGGCATTGGTGCAGGACCCGGCCGCCTGGGCGGCGCTGGCTACCCTGGTGGCCATGGAAATCGTACTGGGGATCGACAACCTGATCTTTATCTCGATCCTGACCAACAAGCTGCCCGAAGCCATGCGCGAGAAGGCACGCAAGATCGGCATCAGCCTGGCGCTGCTGATGCGGCTGGGGCTGCTGGCCACCATCGCCATCATCGTCAAGCTCACCGAGCCGGTGTTCACCATCCTCGGCCAGGGAATCTCGTGGCGCGACATGATCCTGATTGCCGGCGGCGCCTTCCTGGTGTGGAAGGCAACGCGTGAAATCCACCAGCACGTCAGCGGCGACGAAGAAGGCGAGGACAGCGGCACGGCCAAGGCGGTGCAGAGCTTTGCCTCGGCCATCGGGCAGATCCTGGTCCTCGACCTGGTGTTCTCGATCGACAGCATCATCACCGCGGTCGGCATGACCGAGCACGTGCAGATCATGTTCGTGGCGGTGATCGCCGCCGTGATGACGATGCTGTTCGCCGCCACCCCGCTGGCCAACTTCATCAACCGCAACCCGACCATCGTGATGCTGGCGCTGGCCTTCCTGATCATGATCGGCATGACGCTGATCGCCGAAGGGCTCGGCCACCATGTGCCCAAGGGCTATATCTATACGGCGATGGCGTTCTCGGCGGGAGTCGAGGGGCTCAACATGCTGTCGCGCCAGCGGCGCAAGCACCGCCGGGAGCATGGCGAAGCGCACTGAGTGTGTTCTGCGCCGCACACATAGCGGGTGCCCGTAGCCTGTAACAGACGGTGTCCGAACTTTCCGCGGACGGCGCCGTCTTTTACAGTTCTGCACTAACCCCGGACAAAAAAAGGACGCTTTCGCCACATGATGAATCGCCGAACCCTGCTGGTCTCCGCCACCGCCTCTGCCGCGCTTGCCGCGCTCGGCATTACCCCATCGGTACTGGCAGCCAGCCGGATCAAGCTCGGCGACGCCCAGCCGTTCGGCTTCGACGCCCTGATCGAGCGCGCCCGCGCGCTGGCGGCAAAGCCGTACGCGGCGCCGCCGTCGCCCCCGGCCGATGTGCTATCGCGCATCGACTACGATGCCCACGGCAAGATCCGCTTCCGCACCGACGACGCGCTGTTCGCCAATGGCCCTGGCCAGTTCCCGGTCACCTTCTTCCACCTCGGCACCTACTTCCGCACGCCGGTGCGCATGCATGTGATCGAGCGCGGCAAGGACGGCGCGGGCAAGGCGCGCGAGATCGTCTACGACGATGCCTACTTCGACATGCCGGCCGACAGTCCCGCGCACAAGCTGCCGCCTGGCAGCGGCTTTGCCGGCTTCCGCTTCCAGGAAAGCCGCCTGGGCGACCAGAAGGTGCGCGACTGGCGCAAGAACGACTGGGTTGCCTTCCTGGGCGCCTCGTATTTCCGCGCCATCGGCGACCTGTACCAGTACGGGCTGTCGGCGCGCGGCATCGCCATCGACGTGGCCGAGGCGGGCAAGTCCGAGGAATTCCCTGCCTTCACCCATTTCTGGTTTGAGACACCCGAAGGCAACGGCGATAAGGTCACCGTCTATGCGCTGCTCGACGGCCCCAGCATCTCCGGCGCCTACCGCTTCGTCATGCAGCGCGCCAAGGCCGTGATCATGGACGTGGAGTGCGCGCTGTTCCTGCGCAAGGACGTGGGGCGCCTGGGGCTGGCGCCGCTGACGTCGATGTACTGGTTCTCGGAAAGCATCAAGGGCACCGCCGTCGACTGGCGGCCGGAGGTGCACGATTCCGACGGCCTGGCGCTCTGGAACGGCGCGGGCGAGCATATCTGGCGCCCGCTGAACAATCCGCCGCAGACCACCGCCTCGGCGTTTTCCGACGAGAACCCGAAGGGCTTCGGCCTGCTGCAGCGCGACCGGTTGTTCGACCACTACCAGGACGGCGTCAACTACGAGCGCCGCCCGAGCCTGTGGGTCGAGCCGCGCGACGGCTGGGGCGCCGGCGCGGTGCAGCTGATCGAGCTGCGCACCGACGACGAGATCCACGACAACATCGTCGCCATGTGGGTGCCCAAGGCGCCCGCCAAGGCCGGCAACACCTATCGCCTGCGCTACCGCCTGCACTGGCAGGCCGACGAGCCCTCTCCCTCGCCGCTGGCGCGCTGCGTCGCCACGCGCCTGGGCAATGGCGGCCAGCCCGGGCAGCAGCGGCCCAAGGGCGTACGCAAGTTCATGGTGGAGTTCAAGGGCGCACCGTTGGAGAAAATCCCCTTCGGCGTCAAGCCCGAGGCCGTGCTGACCGCCTCGCGCGGCACCTTCTCCTATGTCTTCACCGAAGCCGTGCCCAATAACGTGCCTGGCCACTGGCGCGCCCAGTTCGACCTCGCCGCCGATGGCAACCAGCCAGTCGATATCCGCCTGTTCCTGCGCCTGAACGGCAAGCCGCTGTCGGAAACCTGGCTGTACCAGTACCACCCGTTCCAGTCGCCGGCGGGCTGAAGCCGGGATCGCCTTGCACCATATTGCGACCCCGTGATGTCGACCGCGCACGACCGGGTATGATGGCTGGTAACAACAGTCACACAGCACCAGCCAGCCTCACATGATTTCTCAAGAGTTCGCCGGTGCCGCCGAGGGCGGCCAGGCTGCATCGCTCCCGCGCTCAGAGCGCGCCTACCAGCAACTGCGCGCCGCCATCCAGGCTGGCCAGCTCTCGCCCGGCACGCGGCTGCGCGAGGTGGAACTGGCGGAAACGCTGGGCCTGTCGCGCACGCCCGTGCGCGAAGCGCTGTCGCGGCTGGAATCCGAAGGCCTGGTCGTCAACGAGCCCAACCGCGGCATGATGGTGACCCAGCTCGACGCCAGCATGGTCAGCGAGCTGTACGTAATGCGCGAAGTGCTGGAAGGCACCGCTGCCGCGCTGGCCGCGCGCCATGCCACCGACGTGGAGATCTCGCTGCTGCGCGATATCGTCGAGCGCGACCTGGCGTTCGCCGACGATCCGGACCGGCTCGCGCAGAACAACCGGCTGTTCCACGAAACCCTGCACCGCTGCGCCCATAACCGCTACCTGCTGAAGAACCTGCGCTCGCTGCATGAATCGATGGCGCTGCTCGGGCGCACCACGTTGTCAGTGCCGGGGCGTGCGCGCAGCTCGTACGAGGAACATATCGCGTTGGTGGAGGCGCTGGAACAGCGCGACCCGGCGCTGGCGGAACAGATCGCGCGCCGGCATATCCAGCAGGCCTACAAAGTCCGGCTCTCGCTCTGGATCCAGGAGCAGTCCGGCACCTGAACGGCGACCGGACGGATCAGGCCGCAGCCTGAGCGCGCGCCGTGCGCAGCGTGCCCAGGCTCAGCACGGTCAGCGCCAGCAGGATCAGCAGCACCGCGCCCAGCGTCTGCGGCGCGATCTGCTCGCCGCCCAGCCACGCGCCCATTGCCAGCGCCACCGGCGGATTTACGTAGACGTAGCTGGCGGCCAGCGTCTGGCTGACCGTCGACACCAGGTACATATAGGCGGAAAACGCCACCAGCGAGCCCGCCACCACCAGGTAGACCCAGGCCCAGCCGGCCTGCGCGCTGACCGATGCCGGCCACGGTTCCTGGCGCAGCGCCGACAGCACCATCAGCACCGCCCCGCCGATTAGCATCTCCGCTGCAAAGGCCGCGGGCCCCTGCGGCAGCTCCAGCCGGCGCGCCAGCTCCGAGCCGAACGACCAGCTCGCCACCGCCAGCATCAGCGCCACCACGCCCATGGTACTGACGCGGAATTCCGCGCCCGCCGTCAGCACCAGGATGCCGACGCTGCCGATCGCGATCGCCACGTACTCGTACCACCTGGGCCGGTTGCCGAAGCACGCACCCCAGATCAGCGCGAAGATCGGCATCGACCCGATCATCACCGTGGTCGCGCCCGACGAGATGGTCTGCTCGGCAATCGCCGTCAGCCCCATGCCGCCCACCAGCAGGAACACCGCCGGCACCGCGCAGTTGCGTAGCTGCCGCCAGTTCGGCATCGGCGTGCCGCGCCACGCCAGCCAGGCGGCCAGCAGCAGGCCCGCGCACAGGAAGCGCGTGCCCATCATGAACAGCGGCGGAAAGCTCTCCAGCGTAAAGCGGATCGCCAGGTAGGTCGTGCCCCACACCACGTAGGTGATCAGCAGGCAGAGCAGGACAAGCGGTGGCATGGTCGGACGGGAGCGTAGAGAAGGCATCCACGATAGCCCCCGCATCCGGCGCGACCAAACGAAAAGGTCTGGCAAGCCTTGCGAAAGTTGCTCACAAAGCACGCAAAAACCGCAGGAAAAACAAAACCGGCCGCGCGTCAGGCCCCAGCGGGCGCGCGTATGGCCGGTTCTACAATGCAGCCGCGAGGCCGCAGAAAGCCCGCAATTTGCCGCAGATACCGCAAATTACCGCAGCTTCAGCACAGCTTAGCCGTTGGCGTAAACTACCTTGGCCTTGCGGGCCTGGGTCTGCAGGCGCTCGACCATGGCCTGGAAGGCAGCGATGGTGCGCTTCACGTCGTGGGCGAAACCCAGGCGTTGCGTACCGAGTTCGCGGTCGATCAGATCGCGTTCGAGTTGGTCAGTCAGCTTGATATCGGATTGGGTGTTCATGGCGTTCTTCCTTTCGGGATTACCCTCATCGGGTTTTCCCTGATTGTAGCAAAGGAATTGTCGCATCGCAGCATTAGGTGAAAGTACGTATGGGGGAAAGCAACGGTTAGTGCCGAGAAAGACAGCCTGAGATGTCGGAAGTGAAGCGATATGCCTTTCGACAAGCTGCGGCACGAATAGAAAAGCCAAGCGGTTGACCAACGAACAACGCTTCGCGGAGGGTGTCACTACGAACGGCCGACAGGGCTACGCGCCGGCCCGCGGCCCCACGGCATCCGCGGCACCTCTCCGATATGTGCCTGTGCCACGTTTCGGTATTACTGTCAGGCGCCCCACGCCCAACCGATCACGCAGTAACGCGGCGCCGTGACGTCGCAACAGCCGATCGCGCACGCTTCTGCCGCGTGAGCGCCATACTGTCCCATTCCAAATGGTCGAGCATTACCGCCGGCGAGAGCGTGAACGACTCGCGCATGTCACGCACCTCTTCGACCGGCGTCCTGCCGAACAGGCGCTTGAACTCGCGGCTGAACTGGGATGCGCTTTCATAGCCAACACGCGCCGAAGCCGCCGCCGCGGTCACGCCGTCTCGAATCATCAGCAGCCGGGCCTGATGAAGACGGGTCGACTTGATGTACTGGATCGGCGATGTCTGCGTCACCGTACGGAAGTTGGCATGAAACGCCGGCACACTCATGCCCGCTTCCTCCGCAAGACGCGTGACGTTGAGCGGCGTTGCATAGTCGGCATGAATCCGCTTGAGTGCCCGCGCCACCCGTCCGAATCGGCCATGATGCGCCAGCGCAGCGCGCATTGCCCCGCCTTGCTCGCCCGTCAGCACGCGATAGCAGATTTCGCGCACGATGTCGGGCCCCAGAACCTGCGCATCGAGCGGTGACGTCAATGCCTGCAACAGCCGTAGCGTCGCGTCAGCAAGACCCCTGCAAGCGGTGTGGAAACGATGCCGGTCGGGGGCGCCTCGGGATGATGCCCGGCGGCGTCGATCTGCGTGATCAATTCGCTGAGTTCGATCAAGTCCAGGCGCACCGACACCGCGAGCATTGGCTCCCCTGGCGTGGCCTGAGTCTCTGTCGAGAACGGCAACGGCACGGACAGCACGAGATAGTGCTGCGCGTCGTAGACGTAGACCCCATCGCCCAGGAATCCGATCTTGCGCCCCTGGCAAACAATGACGATGCTCGGCTCATACAGCACTGGCGTGCGCCCGAGCGGACGGTCCGAGCGCATCAGCCGGACGCTGTCGAGCGCCGATTGGGTATAGCCCTCGTTCGGCGCCAGTCGCTCAAGCAGGCGGACCATGCGAGTGGAAGCAGGATTCAGGGCGTTCGACACGGCTCTCTCCTTTCGCTTGCGATTGTCGCCATTCTAGTCCCCGCCATCCGCGCCCGTCACCCAGATTGATAGAAATAGGCAATAACGCCATCGATACGTGTATTCGCCGCGGCGCTGGACGTACCTAACATTCCCTCACCGGCCAACGAACAGTATCGCTTTCCTGAAGGCCGATCCTGGAAAGACGTCTCGCGCGGCAATCGCCGGCAGCCGCCTCCCAAACCGAGCCACCAATAGGAGTATGCAAGATGGCAATCCAACCCACCGAATCGAAGGTCATCCTCATCACCGGCGCCAGCAGCGGCATTGGCGAAGGCACCGCCCGATTGCTCGCCGCCCAAGGTCATCGCCTTGTCATCGGCGCACGACGCACGGATCGGCTCGCCGAACTGGCCGAATCGCTGCAGGCGGCCGGCGCCACCGTCCGCTATCGCGCACTCGATGTCACTTCGGCCGAAGACGTTGCTGCCTTCGCGCGCTTCGCGCTCGAATCCTTCGGCCGCATCGACGTGCTGATCAACAACGCTGGCGTGATGCCGCTCTCTCCGCTGAACGCGCTGAAGGTCAATGAGTGGGACCGGATGATCGACGTGAACATCCGCGGCGTGCTGCACGGCATCGCCGCCGTGCTGCCAGCGATGGAGCAGCAAGGCGCGGGCCAGATCATCAGCATCTCGTCGATCGGCGGCTTGTCCGTCTCGCCGACCGCAGCCGTCTACTGCGCAACCAAATTCGCCGTGCGCGCCATTTCCGATGGGCTGCGCCAGGAAACGGACAAGATCCGCGTGACAGTCGTCTGTCCCGGCGTCGTCGAATCCGAACTGGCCGACTCGATCTCCGACGATGTCGCACGCTCGGCGATGCAGGAATTTCGACGCATCGCCATCACGCCAGATGCGATCGCCCGCGCCATTGCGTACGCGGTGGAACAACCGGCCGATGTCGACGTGAGCGAGATCATCGTGCGTCCGACGGCCAGCCCGTTCTGAACGCGTTGAACACATAGCACAAGTCAATCCCAGGAGAACCTCATCATGACACCACGCAATGCAGCGACTGGCGCCTTCGCAGGCAAGGTCGCAATCGTAACCGGCGCGGCCAGCGGCATCGGACTGGCCACCACTGAACTGCTGCACGCCCAGGGCGCAAACGTTGTCGCAGTTGACCGCAACGCCAACGTCGAGACGCTCAGCAGACCCGGCGTCCTGCCGCTCGTGGCCGACATTGCGCGCGAGGAAAGCGCGGTGCGAGCTGTGTCGACCGCCGTCGAACAGTTTGGCAAGCTGGATATCCTCGTCAACAACGCCGGGATCATCATCAACAAGCCGGTGGTCGAGATGTCGCTCGACGACTGGAACAGCATCCAGGCAGTCAACGCAACCGGCGCGTTCCTGTTCTCGCGCGAGGCGATGCGCGTGATGGTGTCGGCCAGGTCGGGCGCCATCGTCAATGTCGGCTCCTATGCATGCCAGCAGGCGTTTCCGCTCATCGCGGCTTATGCCGCCTCGAAGGGCGCACTGGCGCAATTGACGCGCGCGTTGTCGCTCGAAGCCATCGGGCACGGCATCCGCGTCAATGCGGTGGGCTCAGGCGACGTGGTGACCAACATCACCAACCACATCCATGCCGATGGACCAGCGTTCCTGGCCGAACACGGCAAGAATGCTCCCATACGCCGCGCAGCCCAGCCCGAGGAGATTGCAGAAGTGATCGCATTCCTGGCTTCGGAAAAGGCCAGCTACATCGTCGGCGCGCTCGTGATGGCCGACGGCGGCATGAGCGTCGCGTTGCCTTGAACGCGCGTAGTCAACAATCCCAACCCCACAGGAATACCATCATGAAGCAAGCATCCCGCACCTGGTTTGTAACCGGCGCATCGAAAGGCCTGGGTCAGAAGCTCGTCAAGCATCTCCTTGAGCAGGGCCATCGCGTGGCCGCAACGTCACGCACGGCAGCCTCACTTGCGCACGCCATCGGTGACTCGTCCGAACGATTTCTACCACTCGAGGTCGACCTGACCGATGACCGAAGCGTCCACGCGGCGATCGAAAGCACCGTGCAAAGGTTTGGCTCGATCGACGTGATCGTCAACAATGCCGGCTACGCACAGCAAGGGACTGTCGAGGCGCTGTCCGACGAGGAGGTCCGCCAGAACTTCGAGGTCAACTTTTTCGCGCCACTGCTCGTGCAGCGCCATGCCCTGCCGCATCTGCGGGGCCAGCGCAGCGGACACATCATCAATATTGCATCCATCGTCGGCTACCAGGGCGGCTACGCCGGCTGGGGCAGCTACGTGGCGAGCAAGTTCGCGCTGGCGGGTCTGACCGAGTCGTTGGCCGCGGAAGTCGCCGAACTCGGCATTCGCGCGACCGTGGTCTATCCGGGGCCCGTGCGCACCGACTTCCTGTCAAGTGGTGCGCTGGCGGTGGCCACGCACCAGATCAGTGAGTATACGGAGGCCAAGGCATCGATCGACCTTCATCTCGGCACGCTGCATGGACGGCAGGCTGGTGACCCCGACAAGCTGGCCCGGTTGATCATTCAGGCCGCCAGTGTCGAATCGCCGCCGCTGCACCTGTTTGCGGGCAAGATCGCGAACGAACTCGCGGCAGCCAAGGCCGAAGGGGTCAGGAAGGATCTCGACGTGTGGAAGGGGTCCTCTGAAGCCACGGACTTCGCCGAGTAATCGAGAGGTAAGGGGGTGCCGCGTACGCAGCCCAGGAGACCTGGGACCGAAAGCGGCACCGACTCCAGTCTTAAGCTCCGTACGCTGGCTCTTGCCGATGGCCCATCGCTTCGCCTGCGTCCATCGTCGACGCGTAACCGGCCGTCAATCGCTGCACCGGAATCCGACAAACATGTCACTGCGGTGCGGCAGGTAGAAATTCCGGTAACGGGGATGCTGCATGCGGGCATGCGTGGCGAACGATCCGCCGCGCACCGCGCGATGCGTGCGGAACCAGGGCGCGGAGTACTCCTGGTAGGGGTCTGCCGAGAAACCCGCAAAAGGCAGGAACGGATCGGCCGTCCATTCCCACACCGCCCCACCCCATTCGATCAGGCCGCGGCTCGCCGCATACTCCCATTCAGCTTCCGTGGGCAGGCGCTTGCCGGCCCACCGGCAATAGGCCTGCGCTTCATAGGCGTTGACATGGCAGACCGGCAGGTCGAGGGGAAGCGGCACCCACTGCCCGAACCAGCGCGATTCCCATTGCCCCGGCACGTCGCGCGCCGCCTGGCGCCACCGTGCCGGATGCGCCAGCCCGCTCTGCTGCCGCCACGCCAGACCTTCATCCGACCACCAGCGCCGGTCGCGATAGCCGCCCGCGGCCACGAATTCGGCGAATGCCGCGTTGCTGACGCATTGGCGGTCGATACGAGCGGGCGCGATACGGACCGGGTGCCCCCACTTCTCATTGTCAAACACGAACCCGCTGTCCCCCGACGCCCCCATCAGGAAGGCATCGTCGGCGATCGCCACATCGCCGCCGCCGGGCGCGAGCGAAGGCATCGCCAGCGGAGCATGCAGCGGATAGTCAAGCGTCTGGCGCATGTAGGTCAGCGCCTCGGCGTGCATGCCCTCGTGGAACAAGGCGAGACGGCAAAAATAGAGCGCCTCGTCGGTGTCGTCAGTGGCGGCAAGCCTGTTGCGCACGCCATCGAGCACCGCGCCCACGTAGTCGCGTATCTCTGCGAGCTGAGGCAGGTCCAGATGCCAGCGGTCCTGGTGGGCAACGCGCATGGAATCGAACCAGCGGTCCGCGTCGGCCAGCAAGGAGGGGAGCCTGGCAGCGAATCGCCCTCCCTGGCCGGCGCGCGGATCGCGCAGGATCCAGTGCTCCGTGAACCAGGCGATATGGGCATACTCCCATAATGGCGGGTTGATCCCCGGATCGTAGCGAACCCGCCATTGGGACGGCGACAAATCCTGCAGGATGGCCCACGTGCGTCGATGCGCTTCGACGAACGCCTCATCCAGCCCGAACTTGTTTATGCTTCTCGCAGCAAGCCCTTCAGCCCTCATCGCCATGCACCCTCCAAAGGCCACCGTGGCAATTATCAGTCCGGCACTCCGGAAAGCCAATAATGGCAACTGGCAGACCGCCAGCCGCTGGTCCCGCTTTTTGCGCGCCGACTACGGTGTCGTGCTGGCCGCGGAGTGGCCGTCGGACGGCGAGCGCGGCGCCCTGCCCGACTGCATGATCGCCTTGCACGCCCGGCGGTCGGCGGACAGTATTTCAAGGTTTGCCGCGGCCTGCCCGGATCGGCCGCTGGTGGCGGTGCTGACCGGAACCGACCTCTATCGCGACATCCACTGTGACGAATCCGCCCGGCGCTCCCTCGATCTCGCGACCCACCTGGTGGTGCTGCAGGATGAAGGGCTAGCCGAACTGCCTCCCCGGCATCGCGCCAAGTGCCGTGTGATTTACCAGTCGGCCCCGGCATACGTGCCGGGCACATCCGGTGGTGGCAGCACCTTCGATATCGTACTGGTAGGCCACATGCGGGCGGAAAAGGACCCTCTGACCCCCATGCGGGCGCTGGAACTGCTTCCCGACGATTCGCGCGTGCGGCTCATCCACATAGGCGGCGCCCTTGACGATGCGTACGTGCAGGCGGCGCAGGCTCTGCAAGCGCGCGCCTGGCCAGCGGTGCAGCGCTACGTCTGGCTGGCCAGACTGCCGCATGCCGAGACGCGCCGGCGCATCCGGCAAGCACAGGCGATGGTGATCTCTAGCGTGATGGAAGGCGGCGCCAACGTCATCGCCGAGGCCGTAACCAGCGGTGTGCCGGTGCTGGCCAGCCGCATCCCGGGAAATATCGGCATGCTGGGCTGCGACTATGAGGGTTATTTCCCCGCGGGAGACGCCCGGCAGCTGGCGCTCCTGCTCGAGCGGGTCAGCCGGGATGCCGGCTTTCTGGCCCGCCTGCGGGAGCAAGTTGCGCACCGGGCGCCGCTGTTCGCACCGACGCGGGAACAGGCGGAAGTGACTAAACTTGTCGCCGACGCCCTGAAACAAGCACAAGCCGCATCCCCGCCGTGAACCAGGCAACGAATGGCGGAGGTTGCGGACCCCGGTGTGCTGTCGGAGATCCTCATGAATTCAAGGCAAATTGAGGTACTTCCCGGCCCCGTCATCGCTGCTGGTCGGTATCGCGGCCAGCGATGAAAGGCCGTCCCCACCATTGCCGTGCCAACCCTGGATCCTTCTCCACCATGTTCCCTGTTCTCTCGCGCACCCTGAGGCGCCTTTCCATGCTTGGCCTGCTGGGCCTGGCCGGTCTTGCCAGCGCCCAGCCGGTGCTCAAGGTGTCGGCCATCCCCGATGAGTCACCGACCGAATTGCAGCGCAAGTTCGCGCCGCTGGGCAAATACCTGGAGAAGGAGACTGGCATGAAGGTGGAGTTCGTGCCGGTCACGGACTACGCTGCCGTGGTGGAGTCGCTGGCAACCGGCAAGATCGACATGGCCTGGCTGGGCGGTTTTACCTACGTGCAGAGCAAGATCCGCACGAATGGGGCGACCATCCCCATCGTCCAGCGGCAGGAAGATGCCGCCTTCACCAGTAAATTCATCACCGCCGACAAGACGATCAGGTCCCTGGCGGACCTGAAGGGCCGCACCTTCGCCTTCGGTTCGCCGTCCTCGACTTCCGGCCACCTGATGCCGCGGCATTTCCTGTTGCAGGCCGGCATCAATCCGGACAAGGACTTCAAGACCGTCGCCTATTCAGGCGCCCACGATGCGACGGTCGCCTTCGTCCAGGCCGGCCGGGCCGACGCCGGCGTCCTCAATGCCTCGGTCTGGGACAAGCTGGTGGAGCAGAAAAAGGTAGATCCCGACAAGGTCAGGGTGTTCGCCGTCACGCCGCCCTATTACGACTACAACTGGACCGTACGCGGCGGTCTCGATCCGGCCCTGCGCAAGAAGCTGACCGAGGCCTTCCTCCGGCTTGACCCGGGCAACCCCGAACAGCGGGAGATCATGGCATTGCAGCGGACGTCTAAATACATCACCACCCGGCCGGAGAACTACGCGGGCATCGAGTCCGCGGCGCGTGGCGCGGGCCTGATCAAGTGAGCTTCCGCATCGAGACCGCGAGCATCCGCTACGCCAACGGACAGCGCGCGCTCAGCCAGCTGACGCTCGCCGGGGGCCGCGGCGAACGCATCGCCGTCATCGGCCCATCGGGGGCCGGCAAGACTTCCTTGCTGCGTTTGCTGGCAACGGCCCTGCGGCCAAGCGAGGGCCGCGTCGAGGTGTTGGAGCAAAGCCCCTGGGCGCTGTCCGCCGGACACCTGCGGCGCTTGCGCTGCAGTATCGGCATGGTGCACCAGGCGCCGCCAATGCCACCACGGCAGCGCGTCGTCACCGCCATTCTGGCCGGCCGCCTCGGCGTCTGGCCAGCATGGAAGTCGATGCTGTCCCTGGCCTACCCGGCTGATCTTGCCGGCGCCACCGAACAGCTCGCCCGCCTCGATCTGGCCGACCGCCTGTTCGACCGTTGCGATCAACTGTCCGGGGGCCAGCTCCAGCGGGTAGGCGTCGCTCGCGTGCTATACCAGCGCCCGGAGCTGATCCTGGCGGACGAACCCGTCGCGGCCATGGACCCTGCGCTGGCCAACCTGACCTTGGGCGAGCTGAGCAAGGAAGCGGCGACGCGGACAGCGACGCTGGTCGCCAGCCTGCACGCAGTGGATCTGGCCTTGCGCTGGTTTCCGCGCATCGTGGGGCTCAGGGCAGGCGCGATCGCCTTCGACCTGCCGGCCGAACGCGTCACCGATGCCCTGCTGCGGGAGCTTTATGCCTCCGAAAGCGAGTCGCCGCCGGTGCAGGGCCGCGAGCCGCTGCTCATGGCCGCCGGATCGGCTGGCGGCGACCGGCCCAAATCGGCGTGCCGATGAGCGCCCACCCGCGCGATCCGCAGGCGCTGCGCCGGGCGAGCGGCCTGGTCGTTGCGCTGCTTTTGCTGTGGCCCTTGCTGAGGCTTTCCCAGTTCGATCCGTCGGCGCTGTTCGAGGCCGGCAACCTGAAGGTGATGGGGAGCTTTTTGCGCAACTTTCTCCCCCCTGAGGTTTCGGCCGAGTTTCTCGGCTACGTGGTCAAGGCCACGCTGGAGACACTGGCGATCGCCACGGCGGGAATTGCCCTCGCCTTCGTCGTTGCCACGCCGCTGGCCGTAGCGATGACGAACAGCCTGTCGATCTCCCGCATCGGACCCGGCCCCGCCCGCAAGCAGCGCATGGCATTGCGCATCGGCGTGCGCGCCCTTGTGCTCCTGCTGCGCGGAGTGCCCGAACTGGTCTGGGCCCTGCTCTTCGTGCGCGCCCTGGGCCTGGGGCCAGCGGCCGGCGTGTTGGCACTTGCCATCACCTATGGCGGCATGCTGGCCAAGGTCTATGCGGAAATCCTCGAGTCCGGCGACCGGCGCGCGGTGGACGCGCTGCTCGGCGGTGGCAGCGGGCGCGTGGTGGCGCTGCTCTATGGGCTGCTGCCGAATGCGGCGCAGGAGCTGGTTTCCTACACGGTCTATCGCTGGGAGTGCGCGATCCGGGCTTCGGTGGTGATGGGCTTCGTCGGCGCCGGTGGGCTCGGCCAATTGATGGACCAGGCGATGAAACTGCTCAATGGCGGTGAAGCCGCGACCATCCTGCTTGTCTTCCTGCTGCTGGTCCTGCTGGCGGACGCGATCAGCGCCCGGCTGCGCAAACTGCTGGCGTAAATCATGGCAGACAAGACCAAGGCCGCCCAGCTCTGCTTGAGCTGCCTGTTCACCCTCCTCGCCGTGGCACTGGTAGTGTCGGCCAGTTTCGCTTATCTCTCGCTCAATCTTGGCCGGCTCTTCTCCATGGACGCGGCCGGCGAGATGCTGCGCTTCCTGCAATCCTTCTTCCCCCCCGACCTGTCGGCCGGCCTTCTTGCAAGGACCGCGAGGGGCATGCTCGAAACGCTTGCAATGTCTGCCGTGGGCACCTTGTGCGCGGCGGTCCTTGGCCTGGTCCTGGCCTTACCTGCCTCCGGCCGTCATGGCGCTGCGCTGAAGGCGCTGTCGCGGCTGGCACTGAACCTGTTGCGCTCGGTGCCCGAGCTCGTGTGGGCGGTCCTCACCGTACTGGCTGTGGGCCTCGGACCATTTGCCGGCACCCTTGCCCTGGCCTTGCACACCGCCGGCGTGCTTGGCCGCCTGTTCGCCGAAGCACTGGAGAATGCCCCGGCCGCACCGGCACAGGCGCTGCTGGCAACCGGGGCGTCCCCCGCCCTCGCCTTCCTGTATGGCACGCTCCCCTGCGTCCAGCCGCAGTTCCTGGCCTACACCCTGTATCGGTGGGAGACAAATATCCGCATGGCCGCGATCCTGGGCTTCGTCGGCGCCGGCGGGCTTGGGCAGATGCTGTACTTCGAACTCTCGCTCTTTCACCTGGCGCAGGCCTGCACGGTCATCATCGCCATGCTCGTCCTTGCGGCACTGGTCGACGCCGCCAGCGCATTCATGCGCCGCGATCGGGTCATGGTTCACGCCTGACCGCGGTGCCCGGCCAGAGAGTTTCCAGGCGATTGCCTGATCCGGTGGACCCCGCCCTATTGGCTCTCGAGCCACTGAATGGCGAAGCGCATCAGTTCCTTGCCGTTAGGAATATCCAGCTTTTCCTTGATGTTGGCCTGATGTGCCTCGACGGTTTTGACGCTCCGATTCAGTTTCCCGGCGATCTCGCGGGTGCTGAAGCCGAGTCCGATCAGGTGCAGGACCTCGAACTCCCGTTCCGAAAGGCTCGCGATCGAGCCCGTCGCAATTTTTTTGGGAACCGTCAGAGCCCGCGCCAACCTCTCATGCATTGCGGCGCTCAGGTAAATATTACCGGCCAGCACCTCGCGGATCGCGTTCAAGATATGCTCCGTGGCCTCCAGTTTCATCAGATACCCGTTTGCTCCTGCCCGCAGTGCGCGCTCGGCAAACAAGGTTTCGTCATGCATGCTGAGGACGAGGATTGCCAGCGTTGGATAGTGTTGCCGCAGCGTCTTGACAAGATCCAGGCCGGAGTTCGAGTGCAGGCTGAGGTCCACAATGGCCAGGTCAGGCTGGCAGGCCACCGCCGCCATGGCTTCTTCGGCACTGGCGGCCGCACAGCAGACGTGCAGATCCTCATGCTGATTCAGCAAGTGGGTTAACCCCTCCCGGATAATGGGGTGGTCATCCACGATCAGGATCTGGGTCGCACGGCCCAGGCTAGATGGCTTCCCTTTCATTGCCCGGACTCTCCGGTATCGGATAGCTGATGGCAACCGTGGTGCCACCCAAAGCATTGCGGGTGACCGTGCAAGAGCCGCCCAGAAGGCTCGCCCGGTGACGCAGGTTGTGAAGTCCCAGTCCCGAGGCACGCTCCATTTGCTCCGGGTCGACCCCCACCCCGTCGTCACTGATGGAAAGCCTCTGCATTCCGCCATCGCGCTCCAGGTCGATCCAGATGTGGCGGCCCTGGCTATACTTCAGCGCGTTATTGACGGCTTCCTGTGCCGCACGGTAGAGGTTGATCTGCATCGGCGGATCCAGTAAGTCCACATCTGACTCGATGCGAAGCGCGCATTCGATGCCATTCAGCGAGCGGGTCGTCTGTGCCAGCCCTTGCAGGGCGACCGTAAGGCCACCAGATTCCATGGCGACCGGGTCCAGGCCATGGGCAATCTTGCGCGTCATCTGGGACGCCTGCTTCACCAGTTCGACGATGGTAGCCGCCTCCGCGGCGGCCGGGTGGCAATGCTCCTGTAGTTCCTGATTCAAGGTGGTGCAGTAGAAGCCAAGGCTGGTGAGGTGCTGCCCGAGGCCGTCATGCAGTTCCCGGCCAATGAGTCTCTGCTGCCGATCGCCGATTCGGATCAGCTCTCCTTCCAGCCGACGACGTCGCGCCATCTCCTGCTTCAGTTCATTGTTGGCGCGCTCCAGTTCCTGGGTTCGCTCTTGCACGCGCCGTTCCAACTCGACGTGGGAGGCGAGCAGGAGGCTATGGAAGCGCTTTCCCTGAGCATGTGCCGCTACCAGCAACAGTCCGGTAACTGCCACGACATTGGCGAAGGCGCACCATCTCACGAGGCTATCCACCGGAGATTCGGTGGCAAAGGGACCGGTGCCGTTCGCGGTGCCCCAGATGGCCACGATTGAGACCAGCAAGGTTGAGAGGCAGGTGCCCAAGTGATCGAAGCGGAGAGCCGCCCAGATCGTGAACGGAAAAATCGCGAGGGCTGCCGGATAGTAGCCGTGCCCGGCAAGTTCGGTGGCGCCGAAGATAAGGTAACTCACCCAGAAGATCGCAACGGTCAGTCCGCACGCTTCCACGGCCTGCTTTGCGGAGCGGATCGGGCTCGGATACTTGAGCAAGATGAGCAGCGGCGGGGCCACCACGAGCACCCCCATCATGTCACCGAGCCACCATTTTAGAAGAGCTGCGCCGTACCCGCTGACTGGCACCAGGCCCGCTCCTACGAGGGCGCTCGCACCGATCAGCGCACTCACTGCCGTGCTGACCGTCGCAGCCAGGATGATGAAGGCAATCACGTCGTTGATGCGATCCAGGGTGATTTGGAATCGGGCTACCCGCTTCAACAATAACGAAGCCGTCAAGGCTGCAGCCGTTGCCCCGAGGCCAATCACCGCAGCCACCGGTAGCGGCACGCCCACCGACACGTTTGCCAAAACGGAGCCGATGGCAATTCCGGGGGCAACTGCGAAGCCCATGACAAGCAGTGCAACGAGGGCGATGCCGCTGGAAGGCCACACCAGGGACACTGCACCGCCCACTACCGCATAGGCAAGTCCCAGCTTTGCACCTGCGAAATACGCCAATGCGACCAATGCAGTGTTAACGAAGAGGCTGAGCCTCGAGTTTCGCGTAATGATTACCATTGCTCGCTTCGAATCCTGGGGACAGCCCGTGGCACATCAGGTCTTTTTCTCGTTAGCCGCAATGACAATACTCTTGCGATAGTTAGTATCCGACGCACCTGTGGCAAATCACGTATTTGCACCAAATTCCTGCCAGGCGAAGTGCTGCGAAACCAAGGTGCCGCAAGACTACTATGAATCTACTTCAGAACTCCCCTGTGCGGTAAGCGTAGCCAGGTGGATTCGGTGAGCTATACCGTCCGGGTTCGACGCGAGATTCCGTATTAGCGCCGGGTTTCGGGTATTCGTCCAGGATCCGGGGCAGCCCAACAGGGCGGAGTCCGCCCCGCCATCGAATAGGGCAATCCCCTAGCCTCTTTTCGGACCAGCCCCTTATACATGCGCTTGCCGTCAGGGCATACATTGAAGTGGTACAAAGTTGCGGCGCACAAACTGGCGCGGAAAGAATTCGTCTCGGGTTCTTGCAACCACCTTAGGAGGTGAGAAAAATGGTAAGAACGTTCTTACTGCTCGCTGCGGCGGGTGCGGCGCTTAGCGCCGGGGTGGCCTATGCCGGCATCGGGGCGCGAGATGTCTACACCGACGGCGCCAGCGTGATGGGGCCGCGAGATCCATATACCGATGGGGGAAAGACCACCAAGTTTGACGTCTATTCAGATGGTGCGAGAGTCACGGATAGGCGAGACGGGTTCACCGATGGCGCATGAATCACCAACCGCGATGGACTGGTTGACGTCAGTATGTCAGTAAGTAAGCAACTACAGAAGGGTCCCCAATAGAACACAGTGGTCGGGCGTACAGGGTACCCGGCCACAAACCAGCACCTCCCCCGAGTAACAGCCTCGGGGGATTCTTTTTTTTGCAGCGACTCGTTAGCTCCCGAGCCACGCTGTTGCATAACTGAAACAGATAGTGCAGAGCGCCAAGCCACCTGCCCGCAGGTGGCTTTTCCTTCAAAGCTAAGGCGCCTCCTCGAATTGGCGGGGGCGCCACTGGAACGCCTTGAACAGCCAAGCCATCAGGACAGCGGCGGCAAGTGCCATCATGGCTAAGCCGGCCGACTCCTGCTGGTTGGAAAGATAGACACTACAGAGCTGCTCAGGCGTCGACTGGTATAGCAAGCCCGCGACAAATGTCATCCACGCCCAGTTAAGCACAAAGAACGCCTGCACGATGATGCCGGCACTACGCCACGATAGCCCGCCAAGCACGCCGGCCAGGACCATACTGCCAACCTTGCCCATGCCGGCACTCGGACTGAGCACCGCACTGTCTAATGCCACGGGTAGCATCCAATAGCCCAGAATCAACGCTGAGCCGGCAAGACCCGGAATCCCGAACGCATTCCAGCGCTCCAACGCATGGCGCATTGGTGCCCGGCATAGGACTGCGGCATGAAACCCGACTGCAAACAATAGTGGCAACTCTATCGCCATGTGCCGCGCCATCGATGCTTCCAGCCATGGGCGCAGTAGCGCGGCGGCGCTGAGCATCATGCCAGGCAACCACGGCAGAAGCCGGACATACATAGCGTGGTCACCCTTTGAGTGCGGAGGCAATCTCGGCCAGGGCGAGATCCGGTCGGGCAACATCGTAGGCACGGACAAGGTGTCCGCTCGCATCCACGAGGAATAGCGCAGTATTGTGGGAGTAACCTCCAAGCCCGTCGGGCAGGACAACGATGCCAAACTCACGCAACGCTGACTTGATCTCGGCCGGATCCGTGACAGTGGCAAAGCGCCAGTTTGGGGCATCGGCCTGCATTCTGCGCGCGGCAGCGGCCAGCACAGCCTGCGTGTCCCGCCTTGGATCAAAGCTCAGCGTGAGGAGCCTGACCCGGTCATCAAGCCCTCTCGCCTTCAGCTGCTGCTGCAGGTAGGAGAACTCGGCCAGCGTCGAGCGGCAGACAGTCTGGCACTCAATGTAGACCCATAGGACAAGCGTGAGCTGTCGGCCTCCCCTGTCGAGCGCTGATAAGCTGAAGGTTGAGCCTTCCTGGTCGACCAGCTTCACGGGAGGCAACTCCCGCGGGGCGCGGGCAATCTCGATTCGGCGAAGTCCGTCACTGGTGACAGCCGAAAAGCCGGCCGTCGTCGCCCAGTACGCAGCGATACCCAGAACAATTACCGCGAGCAGCGCGACGATCGTTCCCGACAACCCGGGCTTCGAGATCGCCTGGTTCACCTGGCGTCACCCTGCCCGCCTTTACCAGCGACGAAGGCTCGCAGCTCGGCCGCCCCGTTCCATTGGGCCTTCTGGTCAGCCGATAGCTGCCGCGCAGCCGCCAACGCATCGGGCTCGACCGCTGGAGCGCTATTGCCCCAATTCGACCGGACGTAGCTCAGGACCGCAGCGAGCTCATTATCCGCGAGTTGCGCGCCGAACGCCGGCATCGAGCCGCTATAGGTCTTGCCCAGGACTTCAATTTCACCGGTCATCCCGTGCAGGACGAGCTGTACCAACGGCCCGGGGTCCCCGGTGACCCATGGCGAGCCTGCCAGCGGCGGAAAGACGCCGGGCAAGCCCTGCCCGCCGGCCTGGTGGCAGGCTTGGCAGTTGGCGGCATACACCTGTGCGCCATCGACACGACCAGTCGACTTGCCTCCCGTTCCGACAAGTGCCGACGCAGGCCGCTGGTCACCTAACGCGCTGCTCTCATCGGGACGAGCGATGAGAATATAGCCGACAGCCCACAAGACCATGCCGCAAACCAGGCCCAATACCACGCGTGGCACCGGATTGTATTGCTCATGCGGATCGGAATGCTCGCCGCGGCGGATATCTTCAGACGTCATTGCATAACCTCTTTCACTTCGCGTGCTCCGAACTGGCCGCAGGGGGCTTTATCCTGGTTGCATTCGCAGCATCCTCCGGCGTGAGCACCGCGTATGTGTGGTTCAGGGATTGCAGATACGCAACCAGGTCCATGGCCTCAGGACGAGCGACTACCACCTTGTCATATGGCGCAACGCCTGGCGGCAAGGACACCACTCGCTCACCCTTCGCGACCGCAGACTCGTCCTTGACCTCGAACAGGAAGGGATAGGCCGGCATGATGCTTTCCGGCACATACGCCCTCGGCTGAAACAAATGCCCGAGATGCCAGTCGGCGCTGGGTTGCCTGGCGCCAATGTTGAACAGGTCAGGCCCCGTACGCATCGTGCCAAGGAGCGGGGGATCGTCGTAGTGATAGTCTGCCGCTACCGAGGGGCGCCCCCAGCCTCGCCTGGCATCAGCGCGGCCGGCGCCTGTGCTGCTGGGCTGCTGCGTATGGCAGGCGATGCAACCGTTCGCCATATAGACTTCCCTACCACGCAGTTCGGCACTGGTATAAGGCTTCAGGTCCTTAGGAGCAGGCACATCCTTCAGTTGCAGGAACGGTGTCACCACCATCGCCGCGGTAGCGAGCGACAGCGTCACCATTGCCCCGCCCACCAGTTTCAGTTCGTTTTCCATTTCTATGCTGCCGAATGCAGGGGTTTCTGCTCGTTCTGCGTGAAGACACCGGACGGAAGCGCGAACAAGACCATATGCGTGGCAAACACGAGGTGTCCGAGCGTCATTAACGCACCACCAATCGAGCGGCCGTATAGCCACGGCAGCGTGACCGTCACCGATTCGAGGAACGGCTGGTCCGGATTCAACAGCGACAGCCCCTGCAGGACGCCGCCGATGCTTAGCGTAACCATGTAGACGGTGAACCCGGCCACCACGAGCCAAAAATGCAACGCAATCAGCCTGGGATGCGGCCAGCGGGTATCCAGGATCCGCGGCAGTGCGAAATAGACACCACCAAAGATAACCATCGAGACGAACCCGTACATACCCAGGTGGGCGTGGGCCACTGTGAAATGGGTGAAATGCGTTATGGCATTTAGACTCCGCAGCGCCTCGAAACTGCCCTGCAACGAGGCCAACGTGTACATAATCGCGCCAAAGACGATGAAACGCAGGGTTGGCGAATGGCGCAGCGCCCCGAAGTTCCCCTTCAATGTCAGGTGCTGGTTCAAGGAGAAGGAGACCACCGGGATGATCATCATCACACTCTGCACAATGGACAGGGTGATGAGCCACTCAGGAACCGGGCCGCCAATCAGATGATGGGCGCCCACCTGACCATAGAAGAATGCAAGGGTCCAGAAACCGAGTAGTGACAAGTTGTAGGATTGGACTGGCTTGCCAATGACCTTTGGCAACAGGTAGTAAATGGTTGCGAGAGACAGCGGCGTATAGAAGAGGCCAAGCACGTTATGGCCAAACCACCAATTCATCGTCGCCTGCTCTACCCCGAAGTGGACACCTGGGATCTTGGCCACGATATAGAGAACGGGGAACCAAAAGAGGGCCGCTCCCATATACCAGACCGAAACGTAGAGATGATGTACGTTCCGGCGTTGCAGCATGAAAACCAGCGGAAGGCCAATCATCATTCCACCGACCGCAAACAAGCCACCGATCTGCCATGGGATTTCCAGCCACTCCATCCCGGCGCTCAGACCTGCAGCAATGGCACCAAGGCCCGCCACCACCCCGGCATTCCAGACAATCGCGCCAAAGATCGCAAAGCGCCCGCCAACCAGGGGCGTACGCAGCAAGCGCGGCATCATCCAGATAGCGAGGCCAAGCAGCCCCATCGGCGCCCATCCGTAAGCCACGGCATTCAGGTGAATGGTGCGCAGGCGCCCGAACGTCATCCATGCGCTGTCTGTAAGCAGGTCAGGCCAGTGAAGCTTCATCGAGCTGAGCAGACCAGCTGCAGACGCGACAATTAGCCACACCACCGAGGACATCAACATGATGAACGCTGGAAAGGCGCTCGACCGATCCGCGCTCTCGCGCAACGCCAGGTCTTCCCTGGAAACCCCGGTCGTTGCATGATCGCGGCGTCCCACATTGCGCTCGAGGGCATCATGCTGTGCCGGATCGGCAGCGGGTTCCTCGGGAACGCCAATCTCATTGGCCGAGAAGATGACTTTCGCCGCGTTGGTGTCAAGATCAAACAGGCCGCGCCGCAGTGACCATATGAAGGAAAAGAGGCCCACGATCGATAGAACGAAAGTGGCCAATAGCAAACCTGTGGGATTCATGAACTTCTACGCTCTCTGCCAGGACGAATGTCAGCCGTTTGTCGGCGGACGGTACGCGGCTATGCTATGCGGTCATTTCACCGGGCGAAAGACGCAGATGCGGGAAAAAAGAGCGGAGCAGATTCACGGATCGCAATCGCTGGCATGGGGCTTTCATGGCGGCCCGATGAGGACGACCGGATCCGGTTCCTGCAAGACGCGCATGAGCATCTGATACGCTGCACACACGTCAAACGCCACTCCGGCAGTCTTCCGCACATACAGCATACGAATTCAGATGAGCAGCATGAAGCGATATGAAACCCTTGCGTCCGACATTGCGGAGTCCATCCGCAAGGGTGTTCTCAGGCCCGGCGACCGGCTACCGTCCGTCCGGCACTGTAGTGAAAGTCGTGGAATCAGCCAGTCGACTGTCTTTCAGGCTTACTACCGGCTGGAGGCGCAGGGGCTCGTTCGTGCCCGGCATCGTTCCGGGTATTTCGTCGCCGCAGGAGACACAGCGATTCCTCCGGAACCTGAGACCGCGCCGCGACCGCTTGAAGAGGCGGTGTCCCCGGATGTAAGCGAACGTGTCTTTGAGGTCATGGAGTCCAGCTTGGCAAGAGATCTCGTGCCCTTTGGCTCGGCGTTTCCCAGCCCACTGCACTTTCCAATGACGCGGCTAGGCCAGGTCTTCGCCTCCAGCGTACAGAAACTGGACCCATGGAGCAGCGTTGATGACCTGACGCCTGGGAGCGCACGCCTTCGCCGTCAGATTGCGCTTCGTTATCTGGCAGATGGCCTGCAGATTCATACCAACGACATCGTCATCACCAACGGCGCGCTGGAAGCGCTCAATCTGTGCCTGAGTGCGGTAACCCGCCCTGGCGACGCCGTTGTCGTGGAGTCCCCCACGTTCTCTCCGGCCTTGCAGGCGCTGGGGCGCCTGGGCCTTCATGCCATCGAAGTCACAACACATCCACGCGAAGGCGTCGATCTCGACGCCTTGCAGCAAGCCCTGGAGCGGCACAGACCTAAGGCTTGCTGGCTCATGACAAACTTCCAGAATCCGCTCGGCAGCCTCATGCCAGACGAAAAGAAGCGCGCATTGGTCGAGTTGCTCACGCGATATGGCGTCCCGCTCATTGAAGATGACGTGTTCGGCGAACTGTACTTCGGCGCCAACCGCCCCAAGCCGGCCAAGGCATTCGACACGGCCGGCATCGTGATGCACTGCTCGTCCTTCTCCAAATGCCTGGCACCGGGATACCGCATCGGTTGGACCGCTCCCGGCAAGTTTGCACGCAAGGTTGCGCGCCTTAAGCTGGTGACAACGTTGGCTTCATCCGCGCCAGCCCAGGAGGCCATCGGTTCCTATCTCGAAAAAGGGGGATTCGACAAACACCTCCGGCGCCTTCGTGAGACTTTGAGCACTCAGCAAAGCTGCTTCGTGCAGGCTATCAGCGAGCATTTTCCGGCAGGGACAAAAGCAACTCGCCCGGCTGGGGGGTACCTGCTGTGGGTCGAGCTCCCCCGACACGTTGATGCCCTTGATATCCACCGCCAAGCGCTGTCGCTAGGGATCAGCACAGCACCAGGTCCCATCTTTTCCGCCAAGCAGGAATTCCGCAACTGCTTGCGACTGAACTACGGGCATACATGGGATGCTCGTTCCGAAAAGGCCCTCATCACCCTTGGACGACTGATAGCCGCCTACGGTCATTAAGCCAGGAGTACCAGTTGGCGATCAAACCGCCATACCAGTTTCCCGCACGCGACAGAGGGGCTGAACTGCGTCGCGCCAAATCGTTTGATTTTGCCGAAGCGCCCCTCTGATATGCAATTTCGGCGATCGCCTGATCCTGTTCTCTGCCGGACTTCCAGCGTACGCTGAACATTCAATGGGCGTGTGTCCAATCTCACGCCTGGAGGAAAATCATGAACGCTCGCGCTGACGATCCCATGCTCAATCGCAGTCACATCACAGGCAGCATCCCTGCGTTAGTTACGCCGATGAAGGACAACGGGATGCTGGACATTCCCAGGCTTCGAGCCCTGGTTGACTGGCATGTCAACGAAGGTACATCGGCATTGGTCGTCATGGGGTCAACAGGTGAGTCAGCGACCCTCGACATGGATGAGCACTGCACGACGATACGTGAAGTGGTTACATACGCTGCGGGGCGATTGCCCGTCATCGCAGGCACCGGCGCAAACTCGACCAGCGAAGCTCTTGCTCTGACCAGGTATGCAAAGAGCGCGGGAGCCAGCGCCGCCCTCTCGGTTACCCCCTACTACAACAAACCGACACAAGAGGGACTCTTCCAGCATTACCGCAAGCTCGCGGAGAATGTTGAAATTCCACTCATCATGTACAACGTGCCAGGTCGCACCGGCGTTGATTTGGCCGAGGATACGATTCGGCGGCTTGCCGAGGTTCCAGGAATCGTAGGGCTTAAGGACGCCACCGGAGATGTCGCTCGCTGCGCCAGACTCATTCATACGTTGCCTGAGACCTTCTCCGTGTATAGCGGCGACGATGAGACTGCGGCTGCGCTGATCTTGCTCGGGGCAAGGGGAAATATTTCCGTTACTGCCAACGTCGTTCCCCGCTTGATGCGGGAGCTCTGTGATGCCGCCATGAACGGAGACGTAGCCATGGTGAGGCTCATCTCCAGGAAGATCTACCTCCTGAATCAAGCCATGTTTGTCCAGTCAAATCCGATTCCCGTGAAGTGGGCGCTAGCCAGGATGGGGCGAATCGAGGGAGCGTTGCGCCTGCCCTTGACTCCGCTTGGCACTGAATGGGAGCCAGTCCTCTCTCGTGCGCTGGCTCATGCTGGTGTAGAGCTTCGCGCGGGGTAAGCCCCCGTGTCGCCTGCTGCGACGGTCTGGAGAGCAAGGCCTCTCAGGGACCAGCCTACGCGACGTCGCCCCATCACGCTCCCCAACGAGAAGCATGCTCTGCCAACCCACCCAAGCCGGCTCCGCGTCTGACGACATGTGGTCTGCCATTGCCGAACTATCGAGTGAGCAGTTGCATACCATTGTCGATATATCTCTCACTCCACCCAACCCTCTGACAGATCTTGCCTCATTCAGAGACCACGTTCTCGGTATCTTCGAGAACGTCGCAGGCTTCGAGTCAACGCCGCCTCCGGAATCCATCATGAATAAGCTCTGGACAACATATCGGCGCACACCAGTCGTGCGCTCTGGCCCCACACCAGCGAGGTAAAAGGACGCAAAAAGGCCGCGTGAACCGCTGGCCAGGAACTGCACGAAACGACGGCTAGGTCAGCCTCCGGCTTTGGCTAGCTCTGCGATTCGTTGGCTAACCCCCAGGAGGGTAAGTCTGCTGGCTTTTGGATCATGACGGACTCCTTTGTCGAGAAATTGTCAGGAGTCCGGTCGAGGGGGGGAACTTCAACTTCAGCTTGAGTCCGTCGCCAGAAAATGCTGGACGACTCATAAACATATGATGTCAATTCCCCCATAGGCTTCAGGTCGGCTTGCGCAGGAATCCCTGGTTGCCACCGTTACGATTGGGCGCGAAGCCATTGCGCTGAAGCGTCTCTTCCACGGTGTCGTAGAAGACCCCGATCTGCATGATCTCTCGCGCCTGTTTCGCTGTCGCGATGGGACGACCAAATTCGCCGGAGATACGAACCAACTGCTTGATCTGCTCGACGGAAGACATCTTTCCCGTGCGGGTCTGGTTCCAGAGTACATCCTCGATACCGCACCGCACATGCAGGCCCAAAGCGATGCCGATCATATTCACGGGCAGCACATTCAGCACCGAACTCTCCACCGTAACCACCGCTCCGTCTGGCGCAGCACGCAGGAAGTTGGCCAGGTTGTAGATGTTCGCTTGATCCATGCCGCCGCTGATAGCCACCCAGTTCATCACCAGTGGCCCCTTGTAGACGCCGCGGCGAATCATCCGCTCGATCGTTTCAAAGCTATTGATGTTGTAGCACTGAAACTCACTTTGGATTCCGGCGGCCGTCAGGCGTCGAATGTGTTCCTCGGCCCAGCTGGGATTCGAGGGGACGATCATGTCCCTGTAGGTGGAATAGAGGTGCGGGAATCCCCGCGAAACGCCCTTGAAGTCATCAATACCAGCATGCTCTGTGACATTCATCTGCGTAGTGTTGACGGTCACCGTCACCTGGTCCGGCTTCGGATCGAGTTCGGCCAGCATATGCCGCGTGTCGTCGCTAAGCCATTTGGCGGCTTGGCCCTCTTCCGGCGCGAAGCTGATCGAGCCACCCACCTGGATGATCATTTCCGGCACGCGGGCGCGCACCCCGGCGATCAGCTCATTGAACATGGACAGGCGCTTGCTGCCCTTGCCGTCGGGTTCGCGCACGTGCAGATGCAGCACGGTGGCACCGGCTTCGTAGCAATCCACCGCCTTCTGGATCTGGTCCTCCATGGTGACAGGGATATCTTCCGGGAAATCTGAGGGAATCCAGCCCGGCGCATAGGGAGCGGCCGTAATGATCAGAGGCTGCTGGTTCTCGGGATACAGGTGGCCGTCAAGGAAGTTCATGAGGATGGATCTCCAAGTTGTAATGTGAATATTGAGAATGCCGAACTAGGAGTGAATCATCTGGCCTCGCACCAGTTCCCGCTTTACATTGGATGTCTCGAACTTAACTCTTCATGACAACAACGCACCCCTGTCCGTTGAGCCACCCGCAAGGCACATACCGCCCGTCAACCTGGAAGACGACTCACGCGAGCAAAATGGAAGGGAGGCACCTTCCCTTACCGACCCCTCGACGGTTGGGAGAGATAGGATGCGTTCAGGACGCGGGATGCCAGTTGTGGAGGCGCAGCTCGTCGATGGTGCTGTTCAAGTGGGCAGGCAGGCGGGTCAGCGCGTCGTTGAGGAACGCACACGAATCGCGCCCGCTGAGCTGGGCTGATTGCCCCAGGCTTATCACGACCGCAGCGCGCTGACCGGCCGGTTCGCATCCCGCGAACCCGTACACAACTTGGCTTCGCCTAGGGTAATGTTCTGCCCGCCCGCGGAGGTGTCGTCTGTCGGCGCACTGTTCCGCGTGTGTCCCGGCTTTCCTTGGGGCTGCAACCAAATTGCGCGTGATACCAGCGCGAGAATCCGCTCGGCGCGGAAAAACCGAGTAGGGTCGCCACCTCTGTCAACGGACGATCGGTCTCGATGACGTGACGCGCGGCGAGTTCCGTGCGGATATCGTTAACGACCGACGAGAAGGTCTGTCCCTCTTCTGCCAGCCGGCGCTGGACCGTGCGGCACACCATGCCCAGGTGTTCGGCCACCTGCTCGATGCTGCAACGCCCGCTGGGCAGCAGCAGCAGGACAATGCGCCGAACGTCCTCAAGCATTGTCGCCTGCTGCAACATGGTAGAGGCGTCTATCAACTGCTGCGCGTAGCGCGCCATGGCCGGATCGGCAGCCGGGTTGCGTGCATCGAGATCGGCCTTCGCGCAGATGATGCAGTTGAAGTCATAGTTGAACTCGACGCACGGGCCGAAAAACCGCTGGTGCACACTAAGGTCGCGTGGCGCCGGGTGCTCAAAGCATACACGCCCCGGCTCCCAGTCGGGCTTGTGGAGCTGGCGTATCAACCGCACCATTACGCCTAGCGCCAGTTCAACCCGTTGACGCGTGGGCTCATGTGCATTGCCGGCCATTACCACTTCGCGAATAATGACCAGGTCGCCGCACTCCTCGATCGCCAGCGACAGCGCACCGTTAAGCAACGCTTGATAGCGCATCAGCATCTGCAGCGAGTCGCGCAGCGTCGCCTGGTCGCGGATCAGCAGTCCTACCGGCCCAAGATTGGACAACAGGCGCGACTCGGCCATGCACAGCCCGAAACTCTCGTTGCCTGACATGATTGCGGACGCCTGAAGCAGTCGTCCGACACGCTCCACAGGAATCATGAGGTCCGGCTCGCGCAGCACGCTGGGACTTAACCCCGCGTCAAGGAGCATCCGCACCGGATCCAGTCCGGCGGCTCGGGCAACCTCGCTGTAGTTTGTGAGGGCCGCAGCGCGGACAAGTGACGACATGGGAAAATTGCGTAGAGCTTTGACACCGAATGATAAATGCCTGTCACGTATTGTCAAGCGGGAGCCATCTGCAACATCCAAACTCGCCAGGATCGATCAGCCTCATAGAACACAGGAGACAACGTTCATGAATCAACGCCTGAAGGCGGCACCCGCAGTGGTCCGCGCAGCATCTCTGAGCAGCTCGATCCGGGTCGAGCCCCTCACTTGCACCATCGGTGCAGAGCTCAGCAACGTCAACCTGGGGGCAGCTGCCGAGGACGACCAACAGATGGCAGAGATCCGGTCGCTGCTCCTGAAGCATCGTGTGCTGTTCTTCCGCGACCAGGACATCACGCGCGCGCAGCACGTGGCCTTTGCGAGCCACTTCGGCCAGCTGGAAGACCATCCAGTGGTGGGCAGCCACCCCGACTACCCGGGACTGGTTCAGATCTACAAGACTCCTGACAGTCCTCCCGAACGCAACGAGAATTCCTGGCATACCGATGCCACCTGGCGCGAAAAGCCTCCGCTGGGCTGCGTGCTGCGCTGTATCGAATGCCCGCCTGTGGGCGGCGACACAATGTGGGTCAACATGGTCGAGGCTTATAACCAGTTGCCCGAAGAGATCAAGACGAAGATCGCGTCCTTGCGTGCGCGCCACAGCATCGAGGCGAGCTTCGGCGCTGCGATGCCGATCGAAAAGCGTCTTGCACTGAAGGCTCAGTACCCCGACGCCGAGCACCCCGTGGTGCGCACCCATCCGGAAACCGGAGAGAAGGTGCTATTCGTCAACGGAAGTTTTACGACGCACTTCACCAATTACAACGTGCCGGCCAACGTGCGCTTCGGGCTGGACAAGGCGCCGGGTGCCAGCAATTTGCTTAGCTATCTGGTCAGCCAGGCCAACATCCCCGAATACCAGGTGCGTTTTCGCTGGAAGAAAAACAGTGTTGCGTTCTGGGACAACCGTTCAACCCAGCACTACGCGGTGATGGATTACCCCCCGTGCCACCGAAAGATGGAGCGCACCGCGATCATCGGTGACGCGCCTTACTGAAAGCTGGACATGACCTCTACGATACCTACCGTTCTCATCGTCCCTGGCCTGCGTGACCATGTATCGGAACACTGGCAGACCCTTCTTGCGTCGAAGCTGCCTTGCGTGGTCTCAGTCGCCCCGCTTGAGCAAGACAAGCTGAGCTGCGCTGCCCGGGTCGATGCGATCGATCGCGCTCTGGCCGACATCGAGGGGCAGGTCATCATCGTGGCGCACAGCGCAGGCGCGATGATGATCGCCCATTGGGCGGCCCGAGGCGTCACACGGAACATCGCCGGCGCACTGCTCGCTGCACCCGCGGACCTCGAGACGCCCATGCCCCCAGGCTACCCGACGACCGACACATTGCGCGACCACGGCTGGCTGCCGATCCCTCGCGGCAAATTGCCGTTTCCGAGCATCGTTGCGGCAAGCAGCAACGATCCTCTGACGCGTCTCGATCGCGCCCGTGAACTGGCCCAGGCGTGGGGAAGCCGCTTCGTCGAACTCGGCGAGGTCGGGCATCTAAATCCCGCTTCCGGCTATGGCGAGTGGCCGCGGGCGGAAGCGTTCATTCGCGAACTCTCGTGATCGACCCACGGCCGAGTGCCACCGGCCGGGAAAAACGACAGGGTCCTGCGGGAATTCCGGACGACAGGCCCCTACGGGCGACCCGGCCAGACGCAATGACCACGTTTCGTATGCTTACCTTACGGACGCGCCGCCCTCTCCATGCATCCGGTGCATGGCCGCTGATCTGATTTCCGCCAGAAGCCAGCTGGGAGGAAAGCCCGCCCCCCTCCCTTCTATGAGCACTGGTTTGTCAAGTTCCTTTGGAGCTAGCCGACCAAATCTTCCTACGTGCGGCGTAGTCTGAAGCCGTCTGTTGTGCGCGCGTCAGACGTGACGTCTGACCACCTTCTATCCGCCGGCGCTTGGCCAGCCTCATCCTGCATGCGCATTACGCCGGAATCATCAACCAGGAACATGCCCCATCTTGATAAATCGGTTGCATCAGCAACCCGGGAGGAGGACGGGCATGTTCACCTCAGACCGTTTGTGCTTGCGTAGTTGCCTGACCGGGCCGTTACCTCTTTCCTGCAAGCTTTTAGGAGGCCTACGCCGACTTCAGGCGTGCGCCATTGGGAATCTCACCGTCTTTCAGATAGCGCCACAGCGCAATAGCCAGTCGCCGTGCGACTGCAACGATCGCGATGCGCCGAGCCCGCCGGTTTGGTCCCGTGCTCTGGGTGCGCTCGTTGAACCAGCGCGTAAGTGCACTGTCGGGCTGGTAACGCAGCCAGCACCATGCCATCTCGACCAGTAACGCGCGCACTCGTCGGTTGCCCTGTTTGCTGATGCCCTGGTCGACCTGGCTCTCGCCGCTGTCGTAGAAGGGCTGGGGCACCAGGCCCGTACAGGCCCCCACTTGGCGCCGGTTGCTGAACTCCCTCCAGAACAGTTCGAGCGCGAGGCGCGACGCGCCCACTTCGCCAATCCCTTTCAGGCGCGCCAGGTCATCGCGTCGCTGGCGCGCGGGGGCGGGCAGGCTTGCCTGTCGCGTTTTCTCCAGCTCCGCGAGTTGCTGCTGCGCCAGCGCGAGCCGTTCGCACTCACGCAGCAGCCGCCCGCGCATTTCGGGCGACAACGGCGCGCCGTCGTGACACTTCACCTCGTCACGGGCGAGCCGGCCGGCGAAGTGCTTGTGATCCACCTCATCCCAGCAGCCGAGCGTGGCCAGCAGTTTTCGCATCCGGTCGCAGTGCTGCAGCACTTCCTTCTGCAGTTGCCCGCGATCGCGCATCAGGTGCCGCGACGCTTCGTCCTGCGGCGATGGGACGTGAACCACGTGCATGCGGTCGCGCTCGCCACGTAGCCATGCGCGCAGGTTGATCACCAGCTTGATGGCATCGAGCCGGTCGGTCTTCGCGCGTCGCTTGTGGCGTTCGACGGGAATGCTGGCTGGATCGATGACGTAGCACTCGATGCCGCGCCCCTGAAGCGCACGACAGATCCAAAATCCGTCCTGGCCGGCCTCGTAGCTTACGACGACGCGCACACCTGCTGGCAGCGACCACTGGTCCTTGTGCTGTTCGATCAGGTCCAGCACCGCCTGCAGACGCGCTACGGCTTGCAGCTGCGCGACCGTATGCACCGCAGGCTGCTCGCGGTGCCCGTCGTGTAACGCGACCTTCCACTTCGCGGCCGCCAGTTCGAGCGAGACCGCCAACACGTCCTCGATACTCGTGTATGCCTGATCTGTACGCATGACGCTATCTCCTGTGAGCCAAGCACGACACGCTGATTCTAAGCAGGCTTGTCCCCCTGTCTCATAGGATCTCGATATGAGGAACTCGCCGGTTGGCCGATGCCGCATACGCTGACGGAGGATTGCGCAAAGCGCATCGGAGGTGCCGTGGCAAGTTCGCTCAAAGTATCTTCATATTATTCCGGCTGGTAGTTAATGGACTTCAGCAGCGCGGCCTGTTGCTGGTATGCCTGCTTCAGGTCCGCCATCATCTCTTCCGAGGTGGCGGCATCCCCCTGCTCCATGCCCATATCCTTGATGCGGTTCTGCACTCCGGGTTGCTTGAAATACGCCAGCGTCGCCTCGCGGATTTTTTGCTGGACTGCCGGAGCGACATCCGGGCGGGACCAGACGGCGAACCAGCCTGCTTGCGCCAACTGCGGGTAGCCGAGCTCCTTGAACGTAGGCACATCCGCCAATGCGGCAATCCGGTTTGGATAGGCCACCGCAATCGCCTTGATCTTTCCCGCCTTGATCAGCGGCAATGAGGTCGTCACCCCATCGAACATCAGCGGCACATGGCCGCCCATCAGGTCGTTCAATGCCGGAGGAGAGCCCTTGTAGCCAACATGCCGCATTGGCACATGGGTGAGTTGCCCGAGCAGTATGCCCGAGGTGTGGCCCTTCAATCCCGCAGCGTAAGAAGCGAAAACCAGCCCTTCCTTTTGCGATTTTCCGTAGTCCACCAACTGCTTCAGGTTGGAGACAGGCATATCCTTGTTGGCAACCAGCACCAACCCCGTGCGGCTGATCTGGGCCAGGGGCTTCAGGTCGGCAAAGGGCTTGTATTGGACCTTGTAGGCCAACGGAGCTTCGCTCACGACGCCGCCCTGGATGACCAGGAGGGTATGACCATCCTTGCCGGTGGACTGCAAATCGCTGATCGCCAGCGCCCCGGCGGCACCGGGCTTGTTTTCTACGATAACCGGCTTGCTCCATGTCTTCTGCAGGCCTTCCGCCAGCAGCCGCGCCAACGCGTCGGCGCTGCCGCCGGCAGGCCCCCCCACCACCAGGCGGATCGGCTTGCTTGGCCAATTCTCCTGGGCCTGAGCCACGGGCATCCCACCGACGACCCCAACACCGATCGCCAAGGCGTATCCGCGCCACCAGAAGTGATTGGTCTGCTTCTTCATGTCTGTACCTTATGATTGCTACGCTTTGCGTGTTTAGAAAGATTCATTGGTGGGCAGTTCGCGCACTTGTCTCTGCGCGCGGATGACATCGAGTCCAGCACCTCCGGCCCTTCAGTCTTTTCGAATCTGATGACTTGCGCCAATACTGTGGGGCTTGGTGATACATCCACCTTTTCTCCATTCTCGGAGCGCCCCGCGTCAGCCGGCTTGACCGATCACGACAAGTTGTTGTCGATTGGCGCCAACAGAGGGAAAACCCTGCTCGCTGTATCGGACACGCGGCGACGGGGTCTTGAGGTGATCGGCTCAAAGTCGGAAGAACGGGACGCTTACGTTCACGGGGCCTGCCGTTGGCATCAAAAGGTGGGTCTAGGACGCCCGGCCATTGAATGTCTGAGTTCCGAGTTTCACAAAAGCTCGTACCGCTGGCGATACTTCTCGACGCCTGTAAGCCAGCGCCAGGTGCACTGAGAGTCTAAAGTCGGCGATCTGTTTGTAGATGACACCTGGCTGGGAGAAGTTCTGCATAGACTCCGGCACGATGGCCACTCCGTATCCCGCGGACGCCAGGCAAATTGCAGAGATGAAATCCTGGACGCGATATTCCAGATGAGGCGTGAACCCTCCGGTTTTGCCCAGGGCGGATAACGCCGACCCGAATCCTTCCTCCTCTGCAAACTGCGGCACGATGAACGATTGATCGGCCAGCGCGCGCGCTGGAACCGTCCCTCGGCTTGCAAGGGGATGGCTTCCTGTCATGGCAGCCAGCAAGCGCTCAGTCTGCACGACCTTTGTTATTACGCCAGCCGGATTGAGCCGTCTGGGCCTGACGATTCCCACATCAATCTGTCCATCGCTGAGCGCTTCGAGCTGTCTCGGCGTTTCCATTGGCATGACTTCGAGCCGGACCATCTCGTGTGACTTCCGAAACTCGCTCAGCAGCATCGACAGCAGGCCGCTGCTTACGCCCGATGCCACATAGCCGACACGGATGACGCCAGCCAGCCCTCTGGCAGCCAGGCGTCCGACCTGGTCGGCTCGCTCAATATGCCGCAACGCAGCGACAGCCTCGGCATGGAACAAGTGCCCCGCATCGGTAAGTGACACCGGCTTCCTTTTGTTCCGGTTCAAAAGCGTAACCCCCAAATCCCGCTCAAGGCGTTGGATTTGGGTGCTGAGCCCTGATTGTGCGACACCCAAGCGATCCGCCGCCTTCGCAAAGTGAAGCTCTTCCGCCACGGCGAGGAAGCACTGCAACTGGCGAACGTCAATCATCGATTTAATCCAGATTTCGGAACAAAGATTACATCTTTATATCTGGATCATATCAAAGAATCCGGATGAAATAGCGCCATACACCATCTCGGAGAACCATCGATGAATGCCCCGCTTCCTGCGGCATTGCTTGCCGGCAATGACGAATCCCGTTTCCAGTTGTCTGCCCACCCGGATCACCATCGCATCCTGCATGTGGCCGTTGAGCGCGATGCCCTTCTTGGGTTCCTGCATGACGTACGCAAGGTCGATGTGCAGAACCTCGAGTATGTTCCCTTCATGCGCCACGAGCTCGCGAGCGCACTCGCGAAGCATGTCGGCGAGGACTTTGCTACAACCATCAACGGCATCGTGAAGGACCGGCAGCACGGTGGCTTCACGGTAGGACTCCAGGGACTGACGGCGGATGCCGACGATTTCGTTCGCTTCGGCACCGCCGTTGGGCACCTCTTGGGCCCAAGCAACCACGATGCGATGTCGGGCACTTACTATGCCCGCTTCGTGGTCAGGCACACGGACAATAGCGACTCCTATTTGCGCCAGGCCTATCGACTCTTCACGATGCACACCGATGGCACCTTCGTTACCGAAGCGACGGACTGGCTGTTGATGATGAAGTTTGCAGAACAGAATGCCATTGGCGGCGAGTCCCGATTCCTGCATCTGGACGACTGGGAAGAGCTTAACCAGTTTGTCAGTCACCGTCTCGGAACGCAGCCTTTCCTCTACAAGGCGCCGGGATCCAAGAATGTCAGCGATCAGGTCGAGCGCCCGGTCTTTTTTCAGAACGAGTTTGGGTTGTCGCTGTCATTCATCGATCAGTTTGTACAGCCGCGCAATCGCGAGGAGGCAGCATTTCTCAACGCCCTGTCGACTTCCATGGAGGCCTCGTCGGGGACAAAGGAAGTGTCGCTGCCCGTCGGCGATCTGGTTGTCCTGAATAACTACTTCTACGTCCACGGGCGAGCGCCGTTCGAAAAGAATGAGGCGCTGTTCCGTGAACTGATGCGCCAGCGCGGCATGTTTGCCTGATCGCTCAATGGGATCCGGCGCGGCTGGCAGTGACAGCGGTTGGGCCTGTTAGACTCTTCAAATCAAGATGACATCTCGAACAGAAGTTACAGAAAGCCAGGTCGCTCCGAGCGCTGGAATACCTGCCAAGCCTGCCTATGGCGCCAACCGTCAGATTCATCGACGACTACGCCCTATCCTCTCGCTTGCCGATTTTGAAGTCGCCGCAAAGAGGGCGCTTCCGCGCCCGATCTTTGGCTATATTGCCGGCGCCGCGGAGGATGGAAAGTCGCTAGCCGTGAACAGGACGGCATTCGACAAGGTCAAGTTTCGTCCCAAGGTCCTTGTCGACGTCTCGGGAAGGTCGCAAGCGACCGAGATCTTCGGGCAACGTTATGCTTCTCCCTTTGGCATAGCGCCCGTCGGAATCAGTGCGATTGCTGCCTACCGTGGTGATGTGGTCCTGGCGCAAGCGGCGCGGGAAGAGCAGATACCCGCAATCATGAGCGGCACGTCCTTGATCCCGATGGAGGCCGTTCACGCTGCGGCGCCAGGCACGTGGTTTCAGGCCTACCTGCCGGGTGACGCCACCCGGCGGGACGCCCTGATTGAGCGGATTGAAGCGGCCGGGTTCGCTACGCTTGTCCTTACGGTCGACATTCCCGTCTGGGCCAACCGGGAGAATAACGTCCGTACTGGCTTCTCTTTGCCTTTGCGACCGTCTGTCCGTTTGGCGTTCGATGGCGTGTCCCGACCGCGTTGGCTGGCGGGGACGTTCGCCAGAACACTCCTCTCGAGTGGGATGCCGCATTTTGAGAATTCCTTTGCGACTCGCGGCGCACCGATCTTGTCGGCCTCGGCTATTCGCGACACGACGGGGCGTGATCACCTGAATTGGACGGACATCGAACGAATCCGGCAAAGATGGCGCGGCAACCTGGTCATAAAGGGCATTTTGCATAAGTCCGACGCCGAGCGCGCTGTCGCCCTGGGCGCCGACGGCATCATTGTCTCGAATCACGGCGGCCGCCAATTGGACGGTGCCGTGGAACCGCTTGCTGTATTGCCGGAAATCTGTGAAAGCGTCGCGCACAAGACAACCGTCATGATGGACAGCGGTATCCGGCGAGGCGGTGATGTTCTGAAAGCGTTGGCACTGGGCGCCCGCTTTGTCTTCCTGGGGCGGCCTTTTGTTTACGCTGCGGCCATTGGAGGAGCCGAAGGCGTTCGCCACGCCATCACTCTCCTGCGCGATGAAGTCGATCGAAACATGGCTATGCTTGGCGCGCAGACCCTCGCGGATGTGAACAATTCCGTCATCATCTAGCCCAATCCGTCATTGAAACGGGACCGGACGGATTCGCCCCGGTGGATCGTCGTACTTCCACTTGATTGACCTGGGCTTCTTGTTGTGCTGACGGATATTGCGACGCGCTGCGAGATGGCGTCGAGTATGAAGATACGGGTGCTGCGTACAACGATGAGCGCCAGCGGCAGCGGGTCCTGAACAACCTGACCCGACTGCCAAATCACTGGGCTACGTCTTGCGGAGCCAACGAGCCAGACGGCTCGAGTTTCCCAGGAGGGGGAACACTCAGATCACGAAAATGGACGAGCCCGTGGTCTTTCGAGCCTCCAGGTCCCGATGTGCCTGCGCCGCATCCTCCAAGGCATAGCGCTGATTGATCTCGATGCGGATACGGCCCGCCGCCACGTGGCCGAACAGCTCTTCGACCAGTTCCGCCTTTTCGGCAGGATCGGCGATATAGTCGGCCAGGCCCGGGCGGGTCAGGTACACCGAGCCCTTGCGGGCCAGAATTTGCGGATCGAACGGCGGGATTGTGCCGGAGGCGGTACCCACGCAGACCATCAGGCCACGGCGCTTGAGGGAGTCCAGCGAGGACATGAAGGTCGCCTTGCCCACGCTGTCGAAGACCACGGACACACCCACTCCGTCCGTCAGTTCCCGCACGCGCTTGGCCACGTCCTCATGGCTGTAGTTGATCGTGTGATCGCAGCCGTGGGCGCGCGCCACTTCGGCCTTGGCATCGGTAGAAACCGTGCCGATCACCGTCAGCCCCAGCAGTTTGGCCCATTGCGAAACGATAAGGCCAACACCACCTGCCGCGGCATGCAGCAGCACGGCGTCGCCCGCCTTGAAGGGGTAGATCCGGCGCACCAGGTAGGCGGCGGACAAGCCCCGCATGGTCATGGCCGCCGCGGTTTCGCAACTGATTGCCTCAGGCAGCTTGATCAGCGGTGCGGCAGAGATCAGCCGCTCAGTGCTGTAGGCGCCCAGCGTGTTGATGAAGCCCGTGTAGGTCACACGGTCGCCGACCGCCAGATGAGTTACGCCGGCACCGACGGCCTCGACTACGCCGGCGGCTTCGTTGCCGAGGCCGCTGGGCAGCGGAACCTGATAAGTACCGCCGCGGAAGTAGGTGTCAGCAAAATTCAGGCCTACGGCCACATGGCGGACGCGCACCTCTCCCGGTCCCGGCTCACCAACGCTGACGTCCTCAAAACGAAGGACCTCGGGCCCGCCTGTTTCGTAAAATTTAACGGCTTTCGCCATGTCTTCTCCTATTTTCTATCAAGTATGGACAGTTCACCTGGGCATGCCGCTTGAGCTCACCAAAGGACGACCCAGTTGTGGGACACAGTTGATCCGGCTGCAGAAGATTTGCCACAGGCGGTCCGACCAAGTCCGAGTGCCGTTCGCGACGATTAAATCATCTGCCCTGGCGCTATTTTCTGCTTTACCTTGCACGCCTTGAACTTTCCTTTTTATGACAGTAATCCGCGTCGTCAAGGACACCGGATCCCCGCTTGCACGTGGACGACAAGCGTGAAGCGTCGTCGTGAATTCTGGAAACACCAATTGGGTATTTTCAACAATTGAGTTCTGGCAGGCGCAGCCAAAGTTGCTTGTTGTCCATCACGACTTCATAGGTGGGGATACGCATGCTCGCGGATGCCGTGCACTGGCCGTTGCGGATGTCAAAGCGCAAGCCGTGTGCAGGGCAACTGATAATGTGCTCAACACAAGGACCTCCGGCCATGGAGGCTCCCGCATGCGGGCAACTGTTTTCCATGGCAAAAAACTGGCCGCCAACATTGAACACGATTGCCGACGGACCGTCTTGCAGGAAGACCAGTTTGCGTGCGCCCGGAGCCAGTGACTCCGGAGGCCCGATCAGAATCCAATTGGAATCAGGCATTGGCTTTGCACTCGTTGTTCAAGCGCCTGGCCACCACGGCCTGCTGCATGACGTGAACCAGCTCGCTTGCCGGAACGGCGCCAGTGACCGGCCATCGTCCATTGAAGACGAGATGAGGGACCCCTCCTGCATGGTCGCCCCCCATTGCAGACTGGTGGGCGGAGGGTGCGCTGGCATCCCAACTGCCGGGAAATGGCAGCCTTGTCCTGCGCAGGCCGCAATGGCGCGTGCACCTCATCTTATTCGTCGACCTTGATCCCTGCGTCGTTGGCGATCTTCGTCCAGACTTGCAAATCGTTCCGGACAATCTCGCCCAACTGCGCCGAGGACTTTACCGGAGGCGACTCGAAGTTCAGCTTCTTCATCAGGGCCGCGATCTCCGGCGTCCCCTGCACCTTGTTGACCTCGTCGGCCAGCCGCTTCACGATTGCCGGACTAGTCCCGGGCGGCGCGAACATGCCGAACCATCCCACCGTATTGAACTTGTAGCCCTGCTCACCCATCGTCTTGACGTCGGCAAGCTGGGGCGAGCGCACGTTGCCCACAATGGCAATGCCGCGCACCTTCCCGGAACGCAGGAACGGAACCGCCACGCTGGGATCCGTCCAGCCGATCTTCAACACACCCGAGGAAAGCTCGGTGAGCAGTTGACTGGCTGTCCGATATGCGACGTGCTCGGTCTTCATGCCAGTCTGATTCTTCAGCCACTCCATCGTCAGGTGCGCGGACGAGCCGGTGGCCCAGCTACCATAGCTGTACTTGTCCGGATTCGCCTTCACGAGCTGGATGAGTCCAGGCAAGTCGTGCACCGGCAGATCCGGGCTCACCAGCAGCAACACCCCCCCTACAGCTGTCTGCGCGATCGGCACGAGGTTCTTTCTTGCATCCTGGGAAACGGATTTGATGACGGCCGGCGCAACCACCATGCTGGATGCCGTTGTGTAGAGAATCGTGTAGCCATCCGGCGCCGCCTTGAGGACGGCGTTAGTCCCGATCACTCCGCTGCCTCCTGGCCGGTTCTCCACGACCACAGCCTGCTTCAGCGACTCGGAAAGGCGCTGCGCCATGGCCCGCGCCAGCGCGTCGGTTCCCGATCCGGCGGACGAGGGCACGATCATTTGAATCGGGCGCGCGGGCCAGGCTTCCTGTGCCTGCACCGGCCCTGGCACGCACAAGGCGATGCTTGCCGTGGTGCACAGCGTGATTGAGAGCAGCTTCCTTAGTGATGACATCGTCGTCCCCATGTTTTTTCGACTATTACCCAGCCTGCCAAGTGCTGCCTGCCTCACCCAACCAAGCGTGCGACACACGATTTCTACCCCTCAGGCTAACGTGAGTACGATCATAGCAGTCGTTATTTTTATTGTCGACATCAATTCATTGTGGGGTAGAGACGTTAGGGAAAGGACCGACCAAGGTGGATTTTCATGCACGCGAAGCACACCGTGGACGGCTTTGCGCCGAACCTAGTACGGATATCGCACGGCTCAGGCGCGCAGGGTGGCGGATGCTGCGCTGGGGCTGCTGCTCTGGCTGAGCGTTGTCGCCAGCAGCCTGCTGATGCGGAAGCTGACCGGCGTGCTATGGAAGACGCGGCCGCTCAGGCGGCCGTGGCCGGCGCGGCGCTGCGGCGGGAAGCGGCGCCCTTGCTCGTCGGCGCGCCGGATGACAGCGTACGGATGGCGGCGTCGCGGGAGCTTTCGATGCGCTTGCGCGCGGTCTGCAGGACCACGTCGATGTCGCGCCTGGCCACGGCACGCTGCAGCGCACGCCAGGTCTTGATTGAATTCTCGAGCGAGCCGGGATTGGCTGCGAGCCCGAGTCGCACATAGCGCAGCGTGCGCAGCGCGATGGAATTCAGTAATTCCCCGACCAGCCGGTTTCTCGACAGGTCCGCCATCGCCATGTTCGCCAGGAACGTCGCGCTGATATAGGCATCCACGGCGGAATCCTCCACCGCCTTGCCGAGCTTCGGCATGAACGCCTCGAACAGGGCGTCAAGCGCCTCGGCGCGCTCTTCCATCAGTTCGCGCAGCAGGATGGCGAACAGTGCTTCGCGCACGACGTAGATATCCTTCAGGTCCTGCGCATTCGGCTCCGTGACGATGGCGCCGCGCCGGGCCCGGAACTCGATGAGCCGTTCGCGCTCCAGGATGCGCAGGGCCTCGCGCACGGGGGCGCGGCTGACCTCGAGGACATCGCTGATATCCTTCTCCAGCAGGCGCTGGCCGGCATGGATCACGTCGATGGTGATCAGGCCCGCCAGCCGCACCGCAATCTGCTCAGCCACCGATGCCGACCAGTCGCGTCCATGCATGAGCGCCTGCTCCACCGCCAGCGTGACAGGATTCTGTGGGGTCTTCGGCGTCAGCAGGGCTTGCAGTTCAGGCGTATTGGTAGTCTTGAGTCTGCCCATGAGTGGCGGTACTTCCGAGAGTTGCGATCGGGGCCAGCGCAGGCACGGCGGAGCGCGCGGCGCCCAAGATCTTACCTCACGTCGTGCCCCGGGCCGGCTGGCTGAACTTCCGCTGCATGCCGGACCGCTGACCAACCGGCGCCCCACATATCGTCGACATTAATAATTTTGCGATGCTAAACTCGTTCCGCACTGTTTTGTCGCCAACCAGGGGAATGCCATGACTGCAGCAAAAGCCGTTTACCTCGATCCGCCGGCCGGCTTCGAGCGCATCGTCATCGGGGAAGCCACGGCCGCCCCCCCGGGACCGGGCGAGATCACCGTCCGCATACGTGCCAGTTCGCTCAACTATCATGACTACGCCGTGGTGTCCGGCCGTCGGGGCTTGACGGAAAGGCGCATTCCGATGGCGGACGGCGCCGGGGAGGTCACAGCCGTTGGCGCGGGCGTTAAGGCATTCGCGGTCGGCGACCATGTCGTCAGCACGTTCTTCCCGACGTGGCATGACGGAGAGCCGCGCTTGTGCGATTTCGCTACTGTCCCCGGGGATGGCGTCGACGGCTTTGCGCGGGAAACCGTGACGTTGCCTGAAGCCTGCTTCACGCGCGCTCCGCACGGCTACAGCCACGCCGAGGCCGCAACGCTGACCACGGCCGGGCTGACAGCCTGGCGGGCATTGTTTGTCGATGGCGCCTTGAAGCCCGGAGAGACCGTGCTGGTCCTCGGCACTGGCGGCGTATCGGTCTTTGCGCTGCAATTTGCCAAAGCGGCCGGCGCGCGGGTAATTGCCACCTCATCCTCGGACGAGAAGCTTGGCAGGCTTCAGACGCTTGGCGCAGATTGCCTGATCAACTATCGCAAGACGGCGCAGTGGGGCGAGACCGTACGCGAGATGACAGATGGCGCTGGCGTCGACCATGTTATCGAGGTTGGCGGCGCCGCGACCCTCGACCAATCGATGACGGCGGCCCGTGTCGGCGGACATATCGCCGTGATCGGCTCGCTGGGGAACCCGACCGGGCCGGTCACCGTCACCCAGCTGCTGCGCAAGCATCTGCGCCTGACCGGCTTGCTGGTGGGGAGCCGCCGACACCAGCTTGACATGGTACGTGCCCTGAATGCCACTGGCATCCGCCCGGTCATTGACCGGCACTTCCCGCTGGAAGCGATGGCTGACGCCTTTCGGTACCAGGAGTTGAATCAGCACATCGGCAAGATCGTACTGGATATCTGATCAGCGGCTCCCGTCCTTCGGCTGCTCGAGCGGCGGCAGCCTGGTCAGGCCCTCGCTTTCCACGAGTTATTGATCATTCGCAGCCCACCAGGACCGTGCCAATCTTGCCGTGCGCCTCGACTTCCACGTGGGCCAGTGCGGTCTCCCGCAGCGGAAGGACTTTGTGCACGGCGTGAATGGCGTCCGGAACCTCGGTCAGCCATCGCGTCACCCGAAGAAATGGCCCCCGCCCACGCTGACCAAGTTGCTGACGCTCCACCGTAGTCTCCGCGCAGTTCCGTGAACCGATATGGATCCCGATAGCCGCAACTCTCACTGCTTCAGCTCAATCAGTAAGTCCTTCGCCGCCACACGGTCACCCTGTTTCACATGCACCGCGGCGATTTCGCAGTCGCGATCCGCTGCGATGTGGGTTTCCATCTTCATCGCCTCCAGCGCCATCAGCGTCGTACCCGCTGCCACGCGCTGTCCCGGCTGGACCGCCACCGTCACGATCGAGCCCGGCATGGGCGCGGCGATATGCAGCGGATTGCCGGGATCGGCAACCGGACGGCTGCTGCGCACCACGCTCGCATGCGTGGTGCTGCGCTGCTCGACCAAGGTTGTGCGCGATTGTCCGTTCAGTTCGAACTGGACCTTGATGACGCCCTCTTCGGCATCAGGGTGCGTGCCTTGCAGGGAAACCAGCAGGGTCTTGCCTGCCGCGATGTCGACGCCCACTTCTTCCTGCGGCTGCAGGCCGTACAGGAATGCCGGCGTGGGCAACACCGAAGTATCGCTATAGGCGCGCACATGCGCGTGGTACTCGCCGGTCTGCTTCGGATACATCAGGTACGACGCCAGCTGCCGGTCGTCAAGCGCCTGCTCGCAGGCCGCTTCGCCCGCGGCGCGGGCCGCATCGAGATCGACTGCCGGGATCTGGTCCCCTGGCCGGTAAGGCGCGGGCGGCTCGCCCCTGAGCACCTTGCGCGAGAGTTCCGCGGGGAAGCCATCGGGCGGGAAGCCCAGTTCACCCTTGAACAATGAGACCACCGATTCAGGAAATGCGATCTCCTTGGCCGGATCGGACACATCGGCGGCAGTCAGATCGTTGGCCACCATCATCAATGCCAGATCCCCCACTACCTTGGACGTGGGCGTCACCTTGACGATGTCGCCGAACAAGTGGTTGACATCGGCGTAGGCGCGCGACACCTCGGTCCAGCGATGCTCGATACCGAGCGAGCGGGCCTGCTCGCGCAGGTTGGTGTACTGGCCGCCCGGCATCTCGTGACGGTACACGTCGGCCGTGCCGGCGCGGATTTCGGATTCGAACGGCGCGTAGTAACGACGCACCCCTTCCCAGTACATCGACGCCTCATGCAGCCGCTCCAGGCTGAGTCCGGGATCGCGTTCGCTGCCCGCCAGGGCCGCGACGATGCTTGACAGGTTGGGCTGCGAGGTGAGCCCGCTCATGGCATCGAGCGCGCCGTCGACGGCATCGCAGCCGGCCTCGATGGCAGCCAGTGCGGAAGCCGCCGAGATGCCGCTGGTGTCGTGCGTATGGAAATGCACCGGCAGTCCGGTTTCCTCCTTGAGTGCCTTGACCAACGCGGCCGCCGCCTGCGGACGGCAGATGCCCGCCATGTCCTTGATGCCCAGCACGTGCACGCCGGCACGCTGCAGTTCGCGGGCGATACCGACGTAGTACTTCAGGTCGTACTTGGCGCGCGACTTGTCGAACAGGTCCCCGGTATAGCAGATCGCGCCTTCGCAGAGCGCGCCGCTTTCGCCGACGGCATCGATCGCCACGCGCATATTGCGCACCCAGTTCAGCGAATCGAACACGCGGAACACATCCACGCCGGAACTGGCGGCCTGGCGTACGAAGAAGCGCACCACGTTGTCCGCATAGTTGGTATAGCCGACAGCATTCGAACCACGCAGCAGCATCTGGAACAGCACGTTGGGCACCCGCTCGCGCAACTGCTCAAGGCGTTGCCACGGATCTTCCTTGAGGAAGCGCAGCGCCACGTCGAAGGTGGCGCCGCCCCAGCACTCCAGCGAGAACAGCTGCGACAGCTCGCGCGCGTAGAACGGCGCGATCGGCAGCATGTCCGCGGTGCGCATGCGCGTGGCAAACAATGACTGGTGCGCGTCGCGCATGGTCGTGTCGGTCAGCAGCACCTGTTTCTGGTCCAGCATCCACCGCGAGAACTTTTCGGCGCCGAGCTCGCGCAGGCGGTCGCGCGTGCCATAGGGCAGCGCACCGCTGGTATCCACGGCCGGCAGCACCGGCCTGGGCAGCGGCAGCGACGGCAGCGAGCGGCCGCTCATTTCCGGGTGGCCGTTGACGCTGACCTCGCCCAGGTAGCGCAGCAGCTTGGTGGCGCGGTCCAGGCGCTTGGTGAACGCCAGCAGTTCCGGCGTCAGGTCGATAAAGCGCGTGGTGACATCGCCAGACCGGAAGGCGGAATGATTGATGACGTTTTCGAGGAACTGCAGGTTTGAAGCGACACCGCGAATGCGGAATTCGCGCAGCGCGCGGTCCATGCGCCGGATCGACTCGGCGGCGGTCGGTGCCCAGGTCGTGACCTTGACCAGCAGGGAATCGTAATACGGCGTGATCACCGCGCCACCGTAGGCGGTACCGGCATCCAGGCGCACGCCGAAGCCCGCAGCGCTGCGGTAGGCGGTGAGCCGTCCATAGTCCGGCAGGAAGCCGTTTTCCGGGTCCTCGGTCGTAATCCGGCATTGCAGCGCGTGCCCGTTCAACGCAATCTGCGCCTGGGCCGGAACGCCCGCGGCACGCACGGTGATGGCACCGTCTGCGTTGCGCGTGTTTTCGGTCATGCCGATATGGCCGCCCTCCGTGATGCGGATCTGCGCCTTGACGATATCGATCCCGGTGACCATCTCCGTGACCGTGTGCTCGACCTGGATGCGCGGATTGACCTCGATGAAGTAGAACTGCCCGGAGTCCGCATCCATCAGGAATTCGACCGTGCCGGCGTGCGTGTACCCGACCGCGCGCATCAGCCGCAGTGCCGACTCGCACAGCGCAGCCCGGCCGGCATCGTCGAGGTAGGGGGCGGGAGCCCGTTCGACGACCTTCTGGTTGCGCCGCTGCACGGTACAGTCCCGCTCGTAGAGATGCACGAGGTTGCCATGCGTGTCGCCGAGCACCTGCACCTCGACATGGCGCGCCTTGCGCACCAGCTTTTCGACATACACCTCGTCGTTGCCGAACGCGGCCAGCGCCTCGCGCCGCGCGGCGGCGAGAGCGCCCTCGAGGTCCTGCTCGCTTTCCAGGACCCGCATGCCGCGCCCGCCGCCGCCCCAGCTTGCCTTGAGCATCAGCGGGTAGCCGATGCCCGCGGCCAGTCGCTTGCACGCTTCCAGGTCATGGGGCAGCGGATCGGTTGCCGGCATCACCGGGACGCCCGCCTCGATCGCCGCATTGCGCGCCGCCACCTTGTTGCCAAGCTTGCGCATGACCTCCGGCGACGGGCCGATCCAGCGGATCCCCGCATCGATCACTGCCTGCGCGAAGTCGGGGTTTTCAGAGAGAAAACCATAGCCTGGATGGATGGCGTCGACCTTCGCCTGCCTGGCAATGCGCAGGATGTCGTCGATGTCGAGGTAAGCGGCCAGCGGCTTCTTGCCCTCGCCGACCAGGTAGCTCTCGTCAGCCTTGAAGCGATGGAGCGCGAGGCGGTCTTCTTTCGAATAGATCGCCACCGTGCGGACATTCATCTCGGCGGCCGCGCGCATCACGCGGATCGAGATCTCGGAACGGTTGGCAATCAGCAGGGATTTGATCGGTGTGTAGTCCATGGGGCGCGCAAAGAAATGAACCAGCCGTGCACGACGGCACGGCGTGGTCAATGGATCGGAGAGCAGGAGAAGGATTAAGGCTTCGCCAGGCCGCTAGTCGTAGTGAGCAAACGGGGTGTGCGAATCCATCCAGTCGTAGTGCTCTGTCGTCGTCGCCCAGGCCCAGTTGGTTTGCCGTGGCGACGGCTCATTGCAATCGCAACGCTCGCTTCGTTCCTGGCCAGCGCGCGGCTTGCTGGCATCTCCGGCCAGCTCGCGGCTGTCCGCGCCGGCTCCGTTCCTTCCGTAGTACATCGCGGTGCATTCCTCTTCAAGATCCAGGGCGCCTGCCCTTCAACGCAACGCGATAGCCAGGCGACGGCAAATTTGCAGGCACGACCACAGGCGTGCCCGTTCGATCTTCTTTGCGCAAGAAATGGACCAACGGGAGCCAAATCACGTATCCCATTGATTCAGCGCGCAATTTTCAAGTGACTCAGCCCCTTTAGTTTCATAATTGAAATTCAATATTTCATCAATGAGATCCGTAACGCGCAACGAACGCGGCTCGACGAGACGATCCGTTTCATCTCCCATACGTGGCCACGGCGCCGCGGACGTCCGGCACAATCGAACCTTTCAACCGCCCTCGGTCGCCTGAACCCACCGTTTTCTGGCATGCAACGAAGAACCTTTCTGCATCTGGCGGCAGCCGCCGGCCTCGCCACGCACCTGCCCCGCTGGGCAAGATCGGCCACGCTGCCCCAGCGCGACCTGTTCGCGCTGGGCGTGGCGAGCGGCGCGCCCACTGCCGACGGATTCGTGCTGTGGACCCGCCTGCTCGACGGGGCGATCCCGGGCACGGCGCAAGCCGATGCGCGTGGCATCACACCATTGCAGGGCGCACTGACAGTCCAGTGGGAAGTCGCCGAAGACGAGGCATTCCGGCGGATCGTCCGCCGTGGCCACGCGCAAGCCCTGCCGGAGCTCGGCCACTCCGTCCACGTGGAGGTCGGCGGGCTGCGCCCGGACCGCTGGTACTTCTACCGTTTCATGCATGGTGACGCGGCGACCACTACCGCACGCACCCGCACCGCGCCTGCGGCCGATACGCTGGCGCCGCGCGTCCGCTTCGCGTTCGCTTCGTGCCAGCGCTGGGAACAGGGCCACTATGCGGCGTACCGGCAGATGCGGCAGGAAGACCTGGACCTGGTGGTGTTCCTCGGCGACTACATCTATGAGAACGCAGTGGTGGCGAGCGCGGCGCAGTTGCCGCGCACGCACAGCCTGCCCAGGGCGACCAGCCTGCAGGACTTCCGCGACCGCTATGCGCTGTACAAGAGCGATCCGCTTCTGCAGGCCATGCATGGCGCCTGCCCGTGGCTGGTCACCTGGGACGATCACGAAGTCCAGAACGACTACGCGGCACGCGTGGGCAGCGAACCGGCGGCGGACTTCCTCGCCCGGCGCACCGCGGGATACCAGGCGTTCTACGAGAACATGCCGCTCCGGGCGAGCGCGCTGGTCCATGGCTCGTCCGGCCTGGGCACGCCGGACGCGCTGCGCGTCCATTCGCGGCATCGCTGGGGACGCCTGGTCGATTTCCATGTGCTGGACGACCGGCAGTATCGCGATATCCAGGCCTGTCGCGAGCCGGGGCAGCCGCGCAAGGGCTCGGTGTCGCCAGACCAGTGCAGCGCCCTCGACGACCCGCGCCGCACCATGCTCGGCAGCGCGCAGGGGCAATGGCTCGCGCAAGGGCTGGCGCAGGACCGGCGCGACCAGACCCGCTGGAGCGCGATCGCCCAGCAGACCATCTTCTCGCGGCGCAACTACAAGGCGTTGCCGGCGGAATCCTTCCACAGCGACACCTGGGACGGCTATCCCGCCGCGCGCCAGCGGCTGCTCGACAGCATCGTGGCGGCGGCGCCGCGCAATACGGTGTTCATCGGCGGCGATATCCACCAGCACTATGCCTGCAATGTGCTGGCCGATTTCAACGACGCGAAGTCTCGCGTGATCGCCAGCGAGTTCTGCACGACCTCGATCGCCTCGGCGTCGGGAAGCACCGTGGAGAGCGCCGCCAGGATCGCGGCGCTGAACCCGCATATCCTCCACGCGCGGCCGGACCAGCGCGGCTACACCGTGGTCGAGGCCACGCCCGAACGCTGGGCCAGCACGCTGCGCGGTGTGGAGGACGTGGCGCGGGTGGACAGCCCGGTCGGAACGCAGGCGGCGTTTGTCGTGGAGGACGGGCGGCCGGGGGTGCAGCGCGTGGGGGGATCCCAGGCGCTGGCATATCCCGGCACGTCCGAGGCATAATTCTGAAACTGGTTTCACCGAGACCCGAACCCTATGCCGCCGCGCCCCGTGACCCGACCTGCGTCCGACCTGAAACCTGCCGAGAAACTCACCATCCAGGACGTTGCCGACTATGCGGGCGTCTCGAAGGCAACCGTATCGCGCTACCTGAACCGGGGCGGCGAGCAGTTGTCCGCGGACGTAGAGGCGCGCGTGGCCGCGGCCATCCGCGCGCTCGGCTATAGCCCCAGCCCCATGGCGCAGGGGCTCAAGCGCGGCAAGTCGCGCCTGATCGGGCTGGTGGTGGCGGATGTTTCCAATTCGTTCTCGGTGGCCGTGCTGCGTGGAGTAGAAAAGGCCTGTCGCGACGCCGGCTATATGGTGATGCTGTTCAACCTCGGCAATGACGAGCAACTGGAACGAGAGGCCATCCGCTCGCTGTCGGCCTACCGGGTCGAGGGTTTTATCCTGCACACACTGGGCCACGATGCCGGCGCCCTTGCCGATGCGGCGCAATTGGGCAAACCGGTTGTACTGGTCGACCGCAAGGTCGGCGATGCGGAAGTCGACCTGGTGGCCCTGGACAACCTGACCGCCGTCCATGAAGCTGCCGGCCACCTGGTCGAAGCCGGCTATCGGCACGTGCTCTTCATCAGCGAGCCGATCAAGGCCATCAGCTCACGCAACGAGCGGGCCCGCGCCTTCCAGAGCTACATCGCCGAACACGCGGACTCGCTTGGCGGGACCATCTTTGAAGCCCACAGGGGTGACGACGATGCCCTGGATGAAGCGCTGCGCGACCTGCGCCGCCGTGCCGGCCAGGCGCCCGTTGCCGTGCTGGCGGCCAACGCAGTGATCTCGCTGCGCGTGGCCGCATCGGCCGCCAGACTGGGGTGGCAGCTCGGCACCGACCTTGGCCTGATCGGCTTCGATGATCCGGAATGGGCTGCATTGGTCGGTCCAGGCCTCAGCGCCATTTCCCAGCCCACCGACGATATCGGGCGCGTCGCCACCAACTGCCTGATCGAGCGCCTGCAAGGCGCGCAGCTGCCGCCGCGCCGGGTCCTGTTGCCCGGCACCCTGGTCACTCGCGGGTCCACGCGCCGCGGCTGATCCTTCCCCCGCCGCCGACCGAGCGCGCACGCGTGAGCCACGCATAGACCCGCTGCGTCGGCCCAGCGGGTGCACGAACGTGCCCCTTCCCACCGCAGTTCCAACGCGTTCCTCCCCGTAAGGGTTTCCACTGCTGGACCTCTGAAACCGGTTTCCTATAATTCTGAAACCGGTTTCAAGACGGTACTTGCCGAACGCTGCGACGCCAGCGACACATCCCATATACGTGCAGGAGACATTGATGAACGTCCAACGCTTGTTGCGCCGCGTAGCCGCGCCCGTGCTGACTCTGCTGGTCCTGACCAGCGCCGCTTTCACCGCCCAGGCGCAGACCGTCGCCGAGATCGTCAAGAAGGGCAAGGTCACCATCGGCGTCGTGACCGGCGCCCCGCCCTTTGGCACCACGGACGCCACCGGCAAACCCGCCGGCTATGACGTCGACGTGGCCAACCTGCTGGGCAAGTACCTGGGCGTGCCGGTCGATATCGTTCCGCTCACCTCGCCCAGCCGGATTCCGGCGCTGGAGGCCGGCAAGGTCGATTTCCTGGTGGCGACGCTGGCGCCGACGCCCGAGCGGGCGCGGGCCATCATGTTCAGTGCGCCCTACAGCGCGTTCGAGCTGACCATCTTTGCGCCCACCGCAGCCAAGTACGCCAAGCTGACCGAGCTCGGGAAGAAGAAGGTGGGCGTGACGCGCGGCACCACGCAGGACACCGCGCTGACCCGGCTGGCCGTGCCCGGCATGAATATCGTCCGCTTCGAGGACGATGCCACCTGCGCGCAGGCCCTGATCAGCAACCAGGTCGACGCCATTGCGCTGCCGAATACCACCGGCAACGAGATCATGAAGGCGCGCGGCGCCGGCAAGTTCGACGCCAAGTTCGCGTTCTCGGTGCAGCCGAATTCGATGGCCGTGCGCCGCGACGCCTTCGAACTGCGCCAGTGGCTCAACACCACCATCTCCTACGTCAAGCTGAATGGCGAACTCGATGCCATTGCGCAGAAGTGGACCGGCAAGGCTCTGCCCGCACTGCAAGCGTTCTGAACCAGGCCGTCTGAGGTTGCGCGCCGGCGCCAGCCGGCGTGCCAGGAGACCCGCATGAACTATCAATTCGAATGGACCCCGGTGCTGTCGCAGCTGGATCGCTTCGCGGAAGGCGCGGCGATGACGCTGGCGCTCAGCTTCGGCTCGATCCTGCTCGGCACCGTGGTCGGCGCCGCCGGCGCCATTGCCGCTGCTTTTGGCGGCCCCTGGCTGCAGCGCGCCACCAGGGCCTACGTTGAAGCCATCCGCAACACGCCCTTCCTGATCCAGCTCTTCATCATCTTCTTCGGCTTGCCAACCGTGGGCCTGCAGATCGATGCCGTCACGGCCGCGGTAATCGCCATGACCGTCAACCTCGGCGCCTACTCGACGGAAATCATCCGGGCCGGCCTGCAGGCGGTGCATCGCTCGCAGCTCGAGGCCGCCGCCGCGCTGGGCATGACACGCTGGCAGCTGATCCGCCACGTCGCCCTGGTGCCGGCCTTCGAGAAGGTCTATCCAGCCCTGACCAGCCAGTTCACGCTGATGATGCTGACGTCGAGCGTGGTGTCGACGATCTCGGTGGAAGAGCTGACGGCGGTCGCCAGCCAGGTCGATTCGCAGACCTTCCGTACCTTCGAGAGCTACATCCTCGTCATGTTCATCTATATCGGCCTGGCACTGCTGCTGCGCGCCATGTTCGCCCTGATCGGCAACCTGGTGTTCAAGCGGCGCCGCGTGGTGGCGCGCGCACGAAAGCTGGCACGCACAACCCGGATCGCGCCGCTGGCGCAGGCGGAACTGACGGCAGCGGTTGCAGGGAGCGCGAAATGATCACCGAGTTCTCCTGGAATCATCTTGAAATCCTGCTGCTGGCGGCACGCTGGACGCTGTGGGTGACCTTGCTCGCCTTCGTCGGCGGCACGCTCGCCGGGTTCCTGGTGGCGCTGGCGCGTACCTCCAGAAGCCCGCTGCTGCGCCTCGCCAGCACGGCCTATATCCAGATCGTGCAAGGGACGCCGGTACTGATCGTGCTGTTCCTGAGCTACTACGGGCTCTCCGTGCTCGGGCTCAAGCTGTCGCCGATGGTCGCGGCCATGCTGGCGATGTCGATCTACGCCAGCGCCTATCTCGGCGAAATCTGGCGCGGCTGCATCGAGGCCGTGCCGCAAGGACAGTGGGAAGCCAGCGAAGCGCTCGCCCTCACCCGCTGGCAGCAGCTGCGCTACGTGGTGCTGCCGCAGGCCGTCCGGCTGGCCTTGCCGCCCACGGTGGGGTTCTCGGTCCAGCTGGTCAAGAACACCTCGATCACTTCCATCATCGGCGTCATCGAACTGACCCGCGCCGGCCAACTGATCAACAACGCGACCTTCCAGCCCTTCGCGGTCTTCGTCGTCGTCGCACTTATCTATTTCGCGCTCTGCTTCCCGCTTTCGGCGGCAGCCCGGCGCATGGAAAGGGGGCTCCATGTCAATCGTTGAAGCACAAGGCGTGCACAAGTCATATGGTTCCGTCGAAGTCCTGAAGGGCGTTTCGTTTGCGATCGAGCCGGGCCAGGTGGTCGCCATCATCGGCCGCAGCGGCTCCGGCAAGAGCACCATGCTGCGATGCCTGAATGGCCTGGAGACGATCAACGCCGGCAACATCACCGTCGCCGGGCACAAACTGGATCACGACCGCAAGCGCTTGCTCGACCTGCGCCGCGACGTGGGCATGGTGTTCCAGAGCTACAACCTGTTTCCGCACCTGACCGTGGGCCAGAACATCGCGCTGGCGCCGTCGATTGTGAAGAAGCTGGTTGCGAGCAGGAACGACGGCATCGTCGACCAGGTGCTGACCCAGGTCGGCCTGCTGGACAAGAAGGACTGCTACCCCGAGCAGCTCTCGGGCGGACAGCAGCAGCGCGTGGCCATCGCCCGTTCGCTGGCGATGGAGCCCAAGGTGATGCTGTTCGACGAGGTCACCTCCGCGCTCGACCCCGAGCTGACCGCGGAAGTGCTTCGGGTCATGGAAAACCTGGCTGCCTCCGGCATGACCATGGTGCTGGTCACGCATGAAATGGAGTTCGCGCGCCGCATGGCGCATACCACCATCTTCATGCACCAGGGCAAGGTGCACGAGGCGGGCCCGTCGAAGGCGCTGTTCGCGCAGCCGCGGACACCGGAACTGCAGCAATTCCTCAGCGCGGGAGCACTGAAATGAGCCAGTGGCAAGCAGATGGTTCATCCCGCCCGCCGGTGTTGATCTCGCTGACGGCCTATGGCGCCGACCTCGCCCTGAGCAACGGACAGGCTGCGCTGGCACGGATTGCCGCGGCCGCAGGCGCGGACGGCGTGGAATTCCGCGGCGAACTCCAGCGCCGGTACAAGGACGAAGTCAGCGAACAACGCGAGGTCGCCGGGCAGCATGGACTGTGCGTGGTCTGGTCCAGCCCGGAAGGCCTCTGGAATGACGCCGGCAGCCTCGATGCCGCCGCGCTCGACCGTGCCTTCACGACCGCGCTGGCGCTCGGTGCGACCCGGGTCAAGATGTCGCTTGGCGGCTATCGGGCAGGCACGGCGCTGGAAGCACTGCTGCCCTGGCTGCGGCACGACGGCATCGAACTCGTCGTGGAAAACGACCAGACCGCCCAGGCCGGCACCGTACCGCCGCTGCGCGACTTCTTCGCGCGCATCACGGCGCTCGGGGAGAGCGCCCCGATGACCTTCGACATGGGCAACTGGCACTGGACCGGCGAAGACCCGCTCGACGCCGCGCAGGTCCTCGGCGCCGGCGTCGGCTACGTGCACTGCAAAGGCGTGCAGCGCACGCCCGCCAAATGGATCGCGGTGCCGCTTGACCAGTCGGCGGCACCATGGCGCAGCATCTTGCGCCGCCTGCCCACGCACGTTGCGCGTGCGATCGAATTCCCGCTGCAAGGCGAAGACCTGGTGCAGGTCACGCGCCATCATGTCGAACTGCTGCGTTCAGTGGAGATTCCGGCATGAGCACCGATCTTGACGTGGTCACCCTGGGCGAGGCGATGCTGATGCTGGTCGCCGGCGAAGCCGGGCCGCTCGAAGGCGCGCAGACCTTCCACAAGCGCACCGCCGGTGCCGAGACCAACGTGGCCATCGGCCTGTCGCGCCTGGGCCTGAAGGTCGGCTGGGCCAGCCGGCTGGGCGACGACTCGATGGCGCGCTACCTGCTCGGTGAAATGCAGCGCGAAGGCGTGGATTGCAGCCAGGTGGTGTGCGAGCCCGGTGAGCGCACCGGTTTCCAGTTCAAGGGACGGGTCGACGACGGCAGCGATCCGCCCGTCGAATACCACCGCCGCGGCTCGGCGGCGAGCCGCATGAATCCGGAGCACCTGGACAACAGTTGGCTGCGGCGCTCGCGGCACCTGCACGTCACCGGCGTGTTCCCCGCGCTGGCCGCAGGCACGCAGGCTGCCACGCGCCAGGCCATCGCCACCATGCGCGCCGCCGGCCGCACGATCTCGTTCGATCCCAACCTGCGGCCCACGCTGTGGGCCACGCCTGAGCTGATGCGCGAAACGCTGAACGACCTCGCGCGGCAGTGCGACTGGGTCCTGCCCGGCATCGAGGAAGGCCGCTTCCTCACCGGCCATCCCGAGCCGGAACGCATTGCCGCCTTCTACCGTGCACGCGGCGCCAGGCTGGTGGTAGTGAAACTGGGCGCCGACGGCGCCTACTTCGATGGCGAGGCCGGCACCGGCCATGTCGAGGCATTCAGCGTCGAGCGTGTCGTCGACACCGTTGGCGCCGGCGATGGCTTTGCCGTGGGCGTGATCAGCGCGCTGCTGGAGGGCCGCCCGGTGGGCGAAGCCGTCCGGCGCGGCGCCTGGATCGGCGCGCGGGCGGTGCAGGTGCGGGGCGATACCGAAGGCCTCCCGACCCATGCCCAACTGGCGGCCGTCAGCTTGTGAAGCCACAGCAAGGATTACCCATGCGCAAGAATGTTCTGGTGTTCCGCCCGATTCCTGAGGACCTCCTCGCCACGATCGAGTCGGAGCATGACGTGATCGTGGCCGACCCGCGCCAGCCGGCACAACGGCCGGCCTTCCGCGCCGCGCTGTCGGGAGCCCACGGCCTGATCGGCTCCAGCGTGAAGCTTGGCGCGGCGGAACTCGCCGAAGCCGGCCGCCTGGAGGTGATCTCAAGTATTTCGGTGGGGGTCGACAGCTACGACCTCCCCTGCCTGCATCGGCGCGGCATCACCCTGTGCCATACGCCCGGCGTACTCACCGAGACCACCGCCGACACCGTCTTCGCGCTCATCATGGCCACGAGCCGCCGCCTGGTCGAGCTTGCAGCCCATGTGCGCGAGGGCCGCTGGACCGCCAACATCGGAGAGGGCCTGTTCGGCTGGGACGTGCACGGCAAGACCCTGGCAATCCTGGGCTTCGGGCGCATCGGCCAGGCCGTGGCGCGGCGCGCGGCGCTCGGCTTCGGCATGGAGGTGCTCTACGTCAACGAGACCGCCGCGGAGCCGCCCGACCTGGTGGGACGCGCCACCCGGACGGATCTCGACGATGCCTTGCGGCGCGCCGATATCGTCGCCGTCACCCTGCCCCTGACCGACAGCACGCGCGGCCTGATGGGCCTGCGCGAGTTCGCGCTGATGAAGCCGGGCGCGATCTTTGTCAATGGCGCGCGCGGCCAGATCGTGCAGGAAGACGCGCTGCTCGCGGCCCTCGAGAGCGGCCACCTGTGCGCGGCCGGGCTGGATGTCTTCGCCACCGAGCCGCTGCCTCAGGACTCGCCGCTGCGCAGCCATCCCAAGGTGACCGCCCTGCCCCATATCGGCTCGGCCACGCATGAGACCCGGCGCGCCATGGCAGAGCTCGCCACGCGCAACCTGCTGGATGCGCTCGCCGGACGGCAGCCCGCCGCGCGCTTTGACCTGGCGGCCTTTGCCGCCCAGGCAGCCGCCTGATTTTCCCCGCAAGGACACCCGCAATGCCCAGTTCCATTCCCACGCTGTGCGGCTCGATCATGGGCGAGCCTTTCACCTTCAATGTGCGCATCCACAACGCCGCCTATCGGGCGCTGGGGATCGACTACACCTTTGTGTGCTTCGGGGTGCAGGACGTGCCCGGCGCCGTGCAGTCGATCCGCGCGCTCGGCGTGCGCGGGATGAATGTCTCGATGCCGCACAAGCAGGCGGTGATCGCGCATCTCGACCATCTCGACGAGACCGCCCGCGCCATCGGCGCGGTCAACACCATCAACAATATCGATGGCATGCTGACCGGCTACAACACCGACTGCATCGGCGCCGTCCGGGCGTTCCAGGAGGTGACAGAAGTGGCCGGCAAGCGCATTGCGCTGCTGGGCGCGGGCGGCGCGGCGCGGGCGATGGCCTATGGCCTGCGCGAGGCCGGCGCCAGCGTGACCGTGTTCAACCGCACCGCGGCGCGGGGCGAGGAACTGGCCGCCTCGCTTGGCCTGCGCTTTGGGGGCGGGTTATCCGACTTCCGCGCAGCGGACTTCGACTTGCTCGCCAACGCGACCGCCGCGGGCTTTCGCGCACCCGATGTCAACCCGGTCGCCGGACAGCTCGTCGCGCACCTGATCGTCATGGACGCTGCCTTCATCCCGGTCAGGAGCAAGCTGATCCGCGATGCCGCCGCGCTTGGCTGCCGCACCATCGATGGCACGCGCATGATGCTGCACCAGGCGTGCGCCCAGGTCGAGTTCTACACCGGCTGCGCACGCGCGCCGATCGAAGCGATGGAAGCCGCGCTGCTAGAGGAGATCGCCCGCCTGTCTTAAGCCCCTGCCGCGCTTGGTCTTCCGAGCATTGCGGCCAGTGGCAGCCGACGCGCCGCCTCACTTCCGCAGGTTGGTCTTGGCCACCAGTGCCTTCATCACGGCGTTGTCTGCCGCGATCATCGCCGTGAAGGTCGCCGCGTCGGCATAGGCAATGCCCAGGTTCTGCCGGCGCAGCGCTGCCACGAAGACAGGATCCGCCACCGCCTTGCGGCTGGCGGCTGCAAGGACTTCGAGCACTTCGGGTGGAGTGCCTCTTGGCGCGGCCAGCCCTCGCCACGTGCCGATCGAGAGGTCGATACCGCGCTCACGCAGCGTCGGAACGTTCGCGAAACCCCTGACCCGCTGCTCGGCCATCACCGCGAGCGTCTTCACCTTGCCTGCGACCACATAGGCCGATACCTCGGCGGGACTGACGGCCACCGCGTCGATATGCCCGCCCATCAATGCCACCAGGGCCGGCGCCGCACCGGAGAACGGCACATGATTGAACTTGACGTGCGCCTTGTCCTCCAGCGCCGTCGCCGCCAGGTGCCAGATCGAGCCCGAGCCGGAGTTCCCTACCTGCACCTCCCCCGGATGCGCCGCCGCGAATTCCAGGAACGCCTCGATGGTGTTCCAGCGCGAGTCGGCCTTGACCGTGATTGCGGACGGATCGGCATTCAGGCGTGCGATCGGCACCAGCTGGGCGGCGTCGAGCGTGGTCGGCCCGAGATGCGGGACGATCACGGCTTCCGCGATGATGATGCCGAGCTTGTAGCCATCCGGCTTGGCGCGGGCCACTTCCGTCATGCCAATTGCGCCACTGGCACCTGGCTTGTTCACCACGGTCAGCGGCTGCGACAGGTACTTGCGCATGGCTTCGCTGAAGGCCCGTGCAACCGTGTCGGTGCCACCGCCTGCCGCGCTTGGCACCACGAGTTCGACAGGATGTTCCGGGTAGGGAGCCGCTGGCGTCTGGCCGACGGCGGCAAGTGAGGCCAGCAGTGCGGCCATGGGAAACAGCTTGCGGGGCAATCGCATCAGGTCGTTACCAATAAGCCTTATTAATCACCTCGAAGAAAAGCCGAACCGCAACGCCGGAGCGAGGACGGAAAGCCGGCCACGAGCGAGCCTCCCCAACGCTGAGGCGGGGAGGAAATCCAGTGGCGCAGGGCGGGCAGCGCCTACTTGCTGCCGTCGCGCGCGTCGCCGCCGATTGCGTCGATGATGATCATGGTGCGGTCCAGCACGCCGCGATCGTCAAAGTAGGCGCTGAAGTGCGCAGGCTGATAGGCGCCGGCGTAGAGCCGGTAGGACCAGGCCTCCCGTTTCATCAAGGGGTAGTATTCGATCGGCTCGCGCGGGCGGCCGAAGCGCTCGGCGACGTCCTGCTTGGTCCAGACGCCGGGACGGGCCTCGTAGATCTCCTTCTCGGTCAGCATCTGGCGGAAATTGGTCAGCTTGCCGCTTGCGTCGAAGTCCGCCGCGTAGACCTGGAAGCCGAGCGGCTGCTTCGAGTAGATCCACCGGCTGGTGCCGTTGGCGAGCTGGTATGTCTCCGAGGGCGCGCCGAAGGTATCGCGCACGGCGCTCTGCGGGCTGCCGAACATCTTCTGGGCGGTCTCCACGGGCTGGAGGGTGGCACAGGCACATAGCAGGGTTGCCGCTGCGGCGGCCAGCCAGACGGACAGGCGATGGCACATGATTGATCTCCGGTAAGCGCGGCGGGCGTGAACCAATTCAGCATAGTGCACGCCGCGCGGGGCAGGTGCGCTGGCTAGAACGATACACACACCGGGCTGCGGAGCCGGAGCACCGCTTCCTGCTGGAAGCGGGTCTTGTACTCGCTGACTATGGCTCGCGCCGCGGCTTCGCTGCGCTCGTCCGCGGCGTGCACCAGGCTGAGCACGTACGAGGTTTCGCGAACCACGCCGCCATCGGCGCCGCGCCATTGTCCTGAGGCCGGCCAGGCCGTGAAGCCTTGCGCAAAGCGCGGCGTCACCGAGGCTTGCAGGAAGGCTTCCCATTCGGATACCGACACCACCCCATCGGGCTTCGCTGTTCCAAAGTACATCAGTTCGCTGACCGCGCGTTCCTCGCTGGCCGTGCATGCGGGGCCGGACATGGCTGCGCAGCCGGAAAGGGCGAATGCCAGCGCCAATGGCAGCGCCATGGCGCCGGCATGTTGAGTACGGGGGGGAAGTGAGTGCCGATCTGGCATGCGTGCGGCCGCTTCCTCAAAGGGCTCCGGCATTTCAGTCCAGTCGTTTGTCTGTTGGCCTCAGGGGCTCCGCTGCAGGCGCCTCGAAAGCGTCGAACATCAAGTCAGGCGCACTGGTGTTGTGACGCGACCAGACAGTACGGCCAAATCGCACCCCAGTCGCCTGCATCGAGGAGACGGCCATCACCGGCTTCCTGCGGGCTTCACGTGCCGGCCCGGTCCACCAGGTGGCCTCGCTCGCGTCCGCGTTGTCATCGGCAACGTACATCGAGCGCAGCATTGCGAAGGGTCGATTGGCGTCAAAGAGCGGCTGGAACCGGACATCGAGCGCGGTGCGTCTGTCGCTGATCTCAGTGATCGTGACCGTGGCCTGGCCCCCGCGCGTGAAATGCAGCCTGACAGACAAGGGCTCCGGCTCGATGTCGATTCGCGCGATGTTGACCACCGGGCGCCCATCCTGCTCTATCGGCCCCAGCAGGAACGAAGAGCCATACGCATTGACGCCCAGATGGCGCGCCGGCAACGGTTTCGCCCGCCAGTAGCCATCGGCGGGATAGAGCACCAGTACCTCAGTACGCGTCCGGCCGGATTTGTGGAACACCTGAACCAGGTGAAAGCCGGCGTCCGGCCTGCCCGCAACCGTGACAGGCACCTTATGCGGCCGCCAGAAACTCGCAAACGTGATACCGACAATGGCAATGTTCCTGCCGTCATAGAGGCTGGTCGTGCGAGGCACGAAAACATGGCGCGGATCGGTCGGGTGTGGCGCCTGACCGAAGTTGCACCCGGAGAAATCAGGCGCGGAGCTGTCGGTGCGGATTGCATCGACATAGGGAGGATGCAATGCCTGGATCCGGAACTTCCCGACGGCGGCAGCGGAAAGGGCGAATGAGACATTGTCTTCCTCCGCACACGAAACCGGAGTGCTCAGGTTTTCGATACTGACGGCCACCCGCTCCGCGTAAGTCGGCACGGAAAGCAGGGCCAGGCACAGGATGGGGATCAGCCGCTTTGCACACATGCCGCTCATTATGATTGCCCGGCGGCGTTTCGCAAGGCAATCAGATCGCGCCCCGCCTAGAACCCCACCGCTTGCCCGTCGCGCCGCGAGTCGGAAGCGGCAATATAGCCGTCCGGCGCCTTGTAGATCAGCTGCGCCGAGCCGAACTCCAGGCTGTCACGCGGCGCCACCTCGACGCGATGGCCCATGCCACGCAGCGTGGCGACCACGTCCGGCGGCAGATGCGCCTCGACATTCACCACCGGCCCGTGCTCCACGCGAAAGCGCGGGGCATCGCTCATGGCTTGCGGATTCTGGCCGAAGGCGGCAAGCCGCGCCATCATCTGGACATGGCCCTGCGCCTGCATCGAGCCACCCATCACGCCGAATGACATCACCGGTGCGCCGTTGCGCGTGACGAATCCCGGGATGATGGTGTGCATCGGCTGCTTGCCGGGCGCCACGCAGTTGGCGTGGCCGGGCTTCAGGTTGAAACCCGCGCCGCGGTTGTGCAGCGCGATGCCGGTGCCGGGCACCACCACGCCGGAGCCGAAGCCGCGGTAGTTGGACTGGATGTACGAAACCATCGAACCCGCGGCATCCGCTGCCGACAAGTAGACGGTGCCGCCGGTCTTCGGGATCCCTGCAGTCGGTGCGCCGGCCCGCTTCATGTCGATCAGCGCCGCGCGCTCGGCAAGATACGCCGGGTCCAGGAAGGCGGCGGGCGCGTGCTGCATGGTGGCCGGGTCCGACACGTGGCGGTGCAGGTCGGCAAAGGCCAGCTTCATTGCCTCGATGCTGACGTGGTAGAAGTCGGCGCTGTCGCAACCCATGCTTTCCACGTCGAAGCGGTCCAGGATGCCGAGGCCGATCAGCGCGGCGATGCCCTGGCCGTTCGGGGGAATTTCGTGGAGCGTGTAGCCGCGGAACTCCTGCGCCATCGGCTGGACCCAGGCAGCGCGATGTGCGGCCAGGTCGTCGGCGCGGATGGCGCCTCCGGTTTCCTCGGCGAACGCGACGATGCGCGCGGCGAGTTCACCCGTGTAGAAGCTCTCGCCATCGCTCTCGGCAATGCGCTGCAGCGTGGCGGCCTGCCCCGGGAAACGCCAGCGCTCGCCCGCCTGCGGCGCCCTGCCGTCGCGCAGGAACGCCTTGGCAAAGCCAGGCTGCCCGGCCAGCACCGGCACCTGCGCGGCCCATTGCCGTGCGATCTGCGGCGACACCAGGAAGCCCTGTTCGGCGTACTCGATGGCCGGCGCGAACAGCCGCGCGAACGGCAGCTTGCCGAAGCGGGCCGACAGCGCCTTCCAGCCCGCAACTTGGCCCGGCACGGTGACGGTGTCCCAGCCCACCTCGGGCATGGCGTCGCGCCCGGCGAAATGCTCCGGCGTCCAGCGCGCCGGCGCACGGCCGCTGGAGTTGAGCCCGTACAGTTGCCCCTCGTGCCAGACCAGCGCGAACATGTCCCCGCCAATGCCGTTCATGACCGGCTCCACCACGGTCAGCGCAATCGCGCTGGCAATGGCGCTGTCGATGGCATTGCCGCCTTCGTACAGCATGCGCAGCCCCGCCTGCGCGGCGAGCGGCTGGCTGGTGCTGACCGCGTTGGCGGCCAGCAGCGGCATCTTCTGCGACGGGTAGGGAAAGGTCCAGTCGAAAGGCAACATCGGGAACTCCATTCAGAACAGGTAAAAGGGCGCGCGGGCGGCGCCCCAGGGTTGCAGCACGCTGGTTATTGCAAAGTCACGCCGGACTGCTTGACGAGCTTCTCGGTACGCGGAATCTCGGCGCTGACCATCGCGCTGAATTCGCCGACGCTGCCGCCACGCGGCTCGGCGCCGGTGGCCGCCAGCCGCTCGCGGAATTCCGGTGACTTGAGCAGCTTATTGATCGAGACATTGAGCTTGCCGACCACGTCCGCCGGCGTGCCCTTGGGCGCGACAATGCCGTACCACGGCGCGATATCGAAGCCGGCATAGCCCTGCTCGGCGATCGTCGGGATCTCCGGCGCGTTCGGCGAGCGCTTCGCGGTGGACATGCCAAGCGCACGCAGCTTGCCCGCCTTCACATACGGCAGGCCGGTCATGATGGTGTCGAAGTACATCGACACCTGGCCGGACAGCAGCGCGGGAATCGCTTCGCCAGCGCCCTTGTACGGCACATGGACGATATCGATGCCGGCCGCGGCCTTCAGCATTTCGCCGGCGATATGCGAGGTGGTGCCGGCACCGAACGAGGCATAGGTCAGCTTGCCCGGATTGGCCTTGGCATACGCCACCATCTCGGGCAGCGTTTTGAACGGCAGCGAGGGGTTGGACAACAGGATGTTAGGCGTGACCGCGACGACCGCCACCTTCTCGAACGCATCCGGGTCATAGCTGAGCTTCTTGTACAGGAACCGGTTGGTCACCATCGACGCCGGTCCGGACATCAGCAGCGTATAGCCATCGCCAGGCGCGCGCGCAGCCACTTCGCTGCCGATCATGGCAGCGGCGCCTGGCCGGTTTTCGATCACGAAGGTCTGGCCATATTCCTTGCCGAGGCCAAGGCCGATCTGCCGCGAGATCAGGTCGGTGGCCGAGCCAGCCTGGAACGGCACGACGATACGCACCGGCTGGCTGGGCCAGTCGCGGGCGCCCTCCGCGAGTGCCAGGGAAGAGGCCGCCAGCATGGTGACCGCAAGCAGGCTACGGATAGCAGTGAAACGCATGTTTATACCCTCATCGATAGAAGAAATGTCATCCGCTCACAGGGAGGGATGGCACTTCCCAGTCCGCAATATGCGTGCCATTGGTGTCGGGCCGATTCCGGCGCGCGTCCCGCCCGCCCCCTTCCCTTTCCTGGAAGTTTGCGCACGTCTTGCACCGGAGTCGTCAGCTTCGCACCGGCAATTGCCGGACTGTCTTGTCTCCATGGGGCCGGCGCACTGCGTGGGTGCGCCATGGCCCCGCCCTGGTGGGGGGTGTCCTTCACCCCATCGTTGTTATTCGACGTCCATGCAGAGGTATTTGGTCTCCAGATACTCGTCGATGCCATGGCTTGAGCCTTCGCGGCCCAGCCCCGATTGCTTGACGCCGCCGAACGGCGCCACCTCGTTCGAGATCAGCCCGGTATTGATGCCGACCATGCCGTACTCGAGTGCCTGCGCCACGCGCCAGATCTTCCCCATGTCGCGCGAGAAGAAGTAAGCGGCCAGCCCCGACTCGGTATCGTTGGCCATCGCCACCACCTCCTCTTCGGTGCTGAAGCGGAACAGCGGTGCCAGCGGGCCGAAGGTCTCCTCGCGTGCCACCCGCATCGACGAAGTCGCATTGGCCAGCACCGTCGGCGCGAAGAAGGTGCCGCCGAGCGCATGGCGCTGGCCGCCCGTCAACACGGCGGCGCCGTGCGCCAGCGCGTCGGCAATATGCGCTTCGACCTTGGCCACGGCATCCGCGTCGATGAGCGGGCCTTGCGTGACCTCGCTGTCGACGCCATGGCCCGGCCGCAACTGCTCGACCGCGCTGACGAGACGGCGCGCGACCTCGTCATAGACGCGCTCGTGCACATAGATGCGGTTGGCGCAGACACAAGTCTGGCCGCTGTTGCGGAACTTGGAGGCGAGGATGCCCTCCACCGCGCGGTCGAGGTCGGCGTCGTCGAAGACGATCAACGGCGCGTTGCCACCCAGTTCCAGCGAGAGCTTCTTCACGGTGCCGGCGCACTGCGCCATCAGCAGCTTGCCGATCGCGGTCGAGCCGGTAAAACTGAGCTTGCGCACCACCGGGCTGGCGCACAGCACGCCGCCGATCTGCACGGCGTCGCCGGTCACCACCTGCAGCACGCCACGCGGCACGCCGGCCTGTTCGCCCAGCACGGCCAGCGCCAGTGCCGTGAGCGGCGTCTGTTCGGCGGGCTTGACGATGATGGTGCAGCCGGCGGCAAGCGCCGGGCCGACCTTGCGCGTGATCATCGCCGCCGGGAAGTTCCACGGCGTGATGGCCGCGCACACACCCACCGGCTCGCGCAGCACCACCAGCTTCTGGCTGCTGCGCGGGCTGGCCAGCACCTCGCCATCGACCCGCTTGGCTTCTTCCCCGAACCACTCGAGGAAGCTCGCGGCATAGGCGACCTCGCCGCGCGCCTCGGCCAGCGGCTTGCCTTGCTCGGCGGTCATCAGTTGGGCCAGGTCTTCCTGGTGCGCCAGCATCAGATCGGCCCAGCGGCGCAGCACGGCGGCGCGCGCCTTGCCCGTCTGCGCGCGCCATGCCGGCAGCGCGCGCTCGGCGGCGCGCACCGCCTGTTCGGTTTCGGCCGCGCCGGCCAGGGGCACCGAGCCGATCTGTTCGTGGGTCGCCGGGTTGTAGACCGCGAGTTCTGCGCCGCTTTGCGCCCCGGTCCATTCGCCGTCGATCAGGCAATGGCTGCGCAACAGCGCGGTATGTTGGAGTTCCATGGGTTCCCCTTATTCGGCCAGCGCCTGGGCCAGCACCGCCAGCGCTGCGTCGAACTGCGCCTGCGGGATGGTGAGCGGATAGAGGAAACGGATGACATTGCCGTAGGTGCCGCAGGTCAGCAGCACCAGGCCGGCTTCCAGCGCACGGGCCTGTACGCGTTTGGCATGCTCGGCGCTGGGCTGGCCCGTGGCCGGATCGCAGAATTCGGCAGCGATCATCGAACCCAGCCCGCGCACCTCGGCCACTGCGGGGCAGTGCTTGCGCTGTGCGAGCAAGTGATCGCGCAACTGGTTGCCAAGCTCGGCGGAGCGCTCGCACAGCCCTTCTTCCTCAATCACATCGATGACCGCGTGCGCCGCCGCCACCGCCAGCGGATTGCCGGCATAGGTGCCACCGAGGCCGCCTGGCAGCGGCGCATCCATGATCTGCGCGCGGCCGCAGACCGCCGACAGCGGCATGCCGCCGGCCAGGCTCTTGGCCATCGTGATCAGGTCCGGCTCGACGTCATAGTGCGACATCGCGAACATCTTGCCGGTGCGGCCAAAACCAGTCTGCACTTCATCGGCGATCAGCACGATGCCGTGCTGGTCACATACCGCCCGCAAGCCCTGCATGAAATCGGACGGCGCCGCCTGGAAGCCGCCTTCGCCTTGCACCGGCTCAACGATGATCGCGGCCACGCGCCCCGGGTCGATATCGGTCTTGAACAGGCTGTCCAGCGCCTGCAGCGCCCGCTCGGTGCTGACGCCGTGCAGCGCGCTGGGAAACGGCGCGTGGTAGATGTCGGACGGGAACGGGCCGAACCCGACCTTGTACGGCGCCACCTTGCCAGTCAGCGCCATGCCCAGCAACGTGCGGCCATGGAAGGCGCCCGAGAAGGCGATCACGCCCGGGCGGCCGGTATGCGCACGGGCGATCTTGATGGCATTTTCCACGGCTTCGGCGCCGGTGGTGAACAGGGCCGTCTTGTTCAGGCCCTGGATCGGCACCATCGCGTTGATGCGCTCGGCCAGCGCGACATAGCTCTGGTAGGGCACGATCTGGTAGGCGGTATGCGTGAAACGCTCCAGCTGCGCGGTGATGGCCTGCATCACGCGCGGATGGCGGTGGCCCGTATTGAGCACGGCGATGCCGGCGGCGAAGTCGGTGTAGGCACGGCCTTCTACGTCCCACAGCGTGGCGTTCTCCGCGCGGTCGGCATAGAAATCGCACATCACGCCCACGCCGCGCGGCGTCGCGAGGGTTCGGCGTTGGTTCAGTTCGAGGTTTTTCATGGTCATTGTGCGGTAAGGGCTGTCGGCACCAGCCGACTCGCGAAACGGGCACCGCCGGCAGCAGCAAGCGATGCCAGCCATTTCATCCGGCTTTGGCCCTATAATCCAGTACCGCTTACGCAAATCCGATGGTGCCAATTTGAAATCGATCTGCGGCGACCTGCTGCTCCAGCGCCTGGGCCCCGAAGGCCCGGCGGCGCTGGGCAAGCCGCTCAACCGGGGCCTCTACGAATGCATCCGCGGCGCGATTCAGGACGGCAGCCTCGCGCCGGCCACTCGCCTGCCGCCGCAACGCGACCTTGCCGCCGAACTGGGGCTGTCGCGCAATACGGTGATGTTTGCCTACGACCAGCTGCTGGCAGAGGGTTACCTGTACGCGCGCACCGGCAGTGGCACCTTCGTTGCCGCCACCGCGCCGGAGAGTTACCTGAATGCCGCCGCCGTCCCGGCGACCGAGGTCGGGCCGCAGGCCATGCCCGGGCTGTCGCCGCGCGGACAGCGGCTGATCGCCAACGCCTCGGCTTCGCCCACGCAATGGGGGGCGTTCATGCCGGGCGTGCCCGACGTGACGCGCTTCCCGCACCGGCGCTATGCCCAGATCGCGGCCCGCCTGTGGCGCCAGCCGCGGCCGGAATGGCTGAGCTATGGCCATGGTGGCGGGCTGCCGGCGCTGCGCGAAGCGGTGGCGACGCATTTGCGGGTGGCGCGCTCGGTGCGCTGCGATCCCGACCAGGTGCTGATCACCGAGGGCATACACCAGGCCATCGACCTGGTGGTGAGGATGCTGGGCTCGCCCGGTGACCAGGCGTGGGTGGAAGAGCCCAGCTATTGGGGCATTCGCGGCGTGCTGCAGGTCAGCGATATCGGCATGGTGCCGAAGCCGGTGGACGACGAGGGCCTGACGCTGCCCGACAGCGAGACCGGCAAGGAGACGCCTGCGCCGCGCTTTATCTTCGTCACGCCCTCGCACCAGTACCCGCTCGGCGCCGTGATGAGCCTGAAGCGCCGGCGCGCGCTGCTGGAATACGCCCGCCAGCGCGGCAGCTGGATCGTGGAAGACGACTACGACAGCGAATTCCGCTTCTCCGGACAGCCGATTCCGTCGTTGCAGGGCATGGAGCCGGATGCGCCGGTGATCTATATCGGCACCTTCAGCAAGACGCTCTATCCGGGCTTGCGCATGGGCTACCTGGTGCTGCCGCGCAGCCTGGCCGGCGCCTTCCAGACCGCGCACGCCGAGCTGTACCGGGCCGGCCACCTGATGACGCAGGCAACTGTCGCCGAATTCATGCAGGCCGGTGACTATGCCGCCCACATCCGTCGCATGCGGCCGCTGTATGCCAGGCGGCGGGCCATCCTGGCCGCGTTGATCGAGCGCTACCTCGGCCCCGGTGCGCTGCACGAGCACGGCAGCAACGCCGGCCTGCACCTGGTGCTGCGGCTGCCCGACGATGCCGACGACGTGGCCATCACCGCTGCCGCCCGGGCGCGCGGCATCGTGGTGCGGCCGCTGTCGCGCTATTTCATTGGCGATGCCGTGCAGCAAGGCCTGCTGTTGGGGTACGCCTGCGTGCCGGAGGAGGACATCGCGCCAGCCTTCGACAGGCTGCTCGGCTGCCTGCCGCGCGGCGGCACGGCGAAGTCTCCAAATTGACGCGATGCAAGGCGGCCGGCGCAGCCTTGCTACAATCCAGTCGCATACAGAACGGCAGATACCATGGGCTTTGAAAAACTGGCAGCACTGAAAGAACAACTGGCGAAGAAGGCACAGGCCGAGTCAAAGGCAGGGGCACAGCGCAAGAAGAATCCGCGCGCTGACACGCCCGCGAAACCGGTCGATCCGGTGGTGCATTCCATTGCCCGGCTGCAGAAGCACTTTCCCAAGGCCTTTCCGAAGAACCCCGCCCCCAAAGTGCCGCTCAAGGTCGGCACGTTTGAGGATCTCAGGCAGCATGCGACGGCGCTTGCCTTGACCGAGGAGGAATTGCGCGAAGCGATTCGTACCTGGTGCAAAGGGACACGCTATTGGTCTTGCCTGGTTGAAGGGGCCAAACGGGTAGACCTGGACGGGCAGGAGGCTGGCGTCGTCAGCCAGACGGATGCGAAGCGGGCGCAGCAACTAAAGGCCCGTCGGCCTAAGAGCGCCCCGTCCGGGCAAGGCGCCCGCTCCGGGCAAGGCACTCAAGCGCCGACCTGATACCCTCCCGACAGCGCGTTCACCAGGCCATCGAACACCAGGCGAATGCGTGGCGGAACGGGCCCACGCTGCGGACGATAGACAAAGAGGTCCCATGGCTCCGGCGCGTACTTCTGCAGCACCGGCACCAACCTGCCGGCGGCAATATGCTCGTCCGCCAGAATCGCCGCGAGTTGGCCGAAGGCCAGTCCTGACAGCACCGCATCGCGCTCGGCCTCGGAATCGTTGCTGGTGAAGGCAGGGGCCGAGGGCGTGTACTGCTGGCCCCGCGCGAACCACCAGGGCCACGGCCGCCCCGTCGTGACGTCCTGCATCACGGTGGTGGGCAGTGTCTCCAGATCCTGGATCTGCCTTGGCCGGCCGAGCCGGTCGATCAATGCCGGTGCGCCCACCACGTGGAAGGCATGCGTCGCCACCTTGCGCACCACAAAACGGCTGTCGCGCACGAAACCGAAGCGCACGCCAATATCGATCCGCCCATCCACCACATCCGCCGGCACGTCGCTGAGGTCCAGCTCGATGCGCAGCCCGGCATGCCGGAGCGCGAGCCCGGCCAGCGTAGGCAGAACGCCGATGCGGCCCAGCGCCTTGGGCGCCGTTACCCGGACCACACCCGTGAAGTCGGGGCCTTCCGGATCACTACGTGGCGCGAACAGCGCGTCAAGCTGCATGACGCCGTCGCGCGCCCGGGCGGCCAGTTGCTCGCCGAACGCCGTAATGCGGATCTGGCGTGTGTTCCGGTGGAACAGCAATTCGCCCTGGATGCGCTCCAGCTCCTGGACGGCGCGCGTGACCGCCTGTGGCGAGATGCCGAGTCGGATCGCCGCGTGCTTGAAGCTGCCAGCTTCCGCTGCGGTCACGAAGATGCGCAGCATCTCAAGGCGATTGAGCATGGCGTTTCGATTCCAGTTTCAGGAATTCTGAAATCTTAACATTTCCATTTTCTGCAAGCGCCAGTCCGCCGATACTCGCTTCATCGCATCAACGATCCTTTGAAAGGAGATGACATGAGCACGAATATCGAAGGCAAGGTAGTCGTCATTACGGGCGCCAGCAGCGGGCTTGGCGAAACCACGGCGCGTTACCTGGCGGCGCGTGGTGCGTCGGTGGTCCTGGCAGCGCGCCGGGCGGACCGGCTGGCCACCATCGCGGAAGAAATCCGCGCCGCGGGTGGCAAGGTGGAAGTGGTGCCCACCGACGTGACGCGCCAGGAGGACGTGCGCACGCTGATCGACACCGCCGTGCGCGTATTCGGCAAGCTCGATGTGCTGATCAATAACGCGGGCCTGATGTCCATCGCACCGCTGAGCGAGACGAAGGTCGACGAATGGGACCGCATGATCGACATCAACATCAAGGGCGTGCTCTATGGCATCGCCGCGGCGCTGCCGGTATTCCAGCGGCAGGGCAGCGGCCACTTCATCAACATCGCTTCCGTCGCGGGCATCAAGGTATTCAGCCCGGGCGGCACGGTCTACAGCGGCACCAAGTTTGCGGTGCGGGCCATCTCGGAAGGGCTGCGCCATGAAGTGGGCGGCGCGATTCGCACCACCACCATCGAGCCGGGCGCGGTCGACTCCGAACTGAAGCTGGGCAGCAGCCACGAGGCCAGCGCGCAGTTCGTGAAGGACTTCTACCAGATCGCGATTCCGTCAGAGGCTGTGGCGCGCGCCATCGCCTACGCGATCGAGCAGCCGGCAGACGTGGATATCAACGAAATCGTGCTGCGTCCGACGGTACAGGAGTTCTGAGCGTCCAAGGACCACAAGCCCCGCACGAACGGCGCGTTATCGCGCCGTTTGCGTGAGCCCCATGAGTTCAGCCTGATCGGCGATCCAATCCCGGTCGACGGCAAGCTCATGGTGGCAGGCGGGACAAAGCAACGGCAGTGGCAGCTTTCCGGAGACCAGATCCTGAAGGGTCTCCGAATGCACATGACCGCACACCGTGCAGGTAAGGAAGATAGGCACGGGAGGTTTCATTTCGCCTCTACGCAAGCGCCCGGCGCTTTGGCAACGGCCCGTCTTCCCGTTCCTTGCACGGCGGAAGCAGGGCCATGGCCTCCTCCAGCCGCTGGACCAACGCGGACCTTGCCGGCTGCAACGGCAGCCGTGTTTCCGCGGAAATCTCGCCGGAAAGCGCGAGCGCCGCCTTCACCGGCGCCGGATTGGGTTCTGAGAACATCAAGGCAATCAGTGGCGCGAGCCGGGCGAACAAGGCGCGGGCGGCGTCGACATGGCCGGTTTGCGACAGATGCAGCAGGCGCACGAAGAGATCGGGGCGGATATGCGACGACGCCGCGATGACTCCGGCACCGCCGCCAAGCAGATGATCCAGCATGGCGGCGTCCTCGCCACACATCACGGTGGCCTGCGGATCGTCAGAAAGCGCGGCGAGGTTGCCGCTGTCGCACTCTTTCACCGCGGCGATGCGCGGATGGGCAAGCAGAGATCGGATCAGCGCGGGCGACATCTCGCATCCGGTCCGCTTCGGGACGTTGTACAGCATCAGCGGGCGGCCCGTAACACGCGCCACTTCGTTGAAATGCCAGGTGATGCCCTCATCGGACGGGCGCAGGTAGTAAGGAGGCGGCACCAGGTAGCCAGCCAGGTCGAAGGCATCGAGTTCGGCAACCTGCGCGCAGACTGTGCGCGTATCCACCGCGCCCACGCCGGCCATCACCGGCAGTTCGCCATGAACGGCCTCGAGCACGGCTGCCGTGAAGGCTTGCCGTTCATGGCTCGCAAGCAGGCTTCCCTCGCCCGTCGTGCCGAGGATGACCAGCCCGTTCACGCCTGCCTCGGCATAGCGCTCGGCCAGCCTGGCGGCTGCCGGCAGGTCGAGCGCCCCGGCGCGCATCGGCGTGACCATGGGCACCCAGATGCCCCACGGCGACGTCCGGAGGCCCGCATCGATGCCGACCCAGGCGCGGACGGCGGCACCGGAGAAACTCTCCTCATCAGTGCGCCACATGCTTACTCTCCCAAGGCTGTGGTGGTCCCGAACTCCGCGGCCGGCAAAGCCATCATGATGGCGTGCATGGCGGCGTCGCGGTCGCCGCGAGCCAGATCCACTTGCATCGTGGTTTGCCCGTGCCGGTAGTCCACCTTGACCACATAGGCGCGCGCAAGCTCGCCCAGTGCCCGGTGCATGGTCTGCCGCAGCGCGAACACATCGATGGAGGCCACGGCAAGGCGCAGCCGGATGCGGCATGGCGCCTGCAGCGGAACCGTCCGCAGTGCGGTCACGGTGCCTTCGCCACTATGCAAGGCGGTACGTCGGGGAACGGTGTCAACGGCCAGGCTTGACTGTCGCATGATTCGGTGGACCCTCGCGGTAGCGGGTCGCGTGTTGGACATGGCTTTATGCTAGCCAGCGCCGTCTAAATTTGATGCAAGGATATGGGGCCGGGGTGTTAAATCGGCATCAAAACCGGCGGCGCTGGCAAGGCTCACGCGCTCAGAACGTCTTCGTCAGCGAAGCCCAGGCCGTGCCACGCCCCATGTAGCGGCCCTTGGCATTGGTGTACACGGCCTTGTCGGCGTTGGTGTCAATGTAGGCCACCGCCAGCGAGAAGCCCTTGCCCAGGTCCTTCGTCAGGCCGATCTTCCAGTCCACATACGATGCATTGGCTACCTGCACCTTCTGGTAGCCCACATGCGTATTCAGCGTCAGGTCCCAGAAGTTCAACGGCACGTTGGCCGACAGGTCGATGTACCAGCTGTGCTTGCTGTCAGCGAAGCCGAAGAGATTGGTTGGCGCATAGGAGTACTTCAAAGTCACCGGACCATAGCCCAGGCCTGCGTACACCTCGGTGGTATATGGCCGCGTGTAGCTGGCCGGATAGTCGCCCGGGTAGTAGTACTGCAGCACCCCGATGTCGTAGCTCCAGTCTCCGCCGAACGTGCTCTTGTAGCCCCCGTAGAAATCCATTTCGATCGGTGCCGACACCTCGGCATTGCTGTCGCCCAGCCAGCTGATGCTCGAGTTCCAGTTGCCGAGGTAGAAGCCGCTCGAATGGCTGTAGTCGAAACCGCCCTGGATCGCGGGCCGGCGATTTGTCTGCATCAGGCCACGGTAGCGATAATCGGTGGCCACGGAGACATTGGCCGTGAACGTATGCGCCGACGTCTCTGCGTCTGGCTGGGATTGGGCCATGGCGGGCATGGCGGCGAACGTGAAGAGAGCGGGGACGGAACACGCAAGCAGCGCGGCGGTCTGGCGCAGTACAGGCATTTTTGTTGTGGCGGAAGTTGATGGAATCCCGTTACGACGGGCATCGCCACGATATGGATTTACGCCTAAAAACGGTATCAAAACCCGCCGTGCCGCCATCCAAATACGGTAAAGATCCGCAATCCGAATCACCCGGCAAAACGGTAACCCAGCCCGATTTCGGTCAGCAAATGGGCCGGCTGGGCTGGGTCCGCTTCAAGCTTGTGCCGCAAATGTCCCATGTACACGCGCAGGTACTGGCTGCTCTCGGACTGCGCAGGTCCCCACACCTCACGCAGCAGTTCACGGTGTGTCATGACCTTGCCGCGGTGGGCAATCAGCACCGCCAGCAGGCGATACTCGATCGGGGTCAGGTGCACGGACTCTCCGGAGCGGGTGACCACACGGTTCGCCAGGTCGACCTGGACGTCCCCGAACGTGACATGGTGGGTGCCGTGGGCATTGGCCCTGGCATGCCGGCGCAGCAGCACGCGCACGCGCGCCACCAGCTCGCCGACGCCGAATGGCTTGGTCAGGTAGTCGTCCGCCCCGGCATCCAGCGCGCCGATCTTGTCGGCTTCCCCGCTGCGCGCGGATAGTACGAGGATCGGCACCTCGGTCCACGTGCGCATTTCACGGATCAGCTGCACGCCATCGCCGTCCGGCAACCCCAGGTCGAGTATGACAAGGTCGGGCTGCCGCGTACCCGATTCGATCAGTCCGCGCTTGAGCGTTTCCGCCTCGTGCACGGTGCAGCCTTCCGACTCCAGCGTCGCGCGGACAAAGCGCCGGATATGGGGCTCGTCCTCCACCAGCAGGATCGTCGGGGAAAAATCGAATGGCATGAACTCTCTCTAGTCAGCGTTGCGGTGTTTCGTGTTGCGTATATCGATACTAGCCCACAGGCTCAGGCTCCAGGGCCGGCGGATTGCCGCGCGGCAATGCCACCATGAAGCGCGCGCCCGCCTGCCCGCGCGGGCGCTCCGGCCGCTGCGCCGGCTCCACCCAGATGCGGCCGCCATGGGCCTGGACGATGGCCTCGCAGACGGCGAGGCCAAGCCCGACGCCCGCGGTCGCGGACTCGCGCTCGCCGCGGGTGAATTTCTCGAAGATCTGCCGCTCCTTGCCGCCCGGCACACCCGGGCCGTCATCCTCGACCGCGATCCTGATTTCAGCATCGACCGGCGCCGCCCACAAGCGGATCTCGGTTCCCGCCGGCGTGTACTTGGCAGCATTCTCCAGCAGGTTGCACAGCACGCGCTCCATCAGCACGGCGTCGCATTCCACCAGGGGCACGCCGGACAGATCGGCGACGACGACGCGATGGCGCACCAGCGCGTCGCGCATGGCAGCGAGGCTGGCGCCGACGAGCTCCTCCACCGACTGCCACTCCATACTCGTGCGGACATCGCGGCTCTGCAGCCTGGCCATATCGAGCAGATTGACCACCATCGTCCGCATCCGCCTTGCCTGCTCCAGCATGGCGGCTACCGTCTCGTCCAGCGGGGGTGCCAGTGCGGGCACACTGCGCTGCATGGTCTCGGCCATGCCTATGAGGCTCGTCAACGGGGTTCGCAGGTCGTGCGAAACGGCTGCCAACAAGGAACTGCGCAGGCGCTCCGACTCCATCGACAGCAGCGCCTGCTGTGCCACGTCGACGTAGTGCAAGCGTTCGATGGCGATCGCGATCAGCGTGCAGAACACGTCGACCTGCCGCCGCAGCGCGGGTTGCGCAAAGGCGTGCGCGGCCGCGGGCTCCACCGCCAGGACGCCACGCGTCTGCATCGGCGCCTTCAACGGCACGTACAGCACGGTGCTGCCGGGCAAGGTATGGGTGCCGGTGCCCGCCGGCTGGCCATGAGCGAAGACCCACTCCGCCAGCACGCGGTCGATCGAGTCGGTTCGGGCCGCCGTGTCTTGTTGCGCGGCATCCGACACCGGCGCCAGCAAGCGCCCGTCGGGTGAAACCAGGAAGAAGGCCGAGTTGGCATCGAACGCCGCGCGCAGGAACCGGCTGCCGATCGAGACGATCTGGTCCGGCATCAACGCCGCGGACAGCTCCCGGGCCAGCTCGTACAGCGTGCGCGCATCTTCCTCGCGCTGGACGGCCACCTGCGCCTGTTCGCGCATGCCAGCCATCAGCTGCCCGATGACCAGGCCCACGGAAAGCAGTACCAGGAAGGTCAGCAGATACTGCACGTCGCTGACGGCGAATGACAGCCGCGGCGGCACGAAGAAGAAGTCGAAAGCGGCCACGGCCAGCACCGAAGCCAACGCCGAAGGTCCGCGCCCATGGCGCAGCGCCACCCCGACCACCGCCACAAGGAACAGCATGGCAATGTTGACGACGTCAAACCAGGGAAACGCCAGCGCCGACAGCGCGGTGGCGCCCGCGCACCATACCACTGCCCACAGGTAGTCTTTGCGGGTCGCACCGTCGGTGGCCTGCTGCGCCTCCGGCGCTTCGGCGGCATGGCGCGGCCGGATATCGGCCCGGGTCGTGTCGGCCGCCACGCGGATGATATCGATCTCCGGGCAGCCGAGCGCCAGCGCATCGGCAAAACTGCGGCGCCCGAACAGCCACGCCGGGGCACTGACAAACGGCGACAGGGCGCGCTCGAGGAGCGAACGCGCCCGCTCGGCAACGGACGCGCCGCCCCGGCGCCAGTCTGCCGGCGCGCGACCGATCACCACCTTGGTCAGGTTATGGCGACGCACATACCCGACCACAGCCTGGACCATGTCATTGCCAGCCAGTGTCTCGGTGCGCGCGCCCAGTTCTTCGGCAAGGCGCATTGCCGTCTGCAGGCGCAGCTTCGCCGCATTGGATGGCGGCGCCAGTCTCGGTGTAGCGATGGTCACCACGTGCCAGTCGCAATCGAGCTGGCCGGCCAGCCGCCGCGCGCTCTTGACGACCTGCTCCGCATCGTCGCCGCTGCCGATGCAGGCGAGCACGGCCTCGCGCGTGCGCCAGACCGACTGCACGGATTCAGACTGGCGCCATGCCCGGACATCGTCGTCGACGCGGTCCGCCGTCCGACGCAACGCCAGCTCGCGCAGCGCGATCAGGTTGCCTTTGCGAAAGAAATTGCGCGCCGCGTGCCGCGCCTGCTCCGGCAGGTAGACCTTGCCCTCCTTCAGCCGGTGCAGCAGTTCATCGGCGGGCAGGTCCACCAGCACGACTTCGTCCGCGCTGTCGAAAACAATGTCCGGCACCGTTTCCCACACGCGAATGCCGGTGATGCCCCCAACCGCTTGGTTCAGGCTATCCAGGTGCTGCACATTGACCGTGGTCCAGACGTCGATGCCGGCCGCCTGCAACTCCTGTATATCCTGCCACCGCTTGGGATGACGGCACCCCGGCGCATTGGAATGTGCAAGCTCGTCAACCAGGATCAGCGTGGGATGGCGGGCCAGCGCTCCATCCAGGTCGAATTCCTTGAGCACCCGGTCGCGATATGGCACCTCCTTCATCGGCAGCCGCTCGACGCCGGCGACCAGCGCCTCGGTCTCCGCGCGGCCGTGGGTCTCGACGATGCCAATGACGACATCCGTGCCCTGCGCCGACGCCGCCCGCGCCGCGGTAAGCATGGCAAAGGTCTTGCCTACCCCGGCCGAAGCGCCAAAGTAGACCCGCAGCCTGCCGCGCGCTGCACGCTCCCCTTCGGCCTGGACCATCTGGAGCAGCGCATCGGGATCGGGCCGCCCGGCGGCTTCGCGGAATTCGGCATCAGGCATGGGAAGGCTCGCTCCCGGTCAGGGCTGCATGCATGGCGCTGCCGTCATCGTCTTCATCGCTTCGGCGCAATGCCGTCCAGCGCCAGGTTCAGCTTCAGGACATTGACCCCCGGCTCGCCCAGAACCGGCAGCAGCGGCGCCTCGGTATGCGCGGCGATCAGCTGCTTCACCTGTTCGACGGGAATCCCGCGGATGCGGGCCACGCGCGCCGCCTGGTATTCGGCCGCGGCGGGACTGATATGCGGATCGAGGCCGCTACCGGATGCCGTGGCCAGGTCCACGGGTACCGGCGCCTGGTTGTCCGGATCGGCGGCGTGCAGCGCGTCGATGCGCGCGCGGGCCGTGTCGGTCAGCGCCGGGTTGGTGGGGCCCAGGTTCGAGCCGACCGACGCCGCAGGGTTATACGGCATGGGCGCCGTCGCCGACAACCGGCCCCAGAAGTACTTCGGGTCGGAGAACGGCTGGCCGATGAGTTCGGAGCCGATGGGCTTGCCGTCCTTCTCGATCAGCGAGCCCCCTGCCTGGTGCGGGAACACGACTTTCGAAATCGCGGTAATCACGCCCGGATACAACAGGCCGGTCAACAGCGACAGCGCGACGAACACCACCAGCATCGGCCTCGCAAGGCCCGCCTGCACGGGTTGCGGTGCGGGCTGGGGAGATTGCACTTGGGTAATCATGAGAACTCCGAATCGTAGGGAAATCAGATCCAGCCAAACAGCGCAAGGACCATGTCGATCAACTTGATGCCGGCAAACGGCACCAGGATGCCGCCAAGACCGTAGATCAGCAGGTTGCGGCGCAGCAGCACCGCCGCACCCAACGGCCGGTAGACAACGCCCTTGAGCGCGAGCGGAATCAGCACGACGATGATCAGCGCATTGAAGATCACGGCAGACATGATGGCCGAGGCCGGCGTGGCAAGCCCCATCACATTCAGCAGGTTGAGCTGCGGATACGTGGTGGCAAATGCCGCCGGGATGATGGCGAAATACTTGGCGATGTCGTTGGCAACGCTGAAGGTTGTCAGCGAGCCGCGCGTCATCAGCATCTGCTTGCCGATCTCGACGATCTCGATCAGCTTGGTCGGGTTGCTGTCCAGGTCCACCATGTTGCCGGCTTCCTTGGCCGCCTGCGTGCCGCTGTTCATCGCCACGGCGACGTCGGCCTGGGCCAGCGCCGGCGCATCGTTAGTGCCGTCGCCGGTCATCGCCACCAGTCGCCCGTCGGTCTGGTACTGGCGGATCAGCTTGAGCTTGGCTTCCGGCGTGGCCTCGGCCAGGAAGTCATCGACGCCGGCTTCCGCGGCGATCGAGGCTGCGGTCAGGCGGTTGTCGCCGGTGATCATCACGGTCTTGATGCCCATCTTGCGCAGCTCGCCAAAGCGCTCGCGGATGCCGGTCTTGACGATGTCCTTCAGCTCGATCACGCCCAGCACACGCACATCGTCACCCCGGGCGTCAGCCACCACCAGCGGCGTGCTGCCGACGCGCGCCACCTCATCCACGGCCTGCAATACGGCATCCGGGTACTTGCCGGCGCGCTCGGTGACGTAGCGGCGCACGGCATCCGCTGCGCCCTTGCGTACGTGGCGTTCGCCGCCATTGCCCAGGTCGACGCCGCTCATGCGGGTCTGGGCCGTGAACGGTACGAACTCCGGCTTCAGTTTGGCCATCTCCGGCGCCGCCAACCCCGGCTGCTGCCGGGCGAGCGTGACGATGCTGCGGCCTTCCGGGGTCTCGTCGGCCAGCGACGACAGCCAGGCCGCTTCCGCGAGCTGCAGCAGCGACACGCCCGGTGCCGGGATAAAGCGCGATGCCTGGCGGTTGCCGTGGGTGATCGTGCCGGTCTTGTCGAGCAGCAGCACATCCACGTCACCGGCGGCTTCGACGGCACGGCCCGACGTTGCGATCACGTTCGCTTCCATCATCCGGCTCATGCCAGCGACACCGATTGCCGACAGCAGGCCGCCGATGGTGGTCGGGATCAGGCAGACCAGCAGCGCCACCAGCACGGTGATCGTCACCGGCACGCCAGCCTTGGTCACCAGCACGCTGTAGAGCGAGAACGGCTGCAGCGTGGCCGTGGCCAGCAGCAGTACGAGGGTCAGGCCGACCAGCAGGATCGTCAGGGCCAGCTCGTTCGGGGTCTTCTGCCGCTTGGCGCCTTCGACCATCGTGATCATGCGGTCGATGAAGCTCTCGCCCGGGTTGGTCGTGATGCGTACTACGATCCAGTCGGACAGCACGCGCGTGCCGCCGGTCACGGACGAGAAATCGCCGCCGGACTCGCGGATCACCGGTGCCGATTCGCCCGTGATCGCGCTTTCGTCGACCGAGGCCACGCCGTCGATCACTTCCCCGTCCCCAGGGATCATGTCGCCGGCTTCCACCAGCACGACGTCGCCACGGCGCAGCGCCGTGGCCGCACGGGCCTCCGTGGCACTGCCACGCTTGCCTTCCTTCAGCACGCGCGCGGTGACGGTCGTCTTCAGGCCGCGCAGCGCCTCGGCCTGCTGCTTGCTCCGCCCTTCCGCCAATGCCTCGGCAAAGTTGGCGAACAGCACCGTAAACCACAGCCAGACCGATACCGCCAGGATGAAGCCCGCGCTCTCGCCGCCAGGGGCAGCCGCGGGCGCGAACATCGCCCGCAGGAAGAGGATGGTCGTCAGGATGCTGCCGACGTAGACCACGAACATCACCGGGTTGCGCAACTGGTCCCGCGGCGATAGTTTCCTGAGGGCCGCAACGAGCGCAGGCTTCACCAGTTCCGGCGCGAACATGCTGCGCGCCGGCGGGCGATGCGGATGATGATGCGTGCCGCGTTGCTGGCCGGAGACCGGCGCGACCTTGGCAGGAAGCGTGTTGGAGGAAGCAGCGTCCGGCGTCTTGCCGCCGCGCTTGGCCGATGGGGCCATCGAATCATGTTGCATGGTTTCTCCGCAATCCGCTGGAAACGCCCGGCACCTCGCCTGTGAGGCAGTGCAGGTACCGGACGTGTACGAATGCTCGATATCTCTTCGTCAGTAGTCGCCTTACTTCGCCGCGGTTGCCATCACCGCGCCCTGGAGCTGCTCGGCAACCGGCCCGAGCGCCAGTGCCGGCACATAGGTGAGCGCGCCGACCATCAGTACCGTCCCCACCAGCAGCACGACAAACAACGGGCCGTGCGTCGGCATCGTGCCGCCGCTGGGCGGCACGCGCTTCTTGGCCGCGAGCGAGCCCGCCAGCGCAAGGACCGGGATGATGATCCAGAACCGGCCGAACCACATGGCCGCCGCCAGCAGCGTGTTGTAGAACGGCGTGTTGGCAGAGAGGCCCGCAAAGGCGCTGCCGTTGTTATTGGCCGCCGACGAGAGCGCATAAAGGATCTCCGAGAAGCCGTGCGTGCCGGGATTGAAGACGCCCGCGCGCCCTGCTTCGGCCATGACCGCCACCGAGGTGCCGAGCAGCACCAGCAGCGGCGTGACCAGGATCGCCACGGCAGTCATCTTCATTTCGTAGGCTTCGATCTTCTTGCCGAGGTACTCCGGCGTGCGGCCGATCATCAGGCCGGCGATGAAGACAGCGAGCACTGCATAGACCAGCATGCCGTACAGCCCCGAGCCGACCCCGCCGAACACCACTTCGCCCAGTTGCATCAGCAGCATCGGCACCAGCCCGCCAATGGCGGTGAACGAGTCATGCATCGCATTGACCGCGCCGCACGATGCCGCGGTCGTGATGGTGGCGAACAGCGCCGACGCCGCAATGCCGAAGCGCGTTTCCTTGCCTTCCATATTGCCGCCCGCCTGCAACAGGGAGCTGGCATGGTCGACCGGCAAGCCGGACAGCGCAGGATTGGCCATCTGCTCGGACATTGCGGCGACGCAAGCCATGGCGACAAAGATCACTGTCATGGAAGCCAGCACCGCCACCCCCTGTCGCCTGTCCCCCACCATCTCGCCGAAAGTGAAGCACAGGGCCGCCGGGATCAGGAAGATCGCCAGCATCTGGATAAAGTTGGCCAGGGCATTCGGGTTCTCGAACGGATGCGCCGAGTTGGCATTGAAGAAGCCGCCGCCGTTGGTGCCCAGCATCTTGATGGCCTCTTGCGAGGCGACCGGACCCATGGCCAGCGTCTGCTTGTCCGTCTTCAGGTCTTCCGTCACCGGCTTGCCCTGTGCATCGAGCACCGGCTGCCCGGCGGCATCGACCTTGGGCTGGGTGTATTCGACTGGCGTGACGAGGCTGACTTCCTTGTAGGCATCGAAATTCTGGATCACGCCCTGGCTGACCAGTGCCAGCGCGATCACCGTCGAAATCGGCACCAGGACATACAGGGTGATCCGGGTCATATCGACCCAGAAGTTGCCGATTGTGGCCGCGCTCTGGCGCGCGAAGCCGCGGATCAGCGCGAAGACCACGGCGATGCCGGTCGCGGCGGACAGGAAATTCTGCACGGTGAGTGCGAGCATCTGCATCAGATAGCCCATGGTCGACTCGCCGGCATAGCCCTGCCAGTTCGTATTACTGACAAAGCTGATGGCCGTGTTGAAGGCCGAGTCTGGCGTGACCGCGCCGAAGCCTTGCGGATTCAGCGGCAGCATGCCCTGCAGGCGCTGCAGCGCATAGACCGCCACAACCCCAAGCAGGTTGAACGCCAGGACGGCGATGGTGTACTGCTTCCACCCCATCTCGGTATCGGCACGCACGCCGCCCAGGCGATACAGCAGCCGCTCCAGCGGACGGCCCCAGACAGTCAGCGAATAGTTGCCGTCCTCCACCGCACGCCGGAGATAGCGTCCGAGAAATGGAGCGCACGCCAGCAGGATGGCGAGATAGAGGACCAGCAGGCCCACGAATTGGGAGGACATCAGAATTTCTCCGGCCGGAACAGCGCGATGAGTAGATAAATGAAAATGGCGGCCGCCAACACACCGCTCAACAGATCGGTCCAGCTCATCACAAGCCCCTGTCCGATGCGCTGTTCTTTGCCGACAGCTGGTTATGCGAACCGCCGTGCCCGTTGCCCGCCGGAGATTGCGGGGCAAGCACCGCGCACAGCCCCAGCAGGGCCGCGCTCAGCACGGCGAAGCCTATCAATACGATCAGAAAGATCCCGTCCATGACAAAACACCCTTGAGTGGTTTCGGCTTGGAGCTTAGCGACGGGGTAGTAAAAACAGGGTAGAAAGGTGAGCGGCGCGTATAAAGAACGCATAAAGATCGGCGTGGATGGGGCTGGGAAGCGGACGACAAGTCACACTCCAGCCGCTTTTGCCGCGATGATCCGTCGCTGCGGGCTCGCCGAAATCGGCTTGGCGCTGATGGCTGCAGAGCAGGCATCCATGCGCCTTGCTGGCTCGCCCGCTGCCCCTTTATCGGATCTTTATGCGCTACCGCCATATCTTGATGCGAGGTAAACACGAACTCGCATACGCTGGCTGCATCGGAATTGCTGCCCCGACAAATCGTCGCCGCGGCACCGCTACCAGTGTTGAACCGCAATGATCAAGCTTCTTGTCGCTGTTGACGGCTCAGACAGTTCGTTATGGGCTGTCAGGCATGCCGCGTTCCTCTATAGAGAGGGCAGCATTTCGCAGGTCTTGCTGCTTAACGTGCAAGCCCCGATTGAGCAGGGCCGCGCCCGCGCCTATCATTCCCTTGCCCGGTTGCGGGAGCGGGAACGCAGCGAAGGCGAAGCCGCGCTGGCATGTGCGGGAGAAATCCTTGACGATTCCGGCGTGGATTATGTGGCGCAGATTGGCATCGGCTCGCCGGCGACTACAATTTTGACCGCTGCACAGGTGTGCCAATGCGATGGCATTGTGTTGGGCCTGTCAGCCTGGTCGCGCTTCCTGGCCCTTGCAGGCGCCGGTATTCCGGCGCAGCTCATGCGACGCTCGCGGGTACCCGTTACGCTGGTCAATGCTCCGCACGCCCACCTCCCCCTCCGAGTTCAAGGTGTATCGGCCCCGAGCCAGTCGTGCACGCCCTGCTCTTGTCGTCTACCCGGCGGCATTGCAGCCCCGCACCGCTGAGACGGTTACCCTCTGTGAGTCTCCCGTCAGGGGCTACCAGCTCGGCGAAGCCCGGCCGGAAGCGGTCGCTCGCTAAATTGCTCTCCCGACCGTCCGGAAGGGGCGGAGCTCCTATGGCACCCGATTACACAGAGGCATCCCGTTTCGCCAGCCACGCAGGTTGTCGAGGAAGATGCCAAGCACGCGCGCCGCGTTGCCATCGGAGAACCCGGCACTGTGCGGCGTAGCGATGACGTTTGGCATCGCCCAGAGCGGCGAATCCGCATCCAGCGGCTCGTGTGCAAACACGTCCAGGTAGGCGCCCGCGAGGCGGCCGTCGTGCAGCGCCGCGATCAACGCGCCTTCGTCCACCACCTCGCCGCGGGCGATATTGACCAGGCGCGCACCGGCAGGGAGCAGCGCGAGCGCCTGCGCGCCGACCAGCCCGCGCGTGCGGTCCGTCAGCGGGCAAGCCAGGATCAGCCAGTCCGTGCGCGGCAGTACATCCAGCAGGTCGTCCACCCCGACACAGGCGATGTCATCCCCCGTGGGTGTGGCGCGCTGCCGCACCGCCACCACCTTCAGGCCGAGCAGCTTCAGCACCGTGCCCAGCCGCTGCCCGATCGGGCCCCAGCCGACGATCGTGGCCGTCTGCCCTTGCAGGTCCCGCGGCAGGCCGGAACCGATCAGCGGCGCCCAGCGGCGTTCGCGCTGGGCGGCGAGCAATTGCGGGAAATGGCGAGCCAGCGCCAGCACCCCTGCCAGCGCGGTTTGCGCCACGACCGCCGCGTTGGCGCCGGACGACGTGCTCACCTCTACCCCGCGCCCGCGCAACTGGCCGAACACGGCGCGATCGGCCCCGGCCGAATGGGTGTGCACCCAGCGCAGCGACGGCGCCTGCAGCATGGCGTCGTAGAAGCGCCGGGTGGCGGCGTGGATCTCGTGCTTGGTGGAAAGGCCCGTCACATCGCGCGACACGAAGGCGACGTCGGCATCGACCTGGCCCGCATCGTCAACGGACGGCGCCAGCACCGGCTGCCAGGTGCCCGCCGCCGCGCCGATGGCCTCGCCATGCTGGCGCAGCGCCGGCTCCGACAACAAGATGCGCAGCGGTGCCGCGCCCGGCTGATCAGTCGTCATGCCGCCCTCACTCGACGGTGGCGCCGGTCGCCTGCACCACGGCCTTCCACTTGACGTACTCCTTGCGCGTGAACTGCCCGAACTGGTCAGGCGAGCCGCCCACCGGGTCGGCGCCCTCGCGGATCATCTGAGCCTGCAGCGACGGCAGCGCCTCGTTCACCGCCTTGTTCAGCCTGGCGATGACGGGTGCCGGCGTGCCTTTCGGCGCGAAGAAGCCGAACCACGAACCCGCCTCGAAGCCGGGGAAGCCCTTCTCGGCAACGGTCGGCAGGTTTGGCAGCGAGCGGGAACGCTGGGCGCTGGTGACCGCCAGGGCCCGCAGCTTGCCCGCCTGGATATGCGACATCACCGACGGAATGGTGGCAAACATGAACTGCACGCGCCCCGACAACAGGTCGTTGAGCGCGTTCGCGCCCTTGTATGGCACGTGGATGGCCGGCGCGCCGCTGCGCTCGGTCAGCATGAAGCCCGACAGATGCGACGAGGTGCCCACGCCGGTCGAACTGTAGTTCAGCTTGCCCGGGTTGGCCTTGAGGTAGCCGACGAACGCCTCAAAGGTCTTCACCGGCAGCGACGGGTGGACCACCAGCACGTTGGGCACGTCAGCGATCTGCACCACCGGCACGAGGTCCGTAAGCGGATCGTAGCCGAGGTTCTTGTAGAGCGTCTGGTTGATGGAAATGGGCCCGACCGAGTTGACCAGAAGCGTGTAGCCATCCGCCGGCGCGCGCACCACGTATTCGGTGCCGATGTTGCCGCCCGCGCCAGGCTTGTTCTCCACCACGAACGACTGCTTCAGCTGCTGGCCGAGCTTCTGGCTCACGCTGCGCGCCAGCATGTCGGTGGTACCGCCGGCGGTAAAGGCCACCACCACGCGCACCGGCCTGTCGGGATACGGGTCGGCGGCGTGGGCGGCGAGGCTGGCTGCGGCCAGCGCCAGGGTGGCGGCGAGCCGGGCCGGCCAGCGTCGGAATGCGAAGCGGGGCATGGGGTGTGTCTCCTCTCGTGGTGCGGCGGTGCTCCGGTGGTTGGCCGCCGTCTGTTGTGGTGGGAATGGAAGCCGCGATCAGGCCGCAGGAAAGCCGTACAGCCGGGCCGGATTGCTGACCAGCACACGCTCGCTGGCAGCCGTATCCGGCAGCCAGCGCGCCAGCAGGTTGAACAGCACGCCGTCGTCCGGCACCTGTGCGGACTCGTAGTAGTTGATGTGCGGCCAGTCGGAGCCCCATACCACCTGCCCGGGATTGGCGGCCAGCAGCGCGGCGACGAACGGATCGACCTCGCAATATGGCGCCCCGGCCGGTTGCAGGCGGTCGGCGCCGGAAATCTTGGTCCACGCGGCGCCCTCCGCCAGCAGCGCGCACAGTGCACGGAAACCGGGATCGTCCACGCCGCGCGAAGTCGCCATGCGGCCCATGTGGTCGATGACCAGCGGCACGCCGAGCGCCTTCAGGCGCGGGCCGAGTTCGACCAGGTCCGGCGCGTGAATCCAGATCTGCGCATGCCAGCCGCGCTCGGCCAGACGGGGCGCCAGCGCCCCCAGCACGTCGAGCCCCACGCCGTTGCGGTACACCGCATGGCCGCCGAGCTGGTACAGGTTGATGCGCACGCCGCGCACGCCGGCGTCGTGCCAGTCGTCCAGTTCGGCGTCCGTGGTGCCGGCAGCGGGCACGGCGATGCCGCGCAGGCGCGCCGGGTACCGGCGCAGCGCGTCGAGCACCACGCGGTTGTCGCTGCCGCTGGCGCTCGCCGTGACCAGCACGCCGCGCGTCAGGCCGAGTGCGTCCAGGTGGCCGATAAAGGCGTCGGCCGGATGCTCGGCCGGCGTGTAGCTGCGGTCCTCGGCCAGAGGAAAGCTGGCAAAGGGCCCGAATACGTGGGCATGGCTGTCGCAGGCGCCGTCCGGGGCGCGGAAGGCCGGCGGTGTCAGCGTATCTTGCGGGGGCAGGCAGGGTCGTGTCATGGGTGGTCTCTCCGTGGCTTATTCGGCAGCCTTCAGGCGGCCGGCCGCGGCGAGCGTTTGCGCACGGGCGTCTTCGCGCTGCAGCAAGGCGAGGAATTCCGCTGGGGTGGAACCCTTTGCCATGCTGCCCACGCTGAGCAGGCGGCTCTTGACGCTGCCTTCGGCCAGGGCCTTGCGCAGCGCGGCGTTGATGTCGCTGACCACCGCCACGGGCGTGCCGGCAGGAGCGAGCAGACCGGTGGCGGTAGTCGCCTCGAAGTTGGCGAGACCCGCCTCGCGCAGGGTCGGCACCGTGGGCAGCATGGCATCGCGCTCGCGCGACATCACCGCCAGGGCGCGCAGCGCGCCCGACTGGATATGCGGCGCCGAGCTGGACAGCTGGTCGACCACCAGGTCGATCTGGCCACCCATCAGGTCCACCAGCGCGGGCGCCGAACCCTTGTACGGCACCTCCGTCAGGCGGATGCCGGCCGCATCCTCCAGCTGCATGGTGGCCATGTGGTTGGTGGTGCCGGGTCCGGCGTGGCCCGCCGAAAGCTTGCCGGGATTGGCGCGGGCGAAGGCGAGCAGCGCGCCCACGTCCTTGAAGCGCGCGTCGCCGCCCTTCACCACCAGCACCAGCGCCGTGCTCGACACCAGCCCGACCGGGCTGAAGCTGGCCAGGCTGAAGCCGGTGCGCGTCATGCGCGGCAGCACGACAATGGCGTTGGGCGTGGTGACCAGCAGTGTGCTGCCGTCAGGCTCCGCACGCGACACCAGCGTGGCGCCGATCACGCCGCCGGCACCGGGCCGGTTGTCGACGATCACGTTGCGGCCGAGGCTGGCTTCCAGCGCCGGAACGATGGCACGCGCCACCACGTCGAGGTTGCCCCCGGGGGCGAACGGCACGACCAGCGTGACGGGCTTGCCGGCGCGCGCCAGCGCCGGCGACGACAGGACATAGGGGGCGGCGCCGAGCGCCAGCACTTGCGCCAGCATGCGTCTGCGATTCATTTGTCTCACTCCGTGGGGGCCTTCTTCTCTTTATCTTCTGTTGGTGCTGCAGGGGCAGCCAGCCGGGTCGTCAGTCCCGGAAGCTCGGGTCCATGCGGTCCAGCTTGCGCAGCAGCGCCGGCCACTCCATCACGCCATACGGGCGGCGCGTGCCGGGCTGGTAGTTGTTCCAGGTTTCCTGCAGCACATCCGCCGGCACCGCGTGCAGCGGCGTGCCGCACGACATCGCCGCCACTTGCGAGCGGCAGGCCAGCTCCAGCCGGTGCATCCAGTTGAAGGCCTCGCCCACGGTGCTGCCCACCGTCAGCGCGCCATGGTTGCGCAGGATCAGCGCCTCGCCTTTGCCGAGGTCCTCGATCAGCGAGGCCTGCTCGGCAGTGTCGAGCACCACGCCCTGGTACTCGTGGTAGCCGATCTTCAGGAAGCGCATGGCTGTCTGCGTGATCGGCAGCAAGCCGCATTCCAGCGACGACACCGCCATCGAGGCCCAGCTATGGGTGTGGATCACGCAGGCCACTTCCGGGCGGGCATGGTGGACGGCGCTGTGGATCACATAGCCGGCCTTGTTGATGCCGTAGTTGTGTTCCCCGAAATCCGGCTTCGACAGGATCTTGCCGTCGTGGTCGACCTTGATCAGGCAGCTCGCTGTGATCTCCTCATACATCATCCCATAGGGGTTGATCAGGAAGGCATCTTCCTCGTCGGGCACGCGCACGGAGATGTGGTTGGCCATCATGTCGGCCATGCCATACAGCTCCACCAGCCGGTAGCAGGCAGCAAGGTCCACGCGGGCCTGCCACTCGGCCTCACTGCACTGCTCGCGCATCGAAGGGATGTTCAGCACACCGGGTTTCCTCATGGTCGGGCTCCTTTGTCTTTTGTCCTGGGACTTTTCAGTCCGAGCCGAGGGTCAGTCCGCTCGGCTTGCGTTTTTCGATATTGAATTTGAGCAACGCCGCGCTGCGATAGATGCCGTGCGCGAACTTGCCATAGGGCAGCGTCGCGAACAGCGCCATCACCACACCGAGGTGGATGGCAAGCAGCGTCGCCATGGCCGCCGTCTCGCGCCACGCCAGCAAGGCCAGGCCGGTCGCACTGGTCAGCAGCAGCAGCGCGATGAAACCGCGGTCCATCGGACGCTGCTTCGTGTCGCCCTGCATCGGATGCCGCCGCAGGTTCAGCCACAACAAGCCCGCGGGACCAATCAGCAGGCCCACGCCCCCGGCAATGCCGAGCAGCACCGGCAGGCTGAGCACCGGATACGGCGCATGCCAGCCCAGCAGATAGTGATAAGCCGTCGCCACGGTCGTGGACGCAAAGCACAGCATGAAGCCGTAGAACGTGAAATGGTGGAAACGCCGCCGCGCCAGCGTGAAGCGGTCGTCCGCTTCATTGCAGCCTTCGCCGTGGCCGCCATCCAGGTACGAGAGCGTCAGCACGTTCTTCGTGGCTTCGGCAACGGCCGATGTCGACGCGGTACCCGCCGACACATCGCGCCAGAACCCACGTACCCCGATGCCGAGCGCAAGCACGGCAAAGCCGAACACCGCGCCGAACAGGCTCGCCAGCGTGTTGTGCGGGAACAACGCGTAGAAATTGCCGCCGGCATACTCGCGCCACAGCGGACCGCCCAGCACCACGGCCAGCACCAGGAACAGCGCCAGGCCAACCGCAAGCGCCACCGATACCGTCAGGCCGTTGCGCTGGTACAGCTTGCCCAGCGGGGCCGGCCAGGCATACTCGGTGTAGGTCTCCAGCCGCACCTTCGCCATGGCCTGCGGCACGTTGACGCCGAACTCGTGCGGCGGCGCGTACTGGCAGGCGTGATAGCAAGCGCCGCAGTTATGGCAGAGATTGGCCAGGTAGTTGACGTCAGCCTTGCCGAACTCCAGTCGCCGGGTCATGGCCGGGAACACGGCGCAGAATCCTTCGCAATAGCGGCACGCATTGCAGATCTGCATCTGGCGCGCCACTTCGGCCTCGTTGTCGGTCAGCGGCAGCACCCGGATCGGGATCGCCTTGCGTCCGCCCGCTTCACCAGACGCACCACCGGACTCGGCGGCGAGATCGCGGGCTTCGCGCGCCAGGGCCTCAAGCTGCTTCACGTTGTACTCCTTGCTTCTGTTGCGCGGCGGCCTTTGCCGCTTCCGTGCCCGCAATGCGCCCGAACGCCGTGCCGATGGACATGCCCACGCCGGCCGTATAGCCCTTGCCGAGCACATTGCCCGCCATCATTTCGCCGGCGACGAAGAGGTTGTCGCTGGGCTGGCCGTTAAAATGCACGGCGGCATGCTCATTCACCTTCAGGCCGAGGTAGGTAAACGTGATCCCCGGCCGCAGCGCGTAGCCGTAGAACGGTGCGGTGTCGAGCGGCCGGGCCCAGTGAGTCTTGGCCGGCGACAAGCCCTCGGTGTGGCAGTCGTCGAGCGCCGTGTGGTCGAAGGTACCGGTGCGGCACGCTGCGTTATATTCGGCAATACTGTCCACGAACGCCTGCTCCGGCAGGCCGAGCTTGCGGGCCAGCTCAGGCAGCGTCTGGGCCGTCGTGCCCGGAAAGACGGGCGGCATGAAGCGGCCTACTGCCTTGGCGTCAATGATCGAGTAAGCGATCTGCTCCGGTTGCTGGGCGACGAGGCGGCCCCAGATGGCATACCGTTTCGGCCAGAAGTCCTCGCCTTCGTCATAGAAGCGTTGTGCGTCGCGGTTGACCACCACGCCCAGCGATACGCAGTCGATGCGCGTGCAGATGCCGCCGTCGTACAGCGGCGCGCGGGCGTCGATGGCCACGCAGTGCGACTGCGACGGATCGCCGATGGCGTCGGCGCCCGCGTCGATCATGTACTTCAGCAACACGCCCATATTGAAGCGCGTGCCTCGGATCAGGAAGTTGTCGGCCGGCCATTCGCCGCGCTCGTTCTGGCCCCAGGCGTTGCGCAGCCATTCGCGGTTGGACTCGAAGCCGCCGGCCGCCAGCACGCAGGCCCGCGCGGTGAAGCGCTGGTCGCCGCAGCGCGCGGCCGCGAAGCGCCCGTCCTTCAGTTCGATGGCATCCACCGGCGTTTCGTAGCGGATCTCCACGCCGAGCGCCTCGGCGCTGCGGTAGTAGGCATTGACCAGCGCCTTGCCCCCGCCCATGAAGAAGGCGTTGGTGCGCGCCACGTGCAGCGCGCCGGACAGCGGCGGCTGGAAGCGCACGCCATGCCGGCGCATCCACGGCCGGCACGTCGACGAGGCCCGGATCACCAGGCGCGCGAGCTTCTCGTTGGTAATGCCGCCCGTGACCTTGAGCAGGTCCTGCCAGTATTCCTCTTCCGGATAGCTGTCGACCAGTACGTCCTGTGGTGCATCGTGCATGCAGCGCAGGTTCCGGGTGTGCTGCGAATTGCCGCCGCGCCAGGCGCGCGGCGCGGCCTCCAGCAGCAATACGCTAGCCCCGGCCTCCCGCGCCATCAGCGCTGCGCATAACGCCGCGTTGCCGCCGCCCACTACAAGTACGTCCCACATCTGCACAGTCTCCGTTGTTGAGCGAGACTGTACGGGCGCCGCCTGCCCGCCGCCAGACGCTACCCATCAAGGGGTATTCACGCTTTGTGAAGGGTCGTAGCGAAACGTGGCAGCGACCGGCCCGAGGGTTTATGCTGATGTCCGAAAGCCGTGCAGAATCGACCGCACACAACGCTCGGACCATTCCGCCTCGATCCACGCTATCCCCCCGCCCTTTGGGCCGCTTAGAATTACCTGAAGAGCCACTGACAGATTTCCACAAGTTCTCCAGGGACCATTTATGGAAGCTCAGAACAGCAATCTTCATGTTGTTTACGACGGAAAGCGGTGGGCAGTAGCTGCCGAAGGCGAAGGCCGCCTGGAAGTCGATCTGGAATTGACCCAGGCGATAGCGGTTGCAACCGCGCTCGCCGTGGAAAGGCGTGTGCTTCTTTATATACACGACAAGCAAGGCGCAATTACCGAGCGGGTTGATTTCAGTGACCCGGCCATTGCTGCCGAAAACGGAAAGCTTGCAGACCGCGCCGACCAAGGCGTGGCTGATGAAAAAGAAAAAGCAAGCCTCCCCAATACACAATTGGAAAAGAGCGGGCACCCTGGCGGAGGGTAGCCGTCCCGCTCGCAAGGAATAAGGCGCCGGCCAGGGTGCGGATCATCGACATATCGATATCCGCAAACCTTCGTTGGTCGCGGCGCCTCCCGGCGATAGCATCCCTCCGCCAAGGCTATGGTGCAAAGCAAGCCATGCCTGATATCGCGCGCAAGGAGGGTTATGGACCTTCTCGACTGGATCACGGCAATTGGCGCCGTCGTGCTCGTGTTCGCGGCGCTGCGTTATCCCATCTACCCGCCAGGCATGTACGGGAAGCAAGGCGAGCGCACGTCGCGCAACGGACCACGTGAATAGCCAGCCACCTGGGGCTTTGAACACGACCAGGTGGCGGATACGACGTGGATAGATTTTCCTTGCATACTCGTTGCATATGCAACATACTCTCCTGCATGACTTCAGACGTTCAACACAAAGCGGCTCGCGATGTGACCGGCGAGATCACGCGGAACTGCCTGCTTACGCGCACACGGCAGATTTCCAGGGTCCTGACCGCGATCTATGACCAGGAGCTGCGGCCGTTCGGCATTAACGCTCCCCAGTTCACGTTGCTCGTGCTCGTCATGGAGCTTGGTCCGATCAGCCGGGCAGACCTCGGGCGCAGGAACCATCACGAGCGTTCGACGCTGACCAGGAATTTGCAGCCGCTGATCGCGCAAGGGTGGCTTGCCGAAGAATCCCCCGCCGAGGATGGTCGCATTCGCCCGCTTTCGGTGACGGCGGAAGGCAAAGCATTGCTGCGCAGCGCTGCATCCGCATGGTCGGCCGCGCAAGCGAAAGCCAGGAAGGTTTTGGGCGAGGACGGCGCCAGCGCGATCATGGGGATCGCGAAAGAGCTGCCGCGCCGGATGAATTGAATTTTTTTGCCGATGATGTTGCATATGCAACATCATCGGCGTGTGAATGCCGGGACTTCAAGTCCCCTCCCCCGCAGAAACGGAGATCGCAATGAAAGTCGTCAAAGCCGCAGCAGTGCAAATGAGCCCCGTCCTCTACAGCCGGGAAGCAACCGTCGACAAGGTCGTGCGCAAGATCCACGAGCTTGGCCGGCAGGGCGTGCAGTTCGCCACCTTCCCCGAGACCGTGGTGCCCTACTACCCGTACTTTTCCTTCGTGCAAAGTCCCCTGCAGAACATCGCGGGGCCCGAGCAGCGCAAGCTCATGGACCAGGCCGTGACGGTGCCGTCGCCCGCCACCGATGCGATCGGCGAAGCCGCCCGGCAGGCGGGCGTGGTGGTGTCCATCGGCGTCAACGAGCGTGACGGCGGCACCCTGTACAACACGCAACTGCTCTTCGATGCCGATGGCACGCTGATCCAGCGGCGCCGCAAGATCTCTCCCACCTATCACGAGCGCATGATCTGGGGCCAGGGCGACGGCTCGGGCCTGCGCGCCGTCGACAGCAAGGTCGGCCGCATTGGCCAGCTGGCATGCTGGGAGCACTACAACCCGCTGGCGCGCTACGCGATGATGGCCGACGGCGAACAGATCCATTCGGCCATGTATCCGGGCTCGATCTTCGGCGACCTGTTCGCCCAACAGACGGAAATCAACATCCGGCAGCATGCGCTGGAGTCGGCGTGCTTCGTCGTCAATGCCACGGCCTGGCTGGACGCCGACCAGCAGGCGCAGATCATGAAGGACACCGGCTGCGCCATCGGTCCGATCTCCGGCGGATGCTTCACCGCGATCGTGGCACCCGATGGCACCTTGCTGGGCGAACCGCTGCGCGCTGGTGAAGGCGAGGTCATCGCCGACCTCGACTTCACGCTAATCGACAGGCGCAAGCAGATGATGGACTCGCGCGGCCACTACAGCCGGCCGGAATTGCTGAGCCTGTTGATCGATCGCACGCCCACCGCGCACGTTCACGAACGCGCAGCGCATCCCAAGTCAAGCGCGGAACCAGGCCCGGACGATCTGCGCACCACCGTTGCCTGAGCATCGGTGCCGCCCGACATTTCCTTATCTGAATACCCGAGACGAAGACAATGACCTCCACACATGACCGCCCTATCCTCGTAACCGGAGCCGCCGGCGCGATCGGCGCCATCGGCCGCAACGTCACCGCCATGCTGCTCGACAAGGGGCACAAGGTACGCGCCCTGGTGCGCCAGGAAGATGAACGCGCTGAAGATCTGCGTCGCATCGGCGCCGAGGTCGTGCAGGGCGACCTGACCGACCTCGACTCGATGCATCGCGCCATCGAAGGTGTTTCGCGCATCTACTTTGGCATGTCGGTGTCGGCGGCTTATCTGGAAGCCACGATCAACACCGCCGCGGTTGCGCGCCACCACGGCGTTGAAGCCTTCGTGAATATGTCGCAGATGACGGTCACGCAGATGAGCATCACGCAAACCACCGACAGCCCGCAACACAAGCTGCACTGGCTTGCCGAGCAGGCCCTGGCATGGTCCGGGCTGCCGGTCGTCACGGTGCGGCCTACGGTCTTCCTTGAAGGCTTCTTCCTGCGTCTCGCCGCCGCCGGCGTACGGGAACGCGACGAACTGGCGTTGCCGCTGAGCAGCAGCAGGACTTCACCGGTCTCGGCTGTCGATGTGGCGCACGCCGTTGCCGGGATCCTCGACAACCCGGCGCCACACATCGGCAATATCTATAACCTGACCGGACCTGAGTCGGCCGACCTGGAGCATTACGCGCGCGTCTTTTCCGAGGCGCTCGGCAGGACGATCCGCTATCGCGATGTACCGGTCGCGGCGTGGGCTGACAAGCTGCGGGAGGCGGGCGTGCCGGTACACCTGGTCAATCACCTTGCCGTGATGGCGGAGCTTCATGCGCAGGGGCGGTACGACCGTATGACTGACGACCTCATCAAGCTCACCGGCAAGACGCCGACGAGCATGCATGAGTTCGTGAAGCGCCATGCCGCTGAATTCACTGCTTGATGGCAGCGATGCCCGGTAACGGCGTGGTGAAGGCGGCCGCATTGCGGCCCGGGCCGCGGCGCGTCAGCGGCTCAGCCCGCGCGCCTCGATCGCCCACACGGCCTCGATGCGCTCGCCGCGCACGCAGACATAGGCGTCGTGTAGGTTGACGGTCGGGTCGCAATGGCCCGGCACCAGCCACAGCTTCTCGCCGAGCAGGGTCTTGCTTTCGATCTCGCTGATTTGCAGCACCCCGTGCTCGTCGTTGGCCGCGGCATAGGTGAGGGCCCCGTCGGCGTCGCGCGGCCACACGTGCGGCAGGCCGGAATCGACCGCCACCGACTTGAGCCCGACATCGCAGACCGCCACGCCCGGTCGCGCGGCACTCATCACCGTCGCGGCGACGAACAGCGAATGGAGCGGCTGCAGCGCGCCGTGCCATTCGATGGCGCCGTAGTGGCCGTCGAGAAACAGGTATGAACCCGGCTGGATCTCCGTATAAACGCCGCTGGCCAGGTCGAACTCCGCGGTACCGGTGCCGCCGCCGGTTACCACCGGGCAGCGCAGGCCGCGCGTCTCGAGCTCGCGCACATAGGCCGCGGTGGCCTGCGCCGCGCGCTGCGCCGCCTCGCCCCGCTGGCCCCACGCTTCGATATGCTGCACACCGCCGTGATAACCCTGCAGGCCGCCGAAGCGCAACGACTTCTGGGCGTCGATGGCCTCCACCAGCGCCAGCAGTTCGTCGGTGCTGGCAACACCGCAGCGGCCCTGCCCCACATCGACTTCCGGCAATACGTCGATGCGCACCCCGGCGCGCGCCGCGGCGGCGCCGATCTCGCGCACCTGCCGCACATCGTCGACGCAGACCGACAGCCGCGTATGCGCGGCCAGCTCGGCCGCCATCGCGGCCTTGTCGGGGCCGATAAACTCGTTGCTCAGGTGGATGCTGCCAATGCCGGCGGCGGCAAACGGGTAAGCCTCGGACAGCTTCTGGCAGCAGATGCCCACCGCGCCCGCAGCCACCTGCCGCTCGGCGATGGCCACCGATTTGTGCGCCTTCGCATGCGGGCGCAGCGCCACGCTTGCGTTTGCCGCCAGTTCCGACATGCGCGCCAGGTTGGCCTCGAACGCATCGAGATCGATCAGCAGCGCGGGCGTGGCGAGCGCCGACAAGGCATGGCCCACAACCGCCGCCGGCGGCGGTTTCAAACCCCTGGTTTCATGCATATTCACTCCTGGCCCGGCCGGCCCGCTTATGCAAGGCCGCGGCGAGCACGCGTGCGACGTGGACCGCTTCGGTGTCCGCGCCATCGTGGATCTGGTGGCGGCAACTGGTGTCGTCGGCCACCACGATAGCACCGGGCGCACGCTTGCGCACTGCCGGCAGCAGGGACAGCTCGGCCATGGCCTGGGACGCGGCGCAATGCTCGGCCTCGCAGCCGAAGCTGCCGGCCATGCCGCAGCATGACGACTTCACCGTCGATACCTTGAGCCCGGGGATCCAGCCGAGCACGGTCTGCACCGGTGTGAAGGCGTCGAAGGACTTCTGATGGCAGTGGCCGTGGACCAGCACTTCGGCGCCCCCCTCCGCTGCGAGATCGATGTCGAGCGCCTCGGACAGGCCGTACAGCAGGTTGGTATTGGGCGTTTAGGGCCAGTAGCCGTTCTGGTTGGCCTCGATGGAAATCGAGCTGGATAGTGGGTGCGCTGCCTCCCTATTTGAATTTGAATTTTGCATTCAAAATACTTTAACAGAGCAAACCGGAACAGCAGGTGGAATCTGGCGGGCGCAGCCTTGGCGTTTACCCGCGTATTCACACGGGATTCGCAACGCCGGCTGCACTCTCACGGCAATGCATTAGAATGCGATGGACGCCAATAAAAGGACATTGCATGCAAAATTCCGACAGCGAGGATGCCGCGGCCGGTGCCCTGGTCCTGCCCAAAGTCATGCGCCAGCGGCTGCACGACACCGTGGTCGACCATCTGCGCAACTTCATCGTCGAGGGCGTATTGGCGCCGGGCATGAAGCTCAACGAGCGCGAGCTGTGCGAGACGCTGGGCATCTCGCGCACGCCGCTGCGCGAGGCGCTGAAGGTGCTGGCCGCCGAAGGGCTGATCGAGATCTCGCCCAACCGCGGCGCGAGCGTGTCACGGATGAGCGAGGCCGAGGCGTGGGAAACCTTCGAACTGATGAGCGGCCTCGAGGCCTTCGCCGGCGAACTGGCGTGCGAGCGCATCACGCCGCAGGAGCTGGCCGAGATCAAGGCGCTGCACTATGCGATGCTGGCCTGCCGCGCGCAGAACGACCTGCCCGGCTACTACAGCCGCAACCAGGAAATCCACGACCGCATCAATGAAGCCGCGCGCAACCAGATGCTGCGGCAGACTTACCTGAGCCTGAACCGGCGGCTCAAGGCGATGCGCTTCCGCTCCAACCACCAGACCGACAAGTGGGACCGCGCCGTGCACGACCATGAGGAAATGATCCGCGCCCTGGAAGCGCGCGACGGCAAGCGGCTGGCGGCCATCCTGCGCCAGCACCTGCTGGACAAGCGCGCCGCCGTGATGCAGATCCATCCCGATCCGATCGGCGGCGCGCCGGCCGTGCCGAACGCCTGAAGTCCGGCGCCCAGCACGCTGGATGCCTTGGCCTTGCCTCCTGGCCTTGCCTTAGCGGCGCGTGGCCAGCAGCCGGTAGCCGCGGGCGCAATGCTCGGCAGCCGCCGCGCGGGCTTCGTCGGGATCGTCGAAGAGCCCGGCCTGGGCGATCAACGGCACCAGCACGGCCTCGCCCGATTCAGAACCGAGGAAGCGCCCGTCGCGGGCCTGGACGATATACAGCACATTGCCCGCGAGCTCGCCGACCTCCTGCCATTGGCCGGCCGGCTGGCCAACGGACCGCTCGCGGCCCTGCCGGTCCTGGCTGGCGCCTTGTTCGCGGCCAGTTCCGTCGTCCTTGCCCCGTGCCACCTGGATATTGTTGTGGACCCCGGTGACGCCGAGCACAGCCTCGGCCATTTCCTCGATCCTGAACTTGACGTTGCGGTCGGCCACGGTGCCGGCCAGCGTGACGACGCCCGAGCCCACCTCGACGGTCACGTCCGAGACATTGTCGTCGGCGTGTGCCAGGCGCTCGCAGAGGTCGTCGCGGATGCTGGCGTCGGAGCGCTGGTAGTTCTTGGGCAAGCGGCGCGATGCCCACGGCGCGGCCCGCTCGGGCCGGTAGCTGTCATCCGGGCCTTCGCTGCCCTCCGCGCCATAGCGCGCCTGCCCGTAACCGAACGGCGAGCCGCCCGGGTTGCCGCCGCGCCGGCGGGTGTCGCCAGGTTCACCGTAGCCCCGGTGTCGCCACGTTTCCGTGATTTCGGACGGTGGATAGTCTTTCATGGATCGCCTCCGATCTGACGTCATTGCCTAGTATCGGTAGCATCAACCATGCCGTGCCTGGGGCCCGCTGCCGGGGTCGAGGACGCGTCGCGAATCGAAATTTTTACACAGCAGCGGCGACGCGCGCGCAACAACGCGCAGGCCTGCGCGCTACGCCGTGGCGCCTTCGGGGCGGTCCAGGTACTGCCCGACGATGCGGACCAGCAGCGGCAACTTGCCGGTAAAGAAGTGATCCGCGCCTGGGACCACCACCACCGGCAGGTCCTGCGGCCGGGCCCAATCGAACAGCGCGCCGAGTCCCGCGCGCTCGTCCTGCTCGCCATGCACGAGCAGGCAGTCGGCAGGTACGGCTGGCGTGTCATAGCTGCGATGGCCCTTGACCGTGCCATACGGCGTACCGGCCAGCACCAGGTGCCGGATCGGCACACCCTGCGCCGCCAGCGTGGCGGCCACGTGCGCGATCACAAAGGCCCCGAAGGAGAAGCCTGCCAGCGCCAGCGGCAGGCCCGGATGGGTTTCGCGCAGGTGGGCGACGACGGCAAGCATGTCCTGCGCCTCGCCGCGGCCCTGGTCATGCTCGCCCGCCGAGCCTTCGACGCCCCGGAAATTCGGCCGCACGGTGAGGAAGCCGCGCGCGACCAGCGTCTTGGCCAGCTGGTGCGGCACCTTGTGCGTGGCCGACCCGCCCAGCAGCGGATGTGGATGCCCCACCACCGCAATGCCGCGCGGCGCGCCCCCGGGACGGTCGACCAGCATTTCGATCTGCCCGGCCTCGCCGCCGAGCTGTGCCTTTTCCGTGCGCGACGGAACTGCCATGCCGTCTCCTTGTGATAACGATGGGCCGCCTGTGGCCCGCAAAGCGAGATGGTAATGCGATCGCGGCAATGGTGCCGGCCGGCTGCCCCGGGCTGTCCCCAACTCGCACGATCCCGCTAAAATTTTCGCGCGCGGTGCACCATGCGCCGCACCACAAGGCCGTGTGATCTGAACGCTTTCGTATAATTCCCGGGCTGCGGCGAGCCTGGATCCACCGGCCCTGCCGCCCTCGGTCAGCACACCTCGTGCCACGCATCCCGGCCTGCGGCGCAGCCCGCCGCGCTTCGTGCCCTGACCAGATTTCGCCGAAGCGGCGAGCCAGCGAGTGGCCCGCCCTTCCCGTGTTCATCGCCGGTGTCCCGGCAGTACCCGCATCCCGATCGCCGCTGCGCTGCGCAGCCCCCGCACACACCGCCTTGCCAGCGCGATCCCTTGCCGATGCCGGACCAGCCGGAAGCCGTCACCATCCGACGAGATTCCGCCATGAGCAAAGCTTCACGGCTCGCACTGGGCCTTGCGCTCGCTGCGCTATGCCACCTGATGCCGGCCACGCTGCCGGCCGCCGCTGCTGCACCTCTCGCAGACAAGACCGCCTCCGAGGCCGAGGCGCAGCAGCCGCCCGCGATCACGCACGGCGAAGCCGCCGCCGACCTCAAGCGCCTGCAGACCGAACAGGACCGCATCAAGCAAGAGGCCTCCGATCCGGACGGCAACACCAAGCTGGACGACCTCGACAATGCGCTGCACAAGCTCGACGCCGACATCGACAAGCTGACCGCGGCGCTGACGCCCCAGCGTGCGCAGCTGCAGGCACAGCTCGATGTGCTCGGTCCGCCGCCTGCGGACGGCACCACCAAGGAAGCGCCCGCCGTGGTCCGCCAGCGCGCCGAGCTGAATGCGCGCCGGATGCAGCTGGACGCGCAGCTCAAGCAGGCCGCGGAAAGTAAGGAGAACATTGCCAACCTGAGCGAGCAGTTCGGGCGGCTGCAGCGCAGCCACCTGAAAGACCAGCTCGCGCTGCGCTCGGAGAGCATCCTCAACCCGCAGTTCTGGCAGCCGCTGTTCAGCCGGTCGCCGGAAGACCGCGCGCGCATGGACACCTTCCACGACCAGGTGGTGCCGATGGTGCAACTGGCCTGGCAGCCATCGCAGCGCGCGGCCACCATCGCCTTGCTGCTGTTGGCGCTCGCGGTCTGGACGCTCGGCCGGCGCCTGGCCGAGCGCGCGCTGGCGTGGTTCTGCCTGACCAGGCTGCCCGAGACACGCCTGCGGCGCAGCGCGCTGGCACTGGCAACCACGCTGGCGACCGTTGCCACCACCGGGCTGGCGGTGCAGCTGGTCTACAACGCCTTCACGCGCCAGTATGAACTGCCGCCGGACCTGATGGCGCTGTACGCCCAGCTGGTCAAGCTGACGCTGACCAGCGCGCTGATCGCGGGCCTGGGCCGCGCGCTGCTGTGCACGCGCCATCCGTCGTGGCGGCTGCCGGCGATGGCCGATCCGGTCGCGCTCGCGATGAAGCCCTTCCCCGCCGTGCTGGCGGGGCTGTTGCTGCTGGCCGGCACGCTCGAACAGCTCAACCGGATCGCCGACACCAGCGTGCAGGTCACGCTGCTGGGGCGTGGACTGGTGTCGCTGGTGGTGGTGCTGACCATCGGCGCGGCGCTGCTGCGCGCCAACCGCGTGCGCAACGTGCTGGCCGCCGCGGGCGAGCGGCCCGAGGCACGCGCCACGCTGGCGGGCATGATCCACGCCGGCGTGTCGGTCATCGTGCTGGTGTCGATGGTGGCGCTGCTGGCCGGCTATATCAGCTTTGCCCGCTTCATGACCTACGAGCTGGTCTGGTTCGACATCGTGCTGTGCAGCCTGTACCTGCTGACGCAGGTCACGCGCGACGTCTGCGAAAGCCTGCTCTCCACCAACTACGCCACGGGCCGCGTCATCAAGCAACTGTTCGGCGTCGACGATGCGCACCTGGAGCAGGCCTCGACCATCCTCTCGGGCATCGGCGCCAGCGTGTTGCTGCTGGTGGCGGTGCTGGCGCTGCTGACCGGCGGCTTCGGCACCACGCCGGCGGACCTGCTCAACAGCCTGGTGATGGTGCTGGGCGGCGAGAAGCTGCGCAGCCTCAACATCATGCCCGACCGCATCCTGAACGCGCTGGTCGCGCTGGGCGTCGGCATCTGGCTGCTGCGCTCGGTGCGGCGCTGGCTCGATGGGGAACTGCTGCCCAAGGTCTGCAAGGAGCCGGGCCTGCGCGCCTCGCTGATCACGCTGTACAGCAATGTCGGCTACGTGCTGCTGGTGCTGCTGGTGCTGTCGCTGCTGGGCGTGCGCTGGGACAACCTGGCGTGGATCGTCAGCGCGCTGTCGGTGGGTATCGGCTTCGGCCTGCAGGAGATCGTCAAGAACTTCGTCTCGGGCCTGATCCTGCTGACCGAGCGCCCGGTCAAGGTCGGCGACATGGTCAGCATCGCCGGCGTCGAGGGCGATATCCGCCGCATCAACGTGCGCGCCACCGAGATCCAGCTGGGGGACCGCTCCACCGTGATCGTGCCCAACTCGCAGCTGATCTCGCAGAACCTGCGCAACGTGACCATGAGCAACAGCACGCAGGGCGTGGCGTCGCTGCAGCTGACCTTCCCGCTGAACACCGACCCCGAACACTTGCGCGACCTGCTGCTCGACGTCTTCCACAAGAACGAGACCATCCTGGACGTGCCCGCGCCTTCGGTCATGTTCAGCCAGCTTGCACCCAACGGCATCACGCTGTCGGTGACCGGCTACGTCGGCAGCCCGCGCATCGCGGCCAACACGCGCAGCGACCTGCTGTTCGAGATCCTCAAGCGGCTGCGCGCCGCAGGCATTTCGCTGTCGGTGCCGCAGTCGCTGCGGCTGGAGAACATGCCGCCGCCGTTCGGGAACGCCCCGCAGCAGTCACTGGCGGCGGGCTGATGATCCCGGGCGGTCCGCGACGCGTCATGCTTCCGTCCCGCCCGCTCCTTCCGCCAGCGCCACCAGCCAGCGGCGGATCACCTACTCCTCCTGCGCCGAAAGGCCTGCCGCAAGGCGGGCCTCATCGGCCAGCACCCGTTCCCGGCATCTGGCAAGCAAAGCCTTACCCTGCGCGGTCAGCGCGATCCGGGCATGGAACCGCATCGCCGTGGGCCTTAACTTCCCGCCGCCGGCGGCCGAATCCGCAAGGAGCGCCGCATGAGTGCGGCCCAGCCCGCGGGGTCCGGTTAAAAGCAGCCGTTACAAACCTAACAAGTCGGGCGCCGTCGCGAAACACCTTGGCTGCCGCTTTGCGTGCATCATTCATTCACACAAAGCTGCATAACAAGGAGTTCGACATGCGCCCCTCCATCCGAATCGTCTCCGCGGTTGCCCTGTGCGTAGCCATGGCGGCGGCCGGCCCCGCATCCGCACGCGGCCGCCACCACCACGGCGGCGGGTCGAATGCCGGAGCGGTGCTCGCAGTCGGCGCCCTGGTCGGGCTGGCCTTCGGCGCGGCCCTTGCCTCGGCGCCGGTGGTCGCCGCCCCTGTTGCCGTGGTGCCGCCTCCGGTCACATACGCCCCGGCACCGGTCTCGTACGCCCCGCCGGCCGCCCCTCCGGGCTACTGCTACCGCGAGTACGACCGCGCCTATGTCCCGTGCGGGCCGCAGCCTTCCGGCTATTACCAGGAAGCTCCGTACTACGGCTACTGAGGCAGCCCGCCCCGGCTCAATTCGCAGATAAAAAAACGCCCCATGCAGGACATGGGGCGTCGGTTTTCAGACTGATGGCAACCGCCACGGGCTCTGAATAGCCACTGACGTGCCCCCTCTCCCGCAAGCGTGAGAGGGGAGCAAACAAGCGGTATCTTCAAACGGGCCAGCCTTACACCGGCACATCCCTGGTCGGATCCGGCTTCCGATCATCAAACCAGCGATACAGCGTAGGCACCATCACCAGCGTCAGCAGCGTCGACGTTATCAGCCCGCCGATCACCACCACCGCCAGCGGCCGCTGCACCTCCGAGCCGGGCCCCGTCGAGAACAGGAACGGCACCAGGCCCAGCATCGCAATGGTCGCCGTCATCATCACCGGCCGGAACCGCTGCGTCGCCCCCTGCACCACCGCTTCATCGAGCGACAAACCCGAATCGCGCAGCGTGCGGATATACGACACCAGCACCACCCCGTTCAGGACCGCCATGCCCCACAGCGCGATAAAGCCCACCGAGGCCGGCACCGACAGGTACTCGCCGGTGACGAACAGCCCGATGATGCCGCCGATCGATGCAAACGGCAGCACCGTGATGATCAGCGTGGCAAAGCGCACCGAGTTGAACAGCAGGAACAGCAGGAAGAAGATCGCGGCGATGGTCACCGGCACGATGATCTTCAGGTGGCCCATGGCGCGTTCCATGTTCTGGAACTGGCCACCCCACTCGAGGTAGTAGCCCTCCGGCAGCTTGACCTTGGCACCGGCCGCCTGCTGCAGCTCAGCCACAAAGCCGCCGAGGTCGCGGTCCTTCACGTTGATCATCACCACCACGCGGCGCTTGGCCATTTCGCGGCTGATCTGCGCGGGGCCGTCATTGACCTCGATCTTTGCCACGCTCTGCAGCGGCACCTGCGTGCCGTTGGGCGTCGAGACCAGCAGCTGGCGGATCGCCTGCACGTTGCTGCGGAACTCTTCCGGCAGGCGCACGGCCGCGGCGAAGCGGCGTTCGCCCTCGAAGATATCCGTGGCACGCTTGCCGCCGATCGCGATCTCGATCACGTCATGGATGTCCGACACGTTCAGCCCATAGCGCGCAATCGCCTGGCGGTCGATCTCGATCGACAGGTACTGCTGCCCCGAGACCCGCTCGATACGGATATCCTGCGATCCCTGGATGCCGCCGGCCACGCGCGAAATCTCGCCCGCCAGCTCGCGCAGCTTGTCCAGGTCGTCGCCGAACACCTTCACCGCCACGTCCGAACGCACGCCGCTGACCATCTCGTCGACGCGGTCCGAGATCGGCTGCGCCATCACGATCTGCACGCCGGGGATGGCCTTGAGCTTCTCGCGGATGGCGTTGGCGATATCGTCCTGGGTCCAGCCGTCGGGCCACTCGTCGCGGTCCTTCAGGCTGGCGATCGGGGTCGATTCGTTCTGGCCCTGCGGGTCTGCCGGGCTTTCGCCGCGGCCCACGCCGGACACCACCGACTTCACGCCCGGCACGCCCAGCACCAGCTTGTTGGCTTCCTTCTCGAGCTTGACCGACTCTTCCAGCGAGATGTTCGGCACGCGGTCGATCGCAGGCACGATCGAGCCTTCCTTCATCTCCGGGATGAACGAGGTACCGAGCAGCGGCACGATCGCCAGCGTGGCGACGAAGGCCGCCACCGCGCCGATGATGGTCTTGCGGCTGTTGCCCAGCGCCCAGTGCAGCATGCGCAGGTAGTGGCGCTTCATGAACGCGATCACGTGCGTGTCATGCTCGGCACCGCCCTTGAGCAGGTAAGACGACAGCACCGGCGACAGCGTCAGCGACAGGAACAGCGAGATCGCCAGCGCGATCGAGATGGTGAACGCCAGCGGCGCGAACATCTTGCCTTCCATGCCCGACAGCGTCATCAGCGGCAGGAACACCAGGATGATGATGCCCACGCCCACGATCACCGGCGTGGCCACTTCCTGCACGGCCTTGACCAAGATCTCGGTCTTGGTCAGGCCCGGCTCCTTGTGTCCTAATCGCTCGAACGCGTTCTCGACCACCACCACCGAGCCATCGACCATCAGGCCGATGGCGATTGCCAACCCCCCCAGCGACATCAGGTTGGCCGACAGGCCGACCTCGTTCATCACAATGAAGGTCAGTAATGGCGTCAGCACCAGCGTGGCCAGCACGATCACCGACGAGCGCACATCGCCCAGGAACAGGAACAGCACGATCACCACCAGCACCACGCCTTCGAGCAGCACCTTGGTCACCGTCCACAGCGCGGAGTCGACCAGTTCGCTGCGGTCGTAGTACGGCACGATCTGCAGCTTGCCGGGCAGCATGCCGCGCTCGTTGATCTCGGCCACGCGTTCCTTCACGCGGCTGACCACTTCCTTGGCATTGCCGCCGCGCATCATCATGACGATGCCGCCGACCGCCTCGGTCTGGCCGTTCTTGACCAGCGCGCCCTGCCGCACCTCATGCCCGATGGTGACATTGGCCACGTCGCGCAGGTACACCGGCGTGCCGTTGACCTCCTTGAGCACGATGCTGCCGAGGTCGTCCACGCCCTTGGCCAGGCCGACGCCGCGGATCAGGTACTGCTCGGCGTAATGCGGCAGCACGCCGCCGCCGGAGTTGGCGTTGTTGCGCGCCAGCGCCTGGTAGACCTGCTGGATCGAGATCTCGTAGTGGCGCATGCGCTCCGGGTTGACCAGTGCCTGGTACTGGCGCACGTAACCGCCCTGCGAGTTGATCTCGGCCACGCCCGGGATCGAGCGCAGCAGCGGGCGCACCACCCAGTCCTGGGCGATGCGGCGCTCGGCCAGCTCTTCCTGGGTCAGCTCGCGGTCGCCGTCGTCGGCGCGGTCCAGCGTGTACTGGTAGACCTCGCCCAGGCCGGTCGAGACCGGGCCCAGCACCGGCGCCACGCCTTCCGGCATGCGTCCGCCCACTTCGATCAGGCGTTCCAGCACCAGCTGGCGTGCGAAATACACGTCAGTGGCATCGGTGAACACCAGCGTGATCAGCGACAGGCCCGCCTTGTTCAGCGAGCGCATTTCTTCCAGGCCGGGCAGGCCTGTCATCGCCATTTCCACCGGCACGGTGACAAAGCGCTCGACTTCCTCGGGCGAGCGGCCCGCGGCTTCCGTGGCAATTTGCACCTGCACGTTGGTAACGTCGGGGAAGGCGTCCACCGACAGCTTGGTGGCAGCGTTCAGGCCGAAGAAAAACAGCACCACGGCAATCACGCACACCACCAGCCGCTGCTTGATGGCGGCTTCGACTAGGGATTTCATCATGGTCGATTACCCTTGTTCGATGCGCTTGCGCTCGTTGTCCAGGTGGAAGGCGCCATCGACCACGATGCGGTCGCCGGCCTTGACGCCGTTCTGCACCACGCGCATGCCGTCGCTCTCGGCGCCCAGCTTGACCTTGGTCAGGCGGAACTTGTTGCCGGGCATCTCGACATAGACCAGCTCGTCGTTGCCATCACGCACCACCGCGGAAGCCGGGATGACCAGCTGGTCGACCGGCTTGCCGGCGATCAGCATGCTGGCCAGCATGGCGGGCTTGAGTCGCCCTTCGCGGTTCTCCAGCTCGGTGCGGACCAGCACCGTGCGCGACTGCGGATTGACCGTGCGGCCGACGTAGATCAGCTTGCCGGTGATGGTCTCGCGGCCGGCGCCGTTGCCCAGCGACGGCACCTCGATTTCGACGCTCTGCCCTTCGGCCACCTGCGCGGCCTGCTGCTCGGGCACCTCGGCCACCACCCATACGCGCGAAAGGTCGGCCACGGTGTAGAGTGCGTCGGCCGGCTGCACCACTTGCCCTTGCGCCACGTTGCGCTCGACCACGGTGCCGCTGATGCTGGAATGCACCGGCGAGTGCGAGTTGATGCTGCCGTTCTTCGCCAGCTCGGCGATGGAGGCCTGCGACATGCCCAGCACGCGCAGCTGGTCGCGGTAGGCGCGCATCTCGGCCGAGGCGATGGCGAGTTCGCTCTCGCGGCGCTGCAGTTCGCCGCGGCCGATCACGTCGGCGGCAAACAGCTGGCGCGCGCGCTCGGCGTTGCGCACCTGCAGATCGTGCTGCGCCTCGCTCTTCAGGAAGGCCATCTGGGCGGCGCCCAGCTCGCTGCTGTGCAGGCGCGCCAGCACCTGGCCAGCCTTCACTTCCTGACCCAGGGTGGCGTACAGGTCGGTCACGCGGCCCGTCACGCTGGCGCCGATGCGCGACACGCGCTGCTCGTCGAAGTCGATGCGGCCGGCCACGCGCAGCATCTCGCTGAACGGGGAGGTGTTCACCGGCGCCACCTTCAGCGACTTCTGCAGGTTGCCTTCCGGCTGGATCACGCCGGGTGGCAGCCTGGGCGCTTCGGCAACGGGTTCAGGTTTGTCGGAGCAGGCCGCCAGGCTGAACGTCAGGACGGCCGCGGCCGTCAGCGAAAGCAGGAAATTGGGACGCATGGTTATTTCTGTTCGATGGTGGAGGTCGGCTGCAGGCCCGGCGCGGCGGTGGCGCCCGGGGCGGTCGACATGAGCTTTTCGATCTGGATGGCGGCCACCTGCAGCTCGTACTGGGCGGCGATCAGCTCGTTGCGCGCGCCGCGCAGCACGCGCTGGGCATCGATGTAGTCGAGGATGCCGCGCTCGCCAAAGCGGTAGGCGGCCTCGGCCACGCCCAGCGCCGACTCGGCCTCGCGCACGATGCCCGACTCCAGCGCGGTCACCTGCGCCTGCGTGATCTCGTACTGGCGGAAGGCGGATTCCAGCTCTTGCGTGAGTTCGAACTCGCGCGCTTCCAGCGTGCTGCGCGCCTGGGTGGCCTGGGCCGTGGCCTCGCCCACCGGGCCGCTGCGGCGGTCCCACAGCGGGATCGTCATGACCAGGCCGATCTGCGAGACGTTGTTGTCAGGCTGGCGGTCGGTGCTGGCGCGCACCGCCACTTCCGGCCAGCGCAGCGAGCGCTGGTAATCGACGCCCAGGCGGGCGCGTTCCAGTTCCGTGCGGCGCTGGACCAGTTCGGCATTGCTGGCGGTCATGGTGTCGCGCAGCACCGGCAGCGGCGGCACATCGGGCGACTGGCCCAGCGTGCCGGCCAGCGAAAACTGGCCAGGCATGGCGCCGCCCACCTGCTGGCGCAGTGCGGCCTTGGCCTGGTTGACGCGCAGCTCGGCGGTCTGCTGGCTCTTCTGCGAGGTCAGTAGTTCGGTCTCGGCCTTGATCAGCTCATAGCGCGGCGCTTCGCCCACCTCCACCCGCAGGCGCGCCCGCGAGTGGATCTGGCGCATCATCGCCAGGTCTTCCTCGGCGGCGTGCAGCTCGCTCTCGCGGCGCAGCACGTTGTAGTAGGAAGTCTTGACGCGTGCAGCCAGGTCGGCACGGAAACCCTGCCGCACTGCCTGCGAGGACTCCAGGCCGCGGGTCGCCATGGCCTCGCGCAGGCTGCGCTGGTGCGGGTAGTCCAGCTTCTGCACGACGGCGTAGCTGGGGGCATTGCCGCTGGTCACACCAGGCTGTTTCCCCGACAGCCGGCCGTACATCACTTCCACCTGCGGGTTGGGATAGGCGCGCGCGCTGCTGATGGCGGCGGCGGCGGCATCGACACCCGCCTCGGCGGCCACCACGCCCTGGTTGGTGGACTGCGCCATGTCGAGCAGCTGGGGCAGCGAGTAGGCGGGGCCGGTCTGGCCGGCGGGGCGGGCCGAAGCGGCCTTGGGCACTGGCGTGGCGGCCAGAAGCTCGGCGCCCGGCGTGGGCAGGGTGGCGGGGGCAGGCCTGGAGAGGGGCGCAGTGGCTGGGGCAGCGGGTGCGGTACCCGCGGCTTTCGCGGCCGATGCGCCTTGCGCGCCGGCGTGGGCCGGGGCGGCGAGCGCGAGCAGCGAAAGCGACGCGATCAGGGTCAGCTTGATTGTTGTCATGAGTCCGGAATGCAAGCAATACGACGCCTGCGCCATGCCGCCGCGCGCCCCGGCGCGCACAAGTCACGGCAGGACGGAAAACGGCAGCGGCTTACCCGCGCGGCAAGGCAGCGGGCAGGCTGGCGATATCAGGCAAGGGGGCGCGGCCCGCGGCACGGCCACTGCGAGCGCAGCGCGTGCGTGCGGGAGCGAGCGGCAAGGCGTGCGAACGCCCGGCGCTCAGGAGAGGGAAATCGGTGGCCGGAAGAAGGCCGAAGGCGGCGGATCGGCGCGGCCGGGGGGAGATTGCGCGACGTCGCCACTGGGCAACAGCACCTTCACCGGCGGCAGGGCAAACAGGGCACCGGATTCCTCGATCTCGTCGAGCAGGTCGAGCGGATCGAGCAGGTCGGCCGACCAGATATTGCAGTACCCGGGCGGCGGGTCATCGCAGATATCGTCGTCATGCAGGCCGTCGTCGCCCGGTACGATGACCCGGCCGAGGTCGTCCACCGACTGCAGCGCCGCCATGTCCGCGAGGTCCACGCTGGCCTGCGCCTGGCGCGGCGCGCGCGCGTCCGCCACTGCTCCAGAGGAGAGCAGCGACAGGCACATGGCAGTCAGCAGCAGGAACAACAATCGCATGGTCGGGGGCGTGGCGGCAGGGGCCGGGGACGCCATTTTCTGGGCTAACCGGCCGTGCTGCGGTACAGCATTGTAACTTAACGATTACGATTGACAGAAAATCGTTACGTTCGTTCCCCGGGAGACTCAATAGAAAGTTTCCCTAAGACGTCGTTAGCTGCGCGGAGATCAGGCGGTTCTGCGCCGGTGTCAGACAGACCTGTCTTACAAACACGGCGCAGCCTCAGCCCCTCAGCTGTGCCGCCGCATCGCGCAGCGCCGTGCGCAGGCCCTCTTCCACCACCGGGTGGTAGAACGGCATCGCCAGCATCTGCCCAACGGTCAGGCCCTGCTGGTACGACCACGCCAGCAGGTGGGCGATGTTCTCGGCACGCGGGCCGGTCCATTCAGCCCCCAGGAAGCGCCCGCTGGCCTTGTCGGCATAGACGTGCATCAGGCCGCGGTTCTTCAGCATCACGCGGCTGCGGCCCTGGTCTTCGAATCTGACTCTGCCAGTGACGAAGTGGCCTTCGGCCAGGTCGGCATAACGCTGGCCGACCATGGCGATCTGTGGATCGGAGAACACCACCGCGAGCGGCGCCCGGCGCGCCAGCGGCTTCACCTGCGGATAGCTGGCGGCGTTCTCGCCGGCGGCCTTGCCCTCGTCCGCGGCCTCGTGCAGCAGCGGCAGGATGTTGTTGGCATCGCCGGCAATGAATACCGGGGCATTGCCGCACTGGAGCGTCTGCGCATCGAACAGTGGCACGCCGCGCTCGTCCAGTGCCAGGCCGGTGTTCTCCAGGCCCAGGCCGCGAACATTGGGCGCGCGGCCGGTGGCGGCGAGCGCGTAGTCGAAGCGCTCGGTCACGCTGCGGCATTCGCGGTCGAGATAGGACACCACCACCTGGTCGCCATCGCGCCCCATTTCGCTCACCCTGGCATGGGGGTCGAGGTAGAACTCGTCATTGAAGGTACTGGCCGCATAGGCGCGGATCACCGGATCGGTCAGCGGGCCCAGCGAGCCGCTGACGCCGAACACGCGCACCCGCACGCCCAGCCGCGACAGCGCCTGGCCCAGTTCCAGCCCGATCACGCCCGGGCCGAACACCACCACGCTGCCGGGCAGCTCTTCCCACGCGAACACGTCGTCATTGACGATCAGGCGGTCGCCGAAGGCCTTGAACGGCGCCGGCAGCGTCGGCGTGGAGCCGGTGGCAATGACCACGCGGCTGGCGCGCACGGTGATCTGGCCGTCCACTTCCAGCGTGGTGTTGTCGATAAAGCGGGCGTAGCCGCGGATGCGGTCCGCTTCCGGGATGTTCTCCACGCCGCGCACCACGAAGCCGACGAAGCGGTCGCGTTCGCTGCGCACGCGGGCCATCACCTCGCGGCCGTCGATGCGGACCTGGCCGTCGACATGCACGCCGAACGGCGCGGTGTGGCGCAGCTCGTGCGCGGCCTCGGCGGCGGCGATCAGCAGCTTGGACGGCATGCAGCCCACGCGGGCGCAGGTGGTCCCGTACGGGCCGCCTTCGATGATCACGGCGCGCTTGCCGGCGGCAATCGCGGCGCGGTAGGCGGCAAGGCCGGCGGTGCCCGCGCCGATCACGGCGACGTCGGTCTGGATGGTAGTCATGGCGTACGGTTCCTCTGTTTTTATGGTGTCAAAGCGGCTGCCAATCAGCGGGCTGGATGGCACCGCCATGTCCCTCGCGCACGAAGCGGAGGGCAAGGCGGTGCCATCGGGTCCGGCAACTGCCGGATCCGCGCGGTGCGGAATTCGACGGGGATCGGGTGACTTACCTGGCCAGGTACTGCTGCAGCGCCTCGGCGCCGCCGACCAGCTTGCCGTTGATGAAGACCTGCGGTGCCGTCATCTCGCCCGACACGGCGCCCAGCACCTTGCCGCGCACCTTGTTGTCCAGCGGCACGTCGATGTAGTCGTAGCCGTTGTCGTCCAGCAGTTGCTTGGCCTTGGCGCAGAACGAGCAGCCGACCTTGGAGAACACCACCACCTGGTCAGGCTTGCGCGCATCCGGGGCGATATGGGCCAGCATGGTGTCGGCGTCGGACACCTTGAACGGGTCGCCCGGCTCTTCCGGCTCGATGAACATCTTCTGCACCACGCCGTCCTTGACCAGCATGGAATAGCGCCAGCTGCGCTTGCCGAAGCCCAGGTCAGCCTTGTCCACCAGCATGCCCATGCCTTCGGTGAATTCACCGTTGCCGTCGGGGATCATGGTGATGTTTTCGGATTCCTGGTCCTTGGCCCACTCGTTCATCACGAAGGTGTCGTTGACCGACACGCACAGGATGTCGTCGACACCGTTTTTGGCGAACACCGGTGCCAGTTCGTTGTAGCGCGGCAGGTGGGTGGACGAGCACGTCGGCGTGAAGGCGCCCGGCAGCGAGAACACGACCACGGTCTTGCCGCTGAACAGCTCGCCGGTGGTGATGGTCTTCCACTCGTTGTCTTCACGCACGCGGAAAGCGACATTGGGAACGCGTTGGCCTACACGGGATTGCAGCATCAGATCACTCCTTGGTTGTACTTTGATATCCCATTCTTTATGAAACCGTGATGTTAAGAATTGATTGTCATTCGCTCCACCATACGTCGAATCAACGGAGCCGCCAACAAAACAACCGGTAACATGGTCAGCCAGGAAATGCTCCAGGACCTTAGCCATTGCTGAAAGAACAAGCCTTTTTCTGCAAATGGAATGCTTGCGATGGCGGCAGCGATGGCACAGGTTAATCCGGCCTGGATAACGCCATAGACGAAATGGCTGTAGCGTGAAGGCATCTTAAGCATTAGGGTCATCCCTCTACCTTTTAACCAGACATTGATGTGCCCGCTGCCCCATGGCCGCGCCAGGAGAAGTCGCCTCTTGGCGCATGGGGTCAGGGATTACGCCGCTGCGCGAACACTTCCTACCAGCCGCCGCACAGTTTCGTCGGTATCCCAGAGCGCGTTTGCGATAAAGCGGAAGTTGACCAGCGCCGCGTGATATCCGTCGCCTTCCGGCACCTTCGGACCTGCCACCGCGTCGCGTACGACCGCAACCTCGAAACCCTGCTCCAGCAGATCCCGCAGATGGGACTCGACGCACAGGTTGGCGGCCATGCCAGCAAGGATCACCTGATCGACGCGCTGCTTGCGCAACTGCAAAACGAGGTCATTGGCTTGTGGGCCGTACAGCTTGTGCGTCGAGCAGACAATGGTTTTTCCATCTTCGATGTACTGCTTGAACTCGGGCATGAAATCTGCCCCCGAACCCCGGAAGCCGTCCAGCGTCAGCGCACCAGGTCGGTCAAACATGCCCAAGGCATGCTGAAATTTCTCGGCGGGGCCGTGCACTTTCCATGTGTGGTCATGGGGATAGTAATAGTGGGGAGAGATGGCGACGGTGATGCCCGCCTGCTTCGCAGCCTGGAACAGGCGGATAAGGTTGGGCACCATATTCTGCTCCGTCACGCTTTCGCCGACGACCTCCCAGCTACGCCCTTCGGGACTCATGAAGTCGATCTGCGGGTCGATGACCACCAGCGCCGTCCGCGGGAGGTCCAGTGTCAGATCGCTCTTCGGCAAAGCCGGTTCAACGGGATCTGCATAGCTATTGTGGTGGTTGCTCATGGGAATTACCTCTCAGGTTTCGTTGGTTCGCTGCCGGCACCGAAAAACGATGTCCGGCATCGAGCCGACGGGATTTCAACTACGAATGAACGCCAACAGATCGGCGTTGAATTTTTCCTTGCGCGTATCGGTCAGTCCGTGCGGCGCACCGGGATAGACAATCAGCCTGGAGTTTTTGATCAGCTTTGCCGAAGCACGTCCGGCAGCATCGATAGGAACAATCTGGTCATCGTCACCGTGGATAATGAGAGCAGGCACGTCGATCTTCTTGAGGTCCTCGGTAAAATCGGTTTCCGAGAACGCCTTGATCGAGTCATAAGTGTTCTTGTGCCCGCCCTGCATGCCTTGGGCCCACCATGCGTCGATCAGCCCCTGCGAAGGCTTTGCGCCGGGACGGTTGAAGCCATAGAACGGGCCGGCCGGCACATCCCTGTAGAACTGGGAACGATTGGCGAGCTGCGCGGCGCGCAGGCCATCGAAGACTTCAATTGGCAAGCCAAGCGGGTTGGCGGGCGTCTTGAGCATCAAAGGCGGCACTGCTGAAACCAGCACGACTTTGGAGACGCGTCGCGTACCGTGCCGGCCGAGATACCGAGCCACCTCGCCCCCGCCCGTGGAGAAACCCACGAGTACGGCATCGCGCAGGTCAAGAGTGTTGAACACAGCGGCCAAATCGTCGGCATAGGTGTTCATCTCGTTGCCATTCCAGGGCTGGCTTGAACGGCCGTGGCCACGACGATCATGTGCGACGGCACGATACCCTTCCGACGCAACCAACATCATTTGAGATTCCCAGCTGTCCGAACTGAGCGGCCAACCATGACAGAAGACGATGGGGCGACCAGCGCCCCAGTCCTTGTAATAGAGCTGCGTGCCGTCCTTTGTCGCGATGTAGCTTCCTGAGGCCGTGCCGCCTGCCTTTGCGTGATGCGCCTCCCTTGCTGACGGAGCGGCCATTGCCGGGCTCGGCAAGCTAGCCGCGGCAAGCGAGCCGGCTGCGGCAGCGCTGCCGAGCAACAAGTCACGCCGCGACACACCCTTGGTGTGATTATTTGAAGACATTGGTAGTACTCCTGTCTCGACCGCACTCGGCGGCATTGGATGGTCTTTCAAGACTTCGGCCAATTTACCCAAATAAATAGCCGACCAGTCGTCTATATAACAAAGCAAAAAAAATTCAATACAACAACCGCTTCAGAGTGAGGTGCAGAAAACGTCGGCAAGCATCGCCGTTGCGCTCGACCTTGCTACGCAGAACCGCCCCCTCGAAAGCCTCGACAATAACGGCCGCGAGCTGATGGCAATCCGTATCCGCAGAAAGCTCCTGGCGCAACTTCGCCTCATCCAAGCACGCGACAATCATGCCCTCCCAGCGCTTCATGATGCCCTCCAGGGCGCTGCGGACGTGACTGGAAGTATTTGACAATTCAAGGGAGAGGTTACCCACAAGACACCCCAGCCTGAATTCCTGTGCTGCATGGTCCTCCACCAGCCAATCAAACAGTCTTTCAATACGCGTGAGAGGCGGGACTCGAGCGTCATACATCACTTTTCCGTGGCGACTCTCGATAGACTCCCAATAGGCCTCCACCACCTCGGCGGCGAAAACTTCCTTACTATCGAAATAGCTGTAAAAGGATCCTTTCGGAACATTCGCGGCAGCCACAATGTCTTGCACGCCGCACGCATTGAAGCCCAGCTCGTGAATAACGCGACCCCCTTCGCTAAGGAGTCGGTTACGGACCTCGGGATTGGCTGGTCTTGGCATATCGAGTCGGTTGACAATCTACCAGCCGAATATAGATGACTGGTTTGTTATTGTCAAGCGACCCTAGTTGAAGCAACCGTACGCCAGCAAACACCGCTCTCCTCGACCTGCCAGCGGCCGTCGAGCAGAATCCAGAGATCGTCATCTGGATCCTTGCCGTCCGGGCTACGGTCAACCCCACCCTGATTGCACCTCAGGTACCAAGGAAATTCACCGCCTTGGTTTCCGTGTAGCTCAGCATCTCCTCGATGCCTTCCTCCCGCCCCACGCCTGAGTTCTTGTAACCACCGAAAGGAACACCCTTGAAGTGCGTACCCACGCCGTTGACCCAGATGTACCCGGCATCCAGGCGACGTACCGCCTGCATGGCCGTTCGCAGGTCGCGAGTCCATACGGACGCGGTGAGACCGTACTCGACGCCATTTGCCATCGTGATTGCCTGCTCCGCGTCGGACCATCGCATGATCGACAGGATGGGGCCGAAAACCTCTTCCTGAGCGATGCGCATATCGGGGGTGACGTCCGCGAATACGGTCGGCTCTACCCAGTAGCCGCGCGTGTATGCGCTACCGGCCGGGCGTTTGCCCCCGCACACAAGCCGCGCGCCATCCTGCATCGCCACTTCGATGTAGCCCAGCACCTTTTCGTGCTGGGCCTTCGAGTTGATCGGCCCCATGCTGCTGTCCGGCGAACGCGGATCACCGATGCGAATCTCTTTCACGCGCTCCACAACTCCCTCGACGAAGCGCTCGTAGAGGCTGTCGTGTACCAGCAGCCGGCTCGTGGAGCCGCATGACTGCCCCTGCCAGAGAAAATTCATGCCACATACGGCCGCGTCAACGGCGCCATCCACATCGGCATCCGGATACACGATCAACGGATTCTTGCCACCGAGTTCGAGCGAGATGTGCTTCACGCAAACCTCGGCCGCGCTGCGCTGGATCTGCCGGGCGGTCTGGGGCGAGCCGATGAATGCAATGCGCTTGATATCCCGATGACGGGCGATGGCGTCCCCGGCGCCCCGGCCGGTGCCGGTCACGATGTTCATCACGCCGCGTGGAAATACGTCACGCGCGATCTCGGACAGCATCGTCGCCGACAGTGAGCTGGTTTCTGGCGGCTTCACAATGACCGCATTACCTGCCATCAGCGCTGCCGCAGTGCGCGCGGTCGCGAACATGATCGGATGATTGAACGGCACAATGCGTCCGACAATGCCGTAGGGTTCGCGCAGCGTGACGTGCAGGTTGTCGGGCGTGGTGGCAGGAATTGACTCCCCCTTGAGTTCGTAGCCGAGCCCGGCATAGTAGTTCAGCCCCCACGACGCGGCATTCACATCGCCCCGCAACGCGGCCATCGTGTTGCCGGTATCGGCGACCTCGACGTCGAGCAACGCTTGCGCCGAAGCCTGGATCCTGCGTGCATACTCGCGCAGGCATTCGGCCCGTCCCTCGATGCCAAGTGCATGCCAGGCCGGATAGGCTGCCTTTGCCGCCCATGCTGCACGGTCAACATCGGCAGCGTCGGCAGCCGGCACGAGGCCAATCACGTCCTCGGTCGCAGGATTGACACTCTCGATCCATTGCCCGCTTGCGGCTTCGGTCAGTTCGCCGTCGATGAGCATGGCGCGCTTGTTGTCAGGTCCGAGTTTCATTGCTTTGTCTCCAGGTAGATTGCGATGTCATGAGCGGCTGGCGGCATCATTCGATATGGATGCCATTGCGCTTGATGAACGAGGCCCACTGCTCGCGCTCTTTCTTGATCGACACCCGGAAGGTTTCCGGTGTGTCGAACACCGGCACCAACGCGTTAGCCTCGAGTGCGCGCGCCAGCTCAGGTGTCCTCATGGCGGCGTTAATCTCCTCGCTCATTTTCTTCAGGATCGGGGCAGGCACGCCGGCAGGCGCGAACACGCTGAACGACGTCCAGACGTCGATGTGGGCTGGACCGGGTTCGGCCAGGGAGAGCACGTCGGGCAACAACCTGGTCTTCTGATTGACAGCCAGGGGCTTGAGCTTTCCGGCTTTGATATAGGACTGCACGGAACTCAAGTCCGTGAACATAAACTGCAGTCGACCACTGAGCAGATCCTGATACGCCGGGCCCACGCCCTTGTATGGCACGTGCAGGAAGCGGGCTCCCGTGGCCTCCTCGATCATGCGAACGCTGAGGTAGGGCGGACTAGCCTCCCCTGCCGAGCCATACGGAATCTGGTTCGGCCGTTGCTTGCCCAGCCTGACAAGATCATTAAAACTGTTGATCCCCGCCGACGGATTTGTGACAAGCACCATCGGCGCCAGCACGCCACGGGCCACGGGCGCCAGATCCTTGTCCACGTCGAACGGCAACTTGCGATATAGCGCAGGGCTGATGGCGACGGATGCATTCGCTGTCACCAGGAACGTATAGCCGTCCGCAGGCGAACGGGCGACTACCTGGGTACCGATATGTCCACTGGCTCCCGGGCGGTTGTCGACGACAAACGACTGCTTCATCGATCTGGACAACTGCGTTGCGACAAGGCGCGCATAGACATCGGTACCGCCGCCCGGTGCCGAGGGCACGATGAGCTTGACGGGGCGAGACGGCCAGGTTTCCTGCCCCAGAATCGGCGATGCGAACGAGGCTGCCCCGAACAGGAATAGCGCGCTGTATGCCAGCGCCATGCGGCGCGGCCCCGATACGGTGGTTGATAACGAATTCATGTCTTGTGTCTCCTGATAGTCGGGGATCCGGTTGACGTGCTGATGTCGTCACGCATTCGATGGCTCCCGGAAAACCGCCGTGGCCTGTCGCGCGGCGCGGCGCCATAGATCCCACGCTCGGCCAATCTGGCTGTCGTTGGCACGCTCCGCGGCCAGGGCCTCGGCCACCGTGAGGTAGCGGATCTCGCCGCCAAGGCGTACCGAATCCAGTACGAGACGGGCATTGACCTGGGCATACACGGCGCAATAGACGGCCTTTTCAAGCGAGTCAGCCGCAACCGTGACACCGTGCCCGCGCATCAGCACGACCGTGGCGTCGCCCATCCTTGCAGCGAGTGCATCACCAAGGCGGTTGTCACGGATCAGCATGTCAGAGCCATCGCCCGCTGCCTCGGCGATGTCGAACACCGGAGCGCCCCGCGCAAGAAAGCCGCTCATATGGCAAATCGGTCGCAAGGTGGCGCCTCGTACCACACCAAATGGAATCAGTGCCGGCGCGTGGCTGTGCACCACGGCCCTGATTTCCGGCCGCGCGCGATAGAGTGCAGCGTGGATATAGCGCTCGAGAAACACCTTGTGGCCGTGCGCTTCGATGGGCTCGCCATCGAGACCGAAGGTGAGAATGTCATCGGGGCCGGCCTGCGCGGGAGCCATGCTGCGCGACATCAGGAAGCGGTCACCGTCCGGATGACGGGCGCTCACATGCCCGAACGCGTCAAGTACGCCTTCATGGAACAGGATATGGCCGGCGTCGGCCAGGTTCTCGACAAGAGTTTCCATGGGTACCCCCTCAGAAAATATGCTTCACGCCAACCATCGCGCCGAATTGATTGCCGCCCGGGGCAGCGTTGGCACCGGCTGCACCGGAACTGACCGACAGCGCAAGGTTGCCTCGGTTATCCAGGAAGCCGGCAGTGCCGTAGATCGAGGTCCGCTTGCTGAATGTATAGGTCGTGCGCGCTGCGTAGAGCCACGCCTTGTTGGCGCTGTCGTGAAAGCGCAGGTAGAACGCCTCGGCGTCGACACTGAGCGCTGGCGTCAGTGCGTAGGAGGCGCCGAGGAACCACATATCGCTCCGGGGCGTGGTACTTCCGTCGTTGTCGCGCCGCAGCCAACCGCCGCCAACCTTGCCCTTGCCGATATTTGCATAGCCGTTGACGGTCAGGCGATCATCCTTGAGGCCGCTGTTGGTCAGCCCGCCGAATGCCCCGGTGCCGCCGCGGATCGAGTCGTAGGCTGCACTTGCTCCCCAAGTAGAAGTGTCGTACTTCAGCAATACGGACCATTCCCGGCACGCACGGTGGTCGGCCGGGTTCTCCCCGGCGCAGTTGGTGCCCGAAGGCCCGGGGCCCGCGTTGACGGTGTCGCGGCCGAAGCTGTACGTGCCACCGACCGTCAGCGGGCCGAACGCGCCTTTGTAAGAGACTGCGTTGTCGGTGCGCGCGCTCGGCAGGTAGCTGTCGAGCGAGGAGGAGCCGAACGTGTTGGGACCAAGCATGTCTGGTTCCAGCATCGACCAGAACAGCATGGTGTACTGCCGCCCGAATGCCACCTGGCCCCAATTCCCGGACAGCCCGACCCATGCTTGCCTGCCGAATAGCCGGCCACCCTGGTTGGACGCGCCCGTGTCGGGGGCGAAGCCGGATTCCAGCACGAACTGGCTCTTGAGTCCTCCACCGAGATCCTCCGTGCCGCGTAGACCCCAGCGTGAAGGCACCGTGCCGGCCAGGCCAGGCATGCGAACCAGGTTGTCCTTGCTGGTGCCCACGTTGGACACGAACTCGATGCCCGTATCGACGACCCCATAGATGGTGACGGATTGGGCATGGGCGTGACCCATCCCGGCCACGCAAGCGCAAAGCGCCGCGGCCATTGCTGACTGCTTCATTGTGTCTCCTCTGACTTTCTTGTCTTGTAGGAATGGCGCTACCGAGGGCTCCGATTGGCGTCGACCGCAGCCGCGGCAATCAACGCCGGCACGATGCCCGCCATGAAAATGTCTCCGGCGCCCCAGTTCCAGCCAAGCAGCACGCCGCCCAGGACGGGCCGCTGATGGACCCGATGCGGCCGATGCCGACCGCGCAGCCGATACCGGTGGCACGCATCCGGGTGGGATAGATCTCGGCGGCCAGCGCGTTGAAGCCCGCCTGCGCGCCCTGCACCGCTGCGCCGATCGCAAAGCTGACCGCAACCACCAGTGCATGGTCGTGCGGCCAGGCCGCAAGCACCAGCGCCAGCGCGGCGTAGGTGAGCAATTCGCAGAGGAGAACTCGACGCGCGCCAAACCGGTTCATCAAGGCGCCCTGCACCACCGAACTCAGCACCCCACCGACGCTGAACGCCGTGATTGCCGCAATGCCGACCGACGTGGGGTGATGCGCGCTGATCAGCACGGCTGGCATCCAGCTCACGATGAAGTACAGCACCACGAGGTTGAGGAAATACGGAATCCACAGCAGGATGGTGCCGGTGGCACGACCCTCGGTGAAAAGCAGCCGGATCGGCACGCCGGCCGTGGTGGGATCGGCGGACCGATAGGCTTCGTTTGCGCGCAGATCGGGCGCAATGCGGCGCATGATCTCCGACAGCCTGGCCATGTCGTGGCCTCGGGCAATCAGGAACCGAGCCGATTCCGGCATGATCCATGCAATCAGCAATGCAACGGCCAGCGGTAGCACACCGCCCACGATAAATACCGACTGCCAGCCGAACCGTGGCAGCAAAGCAGCAGACACGGCGCCGCCAAGCACGGCGCCCAGCGGCATGCCGCACATCAGCGTGGTAACGGTGGTCCGCGCGTAGCGCTGCGGCGCATACTCGGAGGCCAGCGCAATGGCGTTGGGCAGCGCGCCACCAAGGCCCACGCCGGTGAGCAGCCGCAGCACGAACAATTGCTCCAGTGACGCCGCGTAGGCCGTAGCCAGGGACAGGCTGCCGAACAGCACGCAGGAGAACACGATCATCGTCTTGCGGCCGTAGCGGTCGGCCAATGGTCCGAGTACCACGGCGCCCAGCAGCATGCCAATCAGCCCGGCACCGAACGTCGGGCCGAAGGACGTGAGCGGAACGCCGAGACTGGCGGCAATCGATGGCGCCAGCATGCCGATGGTCTGGGTATCAAAACCGTCGAGGATCGCGACAAGGATGCACAGGCCGATGGCAAGGCATTGGAACCGCCCGAGCGGGCGGGCATCGATGACTTCGTGGACCAACAGGGGCGCAATCATGGCGTTGTCTCCGATATCGGGGAGGATTCCCCCTCTTTTTATGGATGGGTAAGATCGGCGCCGGCCGGCGCCGGTCCTGATCAGGTGCGAATCCAGCCTCGCCCCCAGGAGTTGAGCGTGTACTCCTCATGCGGCCAGACGCCGGGGGCCTGATCCGCCGCAACACGCTCCAGCTCCGCGGACAACTCGACGCGATTGCCGTCGGGGTCCGTCACCATGAAGAAAAGGTTGTTACCCGGACCGTGTCGACCAGGACCAAAGAAGATGCCTCGCCGCACACGTGCAAAGCGGTCTCCCCAATCCCGGATATCGTTCCAGCAACTGGTCTCGTAGCAATGGTGGTCCCAGACATTGCGGGATCCCTGGAAGAACGCCAGCGAGTGGTGCTCGTCGTCAGAGCGCAAGAAGCATGTGGCGACTGTCCCCTCATCCGCCACAACTTCGTCGGAGATCGTGAAGCCGATGCGTTCCACGTAGAAATCGACGACAGTCTTGAGCTCCGTGGTCTGGAACACGGTGTGCTGCAGCCGGGCCGCCAATCGGTCCGGCTGGCGGCCGGAGCGTGGCACGCCAAACAGCAGCCTGCGCCCCTGCGGGTCTGTCACCGTGAATGCCCCCGGGGCAAAGAAGATCTCACCTTCCGGGCCTGAGTCGCAAACCAGCTCAGCCAGACGATCGCGCAGTTGCGCCAGCTCTTCCGGCGAGCGCGCGGCATAGGCTGCCATGGCCAACCCGCCGCTCTCACCTTGATGGATCACTACAGCGCGTTCACCACCGGCGAGGGCGATCAGTCTTTCTGGGGCCGACACCGGCTGCAGCTCGAACAACTCCTGGTAGAACGCGGCGAGTGCGTCTGGTGCGCTGCTGCAGAGATGAAGGTGGTGGAGCCGGAGCGGCGTCGTAGTTTGTAGTGTGGTCATGATGAACCTTGCTTGTCTGTTGGCCCGGAATCAGCGTGTCAAAGCCGCGCGCCCGTTGGCGACTGCCTCATTCGCGGCGCTGGCGTTTGACATGTCGATGCCGATGCGCCGGCCAAATGCCGTGGACAACGCATCAGCATCGTGGTGCGCGAACACACCGGCCACATATCTGTCCGGACGAACCACGACCACTTTTCCGGCCAGCCCCCTCAGTGCCTGGGGCATGGCCGCCGGTGCCAGCTCGACCGGCACATAGCCGCGTTCAGTCGCGAGGCGCACCGTCTCCGGCGCCAGTGCCGGCAGCAGCACGACGCGGCGCGTTTCCAGCCTGCGCCACAGGGCGCGGGCGAGTCCGGTGGTATCTACCAGTGCCTCGGCGCCGATGGCGATGTGAGCAAAGCCATGACCGGTGACCTCATCGAGCGGCAGTAGCTTGCCCTCGACGGTGCGCACACTCGGCTGCGGCAACATGGTGCCGACAAGTCCGACGGTGTCGGTTTCGCTCATTTCCAGCAAGCCGTTGTGGAAGCGCGGCTTTGGCTTGAACTTCATTTGCAGGAAATAGTCGCGTACGGGCGGCATCAGCGCGGTCGCGCGGAAGAACGTGGAGAAGGCCCAGGCTGCCAGGCGGCTGCGCGGCGCCATCACAATGCCCAGGTTCAGTGCCAGGCGAATCAGCGCCCATGCATGGTCGCGGCGCTCGGCTTCATAAGACTCCAGAGCGGCCGGCGCCAGCTTGTTGTGCAGCACGGCCGCGAGCTTCCAACCCAGATTGTGTGCATCGCGTACACCGCTGTTCATGCCCTGGCCTGCATACGGTGGAGTCAGGTGCGCCGCATCGCCGGCAAGGAATATGCGCCCTACGCGCCAGCGATCGGCAACGCGGGCATGGAACGTGTAGACCGTCTTGCGCACGATATGCGCAGGGCGATCCGCGCGGAACGGGCGCAGCAGTTCGGCAATGCGCTCTGGCCGCAGAATCTCTTCGTCGGTCTCGCTCTGCTTCAGCAGGAATTCAAACCTGCGTGTCTGATGGGGACCGGGTACTTCGACGGTGGGGCGTGCGGGATCGCAGTACGCCCGGGTCTGCCAGAACGTGTCGTCGTCGCTTTCGGTATCGACGACCAGCCAGCGCGCGTTGAACGACGACCCGACCAGCGTCGCACCGATGGACTGACGCACGAAGCTGCGGCCGCCATCGGTGCCGACCACATAGGCGGCGTTGATCTGGACCTGCCCGTCGGCGCACTGCACGATGGCACGCGCGCCATCGTCATCCTGCGACAGGGATTCGAGCGTATGGCCGAACAGCACGCGCACCGAGGGGTGGCGCTTCAGTCCATCGCGCAGCGTCGCTTCGAAGAGTGGCTGGCGAAATGCGTTTCGCCGCGGAAATCCGTACTCGCTGGCAGTGGGTTCAACCTTGGCGAAGCAGTGGCCGCCGGGGCGCGTCAGGTAGTGCACGCCGTAGCCGGGCACCACGTCTTGCAACACGGCGTCGACCAGGCCGATCGCCTGCATGGTGCGCAGCGATTCGTCATCGATGGATACCGCGCGTGGTTCAGCCACGGTGCTTGCCTTGCGGTCGATCAGGATGGTGTCGATGCCTTGCTGCCCCAGGATGTTGGCCAGTGTCAGGCCTGTCGGGCCGGCGCCAACCACCAGCACGGCGGTCGCAAGCGAAGGGGAATGGGTCATGGGTGTCTCCTTATCCGGCGCTCGATGGCGCCGGCCTGCCGTCACTCGTCCTGGATACCGTTGCACAGGACGCCGATGCCGGAGATTTCCACTTCGACCGTATCGCCCGCACGCATCCAGAGCGGCGGATTGCGGAACGCCCCCACGCCGCCGGTGGTGCCGGTGATGATCACGTCGCCGGGACGCAGTTCAGTAAAGGTGGAGCAGTAGGCGATGACGTCGCCCACGCTGAAGATGAGATCGTCGGTGCGTGCCTGCTGCACGACCTCACCGTTCAGGCGCGTAGTCAGCGTCAGCTTCGATGGATCAGGAATCTCATCAGTGGTCACCAGCCACGGGCCAAATGCCCCCGTTTGCGGGAAGTTCTTGCCAGGCGTGAACTGGATGGTGTGCTTCTGCCAGTCGCGCACGCTGCCGTCGTTGTAGCAGGAATAGCCCGCCACGTAGCCCAGCGCGTCGGCGGCACGGACGTGGCGTGCAGTCTTGCCGATGATGACGGCCAGCTCGCCCTCGAAATCGAGCTTTTCCGATACACGCGGACGAAGGATCGGTTTGCCGTGCGCCACCTGCGAGTCGGCAAAGCGGGTGAAGAACATCGGGTACTGCGGCATGTCGCGGCCGGTTTCGCGAACGTGCGATGCGTAATTGATGCCAACGCAAAGGATCTTCTCCGGATCGGGAATCACGGGCAGGAGTTCGACCTCGGCAAGAGCCAGCGATGGCTGGCTGCCAGCCACGATTTCGGCGATGCGCGGCAGGGCGCCATTCGCGAGGGCTTCGCGCAGGCTGGCACCGACGGACTCGATGTGTGGCGTAAGGTCGACAATCTTGTCGCCGATCACGGCACCAAAGGCGTGGTGGCCGGCATGAAGGAAGCTGGTGAGTTTCATCTGATACTCCTGGGTCCAAAGGCAATGTCAGGCTGGGTCGCAGCCGCCTGGTTGACTGCATTATTCGCAAAATACGCGAATAATGCAGTCAATGTTTACCATTAGACGCAGTTGGCGGGATTCTTGCATGCATCCAGACGCGCTTGGTGTTATGCTCGCGGAATTGGACTACGGAGCAATGGAGAATGGCCACGGACCGCGCACTTGGTGTGCTGAGCCTGTTTTCGCTGGACAAACCGGTGTGGACGGCCGAGGACGTGGCCGCGCAGCTTGAGGTGTCGATCAGCAGCGCTTACCGCTACCTGTCGAATCTGATGGACATGGGACTAGTCGCGACTGCTGGTGCAGGCCGCTATGTCCTGGGGCCCGCCATTATTCAACTCGACCGCCAGATCCAGCTGACCGACCCCATGCTGCGGCAGGCGCGCCCGATCATGGAGGAGTTGATCGTTTATGCGCCGCCGGGATCGGTGATGCTGTTGTGCCGCGCATTTGGAGACTCTGTGCTGTGCGTGCATCAGGTGCTCAACCAAGGGCCGCAAGCCGTGGTGAGCTATGAGCGCGGCCGACCAATGATCATGTTTCGCGGCGCCACATCGCGGATCATCCTTGCGTACCAGCAGACGCGGACACTGCAAGCGATCTACAGCAAGCATGCGGAGGAGATTCGCGCGGCGGGCCTGGGCGAGGACTGGACGACATTCCGTCAGACCCTGAGCCGCCTGCGCAAGGCGGGCCATGCCGTCTCACATGGAGAGATCGACCCTGGTCGCGTGGGGATCGCCGCCCCCATCCTTAACGAAGACGGGCGTCCAGTCGGGAGCCTTAGCTACGTTGTGGCGGAATCGGAAGTGGACGCACGCGGTATCAGTCGCCTTGTGCACCTGCTTGTGCCGGCCGCGGCGGAGATTCGTGCGTGATTCCAGGTAATGGTGTTCGGGTCCGTCGCTCACGCGGAAGAAAAGGCGACGCCAGACCCGAGTTCGAGCGGATGCTGGCTTACGGCAACGGCTTCGCACGCGGTGTGGTCCAGCATCCGATCATCGCGCATGGTTTTCTCCCTCCTGCCAGTTCAAAGATCCAGCACCAGCCGCTCGCTGCGTGCGCGCGACACGCACGGCGTCAGGCACGACTGCCGTTCTGCCTCATCGAGGATGTAATCATGGTGGTCCACCTCGCCACTCAGGTAACGCACCTTGCAAGTCCCGCAAAGCCCTGACTGGCACGACGTCTCGAGCGCCACGCCCGCGGCCTGCAGCGCCTCGGCCAGGTTCTGGGCTGCGCCAACGCTGACTTCCTGGCCGGTGCTGGCGATCTGCGCGATAAAGCCTCCGGCGTCCGCAACGCCGCCCGCGCTCGCCGGCGCAGCCGGCGCCTTGAAGTGCTCGCAATGGACCGTACCGGCCGGCCAGTGCGCCGAGGCCTCGCCGCAGGCCTTCATGAACCCACCCGGACCACAGTAGTAGAGGTGCGTGTCGGCCGCCGGCCGCGCCAGCATGCCGGCGATATCCAGCCCGTTGGCCGGATTGCCGCCGTCGAAGTGATAGTGGACATGGCCGCCCAGCGTCGACAACTCGTCCGGGAAGGCGGCACACTCCGGCGCCTTGGCACAGTAATGCAGTTCAAAATCGGCGCCCGCCGCCCGCAGGCTGTGCGCCATCGCCTTGAGCGGCGTCACGCCGATGCCGCCCGCCAGCAGGACCACCTTACGCGCCCCGCCCACCAACGCAAAGTGATTCCGCGGCGCGCTGACCGCGACACGGTCGCGCACGCGGATGCGTTCATGCACCGTGCGCGAGCCGCCGCGCCCGCCCTCGTCGCGCAGCACGGCGATGACATAGCGGTGGCGCTCGGCCGGATCATTGCACAGCGAGTATTGCCGCACCAGCCCGGGCGCGACATGCACGTCGATATGCGCGCCCGCCGTGAACGGCGGCAGCGGCCGCCCGTCGGGCTCGACCAGTTCATAGGCATTGATGCCGGCGGCTTCGGCGCGGATTTGCCGGACCAGCAGTTCCATCGGGCCGGCGCCGTGTTCAGTGGTGGTGCTCATTTCGGATTCCTTGACTGCAAGCATCGGCGCGGACGGCGGCGCGCATGGCAGCGCCGCCCGCTCCATTCAGGCGAACCGCGTCAGGCGCGGAAGCTCTGTTCCAGCGCCTCGAACCTGGCGCGGACAAAGTCGGCGCGCTCGTCGCCCTTCAGGCCATCGGACTCCGCCAGGATGGCCACCACCTCGCGCGCCACGCGGCGGCGGTTGGCCACTTCCTGTTCGACCGTCCCGGCTTCCGGGATCTCGAACACGTTGCCGGAGCAGAAGCTGTTGGGCTCGCCGCTGGCCGCGCGCAGCCAGTCGGCAAACCCGCGCGCCTCGGATGACGGGTTGGTGCCGCGCACCGCGTCGCGCAGCATCTTGCGGAAGGCAAAGAGGCCGGCATCGAACTTGGTCGGGTTTTCCAGCGCATGCACGGCGATCGGGCGCTGGCTGATGATGGCCTCGTAGTCGCCCGGCGCGTATTGCGCGGCCTTGTAGTCGTGCCGCTCGCGGTGGTTCGACGGGATCGGCGGCAGGTCCTCCAGCTTGTACTGGCCGAACCGTTCCGGACGGCGCATGGCCACCTGCCCTTCCAGGAAGTCGATGGTTTCATAGCCGACCAGGCTCTTGTCGCCCACGCCACGCGTGTCGATGCCGGGGCCCATCACGCGCCAGCCGATCATCTTGCTGTTCTCGTCGTCCACCGGCACGGTCCAGCGGATGATGTGGAAGCGGCTGAACAGCTTTTTCTTCGAGCCGTCCTCCGAGGTGTAGGCATGCAGGCTCAGGTTCGGCAGCACCTGGTGCTGCACGCGCAGGAACAGCTTGTCCTTGTCGACGCGGCGCGCGCCGGCGCACGCCAGCCCGCGGCCCTGGTGCACAGGGATGAACTGCATGTCGGGCGCGACCTCCATCGACGCGGCGCCCACTTCATCGAAGGTGGTGCCCTGGTAGTTGCCGCCCACGACATTCTTTGCCGCATGCAGCGCGGTCGGGTGGAAGTTGTCGGCGGCATTGTCCTGGACCTGGAGCCAGTTGCAGTGCTGGAAGTTGCTGTACGGCACCAGTTCGTCGCCCGGCAGCACCGTGAAGTCCGACTCCCACTCCGGGAAGGGCGGCTCTTCGTCGGGCGGGCCCATGTAGGCGAACACCAGCCCATTGCGCTCGAACGCCTTGTACGCACCCTGCCGGATCGAGCAGGCGTATTTCTCGGCTTCCTTCTCCTCGCCCTTGGGGAAGGGCACATGCAGGCAGGCGCCGTCCACGTCGAACACCATGCCGTGGTAGCAGCACTTGATGCCGCGCTCCTGGATCGCCCCATATTCGAGCGATGCGCCGCGATGGCAGCAATGCGCATGCAGCACACCCACGCGGCCGCTGCCGTCGCGGAAGGCGACCAGCTCTTCGCCGAGGATCTTCATGAAGCGCGGGGTGTCGGTCAGTTCCAGCGACATGCACACCGGGTGCCAGAAGCGGCGCATGTATTCGCCCATCGGCGTGCCGGGGCCGGTTTCAGTCAGTTCGGGGTCGTGGGCGGGCACGCGGTTGGCGTAGTACCCGCCGAAGGGGATCAGTTTCTTGACGACGGCGTTGCCGCCGGCGGTGCGGGGCGATTCGAGCTTGTCGGATGTCTGGGTCATGACTTGTCTCCTGCGAGGATGGGGGATGCCGGTTTCATTACCGGCTACCGAATTCTGAACTCTGTATACAGAGATTAGGCGCGGAAAGCGGCGATGTAAGTAAAGGTTTACCCGATTCTTGCTCGCCTCCTCAGTTGCGTTCGCGGTCGACCAGCGCGCCCTGCCCGATCCACGGCATCATGGCGCGCAGGCGGGCGCCAACGGTTTCGATCGGATGCGCGGCGGTCAGCCGCCGGCGCGACTGCAGCGTCGGTGCGCCCGCCTGGCTTTCCAGGATGAACTGCCGGGCATAGTCGCCGGACTGTATCCCTTGCAGCACCTCGCGCATCGCGGCGCGGGTCTGGTCGGTGACGATGAGCGGCCCCGTCAGGTACTCGCCGAACTCGGCGTTGTTGGAAATGCCGTAGTTCATGGTGCCGATGCCGCCCTCGTAGATCAGGTCGACGATCAGCTTCAGCTCGTGCAGGCATTCGAAGTACGCCATTTCCGGCGCGTAGCCCGCTTCCACCAGGGTATCGAAGCCGGCCTTGATCAGTTCGACGGTGCCGCCGCACAGCACGGCCTGCTCGCCGAACAGGTCGGTCTCGGTCTCTTCGCCGAAATCGGTCTCGATCACGCCGGAACGTCCGCAGCCGATGGCCGATGCGTAGGCCAGCGCGATATCGCCCGCCATGCCCGACCGGTCCTGCGCCACCGCGACCAGTGCCGGCACGCCGCCGCCCTGCGCGTAAGTCGAACGCACCGTATGCCCCGGCGCCTTCGGCGCGATCATGATCACGTCGAGGTCCTCGCGCGGCACCACCTGTCCGTAGTGGATATTGAAGCCGTGGGCGAAGGCCAGCACCGCGCCGGCACGCATCACCGGCGCCACCGACTCGCGGTAGACCTGGCCGATGGTCTCGTCCGGGATCAGCAGCATGACGATGTCCGCCTGCGCCGCCGCCTCCGCCATCGTCGCCACCTGCAGTCCCGCGGCGGCGGCCTTGCGCCATGAGTCGCCGCCTTCGCGCAGACCCACCACTACATCGATGCCGCTGTCCCTGAGGTTCAGCGCGTGGGCATGCCCCTGTGAGCCGTAGCCGATCACCGCCACCTTGCGCGCGCGGATCAGCGCGAGGTCAGCGTCCTTGTCGTAATACACGTGCATAGTCATTCACTCCTTTTCGTACTCTGTAAAACGGCTCTCACCCCGGGTGGCTTTGCATTGACGGGCGCCGAGCGCCGCGTGTAGTCTGAATACAAAGTGCAGAAAGCCGACCATGACACCCACTCTTCCCAAGATCCAGGCCCGCCCCGACTACGTCGACGAGGTGTACAAGATGCTGCTCGACGCCATCAGCGACGGCACCCTGGCCCCCGGCACGCGCCTGACGCAGGAGGAAATCGCGGACCAGATGCAGGTCTCGCGCTCGCCGGTGCTGCAGGCGCTGCGGCTGCTGAAGAAAGACGGCTTCGTGCAGGACGCGCCCGGCCGCGGCGTGCTGGTGACCCCGCTGGATGCGGCCTCGATTGGCCACCTCTACGAGGTCCGCGGCGCGCTGGACGCGCTCGCCGCACGCTTGGCCGCGGCGCGGCGCTACCAGGTCGATCCGGCACTGATCGCGCAGGGCCGCCGCGCCTCGCGCGGCAAGGACGTGAAGGCGATGATGGATGCCGACATGGCCTTTCACCACGCCATCTACGAGGCCGCCGGCAACCCGCTGCTGGCGCGCAGCGCGGAGCTGTACTGGGTCCACCTGCGCCGCGCCATGGGCGCCGTGCTGCAATCGTCGGCGGCGCAGCGTGAGACGATCTGGGACGAGCACGAGGCGATTGCCGAGGCCATCGCCGCCGGCGACGCTGCGCGCGCCGCCGAGCTGACCGACCTGCACACCACCCGCGCGCGCGAGAACCTGACCCGCCGCCTCGGTGAGTTCCTGGGCGAGACGCGCCAGATCGCCTGAGCGCGCCCTGAGGTTGCAGCGGCAGCCCATCGTCAGTCCTTGCGCGCGCCGCTGTTGACCAGCCGCGCCGGCACCGTGAACACCAGCATCCCGCCGATCACCAGGCTCGCCGCCAGCACCAGCACGCCGTTGCCGGTAGTGCCCGTGCTCGACTGCACCCAGCCGATCAGGTAGGGACTGATCACGCCCGAGATGCTGCCGACCGAATTGGCCAGCGCGATGCCGGCTGCGGCGGCCGCACCGCCCAGGATCGCCGGCGGCAGGGTCCAGAACTGCGAGATGGTGGTCATGATGCCCATGGTGCCGATGGTCAGCGCCAGCATTGCCAGCGCCGTGTTGCTGGCATAGGCCACGCTCAGGCAAAGGCCCAGTGCTCCCAGCACACCCGGCACGGCCAGGTGCCAGCGCCGCTCCCCTCGCGCATCGGAGCGCTGGCCTACCAGGATCATCGACACCGTGGCCGCGGCATACGGAATCGCCGATAGCAACCCGATGTCGAGCGGATCGGAAACGCCGCTGGCCTTGACGATGGTCGGCAGCCAGAAGCTGACGCCATACAACCCCATGGTGAAGAAGAAATAGATCACGCTGAGCAGCAGGATGCGCGGGTTGGTCAGGCCGTCGCGCACGGAATGCAGCGCATGGCCGCGGTTCTCCGCTGCGAGGTTGGTCTCGATCATGGTGCGTTGCTGGGCAGTCAGCCACTTGGCGTCGGCCACCTTGTCGTCCAGGTAGAAGTACGCGATCACGCCCACCAGCACCGTCGGAATGCCTTCCAGCAAGAACAGCCACTGCCACCCCGCCCAGCCGTGCACGCCGTGCATCGCGCTCATGATCCAGCCCGACAGCGGCCCGCCGACCACGCCCGACATCGGGATGCCGGTGAGGAACAGCGCCGTCACCTTGCTGCGCCGCGACGCCGGAAACCAGTACGTCAGGTACAGCAGGATCGCCGGGATAAAGCCAGCCTCGGCCACGCCCAGCAGGAAACGCATGATGTAGAAGCTGGTCGGCGTGCTCACGAACAGCATGGCGGCGGAGATCAGGCCCCACGTCACCATGATGCGGGCGATCCAGCGGCGCGCGCCGACCTTCAGCAGGATCAGGTTGCTGGGCACTTCGAACAGCAGGTAGCCGACGAAGAAGATGCCGGCGCCCAGGCCATAGACGGCGTCGCTCAGGCCAAGGTCCTGCATCATCTGCAGCTTGGCGTAGCCCACGTTGATGCGGTCAAGGTAGGCGCACAGGTAGCACAGGAACAGGAACGGCAGTAGCCGCCACATGACCCGGGTATAGGTTTCCGATTCGGTGGCGGCAAACGGCGCCGCGGTTGCGCTGGGGGATTGCATGGGTGTCTCCTGGGGGCGTCATCGCTGTCGTTGCGAGATCGTTGCGGTGGGCTGCATCGGCGGCCGCCGTGCCACTGCGCGTGGCGGCCGCGACAGGCGGGCGTGCGCCCGCTCAGTCGAACATGTCAGGCTGGGTGGCGGCGAGGTGGTCCCAGATCGGCTGGAAGTGCAGCCAGCCGATGTAGTCGCTGCCGACGTGCTCGCGGCTGTAGCGCGCGCGATCCGGCGAAACCAGGCGCGGGGTGATGCCGGTCGCCTCCACCATCAGCTGCTGCTTGCAGCAGCGCTCCAGTGCCATGAACCAGAACGCGGCCGACTCGATGCTGTGCCGGCTCGCGGTCAGCAGGCCGTGGTTCTGGTGGATCGCCGCCTTGACGCCTTTGAACGCGTTGGCGACCTTGTGGCCGCCTTTGACTTCGACCGCGACCTTGCCGGCCTCGTCGCCGATCACTACGTGGTCTTCGAAGAAGGCGGCCGCGTCCTGCGTGATCGGCTCGATCGGCTTGCCCAGCGCTGCGAACGCGGTGCCATATTCCGTGTGTGCGTGGCACATGGCGACGATGTCCTGGTGCATCTCATGCACGGCGGCATGCAGCACGAAGCCGGCGCGGTTGATCGCATGACGGCCTTCCACCACCTTGCCTTCGTGATCGGCGCAGATCAGGTTCGACACCTTCACCTGCGCAAAATGGACCGCCATCGGGTTGGTCCAGTACAGCTCCGGATGCTCCGGGTCGCGCACCGTCAGGTGGCCGGCGAAGCCGTAGTCATAGCCTTCCAGCGCAAAGGCGCGGCATGCTGCCACCAGCCGCTCCTTGCAGTACTGGCGCTCCTCGGCGAACGAGGAGAATTTCGGGATCGACGGGAAGATCAGGCCACGCTGTTCGGGCTGATAGATGGAAACGCGTTCCTCATCGTTGAACACCTGCGGGGTGCGTTCGAGTACTGCCGCCATGATTTGCTCCTTGTTGGGATCGAATGGAAAACTGCGTGGAGGCATAGTCGCGCCGCGCCGATGCGTTGACAAACGATGGGTGTTCATGGAAGCATGAACCACATTCATGAATTACAACGGCGGGGCAATCCCATGAGGCGTGTACCGAACTTCGTGCTGCTGCGCGCGTTTGAGGCGGCGGCCAGGCTGGAGAGCTTTACGCTGGCGGCGAACGAGCTGCACCTGACGCAATCGGCGATCAGCCACCAGGTGCGCGAGCTGGAGGATTACTTCGGCCGCAAGCTGTTCGTGCGGCGCAACCGGCGGGTCGAGCCGACGCCGGAAGGACAGCGCCTGCTGGAAAGCCTGTCGCGCGTGTTCGACGTGATCGAGGCCGCGTGCAACGAGGTCGTGCTGGCACCACAGGCGCAGGTGCTGGCCGTCTACAGCGCACCCAGCTTTGCGGTGAAGTGGCTGGGGCCGCGGCTGCCGGCCTTCATGCAGCAGCATCCCGACATCACCATCCGCTTGTCCTCGGGGGCCGAGCCGATCGACATGACGCTGGCGCGCGAGATCGACCTGGCCATCACCTACGGCACGGCGCAGGCGCGCGCGGGCGTGATCGTGACGCCGCTGGGCAAGGAGCGGATCCTGCCGTTGTGTTCGCCGCGCCTGCTCGATAGCGATGCGCCCGCGCGCGAGCAGATGCAGGCGCTGCCGCTGATCGATTCCCAACTGAGCAGGGTGACGTGGCCGGACTGGTTCGATGCCAACGGCATGGTGTGCCCGACGCGCCCGCGCGCGTCATTCGACCGTGGCGCGCTGGCGATTTCTGCCGCCGTGGACGGCATGGGCGTGGCACTGGAGAGCATCCGCCTGGCCGAGCGCGACCTGGCGCGCGGCGACCTGGTGCCGGTGGGCGAAAGCGAGTTCCGCCCGGTCGCGCGGGAAACGCACTTCCTCTGCTACCGGCAGAATGAAGCGCACCTGCCCAAGGTGGCAACCTTCGTCACCTGGCTGTGCGCGGAGCTTGGCCTCGATCCGGGCCAGGGAGTGGGCGGCGCCGGGACGCGCCGCCCGAAGTGAGATCGCCCTACGCCACCCGGAAGCCGTGCGTGCCGTCGCGCTCCAGTTGCGCGATCAGGCCGAACTCCCAGTCGAGATAGCCCTGCATCGCCTCACGCGGGCTGTCGGTGCCCTCATAAGGCCGGCGGTAGCGGTCGGTGCGTTCCGACGCCAGCCGCGTTTCGCCGCTCTCCAGCGGCAGGCCCGCGGCGATCCACGACTGCGTGCCGCCTTTCAGCACCAAGACCTCCGCATCGGTCAGGCGCCGCAGGTCGGCGGCCGCGAAGCGTGCCAGCAGACTGGAGCCGCAGGTCAGCACATAGCGGCGCGGCTGCGGGATGCGCGGCAACGCCTCAGCCAGCTGCGCGCGAATGACGAAGTACGCCCCGGGAATATGGCGCTTGACGTAGTTGGCGCTCGCGGTGAAGTCGAGCACGGCGGTGCTGCCATCCTTCGCATCGATCCATGCAGCCAGTTCCGCGGGCGTCACCGATGGCACCGGCGCTGAAGCAGGCACCGGCGCGGCGACCGCGCCCGTCTCGCTGCGCGCCGCGGCGTCCACCGGCTCCACGACCCAGACGTCCCATCCCATCTGCGCCAGCCACGACCCGGTCATATTGGCGCGCACGTCATCGTCGTCGGCCAGCACGATGCGCGCGCCGCGCACCGGGGCGTTGTGGTCGGTTTCCTGCACCAGCTGGCCGCCCGGCGCGTTGACGAAGCCTGGCAGGTGGCCCTCGGCGAATTCCTCGGGCGTGCGCACATCGAAGCGGTACAGCGTGCGGCCTGCTTGCTGCAGCGAGTCAAGCTCGCCCAGCGCGATGCGGCGCACGCCGGCGCGGTCCGCGATCTCGCGCGCGCCGCGGCGGGCGCTGTCACGGTTGGCGTCGCTGACTGCGGCGGGCGCACGGCGGCCGGCGCCGTGGTCCAGTTGCTGCCCGGCCAGGGTCCAGCCGATGGTGCCGTTGCGCAGCGCGGCGACCGGGTTGGGGATGCCGGCATTGACCAGCGACTGCGTGCCGATGATGCTGCGCGTGCGCCCGGCACAATTGACGATCACCCGCGTGCGCGGATCGGGCGCCAGCTCGCGCACGCGCAGCACCAGCTCGGCGCCCGGCACGCTGGTGGCGGTGGGGATGCTCATGGTCTGGTATTCGTCGAAGCGGCGCGCGTCGACGATCACCACGTCGGCCTTGCTGTCGATCAGCGCTTGCACTTCCTCGGCCGCCAGCGACGGCGTATGGCGCTTGGCCTCCACCACCTCGCCGAACGACTTGCTGGGCACGTTGACGTCGCGGAAAACCTCACCACCGCCAGCGATCCATGCGCGCAGCCCGCCTTCGAGCACATGCACGCGCGTATAGCCCAGCTCGCGCAGCACGGCTGCCGCGCGCGGCGCCAGGTCTTCGCCGGCGTATTCGCCGTAGACGACGACCAGCGTGTCGCGGCGCGGGATGCGCGACCTTGCTTCAAGCTCAAGCTTCGACAGCGGGAAATTGGCCGCCCACAGCGGATGTTCCTGCGCGAAGGGGTCCTCCTCGCGCACGTCGATCAGCGCGATCTCCTCGCCGTCGAGCAGGGCCTTGCGCACGTCCTCGCGCGAATAAGTCGGAAAGTCAGCGTTGTTGTTGGTCATGACTGGGCAAGTTCGCGGGAGCGGTCCCACAGGTTGGGCAGGGTCTGGTTGGAATAGCCGGAGACAAAAGGCTTGCGCGTGCCGTCCTCGGCATAGACCGAGCGGCGTACCGCGCCGATATTGCCGCCGTAGACGTGGATGCTGACCGAGACGCGGTCGTCATGAACGTTGTTGACGCGATGGATATCGCCGACCGTGGGCGAAACGGCTTCTACCTGGCCGGGCAGCAAGCGTACCGCGTCGCCCTGCGGCACGGGCCTGCCGGCGGCATCGAGCACAAACGGTTGCGAGTCCTCGGCACCGCGCAGCATGCCGATCAGCCCCCACACGGTGTGATCATGGATCGGCGTGCGCTGCCCCGGACCCCAGACAAAGCTGACGACGGAGAAGCGTTCGGCGGAATCGCAATGCAGCAGGTGCTGCTGGTAGTACTCGGGATGCGGCTGGGCCCAGGTGTCGGGCAGCCAGTCGTCGCGCGCCACCAGCTTTGCCAGCAGCGCCCCGCCCTCGCGCAGGATGCGGGGCTCGTCGGGATGCTGGTCGAGCAGCGCGGACAACGCGGTGACGAAGTCGCGCAGCGGCGCCAGTGCATTTGGCGCATCGGGGTTGATGGAATTGCCCATGGGAATCACTCCGGAGTGTCTCTTTCTGGTTTGCCGGCGCGCCGGGCGCCGGCCGCGCGGCCCTCTGCGGGGCGCTGGTCCTGCAAACATAGCACGGCACGGCGGGGCGCGTGCCTACAGGCCGAGCTGCGCACGCCCGGCGGCGCCCAGGATGGCGTCGTTCTGCGGCGTATGGATACGGCTGCACAGCACGTCGCGGTAGTGGCGCTCGAGCGGGTTGTTGCGGCTCAGGCCGTGGTTGCCAGACAGCTGCAACGCCAGTTCCACCGCGCGGATCGCGTTGCCGGTCACGATGAACTTCAGCAGGCCGCTGTCGGCAGGCGACGGCGGCTCGCCCGCGTCGGTGCGCGCGGCGGCGTCGTCGAGCAGCACGGCGTTGGTCCGCAGGAGCGCCGCGATCTCGCCGATGGCTTCCTGCACGCGCGGCAGCGTGGCCAGTGGCGCGCCCAGGCTGCCGGGAGCACGCTCGCGCACGAAGGTGCGGACCCACGCGTCGGCGGCCCGCGCCACGGCGTCGTAGAGGCTGCCGAGCAGCACCACCATCCACGCCTGCTGGTCGGCGTTGGCGTCGATGTCGGCCTGGCTCGCGCCGGCCGGCACCCAGGCCGACGGCGGGCGGATATCGACGGCGTGATCGGGTGGAATCCACACATTGTCGAGCACGGTCTCGTGGCTGCCTGAGGCGCGCAGGCCGAGGTGGTTCCAGTTCTCGACGATGCGCACGCCCGCGATGCCCGAGGCCGGTCCGGGCACCAGGAACACACCGACGCGCGGCTCGGGATCGTCCGTACGCGCCCACACCGCCAGCCAGCGCAGCGCCGGGATGCCGGTGCTGTAGAGCTTGCGCCCGCTGATGCGCCAGCCATCCGCGACGCGCGTGGCGATGGTACCCGGCAGCCCGCCGCGCGCGGGCGAGCCCAGCTCCGGCTCAACGCGCAGCGCGTTGATCAGCGCACCGTCCTGCACGGCACTGGCAAACACCTGGTCGCGCACGGTCGCTGACCAGTGCGAGTCGGCGCGGGCAATGGCGCGGTGCTGCAGGTAGGTCATGGTCAGCACCAGCGCGGTGGCCGGCTCGCCGCCCGCCACCGCGGCCACGATACGGCGCGCCTGCGCCAGCCCTGCCCCGCCGCCGCCGTGCGTGCACGGCACCACCTGTGCGGTCAGGCCATGCGCGTGCAATTGCGCGAAGTTGTCGTGCGGAAAGCTGGCGGCCGCATCATGCGCGCCGGCGCCGGCGGCAAAGCGCGCGGACAGCTCGGCCAGCACGTCGCCAAGGCGCGCGTCGCTGCTGGGCAGCCGGCGCAGGGAAGACGTCAAAGACATGGGAAACGCTCCGGGAAGGATGACGGCCGACGCCTGCCGCTGCGGACGGCATCGCCAAGAATGCCGCATAGCGTACCGCCGGCCCCGGGTTCCGGAAACGACGCTTATTGAATATGGTCCGTCGTTTTTATTCGTTAGTGGCGCGGCGCGGCTGTCGTACTTTCTTCCTCAGCCCAAAACCATCCGAGCAGCCACGCTGCCGCCATCACCGATACAGGAGCACCCGCATGAGCGTCGATTTCATCGGCATGATCCAGAGCCAGAAGCAGTCCGAGATCCATCCGCCAGCGGGTCCCGTGATCAACCGCGACTACGTGCGTGCCTTTGCGCAGGCGCATGAGCAGGCTGGCTTCGACCGCATCCTGGTGCCGCACCACTCCACCGGCCCGTCGGCCACGCTGACCATCGCCTACGCCGCCAGCGTGACCGAGCGCATCCACTTCATGCTGGCGCACCGCCCCGGCTTTACCGCGCCGACACTGGCCGCGCGCCAGATCGCCACGCTCGACCAGTTCAGCGGCGGCCGGCTCGGGGTCCATTTCATCTCCGGCGGCTCCGACAGCGAGCAGCAGCGCGACGGCGACTACCTCGACCATGACCAGCGCTATGCGCGCACCGATGAGTACCTGCAGATCCTGCGTCGCATCTGGACCGAGACCGCGCCGTTCGATCATGAAGGCCAGTTCTACCGCTTTACGCAGGGCTTCTCCGAAGTCAAGCCCGCACAGCAGCCGCACGTGCCCATCTACTTCGGCGGTGCCTCCGATGCGGCGCTCACCGTGGCCGGCAAGCATGCCGACGTCTACGCGCTGTGGGGCGAATCGCTCGACCAGGTGCGCGAGCTGACCACGCGCGTGCGCGCCGAGGCCGCGAAGCATGGGCGCGAGGTACGCTTCTCGGTGTCGTTCCGCCCGGTGCTGGCGGAGACCGAAGAGAAAGCCTGGGCCCGCGCCGACAGCATCCTGGAGCGCACCCGCGCGCTGCGCGTGCAGGCGGGCTACAGCCGTGGCGGCCCGCAGCAGAGCGAAGGTGCGCGGCGCCTGCTGGCTGCTGCCGACAAGGGCGACCGCGTCGACCAGCGGCTGTGGACCGCCATCGCGCGCGAGACCGGCGGGCGCTCCAACTCCACCGGCCTGGTCGGCACGCCCGAACAGGTGGCACAGGCGCTGCTGGCGTACTACGAGCTGGGCGTGACCACCTTCCTGATCCGCGGCTTCGATCCGCTGGAAGACGCCATCGACTACGGCCGCGAACTGATCCCGCGCGTGCGCGAACTGGTGGCGCAGCACGACGCCGCAGGCCAGGCCGAACGCAAGGCCGCCTGACCCCGAACGCCCCGGATAACAACAATCATGAACGCCGTCGTCCCCATCCAGCGCCCCACCGCGCTGAAGCTGAACCCGCAGCCGCAGCAGAAGTTCTGGTTCGAACCGGTGCCGCCGCGCCCAACCATCGAGGCCGAGCGCCGCCATCGCCAGGAACGCCTGGCCGGCGCCTTCCGCCTCTTTGCCCGGCAGGGCTTCGATCTCGGGCTGGCTGGCCATATCACCGCGCGCGATCCGGAGCTGACCGACCATTTCTGGGTCAATCCGCTGGGCGTGCATTTCTCGCGCATCCGCGTGTCTGACCTGCTCCTGGTCAACGCGCGCGGAGAAACCGTGATCGGAAACCGGCCGCTGAACAAGGCCGCCTTTGCGATTCATGCCGCGATCCATGAGGCGCATCCGCATATCGTCGCGGCGGCGCATACGCATTCGACTTACGGCAAAGCGTGGTCGACGCTGGGCCGCAAGCTCGACCCGTTGACGCAGGACTCATGCTCGTTCTTCGAGCATCACGCGCTGTTCGATGACTTCACCGGCATGGTGGTGGACGACAGCGAAGGCCAACGCATCGCGCGCGCGCTCGATAAGGGCAATGACGAGACCTACAAAGACGCGATCCTGAAGAACCACGGCATCCTGACCGCCGGCCCGACCGTGGAGGCCGCAGCGTGGTGGTACATCGCGCTGGAGAACGCCGCGCACACGCAGCTGCTGGCCGAAGCCGCCGGCACGCCGCAGCCCATCGACGTGGCCACCGCGCGCCATACGCATTCGCAAGTCGGGGGCAACGAGGGCTCGCTGCACGCCTTTGAAAGCCTGTATGCCGGCCTGGTCGACGCCGAGCCCGACCTGCTGGACTGACGCCTCACACCAACAACGAAAACGGGGAGTTTCACCATGAGCCAGAAGAACACCACCGCCAATCCGCGCCGCCGCGACGTGCTGCGCGTTGCCGGCGCCGCGGCGATTGCCGCGCCATCGCTGATCCTCGGCCGCCAGGCCTGGTCGGCGCCACGCAAGCTGACCTTCGCCTGGAACCAGAACTCGTTCTGCCTGACGCCGATCGTAGTGGCGCAGGAGAAGGGCTTCTTCGAGAAGAACGGCCTGCAGGTCGACCTGATCAACTACAGCGGCTCGACCGACCAGTTGCTGGAATCGATCGCCACCGGCAAGGCCGATGCCGCGGTCGGCATGATCCACCGCTGGCTCAAGCCGCTCGAAGCCGGCTTCGACGTCAAGATCATCGGCAGCTCGCACGGCGGCTGCGTGCGGCTGGTGGGATCGAAGGCGGCGGGCGTGACCAACCTGCAGCAGCTCAAGGGCAAGACCGTCGGCGTCAGCGACCTGGCGGCGCCGGGCAAGCACTTCTTCACCATCCTGCTGGCCAAGAACGGCATCGACCCGGACAAGGACATCACCTGGCGGCAGTACCCGGCCGACCTGCTGGGCGTTGCCGTGGACAAGGGCGAGATCCAGGCCATCGCCGACGGCGATCCCAACCTCTACCTGCTGGAGAAGCGCACCAACGGCGCCTACGTCGAACTGGCCACCAACCTCACCGGCGAGTACGCGCGCAAGGTCTGCTGCGTGATCGGCGCGCGCGGCGAGCTGGTGCGCAACGACCGCCCGGCGGCGACGTCGCTGGCGCGCGCGATCGTGCAGGCGACCGACTACGTCAACGAGAACCCCAACGAAGCCGCCAAGGTCTTCGCCAAGTACTCGCCCAAGATCAACCCGGACGACCTGCGCAAGCTGTACGCGACGCTGACCTATACCCACCACCCGACCGGCATCGACCTGCGCGACGAGATCGCGTTCTACGCCGACGATTTCCGCCGCATCGGCGTGCTGAAGAAGACCACAGATGCCAAACGCCTGGCGCAGCATGTCTACGCCAATGTCCTGGGGTAATGCGATGACGACAAGCCAAGCTGCACTCGATGCGGGGCTCGCGCGCGAGCCTGCCGCACCTGCCATCGCCACCGTTCCTGGTACCAGCCCGGTCTGGGCCACGGGCGTCGTCGCGGCCCTGGCGTGGGCCGCGTTCGGCGCGCTGACGTGGCAATGGCCGAACCAGATGGTCGGCTTCAGCGACTGGGCCTATACGGAGGAACTGGGTATTGCGGCACTGGCCGGTGCCGCGCTTCTCACGCTGGTCGCGATCTTCGGGCAGCGTTTCCGTGCGGCGCAACGCGCGTTGGCCGCGTTGCGCACCGCCGGTCCGTGGCTGGTCGCAGTGCCGGTGGTGCTGGCGGCGTGGGAGATCCTGACCGCCAAGACCGCGATCCTGCCTACACCCTTCTTTGCGCCGCCACAGGCGCTGATCGAAGTCTATACCGACGACTGGCGGCGGTTGGGCGACAGTGTGCTCAATACGCTCAAGCTGCTGGGACTGGGCGTGGCGTATGGCGGGCTGGCCGGCTTCCTCGTTGGGGTGTCGATCGGTTGGTCGCGGCGGATCGGGTACTGGGTGCATCCGGTGCTGCGGGTGCTGGGGCCGTTGCCTTCGACCGCGCTGCTGCCGCTGACGTTCTACTTCTTTCCGTCGAGCTATTCGGCCGCGGTATTCCTGATCGCGCTGGCTACGGCGTTTCCGGTCGCTGTGCTGACGTGGTCGGGCGTGGCCGGTGTCAACAAGAGCTACTACGACGTGGCGCGCACACTGGGCGCTTCCGGGTGGTTCCTGGTGCTGCGGGTGGCGATTCCGGCGGCGCTGCCCCAGGTGTTTGTCGGACTGTTCATGGGCTTGGGCGCGTCGTTTTCTGTGCTGGTGACGGCGGAGATGATGGGGGTGAAGTCGGGGCTGGGCTGGTACCTGACGTGGGCGCAGGGCTGGGCTTCGTACGTGAATATGTATGCGGCGCTGATTGTGATGGCGTTGTTGTTCTCCAGTGTGATCACGCTGTTGTTCGTGGCGCGGGACCGGGTGTTGTCGTGGCAGAAGGGGACGGTGAAATGGTGAGTGTGGTTGAGCGGTTGAAAGCATCGAGACCCCACGGCAGCCTGGAGAAGGCCTCCCTCTCCCGCGAGCGGGAGAAGGGAGTTAACGCGGCGGCAGGCGATACGCCCGGAGTTCTAACGGGCGCACGTATCGATATCCACAAAGTCAGCCATTGGTTCGGCACCGGCAGCGACCAGCTGCAAGTCCTCGACAACGTCGACCTCAACGTCGCCCCCGGCGAATTCGTCGCCCTGCTCGGCCCCAGCGGCTGCGGCAAATCCACGCTGCTGCGCCTGGTCGCCGGCCTCGACCAACCCTCCTCCGGCGACATCCTGCAGGACGGCACGCCCATCACCGAGCCCGACCCCTCACGCATCGTCGTGTTCCAGGACCCCACGCTGTACCCCTGGCGCCGCGTCTGGGACAACGTCGCACTTGGCCTGCAGGCGCGCGGCATCCTGGCGCAGGAGCGCCATCGCGTCGATGACGCGCTGCGCCGCGTCGGGCTGGAGACCTTCGCCCGCGCCTTCCCGCACCAGCTCTCCGGCGGCATGGCGCAGCGCGTGGCGCTGGCGCGCGCGCTGGTCAACGATCCGCGCCTGCTGGTACTGGACGAACCGCTGGGCAAGCTGGATTCGCTGACACGGCTGGCAATGCAGAGCGACCTGGTCGAACTGTGGCAACGCTCGCGCTTCTCGGCGCTGCTGGTCACGCATGATGTGGAAGAGGCGCTGTTCCTGGCCCAGCGCGTGATCATCTTCAGCCAGCGCCCGGCGCGCATCACCGCCGAGATCAAGGTCGACCTGCCCTATCCGCGCCATCGCGGCGACCCGCGGCTGACCGGGCTGCGGCACGAAGCGCTGCGTCACCTGGGACTGGACGCGAGCTGGTAATGCCCCAACGTTCCACCCCGCGGGCCGCATCATGAGCGGCCCGCCTCCGCAAGCATGGCTGAACGCGCTGCTTGTGCTGATCGAGAAGTTTCAGCTTGGATTGCTGTCGCTGTGGCACGCATTGGGCCTGACCGGCGACAGCCACGGCCAGCCGGCGTGGCCGTGGGCGCAGCGCGTGGCCGGCGAAACGCTGTTGATCGACCTGGGCCTCGCACGCCATGTCGGCCTGAGCGTATGTGCCATGGCCTTCGCCGTGCTGGCCGTGGCCATTGCGCTGGCCTGGCACCGCCGGCGTGGCGTGCTGCTGGCCGCTGCCGCCCTCGCGCTGATGGTGGCGCCGTGGCCCAAGGCATCGCTGCTGCTTGGCCCGGCAGTGCCCACCAGCTTCCACGCCAGTCCGACCCGCTTCTCCGTCGATGCCATCGCCCTCGGCGGGCGCGTCTACACGCAACACTGCGTCGGCTGCCACGGCGCCGACGGACGCGGCGAGGGGCCGCTGGCCGCGAGCCTGTCACAGTGGCCGCCGACGCTGGCCAGCCCACTGCTGGCGCGTCGCGCCGACGGCGAGCTGTTCTGGCATGTGCTCGCCGGGATGCGTGACCGCTACGGCCAGTTCACCATGCCCGCGTTCAGCGGCAAGCTGGGCGAGCGCGAGACCTGGGCCGTGATCGACTACATGAAGGCACTGTCGGCCGGCAGCGATGCCGATGGCAACTGGCCGGTTCCGTTGCGGCTGCCGGAGATGGCGATCCGCTGCGGCACCGAGGCGCCGCTGGCGCTGTCGCAATGGCGCGGCGACCAGCGCGTGCGGCTGGTGGCGGTCGATGGCACGGCCTCACTGCCATACGAGGATCCGCGCTTCCTGACCGTGCTGGTCACGCCGGACGGTCGGCCACCCGCAGAGGTAGCGCGCTTTCGCGCCGGCTGCACGGCCACGTCGCCGCTTGCGTGGCAGGCGGTGGCATCGATCGCCGGGGCATCCCCCTCCCGGCTGGCGGGAACCCAGTTGCTGGCCGACCGCGCCGGGTGGCTGCGTGCGCGTGGTGCACCGGGCCGGCAATGGTCCGATGCGGACCTTGTATGCGTGTCGGGCCCGGAGGCCAACACACCGCGCAATGTTGCGCCGGCCCCGGATGGCCTGACCGCGCTGCTGCTGCGCATGGATGCCGAGCCGGTGCGCTTCGTCAAAGGCGGCTTCATTCACTGAGCGTGGCCATCGCCTTCCCCGGATTGTTCGCTGCCAGCGAATTCTGACTTTCCACCCATTGCCGTGATCTCCCCCCGCTCGTGACAGTACCCTGCACATCGAGACAAAGCCAACGTGGGTCGGTGACATGGTGCAGATGAGGACGGCCGTGGCAAGCGCAGCTTGCCGGCCTGCGGCGTGAGGCCCGTCGGGGGCGCCCGGGCGCTGCAAGGGATCGCGCTGATGGTGGGGGCGGTAGCTTGCTTCGCCGCACTGGACACGCTGACCAAGATCGCCGGCGCCGCGGTGCCGGTCGTGATGGCACTGTGGCTGCGCTACCTGGTGCAGGCCGCGCTGACCGGCGCGGTGTTGCTGCCGGCGCGCGGCCGGGCCCTGCTGCGCACGCGCCGGCCGCTGCTGCAAGGGGTGCGGGCGGTGGCCATGGTGCTGTCCAGCGGCTGCGCGTTCTTCAGCCTGCAGGTGCTACCCGTGGGCGAGTTCACCGCCGTGGTCAGCCTGACACCGCTGGTGATGGCGCTGGCCGCCGCGGCCACGCTGGGCGAACGCGTGTCGGCCATGCGCTGGCTGTGCCTGCTGACCGGATTTGCCGGCGCGCTGGTGGTGATCCGGCCGGACGCAGGCCTGCAGCCGGCGATGCTGCTGCCGCTCGGCGCGGTGCTGTGCAATGCCGTCTACCAGTTGCTCACCAGCGTACTGACCCGCGCCGACGGCGCCGGCACCACGCACTTTTATACCGGCTGCGTGGCCACGGTACTGCTGTCGGTGGCGCTGCCGTTCGGCTGGACCTCGCAGCTCACGGTGTGGCACTGGTGCCTGCTCGCGGGCATGGCGCTCGCCGGCAGCGCCGGTCACATGCTCCTGGTGCTGGCCTATGCGCGCGCGCCGGTCAGTCTGCTGACACCCTATCTCTACCTGCAGATTGCCTTTGCGATGGTCGGCGGCTGGCTGGCGTTTGCCTACCTGCCAGATACATGGTCGGTGCTCGGCGTGGCACTGATTGCCGCCAGCGGCGTGGGTGGCACGGTGGCGGCAGCGCGCGAACGTGCGCTGCCGGCGCGGCCAGTCGGCGCGACCTAGCCGCTCAGCCGTGCCGCAGCTGCGCCTGCGCGGCCATGCGCACCGCGGCGTTGGCCGCGCCATAGCCGAGGTAGCCAGTGCGCTGCACGAGTTCGAAGAAGAAGCGTTCGTGGAACGGCTCGGTATAGGCATGCAGGAATTCGCCCTGCGCGTCCCGGTCATAGAGCACGCCCAGGCGTTGCAGGCGCCCTAGCAGCGCATCGTCGAGCGCCAGCCGAGCGGCGACGTCATCGTAGTAGTTGTCCGGCACATGCAGCATCGCGGCGCGGCGGCGGTCGATCGCTTCCAGCGTCGGTTCGATACGGTCGGAGCGGAAGGCGATGTGATGCACGCCCGAACCTGCGTAAGCGGCCACGAAGCGCCCGGTGGCAGTGCGGCCGCTCTCGGACACATTGAGCGGGATGCGCACCTTCTGGCCGGGGCTGACCATGGCGCGGCTCTTCACCAGGCCATACGGATCGGCGATCTCGTGCACGGCTTGGGGCTGCATGCCGAACACCGCGCGGTAGAACAGCACGAAGCTGTTGAGCCGGTTCGCCGGCAGCGCCTGCGCGAGATGGTCGATGGCGGACAGCCCGGCGCCGTGGTGGACGGCTTCTGCCGGCGGGTCGAGCAGGAAGTCGCTCTCGTAGATGCTGCGGTCGGCATCGCGGTCGTCGATCAAATGGAACAGCATGCCGTCGGGCGAGCGCAGCGCCGGGATCACCCGTTCATCGGGCCCGACCGGCTCGCGCCATTCCTTGCACAGCAGCGCACGGGCGCGCGCGATGGCGCGGCGGGCGTCGTCCACCTTCAGGCCAATGGCGCATACCGACGGCCCGTGCAGCTGGAAATGCTCGGCGGCGGCACTGTCCTGTTCAGCATTCAGGATCAGGTTGATGCCGCCCTGGCGGTACAGGTCGACCGCCTTGGAGCGATGGCGGCCGGCGTGGGCAAACCCCAGCGATTCCAGCCGTTGCGCAAGCTCGCGGCCGGCCACGTAGTCGACGGCGAACTCGATGAAATCCACGCCGCCGAACACCGGCGGCTCGGGCAGCGGCGCCCCGCCGGCCTCGGACTCCAGCCAGATCAGCGAGCGCAGCCCGTCTTGCGCGGTCTGCCGCGCCGGCGCCGCGCGGAAGTCGTCGTTGAACACCTCCAGCGACAGCGGCCCGGTATAGCCTGCCTGCAGCACGGCGCGGGCGAAATCGGTCACCGGCAGGTCGCCCTGGCCGGGGAAGTTGCGGTAATGGCGGCTCCATGACAGCACGTCCATCGACAGGCGCGGCGCGTCGGCCAGCTGGACAAAGAAGATCTTGTCCGCCGGCACGGCGTCGAGGCCCTGCAGAGAATCGCCCAGCGACAACGTATGGAAGCTGTCGAGCACCAGCCCGAGCGCTGGGTGGTCGGCGCGCTGCACGATGTCCCACGCCTGCCGCCAGCGGCGCGTGTGGCGGCCCCAGGCAAGCGCTTCGTAACCCACGCGCAGGCCGCGCCGGGCGGCGGCCTCGGCCATGCGTCGCAGGTCCGCGGCGGCACGCGCCGGGTCGTCGATGGCCGCGTCCTGCACAGTGCTGCAGACCAGCACCATCTCCGCGCCAAGCTGCTCCATCACATCGAATTTGCGTTCGGCGCGCGCCATATTGCGTGCGAACACGTCGCCGGGCATGGCCTCGAAGTCGCGCAGCGGCTGGTAGAGCAGGATCTGCAGGCCGAGGTCGGCCGCCATGCGCCGCACTTCGGCGGGCGAGCCGTCGAAGTGCAGCAGGTCGTTCTCGAAGATCTCCACACCGTCGAAGCCAGCGGCCGCGGCGGCTTCGAGCTTTTCCGGCAGCGTGCCGGAAAGGGAGACGGTGGCGATCGATTTCGGGAGGGGCCTGCGGACTGCGGTCATGGCGATAGCGAGGTGACGGTGTTGCCCCAAAGGTTATGAGCCAGCCAGCCCGTCAACAACCACAATTCGCGCGCAGGCGTGCGACAATCGCTCCATTGCGATCATCACTCGCGCGAAACTCGGGTTAACCATGGAAAAGGAACCGCTGAACCGGCGCGACTGGATCGCCGGGCTGGAAAAAGGCCTGGCCATCCTGGAGGCCTTCGACAACGACCATCCGCGCCTCACGCCCACGCAGGCGGCGCAGCTGACGGGGCTCACGCGCACCGCCGCGCGCCGCTACCTGCTGACGCTGGAGCACCTCGGCTACACCACCAGCGACGGCACGCTGTTCAGCCTGACGCCGCGCGTGCTCAAGGTGGGCTGGTCGTATTTCGATTCGGCGCGGCTGCCGCGCACGGTGCAGCCGTTCCTGCAGCAGATCACTGCGCAACTCGGCGAGGCGGCCTACCTGAGCGTGCTCGATGGCTGGGAGTTGGTGTTTATCGCCCGCACCGGCACCAGCCGCGTGATGAGCACCGGCTTCGTGCTGGGGGCGCGGGTGCCGGCGCCGCTGGGCTCGGCGGGGGTGATGATGCTGGCCTCGCGCCCCGAGGAGCAGGTGCGCGAATGGCTGGAAAGCTGCGTGCTGGCGCCCTACACGCCTTACACCATCCTGCAGCACGAGCGCCTGCTCGAAGAGATCCGCAAGGCCGGCGCGCAGGGCTATGCGATGCTCGAGCAGCAGTTGCAGACCGGCGTGCGCGGCATCGCGGTCCCGCTGCGCGACCGCCACGGCAAGGTGATTGCCGCGCTCTCGGTCAATATGCCGATCGGCGACGAGACGCCACAGCAGGCGCTGGACCGGGTGCTGCAGGTGTTGCAGGACACCGCATTGCTGATCATGCGGGTGCTTTAGTCCAGGCTCGTCGCCAGCGCGTGCGGCCCTTGCGACAACTGCGTCTTGAGGAACTCGAGGCACACGCGCATCCGGACTGACGCCGACGCCCGCGCGCTGGTCACGGCCCAGATATCGGCCGGCTGCCGCCAGTCCGGCAGCACGCGCACCAGTTCGCCGGCGCGCACGCTGGCGGCCACGTCCCAGACCGAGGCCATGATGATGCCAAAGCCTTCCAGTGCCCACTGGTGGGTCACATCGCTGTGGTTCGAAGCCATCGGCCCGGTCACTTTCACCGTCTCCCACCCGTCCGGCCCTTGCAGCCGCCACACGCCAAAGGCCTGGTCGCGTTCGCGCAGCAACAGGCAGTCGTGCCGGGGCAACTCGGTCGGGTGCTCCGGCGTGCCGCGCCGCGCCAGGTAGGCGGGCGCGGCGCAAAGCACGCGGCTGCCCGTGGCGATCCTGCTGGCGATCAGGTGCGGTTCCTCGACCTCGCCCACGCGGATGTCCAGGTCGAAGCTCTCGCCGATCAGGTCGACGCGGCGGTCGAGCAGTTCCAGCCAGGCCTCCAGCCCCGGATGCTGCTGCCGCAGCAGCGATAGCACCGGCGCCACATGCCGACGCCCAAGCCGCACGCTGGTGGCGATGCGCAGCAGCCCGCGCGGCTCGCCACCGGTGGCACCCACGGCCTCGAGCATGCCGTCGACGTCTTCCAGGATTTTCTGCGCCCAGGCAAAGGCGCTTTCGCCCTCGGCGGTCACGCTGACGCGGCGCGTGGTGCGATGGAACAGCCTGGCACCGAGCATGGCTTCGAGCATGGCGATGCGCTTGCTCACATGGGCCGGCGAGATGCCGGTCTCGTTGGCGGCAGCGATAAAGCTGGCGCGCCGCGCTACCGTGCAGAACAGCCGCAGGTCCCGCAGGAACGGGTCATTGTTCGCCGTCAGCGCATTCTGAGTTTCCATGGCGGTCGATGATTGGATGAAGGGACTAACGATAGGCTATCGGCGATGGCCGCGCCAGCGCCGCGGCCGATTCAAGGAGACATGATGAAGACAGTACTGGTGCTCAACGGGCCCAACCTCAACCTGCTCGGCACCCGCGAGCCAGCAGTCTATGGCAGTGAAACGCTGGCCGATGTGGAGCGCATCTGCCAGGAAGCCGCGCAGCGGCTAGGGCTGGAGGCGCAATGCCGGCAGACCAACCATGAAGGCCAGCTGATCGACTGGATCCACGAAGCGGGGCGGCTGTGCGCGCAAGGGGAAATGATCGGCGTGGTGCTGAATGCGGGAGCGCTGACGCATACGTCGGTTGCGCTGCATGATGCGATCAAGGGCGCGGCGGTGCCGGTGGTGGAGTACCACATCTCCAATATCCACGCACGCGAGGCGTTCCGGCACCATTCATGGATTTCGCCGGTGGCGCGGGCGGTGATGGCGGGGCTGGGGGTGAAGGGGTATGGGTTGGCGGTCGAGGCGCTGGTGCAGGTGACGGCTGTCGCTTCTGCATAAGCCCACCCGTTTGCGCATACATGCCAGAGGGAAAGGTTTGCGCATTGCGATACGCTGACAAATCCTGCAAGCGGGCCCCCTCTCCCGCAGGCGGGAGAGGGGCGCAAACAAGCGGCGCATTGGGCGAAAGCGCCAGATTGCCCGCAGCCCGGCCCGATCAAAACTTATGCCGCACCCCCGCCATCACCCCGATGCGCGACGCATTGCCATAAGTATTCCCACTGTTAGCAAACGTCGGCGAACTGTTCAACGCAATCCACTGCCCCTGCAGGTGGGTGTAGTCCACCTCCACATACACATCGGTGCGCTTGCTGAAGTTGTAGTCGAGCATGCCTGCCGTGGTCAGCCGCTTGCCCCCCTGCCCTGCATGGCGCAGCCAGTCGTACTGCAGCGTGCCGATAAACACCAGCGCGTCGGTGATGTTGAACCGGGTTCCCACATAGCCGACGTTGTTGCGATAGTCCGCCACATCCAGCCGGTTGTTGGTATAGCCGAGGTAGTACTGCGCCCGCGCCGCCTTCCACGTGCCACCCAGGCCCCACACCGTCTGCTTGCTGGCCTGCGCCGCCGGCACCGCACCGAAGAAGGCCGTGGTCACGTTCTGCGTCTGCTGGTACACGGCGCCGATCTCCAGCGGCCCCGACGTGTAGGCCAGCGAGCCGGCAGCGGCCGAGCCGCTCTTGATGCTGCCCGGCACCTCCCCGAAGGTGTAGGCCGCCGCCACCTGCAAGCCGTTGAAGTTCTTGATGTACTTGACGGTGTTGTCATAGCGCAGCCCGGTGTAGTTGCCGCCCTGGTAGCCGACGATGGAGTTGTTGGCAAAGGCCATGGCCTCGTAGGACGACAGCAGCTCGTGCGCCAGCGTGTACTGGCGGCCGATCGCGAGCTTGCCGTAATCGCCGTCGAGCCCGATCACGGCGGTGCGCCCGAACAGCCGCCCGCCCTGCTGGCTGGTGCCGGTGTCGGGCGAGAAGCCCGATTCCAGGATGAACCACGCCTTGTTGCCGCCACCGATATCCTCGGTGCCGCGCATTCCCCAGCGGCTGCCGGTCAGCACGCCATCGGTCATCTGCGTGCGGCCGTGGCCGGCCGCGTCTTCATGGGTGCTGTAGCGGATGGTGGTATCCAGCAGCCCGTAGAGCGTGACGCCACCGGAAGTCTGGGCGAGCGCGGGCAGGCCGCCCGCGCCCAGCGCGAGCAGCGCTATCAGTCGTTTTTGCATCGGAGCTTTGTCTCTGGGTCTGGTTGTTGTGATGCAATGAAAGGCGTCAGGCGACGTCCGGCACCTTGCGCGGGGCGAGGAAGAACAGCCACGTGAGCGCGATGAAGTAGGCGCAGGGGATCATCGTGAACAGCACCGCATAGTTGTTGTGCGTCGCGGTGAGCACGTAGCCGACCAGCTGCGTCATGAACATGCCGCCGATGGCGCCGATCATCCCGCCGAAGCCGAACACCGAGCTGACCACATGCTTGGGCGTGTAGTCCATCACCATGCTCCAGATATTGGCGGTCCAGGCCTGGTGCGCGCCGATGGCAACCGAGATCGCGGCCACGGCCATCCACAGGCTGCTGGCGCCGGCGGCCATCACCACCGAGATGATGCATGCCGCGAAGACCAGCATCGACAGCAGGCGCGCACGCACCGCCGGCATGCCCCGGCTGATCAGCCACGACGACAGCGCGCCGCCGCCCACGCTGCCCACATCGGCCGCCAGGTAGATCACGATCAGCGGAATGCCCATCTGCGTGACGCTGATGCCGAGCTGGTACTGCTGGTTCAGGAACGGCGGCAGCCAGTACAGGTAGAACCAGAACACCGGCGCGGTGATGGCGTAGGCCATGGCGAAGGCCCAGGTGCCGCGCATGCGCAGGATCTGGGAGTAGCGGATGCGGTGCGGCGGCGGTTCGACGTCGCGCGTGACATGGGCCAGTTCGGCAGCGCTGACGGTCGGGTGCTGCTCCGGGTTGTGATAGCGGGCATACCAGAACGCCAGCCACACCGCGCCCAGCAAGGCGATGACGATAAAGGCCGCCTGCCAGCCCCAGGCCTGCAGGATCAGCGGCAGCATGATCGGCGTGAGCATGGCGCCGACATTGGTGCCGGCATTGAAGATCCCGGTGGCGATAGCGCGCTCGCTCGCCGGGAACCAGATGCGCGTGGTCTTGACGCAGGCGGGATAGTTGGCCGCCTCGGACAAGCCGAGGAAGAAGCGGCAGATCATGAAGCCGACCGCGGAGGCCGCGAACGCGTGCGCGCCGCAGGCGATGCTCCACAACAGCACCGCCAGCGCAAAGGCCCGCTTGACGCCGACCATGTCGATAAACCGCCCCTGCAGCGCAAAGCCGATGGCGTAGCCCACCTGGAACCAGAAGTTGATATTGGCGTAGTCCTGCGCGGTCCACGCCATGGCCTTGGCCAGCACCGGCTGCAGCACGCCAAGCGCGGCACGGTCGATATAGTTCAGCGTGGTCGCGAAGAACACCAGCGCCAGCATGCCCCAGCGCACCTTGCCGAAGGCAAAGGCGGCGCGGACCTTGTCGCCGATCGAGTTGCCGGGTGCCGCAGCGGCCGGCAGCTCCTTGTGAGTCGTGGTCATCTTGTCTGTCTCCACCGTTGGATTGGAAATGCTTGCCGGCGTGCCTTTATGGGACGGCATCCGCTCGGCTGTCGGCCAGGGCATGCGCCCTGCCCTCAATACCGGATCTGCGCAACCGTGCGCAGCGCTTCAGGTGTGGCCGTGCCGTAGCCAAAGAACTCCAGGTAGGCCGGGATCATCTCGAACAGCATGTCGGTGCCCACCTGGACCTTGCACCCGCGGGCCAGCGCGGCTTCGAGGAAAGGCGTGTATTCGTGCTTCATCACGACCTCGCCGACCATGGCACCGGGGGCAATGCGCGTGACGTCGAACGGCAGCGGGTCGCCCGCATGCATGCCCAGCGGGGTCGCGTTGACCACCACGTCGAAGCCTTGCGGATCGTCCGAGCCGGTGGTCACGCGCAGCGCCGGGTAATGCTCGGCCAGGCGGCGGGCCAGTGCACGCGCGGCGCCCTCGCGGGCATCGAACAGCGCCAGCTCGGCCACGCCGGCTTGCGCCAGCGACGCGGCGATCGCGCTGCCCACGCCGCCGCTGCCCGACACAATGGCGCGCGCGCCTTCCAGCTTGCAGCCCTTGCGCGCGATGCCGCGCACAAAGCCGGCGCCGTCGAACTGGTCGCCGACCAGCGTGCCGTCGTCGCGCCGCAGCACGGCGTTGCAGGCACCGGCGATGCGGGCGGCCGGCGTGAGCTCGTCCACCAGCTCCAGCGTGGCGACCTTGTGCGGCATGGTCACGAGCGCGCCGCGGATATTGGTCAGGCGGAACAGGGAACGGAACACGTCGGCGTAGTCGTCGGGCTTGACGCCCATCGGCACTACCACCGCGTCGATGCCCTGCTGCGCGAACCAGGGGTTGTAGATCATGGGCGCCTTGAACGACTCCGTGGGATAGCCAAGGTGTGGGATGAGCGTGGTCTTGCCGTTGATCATGGTGTTTGTGAGTTCGGGGCACGGGCCTTGGGGCCAGGCCGGGGCGTGTTTCGTTGACCGGAGATTAGTGGTCGTCCACGCCTCCGCCAAGCGTCCCTTACGCCATATTGCGCGATCAGTGAACGTACATGCGCGATCAAGGCGCGCAGTTCGGGTTTCTACGAGGTGCCCCCCCGCGCCGTCCGGACTCGGCCCGGCGGTGGTGCGTTGCTATGATCCGATCGTCGCCGCAATGGCCCGGCACTGCCCCCTCGCCACCCCCACAGGAGCAACGACAATGAGCGCCGCAGACGTCTCTTCCCCGCGCGCCGACGAATCCCAGGCCTGGGACAACCCGCTCGGGATCCAGGGCTACGAGTTCATCGAATTTGCCTCGCCCGACCCGGCCGCGCTGGGCCGCACCCTTGAACGCTTCGGCTTCGCCGCCATTGCCCGCCACCGCCACAAGGCCGTGAAGCTGTACCGGCAGGGCGAGATGAATTTCATCGTCGATGCCGAGCCGGATTCGTTCGCGACGCGCTATGCCAGCGAGTACGGCCTGTCGATCTGCGCCATCGGCATCCGCGTGCACGACGCCGCAGCCGCCTTTGCCCGCGCACTGGAAGCCGGCGCCTGGCCGTTCGAGGGCGGCACGGTGGGACCGATGGAGCTCAATATCCCCGCGATCCAGGGCATCGGCCAGTCGGTCCTCTATTTCATCGACCGCTGGCGCGGCAAGGAAGGCCGGCCGGGCGACGTGGGCGATATCTCGATCTACGACGTCGATTTCCGCCCGCTGGCGCAGGCCACCGATGCGCCCGATGCGGGACTCATGCGCGTCGACCACCTGACCCAGGCGGTCGAGCCCGGCCATCTGGAGGAATGGCTGGAGTTCTACCGCAAGGTGCTGGGCTTCCGCGAGATCGTGGTCGCCAGCGAGGCCCACGCGCTGGTGTCGCCGTGCGGGCGCATCCGGATTCCGCTGTACGAGAAAGGCACGCCGCGCCATGACCAGATGCGTCATTACCTGTCGGACCAGCATGGCGAAGGCATCCAGCACATTGCGCTGGCCAGCACCGACATACTCGCCAGCGCCGCGGCACTGGCGGGCAACGGCGTGCGGTTCGTGCAGCCGCCGGCGGCCTACTACGATTCCGTCGACACGCGCCTGCCCGGTCATGGCCTCGACCTGGCCGCACTGCAGCGCTACGGCATCCTCGCCGACGGCGCCGTGCGCGCAGATGGCACGCTGGACCGCTTCCAGCAGGCGTTCGTGAAGCGCGAGGCGGGCGAGTTCTTTTTCGAGATCGTCCAGCGCGACGGCCATCATGGCTTTGGCGAGGGCAACCTGCCGGTGCTGGAAGCGCTGTCGGGGCGCTGACAAGGGACGCTGACACGGACCTGATAACCAAAGAGCATTTTGTTCGTTCGCCGCCGCGCGCGCGGCACATAACATCCTGGCTTGCCCGTCACCGACCGCAAGCCAACATGCACCGCAGAGACTTCCTCGCCACCACTGCCCTTCTCTCCATCGGACTGCCGCTGTCCGCCGAAGCCTTTGCGCAAGCCGCCGCTGAATCGCCCGTTCGCGGCGGCGTGCTGAACGTGGCGGTCTCGCCCGAGCCGACACTGCTGACCTCGGCCTTCATCACCACCATGAACATCGGCCAGGTCTCCAGCAAGGTGCTGGAAGGGCTGGTCAGCTACGACCTGAACCTGCAACCCGTGCCGGCGCTGGCGACCTCATGGAACACTACGCCGGACGGCCTGACCACGACCTTCCACCTGCGCAAGGGCGTGCGCTGGCATGACGGCAAGGACTTCACCGCGGCGGACGTCAAATACACGCTGCTGGAAGTCTGGAAGAAGCTGCACCCGTTCGGCCGCGCCGCGTTTGCCAACGTGACCGCGGTCGATACGCCCGATCCGCATACCGTTGTGATCCGGCTGTCGTCACCGGCGCCCTACCTGCTCAACTACATCAACACCTACGGCGCACAGGTCCTGCCGCGGCACGTCTACGAAGGCAAGGACGTGCTCAGCAACCCCGCGAACAACGCGCCCATCGGCACCGGGCCGTTCGTGTTCAGGGAGTGGGTCAAGGGCAGCCATGTGCGGCTGGAGCGCAATCCCAACTACTGGCAGAAGGACCAGCCCTACCTGGATGGCGTGGTGTTCCGCTTCATCCCCGACGCCGCGGCACGCACGGTGGCGCTGGAGGCCGGCGAGATCGACGTGGCGCTGGGCTCCAGCATCCCGCTGTCCAACCTGAACCGCTTCCGCGACAAGCAGCGCTACGCGATCAACCTGGACGACGGCCGCTACCTGGCGACCATCTTCCTGACGCAGTTCAACGTGCGCAAGCCGTACTTCGGCGACAAGCGCGTCCGACAGGCGCTGGCGTATGCGATCGACCGCAACGCGCTGCTGAAGGTGGTGTTCCTTGGCTACGGCAAGCCGGCCACCGGGCCGGTGCCGTCGTCGGTGGTCAACTACTACTCGCCCGATACGCGCCAGTACCCGTACGACCTGAAGAAGGCCGCCGCGCTGCTGGACGAAGCGGGACTGAAGCCGGGCAAGGACGGCAAGCGCCTGAAGATCACGCTCGACTACGACGGCGGCGGCGGCGTCAACGCGAGCCGGCCGGCGGAGTTCATCAAGCAGTCGCTGGCGCGCGTGGGCGTGGAGGTGGAACTGCGCGCGGGCGATACCGCCACCTACCTGCGCCGCGTCTTCACCGAGCAGGACTACGACCTGATGATTTCCAGCCTGCACCGGCTGCCCGATCCCACGCTGGGCGTGCAGCGGCTGTTCTGGACCAAGAACATCATCAAGGGCGCGCCGTGGACCAACGGCTCGGGCTACTCCAACCCGCAGCTGGACCAGATCATGGAAGCCGCGGGCCGGGAAGCCGACGTGGCCAAACGCAAGGCGCTGATCAAGTCCTGGCAGCAGATCGTGCAGGAGGACGTGCCGGTGCTGGACCTGGTCGAGCAGACCTGGGTAACGGTGTCGACCGCGCGCTTCCGCAAGCGCACCGCGCAGGGCGACGGGCTCTTTGCCTCGTACGCGGATGCCTGGCTGCAGCCGCGGGCCTGAGGCCATGCGCGCGTCGTTCCTCCGCTTCCTGCGCCAGCGGCTGCTGCAGGTGGTGCCGGTCGTGCTCGGCATCGCCCTGCTCAACTTCCTGATCCTGCAGCTCGCCCCCGGCGATGTGGTGGATGTGCTGGCGGGCGAGGCCGGGGCGGCCACCCCGGAGTACATGGCGCACCTGCGCGCCAGCTTCGGCCTGGACCAGCCGCTGTGGCTGCAACTGCTGCACTACCTGGGCAATGTGCTGACGCTGGACCTTGGCTATTCGTTCCGGCAGAACATGCCGGTGTTCGAGCTGATCGTGAAGCGGTTGCCGGCCACGCTGCTGTTGATGCTGCTGGCGATGGGGATTGCGCTGGGGCTGGGCGTGGTGCTGGGCGTGATCAGCGCGGTGCGGGTACAGCGCTGGCCGGATCGGGTGATCTCGCTGGCGGCGCTGGTGGCCTACGCGATGCCCACGTTCTGGCTGGGGCTGATGGCGGTGGTGCTGTTCTCCGCGCGCCTCGGCTGGCTGCCGTCCGGCGGCATGACCGATGTGGGCGCCGGGCACACGGGGCTGGCGCTGGTGCTCGATGTCGCTCGCCATGCGGTGCTGCCCGCCTGCACGCTGGCCACCTTCTACCTGGCGGTCTATACGCGGCTGGTGCGCACGGCGATGCTGGAGCTGGATGGCGCCGACTTCGTGCGCACCGCGCGCGCCAAGGGCGCCGGCGAAATCCGCGTGACGCTCGCGCATGCGCTGCGCAACGCGCTGCTGCCGCTGGTGACGATGGCGGGCTACCAGGTGGCGTCGCTGCTCAGCGGCGCGGTGCTGGTGGAGTCGGTGTTCAGCTGGCCCGGCCTCGGGCGGCTGGCGTTCGAGTCCGTGCTGGCGCGCGACTTCAACCTGCTGCTGGGCATCCTGTTGCTGAGCTCGTTGCTGGTGACCTGCGTCAATATCCTCGTGGACTTGCTCTATGCGCTGCTCGATCCGCGCGTCGCGGTCGGGCAGGCGGGAGGGCGGGCATGAGCACACTGACGCTGCCCGCACTGGCGCGCCTGCGTGCCGGATGGCAGCGCGGCCGCGCGCTGGCGCAAGGCCTGCTGCGCAATCCGCCTGCGCTGGCCGGTGCGATCCTGCTGCTCGCCGTGATCGTAGCCGCCGCGCTCGGACCCGTGCTGTTCCCGGGCGATCCCTGGGAGATGGCCGGCCCGCCAATGCTGTGGCCGGGCGACGACCCCGCCCATCCGCTCGGTACTGACTTCATGGGCCGCGACCTCGCCACCGGCCTGGCGGCCGGCGCGCGCGTGTCGCTGCTGATCGGGCTGGTCAGCACGGCACTGTCCGCCACGCTGGGCATTGCGGTGGGCGCGATCGGCGGCTACTTCCGCGGCCGCATCGACACCACGCTGATGCGGCTGACCGAGCTGTTCCAGACCGTGCCCAAGTTCGTGCTGGCGGTGGTGCTGGTGGCGATCTTCAAGCCGTCGGTGACCACGGTGGTGATGGCGATCGGCGTGGTCTCGTGGCCCGCCACCGCGCGCCTGGTGCGCGCCGAGTTCCTGACGCTGCGCGAGCGCGAGTTCGTGCTGGCCGCCGAGACCATCGGCATGGGCCATGTGCGCCTGATCCTGACGCAGATCCTGCCCAACGCGCTGCCGCCGGTCATCGCCATGTCGACGCTGACGGTCGCCACCGCGATCCAGACCGAGGCCTCGCTGTCGTTCCTCGGCCTGGGCGATCCCAATGTGATGAGCTGGGGCACGATCATCGGCAGCGGCCGTGAGCAAGTGGTCGATGCCTGGTACATCTGCGGCCTGCCCGGGCTGGCGATCGTGGTGACGGTGCTGGCCTTCAACCTGCTGGGCGAAGGCCTGAACGACGCGCTCAACCCGCATCTCCGGCAACGATAGGGAATACAGGATGCCATTGCTCGATCTTCGACAGCTGCGCACCGCGTTCGACACGCGCGCCGGCACCGTCACCGCAGTAGACGGCGTATCGCTGTCGCTGGACCGCGGCGAAACGCTGGCGCTGGTCGGCGAAAGCGGCAGCGGCAAGTCCGTCACCGCCTGCTCGCTGCTGGGCCTGCTGCCGCGCCGCGGCGCGCGCGTGACCGGCGGCCAGGCGTGGTTCGACGGCACCGACCTGCTGGCGCTCGACCACAAGGCCATGCGCGCGATCCGCGGCAACCGCATCGCGATGATCTTCCAGGAGCCGATGTCGGCGCTGAACCCGGTGATGCGCATCGGCGACCAGATCGCCGAGGCCATCCGCCTGCACCGCAAGGTGAGCCACGCGCAGGCCTGGGCGCGCGTGCTGGCGCTGCTCGAACAGGTGCGCATGCCCTCGCCCGCCGCGCGTGCGCGCGACTATCCGCACCAGATGTCGGGCGGCATGCGCCAGCGCGCCATGATCGCGCTGGCGCTGGCGTGCGAGCCCGACCTGCTGATCGCCGACGAACCCACCACCGCACTGGACGTCACCACGCAGGCGCAGATCCTGGCGCTGCTCAGGCGCCTGCAGAACGAGACCGGCATGGCAATGCTGCTGATCACGCATGACCTTGGCGTGGTGGCGGAGACCGCCGACCGGGCGGCCGTGATGTACGCGGGGCGCATTGTCGAACAGGGGCCGGTGGACGCGCTGCTGGCCGCTCCCGCCCATCCCTATACGGCCGGCCTGCTGGCGTCGCTGGCCATCGAGACGTTGCCGCCGGGCGCGCGCCTGCCGGAGATTCCCGGCACGGTGCCACCGCTGTCGGCGATGCCGCCCGGCTGTGCCTTCGCGCCGCGCTGCGCGGTTGCGCAAGCGGGCTGCAGCCGGCAGGTGCCGGCACTGCAGGCCAGCGGAACGCGGCAGGTCGCCTGCCACGCGCCGCTGGCGCAGCCTGAACGCCCCGCGCAAGCGGCATGGGAGATCGCCGCATGAGTACGCCGCTGCTGGCGCTGCACGACGTCAGCCGCCACTATCGCACCCAGGCCGGCACCGTACGCGCGCTCGACGGCGTATCGCTGGCCGTGCAGCGCGGCGAGACCCTTGGGCTGGTCGGCGAGAGCGGCTGCGGCAAGTCCACCGTGGCGCGCATCGCCATGCGCCTGACGGCGCCGGATGCGGGGCGCGTGGTGCTCGATGGCGAGGACATCACCCACCGCCGCGGACATGCGCTGCATCCCGTGCGAGCGCGGCTGCAGATGGTGTTCCAGGATCCGGCCGCCTCGCTGAATCCGCGCGTAGTCATCGGCCGCGCGCTGGAAGAGCCGCTGGTCGTGCATCGCCGTGGCAATGCCACCGAGCGCCGCGAACGCGTGGCGTGGGCAATGTCGCGCGTCGGCCTGCGGCCAGAGTTCGCTGCGCGCTTGCCGCACGAGCTGTCCGGCGGCCAGCGGCAGCGCGTGGCGATTGCACGCGCGCTGATGCTGCAGCCGGACCTGATCGTCTGCGACGAAGCGGTGTCGGCGCTGGACGTATCGATCCGCGCGCAGGTGCTGAACCTGTTGCTGGAGTTGCGCCAGGCGTTCGGCATGGCCTACCTGTTCATCTCGCATGACCTGTCCGTGGTGCGACATATGTCGGACCGCATCGCGGTGATGTATCTGGGGCAGGTGGTAGAGATCGGCGAGCGTGACGCCGTGTGGAACGCGCCTGCCCATCCCTACACCCGCGCGCTCATCGCCGCGGCGCCGTCGGCCGATCCGGCCGCTCGCGCCAGGCCGCGCGCGCTGCTGGAGGGCGACCTGCCGAGTCCGCTCGACCCGCCCACGGGGTGCCGCTTCCATACGCGTTGCCCGTATGCCGCGCCGCGTTGCCGCGAGGCCGCGCCCGAACTGCGCGAAGGCAGCCCTGGGCACTGGGTCGCCTGCCATTTTTCCTGAAGGCCTGACGGCCCTGCGCTTCCTCTCTCCGCCTGCGGCCTGAGCCGCGGCGGCCCTGCCTCCCGACTTCCCGCCTTGGCCGGCGCCGGTACACACCGGCCAGCGCTGCGCTGTCTCGCCCTCGTTCCCGCCGCAATTTGTCGAAAGCCGCGGAGGCGTTAGCGACTTATACGCCACCCTGTAGACAGTTTTGTCTCGATTTTTTGTCTAATTCATTCCGTAAACCAAAACTTTCTATTGACCTCGGCCAGTCTTGCGCCTACATTCCTCCCAACAAACAATTTTTCGGAACGTTTAGTTCCACTTTATAACACCCTCATCAGGAGACAACGCCATGCGCGACCTCGATACCACCTCGAATCCCGCCGTTTCCGGTGGCTCGGCCGCCGCGAAGGAGAGCCAGGTTCCGGCTGGCCCGCAGACCATGACCCCGTCCGAAGCCTTCGTCGAAACGATGGCCGCCAACGGCGTGACCGACATGTTCGGCATCATGGGCTCGGCCTTCATGGATGCGATGGACATCTTCGCGCCGGCCGGCATCCGCCTGATCCCGGTGGTGCACGAGCAGGGCGCCGGCCATATGGCCGACGGTTACGCCCGCGTGTCGGGCCGCCACGGCGTGGTGATCGGCCAGAACGGCCCGGGCATCTCCAACTGCGTGACCTCGATCGCCGCCGCCTACTGGGCCCACAGCCCGGTGGTGATCGTCACGCCCGAGGCCGGCACCATGGGCATCGGCCTGGGCGGCTTCCAGGAGGCCAACCAGCTGCCGATGTTCCAGGAGTTCACCAAGTACCAGGGCCACGTCACCAACCCGGCGCGCATGGCCGAGTACACCGCGCGCTGCTTCGACCGCGCCATGTCGGAAATGGGCCCGACGCAGCTGAACATTCCGCGCGACCACTTCTACGGCAAGATCACCGCCGAGATCCCGCAACCGCGCCGCCTCGACCGCGGCCCCGGCGGCGATGACAGCCTGAATGAAGCCGCCGAGCTGCTGGCCAACGCCAGGTTCCCGGTGATCATCTCGGGCGGCGGCGTGGTGATGGCCGATGCGATCGAGGAATGCAAGGCACTGGCCGAGCGCCTGGGCGCGCCGGTCGTCAACAGCTACCTGCACAACGACTCGTTCCCCGCCAGCCACCCGCTGTGGTGCGGCCCGCTGGGCTACCAGGGCTCGAAGGCAGCGATGAAGCTGATCTCGCGCGCCGACGTGGTGATCGCGCTGGGCTCGCGCCTGGGGCCGTTCGGCACGCTGCCGCAGCACGGCATGGACTACTGGCCCAAGACCGCCAAGATCGTCCAGATCGACGCCGACCACAAGATGCTGGGCCTGGTGAAGAAGATCTCGGTGGGCATCTGTGGCGACGCCAAGGCCGCCGCGGTCGCGCTGACCCAGCGCCTGGCCGGCCGCACGCTGGCCTGCGACGCCACCCGCGACGCCCGCGCCACCGACATCGCCAACGAGAAGGCCGCGTGGGAGAAGGAGCTGGACGACTGGACGCATGAGCGCGACGCGTACAGCCTGGACATGATCGAAGAGCAGAAGAACGAACGCACGCCCACCGGCGGCCACTACCTGCATCCGCGCCAGGTGCTGCGCGAGCTGGAAAAGGCCATGCCGGAAGACGTGATGGTGTCGACCGACATCGGCAACATCAACTCGGTGGCCAACAGCTACCTGCGCTTCGAGAAACCGCGCAGCTTCTTTGCGGCGATGAGCTGGGGCAACTGCGGCTACGCCTTCCCGACCATCATCGGCGCCAAGGTCGCGGCACCGCACCGCCCGGCCGTGTCGTACGCCGGTGACGGCGCCTGGGGCATGAGCCTGATGGAAACCATGACCTGCGTGCGCCATAACATCCCGGTGACCGCGGTGGTGTTCCACAACCGCCAGTGGGGCGCGGAGAAGAAGAACCAGGTGGACTTCTACAATCGCCGCTTTGTGGCGGGCGAGCTGGACAACCAGAGCTTTGCCGACATCGCCAAGGCGATGGGTGCGGAAGGCATCGTGGTCGATCGGCTGGAAGACGTGGGCCCGGCGCTGAAGCGTGCGATCGATCTGCAGATGAATCATGGCAAGACCACGATCATCGAGATCATGTGCACGCGTGAGCTGGGGGATCCGTTCCGCCGCGATGCATTGGCTAAGCCGGTGCGTTACCTGGACAAGTACAAGGACTACGTCTGATCAGGCTGTTGCATCTCGCTAGCTGACTGTGTGCCCCCTCTCCCGCTTGCGGGAGAGGGGAGCAAACCACCGGCATAGCAAGGGCTTCGGCCCTTTCTTCATTTCTGAGAGAAAACCATGAAACCCATCCTCCGCATCATCGACCGCGCCCGCGCCGCCCCCCGCCGCATCGTGCTGTGCGAGGCCGAAGACCCGCGCATCCTGCAAGCCGCGCAACGCGCCACGCAGGAAGGCATCGCCCACATCGTGCTGGTCGGCAACGCCCGCCAGATCAACGCCGCCGCGGCCATCCACGGCATCGCGCTGGACGGCATGACGCTGGTCGATCCCGCCACCTCCGCGCTGACGCCTTCCTTCGCGCAGCAGCTCTATGCATTGCGGCAGAAGAAGGGCATGACGCTCGACGAAGCCAAACGCGCGGTGCTCGACCCGCTGTGCTTCGCCAACCTGATGGTGCGCCTCGGCCACGCCGATGGCTCGGTGGCAGGCGCCGACCACACCACCGCCGACGTGGTGCGAAACGCGATCCAGCTGATCGGGCTGGCCCCGGGTTTCCGGCTGGTGTCGAGCTTTTTCCTGATGATGCTGTGCGAGCCCTTCCATACGCTCAAGGGCGGGCTGATCTTCTCTGATTGCGGGCTGGTGGTGGACCCTGACGCGGACGCGCTGGGCGATATCGCCATGGCCGCCGCCGACAGCGCCCGCGCGCTGCTGATGGACGAGCCACGCGTGGCGATGCTGTCGTTCTCGACCAGCGGCAGCGCCCACCACGCCGCCGTGGACAAGGTGGTGGCCGCGACCGAGCGCGTGCGCGCGCAGCGCCCCGGCCTCGCCATCGACGGCGACGTGCAGCTCGATGCCGCCATCGTCGCCGAGATCGCCGCGCGCAAGGTCGCGCATTCGCAGGTCAACGGCCGCGCCAATGTGTTGGTGTTCCCCAACCTCGAAGCCGGCAATATCGGCTACAAGCTGGCCGAGCGCGTCGGCGGCGCCAAGGCCATCGGCCCGATGCTGCAGGGCCTGAACAAGCCGGCCAACGACCTGTCGCGCGGCTGCAGCGCCGACGATGTGTTCCATGTCATCGCCGTCACCGTGGTCCAGGCGCAAGCCACCGCGGAACAGGCCAGCAAGGGCGAGCAGGCGGCCGCATGAAAGCAGAATTGTTGTTGCCGCTGCTGGGCCTGCAGGCCCTGCTCGGCGCCGGCACCTATTTCCAGACGGTGACCGGCTTTGGCCTGGGCATGATCGTGATGGGCGCCACCAGCGGGCTGGGCCTGGCGCCGGTGGCGACCGTGGCCGCGGTGGTGAGCCTGGTCACGCTGGCCAACAGCGCCTGCGCGCTGCCCGGCAAGTTCCAGCATATCGACTGGCGCGCCGTGGGCGCCGCCGCCATCGGCATCCTGCCGTCGGTGCTGGTCGGCGTGCTGGTGCTGGAGTACCTGAGTTCCAGCGCCGCCACGCTGCTGCAACTGCTGCTCGGCGCGGTGATCCTGTACGGCGGCCTGAGCGCCGCGTTCAAGCCCGACCCGCTGCCGCGCCGCTCGGGCGACGGCAGCTTCTTCATGAGCGGGGTCTTCGGCGGGCTGCTGAGCGGCATGTTCGGCGTGTCCGGGCCGCCGCTGATCTTCCAGTTCTACCGGCAGCCGATGAAGCCGGTAGAAATCCGCTGCGCGCTGATCCTGGTCTTTACCGTGACTTCCACCGTGCGCACGCTGTTCTCGGCGTGGCAGGGGCAACTGGATGCCACGATCTGGCTGCAGGCCGCGGTCGGGGTGCCGGTGGTGGTGATCGCCACGCTGCTGGGGCGGCGTTTTCCGCCGCCGTTTTCGCCGACCACGACGCGGCGGGTGGCGTTCGGGGTGTTGATCGGGATCGGGGTCAGCCTGATGTTGCCGGCGATTTCGGGCTGGGTGCGGTAAGGGCGCCGGGGTGCGCCCTTAATCCGCCACGCCCTGCAACGCCTCCTCAGGCGACCGTCCCCGCCGGCCGCGCCAGCGGTGCGGCTTCTTCCTGGTCCCCGCCGCCGCCGGCCTGCCCCAGATCCATGCCGGTGGTCTCTGGCAGCAGCACCGCGGCGACCACGACCATCGCGTAGCCGACTCCCGCCACGATGGCGATCGCGATCGGCAACGAGGTGTGCCCCGTGCTCAGCCACCCCACCGACAGCGGGAACAGCGAGCCGATCACCCGCCCGGCGTTATACGACACGCCATACCCCGTCGCCCGTATATCGTTGGGATAAGACTCGGAGATGGTCGCGCCGATGCCCGCGAACACGCCCTGCATCAGGATGCCGAGCGGAAAGCCAAGGAACAGCATCGACGTATTCGACACCGGGATCACCATATAGACCAGCGCTGCCAGGAACGCCCCGGCCGCGAAGGCGATGTAGGTCAGGCGCCGGCCCCAGCGGTCGGTAGCGTAGGCGCCCGCCACGTAGCCGATCAATGAGCCGATGATGGTAACCGCCAGGTAAGAGCTGGTACCGAACACCGACAGGCCGCGCTCGGTCTTGAGGAAGGTAGGCAACCACGTGGCGATGGCGTAATACGCACCCAGCATCCCGCCGGAGAGCAGGCTGCACAGCAAGGTCTTGGACAGCAGCGGCCCGCGGAACAGCCGGCCGAGGCCCGCCAGTGCCGTCCCCTGCCTGCCCGCGGCCCGGGTCTTCAGGAAGATTTCCGGCTCTTCCAGGTTGCGGCGCAGGTAGACCACCACCAGCGCCGGCAGGATGCCGAGGAAGAAGCAGACTCGCCACGCCGTCTCGGCCGGCAGCACGCTGAAGGCGATCGCATACACGATGGCCGCCGCACCCCAGCCGAAGGAGTAGCTGCTGGCGGTAAAGCCCGAGTATTTGCCGCGATGGGCCGGGTTGCGGATCATCTCCGTCACCAGCACCATGCACAGCGACGACTCGCCGCCGAATCCCAGGCCCTGGATCATGCGGAACAGCATCAGCTGCTCCGGTGACTGCGCCAGTCCGCACAGGAAGCAGGCCCCCGCGAACACCACGATGGTCCAGCGCAGCACCCGCACGCGCCCGTAGCGGTCGGCCAGGATGCCGGCGCCGATCGCACCCACCAGCGACGACACCAGCGTCCAGGTGACGATGGCGCCCGCCGTCGACTTGCTCATGCCCCACTGCCCCAGCAGCGTGGAGATGAGGAATGAATAGATCATGAAGTCGAAGACATCGACCGCATGCCCCAGGAACGCGCCATAAAAGCCCTTGCGCTCCATGCGCGACAAATCACGGAACCAGTCGAACATGATCCCTCCCTGTGGTGTGTGTGGTGTGGTGGCTCAGTTGTTGTAGTCCGCCGGCAAGACAGACGGCCGCGGCGGGGGCCGGAACGCGTAGCCCGCGTCTTCCAGCAGGCTGGCAAAACGCAGGGCGGTGAGATCCTGGTAGCGGCCGGCAACGATCTGCACGCCGACCGGGAGGCCGCTAGTGCCGGGGCCGATCGGCGCGACCGCCGAAGGCAGCCCGCACAGCCCGGAATGGCCAGCCCAGAACAATTGCGTGGTCATCGGCTGCGCGCAGCCGTTGACGGTGACGGGGCGTTGCCAGGGCTCGCCCTCCTCGTTCAGCGCGAAGGCGGTGGTGGCCGCGGCGGGGCACAGCAGCACGTCATAGGCCGAGAAGAAGCGACGCCAGGCCGCGGCAAAGCGCTCGCGGGCGGCTTGCAGGCGCAGCCAGTCGCGGTGGCTCAGCGTCGCGCCGGTGTACTGGAGGGTGGCATAGGAATGGTCGTCCGCGGCGGCGGCGGCGCTGTGGGCCAGCGCATCGGCATAAGCGGCTTCGTCCATGTGCACCGCGGTGGTGGCCCGCAGCAGGGTCACGTAGACGTACCACAGTTCGGCGGCGTCGAAGTCCGGCCGCACGTGCAAGTCCACGCGGGCGCCCTGCCCGGCCAGCCAGTGGCCGAGCTGTTCGATCTGCGCGGCGACCTCGCCGTCGGCTTCGGCCTGCGGATGGGTGGGCAGCACGGCGACGCGGAAGTCAGCCAGCCGGCGGTGCGGGCAAACTGGCAGGTCGAAGCGGTACGCAAGCGCATCGTCGCCGTCGGGGCCGGCGATGGCGCGCAGCACCGGTTCGAGGTCGCGCGCGCTGCGTGCAAGCGGGCCGGCTACGTTGATGTCCTGTTCGCCGAAGCGGGCCGGACCGGTGCCGTGGCCGGCCAGCGGCACCAGTCCATGGCTGGGCTTGAGCGCGAAGATGCCGCAGTAATGGGCCGGATTGCGCAGCGAGGAGCCGATATCGGATCCGACATCGAAATACGACAGGCCGGCACACACCGCCGCCGCGCTGCCGCCGGACGAGCCGCCCGGCGTGCGCGACGGATCGTGCGGATTGCGGGTGGTGCCGTAGATGGCGTTGTAGCTCTGCCAGTCGCGCAGGCCAAGCGGGACGTTGGTCTTGCCGAGCAGCACGGCGCCGGCCTCGCGCAGGCGCTGCACCACTACGGCGTCGCGCTGGGCCGCGCGGGCGTGCAAGGCCGGATTGCCGCAAGTGGTCGGCCAGCCGGCGACGTCAAACGATTCCTTGACCGAGAACGGCACACCATCGAGCACGCCGCGCGACTGCCCCGCCCTGCGGCGCCGGTCGCTTTCCAGCGCGGCGGCGCGGGTGGCACCAAAGTCCGACAGCACCAGCGCATTGATGACGCCGTGCCAGTCGCGCCAGGCCGCCTCGCAGGCGTCCACCAGTTCCACCGAAGAGACCTGGCCGGCAGCGAGCTGCTGTGCCACCTCCCATAGCGGCGGAAAACCGCCGGCACTCCGGTCAGGCAGGTTCACGTTGATTCCTTGTCGTTATCCGCGCCAGCAATGGGACGCGGTGGGGGCGTATAGGACAGGCTTCGGGAAGTGCTGCGCTTGCGTTGGTATACTATATTCACTCTCGCGCAGAGAGCAAGACGAATATGGGCGCGCGTGCCGGCGCGCTGGACAGCGCAGCGGTGGAGTGGACAGCTGGGGAGAGCCGTCGGCGGGCAGGCCGCGCGCCGGGAGGCAGCGGCGGCGCGGCGGCGCCGCCGTGTCAATCAGGCTGGATCAGCAATGGCCACGGTTCGGCGTGCGGCCGCCAAGGGCCACGAGGAAGCGGCCGATATCGCGCAGGCGTAGCGGCAGCAGCGGCGTCGCATGGCGGACGGCATCGCGCGCGGCAAAGTGGCGCAACAGTTGCTGGCCGACGGATTGCGAGAGATAGCATTGCTCGGGCGACTGCATGGTAAATCCCTATTGATCTGGAATGCCTACAGTATACCTAAGTTGGTGCAATGCGTCATGACGGCGCATGCAATGCCCAATTGCCGGGCATGCAACGAAAGGGGAAGAGAACCAGGAAAGTACCGACGCGCGCGGTAACGCGGCTGGACATCCGGCACGGCGTACGCCGCACCAAATGGAGAGAGGCCTACTGCAAGAACGTCGGACGGGAGCGGCCAGCGATCAGTTTGCCCGCAAGCCGGGCACGACGCCCTCAGGCCGCCTCTGCCCTGCCCTGCCCGTCCACCGGCAAGTCTGCTGCCTTGGCCGCACTGTAGACATGGCGCGCGGCCAGCAGCGCGGCAAGGTCGGCGTCTCCCGCGATCACGGCCTGCAGGATCTGGGCGTGCTCGTCCCAGTTCTGGCGCGCGCGCACCACGTTGGCCGGTCCGAACAGCACCGCGGTGCGCTCGCGCAGCGAACGCATCATTTCCTGCAGCACGCTGTTGGCCGCGATGGTGCCGAGCACTTCATGGAAGCGGGTATTGAGGGCAAGCAGCTCATCCGCGCGGCCCTGCGCGGCGGCATCCATGCCCTGGCGCAGCACGGTTTCCAGTTCCGCCACCAGCGCCGGGTCGCGGCGCTGCGCGGCGAGCTTGGCGTTCAAGCCTTCCAGCGTGGCGCGCACCTCTACCATCTCGCGCGCGATCACCGGCGACAGGCTGGCCACCGTCGCGCCGCGGCGCGGCTCGATTACCACCAGGCCTTCGCTGGCCAGCGCGCGCAGCGCTTCGCGCACCGGGATGCGCGACACGCCCAGTTCGGCCGACAGCTTGTTTTCCACCAGCCGTTCGCCTGGCGCGTACTTCCCGTTCAGGATGCCTTCGCGCAGCTTGTCGGTGACAAGGGCGAACAGCGGCGAGTGGCTGGCACCGAGGCTCAGCGGCTCGGCGGGCGCGGCAGGAGATGGAGTGAGGGACATGAGTCGGCAAAGGCGTAAGCGGAAAGGCTGGCGTTATTGTATACCAGCCGGTCCCTGTATACCGCCATGTCTTAACAATACTGGAAGGTGAAGCTGTCCGCATAGATGTGATCCGAACTTGCCCCGCGCCTGAGGAAAGCGGCACGGGCGTCACGGATCATGTCAGGCGAGCCGCACAGGTAGATGGCGTGCTCGCTGAGATCGCCGAGATCAGCCAGCGCCGCGTCGTGCACATAGCCGCGCCTGCCCTGCCAGTCGGCGCCGGCGCGGGACAGCACGGGAATGTACTGGAAGTCGTAAAGGCGTTCGCCCCATGTCGGGATATCGGTATGCAGATACAGGTCTTCCGGCTGGCGCATGCCCCAGTAGAGCGACACCGGCGGGCAGTCGGGATCGTCCATCAGCGATTCCAGTATCGCCTTGATCGGCGCCAGCCCGGTGCCGGTGGCCACCATCAGCAGCGGCCGGTAATCCTTGGCGCGGTAGAAGAAGGTGCCGAGCGGCAGCTCTATGTCAATCGCGTCGCCCGCCTTCATTTGCGGCAGGATGCCGTCGGTGAAGGCACCGCCCGGGATGCGCCGCACATGCAGGTCGACCCGTCCGTCGCGCGGCACCGAGGCCATCGAGAAGCTGCGCGCGCGCCCGTCGTCGCTCAGCAGCTTCAGGTACTGGCCGGGGCGATAGTCGAGCGCGCCAGCGTCCGGCACCTCCAGTTCGATATGCAAGACGTCAGCCGACAACGGCCGCACCGCCTGCACTAGCGCCCGATAACGCGCCGGCTCGGCGCACGCCTCGTCCTCGCGCGCCGTGCTGATGACGAGGTCGCCCAGCGGCTGCGCCTGGCAGGCCAGCGCATAGCCGGCAGCGGCCTCATCCGGCGCCAGGCCGAACGGTTCCTCGTCATACCGCACCTGCCCGTCAAGCAGCCGGATGCGGCAGGTGCCGCAGCCACCCAGCTGGCAGTCGTGCGGCAAGGCAATGCTGGCGCGCCCGGCAGCCTGCAGCAGGGTCTCGCCCCGTTCGACAAAAAAGACCTGCTGCGTTTCGGCGATCTGGATGCGGTATGACATGGAACCTCCGCGCGTGTTCGAAATGGTGGCGGGCGGCCGGCGCCCGCCTGGCTTACTTCTTGATGTCGGCCTGCACCAGCACCTTCAGGTCCTGCGGCGCCAGCAGCTCGGCCAGCGCCTGCAGCGCGGCCAGCCCGGCCTGCGTATCCTGCTCGCCGTTGCCGCCGGACAGGCCGATGCCGCCGATCACCTCGTCGTTGACCACGATCGGGAAGCCGCCCACGAACGCGGCGAACTTGCCCTCGAAGCTCCACTGGATGCCGAACGCCTCATTGCCCGGCAGCGCCGGCCCGTTGGGCGGCGTGGTGAACAGGTGTGTGGAGCGCTTGTGCCCCGCGGCCGTGAACGCCTTGTTCCATGCGATCTGCGGCCCGGTGATGCGGGCGCCGTCCATGCGCTCGAGCGCGAGCGGATAGCCGCCCTCGTCGACCACGCAGATCGATTCCAGCACGCCGATTTCCTCCGAGCGCCGGATCGCCGCGGCAACCATGTGGCGCGCTTCGCGCAGTTCCAGCTTGATGGCTTTTTTCATGTCTCTTGACTCCTTGTAACGGCCGGGCTCAGGCGCCCCGATAGACCGTCTTGACCTGCGTATAGAACTCCAGCCCGGTGCGGCCCGACTCGCGGAAGGTCGAGGTGCTTGAGCGCTTCACCCCGCCGAACGGCGCGTTGACCAGATTGCCGGTGGTGGTGCGGTTGACCTTGACCGTGCCCGCCTCGATGTCCGTGGCGAAGTGGTGGATGTAGCGCGGGTTGCTGGTGACGATGGCCGCGGCCAGCCCGTACTCGGTGTCGTTGGCCTTGGCGATGGCGTCGGCGTAGTCGGTGAAGCCCAGGATGGCGATCACCGGCCCGAAGATCTCCTCGCGCGCGATCCGCATCTGCTGGGTCACGTCGGTGAAAACGGTCGGCGCCACGTAGTAGCCCTTGTCAAAGTCGCCGCCGGCGAGGCGCGCGCCGCCGCACAGCAGCGTCGCTTCGGACTTGCCGATATCGATATAGCGCAGCACCGTTTCCAGCTGCTTGTGCGAGGCCAGCGGCCCGAGGTCCATCCCGGCCGTCATGCCGCTGCCGACCTTGAGCGTGGCGACCTTCGCCAGCAACCGCTCGGTGTACGCGGCCTTGACGGACTCGGCCACCAGCACGCGGCTGGTGCCGGTACACGCCTGCCCCGACAGCGAGAAGCCGCCCTTGATGGTCAGATCGACGGCGCGGTCGAGGTCGGCATCTTCCATCACGATCAGCGGATTCTTGCCGCCCAGCTCCATCTGCGTGCGCGTGGTCAGCGGCACGGCGCGGTGGATCTGCTCGCCGGCGCGCGACGAGCCGGTGAACGAGATCGCCCGCACAGCCGGCGCCTCGGTGATGGCCGGGCCGATCTCGGCCGCGCTGCCGGTGATGAAGTTCAGCACGCCCTTGGGCAGGCCGGCCTTGACCAGTGCCTCGGCCAGCCGGTAGCCCGACAGCGGCGCCTCGGACGACGGCTTGAACACCACCGTGTTGCCGGTCACCAGCGCCGGGGCGATCTTGCGCGCCGGGATTGACACCGGGAAATTCCACGGCGCGATCACCGTCACCACGCCCAGCGGCTCGCGCTGGCTGTAGACGAGCTGGTCGGGGTCGTCGTTCGGGTACACCTCGCCGGTGAAGGTCTGCCCTTCCACCGCGTAGAACCGCAGCGTCTGGGCCGAGCGCAGCACCTCGTCGCGAGCCAGTGCCAGCGCCTTGCCTTCCTCGCGGGTCAGCTCGGCGGCAATGCTGTCGGCATTGGCTTCAAGATGATCGGCGGCGCGGTTAAGGATGGCGGCGCGCTTGCCGACCGGAGTTTTCTTCCAGCCGGCGAACGCTGCCGCCGCGGCGGCGACGGCCGCCTGCGCGTCCACCGCGGAAGACGCCTGGAAGCGGCCCACGATATCGGCGGTATCGGCCGGGTTGACATTGTCGAAGGTACGGCCCGACTGGCAGGCCGTCCATTCGCCGTCGATATGGTTGAGGAATACGGTCATCGTCGATCCGGTTGCGCGGCGGCGCTCAGGCGGCCATGTCGAGTTCGGGCAGCGGCAGTTCTTTCTCGACGTAGTCGTGATAGAGCGCCGTCGTATACAGCAGCCGCATCTGCGCGCCGATCTCGCAGATCTTCAGGCAGCGCTGCTGCAGTTCCGGCGTGTTGGCGTGCTCGAGCACGATCTGGTAGCCGCGCTCGCCGTGGATCTCGTCCGAGACGATATGCAGGTCGAAGAATTCGACTTCCTCGTCGGTGAACTGGTACTTGTCGCGCAGCGTCGGGGTCTGCTTGCGGTAGATCGACGGCACCTGTGACTCCAGCCCGACTACCAGGCCGGCCACCGCGACGATGGGGTCTTCACGCATGGCCACGGCGTAGCACCAGCTCTGCAGGCCGCGCGTGGTGGGCGACATATTGTCCGGGTCGATCACGCGCTCGCGGGTGGTGCCGCAGGCTTCCGCAAAGCGGATCAGCAGGTCGGTATGGCGGTCGCCGCCGATCTCTTCCTCATACATATTGGCGAGCAGGAAATCCTTGGCTTCGGTATAGCGGTCCGGCGTGCGCGCGTAGATGTAGCCCAGGTAATCCGCGAACGGGCCGACGTAGTGATAGTGGTTCTCGGCCCAGCGTGCGAGATGGGCGCGGGTCAGCTTGCCGCTGGCCCAGGCCACGCTGAACGGCGCCTTGTTGGCGCTCTTGCCTTTGATGGCTTCTTCGAGGGCGGCACGGAATGCTTCGCGGTTCATCAGTTCGGCCATGGCGGAGGCTCCTGGTTGGCGATGGGGGGCAATCAAGTGGGTTGGATGCCGGGGTCTCTTCGTGAATCGATCGACCCCTGCATTGTTGTATACTATATACAGTTAGTCAGCGACAACAAGGGCTTCGTTGACTAATCACGTAAGTGTTTACCCGGCGGCGGACCGGGCAATGCGACTCAGGCCGCGCGACGCTCCGCCGCGCCAGTGATCCGCGACCACGCGAAGCCCGCCAGCGCCACGTCCTCCAGCCCCACGCCGACTGACTTGTAGATCAGGATGTCGTCGTCCCGCTGGCGCGGCGACACCTTGCCCAGGACCACGTCGCCCAGTTCGACGATCTTCTCGTGCGGAAGGGCCTGCGGATCGGCCAGCACGATGTCGCCGGCCTCGCGCACGGACTGCGGGCGCCACTCGACCACCACGGCGGCGGCGCGGCGCAGCGCGGTGTCGTCCAGTTCACGCGTATGCGGCAGGCTGGAGCCGATGGCGGCAACGAAGGCGCCCGGCCGCAGCGACGCGCCCGCGAACAGCGGCGTTGTCGCGCGCGACGCCGTGACGACGATATCGGCCTCGGCCACGGCAGCATCGGGCTCTGTCAGCGCGACCGGGATGCCGCACAGGGCCGACAGCCGCTCCGGCATGCCTTCATCGGCGTGCGGATCAGACACCAGGATGCGCTCCAGCCCGAGCGTCGCGCTAAGCTGGCGCGCGTGTTGCACGCCCTGCATGCCGGCGCCGAACAGCGCCAGCGTGCGCGCACCGGGCCGAGCCAGCCGCTGCGCCGCAAGCGTGGTGCAGGCGGCCGTACGCAGGCGCGTGATGGCGCCGGCGTCGAACGAAGCTAGCGGGCGCCCGTCGTCGGCCGAGAAGATCAGGATGACAAAGGAGAACTGGCCGTTGATGGTCGTGTAGACCTTGGCGCCCGCCACGCCCTGCTGCGGGATCACCGCGCCCAGCGTGGACAGCTTGACGCCGCCCGCCTCGGTGCGGATGCGCTCCTGCATCGCGGCGTCGCCACGCCCGAAGCTGGAAAACGCTGCCTCCATGACCTGCCGGGCATCCTCCGGGCTGACGTGGGCATCGATCATCGCGTCTGTGATGTGCTGCATGGGGACTCCGCTGGTTGGGATGGGGACAGGGAAAGAGGGAGATCTCTGCGGGCCAGAGCCTCACGAAAAGGCAGTGCGGCCGAGCACACCGAGCGCCCCGGCAGCGCAAAGACCCAGCAGCAGCCGGCGCACCGCCCCGGGCGAAACGTGCCCGCGCAAGCGGTTCGACAGCGCGAAGCCGGCAAACAGGAATGGCGCAAGGGCCGCCGCCAGCACCAGTTGCGGCAAACCGAAGCGCCCCGCCATCGCCAGCATGGAGAGCGACAGCACTGCGCCGCCGGACAGGATGCAACCCATCGTGGCGCGCAGCGGCGCCGGCGCCATGTGCTGCATGACCAGCGCGAACGGGGGCGCACCGGCCGAAGTGATCGTTCCCATGAAGCCCGACAGGGTGCCGGCGATGGTCACATTGGGCGAGGTCGGCAGCAGGCGCCAGCCCAGCAGGCTCAGCGCCACGGCGGCAAGTATCGACACCGAGAACAGCACCCCCAGCGGACCCGGCGCCAGCCACGCCATGGTCAGCACTGCCGCCGCCCCGCCGAGCGCGCGCCCGATCAGGGCGAAGCCTGCGATGCGCCACGCGATCGCCTCCCGCTCACGCAGCGCGCCCATCAAGGAGAGACAGCAGCCCATCGCCAGCAGCGGTCCCGGCACGAGGTCGGGGAAGAAGATTGCCCCCAGCGGTGCCGAAAGCATCGCAAAGCCGATCCCGCCCACGCCTTGCAGGCAGGCGCCCACGAGGATGAGCGCACCCATCCATAGATAAGTGGTGACGGAGAGCCCGGCGGGAAGCAGGGAGAACAACGTGGCGGGCAAGGCAGAGGTCATGGCGGCAGGTCGAAATAGCGGCTTGGAAGGCGCGAATGAAGCGCGTCGGACGGACGGCCTCATAAGGGGCACGCCTCCTGCTTATATTGCTCGCACTTCGTGTGGAAGTCGCCGCAAAACGGTATACAGTCTACATGTCACAGCGGAGCCGAGCAAACGGTTTCATCCCGTCTGCGCACCACTTAAAGGACGTTCGCACCGTCGCAGGGCCAATATATGTGCGGCGTTCGGGCAACTTGCACCAGTCTGGTATAGGCGTAAGTCCGGATGAAAAACCTGTTGTCGCGAGTTCGCACTGGAATATAGTATACCGACACTGGGTTCCAGAACTGGTACGGAACCCAGGGCCCCACAACCCCTCCGCCCCCAGGGAGTCTTCATGTCACAACAAGTCGTGATCGGTGCCGCGCACTGGATCTATCTGTCAGGGGTAGCAGTCATCGTGTTGACGATGATCCTGCGCGCCAATGTTGTCGTCCCTTCCATCGTCGGCACCGCCCTGGTCGTGTTTGCGCTCACCGGCAGCCCGGTTTCGGCGCTGGGCGGAGTGTTTTCCGCGAGCCTGGTTGCCGCCAAGGAGCTGTTCAATATCTTCCTGGTGATCGCGTTCATGACGGCGCTGCTCAATGCGCTCAAGACGCTGCGCTCCGACATCCGCATGGTCGAGCCCTTCCGCGTGGTGATGAAGAACGGGCATTCGGCGTTCTTTATCTTGGCGGGCATCACCTACGTCATCTCCCTGTTCTTCTGGCCGACCCCGGCCGTGCCGCTGGTATCGGCGATCTTGCTGCCGGCCGCCATTGCGGCGGGGCTGCCGCCGCTGGCGGGTGCGATGGCGATCGCCATCGCCGGCCAGGGCATGGCGCTGTCGTCCGACTATGTGATCGGCGTAGCCCCCGGCATCAGTGCCAAGGCGGCCGGCGCAGCGGTGAGCGCCGCGGTGGTGGCCGATCGCGCGCTGGCGCTGTCGCTCATCACCGGCACTATTGCGCTGTGCCTGGCCTACCTGTCGATGCGCAAGCACATCGTGCCCGCCTGCGGCACCCTGCTCGACCGCTGGCAGGCGCGCGCCGGCGGCACCGCCGAGGCGCTGGAAGGCGGCGGCACCTTCGACAAGGCCGAGATCGCCAAGGGCACCGCCCACGCCGAGCCGCTGGCCACCGACAGCAATATCGAAGCAAGCCTGTCGATGGTGGCCCGGCGCCGGGTGAAGTGGTCGAAATGCTTCGCGATCGTGACGCCCGTCGCCTTCCTCGCCGTAGTCGCGGTCATGGTGCTGCCCAAGCTCGGCACTGGCGTGCAGGACCTCAAGGGCGGCGATGCGGCGGCGCTGGTCGGCGGCGTCGCGGCGGTGCTGATGCTGCTGGCGACGCTGGCCGCCGAAGGCCCGCGCCGCATGCTCGACGTGTGCCCGGAGCACATCACCGACGGCTTCGTCTTCGCCTTCAAGGCGATGGGCTCGGTGCTGCCGATCGCCGGCTTCTTCTTCGTCGGCGCCGGCGAAACCGCCGCGCAGATCCTGGGCCTGCCGCCGGGCAAGGCGCCGAGCCTGCTGTTCGAACTGATCCAGGCCTACCAGCACATGATCCCGGACAACCACGTGCTGGTCGCCTTCGGCGTGCTGCTGGTCGGCATGATCACCGGCATCGACGGCTCGGGTTTCGCGGGCCTGCCGCTGACCGGCACGCTGGCCGGCGCCCTCGGCCCGGTGGTCGGCTTCGACCCGGCCACGCTGGCCGCGGTGGGCCAGATGGGCGCGGTCTGGACCGGCGGCGGCACGCTGGTGGCGTGGTCGTCGCTGATCGCGGTGGCCGGCTTCGCCCGGGTGCCGGTGCTGGAAGCGGTGCGCGCGCTGCTGATCCCGGTGCTGATCGGGCTGGCCTGCTCCACCGTGGCCGCCATGGTGTTGTGGTCGTAGGCGGCCGCAAGTGCCGCCAGGCCGGACAGATTTCCCCGACTTCTCTTGACGCCGGGTGGGCGCCCCACCCGGCAGGAACCGCACGATGCCGACAGTCACTTTCCACAAGCAGGGCCAGACCTTCGTCGACGAGGTCAAGCCCCAGACCAACCTGGTCGTCCGCGCCGGGATTCGCCAGTTTCCCTACCCCAACCTGCGTTACGAGTGCGGCATGGGCAAGTGCTCCAAGTGCGCCTGCCGCGTGATCGCCGGCGCCGAACACCTGCCGCCGCCCAACTGGAAGGAAAAGAAGCAGCTCGGCGACCGGCTCGAACAGGGTTACCGGCTGGCCTGCCAGCTCTGGATCGAGCACGACATCGAACTGGCGCAGGACGACCTGACCAGCGCGGCCCCGGCCACCGCCGGCACCCTGGCCACGGCCAGCGCGGACGCCTGACATGTTCGTCCTCCTCACCAGCCGCCCCGGCCAGTTCCGCACCGAGCCCACCGCGGGCATGACCGCGGTCGAAGCGTACGACTACGTCTTCTATGGCAAGCGCACCGCACGCTTTGTCATCGCCGAACTGGCCGCCGATACCAAGGTGCGGGTGCTGGAAGAAACGCCGCCCGGCATCGTCAACCTGGTGTCGACCAAGTTCCTGGACAAGTACGCCACGCTGGAGGCCGCCCGCGCCGCGCTACGCGAGCTGGCCAGCTTCGGCAGCATGGACATCGCCCTGGTGCCCACGCCGGTCGCCGTATGCGGGCGGTGCTGATCCCCCGGCCCTCACGTGGTCACGCAACAAATTCATCGCCATGATCCAGATCACCTTCCTCACCAACCACGGCAAGACGGTCAGCGCGCCGGTCAACAGCAACCTGCTGCGCGTGTCGCTGCGCGAGCAAGGTGGCATCCCCTTCAAGTGCGGCGGCGGTTTGTGCGGCACCTGCAAGTGCCGCATCGAAAAGGGCCACGAGCACACCGACGCGGTCAAGCCGAAGGAAAAGAAGCTACTGGCGGAGGCGGAGCTGGCCGCCGGGTTCCGGCTGGCCTGTCAGACTTTTATCAATGGCGACATCGCGGTGTCGTGGCAGCCGAAGGAGGCGGTGCGCGCGTGATTGTGGTGGTGAGCGGCTGCTGAGGGTGGCTGACGGCGGAGGCCCTCGCCAGGCGGCCGCGTCAGGCATGGGGCTTACGATGGCCCAAACACCAGAGCGGCTAGTACGAGCTTTCCGTCATGTACGCGTAACGCGTACATAGTGAAAAACCAGACAGAGCCGGCTACCTCACCGCCGCCGCGCCCCCACCAGCCCCGCCACCTCATCCAACATCGCCATATCCACCGGCTGCGACAAATCCAGCGCCAGCGTATGCCGGTAATACGGACTGAGATCCAGCCCCACCCCCAACCCCAGCACTTCGACGTCCCGCAGCGCCTCATGCCGCGCCACCACCGCCTTCAGGTGGTTGTCGAGGTAGCAGGCGTCATTGGCCTGCCCGGTCGCGGTATCCATCGGGCTGCCGTCCGATACCACCAGCAGGATGCGGCGCACCTTGCCGGTGGCATGCAGCCGCGCGCAGGCCCACTCGACCGCCTCCCCGTCCACCCCTTCGCGGAACAGGTCGGCCTTGAGCAGCGCACCGATATCGGTGCGCGCACGCCGCCAGCTGCGCTGCGCATCCTTGACCACCATATGGCAGGTCTCGTTGAGCCGGCCCGGATGCGCCGGGCGCCCGCGCGCCAGCCAGTCGGCGCGGGCGCGGCCGCCGTTCCAGGCGTTGGTGGTGAAGCCCAGCACCTCGGTGGCGACGCCGGCCTGGTCGAGCGCGCGGGTGAGCATGTCGATCAGCAGGGTCAGCGGCTCGGCCTGCGCCTTCATCGAACCTGAGCAGTCGATCAGGAAGCCCACCACGCAATCCGCATGGGCCTTGTGTGCTTCACGGCGGAAGAGCCTGCGCTCGGCAGGCGAGCTGACCAGCTGCGCCAGGCGGCGGCCGTCGATGCGGCCGCTTTCCTCGCCGAAAGACCAGCCGTCCACGCGCGGTTGCGCCAGCGCCGCGCGCAGCCGGCGCGCGAGTCGTGCGATGTTGACGCCGGCGCGGGCGATGCGGGCGTCGAGCCGCGTGCGGTACTCGTCCAGCAGCGCGCGCCGTACCAGGGTGGCGGCGCGCACCTCGCGGTCGTAGCGCGTGGTGAAGGCGCGGTAGCCATCGGTGGCCTCGGCCAGTACGCGGCTGTGGCCGCTATCGGCGAGGGCGAAGTCTTCCGCGGGCGGTTCGTCGAAATCGAGCCACAGCGCAAACCCCGCGCGCGCGGCGGAAGCGGCGTTGTCGTCAGCCTCGCCGGCACGTGGCGCTTCGGTACGAACCATTTCCGCCACTGCGCGGGCGAGCGCCAGTGCATGTGCCGCATAGGCCGACTGGTCATGCCGACAAGCACGCAGCCCGACCAGCGATGTGCCCAGCACGGGCACGATGGCGGCGCGCGTGGCTTCGATCAGGTCTTCGGTCTCTTCCAGCACCGGCTCGCCGGTCAGTCGCGACCATGCGACCTGCGCCACAGTGTAAAGCAGGATGCCGAGATGCCCTTCAGTCAGACCGGAGCGATGGAACGCCCGCGACCACGCCATGAAGCGATGGCGCAGGTTGGCCGCCACGCCCGCCATGCCGCGCGGCAACCGCGTCTCACAACGCAGCTGTTCGAGCAGTTCGAACACCAGGCGCTCGACCGGATCGGCGGGGCAAAGCCGGCGATGCAGCGCGGCATCGGAATGCGCCTGGCGCAGCGCCGCGCCGTCAGCGGCGCCACGCAGGCACGTGGCGGTATCGGTTTCCGGATCGGTACGCAGGTGCGGCGCATGCTGCGGCACCGGCCGCATCGCGCGCCAAAGCTGCCCGTCGCGGAAATGCAGCGCGGCGTCGCCCGTCAGCGCGCGCACGGCGGCGCCGGACAGTTCATCCTGCCGCTGGCGCCGGCGCAGTTGCTGCGCGGCCGCGGCGGCGCTCATCGCGCGGACTCCGACTCGGCGGGCGCTGCGGCGGCTTCGCCGGGCAGGTGGCCGAAGCAGCGCTGGTAGTACTCCGCCACCACCGGCCGCTCGGCCTCGTCGCACTTGTTGAGGAAGGTCAGGCGGAACGCCAGCGCGGGATCGTGGAAGATCTGGCAGTTCTCGGCCCAGCTGATCACCGTGCGCGGCGACATCAGCGCCGACACGTCGCCCGCCGCAAACCCGCGGCGCGTCAGCCCCGCCAGCGCCACCATCGCATCGACCAGCGCGTGGCCGGCATCGTTGTCGAGCTCGGGCACGCGCGCCAGCACGATGCCGGCCTCCTCGTCATGCGGCAGGTAGTCCAGCGTGGCCACCACGTTCCAGCGGTCGATCTGCGCGTGGTTGAGCAATTGCGTGCCGTGGTAGAGGCCGTTGACGTTGCCGAGCCCCACCGTGTTGGAAGTGGCGAACAACCGGAAAGAAGGATGCGGCCGGATCACGCGGTTCTGGTCGAGCAGCGTGAACTTGCCGTCGCGCTCCAGGATGCGCTGGATCACGAACATCACATCGGGGCGGCCCGCATCGTACTCGTCGAAGATCAGCGCCACCGGCCGCTGCAGCGCCCACGGCACGATGCCCTCCTGGAACTCGGTCACCTGGCGCCCGTCGCGCACCACGATGGCATCCTTGCCGACCAGGTCGAGCCGGCTGATATGCCCGTCCAGGTTGACGCGCACGCAGGGCCAGTTCAGCCGCGCGGCCACCTGCTCGATATGGGTCGACTTGCCGCTGCCGTGCAGCCCCTGCACCATCACGCGCCGGTCGCGCATGAAGCCGGACAGGATCGCCAGCGTCACCTCGGGCTGGAAGCGGTAGGCCGGGTCGATCTCCGGCACGTGGTCGTCGCGCTGGCTGAAGGCCGGCACCATCAGGCCGGAATCGATGCCGAACACGCTGCGCACCGGAATCATCCGGTCCGGCTTGCCAAACTGGTCTTGCGTCACCTCTTGCTCCTCGTTGCTTGTCGCCATGCCTTGCGCAGCGCGACCAGCGGAGCAAACCGCGTGACGCCGTGCGCGCTATTCGTCCTCTTCCGCGCCGCCGTGCCAGGCGCTGGCACTGTCGGCCTCGATCGCCGCCAGCGCACCGGCTGCGCGCTGCAGTGCGGGCAGCAGCTGCAGCGCTTTGTCGCGCGCCACGCGCATCACAGGGGCCTGCAGCGCCAGTCCCAGGTTGGATTTGCCGCCGTCCGTGGCCGGCACCAGCACGCCGATGCAGACCAGCCCGGGCAGGAACTCCTCGTCGTCCATCGCGTAGCCGTCGCGCTTCACGCGCTCCAGTTCGGCTTCCAGCTGCGCGTGGTCGGTCAGCGTGTTCTGCGTGTAGCGCTCCAGCTCCACGTGCCCCAGCAGCCGCTGCCGCTGCGCCGGCGCCAGTTGCGCGAGGAACAGCTTGCCGGTGGCCGAGCAATGCGCCGGCACGCGCGAGCCCGGATGCAGGTAGAAGCGCAGCGGCGCCGCCGTCTCCACGCGATCCAGGTACAGCACTTCGCCGCCCGAGAACGCGGTCAGGTTGCAGCTCTCGCCGACCTCTTCCACCAGCCGCCGCAGCACCATGTGGCGCGCGCCGTGCGAGGTGCTGTTGAGCAACAGGTTCTCCGCCAGCCGGCGCAGCCGCAGGCCGGTGCCGTATTGCCTGCCGTCGCCGTTGCGCTGGATCAGGCCTGCGGCTTCCAACTGCTGCAGCATGCGGTGCAGCGTGGGCTTGGGCAGGCCGGTCTCTTCCACCAGCGCCTGCAGGTTGAAGGCCTGGTCCTTCTCGGCGATGACTTCGAGCAGGCCGAACAGCCGCAGTGCCGGCGTGTCTCCGTCAGGCTTGGCGTCACTTTTGGTGAGGCGCATATCGTTCATGCCTGGCTCCATCATAGGTAAGTTTCATTTTCAGAGTCAAATCATATCAATTATCGAAACTTCTGGTTGACCTTCCACGGCCGACGGCCTACATTCCAGCAAAAGAACTATTTTTTGGAACTTATGGTTCCGATTTTTAAGCGAACACCGGAGACGAGTCGACATGGACGGATAGCCGATCCCTCCCGGGATTGCGAACACTGAACCGACCACGGCCCCAGGCTGGCACAGGCTGGTAATTACTGCCCCGCCACCTATACAGAAGAGAAGCCGTGGCGCCTGCCCAAAACGCTGTACTGGCTGCAACGCAGTACCGGCAGCAAGCGCAGCACAGGAGACACAACATGATTCAACAACCCCAGTCCGGCAACGGGCTATCCCACGGCCTCAAGCAACGCCACATGACCATGATCGCCCTCGGCGGCGTGATCGGCGCGGGCCTGTTCGTCGGCAGCGGCGTCGTCATCAAGTCGGCCGGCCCGGCCGCGGTCCTTTCCTTCCTGATCACCGGCCTGCTCGTGGTGCTGGTGATGCGCATGCTGGGCGAGCTGGCCTGCGCCATGCCCGGCGGCGGCTCCTTCTACGAATACGCGCGCGAAGCCTGGCGCGACCGCCCGGCGGTGGGCAACCTCGCCGGCTTCCTGACCGGCTGGATGTACTGGTATTTCTGGGTCATCGTGGTGGCGCTCGAAGCCGTGGCCGGTGCCGACCTGGTGCGCTACTGGCTGCCCGACGTCCCCAACTGGATCATCAGTCTCGTCTTGCTGGTGATGCTGACGCTGACCAACCTGGTCTCGGTCAAATCCTTCGGCGAGTTCGAGTTCTGGTTCGCGTCGATCAAGGTGGCCGCGATCATGGTCTTCCTGTTCGTCGCGGGCGTCTATGTACTGGGCCTGGCCCCGGGCGCGCATGGCATGCAGGTGGCCAACCTGACCGCCAACGGCGGCTTCATGCCCCACGGCATCGTGCCGGTGCTGACCGGTGCGGTCGCGGCCACGGGTTTCTACTTCGGCGCCGAGATCGTCACCATCGCCGCCGCCGAAACCGCCGAGCCGCAGAAGGCCGTGGCCAAGGCCACCAACTCGGTGATCACGCGCGTGCTGGTGTTCTATGTCGGCTCGATCCTGCTGGTGGTGTGCCTGGTACCGTGGAATTCCACCGGCATCGCCACGCCGTATGTCAGCGCGCTGAACGTGATGGGCGTGCCGGCCGCCGCGCAGATCATGAACGCGATCGTGCTGACCGCGGTGCTGTCGGCGCTCAACTCTGGCCTGTATGCCTCGTCGCGCATGCTGTTCGCGCTGACACGCCGCGGTGACGCGCCCAAGTCGCTGGCCCGCGTGAGCCGCAACGGCGTACCGACGCGCGCCATCCTGATGGCCACGCTGTTCGGCTACGTTGCGGTGGTGATGTCCTATGTCTCGCCCGATACAGTGTTCGCCTTCCTGGTCAACTCGTACGGCACCGTCGCGATCTTCGTCTACATCCTGATCGCGATCTCCCAACTGCGCCTGCGCGCCCGCCTGGAACGCGAAGCCCCGGAGCGGCTGCGCGTGCGGATGTGGTGCTATCCGTATCTCACCTATGTGGCGATCCTGGGCATGCTTGGCATCGTGATCGCGATGGCATTCATTCCCGACCAGCGCACGCCGCTAGCCCTGGGCGTGGTCAGCCTGGCGATCCTGCTGGTGGCGTACGCGGCGCGGCAACTGTTTCGTCGTGGCGTGGATCCGGTAGTGCCGCTGGCAGAGATGCCCCGACCGGACCTGCACGAGTATTGATGTCTGACGCGGCGCGCCGGTGCAGTATGCTGGCGCGCTTCGCCGTGTCGCCTGCCGCCCCATGAGCCTCAAGTCCCCCACCACGATGTGGTTCCAGCTGTTCCAGCAGCACGCGCTGTCGGGCCTGAGCCTGCAGGGCAAGATCCGCCAGATGCTGGTCTCGGCCATCCTCGACGAGCAACTGCCGCAGGGCGAGCCGCTGCCCAGCAGCCGCGAGCTGTCGGCGCAACTGCGCGTGGCGCGCAATACGGTGGTGCTGGCCTACCAGCAGCTGGTCGATGAGGGCTACCTGGTGGCGCGTGAGCGCAGCGGCTACTTTGTCAACCCGGAGATCCTCGGCACGCGCGTAAGCGGCGTCGCCTCGCTGCGCGGCGAGCCGGTGCCCGCGCGTGCGGGCGAACCCGACTGGGAGCGGCGCTTCGTGTTCCGCCCCACGCAGCAGCGCAATATCGTCAAGCGCGCCAACTGGCGCGACTATCCCTACCCCTTCCTCTACGGCCAGTACGACCCCGTGCTGTTCCCCACCGCCGACTGGCGCGAATGCTGCCTGAAGGCGCTCAGCGTGCTCGACATCCACGACTGGGCGCAGGACATGATCCTGCGCGACGACGAATCGCTGGTGCAGCAGATCCGCACGCGCGTGCTGCCACGCCGCGGCGTGTGGGCCGGCGCCGACGAGATCGTGGTGACGGTGGGTGCGCAGCAGGCGCTGTACCTGCTGGCCGACCTGCTGGTCAGTCCCGACACGCCGCTCGGCATCGAAGACCCCGGCTATCCGGATGCGCGCAATATCTTCGGCTCGCATACCTCGCAGCTGGTGCCGCTGCCGGTCGACGGCGACGGCCTGGTGTTGTCCGACGCGCAGCGCGCTTGCGACTACGTCTACGTGACCCCCGGCCACCAGTGCCCCACCACGGTCACCATGCCGCTGGCGCGGCGCCAGGCGCTGCTGCGCCAGGCCGAGGACGCGGACTTCGTGCTGATCGAGGACGACTACGAAAGCGAGAGCCGCTTCGAGGGCGACCCTACCCCCACGCTCAAGAGCCTGGACCGCAGCAACCGCGTGATCTACGTCGGCAGCCTGTCCAAGAGCCTGGCGCCGGGGCTGCGCATCGGCTATATCGTCGGGCCAGCGGCGCTGATCGCCGAGTTGCGCGGCGCGCGCCGGCTGATGCTGAGGCACCCGTCGGCCTATATCCAGCGCGCGTTCTCGCTGTTCCTGTCGCTCGGACACTATGACGCGCACCTGCGCCGGCTGTCGGCGGCGCACCGCGAGCGCGCCGATGCGGTGCTGGCGGCGCTGGCCACGCATATGCCCGATTTCCGGCCCGTGCCGATCGCCGGGGGCGCCTCTTGCTGGATCGAAGGCCCGTCGTGGCTCGATGCCGATGCGCTGGCGCGGCTGGCGGAGCTGCAGGGCGTGCTGATCGAGCCGGGCAGCGTCTTCTTCATGGCGGAGCCCGCGCCGCGCAACTGCTTCCGGCTGGGCTACTCGTCGATCTCGCTGGACCGCATCGAACCCGGCATCCGCGTGCTGGCCTGCGTGGCGCGTGAGCTGCAGGCTGCCGCCGGCAGCGCACCTGCCGTCACTTCCCGGGCGCGCCCCGCCGCCTGATCGCTGGCGGCGTCGCTGGCCCAAGCGATTGTCCCGAACTGGCGCTACAGCGCGACGCCCGGCTTCCCTATCCTCGAGTCATGGCCGGTCCTGGACGGATCGGCAGACTACACTCAGGAGACCAAGCCATGTCCGACCAGAACCACAACGCCGCCGGCATCGAACTGCTGCAGGCCTTCAACGACGCCTGGAACCGCCACGACCTCGACGCGCTGATGGGCTTCATGGCCGATGACTGCGCCTTCCACGGCGTGGCCGGGGGCGAGCTGCTGGGCCGCAGCTTTATCGGCCGCGACGCGGTGCGCGAAGGCTTTCAGCTCGCGTGGCAGACCTTCCCGGACGCGCAATGGGTCGATGGCGAGCACTTCGTCGCCGGCGCCCGCGGCGTCAGCGAATCGACCTTCCGCGGCACCCGTACCGACGGCGCGCGCATCGAGGCGCGCATGGTGGACGTCTTTACCTTCCGCGACGGCAAGATCGCGGTCAAGAACGCGTACCGCAAGGACCGTCCGCCCGTAGTGGCTCCCGCAGCCTGAGAACAGGAGACGCGCCATGCAAGCCGTAGTCCCCCGCAGTGTCCTGGCCGGCGAGCACTCGACCGCGCCAGCCCGGCCGTACGACCCCGCCTACGACCCGCTGCACACCCCCACTCCCGGACACGGGCGCGAATACGCGCCGACCTACTGGATCGGCACCGCCGGCGAGCCGCCCGCCGACGACGGCCCGATCACGCATGACATCGACGTCGATGTGGCGATCATCGGCTCGGGCTTCACCGGCCTGACCTGCGCCATCTTCCTGGCGCAGGAGTACGGCATCAAGGCCACCGTGCTGGAAGCGAACCGCGTCAGCTGGGGCTGCAGCACGCGCAACGGCGGCCAGGCGCAATGCGCGTCGGGGCGGCTCAAGCGTTCGCAATGGATCCAGCGCTACGGGCTCGATACCGCGCTGCGCCTGCATGAAGAGATCTGCGCCGGCATGGAGACCTTCAAGGGCCTGATCAAGGACATCGAGTGCGATCCGCAGCCGGGCGGCCACCTGTACATCGCGCACCGCGACAAGGTGATGCCCACGCTGGAGAAGGAAGCCAAGGTCCTGCGCGAAGTATTCAACTACGACGCGCGGATCCTGGATGCCGACACCGTGCGACGCGAATACGTCGACGACAAGGAGGCCGCCGGCGCCATGCACGAACCTGAAGGCATCGGCATCCACGCCGGCAAGCTCGCCTTCGGCTACCTGCGGCGCGCGCGCGAGCTCGGTGCGAAGGTGCATCCGTCCAGCCCGGTGACCAGCTGGGAAACTCGCAACGGCGTGCATTACCTGCGCACGCCCGGCGGCATCGTGCGCGCCCGCGCCGTGGGCGTTGCCACCGGCGGCTATACCTCGCAGACGCTGCATCGCGAACTCAAGAACCGGCTGTTCCCGATCCTGTCGAACTCGATCGTCACGCGCCCGCTCACCGCCGAGGAACGCGCAGCGTGCAACTTCCGCACGACGCAGGTCATTACCGATACGCGCATCCTGCGCCACTACTACCGGCTGATGCCCGACGGCCGCCTGCAGATCGGCAGCCGCAGCGCCATCACCGGCAATGACGCGCCGCAGGAACAGTACAAGCAGAAGCTGATCGGGGATATGTATCGCAAATTCCCGGCGCTGCAGGGTATCCAGGTCGATTACTCGTGGTGGGGCTGGGTCGATGTCAGCCACGACATGATGCCGCGCATCACGCAGCCGGATCCGGCGCAGTCGATCTACTACGCGATGGGCTATGGCGGCAATGGCGTGATGTACTCCGCGCAGGCTGGCAAGCGGCTGGCGGCGTTGATTGCCGGCAAGGCCTCCGCGCTGCCGGAACTGCCGATCTTCCGTTCGCCGCTGCCGTTCCCGAATGTGCGGGAGATGGTGGAATCGCAGATGTTCGCGCCGTTCCGGAGGATGGGGCAGCGGGTGCTTTACCACTGGTATCACTTGAAGGATGACGTGTTGTGAGCGGTGTGTGGCGGCATTGCTTGCCGGAAGCGCCTGCACTTGCCGACGCCCGTCTTGAACGTTCCCCTCTCCCGCTCGCGGGGTAGGGGAGCAAGCCCGCAGTCGCAGTACGATCCTACCCTGTCGGATTCCACCGACACCCAAACCGGACCCCACCGCCTCCACAGCCCGCACAGCGCCGCAGTATGATTCCCAAGTCTCCCGCCCCGGGAGCATCGCGGCCGCCCGCTGGCCGCAGTGCATCAGGAGGCACGCTTGGACCCAGCCCGGCTCCTGCAGGCTGAACCCGCCCCCGCCGGCGACCTCATCGTCGCCCGCCCGGAGGGCCTCTATTGCCCGCCCGGCGACTTCTATATCGACCCTTGGCGCCCGGTCGAACGCGCCGTCATCACCCACGCCCACTCCGATCACGCGCGGTTCGGCCACGGGCAATACCTGTGCTCGGAACCGGGCCGGGGCGTGCTGCTGGCGCGCCTGCCCGGCATCCACCTCAATACCCTGCCCTACGGCGAGCGCATCACGCACCACGGCGTCACGCTGAGCCTCCACCCCGCCGGCCACGTGCTGGGTTCAGCCCAGGTACGCCTGGAATACCGCGGCCAGGTCTGGGTGGCCTCCGGCGACTACAAGCTCGAAGCCGACGGCACCTGCGACCCGTTCGAGCCGGTGCCCTGCGACACCTTCATTACCGAAAGCACCTTCGGCCTGCCGATCTACCGCTGGCCGCCACAGGCCGCGCTGATGGCTGAAATCTTCCACTGGTGGCAAACCAACGCGCAGGCCAGCCGCGCCAGCATCGTCTACGCCTACACCTTCGGCAAGGCGCAGCGCATCCTTCATGGCCTGCTGCGCCATGCCGGCGCCGACGGCATGCCCGGCCCGGTAGTCGTGCATGGCGCGCTGACCATGCTCAACGCCGCCTATGCCGAAGCCGGCGTGGCGCTGCCGCCGATGGCGCTGGCCACGGAGCTGCCGCCGCGCAGCCCGCTGCTGCGGCAGACACTGGTGGTGGCGCCGCCATCGGCGCAACGCTCGACGTGGCTGCGCCGCTTCGGCGACGCGTCCGACGCCTTCGCCAGTGGCTGGATGCAGCTGCGCGGCACACGCCGGCGCCGTGGCGTGGATCGCGGCTTTGCGCTGTCCGACCATGCGGACTGGCCCGGGCTGCTGACTGCCATCGACGCCACCGGCGCCGGCCGAATCATCGTGACCCACGGCAACGTGCCGGTGATGGTGCGGTACCTGAACGAACGCGGCTGGCAGGCGCAGGCCTTCGACACCGAATACGGCGACGACGACGAATCGGCGCGCAGTGAAACGCAGGCTGCGGAGACCCCTGACACCAGCAACGAAGAGGCGGCGCCATGAAGGCGTTCGCCGACCTTTACGCCGCGCTAGACGGCACCACATCCACCAAGGCCCGGCTGGCCGCACTGGTCGGCTACCTGCGCGTCGCACCGCCGGAAGACGCCGCCTGGGCCGTGTACTTCCTGGCAGGCGGCAAGCCGCGCCAGATCGTGCCGGTGTCGCTGCTGCACGAACTGGCGCGCCAGGCCGCGGACCTACCCGACTGGCTGTTCGAGGAGAGCTACCAGGCCGTCGGCGACCTCGCCGAAACCATCGCCCTGCTGCTGCCCGACCCGATGGATGCCGACCACGCCGGCCTGGCGGAATGGGTCGAGCAACGGCTGCTGCCGCTGCGCGGACTGCCGCCGGAGGAACTGATGCCGCGCCTCGACACCCTGTGGCGGCCGCTCGACGCGCACGGCCGGCTGGTGCTGTTCAAGCTGATCACCGGCGCCTTCCGCGTCGGCGTGTCGCGGCTGCTGGTGACGCGTGCGCTGGGTGAAGTGGCGAGTATCGATCCCAAGCGCGTGGCCGAGCGCATGGTCGGCTACACCGACCTGTCGGCCCGGCCCGATGCGGCACGATTCCTCGCGCTGCTCGCGCCAGAGAGCGACGACAACCGCGAATTGCGCGCCAGCGGGCAACCTTACCCGTTCTTCCTGGCGCATCCACTGCAAGCACCGGTCGAGCAGTTCGATATCGTGCTCGGCGAGCCGGCAAACTGGCTGGTCGAATGGAAATGGGACGGCATCCGCGCGCAACTGGTGCGCCGCGGCGGCCAGACCTGGCTGTGGTCGCGCGGCGAGGAACTGATCACCGAACGCTTTCCGGAAATCCTGCAAGCGGCCGAACACCTGCCTGACGGCACCGTGCTCGACGGCGAGATCGTCGTCTGGCAACAGGGCCGCGTGCAGCCGTTCGCCTTGCTGCAGCAGCGCATCGGCCGCAAGACGCTGAGCGCCAGGCTGCTGCGCGAGGCGCCCGCCATCCTGATGGCCTATGACCTGCTCGAATGGGAGGGCGAGGACTGGCGCACCCGCCCGCAGGCCGAACGGCGCACGCGCCTGAAACAGGTGGTGTCGGACTACGTCCATCCCTCGCTGGAGCTCAGCCCGCTGGTCGAGGCCGAAAGTTGGGAACACTTCGCGCGACTGCGCGATGCCTCGCGCGAACTTGGCGTCGAAGGCTTCATGCTGAAGGCCGCCAGTGCCGCCTACGGCGCCGGGCGCACCAAGGACGCAGGCGTCTGGTGGAAGTGGAAGATCGACCCGTATTCTGTCGATGCGGTGCTGGTCTACGCGCAGCGCGGACATGGCCGCCGCGCCAGCCTCTACACCGACTTTACCTTCGCGGTCTGGAATGCCCCAGCCGGCACGCCCGACCGCGCGCTGGTGCCGTTCGCCAAGGCATATTCCGGCCTGACCGATGAAGAGATGCGCGCGGTCGACGCGATCGTGCGCCGGACTACGGTAGAGAAATTCGGCCCGGTGCGCAGCGTGGAGCCCACGCAGGTATTCGAGCTCGGCTTCGAGGGCATCGCCCGCAGCGGTCGCCACAAGAGCGGCATCGCGGTGCGCTTTCCGCGCATGCTGCGCTGGCGCACCGACAAGCCCATCGAAGAAGCCGACACGCTGGCCACGCTGGAAGCAATGCTGCCCGGTACCGCTGCGCCGCGGGAGGATGCGGCATGAGCCCGCCGCGCGGTGCCGGACGCGGAAGGCGTCCGGCGCGTGCCGAACGTGGGCCTCCTGTTCTAGGAGGTCTTCCGCAAGCACGATCCCGGCAACCTGCTGCTCGGCCAGGCCGAGTGCGAGGTACTGATGCAGGAGCTGGATACGCACCGGCTGGCCGATACCCTGGAGCGCCTGTCGGCGCTGAGGCGTTCGCGCTATGCCATATGCCCGGCGTTTCGCCGCATGGCTACGTGCTGGCCGGCCACCTCCACCCGGCTTGCCGCCTGCGCGGTGCGGGCGCGGACAGCCTGCGCCTGCCCTGCTTCCTGTTCGGCCCGCGCGGCGCCATCCTGCCCGCCTTCGGCGCCTTCACCGGCCACGCCACGGTGCGGCCGCTGCCGGATGAGCGCGCCTATGTGGTCGGCGGCGGCCGGGTCTGGCCGGTGGGGCTTTCCGCTCAGAACAGGGTATAGCCGCCGTCGATGACGAAGGTGTCGCCCGTGTGATAGGCCGACGCCGGACTCATCAGGTAGACCGCGATGCCGGCGAAGTCGCTGCCCTCGCCCCAGCGGCGCATCGGCACGCGCTTGTGGACCATCTCCTGGAACGCGTCGTTGGCCTGCGCCGCGCCGGTCATCTCGGTCGTGATCCAGCCCGGCAGGATCGAATGGGCGCGAATGCCCTTGCGCGCGTACTCGACGGCCAGCCCGCGCATCATGGAGATCACGCCGCCCTTGGTCGCGGCATAGTGTTCCGAGCGCGGCGCGCCCTCGATCGCCGCCACCGACGCCGTGGTGCAAAGCAAGCCGCCCTCGCCCTGCGCCAGCATCTGCCGCACCGCGGCTCGCAGCGTGAAGAAGGCGCCGTCCAGGTTGACGCGCATGGTCTTGCGCCAGACCTCCGCCGTCATGGCGTCGAACGGGCTCTTGTTGCCGCCGACGCCAGCATTGGCAAAGCAGCCGTCGATGCGGCCCAGCGCGGCGATGGTCCGCTGCATGGCGCCATCGACCGCCTGTTCGTCGCCCACGTCGCAGACCTCGGTATGCACCTTGCGGCCGTGCTGCTGCAGCCGGTCGGCCGCCGCAGCATTCTTGTCCGCGTTGGTGCCCCAGATTGCAATATCGGCACCGGCCGCAGCCAGCCCTTCGGCAATGCCCAGGCCGATGCCGCCGTTGCCGCCGGTCACCAGCGCCACTTTGCCTGTCAGGTCAAACGGGTGCTTGCTCATGTCTCTCTGTCTCCTCGGGGTGGTCTGTTGCTGCCTTGGTCGGACATTGTTGACATGGCGGGCGGCAAAGCTCGTCGTCGGAATGGATGAAATTTGGGTGTGCGGTGGAGCGGGCCGCCGTCGCTTCGGACGGGGGAGAGAGGACAAGCGTGGCTGTAGCCACGCTGCAATGGGGATATGCCCAGCCTGAACCGGCTGGGCTATTTTTCATTGCGTGTACCGCGTGGGGCGCGAGGCACTCAAGCGCCCATCACGCTGGGGGCTATCGCAATCCGAAGAAACTGAGTACGGCGAGGATGATTACAACAGCTCCAACAAGCCAGACTATATTCATGACAGCTCTCCTTGTTCCAAATGTATCGGCGCTAGTGAGGTCGAAAACCGACTGACGCCCTTTTGCACGTGGAAGGTCGTATTGGGGGACTCGTCCAACCTCGCGCCGGCGATATGCCCATCGCTATCAGAAGCCCCGCAACATTCGTGCCGAAGCGGAACTGCTGCATCTGCCTTAGCTCGCAGTGCAATTCTTCGCTAGCACCAGCAATTAAGCCGGTCAGGAATCCTCTTATTACAAAGAAGACGGGTTTTAATTACAAAGCCGTGGTATTGGCGTCTTGCATTGACTGCTTTACGCTGCCCCCGACGCTGAAACTGCACATCTTGGGTTCGGCGCGCTCACCAATCTCCGTGGCGCGGCGTAGTGCGAGTCGTTGAAGCGCGCGGTTTCCTAGGCCTGGGCGGGGCGGGCAACGGCCGTCGAATCCTGCCGTGATTCGCACTATGATGCCCACATCCCCAACCCCCGGTTGCCAATCATGGACAAGGCCCGCGTCCTCACCCTCTTCCTCGGCGTCGTCCGTGCCAATAGCTTCCATCGCGCGGCGGTCGAGGCCGGCGTAACGCCCCAGGCCGCCAGCAAGGCCGTGCGCACGCTGGAAGACCACCTCGGCGTACGCCTGCTCCACCGCACCACCCGCAAGCTCAGCCTGACCACCGAAGGTGCCCGCCTGTTCGAACTGGCCGCTCCCGGCATGCGCCAGCTCGACGAGGCGCTCGAACTGGTCCGCAGCAGCAGGAGCGACGACGACGGCCTGATCCGCCTGACCGCGCCACCGTCGATCGGCAGCCGCGTGCTGGTGCCGCTGGTGCGAGGCTTTCGCCAGCAGTACCCCGGCATTACCTTCGACGTGGTGCTGAGCGACCTCTTCACCGACCTGGTCGAAGCCAAGATCGATGTTGGCTTCCGCGTCGGCACCAGCCCCGGCCAGAACCTGGTGGCGCGGCGGCTGTGCGACCTGCCGCTGGTCATCTGCGCGTCACCGGACTACCTGGCGCGGCACGGCGAGCCGGCCTCCCTCGACGAGTTGCTGCGGCACCAGTGCACCGGCTTCCGGCGTCCCTCGACCGGGCGCATGGTGCCTTGGGAGCTGCAGGTGGGCGGCGACCTGGTCTACCAGGAGGTCCCTGCGGTGGCGAGCTTCAATGACGTCGAAACCGAGGTCGAGGCGGTGCGGTCCGGCATGGGCATCGGCCAGTTGCCTGCCTACATGATCCACGCCGACCTGGTCAGCGGACGGCTGAAGCCGATCCTGCCGGGGTACAGCAGCAGCAATGTCGGTATGTATATGTACTACCCGCATCGCAGCCAGATGCCGGTGCGGGTCCGGCGGTTTATCGACTTTGTGGTTGAGGCGAGCCGGGGCGCGGAGCAGGCGCTGTCACGGCTGGTGGGACTTTTGCCGTGAACCGTCGCCCTTCGACCATCGGCAACCATGAGTTGTCATTGAAACGCCATTCCTCTCCCTAGTGCTACGGTCGCTCCACGCATAGATTGGTCTCAACGGCGGCTGCACAGCGCCATCCCGGAACTCACCGGGACGCACGCAGCAGCCACCGTCCCTCTCTTCATTCGATGACCAGTCTTCAGGAGCGACATCATGATTGCCCAACTCGCACGCACCCTTGTTCCCGCCGCCGTCTCGCTGGTGGTCGGCGTCTCCCTGCAGAACGCGAACGCGGCTCAGGCCGCTGACGTGCCGGCCGCCGTGGCAGCGCGCACGCATGACGTCTTCACCGACGGCCAGCGGCAGGGCCGCTTCGACACCTTCTCCGAAGGCGCGCATGGCAGTGCTGCCGCAGCGCTCGTCGCCGGCCTGGACCGCAGCGGGGCCTCGGCCACGCCGGCGCGGAAGTTCGATCCTTACACCGATGGTGCCCGCGCGGTCGAAGGCGATCCGCGCCTGCGCGGCCCCGCGTTGAATAGCGTGCCGGCGTGGGTGTGATCCCCCGATCCGAAGTCGACGCAATGCGTCAGGGCAAGCCCTGAACGGCTGACTCCGATCTCCGGACAAAACGCCTGTCCAGACGCCCTGCCTCGCCCTTTCAATTGACTTTTTCTCAACCGAAAAGGCCGGAAATATCGTTTGTCGCGCAGCCCGCCGACGACAACTATTACGCCAAGGCCAACCAACAGGAGACAGCCATGTCAGACCAGCCCTATCCGCTCTGGAGCGCGGAACCCGTCCCCCACCTGATTGCCTCGCGCGACCGCGCCAGTGGCGAATGGATCTTCCCGGCGCTGCCGGCCGATTCACCGCTCGCCGCCAGCCACGACAACGTCACCATCCGCGGCTCCGGCGTGGTCTACAGCTTCACCGTGATCCATCCCGCGCCCAAGACCGGCCAGCCGCCCTATGCGCTGGGCTATGTCGACTTCGTCGGCCCGGTGCGCATCTTCGGGCGCCTCCAAGGCAAGGCGCGCCCGGTCATCGGCGACCGCTACGAGGTGCGCCCCGACGCCGAATTCGGCTATGTCTTCGAGGCCGTCACGGCCTGACCGATCGAGAAAAGGAAAGGTAAGCAACATGCAGGACATCTACATCCACGGCGGCGCAATGACGCCGTTCGGCCGCCACCCCGGCGTGCTGGCGCCGGAACTGGCGCAACAGGCCATCCTCAAGGCGCTGGCCGATGCCGACGTGCCGGCCAGCCGCATCCAGGCGGTGTATTGCGCCAACGTGCTCGGCGGCATGATCCTGGGCCAGCTGATCGTGCGCGACCTGGGCCTGAAGGGCATCCCCGTCTACAACATCGAGAACGCCTGCGCCAGCGGCGCCACCGGTGTGCACCTGGCGCGGCATGCGCTGCTGGCCGGGCAATATGACACGGTTCTGGTGTTCGGCATCGAGCAGCTCACCGCGCTGGGCGGCGGCACCATCCCGCTGCAGCGCAACGACCACAAGACCGAGCTCTATGCCAAGGCCGGCATGGTATTGCCCGCGGTGTATGCGATGCGCGGCACGCGCTTCCTGCACGAGCGCGACGCGTCACCCGCTGACCTGGCCGAAGTGGCGGTCAAGAACCGCTACAACGGCTCGCTCAATCCTTACGCCCAGCAGCGCAAGGCCACCACGGTCGAAGAAGTGCTGGCCTCGCGCATGATCGCCGACCCGCTGACGCTGCTGCAGTGCTGCCCGTCGCAGGTCGATGGCGCGGCCGCGCTGGTGCTGAGCACGCGCCGCCCGGCGCAGGCGCGCCCGGTCAAGGTGCTGTCTTCGGTGGTGGTGTCGGGCCTGCGCGAGGAAGCCGACGACGACATCCTCGACGCCGAGATCACCGCGCGCGCCGCGCGACAGGCCTATGAACAGGCCGGACTGGGCCCGCAGGATGTCGACGTGGTGGAGCTGCACGACGCCTTCACCATCGCCGAACTGCTCTACTACGAAGCGCTGGGGCTGGCACCGCAAGGCGAGGCGGTGTCGCTGCTGAAGTCCGGCGCGACGCGCCTGGGCGGCCGCGTGCCGGTCAACCCCAGCGGCGGCCTGCTGGCCAAGGGCCATCCGCTCGGCGCCACCGGCGTGGCGCAGATGGTGGAGATCCTGTGGCACTTGCAAGGGCGCGCCGGCGAGCGCCAGGTTGACGATGCCCGCATCGGCCTGACCCAGTGCACCGGCGGTGGCATCGCGGGCGTGGACCACGCCGCCTCTTCCGTCCACCTGCTGGGAGTCTGAGATGGGTACACAACGATTCGATCCCACGCATGTGGCCGTGGTCACGGGCGCCGCGCGCGGCATCGGCCTGGGCATTGCCACGCAACTGGCGCGGCAGGGCCTGACGGTGGCGCTGCTGGACCGCGATGGCGGCGCGCTTGACGAGGCGGTCGGCGGACTGGCCGCCGCAGGGCTTAACGCCTTCGGCGCCACCGTCGACCTGACCGATTCCGCCGCCGTCAACGACGCGTTTGCGCAGGTATCGGCACGCGCCGGCCGGATCGACTACCTGGTCAACAACGCCGGCGCCGTGCGCGACATGCGCTTCCTGAAGATGACCGACGAGGACTGGGACCTGGTCATCGATACCAACCTGCGCTCGCAGTTCCTGTGCTGCCGCGCGGCGCTGCCCGGCATGGTCGAGCGCGGCTACGGGCGCGTGGTCAATATCTCGTCGCGGGCCTGGCTGGGCGGCTTCGGGCAGGCCAACTATTCTGCCGCCAAGGGCGGCGTGGTCAGCCTGACGCGCTCGCTGGCGATCGAGTTCGCGGCCAAGGGCATCACCGTCAACGCGGTCGCGCCCGGCATCGTCGATACACCGCTGTTTCAGGCCTTTGCGCCCGAGGTACAGGCCCGGCTGCAGAAATCGGTGCCGGTGCAGCGCATCGGCACGGCCGACGATATCGCCAACGCAGTCAGCTTCTTCCTTGACCCGCAATCGTCCTACGTAACCGGGCAGACGCTCTACGTGTGCGGCGGGCGCAGCCTGTCGTCGCCGAGCGTGTAAGGAGGACGCCATGACCATCCAACGCCATATCGAAGGGGCGGTCGCCGTGCTGACCATCGACCGGCCCGAGGCGCTCAATGCGCTGGACGTGAACACGCTGCGCGAACTGCGCGCGCAACTGGCCGAAGTGCGCGACCGCGTCGACCTGCGCGTCGCGGTGCTGACCGGCGCCGGCACGCGCGCCTTCTGCGCCGGGGCGGACCTGAAAGGCACGCGCACTTCACCCGCCACCTACCCCGAAGCGCTGTTCCGCGCGCCGGAGCAGGCGGTGGACCTGGGCCTCTATATCCGGCTGATGGACCTGACCGACCTCGGCCTGAACAAGCCGCTGATCGCGGCGGTCAACGGGCACTGCCTGGGCGCGGGGCTGGAGATCGCCTTGCAGTGCGACTTGCGGATTGCGTCGGCGCAGGCCAGCTTCGGCCTGCCCGAAGCCGCGGTCGGCTCGATCCCGGCGGTCTCCGGCCTGCATCGGCTGCTCAAGGCCGTGCCGGCGGCCCACGCGATGCAGATGGTGCTGACCGGCGAACGCATTGACGCCGCGCATGCCGCGCGCATCGGCCTGGTCAGCGAGACGGTGGCGCCCGATGCCTTGCTCGACCGTGCCCTCGTTCTGGCCGCACGCATCGCCGCCAATGCACCGCTGGCCGTCCAGGCGGTCAAGAAGCTGTCGCGCCAGACCAGCCACCTCAGCGAAGCCGATGCGCAGCAGCTGACCGAACTCTACTGGGGCGTGCTGCGCGATACCGCCGACCGCACCGAAGGCCGCCAGGCATTCGCCGAAAAGCGGCAGCCTCGCTACACGGGCCGCTGAGCGGCCCCACCATAGCTAGACAGGAGACAACCATGGCAGGAATTTCCCGATTCATGCGCGCGGCGCTGGCCGGCGTGCTCGCAGCCACGGCGCTGGGTGCGGGGGCGCAGGCCCCCTTCCCCACGCAGAAGCCGATCACCCTGGTGGTGCCGTTCGCCCCCGGCGGCGGCAACGACATCCTGGCGCGGGTGATCGCGCCCAAGATGGGCCAACTGCTCGGCCAGACCATCGTGATCGAGAACAAGCCGGGCGCGGGCGGCAACCTCGGTACCGATTACGTCGCCCATGCGGCCCCGGATGGCTACACGCTGGTGATCGCATCCGGCCAGGTCACCATGAACCCGTTCCTCGGCATGAAGGTGCCGTTTCGGATCGAGCGCGATTTCGAGCCGGTCGGGCTGATCGCGTCGGTGCCGATCATGCTGGTCGCCAATCCCGACCAGCCGTTCCGCACGCTGCAGGAGTTCATCCAGTTCACCCGCGCCAATCCGGGCAAGCTCAGCTACAGCAGCCCCGGCCCCGGCACCCCGCAGCACCTGGCCGGCGAGGTGTTCGCCAAGCTGAACAAGACCGAACTGCTGCACGTGCCCTACCGCGGCACCGGCCCGTCGATCACCGACCTGATGGGGGGCCAGGTTCAGATCTCGTTCGCCACCTTTGCCTCGTCGATCCAGTACGTGCGCGCCGGCAAGCTGCGCGCGCTGGGCATTGCCGGCAAGAAGCGCAGCAAGCTGATGCCGGACCTGCCCACCTTCGCCGAAGCCGGCATCACCGGTTATGACGCGGAACTCTGGTACAGCATGCTGGCACCGGCCCACACGCCGAAAGCCGTGGTCGACAAGGTCAACGCCGCGCTGGTGGCCGCGCTAAAGTCGCCCGACGTCGCCGAGCAGCTGACCCGGCAGGGCTTCGAGGCGCAGGCCTCCACGCCGGCCGAACTCAAGGCCTATATCAGCAAGGAAATGTCGCGCTGGCAGCGCGTGATCCAGGACAACAACATCAAGGTGTCCCTATGAACGCCCCTAATGAACGCCATGTCCTGCCGCCCACCGACAACCCGCTGCTGGACTACCTGGGCATCCGCCTGGCCAGCGTCGGCGATGGCCGCTGTACCTTCGAGCTCGATATCGAGCCGCGCCACCTGAACCGGCAGGGCAGCGTCCAGGGCGGCGTGACCGCCACCCTGCTCGACGCCGCCTGCGGCTACGCCGGCCTGCCCACAGGCCCCGACGGCGCGCTGGGCCACGCGGTGACGGTGATGCTGAACATCAGCTACCTCAGCAAGGCCAGCGCCGGCCGGCTGCGCGCCACGGCGACGGTGACCCGCGCCGGCAAGAGCCTGTACTTTGCCTCGGCCGAACTGGCCACCGATGCCGGCGTGCTGGTGGCCACCGCGCAAGGCACGTTCAAACGATCCCGCACCCTTCCGGAGACCTGACATGCTGCGCGACGCACTGGACGGCCTGACCGTCATCGACTTCACCCAGATCGGCGCCGGGCCAACCTGCACCATGCTGCTCGCCGACATGGGCGCCAGGGTCATCAAGATAGAGCCGCCCGGCGGCGAACTCGGCCGCGGACTGGGTCCCGGCTGGCTCGGCGACGACAGCGCGCTGTTCCACGGCTTCAATCGCAACAAGCTGGGCGTGGCGCTCGACCTGAAATCCCCCGACGGGTTGGCCGTGGCGCGCCGGCTGGTTGCCGAAGCCGACATCGTGGTGGAAAGCATGCGCCCGGGCGTGATGGAGCGCCTGGGCCTGGGCTACGCCGAGCTGTCGCAGGGGCATCCGTCGCTGGTCTATTGCTCGATCTCCGCGTATGGCCAGGACGGCCCCTATGCCGGCCGCGCTGGCGTCGACGGCATTATCCAGGCCGATTCCGGGCTGATGAGCCTGATCGGCCTGCCCGACGGCGAACCGTGCAAGGTGCAGGCGCCGGTGGTCGACGTGATGACCGGCTACGTGGCCTGCGTGGGCATCCTCGGCAAGCTGGCGCAACGGGCGCGCGACGGGCAGGGCGGGCATCTCGACGTCAACCTGCTCAATGCGGCGCTGGCGCTGCAGCAGTCGTCAATCACCAGCTATTGCGCGGACGGGCAACTGCCGGAGCGCGCGGGCAGCGCCGCGCCCTACTCCGCGCCCAACCAGGCCTTCCGCACCGCCGACGGCTGGATCATGGTCGCCGCCTACATGCCCGAGCGCTGGCGCCGGCTGTGCAGCGTGCTGGGCCTGCCGGCGCTTGCCGACGACCCGCGCTTCGCCACCTCGCCGCTGCGCGTGGCCAACCGGGCGGCGATGGTAGAAGCGCTGACCGGCGTGTTCGTGACCCGGTCCACCGACGCCTGGCTGGCCCTGCTGCAGGACGCCGACATCCTGTGCGCGCGCGTGGCCACCTATGAAGACCTGATGGCGCATCCGCAGGTGGCGGCCAACCGCATGGTGCAGCGCATCCCGCACGACACGCTGGGCGAGATCAGCGTGCCCGGCTTCCCGATCAACAGCGCGCAGGAAAACGCGCTGCCGGCGCGGCCGGCGCCGGCTTGCGGGCAGCATACGCAGGCGGTGCTGGGCGAGCTTGGCTTCAGCGCGGCGCAGATCGCCAGCTTGCAGGCGCGTGGCGCGATCCACTGTACCGATGCCGGGGCGCCGCAGCTTGCCGCGGCGGCATCATGAACCGCGCCGACATCATCGCCGCACTCTACGCGCGGCGCAGCGTGCGCGGCTTTCTCGATACGCCGGTGCCGCGGGAGACCGTTGCCGCGATCCTGGACGATGCGGCGCGCAGCCCGAGCGCGTCGAACACGCAGCCGTGGCGCGTCTACGCCTGCGCAGGCGAGGTGCGCAAGCGGCTCACTGACGCGTTGCTGGCGCTGCATGACAGCGGCGGCGGTGAGCATCGCGAAGAGTATGTCTACTACCCGCCCGCGTGGCGCGAACCCTACCTGGCACGGCGCCGCACGCTGGGCAAGGCGCTGTATGGCCTGCTTGGCATCCCGCGCGGCGACAGCGCCGGCATGGCGCGCCAGTACGCGCGCAACTATGCATTCTTCGGCGCGCCGGTGGGGCTGTTCTTTACCATCGAGCGCGGGCAGGGACAGGCGGCCTGGCTGGACCTCGGCATGTTCCTGCACGCGGTAATGATGGCGGCGCTCGGGCATGGATTGGCGACCTGCGCGCAGCAGGCGTTCGCGCGCTACCACCAGGTCATTCGCGCGCAGCTGGAGATTCCGGACAGCGAGATCCTGGTGTGCGGCATGTCGCTCGGCCATCCCGATCCGCGCGAGCCGGCCAACCGCCTGCGCACCGCGCGCGAACCGGTGGAGGCGTTTGCGCAGTTCACCGGCTGGTGAGCGGCGCGAATCGTATCAGCCCTGCGTGCCGAACTGCGCCAGCAGCCACTGGCGGAACACGGCCATGCTCGGACCTTCCTTGCGCTCCGCCGGCGTCAGCAGGTAGTAGGTGAAATCGCCCATGTCGACGGTCTGGCGGAACGGCGCCACCAGTCGGCCGGCGTCCAGGTCGGCCGCCACCAGGAAGCGCTGCGCGATGGCAAAGCCCTGCCCTTCGACCGCCGCCGCATACGCCATGGCGGAACTCTGGTAGGTCATGCCGCTGCGCGCATCGACCTGTCCGTCGGCGCGGGCCGCCTTGAGCCAGTGCGCCCAGTCGTCGGGGCGCGCAATCGAGTGCAGCAGCGTCTGGTGCTGCAAATCGGCGGGCTTCTTCACCTTGTTTCCGGCTGTCAGCAGGCCGGGGCTGCATACCGGCACCAGGATGTTGGAGACCAGCCGGTAGGTATTGACACCGCTCCACTTGCCGTCGCCCAGCCGGATCGCGCCGTCGATGTCTTCCTTGCGGAAGTCGACCGGGTCGAGCGAGGCGGTGAGCAGCACCTCGATGCCGGGATTGGCGGCATGGAAGCTCGACAGCCGCGGGATCAGCCAGCGCATGGCAAAGGTGGTGTAGGCGCGCACCTTGAGCTGCTTGCGCTTCGCGCGCTTGCTCAGCCGCCGCGTGGCCTCGCGCAGGTCGTCCATCGCCTTGGTCACGGCGCGGTAGTAGTCCTCGCCGGTGCGGGTCAGCGAGATCTGGCGGTGGCCACGGTGCAGCAATTGCACGCCCAGGCCGTCTTCCAGCGCGCGGATCTGGCGGCTGACGGCGCCAGGCGTGACGTGCAACTCCTCGGCAGCCGTGGTGATGCTGAGATGCCGGGCGGCGGCCTCGAAGGCGCGCAAGGCGTTCAGTGGGGGCAGTTTGTCCATGTCGGCGAGTCTGCCACACGGTTGAGGTTTACTCAATCGAAGTGCCCGGCATTTCATTCCCAACTTTTGGTTGTCATTTAATCGCGATTGCACTGCCTAGTGTTGAGGGCGTTGCCGGCCTAAATTTGTCTCCGTGGCCCCCGCCATCAGACATCGCAGTCAAAACGAGCACCCTGAAAGGAGATTCACCATGTCCGCCAACACCACCAACCCCACCATCAACGCCACCAGCAAGGTCTGGTTCATCACCGGCGCTTCGCGCGGCTTCGGCCTGGAACTGACCCGTGCCGCGCTGGCACGCGGCGATCGCGTCGTCGCTACCGCGCGCCGCCCGGAGACGATCACCGCCGCACTGGGCGATCACGACAACCTGCTGGGCGTGGCGCTGGACGTCACCAACGAAGCGCAGGCGATCGCCGCCGCCGAGGCCGCCGTGGCCCGCTTCGGCCGCATCGACGTGCTGGTCAACAACGCCGGCTACGGCCTGCTGGGCGCGGTCGAAGAGGCCTCCGCGCAGGAAGTCGAGCAGCAGTTCGCCACCAACGTGTTCGGCGTGCTGACCGTGACGCGTGCCGTGCTGCCGCAGATGCGCCGGCAGCGCAGCGGCCGCATCCTCAACATCTCGTCAATTGGTGGCTACGCCGCGTATCCCGGCTGGGGCGTCTATGGCGCCACCAAGTTCGCGGTGGAGGGCCTGACGGAAGCGCTCGATGCGGAACTGTCGCCGCTGGGCATCCGCGCCACCGTGGTCGAGCCGGGCTTCTTCCGCACCGACTTCCTCGATGCCAGCTCGCTGGTGCGCGTGCGCACCGAGATCGCGGCGTATGCCGATACGGTCGGGGCAATGCGTGAGCACATGGCTTCGGCCAACCACCAGCAGCCCGGCGACCCGGCCAAGCTGGCGGCAGCGCTGCTGACCCTGGCCGACAGCGAAACCCCGCCGGTGCGCCTGCCGCTGGGCTCCGACGCGGTCTACCGCATCACCGAGAAGAACCGCAAGGTGGAAAGCGAACTGGCCACGTGGCAGGCGCTGGCGGTGTCGACCGACCACGACGACGTGCGCCGCTGATCTTGCTGCAGCGCACCAGCGCACGGCTTGCTGCAATGCGGGCATGCCGTGCGACACGCGAACTCAGGCCGGCCAAGCGCCGGCCTCGCCACTTACGGGCTAGCTTGCGTCAGGCAATGCACCGAGTCGGGCATGCGCGTATGTCGCTTCCGGCGAATTTCGCCAATAATGCCCTGAGAGTCATTGCCGGACGAACCGAGAGCCACCATGCACGATAGTCCCGATGCCATCCGCACCGTCGCCCTGCTTGGGCACGCGGGGTGCGGCAAGACCTCGCTGATCGAGGCGCTGCTGTACAAGGGCGGTGCCCTGCACACGCCCGGCAGCATCGAGCGCGGTTCCACGGTGTGCGACACCGATCCGCTGGAGCGCAAGTACAAACGCTCGCTGACCTCCGCGGTCGCCCACCTGCACTACCGCGACACCCGCATCTACCTGGTCGACACCCCCGGCTACCCGGACTTCTCCGGGCTGGCGATCAGCGCGCTGGCGGCCGTGGAAACCGCCGCCATCGTCATCAATGCGCAGACCGGCATCGAGATGACCACGCGCCGGGCCATGGCCTGGGCGCAGGCGCGCCAGTTGTGCCGGATGATCATCATTAACGGCATCGACGGCGACAAGGTCGATCTGCCCGCGCTGCTGGCGGATATCCAGGAGGCCTTCGGCAAGGAATGCCTGCCAATCAACCTGCCGGCCGACAACGGCAGCAAGGTGGTTGACTGCTTCTTCAATCCGGCCGGCGAGTCGGATTTTTTATCTGTGCCCTCCGCGCACGATGCGCTGATCGACCAGGTCATCGAGATCGATCCCGAGCTGATGGAGCTGTACCTGGAACAAGGCGAGGCGATCACGCCGGAGCAGCTGCACGCGCCGTTCGAGCGCGCGCTGCGCGAAGGCCACCTGGTGCCGATCTGCTTTACCTCGGCGGCGACGGGCGCCGGCATCACCGAGCTGCTGGATGTATTCGTGCGGCTGCTGCCCAATCCCACCGAGGGCAACCCACCGCTGTTCTATCGCGATACGGGGGAAGGCAGCGAGAACCGCAAGGCCGTCCGCGCGGAGCCCGTGCCGGACAAGCATGTGCTGGCGCACGTGTTCAAGATGGTCATCGATCCCTATGTCGGCAAGCTGGCGGTGTTCCGCATCCACCAGGGCACGATCACGCGCGACAGCCAGCTCTATATCGGCGAAGGACGCCAGCCGTTCAAGGTGGCGCACCTGCTGCGGCTGCAAGGCAAGGAGACACAGGAAGTGCCACGCGCCGGGCCGGGCGATATCTGCGCGGTGGCCAAGATCGATGAACTCGGCTTCGATGCCGTGCTGCACGATGCCACCGAGGACGGCGATATCCACCTGACGCCGCTGGAATTCCCCACGCCGATCTACGGGCTGGCGATCGAGCCGGCGCGCCGCGGCAACGAGCAGCGGCTGGCGGAGGTACTGCACAAGCTGAGCGCGGAAGACCCGTGCCTGCGCGTGGAGCATCCGGCCGGCACCAACGAAACCGTGGTGTTTGGTCTGGGTGAGTTCCACCTGCGCTGTGCGCTGGAGCGGCTGACCGAGCAATACAAAGTGGAGGTGGTGACGCGCCCGCCCAAGATCGCTTACCGCGAAACCATCGGCGGCAAGGCCGAGGGCCATCACCGGCACAAGAAGCAGACCGGTGGCGCCGGGCAGTTCGGCGAGGTGATGCTGCGGGTCGAACCGCTGGCGCGCGGCGAAGGCTTCGAGTTTATCGATGCGGTAAAGGGTGGCGCGATTCCGGGCCAGTTTATTCCCGCGGTGGAGAAAGGCATCCGCCAGGCGTTGGAAAGCGGTCCGCTGGCTGGATTCGCGATGCAGGACGTGCGCGTGACGGTGTATGACGGCAAGAGCCATCCGGTCGATTCGAAGGAAGTCGCGTTCGCGACCGCCGGACGCAAGGCGTTTATCGACGCGGTGCTGAAGGCGCGGCCCAGCGTGTTGGAGCCGATCGTCGATATCGAGGTCACGGTGCCGGGCACTTCGATGGGCGACATCATCGGCGACCTTTCCACCAAGCGCGGCCAGGTCCATGGCACCCGCACCGCGGCCGGCAACGCGGTGACCGTGGCCGGACAGGTGCCGCTGTCGGAGCTGAGCGACTACCAGTCACGGCTGAACAGCCTGACCGGCGGCCACGGCAGCTACACCATCCAGTTCAGCCACTATGACAACGTGCCGCCGGCGCAGCAGGAAAAGATGGCGTCCCGCCACAAGGCGCAGCAGGACACCGACTGAGCGCTTAGTGCTCGACTCAGTGCTGGCTGGCGCCGGCCGCGCCGATGCCGGTCATGGCGCGCACGAACTGCGCGCCATAGCGCTGGCGCTCGGTGCTCGCCTGGGCGGACCGGTCCAGCACGGATACCAGCCAGGCGCAGGCAAAGGCCAGGGTCATCGAGAACAGCGCCGGGTTGGCGTAAGGGAAGATCGCCTGCTGATGCTTCAGGATGCCGACCCACACGGTCGGGCCCAGCACCAGCAGCGCCACCGCCGACGCCAGCCCGGCCAGGCTGCCCGCCACCGCGCCGCGCGTGGTCAGTCCTTTCCAGAACATCGACAGGAACAGCACCGGGAAGTTGACCGAGGCGGCGATCGCCAGCACAAGCCCTGACAGGAAAGCGATGTTCTGCTTCTCGAACATCACGCCCAGCACCATCGCCAGCACGCCGATCACCAGCGTGGCTGCCTTCGACACGCGGATCTCGTCCTTCTCGTTGGCCTGTCCGCGGCGGAACACGTTGGCGTACAGGTCATGCGAGACCGCCGATGCGCCCGACAGGGCCAGGCCCGCCACCACCGCCAGGATGGTCGCGAACGCCACCGCCGAGATAAAGCCGAGGAAGAGATCGCCACCGATGGCGTGCGACAGGTGCACCGCCACCATATTGCTGCCGCCAATGATCTTGCCAGCCGCGTCGCGGTAGGCGGGGTCCGCGCCCACCATCACGATCGCGCCGAAGCCCACCACCAGGATCAGCAGGTAGAAGTAGCCGATAAAGCCGGTGGCGTAGAGCACGGACTTGCGCGCCTCTTTGGCGTCGGCCACGGTGAAGAAGCGCATCAGGATATGCGGTAGCCCGGCGGTGCCGAACATCATGCCGACGCCCAATGAGATCGCATCGATCGGGTTGGACACCAGCCCTCCCGGCGACAGGATCGCGGCGCCCTTGTCATGCACCTTGGCGGCGCCGGCGAACATGGCTTCGGGACTGAAGCCGAAATAGGCGAGCACCATGATGGCCATGAAGGTCACCCCGCCCAGCAGCAGCGCGGCCTTGATGATCTGCACCCACGTCGTGGCCAGCATCCCGCCGAACATCACGTACAGCACCATCAGCGCGCCGACGATGACGACCGCCGATTCATAGCTGGTGCCGAACAGCAGCTCGATCAGCTTGCCGGCGCCGACCATCTGCGCCACCAGGTACATGATGACCACGGTCAGCGTGCCGCAGGCGGCGGTGATGCGCACCGGCTTCTGTGACAGCCGGTACGACACCACGTCGGCAAAGGTGTAGCGGCCGAGGTTGCGCAACCGTTCGGCGACGATGAACAGGATGATCGGCCAGCCGGCGACCACGCCCAGGGCGTAGATCAGGCCGTCATAGCCTTTGTCGAACATCATCGCCGAGATGCCCAGGAAGGACGCCGCCGAGACCATGTCGCCGGCGATCGCCAGGCCGTTCTGGAAGCCTGTGAGGCCACCGCCGGCTGCGTAGAAATCCGACGCCGAGCGCGTGCGCCGCGCGGCCCAGCGCGTGATGCCGAGCGTGAACACCACGAACAGCAGGAACATCACGATGGCGCTCCAGTTCAGCGGCCGCGGCGCGGCTTCGGCCTGAATGGCGGGGGCCGCCATGGCGGCCGTGCTGGCGAGCCCGGCCAGGGCCGCGCAGAGGAAACGGTGTACCGGCTTCATGCTTGGCACTCCTTGCGTACGCGTTCGTTGAGCGGGTCCAGGTCGCGGTTGGCGCGGTGGACATAGATGCCGGTGAGCAGGACGGCGGCGAAGATCACCGCAACGCCTACCGGAATGCCCACCGTCATCACGCCCGCGCCAACGGGCGTGCCGAGCGTGGCCGGGGAGAAGGCCAGCAGCAGGATGAAGCCGAAGTAGATCGCCAGCATTAGCAGCGTCAGCGACCAGCCCAGGCGTGCGCGCCCGCTGGTCAGCCGGAGGAAATCGGGGTGGTTCTGGATGGTTTCCAGTTGTCGCGCGTCCATCGTTGTCTCCTTTGGCGCAGGGGTTGGCGTGGCGGCTCTGGGTGGGCGCCATCGCGGGGGTGAATCGTTGAGGTTCTGGATCTGCCGGCGGTTTGCTCCCCTCTCCCGCAGGCGGGAGAGGGGGGCGTTTGCCGGGGGTGGTGGTAGAAAGCAGCGCTTCAGATTGCGCCGACCGGCTGCTCGTGCGTAACCTTGGACCGCATATCCACCACGCGCCGCGCCTTGCCGACGCTGGTGCGCTCGATGCCCTCGGCGGCCACCACCTGCACCCGCGTAGTAACGCCGACATAGGTCTTGATCTGGTCCTTCAGCTCGCGCTCCAGCGCCGCGCGGTCGTCGGCGGAGAGGGACGCCGAGCGCTCGGGGCGCGCCTCGACACGCACCTCCAGCTTGTCCAGGTGCCCGTCGCGGGTCACCACCAGCTGATATTGCGGTGCCAGCGCCGGCGCCTTCAGGATCAGTTCCTCGATCTGCGACGGGAACACGTTCACGCCACGGATGATCAGCATGTCATCCGAGCGCCCGGTGATCTTGCCGATGCGCCGCATCGACCGCGACGTCGGCGGCAGCAGACGCGTGAGGTCGCGCGTGCGGTAGCGGATCACCGGCAGCGCTTCCTTGGTCAGCGAGGTGAACACCAGTTCGCCCTCCTCTCCGTCCGGCAGCACCTCGCCGGTCACCGGGTCGATGATCTCGGCGTAGAAATGGTCTTCCCAGATCACCGGGCCATCCTTGCTCTCGATACATTCACACGCGACACCCGGACCCATGACTTCAGACAGCCCGTAGATGTCCACCGCATCGATGCCGGCGCGCGCCTCGATCTCGGCGCGCATCGCATCGGTCCACGGCTCGGCGCCGAAGATGCCGACCTTCAGCGAGCTGTCCGACGGATCCATGCCCTGGCGCTCCATCTCCTCGATCAGGTTCAGCATGTACGACGGCGTCACCATGATGATGTTGGGCTGGAACTCGCGAATGAGCTGAACCTGTTTCTCGGTCTGGCCGCCGGACATCGGGATCACGGTGCAGCCGGCCTTCTCCGCGCCGTAGTGGGCACCCAGGCCGCCGGTGAACAGGCCATAGCCGTAGCTGACATGGACCAGGTCGCCGGCGCGCCCGCCGGCGGCGCGGATGGAGCGCGCCACCACGCTGGCCCAGGTATCGATATCCTTCGCCGTGTATCCGACCACGGTCGGCTTGCCGGTGGTGCCGCTCGACGCATGCACGCGCGCCACCTGCTCGCGCGGCACCGCGAACATGCCGAAGGGATAGTTGTCGCGCAGGTCCTGCTTGGTCAGGAACGGGAACTTCGACAGGTCCGACAGCGACTGCAGGTCGTCCGGATGCACCCCCGCCGCGGCAAAGGCCTTGCGGTAATGCGGCACGTTGTCGTAGGCATGGCGCACGCTCCATTTGAGCCGTTCCAGCTGCAAGGCTTGCAGTTCGTCGCGGCTGGCGCGCTCGATCGGCTCCAGCTCGTTGGGGTTGGGGATGCGTTGAACCATTGTCTACTCCATCTCGTTATGATGGCGCCACAAGCGAGGGGGGCCGGCGCCGGGGTACTACGACTGCAAGCCTTGGCGTCAGATATGCGAACGGCTCTGGACGACGCGGAAGCGGTTGGCGACGAAGGCGGCATCCGACAGCGAGGCGTTCGCCGCCGGGTTGGCGCCGGTGGCGTGGAAATCGCTGAACGCGGCCGACTGGTTCACGAACACGCCGCCGGTCAGGTTGAGCGACAGCGCCACGCCGGCGTCTTCGGCGGCATCGCGGATGCTTTCGGTCACGCCCGCATCAGTGGTGTAGGCGGACAGCGTCAGCGCGCCGTGCTGCTTCGCGCCGCGGTGCGCCAGCGCAATGCTGTGCGCGGTGCTGTCGGTGCCGACAATGAACGAGATCGGGCCGAACAGTTCCTGCATAATCTTGCCCTCGTCGCTGGCGTCCACCTTCAGCACCAGCGGCGTGCGGATGCGCGCGCCGGGGAACTCCGGATGTTCCAGCACGCGGCTGTCGGCGACGATCTCGCCGAGCGCGCGCGACGACTCGATGCGCTCGACCACGCCGTCGTTCTGGATCGCACCCAGCAGTTCCACGGCCTTCGCCGGATCGCCGGTCAGCTTGCTCACGGCCTCGCCGATCGCCGCGGCGACCTGTTCGAAGCTGACGCGCCCTTCCGGCGTATCGATGCCGTCCTTCGGCACGTAGATGTTCTGCGGCGCCGTGCACATCTGGCCCGAGTACAGCGACAGCGAGAACGCGATATTGCGCACCATGCCCTTGAAGTCGGCGGTAGAGGCGATAACGATCTGGTTGACGCCGGCCTTCTCGGTGTAGACCTGCGCCTGGCGCGCATTGCGCTCCAGCCAGTCACCGTTGGTGCTGCTGCCGGTGAAGTCGATCAGGCGGACTTCCGGGCGCAGGGCCAGCTTGGACGCCATGCGCTCGCTCGGGTCGTTGGCGACCAGCGTGACCAGGTTCGGGTCGAAGCCGGCTTCCTCCAGAACTTCACGCGCCACTTCCACCGTGATCGCCAGCGGCAGGATTGCGCCGGGGTGCGGCTTGACCACCACCGCATTGCCGGTCGCCAGGCTGGCGAACAGGCCGGGATACCCGTTCCAGGTCGGGAAGGTGCAGCAGCCGATCACCAGGCCCACGCCGCGCGGCACCACGCTGTAGCGCTTCTCCATACGCAGCGGTTCGTTCTTGCCCTGCGGCTTCTCCCAGATGGCCTGCTTCGGAATGCGGCGAAGCTCGTCCCAGGCATAGGCCACGGATTCCAGGCCGCGGTCCTGCGCGTGCGGGCCGCCCGCCTGGAAGGCCATCATGAAGGCCTGGCCGGTGGTGTGCATCACCGCGTAGGCGATCTCGAAGCTGCGGCGGTTCAGGCGCTGCAGGATCTCCAGCGAGACGCCGACCCAGGCTTCCGGTCCGGCCTTGCGCCAGGCGGGCATGCCCTTGGCGACGCCGGCGAAGAGCTGGTCGAGGTCGGGCTTCGGATAGGTGATGCCCAGTTCCGGGCCGTACGGCGAGACTTCCTTGCCGGCCTGGCCGACGGTGCCCGGCTGCGACAGTGCAAAGGGCTTGTTCAGGCGGGCTTCAAAGGCGGCCTTGCCGTCGGCGTTGGCGGTTTCGCCGTAGGCCCTGGGGCTCGGCATTTCGGAAAACGGGCTCCAGTAGCCGCGCTCGGCGATGGCTTGGGTGGCTTGTTCCAGCAGCGCCTGGTGGCGCTCAAAAAACGGATGGGACACGGCTTGCTCCGGGGGATGTCGGGTTTCTGTAATCAGGGGGAGGACCAGGACGCTTCAGGATTCCTGGTCAAAGTCGATCACCAGCTTGTCGCTGACGGCATAGCTCTGGCAGCTCAGGATGAAGCCGCGGGCGACTTCGTAGTCTTCCAGCGCAAAGTTCACGTCCATGTCGACCTCGCCTTCGATGCGCTTGCAGCGGCAGGTCGAGCAGACGCCGCCCTTGCACGAGTAAGGCAGTTCGATGCCCTGCGCCAGCGCGGCGTCCAGCACGGTCTCCTTGTTCTTCTCCAGCGTGAAGCTGCGGGTGCGGCCGTCCTGGATCACGGTGACTTCGCACTGCTGCTGACCGGCCTGCTTGTGCGCATGCGCCGCCGGGCGGGCTGAAGGGATGCTGGTGGCGAACAGCTCGCGCTTGATGCGTGTCTTGTCGACGCCGTTGTCTTGCAGCGCCTGCGACACCTCTTCCATCATCGAATGCGGGCCGCAGATAAAGGTGACGTCGATGTCCTGTGGCTTCACCCAGTGCTTCAGCAAGGCATTGACCTTCGCGCCATCGATACGGCCGTTGAAGAGATCGATATCAAGCTGCTCGCGGCTGAGCACGAACACCAGGTTGAAGCGCTGCAGGTAGGTGTCCTTCAGGTCTTCCAGCTCTTCCTTGAACAACACGGACGACGAAGCGCGGTTGCCGTAGAACAGCGTGAAGCGGCTCTCCGGCTCGGCCTGCAACGTGGTCTTGATGATCGACAGCATCGGCGTGATGCCGCTGCCGGCGGCAAAGGCGACGTAGTGCTTCGCGTGCGTGGCGGACAGCGGCACGTGGAAATGGCCGGAGGGTGGCATCACTTCCAGCGTCATGCCCGGCTGCAGCTGCTCGTTGGCCCAGTTGGAGAACAGGCCGCCGTCGACGCGCTTGATCGCCACGCGCAGCCGTGCATCCTGCACCGCCGAGCAGATCGAGTAGGAACGGCGCACGTCTTCGCCGCCGATGCCGGTGCGCAGCGTCAGGTGCTGGCCCTGCACGTAGCGGTAGGTGTCGGCCAGTTCGTCGGGCACGGCGAAGGTCACGGCCACGGCGTCGCGGGTTTCGCGCGTGACCGAGGCCACGGTCAGTTCATGGAATTTGCTCATCTCCCCACCTTTCCTTCTCAGTGAGCCTTGAAGTAGTCGAACGGCTCTTTGCAGTCGCCGCAGCGATACAACGCCTTGCACGCGGTCGAGCCGAACTGGCTGACCAGCCGCGTATGGCGCGAGCCGCAATGCGGGCAGGCCACCACCAGCGCGGGCGACGCCTTGCGGCTGATGCCGCTGATATCGATCACCTGCTGCGCCGGCGGCGCGATGCCGTAGCCGCTCAGGCTGGCCTTGCCGCGCGGGGTCATCCAGTCGGTGGTCCAGGCCGGCGCCAGTTGCGTCTGCACCCGCACGGAATCAACGCCCTGTGCGGCGAGCGCGCTTTCGATGCCTTCGCGGATCACCGTCATGGCCGGGCAGCCGGAATAGGTCGGCGTGATGGTGACGACGCAGGTCTCACCGACCCATGCCACGTCGCGCACGATGCCAAGGTCCACCACGGAGATCACCGGGATCTCAGGGTCCGGCACCGTATCGAGCCAGGTCCAGACCTGTTCGACGGCGGGGCGTGCCAGCGTTTGCGCGGTCATGGCGCTCACCACTGCGCGCCGGGATAGGCGCGCTGCAGGAACTGCATTTCGGCCAGCAGGTAGCCGAGGTGTTCGGTATGCCGGCCGTGGCGGCCGCCGCTCTGTGCCCACTGGCCGGCGGGCACGCGCAGGGTGGCTTCTTCCAGCACCTCGCTAACATGGCGCTGCCAGGGCTCGGCCAGGGTTGCGGGATCGGGAATCACGCCGTCGCGCACCAGCGCGGCCTCGGCCGCATCCGCTTCGAACAGTTCGCCGGTGAACATCCACAGGTCGTCGAAGGCGTCCTGCATGCGGCGATGGCTCTCTTCGGTGCCGTCGCCCAGGCGCACCACCAGGTCGGCACTGCGGCGCACGTGGTAGGTGACTTCCTTGAGCGACTTGGCGGCGATCTCTGCGATGCGCGCGTCGGTCGAGCGCTGCAGCCCTTCCAGCAGGAAGTAATGCCAGGTGTCGAACAGGAACTGGCGCGCCAGCGTATCGGCATAGCTGCCGTTGGGCTGCTCGACCAGCAGCAGGTTGCGGAACTGGTGGGCGTCGCGCAGGTAGGCGAGCTGGTCGGCGGTGCGGCCGGTGCCCTCCACTTCCGCGGCATAACCCAGCCACAGGCGGGTCTGGCCGACCAGGTCGAGCGCCACGTTGGTCAGTGCAATGTCCTCCTCCAGCGCCGGGCCGCGGCCGCACCATTCCGACAGGCGCTGGCCGAGCACCAGCGTGGAATCGCCGAGGCGCAGCAGGTATTCGAGCTTGTGGTTGTCCATGATGCGCGCCGTATCAGATGTGCTTGACCGCTTCCGGCATGGGGAAGAACGTCGGGTGGCGGTAGACCTTGCTGTTGGCCGGCTCGAACAGCGGGCCCTTGTCGCCGGGGCTGCTGGCGACCACATCGCCGGCCTTCACCACCCAGACGCTGACGCCCTCGTTGCGGCGCGTGTAGACGTCGCGGGCATTGTTGATCGCCATTTCGCCGTCGGGCGCGTGCAGGCTGCCCACGTGCTTGTGGGCCAGGCCGTGCTGGCTGCGGATAAAGATCTCCCAAAGCGGCCACTCTTTCATGGCTACCTCCTGTTTGATGCGGGTTCGATGGGGAGCGGCGCCGCGCGCCGCGGGGTCAGGCGGCGGCTTGCTGCGCCTGCTTGTCGGCGTGGGCCACCAGCGCGTCGCGGAACCATGCGCCGTCGTCCCAGGCCTTCACGCGGGTGCGCAGGCGGTCGCGGTTGCAAGGGCCGTTGCCCTGGAGGACGTTGTAAAACTCGGACCAGTCGATCTCGCCGAAGTCATAGTGGCCGCGTTCCTCGTTCCACTTCAGGTCGGGATCGGGAATGGTCAGGCCCAGGTACTCGGCCTGCGGCACGGTCTGGTCGACCATCTTCTGGCGCAGCTCGTCGTTGGAGAACAGCTTGATGCGCCATTGCATGGATTGCGCGCTGTTGGGCGAATCGCCGTCGGACGGGCCGAACATCATCAGCGCCGGCCACCACCAGCGGTTCAGCGCGTCCTGCGCCATCTGCTTCTGCTCGGGCGTGCCGTTGCACAGCGAGAGCAGGATGTCGTAGCCCTGGCGCTGGTGGAAGGACTCTTCCTTGCAGACACGCACCATAGCGCGCGCATACGGGCCGAACGAGCAGCGGCACAGCGGCACCTGGTTGATGATGGCCGAGCCATCGACCAGCCAGCCGATCATGCCGATATCGGCCCAGCTCAGCGTCGGGTAATTGAAGATGCTGGAATACTTGGCCTTGCCCGAATGCAGGTCGCCCAGCATCTGGTCGCGCGACACACCCAGCGTCTCGGCCGCGCTGTAGAGGTACAGGCCATGGCCAGCCTCGTCCTGGATCTTGGCCAGCAGCACCGCCTTGCGCTCCAGCGTGGGGGCGCGGGTGACCCAGTTGCCTTCGGGCAACTGGCCGACGATCTCCGAATGGGCGTGCTGCGAGATCTGGCGGATCAGGGTCTTGCGGTACGACTCGGGCATCCAGTCCTTGGCCTCGATCTTGATGCCGGCATCCACGCGGGCCTGGAACTCGCGTTCCTGCGGGTCCATTTCTTCCATTGCGCGGAGCCTTGTTGCTCCTGTCTCCACCAGCTGTGCGTACATCGCCTGCTCCACCTGTTTTGGTCGTGATCAACGTCTTGATCTGCGTCAATCTCGTAAGTTGAAATAGATGGTAGTGATACAATTTGATTCAAGCAATCGCCGTTTGTGTATCACTTTCGGAGGCCCCCGATGGCTACGCCAGACCCCGATCCGGTTTCCCCTCGCGTGGCGCGGCTGGCACGCGGGCTCAAGCTGGGCGCCAATTCGCTGCTGGTGACGCTGTTCGGCGACGTGGTCGCGCCACGGCCGCAGGCGATCTGGCTGGGCAGCCTGATCCGCCTGGCGGCGCCGTTCGGCATCAATGACCGGCTGGTGCGCACCGCCACTTTCCGCCTCACCGCCGACGACTGGCTGGCCGCCACGCGCATCGGGCGGCGCAGCTACTACGGACTGTCGGAAGCTGGCCTGCAACGCGTGCTGCACGCGGGCAAGCGCATCTATGCGGGCGAAGCGCCCGAATGGGACGGGCGCTGGACGCTGGTAATGGTGCGCGGTGACGTACGCGCCACGATCCGGCAGCGACTGAAGCGGGAGTTGCTCTGGGAAGGGTTCGGCGCGATCGCGACCGGGGTGATGGCGCACCCCAATGCCGACCTGGCCTCGCTGCGCGAGATCGTCCAGGCGGCACGGGCGCAGGAGTATGTGGCGGTGATGGAGGCGAGCAGCCTGGAGGCGTTTTCTATCAGGCCGCTGCAGGCGCTGATGCACCAGACCTTCAAGCTGGGCGACGTGGCCGACGCGTGGCAGGCGCTGCTGCGGCGGTTTTCACCGCTGGCGGAAGAAGCGGCACAGCTCGCGCCGGCCGATGCCTTCTTCGTGCGGACGCTGCTGGTGCATGAGTACCGGCGCGTGCTGCTGCGCGATCCGAACCTGCCGGAAGTGCTTCTGCCGGCGGACTGGCCTGGTCGCACGGCGCGGGGGATGTGCAGCGAGATTTATACGGCGTTGTTGGATGCGAGCGAGAAGTATCTGCACGGGGTGATAGAGGCGGCAGATGGTGCGCTGCTGGACGCGAAGCGTGAGTTGCACAAGCGCTTTACACATACCTGACGTCCCGCAGGCCGCTTGTCTGCTCCCCTCTCCCGCGCGCGGGAGAGGGAGCGGGTCTGTGGGAATTGATACCGGCTTAGTACGTTTCCAGATGCAAGCGACCGTCGCGCTTCAGCCCTTCAGCCAGCGACTCCCAATTCAGTCCGGCCTGCTGCGCCACATCCCGCAGCGCCAGCACCACACCCTCTTCCATGCTCTTCAGCCCGCACACGTAGAAGCAGGTGTCGGGGCTCGCCAGCAGCGCCGCCAGATCCGCCGCGCGCTCGCGCATCAGGTCCTGCACATAGCGCTTGGGCTGCCCCGGCGTGCGCGAGAACGCCAGGTTGATGTCGATGAAGTCCTTCGGCAGGCTCTGCAGCGGGCCGAAGTAAGGCAGCTCTTCCCGCGTGCGCGCGCCGAAGAACAGCATCAACTTGCCGCCGTCGAACTTGCCGGCCTTGCGCAGGCGCCGGCGCCATTCCGTCATGGCCCGCATCGGCGCACTGCCGGTGCCGGTGCAGATCATCACGATATTCGAGCGCGGATGATTGGGCATCAGGAAGCTGGCGCCGAACGGCCCGATCACTTCCACCTTGTCGCCCACCTTCAGGTCGCACATGTAGTTGGACGCGACGCCGCGCACGGGATTGCCGTCGTGGTCGTCCAGCACGCGCTTGATAGTTAGTGACAGGTTGTTGTAGCCCGGGCGCTCGCCATTGCGCGCGCTGGCGATGGAGTACTGGCGCGCATGATGCGGGCGGCCGCTGGCGTCGGCGCCCGGCGGCACGATGCCGATCGACTGGCCTTCCAGCACCGGGAACGGTGTCGCGCCGAAATCCAGCACGATGTGGTGCGTGTCGTATTCGCGTCCTACTTCGGTCACGCGCACATTGCCGGTCACGGTGGCGGTGATGGTCTTCTTGGCGGACTTGGCGCCGTACAGGTTAGTGTAGGCATGCGCGGCGGACCACGGCGGCACGGTAGCGCCGTAGCGGGCGCTGTTGAAGGCGTCTGCGCCGGTGCCGGCCAGCGGCGACGTGGCTGGAATCTCGGGCGCGGCGGTCTGCATCTCAGCGCCGGGCGCCAGATCGGCCAGCTGCTCAGGCGACAGTTCTTCCGGCAGCGTGTCCCAGGTGAGTTGCTCTTCGATGCTGTAGGCGCGCAGCCGGGGCATGGCGCGCCAGTTGTCGATCGAGCCCGTCGGGCACGGCGAAATGCAGGCCATGCACAGGTTGCACTTGTCGGCATCGACCACGTAGTTGCGCGAGTCGTGCGTGATCGCGCCCACCGGGCAGGTCGCTTCGCAGGTGTTGCAGCGGATGCAGATCTCGGGATCGATCAGGTGCTGCTTGATGACTTGAATTTCTGCCATGTCCATGGCGGTCTCCACAGAATCAGGGGCGCTCGGGGTGAGGGTCGTTTAAGCAGCGGCGCTTCGTTGAAGCGCCAGCCCTCTCCCCCGGCCCCTCTCCTGCAAGCGGGAGAGGGGAGCAAACAGGGAGCAATTGATAAGCGCGTGGCTCAGTTGAAGCGCACGTACTCGAAATCCACCGGCTGGCGGTTGATGCCCATTACCGGCGGCGCGATCCAGTTGGCGAACTTGCCCGGCTCGACCACGCGGCCCATCAGGCTGGCGACGAAGGCGCGGTCGCCTTCGGAGGGCAGCCACTGGTCACGGAAGTCGCGCCATTCGGCCTCGGAGATCACGCGGCCGTCCGGCGATACCTTGACGCCGGCCAGCGCGCCGATATTGCGGTGGAAGGCCTTGTGCGGGACCTTCAGGCGGAACGGGATGCCGGCCTTTTCGATGACCTTGTTCCAGCGCTCCACGCCGCCCATGCTGTCCTTGATGTAGTCGTCGCGCAGCACTTCATTGAGTGCGTTGAGCATCGGCACTTCCTTCTCGGTCAGCTGGCCGTTCTGCGCCTGCAGGATGCGGTAGGTCTGGCCCTTGAGCACGTGGTCGTCCACGCGCTTGCCTTCTTCGTAGCGGCCCTTGAGGCCGGTGCTGTAGAAGGTGGCGGCGTTGCTCGACTCATCGGCGCCGAACAGGTCGATGGTCACGCTGTAGTGGAAGTTCAGGTAACGCTGCAAGGTCGGCAGGTCGATCACGCCGGCCGCGCGCAGCTTGGCGGGATCATCGGTCTTCAGTTCGTTCATCACCTGGCAGGTGCGCTGGATCACGCGCGACACCCCGCTCTCGCCCACGAACATGTGATGCGCTTCCTCGGTCAGCATGAACTTGGTGGTGCGGGCCAGCGGGTCGAATGCGCTTTCGGCCAGCGCGCACAGCTGGAACTTGCCGTCGCGGTCGGTGAAGTAGGTGAACATGAAGAACGACAGCCAGTCCGGCGTCTGCTCGTTGAACGCCTGCAGGATGCGGGGGTTGTCCTGCTGGCCGCTGCGGCGCTCCAGCAGCGCCTCGCCTTCCTCGCGCCCGTCGCGGCCGAAGTACTTGTGCAGCAGGTAGACCATGGCCCACAGGTGACGGCCCTCTTCCACGTTCACCTGGAACAGGTTGCGCAGGTCGTACATGCTGGGCGCGGTCAGGCCGAGGTGGCGCTGCTGTTCGACCGATGCCGGTTCCGTATCGCCCTGCGTCACGATGATGCGGCGCAGGTTCGCGCGGTATTCGCCGGGCACGTCCTGCCACGCGTCCTCGCCCTTGTGGTCGCCGAAGTGGATCTTGCGGTTGGCCTCGGCCGGGTTCAGGAAGATGCCCCAGCGGTAGTCCGGCATCTTGACGTGCCCGAAGTGGGCCCAGCCCTGCGGATCGACGCTGATGGCGGTGCGCAGGTAGATGTCATGGCTGTGCGAGCCTTCCGGGCCCATGTCGTTCCACCAGCTCAGGTAGTTGGGCTGCCACTGCTCGAGCGCGCGCTGCAGGGTGCGGTCTTCGCTCAGGTTGACGTTGTTGGGGATCTTGTCGCTGTAGTTGATGCCGGACATGGTGGTCTCCTTCGGGGGACGATTCGGTTGTCGTTTGGTTCGCGGTGGGTGCTGGATCAGACGCGGTTCCAGTCGAAGGCGGCCTTGTCGCCCTTGCCGTAGACCTTGAGCGCACCCTTGTCGCCGACGGCGTTGGGGCGCTGGAAGATCCAGTTCTGCCAAGCGGTCAACCGGCCGAAGATGCGGGTGAACATGTTTTCCTGGCCGTTGAAGCGCAGGTTGGCTTCCATGCCGGTGAGCGCATCGGGCGACATCGCCACGCGTTCTTCCAGCGCGATGCGCACTTCGTCGGTCCAGTCGATATCGTCGGGGTTGGCGGTGACCAGACCCAGCGCATAAGCGGCATCGGCATCGAGCGGCTGGCCGGCCTTGGCGCGCACGGCATCGAGCGCGGGCTGTTCGTCGTAGAAGCGGCGGCCCAGGCGGCTCTGGCCGGTGGCCATCGGGTACAGGCCGAAATTGACTTCCGCCACGGTGATCTTCGGCGCGCGCGCCTCGTCGTCCGGCAGCGCCAGGTGGTAGCTGCGGTCGCAGGCCAGCGCCAGTTCCAGGAAGGTGCCGGCAAAGCACGACTCCGGCTCGATCAGCGCGAACAGGCTGCGCGACGACACATCCAGGCGGCTCAGCGTGCGGCGCAGCAGGCCGATGGTCTCGCGCACCAGCCAGTGGTCCTTGTGCGCCAGCAATGTGGCGTCGGTGGCAAGCACTGCGGCGGCGTCGCCGGCGGTCTTGATCAGCCAGGTGCCGATGTCCAGTTCATTGGTGCGCATCGACAGGATCGCGTCTTCCAGTTCGCGCGCCAGTTGCAGCGGGTACCAGGCGGCGCCGGCTGCCACAATCTCTTCGATGCTTTGCGGCTGTGCGCCGGTGGGCGCCTTGACCGTGAAGGTGGCGCTGCGGCCGGCGCGGTCGATCTCGACCGTCACGTGCGTGTAGCGCAGCGCATCGGCGTCGATGGTCCGCTCGATCGGCGCGAGTGCCACGCCCTGCGCATCGGCCGGGCGGTCGCTCTGCGCGGCCAGCGCCAGCGCGCGCTCCTGCACCTTCTGCGCGAACACCGCCGGCTTGGCGATATCGTCGACCAGGCGCCAGTCCTTGGCCCGCTGGCCGCGCACGCCTTCGGTGGTGGTGCAGAAGATGTCGGCCAGGTCATGGCGCACACGGCGCTTGTCGGTCACCCGGGTCAGGCCGCCGGTGCCCGGCAGCACGCCCAGCAGCGGCACTTCAGGCAGGCTGACGGCCGACGAGCGGTCGTCCACCAGCAGGATCTCGTCGCAGGCCAGCGCCAGTTCATAGCCGCCGCCGGCGCAGGCGCCGTTGACCGCGGCCAGGAACTTCAGGCCGCTGTGCTGCGACGAGTCCTCGATGCCGTTGCGGGTCTCGTTGGTGAACTTGCAGAAGTTGACCTTCCACGCATGGCTGCTGACGCCCAGCATGAAGATATTGGCGCCGGAGCAGAACACCTTGTCCTTGCCGCTGGTGACGACCACCGTGCGCACTTCCGGATGCTCGAAGCGGATGCGGTTGAGCGCATCGTTCAGTTCGATGTCGACGCCGAGGTCATAGCTGTTGAGCTTGAGCTTGTAGCCGGGACGCAGGCCGGCGTTCTCGTCGATGTCCACCGCCAGCGTGGCGACAGGGCCCTCGAACTTGAGCTTCAGGTGCTTGTACTGGGAGGGGTCGGTCTGGTATTCGACGCGGGGGGCGATGGTCACGGCGGTGTCTCCTCTGCGAAACTGCACTATCGTGCACGAACAGGAATCTAGTGAGACGAACTATAGTTCATCATTCGAATTCCATGCAAGCACTATTGTGCAGATTTTTAGAGAAGCGTCGCGCGATGCTCCTGTACCACCTTCATGGGCCCAAGGAAGTGGCCGGCTCGCATCAGGCCGGCATGCGCAGGGCGTTTCGCACCAACTCGCGCAACGCGGCAAAGGTTGGCTCCAGCGGCTGCGCGCTGGTGTCCAGCGCGAACTCCGCCTTGGAATAGAACGCCGCGCGGCCCGCCAGGATATGGCGCAGGTCTTCCATCGCCTCCTTGCTGGCCGCCATCGGCCGGAAGTCACCCTGCGCGCGCACGCGCTCCATATGGTCTACCGGGTCAGCCTGCAGCCACACCGTGGTGCAGTGGGCGAGCAGCAGATTGAAGGTGGCCGGGTCCGACACCAGTCCGCCAGGCGTGGCGATCACCGCTTCGGGATAGATCTGGATGGCTTCTTCCACCGCGCGGCGTTCGTAGCGGCGGTAGGCGTTCATGCCGTAGAGGCCCTGGATCTCGGCAATGCTGCAGCCGGCAAACTTCTCGATCTCGCGGCTCAGCTCGACAAAAGGAAAGCCCAGGTTTTCCGCCAGCATGCCGCCCAGCGTGGTCTTGCCGGCGCCACGCAGCCCAATCAGCGCCACCCGCGAGCTGCGCGCGGCCTGCCCGGCGTTCTCGCCGCCGGTACCGAGCATCTCGCCCACGGCAATGCGCACGCGCCGCAGCGTGGCTTCGTCGCGTTGCTCCAGCAGTTCGCGCAGCAGGATCCATTCGGGCGAAGAGGTGGTCACGTCGCCCAGCAGCCCGGCCAGCGAGCACTGCAGCGCGTCGGCAATGTGCTGCAGCACCAGGATGGAAGCGTTGCCGCTGCCGTACTCCAGGTTGGCCAGGTGCCGCTCCGACACGCCGGCCGCGTGCGCCGCGGCTTTGCGCGTCAGGCCGCGGCGAGCGCGCAGCTCGCGCACGCGCTCGCCCAGCGCGACCAGGAACGGGTTTTTCTCCCCGCTGCTGGCGGCAGCGACGCCTGAATCATGATGCAGATCGGCATCCCGGGTTAACCCAGACTCATGCAATATAGTGCTTGACATGATTTCTCGGTGGTCCTATTTTTCATACATGCACAATAATGCATGAAGCCAGCGATAGCAACTGGCGAATCAGACGGAGCCCCCCTCTTCTTATGTCCCGCACCCTGTCCCCAACTGAATTCCGCAGCCAGATCGCGCAGCTCACCGTGCAACTGGCAGGCCGCCCGCTCGATGCGGCACTCGACGCCTGGCTCAATGCCGAGCACGGCGCCGGCAGCCCTACCTACCAGCAACTGAAGGAAGCCTGCCAGGCCGGAGTGGCCGAAGGCTGGCTGTGCGACCGTGAAGGCGGCGGCATCCGCTACGGCCGCATCTTCAAGCCTGCCGACGACCTGCATGGCTTCTCGGTGGACGTGGTCGACATGCAGGACATTGCCGGCCCGCACCATACCCATCCCAATGGCGAGATCGACCTGATCATGCCGCTCGAGGGCGACGCGCAGTTCGACGGCCGCCCCGCCGGCTGGCTGGTGTGCCCGCCGGGCAGCGCCCACCGCCCCACCGTCAGCAACGGCCGCGCGCTGGTGCTCTACCTGCTGCCGGAAGGCCGCATCGACTTCACGCGCTGAGATCCCCATGACTGAATTGCTTTCCAACTACCTCGGCGGCAAGTGGCAAGCCGGCAGCGGTGCCGGCACGGCGCTGTTCGATCCGGTGCTCGGCGGTGAGCTGGTGCGCGTGGACGCCACCGGGCTGGACCTGGCGGCCGGTTTCGCCTTCGCGCGCGAACAGGGCGGTGCCGCACTGCGCGCACTGAGCTACCGCCAGCGTGCCGCGCTGCTGGCCGAGGTCGTCAAGGTGCTGCAGGCCAACCGCGACGCCTACTACGAGATCGCCACCGCCAACAGCGGTACTGTGAAGAACGACTCGGCGGTCGACATCGACGGCGGCATCTTCACGCTGGGCACGTATGCAAAGCTGGGCGACACGCTCGGCGACCGGCATTACCTGCTCGATGGCGAGGCCGCGCGCCTCGGCAAGGATCCGCTGTTCCAGTCGCAGCACGTGCTGGTGCCCACGCGCGGCGTGGCGCTGTTTATCAATGCTTTCAACTTCCCGAGCTGGGGCCTGTGGGAGAAGGCCGCGCCCGCGCTGCTGGCCGGCGTGCCGGTGATCGTCAAACCCGCCACGGCCACTGCCTGGCTGACCCAGCGCATGGTGCGCGACGTGGTCGAGGCCGGCGTGCTGCCTGCGGGTGCATTGTCGGTGGTGTGCGGCAGCTCGGCCGGACTGCTCGACCAGTTGCAGCCGTTCGACGTGGTGTCGTTCACCGGCTCGGCCGATACGGCTGCGGTGATCCGTTCGCATCCGGCGATCGCGCAGCGCTCGGTGCGCGTGAATATCGAGGCGGACAGCATCAATTCCGCGGTATTGCTGCCGAGCGATAGCCCGGACACCGCCGCCTTCGACCTGCTGGTCAAGGAAGTGGTGCGCGAGATGACGGTCAAGTCCGGGCAGAAGTGCACGGCGATCCGGCGCGTGTTCGTGCCCGAGGCGCTGTACGGGCAAGCGGCGGAGGCCATCGGTGCGCGTCTGTCGAAAGTCACCGTGGGCAACCCGCGCAACGACGCCGTGCGCATGGGCGCGCTGGTCAGCCGCGCACAGTTCAACGCCGTACAGGAAGGCCTGGCAAACCTGCGCAAGCATGCCAAGGTGCTGCATGACGGCACGCAGCAGCTGCTGGTCGATGCCGATCCCGCCGTTGCCTGCTGCATCGGCCCGACTTTGCTCGGCGCCAACGATGCGGACGCTGCCGCCGCGGTGCATGACACCGAAGTCTTCGGCCCCGTCGCCACGCTGCTGCCCTACCGCGATACCGCCCACGCGCTCGCGCTGGTGCGCCGCGGCCAGGGCTCGCTGGTGACATCGCTCTATGGCAGCAACGCTCCGGCGCTGGGCGCCGCAGCGGTGGCGTTGGCCGACAGCCACGGCCGCGTGCATGTGATCTCGCCCGACGTCGCGCAACTGCACACCGGCCACGGCAACGTGATGCCGCAATCGCTGCACGGCGGCCCCGGCCGCGCCGGCGGCGGTGAAGAACTGGGCGGCCTGCGCGCGCTGAATTTCTACCACCGTCGCAGCGCCATCCAGGCCAGCACCGCGGTGCTCGACACCCTCGCCTGACAGTCAGCCATCCGGCTTTACCGCGCCGCCACGTCCGCATGGCGGCGCGCAGCACACCGTACACCAGAAACGGGGAGACACGCATGACCGCCATCACCGCAGACGTCCCGGTCCAGCCACCGGGCACGTCCTTCAACTTTGCCGCGCACCTGCTCGGCTGCAATGCGGGGCGCACCGGCAAGGCCGCCTATATCGACGACGACGGCCAGCTTACCTATGGCGAGCTGGCGCAGCGGGTGCGCCGCCTGGCCGCCGCGCTGCTCGATGCCGGCATCCGCCGCGAGGAGCGCGTGCTGCTGCTGATGCACGACTGCACCGACTGGCCGGTGTGCTTCCTCGGCGCGATGTATGCCGGCATCGTGCCTGTTGCCGTCAACACGCTGCTGACCGCCGACGACTACGCCTACATGCTGCAGCACAGCCGCGCGCAGGCGGTGCTGGTCTCGGCCGCGCTGCTGCCGCTGCTGCAGGACGCCCTGGCGCGGCCCGGGCATGAAGTGGGCAAGGTGTTCGTGTCGCGGGCGCGCGGACCGCTGCCGGACGGCATGGTGGCGCTCGATACCGTGCTCGCCACGCAAACGCCATTGTCCGCGCCTGCCGCGACCAGTCCCGACGATCCCGGCTTCTGGCTCTATTCGTCCGGCTCGACGGGGCAGCCCAAGGGCGTGGTGCACAGCCACGGCAATCCGTACTGGACGGCCGCCCTGTATGCGGGCCCCGTGCTCGGCCTGCAGGAACAGGACATCTGCTTCTCCGCGGCCAAGCTCTATTTCGCCTATGGGCTCGGCAACGGCCTCAGCTTCCCGCTAAGCGTGGGCGCGACGGTGGTGCTGATGGCCGAACGGCCCACGCCCGAAGCCAACTTCCGCCGCTGGCGCGAGCAGAAGCCCACCGTGTTCTTCGGCGCGCCCACGGGCTATGCCGGCATGCTCGCTTCGCCGGCGCTGCCCGCGCGCGATGAGGTGGCACTGCGGTTGTGCTCGTCCGCCGGTGAGGCGTTGCCCGCCGACATCGGCCAGCGCTTCACCGCGCATTTCGGGTGCGAGATCATCGACGGCATCGGTTCCACCGAGATGCTGCATATCTTCCTGTCCAACCGGCCCGGCCAGGTGCGCTATGGCACTACCGGCTGGCCGGTGCCGGGCTACACCATCGAGCTGCGCGACGAGGAAGGCCGCCCGGTGCCCGACGGCGAAATCGGCGACCTCTATATCCAGGGCCCCAGCGCCGCCATGATGTACTGGGCCAACCGCGAGAAGTCGCGCGAGACCTTCCACCGCGGCTGGACCAAGAGCGGCGACAAGTATGTGCGCAATCCCGACGGCACCTACAGCTACGCCGGTCGCAGCGACGACATGCTCAAGGTCAGCGGCATCTACGTGTCGCCGTTCGAGGTCGAGGCCACGCTGGTGCAGCACCCTGCAGTGCTGGAAGCCGCGGTGATCGGCGTGCCCGACCCTGAAGGACTGGTCAAGACCAAGGCCTTCGTGGTGCTGAAGGCGGGCGCGCAGCTTGGCGATGGCGAGCTGAAGGCCTTCGTCAAGGAGCGGCTGGCCGCCTACAAATACCCGCGCGCGATCGAGTTCGTCGATGCACTGCCCAAGACCGCCACGGGCAAGATCCAGCGTTTCGTATTGCGCGAGCGCGAACTGAAGGCCGCCGAAAAGCGTGCCGCAGCGGTGGCATGACCGGCAACGCCGGCTGCCCCGCCATACCACCATACCGGAGACAAACCATGCGTCAGATCGATGTCCACAAGCTGGCCGACGAGGCCCGCTTTAACCGCTTCCATGCGCTTATCCTGTTCTGGTGCGCGATCATCATCATCTTCGACGGCTATGACCTGGCCGTCGCCGGCATCGCGCTGCCATCGATCATGAAGGAAATGGGCGTGACCGCCACCAGCGCGGGCTTTATGGTCAGTTCGGCGCTGTTCGGCATGATGTTCGGCGCGATCTTCCTCGGCACCGTGGCCGACCGCATCGGCAGGCGCCGCGCTATCGCCATCTGCATCCTGCTGTTCAGCGCCTTTACCGCGGCCGCGGGCTTTACCAGTGACCCGGTGACGTTCAGCATCACGCGCTTCCTGGCGGGGCTGGGCATCGGCGGCGTGATGCCCAACGTGGTGGCGCAGATGACCGAGTACTCGCCACGCAAGCTGCGCGGCACGCTGGTGACGCTGATGTTCAGCGGCTATTCGGTCGGCGGCATGTTGGCCGCGCTGCTGGGCAAGGGGCTGATCGAGAGCTATGGCTGGCAGTCGGTTTTCCTCGCCGCCGGCCTGCCGGTGCTGCTGGTCCCGCTGGTGCTGCGCTCGCTGCCGGAGTCGATGCCCTACCTGCTCCGCACCGGCCAGACCGACGCCCTGCAATCCGTGGTATCGCGCCTGGTGCCTTCGCATCGCGCGCAAGCCGGCGACGTCTTCACGCTGGCTGCCGACGACAAGGCCGGCAGCGCGCCGATCCGCCGCCTGTTCCAGGACGGCCGCGGCTTCAGCACGGTGATGTTCTGGGTGGCGTTCTTCATGTGCCTGTTCATGGTGTACGCGCTCAGCTCGTGGCTGACAAAACTGATGGCCGGCGCGGGCTACAGCCTGGGCTCGGCGCTGACTTTCGTGCTGGTGCTGAACTTCGGCGCGATGATCGGTGCGATCGGTGGCGGCTGGCTGGCCGACCGGCTGCCGATCAAGTACGTGCTGATCGGCATGTACTCGCTGGCCGCGGTGTCGATCACGCTGCTGGGCTACCCGATGCCGAGCGCCGCGCTGTTCGTCGTGGTGGGACTGGCCGGCGCCTCCACCATCGGCACGCAGATCGTTACCTATGCCTATGCGGGCCAGTTCTACCCGATGGCGGTGCGTGGCACCGGCATCGGCTGGGCGTCGGGCGTGGGGCGCAGCGGCGCGATCCTGGCGCCGATCGTGATTGGCGTGCTGGTGGGGATGTCGCTGCCGTTGCAGCAGAACTTCATGGCGATTGCGATTCCGGCGGTGATTGCGGTGGTGGCGGTGGCGCTGATTGATAACCGGCGGTCGGCGTCGGCGCAGGCGCAGGCGGGAATTGGTGTGGTGGCGCCTGCGGCTGCGGTAAAGGAGGCTTGAGAAGCCGAGGGTGTGTAGCGGTCGTATGCCAATGCGCTGGGTGCAGGCCTCCACGCCTTGCGAACGCTCCCTTCTCCCGCAGGCGGGAGAGGGGAGCGAAACGACCGTTCGCCAGACCTATCGCGGTTCCTCAGCTTACTTCCCGCCTTTCACCGTCGTGTACGCCGTGATCAGGTTCCGATAGTCCGGAATATGGTTCGAGAACAGCGTCCCCAGCCCCTCGATATCATTGCGCCAGTCGCGGTGCAGCTCGCACGCTACGCCGAACCAAGTCATCAGCTGCGCGCCCGCATCGGACATCCGTTGCCAGGCAGAATGGCGCGTGACTTCGTTAAAGGTTCCGGAAGCATCCGTCACGACAAACACCTCGAAGCCCTCTTCGATCGCCGCCAACGCCGGGAACGCGACGCACACCTCGGTCACCACGCCGGCGATGATCAGCTGCTTCTTGCCGGTGGCGCGCACCGCGGCGACAAAGTCCTCGTTGTCCCACGCATTGATCTGGCCCGGGCGCGGGATGAACGGCGCGTCGGGGAACGTCGCCTTCAGCTCGGGCACCAGCGGGCCGTTCGGCCCGTCCTCGAAGCTGGTGGTCAGGATGGTCGGCAGCTTGAAGTACTTGGCCAGGTCAGCCAGTGCCAGCACGTTGTTCTTGAACTTGTCGGGCTCGATGTCCCGCACCAGCGACAGCAGGCCAGCCTGGTGGTCGACCATCAGGACGGCCGCCTGGCTCTTGTCCAGGCGCTTGTAGGGCTTGCTCATGGTGTGCTCCTGTGTAGGGGGGGCGCGAAGGGCATGTTCGTCATGCGGCCGCGCCCTTGGGGATATGTAGTGACTTGCGCGTCAGGCTTCAACGCCGGGAGTCCAGCACTTCATGGTTCTTCTCGACTTCCTGCGCCTTGGTATAGCTTTCGATCAGCAGGCGGTAGGCCGGGAAGATCTGCGTGTAGACCTCGGCCCATTGCTGTGCGTCGGGGCGGTTCCAGGTCTGCTGCAGTTCGGAGGCGACCGCGGCGGTGTCCATCGGCACCACGCCGGCCTGTACGATGCGCGCCAGCGTGATTTCCTGCGCCATCTTGGAATACGTGCCCGAGGCATCCACCACCGCGAATACCTTGTAGCCGTCGGCAACCGCGCTGATCGACGGGAATGCCATGCACACGCTGGTGATGGTGCCGGCAATGATCAGCGTCTTGCGGCCAGTCTCGCGCACCGCGGCGACGAAGTCGGGGTTGTCCCAGGCATTGATCTCGCCCTTGCGCGCGACATATTTCGCGTGCGGCGCGTTCTCGTGGATTTCGGGGATCAGGGGGCCGTTGGGGCCCTGCGGCACGGACGCCGTGGTGATCACCGGCAGCTTGCACAGCGTGGCCATCTTGGCCAGCGCGGCGGCTCGGGCGCGCAATTCTGGCATCGGCATGTCGCCCACGGTCTGGAACAGGCCGCTCTGGTGGTCGATCAGCAGCATGGCCGTATCGGCGGGGTCCAGGACCGGGCGCTTGCCGTTGAAATTGGCGGGGGTGGTCATTCGCATTCTCCTTGGCACGGGTTGGCGATCCGTCGGCTCCGGCAGTGCGGGCCGACCGTGGCGAAAGGATAGGTCTTGGCAGAACGCATCGGTAGGCCGGAAAATCGGCCCTCAGCGTCCTACTGGCAGGACGACAGGAGCTGCCTTTGCATCCGGACCTCAATGACCTGTACTACTTTGCGCAGGTGGTCGACTACCAGGGCTTCGCGCCGGCCGGGCGCGTGCTTGGCATCCCCAAGTCCAAGCTGAGCCGGCGCGTGGCGATGCTGGAGGAGCGGCTGGGCGTGCGGCTGATCCAGCGCTCGACGCGCCGCTTTTCTGTGACCGAGCTTGGCCAGACCTACTACGCGCACTGCAAGGCGATGCTGGTGGAAGCGGAGGCGGCGGAAAGCGCTATCGAGCGCACGCGCGCAGAACCCAGCGGGCTGGTGCGCATGACGTGTCCGGTGGCACTGCTGCATGCGCGCGTGGGCGACATGATCGCGGACTTCATGGCCGCCAACCCCAAGGTCACGGTGCACCTGGAGGCCACCAACCGCCGCGTCGACGTAGTCGCCGAAGGCGTGGACCTGGCGATCCGCGTACGCGTGCCGCCACTGGAAGACAGCGACCTGGTAATGCGCGTGCTGGCCGAACGCGCCTGGTGCATCGTCGCCAGCCCGTCATTGATGGCGGGCCACGGCCCGCTGGTGGCGCCAGCGGACCTGAATGCGCTGCCCACGCTGGACCTGGGTCCGCCGCGCGCAGCGCACGCCTGGGCCCTGCACGGGCCCGACAGCGCCAGTTTCGAGCTGCACCACAAGCCGCGGCTGGTCACGGACGACATGATTATGCTGCGCGCGGCCGCCGTTGCCGGTGCCGGCATCGTGCAGCTGCCGACGATGATGGTGACCGAGGAATTGCGTACCGGCCGGCTGGTGAAGATCCTGCCGGCGTGGTCGGTCAAGGGCGGCATGATCCACGCCGTGTTCCCGTCGCGCCGCGGGCTGTTGCCGTCGGTGCGCGAGTTGATCGATTTCCTGACACTGCGCTTTGCGCAGATCCGCGAAGACTGAGCCGCACACCGCGCGCCACTACCAGGCGCATCGCCCGTCACACCGGCAGGAAAGCGCCATACGTGGTATCATCGGCCTTCCTCCGCACGGATCGGCAGCACGCCCGACACCGTTGCGTCAGCCGCGGAACACCCCAACAAGACATACAGCCGCGGCAAATCGGGGAAGTACACCCGATACTTCACGGGCCGGATCGACGACACGATTCACGATTGGCCCATCACCCTTTCCGACCGGCGGCACGTCCGCTCCGCAACGATCGCGCCTGTACCTGGCGTATCGGCTTGCGCAGGCATGGTCCACTTCACGCCAGATTCCCCGCCTGCGCCTCGCGCCGGCCCCGACGCTGGCCCACAGCAACGGCGAACGGTCGCCATCCTGCGCCGCATGCATCGCACCGATGCACCGCGCCGCTCGCGGCCGCGCCCATGAACAGGCATCACATTGAAGCAAAGCAACCATAACCTCAGCCACGGCCATCACCACGGCCACGGCCCGTACACCGTTTCCGTCTATCCCATCCAGCAGGAACCGGGCCTCTGGTTCGCGACCTACATGATCGCGGAGTACCGCAACGGCGCCGAGCGCATCGTCGCCAACGTGGCCATGCGCCACGACACGCACCGCTCCGAGGCGCGCGCCAGGCAGGCCGCGCAGCATGCCGGCGAAAGCGCCGCGGCACGCCTGCGCCAGCAATAAACGCATACATCGGCCTGCAAGGCCTCACAACAGCGCGCGCCGTGGCGGCGCGGCTACAGCAAGGAGCCTCCTTGGCAAAAGAAGAACTGGTGGAATTTGGCGGCAAGGTATCCGAAGTCCTGCCTGACAACCGTTTTCGCGTGATCCTGGAAAACGGCTTCGAGGTGTGGGCGTACTCGTCCGGGCGCCTGAAGAAAAACCGCATCCGCGTGCTCGCGGGCGACCGTGTCACGCTGGAGATGTCGCCGTACGACCTCACCAAGGGACGCATCAACTACCGGCACAAGTCGTAGTTCACGCGTCCTCTCGTCATGGCATGCGCCCCGCCGGCGCGTGCCGTCCCGCAACGATTCATCGCAAAGGAGAACCGATCATGTCCGTCATTGAAGAATGGGAAGCCGTGCACCTGACGCCGGAAGGCTGGCAGGCAGGCAGCTACCGGCATGCGCCGTGGCAGGCAGTAGACGTCGCGCCGCCCGCATCGGGCGTGCTGACCGTGAGGCGTCACGTGACGGCCACCTATTGCGGACCGTCGCGCGCGGTGGAAGAACGCACGCCTGAAATTACCGACATGGCGCTGATCGAAGCGCTGCTGGAGCGCCACGGCGCCCCGGTCTTCGGCATCTGAACCCTGGGTTCAGCGCGTTTGGGTTGGCGAGGCCGCTGCGGCCTGCGCCTCAGCCAAGCACGCGCACATGCGGCCGGGCCGTCCTGAGCCCCGCGCCGACCGTCCTCAGCTCGCCGTCCCACGGCTCGGCGGCGAGGTCCAGCACATAGTCGCCCTCGCGCGCCTTGTCGTGCAGCTGGTCGCGCACCACCTGGCCGATGGCCAGCCGGCACAGCGCCTCGCCACTGGCAGCTAGCTGGCCCTGCAATGCTCCCGCCTCGGCCAGCACGCCGAACGAACGCCGCCCTATCCCCACGAAGCTGGTGAACAATACCCCGGTGGGGCGCTCCGCATCGATAAAGCACACCGCAACGTGATAGGTGATGCCTTTGCCCTCGCCGGGCAGGGTGCACAGAAAACCGGATGATCCCGAACGCATGTCCATGAATGGACTCCTTGCAGTCTGACGGATGGCTGGTTGCCGCCAGGCGGCATGTTTGGTACGGCGCGCTAGAGCGACGTCACGGATTCACCCGCGACCAGTCCGTTGATGATGTCTTCCCCGAACCGCAGCGCGCCGCGCCGTGCGGAGCCGATATTCTCCCAACGCGATTCGGCCATCGGGAACACGCGCGCATGGTCGCTGCCCGGCCGGTAGCCTTCGCGGCAGATCACGATCGAGGCAAGGAAGCTGGTGTCGGGCCTGGTGCGCGGCCAAGCCTGCTCGGGCCGGTGGCGGTAGACCAGGGGATAGAGATCGAAACCCTTGTAACTGGCAAAAGGCGTACTGCCAGGCAGGTTGTTGCCGGGACTGCGGCTCGGACTGCTGTCGCTCACGGCGGCTCCATGCGGCATCGTGCCGCGTTGGTGGAAAAGGTTGCTGCAATCGCGCGGAAAGTCGCGCAATGTCGCAGATAGGGGGCGCCAGGGCGTGACAGACGCTCAGGACGTCATCGGCATGCCGGGCGAAGCTATCGACATCCCCGGCACCGTGCCGTTGATGATGGCTTCGGCATAGCGCAGCGCACCGCGGCGCGCTCCACCGACGTTGTCCCAGGGCGCGGCCTCCAGGCGGAACGTGCGCGCCTGCCCGCCTTCGGGCGATTCGCCCTCCAGGCAGATCACCACCGCGGCATCGAACGAGCGGTCGGGCCGCGGCTCGGGCCATACGCGCGTGACGGCATGCTTGTACACCAGGGGATAAAGGTCATATCCCTTGTAAGTCGCAGCTGGATAGATATCCATGGCAGCCTCCGCCGTTTTGGTGGTGTTGCCCCCACTCTACGCTTGTTGCCGGGCCCGCAGTGGCTTTATTTCACTATCGCGGGAAATGGCGGCAAATGGCGGGAACAGAAAGAAAAAAGCTCCGCCTAAGCGGAGCTTTTTCTCATCGCACTGGCGCCGTGGCGCTCAGTTCAGGCGGTAAGACTCAGATCGGCTCGATCTTGGTCGCGGCCGGGCCCTTCTGGCCGACGCCGGCGACGTAGCGAACCTTCTGGCCTTCTTGCAGCGACTTGAAGCCGCTGCCTTGAATTTCGGAGAAGTGCGCGAACAGGTCGTTGCCACCTGCGTCAGGGGTAATGAAGCCAAAACCCTTCGAATCGTTAAACCACTTTACGGTACCGGTTTCCATGTTGGATTCCTCAATAATTTTTTCTCACCTGGCAAAAGCGCCGGCAAGGCATGACGATCAAGGAAGACACAAGGAGAATAAGTGGCGCCGTGTGGGCAAGCACCTGGACTTCTAGGTTGCTGCTTGAAAGATCCTGCACCCAACCTTATACAGGTGCCCCACCCTGATGTCAACGAACTTGGCCCGATTGGCCAAAAATCAATGCGGAATGTGCGGGTTGCGGGTCCCACCAGCGCACCGGTGCCGACGCGCGCCGCACATCCGGCTTGCAGGGCGTGCGGCATGCGCGCGCGTGCTACAGTGGCCCATCACACGGACCAGACACGGATGACACTCTGCACTGCCTGCCAGGCCATCGAACTTCACCTGCGCGGCGCCCCCGGGCACGCTGCCTTGCGCATCACCGATACCCAGCGCATCAAGCCGCCGGGCAAGGCCGCGGTCACCATCAGCACCTTCGTGTGCCAGGACTGCGGCACGCTATGGACCTATCGCGACCAGAAGACGGGCCCCGAACAGGGCTGGCAGGTAGTTGGCGAAGCTGAACCACCGCCGTCGGCACCGCAATAAAAAACCCCGGGCCCCACCATCGCCTGCCTGCCGGATCAACCAGCATGGCATGGCTCAGGCATGGGCCCGGGGTCGTGATCAGCCAGCCCGCGACGCGGGCCGGACCAATCAGGCTGCCACGGTCTGCAGTGCGGCGTTCAGCGTCTGGCTCGGACGCATTGCGGCGCTGAGCTTGGCGGCGTCCGGCTGGTAGTAGCCACCGATGTCCACCGGCTGGCCCTGCACGGCGGCCAGCTCACCGACGATCTTCTGCTCGTTGTCGGTCAGCGTCTTGGCCAGCGGCGCAAACTTGGCAGCCAGTTCCGCGTCATCCGACTGGGCGGCCAGTTCCTGTGCCCAGTACATCGCCAGGTAGAACTGGCTGCCGCGGTTGTCCAGCTGGCCGGTCTTGGGCGACGGGCTCTTGTTGTTGTCCAGCAGCTTGCCGGTGGCAGCATCCAGCGTCTTGGCCAGGATCTTGGCCTTGGCATTGCCGGTCTTGATGCCAACGTCTTCCAGCGACACCGCCAGCGCCAGAAACTCACCCAGCGAATCCCAGCGCAGGTGGTTTTCTTCCACCAGCTGCTTGACGTGTTTCGGAGCCGAACCGCCGGCGCCGGTTTCATACATGCCGCCACCAGCCATCAGCGGCACGATCGACAGCATCTTGGCGCTGGTGCCCAGTTCCATGATCGGGAACAGGTCGGTCAGGTAGTCGCGCAGGATGTTGCCGGTCACCGAGATGGTGTCCAGGCCGCGGATCACGCGCTCCAGCGTGTAGCGCATGGCGCGCACCTGCGACATGATCTGGATATCCAGGCCGTTGGTGTCGTAGTCCTTCAGGTAGGCCTCGACCTTCTTGATCAGCTCGGCCTCGTGCGGACGGTACGGGTCCAGCCAGAACACGGCCGGCATGCCCGAGTTGCGCGCGCGCGTGACGGCCAGCTTGACCCAGTCGCGGATCGGCGCGTCCTTGACCTGGCACATGCGCCAGATGTCGCCCTGTTCGACATTCTGCGTCAGCAGCACTTCACCGGTGGCCAGGTCGACGATGTTGGCGACGCCGTCTTCGGTGATCTCGAAGGTCTTGTCGTGCGAACCGTACTCTTCGGCCTTCTGCGCCATCAGGCCGACGTTCGGCACCGTGCCCATGGTGGTCGGGTCGAAGTTGCCGTTGGTCTTGCAGAAGTTGATGATCTCTTGATAGATGCGGGCGAAGGTGCTTTCCGGGATCACGGCCTTGGTGTCCTTCGGACGGCCGTCGGCGCCCCACATCTTGCCGCCGATGCGGATCATGGCCGGCATCGAGGCATCGACGATCACGTCGTTGGGCGCGTGCAGGTTCGAAATGCCCTTGGCCGAATCCACCATCGCCAGTTCCGGGCGATGCTCGTGGCAGGCGTGCAGGTCGCGGATGATCTCTTCGCGCTTGGAGCTGGGCAGCGACTCAATCTTCTCGTACAGGTTGACCAGGCCGTTGTTGACGTTCACGCCCAGTTCGTCGAACAGCGCGCCGTGCTTGGCGAAGGCTTCCTTGTAGAAGATCTTGACGGCGTGACCGAACACGATCGGGTGCGACACCTTCATCATGGTCGCCTTGACGTGCAGCGACAGCATCACGCCGGTCTGGCGCGCGTCTTCGAACTGCTCCTCATAGAAGGCGCACAGGGCCTTCTTGCTCATGAACATGCTGTCGATGATCTCGCCGTCCTGCAGCGAAACCTTGGGCTTGAGCACGATGGTCTTGCCGCTCCTGGTGACCAGCTCCATCTTGACGTCGCGGGCCTTGTCCAGGGTCATGGACTTTTCGCCGTGGTAGAAGTCGCCGTGCTTCATGTGGGCCACGTGCGTGCGCGAGGCCATGCTCCACTCGCCCATGCTGTGCGGGTGCTTGCGCGCGTAGTTCTTGACCGCGGCGGGGGCGCGGCGGTCGGAGTTGCCTTCGCGCAGGACCGGGTTCACGGCGCTGCCCAGGCACTTGGAATAGCGCTTCTGGATGGCCTTCTCTTCGTCGGTCTTCGGGTCTTCCGGATAGTCCGGCACCTTGTAGCCCTTGCCTTGCAGTTCGCGGATGGCGCTGACCAGCTGGTGCACCGAGGCGCTGATGTTCGGCAGCTTGATGATGTTGGTGTCCGGCGACTGCGTCAGCTTGCCCAGCTCGGCCAGGTTGTCCGGCACGCGCTGTTCTTCGGTCAGGAATTCGGAAAACTCGCCCAGGATACGGCCAGCCACCGAGATGTCGCTGGTGGTGACGTTGATGCCGGCGGGCTTGGTAAACGTCTGGATGATCGGGAGGAACGCACTGGTCGCCAGCAGCGGAGCTTCGTCGGTCAGCGTGTAGATGATGGTGGGTTGCTGGATACTCATTGCTTCTCTCAGATCCTCGAACGGGTGGTGGGACATCCGCCTGCTGGGTCACAGCGGGGCAGCAAAAATAGAATTTTGCCTCAGTTTCCTTTCGCGAGACGGAAAACCACTGGATTTTGCGCGGCAATCGTTCAGAAAATCGGCCGGCTGTTCGCGTACTGGCACGGTCGTTCGCTAATTGCACCGCTACGGTGCCTTCGGGGACGCGTTATCGCGCCCCGGCATGGCGCGTGCGCCCCACAGATCACAGACTTGTCAAACTTCAACGCCAAGGAGACACAATGTCTCGACATTTGCCGCTGGTCCCCGTGGCCTTCGGGGGAGCCTGGCCCCCGCCCCTCGCCAATACATAGACATAGCTGAGGGGAGAAACAAGGCGGCGCTGATGCGCCACCGCCCTCTCGGCCTCAGGCGGCCAGCCTGAACGTCGACACCGCTTCCTTCAGACGCTGCGCCTGCTCCTCCAGCGAGCCGGCCGCCGCGGCGGCCTCTTCCACCAACGCGGCGTTCTGCTGCGTGGCGGTGTCCATCTGCGTGACGGCCTGATTGACTTGCTCGATCCCGGCACTCTGCTCCGCCGACGCCGCGCTGATTTCGCCCATGATGTCGGTCACTCGCTTGACCGCAGCGACGATCTCTTCCATGGTCTGCCCCGACTGCGTCACCAGCATGGAGCCCTTCTCGACGCGATCCACCGAATCCCCGATCAGCGCCTTGATCTCCTTCGCGGCAGTAGCGCTGCGCTGCGCCAGGCTCCGCACCTCGCCCGCCACCACGGCAAAACCACGCCCCTGCTCGCCGGCACGCGCGGCTTCCACCGCGGCGTTCAGTGCCAGGATATTGGTCTGGAAGGCAATGCCCTCGATCACGGCAATGATGTCGACCACCTTCTTCGACGCGCCGTTGATCTCTTCCATGGTGTCGGCCACCTTGCCCGCGACCTCGCCGCCCTTCTCGGCGATGTCGGAGGCATTGACCGCCAGCGTGCTGGCCTGGCGCGCGTTGTCCGCGTTCTGGCGCACGATGCTGGTCAGCTCTTCCATGCTGGCCGCGGTCTGCTGCAGCGACGAGGCCTGTTCCTCCGTGCGCTGCGACAGGTCGGTGTTGCCGGCCGCGATCTGGCTGGTGCCGGAGACGATCGACTCGGTGCCGGCGCGCACCTGGCGCACGATGCGCAGGATATTGGCGTTCATGTCCGCCAGCGCCTGCAGCAACTGGCCGGTCTCGTCGCGGCTATCCACATCGATGCGGCTGGTCAGGTCGCCCGATGCCACGGTGCGCGCCACGGCCACCGCGCGATGCAGCGGGCGCGTGATGCCGATGGTCAGCCAGACCGAAAATGCGATGCCGATGGCCAGCACCACCGCGCCAACCCCGATCAGGCTGTTGCGCGAGTTGACGTAGATGCCGTTGATCTCGCGCGCGGTGGCGTCGATGCTGGCGCGCTGGATGTCGAGCAGCTTCTGGATCTCGGCCAGGTAGGCGTCGCCCGCGGGCACGAACTCGTTCTCCAGCACCTGGTTGGCCTCTTCGGTCAGGCCTTCCTGCTTGAGCCTGGTGATCTTGTCGCGGCCGTTGTTGTACGGGTCGCGCACGCTGAAGATCTTCTGGAACGCGGCCTTCTCTTCTTCCGAGCTGAGCAGCAGCTTTATCTTGTCGCGCAGCGCGGCAATGCCTTCGATCGACGCCTTGGTCTCGGCGGCGAAGAATGCGCCCAGCGACGGGTCGGCGCTGCGCGCCACCGCCGTGGTGCGGCGCACGCTGGTGTGCATGAGCCGGTACCAGTCGCTGACCAGCCGCTCCTTGGTCAGCGGCTGCTGCATCATCGCGTGGGTGCGTTCAGCCACCTGTTGCAGGCGCATCATGCCGAATACCGTCATGAGCGCCGAAAGCAGCAATACCACCCCAAAGCCGATGCCGAGGCGGACCCCGATGCCTAGATTCTTCATTTTTTCTACCTGATTAGGACTGTTTACGGCGAGGTGCCGGCCCGGGACCATCGCTCGGCGCGGCATTCTTCGCTCTCATCGTCCGCTGGCGGGCCGGGTCGGCTACGCACGTGCGGGCTATGGATGCCAACGGCGTGGGGCAGCGAAACTTTAGGGTCTTCCTCGATTGACGGCTAGAAGTGTGCGGATACCGGTTATAGTGGAGTGAAACCGGCCCAGGCCAGGTGGCGCAACGCTTCGCGGCGCCCCGCCCTGCCACCCTGTCCGCCTTTCCACCCGAGGAGATCCAGCATGGCCACGCCCCCCAATCCTTTTGCAGATTTCACCAAGATGATGGAACAGTTCCGCCTGCCAGGCGTGGACATGAGCGCCGTGATCGAAGCACGCCGCAAGGACATCGAGGCCCTGACCGAGGCCAACAAGCTGGCCTACGAGGGCATCCAGGCGGTGATGCAGAAGCAGCAGGAGATCTTTACCAAGACCATGCAGCAGCTGCAGGCCGCGGCGCAGCAATACACCACGGCCGGCAACCCGGCCGAGGCCATGGCCAAGCACAGCGAACTGGTGCAGCAGACGCTGCACCAGGCGTTCGAGAACATGCGCGAGCTGGCCGAGACGGCGCAGAAGGCACAGGCCGAAGCGCTCACCGTGATCGGCAAGCGCGCTGAGCAGAACGTGAAGGAGGCGGGCGCGCTGTTCCAGCCGCCCAAATCGAAAGGCTAACGATCGCAACCGCTGACGCGGGAGACGGCTGACGCTGAACGGCCCACCGGCGGTCGTTCAGCGATAGCCGGTGGTGTCGGCAGGCTTGCCCGCGTCCTGCACTTCCGGCACATAGCGCCAGGCATCCGGCTGGCTGCCGTCGGCATCGGTAAAACCATACACGCGCGCCAGTTGTCCGCTGGACAGCGACTGGCCATTCCAGCGCGCCACGTCCGGGTCTTGCGCCAGCGCGGCCACGGCGCGGCCGACGAATAGCGGGCTTTCCGAGATTGCGAAGTGTGGCTGGATCCGGGTGGCGTCGCGCCAGTTGGCTTCGGTCACGCGATAGGCGTCGAGCATCGCCTCCGAGCGCAGCCAGCCCGGGCTCAGGCTCACCGCCGTGCCACCGTGCGGCGCGAGCTCATGCGCCAGGGCAAACGCCATGCGGCCCACCGCCGCCTTGGCCAGGTCGTAGAAGAAGGACACGCGGTAGTTGTGCGCGTTGTATTCGGCGGTGCCGTCGGTGACTTCGACCACCAGCCCGCCGCGCGTTTCGATCAGCAGCGGCAGCGCGCAGTGGCTGGTGATAACGTGGGTATCCACGCCGAGCCGCAGCGTGCGCAGCCCATAGTCCAGGTCGGACTCCCACACGGTCTTGTTCCACTCCATCCTGGTCGCGCCCCAGATATCGTTGACCAGGATATCGAGCCGCCCCTGCTCGCGCCGGATGCGTTCGACCAGTGCCTGCACCTCGGCCGGCACCAGGTGATCGACCCGCACGGCGATGCCGCGCCCGCCGGCGTCATCGACCATTTCCGCGGTTTCCTCGATTGTCTCCGGCCGGTTCATCTCAGAACGCGCGGCACGCGTGGTACGCCCCGTCACGTAGACCGCCGCCCCGCCTTCGCCTAGCGCAACGGCAATGCCGCGTCCCGCCCCGCGGGTGGCGCCGGCAACCAGCGCAACCTTGCCTGCCAGTGGCTTGTCCATGCCGCGCTCCTTCCGGGTGGATGGACGGCTATTGTGGCAAGTTCCGGGGCGGTGCGCCATGCCTTGCGCCAGCGCCGCGGCGCTACCGCCGCAGGCTCAGCACGATCACCCAGGCCGCCACCAGCGCGATGCCCAGCCACTCGCGTGGCGCGGGCCGCTCGCCCAGGAACAGAACCGCGAACACCGCCACCAGCACCGGGCTGAACGTGTCGACCGGCGCCACCTTCGACGCGTCACCGATCTGCAGCGCGCGGAAGTAGCACACCCACAAGGCGCGAATTCACAGGAATGGCCATCGCTGCGACCCCTGTCCTCGCCGTTAGCCTGCCGCACATTGACAGCAAGATCCTGAAAGGTTCAGGCCTTGCCGGATGACGCCGCCGGCGCGAACTCAGCCCCGACCGATCGCGCTACGCCGTCGGTATTGCACCGGCCGGCGTTGCGCCGGCCGTTTGGCTCAGATCACGCCCTGCGCCAGCATCGCGTCCGCCACCTTGACGAAGCCCGCGATATTCGCGCCTTCGACATAGTTGATGTAGCCATCCGCCTTCTGCCCGTGGTGGATGCAGTTCTGGTGGATGTCCTTCATGATCGCGTGCAGCTTCTCGTCGACCTCGGCGTGGTGCCAGGACAGGCGCATCGCGTTCTGCGACATCTCCAGGCCGGACGTAGCAACGCCGCCGGCGTTGCTGGCCTTGCCCGGTGCATAGAGGATCTTCGCATCGACAAATCGGTCCACCGCTTCCAGCGTCGACGGCATGTTGGCGCCCTCCGCCACGCAGATCACGCCATTGCCGAGCAGCGTTTCGGCGTCATTGCCGTCCACCTCGTTCTGCGTCGCGCACGGCAGCGCCACGTCCGCCGGCACGTGCCACGGGGTACGGCCGGCTTGGAAGGTCATGCCGTGGCGGGCAGCGAAGTCCGACAGGCGGCCGCGCTCTTCGTTCTTGAAGGCCATCACTTCTGCCAGTTGCTCGCTGGTCATGCCCTCCGGGTAGTGCAGTACGCCGCCCGAGTCGGACAGTGTCAGCACCGTCGCGCCCAGTTCGATCGCCTTCTCGGCCGCGTACTGCGCCACGTTGCCCGAGCCGGAGATCAGCACGCGCAGGCCGTCAAAGGCACGGCCGCGCTTGTGCAGCATTTCCTGGGCGAAGTAGACCGTGCCGTAGCCGGTGGCTTCCGGGCGCATCAGGCTGCCGCCATAGGCCAGGCCCTTGCCGGTGAAGACGCAGGCAGACTGGTTGGACAGCTTCTTCATCATGCCGGCCATGAAGCCGACTTCACGCGCGCCCACGCCGATATCGCCGGCCGGGATATCGGTGTCCGGGCCCAGGTGGCGGTACAGCTCGGTCACCAGCGCCTGGCAGAAGCGCATCACCTCGCCGTCGGACTTGCCCTTGGGATCGAAGTCGGAGCCGCCCTTGCCACCGCCCATCGGCAGCGTGGTCAGCGCGTTCTTGAAGGTCTGCTCGAAGCCCAGGAACTTCAGCACCGACAGGTTCACCGTCGGGTGGAAGCGCATGCCGCCCTTGAACGGGCCGATTGCGGAGCTGTGCTGCACGCGGAAGGCGCGGTTGACCTGCACGCGGTTCTGGTCGTCGGTCCAGGACACGCGGAACTGGATCACGCGCTCGGGCTCCACCAGCCGCTCGAGCAGGGCCTGGTCGGCATAGCGCGGATTGCGCTCGACGAACGGCCAGAGCGTCATCATCACTTCCTTCACGGCCTGGAGGAATTCAGGTTGATTGGGGTCGCGGCGGGCAACCCCCGCCAGGAATGCGTCAAGGGAGGGAGAACTCACGGTTGTCTCTGCTGTGCTGGGTACTGTGGCTGGATCCGGCCGCCTTGCCGGTCGATGCCGGTCTCTTGTGCCGTTTGGCGTTGCGCCGATGGAAGGTGGGTGGCCTCCGGTTGTCCATACATTCACGGCGCACCGTGCCTGTCGGACAACATGAAACTGTAGCACCAGCATGGGGCATGTGACAGTCAAAACACCTGTGACAGCGGCGAGAAAGCCGCATTCTGGTGCAGACGTTGGGGATTTCCGTGCGATCAGCGGACAGCCCAACGCGCCGTGGCAATTCAGGCAATCAGCAGCTTAGTACCGCATTCCTTCAGCGCCGCTCCCAGCTCCGGCTCCGGCGCCATGTCCGTGATCAGCCAGGCAGCCTGGTCGAAATGCTTGATGGTCACACCTGTATTGCGCCCGAACTTGGTATGGTCGGCCACCACGCAGGGCACGTCGGAGGCCAGCAGCATGCGGCTGCGCAGTTCGGCCGCGGCGCGCGAGAAGTCGCAGATCTCGCCGCGCGGCGTGACGCCGCCGATGCCGATAAAGGCGAAATCGGTGTGGTAGCGGGACAACTGTATTCCGCCTTGCTAGCGATGTACTTGCCGATCGCCACGCCGCCGGTGAAGGTCACCAGGTCCACCGACGGGTGCGTGATCCGCTCGTCGGCAATCTCGCGCGGGTCGCCGGTGACCACCTGGAACATCTGCGGCGGCAGGCCGGCCTCGTACAGCAGGTCGGCCAGGTAGTACGCCGACAGCGGCACCTTCTCCGAGGGCTTGAGCACCATGCGCTTGTTGGTGGCGATCGACGGCGCGACCTTGTGCGCGACCTGGTTCATCGGGTGGTTGAACGGCGTGATGGCACAGATCACGCCCGGCAGCGGCTCGCGCTGCGTCATCACGCTGCGCTTCTTGCCGTGCGGCATCAGGTCGCACGAGAACATCTGGCCGTCGTCGCGCAGCGCCTCGGTCGCGGCAAAGCCCAGCACGTCGGCGACGCGGCCGATCTCGTAAAGCGAGTCCTTCCTGGACAGGCCGGACTCGAGCGTGATCAGGTCCGAAGCTTCCTCGGAGCGCTCGCGCAGCAGCGCCGCGGCGCGGTTCAGGATGGCGGCGCACGATGCCGGGTCGTACGGCGCGCGCAGGTGCACGCGCACGGGCAGCGGCTCGTCGGCCACGTCGACGTGGTAGCGGCCGCCCTCGCGTCCCGGCCCAAGGCCTGACGAGCAACTGTTCCATTCTGGAACACCTGCTGTCACGCGCTGGCACACCGCTGCTACCGCGTGACACATCCGGCGCGGGCGCAGGCACCCGCCACGGCGTTTTCCCCGGCTTTTCCGCCAGTTTTACGCCGGTTTCCGCTCCGGCACACCTCTTGCGATCTGCCTGCCGTGCGCACGGCGCGAGGCCGTGACGACACCACACAGATCAACGAACGGAGCGAGACATGAATATGGCGGAAATCGCCCAGCTGGGCGTCAGCAACCCCTACAAGCAACAGTACGAGAACTTCATCGGCGGCGCCTGGGTGCCGCCCGCCGGTGGCGAGTACTTTGAGTCGATCACGCCGATCACAGGCAAGCCGTTCACGCGCGTGCCGCGCTCCAACCAGCAGGATGTCGATGCCGCGCTGGACGCCGCGCACGCCGCCAAGGCCGCCTGGGCGCGCACCTCCACCACCGAGCGCGCCAATATCCTGAACCGCATCGCCGACCGCATCGAGGCCAACCTGACGCTGCTGGCCGTGGCCGAGACCATCGACAACGGCAAGCCGGTGCGCGAGACCTGCGCCGCCGACCTGCCGCTGGCGGTCGACCACTTCCGCTACTTTGCCAGCTGCATCCGCTCGCAGGAAGGCGGCATCTCCGAGATCGATGCCGACACCGTGGCCTACCACTTCCATGAGCCGCTGGGCGTGGTCGGCCAGATCATCCCGTGGAACTTCCCGCTGCTGATGGCCACGTGGAAGCTGGCCCCGGCGCTGGCGGCCGGCAACTGCGTGGTGCTCAAGCCCGCCGAGCAGACCCCCGCCTCGATCCTGGTGCTGATGGAACTGATCGGCGACCTGCTGCCGCCGGGCGTGGTCAACGTGATCAACGGCTTCGGGCTGGAAGCCGGCAAGCCGCTGGCATCGAGCCCGCGCATCAGCAAGGTGGCCTTCACCGGCGAGACCACCACCGGGCGCCTGATCATGCAATACGCCTCGCAGAACCTGATCCCGGTGACGCTGGAACTGGGCGGCAAGTCGCCGAACATCTTCTTCGAGGACGTGCTGGCCGCCGACGACGCCTTCTTCGACAAGGCGCTGGAAGGCTTCGCCATGTTCGCGCTGAACCAGGGCGAGGTCTGCACCTGCCCGTCGCGCGCGCTGATCCAGGAATCGATCTACGACCGCTTCATGGAGCGCGCGCTCAAGCGCGTGGCGGCGATCCGCCAGGGGCATCCGCTCGACAAGGGCACCATGATCGGCGCGCAGGCATCGGCCGAACAACTCGAGAAGATCCTGTCGTACATCGACCTGGGACGCAAGGAAGGCGCGCAGTGCCTGACAGGCGGCGAGCGCAATGCGCTGGACGGCGACCTCGCCGGCGGCTACTACGTGAAGCCGACGGTATTCGCCGGCCACAACAAGATGCGCATCTTCCAGGAAGAGATCTTCGGGCCGGTGGTCTCGGTGACGACCTTCAAGGACGAGGAAGAAGCCCTGGCGATCGCCAACGACACGCTCTACGGCCTGGGCGCAGGCGTGTGGACGCGTGACGGCGCGCGCGCATTCCGCATGGGGCGCGGCATCCAGGCTGGCCGCGTGTGGACCAACTGCTACCATGCCTATCCGGCGCATGCGGCGTTCGGGGGATACAAGCAGTCCGGCATCGGCCGTGAGAACCATCGCATGATGCTCGATCACTACCAGCAAACCAAGAACCTGCTGGTGAGCTACAGCCCCAACGCTCTCGGATTTTTCTGACGATGCGCAAGGCACGCTGCCATGTGCGTGCCATGATCGGATTGAGCCCCGCGGGCGCGGGGCCAACCCGATCAGGGAGTCATTCAAGGAGTCGAGATGCCTGCCATGATGAAAGCTGCAGTGGTGCGAGAGTTCGGCGCGCCGCTGACGATCGATGAAGTTCCTGTTCCGCAACCCGGTCCCGGCCAGATCCAGGTGAAGATTGAGGCCTCCGGTGTCTGCCACACCGACCTGCACGCCGCCGACGGCGACTGGCCGGTCAAACCCACGCTGCCCTTTATCCCCGGCCATGAAGGCGTGGGCTTTGTCTCTGCCGTCGGCAGCGGCGTCACCCGCGTGAAGGAAGGCGACCGCGTCGGCGTGCCCTGGCTGTACAGTGCCTGCGGCTATTGCGAGCACTGCCTGCAGGGCTGGGAGACGCTGTGCGAGAAGCAGCAGAACACCGGTTATTCCGTCAACGGCGGCTACGGTGAATATGTCGTTGCCGATCCCAACTACGTGGGCCTGCTGCCCGACAAGATCGGCTTTGTCGAGATCGCGCCGATCCTGTGCGCGGGCGTCACGGTCTACAAGGGCCTGAAGGTCACCGATACGCGGCCGGGCCAGTGGGTGGTGATCTCCGGCATCGGCGGCCTGGGCCACGTGGCTGTGCAGTATGCGCGGGCGATGGGGCTGCGCGTGGCCGCGGTGGACATCGATGACGAGAAGCTCGCACTCGCAAGCCGGCTCGGCGCGGAGGCGACCGTCAACGCGCGCACTACCGATCCTGCCGCGTGGCTGCAGAAAGAGATCGGCGGCGCACATGGCGTGCTGGTGACCGCGGTGTCGCCGATCGCGTTCTCGCAGGCCATCGGCATGGTGCGCCGCGGCGGCACGATCGCGCTCAACGGCCTGCCGCCGGGCGAGTTCGCCACGCCGATCTTCGACGTGGTGCTCAAGGGCATCACCATCCGCGGCTCCATCGTCGGCACGCGCAGCGATCTGCAGGAGTCGCTGGACTTTGCCGCGCATGGCGACGTCAAGGCCACGGTGTCGACCGCGAAACTCGACGATATCAACGATGTGCTCGGGCGACTGCGCGAGGGCAAGATCGAAGGGCGCGTGGTGCTGGACCTGGCCGCGTGAGCGGGAGACAGGCCATGCCGTCATTCGTTCCTGGTTCGGCCGATGCGCCTGTTGCGCGCGTCGTTGCGACGCCCGCCGCGCTCGCGCTGGTCGCGCAACTGCGCGCGCGGCATGGCCCGCTGATGTTCCACCAGTCCGGCGGCTGCTGCGACGGCAGTGCGCCGATGTGCTACCCGGCCGGCGAACTGCTGGTGGGGCAGGCTGATGTGTGCCTGGGCGAGATCGGCGGCGCGCCGTTCTATATGACGCGCGCGCAGTTCGAGTACTGGCAGCACACGCGGCTGGTGATAGACGTGGTGCCGGGGGCGGGTGGGATGTTTTCGCTGGAGGGGCCGACTGGGCTGCGGTTTCTGACGCGGTCGGAGTTGTTCAGTGATGAGGAGGCGGCTTGGCTGGCTGCGCAGGCGGGGTTGTGAGCTGCCTCACTGTTCGCGCTAGCCAACTGGGTGCTCCCTCTCCCGTTTGCGGGAGAGGGAGCAAACGGGAGATGAAACGCGTCAGCGCTTGTGCAACGCCTCAGCCCTCAGACCCCGGCTCGTCATCCAGCCCTTCCTTCAACCTCCGATAGATCGTATTGCGCGAAACCCCCAGCTCGCGGGCGGCATGACTGACATTGCCACCATGCCGCGCCAGCGTCTGGCGGATAACGCCCGCTTCCCAGTCGCGCATGCGCCCGGCGGCTGCCGCGGTCCCGGTCGCTGGCGTTGACCGGGCAGCCGACGTGTCCTCACAGCGTTCCGCGTCGTCGTCGCACTCCTGCTCAAACCCTTCCGGCAGGTGCTCGCAGCCGATCTCCGCCTCCCCTTCCGCCAGGATCGCCGCCGTTCGCAACACATTGGCAAGCTGCCGGATATTCCCCGGCCACGGATGCCGCCGCAGCAGCGCCAGCACCTCTGCGCCAACTCGCAACGGCACCTCCGTGCCAGTCTCTTCCCGTTGCCGCTGCAAAATGCGCTCCACCAGCACCGGCAGGTCGCTGCGCTCGCACAGCGACGGCAGCGTCACGGCTAGCGCATTGATGCGGTAGTACAGGTCCTCACGGAAGGAACCATCGGCAATCATCGCCCGCAGGTCCCGGTGGGTGGCACAGACCACCCGCACATCAACCGGCATCGCGCGCGCACCGCCCAGCGGCGTGACCGCGCGCTCCTGCAGCACCCGCATCAGCCGCACCTGCTGCGCCAGCGGCATGTCGCCGATCTCGTCGAGGAACAGCGTGCCGCCATGCGCCTGCGCCAGCTTGCCTACGCAGCCGCGGCGGCGCGCGCCGGTGAAGGCACCCTCTTCGTAGCCGAACAGCTCGGCCTCGATCAGCGACTCGGGGATGGCCGCGCAGTTGACAGCGACAAAAGGCCCGTTGCCGCGCGGCGAGGCGGCGTGGATGGCGCGCGCCAGCCATTCCTTGCCGGTGCCGGTGCGGCCCTGGACCAGGATGGGAATATCGCGCCCGCTGACCTTGCGCACGCGGCGCAGCACCGCGGCCACGGCGGCATCGCCGGTGTCGAGCGCGGCCAGCGCCGGCGGCAGCGGGTCGTCGGCGACTGGCTGGCGCACCGTCACCGGCGCGGCCAGGTATTCGACGCGCGCGAACACCTGGACCCGGCTCGGCAGCGTCAGCACCTGCAGCGATCCGGCCGAGGTGGCGCGCGCCTGCATCGCCACGCGCACCGGCTGGCCGAACAGCTCGGCGAATCCAGACAGCGCCAGCGCCTGCGGCGCCAGCCCGAGCTGGAACAGCCCGCTGCGGTTGGCGGCCAGGAAGGCGCCGTCGGGCGTGAACGCCGCCATGCCCTCGAACAGCGTGCCGACGAACTCCGGGCGCGCATGAAAGCGCACCAGCACCGCCTCGGGGAAATGGTTGGCGAACAGGTGGTTCTCGATCATCTGCGCCGACATGCGCACCAGCGCCATGGTGTGGCGATGGAAGCCGCGATGGTCGCCGCTGACGTCGAGCGCGCCCAGGATCGCGCCGGTCGGGCCGGCGATCGGCGCGCACGAGCAGGTGAGCTGGTGGTTGGCCTGCAGGAAGTGCTCGCTGGCGTGGATGATGGTGGGACGGGCCTCGGCCAGCGCGGTGCCGATGGCGTTGGTGCCCTTGCTGGGTTCGGCCCATGACACGCCCGGCGCCAGCGCCACGCGCCGGGCGCGCCCGACGAAATCGCCGTCGCCCAGGCTGTGCAGGATCACGCCGCTGCTGTCGGTCAGCAGCACCATGCTGTCGGTATTGGCGATCTGCGCGTGCAGGGTCTCCATCACCGGCAGCGCATGGCGGTACAGGTCGCGGCTGGCATCGACCAGTTCGCCCAGTGCGCGCACGCCGGCGATGTCGAAGTCCGGCGCATGGCGCGCGTCGAGTCCGAAGCCGGCCGAGCGCGCATGGGAGCGGGCGATCAGGCCGGCGCGGTCGGCGTCGGCCGGGTCGACGGCCTGGAGCGCAGCGTCGGCGGCAGGATGGTCAGCAGAACGGGCGGCACGATGCATGACGGCGGGTCTCCTGTGCTGGCAGACGGCGCGCATCGCAAAAGGCTTAGCGGCCGCTGCCCTGCCGTCCCGTGTCGCGTACCGTGCAGGCGTGTGCTGCGGCAGGCCGGGCGGCTTTATCCGGCAACCATAGCACAGGGCGGGGCCCCTGTATCAGGCCCGGCGGCCCGGGCCCGCGCCATCAGCGTTTTTCGTCGAGCAGGTCGTTCAGGATCTCGTCGAACGTGGCCTGCGCGTCCTCCAGCGCCTGCAGGGCCGCATCGAAGGTCTGCAGTGCGAGCTTGGACGGCTTGCCGCTGCCCTGCGGCGGGTAGTGGGCCTGCAGGGCGGTGAATGCCACCTGGACCTGCCGCGTCGCCGCGACGACGCGTTCCATTGCCTGCGCCTCTTCGGCGCGGTACTGCTCGTGCTTCTGCTCGCTCATGCTTGTCAGCTCCGTTTGCGCGTCGTTGGGTGTGGGGGGTGCGCGCGCCTGAATGAGGCATATCGTACAAGAACTGCGCCGGCTGGCTTGCGCTGCGGCCTCGCGCCTGACAAAAATGAGGTAGGCTGCGCGGCTAGGCGGCAAGGCCTGCGCCCCCGGGGCGCCACGCCAGGCCGCGACACCGTGGACGAGCCATGAAATTCCCCACCCGCCGCGCGCTGGCGGCAGCGCTGGTCACCGCCGGCGGCTTCGCCAGCTACTGGACCTACCTGACGCTCAACCAGGAACGGCTGTTGTTCGCCGTGCGCCGGCGCCCGCCGCGCGACCTGCCCGACGGCATCATCGGCTATTCGCACCGGATCCCCGGCGGCGTGGTGCGCGGCTACATCTACCAGGCGCCCGGCGACACCGTGCTCGACCTCTTGTTCTACCTGCCCGGCCGCGGAGAGGATGTGCTCGAAACGCTGCAATACGCGCGTTGGCTGCCGGCCGGCATGGGCTTCGCCACCTACGACTACCGCGGCCTGGGTCATTCCGACGGCCGCCCGTCCGAGGCCGCCGCGGTGGCTGATGCCAGCCAGTTCCTGCTGCACGTGCGACGTGTCTTTCCCGACACCCGCGTGCATGTGGTGGGCCGCAGCCTTGGCACCGGTGTCGCGATCCAGCTGGCGGACCTGCAGGATTTCGAGAGCCTGCAGTTGGTCACGCCCTACGACTCGCTGCTGGAGCTGGTGGGCAAGCGTTTCCCACTGGTGCCGCTGCGCCAGCTGATGCGTCACCATTTCGATTCGATCTCGCACTGCAAGAAGGTCGTGCAGAGCACCAAGGTGCTGCTGGCCGAGACCGACGAGGTGGTACCACACGAGTGCTCCGAGCGCCTGATGGCCGCATGGCCCGGACCGGTGGCGCTGCAGACCATGCCAGGCACGGATCACTTCACCATCATCGAACGCGAGGAAACCTGGCTGGCGTTGTGCGAATTCGCGCAGCAAAACAGCGAGGCCCGCTTGCGCGTCGGGGCGGCGCAGCCCGAGGAAGCGCCGGCATTACCGGCATTACCGGCATTACCCCCAGCACCGGCAGCACCGGCCGAACACGACGAGGACGGCTGCCCGCTGCCGCTGGCCGCGTCCCGATAACCGCTACGACGGCACGGCCAGCGGGTAGAATGCGCGCATGAAAAAAATCGCAGTCAAGGCAGGCGGCGCCGCGCTGGCGCTGGCTGCGGCCGGCATTCTGCTTGCCGGCTTTGCCGCGGTGGTGAGCCTGCGGCAGCTTCCTCCCGTTGACGCCCTGCGCGACTACCGGCCAGACGTGCCGCTGCGGATCTACACCAGCGACAACGTGCAGATCGGCGAATTCGGCAGCGAGCACCGCGAGTTCATTCCCTTCGAGCAGATTCCCACGCGCATGGTCAAGGCGCTGCTGGCTGCCGAGGACGACCAGTTCTACCAGCACGAGGGCGTCGATATCCCCGGCGTGTTGCGCGCGGCGCTGGCCAACCTGGGCCAGGGCTATGCGCAGGGCGCGTCGACCATCACCATGCAGGTGGCGCGCAACTTCTACCTGTCGCGCGAGAAGACGCTGGCACGCAAGTGGTATGAAATGCTGCTGGCCTGGCGCATCGACCAGTCGCTGTCCAAGGACCGCATCCTCGAGCTGTACATGAACCAGGTCTACCTGGGCGAGCATGCCTATGGCTTCGGCAGCGCCGCGCATGCGTATTTCGGCAAGCCGCTGGCCGCGCTGTCGCTGGCCGAGACAGCGATGCTGGCGGGGCTGCCCAAGGCACCGTCGACCATGAACCCGGTGGTCAATTTCCCGCGCGCCAAGCGGCGCCAGGAATATGTGCTGGGCCGCATGCTGGCGCTCGGCATGATCAGCCAGGACGACTACCGCGAGGCCCGCGCCGCACGCCTCGCCATCTCCAATGACAGCCCCGGCAGCTTCGCCGGTCATGCCGAGTACGTGGCCGACCTGGCGCGCCAGCTGGCCCGCGACCGCTTTGGCGACGAGGCCTATACGCGCGGCCTGAACGTCTACACCACGGTGTCGTCGGTGCGCCAGACGCTGGCCTACGACGCGGTGCATGGCGGGCTGGAAGGCTACGCGCGCCGCCACCGCAAGGCAATCAAGGCGCTGGCGCAGGGACCGCAGGCGGCGCTGGTGTCGCTGGACTGCGCCACCGGCGCGATCGAGGCGATGATGGGCGGCGCCGACTTTGCCGCCAGCCGCTTCAACCACGCCACCCAGGCGCTGCGCCAGCCGGGCTCGACCTTCAAGCCCTTCGTTTATGCGGCGGCGCTGGAGCACGGGGTATCGCCCGGCACAGTGATCAACGACGCACCGCTGGCCAACAGCTCGCGCTGGCAGCCTTCCAATGACGATGGGCGCTTTGTCGGCCCGATCACGGTACGCCAGGCGCTGGCCGAATCGCGCAACCTGCCTGCCATCCGCACGCTGCAGGCAATCGGCATCCCGTATGCGGTGGAGTTCGCCAGCCGCTTCGGCTTCTCGCCCAAGCGGCTGCCGCGCTACCTGCCGCTGGCGCTGGGCACCGGCACCACTTCGCCGCTGCGCCTCGCCGCTGCCTACGGCGTGTTCGCCAATGGCGGCCACCGCGTCGAGCCTTACCTGATCGAGCGCATCACGGACAGCGAAGGCAACGTGCTGTTCTCCGCCGGCAACGGTCAGGGGGCCGAGGGCACGGCGCCGCCGCGGGTGATCAGCGAGCGCAATGCCTTCGTAATGGACAGCCTGCTGCGCAGCGTGGTCGACGACGGCACCGGCGCGGGCGTGCGCCGCTACCTGCGCCGCGACGACGTGGCCGGCAAGACCGGCACCACCAACGATTCGGTCGACGGCTGGTTCGCGGGCTATGCCGGCGGCGTGGTCACGGTGGCGTGGATGGGCTATGACGACAACCGCAGCCTGGGCGAGCATGAATTCGGCGCCACCACCGCGCTGCCGGTCTGGGCCTCCTACATGGAAGGCCGCCTCGCCGGCGTGCCAGTGCCTGAGGCGCATGCGCCGGCTGGCGTGGTGCGCGTGGGCGATGACTGGATGTATGCGGAGTATGCCGACAGCAACCGCGGCATCGCCTCCCTTGGCTTCCCGCCGCCGGCCACCCCGTCCCCGGCCCCCGTCGCCAGCAACGAGCCCGCGGCGCCCGCGCCGACGCCGGTAACCAGCGAGGCCATCGGCCTGCCCACCCCCGGCGCTGCACCGCAAGCGACGCCCATTGCGCCCGTCGACCCCAACCTGTAGTCCCTTCCCCACCATCACAACAACAATACCGATGTCCAGCCACAGCCCACTGCTGATCTGGTCGGTCGCCGCGCTGACCACGGCCGGCGTCCTGTTCCGCCCTTTTCGCCTGCCCGAGGCCTTCTGGGCCGCCGCCGGCGCCCTGCTGCTGTGCGTGACCGGCCTGCTGGCGCTGCCCGACGCGCTGGCGGCGGTGATGCGCGGCTATGACGTGTACCTGTTTCTCGCCGGCATGATGCTGATCTCCGAACTGGCCCGCAAGACCGGCCTGTTCGACCACGTCGCCGCACTGGCGGTGCGCCAGGCGCGCGGCTCGGCGCTGCGGCTGTTCCTGCTGGTGTACGGCTTCGGCACGCTGGTGACGGCGTTCATGTCCAACGATGCCACCGCGGTGGTGCTCACGCCGGCGGTGCTCGCCGCCACGCGCGCGGCGCGGGTCCGGCATCCGCTGCCTTACCTGTATGCGTGCGCCTTTATCGCCAACGCGGCCAGCTTCGTGCTGCCGATCTCCAACCCCGCCAACCTGGTGATCTTCGGCGAGCGCATGCCGCCGCTGGCGGCCTGGCTGGCGAGCTTCGCGCTGCCGTCGCTGGCCGCGATCCTGGCTACGCTGGCCGCCCTGTGGTGGACCCAGCGCGATGCGCTGTCGGAGCCGATCGAACACGACGTGCCGGTGCCGCCGCTGTCGCTGCAGGCCTGGCTGACGGCGCTGGGCATCGTGCTGACCGGCATCGCGCTGCTGATCGCCTCGCTGCGCGGCAGCGACCTGGGCTGGCCCACCTTTGCTGCTGGCGTGGCGACGCTGCTGCTGGTCTGCGCCACGCGGCGCGAGCTGCTGGCGCCGGCGCTGCGCGAAGTGTCATGGGGCGTACTGCCGATGGTGGCGGGCTTGTTCGTGCTGGTAGCGGCGCTGGAGCAGACCGTGGTGATCCGCCACCTGGCCGACGCGGTCGAGGCCGCGTCGCGCCACGGCGGGGCCGGCGCGCTGCTGGCGGTGGGCGCGGTGGTGACGCTGGCGGGCAATATCGCCAACAACCTGCCGGCCGGATTGATCGCCGCGTCGGCGCTGGCTGCCGGGCATGCGTCGCATGCCGTCACCGGCGCGGTGCTGGTCGGCATCGACCTTGGCCCCAACCTGTCCGTGACGGGGTCGCTGGCCACGCTGCTGTGGCTGACCGCGCTGCGGCGCGAAGGGCATATGATCAGCGCCGGCCAGTTCCTGCGCGTGGGGGCCGTGGTCATGCCGGCAGCGATGCTGCCGGCGCTGGCGTTGCTGCTCTGGTAAGCGGCGGCCTCAGCCGGTAGGGGTGCCGGCGGTGGCCGGCGTGCGTGCTGCCGGCAGCAGCGGCCGGCGCAGGCCGGGCGCGGCCAGGCGTGCGGCGCTGGCGTGGTGTTCCGCCACGCCCGTTTCCACCGGTGCCGCCGGCAGCGGCACCGTCACGACATGGAGCAGCATCAGGCTGCTGCACGGAAAGGCAATCGGCATGGTCTCGTTGTCCCGACAAGAGTATGGCCGCCCGATGCAGCGGCCGGTCGCCGGCGGCCTTCCTTCATCGGGCCGCCTGGCGGGTGCACCCATTATGTGCGCTTGTCGGCGCCGTGCGGGGCGGGCTTGAGCGATGTCATGAACTATTCACGGAAGGGCGTACGGTTGTGGCGTACTCGGCCCACCGCCGCCCGCATGGCGGCTTCCGTGGCGGGTTGTTCGGCCCGTGCATCTGCCATATAGTGGACCCGGCACACCCGCGCGGCGGCGCCGCCGCCGCGCGCAGTGCAAGCCTCTGGCAGCTCTCGATGCAATCCGGACACCCCGACTCATGACCAGCAAGGACGCGGCGCACCGCGCGAAGGAATTCAGCCCGGCCGAAGACCACGCCCACGGCAAGGAGCATGGCGCGGCCCCCACCGTCTCGTCCCGCATCCGCGCCCGGCTGCAGGCCGCGCAGGAGCGCTTCCACGCCAACGACAATATCGCGCCCTACCTCGAGCCGGGTGAGATGGAACAGTTGCAGACCGAAGTGCAGGCGCGCATGGAAGACGTGCTGCGCGCGCTGGTGATCGACGTCGACAATGACCACAACACGCAGGAAACCGCGCGCCGGGTCGCCAAGATGTACCTGAAAGAGATCTTCGCCGGCCGCTATGCCAAGGCGCCGGCGGTGACCGAATTCCCCAACGTCGGCCAGCTCAACGAGCTGATGATCGTCGGCCCGCTGCGGGTGCGCAGTGCCTGCTCGCACCATCTGTGCCCGATCATCGGCAAGCTGTGGGTAGGCGTGATGCCGAACCAGCATTCCAACCTGATCGGCCTGTCCAAGTACGCGCGGCTGGCCGAATGGATCATGTGCCGGCCGCAGATCCAGGAAGAGGCGGTGGCGCAGGTGGCCGACCTGCTGCAGGAGAAGATGAACCCCGACGGCCTGGCCATCGTGATGGAGGCCGAGCACTTCTGCATGCACTGGCGCGGGGTGCGCGACACCGACGCCAAGATGACCAACAGCGTGATGCGCGGCTCGTTCCTGAAGGACGACAGCTTGCGCCGCGAATTCCTCACGCTGCTGAACAACAACCGCGGCTAGAGGCCCCGCCCCAGGATCACGCCCCTTAAGCCACGCCCGATACCGGAGCCGCCACGATCATGCTAGTCCGCCTGCTCTATGCCAGCCGCGCCCGCCAGCCCATCGACGCCGCCCTCCTCGATGCGATCCTGGCCACCAGCCTCGAACGCAATCCGCGCCACGGCATCACCGGCGTGCTGTGCCATGGCAACGGCATGTTCCTCCAGGCGCTGGAAGGCGACCGGCAGGACGTGTCGCAGCTGTACCAGGCGATCGCGCGCGATCCCCGCCATCACGACGTGACGCTGCTGCATTTCGAGGAAACCTGCGCGCGCGACTTCGCCGGCTGGGCCATGGGCCAGGTCAATGCCGCGCGCATCAACACCGCCACGCTGCTGAAGTTCTCGGCGCGCGCCGAACTGGATCCATACCGCACCTCGGGCGCGGCCTCGCTGGCGCTGCTCAAGGAGCTGATCGCGGGCGCGTCGGTGGTCTCGCGCACCGGCGAACGCGGCCGTCACTGAGCCATCACGAGCGGTCACTGCGCCGCAACTGCGTCGCATCTGAACCGCCCGGGCTGTCCTGCGGCGGTCCTCGCATCATCTCCTCGCTGCCTGCGGCACTTGGGCCGCAGTCCTTTCCGCGCTAAGCACCCGCACCCGCAGCGCTAGCCCGTGCCCCGGCGCGCTAGGCAGTCACCTGGCCGAACAGGCCGCATTCCAGGTCGCTCTCGAACTCCTCGACCCAGACCGAACCGGGTCCGGCCTCGTAGATACTCTGCTTGTCCGTGCCCGCCCGGCGCACGCTGACACGGCGCGCCCCGCCGCCGTTGCTCTCATCGGAAATATCGAACATCTCGGGCGCCAGTCCGACCTGCATGCACACCTGCGTGACCTGTTGCTGCTCGTCGGCGGGAAATTGTGAGAACGGTCTCGTAGCCATGGCATCCTCCGTCAAGGTTGAGATCGCCGCTTGCGCGCAGCGCGAACGTGCGTGGCACACCATGCGCCACGCATGAAAACAGGCGTGCCGTTGTCATCCAACGGCGGCACGTCGCGCGCCGCCGCACCATGGCGGCGGCGCGCAGACCCTCCAGGGATTGTTGTTCGGACTCAGCTCTTGCGCTGGGTCACTGCCACGAACGGGGCCGGCGCGTGCTGCACGGACTGGCTGCCGCAATTCGGGCAATTCGGATGGGAAGAGGTATGTTCTGCGAGATGCTCGGTTTTCTCGAACACATGGCCGCACTTCTCGCAGCGGTATTGGTAGACGGGCATGGCATTCCCTCACGCGGTGCACACGCCGCGGGCGCCGCAAGCGCCACCCGGCCGTGGCCGGATGCTGCGCCGCACACGATGCCGGACGCGTGTCAGGTTCATTCTAGGACAGCGATTTGCCACGCGCAGCGTGAAAGTTTCGTTACACGACATGCCTGGCTCCGGGGCCTGCGAGCCGGGGCCATCGCAAATCCACTTGCCGTCGCGGCGGTTTTCGGCCTCGCAATGATTTCAGACAAAAGACCTGGCACTGATGTCGCGGATCAGGCCATGAAATCGCGCGCAATCCCGGGCCAAGTGCGCCGGCCCGGCGCCTTACTCTCTGGCTGGTCATGCCTGTCCCACATCGCGCGCCGGGCCGCCCCCTCGCGGCCCGATCCCGGAACTAGCCAAATTGCGATTCAACGGGGCGAGGAACATAGCCAGAATGCGGAATTTGTGCTGACGCAATGACCTGGCGCAACCGGAACCGGCCGGTTGCCATCCCGATCCGGAGACGCTGTGCAATGAATCACCCCACCCCGACTGGTGTCGTGCCCGCGTGGCCGCGCTGTCCCCCCACTTGTGCCGGACACGGCCGACACCCCATCCCACCCGTGCGCTGCGCCGGGCAGCATCGCGCACGCCACGCCCCATGGAACTCCCGGGGCCGTCCAATTTCAGTTTCTTGAGCAAAGGATCCGAGGTATGCACGACCGAGTCATACGTGTCGCCCTGGCGGACGACCACCCGCTGGTCGTGGCCGCCCTGCGCGGCTGCCTGCAGCGCACCGCCGGCGTCGAAATCACTTGCGAATGCCGCAACGGCACCGAGTTGCTGGGCGCGCTGGACAAGCATCCGGCCGATATCGCCATCACCGATTTCTGCATGGGCCACGGCGATGCATCGCTGGACGGCTTCAACCTGCTGAGCCGGCTGGCGCGCCGCCATCCGCGCACGCGCGTGGTGGTGATCAGCGCCCAGACCAATCCCGCCATCATCCGCCGCACCATGAAGCTGGGCGTGCGCGCCTTCGTCAGCAAGGAAGACCCGCTGGAGGACGCGGTGCGCGCCTGCATCCACGTCGCGCTCAGCGACAACAGCTGCTTCCATTCGCCTTCGGTGCGGGCCATCCTGGAGCACGCCGCGCTCGCCGGTGCGCCTGCCACCGAACTCACGCAGCGCGAGCTGGAAGTGGTCAGGCTCTATGCGCAAGGCTTCCAGCTGACCGACATCGCCAGCAAGCTCGGCCGCTCGGTCAGCACGATCTCCAGCCAGAAGACCGTGGCCATGCGCAAGCTCGGCGTGTAGACCAATACCAGCCTGATCCGCTACGCCTATGAGAATGGCCTTATCTGACGCAGCCGGTCCTGGGGCAGCCGCCTGAGCGACGGCCGATGCAGCAAGACCTCGACCGTACCCGGGAATCGCTGGCCAGCGCCTTCGATACGCTTTCCGACAACGCCCGCCGCCAGCAACACCTGTACTCGGTGACGATCGCGGTGCTGATCGCCATCGTTTTCCGGCCTGCTGCTCGCCGGCCTGGCGGCGGGCAAGCACCTGGACTACCGCCGCAGCCACGTGTCGCAGTACGTGGCCTCGATCGCGCAGTTGCTGCACAATGAATCGTCGTTCCTGCGGCGCACCATGCTGACGATCCGCTACTACCCTGACGCGCGTGCGCCGGACCCGTCGCGCCATGCCGGCTACGAGGCGTTCCGGCGCACTGGCGCGGCCAGCGCCCACGTCGAGGCCGTGCGCAAGGATTACCACCTGCTTGCCGCCGATGCGACGCAGCGCGCCTGGGGCGCCGCGCTGCCGGCGCAGTTCGTGCGCCAGCGCGATATCGCGCTGGCGACCGTGGCCACGCAGCAGGCGTTCGATCTCGGCCACGGCGCCTACGCGGTCTCGCTCAACGAAGACAGCGCCATTGTCATCAGCCAGCCAGACGCCGGCGCGCGCGCCCCAATGGCGCTCGACCCGACGCTGATCCCGCTGCTGGCGCACGCGGCTCACGCAGGCGCTGCTGGACCGCACCGGCCACGCCGTGCCGGGGCGCGACGAGCAGGTCTGGGTCGGCCCGCTGCGCCATCCGGTGGATGATTCCCCCATCATGGTGCTGGCCGGCGCCGCCTATGTCGGCAATACCCCGGACATGCTGGTGGCCGCGCGCGTGGCCGGCATCGGATGCCACCCTCCGGGAGATCAGCGCGCGGGCGCGCCATATGTCGCATGATTCGCTGCACTACACGCGCTTGGGCGTGCTGCTGGTGCAGGAGTTGCGCGCGGAGTTCGGGCTGCTCGCCTACTACCTGCCGTACCGGATGCTGGCTTCCGCACTGGCGGCTGAACTCGCCGTCATCCTCGGCGCCATGCTGCTGCTGGTGAGCGCGATCGTGCTGAGCGCGCGCTACTGGAGCCGGCACCTGCTGCGGCGCACGCACGCCGAAGCCTCGCGCGCGCTGGAAAGCGAACTGATGAACCACATCCTGGTCAGCGCCACGCGGGTCGGCCTGTGCATCGTGCGCCAGCGCGACTACGCCGTGCTGATGTCCAACCTGCTGGCCGATACGCTGCTGCAACTGCACGGGCGCGAGCGCCTGCTGCCGGATGCCGTGGCCGATGGCTTCGACAGGCAGCCGCGCCGCGGCGGGGGCGGCCAGGCCGCCAAGTCCGCCATTGCCAGCTTTACCGTCGCGGCACCGCCGGAAGCCGCCGACGCGCAGCGCCCTGCCGGCGAGGGCGGGCAGCGCTTCCTGCAGGTCACCTACTGTATTGGGTCAATATACCCGAAAACGTAAAGTCGGCAGAAGTAAATTTTTCCTTATTATTCAATAGGTTACCACCAACCATGTACTGGCAGCAGGATACCGCCAGAGTGCGTTGCTGCGAAGGCAAAATGCACGTTTGACACCATACAACCCACATCAATAAACCTGAGAAAATGGAGGCTTCGTCCATCGATACCATCCCCTCGCCTCTACAAGCTTCTCGGCAACGCGACTTGGTTCAACAAGACGGCGGAGCTTGCGGCTGCGGCGTCGCGCCCCTCGCGCGGCGGCATCTGAGTCAATCAGCTCCGCCACTTCTGGTTTCCACTCCTCTTCACCATGCCCTCCGGACGGTGCTGCCAGCCACCAAGTGCAATGGCAGCGCCATGTTCAGCACGGTCGCTGACACTTCCAGCCCTGGACGCGGCATAGCACATAATCTCCACGAAGGCAGTCGTACGCAGTCTCAAGGCAAGCCTTGGACCGGGCCATGCACTCCGATCCTCTACGGAAGTGAAATGCCCACCCCGTTCAAGGCGACTATTCGACACGCTAGCCTTGGTGATACGGGCGGAGAAACATGCCGTCGCGCCATGCATCCGGCAACATAGCCCTTCTTCTTGCGCACTTTCCCTCCCCGCGCATGTTTTCGCATCGCCGGGATACACGTTCGTCGCGACTTTGAGCAACTCGCCGCTGAGGTCGGGCTGGAGTGAGAGGATCATAGCCAGCCACTCGGACAATACCGCGATCATCATGCCGGCATACGTCGCCCGGATTTCTGGCGAGGTATACGAGCGCCGCGTCCCGTGCTACGCCGCTGACTCGAGCTTTGGTTCGAGGACAGGGAATTTGCCCTCTTCTTTATCAATAGGAGTGAGTTTGACGCCCCGACGAGTGCGACCCGTCCTCCGCGCGGTGATCGCGTCATTCCTCCTGTAGCGGTTTATCGTGCTCACCTGCCACGCGTTTCTTGAAAGCGGATTGCAGTTCGGACAGGCCAAATGCATCGTCGTCGAGACTAGCCAGGAGAGACAGGTCGGGTTCCGGCGTGGCGTCACGCGGGGGCAACTTCGGCATGCCAGCCTGCAACGTGTGCTGTTCATAGGCATTTTGCTGTTCTTCCCCCCGCTTCAAGTCAATGTAGGGGGCGCGGGGCCGGCTCGATGTCTCCGCCCGGGGACCGCGCTTGTTCCTGATGTCATCGCTCATAGCCTTCGCCTTAGCACTGAATCGCTTGGATGCCGGCTTGTTCTTGCCTTCTTTCTCCGCCTGCTTTGCTTTGCGCTGATCACTCAAGAAATTGTGATGCATGGCGACGAATCGCGCGCGATCCGCTTTGGCACCAGCCAGCTTCGCGCATGCCGGCGTTGGTGGGAGATCGAGAAATTTGCCATCATCGGTATGCCACGTAGCGAAATTGCCGTAAGGCGGTGAACTGACGCGAATCGTAATCGGCTTGTCCTTGGCCAGCTTCTTTTTGAAACGCTCGTCACGCTCCCATTTCATCAGGGCTTGCATGTGCGGATGATTCTCGTTCGTCCTGCCACCGTACTCGCCGCCGTCGGTCAACGTCACGACGCCGTGCAGCAGGCTCGCCGTCTTTTCCTTTGAACGAAGGATGGCGGCGCTGAGTTCCTTTTGGCTCCGCTTGTAGGCACGGTCGCCCTGCCGGCCAAGCTGCTGCTCCCGAAAGCGTTTGAGCCGAGTCGGTACCTGACCTCTGGCAAACATATTTTGGGTGAGCGACTTCTTTCCCGTCGTCAGCAGCACAAGATTGTGCTCGTTGATCGCCTCTACCAGCGCCTGCTCAAAAACGTGCTCGTTCAGGAAGACGATGTGATCAGCGGCCTCCTGTCTGCAATAGGTTGCCGTCATGCCCTGTCCGTGCTGCAACCCAAGGCGCTGCGCTGCGGCCATGCCTTCCAATTTTTTGGCCACACCGTCCATCAGCGCGTCTGCCAGATGCAGGTTACTGCTGACCCGGTCCTTGATTCGTCGGTTGGTGCCCTCCACATTACCTTTGCCCTGGGGATAATACGGCGCCGTCTTGGCGTGGTCCGCGTTGAGTTCCTTGAGCACGAACACCCGTGCGCGTTCCGACTTGCCTGCGCCCCCGTCCGTGAGCACCACGTCTACGTTGCCGCTTGCCATACCTTCGAGCGGTTCGTCAAATCCCAGCGCCTGCAGTCGCGGTGTCTTGTCGGTGAACATGGACAGCAGGCAGTTGAGATAGACGTCCGTCCGCTCGTAGCCGATCGTCAGATAGTAGCCCACAATGTAGTCGCTACCGCGCACCACTGCCAGCACTACGCGTGGCGCGCCGAGTTCGCGCATGTCCGACTCATCGTCCGTGACGAACATGATGCGAACCGTATGGAAGTCCGTGACGTCCATGTCGGCAATAATCTCCTTACCGTGCGCGATACCCGTCGCATCGCCCGCCGACCGCCGCTCGACCTCCTTCAGCAACGGTAAGATCTGGTCGGACAGGCGCTGAACCATTGCCATGCCCTGTCGCTCCAGCGTTTGATCCGTCGGTATCTCGCCGCCGGGGAGCTTGCGGCGTTTGCTCACACGCATGTTGCCGCCCGTGAAGCAGAACTGCTTGTTCATCAACTCCCTGAATTTCGCAGGACTGCGCAGCAACTCACGTAGGTCGTTGGGGTCGCTGGTGGCCAGCGTCACGATGATGGCCGAGAGTGTGCGACGCCGCCAGAACGGGTCGAAGCGGTCTTTTGGCGCATAACGGGGCGGGTCAAGATAGTAGTCGGCCGACCTCGCGCCTGACTTCTTGGCCACGACCAGGCAGGAACGCGGTTGGTCCGGTGCGCCACACCGGTTCTGATGATCCGTCAAGGCATACTCATCGCCGCCGTAACGTATGCAGTTCCAGAAATGGATATAATGCTGCGTCGCCTTTGTGCAACCCTGCCTGCGAGCTTCCGCGCGCACCAGTGTGCGGAACAACCTGGCGCTAAAATATATCTCGTCGGTAAAAACCGGCTCCTCCTTGTCACCGGCCGGCGTCTTGCGCTCGAAGATGCGGGCCACCTTGGCCCACCGCGCTGCGCGCTCGCTACGACGGTCCTCGTCAAGCTCCGCCTCTTTGGGCAAGGAGTTCCGCACATAGTCATCCACCCACTGCATCGTGCGCCCCAGCGCTGACAGCACGTCCGACTCCGGAACGGGAAGGAACTTTTGCGTGGACACTTTTGTACCCTGGTCGAGGTCATAGAAGGCATACAGGCCCAGGTCGTTCGCCCCGAGATAGCGCAGATTCAGCACCTTGTCGCCGCACTCCCAGCGATAGACCTGGAATGGCACCAAATACGACGGCATACGTCTCTCCTTGTCGCATCGCAAAAGCCTGCTGTGCGCCCACGCCGTAACAGGAAGCAGTCCTGCGGCGGCCTGCCGCCGAGGCGCGTCCCATACCAGCGGCGGACACTGCGTGCGCATTCTCAGCGCCGGCGATGAGTTGCCGGATGGTTCGGCGCACCGCGTCGGCGGTCCGATGCTCCGCACCGCCCCTTTCCGCACACCTGTCGTGAGCCCGTCTAGCCCCATGACGGCCGACCAGGTGAGTCACCCGTGGCGGGCCTTTACCGGCATGGCTGAGCCACGTCATGCGCGGATTTGCACGAGCGGCGGCGCCAATCGCAACGGCGTCACCGGATTCAGTTCATAGTCTTCCGGGAGGCAGACGTAGCCGAGTATCAGTCCCACGCCGAGCCAGGCGGACGCCTCGTCCTCCGAGACGCCAAGCTGTTTGCCAAGACGCCTCATGAGCCGCTCAAGCGTGCATCGCCGATATGTGCGCGTAGATCTGGACTGGCGTGCCTGACGCCTGCGTTCGCTAAGATTTAGCTTGAGGGCAAGCTGGGCGGCATGCTGGCGTGTCGTGGCATCCAACACATTACGTTGCCGCGCGAAGCCGTACATCTGGTCCGCGTTATGGATCGCCAGCGGGGAGATCTGGCTGGCATCGAATAGTTCGTAGGTAACCTGATCGCGCTCCAGGTGATTGCGCACCGCACTCAGTCCGGATGGACTCAGCATGATCGCGTGCAGGTGTGCCTCCCCGCGCGCCTTCCATCGCTCCACAGTCACCATCCGATCGATGATCAACGGATCTGCCCGCGTCGGCACGCAATAGGGGTAATGGCAGCGAATCTCAAGGACATAAGGATTCGTCTTGAGCATGAGATCCAGCAGCGCCGCCACCTCCGTCTTCGCCACCAACGGCATGCTGCCGCGCAGGCTGCCCGAATCGCGCGAAATTCTGCGGCCTTTGCCGATGGCGCTTGCGAACAGCGCGTTGTCGAAGGCCTCGCCGGTCGGGACCATAAGGCGATCGTCGCCGCGGTAGCGGAGCTCCGATGCCGGAACGCAGTGGTCGGCAAAGGTCGCCATCCGGAGCGTCGTCATGCGCGTCTCCGGATGGCGCGGCCGTTCTGCGGCATCCTCGCTTCGGGCTGGCCCGTCTCCGTCGTGGGCTGTCGTGCGGCAATGCGCCCCTCCAGACGCGCCAGCGCCATCTTCAACCGGAATAGGGACACCGTCTCCATCGACAACAGGAGCGTCTGCATCGAATCGTCCACGTCTTGCGGATGCTCGTTGGCGAGGCAGCGCAAGCGTCTGCGCAACCAGTCCCGGTGCGACTCGACGTAGCGTGCGAGCACTGCAGCGGTTTGCGGGTAAAGCGCGCGTTGAGGGTAATAGGTCGTATCTGCGACGGTGCCTTTGAGAAGCTCGGCGTGCGTTAGCCGCGGCGCGGACGATCGCTCGCCAGCTTCGCGTGCCCGAATCTCGACCTCCCGGGCCATATCCAAATCCCGCCTGTCTGTCCGCACCGCCTGTCGGCCTAGGCGGTGGCTCTCTGCCACCTCCTCTATCCATGGCGCGTCGAACGCCCTGAGTGCGGCAAACGCATCCACAAACTCGGACCGGAACTGCTCCGGCGGCAGCAAGGGGCGGGTCTCCAGGATGGCGACTAGCAATGCGCGAGCTGCGCCGCGGATGGCGGGCGGGCAACCGGCAGGGTGGCCGCCCGTGGTCGATCCTGTGCGCTGGCGGTACGCGTCGACCGCCTTGCGCACTGCGGCAGGAGGTCCCAGCATCATGTGAAGGCCCAACACGTTCAGGATGGGGTTCAGGCCAAACGACTCACCGGTGATGACGCGTCGGACCTGCGTCAACGGCCACTTGAAATTGAAACGCGCGGTAAGCCAACTATGAATACCCATGTCCTGCACCATCTCGTCGACTCGCCATCCGAAATCACCACCGACGAATCGCTTTGCCTGCGCGGCCTCCTGCAGGACTGCAAGAAGCTCCTCGGCAGTGATGCCATCCAGTGCTCCCCCGAGCACCGCATCGATGTACTCGGCCAGTGCCAGGCTCAGCGCCTCGTTTGGCATGTCGGCGGGACCCTGCATTATTCCTCCGCAGCGGCAGTGTGACCGCGGGCCCTTGGGGTAATCTTCCAGACGGTACCCTGCCTGGCAGCGGCTGCAATGGCGCAGGATGGCGCAACGGTGGCGACTGCAGCGATCGTTGCCCCGGACCGCAAACTGGCGCGTGAACACCGGCAGTCGCTCCGGATCTGCTTGTGCTTCGCGGGCACACTCGGGACACACGCCCAGTTCGCAGACATTGTTCCGCCCGTACAAATGCTCCCTTCCGATTCGTGTGAGGCGGGACAGCCGTCCGCCGAGCATTGATTCGCGCAGCAGTACCGTCACGGCCGCCTTCTCGAACGGGCGAATGAGCGGAAGCCACGTGTGCCGTTCCACGATGATCTCCATCGCGGGGCAGAGTGCGGCAAAAGGTTTCACGGCGGGAGCCAGATCGTAAGGCAGCGCCATCAGGCGACGCATTCTTCTTCGATGTGGAATGTATTGTTCGGAGATGGAGATGTTCACCTTGGCGACACCGCGCTCGTAGAAAGCCGGGAAGAGTTCGTCGGGCTGGATACCGATCAGCAGGCCGGTCGGAGCCCTGGCTTGCTTGGAAGCCTTTGATGCCATCGTTTTCTCCTGAAATGGACGGTAACCGCCGGGCGAGGCGGCTGTCAGCATTGGTAGGGGCGCGCAGTCGTGCGGGGCATCCGGCCTTCCCCAGCCGAGCGAGCCAGGTTGGCCGCCGCTCGTGTCACCGGACCCGTTCCCCGATGCTCCGCCATTGATAGCGTCCTGTTGCTGTGGCAGGTCCAGCGGCAGCACCGAGCGCCGACCGAACCTTGCACGGCGCGGCAGGTGCCGGCCAGCGTCGCCAGCCGCTGCGTCATCACGCGCCCCGGCGGCGTGCGCGCCTGGCTCCGGCGTGCGACAACGGCGTAGGCTTGTCCGTCTCCGTCATGCCCTGTCGTGCGGCAATACGCCCTTCCAGCCGCTCCAGCGCACGCTTCAACCGGTATGGTGACGCCGTCTCCAGCGACAACAGAAGCGCTTGCATTGCATCGTCGACGTCCTGCAAATGCTCCATGGCGAGGCAGCGCAAGCGTCTGCGCAACCAGTCCCCATGGGACTCGACGTAGCGTTCGAGCATTGCCTCGGTCTGTGGGAGGGGGCGCCGCCGAGTGCGTTGGAGGTTGCCTCTTGCCAGCGTGCCCTCGAGAAGCTGTGCGCGAGTCGAGCGCGGAGCGGACGACAGTGCGCTACGCTCCCCCGCCCGACGCTCGACCGCCCGCGCGTAATGCCGGTCGGTCCTGTCCTGCCGATCCGCCTGCTGGCGCAGGCGGTGGGCCTCCGACTCCTCGGCCAACCATGGTGCGTCGAATGCCCTGAGCGCCCCAAACGCTTCCGCGAACTCGGTCTGGAACTGCTGCGGCCGCAGCGATGGGCGGGCCGTCAGGATGGCCCGCAATAGTGCCCGCGCCGCGCCGAGCACGCTCGGCGGTACCCGCGCAGGGTGGTCGTCGGGTGCGCCGCCTGTGCGCTGACGGTACGCGTCGACCGCCTTTCGCACCGCGGCGGGCGGACCCAGCATCATGTGGAGAGCCAAGGCGTTTACAATCGGATTCACTGCGAAGGCACTACCGGTGACGACGTTTCGCAGGAGTGCCAGCGGCGCCTTGAAATTGAGGTGCGTGGCAACCCAACGCTGGATACCGAGGTCATGAACCATCGCGTTGAATTGCCGTCCCATTTCGTTGCCGACGAATCCCTTTTCTAACGCGGCGTCACGGAGGACTTCCAGCAGTTCGTCGGCCGCGATGCCCGCCAGGTCGCCCGCAAGGATCGCATCGATGTATTGGGCCAAGGACAGGCTCAGCGCCTCGGTTGGCGGGTCGGCGGGGCCCTCCATCCTTCCGCCGCAGACACAGTGCGGCCTGGGGCCCTTCGGGTAAACTTTCAGGCTGTAACCTTCGTGGCAACGGCTGCAATGGCGCAGGACGGTACAGCCGTGACGGCTACAGAGATCGTTGCCCTTGACCGCGAGCTGGCGCTTGAACACGGGCAGTCGCTCCGGATCGTCCCGTTCTTCTTGGGCGCACGCGGGGCATACGCCGAGCTGCCACACATAGTCGCGCGAGTACAAGCTCATCTTCCGGATCCGGCTGACGTTGGACATCTGCTCGCAGAGCATTCTTTCCCGCATCAGTGCGATCACCACCGGCTTCTCAAACTGGCGTACGAGCGGAAGATTCGTGTGCCGTTCCACGATGACATCCACCGACGGGCAGAGGCTGGCAAAAGGCTGCACGGCGCGCGCGAGGTCAAGCGGTAGCGCCATCAGTCGACGCATTTTCTCCCGTTGGACATAATATTGATCGCTGATGGGGACCGTCACGGCCGCGACGGCGCGCTCGTGGAAAGCCGAAAACAGTTCGTTGGTCTGGATGCCCTTCAGTAACCCCGTCGGAGCCTTGCCGACGTGCATGGAATCCATCGATGGCATCGTGTTCTCCTGCATTGCTTGTGTTAGTGGACAGCCGAGACGACAAGACAAACGGATTTGGCCGTAACGCAGCGTCCTGCAGGCATCCGACTTTCCAAGCCAAGCAGGCGGGTTCGGTGCCGTTTGTATCACCGGACGGGTTCCGCACTGCCACGACCAGGATGGCGTCCAGTTGTGGCGGCACGTCCAGCGGCAGCACGGACGAGCGCGCGGCAAGCCCGCCCGGACCTTCCACGACGCACCATGTCTGATTCGGAACCAGGTGCACTGCCCTGCCGCCACCGTCGCGATCGCTAGCCGGCCTGATGGCCGGGACTGCCGTGCCTTCTCCCTTCATCGCGAGAGGGCGTGGGCCTCCTGGCGGACAGGATTGGGCCCCGGAGGCGGTGCCGGCGCGCGCCTCGTCGCGCCATCCCGGGCTTGCCGGTGGCCGGCGTGCTGCATGGCGCCACCAGCGCGCGCGCATGACGTCGGCGCCGCGGGTGGCGTGCCCCCACACCGGTCCGGCCAGGCGCGCTGCGTGGGGCAGGGGCCTGCCGGAGGGAAGCGCCGGCCCCCGGACGCTTGGCGATGCAGCGATCAACATGGGACGCCGTGCCGGGCGACCGCCCTCGCGCCACCGGCTGGCCGCCAGGCACGTCCGCAAGCGTAGTCAAAAGAGCGGGACACGCTGCGCGTATCGTCCGGCATGCGCGCACGGACCGGATCGGCACGGCGCAGACGCGGGCCATGCCGCGCCGCGCGACCGCGGTGGTCCTCGCCGGTCAGTGATCGGTTGTCCCGCCGCGCCGGACCATCAGCCTCCGCACGGCGCGCGCCGCGGTGCTCGCGCATGCTGCCGCACGAGTTCGGATTCTCCTGTCCGAGGCTCTCCCACGGCCACCCGCGTGCCATGCTACCGGCCGACGCCAGGCCGCCCCCGGGCGGGCGCGTCATGATGCCTTCCCCGTGACGTTGCCTGACGAAGCCTTTTCCGTCTTGACGCCGGGCGGTAGCTCATCCTGGTATTTCTGCGCCTCCGACGGTTCGATGGCTTGGTTGGCCAGCACGTTGGCGTACAGGTGGCTCAGCTTCTTGAGGTCGCCGGTCAGCGACTGGGAGGACTTCTTCAGCGCCTTGCGCCAGTCTTCCTCGCGCTGGTTGACCCGCCGATTGAAATCGACCAGTAGGTGTTCGATCAGTCCGCGCTGGAAGGCCCCGGTAAACGCGAGCTCGACGAACTCCTCGGGCATGGGCGCATCCACGCCGATGACGCCCCAGAAATAGCTCATGAAATCGCCGACTTCATTCGGACGCAGGGAAGTTATGTGGTACGGGCCCTGGGGAAAGAGTTGCCGAACGGCATCCTGCCCCAGCAACTCCAGCAGAGCCGGCGAGCCAGCCAAGATCACCTGCACACCGTCCCAAACGAGTTGCTCAACAAAGCGCCACAGTGCGTCGGCCCCCTTGCTGTTGACCTGTGCCAGGTGCTTCTTTCTAAAGCCGGACAGTACAAGCGTGGTCAAGCCATCCTCGAAGAGGTCGTCGCGCAGCCTCTGCGGATGGATCAGCGGCAGCGGCTGTTGCCACACCGAGTCCGGCAACACCAGCGTGCCCTGTTTCGCAAGCGCCTGTAGCTTGCGGCGACGCTGCAGGGCAATTTCGTGAGACAGTGCCTTGAGGCTAAGTGTCGCCGGCAGCGGCACGAGCAGCATGGGGATCTGCAGCATGCTACCGGGTATGTCGCGCGTGATCTGGCCCCTTTCGTCGAACTCGAGCAAACTGTCATGCGGGATGGGCACGCCCAACTTGCTATCCAAGGCATGGAAGCAGCGCTCGAGGTACATGTACGTGGGCGCCACGACCATCGACGTGCGTCGCGGATGATAGCTGCTCAGCCCCTCCTCGACGACATTCCCGTCTTGGCGCGCCAGCGCGCCGCCGGGTACGGCATCCATGGGATCGGTGCGCCAGTCGTCCTGCTCCCCGCGGACCATGTACGCGCTGAGGTCGCGCAGGAGCACCCCTTTTTCCACACAAATCTGGCGCGCCTGCGACAGCGTCTGGCGGACCAGCGTGCCTTCTTCCGGCACGGCCACGTGCGCCCGCTTCAGCACCAAGTCCTTGGACTCCCAGGATGTTAGCTCCCGCATCTGCACGAACTCGCGCACGCTCTGGCGGAAGATAAGTTCGCGCGCCGCCAGCTCGTGCGACGGCAGTTCCGGAAGCCGATACGTCAGCAAGGTAAGACGCGACTCGGGCGTCGCGAGCGCGGGTTTCGTCGGGGGAAGCTTCATGGTCGTTCCTTGTGAAGCGGAGACGCACGCGCCGCGGCGAATGCCTCCCTCCTGTGAAGTGGGCCGATAGGCCAGGGGTCAAGCCGCGACTGGTCAGCGGTCCGGAACCCAATCCGGCCAGGCATGCCGCTCCTGCGGCGGCTGGCCACGCCGCTGGCAAAGGCGCTCCCACTCCCGCAATTGCGGCTGCCATGGGGCGAGCGCGCGCGCGACCACCTTGTCAAGGTTCGCCACCGGGCGCTCGCCTTGACCGCCCTGCTCCCCGACATGACGCACCGACAACACGTGCGCGCGCGGCCATGTCGCAAAGCCCATGTCTCGCGTCCAGCCTGATTTCTCCTGCAGGTACCGGAGCAACGTGGTCTTCCCCACGCCAGCCCGCCCTCCCAGCAGAATCGTCGACACTCCATTCTTGGGATGAAGCCACGCAGCCAATCTGTGCGCAGCCCGTTCAAAGCGGGGGTGTCTCAGCACCACGTGATCGAGATAGTCGAGCTTGTGCTTATCCGAGAGCTGGTAGACCTGGTGCATGGTTAAGGAATTGTTCCCCATGACGGACCTCCTGTTTGTGAGAAAGGGTGAATGTCGCGCTCACTTCCGCTTGCGCACGTTGACACTGACGGGCGCGGACGGTGGCCGCGCACCTTGCTTCACCGGCTGCGAACCTACCCTCGTACGGATCCAGCAACGAAATGCGGTGAAGGTCATGGGCAACTCATCGGGCCGCTCAGATGCCAATAGTTCGCAGCAATACCTCCGGTACGCATCCCGGATCGTGAACACTTGGGGATCGGTGTACGCCTGCTCGACAATCCGGCGTACCAGCGCCTCATGAGCGTCCGAAAAGCGCGCCGTGCGGTCTCCGCAGGGCCGCTTGTCCGCGGAGACGACGACGTCTGGCCCCGTCGAGTCGCGCAGCCGTCGCGCCTTGCGTTCCAGCCTCCGCGTCTTGGACATTTCCGACTCCCCCTTCTGCGCCACCACCGAAAACCCACGTCAAACGTTTGATCCGGCCTGCCCGACGACTGCTGAACGTGGTCTCCAATCCCTGCGCGCCATAGGCGCGGGCTGCAGACCTTGATTTTCTCTAGTCGAAATACATGAATTTTTCGTGATGTTTACAATAGGTTAACAATGGGATTTTTTTCAAGTAAACCAATCGCTCTTATTGCCGGTCAGCGCTTTCCTTGATGGATTTTTCTACGACTCGAAAAATTCGAATTAAACCAAATACTAATTTTTTTCCAATTGCTGGCATCCACGTTGACCGCTGGCCTGATGATGTTGACGCCCAAAACTTTTCCGCCAGCGCCGGACCTTGTCGATGTCAGACGCCCGTTCGAGTCTCGGCATTTTTGGCGCCAAAAATTTGCCGCCGAGTCCTGACCACTTCTGACGTCAGAAGTCCGTTTCCGCCGCGGCAGTTTCGGCGCCAAAACTGCCAAGCCAACGCCGGGCTGACGTCAAAAGTCCATTACAGCCCTGCCATTTTTGGCGCCAAAAATTTAAAGCCGTGGCCCCGGGCACTATGGACGTCATGAGTCCGTCCCCGCCTCCATTTTCGACGCCGAAAATGAAGTGCTCTATGGAGCACGCACCGAAAAGAGCGCAAGGCGACGCCCCGCCACGCGGGGCATGCGCCCTGATGGCTTGCGCGTCAGAAAATCCCCACGCGCTCGAGTTCCTGCGCCCGTCGTTCGGCCTCGCTGCGGACATAAATGCTGGTGGTCGCGAGCGACGCGTGGCCGAGCTGCGATTGGACGACGTCCAATGCCACGCCGGCTGCGACGGCATGGTTGCCGAACGAATGCCTGAGCCAATGGGCCGAGGCGCCGAACAGGCGCGCCGCGCCGGCCGGATCCTCTTCCTGCAGGGCGGCCGCCGCCTCGGTAAAGAAGCGTTTGAAGATCGCATGCACTTGTCCGACCGACAGCGCCCCGGCGCGCCCGTCGGCCTTGACCCGGCCAAGGATTGGGGTACTCGGATGTAGCCGCTCAAAATCCTCGCCCAGGCCGCGCGCGACCAGGTAGCGCCGCAGCGCGCCAATCGCGGCATGCGACACGTGCACCTCGCGCTCAAGGGTCCCTTTGCCGGTGAAGACCAGCTCCCAGCTCCCACGCGGGTCGTCCTGCAGGTCATGGTGGCGCAGGTCGCCCACGGTGGCGCGCGCCAGCTCGGCGATCCTTAGCCCGGTCCCATAGGCAAAGCGCAGCAGAAACTGCAGGCGTGCGCTGCGCGGGTCATCGGGCGGCAGGTCCGCGGCGCAGCGCTGCAGGAAGGCCCACTGGGTATTGCTGAAACTCCTCGCCACCTGAATTCTGGTGCGTGCACTGCGCGGCTTGGACACCAGGGCGAACGGGTTGTAGCGCAGGTACTGCGCCTCGACCAGCCAGCCGAACATGCCACGCAGCACCGTATAACTCTGGCGGATGCTGTGCGGGGAGAGCGGCCCCGCCAGCGGGCGCCAGCCATAGGAGTAGCGCGGCACGCCGCGCGGCCCGACCCACCGGTCTGCCGGCTGCGGATCGGCGAGGAATGCCAGGTAGGCGGAGCAGTCCTCGACGGTGAGGTCGCTCAGGGCCTTGCCGCGCGCGAACACCGCCCACAGCAGGAGCCGCTCGCCATGGCAGCGGTAAGTGCGGGCAGTCGCTCCCCTCTCCGGCCCGCGCGTGGCGAGCCACGCCTGGAGCGCCGCGAGGTCGGTCTGTGCCGCCGCGCGCGGGATCGCGCCGGGACCGGGCCGGTTGTGGCCGGCGCGCCCATCACGGTCACTGGGCAACAACAGCGCCTCGAGCGGCGCGATCATGACTGCGGGCGGGCGCAGCGCGGCACGGGTGGCCACGGGGACACTGCGGCGTGGCACCAACGCCGCCGCCGCGATCCCCCCCAGCGCCGGCGCCTCGGCCTCCAGCCAGGTCAGGATCCGCTTCGCGGTCATGGCACCAATGCGCGGGACGCTCCGGTACCAGCGTACGCCGCGCGCGATCACGTGCGCGTGCAGGTCGGCGAGCGTCGCCAGGCCCGCCGCGCCCAGCCGCGCCGCCACCGGCGGCGCGAACCAACCGCCGACCGAATCGGCGGGGGCCGGGGTGCGGGTCAAAGCCGGGCGGACCGCCTCGAGCGCCGCCAGTTGCCGCGTACGCAGACGTCCCCGCACGCCTGCTCCGGTCGCCCGGAACAGCGCCTGCCACGCCTCGACGCTCGGCAGATTTTCTGAGGCACGCGCTGCGCCCTCCGCGTCCGATGCGCCATCGGGCGCCTGCAGCCGGCGCACGCCGCGCAGCAGCTCCGCCTCGATCATCGCCAGCGTCAGACGCGCCTGGCGCCGGTCGCGCCCGGTCTCGAGATACCGTGCCCCGAGGTCGGCGAGGTCAAGCCCTTCCAGGATGCCGCGGTAGAAGGCGAACAGGTGGGCGCCCAGATGGCGCGTGGTGGCGACCGGCTGGCCGGCGCCGCGCCGGCGGCGGCCTTGGGGGGCCGGGCGTTCCGGGTCGGAAGGCGCGCCGGGCGGCGCCGGGCGGCGTGGGATGGCAGGGTCGGAAGCCATACGGGCCCTCCTGAGGCAGTGCTGCTGCGGGCGGCGCATGCGGCGCTTGGGTGGCAAGGCGCAGAAACGCTTGTGCAGATAGGTATTGTTAACACTATAGCCAGATTTGCTTCGAGATCGTCCGTGGGCAAATTTCGCCGGCGCGGCCTTGAATCTTTTTGATGGATCGATTGCTCACGTCAATCGCCTGACCTCCATCGATAAAGAAAACCTTTGACAAGGGCGGCGTGACCGCCTTTGCTGAGGGCATTGCCCACAAGGAGGTCCTGCCATGCCAGCCCAGCCCCCCCACCCACACGACCGCGACCGCCCGCAATCACGACGGGCTGCCGGGCGCCTTTCTGCTCCTCTCGTTGCGCCAGCCGTACCTCGCGTTACCAGACGGGTTCGCCTACCTGCTGGTCGATCTCGCCAATGGCACCTGTCGCCGCGCTGACCTGCGCGCCGACCCGCTCTACCATGCGGCCGGCCGATGGCTCGACCAGGCGCTGTCACGCGCCGTTATGGTCCAGCGGCTCTATACCTTCGGCGCAGGGATCGTGTTGGCGGCCATGCGCCAATGGGCCGCTTCGCGCCCAGCCGAGTGCATTCGGCTTCGCGAATGGGCCATGCCACCCAGCGCCCATGAGGTCGAGCGCTCATTCCGCAGCGACTGCCTGCGCCCCCTGATTGCGTCAGACGACCAGTCGCTTGCCTCGTTGCAACGCGCGCTGGCAGCCTGGCGCACCGCGTATAACGCCCGTGCCATGCAGGCGCAGCTTCCGCCCCCGTCCACGTCGCATTGAGTACTGGAGACCGCCATGTCCGCCAAGGCCTACCGCCCCGCGCTCGACCCCGATGCCCTGGTCAAGCGGGATCTGCCGGCACTGTGGGAGCCGGGGGCGTTTCTGGTGCTGTCGATGCGGTTCCCGCTGTCGCGCGCCGAGCCGCCCCGCTTCCTGCAACTGCTGATCGACGTGCGCGTGGGGATCTGCGCACGCGCCGGCCTCGATCCGACGCCGCTGGGCCGGGAAGTGGGCGCCTGGCTCGATGCCGGCCTGCCGGCTGCCACGCCGGTGGCCGGCATCTACACCGATAACCCGAAGACCGTCGACCGCCAAACCCTGATCGCGTGGGCCGAGACACGCGGCGCGCGCGCCTATTGCCACCCCGGCTGCACGCTACCAACCAGCGTCAAGGCCCTGTTCGATTCGCTCATGGGCCACTGGGCCAATGCCCCGTGGGCGTCGGACGGGCCTTGCGGCCTGGCGGCGAGGCAGGCCGACCTTGCCGCCTGGCGCACGGCCTTCAACGCCACCCGACTCGCCATGGCGCCCACCGCCGACACCGCCTCGGGTGCCACCGCAGATGGCGGCGGCAGTCCGGCCTCGCTCAGTTCGCCTTTCCAGCCAGGAGTCCCCCATGTCCCGCACACGCGCTGAACCGGCCCCGAGCACCCGGCTTTTGCCGGTTGCGACCTGCCCCCACGACGTCTGGCTCCTGCATCGGCTCGACCTGACCGACCCGTCCGACCTCCTGGGTGCCATTTCGGTGGTCCTGCTGGTCGACGTTGCCACCCCGCGTTGCCTGGACGCTGGCGTCCGCTCGGGCTTGACCGTGTGCCGGCCCGGCGCACTGCTGCGGGGCGCGATTGCCCGCCACGGCACCCCCGGTCACCTGATCACCCCGTTCCGTCTCGAGCCACCTCCCGGGCGCCCCCCCGTGACGCGCATCAGCGCCCGCCTCGCCGCCGCGCTGACGGAGGAAATGGGCGCAGCCATCGGCCGGCTGTGGGCACCGCTCAGGGGGCGCCTGCTGTACGACGCCGTGTTCCTGCTGCACTATGCCGTCAAGCACTGGGTCGCCACCGGCTTGCAGGAAGCCGAGCGCCTCGACGCTGCGGCGCCCGCCGACGACCCGCCGCCGCCGGCGGCCGCGACCTCGCCCGTGCCCTGGCCTGCGACCCGATACGATGCCCGCGCGCGACTGCCGCCGCGCTGGGCAGACGCGCCGTACGACGCAGGGCCCGAGATCGCGCCGAACTCGAGAACTGGCCGGCCGCCACCTCGCCGGGCCAAAGCGTAGCGGGATGCCGGCATCGATCCCGAGGCCTCTGGCGTCCGCGCATGAATCCGGCGCACAGCTTGCCGGCGGGCGAGCGGTACCCCAGCAGCAGCCTGATGGGCCCCGTTGGGCGGCTCGACATCTGCCGTTTTGGAGCGGCAGGTCGGTTTGAGGTGGAAGCGATTGACCTGCACCTCCTGTTGAGATGGCGTGGGCGTGGTCGCGTGCTGTCGGCGTGCACAAGCCGGCCCGTCGCCGGGCTTCCGGCGTGGCTGCCAGGGAACCGCAGCGTCGAGCGCCTGCTTTAGGCGCTCGAGAGGCTCCCGCTCCTCGCCGGGCGGGCGTCGCTGCCAGCCGGTTGCACGGGGCCTGGCGAGAGGTATCGCGGGGAGTTGGCGCCCTACGTCCGACCCAATGCATGGCCCGATTGGCCAAGGAGGTGACGCACCGAACGACACTTCACCCGCGCCCCTGGCGAACCGCCGAACCTCGGGGCGCTGACCTGACCTTCCAGCTAATCCACATTGCCGGCGGAGCCCCGCTCCGTCCTGCCATTCGCCCGCCATCGCGGCGGATGCAACCAGGGAGACTTGACCATGCCGACCTACAAAGAACTGCTCGCGCAAAAGAAGGCGATCGATGCGCAGATGGAGGCCGCCCGCGTCGCCGAGTGTGCGGCAGCCGTTCAACAGATCCGCGATCTGCTGGACGACTATGACCTCACGATCGAGGCGGTCATGGCGCAGCCCCCCGGCGCAGCCAAGTCGTCGCCGCGGTCGACCCCCACGCAGGAGGAGACCGCGGTCCTGCCGGCGCTCTATCGGGATCCGGAAACGGGAAAGACCTGGTCTGGACGCGGGCGGGCGCCCGCCTGGCTGGGGGCCGATCGCGAGAAATTCCGGATGCGAGGAGCCGCGTAACCGTGGTGGCCCAGGCCGTGTCAATGTCAATGAATCTTCTTGGAATCCAATTGCCCCACCGGAGTCACGCATGTCCGCGATCACGCCCCCGCCCGCCTTCAACACCGCGCACATCCGAGCGGCGCTGCCCGAACTCTGGGCGGCCGGTTCCTTTGTCGTCCTGTCGATGAACTGGTCCTACCGAATGCCAGCAGCCTGCCAGTTCCTGCACCTGCTCGTCGAGGTGCAGCGAGGCACTTGCTGGCAGGCCGACATCGGCGACAACGCACTGGGGCATCGCGTGGGGGCGTGGCTGGACACGGCGCTGACGCCCGCCGATCCGGTCGCGCGCATCTATACCGACAACGCTGCAACCGTCAGTGTTGACGCGCTGTGCGCCTGGGCGACAGCCCGGCAAGCCGTCGCGATCTGCTATCTTCATTGCGCCGCGCCGGAGAGCGTGACGCGACTGTTGTGGTCCGCCAGTCACGACTGGGCGAAGCCGTTGTGCTCCGCTCAGGAACCCAACCTGTCCGCGTGGCGGGAGGCACTCGCGCACTGGCGCACCCGGGTCAACGCCTCGCTGGCGGCCGACCCGGCATGACCTTTCGCCCCAACTCGGTACGACGCAACATTTGCCGGCAGTTCAAGCGACACCCCCATTTCCGCCGGGCCGAGCCGCGCTGGCAGCCTTTTCACCTGGCGGCCCGATCGCGGGGAACTGGCCCGCAAAATGCCATTTCCTTCTGATTTAAGGAATGTTCATATCCCTTACACTACTTGCGCAGTCCTGCTACCGCCCGCGGCGCCGTTCCGGCGAGCGCGGGCATTTTTTTGAGCAACGTGGACGAGCGCCATGTGCAGACCGACTGCTTTACCAAGTAGGCCGGCGCAACCATCGGCCCAGCGACGCGCGCCAACCGTCATCCTTACGGGAAAAGAAAGCCGCTCGGACCGCTTGCCCAGCCACGCGGACATCCGACCTCGTTCGGATGTTATGGACGAAATACGTCAGTAGCGCCGGCTACGATGAGCTTAACGGCAGCGGAATCCTCCCCAACGTACCTGCCCCCCCGCGCGCCGGGACTGGGGGACCTTGGGATCCCGTGCCCGGAAATGGTGACGCCATGGCATGGCCGGCCGCCCCGCAGAGCGGTCGCCGCCTCAGCCGTCGCGTGACGCACGCTCGATGGTGGACTTGAGTAGCGCGGCCCACTAGCCGCGCGTTGTTCGGACGCGCGGTCCGCGGCTAAACGCCACAACCTCAACCTTGCGCAGCACACACCTCCAGCGCATTACGGAGGTGAGGAAGCGTGAAAACTTGAGGCCTTGGCGGCCGTCCCCGACCTGCGACACGAAGGTGGACGACATCGAGACGCGATCGTCGACCATGAGGGGGGCGTGAGCCCCTTGTCTTCTCGCCGTTTCCTTCCCCTCATGCCTTGTTGCAGACGCGCGGATCTGCGACGGGCCCGGTTTCCGGCTCGACAACCCCAGCGCGACAACCGAGCCGGGCCCTACTGGAGCGCGAAACGACAGGACGCTCCGAACACGCGGCCATTCTTCCCCCCGCCGCTCCTTGACTCCCCCCAATGGGGGCTTGCGGGTTCGGACATCGCAGGACAAGATCTGCCCAGCAGACTACCGCCTGTCGCGGATGCGGCCATGTCCGCATGGGCGCGGCAAGTGGCGACTCGAGAAAAAGCGGAAAGCCGGACCGGGGTCACAAACCATAATGATTGAATTTGTCACCAACAACAAGCGCGACAGCGTCATCCTTTTTGTTCATGGGTTCACGGGCGGGAATGATACCTGGAAGCACCACCAGGAAGGCTACTTCTTCGATCAGCTCCTGCAGTCAGAATTCGTGGGCGAGCATTTCGACATTGCAGTCTTCGAGTACTTCACCAAGCTATCCAACCTCTATGCCGATACCACTAAGGTAATCGGGACCGTGCTCTCGCTCTTCAAGAGCAACAAGGGCAAGGCGAAGAAGAACGTGGGCATCGACGAGATTTCCAATCTCCTGCGCACGCGCATCCGATTCGATCTGGCGGCTTATCGGAACATTGTCGTGATTGCCCACAGCATGGGCGGCCTCGTGACCAAGTCCTGCATCCTGAAGGACCTGCGCGCAGGGGAATCCAGCCGGATCAAGCTGCTGCTGTCTCTTGCCGTTCCACATCTGGGTGCCAATCTCGCGACCTACGGCAAGCTCTTGCTCAGCAATCAGCAGATTCATGACCTCGCGCCGTTGAGTGAGCTCTGCACGCAGATGAACGACGAGTGGGTGAAATACCAGGACAAGCCTGCGATCAAGTACTTCTACGGCGCGTACGACAACGTCGTCATAAAGGAAAGCGCGATGGGGACGGACAACATTCCCCAGGATGTCATCGCCTGCGACGACACGCACCTAGACATCTCAAAGCCCGCCGGCGCAAACAGCGTCACCATCACGGCGACGCGCCACTTTCTCGAACAGTTCGTCAAGCAGAATACGTTGCAGGCGGGGCTGAAGGCCAAGCAGTTGGAAAACTCCGACCAGTACAACGACGAGGCATTCGTGCTCAAGCTGGTGCTAGCCGACGTGCACAGCGCCACCATCAGGCACTCGAAGGAATACTTCCTGAACGCCGAGTACGCGCGCAAGCTTTTCAGCAGCGCCGCGGACCAGGAACGGCTAGCCCAGCTCTACGAAAGGGTCCGCATTCTCTACCAGGGTTGCTTCGGCCGATTTGTGGTTTCCGGCAAAGCCGACTCGACGCTCCTTGTCACCGAGATCCACGACAAGATCGTTGCAGAAGACGGTACCTATCTGCAAACGGCGCTGCCGATCATCCACGGCCTGCACAAGATGGGCATGCTGCACCAGCTCGCCAACGACCTGGACGGCGACATCTGGTGGGGCGCCGAACAATCCATCCCGGCGCTGGAGTCGCTCAAGGCCGCACTCGAGGTAAAAGCCTAGCCATGCGCCCGCTTCCGTATGTGGTACCCGACCACAGTACCCATCTCAACGTCGGCGTCCTGCTGCTCATCGTGAAGCGCCTGGGCATCACCCCCCGGGGGAAATGGATGCTGACCAACGAGCGGCTCCTGACCCTGCTGTATCTCCTCAAGTATCCCGTGGTGATGGCCAAGCTGCTGGGCCGCCTCGAGCTGCCGCCTCCGGCCCTTGCCATCGAGGACAGTCACTCGGTCGCCAGCATCTCAGTCAACGTGGACGCTCTGTTCGACCATGAGTACCTGCGCTATCTCCTGATGCACGCGGCATCCCGCGCCCTGATCTCGGTCAGCTATCGCAAACCCGAAGGCTTTGTGTATGCCCTGAGCCCGGCTGGGTCCCAGCTCACCGCCGAATTGACCGGCGATTACTTCGACAAGATTGACCGCTACCTCGTCGCGCTCGAACAGATCAAGTCTCATAGCACAGCATCGCTCAATGCCACGCTGAGCGAAATTCTAAAAGGCAGGTAACGACATGCAGACCAACAGACCGACCTTAGTCATCAATAAGCTCGTCCTGGTCGGCCGCAGGAAGAACTACCAGATCGCCTTCAGACAAGGGGTCAACATCATCTATGGCGATTCGGCCACCGGGAAATCCAGCGTGCTCGAATGCATCAACTATCTGCTCGGCTCGTCCAAGATCATCATTGACCGGGAAATCGAGACATCGGTGCGCTTCATCATGATGGAAGTCGCGATGAACAACCGGCTCTATGTGATCCGCCGCGACATCTTTCTTCCGAATGAACCGATTGAAGTGTTTGTTTGCGGACTGGATGGGATCGAGCAGAATTTCCCGCGCAGACTGGCACCCAACTTCAAGCTGCTGGAGGGACGGGACGGCTATTTTTCCGACTTCATGCTGGATGCCCTGAGGCTGCCGCGCGTCAAGGTGCGACAATCTCCATCAAAGGTCGATTCCGAGATGGTGCGCTTGAGCTTTCGCGACGTTTTCAAGTTCTGTTACTTGAAACAAGACGATGTCGGCAGCAAGGGGCTTCTCGGAGGCGGCAATTATGTCTTGGAGTCAAAGAATCGGGAAACCTTCAAGTACATCTTCAACCTGCTGGACACCAACATCACCGACGTCCAGGAAGAGCTGTCGGCGTTTACCACAAGGCAGAAGCGGCTCGTCGACAAATACCATACCGTTTCGGAGTTCCTGCGGGAAACCGAGTTCGAGTCTGAGCAAGCCCTGACGGACGCCGAAGCCGTTCTCACGACCCAGCACGCAGCCGTATCAGCGCAGTTGACGGAACTCAATGCACGGATGACGGCCGACAACTCGGCGTACCGCTTCCTGAGAGACAAGCTAACCGAGTTCAACGACCTGATCCGCCTGAGCGAGTCGGACCGAGCCGCGTCCGAGCGCGCCATCGACCGATACGTGAGACTCAAACATGACTACCAGGGCGACGTCGCCAAACTGCGTTCTGTCCGGACCGCACGATCAGTGATCGGCAATCCGCAGGAAACCTTTTCTTGCCCGCTTTGCGCGAGCGCAGTCGAGATGAAAGCGGTCAGGCGCGCATATGTGATCGACGACAGTGACCGGGCGGCTCAGGAAATCAACGTCCTGATGAAGCGCAACCGGGAGCTCGACACGCTCATCGATGCCGAACGAGACAAGCAGGTTCAGCTCGCGCTCTCGCACAAGATGTACGTCGACGACCGAGACAAGGCACGGCGACTGCTGGATGAGAGCTCCACGCAAATGATCACGCCATATCTCACGCAGCGCGACGGCCTGTCCGCCGAGCTGGCAAAGCTCGACGAGATGCGGCGTCAGATCATGCACGCTATCAAGGTGCGCAATCAGCAGAAATCCATCTTTACGGAGATCTCGTCGCTCGACGAGGCCATCCATAAGCTTCAGGAAAAGCTCGATCGGCTGAAAGCCGCCGCGCCATCGCTGGACGGCGTGCTTAGCGAGCTCGGCGATCTGCTGAGCCGCTACCTGCGATTCGTGAAGATCAAGGATCCCTTCGGCATCGCCATTGGACGCCGGACGTTTCTGCCGCTCTTGAGGAATCGCGACTATCGCGACATCACGTCGGGCGGTTTGCGCACGATCCTCTCGATTGGCTTCTACGTCAACCTGCTTGAAATGTACGTGTCTCCGGATTCCCCGTCCGCCACCGATCCTAATCTGCCGGCCTTTCTCATGATCGACACGGTGGGCAAGTACCTGGGCAAAACGCAGGACCAGTATCAGGACACGAGTGCCGGGGAGGATGAGAAGGAAGAAGTTTCCGACCCCGGCAAGTACCTGAACATGTACACCTACATGTTCGACGTCGCAGAGCGGGCGCGAACCGCAAACATAGCCTGCCAGATCATCCTGGTGGACAACGATGTCCCGCCGCAGATTCGCGCCCACCACGCGGAGGCGATTCGCGCCCACTTCAGCAGTGAGGGGGCGGAGGGCCTGCCACGCGGCCTCATCGACGATGCACACCTTATCGGCACTTAGCGGAACTGCGGAAGAACCAACGGCCACCGGGACGTCAGCGCCGGGCATACGGTGTGCGCCATAAAAAAGCATCCGCGCCCGTCGCAGGCGGCGTCAGCATTTTGGGGTCTCAAGATATGACGCATTGAGTTGCCCCGACCGGCGCGAAAAATGGCAACGCCTAGCCCCCTACTTCGGCCGACGCCAATGCTGAGCTCTCCTACCCGCCGGTGACATACCGGCCGGGAATTTACTGACGTATGCCTGTGTGAATGATCGCGACAAACTGCATCCCTTTTTTGGGGCAGCGTAAAGGCCTGGTGCCCATGGAGCGCCTGGCGGTGTTTGCCTAGACGGTTCTTGGCGACACATTACTCGCACGAGTGGAAAAGGGCATTCGCAGCAAGCAGGCGGAGTGGGACCTCGGTGGCACCGAAGTGGACTGGATCGTGACCCATGTCCCGGGCGGGCTATTCGAAAGTGGGGTGAGCGGGCAGTCCCTTTCACTGAAGGAGGGCTCTTCGGGCGAGTTCGAGTCCGGGCCGAGTTGAGCATTGGCCGCTGGTTCGCCAAATTTTACTTTCGAACGGCCAATCTTTAAGAGTCAATGATTTATGTCGAAGCTGAAGAGCCATGGTAGCCGGCGCGACTCGATACCCACCCTCGCTTCCCACGCTAGCTGCAATCGGTCGGCTTAAACGCCGCAGGTCTCTCTACCAACCGAAAAAGCCGGTGATCCCAAAGTTGAGCGGCGGCTTTGGGGGCAGTGAAATCGCCGATTCGAACGGCCGCCCGGGAGCCGATCAGCGACAAGCGCAGTTCTGGCGACAGGTATCCGTCCGAGCCCGGCCATGAAGGGACCTTCGTCTGATGCGTCGCCGAGACATTCATATGGCAGCTCCACTCAGCAAGCGGTCGTTCGATCGCCGAGAGACGGCGTCGCGTCATCGGCCGAAACGAATTTTCGACGAAAGCCGCATCAACATTTTTCCTAATGTCTACCTCCCGGCAACTAGAACGCAGTATTACTGCAGAGGATTTCTACGGTTACCGATTGCGGACTAAACTAGGATCAGTTACATGCCTATGAAGCCGAGATCGCTAACCATGAAACGCTCTGCAAAACTCGCCGCCTTTCGTATATCCAGAAAATGGGACTCTCAAGGACCGACGCGAGCCGGCAGCACCTCGCACACTCAATGACGCTCATTCATGCCAGCAGTCGCGAAGGCGCTTACTATGCATTGCCGTCAGCGCCAACACGGCACCTTTCTCGTTATTGTGAGCCATTTCAGACTCGGGACGCCGTCGTAAGTTTACCTGTGACTATATGACAAAATCCTATTTTGCGGCTTGCTTAAAATCCATCGTCTACTAGAATGGTTATTATCAGGCCAAATTAATCTAGCCACGGATCCTCATCATGAGAATCAACAATAATTTCTATAAAGAAATAGGATAATTGCGTGACGCAAATTTTCGCCGGATTGTCGCTACCGCGCTTGGGCGATGCGTTCCTGACCGGATCGGGCTAGCACAAGGGATGACGTAATGGCTGCGAAGATTTCGAGGGAGATTCTTGAAAGCTATCTGACGTGCCGCTACAAAGGTAGCTTGCAACTGTCGGGAGAACAGGGTGTCGCGTCAGATTACGATCTCCTACTTAGGGAGTCGAGAGATCGAATGCGAAAAGACGCCGCAACCAGGTTGGTTCGCGATAAGCAACGGGATTTTCTACAAGGCTTCGTCGTCACGTTTGAAGTGTTGAGGCGCGGAGTGCCCCTGCTGCTCGACATGACTTATGAAGAAGATCAACTTAAAATTCGGTTTGACGGCCTACAGCGATCGAATGGATCATCGCGACTCGGCGATTTTCATTATATCCCAATTTTGGTTTACGAAGGAAAGCGGCCTGGTAAGGAACAAAAGACCCTGCTTGCATTACTCGCATTATTTTTGACGACTGTTCAGGGGAAAGAGCCTCAATGGGGAATATTAATTTACGGGCGAGACTGTGAGATTCATAAGGTGAAACTGGGCCGAGGCATCTCACAGGCCCGGCGTATGCTAATGCAAATAATGGAGATGCGAGAAACGGAAGCCAAACCAAAATTAAGATTAAACCCGCATTGCCAGATTTGCGAGTTTCGCAAACGATGCCAATCTGAAGCAATGTCCAAGGACGATCTTAGCTTATTGAGAGGCATGAGCGAAAATGAGGTGAGTAAATATAACCGAAGAGGAATCTTCACGGTCACTCAGCTATCCTGCACATTCCGGCCGAAGAGGCGCGTCCCTCAACGGAAACAGCAGAATCAGCCCCACCAGCATGCCTTGCAAGCCTTGGCAATCCGGGACAAGAAGATTTACGTCCTAGGTTCGCCTGAACTGCCGAACAGCGCAGTTCGGATTTTTTTTGACGTCGAGGGTGACCCAGAAAGGGGGTTCGACTATTTGCTTGGAATGATCGTTGAAGCGGGAGGTATTAATAAGAAGTACTCATTTTGGGCAGGCAGCAGTGCCGATGAGCCCTTGATATTTCAGCGATTCCTCGATGTTGTATCAGTGCACGAGGACTTCCGCCTATACTCCTACGGCGGCTACGATACAGCATTCCTGCGTCGCATGATGAAATCATCGGGACGAGAGGAACTTGTAAAGAGCATCCTAGCGCGCTCAGTAAATGTGCTGTCGATCATTCGCGCGCACATCTACTTTCCCACCTATTCTAACAGCCTGAAAGACGTAGGTAGATATCTTCGTCACGAATGGAACGATCCCGACGCGTCTGGGATTCAGAGCATCGTCTGGCGGAGACGGTGGGAGGAGATGCGATCAAAAACTCTCAAGAAGAAACTCATCACATATAACTTCGACGATTGTGTTGCGTTACAGAAGGTAACGCAGTTTCTGTATGCTCTGTGCCCTTCGTCGACGCAGACGCTACGCGGACAGACGGTAGAAAGCGTTGACGGGTATCAAGTCTCGCTCGTCGAACAGATTGATCCGCAATTTAGGCGGCCTGATTGGCGCGAAGTGAACTTCGTAATCAAAGATTTTGATTTTGTCAATGAACGGGCATACTTTGACTACCAGCAAGATAAGATATTTATACGAACTAACACGGCTCGTAAGCGCAGAATGGCATTACAGCAGAGCGCAAGAAAAAGGGGCAAAAATCGATTGCCAATAAACCGGAACGTGAAAATCGTATGTCAAGAATGTCCATCGTGCGGAGGATCCGACCTGGGGATTAAGCCGGACGGTCGGTTAGCTCGCTTGGCATACGACCTTGTATTTTCTCCAAGTGGAGTAAGGAGGCGTGTCACGCGCTATACGACCTCCTGGCATCGGTGTGGTTTATGCAACACTGAATTCTTACCCCGGGAATATCTTACCTTGGAAGAGCACTGCCACTCACTGAAGAGTTGGGCAATGTATATGCACGTTGCGCATCGAATGACCTTCGGAGGAATCGCTGAAACATTATATGAGTGCTATGGATTGCCCCTTTATACGCCTGATATTTGGTCATGGAAGGCCGCCCTGGCCCACTACTACGAACCCACATACGATCTCCTCTTGAAGAGGATGATTGCCGGGCCCTTGATCCACGCCGACGAAACGGATGTTCATCTTGCACGAGTAGGAAAGGGTTACGTTTGGGTATTCGCCAGTCTCGAGGAGGTCGTCTTCATTTATCGGAAATCACGGGAGGGAGGTTTTTTGTCCGAACTGCTTAAGGATTTCCGGGGAGTACTAGTCTCAGATTTCTATGCTGCCTACGACTCGATTGATTGCGAACAACAAAAATGTTTGATTCACTTGTTGAGGGACTTCAACAACGATCTCCTGCGCAGTCCTTGGGACGAGGAGTTGAAGGAAATCGGATCGCAACTCGGTGTACTGCTAAGGACCATCATTGCGACCGTAGATCGTTACGGCCTCAGACGACGTAATCTTCGCAAGCATCAACACGATGTAGATGTGTTCTACGAGGTTCTTTTGAAGCAACAGTGTGGACAGTCTGAATTGGCCGAAGGGTATCGAAGAAGGATGATCAAGTATCGGAACAAATTGTTCACGTTCCTGGAACACGACGACGTGCCTTGGAACAACAACAATGCAGAACACGCCGTGAAACGCTTCGCAAAATATCGAGCTTTGGTCGATGGCAGATACGGGGAGGCAGGGCTCCATCACTACTTGGTCCTATTAAGCATATATGTCACATGTGAATTCAAGCGAGTCGATTTCCTCAGATTTCTGCTTTCTCGCGAGACCGATATAGACGCGTACGCTCTGACCAAGTCCAATGGAACACCTACTCCAAAAGTGGAAGTCTACCCGCCTGATGTCCAATGGAGACATCCAAGCCGAAAACAAACTTGGGAGCGGCAGGCGCTGCGGAAACAGCGCCGAGACTCTCCAAAGGGAGAGTCGTAGAAATCGGACGAGACGACCGGCGACCGACCGCCGCCATTTTGAGCCGGGGCCGATAACGACAGCTCGCTCATTGGTCCACAAGGGGTTCATTCAACCGCCTTCAGCGAGAATGCACAATTGTCCGCAATGGCCGATGATTTTCCGGCTGTGACGAAGCGCTGAATGACCGCTGTACTTTGGAAGCTGACGCCGGAGCCGTGCTGGGGCGAACGACGGCAGCGGGTCGATTCCAGCCCTCCATCACCTCGAAGCGGGGCTCGACGCCGGCCACCAGCGAGCCTTCCCACACCTACGTGATCCTGATGGCGCAGTATGACGGTGCGTTACCGACCCCCTACCCCAATCTCGCGCCGGACACTTACGCGTCAAACGAGAGGTATTGTGATAAGAAGACTCGCAATACCTGGTCGGCGTGCCGGGGGTAATCCCGAGGGTCAAGCGTCGACCTGGGGCATGGCGCACCCGTTAGAATCGCTCTTGCATCTAGCGCCAATGCCCTGCTCTGTCGGTCGTTCGCCGCCCCGAGCACGTCCTTTGTCCCCTGCTACTTCGATCCCAGCTTTTTCGCCGACATGCCTGCCCTCCTCCAGGATTCCGACACCCAACTCTTGCGGGAGCGCGCCGAGACGATCCTATGGATCAAAACGCAGATGGCCAGATATGGCCTGCATCTGGCCGACCTGCAGAAAGCAGGCTGCTTTTCTGAAGGAACTTCTCTCGGCAATTCCCTCGCCCGTCCGATTGGCTTCCGAGACGCTAATGGCCACGCGTGGGATGGTCACGGGGATCTGCCGGACTGGCTGCAGCGCGCGGTGAACGCTGGCCAGTCAATCGACCATTTTCGTGTAAAGCCATAGGATGCGAGAGACATGGATGCCGTCGCCGGACCAGTTCTCTACTTCTAGTATTGAAACATGACCGAAACCGCACGTTACGTCGCTGAGTTGGCACGGCGGGAGGGGATCGAGTATTCGGCGACCTACGCCGACGAATGGGCCACAGCCGTAGCGGGGCTACTGGGTGACGAGGTGGCGCCTGACGCAACGGATGATCTGCTTGTTGCCCTTACGCGCGCTGGCAAGCTGTCCCCCCGCGACATGGTCGCCTTAGTCATCGCGCATCATAGGGAACTGAAACAGCACGTTTAATGTCGTCCGTCCGTTTGGATGGGTTGGACTACGGCACCGGCCCTCGCACCATCCCACGGACGGACAGGTTCCCAGCGCGATACGTCGGCTCCTTAGCAGCCAGCCGCGACCGGCCATCTATAGGTCCACCTGCGCGCATCCGACCGAGACCGGCCACTAGCCGCCGTTCGCCATCACCGTCACGTAGCCATTCGAGCGGCGGCACCGCGTCTAAAAGCGGCCATTCCGGCTCTCGCCCGTGAACGTCCGGTGCGCCTACTGGCGAGTACCCAGCTACCGCAGGAAGCAACACATCTCTTTGCACTATTTTTTGGCCGCGCCACACATACGGGAGTAGTCACAGGTGGCGCATTTCTTCGTAGAGGGCGTAGGTCGAAGCATCCCTTCGCGCAAGACGGCGGCTGCATGCTTAACCTTTGCTTTCACCCCATCTAGAAAATCCTCGTCCACAGATCGTGGCTTCCTCTTTCGTTCGTCCAGATTATAAATCTCGACGTAGTCAGCGTTACGCCCCGTCAGCTCTTTATAACCAAGAGCATAGATGTGAAGCTGGGTTTCGGTAACGTCCTCCGGCTGCGCCCGTTTCGTCGACTTGAGATCGACGATGCTCGTTTCGTCAGTATCCTTGCGGCGAACGAGGTCAATGCGACCAGCAACGGATACGCCATCTCCCAGGTTGACTTCTATAAGTTTTTCGGAAAATTCGATGTTTCTAAATTCACCGCGATTATCTGAGATATAGTCCATCAACACTTTCGTTGCAGCTTTCTCCAATTGTTCACGCAGAGCCTTGTATGCATAAGGTGCGTGCAGATGAGTTTCGATCAACGAAGGGACGTCACTTTCCCTCATTACTTCCCCGCGAATCGCCCGTGCGTGCACCTCAGCCAGCGCATCGTGAAGCGATTTTCCATATCCGAGCGCCTCATCGATAGGCGCATTAAATCCATATAAAATTCGTAATTTGAACTGATACGGACACTCAAAGAAATATTTAATGTCAGAAAATGTCAGGGTAACGTTCGTTATCCCTGCCTTCGGCTTTGGCTGCAGACGCTTGCGGTTTGAATAGTCTTGCCGCTGACGCTTTACGTACTTCGACGCGAGAATGTCGTCCCAAAAACTCGAACTAAACTGATATAACTTATTCCGCAGAACTGGGGCCCAAGTCATATGTAGGAACTTTTGAGCCCGCGTCAATGCGACGTAGAACAATCGACGCTCGTCCTCGAGACTTCCCTCATATCGTGCTTGCCCTTTCACAGCTTCCTTCGGGATAAGATGCCAGACGGTACGCCCACCGAGCCTCTTGGACGGGAAGCGATTTTTTAGAAGGGCAGGGACAAAAACTACGGGCCACTGCATCCCTTTCGCTTGGTGCACAGTCATGATTCGCACCGCGTTCGGGTTCGCGTACTGGTTTGACTGCCATCCTTCCGGATACGATCCTTCCGCCCTGTATTCAAGGAAATTGGCAAAACTATCGTACTTCTCCTTCGGGGATGAATGAAAGTGAATTGCCTCAAAATCAGAGATTGCTTGACTAAACTTTCCCAAATTATAAAACAGAATCTCCCCTCGCCCTTCTTCGCCTGGAACTGTCTCTTCGCGTATTTCCGCATTTTCCAGGAAGTCGCGGAAAACGCGCTGCGGCGAATATACGGAGTATCGCTCCTCCCCAGAAATCATGTCATTTCGACTCTTTTCAGCTATGGCAATTGCCTTTTTTAGTGTCGCCCGCGTAGCACCTGTATCAGCAGCTTGCCACGATGCGAGCACGGACTTCTCATCAAGGCGGTGGTCCGCCATAAAATAGAATAGATCTCGAGCAGCTCTAGCTTCAGGCGTAGCGAACAAATCGTTCATTCCAACGATAAGAAATGGAATGCCCGCTGTCCGGAGCGCTCGCGTAATCGGTTCCGCGTTCTTTGCGACGCTGCGTAGCAAAATTGCCATGTCGGACCAGGCGATCCCACGGAATTGGTTATCCGACTCCTTGATTGCCACACCCAAGAGTGACCTGCATGTTTTTACGATATAGGCGGCCTCTTCATCGGGATCATCAAAACTCAGTGCAACCAGATCACCAGGCTCATAGTCTTGAGCTCCTGTCGGCTTCATATGCTTTGGTAGGCGTTCTGAGTTCTGCTCTATGAACGACCGAGCGGTTTCTACGACACCCTCGCTGGATCGAAAATTCTCCTCTAGTTTTACTTGTCTCACAGGGGCATATCGCTTTCCAAACGCAAGAATATTCTGGACGTCACTTCCCCGCCATTGATACAGCACTTGATCATCATCCCCAACAACGCATAGTTCTGCGCCTAAGCCATGCAGGGCATCAACTACCGCATCCTGAATCGGATTTACGTCCTGGTACTCATCGACGATCACGTGTTTGATCCGGTCGGCGAGCCGCGCTCGCAGCTTCGTATCGCGACGGAGTGCCTCAACTGCCTCATCAAGAATTGCCGAATAGTCGAAATAGCTTTTGTCGTCGAGTAAGTGGCGGTATGAGCTAAGTCCGGATACGATCGAGCAATCTCTAAGGGCGCGAGGAATAATGGATGCTTCACGAAGTATCGTCAGGGCATCGGTATAGTTGCTGGTATCAACGTATCGCCTCAGCGGTTTTCCCTGTAGGTCGGTGCACCTCGTTAGCCCACTTTTCGACGAATGCCTATCTACGAAAAGTGTTTGCTGAACGTCGCTCAGAACTTCAAATTTCAGATATTTTGAAACCTCACTCTTTAGCAGTTCGAGACAGAAGCTATGGATAGTCCCAACGTACATTTCTGACAACCCGATGAGATCGCCTAGGGCCTCGTGGCAGCGTTCAACAATTCTCTCCTTGAGTTCTGCGGCGGCCTTGTCGGTAAAAGTGAATGCAACGATATTTTTCGGACAGACTGAATGTCTGTGTCCGGGAGTCAATAGATGCACAACGCGGCGCGCGACAACTTCTGTCTTCCCTGACCCCGCACAGGCGATTAGCTGAAGATTGCCGCCTGCATGGTTGATCGCTTTTCGTTGGTCGTCAGTAAAGTTCATACAGCCCCCGTTTCCGTTTGCGATCCGGCATATTCCGTAATCCGGCACTTCGTCGCTCGTAATGCGCCCCTACACCTATATTGCGCCGCGAACCCCATGCCCCGCAGGGGCTTGACAGAGCCGTCAACTACTCCGGCGGAAGAAAGGTGAAGATCTGCGCCCCTTCACGAGTCAACGCAAGGGCAATCCTGAAATGAGCGCATCTCCGTCTCGCAGCCAAGCGTACGCTACTCGTGCGAAGCCTGTTACGGCCGCAACGATCAACGCGTGCTTCGCGTCCCTAGAACGACCGACCCATGCTTCGCGGTCGGGCAAGATCGATCTGGAGTCTCAGCCAAAGCTGACTGGTCATCTCTGCATCTGCCATCGCTCGGTGTGACCGGCCGGACCTTGGCAAACCCAGCATTTCAGCCAGGGTCAATAGCTTATGGTTCGGCGCGTGTGGATATGCGCGCCTTGACATTTGCATAGTGCATTCGAACACGGTGGCCGTTGTCATGCCCAATGCTCCAAGTTCGGATTTCCAGAACATGCTATCGAAGCTTGCGTTATGTGCCACCACTGGATTCTTACCAACGAATTTTTCTGCTTCACGCATTACTTTCGAGGCAGGCGGCGCAGATTCGATCATTTCGTTACTGATGCCGGTTAACCCGACAACGTGTGCGGGTATAAATTTTCCTGCATTCATCAGGCTTTCGTATCTGTCCACGATCTGGCCGTCACGTACCAACAGAGCGGCTATTTCCGTGGCACGATCCCCTTGGCGTGGCGACAAGCCCGTCGTTTCAAAGTCTAGAACCACTACTGTCCGCATGATGTCCCCTTAGTAATGTTGGAATATTCCGGGCGGATCATCCTACGTCTCCGCCTGCACTGCTACACACCTTCGAACTCTACGAGGTAATTGTTTTGATCCTTGGCCGCGTGCTTAGATTCTGTACACGCCGAAGAAAAAGAGTATCGATCGAACGACGGACTGCATCGCAGACAGCTCAGAAAAGGTTGATTCAGACCTGAAACGCCGCGTAAATGGATTGGCCTCACACGGGGGGCATCTCCACACATGGCTTGGGAACATGACTCTTGACATTGCGTCTCGCTCCCACAGTGGTGCCAGCGAGAGTGAGACAGGAATCAGTTCGGCATGCCCGCAGTCGGGGCATTGCATGATGTGATCGTGAAGAAGGGGATGGCCCCGCTGTCGTATTTCGACTTGTCCCAAGAACCACGGATTCGGGCACGCGTCAGGGTTGGGCAAACCGATCAAGGAACTATGTCGCAGAAGTTTGGCAGCCATCCGGACATCGGAAGCGTGATTGCATAGATGGACTGCCAGACAAAAAAAAGCCCGCGATGCCGGGGTGTGGCGCGGGCGGTAGCAGGACTACAAGGCAAGTTTGTCCTGATCTAGAACATTCTTGGATTAAACGGGTTTTTGTGCCGTAATTCTGCACCGCAGCACGGTTGGTTTCCATACTTGTCCGGCGATCCCGCGAACATGCAGCCTGTCCATCAGTTGCGCGTGGACTTTGCCACTCCATCCCGGTCGCCCCACCTGAAGTTCAGGCGAGAACCGGCTGGTGTTCGTATGCCTGCACAAAGGCCTGTTCCTTGGTTGCCAAGGCGGTGACGGTCTCACCGGCTGCATACCGGACCATCACCCACGGCGGTGTCCGCGTGTCGCACCAAATTCGCGCTGATACTTCCAGATTTCATAATCCAGCAGCCGAACGGTCATTTCGGGCAGGGAAGTCCTGATATGGTCTGTGGCAGCAGACATCAACGATTGCGCCTCTGCGACCGGGACGTTTCGCCCGAGTGCGTCCGTCAGGAACCCCAAGACCATGCGGTCAGGTTTCGTATACTCATCCGACCCGGCAAGCATCCAGAAATAACCAAGCGAAATGCCACTGCTCTGCCCCGGAATCGTTCGAATATCCGTCTCAAGGTCATCATTATTCATCGCCGTCGGGATGTCTTGAAAGTACTCTATCCCATATTTCTTCAGGGTGGCGGCAAATTCCAGAACCGCCTCGACCTTGGTTATGCCGTTGACCGCCGACGTTCGTTGACGGTTGTTTAATATCTCTTCGGTCATAACCCCGAAGCCACGCTCAATGTAGCGTTCGCAAAGGGCGCTTACAGACTCTTGCTCCTCGCGGGATGGGATTGACGTGCGGTCACGTCGAAATTTACGCAGGCCGAAATGCTGGCAATATCTCGAAACAACGTTTTGCGTGCTTTGATATTTTACATTTATCGAAAAAACGGCATCAATGATGCACAACGGCAAACTCTGGTAGTAATACTCGTCGCTTAGGCTGGCAGAATGAAGCGGCAGGACACGGTTGCAATATTCAGCAACCTTCAAGGCGTCATCACGCATGATCCGCATTCCCATTTGTAAGGTTTTGAATTGATGGCCGTGTGCCCTGATAGCGTTTGCAATCTCGGGTTGACCGCTGTTTCGAATCCGCTGTCTTCCTTTGTAAGCATTGTGCGACCAGTCATCAATCCACCATTTGGTCATCATTCCAGCCAGGCCTCCCATATCACACGACCTCAAAGTCCTCTTGCCGGAACGGCGCATACAGTTCGCCATCAAACAGCACGGCATACACGCCGGTCCGCTTGCCGTAGGCGACAATTTGCACCGTCTCGCCGACGAGAAACTCCGTGCTCGGGGTACGTGCGTTTAGCACTTTGACTACCGTACCGGCTTCAAGCGGGGTGTCCATAGCTCACCTTCCCAACAGCGGACGCTCGTCGCGCCCGTTTCTTGCCTCCAGCTTGATCTACCAAAGAGAGAACACCATGCCACTGTCTGATACCGGTATGCCAGTTGCCCGGATCGCACCAGACATCAAGACCAGCAGAGTAATGCGGGGGCTTGAAGCGGGGGCGGCACCTTCAGCCATCGCGAGTTAGTGCCGCTGGAAGCAATCGAAGCCCACGTCTTCCTGTATATGCCTTCGACTCCAGTGGTCAATCCGCCATTGTTGTCGGACGATGGGATTCGGAAGGCTATGCTGCCCTCACGCTTGGATTATGTCCCACACAGACACTCACTACCGATTACCTGCGTCGGAATGACGCTGGCAAGGGGCGGATGCCGGCTCCACAACAGTCAGGTCATAGGCGCCACCATGACCCAAGCACGATGTTCGTCGGAGGGAGAGACGATCACGGTACATTCCTCGCAGAGGTGATCCGCCGGCTCCCACCGTACTGACGTGTCGCTATGCTTTTGATGGGTCGCAAGTACTGCGCGCGGGCCAAGAAATGGATTCGGCGGGTTCAGTAGCCGCGATTGGATCTGCTCCATCCCGCGCCCCCAACCCCGGCTCAAGCGGGCGATGGCCTCGCTCGACGGGAATGGGTCGTTGTGCATGGCACAGACGATCCCATCCAGCAACGGCTTGATAACGTTCGCGACGCCGCTGTCCCCCATCCGGGTCTCAAGCTTCACGTACAGGGAAAACGGCTGCCCTGGCAGCGGTACATAATCCATGCGCGGTGCCTGAGTCGCGGACCACCAGACCTCCTCGGGCCGCTTTAGCGCGGAGCCCTTGGGGAGGTAGAAGCAAAAGTTTGGCCCCATTTTCGGGTCCAGTCGGTCAATGAACCGATAGTCGTAGTGATGCGCGAACGCTTCGACTTGAGGGCTGAGTGGCGGCACTTCCCGTCGGCGTCGAAAATGGACCCCGTGTCGGGTCAGGTTGGAGAAGTTGTCCGTCCCAATGTTGTAGATGACAAGGTTTTCAACGTCGGCATCATGCTTCGTTTCCAGCGAGGTGTAGCAGCAGGACAATAGGCTCTGATCCGGCAGCCGCAGGTCCCAAAGCGCGTCCCGCAGCGTTTCCCGGATAGCATGAAGCGCCCCCTTTGGTTCCAAAGGGATCCGCTTTTCGAGCCAGAGACTCACAGACGACTCGCTCGACATAAAATGATGGGCGATTTCCATTTGCCGATCTCCGTCTTTTTTCGAAGTAAGATCTGTACGCTGCCGTCGGAGCGTGGATACCCCTCCGCTACCGCATTGCCTGATATTTTTTGCAGACGCCCCACTTCTAATGTGAAGCGGCTGTTCTGGGTGGTTGGCTTCGTCTCTCCATTGTGCGCGCGCAGCGCGGCAAAACTATCCGTCGAATGGCCGATTAAACTTGAACTGGGAGAGCGACTGACCGTATCACCAAACTCCTGTTGCTCGAGTCATTGTCGGTCCCAAATCCGCTCCAAAGCCATACATAGACGCCCCGACCGGGCGTATCGGCTTCAACCTTGAATCAACCCTTTCTGTGGAAAGGGCATACCACGTAGAGGCCGAGCGCTCGCAGCGGCTGGATGTCGTTCAAACCGGTCGTTAGACCCTGCAGGTTTGGATGTCTCAGATGGGTCGTTCTGCGACGCTCAGACCTCATACGAACGCGCGGAAGCCGCCAAAATCCGTGTGCCTCAAACGCCATGTTTTGACATTCCACCTCAGGTGAGGAAGGGGTGGCATTCTCCAGCGCAGAACCCCTTGTTTACAGGCAAAAAACGGGCCCCATCTGGAAAGGCGGGACCCGTTTTGCGTTTCAACAGATTTTGTTAACGGCTAGCCATCAAGGGGCTTTTTTGTTATCCGTGGACAGATACCGCGCTCTGCCCAGGTTCGTTGGTTGCGGCTTGGCGCGCATATTGGTCAAACGCAGCCTTGGCTGCACTCTCCATCCTGCCTCCAACGAGGATACCGTCGCGCGTGGTCTGTTCGAGTAGGGTGCTGATCTCACGTCCCGCGCATTTACTCATAAGTCAGGAATTTGGCGGACAAATAGTCTATCCTTGAGCGATGGTCATTGAGGGGAGCGCTCATGAAGCACGACGGCCGCAGCCTGGCTCACAACACGCTTGAAGAAATGCGCATCCTGGCGGTGCAACGCATGGCCGAGGGGGAGCATCCGGATGATGTCGCGGCATCGTTCGGGATGAATCGGTCGTGGGCGTACAAGATTCGCGCCCAGGCGAGCGGCCGCGGTGTACGGGCGCTGCGCTCGACCAAAGGCACGGGTCGCCCGCGCACGCTCACGCCTGCGCAGGAGCAGCGGGTGTTGCGATGGATCAACGGCAAGAATCCGATGCAGTACGGGTTCGATTTTGGGCTGTGGACGCGCAACCTGGTTCGCGAACTGGTGCAGCAAAAGTTCGGCGTGACGCTGAGTCTGGCCTCGATCGGCGCGATGCTGGCACGCCTGAACCTGACGCCGCAAAAGCCGCTGCAGCGCGCTTACCAGCGCGATCCAGAGGCAATCGATCGCTGGCGGCACGACACGTATCCGGCCATTGCCAAGCAGGCTCGTGAGCAGAAGGCGGATATCTTCTTCTGGGACGAATCGGGCTTTCGCGCTGACTCGGTGCATGGCAAGACCTGGGCGCCGCGCGGCGAAACCCCCATTGTCGAGCGTCCCGGCCAACGGCAAAGCATGAGCGCGGCGTCCGCCGTCAACTCGAAGGGTGCCTTCTGGTTCGCAACGTACGAAGGCGGGCTCAGCGGTGAGTTGTTCGTCACGCTGCTCAAGAAGCTGATGTTCAATCGAAAGAAGGCGGTGCATCTGATCGTCGACGGATTGCCAGCGCATAAGAAAGCCATCGTCAAGGACTACGTCGCCAGTGCGCAGGGCAAACTGACCTTGCATTTCCTGCCTGGTTACGCCCCGGACCTCAATCCGGATGAGTTGGTGTGGAGTCACGTCAAGCGCAACGGCGTCGCGCGATCCCCTTTGCAAAAAGGCGAAAAGCTGGGTTCGCGAATTCACGAGCAGCTTGCACAAATTCGACGCGACCCGAAGCTCGTGCGCTCGTTCTTCAGGCACCCATCTGTCCGCTATATTACTGACTTATGAGTAATCATCGCCGCTGAGTGTTCCTCATCTGTGTCGCTTTTCTTATTCATCCAGTGATGTGAGAATCCAGCGGCTACCGAATCTCTCGTAGTAGAGCTGTAGCCCCTCGTTCGCCAATTCGGCGAGCAACCAATCTGGGGCCTCGCGAAGCACGCGAGCCACCACCACATCAGTAGCGTTGCGTAAGAACATTTTAATCTCCACGACAACAGCCTGTGATCGTGCACGCCGCGCTAGGCTAGCATCAACGAGCATTGCTACTACCGTCGTGCGCATTTGCTAGTCCATCCAGCATTGCGCGCACGTGCGCGGATTGCTCGCGTGTCCAACGATTAGAAGTCTTCGTGGGCGCCGTACCGGATACTACAGCGAGTTGAATGTCGTCCCCGTGGCGCTTGCTGAGGACATTGCGTGCATGTTCGCAGAATTGCTCCGCCAGCTCTTGTGTCTCCAGTTGAACCCGCCCTACGGGGCTTGTGAGGCGTACCGATGGGCCAACAAATAGGTCGTCTTTCTCGTGCACGGCCCACAGTACTGATGAAACGTTGTGCAGGGCTTGAGAGTTCATCACTCTGACGGTGAAGTAATCACGATTTGGCGGAGGCCAAGCCGCCTTGTATGGCTGCGCACTGCGTGGCAGTGTGGGATTGGTCATGGGCTCCCCCTACTTCAGTAGGATGACCGACGCCACTGCGTGCCGATCGATGTTTTTCACCCCCTGGCTCTCCAGATACCGGATACCTGCGACCATGGCGTCGCTGGAGGACTCATACAACGGGAGCGATCGAGAAGGTGCGATGCCGCCATCTTGATCGAAGGTGACTACGACCATATGTTTGCCAGCAGCGACGCTGTACTCGGAGTCAATTTTGTAGTTGCGCTTCATGCTTTTCCGATTCACCTAGGCACTACCTCATCTTTTGATGGCTGATCAAAACCGACTTCTAGGGTTCGGCTTCGTCGCTGTGTGTCGCTCGTGAAATTCTCGTTCCAGAAGCTGCGCGCGGTCGCGACATAATTGTGATACTTGATTTCGTTCGGAAGCTCCAAACCAAGGGTCGCTAACTCACCCGTCGTTGGGTCGATCACACGCACTGCGCAGTCTCCGTTGCGCTCCATTCCGAACGGCACATGTTTAACCACATACCGCGTCAGGAATCGACGCCATTCCTCCTGAGTGGCGAAATACCCAAACAGCCTTGCATACGCTCGTCCATTGTCTTTGATCGTCGGTTTCTTGAATCCGCCGCGGCTTTTCACGTTCAGCAGCCTTTTCTTTCGTGAGTGGATCGCCATTGCACGATGCGCGGAACGACGAGTCCGGCGAGATGACGCGTATCAGCCTCGGTACCCGAGTAGTCAAACGAAAGCGACACAGTTACAAGCTCAGCACGTTCGATGGCGGGGCGAACGCTCTGGAGAAAGTCACCAATCTCGTCGTCAGTCCAGAGATCCCCGGTCGCCCACTTGTCCGTTCGATTGAACAGGTCAAGGCAAAGGTCGAAGATAACAGGTCCATTGAATTGGACCTGGGCAAGCTGGCCAGGGTCGTCGTGCATGAACTCGCGGACTCCAGTATCAATTAGTAGCGGTTCACCAAGGCCCGACTCAGTGCCCGTCTGCTTGCAGAAAAAGTGCACCTCTGTAACGAGCTTTCGGATCACGGCTGGCGCGATAAACGAGTCGAATTGGATGCGCTCTTTGTTGCGAACCATCGCCTCGATCTCCTTCAGGTCGGCGGCTAGAAGCCGGTCTCGCGCCTCCTCGCTTTCATGGAAGTCGTTGATGCCGTCCCAATGGTGGTCAGCATGGATCAGCGAAAACCGTTCGATCCCGCGTTCAAGGCCGAAGCGCGTCCAAACGAGGAATGCCCAGCGGTGATCATCCATGAGCCACACGTCCGCTCCGAGGTCGGACAGATACTCGCTATCAGGATGGAGTTGGCTGAAATCGACTTCGCGCATCATCTTTTCCTACGCCGTGACATCACGGTGCGGCGATATGGTACTCGCTTGCTCTAGCAAATAGCGGGAGACCTGAAGAATCACGTTTGAGGCGCTCTGATAGCTGATCGTGACGCCTCCCGCACGGACCTTGTAAAATACACCACCGCGACCGCTGGTAATCCGCTCTACCTCGTCAGCTCCCCATATGGCGGCAAGATTACACAGCGTTTCCTCAATGGTCTCGCGCTGATTCATACCAGTGTTACGCGTACTGGTGGAAAAGCGGTTGCCGCTAAGGTCCGGTTTTCCGCTAACGATGCTGGCTGGCTTCATATCTTTTCCTATTCAAGTAGGGATCAGGCTGCAGCCTCTATAGCGCAAGCTGCGTTTGCAGCCAGTTGTCGTCCGCGAGAACGGAAGCCAGCCGCGGTGTAACTCTGCGCCAGAGCGCATCTCGACAGGCAGCACGCCCGTTCCAGCGTAACCCGATGATACGGGCCGTCCGCCGTCCTGGGCAGCCTTCGGACAGTTTGGACGCGTGGCATTGGATGCCCGAAGAGGATTGCCCAATAAAGCAGGCCGCTGAAGAGCGAAGGACTGGGGGAGACGAACTACACTTCCGACCCTCCAGCACCGATTCAATTCGACCAAACCGCTTCAGACTCGATTACATCTACAAAGCGAGCCACAGAGAATGACTGCGGGTATAGCGAAGCTCCCCCGTGCATAACATGATCAGCCTCGTCCGGAATCACGCCATCCTGTATCGCCTTCAGTATCCCATATGGGTCAGATAGAAGGTGACGATCGTTTCGTAGAGCAATGATGACCTCCTCCAGCGAGATCTTGAGAAAGCCGCTGAACCGCTCATGATCGTGTTCGATGGATGTATCGACGATCCATCCTGTCAAGGACGGGACTATTCCAGTTGGCAGTCCCAAGTCGGCACACAACCCCGCATCAATGGTCAGTGCTCGCATCAGCGCCGCAGTTTTACGCTGCAATTGATTGCCAGCCTTTCGCAGCGTAGTACTGGCATGCGACCAAGCCTCCCGCCGGGTTGTGCGGAGGAAGGAGGATTTGACCTCAATGACAAGCACGATCCCGTCCATGGCGCAAATCAGATCGACCTCGCCGGCGTCACCGTAGGTGTCTCGATCGGGCACCCATCCCGCCTTGACGCGGAAGCCACGTTGCGCAAATAGCGCTCCTAATCGTTGCTCAATGCGAGCGGTTTCCTCTTTGACTTCCGATCGCTTTTGGCCAATCCGGCGCAGATTATTGATCGCCGCTGTGCGATTGTTCTGGAGGCCAGTGAGCCAAGGCAACTGAACGATAAGCTCGCCCATCTTAAGGAAAGGGCGCTCCAGCAGGTTCGGCGCCACGTCGTCACCGTTGTTACGCAGGCGGCCGGATAATGCTGACCAATCACTGGTCCAGAAATCCAGCACCGCAGCCGCCATCAATGGGTCACCTTGAGGCTGAGCATCACTTGCGACCCAGCCACGAATAGCGTTGACCTTGTCCACGCGGGTCGCAAAAGTCAGTGGCAGCCGGTTCTGCCCTTCAACAAATCCACGCATGCACAATATGTGCAAAGCCGCCAGGCAGTCTCCGGTTTCTTTCAGCAGCTCGCCAAAGGGGCGAAGAAACGCGCTTTGGTAAAAGACGGAGCTCAGCTCCAACGCTAGAAGGGCCTTGAGTAGTGGTACTCGCGTACCGGTTTCCAGCAGCACTCGGTCGTCGATGCCATATACCTCTTCCAGAAGCGAACGATTGCTCATTGCTCGGATCAGGGCCATTTCGTTCAGTTCATGGTTCTCTGCTTTCCCAATTATTCCCTCCGAGATGGGAGAATTGATGTATTCCAGCATCCCGCGATGGAGCCAATAGCCATGAAGCTTAGCCAGCTTTTCACCATCACGACGCCACTTCTCTCTCACTGCCGGATCGGTTTGCTCGATTTCCAAGACGTTACCGTTACGAACAAATAGAATGCTATCGTCGTAACAGTACGCATCGACAGAACGGGAGTTAATGGCATTAAGTTCCAGTTGAGCTGCGAGGAGTTCCTCAAAGGCCTCGTACAAGTCATGCCGAGCCGGCTGACCTTGGGAGCTTGGAAAAATCAGTGGAGAAAGATGTGTCGCCAAAGAACGCCCGGCCTTGGCGATGTTCAGCTTGATAGCTGACTCCGGTACCGAAGCAATCTTCCAGATCAATAGGTCGTTGATCGCCTCCCAGTATTTTTCCATCTCCGGATGATGGCCCCTACCCGGCAACGGTACCAACTCTGCGTAGGCGAATAGGCTCGCGTATAACGATAGCTCAAAGGGGCTTAGCTCGCCCAGCCGGGCTTTGCAACGTTCCAGTTCGTTCTTTTGCGCTTGGCAGGCTTCAGAAAGGATGGAGATGATCTCGCATTGCTCAGCGATTACGGAGCATGACATTCCTACTGACTGCAGCTCAGAGAATCGATCTGCATGTGAGGACGGCCCCACCCGAGATCGCCGAATGGCCCAGATTAAGGCGTCTGACGCAGTCCGAGCAATTATAACCAGCAAATCATGGCGCGATATGCGTCCTTGCTTCAAATAACGCACTATTGCCAATCGGCCAATCTCGCTCCCCCAGCCATCAGGTGAAATCAGCGTCAAGAAACTGCTCGACCAGAAGGCTTCGTCATGCTCTCCAAGAGGTAGTTTTCTTTTGTTACGCACCACCGGCTTCTGATCGACGTAACGTTCAGTGGTCATCAGAGCGGCGGCAGAGCTGTCGATACCTTTAGCCAGCAACGTCTGAAATCGTTGCTCATAAGGATTTACCATCTGATTTTGTAGCGCCGAACTGGAAATATTTCGCATTAGCTCTAAAGAAGGTTCATGATGGCTGCACTTCCTATCAGACTACCAAATGCCTTGATTGCTGAATGCCAATGGAATTGCTAGATGTCTGCGATCCCGGCAGCGATACTCCGTTGTTCTCCATGCGGGACGCGGTGTGGATCGTGTGGTCGACCGGGTCGTAGTCCGTGCGCAGGTCATCCTTACCGTTGGAGCGCACGACCGCCTCGCCGGAAACGACTCCATCAGGCGATAGCCTTTGAAGGCTGAATTTGGATCGGCCCACGGCAAGGCCCCGACCTGTTGCTAACAAGCGACACACCCTCCCGATGGGTGGCATATCTGAGGACATTTGCATCGACCCGTGCACCCTAATTCTGCTCACCGTCCTTCGGGCCTCCGTCTCATTGACGCTGATCAGGAATCGCACACCATATCACCGACGCTGGGCGGCTACGCTGCCCTCTCGGCACTTTCTCGCCATCAATCCGGCAACCACCCCTCCAGCGTTTGTCTGTTTTCGTTACCTCTGCCACAGGCGTTTGCGGGACGGCTAGGCCTTGGATGGGTCCTATCGGTAGTGATCGCAAGCGGGCCCTACCGCAGCGCCAGTTACCTGGCGCTCGCCCTGCTGCTCCTCGGGGTCATCGCGGTCACGGTGCTCGGTTTGCGCTCCACCCTGCTGACGATCCGGGAATGGAGGGCCCTCGAAGCGCAGACGATCGGCGCCGTCGGGAAGAACATGGCGCGCTGGTACGACACGGTCTGCAATATCCGGCAAACGTACACCGCCGAGCAGATTGTCTTTGCCAGGCGCTACCTGGCCGACGTCGCCGAGCAGGCGCGCGGGCGCCTATCGCTCTTCATCGGCGCCCTGGAAAAGGTGGGCATCATTCCGCTGCTGGCCTCCACCGCCATTACCCTCGCGGGTTTTTATCGGGATGGCACAGTGCCGCTCGTATGGGGTACCGCCGCAGCGATGGCTGGGATCGTCTACGTCTTCGCGTTGCGCCTCGTGGACATTGCCTACCGCTGGCCGCGGCCCGCCCCGATGCGCGGATCGGTGCGCGAACGACAGGCCGCGTTGCCCCATCCCCAACGAGAGATTTGCTGTCCACAGTTCCATGGCGTTTCCAAGTAAATCAGGCATTTCCCATCTTTACTTGGAAACGCAACATGGCGATCGCCGTCGGCTGCGGTGCGCTGACCATCTCCCTCCCGTGCCGTGCAGCGGTCCGCTTCTCGAGGACCCGGCGGCGAGCCCGTCCGACCGCATCTGGGCGCCATGGCTCGGCGGTCGCACCCGCCGCGGACGCACGCCCCGTCGGGACAGCCAGTTTCAAATGTCGGCCCGATCGATCTGCGGGGCGTAATAAGGGAGATCGACCGTCCGCAAAAATGCCAACGCGTTCGCGCCTCGCGCAAGGTGCCGCGACAGCGGCACTGCCCCCTTTGCCCCCACCGCAACTGCCAAGCGCCGTCGTAATGTGCAATGATTGTTGCGAAAACGACACCTCATTCTCAATCCATGCCGATCAATCGTCGCGTCACTGTGTTGTCAGGCTGGCCGGACAGTACGGCCCGGCCCATCCGAGCAAGCGAGTTACATCGACATCCGCATGGGGTGCTGGTCGGCGAACCGGGCATGGGCAAGACCACCGTCCTCGCTCAACTGGCTGCGGAATCCGGCGGCCACCTGGTGGGCGTTTCGGCATTTGTCAACGGCGCGGTCGTTCCGGTGGGTACCCCGATTTATCTGGATGGCCTCGACGAGTACCGATCCGGCAATGGCTACCGGGCCGACAAGATCGAACAGATCGCCACCCGCCTGAACGAGCTCGCGCCTCCCGCCTGGTGGCTCACCTGCCGCGCGGAAGACTGGAGCGATGCCGATCGTGCTCGATTGGCGCGTGCCACCAACGGACAGGAGATAGCCGTCGCCCGGCTCGATCCCCTGTCCGACGAGGAGGCACGCGCCCTGCTCACGTCCATTGGCGAACCCGATCCCCATGCGTTCCTCGCGAACGCGGCACGGCTCGGCGGATCGCCCTTCGCGGAAAATCCGCTCAGCCTGGTGCTGCTCTACCGGGCGGTGCAAGACAACCAGGAATGGCCGGCAACGCGATTCGAGCTGTTTGCGAGCGCGGTGGATCGGCTAGCGCACGAAAACAATCCGTCTCGCGCCGCAACCCGAGACCGGGCATCTGCCGCCGCCATCCTCGGCGCGGCGGCAAAACTCTGTGCGCTGATGTTGCTCCCGAACCGCGCAGCAGTCTGGCACTCGACGGCGGCCCCCCCGGCAGAGTTGCGTGCCAGGCTGTTGGTGAGTGCCGACACCGGCCTGTCCCCAGATCTTCTGGCCGACACGCTGGACACCGCACTGTTTCGGCGCCTGGATGGACACACGTTTGCGCCGATGCATCGCGTCGTCGCGGAATATTTGGCCGGGCAAAGCCTAGCCCAATCCATAGCCGGCGGGGCGGGAAGGCCTCGCTACCCCGTCGCGCGCGCCCTCGCGCTCATGACCGGCGCCGGTGGGCATCCCCCGTCGGAATGGCGCGGCGTGTATGCCTGGACCGCGGTCCACCTGGCGCAACTCGGGCTGGACGAAGCCGCCGCGCGATTGGTTCGCCAGGATGCGGCGACCGTCCTGATCTATGGCGATGCGAAAGCGCTCACGACCTCGCAGCGCCGCATCCTTCTGCACAATCTTGCTCGTGATGATCCCTGGTTCCGGGCCGCGGATAATGGCGACACCATCGTCGGAGGCCTCGCCGGCGACGACCTTGCATCCGAGTTTCGGACAATTCTCGACGACAGGAGCGCCTCGGATCATTTGTTTCTCACCGTCACCGAGGCGCTCCAGTACGGGGCGCCGGTCACTTCCCTGGCTCCCTTGCTTAGTTCGATCGCGCTGGACAACAGCCGACCCGACGGGCAACGCAGCAGGGCGGCAGAAGCCGCCATCGCGAGCGCCCATGACCGCGGCCAAGCGCGACTTGCACTGTTCCGTGCCGTGTCGGCCCTGGCCCAATGTCAAAGCAACGTGGCGCTGCGCGTGGCAATCGCTGGGCGGGACGCAAGCCTACTGGGTGATGAGGAGTGGGGCCAGTTACTGCGAGACCACCACGCCTACGCCGAGAAACGCACGGTGGGCCGGCTCCTGAACCTTGGCCGACAACTGCAAAGCGCCCCGCGGCGCGCGCTCCTGGAACAGAACTGGGGCGCGTATTTCGCGGATACGCAGAATACGAGCGCACACACCGAGATTCGACGGCTGCTGGATCAGAACCTCGTCGCGCTGCTGGACGCGTCACCGTCGCCAACCAGCGAGGACGTATGGCGATGGCTGACAAACCTGAAGCAGTATCCGACAGAAGGGCACGACGATTTGGTTCGAGAGTCCTTGTCTCGCTGGATACAGGCAGGCCACAACGAGCTCAATCTGTTCGTCGCGATCGCACTGACCGAAAGTACTTCCCCACCGCACTTTCCCGGCGTCGTCTTTCTCCATAAGCTCGGCTCCTTTCCGTCGACCGCCATCGTGCAACGCCTTCTGGAGGATCCGTCGCTGCACAGCCAGTTAGGCGAATACCGCTGCCTTGCCATGGCAGCCGCCAACGCAAAGAGCAATACCTCGGTGCCCGATCAGTTCTGGCGGGTACACGACTTCCTCGCGGCGCGACTCATGAACGCTTCCATTCAGGAGCTCGTCGCCATGCTGGAAACGTGCCCAGTGGATCCGCAACGGCAGGCGATGGTGCGCCGGGAGCGTGCGTGGCAGGCGCGTGTGGATCGACGCAGAGGCCACCTTCGAGCACAGTTCGAGCGCAGCAGGGGCGACCTGGCCTCCGGCAAAGCGACCTCGCTGTTGCAAATCGCGGCAATTTGCCGCCTTGGCTCCGATCCCTTTGGCGAACGTGACCTCGTCGGCCCCGAGAAACTGCAGGCATTGGTCGGCACCGACATCATGGCGGCCATTACGGCGGGATGGCAGCACGTCGCGATGCATGGTTTCGGCGTTCATGCGTCGGATCTCGGGACGATGAGCGCAACGAACAATTCCTATCCGCAAGAGGCTTCCGTTCTCGCGGGCACCCTGTCGTTGCTTGACACCTCTGCGGGCCCTATACCGACACCGCCGCTCTTCGCAGCGCTCGTCGTGCTCAAATCAGACTGGATGGCCGCCGAAGACGAGAGTGCCCGCGCTCGCCTGAGTGAATGGGCCATTGCCCGGCTGTTGCAGACCGAAGAACTGTCCCGTGTCGCCATCCTGGCAATGTGGAATGCCGGTCTGAATACAGGGCATCTCGATTTTCTACCCGGATTGACCGCCCTCACGAACAGCGAACGAGCCGCTCAGGCGATTCTGGCACCCGTGGTTACCCACCTGCTGGAGACACGTGCAGACGTCTCGCTGCGCATGCTGGAGCAGCTCATGGAAGTTGCCTCGCGGCTTGTCAGTTCGACGGAGCTCCAAGCATTGGCCAGCAAAGCGTTGCAAAACCGCGCCTGCAAGGGGAATCATCGGCGGCTATGGGTATGCATCGCATTTGCTTTGGCGCCCGCGGAACATGCCGCGCTGTTCGAACGCGAACTGGGCGGAAATCACTCCAGTCTCATCAAGCCGTGGCACGACCTCATGGCGACACTCGCGACGAGGTTAAACACGCTACGCATCCTGTTTGCCAGATCTGTCGTCATCGCTTGCGCGCGCGGCAAGGATCCCAAGCAGATGGAACTCTGGTCGTCAGATCCCCTTTCCCAGAACCTGGCCTGGCTACGCAACAATACCGCGTTGTTGGCAACCGTCGCGCTCCAAGGGCTTGAGCGGCATCCGCAACTGGTCGAATGGCGCAACTACATCCGGCATGCGATGACCGAGCAAGCGAGGGCCAGGCTGGAACAGACCTTCTTGCCCGTTACCGTCGACGCCACGCGTATCGCGCTCGACGGCGGCGCACCCGTGAACGCCGCCGATCTCCAGGCCGTGGTCGTCGACGAGTTGCGACAGATCCAATCCTCGCTCCAGGTGGATCCGCTGCAGCCCTGGCAACTTTTCTGGAACGAGGCGCCGGCGAAGCCCAAGATCGAGAATAGCTGCCGCAATGCGCTCGGCATCCTGCTCCAGGCCAGATTGGCTCATTTCGGGATTGCGATCCCCCCGCTGCCCGAGACGCAGCGCGCCGCGGAAAGTCGGGCGGATCTCGTCATTCTGACCGGCGCCCGTGCAAATCTCCCGATAGAAGCCAAACGCCACTATCATCCTCAGGTCTGGACGGCCGCCTCCACCCAGCTTCAGCGCTATGCTGCCGACATTGGCGCCGCCGGACTCAGCATCTACCTGGTGTTCTGGTTCGGCGCCGAAGGCGTCCCATCGCGCGGGCGTGGCAGGCGCCGTCCGCGCAGTGCTGCAGAGATGGAGACGCTCCTGCAAGAGGATCTCCCAGCGCCGCTACAGCGGACCACCGAGATCGTCGTACTCGACGTCTCCAGACCATGAGCCGGGTCCGTCGTCGGATACGACCGACGACGGACCCATCGGGATTGACGCCGGAGTATGCCGCACCGTTACGCTCGACCTGTGACGAAAGCCTTTGGGCTGCCACGCCTGGTCTGCGTGGAACCGCGCGTGACGTGACCAGCTACACGAGCGCCCAGCCGTCCCGGCCGCCCTGCCCCCAGATTTCAACTTCCAGACTATCGTGTTCGATATCACGCCAGACGACATTGCCAGACTGAACGACAAGGACCTCCGGGAATTGGTCGGCCGCCTCTGTGAGGCCGAACTGACCGCGCGTGGCCTGTCCACGGCGCCTGTCACATGGGGCGGGAACCAGACCGCGCCCGATGGCGGGCTGGACGTAAGGGTCTCACTGCCAACGGGCGCGACGATCGACGGTTATATTCCACGCCATGCGACGGGGTTCCAAGTCAAGACCCCCGATATGCCGCGCAAGGCAATCCTTTCGGAAATGTGCCCGACCGGGGTGATCCGGCCCGTCATTCAGACCCTGGCGGACGACGCAGGCGCGTACATCATCGTGAGTTCGCAAGGATCAACGGCCGACGGGCCCCTGCGCGCACGGCAGGCAGCCTTGCGGGAAGCGCTCCACGGCGTGCCTAACGCCGAACAGTTACATACGGACTTCTATGACCGTACACGCCTGGCAAGCTGGGTGCGCCGGTTTCCCGGCCTGATCACCTGGGTCAAGGCGCGCATCGGCCGAGCGCTGTCAGGGTGGCATCCGTATGGCCCATGGGCCGGCGCGGACGCCGATACCGAGTACCTGGCGGACGACAAACTGAGATTGCACCTCGGCAACCGCTTCGAAGATCCTGCCCTCCCGATTGCAGCAGCGATCGACAGTGTTCGCGACGAGCTCGCCCGCACGGGCAGCCTTGTCCGGCTGGTTGGCCTGTCCGGCGTCGGGAAGACGCGACTGGCGCAAGCTTTGTTCGATACAAGGATCGGCGAGCGCGCACTGCCTGCCTCACTCGCTGTCTATGCCAATCTCTCCGATAACCTCGATCCCCAGCCGGTTGGACTGGCCTCCGACCTGCTCGCCAGTGGCATCCGTGCCATCTTGATCGTGGACAATTGTCCTCCCGACTTGCACGGCAGGCTCGCCGACGTGTGTGGCAGGGCAGGAAGCACCGTGAGTGTCCTCACCATCGAGTACGACGTACGCGACGATCAACCTGAAAGAACCCGCGTAGTCACGCTAGATACGTCGTCACCCAGCCTGATCGCCAAACTGGTGGGAATGCGCTATCCGCACCTCTCAGTCGTCGATAGGCAGACGATCGCGGATGCGTCCGGCGGCAACGCGCGGATCGCCATTGCGCTAGCCGAAACCGTTGAGCGGTCCGATTCCATCGCCGGACTGTCCAACGAAGAGCTCTTCCAACGGCTTTTCCGGCAACGGCATGATCCTGACGGCGCCCTGCTGATGGCGGCCGAAGCATGCTCGCTGGTGTATTCCTTTGAGGGCGAGACGCTACGTGGAGAGGAGGCCGAACTGCCGGCGCTTGCGGCCCTGATTGACCAGACGCCGTCCGCCCTCTACCGCTACGTCCGCGAACTGGTGAGTCGGAACCTCGCGCAGCAGCGCGGCGTCTGGCGCGCCGTTCTTCCTCACGCCATTGCAAATCGCCTGGCAACTCGCGCGCTGCAGAATATTCCCTACGACCTCATTGAACACCATCTGTTGGACAATGGGAACGAGAGGCTCGCGAAGTCCTTCTCGCGTCGACTCTCGTTTCTGCACGACCATCCGGTTGCCGTCAAAATTGTCGAGTGCTGGTTGGCCCCAGACGGCCGACTTGGCAACGTCGCTGTATTCGATGACGTGAAAAGCAAGATGTTCGTGAACGTCGCCTCGGTGTCACCCAAGGCAGCCTTGTCGGCACTCGAGAGGCTAGCGAAGACCAATCCGGAGACTTCCGCATCGACATGGCACGGATACCTCCTATTGTTGCGATCGATTGCATATGAGCCCGCGCTGTTTGAACGCAGCGCTGACCTCTTGGCACGCGCAGCTATCGCGAATCAGACCGGATTTGTGCGTTCCAACGCCGCCGACACATTTGCCTCGCTATTCACCCTTTACCTGTCGGGAACACACGCTACGATAGCGCAGCGGCTTTGCGTCATCGAGCGGCTCCTAAGATCGCTCGACGACAGACAGCGCAAGATCGGCCTCTTGGCACTTGGTAAAGCGCTACGGGTGACGCACTTCAGTGCCAGTCACGAATTCGGTTTTGGCGCACGCTCCCGAGATTTCGGGTATCAGCCCGGTACCAAGGCCGAAACCCGTCAATGGTATGGCGCGATCCTCTCGACGATGGCACGGCTGGCGTTGACAGAAGGTCACCTCACGCGGGAGATACTCCAGCTTCTGGGACAGCGATTCCGCCCGCTATGGGCTTGGGCCGGAATGCACGACGAACTTGAACCCCTGGCCCTGACTATCGCCGACAAGGGATTTTGGCTTGAAGGTTGGTTAGGATGCCGGCAATTAATAAAGTACGACGGCAGCAATTTGCCTCCGGCTCTGCACATCCGCCTCATCGCTCTCGAAGTGGCCTTACGACCCAAAGGTCAGGTCGATCAGGCACGCGCCATCGTGCATGGTGACTATGCGAGTTGGACTGGCCTCGATGATGACATCGACCCCGATACGACTAGTGGCTTTGAACGTTCCGAGGTACTGGCCCGCGAGTTTGGGATGGCCATCGCAGACGATGAGGCTGCGCTGGCCAGCATTCTGCCGGACATTCTGAGCGGCGGGACGAGAGCCTGGGCATTTGGTGCTGGCCTCGGGTGTGCTTGCCAGAATATACGCGCGACGTGGGACAAGCTGAAGCGGAGCGGACGCCCCCAGAGCACCTGGACGTCCGCGTAATCGGGGGTTTCCTCTCTCAACTCGGGGAGCACGACGGAACCCTGGTGCATGAGATGTTGGATTCCGCACTCGCGTCCGCGCACCTGTTGCCTTCGCTACCCTACCTGAGTTCTGCCGTCACGCTGGACAAGCGCAGCGTGGAGCGGTTGCAGCGAGCCTTGCACGGCGGTCAGGTTCCCGTCCGCGCCTACAAAGATGTCGCCTTTGGGAACCGCACATCCAATTTGGAACCAGTGGCGTTGTGGGGCCTGCTGTCTCAGATTGCGGAGCATCCCGATGGCTACCTCGTGGCGGTCGAAATACTGTACTACCGCTTACTGCGAGATCGAATGAACGGTCAGGCACTCTCTTCCGAATTGCTCGCGATGGGCAGAAAACTCCTTCGATGCGTCAAGCTGCCACATCACAAGGCGCAGGACTATAACCTGATTCAGTTGATCGAGATTTGCCTGGCAGGCCCCGACGCGGGCCCAATTGCGGCCGAAGCGACCATGTCCATACGATACGCTGTGGAGCGCGGCGAGCTGTATGGCTTCGAATGCGGGGAGATTCTGACGGCGCTGACATCGGTTCAGCCGCAGGCGGTCTTAGACGCGCTGTTCGCCGGCGACGAGGATCAACGCGAAGCCGTACTGCGCGACTGTCGTATCTACGAAGGTCATGGTCCCAATTGGACGGACTCCATTCCCGGGAATATATTGATGGCTTGGTGCGCCAACGATCCGGGCATCCGATTCAGGATTGCCGCCTCCATCATCACCTTCGCGCATCGTCCTGATCCCGAGCGGCCGCGTACATGGTGCGAACAAGCGATAGCGTTGCTACAAAACGCCCCCACGCCAGGGGATGTACTGCAGATCTTCATCGAGCGATTCTCACCCAGTTCGTACAGCGGTTCCCTGGCAGCCATCATGGAGGAGAACGCTCCCCTTTTGGACACGACCGAGATAGCGAATCTCCCGACAGTCCGCGAACTGGTAGCGCAGGCACGCATCGACCTGGCCAATGCCATAGAGGAGGCCCGTCAGTGGGAGACCAAACGTGACCAGCGTCTGGATGGACGCTTCGAGTACTAGTTGCTTTCGATCGCCTAATTAGGCGCGGGACTGGCATCATGACCCCGACGGTTACCAGAGCCGAGGATGGGATCCTCGCAGACCTACAGGCGCTGTGCACGGCGCCAGGCTACGTGCATGCCCTGGCCTACCTCTGCGTGCGCGACAACGTGCTCGTCTATGGCGACGCGGTCTCCGAGGCGGATATTCGCGAACTATCCGATCCGACCCGGCTGTCGCGCACGGAGATGAACACGCTGATCGGGTTGATGGTCAAGGCCCCAATTGACTGGTCCATTCCTGCGCCGCAGACCCTGGAAAGCTACGTCGACGCCAGCGATCGTCTGCTTGAAGAACTTCACCGCGCGCTATCGGCAGCGTTCTCCCTCAATGACTTGATCTCGCGACTTGAGCGCGGCGAGCAGATCAATCCGTTTGCTTCCGGTTCCGCGATGCGTGAGCCGATCTTCTATGCGGCCGAATCGGCCTACGACTTTCAGTACCTCGAACTGGCTGCGCGGCGCTATGCGGCCGATGCCGACTGGCTCCTCGCGCATGTCGGCTTCACGATTGCGCAGGCGTGTGCTGTGGCCAAGGCCATAGATCGCGTCCATGCCGACCGCTTCCAGTCCGTACAGGATGACCTGCCGGCAGTTCAGCCGGATCAGTGGACAATGCTGCCCGCCTTCTGCTTCACGCCTGCGGAAGTCGCCACCGTCGCAGGTTTCGCGCCGGATCTGGTAGAACGCATTCTGCTCGCGTTTACGTTATCCGAAGGGGAACGCAATGCCCGTTTCGCAAGCCTGCAGGACTTCAATGCCGTAACGGCGACACCGCTGCTTCGTTTGCCCGGCGACGAATTCGTGTCACTGCAGCGTTACGCGCTCGCGGAGGCCATTTACGATTCACCGTTCTATTGGATGCTGCCGGACAAGAATTACCGCCCACAGCGCGACAGGCACCGCGGCGAGTTCGCGGAGCACTTCGTGGCCGAACGGCTGGCCACCGTGTTTGGCGCCGACCGCGTCTTCACGAACGTAGATATCTGGCTAAGCAAGGGGATCCGGTACGCCGAAATCGATGTCCTGGTACTCTGGGCAGACCGGGCCATCATAGTGCAGGCCAAGTCAAAGCGACTCACGCTCGAGGCGCGCAAGGGCCATGATCAAGTCATTCGCGATGACTTCAAGAAGAGCGTTCAGGACGCGTACGATCAGGGCATGCAGTGCGCCGCATACCTGGGTGACCAGCGCTTTCGCCTCACCCGAGCCGACGGATCGGACGTGGCGCTGCCCAACACAATTGGGGAGATTTTCGTGTTCTGCGTGGTAAGTGACCATTACCCCGCATTGAGCTTTCAAACACAACAGTTCCTCAAGCCCAAGGCGCTCCCGCGTGTGCAGGCTGCCCTGGTCACCGACGTATTCCTCATCGACGTTCTGACCGAGCTGTTGTCGACGCCGCTGCAGTTCCTTAGCTATGTCGCACGACGAGCCCGCTATGCCGATCGCCTCCTGGCGGCGCAGGAGCTGACCATCTTGGGCTACCACCTCAAACAGAATCTATGGTTCGATGACAAGATGTCAATGATCCATATCGCCGAGGACTTCACCGCCGGCGTGGACATTGCTATGGCCGCCAGACGCGCCGGCTTGGCTGGACCTGCCACACCGGATGGAGTCCTTACCCGATACAAAGGCACGACGCTCGGACGGATCATCCATCAGATCGAATCACGCCCGCATTCCGCGGTCCTCGACCAGGGCTTTCAACTGCTGGAGCTAAGTGACGAAGCCATCGACGATCTCAACCGCATGATCGATCGTCAGGCGCGACGCGCGGCTCAGGATGGCCAACCGCACGATGTGACATGGATGTTTCCGGACGGGAGCGGCTTGACCGTGTTGTGTACGGACGAACCGTTGGCGGCGACGGTGCACAAGCTGAAGGCGTATTGCCTGAGACGCAAGTACGCGCAGAAGGCCAGCCTGTGGTTCGGTATGTGCCTGACCTCCGGCCGGGCTGAATTACGCTTCGGCTTCCGCATCTCCACGCCTTGGGTACAGGACGACACCCTGGACGCTGCGACGGCATCAATGGCGACGCCTGTGGCACCAGCGACCCCGATGGCCACCCCAAACTGCTCCACTTATGGCCGGTCAAACTGCTCCAGGCAGGACGGTCAGATTATGACGGTTCAGGCGTGATGGCGATACGCGCGGCGGCCTCCTTCAGACGGTAGCTCTTGCCGTCAAACTCCAGCATTGCGCAACGGTGCATGAGCCGGTCCAGGATGGTGGTGGCCATGGTGGCGTCGGCGAGGTACTTGCCCCAGTCCTGCACCACCCTGTTGGAGGTGATGACGATGGCGCGGCGCAGCTTGTAGCGCTGGTGTACGATGGCCTGCAGCAGTTCGGCGCTCACGTCGGCAATGCGCCGGGCCAAGAACAGGTCATCGAGGACCAGCAGGTCTGGCTCGATCCAGCCCTTGAGCTGTTCGGCCTGTTCGGCCGTGCTGGCCAGCCCGTAGCGGGCGAACTCGGAGTCCGCCTCCACATAGCGCACGTCATAGCCCTGCAACGTGGCCTGGTAGGCCACCGCCTTGGCCACATGGCTCTTGCCGGTGCCAGGCTTGCCGACGATCAGTGCGTTGGCCCCCTCGCCGATGAACTTCAGGGTGTGCAGCTCGAAGCAGGCGTTGCGTGGCAGCTTGGGATTGAAGCGCCAGTCGAAGTCCGCCAGCGTCAGGCGCTCGGCTAGGCCTGAGCGCTTGAAGCGGCGCTCTATCAAGCGCGAGCGGCGCCGGTCGAGCTCGTCTTGCAGCATGGCCGCCAACGTCTCCAGGAAGGGCTGCTGGGCGGCCTGGGCCTGCATAACGCGGGTGGATAGGGTGTCCGCGATGCCGGACAGGCGCAGCTCGCGCAAGGCGCGTTCGATCTCGGTCATGTTCATGGCTGGGCGATATCAGTGGTGTGGGTGCGGGAGGTTGTGCCGCCCGAGGTGGCGGTCGCGGCGTGGGCGAACAGATCGCCGTATTCGTCGGCGCTGCGAATGAGCGCGTGCTGCTGGGTGAGCGTTGAGGTCGACGGTGTCGGCATGCCGGCCTGCAGGGCGGCCAGCGCGTCGGCCACCAGTCGCTCGGTGAGTGCCTTGACGTGGCGGTAGCTGTGTAGGCCTTGCTCAATGGCGGCTGCGCAGGCCGCGTCGATGAAGTGATGGGGGTAGCGCTTGACCAGATTGACGATGCCCCAGAGCTTGCGCTGGCCCACGCGCCCCTCGATGGCGAACAGCATCTGACACAGCCGAGAGGCCTGCGGTCCGATGGCTCGGGCCTGGGCCAGGATGAAGCGCGTCTCTCGAGAGGGGTTGAACACCCGCTCGGCCATAGGCAACACCACGGTGCCGGGGCGATCAACCCGGGCGTGGGTGCGCAACAAGGCCTGGGTGCGCAGCTCGCGGATCTCGATGCGCCGCTCGAACAGCCGCACCAGCACCTTGGCGCCAATCGGGGCCGGGCGCGCGGCGTAGCTGCTGTGGTCGATGCGCACGCAACTGTCGTCGCAGACCGTGCGCTGCACCTCGGTGAAGTACTGCATGCGCGTAGCTGGCAGCGGTTGCAGGTGGGCGCGCTCCTCCTCGAACATGGCCTGCACCTGACGCCGCTCGGCGCCGTGAATGCGCGAGGCGGCCCACTTGGACTCCCAGTGTTCCAGGAAGGCGTTCTGCTCTTCGATGGTCTCAAAGCGCCGCCCCTTGAGCGCGGTGGACTGCGTGTGTTGGATCGCGTTCTCCACTGTCCCCTTGCGATTCGGATCCCGGACCCGAGCTGGGTCGGCCACCACCTCGTAATGAGCCAGTGTGGCCGCGTAGACCGGATTGAGCGCGGGCTCGTACAGGTCGGGCTTCAAGACGCCCTCCTTAAGGTTGTCCAGCACGACGTAGCGGGTCGAACCGCCAAAGTAGGCCCAGGCCTGCTCATGCAACTCAGCCCAGACTTGCTGGCTGGACTTCCAGACTACGCGGCGGAAGCTACGCCGCGAGTAGCGCAGCGTGGCCACGAACAGGCGAGGTTTGCGCCAGCGCTCGGTGCCCGGCATCCGCGTGGGGGCGCCTTCACCGTAGTCGACCTGCATCTCCTCGCCGGGCGCAAAGCTCAGACGATCGAACTGTTCGGGCTCCTTGTGGCGAAGCTGGGCGCAGAAGCGTTTGACCGAGTTGTAGGCGCCGTCAAAGCCGTGTTGGTCGACCAGGTCCTGGTAGATGGCCGTGGCGTTGCGGCCCAGGCGCAACTGAGCGTCGATGAAGGCGCGATGGGGCTCGCACTTGGAGGTGGCCAGCGGCGGCGTTACCGGCCTGGAAGTCGGTGGCCAGGGTGGAGCAGTTTGACTACCGGAGTCGGTGGCCACCCCGGGGCAGTTTGCCAATTCGGCGGCGAAGCGCTGCTGATACGCCCGGATGGTGTGACGCGAGATGCCGGTGATGCGTTCGATCTCGCGCTGTGTGGCACCGCCCTTGAGCAGCGTCCAAATGGTGGTTTGCAGATGTGGCTTCAAGACGTTCACTCCGTTGTTCCCCTCGCTCAGAGGGGGTGGAAGGTAACGTCCTGCCTGTCGAGCTTCGCGGCGCCCGACGCACCGTGTTCAATGCGTCAGATCACCGTGGCTAGGGTGGAGCAGTTTGGGTGGCCATAAGTGGGGCACTTTGGGTGGCCGCCGGGGAGCGATTGCCTACCAACGCTTGTTCGGCAAAGGCCTGCGCATGCCTAAGATCGGGCGCAACGATCCGTGTCCGTGCGGAAGCGGCAAGAAGTCCAAGAAGTGCTGCCAGAGATGAGCGCAATCTTGACTCCTGTCGGGACGGCTACCCCGTCGAAGATCGGCTGCCCGACCCTTCGAAGGCCCCTTAAGCGGGCGGCCGCAGCGGCCTTGACATCAGACCATTGCGATAAGGCGGGATATCACAACGGCCTGTGGCGCGGCTCGTCTACCAAGGGCGCCCTGCCCCAACATCCCCCGGGCGCGATGCCACAGGCCACAGGAGGCTGCAATCGGCCAGTATCGGCCATCCAGATTCGGGTCGACAAATGACCGAAGTCCCCCCAGTTTTGCCATCGGCGGGTGCCCCTATGCTCGCGCATTGCCGTACGAACTCCCTGTGGGCCCTACTCGAATTCTTCACCATAATTGGAGGTAGGCTTCAAGGATGATGTGATGAGCCAGGCACTGCAAATGATTGCCGCATTCGCTGCAATGCTCTTCGCCGGGGCCGCCTTGTATGTCAACGTGGTTGAGCATCCCGCAAGAATGGTGCTTGAGACAAGGTCTGCGGCACAGCAGTGGGCGCCCAGCTATAAGCGCGCCACGCTCATGCAGGCTCCATTGGCGCTGGTCAGCTTACTGAGCGGAGTGATGGCATGGCTTTTGGGTGCCAGTATCTGGTGGTTTGCTGCCGCGCTACTGATCGGATCTGTCGTGCCGTATACCTTGCTCGTCGTAATGCCCATCAACCACAAGATTCTCGAGTCGGATCGCGATCTATCGTCGGGGGAGACCCGAGAACTCTTGCAGAAATGGGCCAGACTGCATGGAGTGCGCACAGCATTGAGTCTTGTCGCGTCCGCCATCGATGTGTGACAGTTGGGTGGAGTTGGAAATGGAGTCACTTGAACTGAAGATCCCGCCACCAGTCGTGGCGTTGCTGACCGGCTTGCTCATGTGGCTGGCATCCAAGTTAATTGCCCCGGTTGTAGTTCCGTTCGGACTTCGCGTAGGTGTCGCAGTTGCCATTGCTTGCGTTGGCGTGGTTATCGGGGTCTCGGCCATGGTTTCATTCCTGCGGGCGAAGACCACAATGAACCCGATCAAGCCCGGTACTGCGTCGTTGCTCGTCACTGACGGGGTGTTTTGCTTCACGCGCAATCCCATGTACCTGAGCCTGCTGCTGTACCTGTTCGCGTGGGCGGTGTACTTGTCAAACTGGCTGACCCTGCTATTCCTGCCTCTGTTCGTGCTCTACATCAACCGGTTTCAGATCACACCCGAGGAGCGCACGCTTTCATCGCTCTTCGAAGCACAGTACGTTGCATACAAAGGGAAAGTTCGCCGTTGGCTGTGACGCATAACCATCGAGCTTGCAATGTCCATGTCCCTGTGAACAGGACAAAGGATTCGACCGATGGATATCAGAATCATCGTTCGTTATCCCTGGTTTGGCACGGCGACAAATTGCGTAACCAGATGCGAAATTTGGATTGCACTGCAGAAGCCCTACAAGGCATACCGGACAAGCAAGTCTCGTTGACCGACCCCGATGCACGCTCGATGGCCTCGCAGGCCAAGGGGACGGGCGTAGCGGGATACAACGTTCAGGTTGCCGTCGACACCAAACATCGCCTGATCGTCGCCCATGAGGTTACGAAGTCGGTCATGCGCGTCTACAACGCGGTGCGTCGGGACAACGCAAGGCGCTTTCTTGAGAATACGCGCCACGCGATTTTCTCCATCTCGGAACAGCTTGGGTTCGACAGCTCAAGGTACTTCATGCTGGTTTTCTCAGGAATTCGGAATCGCGCCGAAGCAGTGGCGGCAGGCACGTATGCGAAAGGACTGACTTCGGGAGGCCTGCTACGGCATAGTGTGGCAGGTCCGCCGGGCGGCTTCGCAGTTCGACTGGCCGTTGTACCTTGCCAAGTAGCCGTTGATAGCGGGAGGATGCAAACGACCGAGACGGGTCGGCTACCGCCATTTCGAGAATCGGCTTAGACCCGCCTAGAATTAATGAATTGCATGTCGCGCGCGGCGCAAGCTGCACTCGCCGAGTCCAGAGGACACTGCATAACTTGGCTCCCTCACAGCAAAGTCGGAGGGGCGGCGTCGCCTCCGGCCCGTTCGATCAAGCATCCGGGGTAACCATGGAGACTGACGAACTAGGCCAACATGGCTGCTCCTCTAGCCAGGATTCTCTTATCGATCGTTCTGCCGAATCCAGACCTTCAGGTCGTCGACCATGGCCTGAGTCATCGCCCCGGGGAGACGTGGCATCGGTAGATCTGCCTGCGCCATTAGCAGGAACAGATCCTCCTCGCTTCCGATTGCGAGTTGGTCCATCGCGACAGCAGCGTCGATCTCGCCACGAGAAAATTCAAGCAGCAGTCGAGTGTCCATCTTTGTTGGCTTCCGGCGCTGTTGTGATCGCTGAGTTACCGCGTCTCCTGCCCCTGGCCAAGCCAGTTCGCAACGGAGAGACTTCGGCCGTTCACTCAATCCGGCGAGAGGCCGATGGGTTGACAGGACGACAGACAGACCGGGGGGCATGCCATCGTCAAGATTTTGTTTCGGGGCGCGGTACGAATTGCCCGGATCAGCCGAGTAGGTCGAACCCGCCACCAACATTCCTGGGGCGTTTCCAAGTAAATGTGCCAAATGTCGGTTTTACTTGGAAACAGGTCATCGAGCTCCAGTACAAGCGACTGGACGGTTCAAGCTCGCTCGCCAGCCACTTGATCGCCTTTCCGCGGGCCTCAAATGGGTTCACGCCATCGCGCGCATCTTTCCAACCACCAAAGGCTACAGCGCATCATGCAAGCGCTTCTTCGCATCCCGCAGTTCGGCGTTCGCAAGGCGACCGAGTGGCGTGTGTTGACGGCTGCGAGCACGGACGCCGATCCATGCCTGGCATGGCACGCAGATCCAAACGAGACCATGATCCTCAAGGTAGGGATAGGCGACGTCGCCTGTCTGCGCAAGCTGGGCGACGCTGCCGCAGTATTCGCAGACATGTTGTACTGGTGCAGGTATGGGTCGCCCAACACGCATTGCTACCGTTTGATCGAAGAAGCCTGGTACCAATATTATCGAGATTCGCGCTCGGATTCATCCGCACGATTGCCCGAAGGGCACTCCCTCAGTGAGAGGGACTGCTCTCTCACCCCACTTTCGAATAGCCCGCCCGCACACAACTCACGATCCAATCCACTTCGGTGCCACCGAGGCCCCACTCCGCCTGCTTGTTGCGAATGCCCTTCTCCACTCGTGAGAGCAATGTGTCGCCGCTCCAGCCCGGATTCTCGGCTGCCTTTTTCCCGCAGTAGTGCAAAAGTTGCACGACCAGGTCCTGGCACATCTCGTAACGCTCGATGCGCTCCTGCTGGGTCAGTCCCACCACAAATTTTCCGTCAATCATGCGCCCGGCAAGCTTAGGCTGCGCCCCCGCCAGCGCGGCTGGAAATGGCTCGCGCGGAAAATCGTCCGGAATGTTGATTTCAGTCATGTCAGTCGTGCCTTGTGTCGTTTTCAGGCTATCAAAGCCGTCTTGGCAAACAACGCCCGTGCTCCTTGGACACCAGGCTTTCGCGCTTTCCCTGTAGTTCGTTGCAATCATTCACATAGTCCCCGTCACGAGCATCTCGGCACGCGCTACCGCGCAGGCCGTTGTACGAGGCAAGATTTGAATATGGTGGTCGGCTGCTCGGCTTCGATCAAAACGGCATCAAGGAGGCGATGTGACTGCAGCGGGCGCCGCATTCGACGGGGCTATCGTTGCGCGAGAGAATTACGCCATGTAGAAGGCTCGCATTTCATGCACTAATTTATCGCCAGGCGTAGGCGCACACGCCCCTCGTTCCTTTTCGAGCACTCAGCCTCACTCCAAGGGCATCTCGCTACCGCCCCGCACCTGCAATGGAACCACGCGATAAAGGGATCGCGCTATCATGTACGTGAGAGGCGCCTCTGCCCGACAGATCCCCTTTTTTCGATTGCATCATGACCGAAACCGCGCGTTACGTCGCCGAGTTGGCGCGGCGGGAAGGCATCGAATATACGGCAATTTTTGCCGACAAATGGGCTGCCGCCGTGACGGGACTGCTCGGTGACGAAGTCGCGCCGGATGCAACGGATAATCTGCTAGTTGCCCTGACGCGCGCGGGCAAGCTGTCACCCCGTGACATGGTGGCCCTGACCTTCGCGCATCATAGGGAACTGAAGCAGCTCGCTTAGCGTCGTCCGTCGCTCGCTGCCTACGGTGACGACGGACCCGGCTCGCCCCTTACCACCAGCGCTCCCGAACGCCTTCAAGTGAAAGGACCACATGTCGCCTTTTCCGGGAAACGATGGACCGCAGAAATGCATGGGGCTATCTGGTTCTTGCCATCTACGCCGACCAGCAATCCCCGCCACACCACGCTTTCGGAGGGACTACGGATCGCACTATCGAGCCGTAGCTGACTCGAGATTGCCGCATCGATCCATCAATTGCTTAAGACCCTCAAAGTTCACCAGAAAGTTCTTCTGGCCCTCGCCGGCGGGGAAACGGCTGATGTAGCCCTTCATGTTAAGGGCGGTGTGCAGTTGCATCGCGACCAGGGGAAGGTCTCGAGCTATCGCCGCGTCCAGCGGCTCAACTTGTGACGGATCTGTCTGCTGATATACGCCCTTCGAGGGCAGGAGGATGCCAAGCGCCATGCATTGCGCGAGGTACTGAATGGCCTCGACCTGACTGAGGTTGCTCCCATGAACTCTGCAGCTTAGGAGTTCGCCGTTCTCATCAAGGAGCCTCTCAAAGCAAAATTCTCCCAACTCCGCCTTCACCTGGACGGCCTTTAGTCCGTACCACAGGCCTCTTAGGTTCGTGAGCGGAAAGCCATCCAGGAGGGCGCTGTAGAGGTCCTTCGCCTGCTTGAGGTAGTGGACAAACGCGTCGGCGTTGTAGCCGGTGGGGAGCGGGGCTCCCAGCGTAAACTGACTTTCCTTGACTTTGAACACCACCCCGCTGGGGTGCATGAAGGTGTTCTTCAAGAAATTGGTGCGCCATTTGGTGTGCCAGAGGAGGTTCATGACGTCCTGTTAGGTTGCTTGCCCACTCAGTCGAACGAGGGGACGTGGTTGGCATAGGAGCGGCCGAAGCCCGCCCCGCCAACCGGTGACCATGGGTGGGGCGTAGTTATAGCGTAATTGGCCTATCCCCGTAAAACCCCCTTCTGCAAGAACTCGTCAGCCTCTGTTCGGAGTGCTCCGTCCTGAGAACATTCCTGTGGGACGTTGCCGCGAAGACGGCGCGATCAGGGGGCCATCTCGAAGGTGCGCGCGCCCGACAACCCGACTTCAGGCGGCAAACGCCTTTCCATCAGACGAAGTGGGCATCTGGGGAGGCGCTGGATGGGGCGGTCATGGACGGCGGCGACCCTTGATCCGACGGAAGCTGCACAACATCGCCGCCTGGCTTCGTGAGGCGATCGTCGACAACGGGGCGTCTTCCTCCTAGCGTGAACCGTCGCCGCAAGCCCATCATGGTCTGCGGTTGCTCCCGATTGCAGGGCAATAACGTATCGTCTCGGCCATAGTAAGCGTAGTACACCGTTTCGTCATGACCGCTCTGATACGTCCAGAGTTCGAACACGGGTTCAGTGCCGGTACCCGGGCACAGAATCTGGACACTTACGTTCTCGAGGGATCGACCTGGAGGACGCTCCAGTTCTTCAACGAGTTCCTCAACGGAACGGACCACCACCGAACTTGGGTTGTCGTTAATTCTGAATTCCGGGTCGTGTAGCAAAAAGGGCGTCGCTTCGTAGGAAATGACCCCCCGCGTCCAAGATGCCACCGGCTCGTTGGCGTCATTGCACAACACCTCCAAAAGCCATTCATGTTTCGAGAGCAACATCGTTAAAAGTCAGTATGACTCCCCCTGGTGAAGCAAGAGGCTGGCCCGCCGCGAGGAATCAAACGCGGGTTAGCATGACTGCCAGAGCCGCATGGTGTGGACAGTGCCACACCCGGCGATTTCCAGCGCGGAGGCCAGCATGGAACACGATAGCACTTTGTATGTCGGGTTGGATGTCCATAAGGACTCGATCACGGTCGCCTATGCAATCGGCATGGGTGAGGTCGAGCTGCTTGGCAAGATCGGTACCTCGAAGACCGATATTGATCGCCTGTGCAAGCGCTTGCAGTCCAAAGCGCGCCGCATCCGCATCGTCTACGAGGCAGGCCCTTGTGGCTATGGCCTTTACCGGCAGCTTGCAGGGAAGGGATTCGACTGCATGGTGTGCGCGCCCTCGCTGATCCCGAAGAAGCCTGGTGAGCGCGTCAAGACCGATCGGCGCGATGCGGTCAAGCTCGTGCGATCGCTACGCGCTGGCGACCTCTCGCCGGTGTATGTGCCCAGCGTGGAGGACGAAGCATTCCGGGATCTGTCACGCGCGTGGGTCAGCGCCAAAGACGATCTGAAGCGCGCCCGGCAACGCCTGAAGGCCTTTCTGCTCTCGCACGGTGTCCGCTACAGCGGCAGAGCTGACTGGGGACCAGCGCACCGGCGCTGGATCAGTTCCTTTGCGTTCGACGCCGTTTGGCAACAACTTGCCTTTGATGAATATCGACGTGCCATCGAGGATCGGCTCGTGCAATGCAGCCGTCTCGAAGCGGCCTTGCGCGAAGCCGTGGTCAACTGGCGCTTCTATCCGGCTGTACTCGGCTTGCAGGCCATGCGCGGCGTGCAGTTCACCACGGCGATAGGCATGCTCGCCGAGTTGGGCGATCTCTCGCGCTTTGTCCATCCGCGCCAACTGATGGCTTGGCTCGGCGTGACGCCTGCCGAACACTCGTCCGGTGAGAAGCGGCGACAGGGCAGCATCACCAAGAACGGCAATAGCTATGCAAGAAAACTGCTAATCGAAGCCGCCTGGAGTTACCGGCACCCGCCACGTGTGAGCCCCGAGATTCAGCGCCGGCACGAAGGCATCCCGAAGGCCATCGTTGACCGCTCCTGGGACGCCCAGCTTCGACTGTGCCGGCGCTATCGGAGACTTGCCGCGCGCGGCAAGAACCCGAACATTGCGGTGGTTGCAGTGGCTCGCGAACTGAGCGGGTTCATCTGGGACATCAGCCAGCTCGCGATGTCGCTTGCCGTACCGAACGCGGCCCAGGCAGCGTAACCCACCCCCCCCCCCGGAATCAGTCTATCTGTCACTACTATGAGACCAGTTTCCTGAAGGCGGCGTAGCCCGGCACACGAGCAACCCGCGACCTAGCTAGGCAACGGATTTCATCCGACTTGCGGCAAAAGATAGCGGCAGGCTCATTGGGCGGACCTCTGTAATGCGGTAACCAACCCGCGGATATCAGCATGATCCACCGTCGAGACTTACTGCTACGTCGCCCTCAGGAAATTGGGGGGGAACAACATGCAACTGTGAAACTAAATCAAACCAAATCTCGATTGACATGGGGGAGTCATATCAGCTATTGAATTTTTACACTGCAACCATTCTTAGGGACGCTGACATGCAAGCTGCCAATCCTTTGCGGCTGGCTATCGATGCGGATCACCGCGTTCGCCGGACGACGGCCGACGTTGCGCATCGGCATGCGCTGTCATACCGTCGGCGTCTGCTCGCCTAACGCGCTCCGCTCAGGAAGTCCTTCCAATCCCAGGAATACGCGCAATCGAGGGGTTCCGGATCCTCGCTGATGATCGGCCGAGTGGAATGCGCGATGTTGTGGGCAAAGAAGGTCTGCGCTGGTTCGGGAATTTCCCGCAAACGCACATAGGACAGGCCGCCCGGCGTGCGGTGGATGGTCACGTTAGGCAGCACCGGTCGCTCCGGTAGCGCTTCCTGACCGGTCAGGGCCACCGCGATCGCGCGCGCCACCAGATCCCAGATGCTGGCCGACCAGCGCGGATAGTGCTTGAGTTCGCCCGTATAGACGTCGTTCAAGAGTTCCTCTTCCATGTCGATGGCATAGTCAGCGCCCTGCGCGCCCGAACACTCGCGCGCAATATCGGCCGTCGCCAGCGTACGGCGACCCGATTCGCGCCCCCCAGGAAACAGTTCAACCGTAACGCGCAGCAAGATACTCCCCCTTTGAAATCCCGATTAATGAATCGTCGAATCGTCGGCAGGATGTGCCTGCATCGCCGACTCATATTCGTCCGTCACCTCACGCCACGACTTCACGGCGTTGAAGCTGGCCCACTCTTCCCAGACGTACCACGCCTCGCGCGAAGGGCTGCCCCGCTTGGCCACCCGATACAGGCGACCGCTCCGGGTCGTGAACCGCATCGCGCGCGCATCGAACTGCTCGATCGCACTGCTGATGCGTCCGAGCCCGGTCGCAATGTTGCATCCGACCAGATGGCGCTCGCCACGCTCCGTTTCCACGACGGCCCAGCCGGCCAGGTCAATACAAGGATCGTCATCGACGCCAGGAACGGCCCAGAACATGCTTCACCCCGCTGCGTTGCGCTCGCACCATTCCAGAAACTGGTGCTGGTCGAGTTGCGCGAAAATGTTGGTCGCCTCGTCTCGAGACAGACGTGGCTCTTCCAATTGCGCCCAGAACCATTGGATGGCCTCAGGTACCTGAAAGCGCAAGACATAGGCGGAAAGCTCCCCAATCACGACTTGAGCCGAATACCAAAAATCCTCACCGCGCTCAAACTCGATGCACGTGCGTCGCAAGCCGCGAACCGCCTCAGCAATCTCGTGGCCCTCTGCATGGCGAAATCGCGACAGCAGTTCATGAAAGGACACGGAAATTGCCGTGGCGGAGTGCCTGTCCCGATAGGCCAGCCCATACAGGTAGTCGCAGATTTTCCACGCCAAGGGTGACAGGCTCTGCTCTAGCTTAAGCAGTCCTTCACTGTTCCCGACCGCCGCGGCCAGCAAATAATTAGTACCGATTGGCGGTGACCCGCCTTGCACTACATCTGATCTCATTGCAACTCTTTCCCACCTTTGGCTGATCCAATCCATCGTCCGTCATGCCTGGCTGGGTGTCCGCGGTACCGAGGGCCGGCCAGCACCCATCAGGCAAAGCGATGACCCACTCGCCGTCACGACGCCCTCACTGGCTCGACTCGCGCCGAGCGCCGCTGGCGCGCTGTCGGACCAGCGTGCGGCACACCTCGCCCATCGTGCACGCGGTGACGCCGTCGGCCGCCAGCGCATTGAGCCACTCCTCTCGGCCGAGCGCACGCACCACGGCCAGAAGGGTACGCACCGTGGTGCCATGACCGCTCTCCAGGCCGCGCAAGGTTTCGGTACTGACGCCGGCCATCTCGGCGAGCGTCGTTTGCGGCAAATTGCGCAGCAGCCGGAGCGCCCGTACCCGTTGGCCGAGGAGCCGCTCCAGCTCGACCTCCGTCCTGCCCACCATGCCGCTCCTTATGCCCAAGTGCGCATAAAAATTCATGCGCTCGACAAACTGCGCGTCTAAACCGCAGTTTATACCATTTAATACATATTTTGTCTCCACGCGACATGGACTTCTCTTCACAGGAATAAAAGAATGTAGGTTTTGACGCGCTAACGCCGTATATGAATCTTGAGGAGGCGTTCGGTCAGGCGGTGCGGCTAAAGCGCCGCCACGTGGGCTTGAGCCAGGAAACGTTGGCCGGACTGCTGGGACTGGAGCAGGGCGCCGTCAGCCGCCTCGAGAACGGACGCGTGTCGGCGACGCTGGAGATGGTGGGAAGAGTGGCCGCGGCGCTACACACGACGCCTGCCGCGCTGCTGCAGGATGCGCAGAATCTGCCGGGCTATGTGCCCGCGGCGGACGGCAAACCCCGGCACAGCCAAGAGCTTAATTCGGATGGCAAGCCAGCGGGGCCGCGCCGACGGCCACGTCAGCGCGACACGTCCGGCGCGAAAGCCTAGCGGGCCCGGTCGGCGACGGCGATCGCCTATACTGGAAGCCTCTTCTTTGAGCACGGTGGAACCGGTTCGGAACGCCTACGCGACTGATTGCCGCTGCCGCCCACCCGACTCCGCCTCCCGCCTGCCAGATTTGCCCGCAGATTGCCCGCCTGCGCCAGGCCGTGCGCGCGCCCAGCGGGCACATACCCGCAAACCCTTGATTTGATTGGCGCGTCCTAGAGGACTCGAACCTCTGACCGCTCGCTTAGAAGGCGAGTGCTCCATCCAACTGAACTAAGGCTACCTCAAGCCCTTCTGCGCGCCATTGGCTCAGGCAGATAACGCTCTGCACTTCAGCCTACCGAATGAGGCCCGGCACCGCGGAAGTAACGCGGCTGCGCCGCGTGCCCATACCACCAGGCCTGAGCAAGGTGATGCGGCGCCTGGAAGCCAAGTAAGGCAAAGGTTCAGACATAATCCGTCTATTGTCTAAAGGCGACGTAGCGCGCAGAGCTGAGATTGCTTTCCCGCGCCGAAAAAGGGGGCGCCTACTTTCGGGCCAAGAAATCGCGCCGACGCGAGCCCGGGCAGCCCCTCACCTGCCGCGGCGCAAGCATCTCAATCTCATAGCGTTTGAGGCGCGATGTGGAGTCGATGTGACCACCCGGCGACGAACAGTCGGGGGTGGTAAAGGACTCCTACGGAGGCGGCCGATCCATACCGCGAGCGCCTGCACTTTACAGCCGCAGGCACTGTACCCGACGTCCCTGAAACTCCCCGTGGCGGTCTCGCACAGTACGAGCCGCGGGGCCGCTACGGCTCCCTGTGGCAATTGTCATGTTGACCCTTCCGTTAGCTATAGTAGCGGGATGGTGTGTACATGCAGTCCTATGATTCGGGCAAGACGAGCGTCACGTTAGGGTGACGCTCGTAGGAAGGAGAAGCGATGACGAAGGAGGTCGTTACGCGTGTCCAGTACCTTGAAGTACTGAACGAGAGCTTGAGACATCATCCCAAGTGGCAGCCCGGCATGGCGTTTGTATTTTGGCCCCCCGGGAGTTCCTCGAAGAGGGCCACAGGCGTCGGCTTCTCCGGTCCCGCTGAATGTCGTCCGGTCTTCGCCGAGATCGAATACGTGGCCGCCCGCCTATGTGAAGTGCGAAATGCCGTTGAGGCGACTAGCGATGCAGCGACGTACCTACCGGCTGCGAGACACCCACGCGACAAAATTCGGAGTTCTTCGTCACCCGAGCAGGCAGAAGCACCGGCGGATCCAAATCCGTCATTGAAGTGACGAAAATCCTTATGGAACAACGCTTTCAGGGGAGCCTCTAGAGCTATTTACACGACTTTAGCTCACAGGTTTTGCGGGGGTTTATTGATTGAACGCACCTACGCGCCGGCGCGCTATCGCGACGACGAGGTGCTGTTCTGCGCCGTGCAGGACTGCACCGCACAGCAGGCGCTGCAGGAGCAATTGCGCTCGGCGCAGCAGGCCACCGAGGCCATGATGCGCGTGCGCGCCACCTTCTTTGCGGCCATGAGCCACGAGATCCGCACGCCGCTGAATGCGCTGCTGGGCAACCTCTAACTGCTGGCGCGCAGCGCCGGCATGGAAGCCTGTGCGCCGCGGCTCAAGGTGCTCGACACCGCGGCCGAGTCGTTGCGCCGCATCGTCAACGATGTGCTGGACTTCTCCAAGATCGATGCCGGCAAGCTCAGGCTGATCAACGAACCCTTCCGCCCCATCGATGCGCTGGAAAGCCTGGCGCTGACCTACGCGCCGATGGTGGCTGGCCGCGCAATCCGCTTCCACCTGTACCTGTCGCCATCGCTGGACGTGGAAGTCATCGGCGACCGCACGCGGCTGGTGCAGGTGTTCAACAACCTGCTCAGCAACGCCTTCAAGTTCACCGCCAGCGGCCGCATCACGGTCAGCGGCGATCTCCGCCAGGACGAGCACGGCACCCAACGGCTGGTCTGCCGCGTCAGCGACTCCGGCATCGGCATGCCGCCGTCGCTGCTCGCCCGCGCGTTCCAGCCGTTCGTGCAGGGCGATGCCGTCAGCGTCAGCCGCCATGGCGGCACCGGGCTGGGGCTGTCGATCTGCGCGCGGCTGTGCGAGCTGATGGGCGGCAGCATCGCGGTGGACAGCGTGCAGGACGTGGGCAGTGCCTTCACGGTGTCGATTCCGCTCGCGCCGTCGCCGGAACCGGCGCTGTCGCTCGATTCGCGGAGCGGCCATGTGATGGTGCTGTACCAGGACGCGCGCACCGGGGATCATCTCGAAGCGTGGCTGAATGCGGCGGGCTGGCGCACCAATGTGCTGGGCTCGCTGGCTGCGGTGCAGGAAACCCTGCATTTCAAGGCGCCCCAGGTCATCGTGGCCACCGACGAGTATCCGCTGGAGACGCTGGCCAGCCTGCGCGAGGACCCCGATCACGTGGTGTGGGTCACGCTGGAGGGCCCGCACCGTGCGCACCAGCGTGCACCCGGCGTCCTGGAGGTCACCGGGTTCAGCCACCGTGCGCTGCTTGAGTGCGTGGCGTTGGCGGTCGACAGTGCGGCGCCGGCGCCCGGGCACGCACCGCCACAGCGACTGCCTGCATTGGCCGCGGCAACGGCGGCGCCAACGATCCTGGTCGCCGAGGACAACCCGCTGAACCAGACCCTGATCACCGAGCAGCTGCAGACGCTCGGCTGCCAGCCGATCGTGGTCGGCAATGGCAAGCAGGCGCTGGCGGTGCTGGAAAGCACGCGTGTCGACGCGATGCTGACCGATATGCACATGCCGGTGATGGACGGCCACGAACTGCTGAGCGCGGTGCGCGCGCAGCATCCCTGCCTACCGGTGCTGGCCTTCAGCGCATTCACGAGCGAATCGTCCGAAGACTGGCAGCAGCGCGGATTCAGCGGGTACGTCGCCAAGCCGGCGTCGCTGCAGGACCTGCAGGCGTGCCTGCGCGGGCTGCCGGGGCTGGCGGACATCGGTGGCGCGGGGGGTGGCGCTACGGGCGCTGGCAGCGGGGACGCACCCGTGGATATGGGCGGGGGGCGCCACGGCTGCCGGTATCGATGACAATATCTCCACTGATTCCGATTGCGATTCCGCTACCGACAACCCCGCCGACACTGCCAACCGCCGACGCTACGAAACCATGCTGCGCAGCCAGCTCCGGCACGACCTGCCGGAACTGGCCCGCATCGTGGCGCTGCGGGGCCTGCCAGCCCTGCAGCGCTGGGCGCACGCAGCGGCAGGCGCCTTCATGATCGTGCGCCGCAAGTCCATCGTCGGCGAGTGCCGGGCGCTGGAACGAGGCCGCCGCAGGCTGGACGCCGGCCGCCTCGGCCGCGGCCGAGGCGCTGCAGGCGCGGCTGCAGCGCTATATGAAGGCCGGGGAGGCACCCGGATAGCGCCGCAGCGGCGGGCCCTCGCGCATACGGTGCGGCCCGCCTACCACAATTGGCGGATTTGCGAGTGCCGCCACGCCGGACGATAATGGCGGTGCCGTGCCCTGGCCGCCACCCTGGCTATTCCTGGCGCGGCATTGTCTTCAATGTCTCCCCCCATGCAGCCAGAACAAGGCCTCCCCCAGCCACAGCGCACCTGGGCGATCCTCACCGTTTTCTGCGGCCTGATCATGGCCGTGCTCGATGGCTCGATCGCCAACATCGCCCTGCCGTCGATCTCGCGCGAGCTGCACTCCGACCCGGCCAGCACCATCTGGGTGGTCAACGCCTACCAGCTGACAGTGACCGTGTGCCTGCTGCCGCTGTCTTCGCTGGGCGATATCCTCGGCTACAAGCGCGTGTACCGCGCCGGGCTCGCAACCTTCCTGGTGGGCTCGCTGCTGTGCGCGCTGGCGGTCAACCTGCCGATGCTGGTGGCGGCACGCGTGCTGCAGGGCATCGGCGGTGCCGGCATCATGAGCGTCAATACCGCGCTGGTGCGGTTTATCTATCCGCCCACCAAGCTGGGCCGTGGCATCGGGCTGAACGCGCTGGTGGTGGGCGTGACCATCGCCGTGGGTCCGTCGCTCGGGGCGCTGATCCTGGCGGTGGCGAGCTGGCAGTGGCTGTTCGCGGTGAACGTGCCGGTGGCGATCTTCGCGCTGGCGCTGAGCCGCACCGCGCTGCCGGCGACGCCGCCACAGCCGCGCGATTTCGACTATCCCAGCGCGGCGCTGTCGGCGCTGGTGTTCGGCATGTTTATCCTCAGCGTGGACGGGCTCGGGCACGCCGGCTGGCGCATTGCCGGCGGCGTGGGGCTGGCCGCGGCCGTGGCGCTGGGCTGGCTGCTGGTGCGGCGCCAGCACGGACGGGCCGCGCCGCTGGTGCCGGTGGACCTGTTCGCCAGCCGCGCCTTTACGCTGGCGGTGGGCACGTCGTTCTGCTCGTTCATGACGCAGATGCTGGCCTTCGTGGCACTGCCCTTCTACCTGGAGTACCAGCTCGGCCGCTCGCTGCAGCAAACCGGGCTGCTGATCACGCCCTGGCCGCTGATGGTGGCGGTGATGGCGGCGGTATCGGGCCGGCTGTCGGACCGCTACCCGGCGAGCATCCTGGCCGGCGTCGGGCTGGCCATGCTGGCGGGCGGGCTGGTCGGGCTGGCGACGCTGGGGCCGGATGCGAGCAGCCTGGATATTGCCTGGCGCATGGCAATGTGCGGCACGGGCTTCGGTTTCTTCCAGTCGCCCAACAATCGCGCCATGATCGGCGCCACGCCGCCGGAGCGCAGCGGCGGCGCCAGCGGCGCGCAGGCGACCACGCGGCTGCTGGGTCAGACGACCGGCACGGCGGTGGTGGCGCTGTTGTTCAGCCTGGCGCCGACCGGAGCGGCACGTATCGCGCTGTATGTGGCGGCGGTCGTGGCGACGCTGGGGGCGGTGATCAGCCTGAGCCGGTTGCGGGACACGAATGGCGTGGAGCCCGCGCGCACGGCGGTGGAGCCGGACGCTTAGGGATTCCGCACACCGATTGTGTGGCCCCTCTCCCGCAAGCGGGAGAGGGGAGCAAACCGTCGGGATCGGGACGTCTCGCTACACGCTTCTGCAGCTACTCCGCCTTCGCCCCCGATTCCTTCACCACCTTCGCCCACTTCGCGATCTCCTGGCGCTGGTACGACGCCAGCTTCTCCGGCGAGCCCAGGATCGGGTCCAGCCCCAGCGTCTTCAGCTTGGCCTGCACGTCAGGCAGCGTGAAGATGCGGTTGAACTCCGCATTGAGCTTCGCCACCACCTCCTTCGGCGTGTTGGCCGGCGCGAATACCGCAAACCACGAATCGGCCTCGAAGCCCGGCAGGCCCTGCTCGGCGAGCGTCGGGATATCCGGCGCTGAAGCCGAGCGCTTCGCGCTGGTGATGCCCAGCGCGCGCAGCTTGCCTTCGCGCACCACCGGCAGCGCCGACGGCAGGTTGTCGAACATCATCGTGATATGGCCGCCGAGCAGGTCGGGGATGGCCATGGCGCGGCCCTTGTAGGGCACGTGCGTGATCTTGACCCCGGCCATCGAATTGAACATCTCGCCCGCCACGTGCGGCGAGGTGCCGACGCCGGGCGTGCCGAAGGTCAGCGCGCCGGGCTTGGTCTTTGCCAGCGCGATCAGTTCGGCCGTGGTCTTCGCCGGCACGCCGGGGTTGACCACCAGCACGTTGGGCGTCGAGGCGATCAGCATGACCGGCGCGAAGTCCTTCACCATGTCGTACTGCATCTTGCTGTACAGCGCGCCGTTGATCGAGTGCGTGCCGACCGTCCCCAGTGCCAGCGTGTAGCCGTCTGCCGGCGCGTGCGCCACCGCCTCGGCGCCGATATTGCCGCCCGCGCCGGGCTTGTTGTCCACGATCACGGGCTGGCCCCACGATGGCGAGATCTTCTCCGAGACGATGCGCGCCAGCGTATCGGGCGCGCCGCCGGTCGGGAAGCCGACCACGATCCGGATCGGCTTGGCGGGCCAGTTTTGTGCGAGCGCGGGGGCCGCGCCGACCAGCGCGGATGTGGCAAGCATTGCCGCGGCAAGGGTGCCGAAACGCATGGGTGCTCCTCCTGTTGCCGGCGGCTGCGTGGCCGCCCGCTATGTGAAGACGGCGGCCACTGCCGCCGCCTGAACCTGCCACGCCCTACACCGCGATACCGCCGAACTCCTGCATCACCTTGTCATGCAGACGCCGCATGCCGCGCAGCCAGCGGTCGTAGTCCTGGCCCTTGCGGCGATAGTACTCAAGCACCTCGGGGTGCGGCAAGATCAGGAAGCGCTCGTCGGCCACGCCTTCCAGTGTCACCGCGGCCACATGCTCGGCGGTGACCGAGCCTTCCTGCAGGAAGCCCTTGCGCTCGCCCTTCTCGCCGAACAGCATATTGGTCTGCACCCCTTGCGGGCAGATGCAGCTGACCTTGATGCCACGGTCGCCGTAGGTGATCGACAGCCATTCGGCAAAGCCGATGGCGGCATGCTTGGTCACCGCGTACGGCGCCGAGCCGATCTGCGACAGCAGCCCCGCGGCCGACACCGTATTGACGAAATAGCCGTCGCCGCGCTCCAGCATCTGCGGCAGCACCGCGCGCGCCGCGTGGATATGCGCCATCACGTTGATTTCCCAGATGCGCTGCCAGTCGTCGGCGCTCGCTTCCAGGCCCTTGCGCAGGATGATGCCGGCGTTGGAGCAGAAGATATCGACCTGGCCGAAGCGGCGCGTGGCCTCGTCGGCCAGGCCCTGCACGGCGGCGGCATCGGCGACGTCGACCGCCTGTGCGAACACGTCGCACGCCGGCACCGCGGCCTGGACTTCGGCGGCCACGGTGGCGGCACCCGCCGCGTTCAGGTCGGCCACCGCCACGCCGCGCGCGCCGGCCTGGGCAAAGGCCAGCGCCAGCGCGCGTCCGATGCCGGTGGCGGCGCCGGTCACCACCACGGTCTTGTTGCGTACTTCCATCGGTTGTCTCCTCGTTGAATAGGGATGGCCGCGTCAGTCGTTGGACGCGTGGTTGCATGGTTCGGTGTGGGGTTCGGGCTGCGCCGACGCAACGCGGGCCGACGCGCGCGCGCCGCCGGGCTGCCACAGGCGCGCCTGCAGCGTCTCGGCCAGTTCGCGGATGCGCGGGCCCAGGTTGCCTTCCAGGATTTCCGGCGACAGCCGCGCCGCGGCCCCGCCGATATTCAGCGCCAGCACCTCGCTGCTGCCGGCCAGCCGCAGCGGCGCGGCGGCGCCGCTGACGGTGCGGTCCCATTCGGCATGCGCCACGCAGAAGCCCCGCCGCGCGTGGTCGCGCAGCGCGCGTTCGATGCCGGCGCGCACGCTAGGCCAGCCCGCGCCGTGGTGACGCGCCAGCTCGGCCAGCGCGGCCTCGCGGTGGTCGGCGTCCAGTCCCGCCAGCCAGGCGCGACCGATCGCCGAGGTCGCCATCGGCAGGCGCGCGCCGGGCGCCAGGCGGATCACCAGCGCGCCGCGCGGCTGGCAGCTTTCCAGATAGACCATGGCGTGCCGGTCTGGCATCGCCAGCGCCACCGTGCAATCGGTGGCGAACGCCAGCGACTGCATCAGCGGCTGCGCGATCTCGCGGATGCCGGCCCCGCCCACATAGCGGTGGCCAAGCACCATCGCGCCCTGCCCCAGGCGGTATTTCTCGCTGGCCTCGATATAGGTCAGGTAGCCGAGCGTGGCCAGCGTATAGGTGAGGCGCGACACGGTCGGGCGCGGGATGCCGGTGCGCCGCGACAACTCGGCATTGCCCAGGTAGTCGTCCTGCGGGCCGAAGGCACGCAGCAGCTCCATGCCGCGCGCCAGCGCCGTGACGAAGTTGCGGTCGTCGGCGCCGCCAGCGCCCGCCTGCGCGTCGGCCGGCGCCAGCGTGTGCGCGGCGTCGGGGGGCGGCATCGGGATGGTGGTGGTGCGCTTCATTGGCAGGGGGGTCCGGAACAAGACTCTTGATAGCAGTTTCGGGGCCGCGCAGTGGACCGGTATGTAGGGAAAACATAGGAGTCATATGCGCCGTCGATGACAGCGGGTAGGCCCGCTCGGGACTTACCCGGAGGGCCACGTCGCGCTATTTCGCTGTGCGGAATACTCGGTCGCTTTCCTTGACGATGCCGCAAAGCCTATGCAACAGTCGGTGAAAACGAACGACCGTGCGGGAATACTCCCGACACCTCGTCACCGGTTCGCAACGCCGCCGTCCAAGCCGACGCGGCCCGCGATACGGCTTGCCGGGCGGCCACCGCGCCGCATCGCACAGGAGACAGCCATGCAGCACCTGCAACACGCATCTGCGCACCCGCGCCGTGACAGCCACGGCGCGCTTCCGGCCACGGTGCCACGCCCGCGCAGCGGCACGCGCGCACCGGCCCCGCCGCCCGCCTGATCCTCGCTCCCCGATTCCCTGCCGTGGCCGCGCCTGGCGCCGCCGCGACGGAGCACGCTCGGCCCTTGCCGGCGCGTGCCTGGTTTCCCACGATTCGCGAACCGCACGAGGTACCCCTGTGGCATTGTTCCTTCAACAGATCCTGAACGGCCTGACGCTGGGCGGCGTGTACAGCCTGGTGGCCCTTGGCCTGACGCTGGTCTACGGCATCCTGCACGTGCCCAACTTCGCGCACGGCGCGTTCTACATGGCCGGCGCCTACGTCTCCTACTACCTGATGACGTCGCTCGGCGTGAACTACTGGCTGGCAATGCTGGGCGCGGCGCTGGTGGTGGCGGTGCTGTCGATGCTGGCCGACCGGCTGGTGTTCCACCCGCTGCGCAACTCGCCCGAACTGCACGACATGATCGCGGCGATCGGCATCCTGCTGTTCCTGGAAGCCGGCGCGCAGGCGCTGTGGGGCGCGGACTTCCACCGCATGCCCACGCCGTATGGCCAGATCGTCGATATCTTCGGCCTGACCGCACCGCTGCAGCGGTTGCTGATCATCGGCGCCGCCTTCGCGCTGATGGTGCTGCTGCACCTGTTCCTCACGCGCACCATGACCGGCGCCACCATCATGGCCATGGCGCAGAACCGCGAGGGCGCCGCGCTGGTCGGCATCGATGCCACGCGCGTGACGCTGCTGGTCTTCGCCATCTCCGGCGCGCTCGCCGCGATCGCCGCCACGCTCTATGCGCCGATCAACCTGGTCTACCCCAGCATGGGCAACCTGGTGATCACCAAGGCCTTCGTCATCATCATCCTGGGCGGCATGGGCAGCATCCCCGGGGCCATCGTTGGCGGGCTGATCATCGGCATGGCCGAGAGCTTCGGCGGCTTCTACGTTTCCACCGACTACAAGGACATCATCGCCTTCGTGCTGCTGGTGGTGATCCTGTCGATCCGGCCGCAGGGCCTGTTTGCCGGCAAGGCAGCCTGAGGAGCGCAAAACATGAAAGCATTGCAAGGAAAAACCGGCTGGATGCTGCTGCTGGCACTGGCCATCGCCTTCCCGCTGATCACGCCCAACAGCTACTACCTGACCGTGATGACGCTGGCATTCATCTATGCCCTCGCCACCTTGGGACTGAACCTGATCACCGGCTATACCGGCCAGCTCAACCTGGCACACGGCGGCTTCATGGCGATCGGCGCCTATACGCTGGGCATCCTGACCGTGGACCACCAGGTGCCGTTCTGGCTGGCGTTCGCGCTGGCGGGCCTGGTCTGCATGGTGCTGGGCTATGTGGTCGGCGTGGTGTCGCTGCGGCTCAAGGGCCATTACTTCTCGATCTTCACCATGTGCATCGGCTACATCATCTACCTGCTGATCGAGAAGTGGGAAAGCCTGACGCACGGCACCGTGGGCCTGATCGGCATCCCGGTGCCGGCGGCGATCGGCCCGGTCGCGTTCGACAGCGTGCAGGGGCAGTACTACCTGGTGCTGTTCTTCCTGGCGGTGGGCACGTTCCTGATGCACCGCATCGTCACCTCGCTGCTGGGCCGCAGCTTCATGGCCGTGCGCAACAGCGACGCGCTGGCCGAGGCGCTGGGCATCAACCTGATGCGCACCAAGGTATTGTCGTTCGTGCTGTCGGTGGGCTACGCCGGCTTTGCCGGCGCGCTGTACGCCGGCCAGGTGCGCTTCCTGGGACCGGACATCGCCCGCACCGACCTGACCTTCGACATGGTGATGTCGATGCTGGTGGGCGGCATCGGCACGATCTTCGGGCCGCTGCTGGGCGCGGTGCTGGTGCCGTGGGTCACGCAATCGCTGCAGTTCATGCAGGACTACCGCATGCTGGTGTTCGGCCCGGTACTGATCCTGCTGATCATCTTCTTCCCGGACGGCATCGCCGGCTCTTACCTGAAGAAGCAGGCGCGCAAGGCCGCGGCCGCGCGGCGCGGCAAGCTGGCGCAGTCCGCCCCCTCCGCCCCGTCTGCCAGCCCCCCCGCCGTATCGACCACCCGCGCCGGAGCCGACCATGCTTGAGATCCGCAACCTCACCAAGAAATTCGGCGGCCTGACCGCGGTGCACGACGTGTCGGTGACCTTCGAGCAAGGGCATATCAACGCCATCATCGGGCCCAACGGCGCCGGCAAGACCACCTTCTTCAACCTGGTGGCGGGCACGCATGCGCCCAGCTCCGGCCAGATCCTGTTCAAGGGCCAGGACGTCGCCGGCCTGCGCGCCGACCAGATCGCGCGCCTGGGCGTGGCGCGCACCTTCCAGGCCACGGCGCTGTTCGACCGCGCCACGGTACTCGACAACCTGATCGTCGGCCACCGCCTGCGCACCCACGCCGGGCTGTGCGACGTGCTGTTCAACACGCGCCGCCTGCGTGAAGAAGAGCGCTTGTGCCGCGACAAGGCCGAAGCGGCGCTGGACTTTGTCGGGCTGTCGCACCTGGCGCACGAGGTCGCCGCCGATATCACGCAGGAAGCGCGCAAGCGCGTGGCCTTTGCCCTGGCGCTCGCTACCGACCCCGAACTGCTGCTGCTGGATGAACCGGCCGGCGGCGTCAACCCCGAAGAGACCGTCGGCCTCGCCGAGCTGATTCGCAAGATGGTGCGCCATGGCAAGACGGTCTGCCTGATCGAACACAAGATGGACATGATCATGCGCCTCGCAGACAAGATCATGGTGCTGAACTACGGCGAGAAGATCGCCGAAGGCACGCCCGCGCAGATCCAGCAGGATCCGCATGTCATCGAGGCCTACCTGGGAGCCGACCATGTTGCAGCTTGAACGCGTCTCGCTGTCGTACGGCAGCTTCCGCGCCCTGGACAACATCACCCTGCACGCCAGCGCCGGCGAGCTGGTGGTGCTGCTGGGCGCCAACGGCGCCGGCAAGAGCTCGATCTTCCTGGCGATGAGCGCGATCCACCGCATCAGCGGCGGAAGCATGCGCTTTGACGGGCGCGAGCTGTCGGGCATGAAGCCGTCACAGATCGTGCAGGCGGGGCTGGTGCATTGCCCCGAGGGCCGCAAGCTGTTCCCGGCGATGAGCGTGGAGAAGAACCTGGTGCTGGGCGCCTATGTGCACCGGCGCGATGGCGCAGGCATCCGCAAGACGCTGGAAGAGGTATACGAGTTGTTCCCGATCCTGCGGCAGAAGAAGGATGATCCGGCCGGCTCGCTGTCGGGCGGGCAGCAGCAGATGGTGGCGCTGGGGCGTGCGCTGATGAGCCGGCCGCGCGCGCTGCTGCTCGACGAGCCGTCGCTGGGCCTGGCGCCGCTGGTGGTCAAGCAGATGTTCGAGATCATCCAGCGCATCAATCGTGCGGGCACGACGGTGCTGCTGGCGGAGCAGAACGCCTATGCGGCGCTGGGCATCGCGCATCGTGCCTATGTGATCGAGAGCGGGCGCATCGTGATGGAGGGGGATCGGGATACGTTGCTGAAGGATGAGGGGATTCGGAAGGCGTATATCGGGGGGTGATCGGGTGGCGGGCGTTTGTCGCGGATGACGCGCCTGCCCTCTCCCCCTGCCCCTCTCCCGCAAGCGGGAGAGGGGCGCAAACAAGCGGTTCGGCAGGCATAGCAGACATAACAAGCGCAGTACTATCAGGAGACATAGCATGCAAAGCAACATCATGCGCCGTATCTTCCCGCTGGCCGCCACCGCCGTGGCCGCCATGCTGGCCTCGGGCGCCGCGCTGGCGCAGGAAGTGGTCAAGATCGGCTATACCGGCCCGCTGTCGGGCGGCGCCGCGCTGTATGGCAAGAACGTGCTGTCGGGCGTGCAGATGGCCGTGGACGAGGTCAACGCCTCCGGCCTGGAGGTCAAAGGCAAGAAGGTCAAGCTGGAAGTGGTGGCGCTGGACGACAAGTACTCGCCCGCCGAGGCCGCGATCAACGGGCGCCGCCTGGTGCAGCAGCACAAGACCGCGGCGATCTTTGTGCCGCACTCGGGCGGCATCTTTGCGCTGCAGGCTTTCAACGAGCAGGAGAAGTTCCTGGTGATGGCCTACTCCAGCGTGCCGCGCATCACCGACGCCGGCAACAAGCTGACCATCCGCATCCCGCCGGCCTACACCGGCTATATCGAGCCCTTTATCAAGGCGCAGATGAAGCGCTACGGCAAGAACGTGGCGCTGGCGCCGGCTGACCACGACTACGCCAAGGCATGGGTGCAGGCCTTCACGCCGGCGTGGGAAGCGGCCGGCGGCAAGGTGGTGGCCAACAACCCGATGTCGTACACCAAGGCGACCGATTTCTACAGCGGCGTGTCGCGCGCGATCAGCGAGAAGCCGGACGTGATGTTCGTCGGCGGCCCGTCGGAGCCGACCGCGCTGGTGGTCAAGCAGGCACGCGAGCTGGGCTTCAAGGGTGGCTTTATCGTGATGGACCAGGCCAAGATGGACGAGATGGCCAGGGTCACCAACGGCCTGGGCATGCTGGAGGGCTCGATCGGCGTGCTGCCGCTGGTCAACGACAGCCGCCCGGCCGCGCAGAACTTCAACGCCAAGTACAAGAAGCTGCATGACGGGCGCGATGCCACCACCGAGATGTCGCTGAACTACACCATGGTGTATGCGCTGGCCGGCGCGATGAAGCTGGCCGGCACCACCAGCGATGCCGCCGCGATCCGCGCGAAGATGCCGGATGCGGTCAAGGGGCTGGCCAGGGAGGTCAATCCCAACGAGGTCGATGGCATCGATGCCAAGGGTGGGTCGATGGCCGATACCGTGGTGGGCTGGGTGCAGAACGGCAAGATCTCGCAGGTGCGCCTGTCTGAACTGGCGAAGTAAGCAAGGTCGAGGTGCCGCCTGCGCGGCACCGGCAACAAACAAACCCCGGCAGGCCGCGAGGCTTGCCGGGGTTGATTGTTCTTGCTCTCCAGTCGTGCGTGCCCTACTGGCGGCGATCCCCGTCCCGTCCGTTGCGCGCTTCCATCTGCCCGCGCTCGTGCTGCGCACGCTGCTGTTGTTGCTGTTGTTGCTGTTGTTGCTGTTGTTGTTGCCGTTGCTGCTCCATCTGCTGGCGCTGCCGTTCCTGCATCTGCCGTTGCTGATCCTGCTGGTGGCGCTGCTGCTCCTGCATTGCGCGCTGCTGCTCCTGCGCGGCGCGCTGCTGCTGCTCGTGCACCTGGCGCTGCATGGCCTGCTGGCGCTGCTGCTCCTGCATTGCGCGCTGCTGCTCCTGCGCGGCGCGTTGCTGCTGCTCGTGCACCTGGCGCTGCATGGCCTGCTGGCGTTGCTGCTCCTGCATCTGCCGTTGCTGCTCCATCTGCTGGCGCTGCACGGCCTGCGCCTGGGCCTGTGCCTGGGCTTGCGCCTGGCGCTGCTGCGCCTCCTGCGCCTGCCGCTGCTGCTCGAAGCGCTGGCGCTGCATCTCCTCGCCCTGGCGCTGCTGCTCGGCCATCTGGCGCTGCCGCTCCATCTGCTGGCGCTGCTGGTCTGCGGCCTGCCGCTGCTGCGTGTCGAACTGGCGCTGCTGCTCCACCTGCTGCCGTTGCGCGTCCTGCGCCTGGCGCTGCCGCGCTTCCTGCATTTGCCGCTGCTGCTGGACCTCCTGCGCCTGGCGTTGCTGGGTTTCATGCATCTGCCGCTGCTGCTGCGCTTCCTGCATCTGCCGCTGCTGCTGGACCTCCTGCGCCTGGCGTTGCTGGGTTTCATGCATCTGCCGCTGCTGCTGCGCTTCCTGCATCTGCCGCTGTTGCTCGAAGCGCTGGCGCTGCATCTCCTGCGACTGCCGCGCCGGATCGGGACGATCCTGGCCGTCGGCCCACTGGCGCTGCTGGGCGCGTTGCTGCTCCTGCTGGCGCCGGTCCATCGCTTCCTGCTGCTGGCGCTGCAGTTCACGCGCCTGCTGCTGCTCGCGTGCCTGGCCTTGCCACTGTCGCTGCTGCTCCTGCTGGCGCCGGTCCATCGCTTCCTGCTGCTGGCGCTGCAGTTCGCGCGCCTGTTGCTGCGGGTCCTGTCCCTGACGCTGCTGCCGCTGCAGGGCTTCCTGCTGTTGGCGCTGCATCTCGGGCAACTGCCGTTGCTGGTCGCGCAGCGCGCGTTGCTGTTCCATCTGCTGGCGCTGCAGCGCCTGCTGCTGTTCGCGCTGCATGGCCTGGCCCTGGCGCTGCGCGTCGGGCGCACCCGGCTGGTCGGCGAAGCCGCGTGCCTCGTCCGGCCGGTTGCTGAAGCCCCGGCCGTTGCCGCGCCACGGCTCACCCGGCGCGTTCGCATTGCCGCGATCGCGCGCTGCGATGGCGGCCTGGCTCATGCGCACCTCGGGCGCCGGGCGCGCGTCGGCGCGTCCGGGACGCCCGCGCTCACCGCGATCCACGCGCTCGCCGCGCCAGACCGGCCCCGCACCCGGCACGACCGCGCCCTCGCGCGCAAAGCGCCGGGCCAGGTCGTCGCTGGCGGGCCGGCCCGGCGGGCGCGCGGCGATGGCCTGGCGCTCGAAGCCATGCCGCGCCTGCGGCGGCAGCGGCCGCGCCGGGGCCGCGCCCAGCAGGCTGCCCTTGACCGGTGCCACCGGCGGCCCGCCGCGGGCCTCGCCGGTCGGCAGGTTGCGCCATTCCTCGCGGTGCATGCCGCGCACCGGCCGGCCTTCGACGAAGTTGCGTGCCGGCATGCCGGTGATCGCACCGGGCACGTTGCGGTTGGCGTAGGGGCCAGGGCGGCGGTCGCCCATCACGATGTTGTTGACGGTAACGCGGTTGATGCGCGCGACGTAGGTCGGGCTGGCCCGATAAGCCGGGCGGTACGCGTCGCGCGGACCCAGCGGATACCAGGCCACGCCAGGCCCCTTGTCCACGCGTACGTTCCAGTGCGGACCGCCGCCGCCGACGAAGGCAACTACCGCAGGTGCGTAGCACGGACGCCCCACGCGCGGGCCGGGCACCCAGCCCCAACGCGTGCCGACATAGGCCCAGCGGCCATAGTGCGAGGGCGCGAAGCCCCACGGCGCATCGTCGATCCAGGTCCAGCCCCACGGCGCGATCCAGGCCCAATGCCCAACGCTGTACGGCGCCCAGCCCGCGCTCACCACGCGCGGGAACCAGACCGCGCCGTAGCCGGGATCTTCCTGCCAGTCGCCATAGCCATCCAGCGCGGCGTAGCCCGGCATCTCGCGCGGCACGTAGCGCGCCGACGGCGAAGCGTCTTCGCGCGCATCGCGGGCCGCGGTCCAGCGATCGAAGGCGTCTTCCGGCGCGCCGCCGCCGCCCGCGTCGGCCAGGTCGGTGCCGCCAAAGCGCATGCGATCGCCGCGCTGCATTTCGATCGAGCGGCTGTCGCCGTAGACCACGGCGCTGCCATGGCGCATGGTCACGGTGGTGGTGCTGCCGTCGGGCGCTACGTCAAGACGGTAGTCGCCCGGCTCGCGCGGGACGAAGGCCAGGTTGGGGGTATCCACCTCCACGGTCTGGTCCTGCGGCAGCGCGCGCACGCGCAGTTGCAGCGTGCCCTGGGTCAGCTTGACCTGCGTGGTGCTGTCGTCGAGGTTCAGGATGCTGGCCGCGGTCGCGCCACCCATCCGGATCGCGACGGCGCCCGCATGCAGCTCGGCGCGGCCGCCGGCGTCCAGCCACAGCCGGTCGCCGGTGGTGACCGGCCGGTTCAGGCCCGCCGCGGCCCAGTCGTCCGACCCCGCCGGCGCAAAGCTCAGGTTGCCGTCGACGGCGGTCAGCGTGGCGATGCGCGAGGACGGGTCGATCTGCTGCGCCGGGGCATCGGCCACCGGCGCATCGAGGTAAGCCTCGCCGGGCGCGGGGGGCACCTGCGCCAGTGCAGCGGCCGCCACGGCCAGGCCGGCAGCCGCCGCCAGCGCGGTCAGTGCCAGCCGGGAGCGCTGCGCGCGGCGGTTATGGCCGGCAGCCTGGCAAGAAGCCGGGGAAGAAGCTCGGGAAAAATCGCGGGAGGGATCGGACATGGATGTCGGCAACGGGGACAAGACGCTTCAGGGCGCGCCTGCCTGCGGCAGCCGTCACACTATTGTCACCATACATGACGCCGGGCGCGGCAGCATGGGCGGGCCGGCGGACTTTGTAAGCTTGTATTTCGCCATGCGGCACCGCAATGCGAACGGCTGGCGGGCCTGAGTCAGCCTGCGGGCGGGCGGCAGGTCAGCGGCCGTGCGGGCGGGTCGCGGGGGGTGTCAAAGGTGGAAACAACTCTTTCCCGACAGGCGGGCTGGCAAGGGTTTTCCCGGGGCTCAGCCGCCCGCCTGCTCGCGCAGGCGTTGGGTCAGCTGCTCGGCCGGCATCGGGCGGCCGTACAGGTAGCCTTGCGCCTCATGGCAGCCATTGGCCAGCAGGAAGTCGCGCTGCTCGGGCGTTTCCACGCCTTCAGCCACCACGCCGATGTGCAGGCTCGCACCCACGTTGATCACCGAGCGCACGATCGCCGCATCGACCGGATCTTCGGTTACGTTGCGGATAAAGGACTGATCGATCTTGAGCCGGTCCACCGGGAACGACTTCAGGAAACTGAGCGAGGCATAGCCCGTGCCGAAGTCGTCGCAGGTCAGCGTCACGCCGTCGCGGCGCAACGCCTGCAGCTGGTCGGAAACCTCGTCGCCCTGCTGCAGCGCGATGGTCTCGGTGATCTCGATTTCCAGGCAGTCGGGCGCCAGCTCCAGCGAGCGCAGCACGTGGCGCACCTCGGTCAGCAGCCGGCTTTCGGACAACTGCGCGGCAAACAGGTTGATCGCCACGCGCGGCGCCTGCGGAAAGGCCAGCGACCATGCGCGCGCCTGCGCGCACGCGGTCTGCAGCAGCCACATGCCGACATCGCTGGCGATACTGCTCGCGGCCAGTGCATCGATGAAAACGGCCGGCGTCAGCAGCCCGCGCGTCGGATGGCGCCAGCGCATCAGCGCTTCGGCGCCGCGGATGCGGCCGTCGCGCAGGTCTACCTGGGGCTGGTACAGCAGTTCGAACTGGCGTTGCGCATAGGCTTCGTGCAGCGCCTGCACCAGCGACAGCCGCGTGGTCACGTCCGAGCGCATCTGCGGCTTGAAGAAGCGCATGGTGCGGCCGCCGTCGTGCTTGGCGCGGGCCAGCGCCAGGCTGGCGGCGGCCAGTACGTCCGAGCCCTGTTCGCCGGCGGCGGGGACCACGCAGGCGCCGATGCTGGCCAGCACATGGTGGCGGCGGCCGTCATGCTCGTGCGGGGACGACAGCATCGACAGGATTGCGGCGCCGACATGGCGCACCAGCGTGGGATCTGAAATGGAGGGCAGCAGCACGCCGAATTCGTCGCTGCCGACACGGCCAATGGCGGCGTCGCGGGGAGAGGCGTCGCGCAGGCGCCGGGCCACGCGCTGCAGGATGATGTCCCCTTCCGCATGCCCGTGCATGTCGTTGAAGGCACGGAAGTCGTCGATACCGATGAGCAGCAAAGCACAGCGGGGCACCGCCTCGCTGTGCAGGCGTGCCTCCAGCCGCTTCAGAAATCCCTGGCGATTGTCAACGCCGGTCAGCGGATCGAGATCCGAGCCTGGCGAGGCACCAGTCGCCTTCGCTCCCGACTTGGCCACCATCCCTGCCCCATCTGTAATTGTCGACATTGTTACCCGTTCGCAATTTAGCAAGTGTGACGAAAACTTGGAAAAAATCAAGCAGTTCCGATTTCCGCGCAAACGGCAATGCCGCCACGCAACGCCGGCCGTCCGGCATGGCCCTGCGCGTTGAATCGGCACCCGGCTTGCAGTACCCTACCGCGCATCGAGCCGCCCCCCGGGCCGCGCCCCCGCCCCGGCGCGGCAGCCAATGCGGCGATGCGGGCAACGGCAGCTCCTGAACAAGAACATCACCGGGACTTCACCGTGAACCACTGGACCATCCGCACGCGCATCCTGGCAAGCTTCTCGCTGATCCTGCTTGTCATGGCCATGATGGGCGTTGTCGCCTATACCCGCCTGAACGCGATTGAACGCGGCACCGCGGTCTTGCTGCAAGACGCGCTGCCCGGGCTGAACCACAGCGCCGGCATCCGCGGCATCTGGGGCGAGCGCTACGTGCTGGCATGGGAGATCCTCAACGCTTCGGGCGACGCCGAACGGCGCGACCTCCAGCAGCGGAGCCAGGAAGTGGCGAGCCGGCTGGACAAGGTCGAGCAGCAGTATGAAGACTCGATCCAGCGCGACGAGGACCGCGTCGCCTTCAAGGCCTATCGCGACCTGCGCGCGCAATACGAACAGGCCGCGCAAAGCCTGGTCCGTCCCGGCGAATGGAACGCGGCCGCCGCCCTGGCGGCAATGCGCGGCGACATCCACACGCGCTGGAACGCCGCGCGCAATGCCGCGCAACACCTGGTAGACGACAACAGCGCCATCAGCACGCGCGCGGCGCATGGCATCGAGAAGGCCGTCGAAGCCGCCAAGATCGGCATCGAAGCCGCGTTGATCGCGGCTGTAATCGTCGCCGTGATCGCCGGCTACCTGCTGCTGCGTGCGATCACGGTGCCGATGCGGTCCATCGTCGAGCTGTTGACCGGCCTCCGCGGCGGCGACCTGCGGCTGCGCATGGCCTTGCGCCGCAAGGACGAGTTCCTGGAAGTCGAGGAAGGCTTCAACCAGATGAGCAGCGAGCTGACCTCGCTGGTGGGCCAGGCACAGCGCACTGCGATCCAGGTCACCACCTCGGTCAACGAGATCGCCGCCACCGCGCGCCAGCAACAGGCCACCGCCACGGAGACCGCGGCCACCACCACCGAGATCGGCGCCACCTCGCGCGAGATCTCCGCCACCGCGCGCGACCTGGTACGCACCATCCATGAGGTCTCCAGCGCCGCCGAACAGACCGCAGGCCTGGCCGGCACCGGGCAGGTCGGCCTGTCGCGCATGGAAGGCACCATGCAGCATGTGATGGGCGCCGCCGGCTCGGTCAACGCCAAGCTCGCCACGCTCAATGAAAAGGCCGGCAATATCAACCAGGTGGTCACCACCATCGCCAAGGTGGCCGACCAGACCAACCTGCTGTCGCTGAACGCCGCGATCGAGGCGGAGAAGGCCGGCGAGTACGGCCGCGGCTTTTCGGTGGTGGCAACCGAGATCCGCCGCCTGGCCGACCAGACCGCGGTTGCCACCTACGACATCGAGCAGATGGTGCGCGAGATCCAGTCGGCGGTGTCGGCCGGCGTGATGGGCATGGACAAGTTCTCGGAGGAAGTGCGCCGCGGCATGTCCGATGTCACCCAGGTTGGTGACCAGCTCTCGCAGATCATCGCGCAGGTGCAGTCGCTGGCGCCGCGCGTGCAGATGGTCAGCGAAGGCATGCAGGCCCAGGCGGGCGGCGCCGAGCAGATCAACCAGGCGCTGATGCAGTTGTCCGAGGCCGCGCAGCAGACCGTGGATTCGCTGCGGCAGTCGAGCCAGGCGATCGACGAACTGACGCTGGTGGCCAACGACCTGCGCAGCGGCGTGTCGCGCTTCAAGGTCTAGGCCGCCAGTCATTGCGCTCCAGCCCTGCGCGCCGCCTCCATGAAACTGTTCCTGCTGTTCCGCCTCGGCAATGACCACTATGCGCTCGATGCCGCCGAGATCGCCGAGGTACTGCCGCTCACGCGCCTGAAGCAAATCCCCGGCGCGCCGGCCTGGGTGGCGGGCATGATGGAACGCCGCGGCCAGCCGGTACCGGTGATCGACCTGCCGGCGCTGGCCACCGGCGTGCCGGCGGCGCTGCGTACCAGTACGCGCACGGTGCTGGTCCACTACCGCCGCCACCGGGATGAGGCGCCGCGGCTGCTGGGCCTGCGGCTGGAATCCGCCACGCAGACAATGCGCTGCCCGCCGGAATCGTTTGTCGATGGCGGCCTGGCCGGCGCCAGCCCGCGCTACCTCGGGCCGGTGCGCCAGGACGCGCGCGGCCTGGTGCAGTGGGTGCGCGTCGAGGCCCTGCTGCCAGACGAAATCCATGCCATGCTGTTCGCCGACACATCACCGGAGGCCGCATCATGAGCACTGCCACGCACATCGAGGCCCTGCTCAAGGCACGCATCGGCCTGGATGCCGGCTCCATCGGCACCGGCGCGGTGGAGCGCGCCGTGCGCGAGCGCAGCCAGGCACTGCAGGCAGCCGACACCCAGGCCTACTGGAACCTGCTGCACGGCACCGCCGACGAAATGCAGGCGCTGATAGAAGCCGTGGTGGTGCCGGAGACCTGGTTCTTCCGGCATCGCGAAGCCCTGCTGGCGCTGGGCCGCTTTGCCGCCGAGCGCGCCTTCGCCGACACCGCGCGCACGCTGCGGGTGCTGAGCCTGCCCTGCTCCACCGGCGAGGAACCCTACTCGATCGCCATGGCCATGCTCGATGCCGGCGTGCCGCCGGCGCGCTTTCGCATCGACGCGGTGGACATCAGCGCCCGCGCCCTTGCCCGCGCGCGCCAGGGCGAATACGGGCCCAACGCCTTCCGCAGCGCGCCGCTGGATTTCCGCGAGCGCTATTTCACCCCCACGGCGACCGGCTACACGCTGGACCCGCGCGTGCGGGCACAGGTGCGGCTGCTGCAGGGCAACCTGGTCGATCCCGGCCTGCTGGCGGGCGAGCCGCCCTATGACTTCGTCTTCTGCCGCAACCTGCTGATCTACTTCGATGCGCCGGGGCAGCGGCGCGCGGTGCAGACGCTGGCGCGCCTGGCCATGGCCGACGGGATGCTGTTCGTGGGGCCGGCCGAGGCCAGCCTGCTGAGCGCGCAGGGGCTGGAGTCGGTGGGCGTGCCGCTCACTTTTGCCTTCCGTAAGCCCGACCCGGCGCGCGCCGCGGCAGCGCCGGCGTCTGCGTCCGTCCAGGCGAAGCTGCCGCTGCGGATGGCCGCGCCGCCGAGGTTGCCACGCACGCCGGTGCCGCTGCGGCCGGCACCCGTGCGTCCGGTGCCGGCGGCCACGGCAGCGGCCAGCGGCCGCTGCGCCGCGCTGGCCGGCATTGCCGGCATGGCCGACCGTGGCGAACTCGAAGCCGCCACCGCGGCGTGCCTGGCGCTGCTCGACGGCCCGGGGCCGGATGCCGATGCCGACGCCTATTGCATGCTGGGCGTGCTGCACGACGCCACCGGCCGCACCGCGCAGGCCCACGCCGCCTACCGCAAGGCGCTCTACCTGGACCCCGAGCACCAGGAAAGCCTGTACCACCTGGCCGCGCTGCTCGACACCCTGGGCGACCACGACGGCGCCATGCGCCTGCGCCAGCGCGCGCAGCGCCACACCCGCAAGCACCATGGCTGAGCCTCAAGGCATCCTCCTGCGCACCGACGCCATCGACGACTGCTGGCGGCGCATCGGCGTACGCGGCGACGGCTCCTGCGCCGCGCTGGCCGAACACGGGCACTGCCGCAACTGCCCCACCTACGCCCAGGCTGCGGCGACGCTGCTGGACGCGCAACGGCTGGATGCGCTGCTGGACGAACTGCCCGATGCCGCCACCCTCGCCGCGGACGATCCGGACACGTCCGCCGGGCTAGGCGCCGCGCAGTCCTGCCTGGTGTTCCGCATCGGCGATGAATGGCTGGCCCTGCCGACCGCGGCGCTGGGCGAGGTCACGGCCCCCGCCCCGGTCCATTCGCTGCCGCACCGGCGCGATGCCGCAGTGCTGGGACTGGCCGCAGTGCGCGGCAACCTGCTGGCCTGCCTGTCGCTGGCACAGCTGTTCGACGCGGGCGCCGCGCCTGCCGACAGCCACGGTAACGGCACCCGCTTCCTGATCCTCGGCCAGGGCCGCGGCGCTATCGCGCTTCCGGTGGCCGAGGTGTCCGGCGTCGCCCGCGTGCCGGAGCACGCGCTGCAGCCGCTGCCCGCTACGCTCGCGCGCGCGTCGGCGCGCTATACGCAGGCGCTGTTCGCCGACCAGGGGCGCACCGTCGGCCTGCTCGACGCGGCACTGGTACGCCAGGCGCTGGCACGGAGCCTGGCATGAATCCCGAGCAATTGCGCGATGCCTCGCTGCTGGAGCTGTTCGCGCTCGAAGCCGAATCCCAGGCCGACGTCCTCAATGCCGGGCTGCTGGCGCTGGAGCGCAATCCGGCCGCGGCCGACCAGCTCGAAGCCTGCATGCGCGCCGCGCATTCGCTCAAGGGCGCGGCACGCATCGTCGGGCTGGATGGCGGCGTGCGCGTCGCGCATGCGATGGAAGACTGCCTGGTGGCCGCGCAGGGCGGCATGCCGCTGACCGCCGCGCATATCGATGCGCTGCTGCAAGGCACGGACCTGCTGCTGCGCATCGGCCATCCGCCCGGCGGCGACCTGGGCTGGGCCGACGGCGCCGGCCGCGCGCAGATCGAGGCGGTGGTGCAGCGGCTGGGCACGCTGGATGGCGGCGCGGCGGCGCCGTTCGCCACGGCACCGGCGCCGCTGCCGGATCAAGCGCAAGTCGTCGAAGCCGAACCGGAGCCCGCCGCTTTCGCGCCACCCCTTGCGGATAGCGCCGAGCCGCTGGCCGCGCCACCACCGCAAACGCCGTCCCCTGCGGCTGCGGCCGATGGCCACGAACGTATGCTGCGCGTCAGCGCCGACACCCTCGACCAGTTGCTGGCGCTGTCCGGCGAGGCCATGGTCGAGTCGCACTGGCTGCGCCCCTTCGGCAAGTCGCTGCAGAAGGCCAGGCGCCAGCAAGCGCGCGCGCTGCATGCCGCCGATACGCTGAAGGAGACGTTGCAGCAGGTGCTGGACGGCAACGCCGGCGCGGCCGGCGACGCGCGCGCGGCGCTGACAACCTTGCGCGAGCTGCTGGACGACGGCCACAGCCAGCTCGCCGAACGGCTGGAAGAGTTCGACCAGTACGACCATCGCGCCACGCGGCTGGCGCGCCGGCTCTATGACAGCGCGCTGGCCTCGCGCATGCGGCCGCTGGCGGACGGCCTGACCGGCTACGCTCGCATGGTGCGCGACCTCGGCCGCACCCTCGGCAAGTCCGTGCACCTGGAGCTGATCGGCGCGGGCACGCAGGTGGACCGCGACATCCTGGAAGCGCTGGACGCGCCGCTGGCGCACCTGTTGCGCAACGCCGTCGACCACGGCATCGAGCCGCCCGAGATACGCGCCGCGCAGGGCAAGCCCGCCGAGGGCCGCATCACGCTGCAGGCGCGCCACAATGCGGGCCGGCTGGTGATCGAGATCTTCGACGACGGCGCGGGCGTTGACCTGGAGGCGCTGCGGCGCGCCATCGTGCGCCGGCGCCTGGCCTCGGACGACACCGCCGCACGGCTGTCGCAGCCCGAGTTGCTCGACTTCCTGCTGCTGCCCGGCTTCAGCATGCGCGACACCGTGTCCGAGGTCTCGGGCCGCGGCGTGGGCCTGGACGCGGTGCAGGAAATGGTGCGCCGCGTGCGCGGCAGCCTGCGCCTGACGCAGCAGTCGGGGCAAGGCCTGCATTTCCAGCTGGAGCTACCGCTGACGCTGTCGGTGGTGCGCACGCTGCTGGTGGAGGTCGCGGGCGAAGCCTATGCCTTTCCGCTGGGCCGCGTGCTGCGCGCGGCCGCGGTGGCACGCAGCGAGATCGAGCAGACCGAAGGCCACCAGCATTTCCGCCACGAAGGCCGCGCGGTGGGCCTGGTCAGCGCCGCGCAGGTGCTGCAGCGGCCCGAGAGCGCGCAAGAGCACGACGATGTGCCGGTGGTGATCGTGGGCGAGGCGGAGCGGACCTACGGCATCGCCGTCGACCGCATGCTGGGCGAGCGGCTGCTGGTGGTGCAGCCGCTGCCGGCGGCGCTGGGCAAGGTCAAGGACATTGCCGCCGGCAGCCTGACCGACGACGGCACGCCGGTGCTGATCTTCGACGTGGAGGACGTGATCCGCTCGGTCGAGAAGCTGGTATCCGAGGGCCGCATCGCCGGCGTGCGCCAGGCAGCAGCGGCCGCTGTGCAAGTGCGCGCGCGGCGCGTACTGGTGATTGATGACTCGCTCACCGTGCGCGAACTGCAGCGCAAGCTGCTGGCCGGGCGTGGCTACGACGTGGCGGTGGCGGTCGATGGCATGGACGGCTGGAACGTGCTGCGCGCCGAGCCCTTCGACCTGGTCATCACGGATATCGACATGCCGCGCATGGACGGCATCGAGCTGGTGCGCCGCATCCGGCAGGACGCCGCGCTGCGCCAGCTGCCGGTGATGGTGGTGTCGTACAAGGACCGAGAACAGGACCGCCAGCGTGGCCTGGAGGCCGGCGCAGACTACTATCTGGCCAAGGGCAGTTTCCACGACGCCGCGCTGCTGGACGCGGTACAGGATTTGATCGGCGAGGCACGCACATGAAAATCGGCATCGTCAACGACTCGCCACTCGCGGTGGCCGCGCTGCGCCGGGCGCTTGCGCTCGATCCGTCCTTCGAGATCGCCTGGGTCGCCGGCGACGGCGCGCAGGCGGTGCAGATGGCCGCCAGCCACACGCCGGACCTGATCCTGATGGACCTGCTGATGCCGGTGATGGACGGCGTCGAGGCCACGCGCCGCATCATGGCCGAAACGCCCTGTGCGATCGTGGTGGTGACCATGGACCTGGGCCGCAATGCCTCGCAGGTGTTCGACGCGATGGGCCACGGCGCCATCGATGCGGTCGACACCCCCACGCTGGCCGAAGCCGATGCCCAGCTCGCCGCCGGGCCGCTGTTGCGCAAGCTGCGCAATATCGGCCGGCTGCTGGCGGGCCGCGTTGCACCGCAGCACACGCTGGCGGCGCCGCCACGCGCGGTGGCCGCGCCGCGGCTGGTGGCCATCGGCGCCTCGGCCGGCGGGCCTGCCGCGCTGGCCACGCTGCTGGGCGCGCTGCCGGCCGATTTCGGCGCGGCGGTGGTCACGGTGCAGCATGTCGACGAGGCCTTTGCCGCCGGCATGGCCGACTGGCTTGACGGCCAGTGCGCGCTGCCGGTGCGCCTGGCGCGCCCCGGCGACACGCCGCAGGCGGGCACGGTGCTGCTGGCAGGCACCAACGACCACCTGCGCCTGACCGGCCCCACGCGCATGGCCTACACTGAGCAACCGTGCGACTACCTGTACCGGCCCTCCATCGATGTCTTCTTTGAAAGCGTGGTGGAGCACTGGCGCGGCGACGTGGTCGGCGTGCTGCTGACCGGCATGGGGCGCGACGGCGCACTGGGACTGAAGGCGATGCGCGAGCGCGGCTTCCTCACCATCGCCCAGGACCGCGCCACCAGCGCCGTGTACGGCATGCCCAAGGCCGCCGCGGCCATGGGCGCCGCCGCCGAAATCCTGCCGCTGCCGCGCATCGCGCCGCGCCTGGTGCAGGTATGCGGCAGCCGTACCGTACTACCCTGACGGCGCGCTTTCTCCAGGCATAGCGAAGCACTGTCATACGTCCCGGGCGGCACCGGGACAGCACACCCAGGACCCAGAACAATGCAAACCGAACAGCCAGCCCCTACCAGACACGCCAGCCCTGGCGCGGCCACGCAAGAGTACGTGGCGATGGTGCTGCTGGTGGACGACCAGGCCATGGTCGGCGAGGCCGTCCGCCGCGCCCTGTCGACCGAGCCGGACATCGACTTCCACTACTGCGCCAACCCCGACGAGGCGGTCGCCGTGGCCGAGCGCACCAAGCCCACCGTGATCCTGCAGGACCTGGTGATGCCGGGCGTTGACGGCCTCACGCTGGTCAGGCGCTACCGCGACAACGCCGCCACGCGCGATATCCCGATCATCGTGCTGTCGACCAAGGAAGAAGCCGCGATGAAGAGCGCGGCGTTCGCTGCCGGGGCCAACGACTACCTGGTCAAGCTGCCCGACAGCATCGAACTGATCGCGCGCATCCGCTACCACTCGCGCTCCTACCTCAACTTGCTGCAGCGCGACGAGGCTTATCGCGCGCTGCGGCAAAGCCAGCAGCAGCTGCTCGAGACCAACCTGGAGCTGCAGCGGCTGACCAATTCGGACGGCCTGACCGGGCTGTCCAACCGCCGCTACTTCGACGAATACCTCGGCGCCGAATGGCGCCGCGCGCAGCGCGAGCAGACGCAAGTGGCGCTGCTGATGATCGATGTCGACAGTTTCAAGGCGTACAACGACACTTACGGACACGTTGCCGGCGACGAGGTGCTGCGCCGCGTCGCCGCGGTGCTCCGCGACAACTGCACGCGTGCGGCCGACCTGCCGGCGCGCTTTGGCGGCGAAGAATTTTCGATGGTGCTGCCGGGCACCTCGCCTGGCGGCGTGCGGCTGCTGGCCGAAAAGGTGCGACGCGCGGTCGAGGCGCTGCGCATCGTCCACAGCGGCTCGACCACCAGCGACTGCGTCACCGTCAGCATCGGTGGTGCCGTACTGGTGCCGCAGCCTGCGGAGCCGGCAAGCCGGCTGGTGGAAGTGGCGGACGGCGGCCTCTACCAGGCCAAGCGCAATGGCCGCAACCAGGTGATGATGTCATTGCCGTGAACAGAAGCAGACTGCCGCACCGGACCACGGGACGTCGGTCTGTGCACGAGCACCCGGCTGCAACAACCGGTTACACACTGGGACCTTTTGCGCAGCCGCCCTCCTTCCGCCCGCGCGGCCATGCGCCGACTGGCTTTGCCCCACACCGCCTCCTGTACGAATCGCTTCTTGTCGGAATCGTCCGACATGGAATTCGGAACCGCGCGCCTGCCTTGTATTAGCGCTGCTACCTATCGTTGCATCACCGCAAGCGCAATCGCCGCGCCTGCAGCAGATAGCAAACTGGCCACGCGACCGTCGCGCCCAGCGCGGGCATGGGCCAGCTCGTCTCTGATTCCAACGGTAAGAGGTGACCCATGTTCCGATCCAAGACCAGTCTTATCCTCGGCCTCGCCCTGGCCGCAACGGCAGTCCTGTCCGCCTGCGGTGGCGGCGACGATGGCATCGATGACCGCGTCGGACTGAGCAAGCCCTCGATCCGCGCGATCCACGCAGTGACTGGCGGCCCAAACGTCGACGTGCTGCAGAACGGTGCGAAGACCAGCTTCCTGGACAAGCCCTACAAGTTCGTCTCGACCTATTTCAACGTCGAGACAGGCAACCAGCTGATCGCCTTCAATGTCGCCGGCACGCAGACCGAACTGGCGCGGGCCTCGTTTGTCGCGGCCACCGGCCATAAGTACACCGTGGTGGCATTGCCGGCTTCGACCGTTGCCGAAGCGCTGACCATCGACGATCCGTTCGAAAAGGGCCTGCTGTCGAACAAGGCGCGGGTGCGCAGCCTGAACGCCTCGTTCAATGCGCAGAACGTTGATATCTACGTGACCATGCCCGCGATCGACCTGAACTCGGTCGGACCGACCTTCGGCGCCGTGGCGTACAAGCAGGCCTCGCCGGCTTCGGGCCAGGACTCGATTGACCTGGACGGCGGCACCTATCGCCTGCGCATCACGCCGGCGGGAAGCAAGACGGTTATTTTTGACTCCGGTGCGCTCACGCTGGCCAACAATGCCGACTGGCTGATCACGACCATCCCGGTCGACGGCATCGGCGCGACCGTGCCGAACAAGATCAAGGTGCTGGTGGCGCGCGGCGATGACGAGTCGCAAGCCGGCCTGGAACTGGTGACGCAGTAAGCGCCGCAGCTGGTTTCGCCTCCCTGCACCGCGTGTGTGGGGCAGGCAGGCAGGAGGCCGATCCGAGAAGGTCGGCCTTTTTTCTATGTGGTAGCGCAGCCTTGATGGGCGTCGTCGCCGTCGCCCGGCACCAGGTCCGCCTTCAGCACGGCGAGATGCGCTATGTACTGCTCCAGCTCGGCGCGCCCGCGTTCGGTAATGCAGTAGACACGGCCGCTGCCTTCGACCAGTTCGGCGGTGATGGCACGCGCCATCATCAGGCTGCGCAGCACCGGCCGCAGCGAGCGGATGTTCTTGTCGATGCCGCGCTCGCGCAGGCGGTCAACCAGGTTCAGGACCGTGGACGGGCTTGACTGGACGAGCTTGAGAACGTAGACGCGGGAAAAAAACCGGTCAATGGTAGGCGGTTTCATGGGCGCTGTCGGCGCACCCGATGGTGCGGGAATCCTGATCATCATGCGCAGCCCATGACTGCTGCCGCAGTCGGGCACTCTCTTGTCGTGCGGGCGCAGCCTGCGCTGCAGCGCGTGCGGCCCGCGAAAAAAGGTTCGTCAGTAAAAAGTGTGGGTTGTCGGCGGCTCAGGGAGTTTGCCAAGTGCATGATATAGCGCGATTTCCGTCGCTTTGAAGGTCTTGAAACCATAGGCTTTTCGCATGGTGACTTTGGCCTTGTTGTTCAAGCCCTCAACGATGCCGCTGGAGAACTGCCCGCGTGCGCGGAAGTAGTTGAGGATCAGTTGCCGGTGCACGCGCACGGTACGGGCGAACTTCTTCATCGGCTCGATGCGTGAGCGCATGACCCGGGTGCACCACTGATCAAGGAATCTTTCGGCCCAGACCGGCGAGACGTATTCCCAGAGCTGCTGGAATTCCTCCTTGAGCAGCCAGGCGCGCACGGTACGCAGGTTGTACTGCAACAGCTCACGCAGGCGCAGCCGCTGTTTGCCGGTGAGGTTTTCCTGCCGCTTGAGCAGGCACCAGCGGGTCTTCTTGAGCACCGGTTCATAGCCGTCGCGGGTCATGCGGCGGGCTTCGTCAGCACGGACCTCGTCGATCGCCTTGTTCATCTTCGCCACGATGTGGAAACGGTCGAGGATGTTCAGTGCGTTGGGGCAGTGCTTTGCAACCATGTCGAGGTAGGGCTGCCACATGTCGGAGCAGACAAACTCGACGCTTTCGCATAGCCGTTCGCCGATCATGGCGAAGAATCGTGCGAAGCTTTCCTTCGTGCGCTCCTGCCCGACCCAGAGCAGCCGCGTGCAGCCGGCCTCGATCTGGTAGACCAGCGTGAGGTACTGGTGTCCACGGCCATACTGGATCTCGTCGACCCCAAAGGCGCGGATCGTGCCCAGCTCACGATGGGCCAGTCCCCACTGCACCACCCATTCCACTGCATTGAAGACCTTCTCCCAGCTGGTCCGGAAGCTTCGTGCCGTTTCTTTCCAGGACAGCTTGCGAGCCCATTGCGCCAGGAACAGCATGTATGCCTTCGTCAACGTGTGCTTGCCGCTGGCCCACGGCACCTCTTCAACCTTCACGCCGCAATCGCGGCAGTCGACGCGGCGCATGGCATAGAGCAGAAACACCGCAAAGCCCCACACCGGGATAAACTCGAACCTGCGCTGTGCGAGCGTGTCGTAGCCCCGGGCGGGCCGACTACAGCATGAGCAGATCGCCTTTGAGCCCTTGCGCGGACGTACGTCGATTTCGATGGACTGGGTGAGCTCGCACAGCCGCGCACCTTCATAAACAAAACCGGGAACATGATGGCAGGCATTGAGCAGGCGGGTCAGCAACATGGCTAGCAAGGCCGCGAGCGGCAAGGGCAAACCGGCTATTGTCGCGCAGGATCCAGACACACTGGTGCGATATGTGCCCGACCTGCAGGAATGGCCTGCATCGTGGCGCGTCGAAGACAGGGATATCCCGCCCGGACAAGCAATCGTGGCCATATTCACGCCTTTCCTCGAGCATCTGCTGACCCTGGGATACGCACGCAAGACACTTCTTCGCCACCGCGATCACCTCTGGATGCTCGGCGGCGAAATGATCCGGCGACGCTACGAGGATCCCGACGCGCTTGCCATGCCCGTGGTGACCCTCTTGCACAACCTCATCGAGGAGGACGGCGGCCCCCTCATCTGGCCACGTATCTCCGAGTCCGAGCAAAATTCGTTTGATGCAACCTGCCGAAAGCTCTACCACTATCTGAATCGGTCGCCGAACGCCTGACCGCGCCTCGATTCACCCACAGATTCCGCTGACGAGCCCGAAAAAAAGAGGGGTGCACGAAGGCACCCCGAATGCTTGCGTTGTATGCGCCGCCCTGACTGGAAGTCAGGACGGCGCAGCCCCGGGGCGCGTGCGGCGCTATTCTTCCTGGAACGCTTCTTCGCGCTTGGCCTTGATCGACGGCAGGGCCACCACCGCCACCAGCGCCGCGGCTGCGATCAGCAGGCCGACCGACAGCGGGCGCGTCACGAACACGGTGAAGTCGCCACGCGACAGCAGCAGCGAGCGGCGGAAGTTCTCTTCCATCATCGGCCCCAGCACGAAGCCCAGCAGCAACGGCGCCGGCTCGCACTTGAGCTTCAGGAACAGGTAGCCGATCACGCCGAAGCCGGCGGCCATGAACACGTCGAAGGTCTGGTTGTTGACCGAGTACACGCCGATGCCGCAGAACACCAGGATCGCCGGGTACAGGAAGCGGTACGGCACGGTCAGCAGCTTCACCCAGATGCCGATCATCGGCAGGTTCAGGATGATCAGCATCAGGTTGCCGATCCACATCGAGGCGATCAGGCCCCAGAACAGCGCCGGGTTGCTGGTCATCACCTGCGGGCCGGGCTGGATGTTGTGGATGGTCATGGCACCCACCATCAGCGCCATCACCGCGTTGGGCGGAATGCCCAGCGTCAGCAGCGGGATGAACGAAGTCTGCGCCGCGGCGTTGTTGGCCGACTCCGGACCGGCCACGCCTTCGATCGCGCCCTTGCCGAACTCATGCGCGAACTTGGAGGTCTTCTTCTCCAGCGAGTACGCGGCAAACGAGGCCAGCGACGCACCACCGCCCGGCAGGATGCCCAGTGCCGAGCCCAACGCGGTGCCGCGCAGCACGGCGGGGATCATGCGCTTGAAGTCGGCCTTGGTCGGGAACAGGTTGGTGACGTGGTCGGTGAAGGTCTCGCGCGCTTCCTTCTGCTCCAGGTTGGCGATGATTTCGGCAAAGCCGAACATGCCCATGGCCAGCGCGACGAAGTCGATGCCGTCCGTCAGTTCCGGGACGTCGAACGAGAAGCGCGCGGCGCCCGAGTTCACGTCGGTGCCGATCAGGCCCAGCAGCAGGCCCAGCACGATCATCGCGATCGCCTTGGGCAGCGAGCCCGAGGCCAGCACCACGGCGCCGATCAGGCCCAGCACCATCAGCGAGAAGTATTCGGCGGGGCCGAACTTGAAAGCCAGTTCCGACAGCGGCGTGGCGAACGCGGCCAGGATCAGCGTGGCGACGCAGCCGGCGAAGAATGAGCCCAGGCCGGCGGTGGCCAGCGCCACCCCCGCTCGCCCTCGTCTTGCCATCTGGTAGCCGTCGATGGTGGTCACCACCGAGGACGATTCGCCGGGCAGGTTCACCAGGATGGCGGTGGTCGAACCACCATACTGGGCCCCGTAGTAGATGCCCGCCAGCATGATCAACGCGGCCACCGGCGGCAGCGTGTAGGTGATCGGCAGCAGCATGGCGATGGTGGCCAGCGGCCCCAGGCCCGGCAGCACGCCGATCAGCGTCCCCAGCACGCAGCCGAGGAAGGCGTAGGCGAGATTCTGCAGCGACAGCGCCGTGGAAAAACCCAGCGCAAGGTGATCAAGCAATTCCATGGTCGGCGTCTCCTTAACCGGTGATGAAGGCCGGCCACACCGGCATCTGCAGGTTGATGCCGTAGACGAAGGCGCCCAGGCTGATCAGCACCAGCACCACGGCGTTGAGCAGCGCACCCTTCCAGCTGAACTCATGGCTCGCCATCGACGACACCATGACCAGCACGAACACCGACAGCACCACGCCCAGCGGCTTGAGCAGCAGGCCGAACAGCACCACCGAGCCCAGGATCCACAGCAGCGTCTTTACGTCCCAGCGTGCGAGATGGTCTTCCTCGCCCCTGGACGACAGCGAAGACAACAGCACCACCGCGCCAAGCGCGGCAAGCACCAGTCCCAGCAGGAAGGGGAAATATCCGGGTCCCATCTTTGCGGCCGTTCCCATGGAATAGCCGCGAGCGACCCAGGAAAAGCCCAGACCGACCAGAACGAACATCAGGCCGGAGGCAAAGTCCTTTTGGCTGCGTATGCGCAAAATGATTCTCCTCAAAGTTCACGAAATTCCGTGCCGGGCCGCGCGCTGGCTCTGGCGCAACGAGACATGCGCAAGGCATGCTCCCCGACGGTTGAACCGAACCTTAGAGACGCGATCTTTCAGGCGCCTTTCATTTGTCTTGGCTTAGGGGTATTTACCGATGCACCTGAAAAACAGGGCTAATGCTGCGGGGCGAGCGCGTGTCAATGCATCACGTTGTGATGTATTTTCGCTTGTGAAAATTGGGGATGAATTCGGCTGAGGAGAGTGCCGAACAAGACGGCACGCGCGCTTGCATCAACGCAAGGCGCGGCCGGAAAGACGCGCGATCACAGCCTTGGCGACAGGACGCGCGTGTGCTGGGAGGGAGTGCCAGCGGTGACAAGATGACACGCCGATCTTTCGAACGGCTTTCAAGACGCGATATTTTTTTTGCCTGGAAAACGCCGCATCAGCGCACGCCTTGCGCCGCAGGCGTTGCGGTCTCGGCCTCGTCCGCGACGGGACCCGCGTCTTCGCACGGCGTACCCATGCTGGTATCCGGCGCCTGCCCAACCGCCTCACCCACATGCGCCCCCGCCGGCAGGATATGACTACGACGCCAGTTGCCAAAGCGGTAGTAGCCAACCGCCAGCACCAGCGACACCACCGAGCCCACGGGGAAGCTCCACCAGATCGCATCCGCGCCGATGCGCGGCCCCAGCGCCCACGCGAACGGCAGCCGGATCACCCACATCGACAGGAACAGGATCACCAGTGGCGCCATCACCGCGCCGGTGGCACGCACCGTGCCAAAGATGACGATGGTGAAGCCGAACAGGATGAACGACCACAGCACCACCATGTTGATATGCTGGGCGATGCCGATGGCCACGCCGTCGGTGCCGAGGAAGAGCCCGAGCGAATGCCGGTTGAACAGGTAGATCAACCCCACCAGCGCGCCGGTCATCGCCGCGTTGAACACCAGCCCGACGCGCGTAATGCGCGACACGCGTTGCCACAGCCCCGCGCCGACGTTCTGCGCCACCATCGACGAAACACTCGCGCCAACCGCCAGCGCCGGCATCTGGACGTACGTCCACAACTGCGAAGCCACCCCGTAAGCCGCAGTCGTCTGCGAACCGTAGGCATTGACCAATGCCATCATCACGATCGCCGACGACGAGATCACCACCATCTGCAATCCCATCGGCAGCCCCTTCACCACCAGTGCACGCAGGATTGCCGGATCCGGCCGCAGCAACGCGAGCTGCCCGCGATGCAGCAACAGGAAATGGCGGCGCCGGTACAGCAGCACCATCATCGCCGCCAGGCTCACCAGCTGCGCAATCAGCGTCGCCAGCGCCGAGCCGCCGATGCCAAGCGGCGGGATCGGCCCCACGCCGAAGATCAGCACCGGGTTGAGCGCCACGTCCAGCACCACCGACAGCAGCATGAACCAGAACGGCGTGCGCGAATCCCCCGCGCCGCGCAGCGTCATCATCACGAAGTTGTAGAAATACATGAACGGCAGCGCCAGGAAGATGATGCGCAGGTAGGTCACCGCCAGCGGCGCGGCATCTTCCGGCGTGTTCATGGCGGCCAGGATGTCGGGCGTGTAGATAAAGCCCAGCACCGACGCCAGCACCGACATCGCGACGAAGAAAGTGGTGCTGGTGCCGACCACGCGGCGCGCCTCGTCCAGGTCGTGCGCGCCCACCGCCTGGCCGATCATGATGGTGTTGGCCATGCTGATGCCGAACACCACGCCCAGCAGGAAGAACAGGATGATGTTGGCGTTGGAGGTCGCCGTCAGCGCAGCTTCGCCGAGGAAGCGCCCGACCCAGACCGAATTGATCGAGGCGTTCAGCGACTGCAGGATATTGCTGCCGAGCACCGGCAGCGAGAACAGCAGCAGGGTCCGGCCGATCGGGCCGGTGGTCAGTCTGGCGTCTGGCTTCATGGGGCGTGGCGCTGTGCGCGGCACCGGCGGCGCGACGCGTGGGCGCTTCGGGGAGAGGGATGGAGGCGGGATCGGGAAATCGGCCCAGTCTATCCCTGAGTCGGGGGCGCCACAAGCGCGCCCGCCCTGCCGCACGGCGCGCTTTCTACCTGAATGAGTTATTCCGCTGCGCTGGCCGCGCGCGGCATACTCGGCGCGGGGCCAGCGCGCGCCAGGCCCGCTGCCGGACGGGATACCCGCCGCGCGGAGGGCCGCCCGCAACCCCGGCAGCAAACGCTGCGTACCCGCTTACGCGAGCGAACTTGAGACGCCGTCCAAACGCGCAGTCATAACGAGGAGGTGGGGTCATGTTTGTCGGTTTCCAGCCTGTTCCCGGCGCCCTGGTGCCGTTCGCCTATGACTGGCCGATGGTGGGCCTGTCGTTCCTGATCTCTGTCTGCGGCGCCTATGTGGGCCTGCGCTGGTCGCGGCGCGTGCGCCTGCCCGACGGCCGGCTGGACGTGGACCGCCTGCTGTGCGCCAGCGTGGCGCTGGGCGGCGGCGCGGTCTGGTCGATGCACTTTATCGGCATGGTGGCCTACCAGACGCCGACCCACCGCGAGTTCGGCCTGTTCCTGACGCTGGCTTCGCTGCTGGTGGTGATGGTGCTCGCAGGCGCCGGGCTGGCAATCGCCTCGCGCCCGCGCGGCAGCCGCACCGACAACGTGGTCAGGGGCGGGGTGCTGACCGGGCTGGGCGTGGTGGCCATGCACTACACCGGCATGGCCGCGATCCGCTCCAATACGCGCTTTGACTGGGACCTGGGCGTGATCGCGCTGTCCGCCGTGATCGCGGTGGTGGTTTCGGTGGTCGCACTGTGGCTGGCCACCACGGTCAAGACCGGCGGCAAGCAGTTTGCGGCGGCGGTGGTGATGGGCGTGGCGGTCTGCGGCATGCACTACACCGGCATGTCGGCGGGCACCATGGTCTGCACCAGCCCGACCTATGCGCCGAGCCTGTTCGCGATCGAGGGCGAGAGCATCGGCTATGCGGTGTTCGGCCTGACGCTGATCACGCTGCTGGTGATCCTGGTGGTGGAAGCCACCCGCGCCGGCGCCGAGGCCGCGGCGCAGCGGCGCGATCCCGCCTGAGTGCTCCCGCCCCCGCGCCGGGGACGTTGCGGCACATTCCTTCTGATGCCGGGGCCGTCCGGGCACCTGGCCCACTGCATGATCGCCGCAGTCGGGGTAAGCTTGCGGTTTCACTGACGGCCGCGGCCGGGGCCCGCCCCCTTTGCCGCGGCTGCCGCCACGCACAACGCCCACCAGGAGAACACGCATGTACCAGGATCTCGCGCTCTATATCGACGGGGAATTCATCAAGGGAGGCGACAGGCGCGAACAGGACGTCATCAATCCGGCCACGCAAGAGGTGCTGGGCAAGCTGCCGCACGCCACCCGCGCCGACCTGGACCGCGCCCTCGGCGCCGCCCAGCGCGCCTTCGAAAGCTGGAAGAAGACTTCGCCGCTGGAGCGCTCCAGGATCCTGCGCCGCGTGGGCGAGCTGACCCGCGAGCGCGCCAGGGAGATCGGCCGCAATATCACGCTGGACCAGGGCAAGCCGCTCGCCGAAGCCGTGGGCGAGGTGATGATCTGCGCCGAGCACGCCGACTGGCACGCCGAGGAATGCCGCCGCATCTATGGCCGCGTGATCCCGCCGCGCCAGCCCAATGTGCGCCAGATCGTGGTGCGCGAGCCGATCGGTGTGTGCGCGGCCTTTACGCCGTGGAACTTCCCGTTCAACCAGGCCATCCGCAAGATCGTGTCGGCGCTGGGCGCCGGCTGCACGCTGATCCTGAAGGGACCGGAGGATTCGCCCAGCGCGGTGGTGGCGCTGGCGCAGCTGTTCCATGATGCCGGCCTGCCGCCGGGCGTGCTGAACATCGTCTGGGGCGTGCCGGGCGAGATCTCGACCTACCTGATCGAATCGCCGATCGTGCGCAAGATCTCGTTCACCGGCTCGGTGCCGGTGGGCAAGCAGCTGGCGGCACTGGCCGGCTCGCATATGAAGCGCGTGACCATGGAGCTGGGCGGCCACTCGCCGGTGCTGGTGTTCGACGATGCCGATATCGAGCCGGCGGCCGAGATGCTGGCGCGCTTCAAGCTGCGCAACGCCGGCCAGGTATGCGTGTCGCCGACGCGCTTCTACGTCCAGGAAAAGGCGTATGACAAGTTCCTGGCGCGCTTTACCGAGGTGATCGGCTCGATCAAGGTCGGCAATGGCCTGGAAGACGGCACGCAGATGGGCCCGCTGGCGCATGAGCGCCGCGTGCTGTCGATGGAGCAGTTCCTGGACGACGCCAGCCAGCGCGGCGGCAAGGTGGTGGCCGGCGGCGCGCGCCTGGGCGACAAGGGCTACTTCTTCGCGCCGACCGTGGTGACCGACCTGCCCGACGATTCGCGCCTGATGACCGACGAGCCCTTCGGCCCGGTGGCGCCGGTGACGCGCTTCAAGGACACGGCAGAAGTGCTGCGCCGCGCCAACAGCCTGCCCTACGGCCTGGCGTCGTATGTGTTCACCAACTCGCTGAAGACCGCCACGGAAGTGTCGAACGGCCTGGAAGCGGGCATGGTCAATATCAACCACTTCGGCATGGCGCTGGCCGAGACGCCGTTCGGCGGCATCAAGGACTCGGGCATCGGCAGCGAAGGCGGCCAGGAGACCTTCGACGGCTACCTGGTGACCAAGTTCATCACCCAGGTCTGACCGTCCATATCCAGGCAAGGCGGCGTGCCGCCGGCTCCCTCCCGGAGCCGGCGGCGCCTCCCCGTCAGCGGAAGAACGCGCCGCGCGTCAGGAACGTATAGTTCGCTTCTTCCGCCATCAGCCAGACCAGCACCAGCAGGCACATCGGTGGCACGAGGATGGCGCAGATCAGCGCCATGCGCTCCCATGCCATATGCATGAACACCGCCACGATCAGCCCCGCCTTCAGCGCCATGAACACCAGGATCAGCGTCCAGCGCAGGTAGCCGGTGACATGGAAATAGTCGACCAGGTAGGACAGTGTCGACAGCACGAACAGCAGCAGCCAGATCTTCAGGTACAGCCCGATGGGATGCTGCTGGCCGTGTTGTGCCGCGGCATGGCCGGCATCGTGGCCAGCCTCGTGCGGGGCCGGCTGTGCGGGAGTTGCGGGAGTTGCGGAAGTGGAAGCCATGGCCGCCCTCACCAGAGATAGAACAACGCAAAGATAAACACCCACACCAGGTCGACGAAGTGCCAGTACAGGCCGGCAATCTCGACGATCTGGTAGTTGCCGGTGGCCTCATAGCGCCCGCGCAGCACGCGCGTGGCCACCACCAGCAGGTAGATTACGCCGCACGATACGTGCAGGCCGTGGAAGCCCGTGATCATGAAAAAGGTCGAGCCGAACTGCGCGGCGCCCATCGGGTTGGTCCACGGGCGCACGCCCTCGTCGACGATCAGCTTGGTCCACTCGAAGGCCTGCATCCCGACGAACAGCATGCCGAACACCGCAGTCGCCAGCATCAGCATCGCACACTGGCGGCGCTCGCGCCGGTAGGCAAAGTTGACCGCCATCGCCATGGTGCCGCTGCTGGTGATCAGCACGAAGGTCATGATGGCGATCAGCAGCAGCGGGATGTCAGCGCCGCCCACGTGCAGTGCGAACACCTCGCTGGGGTTCGGCCATGGCACCGTGGTCGACATCCGCACCGTCATGTAGCCGGTCAGGAAGCAGCTGAAGACAAAGGTGTCGGACAGCAGGAAGATCCACATCATGGCCTTGCCCCACGACACCTTGAAGGCCTGCTGGTCCGACGACCAGTCGGCCAGCATGCCGCGCAGGCCGCCCAGCGGCGGCGGTGGCGCGACGGCCGGCCTGGCCGAAGGTGAAGACAGTTGCGTTGACATGCCGGTCCCCCTTGTTGCCCGTCGTGCTGCCGTCGCCCGCTAGGCCGTGCCGCAGATGTAGCGCACCAGCTCGGGCGTGAGCCAGCCCAGCGCCGCCAGCAACACCACCCATACTCCCAGCAGGAAGTGCCAGTAGCGCGCGCACAGCGTCATGCGCAGCACCGTCGCGTCGCCGCTGCCGCGCGACGATACGGCGAAGGCCCAGCCGCCCAGGCCGCCCAGCACGTGCAGCCCATGCATCGCCGTCAGCAGGTAGAAGAAGCTGCCTGCGGGATTGCCGGCGGGCACCACCTGCATCGCCGCCAGCGCCTGCCATGCCCATAGCTGCGAGACCACGAAGCCGGCCGCACCCAGCCCGCCCAGGCGCAGCGCGAGCCGGGCAGCGGCCATGCTGCCTTTGTGCGCGGCGCGCGACGCCACTTCCATCGCAACGCTGCCCGCCGCCAGCAGCACGGTGGACAGCCACACCTGCCACGGCAGCGCGATGCGGTGCCAGTCCGGACTGTCCATGCGCAGCGCATAGGCCGTCAGGAACAACGCGAACAGCGAGCTGACCACGCCCATGAACACCCACAGGCCGATGCTCGCGGGCGCGCGCCCGCGCGGGCGGTGGTTGGCGGCGTTCTCGCCAGACGGGTTGCCGCCGAAGTCGTCGCGGCTGACCTTGTAGAGGGCTTCGGCATTCATGCGACGGCTCCGCGGCTGGCATGCGGTTCGGGCTCGGACCCGCCCTCTTCAGGCGGTGCGTTCTGCGCGATAAAGTCCTCGCGCGCGCCCGGCACGCTGTAGGCATAGGCCCAGCGGTACACCACCGGCAGGTGCGGGCCCCAGTTGCCGTGCACCGGCGGCGTCTGCGGCGTCTGCCATTCCAGCGAGGCGGCCCGCCACGGGTTGCCGTCGGCCTTGCGCCCATAGCGCAGGCTCCAGACCAGGTTGAAGACAAAGAGCAGCTGCGCCGCGGCCACGACAAAGGCCGCCACCGAGATGTACATATTCATCACGTGCGCCGATTCCGGGATAAAGGCGTAGTTCTCGTAGGCGTAGTAGCGCCGCGGCATGCCCAGCACGCCGAGGTAGTGCATCGGGAAGAAGATCGCGTAGGTGCCGACGAAGGTGATCCAGAAATGCACGCGGCCCATGGTGTCGTCGAGCATGCGCCCGCTGACCTTGGGATACCAGTGGTAGATGCCGCCAAACACCACCAGGATCGGCGACACGCCCATCACCATATGGAAGTGCGCCACCACGAAATACGTGTTGGACAGCGGGATATCGACGCTGACATTGCCAAGGAACAGCCCCGTCAGCCCGCCGATCACGAAGGTGCTGATAAAGGCGATGGCAAACAGCATCGGCACCGTGAAATGGATATCCCCGCGCCATAGCGTGATGACCCAGTTGTAGACCTTGATCGCGGTGGGAATGGCGATGATCAGCGTGGTGGTGGCAAAGAAGAAGCCGAAGTACGGGTTCATGCCGCTGACGAACATATGGTGCGCCCACACCACCACCGAGAGCACGCCGATCGCCAGGATCGCCCACACCATGGTGCGGTAGCCGAAGATGCTCTTGCGCGAATGCACGCTGACCAGGTCCGAGACGATGCCGAAGGCCGGCAGCGCCACGATATACACCTCGGGATGGCCGAAGAACCAGAACAGGTGCTGGAACAGGAGCGGGCTGCCGCCCTTGTACTGCAGCTGCTGCCCCATCGATACCATCGCCGGCATGAAGAAGCTGGTGCCGAGCGTCTTGTCCAGCAGCATCATCACCGCGGAGACGAACAGCGCCGGGAAGGCCAGCAGCGCCAGAATGGTGGCCATGAAGATGCCCCACACCGACAGCGGCATGCGCAGCAGCGTCATGCCCTCGGTGCGCGCCTGCAGCACGGTGGTGACATAGTTCAGGCCGCCCATCGTTGCCGCGACGATAAAGATCGCCAGCGACACCAGCATCAGGATGATGCCCCACTCATAGCCCGGCGTGCCGGGCAGGATGGCCTGCGGCGGGTACAGTGTCCAGCCCGCGCCGGTGGGCCCGCCCGGCACGAAGAAGCTGGTCAGCAGCACGATCACCGACAGCAGGTAGACCCAGAAGCTGAGCATGTTGAGGAAGGGGAACACCATGTCCCGCGCCCCCACCATCAGCGGGATCAGGTAGTTGCCAAAGCCGCCCAGGAACAGCGCGGTCAGCAGGTAGATCACCATGATCATGCCGTGCATGGTGACGAACTGGTAGTAGCGGTTGGCGTCGATGAATTCGAAGCGCCCCGGGAAGCCCAGCTGCATCCGCATCAGGTTGGACAGCGCCACGCCCACCAGCCCGACCACGATCGCCACGATCGTGTACTGCACGGCGATCACCTTGTGGTCCTGGCTCCAGACGTACTTGGTCCAGAAGCTCTGCGGCGCGTGATGGGCGGCATCGTCGGCGTAAGCCATGCGGGTCTCCTCACTTCGTGGCGGGCGCGACCACCGCCGAAGGCGGCACGGCCACGGCCGTCGAAGTCGTATAGGTGCCGGACGCCGCGCCCGGCGTCGGCGCTGGCGCCGCGGTGCCGGCGGCGGCGGTCGTGGCGGCGCTGGTCGCGGCGGCGGGGCCAGCGGGTACGGCCTCCGGTGCTACCGGCGCAACGGTGCCTGGCGCACCCTCACCACTGCCGGCAGACTTGATGTACGCGGTCAGCGCCGCGACCTCGTCCTCGCTCATCGGCAGCTTCGGCATCACCGGGCCGAAGCCCTTCACCAGCCGCGCGTGCGGGTCGACGATCTCCTTGTGCAGGAAGGCATCGTCGACCTTGGCGCTGCTGCCGTCGGCAAAGGTCTCGGTCTTGCCGTACAGGCCCTTCCAGGTCGGCCCGACGCCCGGGTTGCCGTCGATGCTGTGACAGCCGGTGCAGCCCTTGCTCTGCGCCAGCGCGCGTCCCTTCTCGATGGTGCCGGCGTCGCCCGCGGCGCCCGGCGCGGCGGCGGCCAGCGCGGCCGGCGGCGCGGCCGCCTTGGCCAGTGTCATGGCGAAGGTCTGCTGCTTCGCCAGCCAGGCCTCATAGGCGGCCGGCTCTTCCACCACCACCGTGCCGCGCATGTTGTAGTGCCCCACGCCGCAAAGCTGCGCGCACAGGATGTCGAAGCGCCCCGGCTGCGTCGGTGTGAACCAGAACGACGTGACCATGCCCGGCACCATGTTCATGCGCGCGCGGAACGGCGGCACGTAGAAGTCGTGCAGCACGTCCTTGGAGCGCAGCAGCACCTTGACCGGCCGGTTCAACGGCAGGTGGACTTCCGGGCCGACGATCACTATATTGTCCAGCCCGCGCGGGTCGTCGGGGTCCAGCCCGAGCGGGTTGGTGCCGGTGACGAACCGCGGATCCGATGCGCCCAGCACGCCGCTCTTGCCGGGAAAGCGGAAGGCCCATTGCCACTGCTGCCCCACCACTTCCATCACCATCGCCTCACGCGGCGGACGCACATAGTCCGCGTAGACGAACAGCCCCGGCGCCAGCAGCGCAATCACGCCCAGCGTGGTGCCGGCGATCAGCCACAGCTCGAGCTTGCTGTTTTCAGGCTGGTAGGCCGCGCGGTGCCCGGTGCCGCCGTTGGGATGCGGCGCCTCGTGCCGGTAGCGCCAGACGATATAGCCGACGAACAGGTTGATGACGACGAAGAAGATCCCGGTGATGACCAGGGTAATGGTGAGCGTGTCGTCCATCTGCTTCCAGTTGGACGCCAGCGGGGTCGCCCACCACGGGCTCAGGAAATGAAAGAGCACCGAAGCGACGACCATGACTACCAGCGCGATGGCCAACGCCATATCCACCCTCCCTCCTCGCACGCGGCGAGGGATGCGTAAGGCACGCAAGTAGAGTAAGACTAGTGCATCCCGTCAGGTCACTGCAAGGCGACACGGCAGGCGTCGCATGCGGCGCCGCACAAGCCGTTTCTGCAGCCGTGACACCAGTGCGCGCCCAAGAAAAAGCGGCGGAAGGAACGCAGGTTCCCTCCGCCGCATCCGTCGCGCGCGGGCCCGTGTAGTGGCAAGCGCGTGCGGCGAAACCGCGATGCGCCTGATCCGGTCAAGCCGTCAATGCGATACGTCTTTGCTTTCCAGCTTCCAGTAGCACGCCGCCGCGGTCATGCCGAAGATCAGATGCCCGACGAAGGTGTGCCAGCCTCGCACTTCCGTGAACCACGGGAAGGCCCGCGTCATCACAAAGAAGTTGAAGCCATAGACCACCAGGCCGAACACCGCGCCGGCCAGCAGCGCCATGCCCAGGCTGGAATCGAGCGTGAACGGCGCGATGATGGCAGCCAGGATCATGCCCAGCACGGCCCCCAGCACGAAGTGGATCAGCAGCGCCGCGGCAACGGTGCCGACACTGAACAGCGCCGTCTGCAACACGTCAGGCCCCATCACGATCGCCGCGATCATGCGCGTGGCGACCCACGGGTTGACGCCGGACACCATCGACGACCAGAACAGTTCCAGCACCAGCAGCAAGGCCCCGGCCGCCAGCCCGGAAACCGCTGCCGCTTTCCAGTCCGGCTGCCGCCGCACGTAGTGGTGCGATTGCATGTGTAGTTCCATATCCACCTCCGTCTCTCTCAAATGGCGGGGCTGCATGGACATGAGTGGGAACCGGCCCCGCGTATCTGATCAGCATAGGACACGCGGCTTGTGCATCGGCCTTCAGGGGGGCAAAAACGTGGGCAATGCGTGCGCGGCGCAACACCCCCGCGGTCGATGTGCTGGTGCAGATACCTGCCGCCGCACGCAGCGTGCGCCCTACGGGACAATCCCGATGCGCGCCGCCTTGTATCGGGCACACACTGCCTATACTGGAATCACAAGAGAGAGAGACAGGAGACCGCCATGCACATCACAGCGCATGATCTTGTATTCCTGATTCCGATGGCGCTGGTAGGCGTGATCGCCATGGGTTCGATCCCGGTGACCGCCAAATACCTGCGCATCAGTTGCCGGACCATGGGTGCGCTGATTGGTGCGCTGGTCGCGGTGCTGGTGCTGGAGGCATTACCGATGCTGATCTGACTTCCGTCAGGGAGCCTGCCGGGCAGTGTCCGCAGAGGGAGGGCCGCCATGTCCATCGGCTTGCTTGCCGCCGTCATGGCGGCCTTGCTGTTCCTGACCGTCTTGCGGGCCATTTGGCGCTGCAGCCATCCGTACCGGATGCGCTACCGCCGCTGCATTGTGCAAAAGCGCCGCATGGGCCTGGGCCGGCAGGCACCCCGCCGGCATTACGGCTAGCCCACCGCTGCGGCAGGCCTTTCCAACCACTTCCACAGGCGCTGCAAAAGCGCCTGTCGCGTTACAGCTCGATCATCGCGAACTCGGCCTTGCCGACGTCGCATTCCGGGCAACGCCAGTCTTCGGGGATATCTTCCCAGCGCGTGCCGGGGGCGATGCCGTCTTCCGGCCAGCCCTGTTCTTCGTCGTAAACCCAGCCGCAGATCACGCACACCCAGGTCTTGAAGGCGACGGCGGCTTCCAGTTGCTCCTGCTGCAAAACACACTCCTGAATCGGCTATGGAACGGATTGTCCGGGCGGAATCATACCGGTTTTCGCGGCTGGGCTTGAGCAGGTGTTGAAATCCCAGTCCGGAACGCGCAGCATGCCGGAGATGTGACGGCATGACACGCCCGCCATGCGGCGGGCGGCTTTGCGACACGTCTACCCGCGCGTCTACCCGCGGATGGAGAAGTCCACCCGGTTGGGCGCACCCTTGTCCTTGATGCCCTCGGCGCTGAGCTTCGGCGCCGTCAGGAACAGCCGGCTCTCCGGCACCTTGCCCTCGCGCTCCAGCGCCTGCTTGACTGCCAGCGCACGCTGCTCGGCAAGGCGCTTCAGGTCAGCCTCGGTCACCGTGGCGTTGGCCATCAGCAGCCTTTCCATTTCCTCGGGCGGCAAGGACTTGGTAAAGCCGACGAAGTTGCGCGGCTTCTTCATCGAGGTGCGCTTGTAGACCTCTTCCAGGTACTTCGGGTACTCCTGCTTCGACACCTTGACCTCGGCGCCCTGCTCGCCCGCCTCGCCGTCGCCGGCTTCGTCGCCGGACTGGGCGCTGGCGCGCAGGTCGCGTCGCTTCTGCTCGGTCACGCGCGCATCCAGCCAGGCGCGGCGCGCGCCGGCCTCGTCGGTGGCCGGATCGATGCGGCCGCTGATCTCCAGCCGCAGCGCGGGGCGGTCGTTCAGTGCCTGGCCGAGCTTGCCGATCTTCTCCCTGGCCGCCGGCGTCAGGGTCGAAGTGCCGGGAGCGAATTCGACATAGCCCAGTTCTTCGCCGCCACCGCCGCCGAATGCCGACGCGATCAGCGAGAACGGCGAGGTGATCGCCTTGGTCAGCAGGTTGACGATCACGCGCACGATCACGCCGCCGATGCTGAACTCCGGATCCGACAACGAACCCGATACCGGCAGGTTCACGTCGATCACGCCGTTGCGGTCCTTGAGCAGCGACACCGCCAGCAGCACCGGCAGCTTGGTCGCATCCGGGCTGTCGACGCGATCGCCGAAGGTGAGCTGGTCCAGGAACAGGTGGTTGCTGGCATCGAGCTTGCCGTTTTCGATCTTGTAGGCCACGTCCACGGTCAGCTTGCCCTTGGTGATCGGGTAGCCGGCGTACTTGGCCGCGTAGGGCGTGAGCCGCGTCAGCTCCACGCCCGATGCCTTGGCGGCGATGTCCAGGAACAGTTGCTCGCCGAGCGGGTTGATCTTGCCGTTGATATTGACCGGGGCGTCGTCATCGATGCGGCCGTCCAGCACCAGGTCGGCCGGCGTGGGATCGCCCGACGACACCTTGGACACCGAACCCTTCATGCCGGTCAGGTTGGCGGTGTAGTTGGGCTTGACGAAGAAGTCCGAGAAATTGATGTTGCCCTGGCTGACTGACACCCCGCCGATGCGCACCTGCGGCTTGGGCCCGCCCGGCTTCTGCTCGACCTGGGCGGTGCGCGTGCCGCCGGCCTGCACCGGCGGCGTCGCCGGCGCGGACGCCGGATTGGCCTGCGTGAGGCTGGTGGACGGCGCCGCCTCGCCCTTGGCCGCGCCACCGGCCATTACGTCCTGCAGGTTCAGGCGGCCGTTGGCGTTCAGGATCACGCGCGCATAAAAATCGGACAGCGCGATGTTGCCCAGGCTCACGCGCATCGGCCCCTTGCTCTCGTCCATCGCGAAGTCGATGCCCGAGACCGCCAGCGAACGCCAGCGCAGGAAGTCGTCGCCGCTGACGCGGTCGACCGTGCGCACGTTGCCGGACAGCACGTTGCCGGCGAATTGCGCCGCGATGGGCTTGCCGGTGGGCGCGTCGACGTTGAGCTTGCCCTTGACCGTCAGCGTGCCGCTGCGCAGCGCGGCGTTGAAGCGGTCGGCCAAATAGGGCTGCAGCGGGCGCATTTCCACCTCGCGCAGGTCCAGTTGCAGGCGGCTGGCCGGGACGGTCGGCAGCACCGAGCCGTCCACGCCGATCACGCCGCGCCGGCCTGACTCCGCATGCAGCTTGACTGGCACCGCCGCCGGCGTCAGCGGCCAGGCGATGGCGCCGGTGGCGAGCGCGATATTGCGGAACTCGTGGATCACCGGGCGGCCGCGGTTGGCCTCGGCGGGCTGGTAGTCCGCCAGGCGCGCGCTGCCACCGTCAACGGTGACCTTGCCGATGTTGGCCTTCCACACGCCCGCGGCAGGCGCGCCGTTGGTGGTGCCGTTGGTGGCGGGGGTGCCATTGGCGGCTGTGCGGCGCGGCGCGCTACGCGCCTGCTGTGCCGATTCGCTGGCCCACAGCCGCGCCATCTCGAGCAGTTGGCCGCGGTGGTCGCGCGTGGCGGAGATCTGCGGCTGTGCCAGCGTGACCTGGCTGGTGGCGAAGGTCTGCTTGGCGAGGTCGAACTGGATATCTTCCAGCACCAGCTTTTCCGCGCGCAGCAGCGGCAGGTTGGCGCCCTCGCGGTCGGCAGCGGCGCGCTCGCGCGCGCGGCGGCTGGCGCGCGGGGTGGCGTCACCGTTGGCGGCGGGCTGCGCCCGCGTGTCGCTGCCCATGCGCGCTGCCGCCGAGACCGGCATCGTCACCGGCTCGCGCGTGGCGACATAGAGCGGCGCCAGCTCCAGCCGCGACTTTTCCAGCACGAACTGGAATTGCGGCGTGGCCCAGGCCATGCGGTAGTGCAGCTCGGCATTGACCGCGGACTCGCCGAACTGGCTGCGCAGTTCGCGCGGCCACCACGCGGCAAAGCCCTGCGGGCGCAGGCCAGTGGTTTCGAGCGTGCCCGCCAGCGTGCCGTCGCGCAGCAGCAGGTCGCCGGTATGGTGCAGGGTCTGGCCGTCGGCCACGGTGAGCGTGGCTTCGATGCGGGCGGGCTTGTCGCCCTCGGTGCCGGCAAAGCCCTTGACCTCGGCATCGAGCGGGCCCAGCGCCAGCTTGCCGGGGCCGGATGGTGCCAGCGCGTCTTCAAACCCCAGCTTCGCCTGCTTCACGACGATGCGGTCGACCGCGTAGCGCCATGGCTCGTCTTTCTTCGCCGTCGCGGCCGGTGTGGCGGGCTGCGCTTGCACGCCCGACGCCGCGGCGGGCGCGGATGCCGGGGCCGGCGCCACGCCATCGGTCGACTTGCTCACCGCCTGCGGCAGGAACGCAGTCGCCAGGTTCAGCGTGCCGTCCGCGCGCCGCGCGGCCTCCACGCCCAGGCCCTCGATCTCCACGCTGCGCAGTTGCGCGCGGTGCGCCAGCGGCTCGAGCTTGCCGATGTCGACAGCCAGGCGGCTGGTCTTGATCAATGGCTGGCCCGCGCGCGTGCGGATATCGGCATCGCGCAGCGTGGCCGTGCCCATCAGCAGCATTTCCTGCGTGTCCTTCTGCTGGCGGAACGTCACCGTCAGGCGCGTATCGAGCTTGCCGGCCTTGACCTCGGCATCGCGCAGCGGCGGCGCGAACGCCATGAAGCGCGTCAGGTCGAGCCCGTCGAGGTTGACGTTCAGCCGCGTCTGGCGCGAATCGGCAAAGGGCAGCACCTCGCCGTCGAGCGCCAGCGGCGTGCCGTTGACCTGCGCGCTCAGCGTGGGCCGGGTCACGATCTCCACGTCGTGCGGCAGGTTGGACAGGAACGGCAGCGTCAGCGTCAGGTGGTCGACGCGCAGACTGGTATCGAGCTGCTTGTCGTCATAGCTGAAGCTGCTGCCGGTCACGGCAATGTTGTTGACCGAGAAGCGCGCGGGCTTGGCATCGGCCGGCTTGGGCGGCTGGGCCGCGAGCTTGTCCTGGACATCGGCAAAGCTCACGCGGCCGTCGGCGCCGCGCGCCACGCGCACGGCGAGCCGGTCGATATGCAGGTTGTCGACCACCGGCGCCAGGTGCCATATCGACGCCAGCGAGGTATTGGCCTCGGCCTCGCCCAGCGTCAGCGCGGGGGTCTTGCCGTCGCGCTCGTAGATGGTCAGGTCAGTGAGCGTGGCCGCCAGTTCGAACGGGCGCACATGTGCCTTGCCCAGCGTGACCTTGCGCCCGAGCGCCTCGGTCGCGTTCTTTTCGATCAGGTACTTGAGCAGCGGCGGTCCGCCGAAATAGCCGGCCAGCCCGAATACCGCGAGCGCGGCCACCACGCCGCCGACGACACGGGTAGCCAGACGGCCACGGGGCGTCGCCGCCACTGCCTGGATGGATTGCTTGAAAGCCATGACGTTCCAGAAGATCTGACCCCGCTTACCGGTGCTGCACGACGGTTTGTGCCCCGGATTTCACTTTTTTGCCGACATTATCGCAACGGATTCGTACAATGCAAAGAAAGCAAAATTGTCTGTTCAACCACTCGGACAATGAGGGACAGGCCGATCTGGTATCTTTACGGGCTTTGCGAAGCGTTTCGTCGCAAGCCTGCGGCTTACCCGCCACACCGTGCCTGCCTCACCTGCGCTGTACCCTCCGGCCACACCCTCCACGTACTCCGTGTTGCGCGCTTCGCATGCGATCTTTTCCATGCGAGTCCCTTCATGTCCACCACCAGCAGTACCGCCGCAGGTGTCGGCGCGCCGGCCCATACCAGTGCCAGCGCGCGCCCGCTGATCGGCCAGGATTACAAGACGCTTTCCCTCGCCGCCCTCGGCGGCGCGCTCGAGTTCTACGACTTCATCATCTTCGTCTTTTTTGCGACGGTCATCGGGCAATTATTCTTCCCGCCGTCGGTTCCGGACTGGCTGCGCCAGCTGCAGACCTTCGGCATTTTCGCCGCGGGCTACCTGGCCCGGCCGCTGGGCGGCATCATCATGGCCCACTTCGGCGACCTGCTCGGCCGCAAGAAGATGTTCACGCTGTCCATCCTGCTGATGTCGGTGCCGACGCTGCTGATGGGCCTGATGCCGACCTACCAGTCTATCGGACTGGCCGCGCCGGTGCTGCTGCTGGTGCTGCGCATCCTGCAAGGCGCCGCCGTCGGCGGCGAAGTGCCGGGCGCCTGGGTGTTCGTGTCCGAGCACGTGCCGGCACGCCACGTTGGCTACGCCTGTGGCACGCTGACCGCGGGGCTGACCGCGGGCATCCTGCTGGGCTCGCTGGTGGCCACCGGCATCAACAGCGTGTTCACCCCGGCGGAGCTGGCCGACTACGGCTGGCGCGTGCCCTTCCTGATCGGCGGCGTGTTCGGCATTGCCTCGGTGTACCTGCGCCGCTGGCTGCACGAGACCCCGGTGTTTGCCGAGCTGAAGCAGCGCAAGGCGCTGGCGGCCGAGATGCCGCTGAAGTCCGTGGTGCGCGACCACGGCCGCGGCGTGGCGGTGTCGATGCTGCTGACGTGGATGCTGTCTGCCGGCATCGTGGTGGTGATCCTGATGACGCCGACCTTCCTGCAGAAGCTGTACGGTTTTGACGCGCGCACCGCGCTGGTGGCCAACAGCGTCGCCACCCTGTGCCTGACCGTCGGCTGCATCGTGTCCGGCGCGCTGGCCGACCGCATCGGCCCACGCCGCACGCTGTTCTTCGGCGGCCTGCTGCTGGCGATCTGCGCGTATGCCTTCTACACCACGATCTTCACCCGCCCCGACCTGCTGCTACCGCTGTACGCGCTGGCAGGCTTCCTGGTCGGCACCATCGGCGCGGTGCCGTTTGTGCTGGTCAATGCATTCCCGGCGCAGGTGCGCTTCTCGGGGCTGTCGTTCTCGTACAACGTGTCGTACGCGATCTTCGGCGGCCTGACGCCGATGGTGGTCACGCTGATGCTCAAGCACGACCGGCTGGCGCCGGCGCACTATGTGGTGGCGTTGTGCGTGCTCGGCATGGTGACGGCGCTGTTCGTCAAGGACCGCTCGCGCGGCTGACGGCCGCATCGGCCTAAAAGACAAGGGCGGGCCCGATGCCCTCCCTTTTTCATGCGCTGCTTTTGTGTGAGCTTGTGCGTAATCACGCCCCGGCTCAGCGCCGGTGCTGGCGGAAGAACCGCCACATCATCGCGCTGGCATCGGGGCCGATTTCGCTGTGGTAGCCATAGCTGGCATCGCCGCCGCTCCAGGCGTGGCCCAGGCCTTCCACTTCCACCAGCGTCACCAGGTCGCGGCTCCAGCGGCCAAAGCGGTATTCATGCGAGCGGCCCGGGCGCTCGCCCGCGCCCTCCTGTGGCTTGTCCGGCACACCGGCGAGCCGGTCCTCCAGCCCGTTGTAGGCCAGGAACTGGCGCGCGAGCAGGCGGCCGTTGACCGGATGCACCGCGTCGTCGGCCAGGCCGTGCAGCACCAGGGCCGGCATCTCGGGACCGCCGGGCGTCACCCCCGCGGCATCCAGCAGCCATGACGGGTCGGCCGCCGAGCCGTGCTGCATCGCCCGCAGGCCCGCGCGCGGCGTATCGGCCGCACCGATGACCACACCGGAGTGCAGCGCCGCGGCGGCGACCTTGCCTGGGTAGCGCAGCGCCACCACGGCGGCCATAGCCGCGCCGGCCGACATGCCAGCCAGGTAGATCTCGCGCTCGCGCACCTCGTGGCGGGCCGCCAGCGCGTCGAGCAGCGCCGCCACCGCCTGCGCTTCGCGCCCGCCTTCGGCCGCGCCCAGGTCGAACCATTGCCAGCAGCGCTGCACCTGACGGCGCAGCGGCTGTTGCGGATAGGCAACGATAAAGCCCTCGCGCTCGGCCAGTTCATTCATGCGGGTACCCGCGGACAGGTCGTCCGGCGTCTGGCGACAGCCGTGCAGCACCACCACCACGGGCAATGGGCCGCGATGTGCCTTGGACGGGATATAGAGATGGTAAGACAGCTGCGGCACCAGCTCGCCCGGCAGCGGCGCCAGGCGCAGGCGGTGCGCTTGCCAGGTGCCGGGCAGCTGGCCGGGCTCGGGCGCTGGCCTGGCACGCCGGCGCTTGCCGGGCTTGTCAGCCGGGCGCGCCGGCGTCAGCGGATTCAGCGAATCCATGCGTTCCAGCCAGGACTTCACCTGGGCTTCCGTGCGGGCCTGCACCCGGCTCAGTCGCCGGATTCGTGCATGCCAGTCATGGGCGAGGCTTTTGGTCATGAGGACTCCTGGTCGTATGACGGAATCTCCCCCTAGTGCCTTTATTGTTGCGTTGCAGCATACCACACTCGGCAAGCGGGTCGAGGCGCACTCCGCGCATGTAGGTTATGGGTCACGGCCTGGCCCACGCCTCGCAGCGCCGCGGGAATTCCGCATTCGTCAAAAATGGCGAAAACATAAATGATGGACACGAAAGAATGCAGATCGCAGTCAGATAGATTGCGTTGACGTCGACCGGGACGGGCTGGCAGCGGTCTATGCGGACTTGGAGCCGGCCCCGGCCAAGCCGCGGGACGCCACCGTTGCGATCGAGTTCAGCACCGCTTGCGGCATCGAGCCCGGGCTGGGCTGGCCTGAAAACGGCCAGCCGGCGCGCTGCGGCTCAGCGCTCCGCCACGCGCCCCCAGCCATCGGGGGCAAAGCTGCGGATGGACTTGACGCGCGCGGCGGTGAAGGGCCCCAGAGGCCGCCAATGACTGCACGCTCGGATCCCACGACTCGTTGCTGACCGCTTTGGTCGCGGCATCGCCCGACAGGCTGGGGTTGGACCTGGACCATTGCGCCGCGGCCGCGACGTCGGCCGGATAAGTGGCCGCCATCAGCACCTGCGACAGCAGCGCATCCGGGTACAGCGCGACCGGTGCGGTCAGCTGGTCGAGCTGAGCATTGCTCAGCGTGGACTGCGCCTGCGCGATGCCCGCCGGCGCCAGCACCATCAGCGCGAGGCACCATGCGAAGAGGTGTTTGAAACGTTGCATGTTCGCTCTCCAGGATCTGCGCAGGGGCCTGGTGAGAGCGTGCTGCCCGGGTTGCGCACTCAGCGACGTTGCTGCGTGCACTCCTGCCGATAGGCTTCCTCCAGACGCTTGCGGTCGGCCTGCCGCTCCAGCGCAGGGTATTTGCGCCCGTCGGCGGTGGTCACCGACGATTTACCCTCGGACCACTGCGGCCCCGCGGGCAGAGCGTTGATCTTGTCCAGCAATGATTGGCAATGCTGGCGCTGCGATGCGGACAACGTGCCGTCGGTGCCTTCCACCACGGCGGTGCCTTCATCCAGCATCCGTGGCGGGGGCGGTGCCACCATCGGCGTGCCGGCGGCAGCGGCATTGCCTGCCGCGCCGGTTGCAGTACCCGTTTTCGTATCACTTGCCGCCAGCACCGGAACGGCCACCATCGCGGCGCATGCCAGCACGCCCGCCTTGAACAGGAACTTCGTCAAACCAATACTCCAGAGCCGTGCGCGGTGCATGGGGGATGCACGGGTCGCGGCACGGTGCGTTGCGGAAACCGTCCGCCGCTAGCGATCCTTGCTGTTGCCGTTGCGGCGGCCGGTACGGTTACGCAGCAGCTCGAGCTTGAGCAGCGCGTCCGCAAGCATACTCTTGAGCCGGGCATTCTCTTCCTGCAGCTCGCGCAGCTTGCGCCCGTCGCGCGCATCGCCCTGGCTTGGCTGGCCGTAGCGGGCGCGCCATCCGTAGAACGAGGCATCGCTGAAGCCGTAGCGCGCGCACAGCTCACGCACCGGCACGCCGCTGGCCGCCTCGGCCAGGTAGCTGCGGATCTGTTCTTCTGAATACCGTCTGTTCACGAATTTCTCCGCTTCGCACGGCGCCATGCGCGGCGCCACGAGCGCCACCAGCCGCGCCACCAACCGTGCCGACTCTGGCGGTACGTTAGCCCACGCCCGCGGCAAAAAGCAATTCAGTGTCTTCGCGGGCCGAGTTAAGAAAATTTTCTCGGCCGGGGATGCAGGCATCGGTGCCCGGCAGTGATCGTCATGCGACGGAGCCGGGTGATTCCCACACCAGGTTGACTTGGCACAGGCAAGAGATCAGGAAAGAGATTCCAGCTGGTCATTCAATCCGTCGCCAGGCCTGCGGGCCTGCGCCATTGCGCTGGCATCGGCATCTTCCCGCGCAAATTTTGTTATGCCAAATTGGAGCGCACTCTGTTTCACCGGTGTTACGCCCGGCAAGGACGGTTGCACCGCGACGGCGCCAGGGCCCGTTCTATCCGCTATTTTTCCGCATTTCCCGCCATGTCCGGATGTTCAGACAAAGCCGAAAAAAACGAAATTAGAACACTGTCATCAAATCAAGTTTCTATGACTTTTGCCATGCGTGTATTAAGCTTCCTCGGCATCAACTAAATTTGGCACGCCAATCGCGATGCGCCACGCAGCGCATGCAGAGATGGCGGCCCGGCAGCCCGCACCAGGCCCTACCCCGCCCAGGTGCGCGCCCTCACGCTGCCGGCAAGCACCAGGCCTGAAGGATCGAAGAGTCACTGCGCCATTTGTCGACACGCAAGTCAGACATCTAGGAGTCGTGTCATGCTTTTGCACCGCATCCTGCCTGGACCGCGCTCACCCGGCGACATTGCCGCATCGGCACTTCATGCCAGCCGCGCACACCAGAAGCCGGGACAGTCGCCCCTGCGCCTGACCGGGCTTCGGCGCCGCTACTGCGCTCCTTAGTCGCGCAGCACCGTACGCATCAGACAAACTAAAAACCAAAACAAAGTCATGAATCGGGAGAAGTCGGAATGCGTCATGTCAGCACGAAGTTGTTGCACGTCTTTGTCCTTGTCATGGAGTACCGCGACCTCAACGCCGTCGCAGCCTGCACGCAGGGACGCGTCCCCACGGTCGCCTACAGCCTCGCGCGCCTGCGCGAAATCACCGGCGATCCCTTGTTCGTCAAGCGCAACGGCATGCTCGAGCCCACCCCGCATGCGCTGCGCCTGGAGCAGACCGCGCGCCAGATCCTGGCCAAATGGAACCAGCTGGTGCGGCCCGGCGAGTCGGGCCTGAGCAGGCGGCAAGAAGGCGGCAGGCGCGTTTCCATCGGGTTTTCGTCATCGATCGGAGACCCCGTCATCACCGAGATCCTGACCGCGCTGTGCGAGCAGTTCCCGCATGACAGCTTTATCACCCGCCCGGTGATTGCCGATGCCGCGCTCGCAGGCCACCTCGATGCCGGCGAACTGGACTGCGCCTTCGTCGTCGACGGCGGGCACGTCCCCGAACATGTGCGGCAACAAAACATCATGGCCACGCCGCGCCGGCTGGTCAGCGCCACGCGCGAAGGCAGCTATGACGACAGTGAAAGCGACTGGATCCTGCTGCAGGAGGATTGCGAGGCTGGCAGCCCGCTGCGTGCCTTCCTGAGCCGGCAGGCCAGCACGCCCGGGCACCGCGAGACCGTGGTGCCGTCCTGGCATACGCAGATCACGTTGCTGCATGCGGCCGGCGGCATCTGTCCGGTGCTGGACTTCAACGTGCCGCTGGTCACGCGCGAGCGCAAGACGCGCCTGCTGGCGCCGCCGAGCAGCTTCCCGGAATGGGCCGCGCTGCATTTCTGGTCGCCCGAACGTGGCCGCGACAAAGGCGTGCTGCGCGACATCATGGACGTGGGCAGTGCCGTGCTGCGCGATCCGCTCAAGGCCATCGACGGCCGCCGCAAGGGCCGCCCGGCCGCGCAGGCCGAGCCTGCGCTGGCCTGACTTCCAGCGGCCGGACGCGCCTGCGCGCCGGCCGTTTATTGCAGTCCTTAGACATTTTCCCGAATCCCGGGCCTGCACTACACTCGCTCGAGTTTTGTCCGGCGCCGCATGCCTCGCGCCCCGTCCCCGGCGCGGTTTGCGAATCATCCTAGCTTCGCCCGCAAGCGCGGCCGGTATCCTGCCCTGGCATTGGCGCACTCCGGCCGTCTCCCGTTTGGCCAGGTCCTGCGGCAATGCACGCAGTTGTCTGGCGCCGTTTTGTCTGGCGTCGTTCTTGCGCCGCACGTCTGGAGACGTGCGGCGTTTTCTTGAGGCCGGCGCGGTCGCCGGCGCCGCCGCAAACAAGAACCGAGGAGCAACCCGATGGCATTGAGGATCCTGCTTGCCGACGACCATCCGGTGGTAAGCGCGGCCGTTGCCGACCGCTTGCGTACCCAGACCGGCTGGGAAGTCTGCGGCAGAGTGACCAGCGCGGCAGCGCTGCTGAACAGTGTCGAGGTGCTGCGTCCCGATGTCGTGATCACCGACTACCACATGCCCGCGCAGGAAGAGGGCAACAGCGACGGGCTGCGCCTGCTGGCCAGCCTGCGGCGGCGCCATCCTTCGCTCGCCGTGATCGTGCTGACCATGATCACCAACCCGCTGGTGCTGCGCGCCATCCTCGACACCCATGTGCATGGCCTGCTGCTGAAGGATTCACCGCTGTCGGAACTGGTTACCGTGGTGTACCGCATCCAGCGCGGCTTCCACTACATCGGCAAGTCGGCCATGGAGGTCCTGACACAAGCCGATCCGGGCAATCCGGTCGCGCCAGGCCAGGCCGGCGCCGACCGCCTCTCCGCGCGCGAGATGGAAGTGTTGCGGCTGTATTTGGCCGGCCGCTCGGTCAGCGAGATCGCCAACCTGCTGTGCCGCAGCGTCAAGACCATCAGCCGGCAGAAGAATTGCGCCATGCACAAGCTCGGCGTCACCAATGACCGCGAGCTGTTCGAGTTCGCCGCGCTCAAGGGCATGCTGCTGACGGCCTCCTGAACCTGCGCGGCGCCGTTGGCGATGCTTCAGGCTGCGTCGACCGCTTCCGCCGCGCGTGCCTGCGCGTATGCGATGCCGGCTTCCAGTTGCGCCAGGCCGTGCGACAGCTCCTGCATGGTGGCAGGCGTGACCTCGGCCAGTACGTCTTCGAGGAAGGCCGAGCGCACGGGCATCATCTGCGACACCATCTGCTGCCCTTCCCGTGACAACGTGACATGCGTCACGCGGTTGTCGCGCTCGGAGGTGGAGCGCTCCACCCAGCCGAGTTCCTGCATGGCCTTGAGCTGGCGCGTCAACGCACCCGGATCCATGCCAACGCGGTCGGCCAGCGCTTTCTGCGCGATCGCATCGTCCTGCAGATGCAGCGCATGCAAGACGCGCCAGCGCGCCAGCGGCAGGCCCATACGCTGCTCGAACGCCGCCGCGTAGGCGCGGTAGGTGCGCCCGAACTGCTGCAGTACGGCCACGCTTTGTCGCTCCAGTTCCATCCGTTCTCCTCAGGGGTGCATTGCAGGCCCCGTTGCTGGCCCCGTTGCTGGCCCGTATCTTAGTCTGCCGCCATCGCCGGTGCCGCGGTGCGCGCCAGCGTCACCGGCGGCACCTGGCGCGCGCGCCAGACCCCGAACGCCGCCGCGGCCGCGGCGGCAAGCAGGCCCAGGTGGATGGCGCTGACCAGCGACACGCGCGCCTGCTCCAGCAGCAGCGCGCCATTGTGCCCGGCCTGGCCGAGCTGGCCGAGCAGCACCGCCTGCGAGGCCTTGTCGATCAGCACCTGCGGGTCGGCCATGCGCGCCGCCCACTGACTCGCATTGGCCGCCGCCAGCGCATGGTCGACGCCACCGGTGTAGCTGCGCGTGACCAGCGTGCCCACGATCGCCGTGCCCACCATGCCGCCCACCATGCGCAGGGACTGCAGCATGGCGGTGGCGATGCCAAGATGCTCGCGCCCCGCGGTCTGCTGCGCAAACACGGTCAGGTTCGGCATGATAAAACCCAGCCCCAGCCCGCCCACCAGCATGATCGCCATCAGCAGCCCGTGGGGCATGCCGCGCGTGGCCTGCGACAGCCCCAGGCACGCCACGGCCAGCATGCCGAAGCCGGCATAGAGCATGGCATTGGGGTGGCGGATACGCGTGACGATGCGGCCGTTGACGATGCTGCCGACGGTGATGCAGACCACCAGCGGCGTAATCAGCAGGCCCGCCTCCTTGGGCGAATAGCCGAAGCCACCCTGGAACAGCAGCGGCGCGTAGAGCAGCAGCGCGAACATGGTGAAGCCCGCGAACACCGACAACTGGAACAGCGGCGCCAGCCCCGGGTTGCGGAACATCTCCACCGGCAGGATCGGGTTGGCGCAGCGCTTCTCCCAGTGCCACAGCGCCACCAGCACAGCCACGGCGAGCACCAGCAGGCCGCCGGTATATGCATCGAAGCCGCGCTCCGGCAGCAGTTCCACGCTCAGCTGCATGCAGCCCAGCCCCGCCGCAATCAGCAAGGCGCCCAGCCAGTCCACCCGGATCGGTCCGCTGTGCGCCTGCTGGCGCAGGTGCGGCAGGTAGCGCCACGCGAACCACAGCCCCAGCACGCCCACCGGCAGGTTGACGTAGAACACCGCGCGCCAGCCATACCACTCCGTCAGCACCCCGCCCAGCGAAGGACCGACGGCATTGGCAATGCCGAACGCCGCGCTCAGCATCACCTGCCAGCGCAGCCGCACATGCGAATCCGGGAACAGGTCGGCGATACAGGCAAAGGCCGTACCGACCAGCATGCCGCCACCGATGCCCTGCAGCGCGCGCGCCAGCACGAGGAACGGCATGCTCGGCGCCATGCCGCACAGCGCCGAGGCCACCGAGAACACCACGATCGACGCCAGCACGAACGGCTTGCGCCCGTAATAGTCCCCCAGCCGCCCGAAGATCGGCACGGTGATCACCGAGGTCAGCAGGTAGGCCGTGGCCACCCACGCGTAGTACTCGAAGCCCTGCAACTCCGCGACCACCGTCGGCAGCGCCGTGCCGACCACGGTCTGGTCCAGCGCCACCAGCATCACCACGAAAGCCACGCCCAGCATGGCCAGCAAGGACTCCCGGAATGGCAGGACCTGGCCGTTGGCGTGGTCGCTTTGTGGCTGTGGTGTCATTTTGTTGCTCGGTCAATCGTTGCGTTGTCAATGATTATAGGACAGGAAACTGAGAAGTGGCTGAGGAATGGGATAACTGCTGATTGGATTTCACCTTGACAGACAGATCTGTATCCATTACAAATGAGACAGGTCTGTATCATAGTAAGGAATGGCGCGATGAGCACGACAACCTTCGAAGCGGCAGCCGTCGCGCAGCGGCCGGAGCAGGAAGGCCACACTGCACCGCCTTCGCGGCGCGGCGCGCCGGCCACAGCACCGCTGGCCGCGTGGCGCCTGCGCAAGGCGACCGAGTACATCGAGGCAAATCTGGCCGACGCCATCAGGCTGGCGAACCTGGCCGAAGCCGCCGGCCTCACGCGCATGCATTTTGCCGCGCAGTTCAAGGCCACGACCGGGCAGCGTCCGCACGACTACCTGCTGCGCCGGCGCATCGAACGCGCCCAGGACCTGCTGGCCTCGACCGATCATCCGATCGTGCACGTCGCCATGGACGTCGGTTTCCAGACGCAGGCGCATTTCGCCAGCGTGTTCAAGCGCTTCGCGGGCGATACGCCGTCGCGCTGGCGGCATCGCCACGGCAAGCGCTCGGCGGCCTGAGCCGGGCGGCGTGGAACCGCGTGCTAGGCCAGCCAGCAACGCAGGTCGTAGTACGGCACGAGATCGTAGGCGGCGATATCCGCCTGCGGCGAAACGCGGATAAAGCCGGCGGCATCGCCTAGTGCGGAAACCGACGCAGCACCCTGCTGGCTGTGGACCTGCGCCCTGTCGTAGCCGACCTGGCGCGCGACCCTGGTAGCCCGCCAGAACTCATCGCGCTGGCCCTTCTCACGCTTGCCGAGGTCGACGCGGACGTGGCTGACCGCAGGATAGATCTGCGCCCGCCCCTGGAGCTTGCGCAGCATCGGTGTCACCAGCAGCGCAAAGGTGGTGTAGGCCGCAGCCGGATTGCCCGGCAGGCAGACCACCGGCTTTGCGCGCAGCCGCCCCACCGCGACCGGCTTGCCCGGCTTCATGTTGACCTGGTGGAACAGCAGTTCGCCGCCCGCCGACACCAGCGCCGGCGCCGCCAGGTCCCTGACGCCGCCCGAGGCGCCGCCGGTCAGCAGCACGATGTCGGCGTCGTCCACCAGTTCAAGCAGCGACTGGTGGACCGCCCGCTCCTCGTCCCTGATGTACTTGCGCGTGACCACGATGGCGCCAAGCGACTCCACCAGCGATTCAAGCATGGGCCCGTTGATATCGTGGATCTGGTGGCGGCCCAGCGGCTCGTCATGCGCCGCGACTTCGTCGCCCGAGATCAGCAGCGCGACCTCGACCAGCCTCACGGCCGGGATGGTGGTCACGCCCTGGGACGCAAGCGCGGCAATATGCCCGGGGCGGAGCAGCGTGCCTGCGCTGAGCAACGGGCCGCCGGCCCGTGCGTCCTCCCCCTGGCGGCGGATGTTGCGCCCCGCTACCGGCGCGCGAAGGAACGACACCTTGTCCTCGGACAGCACGGCATGCTCGTCGGCAATCACCGTGTCGGCGCCTTGCGGAACCAGCGATCCGGTGAAGAGGCGGATGGCATGTCCGGCTGCCAGTGGTTCCGGGCAGCTGCCTGCGTAGCAGACTTGCTGGACCGGGAAGCTTTGCCCCCGACGCCAGTCGGCCATGCGGATGGCATAGCCGTCCATGGCGCTCTTGTCGGCGGCAGGGACGTCGAGCCGTGCCGGCACATCGCGCGCCAGCACCCGGCCCGATGCCAGCCCCAGCCAGACCGGCTCGGTGTCGGCGACAGGCACGACGCTGCCGGCAAACAGGCTTTGTGCTGCATCGAAGCTCAGCATGTCGTGGCCCCCTGCCGGAATGCGGTAGCGAAGTTGCACGGGCGGGTGCGGCTATCCAGTTGCGGCCGGATCAGGTGTTCCCAGCCAAGGTTGCAGGAGCCCTCGGATCCCGGCAGGCAGAAGATGATGCGGCTGTTGGCGACGCCGGCCAAGGCGCGTGACTGCATGGCCGCACTGCCGATTTCCCGGTAGGAAACCATGCGGAACAGCTCGCCGAAGCCGTCGATCTCGCGATCGAGCAGCGGCACTACCGCATCGGGCACCGAGTTGCCCGGCTTGAAGCCGGTGCCGCCATTGGTCAGGATCACCTTTACGTCGCCGGCCACGATCCAGTCGCTCAGGATGCGGCGGATGGCGTAGACGTTGTCCACCGACATGTCGCGGCGAATGCAGCGGTGTCCCGCTGCTTCGAGGTGGCGGACGAGCAGGTCGCCGGAGGTATCGGTCGCGGGCGTGCGATGGTCGCTTACCGTCAGCACGGCGCAGGAAAGGGAAAGCAATCGGTCGAGGGGGGCGATCTGGCCTTTTTCTGGCGCGGGCGAACTCATGGCGGTTTCCTCTGGTAGGCGCATGGGCTGCCCGGCAGGGATCGGGCCGGGCCAGCCCTTGATGCAACCTGGCCAGAATAGGCGCGGCCAGCGGTAACCGAGGCGCACAAAGAGGCGGCAGATTCCGGAGTACAGTTCATCGCCGGAATGCGGCACAACCAGGCCGGCGACACGGAGGCGGCAGACTGTATCCAGGCGCAACCCAGAGGACTGTGCTCTGGCACCGCGGCCTGGCGCGCCTATATTTCCCCTGTCGCGGCGCACCGTTTTTTTGGTTGATCGAGGAATACGAGGGAGCGCCGTCTTGATTTCGAGGCCTGCGCCGAGGTGGGACGGCGACAGAACCCCACCGCATCAGCTGCCCCGATATGTCCCGAAGCTCCACGGCGAGCACAGCAGTGGCACGTGGTAGTGCTGCGCGGCATCGGCAATGGTGAAGCGCACCGGAACGATATCGGCGAACACGTCCGGTGTCCTGAAATAGTCCGCAACCCAGAAGCGCAGTTCGAACTCGCCGGTACGCGCCTGTGCCGCGGGCAGCATCTGCGCGTCGGTGCGTCCGTCCTGGTTGGTGCGGGTGCGGGCGATCAGCCGCGGCGGCTGCGTGCCCATGTCGAACAACTCGACCTGCATGCCGGCGATGGGCTTGCCCAGCGATACGTCGAGAACATGCGTGCTGATGCCTGCCATGATGCGATGCCTCCGGATAGGTGCGCGGCTTCAGCTGCCGCGGTAGTAGTTGTAGCTCCACGGCCCGACCAGCACGGGCAGGTGGATGCGCTGGCTGGCATCGGTCACGCGCAGCCGCAGCGGGATCTTCGACAGGAACAGCGGCTGCGGCAGGCTGGCCTTGCGCGCGGCGAAGTACTCGTCCACGTGCAGAAGCAGTTCGTAGGTGCCGGTGCGGTAGCTGTCGCCGATCAGCAGCGGCGGTTCGCTACGGCCATTGGCGGCGAGCGTGACGGTCTGCATCAGGCGCGGCTGGCCGTTGTCGATGCGGAACAGGTCCACGCGCATGCCGGCGGCGGGCGTGCCGTGCCAGGTGTCGAGCGCGTGCATGGTCAGGCGCGGGCCCAGGCCACCTTGCTGCACCGGGCCGGTGGCCTGGTTGGGCACGGCCGGCGATGTCGCTTCAGGCGTCGCGCCCCAGCTCGCACCGGCGAGCAGCGCGCCGCCGCCAAGCGTCATCGATTGCAGCGCGAAGCGCCGGCGGCTTGCATCGAATTTGTCGTGGCTGTCGTGGTTGTCCTGGCTCATGTCAGGCCTCGCGCTTGTTGCCCAGCTTGCGGATGCCGACCAGCACCAGCAGCGCGGCCAGCACTTCGATCACGGCGACGAGATACAGGCCGGTGGTGAGCTTGCCAGTGGTGTTCTTGATCAGGCCCATCACATACGGCGCACCAAAGCCGGCCAGGTTCGCCACGGAGTTGATCAGCGCCACGCCCACCGCGGCGGCGCTGCCGGCCAGGTAGCGGTTGGGCAGCTGCCAGAACACCGGGATGGCGCTCATGGTGCCGACCAGCGCGGCCGTCATCGCAAACAGTGCCACCATGGGCGACATCACCTGCGCGCCGAGCAACACCGCCAGCACCGCCATCGCACCGCCACCCACCAGCGCCGCGCAGCTGAAGTGCCAGCGCACTTCGTTGCGACGGTCCGAATGGGCGCCGTTGGCGATCATGCCGGCCGCGCCGCACAGGTACGCCACCGCCGCGATCCAGCCCACCGCCATCGGACCGCTGAAGCCCACGTCCTTGATCACGGTCGGGATCCAGAAAGTCAGCGTGGAGTTGGCGCACAGCAGGCAGAAGTAGATCGCGATCAGCAGCCAGACCTTGCCGTTGGTGAACAGCTTGCGCCAGTCGTGGCCGCGCTCGCCCATGGCGGCGTTGTCATGCTTGAGCGTTTCGAGGACGACGCGCTTCTCGCTCTCGCTCAGCCAGCGCGCCTGCTCCGGCTTGTCGGTCATGTAGAACCAGGCAAAGATGCCGGCCAGCACGGACGGAATGCCTTCCAGGATAAACAGCCACTGCCAGCCGTGCATGCCCTGCACGCCGCCCATCGAGGTCATGATCCAGCCGGCGAGGGGACCGCCCAGCACGCCGGCGATGGCCGATGCCGACATGAAGGTGCCGAACGCCCGGGCGCGCCGCTGCGTCGGGTACCAGTAGGTCAGGTACAGGATCACGCCCGGATAGAAGCCCGCCTCGAAGGCACCGAGCAGGAAGCGCAGGATGTAGAACTGCGTGGGCGTGGTGACAAAGGTCTGCAGCATGCAGATCACGCCCCAGCAGATCGTGATGCGCATGATGGTCTTCTTGGCGCCGATCTTCTGCAGCAGCATGTTCGACGGCACTTCGAAGAAGAAGTAGCCGAGGAAGAAGATGCCCGCGCCCAGCCCGTACACCGCTTCGCTGAACTGCAGCGCGTCGAGCATCTGCAGCTTGGCAAAGCCGATGTTCACGCGGTCCAGCCACGCCAGCACCCACAGCACGCCGAGAAACGGCAGCAGGCGCCACGAGACCTTGCGGTAGACGCTGTCTTCCGTGTCGTCGGCCGCGCCGGCGTAGATCGGAATCCCTTGCTTTGTGATTGACATGGTGTCTCCTGTCTTATCGTGTCGTTACGTCTTGCTAGTCCTGTGCGGCTTGCAGCCGGGGCGCAGGGCCCGGCGTCCGCTTGGTTGGGTGCAAGTATAGAAACGGCCCGGCAATGGGAAACGCGGGTGCTGGTATAGGCCCTATAGCAGCCGCGATATGGGCCGCAAAGCCTTGTGTGGAGCGGCTTTCCGGGGATCTGGCAGGGCCCGGCGCCCACCTATGGATTACCCCTAGGCGGGCCTTTGCACCCCCATGGGGGGCGGATCGGGCGCCGGCTGCGTAGTCGGCCGCTCGCTTTGTCCGGGTTCCACCGCGTTGCCGCGCGGTGCGCGACACGCTACAAAGTCGCCATTGGCGGCCGGGGCGTGCCAGCTTTTGCGGCGCCCAGTGCACCAGCCTCCCACTAGCTCACCGGATTCACCATGATTCGCGCCGACGATCCGTTCGACACCTACCTGCTGCGGGTGCTGTGCATCCTGATCGCGGAGCGCAGCGTGTCGCGCACCGCGATCCGCCTGAACCAGTCGCAGCCGGCGATCAGCGCGGCGCTCAAGCGGCTGCGTGCGATCTTCAACGACCCGCTGCTCACGCGCGAGAAGAACGTGATGGTGCCCACCGAGCGCGCGCTGCAGCTGGCACGCAATGCACAGGCCGCGCTCAGCGCGCTGGACAACCTGCTGGTGTCCGACGAGCGCTTCGACCCGGCCACCACCGAGCAGAGCTTTGTCGTGGCGATGCCCGACTACCTGGCGCCGCCCTTCTTTGCCCACGTGGTGCGCGAGTTCCGCCGTGCCGCGCCGCACGCGCGGCTGGTGGCCATGCCGCTCGGCTCCAGCTTCGACTACGAGCAGGCGCTGTCGGAAAGCTCGGCCGATATCGTGATCGGCAACTGGCCGAATCCGCCGGAGCACCTGCACCTGTCGGTCCTGCTGGAAGACGAGGTGGTGTGCGTGGTGGCGCAGGACAGCACGCACACGCAGCCCGGCAAGTTCACCGCGCAGGCCTACCTCGGCGCGTCGCATATCGTGCCCACGCCCTACTCGCGCGACCAGCGTGGCTTGGTCGATTCCGGGCTAAGCACGATGCGCGTGCATCGCGACAACCGCGTGAGCTGCCCGTACTTCAACCTTGCGCCCAGCCTGATCCCCGGCACCGACCTGATCCTGACCACCGGGCGCCACTTTGCCAACTACCACGCGCAGCATGTGCCGCTGGCGGTGCTCGAACCGCCCATCGACTTCCCGTTCATGCGCTTCTACCAGCTGTGGCATCCGTCGCGCCACCGCTCGGCCTCGCATATCTGGCTGCGCGGCATGCTGACCGCCGCCTCGCATGAACTGCGCGAGCTGCGCGACATGCAGCGGTAGGCGGTATCGGATTCTGTTATGCGACCTATAGGACAGGGCCTCTCGCCGCGGCGATGGGCCCTTTCTATACTCGGCCCGTATTCACCGAGTCTTCGGGATCTTTACGGGAGAGCAGTCCATGTCACAGCCACTCGATCTGGCTTCGGTCAACGCGCTGGACCACGCGGGCTTTGCCAGCGCCTTTGGCAGCGTATTCGAGCATTTTCCGCAGGCGGCACAAGGCGCGTGGGCGCGCCGTCCGTTTGCGTCGGTCGCGGCGCTGCATGAAGCCATGATGGACGTGGTGCGCAAGCTGGACGAACAGGGCCAGCGCGATTTCCTCAACCTGCACCCGCAGCTGTCGGCGCGCAATATCCGTGCGGGGACGATGACGGCGGATTCCAATGCCGAGCAGAAGAGCGCGGGGCTCGATGCGATGTCGAAACAGCAGGAAGGCGAGCTTGACCGGCTCAACGCCGACTACCTCGGGCGCCACGGCTTTCCGTTCATCATCTGCGTGCGGCACTACACGCGTGAAGGCATCTTCGCCGCGTTCGAACGCCGCATCGGCCGCAGCACGCCGCAGGAACTGGACGAAGCGCTGGCGCAGATCGCCGCGATCACGCGCGGGCGCCTCAACGCGCGCCTGCCCGCGTGAGCTTGAAATAGCGAGCCCCGCCTCGCCTGCCTACCCGGCGGCCGCTTCGTTGCGCTTGCGGAACGAAGCCACCTTGTGGCGGTTGCCGCAGAGCGCCATGCTGCACCAGCGGCGCCGGTGCGAACGGGTGCGGTCGTAGAACCAGAGGGCGCAATCGTCGCTCTCGCACTTGCGAATCAGCGCGAAGTCGCCGGACGCGAGCAGTTCGGCGGCCGCCTCGGCCAGCGGTGCCAGCCAGCCTGAGGCACCGGTCCGGTCATGGCACCGGTGCACCGTGACCGCGCCGTCCCGGTCCCGTCGCAGCTCAAGATGACTTGCGCCTTGCGCCAGGATACAGTTCAGCGCCGCCAGATCTACCGCTTCTCCATGCTTGCGCTTGTGCACCGCACCGCGCACAACCTCGCGTAGCGCCCTGGCCGCGACCAGCAGATCCTCGGGCAGCTTCTTCGGCCGCTCCGCCTGTGCGACCAGGCCGGTCGCCACCAGCCAGTCCATCACATCCGCATTGCCCTGCCAGCGGTCCGTCGGGACGCCGTCGACCTGCTCGACTGTATTGATCAGGTCGAGGGCGACGTGGTCGGCAAGCAGCCTCGGGGCCATATGGGCATCGGGTTCGTGGGTGTGGCGGGTCATGGCGCTCATGGCAGGTATCTCCTGCGAACAAGTGTAACCATCAAAAATGACATTGACAAGTTACATGACGCGATTATCCTGTAACCGTTATCGTAAACTTTTAACGGTTTCACACGGTTCTCAATGAGGAGTCTCCATGCCAAACGCCACCCCCACCATCCCGGCCGTCACCGTCCACACCGTGGAAGCGGACGGAGTCCAGGTCTTCTACCGGCAGGCCGGCCCCGCCGACGCGCCCGTGCTCCTGCTGCTGCACGGGTTTCCGTCGTCGTCGCACATGTTTCGCCACCTGATCCCGATCCTGGCGCAGCGCTACCGCGTGATCGCCCCCGACCTGCCGAGCTTCGGCTTCACGGTGGTGCCGCAAGCGCGCGACTACCGCTACACCTTCGACAGCCTCGCCACGACCACGCTGGCCTTTGTCGACGCGCTCGGCCTGACCCGCTATGGCATCTATGTCTTCGACTATGGCGCGCCCGTGGGCCTGCGCCTCGCGCTCGCGCACCCCGAGCGCGTTTCCGCGGTCATTTCGCAGAACGGCAATGCCTACCTCGAAGGGCTGGGCGACGCGTGGGACCCGATTCGACGCTACTGGCAGGAGCCCACGCAGGCCAACCGGGAAGCGCTGCATGACGTGCTGACGCTGGCAGGTACGCGCTGGCAATATGAACATGGCGTGGCCAACCCGGAGGTGATCGAGCCCGAGGCCTATTTCCTCGACGCCGCGCTGCTGGAACGCCCCGGCAACAAGGAGATCCAACTCGACCTGTTCCTGGACTACGCCAACAACCTCAAGCTCTACCCGGCATTCCAGGCGTTCTTCCGCGAATACCAGCCGCCCACGCTGGCGATCTGGGGCAAGCACGACGCTTTCTTTATCCCCGCGGGTGCGCAGGCCTACCGGCGCGACAACCCGAATGCGCGCGTGCAGATGCTGGACACCGGCCACTTCGCACTGGAAACCCATCTGGAAGAGATCGCCGGCGCGATCCTGTCGCTGATGGAGTCGGCGGCCTGGACCGCGTAGCCTGACGCAGGCGGGACGGGGCGGGAAGCGCTAAAACACTTCCCGCTTTCGCATTGGCCGATGCAATGCCGGTGGGGCCTGCGTCAGCCGACGACTTCGAGCGCGATGGCCACGAACGCCTTTGCCGCCGCGCTACGGTAAGCGCCCTTGCGCTGCAGCAGCGCCGCCGTGCGCTGCGGCGGCTCCGGCTGGAGCCGTATCTGGAACAACGCTTCATGCTCGCGCGCGACCGCGGCCGGCAGCATGGTCGCCATCCGGGTTCGCTTCACGAACGGCAAGTACCTGCCGACCAAGCCGTTCTGAGGCACGGGCCCTGTGCCCAGCCCGCGATGCCGTGCCAATTGAGTGGAAACCGTGCGATCTCGATATAGCTTCGACGGCTTTTCTTCCACACTGCATCTCACGACCTGGTCTCGCCGGGAAGTCTGGACAAAGGTGGCGCAAGGCATGCGCCAGCGCTGCTAGTCCACCAATGCGCCAGTCGGCAGATCGCCTACCCTATCCGTCAGCAACATGCCATCCATCTTGTCAGGAGAAAGCCATGTCCACCAATGAAGTCCGCCCGCCGGCCCCCCCGTTCACCCTCGAAACCGCAATCGAAAAGGTTCGCCTTGCCGAAGACGGCTGGAACAGCCGCAACCCGGAAAAGGTTGCGCTGGCCTATACGCCGGACAGCGCGTGGCGCAACCGCGCCGAGTTCGTCAACGGCCGCGCAGCCATCATCGAGTTCCTGACCCGCAAGTGGAACAAGGAACTGGAGTACCGCCTGATCAAGGAATTGTGGGCGTTCGAAGGCAACCGCATCGCCGTGCGCTTTGCCTATGAGTGGCGCGACGACGCCAACAACTGGTACCGCTCGTTCGGCAACGAGAACTGGGAGTTCGACGAGCAAGGGGTGATGCAGCGCCGCTTTGCCTGCATCAACGACATGCCGATCAAGGAGTCCGAGCGCAAGTTTTTCTGGCCGCTTGGCCGTCGTCCCGACGATCACCCGGGCCTGTCCTCATTCGGGTTCTGATCCGGGCGCTGCGGCAACAAGGAGCGGGCTCCGGTGGCGACATGCTGCCGGAGCCTGCTTTGCATTGGGCGGACGAGCCGCTCCGGGCACTGTCGGCGCAAAAAAAACGACACAGCCCGCAGACTGCGTCGCGCGTGCGCGAAGGCTATGCCGCCCTGGCTGTCTTCTTCGCCGGGCGCGCCGCGCCCTCGATATGGCCAAGTACCCGCTTGCCCGATTCCACGATGGCCGGGCCGTGCGTCATCTGGTACCGCACGATCATGCCCTCGATGCACAGCATAGCGTCCGCCGCGACGGTCGCGGCATCTTCCAGGCCAATGCGTCGGGCCAGCGTCTCGATATAGGTCTCCAGCGATTTCTTGTGCGCCACGGCTTGCTGCAAATGCGTGGCGTCGCCCGTCGAACCGGCCTCGGCGACCATGTTGATAAACGCGCAGCCGCGGAAGTCCGCCTGCGCGAACCACACGCCAAGCGCGTCGGCGATGACCGCCAGGCCGGGCCGCTCGGCAAACCGCGCCTCCACTTCCTCGGTGAACCACTGCATCCAGAAGTCGTGCCGCCGCTCAAGGAAGGCCGTAATCAGGTCATTCTTGGAAGCGAAGTGCCGGTAGAGCGACATCTTGGCCACCTCCGACTCCGCAATGATCTTGTCGATCCCGGTCGCACGAAATCCGTCCTGGTAGAACAGGCGCGCCGCGGTCTCAAGGATCCGGTCACGTGCAGAAGCCTGTGCCATGCCGACCACCTTTTGCTCAAGTTGATGACTGGAGTATTGCAGACAGACCTGTCTCTGTAAAGGTGGAGCCGCTGCTGGGAGAATGTCCTGCAGACAGACCTGTCCTATAAATTGACGCACCGCATGTGACCGATGTGCGGACGCGCGCAAGCCACGCCACCGCGCCGACCGCCCCCTTCAGTCCGTCTCCCGCTTGCCCGCGCCAAGCTGCCGGTACCGGTTGTAATGACGAATGGCACGTTGCGTGTCCCCCAGCTCGTCATGCAGCCGCGCGGCGTTATAGTGGGCGTCGGCAAAATCCGGCGCCAGGCTGATGCTCTCGTGGTAGTTTGCGAGCGCCTCGCGATAGGCGCCGGCATCTTCCATGGCCACCGCGAGGTTGTAGTAGACCAGGGGCGCATCCGGAAAACGCGCCAGCGCCTGCCGGTACAGCTCGATCGCCTCCGCGAAGCGCGACTGGTCGCACAGCAGGCAACCCAGGTTCAGCCAGGCGTCAAGCAGGCCGGGATCCTCGGTGAGCGCCCGGCCGTACGCCGATTCGGCCGCCGCCGGATCGGCCGGCTCCAGCTCCAGCGCCATCTCGAACAGTTCGGTACCACTGAAGCTGCCAGAGGCATCATGCCCTGCCCGCCGCGCAAACTCGACCACGGTGCCGGGCCTGCCTTCCGGCTCGAAATCGATGATGCGCTGCCCGGTATCGACCTGCCAGGCACCGTACTCGTCCCTGACCGCAACTGCGCCACCGACGGCCCGCACGCGCATGCCCGTCGCAGGGCGCCCCGCGCCCATGGTATCGAGTCGCTGCAATGCGCGCACGATGTGGCGCGTGGGCACATGCGACGCCCTCAGTGACTGCGCGGTACGCAGCAACAGCACGTCCTGGAAGGCGAATTGCAGCTGACCGCGCGCACCCCGGCGCGGCGCGATCACGCCCGCGGAGACCAGGGCATTGACCACCGAGCGCGGAACGCCAAGCAGGGCCTGCACGTCGCGCAGCGTGTAGAACTCCATTGCCGGCTATTTCCTGGCCGCCCGCTTCGGCAGCGTCGTCACGGTTTCCACGCGCTTTGCGCTCTTGCGTGGCGCGGGCTCGCGCGCAGTCTTGGTGGCCGCAGGCCGCTTCTTCGCGGTGCTGAGGCTGTTGCGCAGCGCTTCCATCAGGTCGATCACCTCGCCGCCGGCGGACTCCGGCGCTTCCGCCGCGACGGTGATCTTCTTGCCGGCGATCTTCTTGTCGATCTGCTCCAGGATGCGCTGCTTCTCGTCGTCGGTATAGGCCGAGGGGTCATAGCCCTCCACCGTGTTCTGTCCGATCAGCTGCTCGGCAAGTGCCAGTTCCGCGGGCAGCACGTCGGTGTGCTCGACATGCAGGTCTGCCATCGAGCGCACCTCGTCGGCGTACAGCAGTTGCTGCAGGATCAGGCCATCGTCGCCAACGCGGATCTGGACCATGTACTGCTTGCCCTTCCACACCCACTTGGCCAGCGCACAGGTGTCGGTCTTGCGCATCGCTTCAGAGAGCAGGGTGTAAGGCTTGGCGCCCCGCTTGTCGGGCCCGAGGTAGTAGGCCTTGTCATAGTAGATCGGATCGACGGCCTTGACCGGCATGAAGGCGATGATGTCGATGGTGTGCTGTGCCGCATCTTCCAGCGCCTTCAGCTCTTCCGCCGTGAAGGTGACGTAGCGGTCCTTCTCGAACTCATACCCTTTGACCATGTCCGTGCGGTCGACGACCACGTCCTCGCGCTGGCAGATGTACTGCTGGCGCAGGCGCGAGCCACAGTCCTTGTGCAGCAGGTTGAAGGTGACGGACGATTTGCTTTCGGTAGCCGAGTAGACCTTGACCGGTATCGAGACCAGGCCAAAGCTGACGGACAGGGAGGCGATGGAGCGTGCGGCCATGGGGGGCTCCCGCGAAACAGGGTTCCTGAAAGGCTATACCGTGAGCGTGATGTCGGCAAAGGTGCCCGCTGGCAGTGGCGCCGACGGCACGAGTCAGGGTAGCATGCCGCCTTCGGCCCGGCACGTCGCGGGTACATCGCCATACAGGGCCATCAGCGCGCTGGCGATGGCATTGGTCCAACCGAATCCATCCTGCAGCGGATATTCGCCGCCGCGCCCGCCTTTGGCATGCGCCTCGCACGCTTCGATGCGGTACTTCTCCACCAGCTTGCATTCGTGGGTGTAGAGGCTGGCCACCGTGGCCAGCCAGCGCTGCGCGATCTCGCGCGCCAGCGTGTCATGGCCGTAGCGCGCCAGGCCGCGCACGGCCAGCCATTGCAGCGGCGCCCAGCCGTTGGGGTTGTCCCACTGCTGCCCGGATGAGAGTTCGGTAGTCGCCAGGCCGCCCTGGTCCAGCAGCCGCGCAGAAATCGCCTGCGCCACGGCCTGCGCCTGCGCAGGTGTTGCCAGGCCAAGGTAGAGCGGCATCACCGTCGCCGCGGTCAGGCAGCGGCGCGGCTCGCCGCGGCACCAGTCATAGTCGACGAAGGCGCCTGCTGCGTCGTCCCACATGGTCTGCATGATGGCCGCCTTGCGCTGCTGCGCGGCGGCGCGATAGTCCTCCGCATCCGCGTCGCCGGCCTGCCCGGCGAGTTCGGCAAGGCGCGTCTCCAGGTGCCACAGCAAGGCGTTCAGGTCCACCGGCAACATGGCCGTGGTGTGGATGGTCGCGAGGCTCGCGGGCTGCGCGGCGGCGGGCGTGTCGAGCCAGCGCGAGCTGAAGTCCCAGCCTGATTCCGCGGCGGCGCGCAGGTCGCGGAACACCGCATGGTGCGGCCGGCCGCTGCACAGCGCGGTCTGCATGTCTTCCAGGAAGGCTTCCTCGCGCGGGCAGCAGCGGTCGTCCCAGTAGCGGTTGAGCACCACGCCGTCGGGCAGGCGGATCACGCGCCGGTGCGCATGCCCGGGCCGAAGCGCATGCGCGCCATCCATCCAGAATGCATACTCGCGCCGCAGCTCCGGCAGGAAGTCGATGGCGCGGGCGACCTGCTCGCGCTCCAGCAGGTCGACCATCAGCACGAACACCGGCGGTTGCGAGCGGCTCAGGTAGTAGTTGCGCGTGCCGTTGGGCACCAGCCCGTAGTTGTCGATCAGGTAGGCAAAGTTCTGCACCATCTCCAGCAGCAGGCCGCCGCGGCCGCTGCCCGCCAGCCCCAGCATCGTGAAGTACGAATCCCAGTAGTACAGCTCGCCGAAACGCCCGCCCGGGACCACGTAGCGGTGCGGCAGCGGCAACAGCGACGAGCGCGGCGGGTGCTCCACCGGCTCGCGCGTCAGCACCGGCCACAGCCCGTCGATATGTTCGCGCAGCGTGCAGGCGGGATCGGAGACATAGTGGCTGTCCGGCACGATGGCGCGGGTGAAATGCGCCTGCACGAAATCGGCCAGCAGGAAGCCCGGCGAGTTGCGCTGTTCGCGGTAGCGCGCCAGGATCAACTCGGGATCGCAGTTGGGGATGCAGTCCGGGAAGGTCTTACTGTCGGCAAACAGGCCGCTGTGCTGCACGTCAACGAAGAGTTCGCCATAGCGCGACGCCGGTGACAGCGCATCGGCCTGCGCGCAGCTTGGCAGCACATGCGGCGCGGGGCATTCGCGGTGCGTGACCAGCGGCGGGCTGGCCACCGCGTGGACCTTGGCGGGCGCGGCGGACGGCCCCGCGACTGCGCCGGCGCCATCCGGCGTGGCCGGGTCCGTGCGCGGCACCGTGTAGCCGCCCGCGGCGGAGATCGTGCCGGGCGCGGGGGTGGGGTCACTGTTCCGCATAGTTCCACTGCAGGCCGCCATCGACCAGCATGGTGTCGATGGCGCCTGCCGCGGCCAGCGCCTGCTCCATCATGCGCGCGATATCGGCCACGCAGCTGGCGCCGCCGGTGACGAATGCCGTCCTGCCTGTCAGCTTCATGGGGGCGTCTCCGTGCATGAGCGCGCGGCGGGGGCGTCGCGGGCCTATGACCATTAGGAGCCGTGGCCGGCCGGGAAGTTCTCCGGCAGCCGCTATCCGCGCGGCGATGCGCGATCCGTCTTGTGGCGAGTACGAGGCTTCAGGCACTGCGAATGCCAGTGAGTCAGGCAGGCAGCCGGCAAACCCTCCGTGACCGCGCCGGCAATGTCGAGGACGGCCGGCGCTACTGGCTCAGCATGTCAGTGTAGTTCTGAGCCGCACGCTGCAACGCCCGGCGGCGCTGAGCCGGCGGGGTGAGCCGGCGGGTTGGGCCGATGACGCGAGCAGCCCGGTGCCGCAGCTCACACCTCCTTCTCGCCGTGCCGCACCGCCAGCGCCAGCGCCGCCTCCTGCGCGCCGAGCTGCATGAAGATCCACGCCGATGCGCAGGTGATCAGCCCCATGCAGATGAAGGTGGCGTGGAACGCCGGCAGCACCGCCGCCGCCTCGCCGCCGAAACGGTGCTGGAAGGTCGCGAGCAGCGCCCCCGCAGAGGTCACCGCCAGGCTCATCGACAGCATCTGCACCATCGACAGCATGCTGTTGCCGCTGCTCGCGCCCGCGCCGCTCAGGTCCTTCAGCGTGACCGTGTTCATCGCCGTGAACTGGATCGAATTGACCATGCCGAACATCGCCAGCAACGGGATCAGCAGCCACAGCGGCAGTTGCGGCGTGATCAGCGCGAACGCCGCCATCACCACCCCGACCGCAAAGGTATTGGTCACCAGCACGCGGCGATAGCCGTAGCGCTGGATCAGCCGCGTGGCGAGCCGCTTGGAGGCCATGCCGGCGGCAGTGACGGGCAGCATCATCAGGCCGGCGTCGAAGGGCGAATACCCCAGGCTCACCTGCAGCGTCAGCGGGATCAGGAACGGCATCGAGCCGTTGCCGATGCGCGCGAACAGGCTGCCCAGCAGCCCGACGCTGAAGCTGTGGATGCGAAACAGCCGCAGCGGAAACAGCGGCTGCTTGCGGCGGTTGGCGTGCAGCCCGTAGGCGGTCAGCGCGGCCATGCTGGCGATCAGCAGCATCAGCACGGTGGCGTGCTGGAAGCCGAGCCCGGCCAGCCCGTCGAGCGAGAACGACAGCGCCAGCATGGCGACCGCCAGCAGCAGGTAGCCCGCGATATCGAAGGGGCCGATGCCCGCCAGCCGCGCATTGGGCATATAGTGCACCGTGGCCAGCGCCCCCAGCACGCCGACCGGCACGTTGATCAGGAAGATCCAGTGCCACGACAGCGCCTGCGTCAGCCAGCCGCCCAGCGTCGGCCCGATCAGCGGTCCGATCATGCCGGGGATGGCGACAAAGCTCAGCGCCTGCAGGTACTGGTCGCGCGGGAAGGTGCGCAGCACCGACAACCGCCCCACCGGCAGCAGCATCGCCCCGCCCACGCCCTGCACCACACGAGCGCCCACCAGGAAGTTCAGCGTCGGCGCATACGCGCACAGCAGCGAGCCGGCCACGAACAGCGCGATCGCGGTCTGGAAGATGGTGCGGGTGCCAAAGCGGTCGGCCAGCCAGCCCGAGGCCGGGATGATCACCGCCATGGTCAGCGAGTAGGCGATCACCACCGACTGCATCCGCAGCGGGCTTTCGCCCAGGCTGCGCGCCATCGACGGCAGCGCGGTGTTGACGATGGTCGAATCCAGCGTCTGCATGAAGAAGCCGACCGCCACCACCCACAGCATGATGCGGCGGGTGCGGTCGTCGGGCGGTGGCGTGGTCATGTTTGCAGGCTCCGGTCCGGCCGGGCCCCGGCATCCCGGTGCGCGCCGGCCAAAGCCAACACCTTAAAGGGCAATCGCTGAGCAGGCAAATCCATGCGTCGGCACTCGCAGCGCTGCTGGTGGCGCCGCCCTAATCGATACGCTGGCGCTGGTCGCGGCTGAAGTAAGCAAGCCGGTGCAGCCGCCATGGTGCCTGCGCACTGTCGCGGCAATAGCCATAGCGGAAGATGTCTTCCACCGCGGGCAGGTCATAGCGCAAGTCGGTGAACCAGACGCAGGCGGCGGTTCCACCAATTGGCAGGGACGGCATGGCCGTTATGGCGGACAAGGCCGGATAGACCGCAAATTGCCTGAAATCCGCAAAGTCAGGCCGCAGCCAGAGCTGCGATGCCAGGGCCCGCTCGTCCGGCGCCTCCGGCAGCCGCGACCGCGCCATCCAGACCATGCGCCCGGGCGCCACATAGGCCCTGGCCATGGCAGGCAGGCGCCCCAGCGCCTGCCATGGCGGTATCCACGCCGGATGCCCGGCCAGGTTGACGTGGGCGACGCGGTAATCCATGTCCGCGCGGGCGATCAGTTTCCAGTTGAACGGGGAAAACGGCTGGGGCAGCGCGTCTACCCCCTGCGCCTGGAAGCCGGCGGCGCGCAAGGATTCGTTGCCCAGTTCCAGCGCCCGTTGCTTGAGCACAGCCTGGACGCCGACATAGGCGCAGAGCAGCGCCATGCCCGCCAGTGCGCCCCGGCTGCGCCACTGCGGCGCCAGGAACAGTGCCAGGGCCAGGCCGGATACGACGATGCCGCTCAGCAGCGGATCGACCAGGAAGCTGGTGCCAAGGCTGAAGCGCCGTTCGGAGCCGGGATAGAAGATGCGGGTGCCATAGACCGTGATCAGGTCCAGCGCGATATGGCTGGCCACGCCGAGGCAACTGACGGCCAACGCCTCTCGCCAGGCGTCGCGCCGGCGCGCCACCAGGCAGAACAGGCCGGCAAGCAACGCTCCCCAGGCGGGAAGCAGCAGCAGCGAATGGGTCGGCCCCTGGTGCCACTGCGCCAGGAAGCGCAGCGGATGGACCAGGAAGCCCAGGAAATCCAGATCCGGAAAGGCCCCGGCGACAGCGCCCAGCAGCAGGCGCTCGCGTGTGCTTAGCCGCTGGCCCGGGACCTCGGCCGTGGGGATGGCGAGCGCGGCCTGCGCCCCCATCAAGGCATGGGTGATCGTGTCCATCCGGACCGGGCCGGTCCCTTGTCGACTGGGCGGCGCAAGGCGAGGCGCTCGGCGCAGCGCAGTTGCCGTTCGAGCCAGGCTTGCGTGCGGCCGGCATCCGGCGAACTGTCGCGCAGCCAGAAGCCGAAGGTGGAGAGAAAGATGCCGGTCAGCAAGACCTCTTCCATCTCACGGCGCCAGCCGGATTCGGGCAGGCGGGCGGATTCCCGGATCCACTGCACGGTGCTGCTGATATGCAGCAGGCCCTGTACTTGCAGATGCAGGTGCTCCGGCTGCAGCTTGTAGCGCAGCATCTGGGCGGTGAGCTGCCGGTGCGGGGCCAGGACTTCGAGCCAGGCGAGAATGGCCTGTTCCAGGCGCTCGCGGCAGGACAGGGCGGCCCAGCCTTCGCGCGCGGAGATGCGCACGAGCGCACGATCGGCCCGTTCGAACCAGGCCTCGGCCAGGTCGTCCTTCGTCCGGTAGTGCCGATGGATCTCATCCAGGCCGATTCCCATGTCGTCGGCGATGTCGTAAAGGTGCAGCGCGTCCCAGCCGCTGCGCTCGCCGAGCATCAGGGCGACCTCCAGGATCCGGCCGGCCAGGGCTGCATCGTCGTTCATGGCTTTGCCATCCTCGGGAATGCGTCTGCGCTCTCCCTTCCAGCATAGAAAGGCAGCGCGGGCGCGAGCGCCGATTTCTGCGCCAGGTGCACGATGCCGCATCTTCGAATCGGTGTGCAGTGCGGGGCCTGCCGGCTTGTGCCCGGCTCGGCACCTGCCTCGACAATTTCCACACGCAGCCTATCTTAAGGGTGTCAGTCCAGGCGCCATCCGGACAGGCCGCCGTGCCAGCCAGCACCGGCGGCGGCCACCGTTTCGCGTGGACAGAGGCCATAAGCGCATGAAAGAGGATTCCTCCCCGAGGCAGAACTACGAGGATGCCCTGCTCGGCATCGTGAGGGAGATGTCTTCGGCAATGCGCCCGCCAGCCGAGGGCGAGGTAGCGGTTTCGCTGGACAGCACCCTCGAAGGCGAACTGGGTTTCGACAGCCTGACGCGTGCCGAGCTGCTGACCCGCCTCGAGCAGCGCTTCGGCGTCAGCCTGCCGGAGCAGGTGCTGGCCCAGGCCGACACCCCGCGCGCCCTGCTGCGTGCCTTGCTCGCCGCCAAGGACCTGCCGCCAGAAGCGAGCGGCGCACACCTGCGGCAAGCCCGCCCTGCCCCGGCGGCACAGGCGCCCGAGGGCGCCGCCACCTTGCCGGACGTGCTGCGCTGGCACTTGCGCAGCCACCCGGACCGCACCCACATCATCCTGCAGGACGGCGACGGCGAAGACACGCAGATCAGCTTTGCGCAGCTGCACCGCCGCGCCGCGGCCATCGCCGCCGGGCTGGTGTCCCGCGGCGTGCGGGCGGGCACGGCAGTGGCCATCATGCTGCCCACCAGCCCCGGGTACTTCTACAGTTTCTGCGGCGTGCTGCTGGCGGGCGGGATTCCGGTACCGCTCTACCCGCCGGCGCGGCTGGCGCAGATCGGCGACCACCTGCAGCGCCACGCCGGCATCCTGGCCAACGCGCAGGCGCCGATCCTGATCACGGTGGCCCAGGCGCGGCCGCTGGCCGCCCTGCTCAAGGCCAGCACGGGAACGCTGCAAGGCGTGCTCACGCCGGAGGAGCTGGAGGACGGCGCCGGCGCCCCGGTCCATGCGATGCTGCGCACGCACGACATCGCCCTGCTGCAATACACCTCGGGCAGCACCGGCTCGCCCAAGGGGGTCGTGCTCAGCCATGCCAACCTGCTGACCAACCTTCGCGCCATGGGCAAGACCCTGGCCGTCGGCTCGCAGGACGTCTTTGTCAGCTGGCTGCCGCTCTATCACGACATGGGCCTGATCGGCGCCTGGCTGGGCAGCCTGTACTACGCGTACCCGCTGGTGGTGATGTCGCCGCTTGCCTTCCTGGCGCGGCCCGAGCGCTGGCTCTGGGCGATACACAAGTACCGTGGCACGCTCTCGGGCGGGCCCAACTTTGCCTACGAGCTGTGCCTGCGCAAGCTGGCCAACGCCGATCTGGCCGGGCTGGACCTTTCCAGCTGGCGCTTCGCCTTCAATGGCGCGGAGCCGGTGAGCCTGCAGACCATGCGCGCCTTCATGGAGCGCTTTGCCCGCTACGGTTTGCGCCCGCAGGCCGCGGCGCCGGTGTACGGGCTGGCGGAGGCTTCGCTGGGCCTGACCTTTCCGCCGCTGGGCCGCGGACTGGCGTCCGACCGCATCGACCGTGCCGAATTCACGCGCACTTCCGTGGCAGTGCCCGCCGGCGAACGCGAGATCCCTGGCGAGCGCGAGACCCTGGAATTCCCGTCCTGTGGCCGGCCGCTGGACGGCCACGAAGTCCGCATCGTCGACGCCACCGGGCGCGAACTGGCCGAGCGGCATGAGGGATTGCTGCAGTTCCGCGGCCCTTCGGCCACCACCGGCTATTTCCGCAATCCCGTGCAGACCCGCCAGTTGTTCGACCGCGGCTGGCTGAACACAGGGGACTATGCCTATATCGCCGCCGATGAGGTCTTTATCACCGGGCGCGCCAAGGAGACCATCGTGCGCGGCGGCCGCAATATCTATCCCTACGAGCTGGAGCAGGCCGTCGGCGCCATCCCGGGCATACGCAAGGGCTGCGTGGCCGTGTTCGGCAGTCCCGATCCGGATAGCGGCACCGAACGCATCGTGGTGATGGCGGAAACCTCCGAGAAGGATGTGCAGGCGCGCCGCGCGCTGCACCGGCAGGCGCTGAAGACCGCCCTCGACGTGCTGGGCATGCCGCCCGACCATATCGCCCTGGTGCCACCGCACACCATCCTGAAGACGTCGAGCGGCAAGATCCGGCGCGCCGCCTGCCGCGAGCGCTTCGAGCACGGACGCCCCGGCCGCGGCGTGGAAGCGCCCTGGCTGCAGATCGCGCGCTTTGGCTGGCGGGCGCTGTGGCCGGAGCTGCGGCGTGGCCGGCAGACCGCCGTGGGCCTGTCATATGCCCTCTACACCTGGATCCTGTTCGCAACGCTGGCGCCGGTGACCTGGCTGGCATCGGTTGCGCTGCACCGGCCGACACTGGGCTGGGCGCTCAGCCACCACGCCGCCCGGCTTTTTCTCAGGCTGGGCGCGGTACCCTGGTTCGTGCAAGGGATTGAGCACCTGCCGCGCGACCGGCCCTGCATCCTGGTCTCGAATCACGCCAGCTACCTGGACGGCATCGTGCTGGTGGCGGCGCTGCCCACGCCGGTATGCATGGTCGCCAAGCGCGAACTGCAGGGCCAGCGCATCCCCGGCGCCTACCTGGCCAGCATCGGCGCCGACTTCATCGACCGCTTCGACAACGTGCGCGAGCACGAGGACGTGGAGCGCGTGGTGGCCACGGTGCGTGCCGGGCATTCGGCGCTGTTCTTCCCCGAAGGCACCTTCGGGCGGGCGCCGGGGCTGCAGGCCTTCCGCTCGGGCGCTTTCCTGGCGGCCGCGCGGGCCGGCGCGCCGGTGGTGCCCATCGCCATCCGCGGCACCCGCTCGGTGCTGCGCGACGGCCAGTGGCTGCCGCGCCGGGGGCCGATCGGCGTGGTCATCGGCAGCCCGCTCTGGCCGGACGGCGAAGACTGGCCGGCCGCCATGCGCCTGCGCAATACCGCCCGCGCCGAGATCCTGCATTACTGCGGCGAACCGGATGCCCGGCGCATGACGCACCGCGATGCGAGGCGGGCCTAGTGTCCCGCGCCGCGAGGAACTCGCCATGACATCTGCTGACGAAGCAGGAAACTAGCGGCATGGATACCTTTGCCACCGCGCCGATGTGGGTCGGCTTCCTGATCCTGGTGCTGGGAACGCTGGTCGTGGACGTGTTCGTCCTTGGCGGCCGGCACGCGCACCGCGTTTCGACACGTGAGGCCCTGGGCTGGACCCTGGCCTGGTCGACCCTGGCCGTGCTCTTCGGCATCGCACTCTGGTGGCTGCTGGCCGAGAGCGCCGGACGCGAGGCCGCGAATCGCAAGGTGCTGGAGTTCTATACCGGCTACCTGATCGAGCTGTCGCTGTCGGTCGACAATATGTTCGTGTTCGCGATGATCTTCGGCTATTTCGCGGTGCCGCCGGAGTTGCAGCGCAGGGTGTTGCTGTTCGGCGTGGTCGGCGCGATCGTGATGCGCGCTGTCATGATCCTGCTCGGCGTGTGGCTGATCAGCGAATTCTCGTGGATCCTCTATGTGTTCGGCGTGTTCCTGCTGTTCACCGGCATCAAGATGCTGTTCGTCTCCAGGCGTGCCCCGGATCTCTCGCGCAATCCCATCGTTCGCTTCTTGGGCGCGCATATGCGAATCACCCCGGACTATCACGGCGAGCGTTTCTTCGTGCGCCTGGACGGCCTGCGCTACGCGACGCCGATGTTCCTGGTGGTGCTGCTGGTCGAGGCGACCGACCTGGTGTTCGCCGTCGACAGTATCCCGGCCATCTTCGCCGTCACGACCGACCCCTTCATCGTTTTTACTTCGAACATCTTCGCGATCATGGGGCTGCGGGCGCTGTACTTCCTGCTGGCCAACATGGCGCAGCATTTCCACTACCTGAAGTACGGCCTGGCAATCGTGCTTGCCTTTATCGGCGCGAAGATGCTGGCTGAGCCGTGGTTCCATGTGCCGGTGCACTGGTCTCTCGGCGCCGTCGCCGCGACGTTGCTGGTGTCCGTCCTGATCAGCCGGGTCAGGGCCAGGCACGCACTTGCGCACGCGGGGGACGAACTGGGTGGCCACTGCGCATCGCGCGAGCGCAGGGCCGGGAACCGGCGCACATGAGGAGCAATTGCCATGAACAAGATCCTGCTTGCGACCGACGGATCGGCCTATAGCGATGCGGCTGCCCGCTACCTGGTAGAAAGTCCGCTGCTCACCCGCGATTTCGTCGTGCACGTGGTGCACTGCGAACCGGATGTGCCCGGCGATATCAAGACCTTCATCGACCGGGCCACCCTCGACGCCTGGCATCGCGAACAGAACGACAAGGCGATGCAGTCGGTGGCCAGCATCCTGGGCGCAGCCGGTATCCCGTTCGAGCGCCATGGCTTCACCGGCTTCGCGCCGACCCGCATCGTCGAGTATGCGGGCAGCATCGGCGCCAACCTGATCGTGATGGGTTCGCATGGCCGCGGCGGCTTTCTCGATGCCATCGTCGGCTCGGTAGCCAGGCGAGTCCTTGCCCATGCGCACTGCCCGGTGCTGCTGGTCAAGAATTAGTGCAGCGCGGCTCAGAGGGCGGCGCGCAGGCCCACAAAGAAGCGCCGCCCGGGCGCGGGTTCGAAATACCGCCCGTTGGCCTCGTTGACGATCACCGAGCCGATGTAGCGCCGGTCGGTGATGTTGTCGATGCGGCCGAAGACATAGAGCCGCGTCGGCCCGATGCGGAATTCATAGCCCGCGCGTAGGTTGAACACGGCGTAGCCGGGCGCGGCCTGCGTGTTGAGGTCGTCGGCATAGACGCGGCTGTCGACACGCATCTCGGCGCCCAGCGTCAGCGGGGCCAGCGGCCGCCATGACAGGTCTGCGCTCAGGCTGTGGCGCGCGGTGCCAGGCAGGCGGTTGCCGGCAGCCACGGTCTGGCCCTGCGCGTTGAAAAAGCTGTCGCCGAAGTAGGCGTCGAGCCAGGTATAGGCGAGGCCCGCCTCGATGCGGCTGCCGCCGCCCTGCCCCGGTGTCCCCACCTGCCCGAGAAAGCCGCCGCGCCAGCCCAGTTCGAAGCCGCGCCGGTGCACGCCGCTGACGTTCTGGTAGACGGTGCGGCCGGCATTGTTCGATAGCGGCACCACTTCGTCATGGCTGTCGGCATCGAACAGCGCCGCCTCCAGTCGCTGCCCCGCCGCCTGCCACTTGATGCCGATCTCGCCCTGGCGGCTGGTCGATGCCTGCAGGCCGAGGTTGCTGCCGACACCGCCGGGACCGTACGCGACCTCGGTCAGCGTCGGCGTTTCGAAACCGCGCCCGAGGTTGGCGTAGATATTGAGCGAGTCCAGCGCGTGCCACACCAGTCCTAGCACCGGGCTGACATTGCTGTAGGTTGAACTGCCGCTGTCGTCGGGACTGGCCGCGGTGATGAAATGATCGTCGATGCCCAGCCGCACCCGGCTGGCGCGCACGCCACCCACCAGTTGCCACGCCGGATGGAAGGTCCAGTCGAATTGCGCGAAGGCGCCGAGGTCGGTCGCGGTATCGGTTTCATCGCGGCGCAACGGGCCCTGCGTGCCGTCCTGGTTGACGTAGCCGTTGCGGCCGTCGCGCATGCCGTTGGCTTCCAGGCCCGCGCTCCACAGCAGCGGCAGGCCGTTGGCGGTGGTGCGCCGGCTCCATGACAGCGCTGCGCCGCCGTAGGTGCGGTCGAGGTCGACGATGCCGCCGGCCGAGTTTGGCGCGGCGCCGCTGAAGCCCAGCCGCTGGTACAGGTTGCGCGTGCCGCCGTAGAGGCGCGCGGACAGGCTGTCGGTCCCGGTGAGCTGGTGGTCCACCACCACGCCGGCCTGGGCCTGCTCGACGTTCTTGCCGGTGTCGAACTGGGTCGCGGCGGGCACCGCCTGGCGCGGGTTGGCATCGGCCTGCGCGCGCGTCAGGCCGAGCGGGTCCTGCGCCAGCGGCTGGTTGAAGTAGTTGAACTGTCCCGTCACGCGCGTGCCGCTGGCGGGCTGCGCCACGACCTTGGCATTGAGCTGGTACCGGCGCGCCGCGCTGTGGTCGCGGTAGCCGTCGGTCTGGTAAGTCCAGGCATCGAGCGTGCCGCCGAGCCGCTCGTTGCCGCCGGCCAGCGCCACGCCGGCCTGCCACTGGCCATCCGAGCCGAAGCCGGTCGACACGCGGCCGGTGAAGCCATCCTTGGGAGGATCCGGCGTGAACACCTGCACCACGCCACCCGAGGCGTTGCCGTACATCTGCGCGAACGGACCGCGCAGCACCTCCACCCGGCTGGCGTTGGCGAGATCCGCCGTGGAAGCCTGGCCCTGCCCGTCGGGCATGGTGGCGGGAATGCCATCGACATACAGCCGCACGCCGCGCACGCCAAAGGTCGAACGCGTGCCGAAGCCGCGCACCGCCAGTTGCAGGTCCTGCGAGTAGTTCTGCCGGTCGCGCACCGCCACACCTGGCACGCCGGCCAGCACCTCGGACAGGTTGACCAGCGGCGTGGCGCTGCGCAGCGGATCGACCGGCACGCTGTCGACCGCGGCCGGCGCATCGAACCGGCGCTGTTCGCTGCGGGTGGCGCTGACCACCACATCGGGCAGGGTCTCGGCGGTGGCAACGGCCGCTTCCGTACCAGGCGCATCCGCGGCATGCGCGCCCGCGCCGGCCAGCGCCAGCACGGCGAGCGCCAGCGCATGCCGGGCAGGGCTCGGGATAAGGAGACGGTAGTGCTGCCTGACCGCCAAACGCTGCGTGCCGGCTGGTCTCATGGGTGGGGAAGCGGTTGTGAAGCTGGCGCAGCACGTGAGCACCTCTGGGGCGCCGGCCACAGGTGGATGTGTCGCAACTTTAACGTGTCCGAACCGTCATTACCACGTGCGGCATTGCGGGGAAAACCCGCGGGCGGAGCGATGCCATCACCAGGCTGGGCGATATTCAAAAAAATTCAATGACTGGTTGCAGGAATGTCCACGCAACCGCCCTCTCCGCTCCCTACACTGCATTCACCACCCGCCGCAACCGCACCAATCCATCACGCAGTTGCAGCATCACGGTATTCAGATTTCCGAAACTATCAGGGACCCGACACCATGACCACCACCGAACTCACCCGCGTCGCCATCGTCTACCACAGCGGCTATGGCCATACCGCCAGGCAAGCCCAGGCCGTCTCACGCGGCGCCGGCAGCGTCGCAGGCGCCGAAAGCCTGCTGATCCCGGTGGAAGACATCGACCAGCACTGGGACACGCTGGAACAGGTCGACGCCATCATCTTCGGCGCACCGACCTACATGGGCAGTGCCTCGGCGCAGTTCAAGGGATTCATGGACGCCACCTCGCGCAATGTCTTTGCCAAGGGCGGCAAGTGGGCCAACAAGGTGGCAGCGGGTTTCACCAACGCGGCCTCGCGTTCGGGCGACAAGCTGGCCACGCTGCAGCAGATGGCGATCTTCGCCGCGCAGCACGGCATGCACTGGGTCAACCTGGGCCTGCCCCCGGGCCACAACAACTCCAAGTCGACCGAAGACACGCTGAACCGCCACGGCTTCTTCCTGGGCGCTGCCGCGCAATCCAACGCGGATGAAAGCGCCGACGTGGTGCCGCCGCTGGCCGACCTGCGCACCGCCGAACACCTCGGCGCACGCGTGGCGGAAGTCGCGCAGCAACTAGCCGTAGGCCGCCGCGCGCTGGCGACGCTGAAGCAAGCCGCCTGATCCCCGGCAGCGTTGTTTCACGCGATCGGCCCCCTGGGGGCCGATTGTCATTCCGGGGCCCGCCCTCCATCCAACGTTCCCCGGCTGCCGACATGGATTTGCCCGCGCGCAAGTCCGGCACTCGCGCAAACCCTCCCGCCACGCCCGCTTGATGGCCATCAAGCGGCAGGCAAACCCCGGCCGCCGATCGCTCAGCACTACTATATCTAGTGCTAACCTGCCACGCACACACTAGATAAGGGGAACCATGAGCGATCTTCAGCGGCCCGGCAAGGGCGACCAGGTAGACGTGGGCAACGCCATGGAGGAATACCTGGCGCAGCGCGACTGGCGCGTGCGCGCCAATGCCAACCAGGGCTACAGTCTCGGCGGCCTGATCCTTAACGTCGCGGGCAAGGTCACGGCCAATTACTGGCTGTCGCATATCTTCAGCCCCGAGGCGGCGCGCGCGCATCGCGACGGCGACCTGCATATCCACGACCTCGACATGCTGTCCGGCTACTGCGCCGGCTGGTCGCTGCGCCAGTTGCTGACGGAGGGCTTCAACGGCGTGCCGGGCAAGGTCGAGGCCAACCCGCCCAAGCATATGTCGGCCGCAGTCGGGCAGATCGTCAACTTCCTCGGCACGCTGCAGAACGAATGGGCGGGCGCTCAGGCTTTCTCCAGCTTCGATACCTATATGGCGCCGTTCGTGCGCCGCGACCGCATGGACTACCGCACGGTGCGGCAGGCCATGCAGGAGCTGGTCTTCAACCTGAATGTGCCGAGCCGCTGGGGCACGCAGACGCCGTTCACCAATCTCACCTTCGACTGGACCTGCCCGCAGGACCTGGCCGGCCAGGTGCCGTATATCGCCGGTGAAGAGATGCCGTTCACCTATGGCGACCTCCAGCCCGAGATGGACACGATCAACCGCGCCTACATCGAAGTGATGATGCAGGGCGACGCGCGCGGCCGGGCCTTCACCTTCCCGATCCCGACCTACAACATCACGCCGGACTTCGACTGGGACCATCCCAACGCCGAACCGCTGTTCGAGATGACGGCGCGCTACGGGCTCCCCTACTTCCAGAACTTCGTCAATTCCGACCTGGAGCCGCATATGGTCCGCTCCATGTGCTGCCGCCTGCAACTGGACCTGCGCGAGCTGCTCAAGCGCGGCAACGGCCTGTTCGGCTCGGCCGAGCAGACCGGCTCGGTGGGCGTGGTCACCATCAACTGCGCGCGGCTGGGCTACCTCCATCACGGCGACGAAGCTGCATTGCTGCAAGCGCTCGACCGCCTGCTCGCACTGGGCCGCGACGTGCTCGAAGAAAAGCGTCGCGTGGTGCAGCACTACATCGACGAGGGGCTCTACCCCTACACGCGGCGCTACCTGGGCACGCTGCGCAACCACTTCAGCACGCTGGGCGTGAACGGCATCAACGAGATGATCCGCAACTTCTCCGGCGACGCGGACGACATCACCTCGCCCCGCGGCCATGCGATGGCGATCCGATTGCTGGACCACGTGCGCGCGCGCATCACCGCCTTCCAGGAAGAGACCGGCCACCTCTACAACCTGGAAGCCACACCGGCGGAAGGCACCACCTACCGCTTCGCGCGCGAGGACCGCAAGCGCTGGCCCGACATCCTGCAGGCCGGCACGCCGGAGCATCCGTACTACACCAATTCCAGCCAGTTGCCGGTGGGCTATACGGACGACCCGTTCACCGCGCTGGCGATGCAGGAGCCGCTGCAGGGCAAGTACACCGGCGGCACCGTGCTGCACCTGTACATGAACGAGGCCATCTCCAGCGCGCAGGCCTGCAAGGCACTGGTGCAGCGATCGCTGTCGCGCTTCCGCGTGCCGTATATCACCGTCACGCCGACCTTCTCGATCTGCCCGACGCACGGTTACCTGAGCGGGCACCACGAGTTCTGTCCCAAATGCGATGCCGACCTGCTGGCACGCACCCACGCCGCGGCCGACGCGCCGCAAACCCAACTTGAAAAGGAGCTCACATGAACACAGACCTGCACCAACCGGCCACGCCGGCCCTCGATCCCGCACTGCGCACGCGCTGCGAAGTCTGGACACGGGTGATGGGCTACCACCGGCCGGTCTCCTCCTTCAACACCGGCAAGCAGGGCGAATTCCATGAGCGGCGCTTCTTTACAGAATCCCAGACCCATTGACGGACCGCTCCCCTGCGCCGCCCCGCCTGCGGCGGCGCAGGCGCTGCGCGGCGGGCCGGCGCTGGCAGGGCTGGTGCCGTTTTCCAGCGTCGACTGGCCGGGCAAGCTGGCGGCGGTGCTGTTTATCGCCGGCTGCCCGTGGCGCTGCGGATATTGCCATAACGCCCACTTGCAGCGACGCCATGCGGCCTACGCCTGGCCGGCCGTAGCCGACTGGCTTGCGACCCGCGCAGGGCTGCTGGACGGCGTGGTGGTCTCCGGCGGCGAGCCGCTCAGCGAAGCGCAACTGCCGGCGCTCGTGAACACCGTGAAAGCGCTCGGCTTCAAGGTGGCCTTGCACACCGCGGGCATCTACCCTGACCGGCTGGCGGCAGTCTTGCCTGCACTGGACTGGGTCGGACTCGACATCAAGGCCGACGCCGACAGCCATGACGCACTGGTGGGCCGGCCCGGCGGCTACCAAAGCGTGCAGGCAAGCCTTGCGCTGCTGCTGCGCGCGTCCTGTCCGTTTGAATGCCGCACGACCTGGGATCCGGCCTGGCTCAGCGAAGCCCGCCTGATGACGCTGGCGCGCACGCTTGCGGAGCAAGGCGTGCGGCACTACGCCGTGCAGGCATGCCGCGCGGGCACGGTGGCAGTGCCGGACGCAACCCTCAGCGCACCAGCAAGGGACGCGCTGGCGTCGTGGTTCGAGACGTTCGCCTATCGCGAAGCCTGAAGCGCGGCCAGCGCCGCCGTCCGCTCCGCGACGAAATCCCGCAGCCCGGGGCGCCCCCTCCCAAAGCAGGGTAAGCAAACCCTAAAGGCCCCGCCCGCCGCCGCCGTTAAGCAAACGTTGACCAGCGAAAAATCGCGAGACAGGCAGATGGCGCGGGTTAGCGGGAAACGCCGGCGCGGGCGCGCCGGCGTCTGCACTTTAAGGGGGGACGGTAGCAACATGCAGAATTTGGGGATTCGCATACGCCTGGGCGCGGCATTTGGCGCCATGTGGTCGCTGATGGCGATCGGGATTGCGGTGGCATTGCCGCGCATGCAGGGCGCCACCGACGCGCGCAACCTGCTGATCTCACTGGGCGCCGCAGGGCTGGGCCTGGCCGTCGCCGGCACCTGGTGGCTGGCGCGGAGCATCGAGGCGCCGCTGTCTGAGGCGGTCTATATCGCCGAAACCGTGGCCGCCGGCGACCTGAGCCAGGAATTCGAGACCGAGCGTGGCGGCGAATTCGGCCGGCTGCTGGGCGGGCTGGGCGAGATGGAAGACATGCTCACCGGCCTGGTGACGCGCATCAAGGCCGCCACCGATTCGATCGGCGCAGCCTCGCACCAGATCGCCGCCGGCAATACTGACCTTTCGCAGCGCACCGAGGAACAGGCCGCGTCGCTGCAGCAGACTGCGTCGAGCATGAGCGAGCTGACGGCGATGGTGCGCCAGAACACCGAACGCGCGCGCGCCGCCAACGGCCTGGCGGAAACCGCATCCGGCATCGCCGCGCGCGGCGGCGAGGTGGTCGGCAACGTGGTGCAGACCATGTCCGCGATCAGCGCCAGCTCGCGCAAGGTGACCGACATCATCGAGGTGATCGAAGGCATTGCCTTCCAGACCAATATCCTGGCGCTGAACGCGGCGGTGGAAGCCGCCCGCGCCGGCGAGCAGGGCCGCGGCTTCGCCGTGGTGGCCGGCGAGGTGCGCACACTGGCGCAACGCAGCGCGGCGGCGGCCAAGGAGATCAAGCAGCTGATCGACGCCTCCGTGCAGCAGGTGGACAGCGGTTCGGCGCTGGTAGGCCAGGCCGGCGAGACCATGCACGAGATCGTGCAGTCGGTGGGCCGCGTGACCACGCTGCTGGGCGAGATCACCGCGGCGTCGGAGCAGCAGAGCGCCGGCATCGCGCAGGTCAATGAGGCGGTGGCGCAGATGGACGCCGTGACGCAACAGAACGCCGCGCTGGTCGAGCAGGCGGCCAGCGCCTCGAGCGCGCTGGCTGGACAGGCCACCGAGCTGCAGCAGGTGGTCGGCGAGTTCAAGCTGGACGCCTGAACGGCGTCCTTCCATGTCAGGCCGTGGCGGTCGCCGCGGCCGGCAGCACCGCCCGCACCGCGGCGGCAAAGCGCTCGACAATGCTGTCGATATCCTGCGGCGTGCAGATAAACGGCGGCGCGAACAGCACGTGGTCGCCGTGCACGCCATCCACCGTGCCGCCCATCGGATAGACCAGCAACCCGTTCTGCATCGCGGCCGACTTCAGCTGCGCATGCGTCTTCAGCGCGGGATCGAGGGTGGCCTTGCTGCCGCGGTCGGCCACGAACTCCACACCGACGAACAAGCCCCGCCCACGGATATCGCCCAGGTTGGGGTGCTCGCCCAACGCTTCGCGCAGCCGCGCGCGCAGTTGTTCGCCGCGTGCCTGCACGTTGGCCAGCAAGTTGTCTTCAGCGATCGTCCGCTGCACCGCCAGCGCTGCGGCGCATGCCGTGGCATGGCCGATATAGGTATGGCCGTGCTGGAAAAAGCCGCTGCCGCCGACGATGGTGTCGTAGATGCGACGCGTCGACAGCATCGCGCCGATCGGCTGGTAACCCGCGCCCAGGCCCTTGGCGATGGTGACGATATCGGGCACCACGCCATCCTCTTCGCACGCGAACAGGTAGCCGGTGCGGCCCATGCCTGACATCACTTCGTCCAGGATCAGCAGCACGCCGTACTTGTCGCACACGGCGCGGATGCGCTTGAGGTAGTCGCCCACCGGGGGCACCGCGCCGGCCGTGGCGCCCACCACCGTCTCGGCGACGAAGGCGGCCACGGTGTCCGGCCCCAGTTCCAGGATCTTCGCTTCCAGTTCATCCGCCAGGCGCTGGGCGTACTGCGAATCGGTTTCGCCGGCCTGCTGGTCACGATAGGCGTAGCACGGCGATACGTGGTGCGCCGGCACCAGCAGCGGCAGGAACGGCTCGCGCCGCCACGCATTGCCGCCGATTGCCAGCGCGCCCAGGGTATTGCCGTGATAGCTCTGCCGGCGCGCGATGAAGTGGCGGCGGCTGGGCTGCCCCAGCTCGACAAAGTACTGGCGCGCCAGCTTCAGCGCCGACTCCACCGCCTCGGAGCCGCCCGAGACGAAATAGACATGGTCCAGGTCGCCCGGCGCGGCCTGCGCGAGCGTGTCGGCCAGCGTCTCCGACACCTCGGTGGTGAAGAACGAGGTGTGCGCGTAGGCGATGGTGTCGAGCTGCGCCTTGATCGCCGCGATCACGCGCGGATGGGCGTGGCCCAGGCAAGAGACGGCCGCGCCGCCCGAGGCGTCGAGATAGCGGCGGCCTTCGCTGTCGATCAGTTCGATCCCCTGCCCGGCGACGGCAACGGGCAGCTTCTGGCGCGGATTGCGATGGAATACGTGGGTCATGGTGGTGTGGAGGCGGTGTCCTCGCAGTATAAGTACGAGCCGGCCAGCTGCGCAACAATTGTTTCATGCTTATTTTCCCGCACCCACTATGCCGCCCAATCCGTGCAACACCCCACAATCCGGCTCACAGAGAACTACGAGAAACAATTGTTTCAGACGCATCACCTGACCGACAAGGACCCCGCTTCACACCGCCTGGCGCGACTTGTCCGCCGCCCGCCGCCGAGGCGCCCGCGTTGAGCCGGATGCCGCCTCACCCTGCGGCACGCCGTCGTCCAGCGCCTCCACAATCGCAATCAGGTACCCCGGCTCGCCATCCCCAGGCCGCCGGCTCAGCGACGTCGTCACCTTGGTCCACACCGTCGAGCCATCGGGCCGGATAAAGCGCTTCTTCAGCGTATAGGTCTCCACCTCGCCGTCCAGCAGGCGCTGGTACAGGGCCAGGTTCTCGTCCAGGTCTTCCGCGACCGTCAGCTCCTGGAAGGTGCGTTGCGACAGCGCGGCGTTGTCATAGCCGAGGATCTCGCACAGCTTGCGGTTGGCGCGCAGCCAGTGGCCGTTCAGGTCGACGTGCGCAATGCCCACCGCTGCCTGCTCGAAGGTCGCGCGGAAGCGCTCCTCGCTGTCGCGGTGCGCGTCCTCGACGCGCTTCTGGTCGGTGACGTCCTGCGAGGCGCCCACCATGGTCAGCGCGTTGCCGTGCTCGTCCAGCGTGACCTCGCCTTCCTCGTGGATATCGCGGTGGCTGCCGTCGGGCAGCGTGATGCGGTAGTCGACGCGGTACGGCGCCTTGTCGACGATGGCGGCGCGGATGGCGGCCTGCACGCGCGGGCGGTCTGCCTCGACGATCGATGACAGGTAGCGGTCCATGGTCACCTTGAACGCCTGCGGCGCCCAGCCGAAGATGCGGTAGGCCTCGTCGGTCCAGGCGCAGTCGTCGTTCTGGATGTTCCAGTACCAGCCGCCCAGGTGCGCGATCTCCTGCGCCTTGGCGAGCAGCGCCTCGTTCTGGCGCAGCGCAGCCTCGGCGCGGCGGCGCTCGGTGATATCGAGGCTGACGCCGATCATCTTCACCGGGCGCTGGTCGAAGTCGCGCACCAGCGTGGCCCGCGACGAGATCCAGCGCGTGGAGTCCTCGTACACCACGCGGAATTCCCACTCGTGCATTTCCTGCGCGCGCAGCGTGCGCTCCAGCACTTCCTTCAGGCGCGGCACGTCGGCCGGATGCACGCAGGCCCAGAAGTCGTCCATGTTGCGGATATGGCGGCCGAACAGCGTGACGTCGTTGGACGAGTACATGAGGCCGTCGGTCAGCACGTTCCATTCCCACGTGACGATGCCCGAGACCTCCTGCGCGAACTTCATGCGCGCCTCGCTTTCCATGATCTCGGCCAGGTGCTTCTGGCGCAGTTCCTTGATGTGCGGATCGGAGGCCGTGCTCGCCTCCAGGTCGGCGATGGCCTGCTCGCCGTAGCGCAGCCACAGCCAGTTGACGCCCAGGAAGCGCGCCAGCGCCAGCAGGCGCTCGTACTCGATCTCGCCGCCGCGGGTCCACTTGTGCACCGCCGACGGCGATACCGACAGCGCCTCGGCCACCTGCTTGAGCATGATCCTTTTGCCTTCCAGCACCCCTTTCAGGCGCGTGGCAAAAGTGTCTTCGGTCATGGGCATCCCCTCCACTTTTTTTCAACCGATGGTGAATTGAGTAACTCGAACCTTACACCATCACCGCAAAACGCGCGAATTGATAGCGTCGAACAATCAGCACACCGGATCTCATCGATTTTTTGATATTGCAGGGCCACCTTGCTCCTCACTAGACTTCACTCACATCACCAATAGTAATTTAATTTACTAATAGTGAATCGCCAAAGCACCGAGACAAACGAGGAGACAATCCCCATGCAAGAGACCACCGCCCCCGTCTGCGGCACCGCCGCCCCGCTGGCTTACACGCTGCCGGCCCACTACTACACCTCTCAGGAAGTCTTCGAGCAGGAAAAGAAGACGATCTTCGCGCGCAGCTGGGTGTGCGTGATGCACAAGAGCCAGGTGGCCGAGAACAACCAGTACGCCACGGTGAAGGTGGCCGGCGAGAACGTGTTCGTGGTGCGCGGCCGCGACGGCGTGCTGCGCGCGTTCTACAACGTCTGCCCGCACCGCGCCCACGAGCTGTTCGCCGACGGCGCCGGCAAGGCCAGGAACGTCATCACCTGCCCGTACCACGCCTGGTCGTTCGGCCTGGACGGCAAGCTGATCCATGTGCGCAACGCCGAGAACGTGCCGGGCTTCTGCAAGGACAACGCCGGCCTGACGCCGGTGCGCGTGGAGGAGTTCTGCGGCCTGGTCTTCGTCAACCTGGACATGGACGCCAAGCCGCTGGCCGAGCTGGCGGGCAGCCTCAACGACGAGATCCGCGCGCGCTGCCCGGATGTCGACAAGCTGGTGCCGGCGCACAAGCTCACCTACGAGATGAAGGCCAACTGGAAGGTGGTGGTCGACAACTACCTGGAGTGCCTGCACTGCCAGACCGCGCACCCGGCGCTGGTCGAGTCAATCAGGATGGAGACCTACAAGCACGAAGTGCGCGGCCTCTTCACCAGCCAGGTCGGCCAGACCCGCTCGGGCAGCGATGCCTTCACCTATGACAGCGACGCCCCCAACACCGACTTCGCTGCCTACTGGCTGTGGCCCAACGTCACGCTGAACGTGCTGCCGGGCGACGGCAACTACGGCGTGTTCTATATGTTCCCGGTGGATGCCGACACCACCATCCAGCACTTCGAGTTCTACTTCCGCGACAGCACGCCCACGGCCGAGCAGGAGCAGCTGATCGAGTACTACAAGAACGTCCTCAAGCCGGAAGATCTGAGCATCGTCGAATCGGTGCAGCGCGGCCTGAAGTCGCGCGGCTACCGCAACGGGCAGGGCCCGCTGCTGGTCACCGACGACAAAACCTCCGCCATCGGCGAGCACGGCGTGCAGCACTTCCAGCAGATGGTGCTCGACGCCCTGGCCGCCTGAAACGAACAACTGAACCGGAACCGCAGCAATGATCCAGACCCAGCTCTATATCGACGGCCAGTGGCAGTCGCCCATCGACCACGGCACGCGCGCCATCCTGAGCCCGGCCGACGAGTCCGTGATCGCGCAGGCCGCCGAAGCCACCCGCGCCGATGCGCGCCTGGCCATCGCCGCTGCGCGCAAGGCCTTCGACGGTCCCTGGCGCCAGACGACGATCCGTGATCGCGCCAGACTGCTGAACAAGATCGCCGAACTGATCGACCGCGATGCCGAGAAGCTCGCCCACCTGGAGTCGCTCAACACCGGCAAGACGCTGACCGAGAGCCGCACCGACATGGGCGATATCGCCGCAACCTTCCGCTACTTCGCGGGGCTGGTCGCATCCGAGTCGGGCGCCGTCAACGAAGCGCCGCACCATGTGATCAGCCGCACCCTGCGCGAGCCGGTCGGCGTGTGCGGCCTGATCACGCCGTGGAACTACCCGCTGCTGCAGGCCGCGTGGAAGATCGCGCCCGCGCTGGGCGCCGGCAATACCGTGGTGATCAAGCCCAGCAACCTGACGCCGCTGACCACGCACCACTTCACGCAACTGGTGGCCGAGCTGGACCTGCCGCCGGGCGTGTTCAACCTGGTGACCGCCGGCGCCGAAGTCGGCGCCGAGCTGGCCGAAAGCCTGGACGTGGACCTGGTGTCCTTCACCGGCGGCGCCTATGCCGGCGAAAGCATCATGAAGGCCGCCACCGGCAACTTCAAGCGCATCGGCCTGGAGCTGGGCGGCAAAAACCCCAACATCGTCTTTGCCGATGCCGACCTGGATGCCGCGGTCGATTACGCGCTCAACGCCGCGTTCTTCCATGCCGGGCAGGTCTGCTCCGCCGGCTCGCGCCTGATGATCGAAGACAGCATCTATGATGCATTCATCAGCCGGCTGGCCGAGCGCCTGCCGCGCATCGTGATCGGCAACGGCTTCCATGCCGAGACCCAGATGGGCCCGGTGCAGTCGGCGCAACAGCACGAGAAGATTTTGGGCATGGTGCAGGCCGGCATTGCCGAGGGCGCACGCCTGGTCCATGGCGGCAAGCGGCCGACGGGGGACGTGTTCAAGAAGGGCTACTGGCTGGAACCGACGCTGCTGGCCGACGTGACTGCCGAGATGAAGATTGCGAAGGAAGAGATTTTCGGGCCGGTGATCACGGCCGAGCGCTTCCGCTCCGAGGAAGAAGTGCTGCGTGCAGCCAACGACACCCCGTACGGCCTGGCCGGCGCGGTCTGGACCCGCGACCTGGACAAGGCCAACCGGATGTCGCGCGGCCTGCGCTTCGGCACGGTATGGGTGAACGACTACCACCCGTACTTCCCGGAAGCGCCGTGGGGCGGCTACAAGGCGAGCGGCATCGGCCGCGAGCTGGCCCGCGTCGGCCTGGACGAGTACACCGAACTCAAGCACAGCTATATCAACCTGGCCCCCAAGGCGATGGGCTGGTTTGGCGCCTGAGCGCAGCTGACTTCGCAATCGCGTGCGCCGAGTGGAATCCTGCCCGCCCCCGGGCTGCCACGCACGGCGTCAAGCAAACAAGGAGATTGCACCATGCAGGCAATCCATGAGTACGACTACATCATCGTCGGCGCGGGCTCGGCCGGCTGCGTGCTGGCCGCGCGGCTGACCGAGGATGCCGATGTCTCGGTGCTGCTGCTGGAAGCCGGCGGCCCCGACTGGCGCCTGGACTGGCGCACGCAGATGCCGGCCGCGCTGGCGTATCCGCTGCAGGGCACGACCTACAACTGGGCCTATGTGACCGAGCCCGAGCCGCATATGAACAACCGCCGCATGACGCAGGGCCGCGGCAAGGGGCTGGGTGGTTCGTCGCTGATCAACGGCATGGTCTATATCCGCGGCAACGCGATGGACTACGACGGCTGGGCCGCAAACCGGTCGCTGGAGAACTGGAGCTACGCCGACTGCCTGCCCTACTTCCGCAAGGCGGAGACCTACGACAAGGGCGCCAACGACTACCACGGCAGCAACGGCCCGCTGCACGTGACCACGCCCAAGGCCGATATCAGCCCGCTGTTCCGCGCCTTTATCCAGGCCGGCGAGCAGGCCGGCTACGGCCAGACCGACGACCTGAACGGCTACCGGCAGGAAGGCTTCGGCCCGATGGACCGCACCACCACCGCGCGCGGGCGCCGCTGCAGCACCTCGCTCGCCTACCTGGACCAGGCCAAGGACCGGCCGAACCTCACCGTGCATACGCGTGCGCTGGCCAATCGCATCCTGTTCTCGGGGCAGCGCGCCATCGGTGTCTCGTACATGCAGGGCGACCACGTGCGCGAAGCCCGCGCACGCCGCGAAGTGATCGTCAGCAACGGCGCGATCGCCTCGCCGCAACTGCTGCTGCGCTCGGGCGTGGGCAATGCGGACGAACTGCGCGCCTTCTGCATCGAGTCGGTCGCAGACCTGAAGGGCGTCGGCGAAAACCTGCAGGACCACCTCGAGATGTACCTGCAGTACGAATGCACCAAGCCGGTCTCGCTGTATCCCGCGCTGAAGTGGTGGAACAAGCCGGCCATCGGCATCGAGTGGTACCTGCGCGGCACCGGCATCGCCGCGTCCAACCACTTCGAGGCGGGCGGCTTTATTCGCAGCAGCGATGACTTCGCCTGGCCCAACCTGCAGTACCACTTCATCCCGCTGGCGATGAACTACGACGGCAGCAACCCGGTGCAGTCGCATGGCTTCCAGTGCCATGTCGGCTCGATGCGCTCGCCCAGCACCGGCTTTGTCAAGCTGGCCAGCCGCGATCCGCGCGCGAAGCCGCGCCTGCTGTTCAACTACATGGCGCATGACGTCGACTGGCGCGAGTTCCGTGCCGCGGTGCGCCTGACGCGCGAGATCATCGGCCAGCAGGCGATGGACCAGTTCCGCGGCCGCGAGATCAAGCCCGGCATGATGATCCAGAGCGATGCCGAGATCGACGCCTTCGTGCGCGAGCACGCCGAGACCGCGCTGCACCCGTCCTGCACCTGCAAGATGGGCGACGCCTCCGACCCGATGGCCGTGGTGGACAACCAGGGCCGGGTGCATGGGCTGTCGGGCCTGCGCGTGGTCGATGCCTCGATCATGCCGAAGATCATCACCGGCAACCTGAACGCGCCCACGATCATGATGGCCGAGAAACTGGCCGATGTGATCCGCGGCCGGGCACCACTGCAACGCTCGACGGCGCCTTACTACAAGGCCAAACCCGCGCGCAGCGCCACGCTCGCGGACGCGCCAGGGCAACAGCCGTCGGCCGCGCGAATGCCGATGCCGATGCCTGCCTGACACGGCGGCGCGGCGCCCGGGTTTCCCTACCAGATCCCTGACTGCGGCACACCTGCTGCCGGGACCAACGTCCCGGCGGGCAGCGTGCGCCCGGTTGACGCGTCGCGTCCTCACCCCACATAGCCGGCTCCCATAACAAACCCAGACCGGCTGCAAGGAGGAGACTTCCATGCTGCGCAAATGCTTTGCTCCAAGACGGGCCCTGCAAGGCGCCCTGCCCCTGATGCTGTGCCAGGCGCTGGCCGCGCAGGCGCAGGCGACCGACGATGCTGCAACCACGCTGGCCGTCGCGCCGGTGCCGCAGGTCACTGCTACCGTACCGCCGGCCGAGGCTGCCGCACCGTCGCCGCTGACGGCCAACATGACCCTGACCTCTCAGTACGTCTCGCGCGGCTTCCGCCAGACCTGGGGAAAGCCTGCTGTGCAGGGCGGCATCGACTACGCCCATCCGAGCGGCTTCTCCGCCGGCACCTGGATGTCGAGCATCAGCGACAAGTTCATCGAGGGCGGCACGGTCGAATGGGACCTGTATGCGGGCTACACCGGCACGGTGGGCGATTTCGTCTATGCCGGCCAGATCTATTACTACCTGTACCCGGGCGCGAAGCTGCAGTACGCACAGACCAAATACAACTACGGCGAGGCGGTCGCGTCGCTGACCTACAAGTGGTTCAACGTCAAGTACTGGCTGACCTACACCCGCGACTACTTCGGGTATAACAGCGCCTCGCTGCTGAGCGGCAACGACCTGCACAGCCGCGGCTCGGGCTACCTGGACATCAACGGCACCTTCGACCTCGGCCACGGCGTCTCGCTGCTGCTGCACTACGGCCAGGAGCGCGTGCGCAACTTTGCCGCCTACAGCTTCCGCGACGTGCGCGTGGCGGTATCCAAGGCCTTCGAGGGTGGCTGGACGCTGACCGGCGCCTATACGCGCGGCTGGGGGCGTACCGACGTCTATGACAACTACACCACCGGGGCGCTGGATTCGTCCGGCAACCCTTCCGTTTCCAACCCGCTGAAAAGCACGTTCCTGGTCTCGCTGACCAAGACGTTCTGACGGCAATCCTCAACCGCTGTTTTACCGCTTCATACCACCATGGCCTCCCTGGGTCTTACCGACGCGACCGGACTTGTCGGCGTTGCCGCCTACGTTGCCGCGCATTTTGCCGTGCAGGTCCTGCACAAATCCCCGACCGGCAGGTTGGCCGTCGTCCTCAACGTGATCGGGCCGAGCTGCATCCTGGTTTCGCTGACCGGCGCCTTCAACCTGGCGTCGTTTCTCACCCAGTGCTTCTGGCTGGGGCTGACACTGGTGGGGTGGTGGCGCAACCGGCGGGCGGGACGGCCGGTGGTGGAAACGCTGGGCGGCCCGCGGCCGGGACAGCCTGTGCAGCAGTAACCGGGAGGCGGCCGGCGCTGTTTGCAACGCAATCAATCTTCCGTTGCCTTGGCGCAGGGCCGCTCCTATACTCACTCTAAACACCAATAGTAACTTAATTCACTATTAGTGAATTTACAGCCAAACCGGAAGCCGCAAGACCTGTAATTGGCCGCGTGGCAACCCGGGATGACAACAGGAGACAAGGATGAGAAACGCCCCCAGAATCCCCGACAGACATTCCCGACCGTCGTAACCGACCGGCAGGCAGTACCCCTCAAGTACCTACCCAGACCGCAGACGGCAGACCGTGACGGAGCCCCGCTCCAGACAAACGGCACCCCGGGAAGCAAGGAGACAAATCGTGTATTCACAGAAAGACGCGCTGTCGCTCGGCGCGCAGGCGCCGCTCGCCCCTGCCCAGCAACAGACGCAATCAACCCAACCCCATGAACTGCAGCGCACGCTGACCTGGAAGGATGCCTTCTGGGTTACCAGCGGCGTGCCCGCGGGCGTGCTCTTCACCATCGGCGGCGTATCCGCCACCATTGGCAACCCTGCGTGGGTGATCTGGATCATCGCCATCCTGGTCGGCTTTGCGCAGTGCTTCGTCTACGCCGAGATCTCGGGGCTGTATCCGCACAAGTCCGGCGGCGCCTCGGTGTATGGCGCGCTCGGCTGGGTGCGCTACAGCAAGTTCGTCGCGCCGGTATCGGTGTGGTGCAACTGGGTGGCCTGGTCGCCGATGCTGGCGCTGGGCACCAGTCTTGCCGCCGGCTATATGCTGAGCGCGCTGTTCCCGCCCGATTCGGTCATCAATACTTGGCAACTGACGCTGCTGGACCTGGGCTTCGTCAGCAAAGGCCTGACGCTGCGGGTGAACTCCACCTTTATCCTGGCCACGGCCTTCCTGCTGATCACCTTCAAGCTGCAGCACAGCGGCGCGTCGGCCGCGGCCACCACGCAGCGCATCCTGGGCATCGCCTCGCTGACGCCGCTGGTGGTGATCGCGCTGGTGCCGATGTTCACCGGCGACATGCCGTCCACCAGCTTCCTGCCGCTGCTGCCGCTGACGCACGATGCCTCGGGCGCCGCGGTGCTGGGTGGCTGGAACGCCGCCGGCATCAGCACCGCGATGGGCGCGATGTTCCTGGCGTGCTGGTCGACCTTCGGCTTCGAGACCGCGGTCTGCTACACCCGCGAGTTCAAGGACCCGCAGAAGGACACCTTCAAGGCGATCTTCTGGTCCGGCGTGCTGTGCCTGTTCATGTTCATCGCGGTGCCGATCGCCTTCCAGGGCTCGCTCGGGCTAACGGGAATGCTGGAACCGTCCATCGTCGACGGCTCCGGCGTGGGCGCGGCCATGGCGCGCTTCGTCGGCGGCGGTGCGGTGGTGTTCAACGTGATCGTGGTGATGCTGGTGCTCGCGATCCTGCTGATCGTGATGACCTCGATGATGGGCTCGTCGCGCACGCTGTACCAGGCCTCGCTCGACGGCTGGCTGCCGCGCTACCTCTCGCACGTCAACGAGCACGGCGCCCCGACGCGCGCGATGTGGACGGACCTGGTGTTCAACCTGTTCCTGCTGCTGATGTCGAACTACATGGCGGTGCTGTCGATCTCCAACGTCTGCTATATGATCTTCGTGTTCCTGAACCTGCAGTCGGGCTGGATCCACCGCATGGACCGCCCGGACTGGGCGCGCCCGTACAAGTGCAAGAACTGGCTGCTGGCACTGGGCGCGTTCTTCGGGTTCTTCGACCTGGCCTTCGTCGGCGCCGGGGCCAACTTCCAGGGCGAGAACACGCTGCGCAACGGCCTGATCGCCGCGCTGCTGATCGTGCCGGTGTTCGTGTACCGCCACTACATCCAGGACAAGGGCCGGTTCCCCAAGTCGATGCGACGCGACATGGAACTGCCCAATGCCCGCGCCGGCGTGCTGCCCTACGTGGCGCTGATCGTCGGCGGCCTGGTGGTGTGGATCGCTGCCAAGCTGACGGTGATCACCTGACGGCCTTCGGCAGGCCGGCGCCCTGGCCGGCCTGCCTCCCTTCCCGATTTCCCTGAATTTCCGAGGTACCGCCATGACTGACACGCTCCGCGTACGCGTCGGCCGCGTCGAGCCGCTGGCCGCCGGCATCAAGCGCTTCACCCTGCAACCCTGCGACGGCGGTGCGATGCCCGCCTTCGACAGCGGCAGCCACGTGGTTGTCCATATGGACGGCGGCCGGCTGCGCAACGCCTACTCGCTGACCAGCGCGCTGGACAACCCGGCGCACTACCAGATCGCCGTGCGGCTGGAAGAGGCCTCGCGCGGCGGCTCGCGCTACATGCACGAGCGGGTGCGCGAGGGCGACGAGCTGCACATCGGCGCACCGGCCAACCTGTTCGGCCTGGACCACGGCACCGGCCGCCACCTGCTGATCGCCGGCGGCATCGGCATCACGCCGTTCATGACGCATATCCAGGCGCTGGCGGCGCGCAACGCCGAGTTCCAGCTGCACTACTGCTTCCGCAACCGGCAGTCCGCGGCCTTCCTGGACGTATTGCCGGGCACGCTGCAGCCCGGCCAGCTCCATCTCTATGAGAGCGATACCGGCACCATGCTCGACATCGCCGCGCTGATCGCCGCGCAGCCGGCCGATACGCATGTCTATGTGTGCGGGCCGTCGGTACTGAACGATGCGGTGGTCAACGCGGCGCGCGCGGCTGGCTGGGACGCGGGCCGCATCCACTTCGAGCAGTTCCGCAACGAGGTGGACGCCACCGGCGGCGCGTTCGAGGCCGTGCTGCAGAAGAGCGGGCGGACGCTGCAGGTCGGGGCGGACGAGTCGCTGTTGCGCGCCATCGAGAAGGCCGGCGTCAAGGTGGACTGCATGTGCCGCGAGGGCATCTGCGGGTCGTGCGAGACCGCCATCCTGGACGGTGAGGCCGACCATCGCGACCAGTACCTGTCGGATGCGGAGAAGACGGCGCAGAAGACCATGATGCTGTGCGTGTCGCGTTGCAAGGGGCAGAGGCTGGTGCTGGATCTTTAAGCAGGCCCGGCACTATCAGCAACCTTTCGGTTGCATTTCCCCACCCGGTCTCCTAATATGCAACCACAGCGTTGCATATCGAACCCTGACAGGAGACCGGACATGCCGACCGAAACCGACCGCATCGAACGCAGCATCCTGATAGAAGCCCCCGTGGCGCGCGTCTGGCACGCGCTGACCGATGCCGACACCTTCGGCAGCTGGTTTGGCGTCAAGTTTGACGGCGTCACTTTCGCCCCCGGCCAGCGCGCTGTCGGCAGCATCACCTACCCCGGCTACGAATACCTGAAGTTCGACGTGCAGGTCGAACGCATGGAGCCGGAAAAGCTGCTGTCCTGGCGCTGGCACCCGGCCCCGCTGGAACGCGGGCGCGACTATTCCGACGAACCGGCCACGCTGGTGGAATTCACGCTCCGGGAGGTGGACGGCGGCACCATGCTGACCGTGGTGGAGTCCGGCTTCGACCAGATCCCGCCCGAACGCCGCATGGACGCCTTTCGCATCAACAGCAGCGGCTGGGATGAACAAGTGAACAATGTCCGCAAGCATCTCACCGGCGCTGCCTGAAGCCCTGGACGTGCGGCAGTCTGCAGTGGTCTTTGCCGCGCTGGGCGATGAAACCCGCCTGCGGCTGGTGGCGGCGCTGTGCGCCGGCGGCACGATGTCGATCGCGCAGCTGACCGCGGGCAGCGCCATGACGCGGCAGGCGGTCACCAAGCACCTGGAGGTGCTGTCGCAGGCGGGCCTGGTGCGCGACAGCAAGGCCGGGCGCGAACGCCTGTGGCAGTTCGAGCCGGAGCAACTCGACGCCGCGCGGCGTTCGCTGGAGACGATCGGGCGGCAGTGGGACCATGCGCTGATGAAGCTGAAGCTGGCGGTGGAGCAAGAGCACTAACGCCCCCCTGCCCGCGCCCCGCCTTGCGCGCGGGCAATGGACACTGGATCACCCGCCGCTATACTGAGAGCCCGCCCACACAGCAACTCGCAGGCAGGCGCAGTCAGGCCCGCGCCGTCCTGCCGGAGGAAGCGCGCAATTGGCTGATCAAGACCTGGCAAGGCTGAAAATCGACCGCAGCGCCACCGCCGCGCCCGGCGCCCGCATCCGTCCCCGGCGCAGATGGGTGCGCTATGCAGTGATCGCGCTGGTCCTGCTCGCCGTCATCGGCATCGCCATCCGGCTCGCCGGCCCCCAGGCTGTGCAGACCACCACCGTCACCTCCGCCTATCCCACGCAGAACTTCACGCTGCTCAACGCCACCGGCTACGTCGTGCCGCAACGCAAGGCGGCGGTCGCGTCCAAGGCGCAGGGCCGGCTGGAATGGCTGGGCGTGCTGGAAGGCTCGCGCGTCAAGAAGGACGAAATCATCGCCCGGCTGGAGAGCAAGGACGTGGAAGCCTCGTTCGCGCAGGCCCAGGCCCAGGTGAAGGTGGCGCAGGCCAACCTGGAGTTGCAGCAGGCCGAATTGCGCGACGCTGAAGTCAACCTGCGCCGCTCCGAGATCCTGATCGTGCCCAACGCGATCTCGCGCAACCAGTACGACGCCGACGTGGCGCGGTACCACAAGGCGCGCGCGTCGATCAACAGCTCGCGAGCTTCGATCGACTCGGCGCAGGCCAATGCGCGCGCCGCCGAAGTGGCGGTGCAACAGACCGTGGTCCGCGCTCCGTTTGACGGCGTGGTGCTGGTCAAGCATGCCAACGTGGGCGACAACATCACGCCGTTCTCGGCCGCCGCCGACACCAAGGGTGCGATCGTGACCATCGCCGACATGGAAACGCTGGAGGTGGAAGCCGACGTCGCCGAATCCAATATCGGCAAGATCCGCGTCGACCAGCCGTGCGAGTTGTTGCTGGATGCACTGCCCGGGCTGCGGCTGGCCGGGCAGGTGTCGCGCATCGTGCCGACGGTGGACCGTTCCAAGGCCACGGTGCTGGTCAAGGTGCGCTTTGTCGACCGCGATGCGCGCGTGCTGCCGGACATGAGCGCCAAGATCGCATTCCTGTCGCGCGCGGCCACGGCGCAGGACCGCCAGCCGATGGTGGCAGTGCAGGCTGCCGCCGTGGTCACGCGCGACGGCCGGCAGGTAGCCTATGTGGTGAAGGACGGCAAGGCCCACGAAGTGCAGGTGAAGACCGGCGACAAGCTGGGCGAGCTGGTTGCGGTGCATGGCGTCAAGCCCGGCGACGTGCTGGTGCTTTCGCCCGGCGACAAGATCGGCGACGGCGACCGCGTGGCGCCGGCCAAGCCATGAGGATGGCGGCATGAACGCCCCCTCGCCTCCCCCTGGCGCCACGCCGCTGGTGCAGATCAGCCACGTCGCCAAGTCCTACCGCCGCGGCGTGCAGACCGTGCCGGTGCTGACCGATATTTCGCTCGAGATCGGCGAAGGCGATTTTGTCGCGCTGATGGGGCCGTCCGGCTCGGGCAAGAGCACGCTGCTGAACCTGATCGCCGGCATCGACCGGCCCGACAGCGGCACGCTGCGCGTGGCTGGGCTCGACATCACCCAGCTGCCGGAAGCCACGCTGGCCGAATGGCGCGCCGCCAACGTTGGCTTTATCTTCCAGTTCTATAACCTGATGCCGGTGCTGACCGCGTTCGAGAACGTGGAACTGCCGCTGATGCTGACCGGCCTGCCGCGCGCGGAACGGCGCGCGCGCGTGGAACTGGTGCTAAGCATGGTGAACCTGTCCGATCGCATGAGTCACTACCCGTCGGAGCTGTCCGGCGGCCAGCAGCAGCGCGTGGCGATCGCGCGCGCGCTGATCACCGACCCGACGCTGATCGTTGCCGACGAACCCACCGGCGACCTGGACCGCACCTCCGCCGCGGAGATCCTGGCGATGATGCAGCGGCTCAATGCGGAAGTCGGCAAGACCATCATCATGGTCACGCACGATGCGCATGCGGCCGCCGCGGCCGGCTCGCTGGTGCACCTGGAGAAAGGGGAGCTGATCCGTGGCGAGGTCGCCTGACTGCTCATGTACGCGCTCAAGCTGATCGCCCGCAACGCGCTGCGCCACAAGCTGCGCACCGCGCTGACGGTGTTCGGGCTGGTGATCGCGGTGCTGGCGTTCGGGCTGCTGCAGACCGTGATCGACGCCTGGTATGCGGGCGCCTCGGCCGCGTCCAGCGCACGGCTGGTGACGCGCAACGCGATCTCGCTGGTGTTCCCGCTGCCGCTCAGCTATGAGAACCGCATCAAGGGCGTCGAAGGCGTGACCATGGTGGCGCGCTCCAACTGGTTCGGCGGCGTCTACCGCGATCCCAAGAATTTCTTCGCGCAGTTCGCGGTTTCGGACAACTACCTCGACCTCTATCCCGAGTTCATCGTGCCCGAGCAGCAGCGCGCAGACTACCGGCGCGACCGCAAGGGCGCGCTGGTCGGGCGCCAGCTGGCGGACCAGTTTGGCTTCAAGATCGGCGACGTGATCCCGATCAAGGGCACCATCTACCCCGGCACCTGGGAGTTCGTGGTGCGCGGCATCATGGACGGGCGCGACGAGAGCATCATCACGCGGCAGATGGTGTTCCACTGGGAGTACCTGAACGAGACCGTGCGCAAGCGCACCTCGCGCCAGGCCGACCAGGTCGGCGTCTTCGTGCTGGGTGTCGACAACCCTGACAACACCGCGGCGATCTCGCGCAATGTCGACGCCGTGTTCCGCAACTCGCTGGCCGAGACCCTGACCGAAACCGAGCAGGCCTTCCAGCTGGGCTTTGTCGCCATGTCCAACCAGATCATCGCTGCGATCCGCGTGGTCTCCTACGTGGTGATCCTGATCATCATGGCGGTGATGGCCAACGCCATGGCGATGAGCGCGCGCGAGCGCACCGTTGAGTACGCCACGCTCAAGGCGCTGGGCTTCGGGCCCGGCTTCCTGGCGATACTGGTGTTTGGCGAATCGCTGGCGATCTGCGTGGTCGGCGGCGCCCTCGGCATGCTGGCGACGCCACCGATGGCAACGGCCTTCAAGCAGGCGGTGGGCGGCGTGTTCCCGGTGTTCACGGTGTCGCCGCAAACCATGCAGCTGCAGGCGGCATGCGCGCTGGCGGTGGGAGTCTTTGCCGGCATCGTGCCCGCGGTCCAGGCCGCGCGCGTGCGCATCGTCGAAGGCCTGCGGGCCATCGGCTAGCGGAGGCGGCCGTGGCGATCCCCCTGACCTATATCGCGCGCAACCTGTGGGCCCGGCGCCTGACCACGGCGCTGACCGCGGGCGGGCTGGCGCTGGTGGTCTTTGTTTTCGCCACCATGCTGATGCTGGACGCGGGCCTGAAGAAGACGCTGGTCACCACCGGCGAGCAGAACAACGTGGTGGTGATCCGCAAGGGCGCCGAGACCGAGATCCAGAGCTCGGTCAATCGCGACCAGGCCAGCATCATGGAGATGCATCCTGCGGTGGCCATGAGCGGCACCGGCCAGCCGCTGGCCTCGCGCGAGGCGGTGGTGCTGATCTCGCTGACCAAGGCCAGTACCGGGCAACCCTCCAACGTGGTGATCCGCGGCATCTCGCCGCTGGGCATGGACCTGCGCCCGCAGGTGAAGCTGGTGGCGGGGCGCATGTTCCGGCCGGGCTCGGCCGAGATCATCGTCGGCAGCAGCATTGCCGGCGGCTTTGCCGGCGTGCAGATCGGCGAACACCTGCGCTTTGCCCAGCGCGACTGGACCGTGGTCGGCCACTTCGACGCCGGCGGCAGCGGCTTCGATTCCGAGATCTGGGGCGACGTGGACCAGCTGATGCAGTCGTTCCGGCGCAACGCGTATTCGTCGATGGTGGTGCGGCTGGCCGACACCGCGAAGTTCGAGCGCTTTCGCGCCGAAATCGACGTCGACCCGCGCCTGGCGGACGAGGCCAAGCGCGAGCAGACCTTCTACAGTGACCAGTCCAAGGCGTTGTCCAGCTTTATCAATATCCTGGGCTTCACGCTGTCCACCATCTTCTCGATCGCCGCGATGATCGGCGCGATGATCACCATGTACGCGTCGGTGGCCAACCGCGTGGCGGAGATCGGCACGCTGCGCGCGCTCGGCTTCAAGCGCGCCAATGTGCTGGTGGCCTTCCTGATCGAGGCCGCGCTGCTGGGGCTGGTGGGCGGCGTGGCGGGGCTCGCGTGCGCGGCGCTGATGCAGTTCGCGTCGTTCTCGACCACCAACTTCCAGACCTTCGCCGACCTGTCTTTCCGCTTCATCCTGACGCCGGTGATTGCGCTGCAGACGCTGGCGTTCTCGATGACGATGGGGCTGGTGGGCGGCTTCCTGCCGGCGGTGCGGGCGGCGAGGATGAATATCGTGGATGCGTTGCGGGCGCGGTAGTGAGTAGCCGATAAGCGGTCGCCTCCCGCCGGTGTGCTCCCCTCTCCCGCTTGCGGGAAAGGGGGCGGGGGAGAGGGCAGGCGCTGCAAGGAAAGTTATGCTCGGCAAAGCCGAAGGCTTCGCTTGACGTGGTTCCGTGCTAGCCCACCCCTCTCCCCCTGAGGCTTGCCTTTACCCACAACTTCCGGCGGCTTACTCGTTTTTCTGGAAGATCCGATACATTTCGGTGATTTCGTGCAGGGCGAGGAAGCCGCGCCACAGGACGGTGGCTCCCGGGGGATCGTCGTTTTTGCGACCCAGGTAGCCACCGAGCTTGGCGATCCAAAGGACAGCTTCGCTGAGTTTGGGCGCCTGCTCCGGTGGCTTGGTGGTGCCGTGCGTGCGGCAGTACAAAGCCCGCCATTCGAGCGATTGCAGTAGCACCGAGCAAGGGATATCGGCTTCGAGCCGGCCCAGCATGGTCGCGTACATAATGCGCCAGCCGATCACGGCGAACAGCGCCGTGGCCCGCAGGAACCGCTCCAGCGTCCCGAACTGCCGGGCCTCGATCTGGCAGCCACTTTTCAGGACACGATGCCAGGATTCAATGGTCCAGCGCCGGGCGTACCAGCTCAGCCGTTCGAGCACATCTTCCAGCGTTTGGGTGGGCATCGAACTGAGCAACATCCATTCGAGCGGCTCAACGCCTTCGGGCGGCTCGATTTCCAGCGCGTGAATGGCAAACACTTCGAGACTCGGTAGCCCCTCTGCACCGCGGCTGCGCGGCGCTCGCAGTTGGACCGGCACACAGCGCAAAGCCAGTCGGGCACTACGTGCCTGCCTGGCGCCGGACCTGGGCACGTGCAGTACGGTCTCCCCAAGTACAGGAGCCGCGGCAACCGTCTCCCACAGATACTTCTCTGGGTGGTCCACGCCCCGATTCCAGGCGGCCCGCACCAACCAGTCCACCCCCGCTGGGCGCGGCGCCAGAAACACGTCATACACATCGCCCTCGCGATCGCTGACGGCAACAAGGTGCGTGTCCGGACACTGCATCTTGAGCGGCTCAAGGCATTCCAGCCCCTCCAGCCACTTCACGCTTTCCTTCTCGCGAATGGACAGCGCCCGGCGCTGCCTGGCCTTGCCCGATGCTTGCGGCGCACGCACCCACGTCTTCATGCTCAACACGCCCAGTGGCAGGCCCTCAGGCGTCACCGCCAGCACGCTGTGCAACATGAATCCGTGCAAATTGCCGCCCGTGCCGTGACCAAGTCCCTCAGTCGCGGGCAAATTTGCCAGATTGAATTCCGTGGTGTCCTGCACCGTCAGGACGACAGGCACCTGCTGCATGCGACCCACGGTTTGAGCGACGTGGCTCGCCAGTATTCCGTCCGGGTCAACCGCCTCATTATCAAAGAAGCGATATGCCGCCTTGAGTTGGGCACCACTCAAGGCCTGCGGGAACGAAACATGGGCCTTTTGCGCCAGTCCGCGCGCCAATGCCACAAGGCGCTGCGTGCGACGTGCATCGCCCAACTGAGCGCCACCGAATTCGTCGCTGGCCCAATCTTCCAGATCTTCCGTATCAGGCAAAATTGCCACCACTGATTGTCAACTTCACCCGAAGTTAACACCGTCCAATCCGGTTTACAACCTTTCCTATCGAGATGTGGGTAAAGGCAAGCCCTGAGGGGAGAGGGAGAAGGCCCAGACAAGCTCGGGCGGCGTTGGAGCACCCAAAACCGTTGGCTTGGCCTTGCGGGGTGGGTCTAGGGGCCGCCAATCCTTTCCTTGCCTTCTTCCCCCCGCCCGACTACAACCCCTAGTGATGCATGCTACTCGCCAGGCATCGCTGGCGGCCAGTGCGCACCCGGCACGGCCAGCGGCGCTTCACCGCAGGACTATCAGCCAGGACGCCCCCGATGAATCTCGACCTGCTGGCCTCATTGCTGACCGCCGTCGTGGTGCTGCTGATCGGTACGCTGGTCAACCGGAGCGTCGGCGTACTGTCGCGCTACAACATCCCCGACCCCGTCACCGGCGGACTGCTGTTCGCGATCGTGGCGTCGCTGGCGCTGGCGACAACAGGTTTCCGCGTGGTCATCGACCCCGGCATGAAGCCGGTGCTGCTGCTGATGTTCTTCGGCGGCGTCGGGCTGGGCGCCGACCTGCGCATGCTCAAGCGCGGCGGCAAGGCGCTGGTCATCTTCCTGATCATCCTGCTGCCTTATATCCTGGTGCAGAACGTGGTGGGCGTGGCCATGGCGAAGACGCTGGACCTGCACCCGATCTTCGGGCTGGTGAGCGGCTCCATCACGCTGGTCGGCGGCCACGGCACCGGCGCCGCATATGCCGAGCGCTTTGCCGAGGTCAACAACCTGCAGGCGGTGATGGACCTGTCGATGACCGTGGCCACCATCGGCCTGATCGTCGGCGGCATCATCGGCGGCCCGGTGGCGCAGTACCTGATCTCGCGCTACAAGCTGCGCTCGACCGCGCGCGAGGCCGGCGACACCGAGGAAGAAGCCGCCGCCATCTCGCCCATCACCACCGTCGGCGCGCTGGCGGCGCTGGCCGGCATGCTGGCCGCGGTGATCGGCGGGCGCTGGATCGCCGCGCAGATGCCCGCCGGCCCCATCACCATCCCGGGCTTCCTGTGGTGCATGATGCTCGGCATCGCCATCCGCAACCTGCTGCCCTTTATCGGGCTGCGCTTTGACGACCGCGCCACCGACCTGATCACCAATGTCTGCCTGTCGCTGTTCCTGGTGATGACCATGATGGCGCTGGACCTGGCCGAGGTGGCACTGTCCGCCGGGCCCTTCCTGCTGATCATCGCCATGCAGGTGGTGTTCATCATCCTCTACGTGGTGCTGGTGTGCTTCCGCTTCATGGGGCGCGACTACGAGGCGGCGGTGACCTCGGCCGCCTTTATCGGCTTCAACATGGGCTCGACCGCCACCGCCATGGCCAATATGCGCGCCATCACCTCCCGCTACGGGCCGGCGCCCACCAGCTACCTGATCACGCCGCTGGCCGGCGCGTTCTTCGTCGACCTGATGAATGCGTTCGTGCTGACCATGATGCTGGCGTTGCCGCTGATCGGAGGCTGACATGCGCCGCGCCTTCTTTGCCATCCTGTTCGCGCTGCTGGCTACGGCCTGGCTGGCAGGCTGCGGCGGCGGGCCGCCCGCCGAAGGCATCCGTACCGGCCTGAACGAGCGCCTGGCACAGGCGTTGCCGCCGGGCACGGTGGAGTTGGTCGGCATCGACCGGCGCGGTTCGCAGTCCGACACCAAGGCGCCGGCCGGCGAGACGCGCCGGGTGGTGTATTTCGATGCGGAGCTGAAGCTGCTGCGCGACTACGACTTCGGCGCCTGGGATTCGCCCGGCGTGGCGGGGCTGGTGTCCGCGCTCGGCTCAGGCCCGCGCGGCATCACCGGCATCACCAGCGGCGGCAACAAGGCGGGCGACATCATCCGCGCGCACGGCACCGCGCTGTACAAGCGCGAAGGGGAACGCTGGGTCAGCGTGCTGCCGGCCGGCTACCGCCCGGCCGAAGCCCCCGCCGTCGCCACCAATGCGCCGAGCGGCCCCGCAGCCATCCTCGACGCAATGCGCAAGGTGATCGAGTCCGTGCAGAAAGACGCCTCGCCGGCACAGCGCGCGATCATCGAGCAGGAGCTGACCACCGCGCACGCCAATATCCGCGCCCGGCTGGCGCGCGCCAACGAAGGCTATGCCATCGCCGCCGGCGCCGAACACGGCCAGTACCTGCGCTTTGCGCAGGCGCTGGTGGACGGTGTCAAGGTGCGCGCGATCCCGCTGGTGACGCGCGGCGGCGAGGAAAACCTGCGGCTGCTGCGTGCCGGCAAGGTCTCGGTGGCGCTGGCGCAGGCCGATGCCGCGCTGGAGGCCTACGAGGGCAAGGGCGTGTTCGCCGGCGACGGCCCGCATGCGTCGCTGCGCGCCGTGGGCAGCCTGTACCCGGAACCGGTCCATGTGCTGGTCCGGGGCGCCGATCCGGCCAGGTCGGTCTCCGACCTGCGCGGCAAGCGCATCGCCGTGGGCGAGCGCGGCTCCGCATCGCGCGTCACCGTGCTGCGCGTGCTGGCCGCGCATGGCCTGACAGACAAGGACTTCAAGGCCGAGGAGGTCGGGCTGGGCCCGGCGCTGGTGGCGCTGCGCCAGAACCAGGTCGACGCCGTGATGCAGGTGATCGGCGTGCCGTCCGACAGTATCCGCGAGGCCATCGGCGAAATGCCGCTGCGGCTGCTGCCGCTGGATGAGCGCGCGATCGCCGCGATGGTGGCGCAGAAGGCGGGGTATTTCCGCGCCACCATCGCGCCAGGCACCTATCCCGGCCTGCACGAGCCGGTGCGCAGCCTGGCCACGGCCGCCATCCTGGTAACCGGGCCGGACCTGTCGGATACCGAGGTGGCCGAACTCACCCGGCTGGTCTATGCGCACGGCCGCGACTTTGTCGCGCGCGGCAGCGCCCAGGGCGGGCAGATCAGCGTGGCCACCTCCCGCGAGGGGCTGGTGATCCCGCAGCACCTGGCGGCGGCAAAGGTGCTGGATGGGATGGCCCGCGGCGGTGCGGCTGCGCCGGCCACGCCGCCTGCTCCACCGCCGGCCTCGGGTGCGCGGGCGCGGTGACCCGCGGCACGCTCACGCCGCCGCGGCCAGTTCCTGCGCCAACCGGCAGCGCCGGTCCAGGAAATCGCTCGCATGCCCGTTGCTGCCGGCTGTCTTGTCGACCGGCTGGTCGACCACGACAAACCCCGTCCGGCCCTGCCGGTCACGCACATAGGTGACAAAGATGCCGCGGTCGGGCGGCGGCGCCGCGGCGCCGTCATTGGCCCCGTTGCGCACCAGCAGGAACGGATCGACCGTCAGCACAGGCGTGCTGGCCGGTACAAACTTCGCGCGTACCGGCTTGCCGTCGTGGCGCAGCGCGGTCCAGCCCGTGCCGATCGCGCCGCTGCCGCCATTGACGAGCGCCCGCGCAGCCGCGCTGATGCAATCGAGGTGGATGTGCAACTGGTCCTGGCTGCGCGAACTGCGGGAATTGATCGCCAGGCCCAGCATGTCGTCAGGCACCGCCTTGCCGAGCGCCTGGCCGACGATGCCGCGCGCCTCCCAGCCGAAGGCCCACGGGTTGGCGCCCGCGCCGTCCCACGCCTTGCCGTCTTCCACGCCGGTCACCGGGTGTGCCGGGATCACCAGGTAGTGCGACACGCCAATGGCGTCCTTGTACAGCACCAGCCCGCGCGACCGGTCCACCTGGGCGCAGTCCGGATGCGATGCCGGGGCGCTGGCCAGGCAACGCTGCTGCACGTTGCGCCACAAGCCGTCGCGCCCGCCCGACAGCGTGCCGATCACGCCCTCGGCGGTACAGCCCGGCAAGGCCAGGGCCGCCGCGAGCCACCACCACAACTGCATGCCGCGCAGCCTCAGCGCCGGCATGTCACTCCGTAGAAGGTGCCCGCGCGCGGGTTGGATACCACATAGGCGTTGCGCTGCGCCCAGAACTGCGCGGTGCGGAAGGCCTCGGCCTCACGCTCGCTCCATGCCGTCGCCAGCAACGGCGCGGCTTCAGCGTCGGTGGTCGGGTAGACGCGCGCCTGGTAGCGGGCGGTTTGCAGCTCGCCGGTGCGGATGGTGCGGATCGTGACGTGGAGCGGCATAGGCATCGTCTCGTCGTGGAGATTCTGAAATCTTATCCACAGTCGTGTGTTGGTTTGATGACCGACTGTACAGGTTCGCGGCCTCGGCCGCCCTCCCATCATCCCACCATTCCCTCGGGACGAGGCTGCCGGGCAACAATGAATTGACGGACAATCTGCAGCAATCTTGAACGCCGGGAGACAGCGATGCGGGCGCCAACCTATCGAAAGGTACTGATTCTCGTGTTTTCGCACCTGGCCGCACTGGCGGCCGGCTTCGCGGCCGGCATCTACGTGCTGCCGATCCTGACGGCACAGGCCGGCGCCAGCCCGGAACAAGTGCAGAAAGTGTCACAGCAGGCCCGCTATTCTGGCACCTTCCGCAAGGACCTGGCCGGCAGCGACGCCTTCCATTGGGCCAGCGGGCGCCTCCATGTCTCGCCGCAGGCCATCGCCTTCGAAGGCGAGGTGGCACCCGGGCCGGACTACCGCATCTACCTTGCGCCGGAATTCGTCGACACCGAGGCTGCTTTCCTCAGCCTGAAGGAGCGAGCGCTGCAGGTGGCAGAACTGAAGACCTTCGGCAACTTTACCGCGACGCTGCCCGCCGGCGTGGATCCGTCGCAATACAAGGCGGTAGTGATCTGGTGCGAGCGCTTCGGGCAGTTCATCAGCGCGGCGGCGTACCGGTAAGCGAAGCGGCAATGACCCCTCGCCAGGGCGGGAAGGAAAGGGAAAAAAGGACCGATCGAGGAACCGGCCCAACGAATCCCGCAATGCAAACCGCAGGCGTCGATATGAACATCACGCGCCCGCCCGTGCGCGTGTCGAGAACGTGCCGGGCGGGCGTCGGGCGGCTACGATCAGAAGCGGTGGCGCAGGCCGATGGTGGCGCCGGTCTGGTTCTCGCCGGCGACCACGGTGCCAACGCCGTTCAGGCCCAGCGCGGAGCCGGACTTGTTCTTGGCGTAGCCCACGTTCAGGTACACGTCGGTGCGCTTGGACAGCGAGTAATCGGCCGACAACACGAACATCCACGGATCCGCATCGCTGTTGCGCGTGTCGGTGTAGTACGCGGCGCCGGTCAGCTGGAACGCGGGCGTGAAGCGATACTGCGCGCCGGCCCAGTAGACGTTGCTGCGGGTGCTGGCGGCGGTGGCGCTGGAAACGCCGTCGTCGAGCAGCCAGCGGTAGCCGGCGAACACCTTGGCGTCGCCGAAGGCATAGGCGGTGCCCACCGCGGCGCGCTTGGCGGCGCGGTCCTGCAGCGCCACGGTGGCGCCCTGGAACTGGTCATAGGCGGCGCCGACCGAGAAGCCGCCGGCGGCATACGACAGCCCGCCGCCGAAACTCTTCGCGACCTTGAATTCGCCCGGCACTTCGCCGTTGTTGTCGCGGCCGAAGCTGTAGAACGCGGTGGCGGTCAGGCCGCCGAACTTGCCGGTGTACTTGATGGCGTTGTCGGCGCGGCCGTTGAAGGCCGAATCAACGCTGTTGAGCGAGTAGCGCGGGCCCACGCCCATCGGGTCGAAGGCGCCGAACAGGTCGTACAGCGCGTTCTGCTGGCGGCCCAGCGTGACGGCGCCGAAGCCGTTCTGCAGGCCGACGTAGGCCTGGCGGCCGAACAGGCGGTTGCCCTGGGCTGAGGTGCCGGTGTCGATGTCGAAGCCGCTCTCCAGCACGAAGATACCCTTCAGACCGCCGCCCAGGTCTTCGGTGCCGCGCAGGCCCCAGCGCGAACCGGACAGGTTGCCCGAGTTCATGCGCACGGCCGTACCCTCGGCGCCATTGCTGCCCGGCATGTTGTTAATCACTTCGACGCCGGCATCCACGATGCCATACAGCGTCACGTTCGACGCGGTCTGGGCCGACGCCACCCCGGATGCCGCCGAAGCGGCCACTGCTGCCGTCATTGCAAGGAGAGCTTTCTTCACTGTAGTTTCTCTGTATTCTGTTTGATTCATGACACTGCGCCGGACCCGTCCCGAGCCAGACCCGGCCAACCTGCTTAATCCGCTTATTCCGCTTATTCCGCTCAACTTGCTTAAAGCGACTAACCCGATCAACCCGGCAACGGCGCATCGTCCGCACGAGTGGCGGCCTGCGCATTGTGCTGGCGCAATATGAAAGCCTTGTGACGCATGCTTGGCAGCAAGATGTGCCGCATAGCTCTCGGATGGGGGTTTTCCCTGTGAGCAACGGGAACGATTTGGTAGGATGCAGGCTTTTCCGACGACGGTAATGCCAGTGCCCCGTGCCGCCATGTGCCTTTGCCTCGACAGCTTCGCGTCATGAGGCTGGCAGAGATCAAGACCCGGCTTGCCCCGCGGCTTGCCTCAATGCAGGCCTTGCTGCCTGCCTCCCTGAAGCAACGGCTGTCCTCTCTGGGCGCGCGCACCGCGCGCCTCGGGCTGACGCAGCCCGGTTCGCTGCGCCCGACCCGGCGCGGCGTGCTGGTGGGCGTGGCCGCCATCCCGGCGGCCCTCTTGCTCTATGTCCTTATCCTGGTCCCGTTCACGCCCGGCATCAGCGACATCCGCAAGGCCAAGTCCGAGCAGCCAGCGCAAGTCCTGTCCGCCGACGGCAAGGAGCTGGCCGTCTTCAAGTGGGCCAACCGCGACTGGGTGCCGCTGGCGCAGATCTCGCCCAATGTGTTGGCCGCGCTGATCTCCACCGAAGACCATCGCTTCTACCAGCACCACGGGCTGGACTGGCGCCGCATCGCCTCGGCCGCGGTGCATACCTTCACCGGCGACCGCCAGGGCGGCTCGACCATCACGCAGCAGCTCGCGCGCAACCTCTATCCCGATGAGATCGGGCGCGCGCCCACGCTGACGCGCAAGCTCAAGGAAGCGATCACCGCGCTGAAGATCGAGGCGCTCTATACCAAGGACGAGATCCTCGAGACCTATCTCAATACGGTGCCGTTCCTGTACAACGCGTTCGGCATCGAGATGGCCGCGCGCACGTACTTCGACAAGCCGGCCCGGTCGCTCGACGTGCTGCAGAGCGCCACCCTGATCGGCATGCTCAAGGGCAACAGCTACTACAACCCGGTGCTCAACCCCGAGCGCGCGCTGGACCGGCGCAATACCGTGCTGGGCCAGATGGTCAAGCGCGGCAAGCTCGATGCGGCCCGCTATGAACAGTTGAAGAAGCGCCCGCTGCGCATCGACTTCGAACGCCAGACCGAGCCGCCCGGCCCCGCGCCGCATTTCGCGCAGCAGCTGCGCAAGTGGCTGATCGGCTGGGCCGACCGCAACGGCTACGACATCTACGCCGACGGGCTGGTGGTGCGCACCACCATCGACGCACGGCTGCAGGCCATGGCCACGCAGGCCGTGGTGCAGCAGGGCAACCGGCTGCAGGCGGTCGCCAACGCGGCGTGGGCGCCGCGCGCGGGCTGGGCCGCCGACAAGGCGCTGGTGCAGGCCTTCGTGCGCGAAACACCGGAATACCGCGCCGCCACCGCCGCCGGGACCCCGCCTGAAGAGGTCATGAAGCACCTGCTCGCCGACGGCGCCTTCATGCGCGCGCTGCACCAGCAGAAGACGCGCATCCAGGCCGGCTTTATCGCCATCGACCCGCGCAACGGCGAGATCCGCGCCTGGGTTGGCAGCCGCGACTACACCCAGGACGCGTTCGACCACGTGCAGCAGGCGCGCCGCCAGCCGGGCTCGACCTTCAAGCCCTTTGTCTACGGCGCGGCCTTCGAAGAAGGCAAGTCGCCCGACGACACCCTGATGGACCAGCCGGTCGAGATCGAGCTGGCCGGCGGCGAAATCTGGCGCCCCACCGACGAGGGCCGTCCCACCGGCCGCGCCATGACGCTGCGCGACGGCCTGGTCTATTCGCGCAACACCATCACCGCGCAGCTGATGCAGCAGGTCGGGCCGGACCGCGTGGCGCGGCTCGCGCGCGAGATGGGCGTGCGCGAGAGCCAGCTCGACGTGGTGCCGTCGCTGGCGCTGGGCACCAGCCCGGTCACGCTCAAGGAGATGGTGGCCGCCTACGGCACCATCGCCAACGCCGGCGACTACATCGCGCCAACCATGGTGACGCGCATCGAAGACCGCAACGGCAACGTGCTGCAGACCTTCCGCCAGGCGCGCGCCGAACACGCGCTGCCCGCGGCCACCACGCAGACCCTGCTCGACGTGATGCGCGACGTGATCGACCGCGGCACCGGCGCCAGCATCCGTTCGCGCTTCGGCATCCGCGCCGACGTTGCCGGCAAGACCGGCACCACGCAGGACAACGCCGACGGCTGGTTCATCCTGATGCATCCGGAGCTGGTGGCAGGGGCCTGGGTCGGCTTCAACGACAGCCGCGTCACGCTGCGCAGCGACTACTGGGGCCAGGGCGCGCACAGCGCGCTGCCGATGGTGGGCGACTTCTACCAGCGCGCGCTGCGCGCCCGCATCGTCGACGGCCGCGCCCGCTTTGCCGAGCACGAGGAAACCAGCCTGCTTGCGTCGCTGGGCACGCAGGTGCGTGGCTGGTTCAGCCAGCTGTTCAGCCGCGACAAGCCGGCCGAAGCGCCGGCCCCGCGCCCGGCGCCGCGCCGGCAGGCGTTGCCGGCGCAGGAGGCTGAGGTTGCGCCGCCGGCGAGCGCGCCGGCGACTGCTTCGGCGCCAGGCGCGGAGATGAGCCCGGAGGAGTCCAGCCTGGCGCTGGACCGGGGGGAATCGGTGATCGCGGTGCCGCCGGGCGTGAGCGCCGGCAGTGCGCCCGCTGCGCCGATATCGCCGGCGGAACAACCGGCTCCTGCCGCGCCCGCCTATCCGGCTGCTCCGGTCAATCCGCCCGCTCCGGCCGCGCCGCCTGCGCCCGCCCCGCAGCCATCGGCACCCTCGTCTGCCGCACCGGTCTACCCCGTCGCGCCGGCAACCATCACCTCCGGGAACGGCAGCTACTGAGCACCGGCCACGGCCAGCCGCGCGGGCCGCTGCACCAGGCCGCTACACCAGCCCGATATCCCGTGCCCGCACGCCGGGAAACACCTGCGCCAGCCGCGCATCATCCAGCCCGTAGAGCCTGCGGAACACGCCGCCCAGCAAGGCGCGATATTCATTGCGCACCGGCCAGTCCCGGTTCTGGTTCAGCGTAGCCTGCTCCACCGCCACCTGCTCGCCCGCAATACGACCGCCGCGCACCGCGCCGCCGGTGACCCAGTACACCGTGCCATGCCCATGGTCCGTGCCGCGCGTGCCGTTCTCGCGGAAGGTGCGGCCGAACTCTGACAGCACCACCACCGTCGTCTTGTTCCACGCTGGGCCCATCTCCGCCCCAAAGGCCGACAGGCCGCGGCCAAGGTTGTCGAGCAGGCCGGCAAGCTGTCCCTGCGCGCCGCCCTGGTTGACGTGGGTATCCCAACCGCCCACGTCGATAAAGCCCAGGTTGAAGCGCTCACGCATCAGCCCCGCCATGCGGCGCGCCTCGACCTCGAAGCCGCGCGCACTGAGCGAGCGGCGGTTGGCGGCCTGCATTTCCTGCTGGCGCGACGCCATCGTGCCGGGATCGCCACCTGACATGGCGGGTTGCGCAGACCGGGCCTGGCGCGCGACCGTCTCGCGCAGCTCGAAGCCTTCATCGATCAGCGACTCGAAGCGCGTGCCTTGGTACATCTGCGCCAGCAGCTTCGACTGGCGCGCATCGAACGGCGTGCGGCCGCTGCCCTTGAGCGAGACATTGGGCACGTCGCGCGGGCCAGACAGCACCACCGGCAGGCCATCGGTGAACGCCACCGGTGCGGCCTGGCCGCCCATCGCCTGTGCCAGCCGGTTGAGGAAGCCGCTGCCGCGCAGGGACGCCACGTCCTTGCGATCCTCGCCCTCGCCCGGCAGTCCTGCCTCGATGCCGTCCTGGGTCTCGAAGTGGCTGCGCGACAGGTCGTGCGTGCCGGCGAACGGCACGAAGGCGAGCTGGCCGCGCTGCCACAGCGGCAGCATGGTCGGGGCCAGCGCCGGGTGCAGCGCCCAGTCGCCAATGCCGCGCGCGGCGCTGTCGGCGGCAAAGGCGGGCGCCAGTGCCACGGCCGCGTTGGGGTCGGCGTCCGCGCCTGTCACCGGTTTCCGGATGGCAATGTTGGGCCGGGATGCATAGTAAAACTCGCTGCCGGCCGGCACCAGCACGCTGGCGGCGTCATAGCCGCCGCGCAGAAATACCAGCAGGAAGCGCGCATCGGCCTGCGCCGGCAGCGCATAGACCCGCGAGGCGATGGCGGGCAGCGCCAGCCCGAGCGTGGCGGCGCCCATCGTCTTCAGCCATTGTCGGCGTTGCATGGTTCGCTCCTTTGTCCCTCAGCGCTGCATCCATTCCGGCGAGCCGAGCAGCACGGTGTTCCATTCGGCCTGCGATTCGGCCTGTGCCAGCGCGGCGCGCGTGGCGGGGCCGAGCGTGGCTTCGATGGTGTCGTAGTACAGCTTGTTGCCGATCATCGGGAAGCGCGCGCCGCGCGGCTTGCCCGCATCGCCGGCGAAGAGACCAGCCGGCCCCGAGCCGATCGCACGCGCGATCTCGAAGCGCCGCACCATCTGCCCCGAGCTGGCCCACGCGCTCTCCGCCGACGGATAGCCGTCAGGCGTGACGTGGCCGTACAGCGGCTCGCCGAGCTGGTTCAGCCAGTTCAGCACCGGGCGCAGGTTGGTAACGGGGCGGCCGTCATAGGCGAGGCGCATCGACGACACCACGTAGACCATCGGGTCCTTGAACTTGCGCGCGGGCGAGGCCAGCAGCCGGTCCAGCTCAGGCGCCAGGAACAGCGTACGCAGCACCTGCGCGATATCGCCGTCGCTGCGCGTGAACGTCTGCGCCATGCGCTCGACCAGTGCCGGCGGCGGGTTGTCGGCGATAAAGTAGGTGGCCAGCTTGGCGCTGATAAAGCGCGCCGTGGCCGGCTCGCGCGCCAGGATCGACACGGCGCGCTCCACCTCGGCGAAGCCGGCGGGCTCGATGCGCTGGCCCAGCAGCGTCTTCACGCCGAAGTCATGCCGGCCCGGATGGAACTCGAACACGCCTTCGCTGCGATACAGCGCCGCGCGCGCCGGGGCCAGCCGCGGCGGTGGCGTGCCGCGCAGGTTGACGCCCACGCCAGTCAGCACGCGCGCCAGCTCCTGCACGTCCTGCTGAGTGTAGCGTGACCCGCTGGGGCCGCCCGATACGCCCAGCGTATGCAGTTCCATCAGCTCGCGCGCGTAGTTCTCGTTGATGCGGTTGGCGCTGCTCTGGGCGTTGTCCAGGTAGAGCAGCATCGCCGGCGCGGTGACGGTGGCCATCAGCAGGTCGCGGAAGCGGCCCAGCGCGTGCGGGCGGATCGCGCGTTCCTCGTAGTCGGGCAGCAGCAGCCGCACCTGGCCCTTGCCCGCGTAGACGTTGAAATGGTTCATCCAGAACCACGTCATCTGCTCGCGCAGCTGCGCCGGCGAATACAGCGCGCGCAGCAGGTGGCGCCGCGCGGTATCGGCCACCAGCTCGCGGCCCTGCGCGTTCAGTGCCTGGCGGGCTTGTTGTTTGCTGTCGTCGGGCAGCGCGTCGATGCGCTCGCGGGCCTCGCGCGCAGCCTTGAGTTGCGCGGCGGCATCGGCCTGCAGGCCGGGCAGTGCGGCAATGGCCGTTGCCAGTTCCGGCGGATCGGCCAGCGGCAGTGCCAGTTGCCGGTCGAGATAACCCTTGCGGCCGAGCTGGCGCAGTTCGGCCAGGCTGGTCTGGTCGGCGCCGTAGGTGACGGTGTTGAGCCAGTGCAGGTCCGCGGTGCTGTCGGTGGCACCGGCCGGCAGCTGCGCGCAGGCGCCCAGGCACGCGGCCAGGGCCAGCGCCGCGGCGGCGCGCCAGGCCGCGTACCTCGCATCCAGCCAGCCGGCCGTGCCGGGTTGTTTCGCATGCTGCACTGCATCCATGCCCGCTCCTTCGCTGTATCGCCTATGACGATGTTACGTGGCAAGCGCGTTTCCGTTGACCCGTAAGTGTGGGGGGAGTGTTACCAATGCTTCCAGCGGGCGATTGCCGGAATTGCCAAGACAGCGGCGGCGCGGCTGGCTAGCCTTGCGCTTTGCCATCCCGATCGCGCCCCTTGGGCGGAAATGCCTGCTGTCATGTCGCGCCCCCTCCCCGCCACCGCCTGGCTCCCGAGCCTCGCCTTCGTCCTGGTCTGGTCCACCGGCTTTATCGTCGGCAAGGCCATCGTGCCGCTGGCCGATACCAGCCTGTTCCTGCTGGCGCGCTTTGCCGTGGCGGGGCTGATGTTCGTCGGGTGGTCGCTGGCCGCGGGCGCGGCGTGGCCGCCGCTGCGCGAGGCGCCGCGCCACCTGCTGGCCGGTGCGCTGATGCAGGGCATCTACCTGTGCGCCGGCTACGGCGCCGTGGCGCAAGGGCTGCCGCCGGCGATCATGGCGCTGCTGGGCGCGCTGCAGCCCCTGCTGACCGCGCTGCTTGCCATCCCCCTGCTCAAGGAGCTACCTTCCAGGCGGACGTGGCAAGGCCTGGCGCTCGGTGCGCTGGGCGTCGCGCTGGTGGTCGCCCCGGCGATGCAGGTCGGTTCTCAGCCGGTCTCGCCGTGGATCGTGCTGCTGGGCGTGCTGGCCATCGTCTCGATCACCATGGGAACCCTCTTGCAGAAATCCGCCATCGCCGCCTGTGACCTGCGCGCCAGTTCGGCGTGGCAGAACCTTGGCGCCATGCTGGTCGCCGGCGTCATGGTGGCGATCCAGGCCGCTGACGCACCACTGCACTGGCACGGCAGCGCGACACTGTGGGCCACGCTGGCCTGGGCTGCGCTTGGCCTGTCCGGTGCCGGCACCTGGCTGCTGGTCAGCCTGGTGCGGCGCGGCCAGGCCGCCAACGCCGCCGCGCTGATGTTCCTGGCGCCGCCGCTGGCCGCGCTGCAGGCGTGGCTGCTGTTCGGCGAGCGGCTCGACGCGGTGCAGGGGCTCGGCATGGCGGTGGCCGGGGCAGGCGTCTGGCTGTGCCAGACCCGGGGCAGGTTGCGGCATGCCGAAGCGCGCTGAACCCTCCTCGCACGCGTCCCCGCTGGTCGAGCACCGGCGCTACCGCCCGCAACCGGACGGCCACCAGCACGGCTACCACCAGTTGCTGTTCGGCCTGGCCGGCGCCACCGAGCTGGAGATCGACGGCCACGTCTACCGCGTGGACGACCGCACCGGCCTGATCGTGCCGGCCGGCAGTCATCATGAATTTCTGGGCTTCGACGGCAACCTGCAGCTGGTGGCGGACTTCCCCGCGCACTCGGTGGCGCTGCCGGCGCGGCTGATGGCGCGCTCGCGCACGTTCTCGCTGGACGGCGCCTTCGGCAGCCGGGTGCGCGCGCTGGCGGCATGGCGCGCCGCGGCCGCGGCGCGCGGCCCGCAGACTGACTGGCAACTCGCCGCCACGCTGGCGGCGGCGCTGGCCGATTGCCTGGGCATGCCGGGCGACCAGGACCTGTTCCCACTGATGGCGGTGGACGCCTACCTGCGCGCCAACCTGGCCTCCACACTGCACGTGGCGGAAGTGGCCGGGCATTTCGGCTGGAGCGTGCGGCGCTTCCAGACGCTCTTTGCCGAGGCCTTCGGCGATACACCGCATCGCTACCAGACCCGCCTGCGGCTGGACCGGGCGGTGCAGCTGCTGTCGCAGACCACGCTGCCGCTGGCGGAGATCGCGCTGGCCTCGGGCTATCCGGACCAGACCACCTTCACGCGCAGCTTTACGCGGCGCTTCGGGCAACCGCCCGGGGCATGGCGCGAGGCAGCGTCACGGGATCGCCGGGGCTGAACACACAGCGCTCAGTCGGTGGTGCTGGGGCTCCGGAATGCCTGGCTGACGATGATCGAGCCCTGCTCAGCGAGCAATCTTTTCTGAATTTCGGAATGAATTCAGCAACAAATGCCCCCGCAATCTTATTAATCTGCCCGCTATTTTCCGTTTGCGGCACGCGGTCCGTCAGCAATGTCCGATCGGGCGAGGCTGCGTTGGCGTGCGCCGATTGCGCGATGTGCCGATTAGACTGCTCGCGGCAGCTACCCCTGTAAACGCGAAAATGACCTGCTCCCGCCGACCCCACAAGGGCCGGCGCGGCCATTCTGATCACACGGAGACAACGAGACATGAGTGCAAGCGCAGAGCATCTGCAACGCGGCCTGGGCGAACGGCATATCCGGCTGATGGCGCTGGGTTCGGCCATCGGCGTGGGCCTGTTCCTTGGCGCGGGCAACGCCATCAAGATGGCCGGGCCCTCCATCATGCTGGGCTACCTGATCGGCGGCGCGGTGATCTTCCTGATCATGCGCGCGCTGGGCGAGATGGCCGTGCAGAACCCGGTGGCCGGCTCGTTCTGCCGCTACGCGCAGGACCACATAGGCCCTCTGGCGGGCTACCTGACCGGCTGGAACTACTGGTTCCTGTGGCTGGTGACGTGCGTGGCGGAAATCACCGCCGTGGCCATCTACATGGGCATATGGTTCCCCGACGTGCCGCGCTGGATCTGGGCGCTGGCCGCGCTGGCGGCGATGGGCTCGGTCAACCTGATGGCGGTCAAGGCCTATGGCGAGTTCGAGTTCTGGTTCGCCATGATCAAGATCGTCACCATCGTGCTGATGCTGATCGGCGGCGGCGCCATGATCGTGTTCGGCTTTGGCAACGGCGGTGTCGCCACCGGCATCGCCAACCTGTGGCAGCACGGCGGCTTCATGCCCAACGGCGCCTCGGGCGTGCTGATGTCGCTGCAGATGGTGATGTTCGCCTACCTCGGCGTGGAGATGATCGGCCTGACCGCCGGCGAGGCGCGCAACCCGAAGAAGTCGATTCCGGACGCAATCAACTCGGTGTTCTGGCGCATCCTGATCTTCTACGTGGGCGCGCTGTTCGTGATCCTGTCGCTGTACCCGTGGAACGAGATCGGCGCCCAGGGCAGCCCGTTCGTGCTGACCTTCGAGCGGCTGGGCATCAAGACCGCCGCCGGCATCATCAACTTCGTGGTGCTGACCGCGGCGCTGTCGTCGTGCAACGGCGGCATCTTCAGCACCGGGCGCATGCTGTACAACCTGGCGCAGCAGGGTCAGGCGCCGGCCGCCTTTGCCAGGGTCGACCGCAACGGCGTGCCGCGCCGTGCGCTGCTGGTGTCGATCGCCGCGCTGCTGTGCGGCGTGCTGCTCAACTACCTGGTGCCGGAGAAGGTCTTCGTCTGGGTGACGGCGATTTCCACCTTCGGCGCGGTCTGGACCTGGGCCATCATCCTGGTCACGCAGATCAACTTCCGCCGCAGCCTGGCGCCGGCCGAGCGCAAGGCGCTGGCCTTCCGCATGCCGTTCTGGCCATATGGCTCTTACATCGCGCTGGCCTTCCTGGCGCTGGTGGTGGCGCTGATGGCCTATTTCCCGGACACCCGCGTGGCGCTGTACGTGGGCCCGGGCTGGCTGGTCCTGCTGACGGTGTGCTACTACGCGCTGGACATGCGTTCGCGCGGTCCGGTCAGCTACAGCGCCTGACCTGGCTGTAGCCAGCGGGGTGCGCCGGCCGGCGCGCCTCGCTACAATGGCCCCCGGGCAATCCAACGCCAGGGGGCCGAATGTCCGAGACCACCGAGATTGCGAGCCGCGCGGCCGCTGCGCCGCTGCGCAACAGCGCCGCCGATGCTGAGGCCCGCGCCATCGCGGTTGCCGATACAGTCGCGCGCACTGCCGTCGAGCAGGCCGACCATGCCATGCGCCACTGGACCGACCCCACTCCGGGGCCGGTGCGCATCGGCTCCGCACAGCACCTGCAGATGTTCTGCCATATGCTGCAGCAGACCCACAACCCCTACAAACCCGCCGTCATCGACTGGCCGGGGTGGCGCCGCCCGCTGTTCGCGCTGAAGGTGGCGCGGGTGTGGGCCTTCCTGATCCGGGAGCGCATCGGCATCGCGCGCGGCATCGATGCCGACGGCGCGGCGCAGGACGCCAACTTCACCATGAACGGCTCGGCGGCGCTGGGCGAGGCGCTGACGCCGGGCGCGATGATCGACCTGTGCCTGGTGGAGAACGAGCGGCGCATGGCCGGCTACGACGCGCGCCTGCTGCGGCCGGAAACCGTACCACGGCTGGCCCGCCTGGCGCGGCGCTTCGTCAAGTAAGCGCGAGCCATGCGCATGGCTTTTGCGTTGTCGCTGCTGTCGCTGGCGGTCTGGCTGGCGCTGCTCTTTGCCCGCGCCGGCTTCTGGCGGGTGCGCAAGCCGCATGCCGCGCCGGACCCGGCGCATTGGCCTGAAGTCGTCGCCATCGTCCCCGCGCGCAACGAGGCCGAGGTGATCGGCCGCGCCGTGGCGGGCGTGCTGGGCCAGCGCTACCCGGGCCGGGTTTCGCTGGTAGTGGTGGACGACCACAGCCACGACGGCACCGCCGATATGGCGCGCACCGCAGCCGCGGCCACGGCTCGCCCGCAGGCGCTGGCAGTCATCGGCGCGAGCGAGCTGCCGGCCGGCTGGAGTGGCAAGGTGTGGGCCCAGTCCGAGGGGCTGGCCGAAGCCGACCGGCTCGCGCCGCAGGCGCGCTACGTCTGGCTCACCGATGCCGATATCTGGCACGGACCCGGCGTGCTGGCCGCGCTGGTCGCGCGCGCGGAGCACGAGCGGCGCGACCTGGTTTCGCTGATGGTGCGGCTGCGCTGCGAGTCGGCCTGGGAACGGCTGATCGTGCCGGCCTTCGTGTTCTTCTTCGCCAAGCTCTACCCGTTTGCCCGCGTGCGCGACCCGCGCAGCCGCGTGGCCGCCGCGGCCGGCGGCTGCATGCTGGCCAGCCGCGCGGCGCTGGCGCGCATCGGCGGCTTTGCCGCGATCCGCGGCGAACTGATCGACGACTGCAGCCTGGCCGCGCGCATCAAGCCCGGCGGCGCGATCCGGCTGGACCTGGCGGACGACAGCCATTCATTGCGCCCCTATAACGACTGGCGCAGCCTGTGGGACATGATCGCGCGCAGTGCTTATACGCAGTTGCGCTACTCGCCGCTGCTGCTGGCGGGGGCTGGGGCGGGGATGGTGATTACCTACTTGCTTCCGCCCGTGCTGGCGCTGGCGGGGGGCGGGCAGTTCTGGCCGGCGTGGCTGGCGTGGGGTGCGATGGCGTGCGCCTACCTGCCGATGCTGCGCGAATACCGGCAGCCGGCGTGGCTGGCACCGCTGCTGCCGGTGACGGCGCTGTTCTATCTCGGGGCGACGATCGATTCGGCGCGGCGCTACTGGTTGCGGCGGGGTGGGCAGTGGAAAGGGCGGGCGCAGGCGCCGGTGCGGCCCTGAGGTTTGTGGTTCAGGGCCGCACCGTTACTTGCCAAGATACCCCTGCGCCCGGAACCACTCCAACGCATCCCGCAACCCATCCCGATACGGCCGCGGCACATACCCCAACTCCCGTCGCGCCTTCTCCGACGTAAAGAACATCCGGTACTTCGACATATTGAGCCCGTCCACCGTGATAAACGGCTCCTTGCCGGAAAACCGCGCCACCGCCTCCGCCGCATGCGCCAGCGGGTACAGCGGCCAGCGCGGCAGTTGCATGGTCGGCGCCCGCCGCCCGCACAACCCCGCGATATCGCGCAGCATCTGCTGCAGCATCACGTCCTCGCCGCCCAGGATGTAGCGTTCGCCGGTGCGCCCGCGCTCCAGCGCCAGGAAATGGCCCTCGGCCACGTCATCCACATGCGCCAGGTTCAGCCCGGTATCGACAAAGGCCGGGATCTTGCCGCTGGCCGCCTCGAGGATGATGCGCCCGGTCGGCGTGGGCCGCACGTCGCGCGGGCCGATCGGGGTGGACGGGTTGACGATGACCGCCGGCAGGCCGCGCTCGGCCACGAGCTTCTCCACCACGCGCTCGGCCAGCACCTTGCTGCGCTTGTACGCGCCGATGGCCTCGTGCGGGGTCAACGGCGCGGTTTCATCCACCGGCCCCTGGGCGCCGGCCACACGCAAGGTGGCCACGCTGCTGGTGTAGACCACGCGCTCCACGCCGGCCTGCTGCGCGGCCTCCATCACGGCCAGCGTGCCGTCGACGTTGGTGCGCACGATGGCCTCGGGGTCCGGGGCCCATAGCCGGTAATCGGCCGCGACATGGAACAGGTAGCGCATGCCGCGCAGCGCGGCGGCCATCGCGGCCGGGTCGCGCATGTCGCCTTCCGCCACCTCTACCGGCAAACCGGCCAGGTTGGTGCGCGGGCTTTGCGGGCGCACCAGCACCCGCACCCGGAAACCGCGCGCCAGCGCCTGGCGCATCACAGCCGAGCCGAGAAAACCCGAGGCTCCTGTCACCAGCACGTCATCGTTTATCGCCATAAAGCCGTTTTCCCGGTGAGATGAATGCGCCGCAATCCTGCCCGGGAATCGCCAGCCAATCGCCAACGAACCACCCGGAAGCCGCCCGCAGGGCCGCAGCGCTGCCAGACAAAGCCGGCGTGTCGGGTATATAGTAACCACCGTGCGGTGGAAATGTGATCTGCGGTGGATCTGCGTGCATCTCCATCCCGCCGTCCCATACATGAAACCCGTTGCAAAGAGTTGGGGGTCTTCTCTATGCAGGTGATTCTTGCTCAGCCCCGGGGCTTTTGTGCCGGCGTGGTGCGCGCGATCGAAATCGTCGACCGCGCCCTCGTCAAGCACGGCGCCCCGGTGTTCGTGCGGCATGAGATCGTGCACAACAAGCATGTGGTAGAGGGGTTGAAGGAAAAAGGCGCGCGCTTTGTCGAAGAACTGGACGAGGTGCCCGCCGGCGCGGTGACGATCTTCAGCGCGCACGGCGTGTCGCGCCAGGTGGTCGCCGAAGCCAGCCAGCGCGAGTTGCATGCGATCGACGCCACCTGCCCGTTGGTAATCAAGGTCCACACCCAGGGCCGCCAGTACGCCGCCAGCGGCCGCACGGTGATCCTGATCGGCCATGCCGGCCACCCCGAGGTGGAAGGCACCATGGGCCAGATCCCCGGCAAGGTGATCCTGGTGCAGAACGAGGCCGAGGTCGAGCAGCTCGACCTGCCCGCAGACGCGCCGGTTGCCTATGTCACCCAGACCACGCTGAGCGTGGACGACACCCGCAATATCATCGCCGCCCTCGGGCGCCGCTTCAGCGACCTGGTCGGCCCGGACACGCGCGATATCTGCTACGCCACGCAGAACCGCCAGAGCGCGGTGCGCGACCTGTGCAAGCTGGCCGACGTGATCCTGGTGATCGGCGCGACCAACAGCTCCAACTCCAACCGCCTGCGCGAAATCGGCACCGAAAGCGGCGTGCCCAGCTACCTGATCGCCGACGGCAGCGAACTCGATCCCGCCTGGGTGCGCGCCGCCAACGTGGTCGGCATCACCGCTGGCGCCTCCGCGCCCGAAGAAATGGTCGAGGACGTGATTGCCGCGCTGCGCCGGCTGGGCCCGGTGGACGTCACCACCATGGCCGGGCGCGAAGAACACGCCGAATTCCGCCTGCCGGCCGAGCTGGCCGACGTCAAGCCGTCATCGGCCCCGCGCAAACCCGGGAAGGGCGCTGCCACGGCAGAGACCGCCGCCGCGCCCGCGCCCGCCAGCGAGAACATCGCCGGCTGAACCCAACCTGAGGAAGCTGCCTTGGCCATCCCGCTCCTGCAGGTCGCCCGCGTGGGCGCCTACATCGTCGGCAAGCATCTGTCGCGGCAGAAACGCTACCCGCTCGCGCTGATGCTCGAACCGCTGTTCCGCTGCAACCTGGCGTGCTCGGGCTGCGGCAAGATCGACTATCCCGATCCCATCCTGAACCAGCGCCTGTCGGTGCAGGAATGCCTGGACGCGGTCGACGAGTGCGGTGCGCCGGTGGTGTCGATCGCCGGCGGCGAACCGCTGCTGCACAAGGACATGCCGGAGATCGTGCGCGGCATCATGGCACGGCGCAAGTTCGTCTACCTGTGCACCAATGCCCTGCTGATGGAAAAGAAGCTGGACCAGTACGAGCCCAGCCCCTATTTCATCTGGTCGGTGCACCTGGACGGCGACCGCGAGATGCATGACCGCTCGGTCTGCCAGGAAGGCGTGTACGACCGCTGCGTCGAAGCGATCCGGCTGGCCAAGCAACGAGGCTTCCGCGTCAATATCAACTGCACGCTGTTCAACGATGCCCAGCCCGAGCGCGTGGCGAAGTTCTTCGACTCGGTCAAGGCGCTGGGCGTGGACGGCATCACGGTGTCGCCGGGCTATGCCTATGAGCGCGCGCCGGACCAGCAGCACTTCCTGAACCGCGGCAAGACCCGCCAGCTGTTTCGCGACATCCTCAGCCGCGGCCGCAGCGGCAAGAACTGGGCCTTCAGCCAGTCCACGCTGTTCCTGGACTTCCTGGCTGGCAACCAGACCTACCACTGCACGCCGTGGGGCAACCCCGCACGCACGGTGTTCGGCTGGCAGCGCCCCTGCTACCTGGTGGGCGAAGGCTACGCCGCCTCCTTCCGTGAGCTGATGGATGAGACCGACTGGGACGCCTACGGCACCGGCAACTACGAGAAGTGCGCCGACTGCATGGTGCACAGCGGCTATGAGGCCACTGCGGTCGCCGACACCTTTGCCCATCCGCTCAAGGCGCTGGGAGTGAGCCTGCGCGGCGTGCGCACGAACGGGCCGATGGCGCCAGATATTGCGCTGGACAAACAGCGGCCGGCGGAATACGTGTTCTCGCGCCACGTCGAGATCAAGCTGGAGCAGATCCAGCGCGCGAAGCCGCCCGCGAACCGCAACCGGGGGGCCAAGGCCAACGCCGCCGTCACCCACTGAAGGCAACTGCCGATGGCCGCGGCGTACACGCGGCGGACGTAAAACCTCTTCCTCCAGGCACCCTCCTTCGACGGCTTCGACGGCGGTGCCGGCTCGCGCTACCAGGCCAGGCGCGAGATCAAGTCACCGGGCCCGCGGCGCCACGAAGTGTTGGCAGCGCCCCGCGCTCAGGTGTCAGGCCTGGCGCGCGTTGTGAGTGGTCAGGTACTTGACCAGCCCCTCCACCCCGCTGCGCGCGACGATATCCGCAAACTGCTTCCGGTAAACCTCGATCAGCCACGCCCCCATCATATTGATGTCATAGATCTTCCAGCCGTTGGCGGTGCGCTGCAGCCGGTAGTCGATCTGCATCTCGTCAACCCTGTTGATCACGCGCGTCTGTACCACCACGTCGGTCGCGCCGCTGGCGGCCTTGACCGGCTGGTAGCGGAACTTGACGTTCTGCTCGCGCAGTTGCGCCAGCGACACCGCGTAGCTGCGCACCAATAGCACCTCGAACTGCTCGTAGAGCTGCTTCTGCTGTTCAGGCGTGGCCGTGCGCCAGGCGCTGCCCACCGCCAGCCGCGTGGTGCGCTGGAAATCCGTATAGGGCAGGAACTGCTTCTGCACGACCGTGGTGATCTTGTCGAGGTCGCCGGCGCGGGTGTCGGGGTTGGACTGGATGGTGCCGATCACACCCTCCACCGCGGCCTGGACCAGCCGCTCGGGGCTGGCGCGCAGGTCGCCGGGCTGGACGGCCTGGGCGTGCACCGTGCAAACCATGGCCACCGCCGCGAGCGGCGCCAGGGGAAACAATGCGTGAATCTTCATGGACGTGAGTGCCGGAAAAGACAGTGGGGGCAGCGTCGTCGCTGTATGACGGCGCATGCCTGACAGTTTATAGCGGATCGCCTCGGTTCTGCCCCGGCATGCCGCATGCGCCACGCCCGCCCTCCCGTGCGCGCGCCAGCCGATATACTCCGGGTTCGTGCTCCTTCCGGATCCGCCCATGCTGACTTCGTTGCTGACTCGCATCGTCCGGCTTGCCACCTCCTGGCCGTGGCGGGTCATCGTCCTGTCGGCATTGCTGACTGCTGTCAGCGGCGTCTACGTGGCCCGCAACTTTGCGATCAACACCGATATCGGCCGCCTGCTGGACTCGGATGCGCCTTGGGCCGTACGCGACGCCGCCATCGGTGACGCCTTCCCGCAGCGCAACCAGCTGATCCTGGCGGTGGTGCAGGCGCCAGCGACGGAACTGGCCGACGCCGCCGCCAGCGCGCTGGCCGAGGCGCTGCGCCGGCAGCCGGCACGTTTCAACGCCGTCAGCCAGCCCGGCAGCGGGCCGTTCTTCGAACGCAATGGGCTGCTGTTCGCCAGCACGGACGAAGTCCGCCAGCTTACGCAACAGCTCGCGCAGGCGCGCCCGCTGGTCGGTGCGCTGGCGCACGACCCCACCCTGCGCGGCCTGGCCGATACGCTCACCACCACGCTGACGCTGCCGCTGCAGATGGGCCAGGTCAGGCTGGGCGACATGGCGAAAATGCTCGACAGCAGTGCCGATACGCTCGACCAGGTGCTGACCGGCAAGCCCGCAGCGCTGTCGTGGGCCGGCATGCTCGACGACAGCCTCAAGCCCGGCCCCGATGGACAGGTCTTCAGCTTTGTCGCGGTCAGCCCGGTACTGGACTACAGCGACCTGCAGGCCGGCGCCGCTGCCTCGCGTGCGATCCGACAGGCCGCCGCGGACCTGCAGCTGGCGCAGCGCTACCAGGCCACGGTGCGGCTGACGGGCCCGCAGGCGCTGGCCGACGATGAGTTCGCCTCGGTCAGCGAGGGCGCGCTGCTCAACGGCGTGCTGACGATGCTGGTGGTCGTGCTGATCCTGTGGATGGCGCTGCGCTCGGTGCGGCTAATCGTGGCGGTGCTGGCGAGCCTGTTCGCGGGGTTGCTGATCACCGCCGCGCTGGGGCTGGCGATGGTCGGCGCGCTGAACATGATCTCGGTGGCGTTCGCGGTGCTGTTCGTCGGGCTGGGGGTGGACTTTGGCATCCAGTTCGGGGTGCGCTACCGCGCCGAGCGCCATGAGCGCAACCACGTGGTCGAAGCGCTCGGGCTGGCCGCACGCGCGGTGGGTACGCCATTGGCGCTGGCCGCGGCGGCCACGGCGGCGGCGTTCTTCTGTTTCCTGCCGACCGACTATCGCGGCGTGGCCGAGCTGGGCCTGATCGCCGGCGTCGGCATGATGGTGGCCTTTGCCACCACCTTTACGCTGGTGCCGGCGCTGATCACCGTGCTGCACCCCGGCGGCGAGGCCGAGGCACCGGGCTTTGCCTGGCTGGCGCCGGTGGACCTGTTTTTCGAGCGCTACCGCAAGCCGGTGCTGCTGGTCACGCTGCTGGCGATCCTGGCGGGCGCGCCGCTGCTGCCGCACCTGCGCTTCGACTTCGACCCACTGCACCTGAAGGACCCGAAGTCGGAATCGATGGCAACACTGCTGGCGCTGAAGGACGCGCCGCAAGCCGGCACCGACGATGTCAGCGTGCTGGCACCGTCGCTGGAGGCCGCGCGCGGGGCAGCCGGCAAGCTTGCCGCGCTGCCCGAGGTGGCGCGCGTGGTCACGCTGCAGACCTTTATCCCCGATGACCAGCCCCCCAAGCTGCAGGCTATCGGCCAGGCATCGGCCGCGCTGATGCCGGCCCTCACGCAACCCACCGCAACGCCGGCAAGCGATCTGGCGCGCGTGAATGCGCTGCGCAATGCTTCACGCCAGCTGGCCATCGCCGCCGACGAGCATCCCGGCCCCGGCGCCGCCGAGGCCGCGCACCTGGCCGCCACGCTCAAGACGCTCGCCGCCGCCGACGCCGCCATGCGCGACCACGCCGAACGGGCCATCGCGCTGCCGCTGCAGCTGGCGCTTGCCAAGTTGAAGCTGGCGCTGGGCCCGCAGCCGGTCAGCCAGCAGACGCTGCCGCCCGAACTGGTGCGCGACTGGCTCACGCCCGATGGCAGTGCACTGGTCAGCATCAGTCCCAGGCTGCCGCCGGCCGGCAGCGCGCAGCGCGAAGCCGCGTTGGACCGCTTTATCGCCGCCGTGCAGCGCGTGGAACCCAACGCCACCGGCGGGCCCATCGCCATCCGCGGCTCGGCCGACACCATCATGACTGCCTTCGCACAGGCCGGTGCCTGGGCGGTGGTGTCGATCACCATCATGCTGTGGATCACGCTGCGCCGCTTTGCCGACGTGTTGCGCACGCTGGTGCCGCTGCTGGTATCGGCCATCGTCACGCTGGAGCTGTGCGTGTTGTTCGGCATTGCGCTGAACTTTGCCAACGTGATCGCACTGCCGCTGTTGCTGGGCATCGGCGTGGCGTTCAAAATCTACTATGTGATTGCCTGGCGGCACGGCAAGACCAAGCTGCTGCAGTCGAGCCTGACGCATGCGGTGCTCTACAGCGCCGCCACCACCGCCACCGCGTTTGGCAGCCTGTGGCTGTCCCAACATCCCGGCACTGCCAGCATGGGCAAGCTGCTGGCGCTGGCGCTGGTGTGCACGCTGATCGGCGCGGTGTTCTTCCAGCCGATCCTGATGGGCCGGCCGCGCGAAGACGCGCACCTCGCCCATGACAAACCCGTCCGGCCATAGCGCCCATCGATCACGCCCCCCCTTCCCCGCAGAGCGATTCGCTTCGCCTTACCCGATGCCTCCCCCCACACCCCTCTCGCAAGCCGGGCGCCCGGTCGTCGCCGCCATCGCCGTCGCCACTGCCATGCTTGCCGGCTGCGCGACCGGCCCGAATGCCAATCCGGACGATCCGCTTGAGCCCATGAACCGCGTGGTGTACACCGTCAACGACAAGCTCGACGAGTATGTGGCCATGCCCGTCGCCAAGGGCTACAAGGCGGTCACGCCTGAGCCGGTGCGCACCGCCGTCACCAACTTCTTCTCGAACCTCGCTGACGTGGGCAACTTTGCCAACAACGTGCTGCAGGGCAAGGGCGTGGACGCGGCGGAGAGTTTTATGCGGGTGGCGATGAATTCGGTGCTTGGCATCGGCGGGCTGATCGATATCGCCACGCCGGCGGGGCTGCTGAAGCATTCGCAGGACTTCGGCCTGACGCTGGGCACGTGGGGCGTGCCATCGGGACCCTACCTGGTACTGCCGCTGTTCGGTCCCAGCTCGTTCCGTGACGGCGTGGGCCTGTATGTGAATTTCCAGTTTGACCCGATCACCTATGCCGAGCCGGCGGTGCGCAATTCGCTGTTCGCGATGAACGTGGTGGATGTGCGCACCAACCTGCTGGGCGCCACCGACCTGCTCAGGCTGGCGGCGCTGGACAGGTACGCCTTCGTGCGCGACGGGTACCTGCAGCGGCGCCGCTACCTGCTGGGCGAGAGCACGGCGCTGCCGGACTACGGCGAAGACGAGGACAGCGGCGAAGCTGCACCGGCCGCCGCGCCAACCGCGCCAGCCGCGCCAGCCGCACCGGCCGCACCAGCCGCACCGACGGGCACGCCGGCGCCGGCGCAGCAAGCGGCGCCGCGCTAAGGCAGCCTAAGCTGCTGTCGCACACCCGCAGCCTTAGCTGCCGATGCCCAGCAGCACCACCTCGAACGTCAGCGTGGCATTCGGCGGGATCGTGCCCGGCACGCCGCGCGCGCCGTAGGCAGTGGACGCCGGGCAGGTCAGCTTGGCCTTGCCGCCCACCTGCATCGCCTGCACGCCTTCGGTCCAGCACGGGATCACGCGGTTGAGCGGAAACGAGATCGGCTGGCCGCGCTTGTACGAGCTGTCGAACTCCGTGCCGTCGGCCAGCGTGCCGCGGTAGTGGACCTGCACCGTGTCGGTGGCCTTGGGCGAGGCGCCGTTGCCCTTGACCAGGTGCTGGATGGTCATGCCCGAAGGCAGCGTCTGCGGTGCGGCCGCAGGCGCGACCGGGGCCGCCGCGGCCGTCGGAGCCGATGCCGCCGGGGCAGCCGCGGAAGCGGCGCAGGCGAAGGTCAGGGAGCCGAGGAAAAGCGCGAGTGTCTTCATGGGTAGCCCGTTGTGATGTCGTGATGGGGTTGTGGCAGTTTAACCGAGGCCGGAAGCCGGCCCCGGTGGGAAGAGCAGCGACCGCCCCTTGGCCGCAGCGGCACATAGCGCACAACATGCGCGCGCCTGGCCCTTTGGGCCGGATTTGCACGCCCTCGCCCGTTACACATGCCGTTTTGCCGTCTACGATGGTTGTTGACAGCCCGGCACCTGTCGGGCGCACGGAGGGTGCCATGGCACAGACGGATTCCAGGGACCTCGCGGTCTCGACACAGAGCCCCCGGTCGGTCGAGCGGTTCGAGACGGCCCTGCGCTTGCTGAACGGCTATTACGGCGACCCGCTCGCCGTCATCGACGCGGCCCTGGCGGAGAACCCGGACTTCGTCATGGGCCACGCGCTGCGCGCGGCGCTGATGGTGACCTCGGGCGACGGCACGGTAGAACCCATGCTGCGCCAGAGCGTGGAAGCCGGCGAAGCCCTGCACCACCTTGCCAATGACCGCGAGCGCCGCCATATAGCTGCCGCGCGCGCCTGGCTCGATGGCGATTTCAGCCGCTCCAACCAGCTGTACGGCGAAATCGTGATCGACCATCCACGCGACCTGCTGGCGCTCCAGGTCGCCCACCTCGGCGACTTCCTGCTCGGGCAGTCGACCATGCTGCGCGACCGCGTCGCCCAGGCGCTGCCGCACTGGGATGCCGGCATGCCCGGCTATGGCTACCTGCTCGGCATGCACGCCTTCGGGCTGGAAGAAACCCAGCTCTACGAGCGCGCCGAGGAACGCGGGCGCCGCGCGCTGGAACTGAATCCGCGCGACCCGTGGGCCGTGCATGCCGTGGCGCACGTGATGGAGATGCAGGGCCGGCTGGCGGATGGCATCGCCTGGCTGGACGCGCGCCGCGACGACTGGGCCGACGACAACATGCTGGCGGTGCACAACTGGTGGCACCTGGCGCTGTTCCAGCTGGAGGACGGCCGGATCGAAGACGTGCTGGCGCTCTACGACCGCTATATCAGCCGCCCGGCGCCCGCCATCGCGCTGGACCTGGTGGACGCCACCGCGCTGCTGTGGCGCCTGCGCTTGCGCGGCGTCGACGTCGGCAAGCGCTGGCAGCCCGTGGCGGATGACTGGCTGGGCCGCGGCGCGGCCGGCTACTACGCCTTCAACGACGTCCATGCCGTGATGGCCAGCCTTGGCGCGGGCCGGCCCGAGGCCGCCGCCGCAGGGCGTGCCGCCTTGCAGCGCGCGGAACTCGGTGACGGCACCAATGCGATGATGTCGCATGACGTGGGCCTGCCGGTGGCCGACGCCCTGATCGCGTTCGAGCAGGGCGACTACGGCACCGCCATCGAGCTGCTGGCGCCGGTGCGCCTGGTCGCGCACCGCTTCGGCGGCAGCCATGCGCAGCGCGACGTCATCAGCCTGACCCTGATCGAGGCCGCCTTGCGCGCCGGCCGCTCGAACCTGGCCAATGCGCTCACTGCCGAACGCGCCGCACTCAAGCCGATGAGCCCCAGCCTGTACCGGCTGGTGCAGCGCGCAGACGCGTGCCGCGTGTAGCGCGACCCGGTGCCCCGGACAACGCATCGCCGCTTATACTGCACAAGCCCTGAACGGAGCCCTGCCCCATGCCCAAGCTAGTCCGCAACCTGCTGCGCCCCGCCCTGGTTACCGCTGCGCTGGCGCTGGCCGCCCTGCCCGCCGTGGCGCATCACGGCTGGTCCACCTACGACCAAACCAAGCCGCTGACGCTGACCGGCAAGATCGTCGAAAGCCACTACGAGAACCCCCACGCGCACATCCGCATCGAGGCCGGCGGCAAGCGCTGGCTGGCCATCCTGGCCCCCGTCTCACGGATGGAGGCGCGCGGCGCCACCGCCGACAAGGTCGCCGTGGGCCGCGAGGTCACGCTGGTCGGCTACGCCAGCAAGGAAAAGGCGGACGAGTTGCGCGCCGAACGCATCACCGTGGACGGCAAGACCGTCGAGCTGCGCTGACCCGCTGCGCGCGGCATGCAGGCATTGCTGGCGCAATGGACTGAGTGGGGCGCCACGCTGGCGCGCCTGCCGTTCTCGGCCGCGCTGCGTGGCTCAGCCTGGGCCTACCCTGCGGTGGAGATCGTCCACCTGGCGGGCATGGCACTGCTGTTCGGTTCCATCGTTGTGGTGGACATGCGCCTGGCGGGGCTTGGCCGGCAGTTGCCGGTGACCCTGCTGCTGCGCCACGCGCTGCCGTTTTCCGTCGCGGCCTTTGTCGCGGTGGTGGGCAGTGGTGCGCTGCTGTTCCTGGCCCATGCGGATGAGCTGGCCGGCAACCCTGCCTTTCTCGTCAAGCTGTGCCTGATTGCGCTGGCGCTGGTGAACGTGGTGTGGTTCCACACCGGGCCTTATCGCAGCCTGCGCGACGCGCAACGGGGATGGGACGTCGGCACCGTGCCGCCGGCGGGCGCGCGGATCAGCGCGATCGTGTCGTTGGTGGCGTGGTCGCTGGTGATCTGTGCGGGACGCCTGATTGCCTATGTCTGAGCCGCGCGGCACACTGGCGTGCCTTGCCGTCCCTTGCCCGCGCTGCAAGCCCCTGGCACTGCCAGACAACGCTGATGGAACATTCGACAAGAACACGCTGGCTCGTGGGCGGCCTGCTCGCGCTGGGCGCGATTGTAGCCACGGCCATTGCGCTGAAGACAAAGTCCTATCTCGATTCGTCGGCGCCAGGCGCCGGCGGCTTGCGCATCGATGCCTCGGACACCGCGCGCGTGAGCCGCGGCAAACTGATCTACGCACAGCAATGCGCCGCATGCCACGGCGCCAAACTGGAAGGCCAGCCGGACTGGCGCGAGCGCCTGCCCAGCGGCCGCATGCCGGCCCCGCCGCATGACGCGTCCGGCCACACCTGGCACCACCCGGATGCCGTGCTGTTTGCGATCACGAAGAACGGCCTGGTGCCCGGCGTGACGGCGCCGCAAGGCTATACAAGCGATATGCCGGCGTTCGGCGCGATCCTGTCTGACGACGAGATCATTGCCGTGCTCGCTTATATCAAGAGCACCTGGCCGGCAAAGATGGCGGCAGCCCAGCGCGACGTGACGGAGCAGTCCAGGGCGGGACAGTAGCGCCCCCTGCCGCTTGCCTTCGGCGCGCTAGACGGTCGCCGGCGACAGCGTGCCGAGCACGGCCACCAGCGCCAGGACCAGCGTGGCGGCGCCGGACTCCATCATCAGGCTGCGCCGCAGCGCGCGAATCGCCACGCCCTGATTCCCTGCCTGCAGCGCCTGTGCCAACCGGGGACTCAGACGGAAGCGGTTGGCCGCGGCCAGGCCCAGCATCGCCACGAACAGCGCCAGCTTGCCGGCCAGCAGTCCGCCGTAGGACATCGGCGCCAGGTCTGGCAGGACCGGGCCCACGATGAACCAGTAGTTGACGGCGCCGGTCAGCACCAGCGTGGCGACAATGACGGTGCCGATGTGGGCAAACCCGTTCGACGTGCGGCTCAGCAACGCCATGGCCTGCGGGCCCGATGACGGCTTTGCCAGCGACAGCAGTACAAAGGCAGCGAGCGCGCCGGTCCACGCGCCCGCGGCCAGCAGGTGCGCCACGTCGGCACCAAGGTGCAGGTAGCGCCCGGCCCCGTCATGCATCGCACCGTGCCCGCCCCATGCCAGCGTGGCAAGCGCAATCCCGGCAAACGCTGCCAGCGCCGCCAGCCGCGTACCGGGCCGCGCTCGCCCTGGCAGGGCGGCTGGCAGGCAGAGCACCAGGGCAACCAGGCGCACCGACCAGGCCACGCCGAAATCGGTCCCGGTGACAATCATCCCGAAGACATGGCTTTGCAAGGCCGAATACCCGGCAGCCCCGCTCATTGCCTTGGCCATCACCGCGATGCTGCCCAGCGAAAGCAGGATGCCGGCTATCGCACCTGCCCGTGCCATGACCTGGCATCGGGCCGCGATCCACGAAGCACGTTCATGGCCGTGCAGCGCGTACAGGCAGAACAGCGGCAGCCCGAACAGCAAGGCCAGGTCGACATACAGCGCGAAGCGCAGCCCGACAGCGACCCAGTCCATCGGCGCTCACTTGACGGTGAAAGCGATATTCCCGGTAACGGGATGGGTATCCGACGACACGGCGCGCCAGTCCACGCGATAGCTGCCGGGCGACAGCGCACGCGCGGGCGTGATCACCATCGCCTTCGGGTCGTCGCTGCCGGAGACCTTCGCGGCGACCTTCATTGGCGCATGGTCGGCCATGCCCGGCATGCCGGTCATCACCAGGTTGGCGCCGGAGAACTGCGTGAGGAGGTTCTCCGAGAACAGCAGTTCGATCTTCTGCGGGGCGGCCACCTCGGCTTTGTCCGCCGGTGTGGATGACACCAGCTTGGGATGGGCCATGGCGATGCTGCTGGCCAGCGCGACTGTCGCGGCGACCATCGATCGAATCAGGGGGTGCTTGGCTTGCATGGTCTACTCCGGAAATTTTGTTGGTGAGCGTGTCTTGTCAGAACCAGATCCGGACGCCCGCCACGAAGCGGGTCTCGCCTGCCCGGCCGCCGGATATGCGGATCATGTCGGCCGTGTTGCCGAAGGCCTGGTAGCGCTCGAGGCCGATATACGGCGCGAACTGGCGACTGAACTCATAGCGCAGGCGCAGGCCCACCGTACCGCTGGACAAACCGCTGCCGATGCCGACCGCCGGGTCGTTCTTGCCATAGAGGTTGGCCTCGATGCGCGGCTGCAGGATCAGGCGCTGCGTCAGCAGCAGCTCATACTCCGCGGAAAGCCGCATCGCCGTGCGGCCGCTGGTGCCGACATAGGCGGTGGCATCGACCTCGAACCAGTACGGCGCCAGTCCCTGCACGCCGAACGCCAGCCAGTTGCGCGCCGGGCGCCCGCTGCCGGCGTCGTTGCGGATGCCCAGCTGGGTATCCCAGTAGCTGGCGATGGCGTGTCCCCAAAGCAGTTCGGTGCGGGCCTCGTGCAGCTTGCCCTTCGATGCCTCGCCCTCGGCCTTGAGCACCAGCTTGTTGTACGAGGTGCCGAACCACGCCTGCGCCTCGTAGGCGGCGGCGTTGCTGCCGCTGGCGTGGGCCCATTCGAGCCGGTCGACCAGCACCGACGCGAACAAGTGCTCGTCAGCCATCACCAGTTGGCGCTTGTCGCCGTGCGCGTACTTGCCGACGCCCAACTGGTAGCCGCCGGAATAGGCATGCGGATCGCGGGCGTCGGGCGGCGCGCTGCCGCCCTGCATCTTCATGTCGCCGTGGTCCATGGCCGGTGCGGACACGCCGCTGCCCTGCTCCATGGTGTCCATGCCTTTCATGTCCGTCATCGGTGCGCTGGCTGCCTCCATGCCTTCCATCTGGCTGTGGTCCATTTCCGTCATCGGGGCCGCAGCGCTGGTGGCGGGCGCGTTGTGGTGATGAGCGTGGCCGGCGTGCGGGTCCTGCGCCGAGGCGGCGCCCGTGGCGGCCAGGGCCAGCACCGCGGCAAGGATCCTGGTGGTTTGCAGCAAGGGGATTGCGGATCGGAATGCAGACATCAGGCCACCACCACTTCGCGGAACATGCCCGCATCCATATGCAGCATCAGGTGGCAATGCCAGGCCCAGCGTCCCAATGCATCGGCGGTGACCAGGAAGCTGATGCGCTGCGCCGGCTGCACGGGGATGGTGTGGCGGCGCGCCAGGAAGCTGCCGTCGGGCGCTTCCAGTTCGCTCCACATGCCGTGCAGATGCATGGGGTGCGTCATCATGGTGTCGTTGTGCAGGATCACGCGCAGCCGTTCGCCGTATTTGAAATACACCGGCGTCGACTTGCCGAACTCCACGCCGTCGAGCGACCAGGAGTAGCGTTCCATATTGCCGGTCAGGTGCAGTTCGACCTCGCGCCCGGGGCCGCGCGGGTCCATCGCGCCGCCGATGGTGTGCTGGTCGGCCAGCGTCAGCACCCGCCTGCCGTTGTTGCGCAGGCCGATGCCGGGGTCATCCAGGTTGGTGCGGGCCATATCGACGCGCATGTCGGTGCTGGCGCCGTATTCGGTGCGGGCATGGCGGGCGGTCTTGCTGGGGACTTTGAGCGGATTGCCGGCCATGCTCGCCATGGCGTGCTCGCTGTGGTCCATTGCCTTGCCGCCGGCGCCGTGCTGGCTGTGGTCCATCGCCATCGCGCCATGATCCATGCCCTGCATTGCGCCGTGGTTCATGCCGTGCATCGCCATACCGCCGTGATCCATGCCCCCCATGCCACCCATGCCACCCATCTCGCCCATCATGTCGGTCATGGTCAGCCATTCCGCCTTGTCCAACGCGGGCACCGGCGCGCTCAGCCCTTGCGTCACGGCCAGCGTGCCGCGCGCATAGCCGGTGCGGTCCATCGCCTGCGAGAAGATGGTGTAGGCATCGCCGCGTGGCTCGACGATGGCGTCGCAGGTCTCGCCTGGGCCGAAGCGGAATTCATCCACCGTGACCGGTTCGATGCCCTGCCCGTCGACCTCCACCACCCGCAGCTTCAGCCCGGGGATGCGCACGTCGTAGAAGGTATTGCCCGAGCCGTTGATAAAGCGCAGCCGCACCTTTTCGCCGGGGCGGAACAGCCCGGTCCAGTTGCCGGCCGGCGTGACGCCGTTGGTCAGGTAGGTCAGCGTGGCGCCGGACAGGTCCGCCAGGTCGGTCGGGCTCATCCGCATCTGGTTCCACATCCGGCGCTTGTCCAGCGCCTGCTTCAGCCCATCGCGCGAAGCATCGCGGAAGAAATCGACCACGGTCGGCTGGTTGTAGTTGTAGTAGTCGCCCTGCACCTTGAGCTTGGTCAGCACCCGCATCGGGTCTTCATCGGTCCAGTCGGACAGCAGCATGGTGTAGTCGCGGTCGGCCTGCATGCCAGGCTGGCCCGCGGGCGGATCGATGACGATGCCGCCGTACACGCCGGTCATCTCCTGGAAGCCCGAGTGCGAGTGATACCAGTAGCTGCCGCGCTGCGCGACCTTGAAGCGGTAGGTGAAGGTTTCGCCGGGAGGAATGCCGGCAAAGCTGATGCCCGGCACGCCGTCCATCCCGAACGGCAGGATGATGCCGTGCCAGTGGATCGAAGTGGCCTCGCGCAGGCGGTTGGTGACGCGGATGGTGACGGTGTCGCCTTCACGCCAGCGCAGCGTGGGGCCGGGCAGCATGCCGTTGATGGTAGTGGCGACCCGCGCCTGGCCGGTGAAGTTGACCAGCGACTCGCCCACCACCAGGTCGAATTCCGTGCCGCGCAGCACGGGCGCCGTACCCGCGGCCGCGTGCGCCGGCCGCCCCGCCGGTTGCGCCCAGGCGCCGCCGCCAAGGCCGGCCAGGCCGGCAACCACGCCACCGGCTACCAGCCCCTGTACGAAGCGGCGGCGGGGAAGATCGGGCAGGAGAATGCCGGTGGCTGGGTGGCGTTGCATGAATCGCGTCCGTTGTCTGAGGCACTCCAAGCGTAGCCGGGGCCACCCTACCCGCGCCTGACCTGGACATGACAATCCGGTAATCTTGGCGTCATGTTCACGCTCGCGCCGCTGGCGTAGAGTTGCCGGACCCCGCCAGCGCGGCGGGCCGGGTCGGATCGGATCGGAAGGAAGGGAGCTGATGAAACTGCTTGTGGTGGAGGACGAGTCCAAGACCGGCGAATACCTGCGCCAGGGCCTGACCGAGGCCGGCTTTGTCGTCGACCTGGTGGCAAACGGGCTGGACGGCCAGCATCTGGCGATGACCGAGCCTTATGACCTGGTGATCCTCGACGTGATGCTGCCAGACGTCGACGGCTGGCGCATCGTGCAGGCGTTGCGCGCGGCGCAGAACGCCGTGCCGGTGCTGTTCCTGACCGCGCGCGACAGCGTGGCCGACCGCGTCAAGGGCCTGGAGTTGGGCGCAGACGACTACCTGGTCAAGCCGTTCGCGTTCTCCGAGCTGCTGGCGCGCGTGCGCACGCTGCTGCGCCGGGGCACGGCGCAGGTGGCGGTGGACCGCATCCAGGTCGCCGACCTGGTGCTGGATCTCGCCCGCCGCCGCGCCACGCGCGCGGGCCGGCGCATCACGCTGACCAACAAGGAGTTCGCGCTGCTCGAACTGCTGGCGCGCCGCCGCGGCGAAGTGCTGCCGCGCTCGCTGATTGCCTCGCAGGTGTGGGATATGAATTTCGACAGCGACAGCAATGTGATCGACGTCGCGATCCGGCGCCTGCGCGCCAAGATCGACGACGACTTCGAGCCCAAGTTGATCCAGACCGTGCGTGGCATGGGGTATGTGCTGGAGGAACCGGAGCCGGCGGAGGATGGCGAATGAAAGCCCGCCTGTCGCTGACGGCGCGGCTGACCATCCTATTCTCGCTGTCGTCGGCGGCGGTGCTGCTGGGGCTGGGTGCGCTGATCTGGCTGGCGATGGACCGGCATTTTGCCGACGAGGACTACGCCGTGCTGGGCGACAACGTCCGGCTGATCCAGATGATCGCGGCCGAAGGCCCGGCGAGCGCCGTGCCGCAGCGCCTGGCGCAGACGCTGGAGCACCATCCGGGTTTCGTCGCCGAGGTGCGCACCGCCGACGGCAACAGCGTGTATGCCACGCAGGCGTTCGACTTCGGCATCGCGCAGGCCATCGCCGCGAAGCTGCCGGCGGACCGCGATACCTTCGTCTGGGGGCAGCAGGGACAGACTTACCGCGGCATGCGCGCGGTGGCCCCGATGCCGGGCGCGCAGCCGGGACCGCTGCGGATCGTGGTCGGCATGGACACCGCGCTGCACGCCCATTTCATGCAGGCGTTCCGGCAATCGCTGGCCTTCTACACGGCGCTGGCCGCGCTGGCCAGCGGCCTGCTCGGCTGGTGGGCGGCCCGGCGCGGGCTGGCGCCGCTGCGCACCATGGCCTCGCGCGCGCGCACGGTCACCGCGTACAAGCTCGATGAGCGCATGCCGGTCGAGGCCGTGCCGGTGGAAATGGCGGACCTGGCCGCGACGCTCAATGCCATGCTCGAACGACTGCAAAGCGATTTCAACCGGCTTTCGGCGTTCTCGTCGGACCTGGCGCATGAGCTGCGTACGCCGCTGACCAACCTGATGACGCAGACCCACGTGGTGCTGTCGCAGCCGCGCGATGCGGCCAGGTACCGCGATGTGCTGACCTCGAATGCCGAGGAACTGCAACGGCTGGCGCGCATGGTGTCGGACATGCTCTATCTGGCCAAGATGGAGCACGGCATTACGTTGCCAAACGCGGAGCGCATCGAGGTCGCGGAGGAAGTCGCCGCGTTGCTCGAGTTCTACGATGCGCTGGCGGAGGATAAGGGCGTGCGACTGCAGCAGCGCGGCAGCGGCAGCATCAGCGGCGACCGGCTGATGCTGCGGCGCGCGCTCAGCAATCTGCTTTCCAATGCACTGCGGCATACGCCTGCGGGCAAGGGGATCGTGGTGGAGATCGCGCCGCGCGCCGATGCGGTGATGGTGGTTGTCGAGAATGAAGGCGAGACCATTCGGCCTGAGCTGCTGCCGTCGCTGTTTGATCGCTTCTTCCGTGCGGACAAAGCGCGGGCGCGGCCGGATTCGGAGGGGGCGGGGTTGGGGCTGGCGATTACGCAGGCGATCATGGCCGCGCATGGTGGCAGTGTGGCGGTGGAGTCGGTGGAGGGGAGGACGCGGTTTGTGCTGATGTTTCGGGTGCAGGGGGATGGGATAGGCTGACAGTGCCACGGGGGCATTAGCCCGAAGTTCCATGGTGACGCCGCCGCTGCGGCGTCGCGAAGCCCTTTTCCTGATTGAGGAATCGGCTCATCGGGGGGCGTTCGATGCCCTCATTTTGTAGTCACTAAAAGTTCTTGACATTGGCGGGTTTTCTCCTATTCTTCTGGCTATGCCAGCACGAAACGGAACCGCTCACGTCGTTACGACGACCCGCAAGTACAAGGACCAGATCTATCGCACCCACCTGTTGCGGCGCAGTTACCGCGAGGACGGCGTGGTCAAGAACGAGACGCTGGGCAACCTGTCCCACTTGCCCGAGGCACTGATCGAGATCATCCGCCGCTCACTCAAGGGCGAGACCTTCGTGCCGCTGGGCGAGGCGTTCGAGGTGACACGCTCGCGCGCTCACGGCCACGTGCAGGCGGTGGCCACGGCCATGCAGCGTCTGGGCTTTGCCTCGCTGATCGCCTCCAAGCCTTCGCGCGAGCGCGACCTGGTGCTGGCGATGGTGGCCGCGCGCATCGCGGCGCCGCACACGAAGCTGGCCACCACGCGCTGGTGGCACACCAGCACCCTGGCGGAGGACTTCGGCGTGACCGAGGCCAACGAGAACGACCTGTACGCGACAATGGACTGGCTGCTCGCGCGCCAGGGCACAATCCAGAAGAAGCTCGCCGCGCGCCACTTGAGCGCCGGTGGCCTGGTGCTGTATGACCTGAGCTCCAGCTACTTCGAGGGCAACACCTGCCCGCTGGCCAAGCTTGGCTACAGCCGCGATGGCAAGAAGGGGCTGCTACAGGTCAACTACGGCTTGCTCACCGATGCGCGCGGCTGCCCAGTGGCGGTGTCGGTGCATGAGGGCAACGTGGCCGACAGCCAGACCTTCATGCCCGAGGTGCGGCGCCTGCAAGAGGAATTTGGTCTCTCCCGATTGGTCATGGTGGGCGATCGCGGCATGATCTCCAGCAAGGCCATCGACCAGATGCGTGAAGGCGGTGACCTGGGCTGGATCACCGCGCTCAAGAGCGCCTCGATCCGCCCGCTGCTCGAGCAAGGGCAACTGCAGCTTGGCCTGTTCGACGAGCGCAATCTGCTGGAGCTGAGTTCACCGGACTATCCGGGCGAGCGGCTGGTGGCGTGCCGCAATCCGGAACTGGCCAGGCTACGTGCCCACAAGCGAGAAGAGTTGCTGGCGGCCACCGAGGCGTGCCTGCAGCCGATCGTTGCCCGCGTGCAGGCGGGCAAGCTTGCCGGGCGCGATCAGATCGGCCTGCGCGTGGGCAAGGTGATCGACAAGTACAAGGTGGCCAAGCACTTTGCGCTGAGTATCGACGACGCGGCCTTCACGTTCAGCCGCAACAGCGAGGGCATCGCCCGCGAGGCGGCGCTCGACGGCCTCTACATCATCCGCACTTCGGTGAGTGCGGCGCAGATGGACTCGGCCGAGTGCGTGCGCAACTACAAGGCGCTGGCCAACGTGGAGCGCGCGTTCCGTTCGCTAAAAACGGTGGACCTGAAGGTGCGGCCAATCCATCACCGCACGGCCGATCGGGTGCGTGCGCATATCCTGCTGTGCATGCTGGCCTACTACGTCGAATGGCACATGCGTGAGGCTTGGCGCGAACTGATGTTCGCCGACCCGGATCAGGCCGCCAAGGCCACGCGTGATCCGGTGGCGCCTGCCGTGCGCTCTGCGGCAGCGCTGGCCAAGGCGGCGCGCCACACACTTGACGACGGCACGCCCGTGCACAGCTTCTCGAGCTTGATGGCCGAACTCGCCACGATCGTGCGTAACACCTGCCGCACACCCAGCGCTGGCGCTGAAGTGCCGACGTTCGAACTCGTCACCACGGCAAACGCGAAACAGAAGCAGGCTCTGGAATTGCTTCAGCAAATCCGCGTGTAGACAGAAACTGGAACCCGGGAATCACGACAAGTGCCTGTCGCAAAAGGGGAAACTCGCCCAGGCGGCTGGTGAACTTCGGATTAGAGGCGCGGCGGCACGCTTGCTACGGCTGGCATCTGGTCGATGCTCGACGGCTCTCGCCTCGGCCATGACTTCGTCGGTGACCGAGCTGATGAAGTCCGGGGAGACTTCGGTTCCGTAGCTCTCAGCCAGAAACGCCTGAATCTCGCGCACGCTCATGCCGCGCGCGTACATGGCAATAATGCGCTCATCGAAGCCGGTAAAGCGCCGCTCATGCTTCGGGATCAGAATCGGATCGAAGCTGCCATCGCGGTCGCGTGGCAATTCGACCCGCACCGGGCCGCGGTCGGTGATCAACGGTCTTGCCGCTGACACCGTTACGCTCATTGGACTGCTCGGCCGGCTTGGGCTCGCCTGGCTTATAGCCCAAATGCATGCTCATTTCGGCGCTCATCGCCCGTTCGATGATGGCCTTGTTGAACGCCAGCATCAGATCCTGGACCTCGCCGGGCGTCATCGGCCCTTTAACCAACTCGTCAAGTAAGCCGTCAGGCAAAGCCGGCAGCGGGCCGCGGGCCGCTGCCTGAGATGCCACCGTACGTTTCTTCTTCATCGGCATATCCATGGTCGTTACCTCTCATGATATGCCTCGCACACAAAATTCCGGATAGGTCCCATCAGATTCCCGCCCGCATGAATCGGTACGGTTCACCGATGTAGGTGACAAAACAGTTCAAGCTCAAAGGTAACAGGTTTCTAATGTGACTACGCAAGCCTCAGCGTGTTACCCATGTGATTGAACTCGTTTGTCACCCCATGAGGTTGCCACAGACAGACGCATCGCAACCATCAGGACCCGGACGCCGCGCGCAGCGCAGCCGAAGGCGTTGATGCGATACGGTGCTTAGCAGACGGCCTACACCCTGCATGGGGATCGTTCAAAAGTCGGTGTACGTAGGCACCGTCACTGACTCACCTGGCGTAGCAGGCTCGAACCGCGACCACGCCAAAACGGAAATCACCACCGCCCGCACCACCCACGCCGCCTCCTTGATAAAGGCCAGCCGCAGGCGACGCGCTTTTTGGTTACTTTTTGTCGCTCGGACAAAAAGTAACCCCCCCAGGAGGGCGGAACAGAGCGGTTCAAGCAACGACAACATGTCACCAGCAGCGCGAGCCGTCGAGCATCAAACCAGATGAAACCCGCAGGCAAAGCGCCCACTCCAGCAAGGAGCCAAAAAACCACCCACGCCAGGTACTTCCATTGGGGGAACTGGCGTGGGCGTGAAGACCACCGGATGCGGCTCCAGCGGCCATTCGTTCCTACGCAAATCCGCCACGGGCGAATGGCAACAATTGTGTCGACGGACGTAACAGCGGTCAGCCCGCCGGCAGCACGATCCGGAACACGGCCCCCGCATCCACCACGCTGTGCACCTCAACCTTGCCCCCATGCCGCTCGGCCACAGCGCGCACCAGCACCAGCCCCAGGCCAGCGCCATCGGGCGCCCCCTGCTGACCTTCGTGCAGCCGCGCAAAGGGCTCGAACAACCGCGCCTGGTCGGCCAGCGCGATGCCGGGGCCATGGTCCTGCACGGCGATAGCGAAATGCCCCGGCTCACGCGCCAGCGATACCGTCACGGGCCGACCTCGCGGGCTGAACTTGATGGCGTTGCTGACCAGGTTGGCGATAGCGCGCACCAGCAGCGCCGGCTCGCCCTGCACCACCGCTGGCTCGTCCGGCAGATCGATCTGCAACGACACGTCGCGCGCGTTGGCCAGCGCCCACAGCTGGTCGGTGGCATCGAGCACCACGCTACCCAGCTCCACCTCCATGAACGCCAGCGACTTCGACTCTGCGCGCGCCACGCTGATGAAATCGTCGGCCAGCGTCATGGTGCGGCGCGCGTGCGCGGCAATGCGGGACAGCACGGTGCCGTCAGCGGCCGTGGCAGCGCCATCGTTACGGTTGCGCCGCTCGTGCAACTCGATCAGCGCCAGGATCGACGCCTGCGGCGAGCGCATGTCGTGCGACAGGAAGCGCAGCATCTGATCGCGCTGGCGCTCGGCGACCCGGATCGCCGTGATGTCGGTGACGCTGACGATCAGGCCGGCCACGGCGCCCGAATCGCCGTGCAGCGGCGCGCCATGGAGCAGGTAACGGCGGTCACCGCGGCCGGCGACTTCGATGCCGCCTTCAGGGACCTGCGCGGGGGCCGTGCTGGCGCGCGCGTGGCGCTCGTGCAGCGCCTGCCAGTACGCCAGCGCCGGCGCCGGTGCGGGGAACAGCGCCTCGATCACAGCGCGGATGGCGGGGCGCGGCGGGCCGGCATCGCCTGCGGCGGGCGCGGGTTCGCCGCCCAGCACCGTGGGCGCCAGCGCCACACAGCGGCGGTTGGCCAGCATCACGCCGCCGTCCAGGTCGCAGATCGCGGTGGCATCGGGCAGGCTTTCCAGGCCGTCGGAGAGGAAGCGGCGCACGCCGCGCAGCCGCGCGCTCATGCCGTAGACCGCGCGCATGCGGCTGTCGAGTGTGGCGCCGGTGTGGCGCGGCGCCGGCATCAGGCCGGGTTCGCGCTCCAGCCGCGCCAGTTCGTCGGACAGGAAGCGCAGCGCGGCTTCCTGCCGGCGCCAGCTCCACAGCGGGTAGAACAGCAGGCAGCCCAGCACCGCCGCCGCCGGCGCGAACCACAGCCGCGCCAGCGCCAGCAGCACCAGCGAGCCGCCCAGCAGGCCCGCCAGCAGCAGCCCGGTGGCCACCAGCGCGCCGCGCGGGGGCAGCCGCAATGCAGTCAGCGCCGCCAGCAGCACCGCCAGCAAGGTGCCGGCGAGCTGCCAGCCGCGCGGCACGGCCACGATGGCGTTGCCATCGGTCAGCGCCTGCAGCGTGTTGGCCAGGATCTCGACGCCGCTCATGCCGCGCCCGTCGCGCGACACCGGCGTGGGCAGCACGTCGCCCATGCCGGTGGCCATGGCGCCGATCAGCACGGCCTTGCCGGCAAAGCGTGCCGGATCGGCGCGGCCTTCCAGCACGTCGCGCGCCGACACGCGCGCAAAGGTGCCGGGCGGCCCCGCATAGGGGATGCGCAAGCGGCCGCGGCGTTCCCAGCCGTTGCCTTCGGTGGTCTGCGCGCGCTCCTGGCGGTAGCTGTCGAGCGGACGCGGCGTGCGCCCGGACTCCGCCATCACCGCCGCCAGGTGCGGCACGCCGGCGGCCTGCACCGGGTGCGGCCCTTCGCGCAGGTAGACCTGGCGCGCCACGCCGTCGGTATCGACCACCATGTTGATATGGCCCACCGCCGCGCCCAGGCCGGCCAGCGGGTAGCGCACCAGCATGCCGGCGCCGGCATGCTCGGCCACCACCGGCAGCACCACGTTGCCGGCCTGCGCCAGGCTGCGCGCCAGCACCGCGTCGTCCTGCGGGTAGCGGGTGTCGCGCTCGGACAGGATCACGTCCACGCCGATCACGCGCGGGGCGCCGGCGGCAATGCGCTCGACCAAGTGCGCCAGCACTGCACGGCGCCACGGCCAGCGGCCGATGGCGGTGATGCTGGCGTCGTCGATGGCGACGATGACGATATCGTCGCGGGCGGGATGGTGCTGTGCGCCGATGGCGATGTCGTAGGCGGCCAGGTCGGCGCGCTCGGTCCAGCCCTCGCGCGCGGCCAGCGCCACCAGTGCCAGCACGGCGGCGGCCAGCAGGCACCATTCGATCAGCGTGCGGCGCGCGAAGGCGCGGCCGGGCGCGGGCGCACCCGTGCCCGCGGCGTCAGCGGAGCCAGATGCGGCCACCGCCGTCGGCCCGGTCGCCCGGGCCCATGCCACCGATCGCGCCGCCCTGGCCATCGCGCAGGTAGGCGAAGATCTCGATGCGCTGCGGCGCGGAGAATGCCGCGGGGTCCGGGGCCGTGCCCGGTGCCGCGCGCGCGATCCGCACGTAGTAGACGCCCGCCGCCGGGCGTGGCAGGTCGATAGCGTTGGCGGCGGCGTGCTCGTCCGCCAGCAGCGTGGCGAAGCCTGCGTCCGCTGACAGCTGCACGCGGTAGCCGGCGCTGCTATCCCCGCGCCAGCCGATATGCAGGGTGCTGCCATTGTCCTGCAGGGTCGGCACCGGCGGCGCCGGCTCGACGGTGAAGGCGACGGGCGCCGACCACGGACCCGGGCGGCCAGCACCGTCCACGCTGCGCACGCGCCACCACCAGCGGCCCGGCGCCAGTGGCCGCACGGCGGCGGATTGTGCGGCCTGGTACAGCGCGGCCTGCTGCGTGAAGCCGGCATCGGCGGCAAGCGCCAGCTCGTAGCGCGCCACGCCAGGCACCTCGGCCCATTCGAAGGCCACGGCCTCGGCATACCGCACCGCATCGGCGGCGGGCTGCAGCGTGAACGGGGCCGGCGGATTCAGGCGCACGGACACCGGCGCCTGCGCGCCGTGACCGGTCAGCTGATGCGCATCCACGGCGCTGACGCTGAGGTAGAGGGTGCCTTCGGGCAGGCCGTCGACGCGGGCGGTGGTAGCGGTGGTGATGCCGGTCCAGACCAGCTCGCTCAGCGCGGCATCACGCGCCACCGCCACGCGGTAGGCCGCGGCGCCCGCCACCGGTTGCCAGGTTGCGTCGAAGCCTGGGCCGAGCACGGTATCGGCCGGCGGTTGCAAGGCCGGCGCCGGCAGCAGCACCACCGGATGCGACAGCCGGCCATTGGCCGACACGCCGATGCCGTAGCCTGCGCCGACCGAAGCGGCTGCCGTCATGGCGCGGTCCGCCGCCGCGTGGGCGCCGCGCGCCGCGCTGACGCCGACACGGCCTTCCAGCACCTCGCTGCGGCTGCCTTCGGCGTCGGCCGAGACGCGGTAGCGGGTGCCGCGCACGCCGGTCACCATCATCGGCGTATGCAGCTCGAAGCGGCCGACACCGCCGCCTTCGGGCGCCACGCGCGTATCGGCGGCACCCTTCTCGATGCGGATCACGGTATCGGTCAGCCCGCTGCGCGCGAATGTGCGCAGGCGCCGCACCGCCACCGCAGTGGCCGGCGGCAGCGTGACGCGGGTGCGGTCCGGCAGCTCGAGCGTGACCGAGCCGCCCGCGGGCGTCTCAATGCGCGCCGCCTCGTCCAGCGTCATGCCCACCTGCACCGGCCGGCCGTTGGCCCGGACCTCGCCCTGCACATAGACCACGCGTGCCGAGGCCGCCTGTTCCGGAATCTGGCTCAGCGGGATGCGCAGCCGCGAGCCCGGCACCAGCCGGTATGGGTCGGCCACGCCGTTCAGGCGCTGCAGTGTGCGCCAGCCGTCGGCAGAGGCCATATAGCGCTCGGCCAGCGCGATCAGCGTATCGCCCGGCTCGACCAGGTAGAGGAAATCGGCGCCTTCCGCGCCCGCCGGTCCGGCCTGGACCTGCTGGACCGAAATCCCCGCGCCGAACAGCCAGGCCAGCGCGGCCGCCTTCATCCACCTACGCATCCGCCCCGGCCTCGTTTGCCTCCGCGTCGGCCGCGGAGATTTCTTCAAACCGGTAGCCGTGCGAATACACGGATGTCAGCCGCACGCCATTCTCGGCGCGCAGCGCCAGCTTCAGGCGCAGCCGCGAGATATGCGTGTCGAGCGTGCGCGAGCCCGCGCCCATGGCGCGGCCCCAGACGGCCTGCTCCACCACCTCGCGCGCCAGCAGGCGGCCGGTATTGCGGAACAGGAACAGCGCCAGCTCGTACTCGCGCGGCGACAGCAGGGCCGCCTGGCCGCCGATGGCGATGGTGCGCGTGCGCGGATCGACGGTGTAGTTGCCGCGCCGGATCAGCTCGACTTCCTGCGCGGCCTCGGGATAGGCGCGGCGCAGCAGCGAGCGCACGCGGGCGATCAGTTCGCCGGCGCGGATAGGCTTGAGCATGTAGTCGTCGGCGCCGACGGTGAGGCCCGCGACGATGTCGGCCTCGTCGGTGCGGCTGGTGACGAACAGGATCGGCGGCATGTTGCCGGACTTCTGCCGCACCCAGCTGACCAGTTCGTAGCCGCTGGTCCCGGGCAGTTGCCAGTCGACCATCAGCAGGTCGTAGGCGCGCTCGCGCAGCGCGCGCAGCAGGTCCGCGCCGTTGGCGAAGGACTCGCACTCGAAGCCGGCCTCGCCCAATATCTGCCGGATCAGTTCGGCCTGATCCGGATCATCCTCCACGGAGGCAATACGCATACCTCTACATCCTTCTGCCAGCTTCCGACTGCAACTGCGGTCTCTGCCACGGCATGTCGACGGCTCGGCCGGCAAGTCCATTCCCTGAATTCACCCCCGCAAGGGCGGCGCGGCCGTCGATCTGATCCGGCGGGCCAGGCCGAAGCCCGCCGGCTGCCGCAATGTTACCTAATCGCGGCCCCACCCGTCGAGACTCCCGATGAGGGGGTATCGGTGCGAACTGCGCCGATCCTCCCGCGAACGTCCCGCGATCTCCCATTCCCTGCGGCGATCGCGCCGGGCCCGGGCGCCCTACTGCAGCATGTAGGTTTCGTACTCCAGACGGTCCAGCTTGCGGTCCAGCAGGTACAGCGCCAGCGCCACCACGACCAGCAGCGACACCGCAAACCCGTAGCCATACCAGGCCGGCCCCAGCCGCAGCGTCAGCGCCGTCAGCGCAAGGTTCAGCACCACGAAGGTGGCGGTCAGCAGCAGCACCTCGCGGCGCCGGTCCAGGTAGAAATAGATGTTGAGCACGCCCAGCAACACCACCTGCAGGCTGGCGCCGATTACGTCCACGTAGAGCAGCGGCATGTACAGCTCGGAAATACCCAGCAGCCGCAGCACCCACGCGCCCACCACGAACAGCAGCAGCGCGGCGATGGCCTGCACCTTGACGATCTCGTACAGCCCCAGCCGGATGGTCTGGACCATGGTGTTGCGCATGTCCTCGATATGCTCGAGCGAGCTGCCGCCGCGCACCGCGTTGTAGAACGCGTCGTAGTACTCGACAAAATCGGTCTCAATGCGCACCAGGAACACCGCCATGCCCGGGATGATCGCCAGGTAGGCCAGGAACACCGGGATGTCGTAGATGATCGACGCGTGCAGCGGACCGATCACCTGTTGCCCGGTGGACGGCGCGTACCAGAACATGAACTTGTCGATCCAGATGCCGAGGTTGTACAGCAGGCCGATCGCCACCAGGCTGGGGTAGGCGTAGCGACGCTCGAACACCTCGAACGTCATGAACTGGCGGCTGGTGTAGTTGCGGTAGATCAGCGTCACCATGCCGGTCAGCAGGCACAGCTGGCCGGCGACGAAGCCGCCCAGCAGCCCTTCCAGCCCGTGGCCGCGCAGCGCCAGCGCGGCGCCCACCGAAATCGCGTAGCCGAGCAGGAAGGTCCAGACGATGGCCTTGTACTGCTTCATGCCGGACAGGAAGATCGCGGCGATCCAGATATTGCTCAGCACCACGAAGCCGGCCACCATCAGCAGCCGGTACAGCACCGACTGCTCGCCGAAGCTGAACACTGCGCAGGCCAGGCCGGTGCCGCCCGACAGCACGGTCACCAGCAGCGCCACCGCGTGGTAGTTGCTCAGCACCAGGTGGTCGCGCTTCTCGAACAGCCGGTCGGAAGTAAAGCGCGTGAACGACAGCTGCATCGGCCCGGTCAGGATCAGGCTGCCCGCGATCAGGTAGGTCACCGACACCTGGAACTGCGTGATCAGCGTGCCCGGCACCACGAAGGGCAGGCTCAGCATGCCAATCAGCAGGATGCCGACGATCGACAGGATCCACGGCCCGGAGCTGATGATGCCCGCGTACGCATAGGCGCCCAGCATGCCGGAGAGGTTGTCCCGGCGCAGCATCTTGCGCAGCTCGAATCCAATGCCCGCCATGCTCAGGCTCCTCCGTGGACCGGGCAGCGCGCGGGATTGCCGCCGCCGCGCCGGTCATGCCCGGCGCCGTCGGGTTGCGCCATCAGCCGTTGGTACAGGTCGCGGTAGCTGCCCACCATGCGCTGCTGGGTGTAGTAGCGCTCCACCCGGGCAACGCCCGCCGCCTGCGCCGCCTGCCAGCGCGCCGGGTCTTTCAGCAGCGCCAGGGCCTCGCCGGCCAGCGCCGCGGGGTCGGCAATGCGCACCACGCCGCCGGCGGCGCCCAGCGCGGCATCCTCGCCGGGCAGGCCGAACAGCAGCTCGCGGCATGAGCCCACGTCGGTGGTCACGCACGGCACGCCGGCGGCAAAGCCTTCGAGCACCACCAGCGGCAGCGCCTCGCTGATCGAGCTCAGCACCAGCACGCCCACCTGCGGCAGCAGCGCGTCGATGCGCTGGAAGCCGAGGAACCTGACCTTGTCACCCAGCCCCAGGCTCTGCGCCAGGCTGCGGCATTCGCGCGCATATTCCGGATCCTCGTCCTCCGGGCCGGCGATCCAGCCTTCGGCCTCCGGGTACTCGCGCACCACCGTGAGCATCGCGCGGATGAAGGTCTTGACGTCCTTGATCGGCACCACCCGGCCGATCAGGCACAGCACCGGCGGCACGCCCGGCTTGCGCTGGTCGCGCAGCGGCGCGAGGCGCGGCAGGTCGATGCCGTTGGGGATGCTGCGCGTGCGCGCCTCGGGGGCGCCATCGAGCACCTGGCGGCGCCGGTTGCCTTCATACAGCGCGACGATGTCATCGCCGGCGTCATAGCAGACCCGCCCCAGCGTCTCGAAAAAGCGCACCCACAGCTCGCGGAAGTAGCTGATCTGGGAGATGTCGCGCTCGAACACATTGCGGTTGTCGCGGATCCACTGGCTCTGGAACAGGTCGATCTTGCGTTCCTTGGTGTAGATGCCGTGCTCCGACACCAGCAGCGGGCGCTGGTTGCGGTGGCGCAGCAGCGCGCCGAGAAAGCCCGCGTAGCCGGTGGAAACGGTGTGGTAGACCTGCGCCGGGATCAGGCCGTCGGCAATGCGCATCAGCTGCCACAGCGGCTTGTGCATGATGCGCACGGTCCAGAAATAGTCCGTGAACGACGGGTCGGTGCAGAAGCTCCGGTACTGGTCGGTGATGGTCTGCCAGGCGCGGCGGCTGTACAGGAAGGCGTCTTCGCCCAGCGCCCCGCCCTCGCGCAGCGCCGGCATCAGCGCGCGGATCATGGCGCCGGCTTCGGCTTCGTGGCCGGGCTGGCGCAGCAGGTCGTGCAGCCGGTCCGAGGCGTCGAACGCGGCGGGATCGCCGGAACTGCCGTGGACCATCGGCGGCGGCGGGAAATCGTACAGGAAATGGGTTTCCAGGTGGACCACGTTGGGCGGCAGCCGGTAGGCCATGTCGCCATAGTCCTGGCGCCGGCTGCCAATGAAGACGATGCCGAAGCGCACGTCGGGGAACGCGCGAATCATCTGGTTGACCCAGCTCGATACGCCGCCGCTCACATAGGGGAAGGTGCCTTCGAGCAGCAGCATGACGTCGGCCGACGTCCCTTTCAGCAGGATCTCGCTCATGATTGCGCTCCGGCTTGTGCTCCGGACTGCCAGTAACGCAGCAGGGGCCGCACCAGCGGGAGCGGCGAGGGACTGTCGAACGATGCCATCAGCTGGCGCACCGCGGCGTAGTCGCGTTCCAGGTAAGCGGCTTCGGCCAGCAGCGGCAGCACGCGTTCGCGCGCAAAGCCGAGGGATTCGGCGCGCTGCAGCCATTCGCGCGCTTCGCGCGGGGCGTTGCGCACCAGCGCCAGCCGGCCGCGCATGTACCACAGCGAGGCGTTGCGGTCGTCATGCTCCAGCGCCGCGCCGGCATAGCGCTCGACCTGGCTGGCGGTGTAGCGGTAGACGTCGCCCTGCACCAGGTTCTGGTAGATCAGCTCCCAGTAGAGATCGGCCAGGCGCTTGTTGATCTCGGCGCGCTCGACGGCACTGGCGGCGCTTTCCAGCCGCGGCAGCTCGGCCAGGATCTGCTGGGTCAGCTGCTTCTCGGCGCCGTCCAGCATGCCGTAGGCGAGCAGGCGGATATCGTCGGCGCTGTCGGCCAGCAGCTCGCGCAGCACCGGGCTGGCGGTGCGCGCCGGCATCGACTGCATCGCCACCAGCGCGGTCAGGCGCTCAGGCAACGGCGCACGCGCGTTGCCCAGCTGCGCACGCAGGCGTGCGCCGCCGCCGTGCGTGACGCGCGCCATCAGGTGCGTGACGAACTCGGGCAGGCCCACGGTGCCGATGCCGCTGGCGTCCGTGCGTCGTGGGAACAGTTTCGAGAACAGATAGCTGCCAAACCACACCAGCACGCCGCCCAGCGGCACGAAAAAGCAGAACAGCGCGAGAAAGCCGTAGCTCCACGCGAACGGCACGCGCATGCGCCGCGGCAGCAGGCGCCACAGCACCAGAGCGGTCAGCGCGGCCGCCACCGCCTGCATGCCGACAAAGGCCAGCAGCAGCGCGGTACTGTTGCCGGCGCGGGCCAGCAAGGCCAGCGCGGCGAGCTGCGCGGCCAGGCCGCCGGCGCCGAGCTTAAACATGGCGGGCTTCCCCGGCTTGCACCTTCGTCTGCGCCACAGCGCCATCCACCTGGGCGCGGTGCAGCAGCTTGAGCAGCGCGTCTTCCGAGCCGGTGCCGGGCACGGCCAGCGTATAGACGCCGATGCCCGCGCTGGTGAAATCGGTGCCGAACTGCGCGCGCAGCATGTCTTCGATACGCACCAGATACGCGGAAACCGCCTGCGCATCCGACAGCGGCATCAGCGTCAGCATGGCCCGGTGATGGCTGTTGACCACCGGCCACGCCACATCCAGCGCGCGCCGGCTGCGCACCACCTGGTCGAACAGCGCGTCGCGCTCGGGGTCCAGGTCGAACACCAGCGCCACCACCGAGCTGTCGATGCCGGTCTCGCGCCGCAGCCGCGACAGACGCGCGTAATCGAGCGCGAACGAGTACGGGCAGCCCGGCGCTGCCGCCTGGATCGAACGGGTGGCGCCGGCATGCTCGACGCCATCGGCGTAGTAGCCCAGCAGCACCATCAGCATCTGCAGGTTTTCATAGGTCAGCGACAGGAACGGCATGCGCTCGACCACCAGCACGCCGATCAGGTGGTCGGAGCCGGCCAGCACCGGCGCCACCGCCACGTAGCGGGTCTGCGCATCATGCTGCAGGCCTTCGGCGCGCAGGTGCGCGAGCTGGCGCGTGTCCAGGCAGTGGCGCACCAGCGGGTCGGTGGTGTCGAGCGCGAAGAGCGGGCCGACGCTCGCCGCGGGGGCGGCGTCGATCTTGTCGCCGTCGCTCGCGTAGAGCGCGGCGGCCTCGAGCTGGCACGCCTGCGCCACCACCTGCAGCATCGGCTGCGCGCCCGCCAGCGGCTGGCCGGTGCGCACTGCCTCGTCCTGCGCCACGCCGCGCAGCTGCGACAGCGTGTCGCGCAGCGTGGTCGGCCGCGCCAGCAGGTCGTTCTCCAGCCGCGCGTGCGAGATGCGTAGCAGGTAGTGGTTCTTGGTCAGCGCCGCCAGGCGCTCGTCCAGGTAGCGGTTGACCGCGCGGGCGCGCGCCAGGCGCGTGCCCCAGATATCGCCGAACTGCCCGGCCACCAGCACCAGCAGCAGCCCGCCCAGGAAGAACATGCGCGGGAACGGGCCGCTGACCGCGCCGGCCTCCTCGAAGAAGAACCACCCGCCCAGCAGCATCAGCACGCTGCCCACGCCGATCAGCGTGCCATAGCGCAGCGCCAGGATCACCGGCAGCAGCCAGGCCCAAGGAAAGCCCAGGCCCAGCAGCAGCGGGTTCTGCGGCAGCACCAGCCAGGCCAGCCCCATCGCCAGCAGCATCGCCACCACCAGTTCGACCACGGCCGCGCGCCCATTCACCGCGGGCGCCAGCAGGCGCGCATAGCGTCCGCCCAGGCCGATGCCCTGCCCTTGCCGCGCGCGATGTGTGTTGTCAGCCGGATTGGCCACGCTTATCCCCTTGCTTCAACCGGTTTGCCGCATGCCTGCGGCATTGTCATGCTTCGCGCTAACACCTCAACCCTGCATCAGCGGCGCCAGCAGGCGGCGCAACAGCTTCTGCGCGGTGCCCGACAGCGAGGCGCGGCTCCAGCCGCTGTCGCTGCCGGTGGCCGACCAGACCACCTCGCCGCTGGCCACGTCCAGCAGCTGCAGCGAGATGCCCACCGCCGGCTCGCCGTCGACGCCGACCTTGTAGCGCCACTCCTGCACCGCCCCGGTCAGCGCATAGCGCGCCTTCTCGGCACGCGCCCATTCCAGCGCCTTGCCCACGGCCTCGCGCTCGGCGGGCTCGAACAGCGTTTCCGGGTTGAGGCTGGCCGGGTAGCGCTTGAGGCTGGCCACGCCGCCGGTCTTGAGCAGGCTCTCCGCAATCGCCTCGGCACGCAGGCCCGCCTGCGGCGTCTCGGTGTAGTTGACGATCGGCAGCACGGCGATGGTCTCGCCACGTGCAAGCTGCGGCGCTCGGCCCACGTCCGTCACCGCGCAGCCCGCCAGCCACAGCGCCGCGCCCAGCGCGCCGCACCATGCGGCCAGCCGCCTCATTGCCTTGCCCGTCGATTCCCTGGTCTCTTTGCTCATCGTTTTCCCCTTTTTCCCTCGATCCATATCCTGTTGTCAGCCGATCGCCGCACGCCCGCGCCGGCTCAGTACAGCCAGCGGTAGCGCATTCCCAGCTCCGTCAGCGGCACGCCGCCGTTGCGCGCCGCGGTCTCGTGCGAGACGAACAGCGACAGGTGGTCGTTGCCGAACACCGACCCGGCCACGCCGAGCTGCATGCGGAAGTTCTGGCGCGCGCGCGTGTCGCGCAGCAGCCCGACTTCGCCGAACGGGCGCCACTTGCGCGTGTATTCGTCCAGCAGCCCGGTGCCGAAGCCGAACAGCACGCCCGCCTGGGTAAAGCCCTGCGGCATGTAGAACCCCGGCGTGGCCGCGTCCCCGGCCGGCACCAGCGAAGCCATGCGCGGCGTCAGGCTGCCGCCGTTGGCGCTGTAGCTGGCATGCGTGCCAACCACGCGCACGGTGTAGTCAGGATAGGCGGTGCGGATCTTGTAGCCGGCCTCGACGTCATAGACGATGCCGTGCCCCAGCGCGCTGCGGTCCTGCCCGCGGAAGCTGCTGTACTCGATGCGGCCGCCGACGAACTCGCGCAGCCCGATGCGGTAAGTCGCGCCCAGCGCCGCCACGTCCTTGGCTCCGCCCACGCGCAGCGCGGCGGATTCGTCGGCGGGCTGGTTCAACCCCGCCAGCGTGCTGAACTGCAGGCGCCCCTGCCGGTTCCACTCGCCGAAGAAACGCGCGGTGGCCATGGTGTCCAGGCCTTCGCGGTAGCCCGCCGTGGCACGCCAGCGCTTGCCGTTGTCTTGATAGCCCAGCGACAGGTCGGCGCGCCGGTCGGACGACGGCACGTTCACCAGCTGCGTGGGGTCCGTGCTGCGCTGGTCGCGCCAACTGCCGCGCAGGTTCAGGTCATAGCCATCCCACAGGCGCACGCCGCCGGCCAGGCTGCCTTCGGTGTATTCCAGCGGCTTCTGGTGCGTGAAGCTGACGCGCGGCTCGATCGCCTGGGCGTTGTTGAGCAGCGCGTCCTGCAGGGTCTCCTGCAGCGCGTCGTCGGTGCGCGCCACCTCCTGGGCCTCGAACGCCAGCGTCTGCGCGGCGCCGAGGCGGTCCAGGCGCAGGTTGGCCTCGATCTGGTTGGTTACCGGCACGCGGCCGGCCTGGCGTTCCAGCACGCGGTCCAGCGCGTCCATGTCGTTGCTGTCCAGCGCCAGCGCGATCTCGGCATAGGCCGGGCGCGTCAGCGTGCGCGCGTAGTGCCTGGCGAGCCAGGCGCGCGCGAGCGGGTTGGCCTCGGACGACAGGGCCCAGGCCAGCGCCACGTCGCGGCCGGCGGCGGATAATGCCTTTTCGCGCGCGGCCTCGCGCTGCACCACGGCTGCGGGCGGCGCCACGTCCAGCGGCGGCAGCCCGGCGATATCGCCCAGCTTCGACTTCGCACCGGCGGGCCGCGGCGCGTTGCGCGCCTGCGCCGTGGCGGCACGGTCGTCGCGCAGCATCTGGATCACCAGGGCGCGCGACACATCGCCCGAGGCGAACACCTGCCCCAGCGCCACGGTCTGGCGGCGCAGTTCGGCGCGCGACGGCAGGCCCGGCTCGTCGCCCTCGGCCACGGCATCGTCTTCGTCATCGGCGCGCAGCCGCGCATGCATGCGGCCGCCTTCGGCCCAGCCGTGATGCAGTGCCACCCATGCCTGGCGGCGGGTGCGCCAGGCGGTGTCGGTTTGTCCGATGGCCTCATACGCGTCGGCGGTCAAGCCAAGCCAGAGCGGATCGGCCTGCTTGCCGTCATTGAGCTTGCGCAGGTAGTGCAGCGCCGAGCGGCCGTCCTGGAAGCGCATATGGCCGGCGGCGAACGCGCCCCACAGGTCGGGGCTGTCTTCTGCCTCGCCTTTCAGGCGGCGCATCAGTGCGCGCACTTCGTTGTCGGTGCCCATGTCGACCTGTGCCCACAGCAGCCCGCCCAGTGCCTGGCTGCTGGCTTCAGGCAGGTTGGCGGCACGACGCAGGTCTGCCATCGAGCGCTCGCGCTGGCCGATGGCGCGCAGGTATTCGGCGCGGTAGGTCAGGAAGCGGCCCGATTGCTCGGACGCCCGCAACTGCGCCGGGGTCAGACTGGCCAGGAAGCGCTCGACGCGCGCCCAGGCGCGCGCCTGGGTGTAGTAGTAGACCGTCAGCTCCAGCGCCTCCTGGCTGCCGTGCTTGCGCCAGTAGGCTTCGGCGATGCGGCCGGCATCGATCGGGCTGCGGTCGTAGTACGCCAGCAGGTTGGCCAGGTCGCGTTCCTGCACGGTGGTTTGCGCGTCCGCGCAGTCGTTGCGCAGGCTGCCTTCGGGCTGGCGCCGGCACGGGTCCTCCTGCGGGCCGGAGATCGATGCCGTCAGCTTGCGATAGCCCTCGTCGAGCAGGTCGTCGCGCTGGTTCAGCCTGGCCAGCTCGGTGAAGGTGCGCCAGTAGAGCGCGTCACCCTGGGCCGTGCCGGCGGCGGCGCGCGCAACCAGCATGGCGTCAAGCGCCTGCCTCAGGCGGCCATGCACATAGTTGGAGTTGGCGAGCTTGAGCGCATACGCGGGGCGCGGGCCGAAGCGCTCCTGCAGCTCGGTGTAGAGCGTGAAGGCACGCCCGTCCTTGCCGGCGCGCTCGGCCAGTGCCGCGTTGCGCTCCATGATCTCGCGCGCATTGGGGCCGCGGCTGAGGCCGTCCAGGAAGGCCATGGCCTGTTCCGGCTCGCCCAGACGCTCGTAGGCGGCGACCACCGCGTCCACGGTGCGCAGGTCGCCGGCGCGCGCCCGGTGGCGCAGCGCGACCAGGTAGGCGGCGTCATCCGACAGCCCCGGCGCCAGGCGCAGCACATGGTCCCAGGCGCGCTCGTCGTTGCTGGCCTGCGCGTACGCCAGCCAGTTTTGCAATGCTACTGCGGGCTGGCGGTTCCATTCGGCCACCTGCGCCAGGCGCTCGCGCCACAGCAGGTCGCCGGGCAGCCTGCGCACTGCGGTCTCGGCCACGCGCTGGGCCTGGTCAAGCTTGCCGGCGGCGAGGAAGACGCGATAGGCGAGGTCATGGTCCTCGGCGTTGAAGGGCTTCTCGGCGGCGGCGCCCTCGGCCTTGTCAGCGGCACTGGCGGCCGCCTTGCGCGTTTGCAGCACGCCGGCGGCCTGCAGCGCATCGCGCAGCGCCAGCCCGCGCGGGCCGTCGAGGAAGACCACCCCTTGCGCGGCCCACGGCTGCGCCGCGGCGAGCATGCGCGCCGCCTGCGCAGCCGGGCGGTGCCGCAACGAAGACAGCTTCAGCAACCGCTCCACGTAGCGGGCGGCCTGCTCCGGCCGGTTGGCCGCCAGCGCCAGCCTGGTCAGGTAGCGCAGCACCTCGGGATCGTCGAGCAGCGGCCCGGCATGGCGTTCGGCTTCGGCCAGTGCCTCGTCCAGCAGGTTGCCGGACTGCAGCGTCTGCACGGCCTTCAGGAACAGCGCGCGCTGCTCGGCCAGCGTGCCGGCGCGGGCCTGGGCCGCGAACAGCGCGCGCGCGGCGTCGCGGTAGTTGCCGCCGGAGACCGCAATCTCGGCCAGTTGGCGATTCCAGAAATCGGCATGGCCGCGGTCGGCGCGCGCCAGTTCGCGGTAGAAGCCCGCCAGTGCATCGGTCGCGCCGAGCTCGCGTGCCTGCATGGCCAGCCTCTGCAGCTCTGCAATGGTCCAGCGTCGCGCCGTGGCTTCCTTGAGCAAGGCCTGCGCCTGTGCCAGGAACTGCGCGCGCTCAGGCGTATCGGGCTGCGCCGCCCAGGTACGCTGCTGCGCGATGTCGATGCGCGTGCGCAGGATCGTGGCGGACAAGTCGGCGCGCTGCAGCGCCTGCATGCGCGCCAGCATGGCCTCGGCCTCGTCCAGCCGGCCGCTGCGCGCGTATTGCTCGGCGAGCACCGCCATGAACCCCGGATCGTCCGGCGCGGCCTTGGACCACGCTTCCAGGTACGCCACGGTCAGGCCGTCCATGGTGCGGCCCTGCCCCAGCAAGCGCTCGCGCAGCGTCTCGCGCGGGAACATCAGTGCCAGGCCGACTCCCACCATCGCGGTAAAGGTCAGTACCAGCGCCGGCGGCAGCAGCCGCTCGCGCTCAGCCGGCGCAGCGGACTTCGACGGCTTGGCTGGCATGGTTCAGGTCGGTAAGGGGCGCGGTATCGACGCGCAAGGTATCGCGCTCGCGCACACCCTGGACGGTCTTGCCGTCAACGCTCACGCGGCAGTTGGCCGCGCCGGCGAGCCGGAAGAAAGGCTTGTAGTAGCCGCCGAAGGCAAAGCGCGTGACGCTGCCATCGCGCTGCCAGTTGCGCACGATGCCGTTGGCTTCGGCCAGCTGCGGAGCGCTCGCCACGGCCGGCGCGTCGCGCGTGACAAAGCGAACGTCGCCGCCGTCCAGGTGCAGGTAGACGCCTCCGCCCGGCGCCGCCGAGGTACCGGTGACCCCGCGCGCCGAGGCCAGTTCCGGCACGCCGGCGCCGGTCCAGCGCAGGTTGCGCAGGTTGCCGTCGCCGCGCACGATCCAGGCGCCGGGCTGCGTGCCATCGCCCAGCTCGCGCGCCACCGCCATGTCCTGCCAGTCCAGCACCTTGCGCACGTAGTCGGTCGAATGCAGCGGCAGCAGCGGCTGCGCCAGCACGTAGTCGTAGACCTTGCGCAGCGCCTTCAGCGACGCCACCTTGGTGCCCGAATAGCTGTGGTAGTAGATATTGACCGGCTTGAAGCGGTACGGCTTGTCGGTCAGCTCGAAGGTCTCGATCACGCGCTCAAAGCCGTAGTACGGGCCGTGCCACAGGTTGGTATAGACGTTCTCGTTCTGGTTCGGCGCGAACACCTGGAAAGTGCCGTCCGGCTTGTTGATGCCCAGCGGCGAGATCGCGGTCCAGCTCGGGTTGCTGCGCGTGATCATGGTGTCGCCGCCATTCATGTTGAGCACGCGCGCCTGCGCCGCGAGCTTGAGCGCCTGCGCCGGCGGCTGGCAGTCGCCCGACCACAGCAGCAGCGTGACCGGCTTGCCGGCGGGCGCGAGCTTGCGGTTGATGTAGTCGATCGAACCGCCGATTTCGCGGTTCAGGTCCATCGTGTAGCCGGGCACCGGCAGGTGGTAGGCCTCTTCTGCCTTGGCCTGCTTGCCCGCGCCGTGCTCGTGGCCGTGATCCTTGCCGGCGGCCTGCGCCCTTTGTCGGCCCTCGGGCACGGTCAGCGCCCAGGTGAACGGGTGCGAGAAGGTATGGCTGGCCACCTCCACGTACGGCTGCGCGAAGATCTTGCGCGCGATCGGCTCGAGCTCGGCGCTGAGCTTCGGGTACATGCCGTCGGCGCTGAGCTCGGCCTGAATCACCGACATGGTCATCGGCAGCCGGTAGCGGTCGAAGACCTCGCGGAACAGCACCTCGCCCGAGAAGCCGCCGCCCGGCATCTCCGCGCGCGAGGCAAAGCCGTCGCCGTCGATATGGATGGTCAGCAGGCGGCGGCCGTTCTCGGTAGTGACGTCGGGCACCGGCATCGCCGGCAGCCGCAGCGCCTCGCGCAGGAAGGCCAGCGGCTGCACGATCCAGCGGTCCGGGTCGGTGTTCTGGATGCCGGTCAAGACCGCGTACGGCCTGATCGCGTAACCGCCCCAGGGCGTGATTGCAGCAGCGTCATAGGTGAGCGTGCCCGAGCGCAGCCGCAGCAGCGAGCGCGACCCGGCGCCTACCTGCACCGGCACCGCGCGCGAGCGGTCGGGCAATACCGGCGCCTCGAAGCCCATCATCGGGTCTTTCGACACCACCTGCACCGGCCCCTCGACGCGGCCCCTGGCCAGGCTCAGCCCCAGGCTGTGCGCCATCGTCCCGGTCATGCGCAGCCCGAAGTCGTTCAGGAAGGCCACCGGGATGCCTTGCTCCACCTGCTTGCCGAGCCACTGACGCAGGCGCCCGGCGGCCGCGTCGTCGACCGGTCCTTCCAGCCAGATCACCACGCCGGCGTAGCGGTCGACGCCCAGGTCCGGCAGCGGTTCGCCGACGCCGGCGAACTCCACACGGTAGCCCAGGTAGTTGAGCGGCATTGACACGAAGCGCACGCCTTCGGAATTGTCGATCGACTCCCCGGGACGCTGATCCTGCAGCACCAGCACGCGGCGCGGCAGCACTTCCACGCTGCCCACGCCCACGGTCTGCAAGGCCGGATCGGCCACGTACGGCGTGATCCCCAGCGCGCGGATGCGCTGCGCGGTCTCGCGCGCGCAGCGGCGGTCCGCCGGCGCGCAATAGTCGATGGAGATCACCGGCAGCCGGTATTGCTCGCGGATGGTGCGGGCCTGCGCCAGCAGCCAGTCGCGGTCCGCCTGCGGCACCTCGACATAGCGGCCCTTGCCCTGGTCCCAGCCGCGAAACAGCGATTCGAAGGCCACGGCATAGGCCAGCCCATGGACCTGCGGCAGGATCTCGAAGCCACGGTTGAAGACCAGGCGCGCCTCGGGATAGCGCGCCTTGATGGCCTGGATCACGCGCACCATGCCCGCTTCCTGGCGCGCGCGCTCGGCATCGGTCTTTGCCACCAGCTGGTAGGAGTCGAGCGTATCGAGGAAGAAGCCGCGGAAGCCGCGCTGCCACAGCGGCGCGATCACCTTGTCGACGTAGAAAGCAGGCCAGCCTTCTGCGGCCTGGTCGACCACGCGCGCGCTCCAGGCGTCGTTGCGCCCGGTGAGCCAGGCCTGCGGGATGTCCTTGTAGTAGCGGCGGCTTTCCAGGACCTCGCCCACGCTGACATAGGCGAACCAGGCGGTGGCGGGCGTGGCGGCCTGGCGCGGATCGAAGCCGCTGTCGGGTTCGACCACGGCGATATCGAAGGCCTGCAGCGCATCGACCGGCGGCTTCGCCCCATAGTGGAAGGCGATTGACGGCATCGGCGCCCCCGGCGCCGGTGCGGCCGCCGTCGCCGCCATCGCCGCATTGACCGATACCAGCGACAGCAGCACCGCCGTGCCTTGCACCAACCGTCGCATCGCCACCGCCATCACCCCGTGCAATCGGGACCGCCTTCGCGCGCCCCGGCTCCCTGCTTCCTCCGACTGCTCCACAGCTAGCTTCCTCTTTATCTGCGCGCCGCGCCTCATGTGCGCCCGGCACGACATTTTTGGACGGTCGCCGCCGCCTTGCCCGACTTTGTCGGTCGAGCTCGGAAACTTCCGATGTTATTTGACCTGCGGATGCTATGACAGACGCCCGAGTCGCACTGTCAACAATTGTTCCGAAATTGAGACATTGTCCCTGCCTACGCGTTAACGCCCGACCCACGGCTGCCTTGCCCCCATGCACATAGGGGGCATGTTCATGGACGCGCAGCGCCCTCGCGGCAACGCGTTACGCGGGCACTGGCGACCACCAAGCCCCGCGGGCACAAACGAATCAACGGAGAACCGACCAGGTCCCGTGCGCGACGTGTCGCGACACTGTCCGCAACGACAATTCCGAACAGCTAGGTTTGAAACGCCAACATGTTTTCCCGTTCCTGTCTTTTATGTATGGCCTCGCATACAGTCGGCGCGCTCACGTATGTTCATGCATAGGATGACAACACCGACCGGTTTTGGCTTTATTTTCATAATGATATATCCGGAGCCACGGGCTTCCCCCGATTGCGGTAAGTTACCGCCGTCGTAAGAATTTGTAAAAAAGATGGCCCCACCCTGCACCGGACGGCAGCCATTATGCACGAGGTCACGGCATGGCGCCCGCTGGCGGTGCATCTGCCCAAGTTAAGCGCATAAAAGAATCAGGGAATTCACTGAACCGAATGCGAAGTAGAAAACGCTAATATCTCCTATCGGAACCTCTCATCATGATTAGGCGCTTCGCCTGATTGACACATCGGGAAAATTCGGCAGAATGATTCCCACTGTGCAGTGTGTCGTTCCGTGACGTTTCGGCCATGCCGTTTTCGGTTGTCACGACAGCGACATATCGAGGTCATATGGATGCAGTAGCGCGTAACCAATTAAGACACGCTACATGCGTTGCACACGGTGTATAACGAGCGTTTTCGCTCATTTTGAAATTCAAGGTTGAGATAGATATGGAAACCGGTACCGTTAAGTGGTTCAACGACGCCAAGGGCTTCGGCTTCATCACGCCGGACGCAGGCGGCAATGACCTGTTCGCGCACTTCTCCGCAATCGAAGGCTCGGGCTTCAAGTCGTTGAAGGAAGGCCAGAAGGTGCGCTACGTCAAGGCCATGGGCCAGAAGGGCGAGCAAGCCACCAAGATCCAGGCCCTCTGATACCGGTTTGAGTACCGGGCCGGTCCCCAAGGACTGGCCGGAGCAGGCAAGGCCCCGCAGCTTCGGCGCGGGGCCTTTTCATTTGTCTTTGCCTTTGACTTTTGTCCCGGAGCGCATGTCCCATTGCATGGCCCCGCGCTTCCTTGACCCCGCCACCGAGGAGTCTTGCGATGCCTGCCCACCGCCTGCCGCCACTGGCGCCGCTGGTCGCCGGCGCCCTGGCGCTGGCTGCCATGCCTGCGCCCGCCGCGGACGCCGGGGCCGGAGCCCTGCTCAACCGCGGCAACGACCCCTTCCTGCAGGTGTCCGCGCGCATCCCGGCATGTCCCGAGCCGGCGGGCCCGCGCATCACCGAGGCGCAATGGCGGCACGATGCGCACCACCGCATCGAACAGGGCAACCATTGCTGGACCGAGGGGCGCTGCCGCCTGTCCAACGCCTTCCAGTACGACCGCGAGATCGCCGACAGCCTGCGGCGGCGCCTCGAGACGCTGTCGGCCACGCTGCCGGGCTGGCGCGACAGCTCGCTGTGGATCACCGTCAGCGGGCGTTGGCTGGTGGTGCAGGGCTGCGTCCGGCCGGGATTTGCCGTCGCGCCCTTCCTCGCCGCGCTGGGCGAGGTGGCCGACGTGGAACGCGTGATCGACCAGACCACCGCCACACCGGCGCGGGGCGTGCCGTACGCGCGCTATGTCGCGCTGCCGGCCGGAACGCCGGATGCACCCCGGCCTGCGCCTCAGAAATCGCCTGGGAACACGCCCCAGAAGGAGCCCTGACGGCCGAAATGTTACCGGCGAGGTTTCGGACGATGTTGCTATAATCGGCCGACCCACAACCACCCTCCCGCCACTGGCCGCCCCCATGGCGCCATACGGTTCGCCGTAGCGCGTTCAGTACAGCTGGCAATACAGTTGGCAATACAGCCATCAGCGGGACGGTTTGCAGCGTGTCGAGGAGTTACGTGGCCGGTACTCAAATCGCAACGCCAGACGCCCCTGCCGCCGCAGCAGCCATGCACGGCCCCCATGCCGGACCCGCGGCCTCGGCGGGCAGCTCCTTCCATGCAGCGCTGCGCATCCTGCCGGCAGTGCAGCGCCAGGCCATGTTCGAGATCTATGCGTTCTGCCGCGCCGTCGACGATATCGCCGACGGCGACGCGCCGCATGCCCAACGCCTGGCCGCGCTCGAGGCCTGGCGGGGCGACATCGCCGCCTGCTACGCCGGCACCCCGCCGCCAGCCCTGCAGCCGCTGTGCGCGCAGATCCGCGCCTTCAACCTGCAGCAGCAGGACTTCCTCGCCGTGATCGACGGCATGACCATGGACGTCGAGCAAGACATCCGCGCCCCGGATGCCGCCACCCTGGACCTGTATTGCGACCGTGTCGCCAGTGCCGTGGGCCGGCTTGCGGTGCGCGTGTTCGGGCTGGAAGAAACCTGCGGCATCGCGCTGGCACACCACCTGGGGCGCGCGCTGCAGCTGACCAATATCCTGCGCGATATCGACGAGGACGCCGCCATTGGCCGGCTGTACCTGCCGGCGCAGGCACTGGCCGCCGCCGGCGTCCCCGCCGGGCTCGCGGCAGACGGGCCGCAGGCGGTGGCGGCGCATCCCGCGCTCGGGCAGGCCTGCGCCTTGCTAGCGCAGGAAGCGCAGGCGCACTACGACCAGGCCTACGCGGTCATGGCGCGCTGCCCTGCCCGGCAGGTGCGCTCGCCGCGGATCATGGCCGAGGTCTACCACCGCATCCTGGCGCGCCTGCGCACGCAGGGCTGGCGCGCACCGCGCCAGCGCGTGCGCCTGCCGCGCGCGCAACTGCTCTGGATCGTGCTGCGCCACGCCATTGGCTGAGCGCGGCCACCCGATGCATGCCGTGCACGGCGTCGCCGTGCGCCGGCACAAGGAGTTTGCATGTCGGAGTCTGCATTAAACGAGACCGCCTTCGCCACGGCCGCGCCGCGTGCGGAGCCAGCTGCCGATCCGGCGATGCCCGCGCCGCGCCACGCCGCGCCGGCGCTCGACCAGGGCATCGGCCGCGCCATCGACGCGCTGCTGCACCATCAGCGTCCCGACGGTCACTGGGTCTACGAACTCGAGGCCGACGCCACCATCCCCGCCGAATACGTGCTGATGGTGCACTACCTCGGCGAGACCCCGGACCTGGCGCTCGAGGCCCGCATCGCGCGCTACCTGCACCGCATCCAGAACGCCGACGGCGGCTGGCCGCTGTTCCACGAAGGCCGCTCTGACGTGAGCGCCAGCGTGAAGGCGTATTTCGCGCTGAAGATGGCCGGCGATGATCCGCAGGCCGCGCATATGCAGCGCGCGCGCCAGGCCATCCATGCGCTGGGCGGGGCCGAGGCCTGCAATGTCTTCACGCGTACGCTGCTGGCGCTGTACGGCGCGATGCCATGGTCGGCGGTGCCGATGATGCCGGTGGAAATCATGCTGCTGCCGCAGTGGTTCCCGTTCCACCTGTCCAAGGTCTCGTACTGGGCGCGCACGGTGATCGTGCCGCTGCTGGTGCTCAACAGCCTGCGCCCGCTGGCGCGCAACCCGCGCGCGGTCGGCATCAACGAACTGTTCGTGGGCCCGTGCCACAACGTGCGGCTGCCGCGCCGCGCCGCGCACCAGCACGCCGGCTGGTACGCGGCATTCCGCGGTCTGGATGCGCTGATGCGCGTGGCCGAGCCGCTCTTTCCGCGCCTGCTGCGCCGGCGCGCCATCGACGCCGCGCAGGCCTTCGTGCGCGAGCGGCTCAACGGCGAGGACGGCCTGGGCGCGATCTTCCCGGCGATGGCCAACAGCGTGATGATGTTCGACGTGCTGGGCGTGCCGCCCGACGATCCCGCGCGCGCGGTGGCGCGGCGTTCGGTCGAGCGTCTGCTGGTCGAGCACGGCGACGAAGCCTACTGCCAGCCTTGCCTGTCGCCGGTGTGGGACACCGCACTGGCCGCGCATGCGCTGCTCGAAACCGGCGAGGCACGCGCGGCCGCGGCGGTCGGGCGCGGCCTGGACTGGCTCAAGCCGCTGCAGGTGCTGGACGTGCGCGGAGACTGGGCGGTGCGCCGCCCGCTGGTACGCCCCGGCGGCTGGGCCTTCCAGTACGCCAACGACTATTACCCGGACGTGGACGACACCGCCGTGGTCGCGGCCGCGATGGACCGCTACATGCGCGCGCACGGCGCGCCGGGCCGCTACGACGAAGCGGTGGCGCGTGCCAGCGAGTGGATCGTCGGCATGCAGAGCGGCAATGGCGGCTGGGGCGCGTTCGAGCCGGAGAACACCCACCTCTACCTGAACAACATCCCCTTCGCCGACCACGGCGCGCTGCTGGACCCGCCCACCGCCGATGTGTCGGCGCGCTGCCTGTCGATGCTGTGCCAGACCGGCGCCACCCCCGACAAGAGCGAGCCCGCCGCACGCGCGCTGCGCTACCTGCGGCGCGAACAGATGCCCGACGGCAGCTGGTTCGGCCGCTGGGGCACGAACTATATCTATGGCACCTGGAGCGCGCTGTGCGCGCTGAATGCCGCCGGCCTGCCGCCGGAGGCGCCGGAGATGCGCCGCGCGGTGGCGTGGCTCGTGCAGATCCAGAACGCGGACGGCGGCTGGGGCGAGGACGGCAGCAGCTACCGGCTCGACTACCGCGGCTACGAGCCCGCGCCCAGCGTGGCCTCGCAGACCGCATGGGCGCTGCTGGCGCTGATGGCGGCCGGCGCCGCCCGGCACCCCGCGGTGGCGCGCGGCATCGACTACCTACTGCGCACGCAGCAGTCCGGCGGGCTGTGGCATGAGCCCCGCTTTACCGCGGTGGGCTTTCCGCGGGTGTTCTACCTGCGCTACCACGGTTATGCGCGCTACTTTCCGTTGTGGGCGCTGGCGCGCTATCGCAACCTGCAGCGTGGCGGCGCTGGGCACGTGTCGTGGGGCCTGTGAAAGGGCCGTTCGTGCTGGTCGTTGCCGGCATGGAATTCGAGGCGCGCATCGCTGCCGGGCCGCATTGCCGGGTGGTGCACGGGCTGCGCGGCATTGCGCTGGAACAGGGCGTGTCGGCGCTAGCCAGCCGCGAGTGCGTGGGCATCATCAGTTTCGGCGTTGCCGGCGGGCTCGATCCGGCGCTGGCGCCGGGGGATATCGTGATTGCCGACCGGGTCTGCGCGGATGGCGAGCGCTACGACGCCGATTTGTCATGGACACGGGCGATGCATGCGGCGATGGCGCATGCCAGGGTCGGCACGATCGCGGGGGCTGACCAGCCGGTGCTGACGGTTGCCGGCAAGCAGTTGCTGCGGCAGGCGTGCGGGGCGCTGTGCGTCGATATGGAATCGCATATCGCCGCGCGCATGGCGGCGGCATGCCGGCTGCCGTTCTCGGCTTGCCGCGTGGTGATCGATCCGGCCGAGCGGGCGGTGCCCGCGGCGGCCGCTGCCGGCATGGGCGAAGGTGGCAAGACCGATGTGGGGGCGGTGCTGGGCGGGTTGTTGCGGGCGCCGTGGGAACTGCCGGCGCTGTTCAGGCTGGCGGGCGATGCAGCGGTGGCGCGTGGAGCGCTGCGGGCGGCCAGGCTGGCGCTGGGCGATGAATTCGGGTTGCGGGAAGTGCTGGCGCAGTGAGCGTTCCCCGGCGCAAGCTGAGAACCTTGCTGCTTGTGTCCTCCCTCTCCCTCAGGGACCCTCAGGGAGAGGGTTGGGGAGCGGGCCGGCGTGTCGGCGGAGTCAGGCGCTGCGGTATGCCACGGCCTGCCCTCAACCAAACTTCCGCACCGCGTCCAGCGCCAGCCCGCTACCAATACTCCCGAACCGGTCCCCTTCAACGCAGCGCGCCTCCGGCAACAACGCCGCCAGCCGCTGCCGCAGCAACGGCACGCTGCTGGACCCGCCAGTAAAGAAGATGGTGTCGACCGCCGCCCCATCCACGCCAGCATCCGCCAGCATCTGCTGCACCGTTTTCTCCGTCTTCGCCACCAGCTTGTCGATCGACTCGTCGAACTCCTCGCGCGTGATCGACAGCGTCAGCCCCTGCTCCAGCCGATGCAGGTCGACCTCGGTGCTGCCGGCATCCGACAGCGCGATCTTGGCCGCTTCCACCTGGATCGCCAGCCAGTGCCCGGCGCGCTCGCGGATCAGCCGGACCAGGCGGTCGAGCTTGATGGTGTCGGCCGCGTCGCGGTAGTTGTCCATCACCAGCGACCACGCCTTGCGCGTATAGACTAGGTTGATGGTGTGCCAGCTGGCCAGGTCGAAATACTGGCTCGACGGCATCGCCTTGCCGTTGCGCAGCTGGCTGCCCAGCCCCAGCAGCGGCATCGCCCGCGCCAGGCTGAGCGCGCGGTCGAAGTCGGTGCCGCCGATATGGACGCCGCCGTTGGCCAGGATGTCTTCGCGCCGGTCGCTGCGGCGGGCGCGCTCGGGCGACAGCCGCACCAGTGAGAAGTCCGAGGTGCCGCCGCCGATATCGACCACCAGCACCAGCTCCTCGCGCGAGATCCCGGCCTCGTAGTCAAACGCCGCGGCGATCGGCTCGTACTGGAAGGCGATCTCGCGAAAGCCCGCGTCGCGCGCGATCCCGGCCAGCGTATCTTCCGCAAGCTGGTCGGCGGCGGGATCCTCGTCGATAAAGAACACCGGCCGGCCCAGCACCGCGCGCGAGAACTCGGTGCCGGCGGCCTGCTCGGCACGGGTCTTCAGTTCGCCGATGAAATGTGCCAGCAGCTTGCGGAACGGCATCGCCTGGCCCATCACCTCGGTGCTGTCGTCCATCATCGAGGTGCCGAGCAGGCTCTTGAGCGAGCGCATCAGCCGCCCTTCATAGCCAGCCAGGTAATCGCCCAGCGCGGCGCGGCCGTAGCTGACCAGCGGGTCTTCGGCGTGGAAGAAGATCACCGAGGGCAGCGTCGCCTTGCCGTCTTCCAGCGGCAGCAGCGCCGCCGGCCGGTCGGGGCGGCTCCAGCCCACCGTTGAGTTGGACGTGCCGAAGTCCAGGCCGCATGCGTTTGACATCATCGAATTCCGTTTTCCTACACCGCAGAAAGTGGCCCGCGCGGCGCAAAGCCGGCGTGGGCGGGGGCGTCATTGTAGGGCAGTCGCGGGGCCGGTTGCGAGGCGCGGGGCAATCGGTGTTGCCTGCGCACCATTCTCAGACGGCGCGCAGCAGCGCAACGTGCCCTGCGCTGAGCGCGGTTCAGCCGGCCAGATCGGGCGTCGGCTCGAGCAGGGACGTGGCCAGCGCGCGCGTGGTCGCCGGCGCCGCCATCGACGACGCCAGCACATAGCGGTCGCGCCCGTGCTCCTTGGCGTGGTAGAGCGCACGGTCCGCGTCGGCGAACAGCGTGCGCCACAGCCCTTCCTTGTTGCCTGGGCCGCCACGCAGCTGCGCCACGCCGATGCTGACGCTGGCATGGCCCTGCCCGGCCGGCAGCTCGATCGCGCGCACCTTGCGCAGGATCCGGTTGGCCAGCGCCGAGGCCTGTTGCTCGTCGGTATGCGGGCACAGGATGCAGAACTCCTCGCCGCCGTAGCGCCCGGCCACGTCCGAGGCGCGACGCGAGTTGTCGAGCGCATGCGCCACCTCGCGCAGCACCGCATCGCCGGCATGGTGGCCGAAGGTGTCGTTGACCTGCTTGAAATAGTCGATGTCGATCACCAGGCAGGCCAGCGGCGCACCGTCGCGCTGCCAGCGCGCCACCAGCCCGAGTGCCGACATCTCCAGCGCGCCGCGATTGAGCAACCCGGTCAGCGCATCGACGCGCGCGCCGCTTTCGTTGTGCGCGACGATCTGCTCCATCGCCATCACGGTAAAGCCGAACAGGCCCAGCAGCGTGGCGATCAGCGGCGCCAGCACCCAGCCCGAGCCGGCCGGGTTGGCGAAGAACAGCGTCACGGGGGCGGCGCCCAGCGCAGGGAGGCTCATGGCATGGCTGAAGCCGGCCAGCTGCGTGGCCAGCTGCACCAGGCTCGCCACCAGCACCAGCGGCGCGCCAATGCTGCGGCGCCCGCGTCCGGCACGCGCCAGCGTGGCGAAGGTCGCCAGCGACACCAGCGCCAGCACGCCGTAGACGACGCGCAGCGTGATCTGCGGCCCGTCGGGCAGGCCGGTGGTGCTCACCATCAGCCCCAGCACGATCACGCCCGCGCCCGCCAGCGCGCCGGGGTGTGCCGGCACGCCGTAGTACACCCGCACGCCGCGGTAGATCACCAGCCAGCCGGCGACGAACGCCGCCGCGCCGAACGTGCCCAGATGGCCCGAGCCACCGGCGGCGCCGGCCGCGCTGAGCGCCAGCGCCAGCCCCGCGGCGGACACCAGCACATGCCCGAAGGCCCACAGCCGCCCCGCCTCGCTCGCGCGCAGCGCGAACACCAGCCCCGCCGCAATGATCAGCGTGCTGCAAAAAAACACCATCATGACGACCGCAATGGTCTGCTGGTCCAGGTGCACGGGGATTCCTCAAGGAGGCCGTCCGCCCTGCCGTCAATATCGATCGGCGGGCATCGGGTCACAGGGGCTGTCGTAAAGCGCGGGTTGCGCGCGACATCGCGCATGATAGCCCGCGCGTACTGCCCGGTGGCACCCCCGACAAGCCGGGTCGGGTATACGCCGCAAGACTTGCCGTCGTGCCCTGCGAAAGCAGTACTGTCCGGCAACACGCCGCTCCCCATGTCGGCGTCAGAGCATGTGCTCTATAAATCATATCGGCCTGCGCCCCTTCATCGCAGGGCGCCGCACAGTCGAAGTGATCTACGCGTTGATTGCACGTTGGCGTTTTTCTGCAACACCTTGGCGGGCTGCGGAGCGGCAGCAAGCGCCTTCGCCTTCCCACGCTGGAACCGATGCGCCACATTGCGTGCGCGTATTCGCCACTCTGCCCCTGGTTGGCCGATCTGGCGCGGAATTAGAGGGGAAGTACCCCGCTTTTGGTTAAGCAGCCACTGCACGGCGTGGATAGAATCATGCGTTGCCTATCGTCGCAATGTTTTAAAGCCGTGCTATCCCAACCTGGTATGACCGTTCCCCTTCTCTCGCTTGGCGCCATCCTGGATGACTTGCGCAGCGCTCCGCGCCCGCTGACTTCCGCCGAGTATGCGTACCTTGCCCACCTGCGGCAACGTATCGTCACGGGCGACGCCGACCTGTGGACCACGCTCGAGACCGCGGGCGTGCCCTGCAGCGAGCGCCGTCTGTCACCCGAGGTGGTGCAGGCGCTGACGGCCATCGGACAGTTGCCGATGCACTGACCGCATCGGCGCCCGGCAACGGGCGCGCCTGATTGCGGACAATTCACCAGACCAACTCAGAAACAGATCGCTACAAGCCACCTGGTGCCACCGCTACGATCGCTTCACTTCGATCCGCCGGGTGACGGTCCAGCGTGGCCAGCGCGCATGCGCATGGTGCAGCCGCCCGCCCCGGCAAGGGCAAAGGCATGGCTTTCCATCTCAACAACAGGCGCGTCAGCTTCCTGTCGTTGCGCGCATTCATCGCACTGATGCAGCACCGTGACACCACCCGCGCCGCGCGCGCGCTGGGCATCCAGTCACAAAGACTCCTTTACCAGATCCGTGGCCTCGAGACCGCGCTCGGCACGCTGCTGTTCCGCGTGGGCAGTCCGGCCTGGCTGCCTACGCCCATCGGCGTGAACGCGCTGCCCAAGGTGATCGCCATGCTCGCCATCTGGGACCAGCTGGAACCGGCGACATGTGCCCGCCAGCACGACACCGCGGCGCCGCCGGCGGTCAACGACAGCGGGCGCGACGGCCTGGGGTTCTGGGTGCGCCAGTCGACCATGTAGCGGCTCAGGCCAGCCGTTCGCAGCTGTACGCTTCAGTCCGGTAGGGAAAGGCAACCTCCGCGCGGCCGGCCAGTGCCGCATGGCCGTCGATGAGCGCCTGCAGCCGTACCCGCACCCGAGCCTGTTCTGCTGCCGGCAGCGCGGCGATGAAGCTGACCGACATCACCCGGTCCACGATTACCTGCTGCGGCGGGCCGACATGCGCATAGGGCAGGCTCGCCAACGCCAGCGGCCCGAAGCCCGCGGCAGGAAAGACGCGCTTCCAGTCGCCCTTGTAGAAGCGCGGCGCGTCGCCCTCATACGGCGTCATGATCGCCGTCAGCCGCGCGATCCAGTCCACGCGTTCATCGCGCACGTTCCACACCAGCCCGAGCCGGCCGCCGGGGCGCAGCACGCGGCGGATCTCGGCCATCGCGCTGGCATTGGCAAACCAGTGGAAGGCCTGCGCGCAGGCCACGGCATCGACGCTGGCGTCGGGCAGCGGGATCGATTCGGCACTGCCTTCCAGCGCCTGCACTGCAGGCAGCGCGCTGGCGAGTTGTGCGCGCATCTGCGCGACCGGTTCCACCGCGATCACGGTGGCGCCGGTCCCGGCCAGCCGGCGCGTGAACTTGCCGGTGCCCGCGCCCAGGTCGAGCACGGTGCGGCCGGCGCGCAGGCCGAGCGTGTCGCGCAGCCAGATATCGATTTCAGCGGGATAGTCGGGGCGTCCGCGCGCGTAGGTATCGGCCTGGCTGGCGAATCCCTGCGCGGCGGCTTCGTGGATGGCGGTCATGGGGGCTCCGGTTGCGTACCGGTGCGGTAGCCTACTCCGCATGACCGCAGGCGGCAAGCCTACTGCTGCATGCCCCAGCGGCGCACCGTCAGCCGTTCGAGCGTGGTGAACACCAGCCCCTCCACCAGCAGCCCGATCAGGATCACCGCGGCCAGCCCGGCGAAAACGCGGTCGGTGTAGAGCTCGTTGCGGTTCTGGAAGATAAACCAGCCCAGCCCGCCCTGCCCCGACGACGCGCCGAACACCAGCTCGGCCGCGATCAGTGTGCGCCAGGCAAAGGCCCAGCCGATCTTCAGCCCGGACAGGATCGCCGGCAACGCCGCCGGCACCAGCACCAACGCGACATAGCGCAGCCCGCGCAGGCCGTAGTTGCGCCCGGCCATGCGCAGCGTCGGCGGCACCCCCCGGAAGCCCGCGTACATGTTCAGCGCCAGCGGCCACAGCACCGAATGGACCAGCACGAACACCAGGCTCTTGGTGCCAAGCCCGAACCACAGCAGCGCCAGCGGCAGCAGCGCGATCGCGGGCAGCGGGTTGAACATGGCGGTGAGCGTGTCCAGCACATCGCGGCCGAAGCGGGTGGACACCGCCAGCGAAGTCAGCGCGAACGCCAGCACGATGCCCAGCGCATAGCCGCGCAGCAGCACGGAGATCGACAGCGCCGCCTTGCCAGGCAGCTCGCCACTGGCAACCGCGTCGGCGAAGGCGCGCAGCGTGGCCAGGCACGAGGGCAGCAGCAGGTCGTTGTCCTGCACGCGCGCCACCACTTCCCACACCAGCGCGAGCGCCAGCAGGATCACCGCCTTGCGCAGCCAGCCATGCTGCCACAGCTGTTGGTGCCACGGCAGCGCGCGTGCCAGCGGCGCTTCGGTAAAGGGTTCGGGCTCGCGTTCGTATTCGGGGCGAAGCACGTCGGCGAACGCCACGGTCGGTTGCGTCATGATGCGGTTCCTTCAGGTTCAGCGGCCAAATTCAGCGACCCACAGCGCTGCGCGCGCGCTGTGGCTGCGCGTCGGCGGCGGGGGCGCCGAACAGCAAGGTGTGGATGCGTTGCGCGGCGGCCTGGAACTCGGTGCCGCCCTGGCTGGCCAGGGTGAACTGCTGGCTGTTGAGCTCGGCGCGCACGCGGCCCGGATGCGGCGACAACAGCAGGATGCGGCTGCCCACCACCAGCGCCTCTTTGATCGAATGCGTGACGAACAGCAGCGTAAAGCCCGCGTCGTCCCACAACGCCAGCAGCTCTTCCTGCATGCGCCGGCGCGTCAGTGCGTCGAGCGCGGCGAAGGGCTCGTCCATCAGCAGCACCTTGGGGCGCATCGCCAGCGCACGCGCAATCGCCACGCGCTGCTTCATGCCGCCCGACAGCGTGTGCGGGTAGGCATCGGCAAAGTCGGCCAGCCCCACTTTCTCCAGGCTGTCCATGGCACGCTCGCGCGCCTCGGCCCGCGACAGCCCGCGCGCCTGGCGCAGCGGGAACATCACGTTCTGCACCACGGTCTTCCACGGCGGCAGCTGGTCAAACTCCTGGAACACCACGATGCGGTCCGGGCCGGGCTGCTGCACGCGCCGGCCTTCCAGCCGGATCTCGCCTTCGCAGGGCGGCACGAAGCCGGCCACGGCCTTCAGCAGCGTGGACTTGCCGCAGCCGGACGGCCCCAGCAGCACGAAGCGGTCGCCCGCATGCACGTCGAAGCTGACGCGATGGGTGGCGCGCACGATGCGCTCGGGCGTGCGGTACTCCAGTGACACCCCATCGACCTGCAGCAACGGGGCAACGCGGTCGGACACCACGCGCAGGTTGTGCGTCGCCATGATCAGCTCCCCTGCGCGGTGACGGGGTCATGGAAGAAGTAGTCCTGCCAGGACTTGGGCTGGTTGCGGATCGCGCCCACGCGGTGCATGAAGGCGGCCAGCGCAAAGGTGTTCTGCGGCGCCACGCGGAACTGCACCTGCGGGTTCTTCAGCACGCGCAGCAGCAGCGCGCGGTCGGTCCTGGCCTTGCTCTGGCGCAGGTAGATGTCCGCCGCAGCTTCCGGATTGGCGGTGGCGAAGACAGCGGCTTCGGCCAGCGCATCGACGAAGGCACGATAGGTCTTGGGGTTGTCGTTGCGGAACTTCTCGGTCGCGTACAGCACGGTGGACGAGCTGGGGCCGCCGAGCACGTCATACGAATTCAGCACGATGCGCGCGTTCGGGTTGCCGGCCAGTTCCTGCTCCTGGAACGGCGGGTTGCCGAAGTGGCCGGTGATCTCGGTGCCGCCGGCGATGATCGCGGCCGCCGCATCGGGATGGGGTATCGCGACGGTCCACTTGTCGAGCCGGTTGTATTCCTTGTCGCCCCATTGCTTGGCGGCGGCGAGCTGCAGCACGCGCGACTGCACCGACACGCCCACTGCCGGCAGCGCAATGCGGTCCTTCTCGGTGAAGTCGGCAATCGACTTGACCTTGGGGTTGTTGCTGACCAGGTAGTACGGGAAGTTGCCCAGCGATGCCACGCCACGCACGTTCTGCTTGCCGTGGGTACGGTCCCACAGCGTCAGCAGCGGGCCGACGCCGGCGCCGGCGATATCGATGGCCCCCGACAGCAGCGCATCATTGACCGCGGCACCGCCGGACAGCTGCGTCCATTCGACCTTGATGTCGACGCCCTGCTGCTTGCCGTGCTTTTCGATCAGTTGCTGATCGCGTGCCACATTGAGCAGCAGGTAGACCACGCCGAACTGCTCGGCGATGCGCAGCTTGCCTTCGGCATGTGCCGCGCCGGAAACAGCCAGCCCTGCGCTCAGTACGAGCAGGCCGATCTTGCGGGAAAAACGAGAGAACATGGTCGAAACTCCGGGGAATACGTTGGACCGGCGCTCGCCGATGCGGGCGCCTTGTGTATGACTTGCATGACTTGCGCAAGCGTTTCCGCTTCAGCGCGGCACGTCGCCTTCGATGGTGGTGCGGTACATCACGCGCCGCAGCTCGGGCGGACAGCCTGCGGCCAGGTGCAGCAGCGAGCGGTTGTCCCAGAACACCAGGTCGTGCGGCTGCCACTGGTGGCGATAGATATGCTCAGGCCTGGTGCTGTGCGCGAACAGCTGGTCGAGCAGGTCGCGGCTTTCATCCTCGGGCAGGCCGACGATGCGCGTGGTGAAGTGCTCGCTGACGAAGATCGCCTTGCGGCCTGTTTCCGGATGGGTGCGGACCACCGGTTGCAGCACCGGCTTGACCTGTGCGATCTGGTCGGGCGTCAGGTTCGGCCGCCACGGGCTGCGCTGCTGCAGCTCGGCATAGCGCGCCAGGTAGGTGTGCTCGGCCTGCAGGCCGTCCACCGCCTTCTGCAGCGCAGGCGGCAGCGTGTCCCATGCGAGGTGCATGTTGGCGAACAGCGTATCGCCGCCTTCGGCGGGCAGTTCGCGCGCATGCAGCAGTGAGCCGAGGCTCGGCTTTTCCTTGTACGACAGGTCCGAATGCCAGAAGTGGCCGGCATCGCCCAGCCCGATCGGCTTGCCGTTCTCGACCACGTTGGACACCACCAGCACTTCCGGGTGGCCCGGCAGCTGGAACTGGTGCAGCACGTGGATCTGCAGCGGCCCGAAGCGGCGGCTGAATGCGATCTGCTGCGCGGGCGTGATCTGCTGGTCGCGGAACACCACCACGTGATAGTCCAGGTGCGCGCGATGGATGCGGGCGAAGTCCGCATCGGACAGCGGTTGCGACAGGTCGAGCCCGATCACCTCGGCGCCCAGCGGGGCATCGAGCGGGCGGATTTCGAAAGCCTCGGCGAAGGTCGTGGAAGGCGGTGCGCTCTGGTGGCGCGAAACACTGGCGTGGGCAGTTGCGGTCGTCATGGCAAGCGATGGCATACGGGGGAGGCCGGTGCGGCTCCCGTGACAACTGTCCCGGGATGCCGCGTACAAGCTTGCACTGTAGGGAGCCGGCCAGCGCACCGTCAACGAATCAAATCGCTGGCCCTTATCCGCTTATCGCATATCCATGTCTGGACATTGGTGCGAGTGCGCCCATGGCTTGCCCTTGCCGGCACTGTGGTGCGCTGCAGGACGCCACGCACGCGCAGTGAGGCCATATGCGCAAAGCCGATAACCAATGCCGCAATCATTCGTTCAGGTACGGCTGCGGCGCCGCTTATCGTGGAGCCGTTCTCCACTCCGACAAGGCCTGCACGATGAAGCCCCAGCGTCGCCCCGCTGCCCATGCCCCGCACACGCTGAACCGCCGCGACATGCTGCGCTGTGTGGCCTGGTCCGGGCTCGGCCTGGCCGCGTCGCTGTCGCCGCTGCCCGCATTCAGCGCCAGCGCCTCCGCCCGCCCTGACGTGATCCACATCGGCGTGGCGCAGCCAGCCACCGGCACGCCGCCGAGCTTCGCCGGCAGTTCGCTGGCGATCGCCCATGCGCGCGGCTGGCTGGAGGAATCGTTCAAGCCCAGCGGTACGCGCGTCGAGTGGTTCTTCTTCAAGGGCGCGGGCCCGGCCGTCAACGAGGCGCTGGCCAATCGCCAGCTCGACTTCGCATTGCAGGGCGACCTGCCTTCCATCGTGGCACGTGCCGCAGGCCTGAAGACGCGGCTGGTGCTGGCCACCGGCGTGCGCGCCAATATCTACGTGGGCGTGCCACCCGACTCGCCGCTGAAGACGGTTGCCGACCTGCGCGGCAAGCGCGTGTCGCTGTTCAAAGGCACCAACATGCATCTGCCCGCGCTGCGCCTGCTCGAAGCCAACGGGCTGACCGACAAGGACCTGCGCCTTCTGAACCTCGATACGGCCGGCTACCTCGCCGCATTGTCCACACGCGATATCGACGCAGCCATCGGCGCCATGGACATCCTGCGCCTGCGCGACAAGGGCGCGGTGCGCATCTTGTATTCGAGCAAGAACCAGTCGCCGATCTACACGCGGCAAAGCCATGTGCTGGTGACCGATGACTTCGCCACGCGCTATCCGGAAGCGACACAGCACCTGGTCAAGGCCGCGGTCGAGACCGCGCGCTGGGCCTCCGACGAAAGCCATCGCGAAGACGTGCTGCGCACCTGGGCGCGCGCCGGTACGCCCTACGACCACTGGAAGGAAGACTTCGACGGCGAGCCGCTGCGCGTGCGCCTGAATCCGAACTTCGATCCCTTCCTGGTCAGCCGCTACAAGGATGCCACCGAGCAGGCCTATCGCTTCCGGCTGAGCCGCGCGCGCTTCGACGTCGACCAGTGGATCGACCAGCGCTTCCTGAAGGCCGCGCTCACCGAGCTAAGCCTGCAAAGCTATTGGCCCATCTACCAGCCCAACGGCAAGATCCTCGGAGCCTGACACCATGTCCGCCGCCGATTCGCTCTCACTTCCCGCCGCCGCTGCCCCGCGCGCGGCTTCTCCCCGCAGGACACCAGGCTGGCAACACGCCACGCGCTGGCTGCTGGCCTGGCCGGTACCGCTGACGCTGCTGCTGATCTGGTACGTCGCGGCCCGCAATGCATGGATCCCGCCGCAGGTACTGCCCGCGCCCGAAGACGTGGCCCGCACGCTGGCCGACTTGTGGCAAAGCGGCGAGCTGCAGGCCAACCTGGCGATCAGCGCGCTGCGCGTGGCCGGCGGATTTGCCGTGGGCCTGGCCGGTGGGCTGGCGCTGGGCGCGGCGATGGGACTGTCGCCGGCCCTGCGCGACTACGTTTATCCGACCTTCAAGGCCTTCAGCCAGGTGCCGGTGCTGGGCTGGCTGCCGCTGCTGATGCTGCTGGTCGGCATCGATGAAGCGCTCAAGGTGATCCTGATCGCCAAGGCCGCCTTCGTTCCTGTTGCGCTGAACACGTACAAGGGCATCGGCAGCGTTCCCGTGCGCTACCTGGAAGTGGCGCGCGTTCTGCGGCTCACGCGCTGGCAGACGCTGTCGCGCGTGGTGCTGCCCGCGGCGGCCGCGCCGGTGTGGAACGGCGTGCGCTACGGGCTCACGCATGCGTGGCTGGCGCTGGTGGTGGTGGAGTTGCTGGCCTCGTCCGAGGGGCTGGGCTACATGATCGTCTACGGCCGCCAGCTGTTCCAGCTCGATATGGTGATCGCCGCGGTGGTGGTGGTGGGCGTGGTCGGCTTTACGCTCGACAAGGCGCTCGCGCTGGCCGAGGGCGCGGTGCTGCGCTGGCGCAAGCCGGGCTTCTGAGGCGAGGCAGCGATGACGATTTCCGCAAACTCCGTGCGCCGACTCTCTGTGCCCCGCGCCTTGCGCGGCTGGGTCCTGCCGCTCGCGCTGCTCGCGTTGTGGTGGGCCGCCGTGCGCTTCAACTGGACCACCTCGCCGCTGCTGGTGCCGGTCTCCAGCGTCTGGGACGCCGCCGTGCGCCAGGTGCAGAGCGGCGCGCTGTTCGTGTCGCTGTCCGCCAGCCTGTGGCGCGACCTGGCTGGCTTTGCCATCGGCGCCACCGTGGGGCTGGTGTTCGGCGCGGCGCTGGGGCTGTCGCGGCTGTTCGAGCGGCTGGCGGGCCCGAGCTTCCACACCGTCAAGCAGATCTCGCTGTTCGCGTGGATTCCGCTGATCTCGGTCTGGTTCGGGCTGGGCGATGCCGCCAAGGTGGTGTTCCTGTCGCTGGCGGCGTTCTTCCCGGTGGTGCTCAATACCTTCGAAGGCATCCGCGCCGTGCCCGCCGACCTGCTGGAAGTGGCGCGCGTGCTGCGCTTTACCCGTGTGCAGGTGCTGTGGCGCGTGGTGCTGCCATCGGCGGCGCCGTCGATCTTCGCCGGCATCCACCTGGGGCTGATCTATGCATGGCTGGCGACGCTGGGCGCGGAGTACCTGCTGGTCTCGGGCAAGGGCATCGGCAACACCATGGTCGACGGGCGCGAGAACTTCTGGATGGACCTGGTGATCTTCGGCGTGATCGTGGTCGGCCTGGTCGGCTTCACGCTGAACTGGATCGCCAGCCGTATCGAACGACGGTTGCTGGCGTGGCGCGGACGCTCGGTAGCGGCCGGCTGATCTAACCTGACTGACGGAGAACCCCATGCCACATGCCGGCACGCTCAGCATCGCGCACCTGCACAAGCAATACGAAGTCAAGGGCCGGGCCCTGCCCGTGCTCGAGGACATCACCCTGACCATCGCTCCCGGCGAGTTCGTCAGCATCGTCGGCGCCAGCGGTTGCGGCAAGTCGACCTTGCTGCGGCTGGTGGTGGGGCTGGAGGAAGACTACCGCGGCGAGATCCTGCTCGACGGCAAGCGCGTGGCCGGCACCAGCCTGCAGCGCGGCATCGTGTTCCAGGAGCACCGGCTGTTCCCGTGGCTGACGGTGGAACAGAACATCCGGCTGGCGCTGCTCAACCTGCCGGGCAGCACCGCCGAGAAGGAACGCAGCGTCGCCGAGCATATCGCGCTGGTCGGCCTGCGCGGCTTCGAGCAGGCGTATCCGCACCAGCTCTCCGGTGGCATGTCGCAGCGCGTGGCGATTGCGCGCGCGCTGGTGACGCGCCCGGAAATCCTGCTGCTCGACGAACCCTTCGGCGCGCTCGATGCAATGACCCGCGCCTACCTGCAGCAGGAGCTGCACCGCATCTGGCAGGCCGAAGGCATCACCATGATCCTGGTCACGCACGACGTGGAGGAAGCCGTCTTCCTCGGCGGCCGCGTGGTGGTGATGGAGCCGCGCCCCGGCCGCATCCGCCGCATCGTGCCGGTCGACCTGCCGCATCCGCGCGAGCGCGCGGGGCCGCCCTTCGCCGGCGTGCGCGATGCCGTGCTGCGCGAGTTCGCCGGGCAGGTGCCGACGGAGCAGCCCGAACTCGCACCCGCCTGACCCAATCCTCTTTCCTCCCCGGAGCCTCGTGATGACACAAGCCAATACCCCGCAAGACCAACCGGTCCAGCTCGACATCCACCCGGTCGCCGGCCGCATCGGCGCCGAAGTGCGCGGCGTCGCACTGCACGGCGACCTGCATCCCGCTACCTTCGCGGCGATTCGCGCCGCGCTGCTCAGGCACAAGGTGCTGTTCTTCCGCGACCAGGTGCACCTGGACGATGCGGCGCAGCAGCGCTTTGCCGGCCAGTTCGGCGACACCGTGCCGCACCCGACCGTGCCGTCGCGCGACGGCACGCAGCTTCTCGAACTCGATTCCGAGCACGGCGGGCGCGCCAACTCCTGGCATACGGACGTGACCTTCGACCTGGCCTATCCGGCCGTGTCGGTGCTGCGCGCGGTGACCATCCCCGCCGCCGGCGGCGACACGGTGTGGGCCAACACCGCCGCAGCCTACCAGGACCTGCCTGAGCCGCTGCGCGAGCTCGCGGACAAGCTGTGGGCGCTGCATACCAACGACTACGACTACGCCGCCAGCCACGTCAATGCCAACAGCGCCAGCCTCAGGCGCTACCGTGAACTGTTCACCTCGGCGCTCTACGAGACCGAGCACCCGGTGGTGCGCGTGCATCCCGAAACCGGCGAACGCACGCTGGTGCTGGGACATTTCGTCAAGAAGCTGCTGGGCTACTCCGCGACGGATTCCGCGCACCTGGTGTCGGTGCTGCAAGGCCACGTGCACCGGCTCGAGAACACCGTGCGCTGGCGCTGGCGCACCGGCGACGTTGCCATCTGGGACAACCGCGCCACCCAGCACTACGCCATCAACGACTACGGCGATGCGCACCGCGTGGTGCGCCGTGCGACGGTTGCCGGTGACGTGCCGGTCAGCGTGGACGGCCGCCGCAGCGTGGCGGTCAAGGCGGGCGTGCGCCGCGAGGGCAGCGCGCCGGCCAACCAGTCCGCCGACGCCGCGCAGCAGCGCGCCGCCTGACCCGGCCAGCCACGGAGGGCATCCATGTCACAGCACAAGCCGCCGCGCCAGCTGCATCTCGGCGCCTTTGTCCAGGTCACCGGGCATCACGTCGCCGGCTGGCGCCATCCCGGCGCGCAGGCCGACGCCGGCCGTAACCTGGCGCACTACGTGGCGCTCGCGCAGCGCGCCGAGGCCGCGGGCTTCGACGCGCTGTTCCTCGCCGACGGCGTGGCCATCCGCGGCATGGACGAAGCCACGCTGCCGCGCACCGCGCGCGCCGCAACCTTCGAGCCGCTGACGCTGCTGTCGGCGCTGGCGGCGGTGACGCATCGCATCGGCCTGGTGGCGACCGCCTCCACCACCTACAACGAGCCCTATCACGTGGCGCGCAAGTTCGCCTCGCTCGACCACCTCAGCGGCGGCCGCGCGGGCTGGAACGTGGTGACGTCGGTCAGACGCCGAGGCGCACAATTTCAGCCTGGAGCGCCATCCCGCGCATGCCGACCGCTATGCGCGCGCCGAAGAATTCGTCGACGTGGTCACCGGGCTGTGGGACACCTGGGAGGACGACGCCTTTCTCTACGACAAGGACAGCGGCCTGCATTTCGATGCGGACAAGCTGCACGCGCTCGACCATCGCGGCGCGCATTTCCAGGTGCGCGGACCCCTCAACGTCGCACGTCCGCCGCAGGGCCATCCCGTGATCGTGCAGGCGGGTTCTTCCGAGGCCGGGCAGGAACTGGCCGCGCGCACCGCCGAAGTCATCTTCACCGCGCAGCAGTCGCTGGCCGAGGCGCAGGCCTTCTACCGCGGCCTGAAAGGCAGGCTGGCGCGCTACGGGCGCTCGCCGGACCAGCTCAAGATCCTGCCGGGCGTGTTCCCGGTAGTGGGACGCAGCGAGGCCGAGGCGCAGGAGAAGTTCGAAGCGCTGCAAAGCCTGATCCATCCGAGCGTGGGACTGGCGCTGCTGTCGCAGCATCTGGGCGGGATCGACCTGAGCGCCTATCCGCTGGACGGCCCGCTGCCTGAAAACCTGGTGGAACCCAACGGTGCCAAGAGCCGCTTCCAGCTGGTCACCGGACTGGCGCGGCGCGAGGGGCTGACCATCCGCCAGCTGTGCCTGCGCGTGGCCACCGCACGCGGCCACTGGTCGATCCACGGGACGCCGCAATCCATCGCCGACCAGTTGCAGGCGTGGTTCGAAAACGAAGCGGCCGACGGCTTCAACGTGATGCCGCCATGGCTGCCGGGCGGACTCGATGACTTTATCGAGCTGGTGGTGCCGGAGCTGCAACGCCGCGGCCTGTTCCGCGAGCGCTATACGGGCACCACGCTGCGCGAACATCTTGGCCTGCGCCGGCCGGAAAACCTGCGCTGGCGCCAGCCGGTGGCGGTCGGGGCCTGACGGCACGGCCTGCTTGCTCCCCTCTCCCGCGTGCCGGAGAGGGGGCCGGGGGAGAGGGCAGGAGGCTCAAGGGCTGAGGGCGGCGGGTTAATACCGTTGGCTTCGCTCAGTCTGTTTCCTGTCGGCCACCCTCCCGCTTCCCCCGCGCCTCCAGCAAGAAATATCCCACCGAACCCACCACCAGCGGAATCAGGTAATACAACGCCCGGTACGCAATCAGCGCCGCCACCAACAGCGCATGCGGCACCTGGTCCCCCAGCATCGCAAAGAACACCGTCTCGATCACGCCAAGGCCGCCCGGCACGCGGACCACGACGCCCGCGAGGCCGGAGGCCAGCAGCACCCCGAGCACCGTGAAGTAGTCCGCATGCGTATGCAGCAGCGCATGCATGATTCCGGCCACGGCCATCCAGTTGCCGGCCGACACCAGAATCTGCAGCGCGGCAAAGCCGACCGACGGCACATAGATGTCATGGTCGCGCACAGTGCGATGCCGGCCGTGCCATACCGCACAGGCGGCCATGTAGCCCGCGGGCGCGGCCAGCATCAGCGCACCCAGCAGGCGCGTCGCCACCGGCGGAATGCCCCACTCCGGCGGCAGCACCACCAACTGCCCGGCCAATATGGTCCCCGCCAGCAGCGCATAGCCGAGCCAGTTGCTGGTCACCGCCACCGCGAACACGCTCCAGACCTGCGGCGCGCTGAGTCCCGCGCGCGAATACAGGCGATAGCGCACGCCCGCGCCGCCGAGCGTCGCCCCGAGGTTGAGGCTGAGCGTGTAGCTGACATAGGCGATCGCCATCGTGCGGCGCACCGGCAGCGGGTGTCCGGCATAGCGCACGCCGAGCACGTCGAACTGGCTGTACAGCAGCCCGGTGAGCGCGACGCAGCCGACGGCCGGCAGCAGCGTACGGCGATCGAAGCCGCGCAGCGCGGTGATCACCGCATCCCAGTCGATGGTCCCAAGCTTGCGTGCGATCAGCGCCACCACCGCGGCAATGAACACGATGCCGATGGCACGCCGCCACATCGGCCAGCGCGCATGCTGCCGGATTGCGGAGATGGCTTGCGCGACCACTATTCAGCCTCCCCTTCCAGCACGATCACGCGGCCACGGCGGCGCGGATCGCCCTCGCGCGGTGCCACCAGCCGCGGCGTATGCGCGGGCAGCCAGCCCGCCCATGCCGGGAAGCGGCGCAGGAAGTGGAACATCAGCGTGGATCCGGCGGCGTCGAGCAGGGTGCGGTCGTGCTTGCGCGCCGGCACTTCGCGGCAGCGCTCGGCGATCAGGGCCTGCAGCCGTGCGCGCAGCAGGCGCGCAAACCCGGGCTCGCGGATCACCAGGTTGGCCTCCAGGTTCAGCGACAGGCTGAGCGGGTCGAGATTGCTCGAGCCCACGGTGGCCCAGGCGTCGTCGACCACGGCCACCTTGCCGTGGAAGGGACGCTCGACGTATTCCAGGATCTGCACGCCGGCGTCCTGCAGGTGGCTGTACAGCAGGCCACCCGCGCGCGCCACCCATGGCATGTCGGGCTTGCCCTGCAGCAGCAGGCGCACCTGCACGCCGCGCTGCGCGGCTTCGCACAGGGCATGCAGCAGCCGGTAGCCCGGCAGGAAGTAGGCATTGGCGATCACCACCTCGCGCCGCGCGGCGCGGATCGCATCGAGGTAGGCGAACTCGATATCGTTGCGATGGCGGTGGTTGTCGCGCGTCACCAGGCGCACCGTGGTGGGCGCAGCCGGGGCGGCGCGGCCGTGTACGCGCGGCGGCGGCGGGCCGGGGCAGGCCTCGGGCATTGCGCGCAGCAGGAAGTCCTGCACCTGCCGGGCCGCGGGGCCGCGGATCTCCACCGCATAGTCCTGCTTGGCCCGCGGACCGAAGTCATACAGGTGCTGGGCCGAGAAGTTGATGCCGCCGACGAAGGCCACCTCGCCGTCGATGGCGACCAGCTTGCGGTGCATGCGCCGGAAGATATGCGTGCGCACGCCGAACAACCGCCGCCGCGGCGAGAAAGTGCAGAAGTGCACGCCCGCCCTGACCAGTTCGGCGACGAAGCCGGGCGGCAGGTCGTGCGAGCCGAAGCCGTCCACTGTGAGGGCCACGCGCACGCCGCGGCGTGCGGCGTCCAGCAGTGCCGCTTGCAATTTCTTTCCTACCTCGTCGTCGAAGAGGATAAAAGTTTCCAATAGCACGCTTTCACGCGCGCGCGAAATCGCGTCGAACACGCGCGGAAAGTACTCTTCGCCGTTCTCTAGCAGGCGAATGCTGGCGGGGGCGGACGGCAGCGGTGTCATGGCCGGAGTGGAGCCGCAAACACCGTGCCAGCGCCGGCATGACACCGTGGGCTCCCCGGCAAGTGTGGCTATTGACGCCACCGGCCGTGGCGCCAGCGCGCCAGCAATGCCGCCAGCAGCACCCCGGCCAGCAGTCCGGCCAGCGCCGCCACCACCACTGCCATCGACGGCGCATCGGCCTGCCGCGCGCCTGCCAGCGGGCCCAGCGCCTGCCAGTCCGCGGGCGTGATCTGCGTCATCGCCGCGGCGCCGTCCAGCCCGTAGACGCAGATCTCGCCGCCGGGCAGCTGGCAGAAGCGCTCGCGCGGGCAGCTCTTCAGGATCTGCTGCGGCGCGCCCTCGCCACAGCGGGCGCCGGCGCTGCGCAAGACCTGGATCGTGACTTCCGGATGCCGGGTGAGTTGCTCGGGCATGTCGGCCTCGCATCGGGGTGGCGATGGGATCCAGCGTAGTGCAACGGTACCGCGCGCGGCAGGTCGCCCGGCCGGCGCCAGCAGGCGCTTGTGCGCAGCACGACAATCGCCCCCGCCATCCCGCGGCAAATGCCCTACACTCGACTACACACCCGGGCACGCCCACAAGGCACGCCCGGGACCACAACACGACACGCGCATCGAGAGACCTGCCATGTCCACGGTTGCGAGCTTCGAGATCGGCTACACCCGTTATCTCGCCCCGCCAGGCGACACGTCTTCCCCCACTTCCCCTCCCCCACCCCTTGCCCGCGATCCTGACGCGCTGGTGACGCTGTACCAGGCGATGGTGCTGACGCGCCAGTTCGACCTGAAGGCGATCGCGCTGCAGCGCACCGGCAAGATCGGCACCTTTGCCTCGGCGCTGGGCCAGGAAGCCATCGGCGTGGGCGTGGCGCATGCGATGCGACCGGAGGACGTGCTGGTGCCGTCGTACCGCGACCACGCCGCACAGTTTGTGCGGGGCGTCACGATGACCGAGAGCCTGCTCTACTGGGGCGGCGACGAGCGCGGCAGCGGCTTTGCCGCAGCGCCGCATGACTTTGCCAACTGCGTGCCGATCGGCACCCAGGTATGCCACGCGGCCGGCGCCGCGTATGCGTTCCAGCTGCGCGGCGAGCCGCGCGTGGCGGTCTGCCTGCTGGGCGACGGCGGCACCTCCAAGGGCGACTTCTATGAAGGCATGAACATGGCCGGCGCGTGGCACGCGCCGCTGGTGATCGTGGTGAACAACAACCAGTGGGCGATCTCGATGCCGCGCAGCAAGCAGACCGCGGCGCAGACGCTGGCGCAGAAGGCCATCGCGGCGGGCATCCCGGGCGAGCAGATCGACGGCAACGACATCGTCGCGGTGCGCCACCGTGTCGGCGAGGCGATCGAACGCGCCCGCGCAGGCGGCGGGCCCGCACTGATCGAGGCCATCACCTATCGCCTGGGCGACCACACCACGGCCGACGACGCCTCGCGCTACCGCGACGAGGCCACCGTCAAGGCGCACTGGGAGGAAGAACCGTTGCTGCGGCTGCGCACCCACCTGCTGGCGCTGCAAGCGTGGGACGCCGCACGCGAAGAGGCACTGGTCAAGGCGTGCTCGCAGAAGGTCGCGCAGGCGGTGGAAGCCTACCTGGCGCTGCCGCCGCCGGACCCCGCGGCGATGTTCGACTGCCTGTACGCGACCATGCCGGCCGAACTGCAGGCGCAGCTGGAGACGGCACGGCGCTTCGCGGCGCCGCACGGATAGCGAGGCACTGCAGCGTACGGCCCGAACGATCCTCACGCGACATAGCGAGCGAACCATGGCGGAAGTCAATCTGGTCGAAGCGGTCAACCTGGCGCTGGCCCACGCGCTGGCCAACGATCCCGACGTGCTGCTGCTGGGCGAGGACATCGGCGTCAACGGCGGCGTGTTCCGCGCCACCGTGGGCCTGCAGGCGCGCTTCGGCGCGGCGCGGGTCATGGACACGCCGCTGGCCGAAGGCGGCATCGTCGGCGCGGCCATCGGCATGGCGGCGATGGGGCTGAAGCCCGTGGCCGAGATCCAGTTCACCGGCTTTATCTATCCGACGGTCGACCACATCATCAACCATGCCGGGCGCATGCGGCACCGTACCCGCGGGCGCTTGTCCTGTCCGATGGTGGTGCGCTCGCCGTTCGGCGCCGGCATCCATGCGCCCGAGCATCATTCGGAGAGCCCGGAGGCGATGTTCGCGCATATGCCGGGCCTGCGCGTGGTCGTGCCGTCGTCCCCGGCGCGTGCTTACGGCCTGCTGCTGGCCGCCATCGCCGATCCCGACCCCGTCATCTTCCTGGAGCCCACGCGGCTGTACCGGCTGTTCCGCCAGGAGGTGGCCGACGACGGCGCGGCGCTGCCGCTGGACACCTGCTTCACGCTGCGCGAAGGCAACGACATCACGCTGGTGAGTTGGGGCGCGATGATGCAGGAAACGCTCGCCGCGGCCGACGAACTGGCCGCCGAAGGCGTGACCGCCACGGTGATCGACGTGGCCACGCTCAAGCCGCTGGACCTGCAGACCATCCTGGATTCGGTGGCGCGCACCGGGCGCTGCGTGATCGTGCACGAGGCGCCCCGCACCGCCGGCTTTGGCGCCGAGATCGCTGCGGGGCTGGCCGACGCGGGGCTCTATTCGCTGGCCGCGCCGGTGCAGCGCGTGACGGGCTTCGATACCGTGGTGCCGCTGGCGCGGCTGGAATATACCTACCTGCCCAGCGTCGCGCGCATCGTCGACGCGGCGCGCAAGGCCATGGCGGCATGAGCTGAATGATTGGCAAGGGTGGGCAAGGAGTGACGATGAGAGTCTTCAAGCTGCCCGACCTGGGCGAAGGCCTGCAAGAGGCCGAGATCGTGACCTGGCATGTCAAGGCAGGAGATACCGTGGCCGCGGACCAGCCGCTCCTGTCGGTGGAGACGGCCAAGGCCATCGTCGAGATCCCGTCGCCCTATGCGGGCACCATCGGCAAGCTGTTTGCGGAGCCGGGCGATATCGTGCACCTGGGCGCGCCGTTGGTGGCCTTCGAGGGCGCGGGCGAGGATGCCGATGCGGGCACGGTGGTGGGCTCGGTACAGGTCGGCACGCGCGTGGTCAATGAAGCCGGGCCGCCGGGTGCGCCGGCGCCCGTGGCCGGCATGGCGGCGCGCGTCAAGGCCGCGCCGGCGGTGCGCGTGCTGGCACGGCGCCTCGGCGTGGACCTGGCGATGGCGACCGCCTCCGGTCCCGAAGGCGTGATCACCGCCGACGACGTGGAGCGCGTGGCGGCCACACTGGCAGAACTCGGCGCGCCGGAAGTACTGCGGGGCGTGCGCCGCGCGATGGCGCAGAACATGGCGCGCGCGCAGAACGAAGTGGCCGCGGCCACGGTGATGGACGATGCCGATATCCATGCCTGGCAAGCCGGCGCCGATGTCACCATCCGGCTGGTGCGCGCGCTGGTTGCCGGCTGCCGCGCGGAGCCCGGACTCAATGCCTGGTACGAAGGCCAGACCGGGCGCCGCCATGTGCTGAAGAAGATCGACGTCGGCATCGCCGCCGACCTGCCCGAAGGCCTGTTCGTGCCGGTGCTGCGCGACGTGGGCAACCGCGACCCGGGCGACCTGCGCAAGGGCCTGGATCGCATGCGCACCGATATCCGCGCGCGCACCATCGCACCGGAGGAGATGCGCGGCAACACCATCACGCTGTCCAACTTCGGCATGATCGCGGGCCGCTATGCCGCACCGATCGTGGTGCCGCCTACGGTGGCGATCCTGGGGGCGGGCCGCGTGCGGGAAGAAGTGGTGGCGGCGAAAGGCGTGCCGGCCGTGCATCGGGTGATGCCGCTCAGCCTGACCTTTGACCATCGGGTGGTGACCGGTGGCGAGGCGGCGCGGTTCCTGGCGGCGGTGATTGCGGACCTGGAGCTGGCGACGTAGCAGGACTTCGCAGGGACTCACAGTACGGGAGCGTCTGGAAAACGCTGCCACCCCTGGCGAACAGAGAAAACTGTCGGGCTTCGGAGCTGGTTGGCGCTGCAAATACGCTGTATATAATGCGATTCCAATTGCCGCCGCCGTCACCCAGCCGGGACCGCCTGACACCCCTCATGGAATCCAAAACCGCCCGCCTCACCATCCTGATCGATCCGGACAAGAAGAAGGCCTTCGAAACCCTGTGCGCCTCGCAGGACCTGACGCCCTCGCAGGTGGTGCGCCAGCTGATCCGCGACTACCTGGCGCAGCATGGCGTGGAATACGCCACCAAGGCACGACCGGCGGGCAATACCCGGCCGAAGAAGTAAGCCAGCGCAAGGCCTCGCCCACTAGATTCCCGCATCTCCCGCCAGCACGCTGCAGCGCCTTGCCGCGTCCGCCAGCGAATCCGCGTAGTTCTCCTCGCCCAGCACCGCCATCACCCCCGCGCGCGCCAGTTTCTGCCGGACGCGCCCGTTGGCTTCGGCCAGCACCACCGCCACGCCACGCTTGCGCAGCGTGCCGATCACCGCTTCCAGCGTCTGCAAGCCGGTCATGTCCATGAAGGGCACGCGCCCCAACCTGATCAGCAGCACGCGTGGATCGGTATGCGTCTGCACCAGCGCGCGCTCGCAGGTCTCCACCGCGCCAAAGAAGAACGGGCCCTCGATCGAGTAGACCATCACGCCCGGCGACATCCGCATGGGCAGGCCGCCCTGGTCGCCACCGGCCGTGCCCAGTTCGCGCTCGATCTCCAGCGCATCCTGGTGCGCCACTTCCACCGAGGCCGACATGCGGCGCAGGAACTGCAGCATGGCCAGGATCACGCCGATATTGACCGCCACCACCAGGTCGGTCAGCACGGTCAGCGTGAAGGTGATCAGCAGGATGGCCACGTCGGCACGCGGCGCCCGGCGCACCATGCGCGCGAAGTGGCGCACCTCGCTCATGTTGTACGCCACCACGAACAGGATCGCCGCGAGCGTGGGCAGCGGCACGCTCGCCGCCAGTGGCGCCAGGAACAGCAGCACCATCACCAGTGTCAGCGCATGGACCACGCCAGCCAGCGGGCTGTTGCCGCCGTTGCGGACATTGGTGGCCGTGCGCGCGATCGCGCCGGTGGCAGCAAACCCGCCAAAGAGCGGCGCCAGGATATTGGCGATGCCCTGGCCCACCAGCTCCTGGTTGGAATCGTGCCGCGTGCCGGCCATGCCGTCGGCCACCACCGCCGACAGCAGCGATTCGATCGCGCCCAGCATGGCGATGGTGAACGCGGGCCCGGCCAGCTCGATCACGCGCGCCAGCGTGACCTCCGGCAGGGTTGGCGCCGGCAGCCCGCGCGGCAGCCCGCCAAAGGCACTGCCGATGGTGGCCACGCCGTCGAAGCCGAACAGCGCCTGCACCGCGGTCGCCACCACCAGCGCCACCAGCGGACCGGGGATGCGGTGCAGCCAGCGCACCCGCGGCGCGCCCACCACCAGCAGCAGGCTGCCGAGCGCCAGCGCGGTGGTGGCCGGATGCCACTGCGGCAGGGCCTGCAGCAGGTGCCAGAATTTTTCGTGGAAATGCTCGCCAGCCACCGCAGGCAGGCCGAAGAAATCCCGCCACTGCCCGACGAAGATGATGACGCCGATGCCCGCGGTAAAGCCGACGATCACCGGCGCCGGGATAAACCGGATCACACTGCCCAGCCGCGTCAGGCCCATCGCCAGCAGGATCAGCCCGGCCATCAGCGTGGCGATCTGCAGGCCGTCGATGCCGTAGCGCGCGGTGATCGCGGACAGCACCACGATGAAGGCGCCTGTGGGGCCCGCAATCTGCAGCCGGCTGCCGCCGAACAGCGACACCGCCAGCCCGGCGACGATGGCCGTGTACAGGCCCTGCTCCGGCTTGGCCCCGGAAGCGATCGCGAACGCCATCGCCAGCGGCAGCGCCACCACCCCGACGATCACGCCCGAGACGAGGTTAGGCAGCCAGTTGCCGCGCCGGAACAGCCCGGCCAGCCATGCTTCGCGCAGCGCGATCATGCGTAGATCCCTTTCAGTCGTGGGGTGGGCGTGAAGGAGTGCGGGTGCATCGGATGATAACAGTATGTTAATTCCCATAACATGCCGGCCCGGCACTTGCGGCTTGCGCCGCGGGGCGCAAGGACCTGGCATGAAGGCGTGCAAAAAGCGCGCCGGCACGCCCGCGTCACCCTGTCGCTATCAGCGCCCAATTCCTATACTGGATGGGCTCGCCCGGCAGTCCGGGGGACGGGCCAGGCGGAGGCGGTAAATTATTTCGCAATCGGAGGCCCACCATGTTCAAGCACCTCCTTGTCCCCACCGACGGTTCGCCGCGCGCCGAAGCCATGGCGGCCCGCGCCATGACGTTTGCCAGCCGCATCGAGGCCCGCGTGACCGGCCTGCATGTGATTCCCGAGTACCACATCCTGACCTACCGGCTGACCAGCCTGCAGGACACCAAGGACACCTTCGCCGCCGAAGCCGCGCGCCACGCGGACACCTTTCTCGCCGCGCTCAGCCGCGCCGCGGGGCAGGCCGGCGTGCCCTGTGAAACCGTCACCGCCACCGACGACCATCCCTGGCAGGCCATCATCCAGTGCGCGGAGCAGCGCGGCTGCGACCTGATCGTGATGTCCTCGCACGGCCGGCGCGGGTTGCAGGCACTGCTGATCGGCAGCGAAACGCAAAAGGTCCTGACACACAGCGCGATACCGGTACTGGTATTCCGCTAGGCGCCAAGGCAACAGCGAGCGTCGCCGGCCGGCGACGCGCTTTTCCACCCCAATGCCAACTTGCAAGGAGCGCAACCATGGCGATTAGACTGGGCGAACAAGCCCCCGACTTCACCGCCGACACCACCGAGGGAAAGATCAATTTCCATGAGTGGATCGGCGACGGCTGGGCCATCCTGTTCTCGCATCCCAAGGACTTCACGCCGGTATGCACCACCGAACTGGGCTATATGGCCGGGCTCAAGCCCGAGTTCGACAAGCGCAATACCAAGATCATCGGCCTGAGCGTCGACCCGGTCAGCGACCACCAGCGCTGGGCCAAGGACATCGAGGAAACGCAGGGCCATGCCGTCAACTACCCGATGATCGGCGATGCCGACCTGACCGTGGCCAAGCTCTACGACATGATCCACCCCGAGGCCAGCGGCAGCGGCCCGCGCACGGCGGTCGACAACGCGACCGTCCGCTCGGTGTTCCTCATCGGTCCGGACAAGAAGGTCAAGGCCATGCTGGTGTACCCGATGAGCGCCGGGCGCAATTTCGATGAAGTGCTGCGGCTGCTGGATTCGCTGCAGCTCAACGCCAAGCACACCGTGGCCACGCCGGTGAACTGGAAGCCGGGCGAGGACGTCATCATTCCGACATCGGTTTCGGACGAAGATGCCAAGAAAAAATACCCGCAAGGCTTCAAGACCCTGAAGCCTTACCTGCGCACGGTGGAACAGCCCAAGTAATCGGGGAGCCAGGAAAGGGAGAGCGAGCGACAGGGAGCGCAGCAAGAGCGTGGAGGTCACGCAAGACCGCAGGCAGGCGTCCCGGAGCAGTACCGGCCGGGACGCCCTGACTTGTCCACAGCATCTATCCACAGGTTCAGTGGATATCCCCCCTCTTGACAACCGCAAAGGGCGCGCCGGCGCTGGAACGCACTGGAGTGCCCGTTTTATAGGCAACCTGTTTACGTACGGGAATGCTTGCGGCCGCTTGCATTTTGTGCCTATTGCTGCCTGCCGGGCCGGCAGCGAGGGCAGCAATAAAAATGGCGGCACGATGGCCGCCGTTCGATGATTTTGTGACGATTCCAAGTCAAGGCCGCAATGACCGTCGGGAAACCGTCACCGAGTGCTCAACGCGTCAGCACATCGCGGATGGTATCCGCCAGTTCCTTCGCAACAAACTTCGCCACATAGGCGTCCGCGCCCACCTTGCGCACATGCTCCTCGCTGGCCTCGCCCGACAGTGACGAGTGAATCACCACCGGCAACTGCTTCAGCCGGCTGTCCGCCTTGATCTTGCGCGTCAGTGTAAAGCCGTCCATCTCCGGCATTTCCAGGTCGGTCAGCACCAGCGCCACCTCGTCGTGCACGGACTTGCCATGGCTGGCGGCCTCGGCAGCGATCTTGTCGAGCAGGTCCCAGGCCTCCTTGCCCGACTTGGTCATCACCACCGGGGCGCCCAGGGCCTTCAGCCCCTGCTCGATCAGCCCACGCGCCAGGGCCGAATCGTCGGCGGCAATCACCTTGGCCCCCGGCCGCAGGTTCAGTTGCGGTCCGACCGCGCCCGGGTCGACGTCCGGCTGGCGCTTCGGCAGCACGTCGCGCAGGATCTGCTCCACGTCCAGCACCTGCACCAGCCGCGCGTTGTCCGTGCCCGCATCGAGCTTGGCGATGCTGGTCACATGGCCGGTGCGCACGCTCGCCTCGGCCGAATGCACCTGGTTCCACTCCAGGCGCACGATTTCCTCCACCGCCTCCACCGCAAAGCCCTGCGTCGAGCGCGCGTACTCCGTCACCAGCAGGATGCCCAGCCCGCTGCGCGGCTTGCAGCCAACCAGCCTGGGCAGGTCGATCACCGGAATCACCTGGCCGCGGATGTCGGACATGCCCAGGATCGACGGATCGGCGCCGACCACCGTGGTCACCGGCGGCATCACCAGGATCTCGCGCACCTTGAACACGTTGATGCCGAACAGCTCCGACTGGCCGGACTGCTCCGCGTCGCCGAGCCGGAACAGCAGCAGCTCGAACTGGTTGTTGTTGGTGAGGTTCGTCCGTTCGTCGATGTCCCTCATGGAACTGCTCATGCGTCGCTCCCGTGCCTGCGTTGGATGGTGTTTCCCGCCGTCGTTGTCCTGTGCCTGCGGCCGCGGCGGATGGCGGGCGGCAGGGGTCATGACTGGATATCGGCCTGGGGAATGGAGAGTTGAGGGACGCAGCGCGACGGGCTGCGCGGCGCAGCGGTCCGGGGCACGCCATCACAAGGCGGCACGCCGCGGGGGCGTGCCGCAAGCTCGGATTTCGTCGTTGGATATCCGGATTGCTTCGTTCCGTCGCGACAGGGTCGTCCATATAGTTGTTTCCAACTTGTCATAACAAGATGTCGATCCGATGACGACCCGGACCAACGCGGAACCCACACCCGAAACAGCGGAACTGTCCGAAGCGACACCGATCCCGCTGCCGCTCTACACCCAGATCAAGGACGCCCTGCGTGCCCGCATCCTCGACGGCACCTATCCGCCGCATCACCAGATGCCATCGGAAAGCGAGCTGGGCGAGCGCTTCTCCGCCAGCCGCATCACCGTGCGGCAGGCACTGGGCGACCTGCAGAAAGAGGGCCTGATCTTCAAGATCCACGGCAAGGGCACGTTCGTCTCCAAACCCCGCGCCTTCCAGAACATCACCTCCCTGCAAGGCTTTGCCGAGGCGATGTCGAGCATGGGCTACGAGATCCTCAACCAGGTGCGCAGCTGCAAATGCGTGCCGGCCAGCCGCCACGTTGCCGCGCAATTGCGGCTGCGCGAGGGCGATCCGGTGGTGGAGATCAGGCGGGTGCGCCTGCTCAACCGCGAACCGGTGTCGCTGGAGCTGACCTGGGTGCCCGAGGCCGTCGGCAAGCGGCTGGTCACGGCCGACCTGGCCACGCGCGACATCTTCCTGATCCTGGAGAACGACTGCGGCGTAAAGCTCGGCCATGCCGACCTCAGCGTCGATGCGATCCTCGCCGACGAAGACCTGACCCAGGCCCTGCGCATCCAGGAAGGCGCGCCGGTGCTGCGCATCGAACGCCTGACCCACGATGCGCAGGGCACGCCGATCGATTACGAGTTTCTCTACTTCCGCGGCGACGCGTTCCAGTACCGGCTGCGCGTCGACCGGCACAAGGCTGCACCCGCGACCGTGGCGCCAGCCACAACCTCCACCAAGGCCGCAGGCCCGGCCCGGCCTCGCAACCCTGCCAGCAAGGGGAAGTCCTCCGCATGAACACCCTGACTCACGAATACGACATCGTTGTCGTCGGCGGCGGCACCGCCGGTCCGATGGCCGCGATCAAGGCCAAGGAGCGCAACCCCGCGCTGCGCGTGCTGCTGCTCGACAAGGCGCACGTCAAGCGCAGCGGCGCCATCTCGATGGGCATGGACGGCCTGAACAATGCCGTGATCCCCGGCCATGCCACGCCCGAGCAGTACACCCGCGAGATCACCGTGGCCAACGACGGCATCGTCGACCAGTCGACCGTCTACGCCTACGCGCGCCACAGCTTCACCACCATCGAGCAGCTCGACCGCTGGGGCGTCAGGTTCGAGAAGGACGAGACCGGCGACTACGCGGTGAAGAAGGTCCATCACATGGGCTCTTATGTCCTGCCGATGCCGGAAGGGCACAACGTCAAGAAGGTGCTCTACCGCCATCTCAAGCGCGCCCGGGTGGAGATCACCAACCGCATCGTCGCCACCCGCGTGCTGACCGATGCCAACGCCGGCGCCTGCGGCGTGATGGGATTCGACTGCCGCACCGCGGACTTCCACGTGATCCGCGCGCGCGCCGTGATCCTGTGCTGCGGTGCCGCCGGCCGCCTTGGCCTGCCCGCCTCCGGCTACCTGATGGGCACCTACGAGAACCCGACCAATGCCGGCGACGGCTATGCCATGGCGTATCACGCCGGTGCGGCGCTGGCGAATCTCGAATGCTTCCAGATCAATCCGCTGATCAAGGATTACAACGGGCCGGCGTGCGCCTATGTAACCGGACCGCTGGGAGGCTATACCGCCAACGGCAAGGGCGAGCGCTTTATCGAATGCGATTACTGGAGCGGCCAGATGATGTGGGAGTTCTATCAGGAGCTCCAGGGCGGCAACGGCCCCGTCTTCCTGAAGCTCGACCATCTCGCGGAAGAGACTATCCAGACCATCGAGACCATTCTCCACACCAACGAACGGCCCAGCCGCGGACAGTTCCACGCCGGCCGCGGCACCGACTACCGCAAGCAGATGGTGGAGATGCATATCTCGGAGATCGGCTTCTGCAGCGGCCACAGCGCCTCCGGCGTGCATGTGAACGAACGCGCCGAGACCACCGTGCCGGGCCTGTATGCCGCCGGCGACATGGCCGCGGTGCCGCACAACTACATGCTGGGTGCCTTCACCTATGGCTGGTTTGCCGGGCAGAACGCGGCCGAGTATGTCGTTGGCCGCAGCCTGCCCGAAGCCGATGCGGCCCAGGTGGAGGCGGAGCGTGCCCGCGTGCTAGCGCCGCTCGCGCGCGAGCACGGCCTGCCCCCGGCCCAGGTGGAATACAAGCTGCGCCGCATGGTCAACGACTACCTGCAGCCGCCCAAGGTCACGCGCAAGATGGAAATTGGCCTGCAGCGTTTCGACGCCATCGCTGAGGATATCGACCAGATCCGCGCCGCCAATCCGCACGAATTGATGCGCGCGGTGGAGGTGATGGCGATCCGCGACTGCGCGGAAATGGCGGCACGTGCCTCGTTGTTCCGCACCGAGAGCCGATGGGGTCTCTATCACCACCGCGTGGACTCTCCGCAGCGCAATGATGCGGAATGGTTCTGCCATGCCCACCTGAGCAAGGACGCATCCGGGCGCATGGTCAGCCACAAGCGCGCGATCGAACCGTACATCGTCCCGGTGGATGGCGACGACGCCACCGCCTACCAGCGGCTGCGCGTCAGCCGCGGTGAATCCGCAACGTCAGCCACCGCCACTGCCAAAGCCACCACCCTGGCCGCCGCCTGAAGGAAACACTGCCATGGCCTACACACCGCATGAGATCGCCCAGCGCAGCAGCGCGCCGGTCACCATCGATGAAGACAAGTGCATTGCCGACAAGGGCTGCACCGTCTGCGTCGATGTCTGCCCGATGGACCTGCTGGCCATCGACCTGACCAAGGGCAAGGCTTACATGCAGTTCGACGAATGCTGGTATTGCATGCCCTGCGAGAAGGATTGCCCCACCGGCGCGGTCCGGGTCGAGATCCCGTACCTGCTGCGCTGACGCGCTTCGTTTTCCTGATTCTCCGGAATTCCGCGCAAGCCCGATGCGCCCTGCTTTCCCTGCCCGACAAGCCCCCCTTAGCCCGCGCGTGCATGCGTCCGCCAAAGACAACAGAACAGATCAGAGGAAACCCATGAAAGCATCCACCAGCACCATCCGCCTGCTCCTTGCGCTGGCTGCCGCCAGCTTGGCCGGGCCGGCCAGCGCGGAAGCCATCCGCGTCGCCATCGGCACGCAGGACACCACCATCAACTGCGCCACCGGCGGCCTGCTGATTCGCGAGCTCAAGCTGCTCGACAAGTACCTGCCGCGCACCGGCAAGTACAAGGACGTCAGCTACGACGTGCAATGGAAGAACTTCACCTCCGGCCCGCCGCTGACCAACGAGATGGTGGCGGACAAGCTGGACCTCGGCGCGATGGCGGATTTCCCCGGCTCGCTGAATGCCGCGGCCTTCCAGAAGGCCGGCAAGAAGAGCCTGTTTATCGCCCCGCTGTCCGGCAATGCGATCGGCACCGGCAATGGCATCGTGGTGCCGGCGGACTCTCCTGTCCAGTCGCTGGCGGAACTCAAGGGCAAGACCATTTCGGTGCCCTTCGGCTCCACCGCGCACGGCATGCTGCTGCGCGCGATCAAGCGGCAGGGCTGGGACCCGGACAAGGACGTGACACTGGTCTCGCAATCGCCTGAAGTCGGCGGCTCGGCGCTGCAGGCGCGCAAGGTGGACGGGCATGCCAACTTTGTGCCGTTCCCGGAGCTGTTCGCCTTCCGCGGCTTTGCCCGCAAGATCTATGACGGCGCCCAGGCCGAGGCACCCACCTTCCACGGCGCGCTGGTGAACGCGGAATACGCGCAGAAGTACCCGGAGATCGTGGTGGCCTACCTGCGTGCCGCGATCGAGGCCGACCGCCTGATGGCAGCGGAGCCCGAGAAATACAGCGAGCTGATCGCGAAGGTGACCGGCATCGACGCCGAGGTGGACTACCTGTTCCACGGCCCGCTCGGCCTGCAGAACCGCGACTACACCTGGAAGCCGGAGTATCGCCAGGCGCTGCAGACCTCGATCGAGACGCTGAAGCTGCTCAAGCGCACCGATGCCGACCTCAGCGCCGATAGCGTGATCGACGACCGCTATATCCGCGAAGCCTTCCGGCTGGAAGGGCTGGATTACGCCGCGCGCCTGAAGTCTTACGACAAACAGCCGCTGGCGGCCAAGGACGCCGCCACAGGCAAACCGATCGCCGATCCGAAACTGGCCGCACAGCTGTGGCTGCAGGGCGAGCCGAAGGTGCGCGCCTATGCCTCGCCGGCGGCGGCGTTCGCGGCGCTCAGGCAGGCCGGCAAGGATGGCAAGAAGGCGCGTGTGCTGTATGTGCATGACCGCAACACCGGCCTGAAGCTGCTGGCCGACAAGGCGTGGTACGTGCAGGACGGCAAGGGACAGGTGAGCGCCTTCCTGCTCAAGGGCTCGGCCGATAGCTGGGCCAGCAGCCATGGCGGCAACGTGCGTGACTTTGCCGCGGTCAGCGGCAGCGCTGTCGCCGTGGCCAGCCACTGAAGCGGAGCGCAGCGATGACCTCGATCTCTCTTGAAGCGGCGGCGCCCCCGGCTGCGCCCGCCCCGGCGGGCTTGGCCCGGGTGCGGCTGGCCCGCTGGCTGGTGCGCGTCGCCGCCTTGGCGAGCTGCATCGCGCTGTGGCAACTGGCTTCGTCGCACCGGGCCCACCTTGGCATCGTCACCTTCGCCAACGTGCCGGCGCCCAGCGACGTGGTGCCCGCGGCCTGGCAGCTGCTGCAGTCGCCCAAGCTGGTGCTGCACCTGGGCAACAGCTTGTACCGCGTGTTCGCCGGCTTCGGCGCGGCGGCGCTGACGGGTATCGTGCTCGGCATGGCGATCGGCCGCTCGCGCTGGCTGGAGGACCTGCTGCTGCCGCCGCTGGAGGTGCTGCGGCCGATCCCGGGCGTGGCGTGGATTCCGCTGGCGATCCTGATGTTCCCCTCTTCGGAACTGAGCATGATCTTCATCACCTTTATCGGCGCGCTCTTCCCCATCCTGCTCAACACCATCCACGGCGTGGAGCGTACCGATCCCCGCCTGGTTGCCACCGCACGCAGCCTGGGCGCGGGGCGCTGGACCGTCTTCCCCGAGGTGCTGCTGCCCGCCGCGCTCCCCAGCATCGTCACCGGACTGGCAATCGGCATGGGCACGTCCTGGTTCTGCCTGGTCACCGCCGAGATGATTGCCGGGCAGTACGGCATCGGCTACTACACCTGGGAGGCGTACAACCTGCAGAACTATGCGGATATCGTCGTCGGCATGCTGCTGATCGGTGCCTTCGGCATGGGCAGCAGCGCGCTGATCAAGCGCGTCGGCGCCTGGCTGATGCCGTGGACCCGCCTGCAGGAGGTGCGCGCATGACCGGGACCAGCCAGAACATCCGCGCGGGCCGCCTGCAGGTGCGCGGCCTTGACGTGGCGCTGGGCAACGGCGATGCAGGTTTTACCGCCGTGCACCAGCTTTCCATCGATATCCCGGCGGGGCAGTTCGTCTGCATCCTCGGGCCCTCCGGCTGCGGCAAGTCCACGCTGCTGGGCACCATCGCCGGCCACCTGCCGGCCGCGGCCGGCGAGATCCTGCTCGACGGCGTGCCGGTGCGCGGCCCTGCCCCGGAGCGTGGGCTCGTGTTCCAGCAACACTCGCTGTTTCCCTGGAAGCGCGTGCTCGACAACGTCGGCTTCGGCCTCAAGATGCAGGGCGTGCCCGCCGCGGAGCGCAGGCGCGAGGCGCAGGCCCTGCTCGACCTCGTCGGCCTGGGCAGCTTCGCGCAGCGCTACCCCGCCCAGCTCTCGGGCGGCATGCAACAGCGCGTGGAGATTGCGCGCGTGCTGATCAACCGGCCGCGGGTGCTGCTGATGGACGAGCCGTTCGGCGCACTGGATGCACAGACCCGCGCCTATATGCAGGCGCTGCTGCTCGACGTCTGGGCGCAGATGCGCACCACCGTGGTCTTCGTCACCCATGACATCGACGAGGCGCTGTTCCTGGCCGACCGCGTGCTGGTGATGTCGCACCGGCCCGGCCGCATCCTTGAAGACATCCTCGTTCCGTTCGACCGGCCTCGCGATGGCGACCTGCTGACCGATGACGGCTTTATCCGTCTCAAGCGCCACTGCCGCGAGCTGCTGCACGAGCACTACCGGGGCGGCCCGCTCCAGGGCGTGCCCGCTCCCATCCAAAGCGCGCTGGCGACTGCCGCCTGACTGCCCTATTGCCCCGACTTATGCCGCACGTTTTCGCCTTGCCCGACGATTCCCTGTTTGACCTTCATCCCGCCATTGGCGCACTGGCGCCACGCCTGGCCGACCCCGACCCGGCGATTCGCCGGGTGGCGGTGCTCCAGTTGGCCGACCTCGAAGATGAAGCCGGTGTGCCCCTGCTGCTGCAACGCCTGCAAACCGATCCGGCCGAGACCGTGCGCGCCGAGGCCGCGCGCACGCTGGCCAGCTGGGAGCTGGAAGCGGTCGTGCCGGCGCTGGCGGCGGCGCTGGCCGACCCCTGCCGCGACGTAGCCGAGGCTGCGGCCCAGGGCCTGTCGGAACTGAAGGATCCCGCCTCCGGCGCCGCCTTGCTGCCATGGGTGTCGCACGACGATCCCTTTGTCCGCGCGGCCGCCTGGCGCGGCCTGCGCGAGCTGCGCTACGCAGCGGGATTCGATGCGGCGATGGCCGCACTGTCCGACGCGGCGGCCTCAGTGCGGCGCGAAGCGGTGACTGTGCTGGGCTGGCTCAAACGCAGCGAAGCCCTGCCCGCGCTGGCCCAGGTCGCCGCCAGCGATGCCGACACCGAAGTCAGGCGGGCCGCCGCGGGCGCGCTCGGCCTGGCAGCGGACCCGTCAGCGCGCGACGCCCTGCTCTCCGCCTTGCGCGACGGCGCCTGGCAGGTGCGGGAAGAAGCCGCGCAGACGCTGGGAAAGCTGAAATTCCCCGAAGCCGTGCGTCCGCTGATCGATGCACTGGAAGATCCCTACTGGCAGGTCCGGCTGCAGGCTGCGAGAGCCCTCGGCAAGCTGCGTGACCGCGCGGCGCTGGTGCCGCTGACGGCGCAGCTTGTTCATTCGATCAGCAACCTGCGCAAGGAAGCTGCCCTGTCGCTGGGAAGCCTGCAGGACGCTGCGGCGCTGCCGGCGCTGGCCGCCGCGGCGAACGACGCGGATCCGGAGGTACGCAAGGCGGTATGGATTGCGCTGGCACAGATCGGCCAACCGCAGGGTGAGGCATGAGCGGCGGCATGGTTGTACCCACGCGCCTGGAGCTTGCGCCCGCCGAAGGCAGGCTGCGCATCTGGTGGCCGGACGGACAGTGCCAGTCACTGGACCATGCCCGCTTGCGCGCGGCATGCCGATGCGCCGCCTGCCGCAGCCTGCCTTCTGAAGAAGGGGCAGCGCAGGCGGTGCGCATCACTGCCCTGGAGGAAATGGGCTACGGCATCCAGATCGTGTTCAGCGACGGACATGACCGCGGCATCTACCCCTGGCCGTATCTGCAGGCGCTGTAGGCGGGCATCTACCCTCCCGCCAGCGCCTGCAGGATATGCACCTCGTCCGTCTCCTTCAGCGCCGCATCCAGCCGCATCAGCTGCGTACGGTTCACGAACACGCGGATATACGGCCGCAGCTTGCCCTGCTCGTCGACGATGCGAAAGCGCATGCCCGGAAACTGCCGGTCGAGATCCTCGAGCAGTTCGCCGATGCTGGCACCATGGGCTTCGACGTACTCCCGCTGCCCGGTGTAGGAGAAGAGCGGCGTCGCGATGCGGACCTGCATGGATGTTCTCCGGATCGACTGTTGCTTCGTTACGCGGGCCGCGCCACGGTGACGGCGTACACCTGCGGCAGATGGCTGGCGAGGCATTGCCATGAATCGCCCTCATCGCCGCTGGCCCAGATCTCGCCGCCAGTGGTGCCGAAGTACACGCCTACCGGCGCATGGCCGTCGGTGGCCATGGCCTGGCGCTTGACGGTGAACCAACCCTGTTCGGGCGGCAGGCCGCGGTCCTGGCGCTGCCAGCTTTCGCCGCCGTCGCGCGTGACGTAGGCCGCCGGGCGGCCGCCGGGGCTGACGCGGGGCCAGACGTCGCTGCCATCCATCGGGAAGACCCAGACGGTGCGCGCATCGCGCGGGTGGGCGACGATGGGAAAGCCGATGTCGCCGACCTCGGCCGGCATGGCTTCACCGATGCGCTTCCACACGCCTTCACGCCGGTTCATGCGGTAGATGCCGCAGTGGTTCTGCTGGTACAGGATGTCGGGCGCGGCGGGGTGTTGCAGCACGCAGTGCGGATCCTGGCCGTATTCCGGGTTGGGATCGGGCAGGAAGGTGGCGAGGCTGCCGCGGTTCAGCGGCTGCCAGTCGGCGCCGCCGTCGGTGCTCTCGAACACGCCGCCGCTGGACATGCCGATATAGAGATGCCGCGCATCGCGCGGATCGACCAGCACGGAATGCATCTTGGGGCCGTCGGGCGTGCCGTCCTGCTCGCCGCCGGTCCATTCGCGCCATTTCGGATGATCGTTGAAGCCGGTCACCGGTTCCCAGGTCGCGCCGTGGTCCGTGCTGTGGAACAGGCCTTGCGGCGAGGTGCCGGCGTACCAGGTGCCGGGCTCGCTGGCGTGGCCGGGTGTGAGCCAGAACACGTGGTCGACGACGCGGCCGGTTTCACCTTCCGGCACTTTGTCGAAGCCGGGCGGGCGCGTGGCTTCGGTCCAGTTGCGGCCACCGTCGGGGGAGCGGAACACGGTCGGGCCAAGGTGGCCGGTGCGCGCGGCCATCAGCATGCGCAACGGTTCGCGCGGGTCCTGCACGATGTGGTGGATGGTGTGGCCGAGGAACGTCGGGCCCTGGATCTGCCAGTCGCGCCGCGTGGCGTCGCTGGTCAGGAACCAGGCGCCCTTGGTCGTGGCGACCAGCAACATCACGGGGCCGGTGTCGGGGGCAGTGGAAGTCGTCATCTTGGCTCCTGCAATAAGGCCGTCGAACGATGTTTCCGAGTCTAGTACATGTAGACAGTGTTCACAATTGACGCTTGAGCCGATCTGCGTGGGCGGCTGCAAGCTCCCGCGAACCGGCCGCGAAGTAGTACGGAGTTAAAAGAGGATATCCGCAGGTTGGGTAGACATTGCCGCTCATGTATGGCATAAGCAATGTTCCTTCCGACATCGCCGCCCCGACGACCATGTTCCGCCCCGTCCGCTTCGCCGCACTGAACCGCCCGGCCCTGCCGGCGGCAGGCGTGCGCGCGGGCACCGCGCAGCGTCCGGGCGTTGCCATCGACCAGGCCGCCATCGGCCAGGTCCGCCGCGCCGTGCTTTTCCTGGCCGTGCGGGCAGCTCGGGGCACCACCCTCCAACCCTGAGCTTTCCCGCACGGCCCATGTCGCGGATGCCATCCGGTATCCGCCCGAACATGCAGCCAGGAGAAAGCCAGTCATGCCACCGCTCTACCGCCATACCGTTTGCGCCATGGTGGCGCTTGCCGCCCTCTACCTGATCCTCAATCCCTGAGCCGGGTGGAGTGCAGCCATGTTGAACCGCCATGCCCTGCGCCTACCGGTGCAGGCCTTCTCACCGCTCGCGCGCGCGCTCGAACTGCGCATCGACGTAGACCTCGCCCCAGGTGACATCGAGCGCGAGCTCGGCGCCCTGCACGACCGCATCGGCCGGCCCGGCGACCGGCTGCACGCGATGCCGTCCTTGCCGGCGGGCGCGCCAGGCCTGCGCCTGCGCTACCGCGAGGCGGACGGCGAGTATTACGTGTATGTGGAAGACGTAATGCAGCGCCGGCTGGCGGGCTATACCGTCTTCAACCGGCTGATCGAGGTCGGCCGCCGGGCCGATCCCTGGGTGCGCGCGCCGCATACGAAGTTTGCACCCGCTTACCAGCGCCGCGGCCTGGCCACGGCGCTGTACCGCTGGGCGCTGGATGGCGGGCTGTGCCTGCTGAGCGGCGCGCGGCAGTCGGCTGGCGCCAATGCGCTATGGCAGGCGCTGGGCAGCGACTATGCCGCCGGCTATGTGGACTTGCGCCACAAGACGCTGACGTGGCTTGGCGAGACGGTCAGCGCCGGGGTCCGGGATGGGCTGCACACGCGGATGCTGCTGCTCGGGCAGGGCTGGACGCTGCAGGCGTTCATGGACCGCACCGGCATGTACTGACGGGAAAAAGGACAGTGTTCAGTTCAGAGATGCGTGATGGGCGCGGCGTCGCGGGCATTGCCCAGGTACAGCGTCCAGCCGCGGGCGAACCAGTCGCGCACGCGCGCCGCCAGCGAGCGGCCGGAACCCATGCGGGCGTAGCAAGCGATGTCGCGGGCGGCCGCCGGCCGGGACTTGGACTGGACGGGCTGGCGATAGAGCGTGTCGGCGAGCACTTGCATTGTGGTTTCCTTTCCGGACGGAGGGGATAGACAGGGGCCTCATGCTGCACACCAAGCCATCGCATGGCCGGCCGAATGAGGCGATTCAGGGTTATCCCTAGTATAGAGAAGTTACGCCCGAATCATCCGGGTCTGCCCCTATAGGCCCTATATCAGTCGCGTGATAACGCCAGGCCGTCCAAAGCGCACTTGGGAAAGATCTCCCGTCTCAAGAGGCTGATTGCTCACATTCGATATTCCCCCCGGCACATGCCGCGCATTTTCCGGCCGTTATGACGGAATCCGCGCGGTCACCTAGCCTTCAGCCTTGCCCAGATCACGCCCGCACAGAAGGCACCGACAAGCCGGCACACCGATAAAAGAGGGTCGGCCAGGTTCCGGCCCGATACCCAGAACCAAGTGAGACAAAGCCTGACGACGATCCGTACGACGGACGTTGCAGCGCCCGCAAGGAGACAGATCACCATGATCGAACAGCCCTATCCGTCGTCGGTGACGGAAGCCGATGCCACACGCCCCCAGGTCCCCCAAGTCCCGGAAGTCAGGAACCGGCTCGATGCCTATTTCCAGATCACCGCGCGCGGCAGCACCCAGCGGCGCGAAGTGGTGGCCGGCGTCACCACCTTCATGGCGATGGTCTACGCGGTGTTCGTCGTGCCCGGCATGCTGGGCAAGGCGGGCTTTGACACCAGCGCGGTATTCGTCGCCGTATGCCTGACCACCGCGTTCGGTTCGCTGCTGATGGGACTGTGGGCCAAGTTGCCGATTGCGATCGGCTGCGCGATTTCGCTGACCGCGTTCATGGCCTTCGGGCTGGTGCTGGGGCAGGGCCTGTCGCCGGCCGTCGCGCTGGGCGCCGTGTTCCTGATGGGCGTGGTCTTCACCGCGATCTCGGTCACCGGCGTGCGCTCCTGGATTCTGCGCAACCTGCCGGCCGGCGTGGCGCACGGCACCGGTATCGGCATCGGCCTGTTCCTGCTGCTGATCGCCTCGAACGAGGTCGGCCTGGTGGTCAAGAACGCCCACGCCGGCCTGCCGGTGTCGCTGGGCAAGATCACCTCGTTCCCGGTGGTGATGTCGGTGCTGGGCCTGGCCGCGATCTTTGGCCTGGAGCGCCGCAAGGTGCCGGGCGGCATCCTGCTGGTGATCATCGCGATCTCGGCGCTGGGCCTGGCCTTCGATCCGGCGGTAAAGTTCACCGGCGTGTTCGCGCTGCCGTCACTGAGCGCGCCGGGCCATCAGTCGCTGATCGGCGCCATGGACGTGCGCGGCGCGCTGTCGGCGGCGGTGCTGCCGAGCGTGCTGGCGCTGGTGATGACCGCAGTGTTTGACGCTACCGGCACCATCCGTGCCGTCGCCGGACAAGCCGGACAGCTCAATGCCGCCGGCCATATCCACAACGGCGGGCGCGCACTGACCGCGGACTCGGTCAGCTCGATCTTCTCGGCAATGTTCGGCGGCGCCCCGGCCGCGGCCTATATCGAATCGACCGTGGGCGTGGCCGCCGGCGCCAAGACCGGCCTGACCGCGGTGGTGGTGGGCCTGCTGTTCGTGGCGGTGATGTTCTTCTCGCCGCTGGCCGCGCTGGTGCCGTCGTACGCCACCGCGCCGGCGCTGATGTACGTGGGCCTGCTGATGCTGTCCAGCGTCAGCCGCCTGCATATGGACGACCTGGTCGATGCGCTCGCGGGCCTGGTTTGCGCCGTATTTATCGTGCTCACCTGCAATATCGTCACCGGCATCATGCTGGGTTTCTGCACCCTGGTGGTGGGCCGCGTGGTCGCCGGCGAATGGCGCAAGCTCAATCTCGGCACGGTTGCCATCGCCATCGTGCTGGCCGCGTTCTATGCCGGTGGCTGGGCGATCTGACCGATGCCTGCCGCGTCCCGGGCACCGTGCCCGGGACGCTGACAACGAGTTGTCTCCTCCACCGTGATCCTGGTGGATTTCAAGCCCGGGCTTCCTGCTTTCCCGGGCTTTTTTTTTGCCTGTCGGTTTATTCAGCCGCTGGCGAAATAACGCTTCGCCAAATCCCGCCTCACTGCGCCGGACTCACTGGGATTCCGCGCTCGCGTTCTGCATCGCGGCCATATCCATGTACACCAGTTCCCAGACGTGCCCATCCAGGTCCTGGAAGCCGTGGCCGTACATGAATCCCAAATCCATCGGCGGCTTGTAAGTATTGCCGCCCGCCGCCACCGCATCGCTCACCATTTGATCGACGCGCGCACGGGTTTCCATCGACAGGCAAACCAGTACCTCGGTGAATTTGCGCGCATCGCAGATGTCGTTGGGCGAGAAGCTGCGGAACTTCGCTTCGGTCAGAAGCATGACGAAAATGTTCTCGCCCACGATCATGCAGGTGGCGGTCTCGTCGGTGAATTGCGGATTGAAGGAAAAGCCGAGCCGGGTAAAGAAGGCGATCGACTTTTGCAGGTCGCGGACGGGCAAATTGACAAAGATCTGCTGGTTCATCGGGGGCTCCGGTAGTCGTGTCGGACGCTGCGCGGCGCGCAGACAAACAGTCTAGGCGCTAAACCCCCCGGATGCGCGATTTTGATTGCCGTTAAAACGAGGGCAAACCCGGGCATTGAACCAGGCAATGCGGACCGCATTGTGTGGTGTGAAACGATCGATTCGGGCCGGCAATCAATCTGTCCGTGCATTCTCCGTTATTTTTTGTAAAATTTTTTATGTCAACCGCCAACGCAATTTCTAGTACCATGCAGCGGCCTATTTGCAGAAAGGGGATATAAATGGCGACATACAAGCAACTCCTGGCTGAGAAGGAAGCGCTGGAAGCCAAGCTGAATGAAGTGCGCGCATCGGAAGTGGCCGGCGTGATCGACAAAATCCGCGAGCTGATGACCGAATATGGCCTGACCGCTGAAGACATCCTGCCCCGGCGCAAGCGTGGCCGCCCGGCCGGCACGGCCAGCAGGAAGGCGGCCTCGGGACTGCCTCCCAAGTATATGGATCCCAAGACCGGCAAGACCTGGTCGGGTCGCGGCCGTGCCCCGGCCTGGCTGGGCAAGCGCCCGGAACGCTTCCTGATCGAGCAATAAACCAAGGCTGGCGATTAAGAGGACGGGCGCGCTGAAACGCCCGTATTAATCGCCGGATCCCGATCGCCAGCGCCGATCGCCAGCGCGCTGTCACAGCGCCTGGCAGACATACTCCTTGCGCAGCGCCCTGAAGCCCTGCTGGGTTGGCTCGCTGGTGAGGCGCGCGCCCCCGTCCGCGAGCGGCTGCATGCGCAATACCTGCGCCGAGCACTGGCTCGCCGTCTCGTCCCGCTGATAGCGGATCTCATATTGGCTGCCGGCCTGCGGCACGAACGACACGCCCGCGGCACAGCGCATCTCCGGCAACGGGGGCGCCGCGGCCGACGTCGCCGCCAGGTAGATGCGTCGCCCGGCCTCGACCAGCCGCTCACGCGTGCGCGCGGGCGGCTCAGGCGAGCGCCCTGGCATGTCCAGGCCACGATCCCGTCCCATCGCCGACAACTGCTTGCCCATCCCCGCCAGGACCAGCGGCCGGGCCGGCACCGGGCATTTGGCCGGATCGACCACGGTGAACGAGGTGTTGTCGTCGGTGCTGGTCAGCAGGCGCACGCTCGCGGTGGGGGCGCCGGACGGCACGCGGTACTGGGCCACGCAGCCGGGCAGTGCCACGGCGGCGGCGAGCAGCGGCAACAAGACAAGGCGGGGCGGGACTGCGGACGACCGGTCATGGCGCATGGCGGCAGGCAGGTGGAGTCGCGGTTAGGCCAACCAGGTTGGCCGCAGTATGGCGGCAGAAGCCGCACAGATGGCGCACGATGGCGGCACGACGCCAACCCATCGAAGGCACGGGCGACGTCGGGCGCGACCGGCATGCACCAGAGCCCGCCAAGCATAACGGTTTACGCCGCGTCGCGGCAGCCGCACAAACCCATGTTGAAAACCCCGACGTGATATCCACAGAATCTGTGGATATCCTCCCCCACACCAGCCCGGAAAGCCCAGTCTGTGCGCCAACGCACCGGACCGCACAAATTTTAGGCAACGGGTTGCATCCCACTCCCGGCCCGGCTCTGCGCGGCCTCGCACGCATTCGCCCCTTTGCTTAGCCGGCTAGGCCACACTCCGACACGCCTTGTGCCCTTGAAGGCGCGCATGGCACCGCGTAATCTTTTTGTTACCGGGGGCTGCAATGGCGCTTGTTGCGCCGACCAGCCAGACAATGACAATGACAATACAAGAGCCCAACCAAACCGGGCCGTTGCCTCGTGACCTGCTGCACGCGCTGCGTGAAGGCGGTTACGACGTTTCGGCACTCGCGCCCGCCCCGGAATCCGATACCGACTTCCCGTCCGCCGCGCCGGCGGCCGGCCCCCAACAGGCCAGCCATCTGCTGTGCGCCGTCTACCAGGCCACCGGCGACCCGGCCATCGGCCTGTGGCTGGGCAGCCGGATGCAGCCCGACCTGCTCGGCCTGGCCGGCTTGCCCGCCATGGCCGGCCCGTCGCTGGGCACCGCGCTGCGGCGCATCGCGCGCTACCAGCGGCTGATGTCGGGCGACCGCATCGAACTGCGCCGCCAGGGCGACGAGGCCTGGGTCTGCATCTGCCCGAGCGAGCCCGAAGCGCCCGACACCCGCCCGCGCATCGACATGGAACTGTGTTCGCTGCTGGCCTTCGGGCGCCAGTTCACGCGCAAGCCGCTGCATCCGCTGCGCGTGTCGCTGCGCATCGGCCAGCCGGACTGGCACCTGCGCTATACCGAGGCGTTCGATTGCCCGGTGCGCTTCGGCGAGCCGGAGGACGCGATCGTGTTCGGCCGCCGCGACCTGGCGCTGCGGCTGATGGCACGCGCCCGCCCCAGCCCGTCGACACAGTCGGCCACGGGCGAGCCGCGGCCGTCGGCGGCGTCGCTGGACGATGTCCGCGCCGCCCTGCAACAGCTCGCGGGCGAACGCGCGCTGAGCCTGGCCGCGGTGGCACGCCACCTCGACGTCAGCGAACGCACGCTGCAGCGCCGGCTGATGGCCGCGGGCACGGGCTTCCGGGCGCTGTGCGAGGAAGCGCGCCGCGACCTGGCCGGCCGCTTCCTGACCGAGGGCGCGATGTCGCTGGGAGAGATCGCGTTCCGGCTAGGCTTTGACGATGCCAACTCGTTTTTCCGCGCCTTCCGCCGCTGGACCGGCATGACGCCGGGCGACTACCGGCGCGCGGCGGCGCACCCGCCCGGCTAGCGCGGAGAGCGGGGCCGGCGCCTTACGCGCCGGCCGCCTACTCCCACGGCGGGTTGTCGCCGAAGCGCCCGGCCAGGAAATCGACAAAGGCGCGCACGCGCGGCGGCACCAGCCGGCGCTGCGGCATCACCGCGTAGATGCCGGTGTCGGCCACCGGGTAGTCCGCCAGCACCTGTACCAGCCGGCCGGCGCGCAGGTCGGCGCAGACATGCCAGGTGGAATGCAGCGCGATGCCAAAGCCGGCCAGCGCCGCATCGGACAGCAACTCGCCGGTATTGGCTTCGATGCGCCCGCGCACCCGCACGGCCATCTCGCCGCCAGTGCCATCGCCCAAGCGCCAGATATCCTGCCGCCCCTGGCTGCCGACCAGCACCAGGCAGTCATGCCGCGCCAGGTCCTGCGGCGTCTGCGGGATGCCGCGCCGCCGCAGGTAATCGGGCGAGGCGCACAGCAAGCGCTGGTTGTTGGCCAGGCGCCGCGCCACCAGCGTGGAGTCGTCGAGCGCGCCGATGCGGATGGCGAGGTCAAAGCCCGCGCTGACCAGGTCCAGCACGTTGTCGGTCAGGTTGACACTCATCGTCAGCCCGGGATGCTGCCGCAGGAATTCCGGCAACAGCGGCGATACGTAGAGCCGCCCGAATGATGACGACGTGGTAATCCGCAGCGTTCCCGACACGCCGGTGCCCGCTTGCCGCAGCGACGTGCTCAGCGCCTCCAGGTCATCCACCAGCGCGCGGCCCTGCTCGGCCAGCACCGCGCCCTCGGGCGTGGCATGCAGCCGGCGCGTAGTGCGATGCAGCAGGCGCACGCCCAGGTCGCGCTCCAGCCGCTGCAGCCGCTGGCTGGCCACCGCCACCGACAAGTCCAGGCTGCGCGCCGCGGCGCTGATCGAGCCCAGGTCGAGCACGCGCAGGAACAGGCCGATATCGCCGATCCGGTCCATGATTATCAAAATTCCATTGAAACTGATTATGGATCATGCCGGTTTTTGCTGAAGACGGAAAGGCGCAGACTGCGGCCTTCCTTTCCTCGCCGACCGTTCCTTCAGAAAAATGGCCTCCCCAGTTTCCGCCCCCGCCTCATCAGGCACCACCCCCGCCGGCGCCCCGCCCGCCCGCGGCCGGTTGCCCGTCGCGCTCTATGCCCTGACCGCCGGCTCGTTCGGCATCGGCTGCGCCGAGTTCGTCATCATGGGCCTGCTGCTGCAGGTCGCCGCCGACCTGCAGGTGACCATCGCCGCGGCCGGCATGCTGGTGTCCGGCTATGCGCTGGGCGTATTCGCCGGCGCGCCGGTGCTGACGCTGCTGACGCGGCGCATGCCGCGCAAGGCCGTGCTGCTGGCGCTGATGGTGATCTACACCATCGGCAATGCGGCCTGCGCGCTGGCGCCGGACTACACCACGCTGATGATCGCGCGCGTGCTGACCTCGCTCACGCACGGCACCTTCTTCGGCGTCGGCGCCGTGGTGGCGACCGGGCTGGTGCCGGAAGACCGCCGCGCCTCCGCGATCTCGGTGATGTTCTCCGGCCTGACGCTCGCGACGCTGCTGGGCATGCCCGCCGGCGCCTGGCTGGGCCTGCACCTGGGCTGGCGCGCGACCTTCTGGGCGATGACACTGATCGGGCTGCTGTCGCTGGCGGTGATCGCGCTGCTGGTGAAGAAGAGCCGCGACCACAGCGCACCGGTGGCGCTGCGCGACGAGTTGGCCACCATCGGCCGCCCGCAGGTGCTGCTGGGCCTGCTGATGACGGTGCTGCAGTCGATGGGGATCTTTGCGGTGATCACCTACGTGCAGCCGCTGCTGACGCGGGTGTCCGGCTTTGGCGAAGCGGCAGTGTCACCGATCCTGCTGCTGTTCGGTGCCGGCATGATCATCGGCAATATCCTTGGCGGCCGCTTTGCCGATCGCACGCCGACCCGCGCGGTGCTGGCGACGCTGGCCACGCTGACGCTGGTGCTGGCGGCGATGACCCTGGCGATCCACAGCCAGGTGATGGTGGTGGCGTTCGTCGGCATCCTCGGCATTGCCGCCTTTGCCACCGTCTCGCCGCTGCAACTGCGAGTGCTGCGCCACGCCCGGGGTGCCGGCGAGAACCTGGCGTCAAGCTTCAACATCGCCGCCTTCAACCTCGGCAATGGCATTGGCGCATGGCTGGGCGGCGTGGTGGTTGATCACGGCCCGGGGCTGACAGCATTGCCGTGGGTGGCCGCGCTGGCACCGCTGGCTGCGCTCGCGGTGGCATGGCTCAGCGTGAGGTTGGAAAACGGCAGCCGCGCCGCCGTGCCCGTGGCGCAAGCCTGCCCCTGACCCCGCACCTCAGCCCGGCTTGCCGTCCACCCGCGGGCGCATGAGCCGCGCCGCATAGGTCAGCGCGTAGAGCGCAAACCCCGCCACCCAGCACGCGCCCGCACCCCAGACCCAGTGCAAATACCCGGCCGGCCATAGCATCGGCCCGAACACCCGCAGCACCGCGGCGGCAGCCACCAGCCAGTACGCCGCGGTTTCCGCGCGGCCCGCTGCCAGCATGCGTCCGGTGTGGCCCAACGCGGTGCGCGTGATCATGGCGATGATCGCCACGCCGAGCACGCCGACGGTGAAGGCATGCGTCGCCAGCCCGGCCATCACCAGTCCGAGCGCGCCCAGTGCCTGCAATGCCAGCGCCACCGGCAGCCACGCATAGGCCAGGTGCAGCACCCACAGCAGCGGCCGGTTGCCCACCGCGTAGCCGCGCCAGCCTGCCACGCGCACGGCCAGCACCGCGGCCGCCAGCAACGACAGCGCCGCCGCCAGCCAGCCCGGCAGGGGCAGCAGCCCAGAGGCCAACCCCAGCACCGCCGCCGGCACCACCATGCGGTCCACCTGCCGGTATTGCCGCAGGCGGAATCCCGGGATCGCATTGGTCGTGAACATCGGGATCACGCGGCCGCCGATCACCACCACGAACAGCGTTACCAGCGCGACGCCGGCGCGGCACGCCTGCATCGCCGCGCCATCCTGGCCGCGCGCCTGCAGCCACAGGCTGGCGATGTCAGCGACGGCAAGCAGCCACAGCGCCAGCGCAAGCGGATAGTTGCGGCGGTTGCCGGCCTTTGCCAGCGTGCGCGTGAAGGCCAGCGCCGCCAGCGGCAGGAACGCGCCCTCGATCACGAAGGCCGCGATGCCCGGCGCCACCCACATGCCCACGCGCCCCGCCAGCCACAGCAGGAACAGCACCGCCAGCGCGGCGCCGGTCGGTGTGGGCTGCCCTGTCCATGCGCGCCCCGCGGTGAACAGGAAGCCGACCACGATGGCAGCGGCGAAGCCAAACACCATCTCGTGCGCATGCCAGAACATCGCCGGGATCGCGGCTGCCGGACCGACCGCATTTACACCCGCCAGCATCGCCGACCATGCCGCGATCGCCAGCGCGGCGAACACCGCCCCGCCCAGGTAGAACGGCCGGAACCCCAGCGCAAACAGGGCAAAGCCGCGCGGCGGCGGCCCGGCGGGCGTCTTGCCGGATGGCGACGGGCGCCGGGCGGGAAGGATCGGGATGGTTTCCATGGCGGAAGAAAGAAGTCAGGTAGACCGGCAGCGCCGGTGCGGTGCGCGCCGGATTCTTGATCCAGCGCAGCATTGCCGCATGCACACGAACGGATGCGTCGGTGCTGCAAGCACGATAGCACCGCCGCCGCGCCGATGGCCTCCGTCGGTAGAACTACCTCCAAAGGCAGATCGCTCCCTCGCCTGCGCTGTGCTGCCGGCGAATAGGCAGCGCAGGTGACCGCCCCTACTCTGGCATCACCCCCGCCAAAGTTGACACAGGAGCATGGCCATGGCCACCCAACCACGCGCGCCGGAGCCCGTACCGCCCGGTGCCGCAATCACGCTGGCGTCGAGCACTTTCGCCTTCACCATCTGCTTTGCCGTCTGGATGCTGTTCGCCGTCCTCGGTATTCCGCTCAAGCAGGAACTCGGCCTCAACGACACCGAATTCGGGCTGCTGGCGGCAACCCCCGTGCTGAGCGGCTCGCTGATCCGCGTGCCGCTTGGCATCTGGACCGACCGCTACGGCGGCCGTATCGTCTTCTTCGTGCTGATGCTGGCCACGGTGATCCCGATCTGGCTGATCTCGTACGCGCACAGCCTGTGGCAGCTGCTGGTGCTGGGCCTGTTCGTCGGGCTGGCCGGCGGTTCGTTCTCGGTCGGCACGCCCTATGTGGCGCGCTGGTTCCCGCGCTCGCGCCAGGGCCTGGCGATGGGCATCTTCGGCGCCGGCAACTCGGGCGCGGCGCTGACCAAGTTCGTCGCGCCGGCGATGATCCTGGCCGCCGGCACCTGGGCCGCGGTGCCGCGCGTGTACTCGGTGGCGATGCTCATCACCGCCGTGCTGTTCTGGGTGTTCTCGCGCAGCAATCCGGCCCACCTGGTGAAGTCCAGCGTCGGCTGGCGCGAGCAGCTCGCCGTGATGCGCGACCCGCGCGTATGGCGCTACTCGCAGTACTACTCGGTGGTCTTCGGCGGCTATGTCGGCCTGTCGTTGTGGATGACCAAGTACTACATCGGCGAATACGGCTTCGACATCAAGACCGCCGCCTTCCTGGCCGCGTGCTTCTCGCTGCCCGGCGGCGTGCTGCGCGCCATCGGCGGCTGGATCTCCGACCGCTACGGCGCACACCGCACCACCTGGTGGGTGATGTGGGTGAGCTGGGTCGGCTTCTTCCTGCTGAGCTATCCGCAGACGGATTTCATCATCCAGACCATCAGCGGCCCGCAGGCCTTCCGCATCGCGCTGACGCCCACCGTCTTCACCTTCCTGCTGTTCGTGGTCGGCATCGCCTTCGCCATCGGCAAGGCCTCGGTCTTCAAGTTCATCTCCAACGACTTCACGCACAACATCGGCGCGGTCTCGGGCGTGGTCGGCCTGGCCGGCGGGCTGGGCGGCTTCGTGCTGCCGATCCTGTTCGGCATGCTGGCCGACCTGACCGGCGTGCGCAGCAGCTGCTTCATGCTGATGTACGGCACCGTATGCGTGAGCCTGGTGTGGATGCACTACAGCCAGCGCGGCGAGCGCCGGCGCAAAGAACAGGCCGTCGGCCTCACCCAGGCCGCCTGACGGCCCCTGTCACGCAAACAACCAAGGCACACTGTCATGTCATCTTCCGTACTCACCCGCTGGGAGCCAGAGAACAAGGCCTTCTGGCAAAGCCAGGGCGAACGCATCGCCTACCGCAACCTGTGGATCTCGATCCCGGCGCTGATGCTGGCCTTCGTGGTCTGGATGCTGTGGAGCGTGGTGGCGGTCAACCTCGACCGCGCCGGCTTCCAGTTCACCAAGAACCAGCTGTTCTGGCTGACCGCGCTGCCGGCGCTGTCCGGCGCCACGCTGCGCATCTTCTATTCCTTCCTGGTGCCGGTCTTCGGCGGGCGCCGCTTCACCGCGATCTCCACCGCGCTGCTGCTGATCCCGGCGCTGGGCATGGGCTTCGCGCTGCGCGACCCGTCCAGCGGCTATCCGACGCTGCTGGTGCTGGCGCTGCTGTGCGGGCTGGGCGGGGCCAACTTCAGTTCGTCGATGGCCAATATCAGCTTCTTCTTCCCCAAGGCGAAGAAGGGGCTGGCCACGGGCCTGAATGCTGGCATTGGCAACCTGGGCGTGTCGGTGGTGCAGTTCGTCACGCCGCTGGTGGTGTCCGTGGCGGTGTTCGGCGCGCTCGGCGGCGAGCCCCAGCAGTACCAGGCCAACGGCGCCACGCAAGACCTGTGGCTGCAGAACGCCGGCTTTATCTGGGTGCCGTTCATCATCGTCTCGGCGCTGGCGGCGTGGTTCGGCATGCATGACATCGCGGATGCGAAGGCATCGTTTGCCGAGCAGGCCGTGATCTTCAAGCGCAAGCACAACTGGCTGATGTGCTGGCTGTACGTGGGCACCTTTGGCTCGTTCATCGGCTTCTCGGCGGGGCTGGCGCTACTGACCAAGTCGCAGTTCCCGGGCGTGAACCCGACCGCCTATGCCTTCCTGGGGCCGCTGGTGGGTGCGCTGACGCGGCCGGTAGGTGGCTGGATCTCCGACAAGCTCGGCGGTGCGCGCGTCACGCTGTGGACCTTCGTCGGCATGATCGCGGCAGTGTTCGCGGTGCTGGCGGCGCTGCCGCATGACGGCGCCGGCGGCAACTTCACCTTTTTCCTGGCCGCCTTTATCGCGTTGTTCGCGCTGACCGGCATCGGCAATGGCTCGACCTTCCGCATGATCCCGGTGATCTTCCTGACGGAGCGCCAGCGCGCTGCCGCAGGCAAGGGCGATGCCGCGCAGCGGCAGGCGCTGCAGGAGGCCGGCAAGGAATCCGCGGCGGTGCTGGGCTTCTCCGGCGCGATCGGCGCGTACGGCGGCTTCTTCATCCCCAAGAGCTTCGGCACCTCGCTGGAGCTGACCGGCGCACCGGATGCCGCGCTGTACTGCTTTATCGCCTTCTATGTCAGCTGCATGCTGGTGACGTGGTGGCACTACGCGCGCCGCAACGCCCCCATGCCCTGCTGACCGTCTTGCCGGCCGGACTAGTTCTGTCGAACTAGTCCCGCGCGCGGCACCTAGCCCGATCGCCATGCGGCGGCTGTTCCACCAGCGAATTGGCTGCCGCCCTCCTCCCCCATAAGCTGAGGGTGTCCCTGCAAGCGCTCCCGCAACAGCCGGAGCGCCCGCAGAAAAGCACTCGCGGAGAACAAAGCAATGAGTCATTTCCTGGATCGACTGAAGTTCATGTCGCGCGTCAAGTCCACCTATGCGGACGGCCACGGCGCGGTGGTGAACGAAGACCGCAAGTGGGAAGACGGCTATCGCAGCCGCTGGCAGCACGACAAGATCGTGCGCTCGACCCACGGCGTGAACTGCACCGGCTCCTGCTCCTGGAAGGTCTACGTGAAGAACGGCCTGATCACGTGGGAAACCCAGCAGACCGACTATCCGCGCACGCGTCCGGACCTGCCCAACCATGAGCCGCGCGGCTGCCCGCGCGGCGCCTCGTACAGCTGGTACGTCTACTCCGCGCAACGCGTCAAGTACCCGATGATCCGCGGCCGGCTGATGGAGATGTGGCGCGAGGCCCGCAAGACCATGGACGCGATCGCCGCCTGGGAATCGATCAGCCAGGATCCGAAGAAGGCCGCGCGCTACAAGAGCGTGCGCGGCCAGGGCGGCTTTGTGCGCGCCGACTGGAACACGGCCACCGAGATCATCGCCGCGGCCAATGCCTTTACCGTGAAGAAGTTCGGCCCGGACCGCGTGATCGGCTTCTCGCCGATCCCGGCCATGTCGATGGTGTCGTATGCCGCGGGCGCGCGCTACCTGAGCCTGCTGGGCGGCGCCTGCCTGTCCTTCTACGACTGGTACTGCGACCTGCCGCCGGCCAGCCCGCAGGTCTGGGGCGAACAGACCGACGTGCCGGAATCGGCCGACTGGTACAACTCCACCTACCTGATGGTGTGGGGCTCGAACGTGCCGCAGACCCGCACGCCCGACGCGCACTTCTACACCGAGGTCCGCTACAAGGGCACCAAGACCGTGGCGGTGTCGTCCGACTTCGGCGAGATGGTCAAGTTCGGCGACATCTGGCTGGCGCCGAAGCAAGGCACCGACGCCGCGCTGGCGATGGCCATGGGCCACGTGGTGCTGAAGGAATTCCACGCCAGCGGCAGGTCCGCCTACTTCCGCGACTACGTGAAGCAGTACACCGACATGCCAATGCTGGTGCTGCTGCGTGACAACCAGGGCACGCTGGTGCCCGACCACTTCCTGCGCGCCTCGCACCTGGCCGATAACCTCGGCGAAGCCAACCATCCCGAGTGGAAGACCCTGCTGGTCGACGACGCCACCGGCGAGATCGTCGCGCCCAATGGCTCGATCGGCTTCCGTTGGGGCGAAGGCGCACACAACGGCGGCGAGAAGGTCGGTCGCTGGAACCTGGAGATGAAGGACGGCGGCAGCGGCCGCGCGGTCGAGCCGCGCCTGTCGCTGCTCGGCAAGGAAGACGAGGTGGTAGAAGTGGGCTTCCCCTATTTCGGCGGCGAACACGACGAACTCCTGCGCCGCCGCGTGCCGGCCCGCCGGCTGACGCTGGCTGACGGCAGCACCGCGCTGGTGGCCACCGTGTACGACCTGCAGATGGCCAACTACGGCGTGGATCAGGGACTCGGCGGCCCGAACGTTGCCGCTTCGTACGACGATGACGTGCCCTACACCCCCGCCTGGCAGGAAAAGCACACCTCCGTCCCGGCCCGGCTGGTGACGCAGGTAGCGCGCGAATTCGCTGACAACGCCGACCGCACGCAGGGCAAGAGCATGGTCATCGTCGGTGCCGCGCTCAACCACTGGTACCACAACGACATGATCTACCGCGGCATCATCAACCTGCTGATGATGTGCGGCTGCATCGGCAAGAGCGGCGGCGGCTGGGCCCACTACGTCGGCCAGGAGAAGCTGCGCCCGCAGTTCGGCTGGGCCCCGCTGGCCTTCGGCCTGGACTGGTCGCGCCCACCGCGCCAGATGAACGGCACTTCGTTCTTCTACAACCATACCAGCCAGTGGCGCCACGAGAAGCTGGGCGTCGACGAGATCCTGTCGCCGACCGCCGACCGCAAGCGCTACGACGGCCTTTCGCTGCTGGACCTGAACGCGCGCTCGGAACGCATGGGCTGGCTGCCGTCGGCGCCGCAGCTCGGCACCAACCCGCTCGACGTGGTCGATGCGGCCGAGCGCGCCGGGCAGGACCCGGTCGCCTACACGGTCGAGCAACTGAAGTCCGGCAAGCTGCAGTTCGCCTGCGACGATCCCGACAACCCGGCCAACTTCCCGCGCAATATGTTCGTGTGGCGCTCCAACATCCTGGGCAGCTCGGGCAAGGGGCATGAGTACTTCCTGAAGTACCTGCTGGGCACGCAGAACGCCGTGTTCGGCGACGAGGATGATGCGATCAAGCCGAGCGAAGTCAACGTGCGCCCGGCCGCCGAAGGCAAGCTGGACCTGCTGACCGTGCTGGATTTCCGCATGAGCACCACCTGCCTGTACGGCGACATCGTGCTGCCCACCGCCACCTGGTACGAGAAGGACGACCTCAATACGTCCGACATGCACCCCTTTATCCACCCCCTGTCCGAAGCGGTGCAGCCTCTGTGGGAAAGCAAGACCGACTGGGAGATCTACAAGGCCATCGCCAAGAAATTCAGCGAGATCGCCGGGCCCTACCTCGGCACGCGCAAGGACCTGGTTTGCACGCCGCTGCTGCACGACACCCCGGGCGAGCTCGGCCAGCCGTTCGAGCCGAAGGACTGGAAGGCCGGCGAGTGCGACCTGATCCCCGGCAAGACCGCGCCGTCGATGACCGTGGTGGAGCGCAACTACGCGGACATCTACAAGAAGTTCACCTCGATCGGGCCGCTGCTGGACAAGCTCGGCAACGGCGGCAAGGGCATCAACTGGAACACGCAGCATGAAGTCAAGGAGATCGGCCAGCTCAGCCATACCGTGAAGGAGCCCGGCGTCAGCCAGGGCCGCCCGCGGCTGGAAAGCGCGATCGACGCCGCCGAGATGATCCTGACCTTCGCGCCCGAGACCAACGGCCATGTCGCCGTCAAGGCATGGGAAGCGCTGTCGAAGATCACCGGCCGCGACCACACCCACCTGGCCGAGGGCCGCGAGCACGACAAGATCCGCTTCCGCGACGTGCAGGCGCAGCCGCGCAAGATCATCTCCGCGCCGACCTGGTCGGGCCTGGAATCGGAAGAGGTCAGCTACAACGCCGGCTACACCAACGTGCATGAGCTGATCCCCTGGCGCACCCTGACCGGCCGCCAGCAGTTCTGGCAGGACCACCGCTGGATGCTGGACTTTGGCGAAGGCGCGTGCGTGTACAAGCCGGCCATCGACACCAAGACCGTGGCGCCGATGCTGGGCAAGAAGCCCAACGGCAACCCGGAGCTGGTGCTGAACTGGATCACGCCACACCAGAAGTGGGGCATCCACTCCACCTACTCGGACAACCTGCGCATGCTGACGCTGTCGCGCGGCGGCCCGCACGTGTGGATCTCGGAGGTCGAGGCCAAGGCCAACGGCATCCGCGACAACGACTGGGTCGAGGTGTTCAACGTCAACGGCACGCTGACGGCGCGCGTAGTGGTGTCGCAGCGCGTGCCCAAAGGCATGTGCCTGATGTACCACGCCCAGGAAAAGATCGTGAACGTGCCCGGCGCCGAGATGAGCGGCATGCGCGGCGGCATCCATAACTCGGTCACGCGCGCCGTGACCAAGCCCACCCACATGATCGGCGGCTACGCGCAGTTGGCCTACGGCTTCAACTACTACGGCACCGTGGGCAGCAACCGCGACGAGTTCGTGATCCTGCGCAAGATGAAGAAGGTCGACTGGCTGGAAGGCCCGCTGGTGGAATCGAACAAGGAAGGAGCAACGCAATGAAGATCCGCGCCCAGGTAGCCATGGTGCTGAACCTCGACAAGTGCATCGGCTGCCATACCTGCTCTGTGACCTGCAAGAACGTCTGGACCAGCCGCGACGGCGTCGAGTACGCCTGGTTCAACAACGTCGAGACCAAGCCCGGCATCGGCTACCCCAAGGAATGGGAGAACCAGGACAAGTGGCAGGGCGGCTGGAAGCGCAACGCCGACGGCACGCTGGAGCCGCGCCAGGGCGGCAAGCTGAAGATTCTGGCGAACCTGTTCGCCAACCCCAACCTGCCGCAGATCGACGAGTACTACGAGCCCTTCACCTACGACTACGAGCACCTGCAGAAGGCGCCGCTGGTGCAGACCCCGCCCACCGCGCGCCCGGTGTCCGTCCTGACCGGCCGCAAGATGGAGAAGATCGAGTGGGGCCCGAACTGGGAAGACGATCTCGGCGGCGAGTTCAGCTCGCGCGGCCGCGACAAGCTCTTCGACGACGTGCAGAAGGAGATGTACTCGACCTTCGAGAACACCTTCATGATGTACCTGCCGCGCCTGTGCGAGCACTGCCTGAACCCGGCCTGCGTGGCCTCGTGCCCGTCGGGCTCAATCTACAAGCGCGAAGACGACGGCATCGTGCTGGTCGACCAGGACAAGTGCCGCGGCTGGCGCATGTGCATCTCGGGCTGCCCCTACAAGAAGATCTACTTCAACTGGCAGAGCGGCAAGGCCGAGAAATGCCTGTTCTGCTATCCGCGCATCGAGGCCGGCCAGCCCACGGTCTGCTCCGAGACCTGCGTCGGCCGCATCCGCTACCTCGGCGTGATGCTGTACGACGCCGACCGCATCGAGCAGGCGGCATCGGTGGCCGATGAGCGCGACCTGTACCAGTCGCAGCTCGACGTCTTCCTCGATCCGCACGACCCGGCGGTGCAGGCCGAGGCGCTGCGCCAGGGCATCCCGCAAACTTGGCTGGACGCCGCGCGCAAGTCGCCGGTTTACAAGATGGCATGCGAGTGGAAGATCGCCTTCCCGCTGCACCCGGAGTACCGCACCCTGCCGATGGTCTGGTACGTCCCGCCGCTGTCGCCGATCCAGTCCGCGGCCGAGGCCGGCCACATGGGCATGAACGGCGTGATCCCTGACGTGAAGAGCCTGCGCATCCCGGTCAAGTACCTGGCCAACCTGCTGACCGCCGGGGAGGTGATGCCGGTGCTGTCCGCGCTGGACCGCATGCTGGCCATGCGCGCCTACAAGCGCTCGCAGGTGGTCGACGGCGTGCAGGACCTGGCCGTGCTGGAGCAGGTGGGCCTGACGCCCGCGCAGGTCGAGGACATGTACCAGACCATGGCCATCGCCAACTACGAGGATCGCTTCGTGATCCCGTCCTCGCACAAGGAGATGGTCGAGGACAGCTTCAACGACAAGGCCAGCTGCGGCTTCACCTTCGGCAACGGCTGCTCGGGCGGCACCTCGGACGGCTCGCTGTTCGGCAAGAAGCCGCAAGGCAGCGTCCACTTTGTCGACATGCCCAAGTCGCGCAAAAAAGCCGTGATGAGCTGAGCGCGTGCCCGCATCCACGAATCGCCCGGAGTAGAACATGCCCCTCTATCCCATCCTCAGCGCCCTGCTCGGCTATCCCGAGCAGGAACTGCTGGACGCCCTGCCCGAGATCGACGCCGCGCTGGCCGAATGGCCGCAGGCGCGCGAGCTGCTGGCCCCCGTGACCGGCCTGCTGCGCAGCGAGTCGCTGATCGCGCTGCAGGAAAACTACGTCGCCACCTTCGACCGCAACCCGGCGCACTCGCTGCACCTGTTCGAGCACGTGCACGGCGAAAGCCGCGACCGTGGCCAGGCCATGGTCGACCTGATCGAAGAGTACCGGCGCGACGGCTTTGAACCTGCCGCGTCGGAACTGCCCGACTACGTGCCGCTGTTCCTGGAGTTCCTCGGCGCGCTGGTGGCCGACGACAAGGAAGCGCGCGCCGAGCACTTGCTGGGCGACGCGATCCACGTGCTGGCCGCGATCGGCGACCGCCTGGCGCGCAATGAAAGCCCGTACGCCGGCGTGTTCGCGGTGCTGCGCACGCTGACCGACGTGCAGCCGCAACCGCAGCAGGAGCCGCCGGTGCGCGACATGGACGAGGCCCTGGAGACCTTCGGGCCGGGGGCCGACGGCGTGGAACCGCTGCTGGCGCCGCAGGGCGGGCCGCAGGCGGTGCGCTTCTATCCGCGAGGCACGGCACCGGTGCCGGTGCCAGCGGCTTGCTGAAATGCTTACACGAACCGACTGTTTGCGCCCCTCTCCCCTGAGGGGAGAGGGAACACAGTTGGCTGACATAAACGCCGAAGCAAGCCCACAGCCCCATCCACCCCGCGCCAGCAAAGGCAACTTACTGAGCTAACACCATGGCAACGCTCCACCAATTCCTCTACGGCATCTACCCGTACATCGCTGCCGCCATCTTCCTGTTCGGCAGCCTGGCCCGCTTCGAGCGCGAGCAATACACGTGGAAGACCGACAGCTCGCAGGTGCTGTATCGCGGCAACCTGCGCACGGGCAACATCCTGTTCCACTTCGGCATCCTCGGCCTGTTCTTCGGCCACCTGGTCGGCCTGCTGACGCCGGTGGCGGTGTGGGATGCGCTGGGTGTCTCGCACGGATTCAAGCAGGGCGTGGCAATGGCCGCCGGCGGCGTGATGGGCACCATGTGCCTGGCCGGCCTGCTGATCCTGCTGCACCGCCGCCTGAGCAATGCGCGCGTATCGGCCGTCACCCGCACCGGCGACAAGGTGCTGCTGCTGTGGCTGCTGGTGACGCTGCTGCTGGGCCTGTCCACCATCTTCGAATCCGCCGGCCATATGGATGGCCACATGATGGTGCAGCTGATGACCTGGGCGCAGCACATCGTCACGCTGCGCGGCGACGCGGCCAGCCATATCGCCGATGCGCCCCTGCTGTTCAAGGCGCACCTGTTCATGGGCATCACGCTGTTCGCGATCTTCCCGTTCACGCGGCTGGTGCACGTGTGGAGCGGCTTCGCCTCGGTCGGCTACCTCGGCCGTGCCTGGCAACTCGTGCGTAGCCGCTGAGCGCCGCAACCCGACAAGGAGAACAGCATGCCTGTCACCGTCAACGGCGTGGAACTGCGCGACGCCGATATCGAATGCGAGCTGGACCACCATCACGATGCGGTCAACCCGGCGCGGCTGGCCACCATCTCGGCCATCCTGCGCCAACTGGTGCGCACCGAAGCCGACCGCATCGGCCTCGCCGCCGAAGGATTGGACGACGACACCCTGGCACAGGCGCTGCTGGAACGCGAGGCCGGCATCCCCGAGCCCGACGAAGCCAGCTGCCGCCGCCACTACGACAGCCGCCCCGAGCGCTTTCGCGACGGCGAATGGGTCGAAGCCGACCATATCCTGTTCCAGGTCACGCCGCGCGTACCGCTGGACGCGCTGCGCGAGATCGCCGCGCAGACCCTGGCGCTCGTGCGCGGCGATCCCTCGACCTTTGCCGAGCATGCCCGGGCGCTGTCCAACTGCCCCAGCGGCGCCAACGGCGGCCGCCTGGGCCGCGTATTCCGCGGCGAGACTGCACCGGAGTTCGAGCGCGCGCTGTTCGCGGCGCAGCAGGACGGCGTGCTGCCGCAACTGGTCGAAACCCGGTTCGGCCTGCATATCGTGCGCATCCTCGAGCGCTGCCCCGGCACGCGCCTGCCCTTCGACGCGGTGCGCGGCGATATCGCCCGCGCCCTCGCAGCCGCCGCGCGCGACCGCGCCTGGAAGCAGTACGCGAGCTTGCTGATCGGCCGCGCGCGGATCGAAGGCATCGAACTGGAAGGTGCCGACAGCCCGCTGGTGCAGTAGCCACCGTTCTCTTACCAACGCCACCGGAAACCGCCATGCATCAGATCGAACATCTGCTCAAAGGCTTCGAGCGGTTCCAGCAACGCTACTTCGACGACGAACCGCGGCTGTTCGACAGCCTGCGCTCCGGCCAGCAGCCGCCGACGCTGCTGATCGGCTGCTGCGATTCGCGGGTCGACCCGGCCCTGCTGCTCGGCTGCGACCCGGGCGAGCTCTTCACCGTGCGCAATATCGGCAACCTGGTGCCGCCCTGCACCGGCCGCCATGAAGGCAGCCTGCACGGCGTCTCCGCCGCGATCCAGTTCGCCGTACAGCAATTGCGCGTGGCACGCATCATCGTGATGGGCCACGGCGGCTGCGGCGGCATCCGCGCCTTGCTGGCGCAGCCGTGCGACGCGGGCGATCATCCGCCCGACGAAGATGAAGAAGCCGACTACCTCGGCGCCTGGGTGCGCATCGCCGCGCCGGCGCGCCGGCAGGTTGAACAGACGCTCGCGCACGCCAGCCCGGCGCAGCGCCAGCGCGCCTGCGAGCAGGCGGCGATCCTGGTATCGCTGCGCAACCTGCAGACCTTTCCGTTCGTGCGGCGCGCGCTCAGTGCGGGCGACCTGACGCTGCACGGCTGGTACTTCGACTTGCAGGCCGGTGCGCTGCTTGCCTACTCACAGCGCGCCGACGCGTTCCTGCCGCTGGTATGCCCGCTGCCGGCCCAATCAGAATCCTGACATCATGAGTCCTTTTATCCTTGGCATCACCGGCACGTCCGGCAGCGGCAAGACCACGTTGATTACTGCATTGCTGCCCTGGTTTCGTGCCCGCGGCCTGACCGTCAACGTGGTCAAGCACAGCCATCACCCGCTGGAACTGGAGCCGCCCGGCAAGGACAGCGCACGCTTTCGCGCCGCCGGCGCGGCGGAGGTGATGGTGGCTTCGCCGTATCGCTATGCCATCGTGCGCGAACTGGTGGATGAAGCTGAGCCGACGCTGGCCGAGCAGGTGGCGCGACTGCGGGGTGCTGATATCACACTGGTAGAGGGCTTTCGGCGCGAGGCAATTCCGCGGATCGAGGTCTATCGGCCGGCGCATGGTCGTGCGCCCTACTATCCTGGTGATCCTTCCATTGTTGCGTTGGCTACTGATGCGCGGATGGATACGATGTTGCCATGCCTACGGCTGGATGATGTGGCGCAGGTGGGGGCGTTCATTCTCGCGATGAAGGATCAAGGGGCCGACGCTCGACCGCCCGCGTTGCTGGTGACATGTTGTCGCTGTTGAACCGTTCGGTTCCGCGCTCCCCGCGTTGCTGGTGACATGTTGTCGCTGTTGAACAGCTCGGTTTCGCCCTCCCCGCGTTGCTGGTGACATGTTGTCGCTGTTGAACCGCTCGGTTCCGCCATCCCGGGCCTGTACGGGATTTTGTGTGTAGGGCATAACATGTCGAGAAGGAGCATGTATGCCACGCAAACCAAAAGCCACACCCCGGGACCTTCCGAGCATCCCCAAGGAGCTAATTGATCAGCTCGTCAAAGGTCCGATGACTGCTGAGGCGGTGCAGGATGCCGCCATGGCGTTCAAGAAGGCCCTGATCGAGCGGGCGATGGGCGCGGAGCTGGGCCATCACCTGGGCTACCCGGAGGGTGCTGAGCGCCCCGAGAATGCCACCAACCAGCGCAACGGCTCCAGCGCCAGACGGTGCTTACCGACACGGGACCGCTGCGCCTGGCGATCCCGCGCGACCGCGACGGCAGCTTCGCGCCCATCCTGATTCCCAAGCACGACCGGCGTTTCACTGGCTTTGACGACAAGATCATCGCCATGTATGCCCGCGGCATGACGGTGCGCGAGATCCAGGCGTTTCTGGTCGAGCAGTACGGCACCGAGGTGTCGCCTGCGTTCATCAGCTCGGTAACGGATGCGGTCATGGAGGAAGTCACCGCCTGGCAGGCCCGCCCGTTAGAGGTCATGTACCCAGTGGTGTTCTTCGACGCGCTGCGGGTCAAGATGCGCGAGGATGGCGTCGTGCGCAGCAAGGCGGTCTATCTGGCGCTGGGCGTGCTGCCCGATGGCACGCGTGACATCCTGGGCCTCTGGATCGAGACCACCGAAGGGGCGAAGTTCTGGATGAAGGTGTTCAACGACCTGAAAACGCGAGGCACCCAAGACATCCTGATCGCGGTGACCGACCGCTTGAAGGGCATGGAGCAGGCCCTGAACGCGGTGTTCCCGAGCACAACACTGCAGACATGCATCGTGCATCTGATCCGCGGCAGCTTGGACTACGCGAGCTGGAAGGACCGCCGTGCGGTGGCGGCCGCGCTCAAGCCTGTCTACACAGCAGCCACGGTAGAGGCCGCACAGGCGGCGCTATTGGCCTTCGAGCAAAGCGACTGGGGCAAGCGCTACCCGCCGATTGCAGCCTCCTGGCACCGCGCGTGGGACCGCGTGATTCCATTCTTTGCGTTCCCGCCAGCCATCCGCAAGATCATCTACACCACGAATGCCATCGAGAGCATCAACGCGCAACTGCGCAAGATCATCAAGACCCGCGGACACTTCCCGAGCGATGAAGCGGCCACCAAGCTGCTGTGGCTAGCCTTGCGCAACATCACCTGCAAGTGGGGCAGCGCCACGCACGACTGGAAAGCAGCCATGAACCAGTTCGCGATCCTCTACGAGGATCGCTTCACACAACCCCATCGCTGAGATAGGATCAAAGGCCTGCCTGCCGGGCAGCCTGCCCGGCAGGCAGGCCTTTAGCCTTGCACACAAAAATCCTGACACCCCCGCCATCCCCGCGTTGCTGGTGACATGTTGTCGCTTTCCTTCTTGGCACACCGACAACTACCTTGACACACGCCGCTCGGACAAAAAGTGACCCGCCCAGGAGGGCGGAACAGAGCGGTTCAAACAGCGACAACATGTCACCAGCCGCGAGAGCCGTCGAGCATCAGACCAGATGCACGCCACAGGCACACCCCATAACCACCCCTGCCCACGATCAACACTCTCAAACACAGGCCTCCAACCCGCCTCCCCGTTTGACCCCAGTCAATCCCACACCGCCAGTGTTTCACCATGATGACCCCAGACGCCAGGTGCCCAACACACACCCCAAGCACCGCGACCTAGCTTTCCTCAACCCGCTGACCCACAGCATCATGAAAGCAAAAAGCCGGCTGTACCCCGCAATCGCGGCAATACCGCTCTCACTCTGTCTGGGACTACCACAGGCAGCCACCACCGCGTCAACGGCCGCACCCAAGGCCGAACAGAAAGCAGCAATCCCCACCCTCACCGCCACCGAATTCGACCACGCCAGGCAGATCTACTTCGAGCGCTGCGCCGGCTGCCACGGCGTGCTGCGCAAAGGCGCCACCGGGAAGCCGCTGACGCCTGACATCACCCGCGCACGCGGCACTGAATACCTGAAGATTTTCATCAAGTACGGCAGCCCCGCCGGCATGCCGAACTGGGGCACCTCCGGCGACCTCTCCGATAAGGAGGTCGACTTGATGGCCCGCTACATCCAGCTCGATCCCCCGACACCACCCGAGTTCTCGCTGGCCGATATCGAGAAAAGCCGCAAGGACATCATGCCGGTGGCCCAGCGCCCGACGAAGAAGATGAACCAGTACAACCTGGACAACCTCTTCTCGGTCACGCTGCGCGATGCCGGCGAGGTGGCGCTGATCGATGGCGACAGCAAGCAGATCATCAATATCGTCAAGACCGGCTATGCCGTGCATATCTCGCGCATGTCCGCATCCGGGCGCTACCTGTATGTGATCGGCCGCGACGCGCGGCTGGACCTGATCGACCTGTGGCTGCCCAAGCCTGACATCGTTGCCGAAGTGAAGATCGGCATGGAAGCGCGTTCGGTCGAGACCTCCAAGTACAAGGGCTATGAAGACAAGTACGCGGTAGCAGGCTCGTACTGGCCGCCGCAATACGTGATCATGGAAGGCGACACCCTCAAGCCGCTCAAGGTCGTCTCCACCCGCGGCATGACGGTCGACAACGAGTACCATCCCGAGCCGCGCGTGGCCTCGATCGTGGCCAGCCATTTCCATCCGGAATTCGTGATCAATGCCAAGGAGACCGGCAAGATCCTGATGGTCAACTACTCCGACCTGTCCAACCTGAAGACCACCACCATCGATTCGGCCAAGTTCCTGCATGACGGCGGCTTCGATTCCACCGGCCGCTACTTCCTGGTCGCGGCCAATGCGTCGGACAAGATCGCAGTGGTCGATACCAAGGAAGACAAGCTGGCCGCGCTGATCGAAGTAGGCAAAACCCCGCACCCGGGGCGCGGCGCCAACTTCACGCATCCGAAGTTCGGCCCGGTCTGGGCCACCAGCCACCTCGGCGACGAAGCCATCAGCCTGATCGGCACCGACCCCGCCGGCCATCCGGCGCAGGCGTGGCAGGTGGTGCAGACCCTCAAGGGCCAGGGCGGCGGTTCGCTCTTCATCAAGACGCACCCGAAGTCGTCCAACCTGTGGGTGGATACGCCGCTGAACCCGGACGCCAAGCTCAACCAGTCGGTGGCGGTGTTTGATACGCGCAACCTGGAAGGCGGCTTCAAGGTGCTGCCCATCGCCGACTGGGCCGAGCTGAAGGGCGCGGGCGCCAAGCGCGTGGTGCAGGCCGAGTACAACAAGGCCGGCGACGAAGTCTGGTTCTCCATCTGGGGGACCAAGGACGGCGAATCCGCGCTGGTGGTGGTCGATGACAAGACCCGCACGCTCAAGACCGTGATCAAGGACAAGCGCCTGGTCACGCCGACCGGCAAGTTCAACGCCTACAACACGCAGCACGACGTCTATTAAGCCAGCGGCCTCGCACCGCCTCTGCGGTGCGAGGCCCAAACGCCATTCCCACAACGGAGAAAACCATGCGAACACAACAAACCTTGCCTTCCCTGCTGGCGGCCGTCGGCTGCGCCCTGTTGCTCGGCGTTGCCATCCCCGGTGTTGCCCACGCCACCCAGCAGCTCGCGTCCAGCAAGGCCTGCCTGTCATGCCACGGTATCGACAAGAAGATGATCGGACCCGCCTTCAAGGACATCAAGGGCAAGTACGCCGCCAGGAAGGACGGCCAGGCGCATATGGTCCAGTCCATCATGAAGGGCAGCAACGGCCAGTGGGGCCCGGTGCCGATGCCGGCCAACGCGGTCAGCGACGCTGAGGCCAATACGCTGGCCAAATGGATCCTTTCGCTCTGAGCCGGCATGTCGTGCTGGCGGCGCTGGCCGCGGCCATGCTGGGCGCCGCGCCCGCTGCGTTCGCCCAGCCTGCGCCCACGCGGAAGGCGCAGCTCGCGCACTGGCTGCGCGATGACTGCGGTGCCTGCCACGGCATGACGCTACGCGGCGGGCTGGGTCCGCCGCTGACGCGCGAGGCGCTGGCCGGCAAGCCGCGGGAGAGCCTCGTCGCCACCGTGCTTTACGGCCGGCCCGGCACCGCGATGCCGCCCTGGCAACCCTTCATGACGCAGGATGAAGCCCAATGGCTGATCGATCGACTCCAGGCCGGCAACCCGCCGGCCGTGGCGCCACCGGCAAACTGATCCGGGGCATTGCGGCGGCCCTCGGCGCAATGCTCGCTGCGACGCTGCTGGCCGCCTGCGCCACCACCGTGCGCGGCACCGGCGATCTCGGCGTGGTGGTGGAGCGCGCTGCCGGCCGGCTGCAGATCGTCGAAACCACCGGCATGACGCGGCTGGCCACGGTGGACGGTTTGGGCGACCTGTCGCACGCCAGCGTGGTGTTCTCGCGCGATGCGCGCTACGCCTATGTGTTCGGCCGCGATGGCGGGCTCACGCGCGTGGACCTGCTCAGCGCGCGCATTACCCACCGCATGCTGCAGGCCGGCAACAGCATCGGTGGCGCGATCTCGCAGGACGGTCGCGTGGTGGCCGCGCAGAACTACGCGCCGGGCGGCATCCGCTTGTTCGACGCACAGACACTTGAGCCGCTGGCGGACCTTCCGGCCATCGGCAACGATGGGCGCCGCGCCAAGGTGGTGGGCCTGGCCGACCTGCCCGGCCGGCGCTTTGCCGCGAGCCTGTTCGAGTCCGGCGAGATCTGGATCATCGACGCGGCCGACCCGCGCCATCCGCAGGTGACGCGCCTGCCCGCTGGCCGCGAGCCGTACGACGGGCTGGTCACGCCCGATGGCCGCTGGTACCTGGCGGGTCTGTTCGGCGAAGACGGCCTGGCCCTGGTCGACCTGTGGCAGACGCCGCCGCAGGCGCGACGCATCCTGTCCGGCTATGGCCGCGGCAGCACGCCGATGCCGGTCTACAAGATGCCGCACCTGCGCGGCTGGGCCATGGCGCAGGGCCTGGCGTGGCTGCCGGCGATCGGGCGGCACGAAGTGCTGGTGGCCGATCCCGCACGCGGCTGGCAGCAGACGGCGCGCGTGGCGCTGGCCGGCCAGCCGGTGTTCGTCATGGCGCGCCCCGACGGGCGCCAGGTCTGGGTCAACTTTGCCTTCCCCCACAACGACACCGTACAGGTGATCGACACCGCCACGCGCGAGGTGGTGCGCACGCTGCGCCCCTGCCGCGGCGTGCTGCATATGGAATTCACGCCCAAGGGCGAGGCGCTGTGGCTGTCCTGCCGCGACGACAACCGCGTCGAGGTCTACGACACCGCCAGCCTCGCGCGCATCGCCACGCTGCCGGCGGGCAACCCCAGCGGCATCTTCTTCACCGCGCGGGCGCAACGGTTTGGCATGTGAGACGCCATCATGTACGACGAGCGAAACCTCTATGACTGCCTGCAGCGCGACTTCCCGCTGCAGCCCCGCCCCTACCAGGCGCTGGCCGAACGGCTGGGCCTGTGCGAGCACACGCTGCTGACGCTGCTGGCGCGCGACTTCGGCGCGGGGCGCATCAGCCGCGTGGGCGCGGTGTTCGCGCCCAATGTGATCGGCGTCAGCACGCTGGCCGCGCTGTCGGTGCCGCCGGCACAACTGGACCGCGTGGCGGCGCGCGTCAACGCCTGCGCCGCGGTCAGCCACAACTACGCGCGCGGCGGACACCCGTACAACCTGTGGTTCGTCGCCGGCGCGCGCGACCGGCGCCTGCTCGATGGCGCGCTGGCGAGCATTGCCAGCGATGCCGGACAGGCGCCGCTGGATCTGCCGATGGCGCGCGAGTACCACATCGACCTCGGCTTTACGCTCACGCACCGCCCTGCCCGCGGTAACGCGCCGACACACCGGCGCACGCGCGGTACCACACCGCCAACGCCGCCGGTGACGCTGGACGACAACGACTGGCGCCTCGTGGCCGCACTGGAAGCCGGCCTGCCGCTGACGCCCCGCCCGTTCCATGAACTGGCGCTGCGCACGCGCATGCCGCTGCCGCGCATCCTGGAGCGCCTGGCGCAGTGGTCCGCGCAAGGCGTGATCCGGCGCCTGGGCGTGGTGCTGCACCACGGCCGCTTCGGCTATCGCCACAACGCCATGTGCGTGTGGGATGTGCCGGACGCCCGCGTCGACGCCGTCGGCCTGCGGCTGGCCCGGCTGCCGCGCGTGACGCTGTGCTACCGCCGCGTGCGCCGGCTGCCTGACTGGCCCTACAACCTGTTCGCGATGATCCATGCGCGCGACGCGCACGACCTGAAGCCCGCGCTGGAACATATCCGCGCGACCGCGGGCCTGGACCAGACCCCGGGCGCGGTGCTGGTAGGCACGCGCTGCTACCGGCAGCGCGGCATGCGCTATGCCACGCAGGTGGCGGCATGACTGTCCACTGCGATCCGCTCGACGCGCTGGACCGCCGCATCGTCAACGCGCTGCAGCGCGGCCTGCCGCTGGTGCCGCGCCCGTATGCCGAAGCCGCCGCCGCGCTCGGCATTGCCGAGGCCGAGCTGCTGGCGCGGCTGCACGCGCTGCTCCAGCGGGGCGTCCTGACCCGCTTCGGTCCGCTGTACCAGATCGAGCGCGCGGGCGGCCGCTTCGTGCTGTGCGCCTGCCACGCACCAGCCGATCGGCTCGAAGCGGTGATCGCGGCCATCAATGCCCATGCGGAAGTCGCGCATCACTACGCCCGCACCCATCATCTGAACCTGTGGTTCGTGCTGGCCGTGGCGCGCGCACAGGACGTGGCGCCCACGCTCGCGCGCATCGCCGCGAGGGCCGGCGTCCAGGTCCTGCCGTTCGCCAAGGAACGCGAGTTCTTCGTCAACCTCTACCTGCCCGCCTGATGCCCGACCCTGACGCTCCTACCGACCCCGCGGGCCCGCCCGATGCCATCGACCTTGCCCTCATTCGCGCCACCCAGGCCGGCCTGCCACTGGTGCCCGCGCCCTATGCCGAGGTCGCGGCCGGCCTTGCCCTGAGCGAGGCAGAAGTCATCGCCAGGCTGGCGGCGATGCAGGCGCGCGGCGTGCTGCGCCGCATCGGCGCGGTGCCCGACCACTACCGGCTGGGCTGGCGCGCCAACGGCATGACCGTGTGGGACGTGGACGATGCCCGCGTCGATGCGCTGGGCGAGCGCATCGGCGCGCTGCCCTTCGTCAGCCACTGCTACCGCCGCCCGCGCCACCTGCCGCACTGGCCCTACAACTTGTTCGCGATGGTCCACGCGCGCACGCATGAAGACGCGGCGCCGCAGATCACCCGCATCGCTGCGCTGCTGGGCGATGCCTGCCGGGCGCACGACGTGCTGTGGTCGACCCGCATCCTGAAGAAAACCGGCCTGCGCCTGCCGCCGGCCGCACCAGCCAACCAGGAAACCCGCTGATGTTCCGCCTGTCCCGCTTCATGGAAGCCCTGCGCGATGCCGGGCCGGTACCGCCGGCGCGCAAGCCCGCCGGCCCGGTGGTGATCTGGAACCTGATCCGCCGTTGCAACCTGAACTGCCGGCACTGCTACGCCACCTCGGCCGACACCGACTTCAAGGGCGAGCTGGATACCGCCGAGGCACTGCGCGTGCTGGCGCAGCTGCACGCCGCGCGCGTGCCGGCGCTGATCCTGTCCGGCGGCGAGCCGCTGCTGCGCCCGGACCTGTACGAGATTGCCGCACGCGCACGCGAACTCGGCTTCCACCTGTCCTTGTCCTCCAACGGCACGCTGCTCGATGCCGGCCATGCCGCGCGGCTGGCCGCGGCCGGCTTCGACTATGTCGGCGTCAGCCTGGACGGGCTGCCTGCCACGCACGACCGCTTCCGGCGCAGCGATGGTGCTTTCGGGCAGGCCCTCGCCGGACTGCGCGCTGCACGTGCGGCCGGGCTGCGCGTGGGCGTGCGCATGACGCTGACCGAAGCCAACGCTGCGCAGTTGCCGGAACTGGTGGCGCTGAACGAGCGCGAAGACATCGACAAGTTCTACCTGTCGCACTTCAACTACGCCGGCCGCGCGCGCAGCCACCGCGCCGAAGACGCGCACCACGCCCGTACCCGCGCCGCGCTCGACTGGTTGTTCGAGCACGTCTGGCAGCGCGCACAGCAAGGCCATGCCGGCGACTTCGTCACCGGCAACAACGATGCGGACGGGGTCTACCTGCTGTACTGGATCGCGCGGCGTTTCCCGCAGCGCGTGGCCGATATGCGCCGACGGCTGCAACACTGGGGCGGCAATGCCACCGGTGTAGGCGTGGCCAATATCGACAACCTCGGCAATGTCCACCCCGATACCATGTGGTGGCACGTAACGCTGGGCAATGTGCGCGAGCGCCCGTTCGGCGAGATCTGGGCCAGCCGCGCCGATCCACTGATGGCGGGCCTGGCCAGCACGCCTCGTCCGCTGCAAGGGCGCTGCGCCACCTGCGCGCATCGCGCGATCTGCAACGGCAATACGCGCGTGCGTGCGTTTGCGCTGACCGGCAATCCCTGGGCAGAAGACCCAGGCTGCTACCTGAGTGATGCGGAGATCGCGCACGGCCCCGCCACGGAGGTCGCCGCATGACGACCTTGTTTCGATGGCTGGGCGCGCTGGCAATGGCCTGCGCCATGCAGGCTGCCCATGCGGCCGAACCGGCCCTGGTGTACCGCCAGCACTGCGCCGCCTGCCACGGCGCCGACCGCCTCGGCGGCATGGGTCCGGCGCTGCTGCCGGAAAGCCTGGAACGGCTGCGCGCCAGCGAACTCGACAGCGTGCTGCGCGATGGCCGCGCCGCCACGCAAATGGCCGGCTTCAGCGGCACGCCGGCCGAGCCGGATTTGCAGGCGCTGGCGCGCTGGCTGCGCACGGCGCCCGCGGCGGCCCCGCAGTGGAACGAGGCAGCCATCCGCGCCAGCCACATCGTCCACCACGCGCCGGGCAGCCTTCCGGCCCGGCCCGTATTCAGCGCCGATCCGCAGAACCTGTTCGTGGTGGTCGAGGCCGGCACCCACCATATGACGGTGCTCGACGGCGACCGGCTTGCACCGATCCATCGCTTTGCCACCCGCTTTGCGCTGCACGGCGGCCCCAAGTTCAGCCGCGACGGCCGCTACGTCTACATGGCCAGCCGCGACGGCTGGGTCAGCAAATACGACCTGTGGAACCTGGCCTATGTGGCGGAAATCCGCGTCGGCCTGAACACGCGCAACGTTGCCGTCAGCGACGACGGGCGCTGGGTGCTGGCCGGCAACACGCTGCCGCGCACGCTGGTACTGCTTGACGCCGGGGACCTGTCGCTGGCGCGGGTGATCGACGTCAAGGGGCGGCAAGGCGAGCTGTCGCGCGTATCGGCCGTCTATGACGCGGCGCCGCGCCACGGCTTTATCGCGGCGTTGAAGGACATCCCCGAGGTCTGGGAGATCCCGTATCCCGATGCCGCCGGCACGCCGCTGCCGACGCTCACACCGCGCGTGATCGCGCTGGACAATGTGCTTGACGACTTCTTCTTCGACCAGCCCTACCGGCATATCCTGGGCGCTTCGCGCAGCGGCGGCGGCCAGGTGATCGACCTCGACGCGGGCCGCAAGGTGGCGGCGCTGGCGCTCGGCGGCATGCCGCACCTGGGCAGTGGCATCACGTGGCAGCGCAATGGCCGTGAAGTGATGGCGTCGCCCGACCTTGGACAGGGGCGCATTACGGTGATCGACATGCAGAGCTGGCAGACCATCGCCACGGTGCCGGCCAACGGCCCGGGCTTCTTCCTGCGCAGCCACGAGAACACCCCGTACGCCTGGGCCGACGCGATGATGAGCCCCCGGCGCGACACGCTGCAGGTGATCGACAAGCAGACCCTGCAGGTGGTGGGCAGCGTCACGCCCGCGCCGGGACGCACCGCGGCGCATGTGGAATTCACGCGCGACGGGCGCTATGCGCTGGTCAGCCTGATGGAGCGCGACGGCGCCATCGTGGTCTATGACGCCGCCACGCTGCAGGAAGTGAAGCGCATCCCGATGGACAAGCCCATCGGCAAGTACAACGTGTTCAACAAGACCACGCGCTCGGCCGGCACCAGCCACTGAAGCGGTGTGGCAGGAGTCCCAAGTGAACCCTCCCCTGAAGCCCGGCAAGGTCTGGCTCGTCGGCGTCGGCCCCGGCAGCCCGGACCTGGTCACGGTACGCGCGATGCGCGCGCTGGCCGCCGCCGACGTGTGGCTGGTTGACGACCTGGTGTCGCCGCAGATGTCGTGCTACGCCAGCCCCGGCACCCATGTCGAGTGGGTCGGCAAGCGCGGCGGGCGCTGCTCGGTCAGCCAGACGCGCATCCAGCAACTGACGCTGGCGCACGCGCTGGCCGGCCGCACCGTGGCGCGCGTCAAAGGCGGCGATCCGCTGCTGTTCGGCCGCGGTGGCGAGGAGGCCGCCTTCCTGCACGCCCACGGGGTGCCGGTGGAAGTGGTCAACGGCATCAGCAGCGGCATGGCCGCGGCGCAGGCGCTGGGGATTGCGCTCACGCACCGCGCGCACTGCCACGGCGTGACCTTCGTCACCGGCCATACCAGCGAGCACGGCTCGCCCGACTGGCAGGCGCTGGTGCGCGGCGGCACCACGCTGGTCATCTACATGGGCATGAGCCGGCTTGCGGCAATCCGCGACGGCTTGCTGTCGGCAGGCATGCGGGCAGACATGCCGGCCGCGGTGGTGATGCATGCTGGTGGCGAGTGCGAGCGCGCCTGGACCGGCACGCTGCGCACGCTGGCGGATGCGCTCGCGGCGGGGCTGGCGAGCCCGTCGGTGGTGCTGGTGGGCGCCGTGGTGGCCGAAGGCGTGCCGGCTCTTGCCGCATCGCGCTAGGCCCGCGTGCACGGGACTCCCGGTAGCGCGCGGGATATGGCACCATCGGGCACCATCGTTGCCACGCCCCACCCGCATTGGACGCCGAAAGTGGCTGCCTCCACACATCACTCTCCCAAGCTGCACCTGACCGCCGAGCGCGGCTTTGCGCTGCATGAAAGCCGGCAGGCCAGCTTCCGGCGCGAATGGCATACGCACGACTGCAGCATGCTGCTGTGGCCGCGCACTGGCCGCCTGCGCAGCGTTTGGGAAATCGAGCGGAGCGAGCGGGTGCAGCAGGCAGGCCCGGTAGCAGCCATGCTGGTGCGCGGCGGCGCCGTGCTGCTGCCGGCATCTACGCGGCATTTCACCGCGGCCGAAACCGGCCGCCAGCATCACGGCGAACTCTACCTGCCGCCCGACCGGTTGCGCGGGCACCGGCACTACGGCGCGCTGCGGCTCGACGGCGCGGCGCTGGCGATGCTCGAGGCGCTGCTGGCACCCGCGCTGGCACCGGCTAGCGCCGAACTGCTGGTGCGCGCGATCGTCGGCCAGGTCATGGCCAGCCCGGTGCTGCCGCTGCCCGAAGAGCCGGCCTCGCTGGCGCTCCGACTGGTGCGCTGTTTCACGGCGGCGCTGGAGCGCGAGCAGCCGCTGCCGTCGATCGATGCCGTCGCCTGCAGCCTGGGCGTGTCGGCGCGGCAGCTGCAGCGCGCCTGCCAGCTGGAATTCGGCGCCAGCCCGGTGGCGGTACGGCGGCGCGTGCTAGCCACGCATGCCCGCACCCTGCTCGCCGAAGGCCAGCCGGTGGCGCGCGTCAGCGAGCGCCTGGGCTTTGCCAGCAGCGGCCACCTGGCGCGACTGCTGCGCGAGGTGCCGCCCGCGCGCTGAGCGGGCGGGCATCGGCTCAGCCCTGCGTCTGCGCGGCCAGGCAGGCCTCCAGTTCGATCTCGATCCACGCCCCGTCAGGCAGGCTCGCCACGCCCACGGCGGTGCGCGCCGGGAACGCTTGGGCAGGGAACGCCCGCGCCAGCACCGACGAAGCGGCATCGAGCACCAGCGAGAGCCGCGTGAAGTCCTCATGCGCGCGGATAAAGCCGCGCAGCCGCGTGACCTGCCGCACGCCGGCCAGTTGCCCGCCGGCTGCGGCCCGCAGCGCGGCGAGCGCATTCAGCATCGCCACTTCGGCCGCGCGGCTGGCGGCCGCGATATCGTTCTCCGTGACGCAGCAGCCGGCCATGGCAATGCCATCGCGCCGGGGCGTCTGCCCGCTGAGGCTGACGCGGCCATCGACCACGCAGGCCGGCGCGTAGCTGCCGCGCGGCAGCGGCGCGGGCGGTAGCACGAAGCCCGCGGCCACGAGCCGCGCTTCCGGTGTCGGCGCATTCATGGCGTGCTCCACCGGACCGCGCCGCTGAGCCAGCAGCCCTCGACCGTGCGATCCGGGCCGAGGCGCGGCGCCACCAGGATCTCCGACGGCCGGCCCATGCTCTCGCCCTGGCGCACCGCCAGCACCAGCGCATCGCCGCCGGGCGCGGCGGCCAGGTGGCCCCACAGCGCGGCTGCGGCAATGCCGGTCGCCGCGTCCTCCGGGTAGCCGGATGCACGGGGGAACTGCCGCGCATGCACGGCACGCGTGGCCGGCGCCGCGGGTGGATCCTCCGGCGCGCCCGGGGCGTAGGGATAGAGGCCGGTGGATCCGATCGCTTCGCACAGCGCCTCCACCTCTGCGAACCTCGGTTGCAGCGCGGCCAGCGTGGCCACATCCGGCAGCGCCACCAACGTCTTGACGCGGCTGGTGGCCGCATTGGTCATCGGGTACGCGGCGGCATGCGCGGGCAGCCCCAGCACGGCAGCCACGGCGCGGCGCTGCGCTTCGTCCAGCGGCTGTGTCTGAACGCGCGGCTGCGAGATCCACACCCGCTGCGCAGCCTCGTCCCAGCGCGCGTGGACCACGCCGCTCAGGGTCTCGATGCGCGCGGCCGGCGTGCGCCAGCGGCCCCACTGCCGCAGCGCCCACAGCGCGCCCACGGTGGCGTGGCCGCACATCTCCATCTCGTGCCGCGGCACGAAGAAGCGCAAGCGCAGGTCGGCATCGGCGCGCGTGGGCGGCAGGATAAAGGCGGATTCGTGGCCGTGGCGGGCGGCGACCTGCTGCATCTCACTGTCGCGCATGCCGCTCGCGTCCGCGACCAGCGGCACCGGGTTGCCGCCGCCCGGGGCGCGCACGAACACATCGATCAGTGTCTCGGCGCCGCGCGCGGGAACGATGGGTGGCGTGGGCTTATTCAATCGTCGCTCCCACCGAACGGGCGATCGCGCCCCAGTACGGAATGTCGTGCTGAACCGTGGCCAGCATCTCCGCAGGCGTGCCGGCGCGTGCGGTCACGCCCTTGTCCGCCAGCTCGCGCACGGTGTCCTTGTCGGCCAGCACCCTGTTGAGCGCCTGGTTCATGTGCGCCACCACCGCCGCCGGCGTGCCGCGCGGAAACACCAGCCCATACCAGAGCTGTTGCGAGAAGCCCTGCACGCCCTGGCTGGCAAAGGTCGGCACGCCGGGCATCAGCGGCGTGGCCGCGGTGGTGGCGACGGCAGTGAGCTTGTTGGCGCGGATATACGGCGCCAGGCCGACGGGGTTGTCGAACATCAGCTGCACCTGGCCGCCGATCAGGTCGGTATAGGCCGGCGCCGCGCCGCGGTACGGCACATGCGTCAGCGGCACTTTGGACAGCGCCTGGAACTGCGCGCCGATCAGGTGCGATACCGTGCCCACACCCACCGAGCCGAAGCTGTGCGGGGTCTTGTCCTGGCGCAGCTTGTCGAGCAGCGTCTTCATGTCCGGCGCCTGCAGCGCGCGGTTGACCGCCAGCACGTAGGGCGAGGTGCCGAGGAAGCCGGCATAGGCAAAGTCGGTAGCGGGCTTGTACGGCAGGCGGGGATAAACACTGGCGCTGACCGCATGCGTACTGGTGGTGGCCACGCCCACCACATAGCCGTCGGGCGCGGCACGCGCGACGAAGGTGGAGCCGATGGTGCCGCCGGCGCCGCTGCGGTTGTCGATCACGACTGGCTGGCCCAGCTCGGCCTGCAGTTTGGGCTGGACGATGCGCACCAGCAGGTCGGTGCCGCCGCCGGCCGGGAACGGGACCACCAGCGTGACCGGCTTTACCGGCCAGTCCTGAGCGCCGGCACTGCCGGCGTGGACAACACAGAGCGCCGCCAGCAGGCAGGCTGGGACGCGGGGCATGAGGGATGGCGCGGTTGCCATGGGCGTTCTCCTTGAATGAACGCCTCGAGTCTAGGGAGCGCCCCGGCCACGGCCAAACCGATATGCGACAGGCATCGATCCAAAATCGGACTGCCTGCCGTCCCGGCGCAATCAGATGGCGGCCCTGGCGGTCAGCCAGCCCTCTTCCGTGCTCGCGGCCGCGACCTGGCTCGCGATCGTGTCGCCCAGGCGCGTGGCATCGGCATAGACGGAGTCATGCTTCACTTCCGAGACGCCGTGCACGCCCGCGCCGCCTGCAGCGGCCATCGCCAGGTGGCCGGCGGCCGCACCGATGCCGGCGGTTTCCGCCACGCCCGGGATGTTGCCACTGTCGGCATCGGCGACGAAGCTCTGCAGCGGCACCGCGACGCCGTTGGCCGGCTTGTACGAGATCCGCACGTCGGCGCCGACTTCGCTCTTGCCAGCACACAGCCCAATCAGCAGCCGGCGGCGGCCGCTGCCTTCATCGATCTTGCGAAAGTCGCCCGCGACGATCAGCGCATTGGCGCCGGCCGGCACCGGTGCGTCCGAGCGCACCGCATTCAATCCCTTGGCCTTCAGTTGGCTCACGATCTCGTCGGCGACCTGCTCGCGTGCTTCCGCCGCGGCCCGCGACTGCGCGCCGGCGGACGAGCCGCCCGTCGCCATCATGCTGACCTTCTGCGCGAGGCCGCCATCCAGCTGCACCTGGCCGGCATCGGCGTCGAACGCGCGGACCACGATGACGTCCGCGTGCACCGGCTGCAGCAGGCCCGTCTGGCTGATGCCGGTAACGCCGGCGCTGGCGCAGCCCGCGCTCAGCATGGCGGTGGCGGCAAGCGCGGCGATGGTCAGGCGTTTGGTCTGGGTGGCGATGGTCTGGATGGGGTTGCGCATTTGTGGATCCTTCTTTGGCACGTCGGTGCCGTCGGTGATGGGGGAAAGCTGTCACCGACAATCGTTCGACTACAAGTCGCAAACCATCGGAGAGCCTGTCATCGCGCTGTGCGCTTCGGTTTTTCCGGGCGCTGCATCGCGGTGACCGAAGTATCGGAAAAACCCCGGGGATGCGCCATGTGGGAATTATTTCGCGCGATGTCACGGCGCGATGCCATGCGCGCGCGCCCTCGCGCTAGGCGGAGGGGGCTTGCAACGGCAGCGCCACCACGGCCTCGAGGCCGCCACCATCGCGTGCGCGAAACTGCAGCGAACCGCCATGCAGGCGCGCAATGCGCTCCACGATGGCCAGTCCCAGGCCGGTGCCGCCGGCGTGGCCGCGCGCGTTGGCGCCCCGGCTGAACGGCGCCTTGAGCTGCTCCAGCTCCTGCGCAGCAATGCCGGTGCCGCGATCGCCCACGGCCACGTAAGCGCATGCTGCGTCGCGCCAGGTGCGCACGCTGAACCCCGACTTGCCGTACACGACAGCGTTCTGCATCAGGTTCATCAGCAGCCGCATCAGGCTGACCGGCCGGAACGACACCGGCGGCAGCTCGCCCAGCGACAGCTCGAACGCGTGGCCGAGGCCGGCGAAGTCCGATGCGAGTTGCCCGACCAGCGCATTGAGGTCGCCCGGCTGCGGCAATTCCTTCTCGCCACTACCGGCGTAGTCCATGAACTGCTGCAAGATGGTCTCGATATGGTCCAGATAGCCTTCTGCCGACGCCACGAAGGCGTCGTCGGCGCCGCGCGGGATCGCCATCGCCATCGCCAGCCGCAGCTTGGTCAGTGGCGTGCGGATATCGTGCGAGACCCCGGCCAGCATCAGTGCCCGCGTCTGCTCGGCCTGACGCAACGCCTGCGTCATCTGGTTGAAGGCGCTGCCGACCTGCGCGATCTCGGTGGGGCCGTCGGTGGGCAGCGGCGGCGGCGTTTCGCCCGCGCAGATCTGGCGCGCCGCGTGCGCGAGGTCCTGCAGCGGGCGGTTCAGGTGCCGCTGGAGCAGGTAGCCGGTCAGTGCCGCCAGCAGCGCCAGCGCCAGGGATAACGCCAGCGCCGTGACGATGCCGCCGGCGCGTGCATCCTCGGTCATCGGCAGTGCGATCCAGCGCGGCGAGCCGGCCACATGCAAGCGGATCCACAGGCGCTCGCCGTCGCCGCTCTGCCAGCGCACCGGCATGTCGGGTGGCAGCTGGCGGCGCAAGGCTTCGAGGAAGACGTCGCGCTGCCAGGTGCGCATCAGGTGCGCCAGGTCCGGCGCGGGCGCCGGCGCGGCGTGGGCGGGGTCCTGCAGCTGCGCGCCCAGCCGCGCGGCAGCCGCGCCGCCGGCCCCGGGCGGCAACGTGGCCAGCACGCCGTCGAGCGTCTTCACATAGTCGGCGAAGATGATGGCAGCGCGCTCGATGCGCGGGCGCTGCACGAAATGCAGCAGCACGCTCAGCGAGCACGCCTGCGTAATGGCCACCAGCGCCACCAGCAGCGCGATATTGCGCGCCAGCAGCGAGCGCGGCAGCAGGCGCATCACGATTCGACGCCGGCCACCAGCATGTAGCCGACGCCCCACACGGTCTTGATAAAGCGCGGCTTGGACGGATCCGCTTCCACGATCTGGCGCAGCCGCAGGATCTGCACGTCGATGCTGCGGTCGAGCGCATCGTGGTCGCGCCCGCGTGCGCGGGCGAGCAGGTTCTCGCGGCTGACGGCCCGGTTCGGCGACGACCCCAGCGCGTGCAGCAACAGCATCTGCGCGGAATGCACCTCGACCAGCTCGCCGGCGCGCATCAGGGTCTGCTTGCCGACATCGAAGGTGAAGTCGCCGAAGCGCAGCGTCTGCGTCGTGACGGTCGGATCGCCGGCCGCGATCTTCTGCCGGCGCAGCAGCGCGCGGATGCGCGCCACCAGCTCGTCCGGCACGAAGGGCTTGGCCAGGTAGTCGTCGGCGCCGGTCTCCAGGCCCGCGACGCGGTCGACCGGGTCGCCCTTGGCGGTCAGCATCAGGATCGGCAGCGTATGGCCCTCGGCGCGCAGGCGCCGGCAGATGGTGAGGCCGTCTTCCGGCTCCATCATCAGGTCCAGCACCAGCAGGTCGTGGGGCTCGCGCTGCAGGTACTTGTCGAGCTGCTTGCCGTCGGCCACCGCGCGCACGCGGAAGCCGTGCCCCGACAGGAACCGTTGCAGCATGTTGCGCAGCTCGGCTTCATCGTCGAGCACGACAATCCTGTTCACCTGTTCCATGGTGGGTCTCCGGCGATGCCGGCCTCCGGTGCCAACCTTCAGCGCGACATCATCTTCTGCCTCATGAACGCTTCGATCTGCGGCAGCGTCACGTAGCCGGCGCGCTGCGTGTCGATCTGGTCGAAGTGGCTGGCAACCATCGGCATGCCTGCTGCGGCCTGTGCGCGGGTCAGCTTGCCGTCGCGCGTGGTATTGGCACTGGCAAAGCGCGCCTGCAATTGCTGCAGCGCACGCTCCACGCGCGGGCCGCCGGCTGCCGGCATCTCGGCACTTTGCGCGGACGCGCCTGCTGAAACAATACACAACATAAGCACTGCAATCATCTTCTTCATGATGGACTCCGTGGGGTAGCCGGCCATGCCGGCGGGTGGATGGAAACCTGATGGCCCTCAGGCCAGGTGGGCGGGCACCCAGACGGCGCCGGCCCAATGGCCAGGCACCAGCACCGCCGCCCTGACCGGACGGGCGACGTAGACGGCGCGCGGCGCGACATAGACGGCACGCGGCAGCGGCGCGGACCGGACCACCACGGTCGGCAGCGGCGCGGTGGCCACCACGACCCTCGACGGCGGCGGCGGCACGACAACGCTGGCCGGCGGCGCGGCGACCACCACTTTGGCGGGCGGCGGCACGTAGACCGTGGCCGGCACGGGCGGCGGCACATACACCGTTGCCGGCGGGGGCGGCGGCGTCACTACCACTGGCGGCGTGCTGACGGCCACCGTCGCACCGACCGCCGTCATGCTGGCGCCGGTGGTCACCGTGGTGCCGTGGACCACGGTGGCACCGCTGCCGGTGGTGACGACGCCCGGCGCGACCTGGGTAGCACTGCCCGAATGGGTGACGGTGCCGCCCTGCGCACCGGTCACGGTGCCGTAGCGGTTGCAGGTCGACCCGGCGCAGCTCGTCGAGGCCGCATGGCCGGCGGTATTGCCATTTGCGCCAGTGACGGTGCCCGACGACGAGTACTGGCCGACGCCTTCACGCGTCACGCTGCCCGAGGTGGTGGCGGTCTGGCCGTTGGGCCCGGTCAGGTCGCCGCTGTGCGAGCAGGTGTCGCCGGCGCAACTGGTGCTGCCGTCGTGCTGCACCGAGCGGCCGTTCGGGCCGGTCGCGGTGCCGGCGTTGCTGAACTGGCCCGGCGCGGCGCGGGTCACGGTGCCGGTGTTGGTGGCCAGGCCGCCATAGGGACCGACGACGCCGCCGGCATGCGAGCAGCTGCCGCCACCGCAGGCACCAACGTGTGCGCCGTTGTAGACGCCACGTGAGGTGTAGGCCGTGCCGTGGCCGGACCAGGCGGCGAAGGCCGGGGTACTGGCAAGAATCACCAGCGCGCCGGACGCGATACCGAGCAGGCGCGGCACACGGTGGAAGCGGGAGGGTTGGGTGGGCAGGATTGTCATCGCAGGTCCTTCAGGTTCGGTTCATGCCGCGCACCGTGGCGCGGCGACGGGACGAACTATAGGAAAGGGGCCTGTGTTTTTCGCGGTCGAAAAAATGTCGCGGTGTTACGCCGGCGCGCCCCGCATGCAAGCGCCGGATAGCGCTGCGCATCGCGGCTTTTCATGGCCTGCCGCCACGCCGCCGGCCATGACATACGGCGAAATATTTCCTGCATGGCGCAGCCCGGGCCCACCCACTACATTTGCCTCACCGACGCGGCGACGGCCCCCTCCGCAAAGCAAAGCGTCCCACCTCACTGCACTGGACCCATCATGCACAACCTCGGAAAACTCACCCTCTACGTCACGGCGTTCGTCGTGGCGGTCTCACTGGTCGAAGCCTTCGTGCTGGCACGCAAGGCGCGCCAGCAAGGCAAGGCCTACCCCTGGCATGAACTCGGGATGTCGCTGGCGGACCTCGTCGGGCGCAAGCTGTTCGCGCTGCTGCCGCTGTCGCTGGCCACGCCGATCTTCTCGTTCGCCTGGGAACACCGCATCTTCACGGTCGAGATCAACAGCGCGCTGGCGGTGCTGCTGCTCTTCCTCGGACAAGAGTTCTGCTACTACTGGTACCACCGCGCCTCGCACCGCATCCGCTTCTTCTGGGCGACACACGCGGTGCACCACTCGCCGAACGAACTGACGCTGGGCACCGCCTATCGGCTGGGCTGGACCGGAAAGATCACCGGCACCGCGATGTTCTTCGCGCCGCTGGTCTGGCTCGGTGTTCGTCCTGAAGTCGTGCTGGCCGCGCTGAGCCTGAACCTGCTGTACCAGTTCTGGCTGCACACCACCTGGATCCCGAAGCTGGGCTGGCTCGAATACGTCTTCAACACCCCGTCGGCGCACCGCGTGCACCATGCCTCGAATGTCGATTACCTGGATGCCAACTACGGCGGCGTGCTGATCATCTTCGACCGCCTGTTCGGCACCTACGTAGAAGAACGCGAGGACGAACCCTGCCGCTACGGCCTGGTCAAGCCGACCACCACGCACAACCCGATCGTCAACCAGTTCGAGCACTGGGCCAGCCTGTTCCGCGACATGGCCAATGCCGGCAGCGTGACCAAGGCGGTGGGTTACCTGATCATGCCTCCGGGCTGGGCGCCCGACGGTGGCGGCGAGACCACGGAAAGCCTGCGTCGCCAGGCGGAAGCGGAACGCGCGGTGATGGTTAATGTGAGGTGAGGGGTGGCGGGCCAGTGCCAGCACGACTGGCCCGCTGTCAGCCCGACGGCAAGATCGGGCGGCGACGCAGATGGAGACTATCAAGCGCGGCGATCCCGCGCTTTTTTTGTTTGCGGGTGATGCGCCAGCGTTTCGGCTCGCCAGACTCAACAGCGGTAGGCTGCGCCATCCCGCTCGAGCAAGCGCAGCAGCGCCGTCCACTCGCGATCGAGGTGGACGGTGTCAAGGTAAGCGTAGTCGTCGTGCTGCCTGGCGGCGTGCTCGCAGACTTCAGGCGAAGGGATGATCAATTCCTGCCCCGCGGACAAGGTCGTTACCTGGATCTCGCACGCGCGGTTCAGGTAGAACATCCGGGTAAAGGCCTCGGCGACGGAGCGGCCCGTGGTGAGCAGGCCGTGGTTGCGCAGGATCAGGTAGTCCTTGCTGCCGATGGACTGCACGATGCGTTCGCGCTCGTCCAGCTCCAGCGAGATGCCTTCGTAGTCGTGGTAGGCCACGCGGCCGTAGAACTGCATGCTGATCTGGTTGACGGGAAGCAAGCCGCATTTCATCGCCGCCACGGCCATGCCCGCGGTCGTATGCAGATGCACCACGCACTCGACATCATGACGCGCCATGTGCAGCGCGCTGTGGATGGTGAAGCCGGCCGCGTTGACCTCGAATCGCTCGTCGCCGATCGGCCGGCCGTTCACGTCGATCTTCACCAGGGACGAGGCGGTGATCTCATCGAAGAACCATCCGTGGGGGTTGATAAGGAACTGATCCCCGGTGCCGGGCACGCGAGCGGAAATGTGCGTGTAGATCAGGTCCGTCATCCCGAACTTCGCCGCAAGGCGGTATGCGGCTGCAAGCTGGACCCGCGTATCCCATTCCTCCCTGGACATGTTGCGGGGTACGCGATTGATATGCGGATCGGTCGTCGAGATCATGATGGCGGGTGTCGTCTCTTGTCAGGTATCGAATTGCCGGGAAGCCGGCGCGGGCGGAAATGCGTAAGTGGCTGCCCTGATATTCTTGTCCGCCACGGCACGGGCTGACAAACAAGAAAAACGTCGGGCGAGGGCAAGCCTAGATTTACGGGTCCCATGCCCCGTGCTATAACGGTCGCGGCATCGACGCCCGACGATCACGCCAGGCAAGCTTGCACGGCTGTGCCATCCTCCCCGGGACATGCCGCGACGACTGGCGCACTTCCTGCATAGCAAGGCATTGACTCCCAGCCGAGGTCGACCATCGACCGACCGAGGAGCCCCCGACTCCTCCCGATTCAAAGACCTATGCAATACAGACTGCCGCCCCTGAACACGCTTCGCATTTTCGAGGCCATCTATCGCCGTGGCTCCATCCGCCAGGCCGCCGCCGAACTTTGCCTGACGCCGCAGGCGATCAGCCAGCAACTGAAGATCCTGGAGTCCTCACTGGGGCTGAGCCTGTTCGAGCGCAGTATCCGCAGCCTGACGCCCACCGAAGCCGCCAGGCGTCTCTACGGCCCCGTCAAGCAGGGGCTGGACCAGTTCGCCGAGGGCGTCAGTTCCGTGACCGGCGAAACGGCCAGGAAAAGCCTGTACCTGCATGTGAGCCCCTATTTCGCTACCCACTACCTGGTGCGCAATCTGGGAAACTTCACGGCCGACCTGCCCGAGCTGGAATTCCGCATGTCCGTCGGCGTGGAGATGGTGGACCTCGATCATCAGGGCATCGACGCCGCCATCCATTGGGGCTACGGCGGCAGCAGCGCACTGACCGAGATCCCGCTGATCGAGGATCTGAAAGTGCTGGTCGCCGCCCCGTCGCTACTGGCGCGCCAGCCTATCAGCTCGCCGGAGGACCTGCTGCACCACAGCCTGGTCCTGCCGCTTGCCAGGAACTCGCTGTGGCAAGACACGCTGGAGATGCTGGGGCTTCAGCCGAAGGCCAGCCAGCCTGTCCTGCAACTGCATACCCACGATGCCATGCTCGAGGCGACCCTGGCCGGGCTGGGAATCGGCTTTATTTCCTACCTGGACGCGTTGAAGCATATTGAAGCCGGGCAGCTGGTGGCGCCGCTCGGCGTGGATCTGTTGCGACGGCTGCCCCTGGAGAAGAGCCCGCGCTTCTTTCTCTGCTTCAAGCAGGAGCGCGCGCACGCGCCGTTGCTCAAGCACTTTATCGAATGGCTGCTCGAGTACGTCTGCCAGCCCGAAGTGGTCGGCTACGAATCGAGATGCCGGCAGCGCAATGACCTGGGGCCGGCAGCCGCGTGATACGGCGCCGGCCCCAGGTGGAAGCCGAGGTCTGAGCCGGCCGCTCAGTCGGTTTTGCCTGCCGCCGATGCAAAGGCGTGCGGGTAGTCATGCTCGGCCTGCTGACGGCTCAGGTAGCCGAACGCGACGTCACGCCTGACCAGGTCCTGGGCACGCTCGCTGGCCTGCCCGTTGCCGCCGCCACCAGGCAGGTCAAGCACCAGCCTGCGGCCCGACGGGATCGCTTGCTTGCCCTTGGTCTTCAGGATCGTGCCATCGTCAAGCGCTACTCGGCCGACGGCACCGTCGCCGCCGCCGTTATGGCCCCTCGCGGGGAACGCCACGCGATCGAACATGGCGTTGAGGCTGAACTGGTAACCCTCGCACGCACTGATCTCGATGTGCTGCCCCAGGCCGCCCCGCCACTTTCCCGACCCCGACGAGTCCGGCCGCAGCTCCTTGCGCCAGATCACGATCGGGCCGACGCTCTCGGTCACCTCCACCGACATGGCATGCACCCCGCTCGGGAATGCCGTCGCGCTGAGCCCGTCGCTGGCCGGACGCGCTCCCGTGCCGCCGGTGTTGAACATCAGGACTTCATGCTGGCGCCCGCTGGTCTCGGGGGCGATGCCCTCGAAGCGCATCTGCAGGTTCCACAGCGCACTGGCGCCTTCGGCGGGAACGGTCCGCGGGCACAGCGGCTGCAGCGCGCCCAGGATGACGTCCGGAATCAGGTGACCCAGCACGTGCCGTACCGACACCGGACAGGGCCGCGGCGCGTTCAGGATGCAGCCATCCGGGGCTGAAATGTCGAATGGCAGCAAGGAGCCCCAGTTATTGGGAATGTCCGGTGCGATCGCGCACTTGAGCGCATAGCAGGCGTAGGCCTTGGTGTAGGTCAGCGGCACGTTGATGCCAAAGCGGCTGGTGCCCGAGGTGCCGGCGAAATCCGCATGGAGCGTGCCGGACCGGGCCTCGACCGCCACCTTCAGGTCGATCGGGCGCTCGTAGCCGTCAACCGTCATCGCATAGCGGTGTTGCCCGCCCTGCAGCGCCGCGATGCGTGCCCGGGTGGCCCGCTCGCTGTGAGCGAAGATGAAGCCAGCCAGGGCTTCGAGATCCGGGAGCGAGAATTCGTCCAGCATCGCGTCCAGGCGACGCCGGCCGGTCTCATTGCAGGCCGCGAGCGACTGGAAGTCGCCGATGACCTGGTCTTGCTCGCGCACGTTGGATCGCAGGATCGCAATGAGATCCTGATTGAGCTCCCCGCGCTTGTAGAGCTTCATCGGCGGAATGCAGATCCCCTCCTCGAAGACATCCCCCGCGTCCGGCCCGAAGCCCCTGCCACCGATGTCCACGACATGCGCGGTCGATGCGAAGTAGCCGATCAGGCGGTGCCCTCCGCCGTGCGGGCGGAACACCGGCGTGACCACGGTAATGTCATGCAAATGCCCCGTTCCCATCCAGGGGTCGTTCGTCACCAGCACGTCGCCGGGCTCCAGTCGTGCCGGCTCGAACAAGCGCGCGAAGTGTGCCACCGACTCTGCCATGGAGTTGACATGGCCGGGCGTGCCGGTGACGGCCTGCGCGACCATGCGGCCCTGACCGTCGAAGACCCCGGCGGACAGGTCGCCTGCCTCGCGCACGCTGGTGCAGAATGCGGTGCGCATCAGGGTGATGGCCTGTTCCTCCACCACCGAGATCAGGCGGTTCCACATGATCTGGTGGTGTACGGCGATTTGGTTGCTCATGGTTCCACTCCTCAGTTGCGGCGCTCGATCAGCAGGCTGTCATCCTGCAGCCGCGTGACCCGGTAGTCTGGGCTGACATAGGTAGAAGTCTCGCGTTCGACGACGATCAGCGGCCCGTCGATGCCGACACTTTGCACGAGCTGCCCGCGCTCATAGATGGCACAGCGGTGTTGCTGCCCGGTCTTCGCATCGAAGACATCCCGCCATGCCATGGGCGGCGTGGCGGCCGCGCCCAAGGGCGCCTGTCCGCTGCCGTCAGGCACGCGTTGCGGCGCGTTCCGCCCGGTCCGCAGCGACAGCGACCAGCTGACGACCTCGACGTCGAGGCCGTCGACGGCATGCCCGAACAGCTCGATATAGGAGCAGACGAAGCGGTCGCGCAGCGTTGCCGCGCTGGCCGCGTCAAAGCGTTCGATATCCACGGGGATGGGGATCTCCCAGCCCTGCCCCGCGTAACGCATGAAAGCGCGCAGCTCCCGGATGGTGTCGCCCTGGTAGCCGGCATCGCGCAGGAAAGACGACACCTCCGCCTCCATCTGCCCCAGGAGCCCGGTAACGGTGCCGGCATCGAATTCGCCCAGGCGCATCACGGCGCTGCGCAGCGACTCGTAGGAGAACGGCGCGCGAAGAAAACCGATTGCCGACCCGACTCCCGCTCCGGCGGGCACCAGCAGCCTGCGAATGCCCAGCTTCTCGCACAGGCGCACGGCGTGAAGCGGGGCGGCGCCCCCATAGGCGATCATGGTGTATTGCTCCAGGTCGCGGCCATTCTCGACTGCATGCATGCGCGCGGCGTTGGCCATGTTTTCGTCGACCACTTCCGCAACGGCATGGGCAGCCTGTAGCGGTTCGCTGTCGAGCGGTCCGGCGATGTCGTTGGCCAGCGCGAGCTCCGATGCGGCACGGTCAAGCTGGATGCTGCCGCCGGCAAAGCGGCCGGGATCGAGCTTGCCCAGCACCAGGTCGGCATCGGTGACCGTGGGGCGTTCGCCTCCGCGGCCATAACAAGCCGGTCCCGGCTCCGAACCTGCGCTCGCCGGGCCCACGCGGACCTGTTTCAGGTCGTCGACGTGGGCAATGGAGCCCCCGCCCGCGCCGATTTCGATCATCTCGATCACGGGGATCGAGATCGGCATCCCGCTGCCCTTCTTGAAACGGTAGGTGCGCGCCACTTCAAAGACACGTCCCGTCTTGGGCACCTGGTCCTCGATCAGGCAGATCTTCGCCGTGGTGCCGCCCATGTCGAACGACACTACGTTCGGCAAGGCATGACGGGTGGCGATATGGCTGGCGAAGATCGCTCCGCCCGCCGGGCCGGATTCCAGCAGCCGGACGGGAAACTCGGCGGCGCTGCGCAACGACATCAGCCCGCCGCCCGAGTGGATCAGATACAAGGGGCACCGCATGCCTTCCCGGGCCAGTGCATCGGTAAGCCGGTTCAGGTAAGAGGAAATCAGGGGCTTGACGTAGGCATTCGCGCAGACGGTGTTGAATCGCTCGAACTCCCGGATCTGCGGCGAGACCTCGCTGGAAATGGAGATGGCGATGTCCGGCAGGGCCTGCGCGATGAGATCGCGTACCGCGCGCTCGTGCGCGTCGTTGCGATAGCTGTGCATCAGCCCGATGGCAACGCTTTCGTACTCACCGGCGCGCAGTTTCCGTATCACCTGATCGACACCAGCCTGGGCCAATGGCACCAGTTCCCGCCCCCGCGCGTCCAGCCGTCCGGCTACGGTGAAGCGGTCATTGCGCGGAATCAGCGGGGCCGGCAGTTCGATGCCCAGGTCGTACTGCTCGAACCGCCCTTCGGTACGCATCTCGATAACGTCGCGAAAGCCCTCGGAGGTAATAAAGGCCGTGTGCGCGCCGCGCCGCTCGATCAGCGCGTTGGTGGCGAGCGTCGTGCCGTGGATGATCGTGCCGATCTGCGCCACCGCGATGGCGGCCTCGCGCGCGGCGGCCTTCAGTCCCGCGACGATCGCGCGCTCAGGCATTTCATAGTCGGTCAGGATCTTCGCCGTGTAGATCTTTCCGTCGCACTCCAGGGCGACGTCGGTGAAGGTGCCGCCGATATCGACGCCCGCCCTGATGTTTTGCGTGTTCGTACCCATTGTCTCGATGCCCTTGCCTCAAGTGGTTTGCCGCGACGGGTGCGTTGCACCGATTGCTTCGACGTCGCGATGCAATGCATCTTCGGCGATCGATGTGGCGGGTGACAAACAAGAAATTGATGCGCTAGGGCAAGCCACACTGATCCGGGATAAACCCTAGGCCTGGGCAGAAGCATGGAAGCGAGGCGCGGTCCGGTGGCCGCCATGCACCACCAGTGTGACGAGGCGGCTGTGCGATGCACCAGTTCCGACTTGGGGTTTCCACGGAACCAGCAAGGCTTGTCCTGGCGCCATCAATTTCTTGTTTGTCGCCGGCGATATCGATCGCCGATGATGCCCGTATGGCGACCTTGGGCCGCACGGCACCACAGGTAGAGCACCCGACGAACCTGGCGGCTGGATTGCGCTTGTTCCTTCTTACGCCAGGTACGCTTTATCCCCACCTAGAGGATGATTGTCATGAAGTTTGCTGTTACCTTCTTCGCCGCGTGCCTCACGCTGACCTCGACGCAGTCGCTGGCGCAGCCGGCCGAATATCCCACCAAGCCGATTCGCCTGGTTGTGCCGTATCCGGCAGGCGGGTCGACCGATGCGGTCGCACGCCTCGTCGGTCAAAAGCTCTCCGCGAAGCTGGGCCAGCCTGTCGTGGTCGAAAACAGGCCGGGAGCGAGCGAGACCATCGCCGCGAGCTTCGTGGCCAAGTCCCCGGCCGACGGCTACACCCTCTTCCTCTCCACCATGACGGGGCTAACGGTCAACCCAAGCCTGTTCAGCAAGCTGTCGTACGCCCCGCAAAAGGATTTCGCCCCGATTGCCCTGGCGGCAACGATCCCCAGTGTCGTCGTCGTGAATCCGAACGTGCCGGTGCAATCCATGGCGCAGTTGCTCGACTACCTGAAGGCCCGGCCCGGCATCGCCTATGCATCGGGAGGAAACGGAACGCCGAACCACCTTGGCATGGAGTTGTACAAGAAGGCGACCAACGTGAGCCCGATGCACGTCCCGTACAAGGGTGGTGCGCCGGCGCTGCAGGACCTGATGGCTGGCCAGGTTCAGGTCATGCTCGGGCTGATACCCGAGGCGATGCCCCTGGTCAAGGCGGGCAAGCTGAAGGCCCTGGCGGTAACCACCGCGAAGCGCGTTCCCGACTATCCCGATCTGCCTACGGTGTCTGAGTCGGGAGTGCCAGGATTCGAGCTGATCTTCTGGTCCGCGTTCGTGGCGCCGGCCGGTACGCCCAAGGAGATCGTCACGAAGCTCAACCAGGCCATCGACGGGATTCTCCATGAGAAGGAAACCGTCGCCAAGATGACCGAGATGGGACTCACTCCCGCAGGCGGATCACCGGAACAACTCGGCGCGCTGATCAAGAGCGAGACCGTCAAGTGGAAGAAGGTCGTCGACGACGTGGGGATCAAGCTGGATTGATCCCCTGCGCTGGCTCCCTCGTGACCCAAGGCATCCGCTTATGTGACGTTTTTGTGCAGCACGGGACCAAAGCGGAGCCATCCTTTCATCATTGTGACGGCGTACAACATGGAAAAAGTGAAGTTTATTGAGATGAAGGCCGGTTCGGCGGAAGAGTTCCAGATGCTTGCTGCCCGCGACGAAATCTATAGCGACGGGTTGCCGCGTCGGCTCATCGATATGCTGAAACTACAGGCGAGCGATGACGGCGGTTACCAGGTGAATCGTCTCGAACATGTGCTGCAGACCGCGACCCGCGCCTACCGGGACGGCGCGTCCGAAGAATGGATCGTGGCCGCCCTGCTGCACGACATTGGCGACGTCCTGGCCCCGGACAATCATTCCGCCGTCGCCGCCGAGATTCTCAGGCCGTTCGTCTCGGAAGAGATCTGCTGGGTGATCAGGCACCACGGGGTCTTCCAGGGGTTCTACTACTGGCACCATATCGGCCGGGACCAGAACGCGCGCGAAGCCTTTCGCGGCCACCAGTATTTCCAGTCCGCCGAACGGTTCTGCGAGAGATGGGACCAAAGATCATTCGATCCCGATTACGACACGCTGCCGCTGCATGTCTTCGAGCCGATCGTGGAACGCGTATTTGCGGCAAAGCGGGCAACATGAGAACTGACGCGGGAAGATCGAAGGCGCGGCGATGCCGCGCTTTTTTTTTTGCTTCGCCGGGCGGCTCAGTAAGTGGCCACGCCGGTGTCAGCTGCCCGGGCTGGCATCCATCGCCGCGAACACTTCCGCGGCCAGATGGAAGGCGGAGTTCGCCGCGGGCACGCCGCAATAGATCGCGGTTTGCAGCAGCACCTCCTTGATCTCGTCACGCGTCACGCCATTGTTGGCGGCGGCGCGCAGGTGCAGCGCCAGTTCTTCCGAGCGGTTCAGCGCCACCATCATGGCGATGGTCAGCAGGCTGCGCGTATGCCGCGGCAAGCCCTCGCGCGTCCAGATCTCGCCCCAGGCGTAGCGTGTGATCAGGTTCTGGAACTCCTCGTTGAGCGGCGTCAGCCGCGCGAGCGAGCGATCGACATGCGCACTGCCGAGCACGTCGCGCCGCACCGAGAGGCCGGCGTCGTAGCGCGCGTGGTCGTCGGTCACGGGCAGGCGGCCGTGCACGAAATCGATCAGCGCGGCGGTGAAGCGGCCGGGCTGCTCGAAGCTGGAGATATGCGCGGCAGGCAGTTCGACGAAGCGCGCGCCGGGAATCGCATCGGCCAGCGAGCGGCCCTCCTGTGCACTCGTCGACGGATCCTGGCTGCCCGCGATAACCAGCACGGGCACCGTGATCGACGACACCCCCTGGCGGAAGTCGGCGTCTCGCACGGCCGCGCAACTGGCCGCATAGCCGCGCGGATCGAGCCCCGCGAGCACGCTGCGCAGGCCATCCAGCGCGCGGTCCGCCGTGGCGGCAAACCCCGGCGTAAACCAGCGCTCGACGGAAGGCGCGACCATCACGGCCATGCCGTCGCGCAGCACGGTGTCGATGCGCGTATTCCATCCATCCGCATTGCCGATCTTCGCGGCGGTATTGGCCAGCACGATGCGGGAGAAGCGCTCGGGCGCATGGATGCCCAGCCACATCCCCGTGAGACCGCCCATCGACAGGCCGCAGAACACCGCCTGCCCGATCCCCAATGCGTCCAGGATAGCGATCACATCGTGCCCGAGTTGCTCGACGGAGAAGGCATCGCCTGGCGCGGTCGAGCGGCCGTGTCCGCGCGTGTCATAGCGCACGACGCGAAAGCGCCCGGCCAGCGCGGCCGCCTGCGGGTCCCACATGGTGTGGTTGGTGCCGAGCGAGTTGGAGAAGAGGATGGCCGGGGCGGACTCGGGGCCGTCGACGGTGTAGAAGAGGCGGGCGCCGGCGTGGTCGAGATAGGGCAATGCAGTCTCCTTGGGATCGCGGGCGGCCGCGTGGCCGGCGCGTCGTGGTGGTTCGGGTCTGGGGGCAGTCAGTGCACAGTCAGTCCGATGTGCGCGCGGCCAGCGCGGATTGCCATGCCTGCACGGCGGCATCCGCAAAGGCCGATGACTGGCCCGCGTAGTTGGCGGGATCAGCAAGGCGGTCAAGCGTGGCGTCATCGAGCAGGCAGGCATGGGCGGGATTCTCCTGCAGCGTGCGCGCGAGGGCTTCGCGCAGGCTGGTCCCGTCGGCCACGGCGCGCTGCGAGGCGTTCTCCACCAGATGGTGCGCCTGCAGCCGGCCGATCCTGCCACCGAGTTCCAGCATCGCGGCCTCGCCGAGGATCAGGCCGTGCGTGAGATCGAGGTTGGCACGCATGCGCGCCGCATCGACCTGCAGCCCTGCCACCACCTCGCCCATCTGGCGCAGCGCGCCCGCAGCCAGCGAGACGATCTGCGGCAGCGTGTCCCACTCCGCCTGCCAGCCGCCGAGCGCGCGCTCGTGTTCCTGCACCATGCCGGACAGCATCGTTGCCACCAGCGGCGGCACACGTACCGATGCCGTCAGCACCGCCGCGCAGCCGACCGGATTGCGCTTGTGCGGCATCGTGCTGGAGCCGCCGCGCCCGGGACCGGCGGGCTCGGCGACTTCCGCCACCTCGGTCTGCATCATCAGCGAGATATCGCGTGCCACCTTGCCGAGCGTGCCGGTCAGCATGCCAAGCGTGGTGGCAACCTCGACCATGCGGTCGCGATGCGCGTGCCACGGCAGGACGGGTGCGGCGAGATCCAGCTCGCGGGCCAGCGCAGCGGTCACGCCGGCGGCGGCATCGCCGAGGCTGGCAAGCGTGCCCGCGGCGCCACCGAACTGGAGCGCGCGGGCCTGCGCGCGCGTGGCATCAAGGCGGCCGAGATCGCGGCGCAGCGCGTCGAGCCAGCCGGCGGCCTTGAGGCCGAAAGTGGCCGGCAGTGCGTGCTGGAGCCAGGTGCGCGCGACCATCGGCGTGGCGCGATGCGCGGTGGCCAGCGCGGCGCAGGCTGCGCCCAGGCGGACCAAGTCGGTGTCGAGCGCGCGCAGCGCAGCGCCGAGCTGGAGCACCAGCGCGGTATCAATGATGTCCTGGCTGGTGGCGCCCCAGTGCACGAAGCGCGCGGCTTCGGCATCGCGCGCGGCGACCGCGGCGGTGAGCTGTTTGACGAAGGGAATGGCGAGATTGCCGGCGGCGACCGCTGACTGTGCGAGCGCATCGAGGTCAATGACGCCGACGTCGCCGCAGACGTCGGAGATGACCGCCGCGGCAGCGGCCGGAATCACGCCGCATGCCGCTTCCGCACGCGCGAGCGCGGCCTCCACGGCGAGCATGCGTTGCACCGTGCCGGCATCGGAGAAGATGTCCAGCACAGCCGGGCTGCCGAACATGGGGTCGGTGAGACGCGTGACTGTTGGCATGGGGGCGGGCGATGGGTAGCGTGCGTGGCCGTGACGTTTGACGGCCACCTGATTATGCGTCTGTCGCCGCAGCCAGGGCAGATGCCCCGGCTGCCGGCGTGGCCGGGTGCGCGGCCCTCAGATATCGAAGAACACGGTCTCGTCCGGCCCTTGCAGCACGATATTCCAGCGCAGCGTGCCGTTGCCGGCATCGCTGGCAACCAGCGTGCTACGCCGCTCGGCCGGCACCAGCGCCAGGACCGGGTCGGCCGCATTGGCCGCGGCCTCCTCCGGGAAATACACCCGCGTGGCGACATGCTTGACCAGTCCGCGCATGAACACCGACACCATGATGTGCGGCGCCTGTGGCCGGCCGTCCGGACCGGGCACGGTGCCCGGCTTGACGGTGACGAAGCGGAACGAGCCGTCGGCCTCGGTCGGCACGCGGCCGAAGCCGGTAAAGCCGGGCACCAGCGGCAGCTCGCGCGCATCGTCAGGGTGGCGGTAGCGGCCGGCGGGGTTGGCCTGCCAGATCTCGACCATGCCGTCCGGCACGGGCTCGCCGTTGCCGTCGGTCACGCGGCCTTCGATCACGATGCGCTGGCCGGCCAGTTCCGGCGCGCTGGCGGTCAGGTCGGCGCAGTTCAGGCCGCTCAGGCCGATATGGAGATAAGGGCCGACAGTCTGGGATGCGGTGGCGTAAAGCATGGTCTTACTCCATCGGCGTGGCATCGCGGCCACGCAGCACGATATCGAAACGGTAGCCGAGCGCGTATTCGGGCTGGGTCGTCTCCCAGTCGAGGCTGGCGACGAGCCGGTCGCGCGCCTTTTCGTCCGGCACGCAGTTGAAGATCGGATCGAACGGCAACAGCGGATCGCCGGGGAAATACATCTGCGTCACCAGCCGCGTGGCATAGGCGTTGCCGAACAGCGAGAAGTGGATATGCTGCGGCCGCCAGGCATTGTGGTGGTTGCGCCAGGGATAGGCGCCAGGCTTGATGGTCTTGAACTGGTAGCGCCCGCTGGCATCGGTGACGGTGCGGCCCTCGCCCGAGAAATGGGGGTCGAGCGGCGCATCATGCAGGTCGCGCTTGTGCACGTAGCGGCCGGCCGCGTTGGCCTGCCAGACTTCGATCAGCGCATTCGGCACCGGCCTGCCATTCTCGTCCAGCACCCGGCCGGTGACGAGGATGCGCTCGCCGATGGGCTCGCCGCCGTTGCCGACGGTGAGGTCGTTATCCCCTTCGCGGACGAACTCGGCGCCGAAGTTGGGCCCGGTCACTTCAGACAGCGACTGCGGCAGCGCAATCAGCGGCTGGCCCGGCGAGCGCTTCTGCGTGGAGGCATAGGTATCGAAGCGGTATTCGGGCTGGGTGTCCCAGTAGGGACGGCGGTACTGGGCAAGACGGGTCATCGCGCAGTCTCCTTGTCATTGGAATGGTTTGACTTTAAACAACACATAAAGTCATGTAAATTAAGATTCTTGCGAAATACGATAACTTTTTGGCATGAAACCCCATCCCGCGCCTATGCCACCGCCCGTACTCGAAATCTTCCGCAATCGCGTGCGGCTCCGGCATCTCTATTGCTTCGTGGCAGTATCCCAGACCCAGCACCTGGGCCGCGCCGCCGAACGCCTGGGGCTGACGCAGCCGGCCGTCTCCAAGACACTGAGCGAGCTCGAGGAACTGGCCGGCACCCGCCTGCTGGTCCGGCAGCGGGCCGGCACCGAACTGACCACCGCCGGCACGCGCTTCCTGCGCCACGCCCTGCGCATCCTCGCGGATATCGATGCGGCGGCGGACAGCATGGCCGGCGCGGATGCGCTGCCGCAGGAGCGCATCAGGCTGGGTGCACTGCCGAGCGTCGTGCCGGCGGTGCTGACTGACGCCCTGCTGCGTTTCCGCGCCGCGCATCCCGAGGTCGGCCTTGCCGTGCAGACCGGCATGAACCGCAACCTCATCGACCAGCTCAAGGCGGATGTGCTCGACCTCGTCATTGGCCGGATGGATGACCCGGTGGCCATGGAGAGCCTGTGGTTCGAGTCCCTGGGCCCGGACTCGCTGGCGCTGGCGGTTCGCCCCGGGCATCCCCTCGCCGCCGTATCGCGGCCAACGCTGGTCGACGCGCTGGCGTGGCCGCTGGTCATCCCGGCCGCGGGCTCGATTCCACGCCACAACACGGAAAGCCTGCTCGCCCGGCACGGCCTGCCCCTGCCGGGCGGCTGCGTGGAAACCGCGGACGCCTATCTCGGACGGCTGCTGGCCCGGCAGAGCGACAGCGTGTGGGCAGCGCCGCTCTCTGCAACCAGGCGCGCGGTATCCGAGGGGGATCTGGTACTCCTGCCGATCGATACGCAGGGCACCGAGGAGCCGATCGGCCTGCTGCGGCACGGCGACCGCACGCTCACGCCGATGGCCGAGGCGCTGGCGAACTGCATTCGCGCCGCGGCCCAGCCTGCTTCCGCTCAGTGACTTGCGATGCTCGCGCCGCCCTTGACCGGGTCGCCGGCAACCGCCGCGGGGCGGCTGCTGAAATGCTTCACCAGCAGTGCGCCGGCTGCAAGGAATGCCGGCACGGTGAGCAGCGTAAAGATCGTGTCGAAGCCCAGGTGCAGGCGCAGCAGTTCAGCACCTAGCAGCGCACCGGTGATGCCGCCGAAGCGGCCGATGCCAAGCATCCAGGCGACGCCGGTGGCGCGGCCCTGCGTCGGGTAAAAGGCCGCGGCCAGGGAAGGCATCGACGACTGGGCGCCGTTCATGGCCGTACCGGCGATGAAGATCAGCACGCCCAGCAGCACCTGGCTGCCGGTGCCGTGGCCCACTGCGTAGATCAGCACGCCGGTTGCGGCGTACGTGATGGCGATGACCTTGTTCGGATTGAAGCGGTCCATGAACCAGCCGGCCGCGATGGTGCCGATGCCGCCGCCGAGCGGGAACAGCGCCGTCAGGAATGACGCGTGCTGGATCGAGAAGCCGGCGTCCTTCATCAGTGTCGGCATCCAGCTCGTCAGCAGGTAGAAGATGACGAGGCCCATGAAGTAAGTGGACCACAGCATCGCCGAGCCCAGGCGATAGCCGGGAGCCAGCACGGTGCCGATGGCGGATCGGGTCGCCGGGGCCTGCTCGCTGATGATGAAGCTTTTGGCCTCGGGCAGGTCCGCGCCGGTCACGCGCCGCAGCACCTTGCGGATCTGGTCCGCCGGATACTTGCGCAGGACCATGTAGCGCACGGACTCCGGCAGCAGCACCACCAGGAACAGCGCGAGCGCAAGTGGCACGATGCCGCCAAGCAGCAGCACACTGTGCCAGCCGAAGTGCGGAATCACCGCGGCGGCGACAAAGCCGCCAGCCGCGGAACCGAGCGGAAAACCGCAGAACATGGTGTTCACGAGCACGGCACGGCTGCGTTGCGGCGCGAACTCCGAGGTCAGCGTCACGGCATTGGGCATGGCGGCGCCCAGGCCCAGGCCGGTCAGGAAGCGCCAGACCGTGAGCCAGCCCAGCGTGGGCGCAAACGCGGTGGCGAGGCTGCAGGCGCCAAAGAAGAAGACCGACAGCACCAGCACCTTCTTGCGGCCGACACGATCGGCCAGCGGACCGGCGAAGATCGCACCGAAAGCAAGGCCGAACAGGGCCGCGCTCATGACGGGCCCGAGGGCTGATTTCTCGATCCCCCAGTCCTGCACCAGCGCCGGCGCGATATAGCCCATCGCCGCGGTATCGAATCCGTCAACGGCAACGATCAGGAAGCACAGGCCAAGAATGAGCCACTGGTAACCAGTGAATCGCTGGCCGTCGATCAAGGCCTGGACGTCTGCGACGCCGCCTTTGGTTTGGGTGGGATGTGTCACTGCTGTCTCCGTTTGCCTGGAAATCGCACTAACCGCCCTCCAGGCAGGACATGCGATCATGTTCTAATAGCGAACTAATGTTCCCTAATTGAACGAATCTTAGGCAACGGGCATTGCGACTCAAAATTGGCGTAAACCCGGCAGGAAATGGGGCAGTCCAGCGGCCGTGGGCATGCGGAATTCACCAGGATTCTTGCCCTTTGCGGCCCGGGGTTGGCCATTTTGGCTTCATGGAACGGTGGTTTCTATCAAGAAAGAGGCTAGTCGCGAAACTTATTCACAGACTACCCCTGCGACAATCCGATCAGATAAGGAAATTTCATGTAAAGAGCGCCAACTCTCAATTTACATTCCGAAACCCGCGACCTATAGTCCCTGGCCCCGCTGCGCCGAGCCGATGCAATCCCGCGGCGACGTGCCTGTCCAACGTATCAGGACATGGGGCTACCACAAGGCACGGCCGAACCGAATCCCATCCAATCATGCAACGCCTGCTTCTCATCCTTGGCTGCCTGCTGATCGCAGCCGCCGCTGCCTGGCCCTGGCTGTCGAAGCTGCCGCTCGGGCGGCTGCCCGGCGATATCCATATCGTCCGGGACGGGTTCAGCTTCTACTTTCCGATCACGACCTGCATCCTGGTGTCGGTGCTGGTGTCCGTCGTGATCTGGATCTTCCGGCGCTGAGCACTGCGAGGTGGCTAGGCTTCCGCCTCCGTCCGGAACACCGCCATCGCCCGCTGCATATGCAGCGCCTGCTCCTGCAGCGACTGCGCGGCGGCGGCGGCCTCTTCCACCAGCGCGGCATTCTGCTGCGTGACCTGGTCCATCTGCGCAATCGCCTGGTTGACCTGGGCGATGCCGGTGCTCTGCTCGCGCGAGGCGTGGCTGATCTCGTCCATCATCGCGGTGACGCGCGCGATCGCGCTGACGGTGTTCTCCATGGTCGCCGCCGCATCCAGTGCCAGCGTGTTGCCGGCTGCCACGCGCTCTGCCGACTGCGAGATCAGCGCGCGGATCTCCTTGGCCGAGCTGCCCGCGCGCTGCGCCAGCCCGCGCACCTCGGTCGCCACCACGGCAAAGCCGCGTCCGGCCTCGCCGGCGCGCGCGGCTTCCACCGCCGCATTGAGCGCCAGGATATTGGTCTGGAAGGCAATGCTGTCGATCACCGCGATGATGTCGACGATGCGGCGCGAATCGGCCTCGATCTGCTGCATGGTCTGCTGCATGCGGCCCACCGCCTCGCCACCGGCCAGCGCAATGCCCGAGGCTTCGCGCGCCAGTTCGCTGGCCTGCCCGGCGCTGCCGGCGTTCTGCTGCACGGTGGCGGTGAGCTGCTCCATGCTGGCCGCAGTCTGCTCCAGCGACGAGGCTTGCTCCTCAGTGCGCTGCGACAGGTCGATATTGCCCTGCGCGATATCGCCCGCCGCCGCCAGCACGTTGTGGGCGCCGGCCTTGGTATCGCCGATCAGCGCGCGCCAGCTGTCCACCAGCGACAGCAGGTGCCGCTTGACGTCGCTGAACTCGTCGCGCCCGTGCACCGCCATGCGCAGGCCGAGGTCGCCGGCATTGATGCGCTCGACCATCCCGGCCACCTCGCGCACGTCACTGCGCATGCCGCGGCTGAAGCCGATAAACAGGTAGAACGCGATCGACACCGTGACCAGCGCAACCCCCGCCAGCAGTGCGAACTGCCGTTTCTGCGCGGCGATGCGCTGCGCAAGCATCGCGCCAGCAATGGCGGAGAACGCCTTGTTGGCCGCCAGCACGCCGTCGATCGCCGCGCTCGCCTCATCGAAATACGCCTTGGCCTCGATGTCGATGCCGCCCGCGCCCAGCATGCGCACCTTGAGCGTGCGATAGAAGTTGTCCATTGCCGCCAGTTTTGCCAGGGCCGCGTCCACCTGAGCCTGGTGGGCGGGCGCGTTGTAGCGCACGCGTGCAAGATCGCGCCGCACCGCTTCCAGCCCTTCGTGGATCTGCTCGGCCAGTGCGCCAAGATCGGCCTGTTGCGCCGCATCCGCATAACCGCCGCGCGCAATGATGCCGGCGCCGCGACCGCGCGCCAGCGCGCTCTGCTCGGCCAGCCGGGGCATGGGGCCCGCCAGCAGGCTGATCAGATAGTACGAGGCGGCTTCGCCGTCCAGCGCCAGTTCGGAGCGGTCGGCCACATCACCGATATACAGTTGCGTCTGCCTGACCAGCGCGCTGTGCCGCGCGAACAGCGGCCCGGCTGTGGTGTTCAGGCCCAGGCCGCGAATCTGCTGCCAGTCCTGCTCCAGCTTGCGCGCGCCGTCATCGAGGCCGAAGGCGGGATTCTCCGCGGCCGTGCGGATCAGCTGGGCGAGATTGGCGGCGGCGTTGTTATCCGCGCCGTCGAAGGTCGGGCGGAAACCCGCATTGCCCGCCAGCACGGCATTGGCGGCGCCGCGACGCACCTGGGTCTCGCGCATGAAATCGAGCGCGTGCTCGACGATGGCAAGCCCGCGCATCTCGCTGTCGGTGGCTCGGATCGCATGCGCGGAAGCGCTCAGCACGACATACATCGCGCCGCACAGCGGCACCAGGAAGAGCACCGCGATCAGCGTGAGCTTCTGGTTGATATTGAGGCGCGCCATCAGGCGCTCGGCGGGGCGTAGGAAGGGGGTCATGGGGCTCGATGGAACGGGGTGGTTACCGTCCTATCGGCCGTGTTTTCGGGGGCTGAAGGCCGTTTGGCAAAGACTTTGATGACGCTCAAAGAGGGTGCAGAAAATGCCCCTGGGTGGGGCGAAATGCACGGCTTGTGGGCGGAAATCCAGCGTTTTCCTCCGCTCCGTGCACGCCTCAGTCTGCGCGCGGATGCGCCAGGAAAAACCGCAGCATCTCCGCGCTGGCGTCGGGCCCCTTCGGATCGGTGTAGCTGCCGCGACCGCTGCCGCCCGACCACGCGTGTCCGGCGCCGTGGATCACCCAGTACTCGGCGTCGATGCCGGCGGGCGTCGTGATCTTGCTCAGCGTGTAGTCGTGACCCGCGCGCGAGGTCCCGCGCTGCTGGCCCTTGCGCGCCGCGCCTTGCTCGAATGGCGCCACCAGCCCGCTGCCGTTGGACGGGTGTACGGTCTTGTCGGCATCGCCATGGAACACGATCATCGGCCTGGTGGGCGGTAGCGGCTGCGCGCTGTTGCCCTTCGACACGCCGATGCCCTTGCCTCCCCGCATGGCGCCCAGCGCGGACGGCAGGTCGTGCGCGCTGCCCGCGGGCAAGCCCGAGTGAATGCCAGCCGCCGCGAACAGGCCGGGATAGCGCTGGATCAGCACGGCCGCCATCGCGCCGCCGGCGGACAGGCCGGCTACATAGACGCGCCGGGCGTCGATGCCGTGGGCGGCGATGACCTCGCGGGTCATGCCGGCAATCAACGAGGGCTCGCCGCGGTCGGCTTGCTGGTCGCCGGGCCGGAACCAGTTCCAGCACTTCGTTGGGTTGGCGTCGGTCGGCTGGATCGGGTACAGCACGGCGAAGCCGAGCCGCTCGGCAAGTTCATTCATGCGGGTGCCGGCGGCGAAGTCGTCGGCGTCCTGCGTACATCCGTGCAGCATCACGACCAGCGGCATCGGCTCGGCATGCCGGCCGGCCGGGATGTAGAGCTTGTACGCGCGGGTGCCGGCCTGGTTGGCGTAGGTGCGCTGGGTGAAGTGCCCGGGTTCGGCGCGGGCAGCGGTTTGTGCGGGCTGGGAAGCCGGGGCAGCAGAAGGCGCGCGGGCCGCCGTGCGCTCCAGGCCCACGCCATCGGGGCCGCGGGTTCGAACCGCAGCCCCGTCATGGGTCAACAGGCGTTCGACCACTTGTGCCGGCATTGGCGCCGCCGGACCGGGCTGCACAACCGCGGAAGCGTGCTGGCGCAGTGCCCGCTGGATGACCTCGGTGGCCTCCATCGGGCCTGCCGTCTGCAGCAGCTGCATGGCCTCGTACATCGAAGCGAGGAACGCGTCATTCATTCTCATCATTGTTTCCAGGCAACCTGGCGAACCAGGGGCGGCGACATTGCCGCGAACTACCGTATTCGCCCGGCCAGCGCAGCCTTGACTGCAGCCGGGGCGTGAAAGGCGCCAAGTACCACGACGGACTCGATGGTCGCCAGGGCAAGCTCCGGACTGACATCCGACGCAATGCTCGCCAGGCCGAGGACATGGATATCGAGTCGTTCATTGGCCGCGCGCGCCGCCTCCAGGTCCTTCTTGGTGAAGTGCTGCAGCCCGAGGACCAGGGCGCGACGGCTCACCGTTTCCTGGATAACCACCGCATGCGCGACCAGTTGGTTCCGGATGGCTGTCCGGATCAGATCAGAGCGGTTCGAGTAAAAGCCTTCTTCGACCAGCAGGTCGATCTGCCCCAGGTCTACCGGGCCGAGGTTGATGGTGATTTTTTCCGTATCACCGGTCTTCGGTTTCGTCAGGGGTGAGGCTTCGGTTTTCTGAGGGGTCATGTCTTCATTCAGCGTTGGGCTCAACGATGCAAGCACGCGCATAACCCTCCAATCCCCATCCATGCGCCATCCATGCACCATCCATGTGGATGGTCGATTTATAGGAAACGGGCGGTGTCAGGTCAAGGCAAAAGTCAGGATGTGCCCGATGGGATGCTTGTGAGGGAATCTGCAGCGCACAAAGCCGGCGGTTTATCCGGCAAGCCGGTCACCGTGTGGCGTCGAACCCATCGGGAAGGAAGGGGGCGTCGGCGGATGCCGGCGTCAAGGGGCGACCTTGCGGAGGAAGCGGCACCGGATCGGAGGGCCACCCGGCATATGACGTCAGAGTTGCGAGCCGATCAGCGAAGCCATCCGGTCGCGCAGCTTTTCGGTCCAGGGGCGGTTGACCCACTGTGTGTACGTCACCGGGCGCGACAGCGTCAGGTCCCCCTCGAAGATCCGGGTCTGTTCGGCGGCAAAGGCGGCATCCAGGATATTGAGCGTGGCTTCGTCGTTGAGGCGGAAGGACCGGTTGTCGAAATTGGTCGACCCGACCGACACCAGCAGGCCATCGACGATCAGGACCTTGCAGTGATACATCGTCGGCGCGTACTCGGCAATCAGCGCGCCCGCCTTGAGCAGCGCGCCCCAGCGGCCGCGCGAAGCCGAGCGTACGGTTTCTGAATCGATATGCTCGCCCGGCACGATCACCCGCACCCTGACGCCTCTTGCCAAAGCCGCCAGCAAGGCTTTTTCTGTCAGTTCATCCGGCACGAAGTAGGCCGCGGACAGGTCGATGGCCTGGGCCGCCGCCGTGATGGCGAGGTGGTACATCAGCGCCATGCTCTCGCTGCCGCCCGTGGGGGAGCTGCTGAACATCTGGGCGCGGCCGTTGCCGACCGGCGGCAGTTCAGGGAAGTAGTCCGGGCCATGCGGCACCGCGCCGCTGACCTTGATCCAGTTGTCCAGGAACACGGACTGCATCTGGCCCACCACGGGGCCTTCCACCTGGAAATGCGTATCGCGCCAGTGGTCAGGATCCTGGGCGTTGCCGGTCCATTCCGGCGCGACGCCGACGCCGCCGGTAAAGCCGATCGTGCCGTCGACCACCAGCACCTTGCGGTGCGTGCGGTTGTTGAGCTTGCCGACGGTGTACCAGCGCACCGGGTGATAACGGCGCACGTCCACGCCGGCACGGGTCATGAGGCCCAGCGCGGACTCGTCGATCTTGGAACTGCCGACCGCGTCCAGCAGGACCTTCACCTTGACGCCTGCCTGCGCGCGCTCGGCAAGGGCCTGCGCGAACTCGTTGCCGATATCGCCCGACCAGTAGATGTAGGACTCGAAATTGATGGTCTTCTTCGCGCCGCGGATCGCGCCCAGCATCGCGGGGAAGATCTCGTCGCCGTTCCTGAGCACGCGGTAGCGGTTGCCGTCGACGACCGGCGGCCCGAGCAGGACGCCCAGCTCGCGGGCGAACTGGGGGTCGGCCAGGCCGTAGAGCCGGTCGAGGCGGCGCTCGATGCGTTTTTCGCCGCCGATCAGGTTGTACGCCACGATGCCGCCTAGGGCGAGCACGAGAACGACGGCAACCAATGCGAGCATTCGGCCCCTTCTACGCATGCCTGGAAAGACGCGGCGGCGGATCACGCAAGCACCATGATGTCTGGCCCCAGGGGTTCACCGGCAAGCTGGCGACCGCCACAGGATACGTCATTACCGGATCTCCGCTCGCCTGCGCGGCGTATCAGCGACGCTTCGGTGCAGTTGACGCGCGCTTGATCCGGCCGCCCAGGCCGCGCCTGGCGTCGGGCAACTCCACCACGCCCAGTCCCGGAATCGCCTGGCGCACCGCGTCGATAAAGAACCTGAGCTTGGCCGGGTAGAAGCGCGCGTAGGGATAGACCAGGTACATCGGCAACGGATCCGCCTGCCAGTCCGGCAACAGGTGCAGCAGTTCGCCACGGGCGAGGTCGTCGGCGAAAATCCAGGCCGAGCCCACGCCGACGCCCAGCCCCAGCCGGGTGGAGGCGCGCAGCGCGTACAGGCTGTCGGTGCTGACGCGCGGCCGGAAGCCGATCCGGCGGCGCTCGCCGCTGGCCTGGTGCGACAGCTCGATCTCGTTCCGATAGAAGGTGCGCAGCGCGAGCCAGGGCAGGTCTTCCAGGTCCTCGGGCCGGCGTGGCAGCGGCCTGCCCTCGAACAGCGACGGCGCTGCGATGACCAGGCGCGGTATCTCGGCCAGCCGCACCGCGACCACGCCCGGCTCATGCACCTCGCCCACATGGATAGCGCAATCGATGGCTTCGGCAATGAAATCCGGGGTGCGGTCGTGCAGCAGCCATTCCACCGAGACCTTGCGATATTGCTGCAGGTAGCCGGCCAGCGGGCCGACCAGAAATTCCTGGCCGAAGGCATGGGGCACCAGCACGCGCAGCGTGCCCTCGGGCTCGTAGCCGACCCCGCGCAGGTCGGCCTCCAGCGTCGCCCAGTCGGCGACCAGTTCCTTGGCCCGCTCGTAGCAGCGCTCGCCGTCCTCGGTCAGGTTCATCGCATGCGTGGAGCGCTGCAACAGCCGCACGCCCAGCATCCGCTCCAGCGTCTGCAGGCGGCGGCTGATGGTCGGCTGCGTGGTGTGCATCTGCGCCGCAGCCATCGACAGGCTGCCTGACTCGACGATGCGCACGAAGGTCTGCATCAGTTCGATGCGGTCGGCCGTGGTAGCGCCGGGGCCGGGAGCCTGCTTGCGCGGCGCCTGCCGCCGCGTCGATGGCGTGGGGACCGCCTGGCGCTTCATACGTGCCTCGTATAGCCATTGTTCACGGCACACGTCTACCAGAACGCGGCCGGCTGGACAACACTTCCCCCCATTCCAGACACCAGATCCAAGGAAACACAATATGTCCGCCCTCGACGCTACCTCCGCGTCCGCGCCCGTTGCCAGACCGGCCCTGCCCGGCAGGCTGGTGCTGCTGCTCGCCGCCGGCGCCGGCGCGTCGGTCGCCTCGCTGTACTACAGCCAGCCCATGCTCGGCATCATGACGCCGGACCTGCGCACGTCCGATACGGTGGTCGGCGCCATCCCGACCCTGACGCAGCTCGGCTATGCGCTGGGCATCCTGCTGCTGGCCCCGCTCGGCGACCGCTTCGACCGCAGGCGCATCATCCTGGCCAAATCCGTGGTGCTGGTAGCCGCCTTGCTGCTGGCGGGCTTCGCGCCCGGCATCGGCATGCTGCTGGCCGCCAGCCTGGCGATCGGCCTGTCTGCCACGCTGGCCCAGGACATCGTGCCCGCGGCCGCGACGCTGGCGCCCGACGCCGAACGCGGCAAGGTGGTGGGCACGGTGATGACCGGCCTGCTGCTGGGCATCCTGCTGTCGCGCGTGGTCAGCGGCTTTGTCGGCGAGCATTTCGGCTGGCGCGCGATGTTCCTGGCGGCAGCGGCGAGCATCGCCGCGATCGCGCTGGTGGCACGGCGCCACCTGCCGCGTTTCACGCCGACCGCGGTGCTGCCGTACCGGGCGCTGCTCGGGTCGCTGGCCACGCTATGGCGTGCGCATCCGGCGCTGCGCCGCGCCGCGCTGGCGCAGGCCCTGCTGTCGGTGGGCTTCAGCGCGTTCTGGTCCACGCTGGCGGTGATGCTGCATGGCGCGCCCTTCCATCTCGGCAGTGAAGCCGCGGGAGCGTTCGGCCTGGCCGGCGCGGCCGGCGCGCTCGGTGCTCCCATCGCCGGCCGCATTGCCGACCGCCGCGGGCCTGAGCTGGTGACCCGGCTCGGGGCCGTGCTGACGGCGCTTTCCTTCGCCGCCATGCTGCTGTCGCCGCTGCTGCCCCCCCAGGGCCAGCTGTGGCTGATCGGCGCCAGCGCGATTGGCTTCGACCTGGGCGTGCAGGTCACGCTGGTGGCGCACCAGACCATCGTCTACGGCATCGACCCCGGCGCCCGCAGCCGCCTGAACGCGGTGCTGTTCGTCGGCATGTTCACCGGCATGGCCGCGGGCGCCGCCCTCGGCAGCGTGACCCTGGCGCACTACGGCTGGACCGGCGTGGCCGCACTGGCCAGCGCTGCGGCGCTGGCAGCGCTGGCCGTGCGGATGCTGCCGCAGGCGCGCCTGCCTTGACCGTCGCGACGGTTCCGAAGCGTGGGAAGGACCATGCTGTGCTGCAGCACGCTGGCAGCAAGACAAGTGGCGCGGCTCCCTTATTGTGGATGCCGCGCCATTTTTCTTGAAGCAACAAGCTTGCAACCCTTACACGCTCTGCAATGGTTGCACGCATCCAGCCGCCGCAGCGCCCTGCCAGGCGGCCCGGCCGCACGGTACGAATCTTGCCGTTTCCTGAATACCCGCCCGCGGGGCCGCACGCTTTTTTCGCGTCGGCATCCGCTCATGGCGCCAAACTCACATACTCAGGAAATCAGCATGAGCTACTACTACGACGAACGCCAACGCGACGAACGCCAGCGCCGCCATGCATGGGACGACGACGACTGGCAGCCGGAATCCGAGCGCGATCACTGGCAGGCGCAGCGGCGGCGCCAGCAGCTGTCACCGGGGCAAACCAGCTATGGCGGCCCGGCCCGCCCGGCCGGCGACTACAGCGAGCAGTACAGCGCGCGCCGGTATCCCGAACGGCCCGGCGCCCGGGACTATGAAAGCCGCTCTGGCAGCCGTGACGAACGCTACGGCAGCCGAGAAGACGACCGCTCTGGCCGCTATGGCAGCCGCGACGAGCGCTTCGGCAGCCGCGATGACGACCGCTACGGCCGCTATGGCAGCCGCGACGAGCGCTTCGGCAGCCGCGATGACGACCGCTACGGCCGCCGCGAAGAAGGCCGCTACGGCAGCAGCGGCAGCAACCTGCGCTACGGCCTGAACGGCGGCTACGGCTGGGAACGCGCTGGCGAATGGCGCGATCCGCAAGCCTGGCAGCGCGACGACGATTCCGCCGAACGCCAGTGGCGCGAAAGCGCCGAGCGCGCGCGCGCCCCCCACGAAGCGGCGCGCAGCGGCGAGCACGATCCGTCCTTCAGCGAACTGCGCAGCGACACCCGTTACTGGACCGAACCCGGCAACGACTGGGACGAGGAGCAGCGCTACGGCCGCCGCTACAGCCGCGAAAGCGCACGCCGCCGTGGCTGGGAAGTCGGCGAGCGCGATGACGACGGGGATGATGACCGCGAGGACCATGGCGTGCTTTACAACCTCGGCCGCCGCATCGGCGAGGCCGTCGGCGACTTGTTCGGCAGCTCCGACGACGAGCGGGAACGCGAACGCGGCTATGGGGGCTACCATGCGCCCTACCATGAACGCGAGCGCCACGCGGGCCCGCGCGGCTATCAGCGCAGCGACGACCGCATCCGCGACCAGATCTGCGAGCGCCTCAGCTATGCGCGCGGCGTGGACGTCAGCGACGTGAGCGTCGAGGTCAGCAGCGGCGTGGTGACGCTGGCGGGCACAGTGCCTAGCCGCAGCCAGAAGTACTACATCGAAGACCTGGCCGACGGCACCTACGGCGTCACGGAGGTCAGCAACGACATCCGCGTGCGCCGCGAGGGCACTGGCATCGCCGGCAGCACCGCCGCCACCGGCACCCCGGGCAGCACCGACGTGTCGGGCAGTACATGGCGCGCCTGATGCGCTGACGCGCTGACGCAGCAAACCGGCCGGCACCCGCCGGCCGGCCTCGTTCCTGGAACCCTGCAACGCGGCATGCCCACGCTCAAGATCGCCACCTTCAATATCAACGGCATCCGCAGCCGGCTGCCGGCGCTGCTCCGCTGGCTGGAGCACGAGGCGCCGGATATCGCCTGCCTGCAGGAACTGAAGACCGCCGACGAGAGCTTCCCCGCCCGCGAGATCCGGGAAGCGGGCTATGGCGTGACCTGGCATGGCCAGAAGTCATGGAACGGGGTCGCGATCCTGGCGCGCGACAGCGAGCCGGTGGAAGTGCGCCGCGGCCTGCCCGGCGACCCGGACGACAGCCACAGCCGCTACCTGGAAGCCGCGGTGCAGGGCATGGTGATCGGCTGCCTCTACCTGCCCAACGGCAACCCGCAACTGGGACCCAGGTTCGACTACAAGCTGGCATGGTTCGAGCGCCTGATCGAACACGCGCAGACCCTGCTCGACAGCGGCCATCCGGTGGTGCTGGCGGGCGACTACAACGTGGTACCCACCGACGAAGACATCTACAACCCGCGCTCGTGGCGCAAGGACGCGCTGCTGCAGCCGGAAAGCCGCGACGCTTACGCGCGCCTGCTGGCACAGGGCTGGACCGACGCGCTGCGCGCGCGTTACCCCGACGAGCGCATCTACACCTTCTGGGACTACTTCCGCCAGCACTGGCAGACCGACTCCGGCCTGCGTATCGACCACCTGCTGCTGAGCGCCGACCTGGCACCGCGCCTGCGCGATGCCGGCGTGGACCGCTGGGTGCGCGCCGAGGAGCATCCGAGCGACCATGCGCCGGCGTGGGTGGTGCTGGACCGGCCTGCTGCCACGCGGCGCAAGCGGGCGGTTTAGGGCCAGGCGCGGTGCTAGGCGCCCGCCACGCTCCCCTCCGCCGCCAGCCTGTCCCGGATAAACCCCAGGAACGCGCGCACGCCCTCGGGCAGCGTGCGTCCGGCCAGCGTCTGCAGTTCGATCGCGCGGCTCTTCATGCCGCGTTCGCGGATCGCCGCGGCGTGCAGCTCGCCGCGGCGCAGCCGGTCGCCCACGGTCACCGCACCGGAGATCGACAGGCCGCCGCCATGCAGCACGAAGTTGGTCAGCGTCTCGAAATGGTTGGTCACCAGCACCGGCTCGAACACCACGCCGCGCTCGCCGCAGGCGATGTCGAACAGCTGGCGCACGGTGTTGTCGCCCTCCGGCAGCGCCAGCGGATACGGCTGCATCTGCGCCAGCGTGACGCTGCGAAAACGCGCCAGCGGATGGTCCGGGCGCATGATCGCGATCACCGGCGCCGGCTGCCGGTGCTCCACGCGGATGCCCTGTTCCGCGGCACGGCTGTAGGTGATGCCGATATCGGCGTCGCCGTGCAGCACGATGCCGGTGACCTCGGCCGGCGGCGCCACGCGCACGTGGAAGTGCAGCCCCGGATAGCGCTCGCGGAACTCGGCAATGATGCGCGGCAGGAACTCGATGGCAAACCCGGCCGAACTGGCCACGCGCACCCGGCCCCGGCGCAGGCCCTGCAGCGCCGCGATCTCCGACACCACGCGATCGGCCTCGAGTGCGCCGCGCAGCGCATAGGCGGCCAGCAGCTCGCCCGCGGCGCTGGCGACCATGCCACGCGGGCGGCGGTCGAACAACGGCACGCCCAGCAGCGCCTCGAGTGCACCCACCTGGCGGCTGACCGCCGAGACCGTGACGTTCAGCCGCTGCGCCGCCTCGGTCAGCGAGCCGCTGCGCACCACTTCCAGGAAATAGCGCAGCGAGGTGTCTTGCAGACGATGCGACAGCATGGGGCGGCCTCCGGCTCGGTGGGCGTGGCGGTTTGCGTTTTACGCAAGGATATTTGAAAAATTCATCGATTGTGGGAAACCCCGCGGCACCCGTATGCTTTCTCACAAACCACAGGAGACGCCGCCAGCCATGTCGCCCGAACCACTCCCCACCGATCCCATCGTCGAACTCGACGCCGTCGCGCTGTCGCGCGCCATCCATGCGCGCGAGCTCTCGTGCGTGGAAGTGCTCGATGCCTTCCTCGGCCAGATCGACCGCCACAACCCGCGCGTCAACGCCATCGTCGCCCCGATGGAGCGCGACACGCTGCGCACGCAGGCCGCCGGGCTCGACGCCGAACTTGCGCGCGGCGCCAGCCGCGGCCCGCTGCACGGCTTTCCGCAGGCGCCCAAGGACATCAGCCCGGCCGCGGGCATGGTCACCACCAAGGGCTCGCCGATCTTTGCCGGCCAGGTCAGCCAGGCCGACGCGGTGGTGTTCGAGCGCATGCGCGCCGGGGGCGCGCTCTTTGTCGGGCGCACCAATTCGCCTGAGTTCGGCCTCGGCGGCCATACCTACAACCCGGTCTACGGCACCACGCGCAATGCCTTCGACCCGGCGCGCTCTGCCGGCGGCAGCAGCGGCGGCGCGGGCGTGGCCGTGGCGCTGCGCATGCTGCCGGTCGCCGACGGCTCCGACATGATGGGCTCGCTGCGCACGCCGGCGGCATTCAACCATGTATACGGCCTGCGCACCTCGTTCGGCTGCGTGCCGCACGGGCCGTGCAGACGAGGTCTTCTTCCAGCAGTTCAGCGTGGCCGGCCCGATGGCGCGCAACGTGCCGGACCTGGCGCTGCTGCTGTCGGTGCAGGCCGGCTTCGATGCGCGGCTGCCGCTGACGCGCCGCACCGAGCCGCCGGGCACGTTCGCGCTGCCGCCCGAGCGCGACTGGACCGGCGTGCGCATCGGCTGGCTCGGCGACCTTGGCGGCCACCTGCCGACCGAACCCGGACTGCTCGACACCTGCGAGCAGGCGCTCATGCACCTGCGCACGCTCGGCTGCAGCGTCGATGCCGCACTGCCCGCGTTTGACCTGGAGCGCTTGTGGCGGGCGTGGATCGACCTGCGCAGCTTCTCGGTGGCGGGCGCCAATGCCGCGCTCTACCGCGACCCGGCCACGCGCATGCTGCTCAAGCCCGAGGCGGTGTGGGAGATCGAGCGCGGGCTGGCCCTGTCCGGCAACCGCGTCTATGAAGCGATGTGCGAGCGCAGCGCGTGGTACCAGGCGCTGCGCGCCTTGTTCGAGCGCTTCGACTACCTGGTGCTGCCGGTCGCCCAGGTATTCCCGTTCGATGCGAACTGGGACTGGCCGCATGCGGTCGACGGCCGCGACATGGACACCTATCACCGCTGGATGCAGGCAGTGGTGCCGGCCACGATGGCCGGGCTGCCGGCGCTGGCCGCGCCGGCAGGCTTTGGCCCGCAGGGCCTGCCCGCTGGCCTGCAGATCATCGGCCCGGCGCAGGCCGACGCCGCGGTGCTGCAGCTTGGCCATGCCTATGACCAGGCCGGCGGCTTCTCGCGCATGCGCAGCCCCTGGCTGGCCTGAACGCCCGCGCCACCGGGCGGCCATCCATGGCGGCCGCCCGTCGTGGCCATCGCTTGCTTCGAATTCCCCCAACTGCCGGCAGGAGTGATTTCCGATGACCGCAATGCCCCCGAAGCTCTTACTCGCATGCGCCAGCCTGATGGCGCTGGCCGCGGCCCCGGCCGCGGCACAGACCTGGCCCGACCGTCCGCTGCGGCTGGTGGTGCCGTTCGCCGCCGGCGGCGCCACCGATGTGCTGGGCCGCCTGCTGGCGGTCGGCCTCGGCGAAAAGCTGGGCCAGTCCGTGGTGGTCGAGAACAAGCCAGGCGCCAGCACGGTGATCGGCGCGACCCAGGTGGCCAAGGCCGCGCCCGACGGCTATACGCTGCTGCTCGGGGCCAGCACCACGCTGACGCTGAACCCGGCGATCCGCCCCAACCTCGGCTATGACCCCATCAAGAGCTTTACGCCGCTGGGGCTGGTCGCCGACATGAGCCTGGTGCTGGTGGCCAACCCGGACACGCCCATCCGCTCGCTCAAGGACCTGGTGACGCAGGCCAAGGCCAGTCCTGACAAGTTCTCCTACGGCTCCTTCGGCACCGGCTCGTCGGTGCATTTCGGCGGTGAGATGCTCAAGTCGGCCACCGGCATCCGCATGGTCCACGTGCCCTTCAACGGCAGCGCGCCCAGCCTGACGGCACTGGCCGGCGGCCAGGTGCAGGTGGCGGTCGACACCATCGTGGCCACCCTGCCGCTGATCAAGGGGGGCAAGATCCGGCCGGTGGCGGTGCTGTCGCCGCAGCGCCTGCCCGCGCTGCCGCAGGTGCCGACGGTGGCCGAGAGCGGCTATCCGGGCTTCCAGATGGGCACGTGGTTCGCGCTGCTGGCACCCGCCGGCCTGCCGGCGCCGGTGCAGCAGAAGCTGGAGAAAGCGCTGGCCGAGGTCGCCAACGCACCGGCGACCAGGGCCCGCATGGCCGAACTCGGGCTGACGCCGGCGTGGGGCAATGGCGCGGCGGTCAAGGCGCGGGTCGAGAAGGAACTGCCGGAGATGCGGGCGGTGGCGGCGCGGGCGGATATCCGCGGCGAGTGAGCCAGCGGGGGAGCGCAATGGCGGGCGGCTGGCCGCACTCCCCCGACCCTACGCCACATGCGCGGCGAAGCCCGCCTGGCCGGGCGCGATCTCCTCGCGCAAGGTCAGGTGCGGAATGTGATAGTCCCCCGCATTCTGCGGCCTGAACGGAATCGGCGCCGTCGTCCCGAGTGTGTCCAGCCGCTGGCTTAGCTCGTGGCGGATCGTGGCAAAGCGCGCGTCATCCACCCGGCTGGTCCGGTACACCACGTACGGCGGCAGCACGTCGAATCCCGGGTAGTACAGGATCCCGTGATGGATCGGGAACAGGATGTCGTCGATCGGGCCGTTGATGCCGCGCGGGCTGTAGTGCGATTCCCAGCCACCGGTGGTGACAATCAGCATGGCGCGCTTGCCGGCGAGCATGCCTTCGCCATAGCGGTCGCCCCAGTGTTCGTCGGAGTGCTCGCCCACACCGTAGGCAAAGCCATAGGCATAGACGCGCTCGACCCAGCCCTTCAGGATCGCCGGCATCGAGAACCACCACAGCGGGAACTGCAGGATCACCGCATCTGCCCAGCGCAGCTTGTCCTGCTCGCGCGCGATATCGTCGCTCTGCAGGCCGTTCTCGAAGGCGTGTTTCGAGTCCAGTGACGGATGGAACGGCGCGGAACCGGGCCGCGCCTTGCTGTCGGCCGCGTCGAGCTGGGCTTTCCATTGCATCGCGTAGAGGTCGGAGACCTGCACGGTATGGCCGGCATCGCGCAGGCGCTGCACGGCGAAGTCGCGAATGGCGCCGTTCAGCGAGGTGGGTTCCGGATGGGCGTAGACGAGAAGTACGTTCATGATGGCTGCTTCCAGGGATTGCGAAAGTGAGGCCAGCATAGGGCGCGCTCCGGTATATTGGAAATGAATATCCGATATCGCAGGTATTGTCATGACTAATCTCAGGCGCCTGGACCTGAACCTGCTGGTCACGCTGGACGTGCTGCTGTCCGAGCAGAATGTGACCCGCGCCGCGCAGCGGCTGAATTACTCGCAACCCTCGGTCAGCGTCCACCTTGCCCGGCTGCGCGACTATTTCGGCGACCCGTTGCTGCTGCCCGGCCCGCGTGGCATGCGCCCCACGGCCCGGGCCGAGGCCCTGCGCGAACCGTTGCGCGAGGCGCTGGCCGCGCTCGAGCAAACCGTGTCGCCGGACACGCCGTTCGATCCCGCCGCCGCCACGCAGACCTGGCGCGTCGCCGCGACCGACTATGGGGAATCGACCATCGTGCTGCCAGCGCTGCAGGCGCTGCGCGCCGCGGCGCCGGGCGCGCGGCTGGCCGTGGTGGAAATGGTCCCCTCGCGCATTGCCAGGCAGGCAGAGCAGGCCGAGCTCGATCTCGCCTTCCACACCAGCGATGGCGCACCGCCGGGGATGCACCGGCGCGCGCTCTTTTCCGAGCGCTACGTGTTGGTGGGCCGCGCCGGCCATCCACGGCTCAAGCGCCGGCCTACGCTGGCGCAGTTCTGCGCGCTGGACCATGTGATCGTTTCGCCGGACGGCGGCGGCTTTTACGGGGTCACGGACGAGGCGCTGGCCAGCGTCGGCATGCAGCGGCGCGTGGTGTTGTCCGTGCCGCACTTTCTATTCGTCACGTCGGCGGTGGCCAGCACCGACCTGGTGGCGATGCTGCCGGCCCGGCTGGTGCGCGGTGCGACGGCGCTGCAGGTGGTGGAACCGCCGGTCGAGGTGCCTGGCTATGAGATGTCGATGCTGTGGCACGAGCGCGTGCATCGCGACCCGGCGCACCAGTGGTTGCGCGAGCTGATCGCTGCGTCGGTCTGAGCCACCGCGTATCTGTCGTGTTTTTGCATACAAAATTGGAATACAATCAAGACTTTCAACGCCGCGGCAGGCCTGCGCACTGCCGCTTCCAGTTTTGGAGGAGACCCATGACGTTCAGTGAAACCGGCCTGACTTCCCGCCATGTAGCAGCACTCGCGCCGATCGAGGATTACCTGCAAGGCCATATCACCGGCAAGGCGGAGTACATGTACAAGGCCTTTTCCCCCGACGCCCGCATCGTCTCGTTCCGAGACGGCGCACTGCACTCGCTGTCTGTCGAGGAATTCGTCTCGGCGCGCTGCCCCGGCCACCCCGCGCCGGACGAAGCGCAGCGCAGGCGCTTCATCACGCAGTTCGACGTGGTGGGCAATGCCGGCGTCGCCAAGGTCGTGCTGGACTATCCGGAAGTCGTCTTCACCGACTACATGACGCTGCTGCAGATCGACGGCGCCTGGAAGATCGTCAACAAGACCTTCAGCGCGGCGCCGCGCGGGCAAGGCAAGTAAGCGTCAAGGCCGGCAGGCGGGCCCCAACCCAGGGGCCCGCCCCTGCTCACCCCGGCAGGACGGCCGTCGCCTCGATCTCGAACAGCATATTGTCCAGCGCCAGCCGCGGCACCGGGATCAGCGTGCAGGCCGGCACCGGCTTGTCGGCCCACATCTCGCGCAGTGCGGCACCGAAGGTGCGCAGCCGGTCGTGCGAGTGGTCGACCACCAGCACCGTGAGCTTGGCCACATCGCCCACGTCGGCACCCGCGGCCTGCAGCGCGATGCGCAGGTTCTGCATGGCGCGCGCAACCTGGCGCGGGAAATCCGGCGCGAGGCCGCCGGCGGCATCCTCGCCGCCCTGCCCGGCCACATACACGATGCGGGCAGGTCCCTGCACCACGGCCACGTGCGAGTAGCCATTGGGACGCGGGTCATACAGATCGGCAGGATTGAGGAAGCTTAGCGAGTCATTGGGGCGGGCATGCGGCGACATGGTCTTCAACTCTGTATCGAGGAATGGCGAACAATGGAGCCGCAAGTATCAAACCTCAACTTAGCTTGAGGTCAAGCAGAGCCATGGTGGTAGCATGGGCATTCTTTGGCCCGACTGCTGCTCCCTTGCCATGGCATCCGCGAACAAGCCCGACACACCGCGCCGGCGCCGCCCGGCGCCCGCCGAAGCACTGCTCTCCGTCGGCGAAGTCGCCGCGCGCACCGGCCTCGCGGTGTCCGCCCTGCATTTCTATGAATCGCGCGGCCTGATCGCCAGCACCCGCAGCGGCGGCAACCAGCGCCGCTATCCGCGCGCCGTGCTGCGCCGCCTGGCCGTGATCCGCGTGGCCCAGCGCATGGGACTGCCCCTGGCGGTGATCGCCTCGGCCATGCAGAAGCTGCCCGATGGACGCGCGCCCACCGTCGCCGACTGGCGCCGGCTGTCCGCCAGCTGGCGCGACGATCTCGATGAACGCATCCGCACACTGACGCAGCTGCGCGACCAGCTCGACGGCTGCATCGGCTGCGGTTGCCTGTCGCTCAAGGCGTGCCCGCTGCGCAATCCGCAGGACACGCTGGCGGGCGAAGGCCCGGGGCCGCATTTCCCGGGCGCGGCGCAATGACAACCGCAGTGGCGCTTATTTGAAAGTCTGCAGGTAGGCCAGCAGGTCTTCGATCTGCTTGTCGTTGCCGATGCCCCAGAAGCGCATCCTGGTGCCGGGCACGACCTTGCCCGGCGAGCGGACAAAGGCGTCCAGCGTGTCGCGCGACCAGACCACTTTCGATGCACGCATGGCGTCTGAGTACTGGAAATCGCTGGTGCCGCCCGCTTGGCGGCCGAAGATGCCGTTCAGGTGCGGGCCAAACCCGGCACGCGCGTTGCGGCCGACGTGGTGGCACGAGGCGCAGCGCGCGGCGAACAGGGCCTTGCCGGCCTGGAGGTCCGGCTCGGCCCGGGCGGGGGCGACGGTGAGGCCGGTCAGGGCAAGGGCGAGAAATACGGTACGGCGCATGAGGCGAGAGCTGCAGGTGGGGCTTTGGTGCGGGACTGAATGATACAGGGCATGGCCCCGACGACCGGCGGCGCCACCACCACCACGGCGCAGCGCAGCTTACACCCCGTCACATTTGCAACACTTCGCGCGGCCTATATTACGAGCCCGCCCTCTACAGTGAGCCCATGTCCAACGCCCCCTGGGAGGCAACCATGAAACGAATCGTCGCCATGGCAGTAGTCGGTGGTGCAATGCTTGCGGCCAGCGCCGGCGCCTATGCCGGTGTGAATATCGACATCGGTATCGGCGTGCCGGGCGTGGTGGTGGCCGAGCCAGCGCCGGTCTATCGCCCCGCCCCGGTCTATCGGGCGGCCCCGGTCTATGCGCCCGCACCGGTGTACGCACCGGCGCCGGTAGCCTATGCGCCGCGCCCGGTGGTGGTGGCGCCAGTCCCGGTGCGCTATGACCGCTACGACGGCCGCGACTATCATCGCGCCTATCACCGCGAATACCGCCGCGAATGGCGCGAGCGCGAATGGGCCCGCCACCACGGCCATGACGGCCCGGGCCGCCGCTGGGACTGACGGGACCGGGGATGCCTGGCTTGCCTTCCTGCACGGATTCGCAAGTCACGCTACCCTGTCGGCACTGTCACAACGTGCCGAGGGCCGCGACCCCGCGGCCCTCCCGGGAAAAAGCCCATGACCCACCCCCTGAGAATCGACTTCGTCTCCGATATCGCCTGCCCCTGGTGCGCCGTCGGCCTGTCTTCGCTGCGGCAGGCGCTCCAGCGCCTGGGCGATGCCGTGGACGCCGAGATCGTCCTGCACCCCTTTGAACTGAATCCGGACATGCGGCCCGAAGGCGAGGCCATTGTCGACTACCTCGGCAAGAAATACGGTCGCACGCCGGCGCAGATTGCCGAGTCCCAGGCCATGATCCGCGAGCGCGGCGCCGGCGTGGGCTTTACCTTCGGCGAGCGCACGCGTGTCTACAACACCTTCGATGCGCATCGGCTGCTGCATTGGGCAGGCATCGAAGGCAAGCAGCTGCCGCTCAAGCTGGCGCTGCTGGGCGCCTACCATACGGATGGCAAGGATCCCAGCAATCGCGAGGTGCTGGTCGAAGCCGCCGAGTCGGTTGGCCTCGATGCTGCGCAGGCGCGCAAGTTGCTGGAAGGCGATGACTATGCCAACGAGGTTCGTGCCGAGGAGCGTGAGTACCAAGGCATGGGTATCCAGTCGGTTCCGTCCATCATCTTCAACAACCGCTACCTGGTCACCGGCGGGCAGCCGGTGGAAGCCTTCGAACAGGCCATCCGCGAAATCCTGGCCGAGGCGCAGCAGCCCGCGCAGGGCTGAGCGGACCTGCTCTGCAAAGAACAAAACCCGCCCGGAACACCGGGCGGGTCAGTACTGCCACTTCTTTTCCGTCGTTCAGCGCACCGCCGTCTTCATCCGCGCCGGCACCGCATCCGCCGCCATCGGCGTGCGGTTCACCAGCCCCAGCACCACCTGCCAGGCAAACGACACCGCACCGACGATAAACACCACGTCGCCAAACGTACGCACCCAGCGCAGCGTCTGCAGGATCGGCTGCTGCATGAATTCCTCACTGCGCGCATACCAGGTGCCATGCTCGACGCTGGCCAGGAACTGGATGATGCCGACCGGCAGCAGGCTGGTGCCGATCATCAGTACCAGGCCTGCATTCAAACCCCAGAAGGCGGTCTTCATCAGAGCGGGGCTCAGCCGGTAGGCCGGCCGCACATAGCGCAGCACCAGCAGCGTGAAGCCCAGTGCCAGGAAGCCATACACCCCGAACAGCGCGGCGTGCGCGTGGACCGGCGTGGTGTTCTGGCCCTGGATGTAGTACAGCGCGATCGGCGGGTTGATCATGAAGCCGAACACCCCGGCGCCCAGCATGTTCCAGAACGCGACCGCGACAAAGCACATCAGCGGCCACTTCAGGTCTGCCATCCACGGCGCGCGCTGCTTCAGGCTCCAGTTCTCCCAGGCCTCATGGCCGAGCACGATCAGTGGCACCACTTCCAGCGCGCTGAAGGCGGCGCCCACTGCCATCACCGGCGTGGTGGTGCCGGCAAAGTAGAGGTGGTGGAACGTACCGGGGATGCCGCCCAGCATGAACAGCGAGGCCGATGCCAGGCTGGCCGCGGTCGCCATCGGACGCGACACCAGCCCCAGCGTGGAGAAGATGAAGGCCAGCGCCGTAGTGGCAAAGACCTCGAAGAAGCCCTCTACCCACAGGTGCACCACCCACCAGCGCCAGTACTCCATCACCGTCAGGCTGGTGCGCTCGCCGTAGGCCAGGCCCGCGCCGTAGAACAGGCCGATCGCCACCACCGACGAGGTCAGCAGCGCCAGCAGGTTGCGGTCGGTGCCGCGCGCACGCAGCGCCGGCAGGATGCCGCGCATCATCAGCACCAGCCAGATCAGGATGCCGGCGAACTTGCCGATCTGCCACAGGCGGCCCAGGTCGACATACTCATAGCCCTGGTGGCCCAGCCAGAAGTTCAGGTGCGCGGGCAGCTTCTGCGCGATCGCCAGGTAGTTGCCGGTGAATGAGCCCACCACCACGACCACCAGTGCCCAGAACAGGACGTCCACGCCCAGGCGCTGGTACTTCGGGTCCTTGCCGCCGTTGATCAGCGGCGCGAGGAACAGGCCCGCGGCCAGGAAGCCGGTGGCGATCCAGAACAGCGCGCTCTGGATATGCCAGGTGCGCACCAGTGCGTACGGGAACCACTGCGATACATCGATGCCGTAGAACTTCTGGCCTTCGACGGTGTAGTGCGCGGTAAAGCCGCCCAGCAACACCTGAAACACGAACAGCGCGACCACCAGGAACAGGTACTTGCCGAGTGCGCGCTGCGACGGCGTCAGTGCCACGGACAGCAGCGGATCGCGCGCCGGCGCCTGCGGCGGCGCTTCTTCCTTGCCACGCAGGAAGGCCCACGCCCACACGAGGAAGCCGACACCAGCCAGCAGCACCACCACGCTGATCACCGACCACACCACGTTCTCGCTGGTGGGCTGGTTGCCGATCAGCGGCTCGTGCGGCCAGTTGTTGGTGTAGGTGGCCTCATGCCCCGGGCGCGCAGTCGATGCCGCCCACGCCGTCCAGAAGAAGAACTGCGTCAGTTGCTCGCGCCGTTCGGCGCTGGGCAGCGTGTTCTCCTTCATCGCATAGTGCTCGCGCGTGGTGTGCAGCGCCGGCGCGTCGGAGAAGAGCTTGTCGTAGTAAGCCGCGGTGTTGGCGATGGCCTGCGCGCGGCGCTTGGACACGGTCAGCACGTTGGTGTCCGGATCGGTGGCATTGCCGCGGTATTCGGTGCGCAGCTGTTCGCGCAGCGCGCCTTGTTCGGGCGGAGTGAGCTTGGCGAAAGGACGGCCGTAGGCGTCCTGCGCGGCCAGGTCCAGCCACGCGGTCAGCTCGCGGTGCAGCCAGTCGGCGGTCCAGTCCGGCGCCTGGTAGGCGCCATGGCCCCAGATCGAGCCGAGCTGCATGCCGCCCACGGACTGCCATGCGGTCTGGCCGTCGAGGATATCGTCGCCGGTAAAGAGCGTGCGCCCGTCGGCCACGACAACCTTGGCCGGAATTGGCGGGGCCTGCCGGTACACCTCGACACCGTAGTAGCCGAGCAGGGAGAACGTGACCGCCAGCACGGCGATCAACAGGAACCAGAGTCTGCGGTAAGAGCCCATGATGCTAAGTCGTTGGTTGTGGTTGCGTGCGGGCCGGCTCAGGCGTGCGTCGAGCAGGAGCAGGCCGGGGCCTCGGTGGCCGCGGCGGGCGCTACGGCAATCTCGAACAGCACGTTGTTTTCCAGGTGGATGTGTTCCATCAGGTCTTCGCGCAGCGTGCGCAGCCCGAGGTAGAGCGCGCGCCACGTATTGCAGGCCGCGCGCGGCAGCGTGATGTCGTTGGTCAGTGCCGCCAGCCGCTGCAGCGCCTGGCCGTGGTCGTCATGCTCCAGCCGCATCACGGCGATGGGGCGGCCCGCGGCGGCATGCATGCCGCGCGACAGCATCGGGAACAGCACCTGCTCTTCCTTCTGCATATGGGTTTCCAGCTCGCCGAGCATCCCGGTCAGGTGATCCGCCAGGCCGAGCGGACAATCGGGCCGGTCGCCATGGACCTGCTCGACGCGTCGCGCCAGGCGGATCAGCTCGGGCAGTTGCTCGCGGTGGCGCGCGTGGAAGCGCGTGAGGATATGCCCGATCAGCGCGGCGGGCGCCGCGGCACTCCAGTCGTGGGCCGCGGGCTCGCCTTCGTCCTGCAGCACGCGCAGCTGGGCTTCGATGGCGGCGGCGTTGAGACCCTTTTCCTGCGCCGCATCGCGCAGCGTCTGCTTGCCTCCGCAGCAGAAGTCCAGCGCGTAGTCATGGAAGATCCGCGTGGCACCCGGAATGCGACGGGCGAGCTGGCCGAGGGATTGGTCCTGCAAAGTCATGATGTTTCTCCGGTGGGGAAAGTTACGCCTGCATGACTTACGCGAGGAGCGTGCCTGAAAAAAAACCATTCGGATCAATGACTTGAAACACGGAAGGTCATAAATACCCTATACTTCGCGCGGTACTTATGACCCGACGGGTATTTTTCACCATGCTACCGAGCGCGATGTATCCCGACCTGCTGGCCGACCTCGTCACCGACCTGCCGCAAGCGGTTCGCCTGCAACGCCTGGTCAGCGTCCTGCGTACACATTTCCGTTGCGGCGCGGTGGCGCTGCTGCGGCTCGAGGAAGACCATCTGCGCCCCGTTGCCGTCGACGGCCTGGTGCGCGATGCGCTGGGCCGGCGCTTTGCCGTGGGCCTGCATCCGCGCCTGGCGGCGATCCTGGCGCGGCGCGGCGTGACCTGCTTCCACCACGACAGCATGCTGCCCGACCCGTATGACGGCCTGATCGACGAACACGTGGGCGAGCCGCTACCGGTGCACGACTGCATGGGCACCAGCCTGGAAGTGGACGGCCAGCCGTGGGGCGCGCTGACGCTGGATGCGCTGACGGTCGGCACCTTCGATACCGCCGCGCAGGCCGAGCTGCAGCGGCTGACGGTGATCGTCGAAGCAGCGATCCGCACCACGCGTCTTGAGGCCGAGATCCGCGCGCTGCAACTCGCGCGCGGCACCCAGGCCACCGATGAGGGCGTCGCCGGCAATGGCGAAATCGCCGGCGAGATCGTCGGCCAGAGCGAAGCCATCGCCAACCTGCTGCATGAGCTGGAAGTGGTGGCCGATACCGAGCTGCCGGTGCTGCTGCTGGGCGAGACCGGCGTCGGCAAGGAACTGTTCGCACACCGCCTGCACCGGCAGTCGCGCCGGCGCGCGCAGCCGCTGGTGCATGTCAACTGCGCGGCACTGCCCGAGTCCCTGGCCGAAAGCGAGCTCTTCGGCCACGCCCGTGGCGCCTTCTCCGGCGCCACCGGCGAACGCCCCGGCCGCTTCGAGGCCGCCGACGGCGGCACCCTGTTCCTCGATGAAGTGGGCGAACTGCCGCTGGCAATCCAGGCCAAGCTGCTGCGCACGCTGCAGAATGGCGAAATCCAGCGCCTGGGCTCCGACCGCCCGCGCCGCGTCAACGTGCGCGTGATCGCAGCCACCAACCGCAACCTGCGCGAACACGTGCGCGACGGCTCCTTCCGTGCCGACCTCTATCACCGCCTGTCGGTCTACCCGATCCCCATCCCGCCGCTGCGCGAGCGCGGCAACGACGTGCTGCTGCTGGCCGGGCGCTTCCTGGAGCTGAACCGCGCGCGGCTCGGCCTGCGCAGCCTGCGGCTCTCAGCCGCCGCGCAGGATGCGCTGCGGCGCTACCGCTGGCCCGGCAACGTGCGCGAGCTGGAACACGTGATCAGCCGCGCCGCGCTGCGCGCCGTCAGCCGCGGCGCGGACCGCAATGACATCGTGACGCTGGAGGCGGAGTTGCTGGACCTCGACGGGCTGGAATCGCCTGCGTCGGCGCACCAGCCCGGTGCGGGCATGACGCGCGCCTTTGCTGCACCGGCATTGGAGGCGGGCACGACGCTGCGCGACGCGGTGGAGCAAACCCAGCGAGCCTGTATCGAGCAGGCGCTGCAGTTCCATCATGGGAACTGGGCGCAGGCGGCGCGGCAATTGGGAGTGGATGCCAGCAATCTGCATAAGCTGGCGAAGCGGTTGCGGTGCAAGTGAAGGCACGGATCATGCGTGCCTGCGCCATTTGTGTGTCACCAGCATGTCGTCGCGCGGATTTCCGTCCGGCGCGTCACCTGAATGCCGCTGGCACCCATCCGTCATGGCGACGGGTCGGCTTACCGCTTAAGCTAGTCAGCATGCCGTCCGTGTGGGCGGCGCGCAGGTGTGCCGCCGCCATGGCCACCGCCATCGGACGACTCCGCCCTGCCCCCTGCCGGCATTGCGGACCCACCGGAGAGTTCCGTGATGATGACCGCAACCCAAGTCTTCTGGCCCCAGCCCTTCTGGCCCTTCCCGACCTATTTTGCCGGCATGCACCAGTATGAGTCCATGCAGTCCGACCTGGCTGACAACCTGCGCCGGATGGCCGAGCTGAACCTCGAGTTCGCCCGTTCCATGTTCGACGAGCTGCGGCTCGATGCCCTGGGCGTGATCATCTTGCAGGACCCGGAGGAGTTGTACGCGCGCGAGATCGCCAGCGAGCTGCCTCTGCTCGGCGGACCGCTGCGCTACGTCTCGGCCATGATGGAACTGATGGCGCGGGCGCAGCAGAAATGGATCGATGGCTGGGGCCACCTGCTGATGCGGGGACAATTTGCTGACTGGACGGTCGGTCGGGATGGCGTGACCGATGTGCCGTCCTGGTCGATCCGCGAGACGCCGCGACCGCAGCCCTCCGGGGAGTAAGCCGGCCCGGGCCAGTCACGCCGTCACGACAATCTTCCCGCAAGGCCGCAGCGCCCCTGACGCGAGCCCAGGCCTTGTCAGTGCCGTATCCGGCACTGAAGCTCGACCTGGCCTTCAGCGACCGCTTCTCCGATCCGGTCGAGGATGGCCACACCCCCTCTACCGGCGGTCGGGGCAGCGGCGCCCATCGCTGTTCCCCCGTCCCGACCACCCGCCGCTGACGCTCATCCCGTCCAACCGGCTACGGCTGGACGACAACCGGCCCGCGCAGCCCGGTATCATTCATGCCGATGAGAACGCGAACCCAATATGCCAGCGCCCGAGCCAGGCGCCGAACCGGCACGGCACGCCACCATGCGGGCCCCAACGTCCCCACCGGGATGCCCCGCGGCGCCAGCGCATAGGCCCATCGCTCCAGGACGCGCCCGTCTCCATGCCTTCCTACCCCCTGGTTCTCCTGCTCACCATTGCTGTCATCTGCAGCATTGGCATGGTCGTTGCCACCTGGACGCGGCGCGACGATCCCACCATCCAGGCCTTCCTGGTGCTGGCCGGCGGCGTGGTGATCTGGAGCGGCGGCCGCCTGCTGGAAATCAGCTCGACCGACCTGCCCGGCCGGATCCTGTGGTCCAAGGCGCAGTACCTGGGCATCGTGGCCGTGCCGATCGGCTGGCTGGTGGCGATGGTGCACCTGAGCCGCCCGCGCTACGTGGTGCCGTGGTCCAGGCTGTGGCTGCCGGTGCTGGCCGCGGTGGTGACGGTGGTGCTGGTGTTCACCAACGAACGCCACCACCTGATCTGGCAGCGCATCACGCTGATGCCGCCCGGGGTCGCGCCCGGCGCCGTGTTCGAGCATGGCCCGGGCTATGTGGTGGTGGCGGCGTGGTCGTATGCGCTGCTCGGGCTGAGCCTGTATTTCCTGGTCACGGCGGAAGTGCCCAACGACGCGCTGTCGCGCCGGGGCCGCGCCATCCTGGCCGCCGGCCTGGCGTTGCCGCTGCTTACGCATGTCGCTTACCTGAAGCGCTGGACCGGCCCGCTCGGCGGCGACCTGACGCCGGCGACGTTTTCGCTGATGGCGGTGCTGGTGTGGTTCTGCGCGCTGCGCACCCACCTCGACGATATTGGCCACTATGCGCGGCTGCGCGTGTTCGGTGCGCTGCGCGAAGGCTGCGTGATCGTCGACAGCCGGGGCGCGGTGGTCGAATTCAACCCGGCCGCCGCGCAGTTGTGGCCCGCGCTGCACCGCGGCAGCGCCGTGCCGGCCGGCTGGCAAGGCGCGCTGGAGCGCTCGCTTGCCGCCGCGGATAACAGCGCCGCCCAGCCCTTCGTGCCGCCGGGCGCGCCCTTCGAACTGACGGTGGAAAGCGTCGCCAGGCTGGACGGCAGGCAGATCGGCAGCCTGGTGTTCATGCGCGATATCAGCCGGTTCCAGTCGCGCGAACTGGCCCTGACCGCGCGGCTCGGGCAGACCGAGGAACAGTTGTCGCAGGTGCAGGCCGACCTCGATATCGACGCGCTCACCGGCATCCCCAACCGGCGCTACTTCCAGCGCGAGTCGCTCGCGGCGGTGACGCGCGCGTTCGATCGCAACCAGGCGCTGGGCTTGCTGATTCTCGACGTGGACCTGTTCAAGCAGTACAACGATCTGCACGGCCATGTGGCCGGCGACGACTGCCTGCGCCAGATCGCCACGGCCCTGACCCGGACGCTGGCGCGCCCGCAGTTCTGCGCCCGGCTCGGCGGCGAGGAATTCGCGGCGCTGCTGCCCGACGCCTCGGGCGAGGAAACCCGGGCCGTCGCGCGCCGCATGGTGGAGGCCGTGCGCGACCTCGGCATCGCGCACAACGGCACGCCGGTCCAGCCCGTGGTGACCATCAGCGTCGGCGCGGTGTGCACGGTGCCCGAAGCGCCGCGCCTGGAGCCGCTGCTGCACCGTGCCGACAGCGCGATGTATCGCGCCAAGCGCGCGGGCCGCAACCGCTTCCTGCTGGACGGGGACGCGTAGCGCGCCGCTACGCGCCGCCTGCCGCCAGCGCCCCCTGCAATGCCACCAGGCGCGCCGCCGCCCGGCTGACCCACGCCGGCCGCGGCGCGGCATCGAGCCAGTACTTGACCTCCAGCCCCAGCGCCGTATCGCCGCTGATCACCAGCTTGCGCTGGAAAAACAGCGTATCGGTATCCGCCTCGCCGCCCAGCAGCCGCAGGTAGTCCACCGCGCAGGCGCGCAGCGTCAGCGCGGGCGCCGGTCCTTCGGCCGCGGCCGTATGGAAGCGCCCGCCTTCGCAACGGAACGGCACCTCCAGGCCAAGGTCCTGCACCGTCAGCAGGAAGGCATGCCCGTCCAGCGCCGCGGGCGGCTCCAGCCAGCCGGCACGGCGCGCCAATTCCAGCGCCGCCACCAGCGGCAGCGCGCGCGCCCGCGCGGGCATGCGCCGATGCACGCCGGCCATCACCTTGTGCAATGCGTTCATGCCCGCGCCTCCCAGGCGATGCCGGCGCTGCCATGCCAGTAGCCATTGCAGGGCTGCGCGCCGGCCGGGACGATGCCACTGGGGGCAGGCGCCTGCACGCCGGCACGGATCGCGGCAAGCTGCCGCACCACCTCCAGCGTGCCGGTCGAATGCGGGCTGACGCGCAGCATCTGCACGCCCATCGCGGCCATGGCCAGCGCCTCGCCGCACAGGTCCAGGCAGGTGGCGCTCTGCGTCTGCACGCCGTTGAGCGTGAAGAATGCCTGCCCTTCGCCGGTGGCGGCCACCAGGCCGTCGGGGTAGTCCATGCAGCGGAACTCGCAGCTGTCCTTGCGCAGCCGATGGTGGCGCGCGGTGAAGCACCGCGCCGAGAAGGCCAGCGGCATGCGGCCCCAGACCAGGGCTTCGACACGCATGCCCTCGGGCCGGGCCGCGGCCAGCGCGCCAAGCGTACGGCCGTCCATCTCCACCGGCGCGACGCAGCCCACCGCGCCCAGGCTTGCCAGCCACGCCAGCGTATCGGCGTGATAGGCGTTCAGGTGCGGGCCGCCGACAAAGGGCCGCCCACCCATGCTGCGCACCGCGCCCAGGTCGTTGGCCTCGACCAGGTAGTCGTGCTGCGCGCAGGCGCGGCGCATCCAGGCGATATCGGTGTCGGACTCCACCAGCACCGGGGTGGACAGCACCACCTCCTTGCCGGCGTCGCGCAGCATCTGCGCGAGCGCCAGCCAGTCGGCATGGCGCAGTTCATGGCGGCGGGTGCAGACCGTTTCGCCGAGGTAGACGCGCTGCACCGGCGCATCGGCGACGGCGGCGTAGAACTGCAGCACTTGCTCGCGCGGCCAGTAGTACAGCAGCGGGCCCAGCGCGATGCCGAAGTCCGGCAACGCGGTGTCGGTGTCGGTGTCGGTGTCGGTGTCGGGCATGGGAAACTCCATCGTGGCCGGCATGGCCATATCAACGCAAATCGGTTCCATCGGCATCACCGCCACGGCCGGTCGTAGGCGCCCTGCGTCACCTGGTCGCCCTCGGCATGGCGGCCGAGCGTGCTCTGCCATTCCTGGCGCGGCGCAAAGCGTGCCGGGTCGGCACAGGCGGCGTCGATGGCCGCGCGCAGCACGCCGACCACGTCGCCCACATAGCGCGGGCTGCGCTGGCGGCCTTCGATCTTGATCGCGGCAATGCCCATGTCGATCAGCGACGGCAGCAGCGACAGCGCGTTGAGGCTGGTCGGCTCTTCCAGCACGTAGCCGCGCTCGCTCTCGACGTCGAAGCGCCCCTTGCACAGCGTCGGATAGCCGGCGGGCTCGCCTGGCGCGTAGCTGTCGATCAGGATGCCCGACAGCCGCGCGTGCATGGTGCCGTCCTGCTCAGTCCAGCGCACCGCGTGCGCGGGTGAGCAGACACCCTTGTTGTTGGGCGAATCCCCGGTGGCGTAGGACGACAGCAGGCAGCGCCCCTCCGCCATCACGCACAGGCTGCCAAAGCCGAACACCTCCAGCTCCACGCTGGTCTGGCGCGCCAGCTTGCCGATCTGCGCCAGCGACAGCACCCGCGGCAGCACCACGCGGCGGATATTGAAGCGCTCGCGCATCAGCTCGATGGCATCGGCGTGCGTGGCCGAGCCCTGCACCGACAGGTGCAGGCGCAGCCCGGGATGGCGCTCGCAGGCATAACCCATCAGGCCGGCGTCGGCCATGATGACCGCGTCGGCGCCAAGGTCCGCGGCCGCGTCCACGGCGCGGTGCCACTGCGGCACTGCGCCCATCTGCGCAAAGGTGTTGATGGCGAACAGCACTTCGGCGCCGCGCGCATGGGCTTCGGCAACGCCGGTGCGGATGTCGGCCTCGGTGAAGTTCAGGCCGCCGAAATTGCGTGCGTTGGTGGCGTCGCGCAGGCCCAGGTAGACCGCGTCGGCGCCGTGCTGCAGCGCCATGCGCAGCGCAGCGAGCGAACCGGCGGGCGCGACCAGCTGGGGCCGGCGCGGCGCGGTTGCGCCGTCGGGCAAGGCTGGGGAAGCAGGTGTCATGGGTGATGGCGCCGACGATGGCGCAGGAGGCAGGACAGCGGCCGATGCTAGCCAAGCGTTCGCGACAGGGGCTTGATCGCGCGCAAACCGGCACCAACGCGCGGCACCAACGCGCACACGGCGCACGCGGACCTATGCCGGTCGGCGTAGGCCGATGGCAGGGCACGCCCGTGCGCTTGACCTGCGGCAAACGCGGACCCCTGGCGCTGTGCCACGCTTCCGCAATCACCCCCATCGCGCCAGGCCGCATGCCGGCCCCGCGCGCACCACCTTTCCGGAGAGCGTTAATGAATGAACACTGGCTCAAGCTGGCCGGCCGCCGCCTGTTGCCCATCGTGCAGGGCGGCATGGGCATCGGCATCTCCGCGCACCGGCTGGCCGGCACGGTCGCGCGCGAGAACGGCGTTGGCACCATTGCCAGCATCGACCTGCGCCACCACCATCCCGACCTGGTCGAACGCACCAGCGGCCCGCGCTGCACCCGCGACAAGGCCAGCATCGAGGCCGCCAACCTGGAGGCCCTCGACCGCGAGATCCGCGCCGCGCGCAGGCTGTCCGAAGGCCGTGGCCTGATCGCGGTCAACGTGATGAAGGCGGTGGGCTCGCATGCCGCACTGGTGCGCCAGTCGTGCGAAAGCGGCGCCGATGCCATCGTCATGGGCGCCGGCCTGCCGCTGGACCTGCCCGAGCTGACCGCCGGCCACCCCAAGGTGGCGCTGATCCCGATCCTGTCAGAGTCGCGCGGCATCGGCCTGGTGCTGCGCCGCTGGATGAAAAAGGGCCGCCTGCCCGATGCCATCGTGATCGAACACCCGGCGCATGCCGGCGGCCACCTCGGTGCGGCCACCATCCAGGACCTGTCCGAGCCGCGCTTCTCCTTCTCGCGCGTGCTGGCCGAGTGCCGCGAGTTGTTCCAAACGCTCGGGCTGGCGTGGGACAGCATTCCGCTGATCCTGGCCGGCGGCATCGACAGCCACGCCAAGGTGCGCCACTGGCTGAACGAGGGCGCAGCCGCGGTCCAGCTTGGCACCGCCTTTGCCGTCACCGAGGAATGCGATGCGCATCCGGCCTTCAAGCAGGTGCTGGCCACTGCGCGGCCGGAGACGCTGCGCGAGTTCACCAGCGTGGCCGGCCTGCCTGCGCGCGCGGTGCTGACGCCGTGGCTGGCGCGCTACCTGTCGAGCGAGGCACGGCTGCAGCGCCGCGCCAAGGTGCGCGAATGCCTGGAGGGCTTCGACTGCCTGCAGACCTGCGGGCTGCGCGACGGCATCGCCCGCATCGGCCAGTTCTGCATCGACCTCAAGCTGGCGCAGGCGGTGCGCGGCGATGTGGAGCGGGGGTTGTTCTTCCGCGGCCGCGGTGCGCTACCGTTCGGGGAGGCGATCCGGCCGGTGGCCGAGCTGATGCACTACCTGCTGACCGGGGAAAAGCCCGCAGCGCTGGCGCCGGCCGCGCAGGCTTGACGCGCGCAACCCGGCGCGCAACCCGGCGCGCAATCCCGCGTGCCCCGCCTTGCGGCGCGGCACGCTTCATCTGTTCTTCCTCGTCTTTTTTTGCGCTCAGGCCGCGGCCAGTTCCGGCCCACCCGCCTGCCGCGCCAGCCCCTCCGGATCGAGCAGGTAGATCTTGCCGCGCTCGATGCGGACCAGCCGCTCCGCGCAGAAGCGATGCATCACGCGCGACAGCGTTTCCGGCGTGATGCCGAGCTTGGAGGCGATCACGCGTTGCGTGCACGCCAGCCAGGTGCGGCGCGTGGCAAAGGCCTGCTCGCGCAGGAAACCCGCCACGCGCTGCAGCGCGCTCTGCAGGCTGACGGCTTCGATATCGCGCATCAGTCCGTGCAGCCGCCCGGACAGGTTGCGCAGCAGCTGTGCGGCAAGCAGCGGCTCCTGCATCAGCGCGTGCCACAGCGCCGCCTTGCCGATATGCAGCACCACGGTGCGCGCCTGCGCCTGGCAGGCCATGCGGCGTGGCACCCCGAGAAACAACAGGTCTTCGCCGAACACCGAGCCGGGACCGAAGACTTCGATGGCGCGCTCGCCGGTCGGCTCTTCGCCGGAGGGCGACAGCAGGGCCAGCTTGACCAGCCCCTCCATCACGATAAACAGGCCTTCGCACGGCTCGCCGCAGCGGAATAGGTATTCGCCCTTGCGCAGGCAGCGCAGTGTGGCGGCGGCGCGCAGCTGCGCCAGTACCGCTTCATCGACGCCGCGGAACAGCGGCAACGCGTCCAGGCTTACGGCTTCAATCATGGTGATGACCTCCTTCGGCACCCACGCCCACATGGCGCGGCGGCAGGCCGCCGCGCTTGCGCATCTGGCGCATGCAGCGCAACGCGCCCAGCAGCTGCCAGCCCAGCCACGCATTGGCGGCCGCCAGCAACACGCCGCCGGCACGCGCCAGCCACGCCGGCGCCAGCGGCACCGCCAGCAGCAACAGGTAAGCCGCCAGCAACAGCCAGGCCTGGCGCTGTTGCCGCGCCGGCGCAATGATGGCCTGCATGGCCGGCACGCGCGCGCGCGGCGGCAGCAGCCGGCGCAGGTGCAGCCAGGCCAGGAACGGCACGATCTTGCCGAGCATGGCCGTGACCGGGAGCACGCCCGCGCCGACCAGCGCCATGGTGCCGGCCCACCATGCCAGCGGCAGGTCCACGCCGGGCATGGCGACGGCGACTCCCGCCAGCAGGGCCGCACCCAGCATGCTCGCGCAGGCCACCGGCCACAGCAGCCAGAGCGGATCATGGCGCCGCCGCGCGCGCAGCGTGCCGGCCAGCCCGCAGGCGGCCAGCGCGGCGACAAAGGCCAGCCACAGCAGCAGCACGCCGTGCGCCAACGCAGGCACTTCTGTCCATAACAGCGCCGCGGCACTGAACGCCGCCAGCGGCAGCCAGTGTCCCAGCGGCAGCCAGCGCTCCAGCGCGGCGGGCAGGCGCCGCGTCTGCCAGAACATCGGCACGACGGTGGTGGCCACGCCCGTCACCAGCGCCGCCAGCCAGCCACCCAGCGCCCAGGCCATATGCAGGTCCAGCACCTGTGCCACCGGCACGCGCCACCAGCCGCCGAGCGTGCCGGCCAGCGCCATGCCGCACAGCACCGCGAGCGCCAGCGGCGCGCCGATGCCGGCAAGCGTACGGGTGGTGGCATCGACCGCGACCACGCGCCGCCCCGCGGCCAGCAACAGCACGCCGGCCAGCAGCGGCACCGCGGCGGCAATCGCCGCCGCGCGCAAGGCCATGGGCTCGCCGCCCAGCAGGCCAACTGCCAGCGCCGCGGCCATGCCCGCGCCCGCAGCCGCCACGAACGGCGCCAGCGCGCCCGTGCCCGGCACGGACACGCCGGCCACCACCGGCATCATCTGGAACAGCGCGCCCACCATCACCGGCAGCAGCATGCCCAGCGCCAGCATGTGCACGGCCACCAGCGCCAGCGGCGCGAACCGGTCCGGCAGGCCGTCGGCCGGCCCCGCCGCGAGCAGCACGCCGGCCGCCGCGCCCAGCCACGGCGCCGGCATCAGGCAGCCGAACACCACCGCCGGGCGCGGCGCGCGTTCGTAGTCCAGGTTGGCGGCTTTCATGCGGCGCGTGTCGTGCATTGACGATGCATCGGCCAGCCCTACGCGAGGCCGGCGAGCACGGCGTCCAGGTCGGGCAGCAGCGCGCGGCACATCGGAAACAGCACGTTCTCTTCCTTGACGTTGTGCTGCTGCAGCAGCACCACCAGCGTGTCGAGGTCGGCCGCCAGCGCATTGCCGTCATGCAGGGCCAGCCATTCACGCGCGTTGTCCAGCAGCGCGCGCACCGCGTCGTGCTCGCGGCGCATCACGGCGGTGGGCCCGCCGGCCATGCCGGTGGCCTGCTCGAAGGCTGGGAACAGGCGCGCTTCCTCGGCGTTGAAATTGCCCTCCAGCGCGGCTTCCAGCAGCGCGAACGCGCCGGCGGCCCTGGCCCAGTTTCCTTCGCGCGCGGCGGCTTCGAGCCGTGCCAGCGCGTCATCGCAGTCGCGGTGCTGGCGCACCAGCAAGTCGGTTCCCGTGGACATGGTTTGCGGTCTCCCGGATCGGTATTGACCGGATGCTAGAGCGCGCCTTGCCCGCGGGATTTGATCCCGGATAAGTCCGCCGGTGAAAGCGCGTGCCATGCGGGGAGGCGCGACGAAATATCACCCCATGACATATCTGGTGTGGTGTCAGCTCCACTGTCCTGGCTGCGATCGCCCCGCCAGGCTCCTGGCCCGATGCGTCGCTGCCCGCACATCCGAGCACCAAAACCCGGGTTTAGTTGATCTGGCGCAGGAAGCCGCCCTGGCCAGCCGCCGACAATGGCTGACGAAATGCGCGCGCCCGAGCGCCGTAGCCTCCAGGTAGCCCCCGATACCGAACCATGCCCCAAACCGACCCCCCTGCCGCTTCCGGCCTGCCGGCGCTGCGCCACCGCCTGTCCACGCGCATCATCTCTCTGTCGCTGGCGGTGCTGCTGGTCGTGCTGGGCATGATCTCCGGCACGCTGTGGCTGTCCTGGAAGCTAGAAGGCGCCGGCGCCGCCATCAACGACGCCGGCAGCCTGCGCATGCGCGCCAACCGCGTGGCGATCGAGCTGTCGCTGGCGCAGGAGCGGCGGTCCGACGCGCTCGCGATGCAGGTGCATGCGCTGGACACCACGCTGGCCCAGTTGAAGAAGGGAAACCCGGCGCGGCCGCTGTTCTTGCCCGACGAGCCCGCCATCCACGCGCAGATGGCGCGCGTCACGCAGGACTGGCAGCAGCTGCTGCGGCCGCTGGCGCTGCCGGATGGGGGCCACGCTGCCGCGCCGGACCAGTACATCGCCGCGCTGCCCGGCTTTGTCGCGCAGGCTGACCGCCTGGTCGGCATGATCGAACACGACAGCGCGCGCAAGACCGACCTGCTGCGGCTGTCGCAGGCAGCGCTGGCCGCGATGGCGTGCGTGGGCACGGTGGCGGTGATCTACCTGCTCTACCTGTGGATCATCCTGCCGGTGCTGCGCCTGCAGGACGGCCTGCAGCGCATGGCCGCGCGCGAGTTCTCGCTGCGCCTGCCGGTGGAAAGCCGGGACGAGTTCGGCACGCTCAACGAGGGCTTCAACCGCATGGCGGGCGAGCTGCAGGGCCTGTACCAGGACCTGGAGGCGCGCGTGGCGCAAAAGACCGCGGAGCTGGAGCGCCAGAACCGCGACCTGGAAGCCCTGTACGACATGGCCGCCTTCCTGAACCAGGCCAGCGACGCCGAAGCCATGGCGCGCGGCTTCCTGGAACGTGTGATGCGCCAGTTTGACGCCGAGGGCGGCAGCGTGCGCGTGCTCGACAGCCGCCACGGCAGGATGCACCTGCTGGCGGCCACCGGGCTACCGGCGTCGCTGGCCGATGCCGATGCCTGCGCCACTGCCGACGCCTGCCATTGCGGCGACGCCACGCGCGCGGCGGTGGTGGCCATCGCCGACCTGCGCACGGCGCCGCGCGGCGGCATCGCCGCCGGGGACGCAACGCCCTGCGCGCGCAGCGGCTTCCAGGCGCTGGCCGCGTTCCGCATCGAAAGCCAGCGCGGCGCCACTGGCGTGTTCGCGCTTCATTTCCGCGCGCCGCGCACGCTGCCGCCGTCGGACCGCCAGCTGCTGGAAACGCTCGGCCAGCATCTTGGCACCGCGCTGGAGCACCTGCGGCTGTCGGCCACCGCGCGCCAGCTCGCGGTGGTGGAAGAGCGCAACCTGGTCGCGCAAGGCCTGCACGACAGCATCGCGCAGGGCCTGAACTACCTGAACCTGCAGGTGCAGCTGCTCGACGCCGCAGTCACGCGCGACGACCTGGCCGAGACCCGCGAGATCGTGCCGATGCTGCGCCACGGCGTGGAAGAGAGTTACCAGGACGTGCGCGAGCTGCTGAACAACTTCCGCTCGCGCCTGGGCACCGGCGAACTGCGCCCGGCGGTGGAGGAAACCGTGGGGAGGTTCCGCCGCCAGTGCCGCACGGAGGCCGCGCTCAGCATCGACGACGATGGCGCGGGCCGCCCGCTCTCGCCCGAGCAGCAGCTGCAGGTGCTGTTCATCCTGCAGGAGGCGCTCTCGAATGTGCGCAAGCACGCCATGGCCGCGCACGTGACGGTAGCGCTGCGCCACGGGCGTGAGTTCCGCCTGGTGGTGCAGGACGACGGCGAAGGCTTCGATCCCGACGAGCTGGCCACGCGCGCCGATGCGCATATCGGCCTGAACATCATGCGCGAGCGCGCCGCGCGCCTGGGCGCGCAGCTGCACGTGCAGGCCGGCCCGGGGCGCGGCGTGCGCATCGAACTCGTCCTGCCCGCCACGGCGCAAGCCGCCGCCCGCCCCGACACCAAGACTACCCAGACCACCGGAATCCAGCCATGACCATCCGCATCCTGCTGATCGACGACCACACGCTGTTCCGCTCCGGCATCCGCGCGCTGCTGCAGCGGCAGACCGATTTCGAGATCGTCGACGAAGCCGCCGACGGCGTGGAAGGCATCAAGCGCGCCAAGCAGCACCGCCCCGACGTGATCCTGCTGGACCTGAACATGCCGGGCCTGTCGGGACTGGAGGCGCTGCAGCTGCTGGTGGAAGACCTGCCGCAAACCGCGGTGATCGTGCTGACCGTGTCCGAGGAAGCCGAGGAACTGGCCGCGGCGCTGCGCAGCGGCGCACGCGGCTACCTGATCAAGAACATCGAGACTGAAGCGCTGATCGCAGGCATCCGCCGCGCCGCCGCCGGCGAACCGGTGATCTCCGACAGCATGACCGCCAAGCTGGTGGCGCAGTTCCGCGCGCCGGCACCGCTGGCCGTGCCGCGCCAGGACGAAGCCCCGCGCCTGACCGCGCGCGAGCGCGAGATCGTGCAGGGCCTGGCGCGGGGCGAAAGCAACAAGGAGATCGCGCGCGATCTCGGCGTGGCAGAAAGCACGGTGAAGATCCACGTGCAAAACATCCTGAAGAAGCTGAACCTGGCCAGCCGCGTGCAGGTGGCGGTCTATGCGGTCGAGCACAGGCTCACCGAAGCCGGCTGAGGCGCTTTGCGCACTGCGCTGCCGTTGCGCCACCATGGGCGGTACCAGCGAGCGCCACAGCCGTTGTGCGGCGCGCCACGCGCCAGCCGTGCGCTCCCGGCGTCGTCCGATTCCTACACCGATTTCAGCCCTTGTCCGGAGGGACGTACGCGTGCCTTGTTCTACGCTGGATTCTGAGTAGTGGCCTTTTGTGCAAACCCCTGCGGGTCACTTCGGAACGGAAGCCGCGGCTTCCCCGATCCACGAACAAGGAGCACGCCATGGGTATCGGCACCATCCTTCTGATCATTCTTATCCTGCTGCTGGTCGGCGCGCTGCCGGCATGGCCGTACAGTTCCGGCTGGGGCTACTGGCCAAGCGGCGGCCTGGGCCTGATCGTCCTGATCGTGGTGCTGCTCGTGGTGCTCGGCAGGATATAGCGTCCTGGCTAGCCAGCGGGCGATGCACGCCGGCACACACCCGCGCGCACGGCGGCAGCGCAGCGGCGCCTGCTTGCAGGCTCCGCCTGAGCGGCCTATAACGAAGCGCGGGCGTGTGCCGGTGCATCGCCTGGTTCCTCTCCACCGGTTCTTTTCCACCCTTCGCAAGGAGACTGACATGCCAGCAAAATCCAAGGCGCAACAGCAGGCCGCGGGAGCGGCGCTCTCCGCAAAGCGCGGCGAAAAGAAGGCCGGATCGCTCAAAGGGCCTTCACGCTCGATGGTCAAGTCGATGAGCGAGAAGGAACTCGACAAGATGGCATCGACCAAGACCAAGGGCATGCCGAAGCACAAGTCGGAAAGCTGATCCGCGCGGGCCCGTTGCCTGGGCCAGCGAGACAGGGGCAGGCCATCGCGCCTGCCCCTTTGCATTGGTGGTGTGCCGCTCCGCGCAGGTTATTTTTCGCTTATCCCTTCGGGCTGTCCGCGCGCCCCGCCTTTCCGTTGCCCGCATCCTTCCCCTTGGCGGCGGCTGCGCCATTGCGGCGTTTGCCCGCAGCCGCACCGCAGTAGCCCGGCAAGCGCCGGGCCTTGGCGCTGCGCGCCAGCCGGATCGACTCGGCCAGCGCCAGGCCGAAGCCGGCAATGCTGTGCATGTCCTGTTCCACCCGCTCGCGCAGGAAGCCGGCCCAGCAGAAGTCCCCATAGGCATTGCCCGGCTTGCGGTAGGCCCCTGCCTCGCGTGTAAACGCGGCGAGGCTGCGATAGGGGTCGTCACGCATGCCCATCACGGTTGGCGGCAGGGCTTTCGGGCCCAGCAGCTTGCCGTGCTCGTCATAGGGGTGGACATGACCGAGCCGGCGCATGCGCTTCCAGAACGCCGACGCGCTCATGTGACTGAGATCGTGCAGGATCTGCACCGGCGCCCACTCATAGCCCAGCTCCACCCAGGCGCGCGCCCAGTGGTGGTGATCGACGATATAGAGGTCGCCGCCCGGCCCGGCGATGGTCTTCAGGCGATGGCGGCGCAGGAAGCGCCGCAGCGCGTCCAGGTCCTCGGGATCGGCGTGGCGCCGGGTCACTTCGATCTTGTGGTTGACGTGGACGTAGCCCAGCGTCAGCTGCGTCGGGCGCAGGCGCGCCAGTTCAGCCATGGCCTTGCCGCGCAGCCGGCGTGGCGCGGCGGCGCGCTCCGTGCCGCTGCGTCTGGCCTCGCCGTCGTCTGCCGCGCCCGCGCGGCGCTCAGTCGTGCTCGACACGCTTGCGTTCGACGTAGTGCTCCAGCTCGCTGCCGGGGTCCTCGTTGCCGGTGCTTTGCTCGGCAACCGCTTCCCGGGCGATCGGGCGTGGCCAGAACTCGCCCTCGCCGTCCTGCACCGGCTCACCGTGCGTGGCAGGGTCGAAATCGGTCCACTGGCCGCATTCCCAACTGCCCTGGGCACGCTCCACGTCGCTGGCGCCGGCTTCGCGCAGCACGTCGACCACGACCGAATCCAGGCCGTTGGTGACGCACGCGGCCAGCATCACGCCACCCGGCGGCGCGGCGCCGGCGGCGCCCTGTCGCATCGACATGATCGATACGTCCCACACGGAGAACCCGCGTGTGAACAACGTGCGCGCCGCGTCTTCCGCACTGGCGAGCGATTCAAAACGTCCGGCTACGATCGGTGACATGATGGCTCCCTGATTGATATCGGCAATGGCCGTGACTGCTCAATTCGCATTGCAAGAGCCACGCCCGCGCGTGATGCAGCAACCCTGGCAACGCTTGCGGCATGTTGCGGAGCATGGCGCACGCCGCCCGTGCAATATTTGCAAAACGCGGCCCCGAACTACATGCGCGGCGCCGCGGCGCGCGGCCGGGATCAACCGTTGACGACTTCCCCGCCGTTGATGTGCAGAATCTGCCCGGTGATGTAGCTGGCAGCGTCCGACGCCAGGAAGACATAACCCCCCGCCACTTCGAACGGCTGCCCCGGGCGGCCCATCGGCGTCTTCTTGCCGAACTCGGCGACTTCCTCGGGGGTGAAGGTCGACGGGATCAGCGGCGTCCAGATCGGGCCGGGCGCCACGCCGTTGACGCGGATGCCGCGCTCCACCACCTGCAGCGCCAGCGAACGCGTGAACGACACGATCGCGCCCTTGGTAGCAGAGTAGTCCAGCAAATGCTTGCTGCCACGATACGCGGTCACCGAAGTCGTGTTCAGGATCGACGAGCCGGGCTTCATATGCGGCAGCAGCGCGCGGGTCAGATGGAACATCGCGAACACGTTGGTGCGGAAGGTCGCCTCGACCTGCTCGGCATCGATGTCTTCCAGCGATTCCTTCGGGTGTTGCTCGGCGGCGTTGTTGACCAGGATGTCGAGCTTGCCGTACTGCTGCAGCGTCTGCCGGGCTACGGCCTCGGCATGCGCATGGTCGGCCAGGTCCCCGGCGATCGCCAGGCACTTGCGGCCGGCGGCCTCGACCAGTTCGACGGTCGCGCGCGCGTCGGCATGTTCGTTGAGGTAGGCGATGGCGACGTCGGCGCCTTCGCGCGCGAACGCCACCGCGATGGCGCGGCCGATGCCGCTGTCGCCGCCGGTGACCAGCGCCACGCGGCCCTTCAGCCGGCCGCTGCCGACATAGTCATCCGCGCCGCTGTCCGGCTGCGGGCGCATGGGGGCTTCCAGCCCTGGCTGGCGGTCCTGGTGCTGGGGTGGAACGCTCTTGCGTGTGGAGGGTGTGGAGGGTGTGGACATGGTTCTCTCCTGACTGCGGGGGCCGCTTGTTGCGCGCATCGGACCAGCCGGGGAGACGCGCAAGAGCCTTTGCACGTGCTGCGCAAGTTCCATGCCGCGAACGGCAAGCCGCGGCCGTTCTGCCCGGCGGCGCGCACGCGCCAGCGCCGCCGCAGCGTGCCTGCGGCGGCGCCCGTAACCGTTACATCGCCCGGCAATCCTTACAGCGCGCCGCCGCTGCGTGCGGCCCACGGGCAGCGCCGCAGCGGGGCACGGTTTTTGCGGCCTTTTCAGGCATGAACGTTCAGGCCCGCTTGCCGCACCGCCGCACCTGCAAGGCGGCGGCCCGCACGGGCCGCCACAGCCAGGAGGCACATATGTTCAACTTCCGTAATGACCGCGGCTGCCGCAGCCGCGGCAGCCACGAAGCGCAGCGCCGCGAAGGCGGCCAGCCGGAACGCCGGCGCGACGAGCGCCTGGGCAGCGGCTCGGAAGACTGGGGCCAGGAATGGGGCGAGGACTGGCGCGGCGAAGACAACGGCCAGGGCAGCGCTGGGCGCGGCAGCCAGGCGCCGCAACGCGGCGGCGCGTGGTACCAGCAGGACACGCCGGCGGGCCAGCGCCGCGGCAGTTGGGGCGAACAGGGCTACGGCGCCGCGGATACCGGCGGCACCGGGCATCCGTACAGCAGCGGCTATGGCGGCTATCGCCCGAACCCGCAGGACAGCGGCTATCGCAGCCAGGAGCGCGAATCCGGCTATGGCTACCGCGACGAGGACCGCTTCGGTCCGCGCGGCCGCAGCAGCGAACTGGGCCCGCGCGATGAAGGCTACGGACGCGCCCGCCAGGGCGCCGGCGAAGGCCGCGGCTGGCGCGGTGAGGACGAGCGGCGCGAACGCAGCGAATGGGGCGAACGCGGCGGCCGCGCGATGCACTGGCGTGAAGGCATGGAGCGCGATCGCGAGGAGCGCGCCGGCCAGCCCAGCTATGGCGGCGGCTACTTTGGCGACGCCGGCCGCGGCGGCCAGTCGTACAGCGGCGGCCAGCGCGTATATCCGGACGATCCCGGCTACCACCGTCGCACGCCCTATGCCGAGCAGGCCGGACAGGGCAGCCGCCACGCCGGGCGCCGCGCGGTAGGCCCCAAGGGCTACCACCGCCCGGACGAGCGCGTGCGCGAAGACGTCTGCGAACGCCTGGCAATGAACCCGTATATCGATGTCGGCGAGGTCACGGTGGAGGTCGCCAACGGCGTGGTAACGCTGGACGGCACGGTGCGCGAGCGCCGCGAGAAGTACGTGATCGAGGAGATCGCCGATGCGGTGTTTGGCGTCACCGAAGTGGATAACCGCCTGCGCGTGCAGCGCCAGTCGGGCAGCGCGTGGGCAGCGGGATCCGAAGTCGGCGGCGATGAGACCTTGGGCGGCCGCAGCGGCAGCCTGGGCACATCGGGCACCGGCGGCACCGGTGGCAGCACGAGCGGCACCGCCTCGGGCACCAGTCCCGCCGGCACCTCACCGGACCGCACGCTGAACAAGAGCTGACCGCCAACCATGACGACGGGCGCGGCCCTGCCGCGCCCCGCCCCTGCCCCTATGCCTCGCTCTCCACGCAAACTCAGGCCCGACAGCAAGTTGATGGTGCCGCTGGACATCCTGCATCCCACCCAGATCACGGTCGGCGCCTACCACGTCGCGCAGAAGGTCCACACCACCCGGCGCGTGCCGCCGGAGCATCGCGCCGCGTTCCTGGACCGGCACCGGGTACATCTGGTGATCGGCCCGGAGCAGGCGCTGTACGTGGTCGATCACCACCACTGGGTGCGCGCCTGGCACGACCTGGGCCTGACCCATGTGCCCGGCCTCGTGCGCACTGACCTCAGCGACATGGATGCGCGCGCATTCTGGCGCCACATGGTGGCCAACCACATGGTCCACCCGTATGACGAGCACGGCCGGCGCCGCCCTCTGACGGAGCTGCCGGACGCGATCCACGACATGCGCGACGATCCCTACCGCAGCCTGGAGGCATTCGTGCAACTGGCCGGCGGCTACCGCAAGGTAAAAACGGCCTACCCGGATTTCCGCTGGGCGGACTACTTCCGGCGCAACGTGCCGGGGCCGTTCGACACGCAGCACCACTTCGCCATTGCCCTCGCGCGCGCGTTCCAACTGGCGCATACGGCGGGTGCGCGCGAACTGCCCGGCTATATCGGCCCGCTGCCCTGCTGAACCCGCTCGCCGCGCGCGCTCACTTGCCGGCCCCGGAGGTTGTCTTCGCCAGCAGTTGCAGCAGCCGCGCCTCGTCCGCGCGCAGCCGCGTCGCCGACGGCGCCTTGCCGCGTGCCTGCAGCGCGCCGGCAAGGTAGGCGTCGATCACCTCCGGATGCACATAGCACTTGCGGCACACCGCCATGGTGTTGCGCAGCTGGTGCGCCACCTGGCGGATCGCATCCGCGACGGCCTTCTTGCGCGCGCTCTCGCTGTCCGCTTCGGGCAGCTTGCGCAGGATCGCGAGCGCATGCACGCTGCCGGCCCAGGTACGGAAATCCTTCGCCGTAAAGTCGCCGCCGGTGACTTCCTGCAGGTAGGCGTTGACGTCGGCCGAGCCGATCTCGCGGATCTCGCCGTCGCTGTCGCGGTACTTGAACAGGCGCTGCCCCGGCAGGTCGGCACAGTTGCGCACGATGCGCGCGAGGCGCGGGTCGTTGACCGAGACGTCATGCGTGATGCCGCTCTTGCCGTTGAACTGGAAGCGCAGCCGGCTGCCGCGCACGGTCACATGGCGGCGGCGCAGCGTGGTCAGGCCGTAGGTGCGGTTCTGCCGAGCGTAGCGCGGCGAGCCCACACGCACCAGCGTGGCGTCCAGCAGCACCACCACCGCGGCGACCACCTTCTCGCGCGGCATGCCGTTGCGGCCGAGGTCGCGCGTGGCGCGCGCCCGCAGCCGCGGCAGCGCGGTGCCAAAGGCCAGCAGCCGGCCGTATTTGTCGGTATCGCGCAGCACCGCCCATTCGGCGTGGTAGACGTACTGCTTGCGCCCGCGCGCATCGCGCCCGGTGGCCTGCAGGTGCCCGCGCGGGTCCGCGCAGATCCACACCGATTCATAGGCCGGCGGGATCGCCATCGCGGCGATGCGCGCCAGCGTGCCGGCATCGCGCACGCGCTCGCCGTCGGGACCGATATAGCGGAAGCCGCTGCCGTGGCGGCGGCGCGTGATGCCCGGTCCGCTGTCGTCGACATAGCGCAGGCCCGCGTCGCGCAGCACGGCCTCGAGCGTGACGGCGGCCTCTGTGGTCGCCAGCGCGCTATCCATGGCCGTCGCAAGGCTGGCGCGGGCACGCTATTCCGCGCGGGCCGGCGGGGCGCTCGCGCCTGATGGCGACGTGCCGGTGCCCGACATGGCGCCCGCCATGCCCAGCTCCTCCTCGTGCTCCGGGGGCGCGGGCCGCGGCCTGGGTGGCACCGCGCGCTCCGCGCTGACCGGGCCGGCGCGCGCGACGGTGATCATCTCGCGCAGCCAGTTGACCAGCAGGCTGGTGTAGGCGCGCTGGCTTTCCTCGTCGGTCAGGCCGTGGTCGGCGCCCTTGATCATGCGGTAGGTCATCGAATTGGCATGCAGGCAGGCGTCGACATAGCTCATCACCGCGGCGTGCGGCACCACCTGGTCGCTCTCGGATTCGATCACCAGCACGTCGCCGGCGAAGGCGCAGCAGGCGCGCAGCGCGCGGTTGCTTTCCGGGGGCACCACGCTGCGCCGATAGCTGACCAGGTCCTGTTCGCGATGCAGCTGGCGCTTGGGCAGTTCCCAGCCGGAATCCATGTACAGCGCCGGCGCGCGGAAGCTCATCCAGCGCACCGGGCGCAAGGTGGTCAGCAGTGCGGCGAGGTAGCCGCCGTAGCTGCTGCCCACCACCGCGATCGCGTTGCGGTCCACTTCGGTCTGGCGCACCAGCAAATCGTAGGCCGCCACCACATCGGCGAGGTTGCGCATGCGGGTGACGGTTTCGTACTCCGCGCGCGTACCGGCATGGCCGGTCAGGTCGAACGTCAGGCAGACACAGCCCAGCCCCGCCACCTTGCGCGCGCGCGCCAGGTACTGCTGCTGGCTGCCGCCCCAGCCATGGACGAACAGCACCCCGGGCAGCTTGGTTTCAGGACTGATCAGGGTGCCGGCAATGGTGCCGCCCTCGGTCTGTATCTGCAGGAGTTCTTCATGCGTTGCCATCGGATTCACGCTCCAGTCGTGCGTATTTGGTCAGAGGACCGACATGGCGGTCCTCTCCCTGGAAATAGATCTCGGCATCGTCGGGCACCTGCACGCCGTTGCCGTACACCTCGCGGGTCGAGGCCACCACGCGCGTGCGCCTCGGATCCTCGCGCAGCGCCGCCAGCGCAGCCAGTTCGGCGCCGGTCGCGCCGCCCACGCGCCAGGACTGCTCCAGCACGCCGCCCAGCACGCACTCGCGGTCGGCACTTCCGGCCGCGGGCCCGAAGGCCACGTCATAGTTGCAGCGCGACAGCACCATGCCGCCATAGCAGGCCAGCGCGGCGTCGTGGTACACCATCGCCGCGCGTACCGCGGCCTGCGTGCGCGCATCGAATGGTTGCTCCAGCAGCGCGTCAAAGCCGCCGCGCACCACCGTCAGCGTCGAGCCGCCGTACACCTGCTGGCCGCGGTTGTTGGCCGTCAGCCTCTGCGTGCCGCAGTAGGCGGCACGCAGGCCGGCCAGCTCCACCTGCCCAACGCTGTAGGTCTGGGGCGCGTCCAGGTCGCGCTCCAGCACCAGGCCGAGGGTTTCGACGATATCGGCCTGCATCGCGTCCAGCGCCTCGTCCAGCGCGCGCTCGCTGTCGACCACGCGCTGGCCCAGCCCACCGATGCCGCAGGGCTCCTTGAGCCGCACCGGTCCCAGCGCCAGCAGGCGCTTGCCGGCCACGCGCGCGTCGGCCACGGTGAACGCGGTAAAGCCCGGCAGGGTCGCGCCCACCACGCGCTGCACGAAGCCCTCGCACCAGCCCTGCGGTGCCGCCGCGCCCGGTTCCACCAGGCCGTGCGTGATCGCCTTGGTGGCCACGAACGCGTACGGCACCACGCCGCCAAAGAGGTCGCTCTCGCCCTGCACGCCGAGGCTGGCGGCCAGGTCGGCGCCCACCAGCGTCTGCGCGGGCACCAGGTAGGGCGCGGTTTGCCCCGCGCCCGGCGCGGCGTAGGCACCGGCGAAGGCATAGCCCGCGATATCGGCCACCTTGCGGGCTATATTGGCAAGGGTCGTGCCATGGTGGCTGTCGGCATCGCCCAGCGGCTCGCAGCCGTAGACCATGACGCTGCGGCCCGGCGGCGAGGCCGTGGCGGCCCTGCCCGCGCGTTTGCGCTTCGTTGCCTGGTTGGGATCGGACACGGCTGGCTCCTTGCTGGGTTGTGCGCGACGGCACGGGGGGAGGCGACGGCATGGCGGGGCCCGGCGCGGCCCGGCTAGGGGCTGACCGCGGCGGTAGAACCGGTATCCGCCCGCACTGGCTCATCCTGTGCAGGCCCGCGGCGCGACGCGCGCGCCTGCAGCTTGGCCGCGTGGTTCTCGCGCGCCTCGTCCAGCGAATGGCTGCACTTGATACCGTCCTCCTTGTCGGCCAGCTCGGCCAGGTGGCGATAGAAATTGACCAGCTGGCGCAGTTCCTCTTCGTCCAGGTCTTCGATCGACACCAGCATGTTGCTGGCTTCGCGATGCGAGGCCAGCAGTTCGTTGAGCTTCAGGTGAACCGCGACCGCGTCCTTGTTCTGGCTCTGCTGGATCAGGAACACCATCAGGAAGGTGACGATGGTGGTGCCGGTATTGATAACGAGCTGCCAGGTCTCGGAATAGCCGAAAATCGGCCCGGTAATGCCCCAGGCCACCACCACGCCAACGGCCAGCACGAACGCGGTGGGCGAGCCCGCCTGGCGCGTGGCGGCACCGGCGAAGCGGTCGAACACATGCAGCATGCGGGCATGTTTGCCGGAATTGGGCTGATGGCCAATGCCCGGCAGGATTGGACTGGTCTTGCTCATCGTTGCGCTCCCGACATTGAACCGCCACGCGGCGGCATGCTGATTTCATTGTATGGAGCGCGGTGCCAAAGTGCAGCGGGCGCAGTCCTACAACGCGCGCTGCACTTGTACCGCCGTTGGCGTTGTCCGGGCTGCGGCGCGACTTTCCTTTCTACATCGGGTGATAAATCTTGCCGACGCCACCGGTGTGCGGAGTGGAAACGCTCGCATGCGCGACGGCGCGTTGGCGGGAATGCTTCTTGCGCCGGTCACAGGCTACGCAGCGAAGGCGGGGTACGCCTTCAGATGTTCGATTCCAGCAAAGGAGCAATGATGAACCGCAACGCCTCCTCAGCCGCCGATGACGAAGCCCTGCGCGTGGCCATACGCGCCGAGATTGCCGCGGCCTTCGCTGGCCGCTTTCCTGAAGGCGTCACGCTCGACGTGGTGGATCGCCGCGTGACCGTGCGCGGCTGCGTGGACGACGTCGGGGTCGCGCAGCGCATCGAGAAGGCCGCAGCGGTCAGCGCGGGCGTGCTCGGGGTACATAACGAACTGTCGCTGCGCCGCCAGCCCGCGCCCGAGCCAAAGGGGCAGCCGCAGCACAGCGGCATGAACGCGGATCCCGCGCGCAAACCGTCGGGGCAGGTCCACCATAAGGTGTGAAAAAAAAGAAAAGGCCCGGCGCCGGATCCATGCCGGCGCCGGGCCTCCCCCCGGATGACCGCATAAGCTACTTGCGGTCTTCCCATGGATCGTAGCGATCCGCTTCCCAATACGGCGAAATCCCGTAGTACTGGTGGATGCTGGTGGCCCACTGCGAGTCGGCCATGCTCGGCCAGTGGTCCTTGTCGAACCCCGGCGCGGCCTTGAGCCGGTCCTTCTCGACGCCGAGCACGAAACACTTGCGCCGCGTGTCCAGCGTCAGCGCCGACCACGGCAGGGCGAACAGCTTCTCGCCGATGCCGAGGAAGCCGCCCATGGCCATCACTGCGTAGGCCACGCGTCCGCCCAGCACGTCGATCATGATGTGGTCGATGGTGCCGATATCGTCGCCCGCGGGGTCAACCACCTTGTTGCCCTCGAGCGTATCGGCGGCCATCACGAACGGGCCGGGACCCGGGGAATTGCGGTCGATGCCGCCGACGATCGATGCGCCGCGCGGCTGTTCGCCCGGGGATTCAGGTTGGACTGGATTCATGGACACCTCCGTTTATGCCTTGGGATGGAAGGACGCCGGCGCTGGCATCGCCCGCGCCCGCACTGCGCTAGCTGTATTCGCGCGTTCTCGGGTTTTCCGCCGGCACCGGCGGCACGGTCGGATCGAAGTCTGCCCAGCGGCCGTCGACCCAGCGGCCATCGGCGCGCTCCACGTCCTTGGCGCCGCCCTGGCGCAGCAGGTCCGCCACCGCGGCCGGGTTCCCGCGGGCCACATGCGCGGCCAGCACCACGCCGGCGTTGCGCACCGCCGGCTGCCCGGTCAGCGGGTCGCGCCGCACGTTGCGCGCGAGCGCCAGCGCGCCGGCCAGCGACCCCAGGTAGGCACCGAGGCCAACGGCAAACACCATCACCAGGATCGACAGCGGCGGCGCGGCCGACACCGCGGAAATCAGCGCTGCGCCCAGTGCCGCGCCCACCGCGGCGCCGATCAGCACGCCGGCGATGGCACCGATGCCCGACTTGCGCGCGCCTGCATCGGCGGCGTGGTCGCCGCCCAGCGGATAGGCCGCGTGTTGTCCCGGCGGGTTGACGTAGAACAGGTTGAGGTCCTTGTCCGCAAACCCGTGCGCCTTCAACCGGCTGGCTATGGTTTCTGCGGCGGAAAAGCTGTCGAAGCGACCTGCAATGATGGCGGACATGCTGGCTCCTTTTCGTTCATCCGATGGGTTCGGGCCGCAGCGCAGCGCCGGTGGCGCCGCGCTGCCGCGCATGGACTAAAGGTGGCTGACGTGCTCGCTCTCAGCGGCGGCCGGTCGAGCCCTTGCGCTGACCGGCTGGCTTGGCACCTGCGGGCTGCTGTTCGCTGCCGCGCTTGAGCTTCCAGTCGACATCGTCGCGCGCGGTCTGCGTCTTCTTCTCGGCATGCATGGCCGCGCTTGGCGAGATCGGGTCGCTGGCGGGGAAAGTCATCTCCAGGGAATCGTCGACGGCAGCTTGGTAGGTCTTGCCTTCCTTGCGCGGCTTGTCACCGGCCTTGGCGACCTTGCCGGTTTCGGCACGGCCGGCGCGTGCGCCAGGACTGGCCATGGCGGACTTGCCGGTCTTCGCGGCCGGCTTGGCGGCAGGCTTCGCTGACGGCCTGGCACTTGCCTTGGCGGCAGGCTTGGCGGAAGGCTTGGCGGCTGCCTTAGCGGCTGACTTCGCCGCAGGCTTCGCGGCCGGCTTTGCCACGGCCTTGGCTGCGGGCTTTGCGGCAGGCTTTGCGGCCTTCATCGCCGCGCCGCTCTTGCCGGCCTTGCCTGCGGAAGCAGCCGAAGCGCGCGAGCTGCGGGCGGCCTGCGCCTTGTCGGACTTCATGTCGGACTTCGCGCCGGACGACTTGCGGGCAACCTGCGCGGCCTTCTCGGATGGGCGGCTGGCTTTGGGCATGGTTGGTCCCTCCTTGGTTGAGTAACTTACCCATGCAAGGCGCGGGCCAGATGCCAGGCGGATGGCACATGCGGGCGGGAGCGGAGGCAGGGCCTGCCGTGGGGGCCGCCATGTTGCCGTGGGGCTGCGGTCAGGCTGCGGCGGGCGCGCCGCGCTCTGGCAAGCGGTACGCGTAGCGCGCACCGCACGCCTGTAAAAACTACATCGCCATGGAAGCGTTATGAACGCACATTGAGGCCGTCATCGCGCCGCGCGCGACCGCTCACCCTCCGCGCACATGCCGCGGGAACCGGACCGCGATGCAGACGCTGATCTTGTCGCTGTCGCAGCCATCGCTTTCCGCGCTCAGCACGGCGCCATGCAGTTCCACCATGCGGCGGGTCAGCAGCAGTGCGGTACTTTGCCGCGCCGGTGGGGCGCCATCCGCCGCCGGGGGCCGGCGGCCAAAGAAGTCGGTCAGTGCGGCCAGCCGGCTGGCGCTGCGCTGCTGGTCCAGCGGCGGGCTTTCGGTGATGCGCAGCCTGACGTGGTCGGGCTCGCCGGCAATTTGTACGGCGATCGTGCCGCCGGCCGGGGCGCGCCAGATGCAGTGCACCAGCAGGTGCCGCAGCAGCGGCGCCAGGCGCGCCGCGTCGGCGTCGATGACGTAGGCGGAATCACCGGCGCCGTCGGTGGTCACCGGCGACAGCAGCACCCCGCGCGCCTCCGCCGCCGCGCGGCGATCGGCAATGGCCTGGGCCACGGCTTCGAGCAGGTCGACCTGCTGCCAGCGCGGCACCGCCTCGTCGGCGAGCAGCCGCACCCCTTCTTCCATTTCCTCGATCAGCGCGAGCTGTTGCTGCATGCCGGCGCGAATGCCGTCCAGCGCGCGCTGCGCCGGCGCGGGTGCAGTATCGAAGGCGCGGTCCAGCACGTAGGCCCAGCTCTGGATGGCATTGAGGGAAGAACGCAAGTCGTGCGCCGACTGCTCGATCAGCGCGCTCACTTCCTGCACGCTTTGCACGGCCAGCCCGTCCAGCGAGGCGGTGGCATCGCTGCGCGCTCCTGCATGGCCAGCGCCATGCAGGGGAGGACGGTCAGAGACGTCCGGCGTGCCGGATTGCGGCGGTTGCTCAAGCATCATCGTGTCGGCCTGGTTGGCTACTTTGGCTGAAGCAAGAAGCGTGCGGCACGGGGGCACCGTAGGCCACCACGGGACGCGAACCGCCGCAACCGCTTGCCGGCACGCACGCCGTCACCCGGTGGCGGACGAACCGTTGTCGTTGCGCGAGGCGCGCAACCACTCCGGCAATTCGCCACGGGCGGCATAATCTTCCAGCCGGTTGTACAAAGTCTTCAGGCTGATGCCCAGGATCTCGGCCGCGTGCTTCTTCACGCCGGCGCACTGCTCCAGCGTGGCGAAGATCAGCTGCCGGTCAGCGTCGGCCAGCGACATGCCCACCGGCACCGACACCACCGCCGCGCCCGGCGCCTGCGTGGCCGCCACCTGCAGCGGCACCTGCACTTCGGTGATCAGGTCGTCGTCGGCCATGATGAAGGCCCGCTGCACGAAGTTGCGCAGTTCGCGCACATTGCCCGGCCAGGCGTGCAGGCGCAGGCTCTCCAGCACATTCGGCGCGAAGCGGCGTTGCGTGCCCTGTTCGGCATTGAGCTGGTCCAGCATCAGGTTGGCGATCTGGAGCACGTCGTCGCCGCGCGCGCGCAGCGGCGGCAGCTCAACTGGGAACACGTTCAGGCGGTGGAACAGGTCGGCGCGCAGCTTGCCGTCCGCCACCGCTTCTTCCGGGTTGCGGTTGGTGGCGGCCAGCACGCGCACGTCGGAGTGGCATTCACGGTTTGTGCCCACGCGCATGAAGGTGCCGGTTTCCAGCACGCGCAGCAGCTTGACCTGCAACTCGGCCGGCATCTCGGTGATTTCATCGAGGAACAGCGTGCCGCCGTCGGCGCGCTCGAAATAGCCCTTGTGCTGGCGGTCCGCGCCGGTAAAGCTGCCACGCTCGTGGCCGAACATCTCGCTTTCGATCAGCGTGGGCGAGATCGCGCCGCAGTTGACCGCCAGGAACGGCTGGCGCCGGCGCGACGAAAGCTCGTGCACGGTCTGCGCGGCCAGCTCCTTGCCGGTACCGCTTTCGCCGATCAGCAGCACGGTGGCCTCGGTGGGCGCCACGCGCGCGAGTTGGTCATAGACTACCTGCATCACTTCGGAGCTGCCCATCAGCCGGCCGAAGCGGCCATAGCGGCGCAGTTCGCCGCGCAGCGAATGGATCTCGGCGCGCAGCTCGCCGGTGGTGGCAAGGCGCTTGAGCACGGTCTGCAACCGCGCCACGTTGATGGGCTTGACGAGGTAGTCGGTGGCGCCGGCGCGCAGCGCCTCCACGGCGCTTTCCACGCTGGCGTAGCCGGTGGTGAGGATCACCTCGACGCCGGACGCGCCGACCTCGTCGAACAGTTCCATGCCGTTGCCGTCGGGCAGGCGCAGGTCCGCGACGATCGCGTCGGGCATGCGCCAGCCGATCTGCAGCCGGGCTTCACGCAAGGTGCCTGCGGTGGCGGAACTGAAGCCTTCCATGGCCACGATCTCGGCCAGCGCGGCGCAGGCGTTTTCATCGTCATCGACAATCAGGATGTGGGGCATACGATCCGTCAGTGAGACCTAATAGAGTCCTGAGCGCAACCCTGCGCGCGCCTGGCTCTCCGTGCATTGCGGCGGTAGCCTTTGGGCTGGCTCCGGCCGGGGGCAACGGGAACGATCCGCCGGCACGCTCCATGCGAGGCGTGGCTCGGCGGCAGGTACAGGCGACGACACTGGCACTGCACCGGGGGTTCTGCACTGCGTATTGCAAGTCTAAGCGCGGGCAGGCACGGTCGTTGCCGGTGTCCGTCTGACACGGCTGTCGGAACTTTCCGCGCCTGTTCACGCACGTCTGGCAAGCCCCCGTGGCAAAGGCTAGCATAGGAAGTTCCCACCTTCCCATGACTTGACTCGCCCCGCTGCGAGGCCTCCGAGGCGCCAGTGACCGTGACAGTGACTGCCAGCACACCGCGGCGCAGCAACGCCGCCTCCCATTCCAGCCACCCGGGCAGCGCGTCCGGGGGAGAGCCCGCGCCGCGCCGGGCGGTGCCGTCGCAGGTGACGCTGCTGTGGGAGAGCACCGCGCCCGCGATGCGGCGCTTGCTGGCGCAGATCGAGCGCGTTGCGCCCACCGACGTCACCATGCTCGCCGTAGGGGAAAGCGGCTCTGGCAAGGAAGTGGTGGCGCGGGCCGTGCACGAGCGTAGCGCGCGCCGCAAGGGTCCCTTTATCGCCGTCAATTGCGGCGCGATCCAGCCCACGATCATCGAATCCGAACTTTTCGGACATGAAAAAGGCGGCTTCACCGGTGCGATCGAGCAGAAGGCCGGCTACTTCGAGCAGGCCCAGGGCGGCACGCTGTTTCTCGATGAAGTCACCGAGATGCCCCTGGAGATGCAAATCAAGCTGCTGCGGGTGCTGGAGGGGCGCACCTTCCACCGCGTCGGCGGCGACACGATGATCGTCACCGATGTGCGCATCCTGGCGGCCACCAACCGCGATCCGGTCGAGGCCGTGCGCTCAGGCCACCTGCGCGAGGACCTGCTGTACCGGCTGGCCGTGTTCCCCTTGCATATTCCGCCGCTGCGCGAGCGCCTGGACGATATCGTGCCGCTGGCGCGCCATTTCCTGGCTGAGTACAACGCCATGGAGCACACCGACAAGGCGTTCTCGGCCGCGTCGCTGGACCGGCTGGTGCGCTACGACTGGCCTGGCAATGTGCGCGAGCTGAAGAACGCGGTCTACCGCGCCTTTATCCTGGCCGACAAGGTGGTGGAAATCGGCAACCCCAACCTGGCCACGCAGCCACCGCGCCCGACCACCGTCGACGGAGTGGTCAACGTGCGCGTGGGCACCACGCTGGCCGACACCCAGCGCGAGATCATCATGGCCACGCTGGCGCGCTTTGACGGCGACAAGCGCCAGGCCGCGCGCGCGCTCGGCATCAGCCTGAAGACGCTATACAACCGGCTGGACGCTTACCGCTCGCTCTAGGACTGGTCCGGCGGCTGGCCCTTGCCCGCTGGCTGCGCCAGCGCGTGCGACAAGGCATCGAGCGCCAGTGGCTTGGTCAGGTGCGCATGAAAGCCCGCCAGCTGGCTGCGTCGCTGCTCCTCGGCGGTGCCGCGCCCGGTCAGCGCCAGGAACTGCACGCCGCGGTCCGCGCCCGCCTGGCGCATCGCCTGCAGGACCTCATAGCCCGACATGTCGGGCATCTCCAGGTCGAGCAGCACGCAGTCGGGGCGGAATTCGCCAGCCACGGCCAGCGCCTGCTGGCCGCCGTGGGCCGCGCGCGCCTCGTGGCCGAGCAGGGACAGCAACTCAGCCATGCTGTCGGCCGAATCCGCGTTGTCGTCCACCACCAGCACGCGCCTGCGCGGCACCGTTCCCGGCGGCCGCGCGTCCGCCTCGCGCGCGCGGCCGGTGACGCGGGGCAGGATCACGGTAAAGGTGCTGCCCTTGCCGGCGCCGGCGCTGTCGGCCTGGATCGCGCCGCCATGCGCTTCCACTACCGCCTTGGCCAATGCCAGCCCGATGCCCAGCCCGCTGCGGCTGCCGGCCTCGGCCTCCTGCGAGAACAGGTTGAAGATGCGGTCCATCGCCGCGAGCGGCAGGCCCCGCCCGGTGTCGGACACGGCCGTGACCACGCGCGCCGGCTCCACGCTCACGCGCACGCTGACGGTGCCGCCGCACGGCGTGTACTTGGTGGCGTTGCTGAGCAGGTTGAGCAGCACCTGCCCCAGCCGCGCCGCGTCGGCGCGCACATAGGGCGAGGTAGCCGGCAGTTCCACGACCAGTTGCTGGCCGGCGGCGTCCAGCATGGGCCGGATCGCGTCGAGGCTGGCGGTCACGACATCGTTGTACGAGGTCGGCGTCAACTCCATCTTCATCTTGCCCGCGGTCACGCGGCCGACGTCGAGCAGGTCGTTGACCAGCCGCTCGAGCTGGTGCAGCTGCCGGTCGATGATCTCGGCGCAGTGACGGATGCGGGTATCGGCGGTGGGCGTCAGCGCAATCACCTCCACCGCGTTGCGCACCGGCGCGAGCGGGTTGCGCAGTTCATGCGCGAGGATGGCCAGGAACGACTGCAGCCGGCGGTTGCCGGTCTCGAGCACCTCCAGCCGCAGCGCGTCGCTGAGGTCGCGCGCGGTCCACAGCAGGCCGTTGGGACAGCCGCCGGCGTCGCGCACCAGCACGATGCGCGCCTGGCAGCGCACGATGGTGCCGTCCTTGCGCGCCACGCGCTCGTCGCCCGCCCACTGCCCGCAGGCGCGGGCGGCATCCAGTGCCACCCGGTGGCGCCCCGCGGCAGCGTCCTGGCGGGTGTAGAGCAGCGCCAGCGGCTGGCCCACGGCGTCGGCTTCGGCATAGCCGGAGAGTGCCTGCGCACCGACATTCCAGCTGCGGATGGTGCCGTCGAGGTCCAGTTCGCAGATCGCGGTGCCGGGCAGGCTATCGGCCAGCAGGCGCAGGCGCGACTCGGCCAGCGCGGCGTGTTCGGTGGCAGCCTGCTGCACGGTGATGTCGCGGCAGGACACCACGAAACCGCTGGGCGCGGCCGTGGCTGCATCCCCGTTCGGCGACGGCATGCCCGGCATCTCCGCGCCGATCGCCAGCATCATGCAGTCCGCCTGCAACAGGCTGCCGTCGCGGCGCACGCGCCAGCCCTGGTCGCGTGCACTGCCGGTTTGCGCGGCCATGCACTGCAATTGCTGCGGCAGGCCGGCGGCAATGTCATCGGGGCGGTGCAGGCAGGAAAAGTGGCGGCCGAGGATCTCGTCGGCGCTGTAGCCGAACACCTTGCGCGCGACCTCGGGCCATAGCGCGATGCGGCCGTCCGCATCGGTCTCGAACACGGCGCAGTCTTGCACGGCATCGAGCAGGCGCCCGTATTGGATGGCCTGCTGCTGCGTGGGATGGCCCGCCATGGCGCCCCCTGGTTCGCCAACGGGTGACGCGCGGACACCTTTTGCCGTTTGCGGCTCGGCCATGAGCGCACCTTCTGCATAGGTGGAGATGGAAATCGGCAAGTCCCGGCCGGAACCGCGCGGCGCAGGGCCAAATGCCCGCCATTTGGCGGGCATCCGTGTCAATGATAGGCGCTCGCGGCCCATGCGCCACCCGTTCTGGCTTCACCAGGCCTCGCCGCACCCTTTCGGGGGAGCACAGGCATCAAAGGGGCGAAAGCCCCGCGTGGAACGGCTCCGCACGCGGGGCAGCATGGCACCTAGCGCGAACGCCGCAACTGGACCATTGCGGCCAGCGCGGCCGAGGCGCCGACCACCAGCGCGGTCGTCAGCATCGGGTACCGCGCCGTGGTGGTGTACGGGCACGAGTGCAGCGCACCTTGCGTGCCGCCGCGCTCCTGCAGCCCGCTGCCGCTCCCGTAGAGCGCATTGTCCTCGAGCGGCCCGGCCGGGTGGCGGGTCTGCTGGGCCCGGCCGATAAAGCGGCGCATAAAGCGGTCGAAGGTATGCGGCGCGTGGTAGGCCGCCGCCGAGAAGGCCTTGGCGGCGGCGCCGACGAACAGGTCGCGGCGCGGGTTCTCGGCCGCGAACAGGATCGCGTCGGCGGCCAGCGCCGGGTCATACAGCGGCGGCGGCAGACGCGGCTCGACATCGAGGAAATTCTTGGCATGCCGCGCGAGCGGCGTTTCCAGCCCGGCCGGCTTGATCAGCGTCACGCTGACGGGCGCCTGCTCCTGTTCCAGCTCCACTCGCAGCGAATCGGTAAAGCCCTTGATCGCATGCTGCGAGGCCGCGTAGGCGCTTTGCAGCGGCAACGGGCCATCCGATGCCTCGCTGCCCATGTTGATGATGGCGCCGCCGCACTCGCGCAGGTGCGCCGCCGCGGCCAGCGAGCCGTGCACGGTGCCCCAGTAGTTGGTGTCGAACAGCCGGCGCTGGTCTTCCAGCGGCACATCGCAGTGGCGCCCGAAGATGGTCACGCCGGCGTTGTTGACCCAGGTATCGAAGCCGCCGAAACGCTCGATGGCCGTCTGCGCCACCCGCGCGACATCTTCATGCTTGCCCACGTCGGCCGCCACGGTAATGACTTCGGCGCCATGCTCGCGCAGTTCTTCCGCCAGCTGGTGCAGCGAATCCTCGCTGCGCGCCACCAGCACCAGGCGCGCGCCCTGCTGCGCTGCCTTGCGCGCGGTGACCAGGCCCACGCCGCTGCTGGCGCCGGTCAGCACAATGACCTGTGAGCCGATCTTTTTCAGGGTTGGTTTCATCTGCCGCTTCCTCCTCGGATGGCCCCGGCACGGCGCCGGGCATGCCTCTAGCTAGTCGCAAGGAGTATTCCCGTCCGGTGCGCCAAGGCGCACCGGTACGGGCGCGGATAACGTCGCGAGACGGGTGCCGCAGAATTACAACGCCCGGTAAGAACCACATACCGCGTCCCCAGCCCACGGCGCCTGTAGGACGGGCGCCGATTTCGGCAAGGCCATGTGCTGCCTAAGCTGGATGCATTCCCCTGCAACCGGCGACAGCCATGGCCAAGACGACGCGGCAGGATCCAGGTGAAGGCCGCACCCCGGCAAAGCGCACCGGCAAGCGCGCGGGTACTGCCGCCGCCAAGGCGCCGCGTGCGGCTGCGCGCAAGGCGGCAGCGAAGTCCCCAACCAGGACCCCGACCAAGTCCGCTACCAAGTCCGCTACCAAGGCAGCGGCCCCCGCGCGCAAGCGCACCGCCGGCACGGCGCCCGCCGCGCTCGACAAATACCGTCGCATGCGCGACTTCGGCGCCACGCCCGAGCCCGGCGCCGCCGCGGCGCGCGCCCGGCCCGCGCCACGCAAGCGCGCCGGCGAGCTGTCTTTCGTGATCCAGAAGCATGCCGCGCGGCGACTGCACTATGACTTCCGCCTGGAACTGGGCGGCACGCTGAAGAGCTGGGCGGTGCCCAAGGGCCCCAGCCTGGACCCCGCCGACAAGCGCATGGCCGTCCATGTCGAAGACCATCCGATGGAGTACGCCGGCTTCGAGGGCGTGATCCCCGCCGGCCACTATGGCGCCGGCACGGTGATCGTCTGGGACCGCGGCAGCTGGGTGCCGGTGGGCGACGCCGAAGCCGGGTATCGCGCCGGCAAGCTGAAGTTCGAGCTGCGCGGCGAGAAGCTGCATGGGCACTGGACGCTGGTGCGCATGCACGGCAGCCGGCAGAAGGCGCAGGGCGAACAGGACGCCTGGCTGCTGATCAAGGAACGCGACGAAGCCGCGGTGCCGGCGTCGGAGTTCGATGTGGTCGAGGCCATGCCTGACAGCGTGCTGGGTGGCACCGAACGCAAGGCCCCGGCAAAGCGCTCCCCCACCACGGGAAAGGCAAAGCGCGCGCAGAACCCTGACGACGCGGAGGCCGCACCGGCAGGCACCTCAGTGAAGGCCCTGAAGCCCCCGCACGGGGCCGCGCGCGCGGCACTGCCCCTGGCGCTGGCGCCGCAGCTGGCCACGCTGGTGGAAAACCCCCCGTCCGCTTCCCAGGCCTGGCGCTACGAGATCAAGTTCGACGGCTACCGGCTGCTGGCGCGCATCGACGGCAAGGACGTGCGCCTGTTCACGCGCCAGGGCCATGACTGGACCGCCAGGTTGCGCGCGCTGGCGCGCGACGTCGGCGCGCTGGGACTGCCCGACGGCTGGCTCGACGGCGAAATCGTGGTGATCGGCAAGCATGGCGAGACCGACTTCCAGGCGCTGCAGAACGCCTTCGACACATCGCGGGTGGAGGCGATCCAGTACTTCGCGTTCGACCTGCCGTACTTTGCCGGCCATGACCTGCGCAAGGTGCCGCTGGTGGCGCGGCGCGCGCTGCTGCGGCGGATCTTCGAGCACAACACCTCGGCGCGGCTGCGGTTCAGCGAGGACTTTGAAGCGAGCCCCGAAGAGATGCTCGATGCCGCCTGCCGCATGAAGCTGGAAGGCGTGATCGGCAAGCGCGCGGATTCCAGATATGTGAGCGCGCGCAGCAACACGTGGATCAAGCTCAAATGCACGCTGCGCCAGGAATTCGTGGTGGCGGGCTTCACCGACCCCAAGGGCAGCCGCGAAGGCATCGGCTCGTTGCTGCTCGGCGTACATGACAGCGGCGGGCGGCTGCGCTACGCCGGCAACGTCGGCACCGGCTTCGACACGCGCATGCTCGGCGTGTTGCGCAAGCAGCTGGACGCGCTGCGCGCCGATGACCCGCCGTTCGACACGGTACCCGCCGGCGTCAAGGGCCACTGGGTGCGGCCGAACCTGGTGGCCGAGGTGTCGTTCGGCAGCTGGACGCGCGAAGGCCGCGTGCGCCATGCCGTCTTCCATGGGCTGCGCAGCGACAAACCCGCGAGCGCGGTGTCGGTGGAACGCCCGGCCGAGGCTGCCGCGAAGGGCAAGGCCGCGGCAAAGACCGTAAAGGAGACTGCCAGGGCCGACAGCACGAAGACAGGAACCGGAGCAAAAGCGAAATCAGGCGCGGCGGCAAAGCGCCCCACCGCCGCCGGCGGCAAGGTTGCCATCAGCAATGCCGGGCGCGTGATCGACACCGCCTCGGGCCTGACCAAAGGCGACCTGGTGCGCTACTACGAGCGCGCCGCTGCACTGATGCTGCCGCACCTGCGCGGGCGCCCGATCGCGATGGTGCGCGCGCCCTCGGGCGTGGGCGGCGAGCAGTTCTTCCAGCGGCATGGCGACACGCTGCGCGTGGACGGCATCAACGTGCTCGATCCCGGGCTGTGGCCGGGGCATCCAGCGCTGCTGGAAATCGTCTCGGAACAGGCGCTGGTCGCGGCCGCGCAGCTCAACGTGGTGGAGTTCCATACCTGGAACGCCAGCAAGCGCAGCATCGACCGGCCCAACCGCATCATCTTCGACCTGGACCCGGGCGAAGGCGTGGCATGGTCGCATATGCAGGAGGCCGCCGCGCTGATGAAGGCGCTGCTCGACGAGCTGGGCCTGGCCAGCTTCCTGAAGACCAGCGGCGGCAAGGGCCTGCATGTGGTGGTGCCGGTCACGCCGCGCGCGGGCTGGGACGAGGTCAAGGGCTTTGCCCATGACGTGGTGCGCCACGTCGCCGCGACCATCCCGCAGCGCTTCGTTGCCAAGAGCGGCGCGCGCAACCGCGTGGGCAAGATTTTCATCGATTACCTGCGCAATGGTGTCGGCGCCACCACGGCAGCGGCGTTTTCCGCACGCGCGCGGCCAGGGCTGGGCGTGTCGATTCCGGTGTCGTGGGAAGAACTCGACGCGCTGGAAGGCTCGGCGCAATGGACCGTCGCCAACGTCGAGCCAAGGCTGGAAGCGCTGGAAGCGGACGACCCCTGGGCGGACTACGCTGGCACGCGGCAGGCCATCACGCGGGCCGCGGCAAGGCTCGGCCACGTGCGCTAGCGACACTGGCGCGGGCCGCGGCGCCCGGCGCAACTGGCGGCGCCAACATCGAGCGGCACATTTCTTGCCACGTTCCCTCCGTGATCACGCCCCATGAGCACGCCCGCGACGGGCACGTCGCGGCACTGCCTGCAGTGCCCGACGACTCAGCAAACACAGGAGGACACCGCGATGCGCCGACTTGCTATTCCCCGGAAGATACGCGCCGCCGGCGCACCTGATACCGCCGCGCCGCGTGGCTGCCGCGCGCTGCACCGGCTGCTGGTGTCCTGCGCGATGCTGTCGTTCGCGGCCGGCCCGCTGCATGCACGCCTGCCCGCCCCCACGCCGGAGCAGCAGCAGGCAGCCGAGGCCAAGAAGGCCAAGGAGGCAGAAGCTGCCAAGCTCCAGGCCGATGCGCTGGGGCGCGTCCAGGACCAGCTGGCTGCGCGTTTCGGCAAGGGCAGCAGCGCGGGGGCCACGACCGAACCCGGCAAAGTCCCGCAGAAGGCCGCCGAGGCGCCGGGCACGGCTGGCCCGCATGGCGGCACCTCGCCCAGCGCGGAAGCCCACAGTGGCGAAGCCGCGCGCAAGTGAGCGAGGCAGGCACCGGCCAGCTTCGTGGCAATGATGACGGCAAAGCGGCCAACGCGCCGCCTGCCCGGCACGCCTCTTGCCACTGCCACGCATGACGGCCTCAGTGAAGACCGCGACCATGCCGACGCCAAGGGGGAACGATGATGGATCACTTCTGTACGCATGTAATTACGACAACCAGCAGGCGCACCAGTGGGGCAACAATTGCAAACGGCCAGAGCCGGCCGGCGCAGTTTTACACATCGACCTGGTGCGGCGCGGCCATGCCGGCGCCCCCGCTGGCTTCTCGACCGGCGCGCCGGCGCACGGTTGCGTGACGCCATGACTCCGCACACCCCCAACCCCGCGCCCCTTATCCTCAACGTCGACGACCGCGAGGGGCCGCGCTACGTCAAGAGCCGCATCCTGCACCGCGGCGGCGAGTTCTCCGTGATCGAAGCCGCCACCGGCCATTCCGCGCTATCACTGGTCCGCCAGCATGCGCCGGCGCTGGTGTTACTGTCCGCACGCCTGCCCGATATCAGCGGGCTGGACGTGTGCCGGCTGCTCAAGGAGGACCCGCACACCGCACGCACGCTGGTGCTGCTGACCTCGTCCGGGTTGGCGCAGTCGCGCCAGCGGGTCGAGGCGCTGAACTGCGGCGCCGACGGCTACCTGGTCGAACCCGCCGAGCCCGAGGAAGTGCAGTCGAGCATCCAGGCCTTGCTGCGGTTGCGCGGCGCCGAGGATGCCTACCACCGCACCTCGCAGGCGCTGCACGAGAATGAAGACATGTTCCGCCAGCTGGCCGAATCGATGGCGGACGTGGTCTGGATCCTGGACCCGGTGCAAAAGCGCCTGCTCTTTGTCAGCCGCTCGTTCGCGGCGCTGTGGGGCCATTCCGCCGAGCAGCTGATGGAAGATCCGCGCCGCTGCCTCGACCGCCTGGTGCCCGCCGACCGTGCGCGCGTGGAAGCCGCGTTCGAACGCATGCTGCGCGATGGGCGCATGGATATCGAGTTCCAGCTGACACGCCCGGGCGGCGAACTGCGCGAAATCCGCGCGCGCGCTTTCCCCGTGCGCGGCGCCAGCAAGGACGCTGAAACCGCAGGCGCCGAAGACAGCCCGCCGCTGCGCATCGCCGGCACCTGCCAGGACGTGACGCTGCACAACCGCGCCGAGCGCGCGCTGCGCGACGAGGAACGGCGCAAGGACCGCTTCCTGGCGATGCTCGCGCATGAACTGCGCAACCCGCTGGCACCGCTACGCAGCGCCGCGGACCTGCTGCAGCAGCTGTCGCCATCGCGCGAGGACATGTTCCGCGCGCGCGACGTCATCGGCCGCCAGCTGCACCACCTGACGCGGCTGGTGGACGAACTGCTCGATATCTCGCGCTTCAACCAGGGCCGCATCACGCTGCGCCAGGACCTGGTGGAGCTGCGCACCGCGCTCAATACGGCGGTGGAAGCGGTGCGTCCGGTGCTGGACGCCTACCGCCATACGCTGCGCCTGTCGCTGCCCGAGCAGCCACTGCCGGTGCGCGGCGACCTGGTGCGGCTTACGCAGATCTTCAGCAACCTGCTGCACAACGCCGCGGCCTACACGCCCGCGGGCGGACAGATCACAGTGGATGCCACGCTCGACGACGCGGGCCACGTGATCGTCAACGTGCGCGACAACGGCACCGGCCTGTCCGAGGCGCTGCAGCGGCAGCTGTTCGATCCGCTGGCGCCGCCTGAAGACGGCGCGCCCCCCGAGCCTGCGCACGGCGCCTTCCCCCATGAAGGGCCCGGCATCGGGCTGACGCTGGTGCAGAAGCTGGTGCGCCTGCATGGCGGCGTGATTCGCGCCCACAGCCCCGGCGCCGGACAGGGCAGCACCTTCACGGTGACGCTGCCGGTGGAGCCCTGGCAGAAGTGGCATCCCGGCACCGGCAAGGCCGCGCCGCGCAGCGGCGTGCCGCGCCGGATCATGGTGGTCGACGACAACGTCGATGCGCTCGAGGCCATGACCATGACGCTGCAGACCCTCGGCCATACCGTGGTGACCGCCCCCGATGGCCCCAGCGCACTGGCGCGCGCGCCCGCTGTACGGCCGGAGGTGGTGCTGCTCGATCTGGGCATGCCCGCCATGGACGGCTTCGAGACCGCGCGCCGCCTGCGCGCGCTGCCCGAGATGCGCGGTGCCACGCTGGTCGCGCTGACCGGCTTCGGGCAGCCCGAAGACCGCCGCCGCGCGCTGGAAGCGGGCTTCGACCAGCACCTGGTCAAGCCGGCCGACCTGGAGGCGCTCACGCGACTGCTGGATGCACTTGGCAGCGAACGCGCGTAGCGGCCGCAACCGAACCAACCCGCAACAAGGAGCCTCCGTGCATACCACGCCTGAACCCGACATCCCGACGCGCAAGCCTGAAAGCCCGCCGCCGGAGCACCCCCCGGGCATCCCCGAACCCGAACCCGTGGCCGACCCGCCGCCCGGGGATACGCCGCCTCCGCCGCCGCAACGTGCAAGCAGTGCCAGCGCGCCCCCGCGCGCTTAGCGCAAAGGAGCCGTCAAGTGTCCCGCATCATCTGGAAAGGCGCCATCACCTTTGGCCTCGTCAACATTCCTGTCGTGCTGCGGCCCGCGTCGCGCAACCAGACGCTCGACCTGGACCTGCTGGACGTGCGCGACATGGCGCCGGTGGGATACCAGCGCATCAACAAGAGCACCGGCAAGCCGGTCGACAAGGAACATATCGTCAAGGGCTACCAGTACGCCAAGGACGAGTACGTGCTGCTCAACGACGAGGATTTCCGCCAGGCCAATGTCGAGGCCACGCAGACGGTGGATATCGTCAGCTTTGTCGACGCGGAAAGCATTCCGCCCTATTACTTCGACACGCCGTACTACCTTGAGCCCGACAAGCGCGGCGAGCGCGGCTACGCACTGCTGCTCGCGACCATGCGCCGCACCGGCCGCGCCGCGCTGGCGCTGGTGGTGTTGCGCGCGCGGCAGCACCTGGCCGCGCTGCTGGTGCATGACGATGCGCTGGTGCTCAACACCATGCGCTTCGCCGACGAAGTGCTGCCGATATCCGAACTACACTTGCCCAAGGCGGCAAAGGGCAAGGCCACCGGCGCGCACGCGCGCGAGGTCGAGATGGCGACCAAGCTGGTCGAGGACATGAGCCAGGACTGGGAACCCGAGCAGTACCGCGACACCTACCGCGACGACCTGATGGCGCGCATCGAGGAAAAGATCGAATCCGGCAACACCCACCAGCTGACGCAGCCTGCCGAAGAGGAAGAGACGCCGCGCCAGGGAGCCAAGGTCATCGACATGGTGGCACTGCTGCGCAAGAGCCTGGATCACCGCGGCAAGGCGGAGGAAGAGCCGGCGCGCGGCAAGGAACGGGCAAAGGCCGAAGCCGAGGACGCCGAAGAGGAGACCGGGAGCGAAGGCCGCACGCGCCGCAAGGCGCCCGCGCGCCATGCGGCGGCGAAGAAACAGACGACGGCCAAACGGGCTGCGGCGCCGGCAAAGCGTGCCGGCACGGCCACCAAGCATGCGCCGGCGAAACGCGCGCCGGCGGCGCGCAAGAGTACCGGCACCGCGCGGAGGAAGCAGGCGGCGTAGTGCCAACGAACTCCGAACTCCGACGCGGAAGAGGAGATCGGTTTTGAGTGCGCCAAAGCCGCCCGAGCGTGCCTAAGCAAGGTGTTCTCCCTCTCCCCTCATGGTCCTCATGGGGAGAGGGACCGGGGTGAGGGGTGGTCTAGCTAAGAACCACACCAAGCGGGGCCTTCGGTTTTATCCAGCTCGACGCGCGCTTTGACGCGCCCCCTGCCCCCTCACCGCACCGACACCTTCAAGTTGTCATTCACCGACGACACACCCTCCACACCGCGGATCGCGTCCAGCGCCATGTCGTGCTGCTGCTTGCTGGGCACCGTGCCGGTCACATCGACCTTGCCGTTGGTCGTCTTCACATGGATGCCGGTGGACTTCAGGTCCTTGGTCGCCAGCAGCTTGGTCTTGATCTTGGTAGTGATGGCACCGTCCTCGACCGCCTGCTTGGCCTTGTCGGCGCCCTCGTCCGGAGCGGCGCTGCGATCGGGATCGGCGCGTCCGGGCATGCCCGGCGCGGAGTTGACGGGCGCCGCGGGCGCATTGTCCGCCGCAACGAAGATCAGGCCGCTCTTGTCGAGTGCCAGCGCGCTGCCGGCAGCCGCCGCCAGCGCTGCGGACACGCATGCCATCCGCAAGGTGCGCGCGGAGGTTCGGGGAATTCGCATGGCTTTCTCCTGTACGGGTTCCCAGTGCGTTCGCCGCAACGCATGACTCGCACGCCGCACGAACCACTGGTAAGGCATTTTTGTGCAAGCTCCGTACCCGCGTGACCTTAGGCCGCCACGCATGCTTTACGACGCTCCGCGTGTGTAAATCGGGCCACCTGTTGTAAAAGCGGGCTACCTGCCGCAGTGCCTTATCCGATCCATGCGGCCTGCCATGGTTCGGAACGCGCGGCGCGGCGGCGCTGTCGTGCTTGGCATGGTGATTGCGAGACAGCTATGCGGCAGTTCGCCGCGCCAAGGAGACTAGCAATGGGACAGCAGCAACAGCCGGGTCAATCGCAGTCGGGCCAGAAGCAACAGGAACAGTCGCAGACGGGCCAACGCGGCGGCCAACAGCAGCCAGATAAACAACAAGGCGGCGGTCAGATGGGTAACCAGGATCGCAAGCAGGATCAACAGCAACAGCAGGATCGCGGCAGCTCGCAACCGGGCCAGCAAGGCGATCAACGCAGCGGTCAGCAAAGCGGCCAGCAGGGTGGCCAGCAAAGCGGTCAGGGCGGACAACGCCAGCCGTAAGCCGGTCAACCAGCCCCAGTAGCTGACGACAACAGGCAGCTATCCGGGTATGTGCGGCAGCAACATGCGGTGTTGCCGCAGGGGCATACGCCGGAAATTGACAGGCCGGAACTCCCGCGAGGGAACTCCGGCCCTTTTTGTGCAGCCGCCTCTGCGGCACGGCCTGCGCACGCCGGCCGCATCCCGTGTATGCTGGCCGTGACATCCTCCTTGCAGCGCCACCGCTCTTGTCCAGCTTTACCGACCCCGCCACCGGTCGCCCTCCGCAGCGCCCGCGCGGCCCGCTAGACCATCTCTCCGCAAAGCTGCGCGGGCGTGCCGGCGCGCACGTGCGCGCGCTCACGCGCAGCAACTCCGGCCTGAGCCTCGACTATGACAACCCGCCCGGCGACCCCGGCCTGTTCGGCCCGGACGCGGTCTGCTGGCGCGTGCATGCGGACTTCCCTTCGATGCTCGCCGGCGGCGTCAGCGCGCTGCTGCTGCAGACGCTGCATCCGCTGGCGCTGGCCGGCGTGTGGGACCACTCGAGCTTTCGCACCGACATGCAGGGGCGCCTGGGGCGCACTGCGCAATTCATCGCCGGCACCACCTACGGCAGCCGTGCCGATGCCATGGCGTTGATCCAGCGCGTGCGGCGCATCCATGCCGGCGTGGTGGGCGTGGCGCCGGACGGGCGGCACTATGCGGCCTCCGACCCGGCGCTGCTGACATGGGTGCACGTGGCCGAGGTGTCGAGCTTTATGGCGGGCTACCTGCGCTATGTCGGACCGCTCGGCGAGGCCGAGCAGGACCGCTACTACGACGAGGTCGCGCGCATCGCGCAGATGCTGGGCGCCACCGATGTGCCGCGCTCGTGCGCCGCCGTGCAGGCCTACCTGGAAGCGATGCGGCCGCAGCTGCAGGCCAGCGAGCGCACCCGCGAGGTGGTGCGGCTGGTGCGCAAGATGCCGGTCGCCAACCCGCTGCTGCAGCCGGCGGTGCGCATCATGGCCGATGCGGGCATCGCCCTGCTGCCGCCGTGGGCGCGGCACGAACTCGACCTGGACGGGCCGTCGATACGGCGCCCCGCCGCGCTGGCCGGCATGCGCGTGCTGGCGCCCGCGCTGCGCTGGGTGCTAGGGGCCGGCCTGGCGGCACGCGCGCGGCGGCGCGTGGCCCGCGGCGAAGGGGCCCCTGCCGGCTGAGCGCGCGACTGCCGCTACGCTATTCCGCGGCAGCCGCCGCGCTGGCGGTGCTGCCAGGGCTGCCCCGCAGCACCGTCTCCGGCAGCCGCGCCACCAGGAAGGGCGCCAGCAGCGATACCCCCGCACTCATCAGGAACAGCAGCCGGAAGGCATGCTCGGCGGCCTGCCGCACCGCGGCGGCATCGCCATCGGCCTGGCCGCCCGCCATCACGCGGTGGAACATCTGCATCAGCACGTCTTCGCCGCCGCCCAGGTCCGTGACCGCCATGCCGCCGTGACGCAGCAGTGCGATCAGCACCGTGGTCAGCACCGCCACGCCGACCGCGCCGCCCAGCATGCGCGAGAACGCCGTCAGCGCGGTGGCCACGCCCACATGCTGCAGCGGCACCGCGTTCTGCGTCGCCACCAGGCCGCTGGGCAGCTGCAGGCCGATCGCGAAGCCCAGCGCCACCATCACCAGCGCGCTCAGCCACGCCGAGCGCGGGTCAACGAAGGCGAGCGCCACGATCGCCAGCGGTGCCACCAGCGAGCCCGCCATCTGCAGCGGCTTGTAGCGCCCGCTCCACGACATCAGCCGCCCGGACGCGAACGCGCCGAACGGGATCGCCAGCGTCAGCGGCACCAGCCGCAGCGCCGCGGCATCGGCCTGCGCACCGCCCACCACCTGGAAGCGCAGCGGCAGCAGCACCGACATCGCGATCAGCTGGAAGAAGCACAGGAACAGCGTGATGCAGCAGATCGCCACGGTCGGCACGCGCAGCATGGCCAGCGGGATTACCGGGTCGGCCGCGCGGCGCTCCTGCCAGATGAAGAGCACCAGCGCGGCGAGCCCGGCGACCAGCATCGCCAGCGTGTCTGGCCGCCACGGCGACTGCCCCTGCCCGAGCCGCGTCAGGAACACCAGCACGCCGCTCAGGCCCGCGCCAAACAACAGCGCGCCAATATAGTCGATGCGGTGCCGGCGCCCGCCCGCGGGCAGGTGGCGCAGCGCGCGGCGCACGGTCACGAGCGCGAGGAACGCCAGCGGCAGGTTGATCCAGAAGATCCAGCGCCATGACAGGAAGTGCGCGAGATAGCCGCCGATCACCGGCCCCGCCATGCTGGCCACGGCCCACACGCCGCTGACATAGCCCTGGTAGCGCCCGCGCTCGCGCAGCGGCACCACGTCGGCAATGGTCGCCTGCGATACGGACAGCAGGCCGCCGCCGCCCAGGCCCTGCAGGATGCGCGCGAGGATCAGCTGCGGCATGGTCTGCGCCAGCGCGCACGCAACCGAGGCCAGCAGGAACAGCACGATGGCAAAGGACAGTACCGAGCGCCGGCCCAGCACGTCGGAGAGCTTGCCGTAGATCGGCGTGGTCACCGTGGACGCCACCAGGTAGGCGGAGATCACCCACGCCATGTTGTCAAAACCGTTGAGCTGCAGCGCGATATCGGGCAGCACCACCGCGACGATGGACTGCTCCAGCGCGCCCAGCAGGATCGCCAGCATCAGGCCGAAGATCACCTGCATGACCGGGACCGGCGCAGGCGAGGCGGTAGCGGGAGCGGAAGTGCTGGCGGCCGCAGGCTGCGGCGGCTGGGGGGAGACGGCGGTCATGGGCACCTGCGAACGGCGGGATCGCGGCCGGGTGCAACGGTACCTGGGGGTACGGGGGCGCTGCGCGGTGGCCGGGCCTGCTCTTGTTGCGGAGTCAAGGAGAGCGCCTATTGTAGGCGCTTCGTGCAGCCGTTGCTGGCTGGGGTGCCGGCGCCGATGCCGCTACCCGGTCAGAAGGTTTCCCAGTCGCCCGCGTCGGCCATGGCGGGCAGTGCCGCGCGCCGGCGCGGCGCCGCTTGCAGCACCGGCTCCTGGCGGCGGTGGGTGACGGGCGGGCGCTGGCGGGTCGGTGTGGTCGGCGCCCGCGCCGGCAGCACGGATTTTTGCGGCTTGCGTTCGACCGGCGGACGGCTCGCGGCGGGGACGGCCGGCGGGCGCCCAGCGGACGGCCTGGGTTGCGGTGCGGGCGGTCTGGATTGAGGAGCGGCCGGAGCAGGCCGGCGTGCGGGCGCGGCGGCGGTTGGTGCCCGGGCGGCGGGCTGCGCCCGTACCGGCGCGGGCCGCGCGGCGCGCGGGGCAACCGGTGCCGGCTCGGCCGGCATCGCCGGGACCGCGGCCCTGGGCGGAGCGGTGCGCGGGTTCGCGCGCGGGGTGGGACGCAGCGGGGCACGCGGGGCAGCCGCGGGAACGGCTGCAGCCATCGCGGCAGCCGTCTCGTGCGGCGCCTGCGGCGCCTCGGCCTCCACCTCGAAACGCCCGACCTCGGCCACCAGCCCGTCGGCCTGGTGCAGCAGGCTGTGCGCGGCCGCGGCGGCCTGCTCCACCAGCGCGGCGTTCTGCTGGGTCACGCCTTCCATCTGCGTCACCGCCAGGCTGACCTGTTCGATGCCGGCGGTCTGCTCGGTGCTGGCCGCCGAGATCTCGCCAATGATATGCGTCACGCGCCCGACGGCGCCGACGATGTCGTCCATGGTGCGGCCGGCCTCCTCGGCCTGGCGCGCGCCTTCCCGCACCTGGCGCACCGAGCCGCCAATCAGCTCGGCGATCTCCTTGGCCGCCGCCGAAGAACGCTGCGCCAGGCTGCGCACCTCGGTCGCCACCACGGCAAAGCCGCGCCCCTGCTCCCCCGCGCGCGCGGCTTCCACCGCCGCGTTGAGCGCCAGGATATTGGTCTGGAAGGCGATGCTCTCGATCACGCCGGTGATTTCCGCCACCTGCGACGAAGACTTCGAGATGCTGTCCATGGTCTGCACCACCTCGCGCACGGCGCGGCCGCCTTCGGAGGCGACCTCCGACGCGTTGACCGCCAGCTGGCTGGCCTGGCGCGCATTGTCGGCATTCTGGCGCACGGTCGAGGTCAGCTGCTCCATCGACGCCGCGGTCTGCTGCAGCGACGCGGCCTGCTGCCCGGTACGCTGCGACAGGTCGGCATTGCCGCGCGAGATCTCGCGCGTGGCGCCCTCGATCGAGCCTGAGGCGCGCTGGATCCCCTGCACCAGCCCCGACAGGTGGCCGAATGCACGCTCCAGCGCGGCCAGCATGCGCCCGGTCTCGTCGCGGCTGTGCACCGCGACGCGGTAGCGCAGGTTGCCGGTGGCGAGCGCCTCGGCCGCCTTCAGTGCCTGCCGTACGGGCCGCGTGACCGAACGGGTGATGGCGATGCCCAGCACCACGGCCAGCGCCGCCGCGGCCGCCGCCATGCCCAACAGCAGGTTGCGGGTCCAGGCGTAGCTGGCGCCGGATTCCTTCACCGCCTCGACCGCGCTGGCACGGCCCATCGCCGCGATGCGGTCGAGCTGTTCGAAATATGGCCCCTGCGCGGCCGGCAGCGTCACCACCAGCGCGGCGCGCGCGCCGGCGAACTCGCCGGCGCCGAGCTGGCGCAACACCATGTCGAGCTGGCCGTCGTAGGCCTGGCGCGCCGCGTCCAGGTCGGCAAAGAGCTTCTGCAGGTCCGGCCGGCCGGAAGCCGCCGTCACCTTGCCCATCTCGGCCAGCGTTTCCTGCATCGACTTGCGCAGCGCCTGGATGCGCTCGGCATTCTGCGCAGCCATCGCCGGGTCCTCGGTCAGCGTGGCGTCGCGCACCATGATGCCGACCTCTTGCGCGTGTTCCTTGACCCGGTTCAGGTCCAGCACCTTCAGCAGGCGGCCCTCGACGGTCATGCGCATCGCGTCGTTCATGCCGCCCAGGGCAGCCACGCCCGCTACGGCGATGCCCACCAGCAGCACCACCACCAGGAAAAAGGCCAGGGACAGGCGAACCCCTATGCCTAGGTTTCGGAACCATGCCATCACAACGCTCCCTTCTGAACTGGATATGTTTTGTTCGTATGAGCGCGGTCCTGCCAGCCAGGCGGCAGCGCTGGCGGTCTATCGGCGTTCAGCGAACACTTCTTGAAGGGAAATGAGAATTGATGGCAAAAACCCCCGCTATTCGGAGGATTGCGCAAAGCCGCGGCGGCTTTTAATCTCGGCGGGCATTCCGACCGGTCGGTTAATTCCGACCGTAGCGCCACAGAGCGCGGCCCAAACGACGTGGGTCAAAAAAAGAAGCCCACGCGCGGGGTGCTCGTAGGCTTTCCAGGACTGCTTGAGCCAACCGGCTCTGGTGATGAATATAAACGCGCTTACATGAGGTGTAAATCCCGTTTCTTTCAGGGGATTCCCTTATGACACTAAGCGTCTGCTTGCGCACTTTTAGTATTTTGCACCCCTTCGCCACACCGGGATACTTTTAGCAGGAGTTGGCGAATTTCCCGCGAGCCCTTGGCACGACAGCGGTCGCCCCCTCGCCCACCGCAAGGATTGTGCGATGGCAAGTCTGTTACAATACCACGTACGAGATAGCAAGGTTTTTTGTAGAGCAGGGCCTCTAGTTGCAGAACGACGCTCTGCCCGTCAAGGTTTGTAAAACTTTGTTACTCTCAACCTTGAAGTATTCCCCTTCTCTTCTGGCAGCGCCAACCGCCGGCACCTGCGTGACGCCCCGGGGTCCGAGCGCCGGGCCCGTCGACACCGTGGCCCCGACGGCCAGCCCCACCGCCGGTACCGAGAGCGGATGTTTCTCCTGCCGCCCTGGCCGTGCCGCTCCCCATGCCGCCGGCCAACGGACCGTTATCAGCCGCCAGAACCCTTGTGGGCTCTTCCGGAGTCGTCGTGAAGAAGAAGGAAAGCGGGCCCAAGCGAACCCGCCGCAAACAAACGCAGTTCCAGCAACTCGCGGCACATTCCAACAGCCGCGCCCCGGTGGTCGTGCACCTGTCCAACGGCACGCGGCTGCAGGGCATCGTCCTGGCCACGGACGACTACATGCTGCTGCTCGGCCGGCAACTGGACGACAACCAACCCACCCTGGTCTACAAGCAAGCCATTGCGCTGATCACCCCGGCCGCCGCTCCCGGCACCCCGGGCATGGCCGACGTGCCCGAACTGCCCGCGCCGGTGACCCGGCCGGACTTCGTGCCTATCTATATACCGCGCACCCGCAAGCGACGCTGAAGCTGGCGCCGCCGGCGCGCATGCCACGCCCTTCCAGCCGTCCCACGCCAAGGGGCGGGATGCCTTCGTTCGCCCGTCGACACCCATCGAACTATCGCAGAGATCACTCTAAACCTTTGCCGAGCTCGGTCGATAACCCAAGCAACGGAGGCACTCTACGCCCTGCAAAGCAGGCAGCCAACGTTACGGCACTAGCCGGAATGCCCAAAACTTTGCATATAGGAGTCGTACCATGGCGCAAGTCATTAACACCAACTCGTTGTCTCTGATGACTCAGAACAACCTGAATGCTTCGCAATCGTCGCTGAACACGGCAATCCAGCGCCTGTCGTCGGGCCTGCGCATCAACAGCGCCAAGGACGACGCCGCCGGCCAGGCCATTGCGAACCGCTTCACCGCCAACATCCGCGGCCTGACGCAAGCCCAGCGCAACGCCAACGACGGTATCTCGCTGGCTCAGACGACCGAAGGCGCGCTGACCGAAGTCAACAACAACCTGCAACGTATCCGTGAACTGAGCGTGCAGGCTGCCAACGGTTCGAACTCGGCTTCGGACCTGAAGTCGATCCAGGACGAAATCAAGCAACGCCTGTCGGAAATCGACCGTACCTCGGCCCAGACCGACTTCAACGGCGTTAAGGTGCTGTCGTCCGCCGCCAAGCCGCTGACCGTCCAGGTTGGCGCCAACGATTCGGAAACGATCACCATCGACCTGGAAGAAATCAGCTCCTCGACGCTGAACCTGACCAGCTTTAACGTCAATGGCCCGAAGGCCAAGGGTGCCAACACCTTCAACGGCGCCGCCGTAGCGACCACGGCTGCGCACGCGGCTGCCGGCGACTTCCAGAAGGTGTTCGGTTCGAGCACCGCGCTGACCACTTCATCCGTTTCCGAAGCTACAGGCGGCACCCTGGCCACCAAGCTGGGTATCGCCGGCGGCAGCGTGAACTTTACGAACAGGGCCATCGTTGATGGCAATGACAACTGGTTCGCGGAAGTCCGAATCAGCGCCGGTAGCGCTGCTGAATCCACGGCTCTCAAGGCCAGCGGCTTCGACATTGCCACCGGCACGGAGCAGGTTTTCTACATCGGCATCGACGCTGCCAACCCGACGTCGACCGGGGCATCGGGCACGACCGCCAATTACAGCATCGACACCTCGAAGCTCGACGTGTCGTCCCTGCAGCGCGGTGCGACCAGCAACCCGCTGGCCTCGATCGACGCCGCCCTGCAAAAGGTGGACGACCTGCGCAGCTCGCTGGGTGCCGTGCAGAACCGCTTTGACTCCGTGATCGCCAACCTGGGCACCACCGTGACCAACCTGTCGGCTTCGCGTTCGCGCATCCAGGACGCTGACTACGCAACGGAAGTGTCGAACATGACCCGCGCGCAGATCCTGCAACAGGCTGGTACCTCGGTGCTGGCGCAAGCCAACCAGACCACGCAGAGCGTGCTGTCGCTGCTGCGTTAATCGCAACGGCAACGGGCATGAAAGGCTGGGCCGCAAGGCCCGGCCTTTTTGCCCGCGGAGCGTTTCGCAGGCAGACCGCTGCCTGCAAAGCGTTTCAAACCGAATGTGAACCACGCCAACCCGGACGGAGCAGACCATGGCGCCTTCCCCGACAGTGAACCCGAGCGCAATGCGCCTGCCATCCGATGTGCTGGCGGGCGCGGTCGCTTCCGTGGCCCCGGTGCGTAGCGCCGGCCAGGCCGTTCGCCGGGATGACGCCGCCGCTCCGGCTACGCTAGCCGCGGACGCCGCCGACACCGTGGAGGCGGGCGCCGCCATCGGCGAACTGGTCGATGCGCTCAAGACTACGTCGATCGCCCTGCGCTTCGAGATCGACGACACTACGCACCGCGTCATCACCAAGGTGATCGACAGGGAAACCGGCGAACTGATCCGGCAGATGCCCACCGAAGAGGTGCTGCGCGTCGCCCGCGCCATCGACAAGCTGCAGGGGCTGTTCGTCAGCCAGGCGGCCTGAGCCACCCTGGGCCGCAAGCCGGCGCAGCGCACCCGAACAACAGTTGAAGAAGAAGAGGCACGACAAGCATGGCAACGATCTCCTCCCTCGGCATCGGTTCCAACCTGGACCTGAACACGCTGCTGCAGAACCTGCAGACGGCTGAGCAGGCGCCGCTCACCGCGATCACCAACCAGGCCAAGAGCTACCAGACCAAGCTGTCGGCCTACAGCCAGGTGCAGAGCGTGCTGTCCGCCTACCAGGCTGCGGCCAAGAAGCTGTCCGACGCCGCCACCTTCGGCGCGGTCAAGGCCGCCGTGGGCTCGGCCGACGTGATGTCCGTGACGACTGCCGCCAACGCGGTGCCCGGTAACTACAGTATCACCGTCAACACGCTCGCCACTGCGCAGTCACTGGTCAGCGGCAACGTTGCCGACCAGAAGGCCGCGATCGGCGGCGGCGAGATCGTGTTCGATTTCGGCGAGGCCCTTGCCACCGGCGGCGCGGCAACCAGCACCAAGAAGGTCACGATCCCGGCCGGGTCCTCGCTCGAAGGCATGCGCGACGCCATCAACAAGGCCGGCATCGGCGTGACCGCCAGCATCGTCAACGACGGCAGCGCCAGCCCCTACCGCCTGGTGCTGACCTCCGACAAGACCGGCACGCAGGCCACCATGCGCGTGTCGTCGACCGATGCGGCACTGAACAACGTGATCGCCTTCGACCCGGCCGCAGCGGCCGGCGTCAACAAGATGGAGCAGAAGGTGCCGCCGGCCAACGCGACGCTGAAGATCAACGGCATCGACGTGGTCAGCCAGAGCAACACGGTAGTGGACGCGGCCCAGGGCGTGACCATGAACCTGGCCAAGACCGGCACCACGTCGCTGGTGGTCACGCGCGACAACGAGGCGATCAAGGCCGCCATCCAGGGCTTTGTCACCGCGTACAACAATATCCAGAGCACGGCCAAGTCGCTGACCGCCTTCGATACCGACGCAGGCACCTCCGCGGCGCTGACCGGCGACACCACGCTGCGTGCGATCCAGTCGCGCCTGCGCTCGATGCTGGGCGGCGCCATGGACGACGGCAATGGCGGCAAGGTCACCCTGATCGACATCGGTGTCACGTTCGAAAAGGACGGCACCATGAAGCTGGACGACACCAAGCTGACCAAGGCGCTGAATACCAACCTGGGCGGCGTCACGAACATGTTCTCCAGCACCGCGAATGCCGGCGGCCTGGGCAAGCAGGCGAGCGACTATATCGATGGCCTGAGCAAGACCGACGGCGCGCTCAAGGCGGCCCAGGACGGCATCACCAAGACGCTGAAGGGCCTGGAGGACAACTATAACCGCGTGGAGGATCGCGTCAACGCCACCGTGGAACGCTACAAGGCCCAGTTCACACAGCTGGACTTGCTGGTCGCGCAGATGAACCGCACCAGCAGCTACCTGACGCAGCAGTTCTCCGCGCTGAACAACACCACGACGAAGTAAGCGCCCAGCGCAAACACCGCAAGCCAGAGGAAGCCAGCCATGTTCGCCCGCCAAGCCGCAAACGCCTACGCCCAGGTGGGCGTCCAGACCGGTGCCATGAGCGCCAGCCCGCACAAGCTGATCGCCATGCTGTACGACGGCGCCCGCGCTGCCATCGCGCGGGCGAAGTTCCACCTGGAGGGCGGCGACGTGCCGGCGCGCGGCAACGCCATCTCGAAGGCGATCGACATCATCGACAACGGGCTGCGCGCGGTGCTGGACCACGAGGCCGGCGGCGAGATCTCTGCCAATCTCGAATCCCTCTATGAATACATGGTGCGCCGGCTGATGCTGGCCAACCTGCGCAGCGACGCGGCCCTGCTGGCCGAGGTCGATGCCCTGCTCGAAAGCCTGGCCTCGGCCTGGGCGCAGATCGATGACACGGCCCAGGGCTCCGACCGGCAGCCCGCCTTACAGGACAACTGAAATGGCTTCCCTCCCTGAGTTTTCCCCGATCGTCACCTGCTACGAGGAAATCCTCGCGCTGTCTGCACGCATGCTGGAGGCTGCCCAGGCCGCCGACTGGGACCAGGTCACGGAACTCCAGCGCTGCTACCTGGCGCGGGTGGACCGCCTGCGCCAGCTGGACCACGACGCGCCGTTCTCCGACTCGGAGCGCATGCGCCGGTACCAGCTGCTGGACCGCATCCTGACCTACGATGCCCGCATCCGCGACCTGGCCGTACCGCAGCTGAAGAAGCTTGGCGACATGCTGACCAGCTCGCGCCGCCAGTTCGAATTGTCCGCCGCTTACGGCGCTACAGCCTGACGATCGCCTGACGACAACGTCAGGCCGACCGCGGCGGGCCACCGGGTCCGTCGCGCGCGTCTTCCACCCCGCCTGCATTTCCTCCGACCCGTATGACCGGCATCCATCTGCCTCCAGGCCTGGCACCCGGTCAGGCCCCGGACCCGCAACAGCTGCGCACGGCGCTGGTGATCGACAAACTCGCCGCGCTCCAGCCCGTGCCCGAGGCCACGGAGTCGAATGTCCAGAACTCCACCGGCCAGGCGATCCGCCACAGCCAGCAGGCCGCCGGGCCGAACGGCGTACCGGGCCAGGCCGGGCTGCTGCCGGGCACCTCGACGCGGGAATCGCTGAGCGCGGCCGCGCGCGCCATCCTGGCGGTGATGGACGGCATCGAGGCCCAGCCGGTCCGCCCTGCGGCGCCATTGCTGGGCAGCGCGCCCACGCCGGCCTCCGCGCAAGCGGCGGCCGCGGCGCTGGCCAATGCGGTGGGCCAGAGCGGGCTCTTCTATGAATCGCACCTGGCGGAGTGGGTCGCCGGCGCGCGCGCATTGCCCGGCATCCGGCAGGAGCCGCAGGCAAGCGTGCCACGGCCAGCCGCATCGGCTGCGGTGGCCCAGCCACAAGCGCCGGCCGGCAACGCGCCGCCCTCCGCGCTGCTGACCTACAACGGCACCGCGCCCGGCGCCGAACCGCCCAGGCCTTCGGCACCGCCCCTGATCCCTGCCTCGCAGGTGCTGGCCGAAGCGCTGGCGTCGCCGCGCGATCCGCGCGTGGCGCACAGCCATGCGCCCGCCGAACAGGGCGTGCGCCAGGGCGCCGGCTCCACCGCGCCATACAGTCGCGAGGCCGCGGCCGACGCCGCGCCGCCGCGCCCGTCCGTGGCATCGATGGCAACGCGGGCCTACCAGGCCACCGCCGATGCCGCGCGTGCCCCGGTGCCCGACGCGCTCGCGGCGCATGCGTCGCGCGCCGCCGATCCGGGCGATGCCGCTGCCGCCGATGCCGCCAGGCAGTCCGCGCCTGCCGGCCCCGCCATCCATCCCGCCACCGAGGGCGTGGTGCGCCAGCAGCTGGAACTGCTGGCCACGCAGCAGTTCCGCTTTGCCGGCGAGGCCTGGCCCGGCGTGCCGATGGCATGGGAGGTTCGCCGCGCCGACTCCGACGCCGGCGGCGCCGCGCCGGACGATGCCAGCCGGCCGTGGTCGAGCCGCCTGCGGCTGCAACTGCCCAACCTGGGCACGGTCGAGCTGCTGCTGACGCTCGGCCCGTCCGGCCTCGAAGCGCGCGTGGCCACCGCCGAAACCGATATTGCCGCGCGCTTTATCGCCGCACGTCCGCTGCTGCGCAGCCGGCTGGAAGCGCAAGGCATCCCGTTGCAGCGCCTGAACGTGCAGACGCAGGACGACGCCGGAGCCAACCCATGAGTGAATCCAGCCAGGACCGCGGCGCGGCCATCGCGCTTACCTACCGGCACAGCGACAAGGCGCCGCGCGTCGTCGCCAAGGGCTATGGCGTGACCGCCGAGGCCATCATCGCCCGCGCCAGAGAGGCGGGCGTCTATATCCATGATTCACCCACGCTGGTCAACCTGCTGATGCAGGTCGACCTGGACAGCAATGTCCCGCCGCAGCTCTATGTGGCGGTGGCCGAGCTGCTGGCGTGGCTGTACGAACTGGAAAGCGTCACGGCCGACGCGCCGGCGCCATAAGTCGCGCGGCCGCACGCGGCGGATGCTGCCCGCCGCCCGCCGCACCCTCCTTCCAGCCCCGAGAAATAGGCGCGATTTGGGCCTGTTTTTCCGCCGGTGATGCGAGGAACCGTTTGTTACATTCCCCTAGCCTTGCCCCGTCATGCGCGGCAATGGCCCATACCTCGTCACCGGAGACCGCCGCAATGCCTCGCCATATCCCCGCCGCCGCCCCGCCGCAACGCCTGCTCGACAAGGCGCGCGCAGAATTCCAGGCCGGCGATTTTGCGGGGGCGATGCGCACCCTTGCGCAGGCGGAGAGCACGGGCATACGCTCCGGCGACCTGCATTTCATCAAGGCGGCGTCGCTGCTGAACCTGGGCCGCATCGAAGAAGCCCAGCCCGCGGCGGAGCTGGCCGCGCAGCTATACCCGCGGCATGCCCGCGTGCTGGCCCTGCTGGGCCTGATCGAAGTCCAGCGCGCCCAGTACAAGCGCGCCGCCAAGGTGTTGAAAATGAGCCTGGATATCGATCCCAAGGGCGACGGCGTGTGGCAGGAGTACGCGTCGGTGCTGTACCGGCTGGCCGACTACGAAGGCTCGCGCCAGGCCGGCGCCCGCGCGCTGCAACTGACGCCCGAGGATCCCGCCGCGCTGGGCAACTACGCTTCCGCGATGCGTGAGACGGGCGAATCGGTGGAGGCCATCCCCTACTTCCGCAAGGCCTGCGCGATCGCACCGGCTCATCGCCACAACCGCACCAACCTGCTGTTCGCATGTCTGTACGACCATCGCATCGACGCCGCCCGGATCAAGGCGGAAACGCAGGCCTGGGCCGAAGCACTGGCCAGCCAGTCGCCCGCCGCGGGTGCTCCCTGGCAGGCGCGCCCGGGCCGGGTGCGCCTGGGCATCTTCTCCAATGACCTGCGCCTGCATGCCTGCGCCTACTTCCTGATCCCGCTGATTGCCAACCTGGACCGCAGCCGCTTCGAACTGGTGCTGGTGTCGCTGAATCCTTCGCAGGACCGCGTCACCGAGAAGATCCGCCAGTATGCCGACGAGTTCCTCGACGTCTCGCGCCTGGGCGAAGCCGAGGTCGTGGCGCAGGTGCGCAGCGCCGGGCTCGACGCGCTGATCGACCTCGGCGGCTACGCCGGCGCTTCGCCGCTGACCTATATGGTCCACGAACTGGCGCCGGTGCAGCTGACCTGGCTTGGCTATCCAGGCACCACCGGCATGAAGCAGATCGGGTATCGCGTCACCGACAGCATCGGCGACCCCGACGGCTGCGACGACAACTACACCGAAACGCTGCTGCGCGCGCCGGTGTTCTGCGCCTACCATCCGCTGGTCAGCAACCCGCTGGCCATCTACGAGCCGCGCTACCGCGTCAATGAGACGCCGGCACTGGCCAACGGCTACATCACCTTTGGCTCCTGCAACGGCATGGCAAAGCTGACGAAACCCACGCTGGACCTCTGGAGCGCGGTGCTGGCCAACTGCCCCGGCAGCCGCCTGCTGATCGAGGCCAGCGGCCTGGACCAGCCCAGCCTGCGCGAACGCATGGAGCAACGCCTGCGCGCCCACGGCATCGACACCTCACGGGTAGAACTGGTAGCGCGCTCCAGCGCAAACCAGTACCTGACCTATCACCGCATCGACATCGCCCTGGACACCACGCCGGTCACCGGCGGCACTACCACCTGCGACTCGCTGTGGATGGGCGTGCCCGTCGTCTCGCTGGCGGGCGGCATGTTCCACCAGCGCGTGTCGGCGCCATTCCTGCACGCCACCGGCCTGGACGAACTGATCTGCGACACCCCGCAACGCTATGTCGAAGTGGCCTGCGCACTGGCCGACGACGTCGAGCAGCTCAATGCACTGCGCCTGTCGCTGCGCCAGCGCGCCGAACAGAGCGCGATGTGCGATGCCGCCGGCTTCGCGGCGTGGCTGGAAGAACGCCTGGGCGAACTGGTCGCCCCGGCCAAGCCGGTGCCGCCGCGCGAATTGTCGCCGGCGCAGGGCGTGTATTTCGGCGGCACCTGGCACGGCTACAACGATATCGTGCTGTCGGTGGCGGCCCACCTGCATCAGCGTGAATACACGCCGCTGCGCAACCTGCTGGAAAACCTGACCTCGAGCTGGTACCGGCACTGGATGGTCGCCTACGCGCTGGCCATCACCGAATATGAAAGCGGCGACAAGGCCTATGCCATCGAGCTGCTGGTCGAGGGTATCGGCATGCGCCCCTATGCGCTGCCCCTCTATCGCCTGCTGGCACACTGGCTCGATGAGGGCAAACTGGACAAGTCCTCGCTGGCGCAACTGCTGCACGAGCAGTTCGGCCTGATGCTGGAAACGCTGGAAGCGTCGCCGGTGCCATCGGTGTTCGAGATCCTGGGGATCGAAGTGAAAACGCAGGCCGCGGCGGCACCGGAAGCCGCCGAGGTACCAGTATGAAGGCAGTCATCCTCGCCGGCGGCCTCGGCACCCGCATCTCGGAAGAGTCGCACCTGCGCCCCAAGCCCATGATCGAGATCGGCGGCAAGCCGATCCTCTGGCACATCATGAAGATGTACTCGGCGCATGGCGTCAACGAGTTCGTGGTCTGCCTGGGCTACAAGGGCTACGTCATCAAGGAGTACTTCGCCAACTACTTCCTGCACATGTCGGACGTCACCTTCGACATGCGCGAGAACGGCATGACCGTGCACCAGCGCAAGGCAGAGCCGTGGCGCGTGACGCTGGTCGACACCGGCGAGGACTCCCTGACCGGCGGGCGCCTGCGCCGCGTGCGCTCCTACCTGACTCCCGGCGAGCCGTTCTGCTTCACCTATGGCGACGGCGTCTCGGACATCGACATCTCCGCCGAGATCGCGTTCCACCGCGCGCACGGCAAGCGTGCCACCGTAGCCGCGGTACAGCCGCCCGGCCGCTACGGCGCGCTCGAGCGCGACAACGACAAGGTGGTGGGCTTCACCGAGAAGCCGCGCGGCGACGGCGCCTGGATCAACGGCGGCTTCTTCGTGCTGCATCCCGACGTGATCGACCTGGTCGAGGACGACCACACCAGCTGGGAAGAAGCCCCGATGCGCAAGCTCGCGGCCAGCGGGCAGATGGTGGCGTTCGAGCACCGCGGCTTCTGGCAGCCGATGGATACGCTGCGCGAGAAGAACCTGCTGGAAGACCTGTGGCAATCCGGCGCCGCGCCGTGGAAGACATGGTGATCGACCCGCGTTCCGGGCTCCCGGGGAGTTTTGGCTGCTATCGCGGTCTGAGCGTCTTCGTGACCGGCCACACCGGCTTCAAGGGCGCATGGCTCGCGTTGCTGCTGGCGCGCCTGGGGGCAAAGGTCAGCGGTTACGCGCTGGCGCCAGCGACCAACCCCAGCCTGTTCGCGCTGGCCGGCGTGGGCGACACCATGGTCGCGCACACCGTCGGCGATATCCGCGACACCGTGTCGCTGCGCGCCGCGATGCGCGCGGCCCGGCCCGAACTGGTGCTGCACCTGGCGGCGCAGCCGCTGGTGCGGGCCAGCTATCGGGATCCGCTTGCGACCTGGTCCACCAACGTGGTCGGCACCGCCAACGTGCTCGACGCCGTGCGCGATTGCGATACCGTGCGCGCGGCGGTGGTCGTCACCACCGACAAGTGCTACGAGAACAAGGAATGGCCGTGGGGCTACCGCGAGACCGATGCGCTCGGCGGTCATGATCCCTACAGCGCCAGCAAGGCCGCGGCCGAGTTGGTGGCGGCCAGCTACCGCCAGTCCTTCCTTGCCGGGCGCGGCGTGCTTCTGGCCACCGCGCGCGCCGGCAACGTGATCGGCGGCGGCGACTGGTCCGCCGACCGGCTGATCCCCGACGCCGCACGCGCCGCGGTCGCCGGCGCCACCCTGCAGATCCGGCATCCGGACGCCACGCGCCCCTGGCAACACGTGCTGGAGGCGCTCTACGGCTACCTGTTGCTGTCATCGCGGCTGGTGGCGGGCGAGCAGGACTTTGCCACCGCCTTCAATTTCGGGCCAGACAGTGCGGACAATGTCTCGGTGGGCACGGTGCTGTCCGGCCTGCAGCAGCACTGGCCGGAACTGCATTGGATGCCCCAGCCGCAAGTCAATGGCCCGCACGAAGCGGGCCTGCTGCTGCTGGACTGCGCCCGCGCGCGCCAGATGCTGGCGTGGCGCCCGCGCTGGCGCCTGGAACAGGCGCTGGCCGAAACCGCCGACTGGTATCGCCGCGTGCTGCGCGAGCCCGGCCAGGCCCGCGCCATCACCGAACAACAGATCGAGGCGTTCTGCGCCTGACCCGCACCGCAACCTGACGCCGCATGAACCCCGACCTCGCGATCCAACCGGCCTGCCGCGCCTGCGGCGCGCCGCTCGAACAGACTGTGGTGGATCTCGGCCTGTCGCCGATCTCCAATGCCTTTATCCGCCCCGAGCATGCCGCTCAGGGCGAGACCTTCTATCCGCTGCACGCCATGGTCTGCGGCCAGTGCTGGCTGGTGCAGCTGCGCGACGCCACGCCGGCGGCGGCGCACTTCCATGACGACTACGTCTACTTCTCGTCGTATTCGACGTCCTGGCTGGCGCATGCGCGGCGCTATGTCAGCGCGATGCGCGAGCGCTTTGCGCTGGGCCCGCACAGCCGCGTGATGGAGATCGCCAGTAACGACGGCTACCTGCTGCAGTACTTCGTGCAGGCCGGCGTGCCGTGCCTGGGAATCGAGCCAACGGCGAATACCGCAGCAGCGGCGCGCGACAAGGGCGTGCAGACGCGCGAAGTGTTCTTCGGCGCCGACAGCGCGCGCGCACTCGCCGCCGACGGCTGGCAGGTTGACCTGCTGCTGGGCAACAATGTGCTGGCGCATGTGCCGGACATCAACGACTTCGTCGCCGGCATGCCGGTGGTGCTCAAGCCCGAAGGGGTGGTCACGCTGGAATTCCCGCACCTGCTGCGGCTGCTGGACGAGAACCAGTTCGATACGCTGTATCACGAGCACTATTCCTACCTGTCGCTGACCGCGCTGATGCCGGTGCTGGCACACGCCGGCCTGCGCGCTTTCGACATCGAACACCTGAGCACGCACGGCGGCAGCCTGCGCCTGTACGCCTGCCAGATCGGCGCGAGCCACGCAGTCACGGCCGCGGTGCAGGCCTGTCTCGACGAAGAGAAGGCTACCGGGCTGGCTTCGACAGCCCGCTATGCAGCCTTTGCCGAACGCGTGCGCCAGGCCAAGCGCGACCTGCTGGGTTTCCTGATCGATGCCAGGCGCGCCGGCAAGCGCGTTGCCGCGTATGGTGCAGCCGCCAAGGGCAACACCCTGCTGAACTACTGCGGCGCGGGGGCCGACCTGGTCGATTTCGTGGTGGACCGCAACCCGGCCAAGCAGGGCAAGCTGCTGCCGGGCACGCGCATCCCGGTGCTGGCGCCCGAGGCCATTGACGAGCGCCGGCCCGACTACCTGCTGATCCTGCCTTGGAATATCCGCGACGAGATCATGCAGCAGATGGCCGGGATCCGTAGCTGGGGCGGCCGGTTCGTCACCGCCATTCCGCAGACGGTGGTCCATCCATGATCTTCACGCCGACCCGCATCGACGGCGCCTGGCTGGTCGACCCCGAGCCGCTGCACGACGAGCGCGGCTTCTTTGCCCGCACCGTCTGCACCGACGCATTCGCCCGGCACGGCTTGGACGCGTGCTTCGTGCAGCAGAGCGTCTCGCGCAACACGCGCGCGGGGATCCTGCGCGGCATGCATTTCCAGGCCGGCGCCGCCGCCGAGGACAAGCTGGTGCGCGTGACCACCGGCGCCATCCATGACGTGATCGTCGACCTGCGCCGCGATTCGCCGAGCTACCTGCAATGGCAGGCTTTCGAGCTGTCGGCGCAGTCGCAGCGCGCCGTCTATATCCCCAAAGGCGTGGCCCACGGCTTCCAGACGCTGACCGCGCTGTCGGAGGTGTATTACCAGATGACGGTGCCCTTCGATCCGCACAGCAGCCGCGGCCTGCGCTGGAACGACCCCGATATCGGCCTTGCCTGGCCGGACTGCGAGCACCGGCTGATCTCGCCCAAGGATCTCGCGCTGCCGACGCTGGCCGAGTTGGACGAGCAGGCGCAGCGTTGATTCCACCTTCTACCGAACCTATCCGCCGAGACACCATGAGCACCGAAGCATTCCAGAAGTTGTCCGCCGCGCTGCAGGCAGTCGCCAGCAACGCCACCGCCCGCGACAAGGTCATCGCGCTGTGCAAGGCCATCGAGCAGGACTTCGGCGGCTATGCCGGCAGCGTGCGCGATGACATCACCGGCCCGATCGTGGACGCGCTGCACACCGAGGCCACGCGCCTGCGCAAGACGCTGGCCGACGGCACCGTGTTCGAGTTCCTGTACCGCACCAAGATCGCCCGCGACTTCCTGATGAGCACGCCGGAACAGCCGGACCACGTGTGGGAGCCGCAGACCACCAAGCTGCTGCTGGCACTGTCCGCGCAGGGCGGCCACGCGGTAGTGGGCGGCGCCTACTTCGGCGACCAGGTGGTGCTGATGGCGCGCCGGCTGGCGCAGGCCGGCGGCACCTGCCATGCGTTCGAGCCGAATCCCGACCAGCTGAGCATGCTGCGACGCAATGCCGAGCTGAACGCGGTCGGCAATATCCGGAGCTGGCGCCTGGGGCTGTGGTCCGACAGCACCTCGCAGCTGCGGCTGGTGGGCCACGACTCGTTCGCGCATGCCGAACGCGCCGAGGCGGGGGCAGAAGTTGACGAAAACTCGTCCAGCTTCGCCACCATCACCGTCGACGACTACTGCGCGCAGCAAGGCATCGACAAGCTCAGCCTGATCATGCTGGATATCGAAGGCGCCGAGCTCAACGTGTTCCGCGGCGCCACGAGGCAGCTGGCGCGCCCGGCCGGCGAGGCGCCCAACCTGGTATTCGAGGTGCATCGCCACTACGTCGACTGGAGCCAGGGGCTGCAGAATGCCGAAATCGTGCGCGAACTGGCGCGCTACGGTTACCACGTGTATGCGGTGCGCGACTTCAATTCGAATGTCGACATGCAGGGCCGGCCGATCGAGCTGGTGCCGGTCGACAACATCTACCTCGATGGCCCGCCGCATGGTTTCAACATGGTGGCGGTCAAGGACCCCGCCATCCTGCGCTCGGCGGATTTCGCGCTGTGCCCCGGCGTCAGCCCGAAGCTGCTGTGGCACCGCGACCCGGCGCTGCACCACCCGATCCACTGAGCGCCGCACGTCATGCATTGCACTGTCATCGGCGGCGCCGGCTTTGTCGGCCGGCGCCTGGTCGACACACTGCGCCGTGCCGGGCGCAACGTCTATGTCCCACAGCGGGGCGATCCCGAGCTGCTGGCACGCGACCTGGGCAAGGTCTACTACTGCGCCGGGCTGACCGCTGACTACGCGGCGCGCCCGTTCGACACGGTGCAGGCGCATGTCGGCCTGCTGGCAGACGTGCTGCGTGCCGGCCACTTCGCGCACCTGGTCTACCTGTCGTCGACGCGGCTCTATGACAGCGGCGCGCTAGCGGCCGGCGACGAGGCCGAGCCGCTGACGCTCGACCCGATCAACCCCCGTGCGCTCTATGACCTGTCCAAGGCGCTCGGCGAAAACCTGTGCCTGACGCAGGCGCCGGGCCGTGCCGCCGTGGCGCGACTGTCGTGCGTGTTCGACTGGGACGACGACGCGCCCGGCTTCCTGTCCGAGTGGCTGCAGCGCGCCGCGCGCGAACGGGTGTTCCGCCTGGAGACTGATGCCGGGTTCGTGCGCGACTACATCCATCTCAATGACGTGGTGGCGGCGCTGGTCGCACTGTGCGAGACACCCGCCACCGGCATCTTCAACGTGGCCAGCGGCGCCAACGTGTCCAACGCCGAGCTGGCCGCCGTGTTTGCGCGGCACGGTTGGTCGGTCGAGCTGGCGCGCGCGTCCGCACCGCAATCCGCGGCGCAGTGCAGCGTAAAACGGCTGCATGCGCTCAACGTCGTCCCGCGCGACGTACGCGACGTGGTGGACGCACGGCTTGAGGAGATTCAACGATGGAACTGATCGGGCAGACCCGCGCCAGCCTGGCGGCCTATACCTGCAACCAGATCGGCTCGCTGGTGCCGGACGGACAGGCCGGCGCCCTGCTGCCGGTCATCACGCGCAACCTGGACGAGGCGCTGGAACGCACCGGCCGCTGCATCGACGCAGTGAAGATGTGGAAGCCAGGCACCTTCAACTACCTGCATTCCAGCCAGCACTGCCAGTACCTCTATTACCTGGCCAACACGATCTGGCGCAACGAGCGCGACGCACAGGCCTGCACGCGGCTGTTCCTGCTGAACAAGGCGCTCAACGGCATCGACCTGTTTTATGAGATCGAGATGCCGGAAGTGTTCTTTATCGGCCATTCGGTCGGCATAGTGCTGGCCAAGGCCACCTACGGCAACTACCTGGTGCTCTACCAGAACTCCACCGTCGGCAAGAACCACGGCGTGGCGCCGGTGATCGGCAAAGGCGTGGTGATGTATCCCAACTCCGCCATCATCGGGCGCAGCCATGTGGGCGCGGGATCGGTGCTTGCCCAGGGCGTCGGCGTGATCAACCGGGATACGCCGGGCAACTGCCTGGTGTTTGGTGGACAGGGCGGCGAGCTGGTCTGCAAGCCCGCCGCGGAACCGGCGATCGCGGAGTACTTCCGCCTCTGACGCCCGCCTGGGAACCGCCGCGAAGCAAACGACCCCTGCCCGCTCGCGCGGTGCAGGGGTCGCTGGCATGGTTCCCGGGCCGGCTTACACCCCCATATTCATCATTTCCTGATACGCCGCCACCAACCGATTCCTCACCTGCACCCCCGTCTGAAACGAGATATTCGCCTTCTGCAGGTCGATCATCACATCATTCAGCGCCACGCCGGGCTTGCCCAGCTCGAACGCCTCGGCCTGGCCGTAAGCGCGTTCCTGGGCGGCGTTGATGCGGCCCAGCGAGCGCTGCAGCTCTCCGGCAAACCCGCCGCCGGCGACAGGCGCAGCCGACTGGCTGGCGTTGTTGTCCGAGGCAACCTGGGGCAGGCCGCGCAGTTGCTGCAGCATGGCCTCGATGGAAGTGATAGTGGTCATTGGCGTCGTCATGTGCCGGCCGCCGGCGCGGGGCGCCGGGCCCGGACTGGCTCGGTTCAGTCAATGGCGCGGCCCTTTGATCACATGCCTGCAGGAAAGGCAGGCGGTCCGCGCCGAGTTTCAGCCCGAGCAGAGTACCCGCCGCCCCTTTCGCGCCATGGACCGAATTCGGACAGAAAACCCGGTCTGTTCGCCCGATTGTCGGCCTCAAGTCTGGCCGATCATTGCCACCGTGCCGGAGAAGCGCGGGCTGTCGCCTTGCGCCGGGTTCCGGGACATCGCCAGACAACCATCCATTCGGGAGTACGCGTGTTTTATCTGCAGCGTAATGTGAGCCGTGCCGACGACCATGGCGGTCATCTTCGCCCCCGCCGTGGCGACCATCGCGGCACAGGAGCACGCGCATGACCGCGGCAGTGGCGCTGCCCGGGCGCTCGGCCGAGGTGCTGGAGCGCCTGAAGGCCAACCCGAAGCTGCCGCTGATGCTGGCCGGCGCCGCGCTGGCCGCGGCCATCGCCGTGGGCGTACTGTGGTCGCGCAGCCCAGACTACAAGGTGCTGTACAGCAACCTGTCCGAGCGCGATGGCGGCGCGGTGCTGCTGTCGCTGCAGCAGATGAACGTGCCGTACAAGTTCGCCGAAGGCGGCGGTGCGGTGATGGTGCCGGCCGAGAAGGTCCACGAAATCCGCCTGCGCCTGGCGTCGCAGGGCCTGCCCAAGAGCGGCACGACTGGCATGGAACTGATGGACAACCAGAAGTTCGGCATCAGCCAGTTTGCCGAGCAGGTCAACTACCAGCGCGGGCTCGAAGGCGAGCTGGCACGCTCGATCGAATCCATCGCCGCGGTGCAGTCGGCCCGCGTGCACCTGGCCATTCCCAAGCCGACGCTGTTCGTGCGCGAGCGCCAGAAGCCGACCGCGTCGATCGTGCTGCAGCTGCACCCGGGCCGCGCCATCGATGAAGGCCAGGTCGCGGCGATCAGCCACCTGGTGTCGTCGAGCGTGCCGGAACTGACGCCCAAGTCGATCTCGATCGTCGACCAGCACGGCAACCTGCTGTCGAATACCGGCAACGAGCGCATGCTCGACGCCACCCAGCTCAAGTATGTCAATGCGCTGGAACAGAACTACCTGAAGCGCATCGAAGCGATCCTGACGCCGATCGTCGGCAAGGACAATGTGCGTGCACAGGTCACCGCCGACGTCGATTTCTCCATCGTCGAGCACACCGACGAGAGCTACAAGCCCAACCAGGATCCCACTCGCACGGCGATCCGTAGCCAGCAGACCAGCGAGTCGACCCAGCAGGGCGCGACCCCCCCGGGCGGCGTGCCCGGCGCGCTGTCGAACCAGCCGCCCGCTGCCGCCGTCGCGCCGGTGACCACGCCGCAGACGCCGCGGGCGGGCCAGGCGCCTGGACAGGCGGGAGCGCCGGTGGCCGGGCAGCCGGGCCAGCAAGGGCAAGGCCAGGCCGCGCAAGGCGCGGCCGCGACCGCATCGAGCGGCCCGAGCAGCAACCGCCGCGACTCCACCGTCAACTACGAGCTGGACCGCAGCGTGCGCCACGTGCAGCAGGCACCGGGTGGCGTGCGCCGCCTGTCGGTGGCGGTAGTGGTGAACTACCGCCAGATGGCCGACGCCAAGGGCAAGCTCGTCGCGCAGCCGCTGCCGCCGGCATTGCTGGCGCAGATCCAGAACCTGACCAAGGAAGCGATGGGGTTCTCCGCTGACCGCGGCGACTCCATCAACGTAGTCAACAGCCCGTTCACCGCAGACCGCGAGGCCGTTACGCCCGAGGTGCCGCTGTGGAAACAGCCTGAAATGATCGATCTTGCCAAGACCGGCGCAGGCTACCTGCTGCTGACGCTGCTGGCGCTGTTCGTATGGTTCAAGGTGGCGCGCCCGATCCTGCGCCGCTACACCACGCCGCCGCTGCCGGCACCGGAAGCCAGGGACGAAATGGAGGCGGTGCTGCTGCCGCCGGAAGAGCCGGCCAATCCGGAAGTCCTGCGACTCGCCGCCAAGTACGAAAGCGACCTCGCGCTGGTGCGCGACGCCGCCCAGCGTGACCCGCGACTGGTCGCCAGCGTGATCAAGAACTGGATTTCCAATGACAACCGCTAAAGCCATCTCCGAATCGGGCCTGCAGAAGAGCGCCATCCTGATGATGGCGATCGGCGAGGACGCCGCGGCCGAGGTATTCAAGCACCTGTCGCAACGCGAGGTGCAGGAACTGGGCTCGGCCATGGCCACGCTCAGCTCGGTCACCCGCGAGGAAATGGCCGGGGTGCTGGGCGAGTTCCGCTCCGAGACCGAGCAGTACCTGGCGCTGAACGTCGATTCCAGCGCCTTTATCCGCAGCGTGCTGAACAAGGCGCTGGGCGAGGAACGCGCGCAGTCGGTGATCGAGGACATCCTGGAATCGCGCGATCCGGGCGGCGGCATCGACTCGCTGAACTGGATGGATTCGACTGCGATCGCCGAGCTGATCCGCGACGAACACCCGCAGATCATCGCCACCATCCTGATCCACCTGGACCGCCAGAAGTCGTCCGAGGTGCTGGCGCTGTTCACCGACCGCCTGCGCAACGACGTGATCCTGCGTATCGCCACCTTCGGCGGCGTGCAGCCGGGCGCGCTGCAGGAACTGACCGACGTGCTGACCAAGCTGCTGGCGGGCCAGAGCCTGAAGCGCAGCCGCATGGGCGGCGTACGTACGGCCGCGGAGATCATCAACCTGATGAGCACCGCGCACGAAGAAGCCGTGATCGACGGCGTGCGCCTGCACGACGGCGACCTGGCGCAGAAGATCATCGACGAGATGTTCCTGTTCGAGAACCTGCTGGAGGTCGACGACCGCGGCATCCAGCGCGTGCTCAAGGAAATCGCCACCGAATCGCTCATCGTCGCGCTCAAGGGCGCGCCGCAGGAGCTGCGCGACAAGTTCATCCGCAATATGTCGACCCGTGCCGGCGAGATGCTGCGCGAGGACCTGGAAGCGCTGGGTCCGGTGCGCGTGTCGCAGGTCGAGGCCGAGCAGAAGGCCATCCTGCAGGTGGTAAGACGCCTGGCGGATGCGGGCGAAGTCCAGATCGGCGGAGGCGACGATGCCTATGTCTGAGCGCGGCTCGGCCGCACGCCACGCGCTGCGCGGCGAATCCCTTGCCGGCGGAGCCGGCGGAGCCGCTGCCGCCGATCCCGGCGGCTTTGCGCCGTTCGAGCCCCCGCGCCGTGCGCGCGGTGGCGCGGCCGGCTGGCAGCGCTGGCAGATGGGCTCGCTCGATCCGCGCGAGAGCGAGCCACCCGAGATGATGCCGCTGGTACCGGCCGAGCCCGCGCCGCCGCCGGTCGACTTCGAGGCCCTCGATGCGATGCGCGAAGGCGCGCGCAAGGAAGGCTATGCCCAGGGCTACACCCAGGGCCAGACGCAGGGCTATGGCGACGGCCATCGCGAGGGCTATGCCCGCGGGCTGGAAGCCGCCCGTAACGAGGCCGCGCAGCTGCAGGCGCTGGCCGCGAACTTCCGCGGCGCGCTCAATGGCGTGGACGATCAGGTTTCGCGAGCGCTGGTGTCGCTGGCGCTGGACGTGGCGCGCCAGCTGGTGCGCAGCGCCGTGGCGGAGAACCCTGACGTGCTGCTGCCGGCAGTGCGCGAGCTGCTGGCCAGCGAGCCCGCGCTGTGCGGCTCGCCCAGCCTGCTGCTCCATCCCGACGACGTGGCGCTTGTGGAAACCCACCTGCACGGCGAACTGCAAGCTGCCGGATGGACCGTGCGCGCCGATCCGACGGTGGCGCGCGGCGGCTGCACCGCCAGCGCCGCCAGCGGCGAGCGCGATGCCACGCTGCCCACGCGCTGGACGCGCGTGGTCAAGGCGCTGGGCCGCGACGACCGGTGGGAGCCGCCGCATGCCTGACACCGCCGCGCACGATACGACCGCGCCGGATAGCGCCGCAATCCCGCATACGCAACGCTGGATCGGCGCGCTGAACACGGCATCCGCCGGCATCGCCGGACTCGACAGCAAGCGCAGCTGCGGTCGCCTGACCCGCGCCGCGGGCCTGGTGCTCGAAGCCGTGGGCCTGCGCATGCCGGTGGGCAGCGACTGCCTGATCGAATTGCCTGCAGGGCAATTCACTACCGACAGCAACGCCCCGCGTACCGCGGAAGCGGAAGTCGTTGGTTTTGGTGCGGATCGTCTGTACCTGATGCCGCAATCCGATGTGGTCGGTTTGCTGCCTGGCGCGCGTGTCTATCCGCTCGAGCCGTCGCCGCAACCGGCTGGTGCGGCCATGCCGCGCGAGCCGGGCTCCAAGCGCTTGCCGGTCGGTGCGGGCCTGCTCGGCCGCGTGCTCGATGCGGCCGGCCGTCCGCTAGACGGCCTCGGCCCGCTCACCGCCGCGATGGAAGTGCCGCTGGCCGGCGAACAGATCAACCCGCTGATGCGGGCCCCGATCGAGACCGTGCTCGATACCGGCGTGCGGGCCATCAACGGCATGCTGACCGTGGGACGCGGCCAGCGCATGGGGCTGTTTGCGGGCTCCGGCGTGGGCAAGAGCGTGCTGCTCGGCATGATGGCGCGCTACACCAGCGCCGACGTGATCGTGGTCGGCCTGATTGGCGAGCGCGGCCGAGAAGTGAAGGAATTCATCGAGAACATCCTCGGCCCCGAGGGCCGCGCGCGTTCGGTGGTGGTGGCCGCGCCGGCGGATACCTCGCCGCTGCTGCGCATGCAGGGCGCGGCCTACGCCACGCGCCTGGCCGAGTATTTCCGCGACCAGGGCCAGCATGTGCTGCTGATCATGGATTCGCTCACGCGCTACGCCATGGCACAGCGCGAGATCGCGCTGGCCATTGGCGAGCCGCCGGCGACCAAGGGCTATCCGCCTTCGGTCTTTGCCAAGCTGCCGACGCTGGTCGAGCGCACCGGCAACGGCCCCGAAGGCGGCGGCTCGATCACCGCGTTCTACACGGTGCTGACCGAAGGCGATGACCAGCAGGACCCGATCGCCGATTCCGCGCGCGCCATCCTGGACGGCCATATCGTGCTGTCGCGCAGCCTGGCAGAGGCCGGCCACTACCCGGCCATCGACGTGGAAGCATCGATCAGCCGCGCCATGACCGCGCTGATCCCGAACCAGCAGTTCGGCTCGGTGCGCCGCTTCAAGCAGCTGATGTCGCGCTACCAGCGCAACCGCGACCTGATCAGCGTGGGCGCCTACGTGCCGGGCAACGACCCGGAGCTGGACCTGGCGATCCGCCTGCACCCGCGCATGGAAGCCTTCCTGCAGCAGGACATCCACGAACGCGCCGGCTACGACGACGCCATTGCCCACCTGCACAGCCTCTTCGACAGGAGTGAACATGGTCAAGCATTCACCGCTTAATACCCTGGCGGACCTCGCCCAGAACGACACCGACGCCGCAGCGCGGGAACTGGGCCGGCTGCAGGGCCTGCGCACGCAAGCCGAGCAACAGCTCAACCAGCTCACGCAATACCGGCAGGAATACCGCGCGCGCATGCAGGTCGTGGCGGCCGAGGGCATGACCTCCAGCCGCTGGCAGGATTTCTCGCGCTTTCTCGATTCGCTCGACCACGCCATCCGCCAGCAGACCGCTGCGCTGGCCAAGGCCGAGGCCGACCTGCTGGCCGGGCGCAACCACTGGCAGCACCAGAAGCGCCGCCTGAACTCCTTCGACACGCTGATCGCGCGCGCCGAGGCCAAGGAAGAACAGGTCGCCGCGCGCCGCGAGCAGCGCGCCACCGACGAATACGCCGCCCGCCTGGCCCGCACCACGGCCAGCCGGCTCAGCTAAGCCCGGACCGTTTTACAGACCACATGATCGATATCAGCCAGATTGTCAGCAGCGCCGCCAATGCCGCCGATGCGAACCGACGCGCCGCGGCAGATACCGCCGCCGGCGGATTCGGCGACGCGCTGACGCGCGCACGCGAAACCAGCAAGCCGCAAACTCCGGCGCCGGCCGCAAAGGACACCGCTGCGCAGGACAAGGCCGCCGCCAGCGACAGCAAGCCGGCCGCCGCCCAGCCGGCGCCTGCCGACGCCGGCAAGCCGCAGCAGGCGGCCTCGACCACCAAACCTCACACGCACGGCAGCGAGGACAAGGACGAAGACGACACCACCGCCGCCGCGCCCACCGACGCAGCCGCTGCCGCCGCACTGGCTATGCTGCTGCCGGCCACGCCGGCTCCGTCGACTGCAGGCGCCGTCGGCGGTGTTGGCGACGCGGGCAGCAGCGCCGCGCTGCAGGCCGCACTGGCTGGCGCCACGCAGCCGACCGCCGCTGCCGCCCCGGACACGCAATCCGACGCCATGCAGCCTGCCGTCACGAAGCTGCCGGACACGCTGCAGGGGGTCACCGCCGAAGCCAGGCCCGCCCAGCCCTCCGTCGCCGACACACTGGCCACCATCGCCTCGCAGCGCGCGGCCATGCAGGGCAACGCCGCGGCAGGAACCGACGGCAAGACGCCGGCCGCCGCGCCGCAGGCCGTGCCTGGCGCCGCCCTGGACGCGCAGCGGGACACTGGCGGGCAGTCTGCAGGCCAGCGCCCGGACAGCGGTATCGGCCAGCAGCGCGCCGATCCGCTTGCGGCCACTCAGGACGCAAAACCCGCCGCGGCACCGTTTGCCGCCGCGCAGGCCGCCGCCCGCACCGGCGAGACCACGACCGCGACGGCCAGCGCCGACAGCACGCCCGCGCTGGCGGCCACGCTGGCCGGCCAGCAGACCCCGTCAGCTTCCGCCGCCGCGGTCGCAGCTGCCAGCCGCCCCGTGGTCGCACCGCCGCTGTACGACAGCCAGTGGCCCCAGGCCCTCGGCCAGCAGATGATCCGGCTGAGCACGCAAGGCCAGCAAAGCGCCGAGCTGCAACTGAACCCGCCCGACCTCGGGCCGCTGAAGGTGGTGCTTAACGTGGTCAACGACCAGGCGCAGGCGCAGTTCGTCTCGCCGCACCAGGCGGTGCGTGCCGCGGTGGAAGCGGCCCTGCCGCATCTGCGCACCGCGCTGTCGGAAAACGGGATCCAGCTCGGCCAGACTTCAGTGGGGTCTGACGGCTTCGCCAGCCAGGCGAGGAATGGGCAGCAACAGCAGTCGCCGGGGAATGGGCGGGGGCAGGCGGGATTTGGTGCCGGGGTGTTGGCCGCTGCCGAGCCCGCGGCGGCTCCGGCTACCGCGACCGTGCGGCCGGCGCGGACGCCAGGGCGTGGGGAGATTGATACGTTCGCCTGATGGCGCCCCCGGGACGGCGCATGGTTTTGCCGCACGGGAGATGCAACAAGGCCGCCTTGCAGGCGGCCTTTTCTTATGGCGTTTCCGGTCGATCAGGGGCGCAGCAGGTCAAACCCGCCCAGCGCGACCACGCCGCTCAGCGCAATCATGGCCGGCGAATCGCCACCGAGGATCAGGACGGCGGCGGCAAGCCAGGTGACGAGGCTGTAGGCGAGGAGGCGTTTCATGATGCGGGGGACCGGGCAGCTGGCCGCCGGCCGGCGGCCGGCGAAATTCGGCAATTCAGTATCATAAGTATAAACCCTGATAACCCCGTTCGCAGCGCCGGGTTTTTGTGGCGACACATGCATTTGGACGCTGCTATCCGCACCTTCGGCATACAACCAGGCTAGATACCGTCGAAGCCGCCTTTCGCGTGCTGGGCAAGCGACTGGAAATAACCGTCAGCTGACATGCCTGCATACTTGGGCAGGCAAGGAGGACAATGCAAGGGATTGCCGCTGCCAGCGCCTCCGGCCCCTGCCCCATGACTTTCGACCTCTTCGACAACCTCGACGACGCCGCCCCCGCCACACTGACCTCCGAGCCCCTCGCCGATGGCGCCGTCGTCCTGCGCGGCATTGCCCGTCCCAACGCCGAATCGCTGCTCGCAGACGTGCAGGCCATCGCCACCGCCGCCCCCTGGCGCCACATGATCACGCCCGGCGGCCTGAAAATGTCTGTGGCCATGACCAACTGCGGCCACGCCGGCTGGGTCTCGGACGCCCGCGGCTATCGCTATGACCCGATCGACCCGCTCAGCGGACAGCCGTGGCCGGAGATGCCGGCAAGCTTCCGCCAGCTGGCCACTACTGCGGCGGCGCAGGCCGGCTTTGCCGGCTTCGAACCACACGCCTGCCTGATCAACCGCTACGAACCCGGTACTCGCCTGTCGCTGCACCAGGACCGCGACGAGCGCGATTTCAACGCGCCCATCGTCTCGGTGTCGCTGGGGCTGCCCGCCATCTTCCTGTTCGGCGGCATGCGCCGCGCCGATCGTCCGCAGCGCGTGCGGCTGGCACATGGCGACGTGGTGGTATGGGGCGGGCCGTCGCGGCTGGCGTTTCACGGCGTGGCGCCGCTGGCCGACGGCGACCATCCGCTGCTGGGGCGGCTGCGCATCAACCTGACATTCCGCAAGGCGTTGTAGCGGTCGTCGCCAGCTTTGCACTTTGCGCACGGTTTTCTACAGTCAAGGGACTGTCCAGACCGCCACCGCGCAAAGGCCCACACCATGCATCTCGACGGCTCCTGCCATTGCGGCGCCATCCAATTCTCGCTCGAAGCCGATTCCCCCTACCCGTACATGCATTGCTATTGCTCGATCTGCCGCAAGACGGCCGGGGGCGGCGGCTATGCGATCAATCTCGGCGGCGACGCTGCCACCCTGCGCGTGCGCGGCCGCAAGCATCTGGGCATCTACCAGGCGGTGATGCGCGAGCCGGGCAAGCGCGCGCGGCGTTCGCCGGCGCAGCGGCATTTCTGCGTGAAGTGCGGCAGCGCGCTGTGGCTGTGGGACCCGCGCTGGCCGGACCTCGTGTATCCGCATGCGTCTGCCATCGACACGCCGCTGCCGCGCCCGCCGGAGGTGGTGGAGGCGGGGCTGGATTCTGCGGCGCCGTGGGTCGATGTGCCCAAGGGCAAGGGGCACGTGCATTGCGCGACATGGCCCGATGAATCGCTGGTCGACTGGCACAAGCGGCACGGATTGCTGTCGCGCTGAATCGAGGTCGAGGCGCTCGGGCGCTTACGCCGGCAGGAACCCTTCCACCGTCAGGTAGCGCTCGCCGCTGTCGTAGTTGAAGCCCAGCACGCGCGCATTGGCCGGCAGTTCGGGCAGCTTCTGCGCGATCGCGGCCAGCGTGGCGCCGGAGGAGATGCCGACCAGGATGCCTTCTTCGCGGGCGCAGCGGCGTGCCATCTCGCGCGCGGGTTCGGCATCGACCTGGATCACGCCGTCGAGCAGCGAGGTATCGAGGTTCTTCGGGATAAAGCCCGCGCCGATGCCCTGGATCGGGTGCGGCGCCGGCGCGCCGCCGGAGATCACCGGCGAGGCCACCGGCTCGACGCCATAGACCATGAGCTGCGGCCACTTGTCCTTCAGCACCTTGGCGCAGCCGGTCAGGTGGCCGCCGGTGCCGACCCCGGTGATCAGCACATCCAGCCCCTCGGGGAAGTCGTTCAGGATTTCCTGCGCAGTGGTGCGCGCGTGCACGTCGACGTTGGCCGGGTTCTCGAACTGCTGCGGCATCCATGCGCCCGGCGTGGCGGCGACCAGTTCCTCGGCGCGCGCGATCGCGCCCTTCATGCCCTTCTCGCGCGGCGTCAGGTCGAAGGTGGCGCCGTAGGCCAGCATCAGGCGGCGGCGCTCGACCGACATGCTGTCGGGCATCACCAGCACCAGCTTGTAGCCCTTCACGGCCGCGACCATGGCCAGGCCGATGCCGGTGTTGCCCGAGGTCGGCTCGATGATGGTCCCGCCCGGCTTGAGCACGCCGCGGCGCTCCGCGTCCTCCACCATCGACAGCGCGATGCGGTCCTTGATCGAAGCGCCGGGATTGCTGCGCTCGGACTTGATCCAGACCTCATGGCTGTTGCCGAACAGGCGGTTGATGCGGATATGCGGGGTATTGCCGATGGTCTGCAGGATGTTCTCTACCTTCATGTCTTCTCCGTGAGAGGTGCGGCGGCACGGCTGTGCCGCTGCGTGGCTCGAATGATCGGACGATTCTAGTGCAATACGCCGCGTGGCCTGCTCGCGTATGATTGAGCCCGCCCGCGCGTCCTCGTTCGCCCCGCATTCGCTTCTTCCCTCTTCCCCTCGCATCACCGCCGTTCCCGCAATGTCTGCACATTTCCTGCTGTCTTCCCTGCTGATCTTCGGACTTGGTGGTCTGCTGGGCGCCGTGGGCGGGCTGTTCGGCATCGGCGGCGGGCTGATCGCGATTCCCGCGCTGGGGCTGCTCTACGGCATGGACCAGCAGCTGGCGCAGGGGACCGCGCTGGTGATGATCGCGCCCAATGTGGTGATCGGCTTCTGGCAATACCGCAAGCGCGCGGACATCGCCTTGCGTACCGCGGTGGTGCTGGGATTGTCGGCGGTGCTGGCGACCTGGCTGTCGGCGCGTGCCGCCACCGCGATGGATGCGCAGCTGCTGCGGCGCGTCTTTGCCGTGTTCATGATCGGGCTGGCGCTGTACTTCCTGTGGCGCCTGCTGCCGGGTCGTGCCATCACGGCGCAGCAGGCGCGCGTGTCGCCGCGCTGGATCCCGCTGGTGGGCGTGGTCGGCGGCGCGTTCTCGGGGTTCTTCAGCGTGGGCGGCGGCGTGGTGGCCGCGCCGGCGCTGGTGGGCTTGTTCGGGCTGCGCCAGGCGGCGGCGCAAGGGCTGGCGCTGGCACTGGTAACGCCGGGGGCGGTGGTCGCGCTGGCCACCTATGCGCACGCGGGCCACGTCGACTGGGCCAGCGGCATTCCGCTGTCGCTGGGCGGCATGCTGACGATCTCGTGGGGCGTGGCGCTGGCGCACCGGATGCCGGAGCGGCGCCTGCGCGCCGCGTTCGCCGTGTGCCTGATCGCGACGGCTATCGTGATGCTGGTGCGCGGCTGAAGCGCGCCGCGGCTTACTTGCGGAACACCAGGCTGAGAGCGCTAGCGCTGCGCTGCTTGCGCGGTCTTCCTCCGTTACCGGCCGGGCGGCGGTATCGTAGATTCATCACTTTTGCTGGCCGTATCTTGCACGGTTGGTGGTCATCCGGCTTGCCCTATCACATCAACCATCTGGTGTATGACCTGCGCCACGACTATTACTTAGTCTGTAGAAGTAAGTTCGAGGCCCGTGTCCAGGGCAAGGGTTCATAGGACTCATTCTTCTGGCGGATATGAAGGCAAGAGTTCACGGGCCTACCCTTTCCGGAACAACGACGGGGGAGGGAGCCATGAAAAGATCAATTTTGGCGATCGGCATTTGTCTGATTGCTGCGCAAGGCTGCGCGACGAAGCATTATGGGCGTCAGGGGACGGTGACAGATTTCGAACGACAAACTCTGAGCTGCCGCGAGATCGCGCTGGAGCAAGCCAAAGTCAACGGCTTCATACAGCATGTGGACAGGGAAAGCCAGTTCGACGGCCGGTCGGTCCTCGCCTTCCTGGGCGACTTTGGGATCGGCAATGTGATGGAACAGAGCGCGGCCACAGAGAGCGCCACGGCGCGCATGCACGACCTGCAGGCATTAAGTGTGCAGCGCGGCTGCGGCGTGGAAACGCGAGCCGCTGCAGCTCCTGCATCAGCCCTGCCGAAACCCGTACTCCCTACGCCCCGCCCCGGCCCGCACTCACACAGTGTGGAGGCTCTGGCCAATCGGGACATGTGCATGCCGGTCGGTGCCGCGCTGCTGGTCGCAAGCAGTGAAGCCGGCGACATGTATCGCGTGAACTGCATGGGAGGCATGATCCGCGAATATGCTTGCGCTGGTGCGAGTTGCAGCCCGGCTCGGTAAGTTCCCACGTCACGCGGGACCCGAACCGCCACTGCAAAAAAACGGTACCTATCTGATTCTATTTGACGTAGAACACCAGGCTGAAGTTGTTGGCCGGCATCGGCACCGGCTCGTCGCAGCGCATGCCTTGCGCCGCGCCCAGTGCGATCACATCCTCCATGTCGCGCACGCCCCAGTCCGGATCCGTGGCGCGCAGCTGCGCGTCGAAGGCCGCGTTGCTGGGCGCGGTATGCGCACCGCCGCGGCGGTAGGGACCGTAAAGGTACAGCACCCCGCCCGGGCCCAGCAGCTTGCCGGCGCCGGCAAAGAGCGCCTCGGCCGCGGCCCATGGCGAAATATGGATCATGTTGATACAGACCACCGCGGCGGCAGCGTCGATGCCCCACGGCTGCCGGCACACGTCGAGCGCCAGCGGCGGACGTACGTTGGCCACGCCCGCATGCGCGGTCCACGCGGCGATCGACTCGCGCGCGGCAGCATCGGGATCGCTCGGTTGCCAGGTCAGGCCGGGGAGTGCGGCGGCAAAGTACACGGCATGCTGGCCGGTGCCGCTGGCGACTTCCAATACCGTGCCGCTGGCGGGCAGCACATTGCGCAGCACTGCCAGGATCGGCTCGCGGTTGCGCTCGGTGGCGGGCGCCATGCGGCGTGCGTCGGGATCTCGGGTCTGGTCAGTCATGGGAACGAGAGCAATGCGGGGGAATGACTAGCGTAGCAGAGTCGGGGCGCAAAGGCGGCCAAGCGCAGAGCGATGGCGGAGTCTTGCCGCACCGCGTCAACGGTGTGCCGGGATGCGGTAGATCACGCGTTCGTACTTCGGCGACGAAGACCTCCCCACCACCGCGCCTCCGGGCGCTTCGGCGATCCGGCGGCTGGGCCAGTTCTGCTCGGCCACGGGGTAGCCGCGTCGTCGCCGCAAGACGGCGACAGTACCGCAAGCTGGCCGCACTGGGCATGCGGGTGGATGCGACGGAAGCGGGCTGACCGCCTCCGAATAAAAAGCGGCAGGCAAATGCCCGCCGCTTTCACATCCGAACTTCGTTGCGCTTTCAGGCCTTCGCCAGCTTTACCCCGGTCGGATCCCCTGTCAGGTACCCCACCGCCGAGCCGAACCGGTCCTTGTAGTTGGCCCGCACCAGCGGATCCAGCATGGGCTTGACGATGTCATGCAGCGGCGACTCCCAGTCCCCGACGTGCTGGAAGTTGCTCATGATGTAGGTCCAGCCGTTGATCTCATCGACCGCATGCAGGCCGGTGGACTCGGCGCCGGCCGGGCACGACAGCACGCGGCTGAGCGTCCTGGTATCGACGTTGTAGGCCCACAGGAAGTTGTTGACGTGGGTGTTGCTGTCCTCACCGACAAACAGCGTGCGCAGTTTTTCCGAGAACTTCAGGTTGTCCGGGGTGGCGACCTTGTCCGGATTGGCGAAGTTGCCGAGCGCATCCTGCTGCTTCATCTTGCCGCCGCCGAGGTCCTCGGAGACCAGCGCGGGCACGGCGGCCATGTCGACCGGCACCCATTCGCTGTTCATCGCAGCGCCGTTCTTGTCGGCCTGGCCGCCCTTCAGGTTCAGCTCATAGACGGCGCCCGAGTACGGGCCTTCGACCTGGATATCGCCGGCGTTGGCGGCATTGCCCATGAGCATGCTCGCCTCGATGCGCGACATCGCCGAGTAGGCCTTCTTGTCCTTGATGTTGACCGTGGTGCCTTCCATCTTGGTAAAACCCAGGCTGCCGCCGACCAGCGCGGCGTAGCGGTGGGTTTCCAGGCAGGCCGCGGCCTTTTCCATGCCCGGCACGAGCTTCACCCAGTTGGGCTTGCCGTTGTACAGGATGCGCGTGTAGCTGGTATCGGACGGATCGGCGGTCTTGACGTCCATGATGTCGGCCAGCCTGATACCGCCGTCGACCAGCGCGCGGATCTCGGCGCTGGTGGCGCTGCCGAGCTTGATCCATGACAGCGTGGCGCTGCCCGGGCCCACGCCCGAGGTCTGGTGCCACTTGGCCACGTACAGCGAGCCACTGGACAGGTCGCGCGCCTTGTCGGCGATAAACAGGAACAGGCCGCCGTTGGTGGCGTCGTCGCCCATCAGCACGGTGCGCTCGTCGGGCATCACCTGCACCAGCTCGTGCGAGATGCGGCCCAGGCAGTAGTGCTTCTTGATGGTGCCGGTGCCGTCCGGGTTGACCGTGACTTCCGGCAGGTGGCCGTAGTTGTAGGCGTTGGCGCGGGCCGGGTCGCCGTACAGGTTCTGGCTGTAGCCCTGCAGCTGCTTGACGGCGTTGACGTCCATCAGGTCGGTCTCGTACTCCTCGCTCGACAGATGGGTGTTCCACGGCGACAGGCTGGCGCCGCAGGTGATCCACAGGCCGTTGACGTCCGCGGTATCGACGTTGTGGTACTTCACCGGGGTCAGCTTGCCGGTGGCGGGGTCCTGGTCCAGCGTCACGATGGCGATCGGCGACGGCAGCAGGCCGTACATGCTGACGTTGTTCTGGTTGCGCGTGGTGTACTCGAACTGCACCACGGCGAACACGGTGTTGCCCTTGACCCCGGCCACGGTCGGGTTGGCCACGGTCAGCAGCGAGCTGCCGTCCGGCGCGTCGGAGAAGAACTGGCGTTCCTTGCCGGCCACGGAGGTATCCATGATCGGCTTGTTGTTGATGTCGTAGTAGCCGCCGGCGACGATGGTGCCGCCCTTGCCGTCGGAGAGCGTGTCGCCGGTGACGAAGAACGGCTGGTAGGCGAGCTTGTAGGTCTGGCTGCTGCCGTCGCTGAACGACACCTTCAGGCTCGAACCCACGGTGGTGGTCGCCATGGCTGCCGCGTCGGCCAGCGTGGGCGCGCTCATCGGGACGAACTCTGCCGTGGTGAAGGTGGCGGCAGACGCCGGGGCGGGAGCGGGTGCGGCAACGGCGTCGTTGCCACCGCCGCAGCCTGCCAGCAGCCCGGCCGAAGCGAAGCCAAGCGGCAGCATCGGCGCGCCGGCCAGGAGTTTCAGCGCCTTGCGGCGGCCAACATCAGGTTGTTCATGCATTTTCTTGATCCGGGGAAAAGGATGGATTTGGTTTTTGACTGCGTGATCGCTCCGGCCAGCCGCGAAGGCGGCCGGGCACCTGTTGGCACAGGCGGGCGGCGGGCGGCATTGCGCTCGTCCGCTGCGGATCGTATGGCGCGTATATGACACCAGGTTGACGATGCAACACAAAATCGCCGGGCGCCCTGCGATGACATGGCGGCCGCTGCGGTACACTCCCCGTTTGCCTTCCGCGGCCCCACAGGCGCGGAAACCGAGTGCCGGCCGCCGCCGTTTCTCCTGCCTTCCATTCCCTCCGCTTGCCAACCTACACGCTAGCCAACCCCGTCCAGGCCGAGATCGAAATCCGCAAGAGCCGCTTCCTGGCGCTGGCGCTGCCGGTGGCCGACCGGGAGGCCGCGATGGCCGCGCTCCAGGCGCTGCGCACCGAGCATCCGACCGCCACGCACGTGTGCTGGGCGCTGCTTGCTGGCGGCGCGTCGGGCATGTCCGATGACGGCGAGCCCTCCGGCACGGCGGGACGGCCGATCCTGGAGGTGCTGCGCCACCATGACCTCGACGGCGTGCTGGCTGCGGTGGTGCGCTACTACGGCGGCGTCAAGCTGGGGGCTGGCGGGTTGGTGCGCGCTTACACCGATGCCATCGCGGCGGCGCTGAAGTCGGCCGAACGTGTCGAGCGCATCGCTTATGGCACGCTGGTGGTGGCGGTGGACTATGCCGACGAGCCGCGCGTGCGGCGCTGGATCGAGCAGGAAGCGCAGCATGGCTGCACGCTGGCCGACACCGCCTATGGCGTAATGGCCACCCTGGTCATTCGGCTACCTGCCACCCAGGTCGACGCGGCTCGCGACGCGCTGCGCGACGCGACGCATGGCCGTGCCCAGTTTCCGCAAGCGGAGGATGGTGCGCATGGCTGAGGGAGAGACGGTGGATTCGGACGAGGGCGCGGAATTTACCGCACGGGTGCTACCGGGCGACGTGAGCTTCACCGCGCCTGCGGCGCTGAGCTTGCTCGAAGCCGCGCTACTTGAAGGCGTGGCCTTGCCCAACTCCTGCCGCAATGGGACCTGTCGCGCCTGTGCCAGCCGGCTGCACGCGGGGACGATCCGCTACCGGATCGAATGGCCGGGGCTAAGCCTGGATGAGAAGGAGGAAGGCTTGATCCTGCCGTGCGTGGCCTGTGCGGAGAGTGATGTGGTGATTGAGCCGGTGACGCTGGGTTAGCGCGAAGCGGCTCGTGGAATCGGTCAGCCTGGCGTGCGCCAGATTTCGTACCCCATCTGATCGAAGTCGTCCGGCACCTGGCCGAGGCCGGCCATGAATCCGAGCCCCTCACCCCCCAGCCGCCAGAAAAAACCGCAGCGCCATCTTCAACCCATCCGGCCCCGCCGGATCGGAAAACGCATGCCCGCCAGCCCCGCCGCTCCAGGCATGCCCCATCCCCTCGATCCGCACCAGGCGCACGTAAGGCCACTTGCTCGCCGTCCAGTCGAACACATCCACCGCCCGCCGCATCCCGCGCTGGATGCGCCGCGCTGGCACGCCGGTTAGCGGGTGCGCCCCTTCCGGCTGCAGGTTCATCCACATCGCTGCGGTCGCGGTGGCGTTGCTGAAGTCGACCACGCCATCGGCATCGCCGTGCAGCAGCAACAGCGGCGGCGGGCGGCGCCCGGCCAGCCCCACGCGCATGGCCTGCATGGCCTGCGCATCGGGCCCGCGCTGTCCGCGCATCGCGCGCGTCGCCTGCGCGGCATTGGCTGCGCTCCAGGGCACCGCGCCGGAATGCGAACCCACCGCGGCAATGCGCTCCGGGTAGCGCAGCCCGAGCATCAGCGCCATCGCACCGCCCGCGGACAGGCCCAGCACGCTGATGCGGTCGGGCGCGACCGGATGCCTGCGGCAGGCGTTATCGATCAGTCCCATCAGCTGCCCCGCCTCGGCAGCGCCCTGCACCGAAGGGCGGAACCAGTTCCAGCAACGCTGCGCGTTGGCCTGCGAGCTTTGTTCCGGCAGCAACACCACCCAGCCGGATTCGCGCGCCACTGCGGCGGCACGCGTGACCGCGGCAAAGCTCGCGGCGTCCTGGCCGCAGCCATGCAGCAGCACCAGCATGGGGGCGCGATGCGAGGCGGTGGCGCCGGCCGGCACGAAGATGCGATAGCGCCGCGGCGTCAGCGGCCCGCCCCAAGCGCCCTCCTCCCAGCGTCCGCTGCCGCGGCTCTCCGGGGCCTGCACGGGTGAGACCACGCCGGTCAGCGCGCGCTGGGTGGCGGCCGTGACCACAGCGGATTGCTTCACCGCGTTGCGCACGATGGCCTCGGTCATCGGCTTGGTGAAATTCTTGTTGACCGCGCGCTGCATGCGGCGGGCGTTGCGGGTAGCGGTCTTGTTCAGCGTGGACCAGAGTCTCGCGCCGGAAGAGCGGGGCATGCGGCGTCCTGTCGGCATGGGTAACCCGTGCATCATATGCCGAGTCGCGAAGGGTGCGAGGCAGACGAGGCGTTTGAGGGGGGAATGCGGAAAAGTCTCCAGGTTGCATGCAACGCGCGCCGGATGACTGCCTACAATGCAATGGCCGTGTCGCCCCGAGGCACGGACAGGAGGCAAGCATGATCGATGCAACAAGCCAGTTCAGGCCTTTGGATCCGGGCCGCGTCAACCTGATGGATCCGCTTGAAGTGCAGTACTGGTGCCGCGAGCTGGGCTGCAGCCAGGACGATCTGGAACACGCCGTCGATGCCGCCGGCGACCATATCGCCGCGGTGCGTGCGCAGCTGGAAGAAAACCCGGGCTACCAGGCCGGAATGCGGCCCCATTAAGTCCCCTCAACCCCTGCCAACCTCCCAACCCTGCTACCCGTCGTTCCCGCGCGAGCGGGAACGACGGCGAAGGTCTTTGCCCGACGCCAGGGCCGCAAGCCTCAGCGCGCGAGGTTGAGCGCCTTCGGCAGGCGGATCTGGACAAACTCGCTGTCGTCCGGCGTCTTGCTGCGCGATGCGCTGTCATTGACCGTCCACCTGACCACGCTGTAGCCGGCCGCCTCAGCGAAGCCACGTCGAGCGTATCGGCAGCCGCCGGTGTCAGCCCCGGCTGCGGGTTGCTGCCGCGCGCATCCCGGCCATACCAGAGATAAGCGCAATGCAGACCGGAATTCAGCAATGCAATGTTCGCCGGGCAGCGGTTTTGCTGCATGATTTCGGGCCCGGGGCGACGACCTGGCACGAAGACCAGACCGACCGGGGCATCGGAAAACATGGGGTCACCTACACGAGGACGCATCGACATGACCATCAAGCTGCCGACTTTCACCATCTGTGCAGCCCTGCTCGCCCCTGCCGCGTGGGCAGGCAACGAACCACACTGGAGCTACACCGGGCCCACCGGCGCACCGCACTGGGCCGAACTCGACGCGGGCTACAAGACCTGCGCGCTGGGCAAGCACCAGTCCCCGATCGATATCCGCACCGGCAAGGCCAAGCGCGCGGACCTGAAGCCGATCGGCTTTGCCTATGCCGCGGCGCCGGCCACCGTGGTCAACAACGGCCATACCGTCCAGGTCAACCTGCCCGCCGCGGGGCAGATCGAACTCGACGGCGTGCCCTACAAGCTGCTGCAGTTCCACTTCCACACGCCCAGCGAAGAGAAGATCAACGGCAAGACCTATCCGCTGGTGGCGCACCTGGTGCACCAGAACGCCGAAGGCAAGCTCGCGGTGGTGGCGGTGCTGTTCAAGTCCGGCCGCGAGAACGCCGCGCTCAAGCCGGTCTTTGCCAGCCTGCCGGGCAAGGCCGGCGAGTCGCGCGAGCTGGCCGCGCAGCTGGATGTGGCCGCGCTGCTGCCGGCGCAGCAGTCCTACTGGGCCTTCACCGGCTCGCTGACCACGCCGCCGTGCAGCGAGGATGTGCGCTGGCAGGTGCTGAAGACGCCGGTGGAAATCTCGCCGGCGCAGCTGGCGGCATTCCGCCAGCTGTACCGGATGAATGCGCGGCCGGTACAGCCGCTGAACGGGCGCGTGGTGCAGGCGGGGCAGTAAGTGGCCGCCTGATACTGACCCGATGGGTTACCGCCTTGGGTGCTCCCTCTCCCGCTCGCGGGAGAGGGAGCAAGCCAGCAGCGTGCAAGTTTGCCCGCAGTCTGATGCCATGCGGGGACTGCCGCGCTCACGACAACCCGCGCATCGCCAGCTCTCCACCCAACACCAGCAGGCCACAGAAAAACAGCTTGCGGAAACGCTCAGCACTGATCCGGTGGCGCAGCCACTGGCCAATGAACATGCCGCCCAGCGCGGGCGCCAGCGCCAGCACCGAGGCGCCCAGCACCGGCATATGCAGCAGCGAACCGCCCAGCGCCAGGCTCACCGCCAGCGCGATGGTCGACACGGTGAACGACAGACCCAGCGCCTGCACCAGGCTTTCCCTTTCAAGTCCGAGGCCCTGGAGGTAAGGCACGGCCGGGATCACGAACACGCCCGTCACCGCCGTGATCGCGCCGGTGACCAGCCCGACCAGCGGGCCCATCCAGCGTTCCGCGTGCGCCGGCACCACCAGCTTCACAGCGGCGAGCCCCACCACCGCATACAGCACCAGTGCCACGCCGAGCGCCGGGGTCGCATGGGTCATCATGCCCGCCGGCACCAGCGCCGCGCACAGCCACGTACCGGCACAGATCGCCACCAGCATCGGCCACAGCCGCAGCACCAGCAGGCCGAAGCGCGGGCCGCTGACCAGCTGCACCACGTTGGTCACCATCGACGGCGCCACCAGCAGCGCGGCGGCCTGCGCGGGCGGCATCACCAGCCCCAGCATGCCCACCGCGACCGTAGGCAGGCCCAGACCCACCACGCCTTTGACGAAACCGGCGAGCAGGAAGGTCAGGCCAATAAAGGCGGCTTGCGTGCCGATTGTTTCGATCGTCATCGCTGCCCCCTTCAGCCTGCCTTGTGATCGTGCACGGCGCGGCTGTCGGCGGGCGCCTCGTCGCGCTCGTTCATGCCGTAGTCGCGCAGCACCTGCGCCACGCGCAGCCGGTAGCCGGCGAACACGCCGCCGCGCCCGGCGGCCTGCGCCTGGCGGTGCGCCAGCGTATTGCGCCAGGCGATCACGGCGGCCTCGTCGCGGAAGAATGACAGCGACAGCATCTTGCCGGGGTTGGTCAGGCTCTGGAAGCGCTCCACCGAGATAAAGCCGTCGATGGCCTCGAGTTCGGGGCGCAGGTGCGCGGCGATGTCCAGGTAGGTGTCCTTGCGGCCCGGTGCGGGCTCGACTTCGAAGATGATGGCGATCATGAGGGTCTCCGGTGATTGCGTTGTTGGGCTCAGAGGAAGTGCGGCATGCGCGCGTTCAGCGACGGACGATAGCGGAAAGCCTGCGCCAGCGCTGCGGGATCGGCGCCGCGCTCCAGCAGCGCCGCGACCGTGGCGGCGGCCAGCGCCTGCGCCAGCCGCTCGCCGGGGCAGGCGTGGCGGCCGTGGCCGAAGGTCCATGGGCGTGCACCGCCGGCGAGGCCGCTGCACGATGCCGCCGCCAGCAGGACCAGCACGGCATCGCCCGCCTTGACGGCATGGCCGCATAGCTGCGCATCGGCGGCGAGGAAGCGGCGCGTATTCTGCACCGGCGGATCGTCTTGCGCGACCCGGGCGACCACGGCTTGCAGCGCGAGGTCCGACGCGCCGCGGCCCAGCCGCAGCAGCGTGTTGCCGGCCAGCGCGGCGGTGGCTTCGCAGGCCTGTACCAGCAGGCCGATGGTGTTGGCGGCGACAGCCTGCGCATCGATGCCGGCGGCGTGCGCGGCCTGATGCAGCGCCGGCAGCGGACCGTCGCCGGGCGTGGTATCGGCCAGCCATGCGCCCAGCCATTGCGCGGCCTCCGCACCGGCGCGCACGGTGTGCGCATCGGCCAGTGGCGACTGCGCGGCGGCGAAGGCCGCTACGCGCTGCGCAACCGCCGTCGCCCCGTCGCCTTCGGCAACGGGCAAACCGAGCAGGTCGGCCACGGTCACCACAGGCAAGGTGAAGAGCCAGCGGTTGACGCGCTCTCCGGGCGTGCCGGTGGCAGCGCCGGCATCGATCACCGTTGCCATCGCCGCCGCACGCAGGGCCGCGGCGGCCGGGTCGATGCCTGCCAGCATCGGCATCAGGATCTGCTTCAGCGGCGCATGGGCAGCGCCATCGTTCATCCGGATCAGCCGGCCGAACAGGTCGCCGGCAGCGGTGCCGGCCAGCGCGGGCGGCACCGGCTGCGCGGGCGGGCGTACGCGGCAGTCGGGATGGGCCAGCACTGCCGCCACTTCACGCGGGCCGGCGGCGACCCACAGGCCGAGGCGCTCGTCGCGGAAGAATGGCCGGCGGGCGGCCAACTCCCGGTAATACGGATAGGGGTCGGGATGGATGACGGCGCTGAGCGGGTCGATCCCGGTATCGGGCAGGGTGGCTGTCAGCATGGCGGCACATTGGGGGCTGAATGTGCTGCCAGTTTGCCGCGTGCGCGGCGCAAACGCTTCACGGTGTCGTGAAAGATCGATTGCGCCGCCAAGAGTCGCCGGGTTCCCGGGTACGCGGGAACCACGTGTCTTTGATGCGTCTTCACGCGCCGCTTACGTCTCCACCTGCACGAACTCCCCCTCCCCCTGCGCCGCCTCCGCCGCCGCCTCGTCGTTCCTGTGCGCCAGCCGATACAACACCGGCAGCACCAGCAATGTCAGCGCCGTCGACGACAGAATGCCGCCGATCACCACCGTGGCCAGCGGCCGCTGCACTTCGGCCCCCGTGCCGGTCGCCAGCGCCATCGGCACGAAGCCGAGCGAAGCCACCAGCGCCGTCATCAGCACCGGCCGCAGCCGCGTCAGCGCGCCCTGGCGGATGGCGTCATCGAGCCCCTGCCCGCCCTCGCGCAGCGAGCGGATAAACGACAGCATCACCAGCCCGTTGAGCACTGCCACGCCGCACAGCGCGATAAAGCCCACCGCCGCCGAGATCGACAGCGGGATGCCGCGCAGCCACAGCGCCAGGATGCCGCCGGTCAGCGCGAACGGGATGCCGGTGAAAACCAGCAGCCCGTCCTTCACATTTCCGAACATGGCGAACAGCAGCACGAACACCAGCCCCAGCGCCAGCGGCACCACCACGCGCAGGCGCTCGGTGGCGGACTGCAGCTGCTCGAACGTGCCGCCCCAGCTGGTCCAGTAGCCCGCCGGGACCTGCACGCGCTCGCGGATGGCCGCCTCGGCCTCGGGCACGAAGCTGCCGATATCGCGCCCACGCACATTGGCGCTGACGACGATGCGGCGCTTGCCGTTCTCGCGCGAGACCTGGTTGGGGCCGGGGGCGAGCTCCACCGTGGCCACCTCGCTGAGGGGGATATAGCTGGTGCGCGCGGCACTGTCCTTCGGCAGCGCCACCGGCAGGCGCCGCAGCGCTTCCACGTCCTCGCGCACCGCATCGGGCAGGCGTACCACGATATCGAAGCGCCGGTCGCCGCTGAAGAACGTGCCCGACGTCTTGCCGCCGATCCCGATCGCCACCGCATCCTGGATATCGCTCATGTTCAGGCCATAGCGCGCCGCCTTGTTGCGGTCGATATTGACGGTCAGCATCGGCAGGCCGGTGGTCTGCTCGACCTTGACTTCGGCAGCGCCCGGGATGCCTTGCAACACAGCGGCGATGCGGTTGGCGGTCTGCTCCAGCACGGCGTTGTCGTCGCCGAACACCTTGACCGCCACGTCCGAGCGCACGCCCGAGATCAGCTCGTTGAAGCGCAGCTGGATCGGCTGCGAGAATTCATAGTTGTTGCCCGGCAGCTTGCCGACCTCCTCGCGGATCGCCGCGATCAGTTCGTCGCGGGTGCGCCGTGGCTCGGGCCATTGCGACCTCGGCTTGAGCATGATGTAGCCATCGGAGATGTTCGGCGGCATCGGGTCCGAGGCGATCTCCGCGGTGCCGGTGCGCGCGAAGATGCGCTCGATCTCCGGGAACTTCACCCTCAGCGTGGTCTCCACCTGCTGCTGCATCGCCACCGACTGCGTCAGGCTGGTACCGGGGATGCGCAGCGCCTGGACGGCAAGGTCGCCCTCGTTCAGGCTGGGCACGAACTCGCTGCCCAGCCGCGTGGCGATCGCCAGGCACAGCGCCACCGCGACGCCGGCAAAGGTCAGCACCACCGGCGTGGCCGCCAGCGAGCGCTCCAGCAGCACCGCATAGCGCCGGCGCGCCCACGCCATCAGCCGGTTCTCGCGCTCGGCCACGCGGTTGCCGATGGCCAGCGCCACCGCCGCCGGCACGAAAGTCACCGACAGCACCATCGCCCCCAGCAGCGCCAGCACCACGGTGATGGCCATCGGGTGGAACATCTTTCCCTCGACCCCGGTCAGCGCGAAGATCGGCAGGTACACCACGATGATGATCAGCTGCCCGTACAGCAGCGGCCGGCGCGCCTCGCGCGCGGCGGCAAAGACTTCGTGCAGGCGTTCGGAGCGCGTCAGCACACGGCCGTGTCGTTCCTGCGCATGCGCCAGCCGGCGCACGCAGTTCTCGACGATCACCACCGCGCCGTCGACGATGATGCCGAAGTCCAGCGCGCCCAGGCTCATCAGGTTGGCGCTGACGCGGTAGTGCACCATGCCCGTGAAGGTGAACAGCATCGACAGCGGGATCACCAGCGCGGTGATCAGCGCCGCGCGCAGGTTGCCGAGGAACAGGAACAGGATGGCAATCACCAGCACCGCGCCTTCGAGCAGGTTCTGCTTGACCGTGGCGATGGCCTTGTCGACCAGCGTGGTGCGGTCGTAGACCGTGATCGCTTCCACGCCAGCGGGCAAGGTGCGGTTGATCTCCGCCATCTTGCGGTCCACCGCCTGCGACACCGTGCGGCTGTTCTCGCCGATCAGCATGAACACCGTGCCCAGTACCACCTCGCGGCCGTTCTCGGTGGCGGCACCGGTGCGCAGCTCGCCGCCGGTCTGCACGGTGGCGACGTCGCGCACGCGGATCGGCTGGCCCTGCGCGGTGCCGACGATCACCTCGCGGATATCGTCGAGCGAGCGCACCTGGCCCGGCACGCGCACCAGGTATTGCTCGCCGCGCCGCTCGATATAGCCGGCCCCGACGTTGTCGTTGTTCTTCTCCAGCGCGGCCACCACGTCGGCCAGCGACAGGCCATACGACGCCATGCGCTCCAGGCTGGGTGCGACCACGTAGGCGCGCGCATGCCCGCCGATCGCATTGACCTCGGTCACGCCCGGCACGTTGCGCAATTGCGGACGGATCACCCAGTCCTGGATCTCGCGCAGGTCCGCGAGCGTGTAGGGCGTGCCATCAGGCTTGCGCGCGCCGGGGTCGGCCTCGACTGTCCACAGGTAGATCTCGCCCAGGCCGGTCGAGATCGGCCCCATCGCGGGCGTGATGCCGGCGGGCAGCTTGTCACGCGCTTCCTGGATGCGCTGGTTGACGAGCTGGCGCGCAAAGTGGATATCGGTGCCGTCGCGGAAGATCACCGTCACCTGTGACAGCCCGTAGCGCGACAGCGAGCGCGTCTGCTCCAGCCCCGGCAGGCCCGCCATCACGGTCTCGACCGGATAGGTGATGCGCTGCTCGGTCTCCAGCGGCGAGTAGCCCGGCGCGGCGGTGTTGATCTGCACCTGGACGTTGGTGATGTCCGGCACCGCGTCGATCGGCAGCCGGGTATAGCTGTACAGGCCGAGCGCGGCCATGGCCAGCACGGCCAGCAGCACCAGCCAGCGCTGCTCGATGGCAAAGCGGATCAGGCGTTCGAACATGGCTGCCTCCCGCTCAGTGCTCGTGCCCGGCGCTGGACTTGCCCAGCTCGGACTTGAGGATGAAGCTGTTGGCCGCGGCATAGCGCGCGCCTGGCTGCAGGCCTTCGGTAATCTCCACCAGCTTGCCGCCGGTGCGGCCCGTCTTGACCGGCTGTACCGCAAACCCGCCCGGCACCGCGACGAAGACCACACTCTGGCCGTCGACCTGTTGCACCGCATCCGCGGCCACCGTCACCGGCGCCTGCACCGGCACACCCAGCACGCTGACGGTGACGAACAACCCCGGGCGCCACGCCATGCCAGGGTTGGCCAGCGTCACGCGCGCCTTGGCGGTGCGCGTCTGCTCGCCCAGCAGCGCGCCGACGTAGGACACCTTGCCTTCGGCCTGCGTGTCGGAGGCGCTCGAGTGCACCGTGACCGACTCGCCCACGCGCACCTGGTCCAGGTCGCGCGCTGACACCACGAACTCGGCCCATACCGAACTCAGGTCGGAGATGGTGAAAACGCTGGCGTCTTCCTTGACCGCCTCGCCCAGCGACAGGTGCTTTTCCACCACGATGCCGTCGAACGGGGCGCGCAGCGCGAACTGGTTCAGGCTGCCGCCCTTGCCGGCGGGGGCCTCGGTGGCGCCGATCGCGGTCAGCTTCTGGCGCGCGTTCTGCACCGCGATCCGGGCTTCTTCCAGCGCCGTGCGCGCCTGCTGGTAGTCCTGTTCGGCGGAGATCTTCTCCTGCCACAAGGTCTTCTCCCGCGCGTAGGTGGCGCGCGCCAGCGCCTCGCGCCGCTGCGCCGCCAGCAGTTCGCTGCGCTGCTCGGCGAGCGCCGTGCTGGCGATCACTGCCAGCACCTGACCCCTGGCGACCTGCTCGCCCAGGTTGGCGGGCACCGCCTGCGCCACGCCCGCCACGCGCGGCACCACGTGCGCGGTGCGGTCGTCGTTGAAGCGGATCTCGCCCGGAAAATCGACGCTGCTGCGCAAGGGCGCGGGACCGGCGGTGGCGAGGCCGATGCCGGCCTGCTCGATCTGCGCGGGCGTCAGCGTGACCAGGTGCGGCTTGCTCTCGGCTTGCGGCGGCACGGCAGGCGCGCTGGCGCCGCCGTGGTCGGCCGCTTTGTCCCCGTCCTTGCCGTGCGCGTGCTCGTCGCCATGTTCGGCGTGTCCATGTCCGGCCTCCTCCCCGGCGCCGCCGCCCTTGCCGGTAAAGAGGATCGCCGCGCCGCCCAGCAGCCCGACGACCAGGATGGCCACCACGGCGGCCCGTTGTTGCTTGCTCATTGCCATGCTTGAAGCCTTCCGTATCAGTGTCCGAGGATGCGGTCGATGCTGGCCGCGGCGTCATAGGTGCGGGCCAGCACGTCCAGGTAGCGGATGCGTGCCTGGAACAGCGTGCGCTGGGCGTCCAGCACGTCGAGGAAATTGAACTTGCCCGCCTCGAAGCCGCGCGTGGCGGCGGCATAGGCCTGCTCGGCCGCGGGCAGCACCGAGGACTGCAGCGTCTGCGCCGCGGCGCGTGCTACCGAGAGCTGGGTCGAGGCCTGCTGCAGTTCGTTCGCCAGCCGGATGCGATTGGCGGCATGCGCGTCCTGCGCCTTGTCGGCGCGGCGCAGCGCCGCGTACAGGTTGCCCTGGTTGCGGTCAAAGAGCGGCAGCGGGATGGCTACGCCCAGCACGGCCATATTGCGGTTGGCCTCGTTGTCGCGCTTGGCGCCGAGGCTCACGGTGACATCCGGGTACTGGCGGCTGCGCGCCACCGCCACTTCGGCGCGGCTGCGCTCGGCCGACAGCCGGCTCGCCGCCAGCAGCGGCGCGTCTTCCAGCGCAGCCTGCAGCGCGGCGGGCGCGGGTCGCGACGGCAGCGCATCGAGATCGCCGCGCGCCTGCGCAAAGCCGGGCGCGGTATTGCCCCACAGCGCGGCCAGCGACTGCCGCGCCGATTGCAGCGCGCCGGTAGCTTCGGCCAGCTCCAGCTCGGCATTGGCCTGCTCGACCCGGGCGCGCGTTTCTTCCAGCGGCGCGACCTTGCCCGCGGCGACGCGCCGCCCTGCGGCCGCGGCGGCCTTGCTGGCGATGCCGACCGAGCCCTCGGCCAGCGTCACGCGCTCCTGCGCCACCAGCACGCCGAAGAAGCGCGCGATCACCGCCGCGCGCAGCTCGGCACGCACGCTGCCCAGCTCGGCCTGCGCCAGTTCGCGCCCGCGCTCGGCCACGCCGATGCGCGCGGCGCGCTTGCCCCCCAGCTCGATCGGCAGGTTGAACTGGCCGGTGGTGTTGCGCGTAGCGCGGCGCGTGTCTTCCATCAACACCGCCAGCTCCGGATTGGGCAGCACGCGCGCCTGCGTGACGTCGCCTTCGGTGGCGTCGAGTTCCTTGCCGGCGGCCGAGAGCGCGAAGCTGCCGGCTTCGGCCAGCGCCAGCGCGGCGTCAAGCGTCAGCGTGCCGGACGGCTCCTGCGCGGCGGGGGATGCCAATGGCTTGCCATCCACGGGCGCCATGGCGGGAGGCGGCGTCTGGGCGACGCCGGAGAACGGGCTGGATAGGGCGGCCGCCAGCCCAAGCGGCAGCAAAAGTCTTCGCATCGAATTGCACCAGGAAAGAAATCGGGGAATTCGGCGAGACGCCTGACGTCAGGGCATCAGGGAGAGCGGGGAAGCGCGTCGTCTCGCCGGCTAGGCGAGACGCAGCCACTGCGGACGGTCGGGCGCCCGCGCGCTGTGGGACGAGAAGCCTGGCTGCGAAGCCGGCGGCGCCAGTTCGACGCGGCGCATGGCCTGCACCTCAGGCGCATCGGCGCGCGCGAACGGCAGCGAGGCGATATGGCAGATGCCACAATCGGGATCGGCCAGGCCGAGCTTATCGGCGTCGGCGGCCTTGTCGCTGACCGTGCCGCCGGGCTTGTCGCTGGCTTTGCTGTGCGCACCACTGTCGGCTTTGTGCTGGTGCTCGTGGTGCCCCAGATGGGCCTTGGCCGATGCCGCCACCTCATGCCGGCAATACGCCGCCGCTCCCGCCCAGGCGAACTGGAGCGGCAGGATGAGCGCAAGGAGGATGAGGAGGAGGCGTTGCATGGTCGGGCGGCTTGCGCTGGCATCCGACGTGGCGGAGACAGCGAGCCGCAAGTTTAACCGAGTGGTGCCGGCCACTATCGCGACGGGGTCATTACATTTGCGTCATCGCCGCGATACCTGGCGGTCTGCACCCCTCTCCCGCGAGCGGGCAAGGGGAGCATCCACGAGGGCCGGTGGTCGCATCTAAACGCGTTCACATTACGACGCGCGGACACCCAGTCGTTATTCAATTTTTCTGAATAACTTATCCAGCACAAGCCCACTTTCCAGGCCGCTACCCCGCCTATAGTTCGTTACATGAACGGCACACACGCAACACAACACGTTCTGACAAATTCAACGAACAAGACCTGGAGAAATTTCATGACCAAGACCACCCGCCTCGTTTCCGCGCTGATCCTGTCGCTGGCCGCCCTGGGCACCGCGCAAGCCGCCACCGCCGCCGAACAGCTGCCCGGCGACAAGTACGGCTACAACTTCCGCACGCAAGACGTCTTCACCGACGGCGCCCGCGCCGGCAAGGCCGACCCGTACCTGGACGGCGCCCGCACGCTGGCCGCCATCACGGTGCCGGGTGACAAGTATGGTTATGAATTCCGCTCGCACGACGCCTTCACCGACGGCGCCCGTGCCGGCAAGCCCGACCCGTATGTGGACGGCGCCCGCACGCTGGCCGGCCTGGAGCGCAGCGGTGTATCGGCATCGCCGGCGCGCAGCTTCGATCCCTACACCGAAGGCAGCCGGGTTGGCGCGTTCGACCCGTACGGCGAGGGCGCACGTGCCTGATCGCATCGACAGCAGTCCGCAAGCTCAAGACGAAACGGCCAGCGCCTTTGCGCTGGCCTTTTTTCTTGTCTGAACGGCTGGCGGATCGCAGCTGCAGGCGGGCAAGCCGCAGCATCCAGGGCCGCACGGCCTGGCGCATGACGCCGGGTTTACGTTAGTTCGCTGCAGCACAAGCTGTCGGGGCGTATCGCCCTAGGGCCCCGCCAGCCCGCCTTCCTACCATTAGCTCACCGCCCCTTGGCCCATGCCCGGTGTGCGGCGCAAGCGGGATTCCAGGCAGGGCGGTTCATGACCTTCACGCATTCCCGTTGCTCCCATCGCCGTTCGCCGCGCCTGTCCGGCCGGGCCCGCGCCCTGGCGGAATCCCGCACCACAACAAGAAGGAGACAACATGCTGCATGACCTGCCTGCCCGCCCCGATACCGTGCATTGGGGCTATTTCGAAGCCACCAGGGCGCCCGCCCTGACCGTCAGGAGCGGCGATATCATCCGCGCGGAAGCGGTCACCCACCACGCCGGCGACGCACCCGACCTGATGATGGACCATGCCGTGCGCGCCATCTACGAGCAGATCCCCCATGAGGACCGCAATCCCGGCGTGCATATCATGACCGGTCCGATCTTTGTGGAAGACGCGAAGCCCGGCGACGTGCTTGAGGTCCGCTACCTGCAGATGATTCCGCGCTTCCGCTTCGGCGCCAACGTCGCCGCGCATTGGGGCCAGCTGTACCCGGAGTTCGAGAAGGAACGCGTCACCATCTACGAGCTGGACAACGCATCCAACACCGCCCACGCCCTCTATGCCTACGACTATCCGGGCAAGCTGACCACCCCCGGGAAGATTGTCGACCAGCGCGAATGCTGCCGGCAGCCCGCGCTGGCCGGGGTGCGCGTACCGGTTCGGCCCCATCTCGGCACGGCCGGCGTGGCACCGGACGCCCGGGGGCGAGTCTCCACCGTGCAACCCGGCCGGCACGGCGGCAATATCGACAACTGGCGCATCGGCGCCGGCGCCACCATGTACTACCCGATCGAAGTCGACGGCGCCTTGTTCTCGATCGGCGATCCGCATATCTCGCAGGGCGATGGCGAAATCAGCGGCACCGCCATCGAGGCCTCGCTGAACGTGCTGTTCCAGGTGGTGCTGCGCAAGGACTTCCACTTTCCGTCCCCGCTGCTGGAAACGCCTGACTGCTGGGTCGTCCATGGTTTTCACGAGGATCTCGACGAAGCCGGCAAGAACGCCGCGCGCGACATGATCCAGTTGCTGACCGAGCAGCAAGGGCTGTCGCGCGACGACGCCTATTCGCTGATGAGCGTGTCCGCCGATTTCGGCGTCACCCAGGTTGTCGACGGCACCCAAGGCATCCATTGCACGATGCCCCGGGCAATCTTCCCGCCCCGGCAGAAGGGTTGAGCGCCGCCCAGGCCCGCATTCCGAAACCATGCCGCCGGGCGCCGCGGCCAGCCATTGCCCGCCCGGGCGGCCGATCGAACGGAGAGTTCATGCAATACGTCTACATAGGTCGCAACGAGATCGTTGCGCTGGTCGTCGGGCTGGTCACGGGCACGCTGTACGCCTGGCTGGGCCTGCCGATCCCGGCACCGAACGTCATGGGCGGTATCTTCGCCATCCTCTTTACCTATATCGGCTACCTGATCGTCCACGCCTGGCGCCGCAGCATCACCTTCGGTCGCCCGCCGGTACGCGACGCCGTCACTGCGGATTCATGAGCATGGGGAATGCAATGGTCGAGATCGCATTGGGCAGTACGGAATTGCAGGCCGCGGCCGTTGGCCTGGTGACGGGGGTTGTTTACACTGCGGTACGCGCCCCGATCCCTGCACCAAACGTGCTTGGCGGCATCTTCGCCATCTTTGGCACGTTTGCCGGCTTTGTTCTGGTGGCGGCCATGCGAGGACAGCTGCTGTTTGGCTAGCCACGGTGCCAGCCTTCGCACGGCAAGGCAGAAACGGGGTAGGCGGCGCGTCTACCCCATTACCGTTGCAGGCCGATGCCAGGGAGGCTGAACTTGCACCTGTCGCCATTTTCCACCGAAGCCTATCCGCGCAACCGGCGCGGCGCCGCGTGGCGTGACCAGCTCAGGGCGGTGCGCTTGCGCTGTGAGAGCCTGTGCGCGGACCACACCCTGCACGGTGCGATCCAGTCCAGGGCGACAGCCGCCGGCATCGAGCTGGCCTATATCGCGTCGGTGCCGCAGACGCTGGCCGTGACTGCCGGCGAAGGCCGCGGCCTGATGCTGCTGATGCTGGCCGAGGGCGAAGCCATGCTGGGCGCGACGCCGGTCCGCGAGCGCCTGCAAGCCGGTGACATCCTGTGCGTACCCGAGGGCGCCGGCCCGGAGCTGGCGCTTGCCACGCCGTTCCGCCTGCTGGCTGTCCATCTCGGTACGGCGCTGACGGCGCGCATCGCCGCCCCCTTGCCGCGCGCGGCGATGCGGTTGGGCGGCGACACCGCGACACTGTTCGCGCGCGTGCTGCAATCGATCGCAGAGAGCTTCGAGACCATCGTCGCGGCGGAGCCACGGGCGCTGCAGCCCTTCGACAGCACCATCCCGGAATTCCTGACCGCCGCGCTGGCAAACGTCCAGCCCCGGCCGCTTCCCGGCATGACGTCGTCACGGGCGGCGATCTTCGCCAGGGTCTGCGGGCGCATCGATGCCCGCCTGGCCGAGTCGGGCCTGAGCCTGGCCGCCATTGCGGCGGACGAGCATGTCTCGGCGCGCTATCTGCAGAAACTGTTCGAGAAGTCGGGCAGCAGCTTTTCGGCGTACCTGCGCACCAGCCGACTCGAACGGTGCCGGGCCGACCTGGCCAATCCGCTTTACGACCGTCTGACGGTCTCCGATATCTGCTATCGCTGGGGCTTCAACGACCCTTCTTACTTCAGCCACGCCTTCCGCGACCAGTTCGGCCTGTCGCCGAGCGCATATCGCGAGCAAATGACGCTCGCCCCGGCCAGGCTGCTGACGCAGAAGGTCTCGCGGGGCCTGCCCGTCAACGCGCGGCTCCCTGCGGCAGCACCGGACGATGGCGCGTCCAGGACCAGGACGCCCGTGCAGCCGGCCCGCGCAGGAGCGCATGACGGGCGCCTGGGCGAGCGGCACCACTGGCTTCGCGCCACCGACAAGACCGTCCACTGGGGCTATCTCAGCCACGACCTGGCACCGGTACTCGAGGTCGAATCGGGCGACAGGCTCACGCTCGAAACGCTGACGCAGCATGCCGCTGACGACTGGGAGCGCATGGTCGCAGGCGACGCCGGCGCGGAGAGCGTGTTCCACTGGACCGCGCAGCAGAAGAATGTCAATCGGCGCGGCGCGGGCCCGATCGATGCCTCGGTCTATGGCCGCGGCGCGGGCGAAGGCTTCGGCGTGCATATCTGCACCGGCCCGGTGGCCGTGCGCGGCGCCATGCCCGGCGATGTGCTGGAAGTCCGGATCCTCGACGTGCGCCCGCGACCGTGCGCCGATCCGCGTTTCGCGGGCAAGGCGTTCGGCGCCAATGCGGCGACGTGGTGGGGCTTCCACTATCGGGACATGCTGACCGAACCGCGCGAGCGCGAGGTCGTCACGGTCTTCGAGATCGATTGCGAGCGCGCCGACGGCCGGGCACGCGCGGTCTACAACTTCCGCTGGACCCCGCAGCGCGACCCGTTCGGCGTGCTGCATCCCACCATCGACTACCCCGGCGTGCCCGTCGACCACGCCACCATCGTCAAGCGACACGACGTGCTGCGCGGCATCGACATCCCGATTCGCCCGCATTTCGGGGTGATTGCGGTGGCCCCGGCTCAGGACGGGCTGATCGATTCCATCCCGCCGTCGAGCTTCGCCGGCAACCTCGACAACTGGCGGGTCACGCGCGGCGCCAGTGTCTTCCTGCGGGTGGCCGTGCCTGGCGCCCTGCTCTCAGTCGGCGATCCGCATGCTTCCCAGGGGGATTCCGAACTGTGCGGCACCGCCATCGAATGCTCGCTGACCGGCGAATTCCAGCTGATTCTGCACAAGGCCACGCAGATCGCTCCCGGCGCGCCGTTTGCAGACCTGACCTACCCGCTGGTCGAGACGCCGGATGAATGGGTGCTCCACGGCTTCAGCTCGCCAAACCACCTGGCCGAGCTGGGGCAGAAGGCACAGAGCCACATCTACCTGAAGTCGACCCTGGACGAGGCCATGCGCGATGCGTTTCGCAAGGCACGGCGCTTCCTGATGTCGGTCAAGGGCCTGAGCGAGGATGAGGCGATCACGCTGATCTCGGTTGCGGTCGACTTTGGCATCACGCAGGTGGTCAATGGCAACTGGGGGGTGCACGCGATCATCCGCAAGTCGCTGTTCGCGGGCGCATGACAGACCGCGCCGCCTAGCCGATCCCCCGGAACTGCCCGCACAAGCGGAACACATCTTCCGACAACGGAATCCCCTTCGCCTTGCCATAGCGCGTCGCCAGCTTCAGCAATTCCTTGATATCGCGCCCGCTCGCCTTCGGATAGGCGCGTATCAGCACTTCGATCAAGCCATCGCCCAGTTCCGCGCCGAACTGCGCGGCCTGCAGCCGCCACAGCCGCCGTGCATCGTCCTTGCCGGGCGTCTCGTAGTGGATGGTGGCGATGCAGCGCGACAGGATGGCATCGTCGACATCGCCGATGCGGTTGGTGGTCATGAACAGCAGGCCATCGAAATATTCCAGCGTGCGCAGGAATTCCGCGACGATGGCGTTGTGTTCGAGGTCGTTGTCGCGGCAGCGGATATAGACGTCCGCTTCATCGAGCAGCAGGATCGCGTTCCAGCGCATGGCGCGGCGCAGGATCCCGGTCAGCGTGGCGCCGACCGACGCCGCCGTGGTGCCGAGCTGCCCCGAATGCACGCGATACAGCGGCTTGCCGACGACCTCGGCATAGACCTCGGCAGTGAGCGTCTTGCCCAGCCCCGGCGCGCCCTGGCACAGGATGGTGGTGCCGCCGGACTTGCCCGGCACGAAGTCCGGCACCAGCACGTCCATATGCGAGGTCAGGATATCGATCAGGTCGCGGTGATGGGCCGGCAGCACCAGCTTGTCGCGCAGTTCGGGCTGATAGCGGTATTCGGACAGGTGCTGCACATGGACCCAGATATTGCGGTGCCATTCCAGGTGGAACAGGTGCACATAGCAGTGCAGCGGCACCTGCTCGAAGCCCTCGTCCACGCCGGCATCGCGCCAGAACTCCGGGTCGCAGCTCATTTCGAAGCGGCGCTCCAGCCGTTCTTCGTCGTTCACGCACCGGGCCGGCGCAACCTCGGCGATGCGCGTCAGCTCGACGCTGCCCTTGGCATCGACCGTCAACGCCGAGCGCGCGGCGACGAACTGCGCGCCGAAACGGCGCTGGTAACGCACGAAGCGCCGCGCGTGCTGCTCGTATTCCTGCCGGAACTCCGCGCATTCCTTGTAGAAGCCGAACTCCGCCAGCAGCTCCGGGATGGTGCGGTTGGCGATATCGTCGCGCGTGATCACCATCGAGGTGGTCATGCCGGCGCGGCGCTTGTGGTGGTCGGTCAGTTCCGAGTTGGCGGACTGCATGGTATTGGCCAGCATGTCGACCACCACGTAGGGCATGCCCTGGTCGGGCGCGACATAGCGCATGCGGCGCACCAGCCAGGGCAGCAGCACGCCGTCGCGGTTGCGCTGGTAGAGCCAGCCATCGATGGCATCGCGCGCCAGGTAGGCCACCAGGCCCGGGATCAGCTGGTCGAGCCCCGGGATCGTGCGCGCCTGCGGAGCGTTGTGGATATTGTCCAGCGCCAGCATCTGGAACATCAGCGCGCGCTGGTTCTGCGACTTGCTCAGTGTGTACAGCGAATTGAGCGCGTGCGCATCGAACAGTTTGCTCGACACCAGCATGTCGCCGTGGCACACGCCATGCTCCTGCAGCTGCTTCGCCAGCGGCGATCCGGTTTCGATCAGCGCCAGCAGGGGATCGACCAGCGCCTGCGGAATTTCAAAGTCCATGGACCACACTCCGGTTGATTGGCTTGCCCGCGCACGCCGGGGTCCGGCGTGTCACTGCAGGAAGAATTCGATCGCCTGGTCGACGACCGGCGGATGGATGACGTGCAGGCCATCGAACTCGACGTAGCGCACGTCGTAGCCGGCGGCCTTCAGCCTGGCCGCATTGGCACGGCCGCTGGTCGCGATTGGCAGCTGCTCGTCGTCCAGGCCGTGCGCCACGAACACCCGGGGCGCGCCCTCCTGCATGAACACCGACATGAAGCCGCCGGAGAACGCCATCACATGGCTGGCGATATCGCCGTTGGTGATGCCAAGCGAGAGCGCGTAGCTCGCGCCGTCGGAGAAGCCGGCAAAGCCCAGCCGTTGCGGATCGATCCGGTAGCGCGAGGTCACCGCCGTCAGCGCCTGGTGCAGCCGCTCCAGGTCGGGGCCGTTGCCGCCGATCACGATGTCCCAGGTCGGAAACATTGAATGCGGTGCCAGCACCAGGAAGCCGTGGCGCTGCGCATGCGACTCCAGGTGGGGCAGGACCTTTTCCGGGAAGCCGCCGGCGCCATGGAACATCACCAGCAGCGGCACCGGCGTGGCGGGGTCGAGGCTATCCGGGACGAACAGCACGGCATCGCGCGCGCCGGCCACGCCCAGGTGGTGGCGCCCGGGCGGCAGCGGCGCGTGGCGCGGTTCGGCAGGGGTAAAGGACAGGCGACCAAACAGCGAGGGATCGAGCATGGCTGGTGTCGGTGGCTTTGTGATATTCTGTATATTACATACAAAACCACGCCACAGCCACATCATGTCGCCATAGACCCTCTCAGGCGCCGATTGCGTAACACGTAGGCAGCTCGTGAACGGGGGGCCAGTTCCCTGGGGCCGGCCCTGACCGTTGGATAGCGCGCAGGTGGGGGACTACATGGCGGTCTTGCCGCCGTTGACGCCAAGAATCTGACCCGAGATATACCTGGACCGATCTGACGCCAGGAAGACAATGGCATCGGCGACCTCTTCCGCGGTGCCGATGCGACCGGCCGGGATGGTCGCGGCAACTGCCGCGATCCGCTCGGCGCCTCCCGCAATGCGCTCCAGCATGCCTGTGTCGATGGGGCCAGGCGCCACGGCATTCACGCGTACGTTGGACCTGCTTGCCTCCAGGGCAGCAGCCTTGGTCAGGCCCTCGATCGCGTGCTTGCTCGCGACATACATCGGATTCTGCGCATTGCCGCGGCTTCCCATCGTGGAGGAAAGGTTCACGACAACGCCCTGCTCCTGCGCCAGCATCACGCGCAACTCGTGCTTCATGCTGAGGAACGTCCCCAGGACATTGGCGTCGAAGGTCGCCGAATAGGATTCGACAGTCTGGTCGACAATCGACCCGCCCGTTCCTTCCGTTCCTGCACTGTTCACTGCAACATCGAGCCGTCCAAAGCGCGAAACGGTGCGGTCGACGAGTTCGCGGACTTGCTCCTCGTTGCTGACGTCGGCCGCGACAAACTCGGCCTCGGCGCCCATGTCGCGGAGTTCGGCAACAAGCGCGGCGCCGGCAGAGACATTGCGGCCGGAGCAAACCAGCTGAGCGCCCTCGCGACCGAATGCGAGCGCGGTTGCGCGGCCAATCCCGGAGGTAGCTCCGGTAACCAGAACGACGGGGCGAGTCATCATGTATTCCTCTTTTGTCTCAAAACAGAACTAATGGATCGGATTGATTCAGCCTGGGATCCGTCAAGGATGAGTCCCCGGCTCCCCGCTTGCGCCAGTCCGTGACACTGCAACCAAACGCGGCGTGGAACCAATGGCAGAAACTGCTCTGCGCCGAAAAGCCCAGCAGCCCCGCGACCTCCCCGATCGGTAGGTCGCTCTCTTGCAGGTGGCGCATCGCCAGCTCCGAGCGCACCTGGTTGAGGAGGGCTGAGAATGTCAGCCCTTCGGCGCTGAGGTAACGGTGCAGCGTGCGGCGATCGACGCGCAGGAGATGCGCCACCTGCTGGGTCGTGCAGCGCCCACCCGGTAGCAAGGCCAGGATCAGTTCCCGGCATGATTCGCGCACGCCTTCTTCGCGGTGCCGCAGCGCCGCCTCCAGGTAGTCCCTCGCGAAGCGCGCGGCGCCGGGATTGTCGGGCGTGCGCGCAATTTGCAGGTCCGCCGCCGCGCAGACCAGGCCGTTGAATGGCTGGTTGAACGTCGGGCTGCGTCCGAAGAAGGCGCGGTGCGCCGACGCGTCGACGGGCGGGCGGTGCGTGAAGCAAATCTGAAGCGGCCGCCACTGGGGACCGATCAGCTCGCGCAGGATGCGGAACTTCACGCCGACCGCCAGTTCCGTTGCCTGCCGCATGGCCACGCCGGGACTGGGCAGAAGCTCATCGCGGATGATCACGGCCGGCCCGGCGTCCTCGATGCGAGTCATCAGGGTGGCGCTAAGCAGTTTCAGGTAGCGGCACAAGGTATCGAGCGCCTGCCGTGGGGTAGGTTCTTCCTTCAGCACCAGGCTGATGGGCCCCAGGTTGGAGAAGCTGCGCCGCGCCGCCAGCCGCAGGGCAAGGTCCTCCACGCCGGTAGCGCGCGCGGTGACTTCGAGCAGTTCGCGCACGGCGTGGCTGGGGATGGGCGTTTCGGGGTTTTCCAGCAAGCGCGCTGAAAGTCCCACGCCTCGCAGGAAGGCATGGGGATCGCGCCCGAGCGACTCCACCAGCTCGATGTAGCCGTTCAGGCTGGCGCTACGGATAAGTTTGCCGACGTATTGCATAGCTTTCGCGACTGCCTCGGAGCCCCATGACGACCGGCCGCGAATGCGAGGAACGGTGCGCGGTTGCGCACAGCGGGTCAGAACGCGACCGCATGCTTTCCTTTCAGTTGCAGCATGTCGCGCGTTTCATCGGGCGTCGCCACTTCCAGGTTCAGCGATCTCAGGATCGAAACAATGCGCTGCACTTGCCCGCCGTTGCTCGTTGCGAGCCGGCCCGGCCCATCCCAGAGGGAATCCTCGAGCCCCACCCGGACATTTCCGCCCATCGACGCTGCCATGGTGGCAAGCGGAAACTGGCTGCGGCCGGCGCCCAGCACGGACCAGTAGTAGTCCTTGCCGAACAGCCGCTCCGCCGTCCTGCGCATATGCATGACGTCGTCGGGGTGAGAGCCGATTCCGCCCAGCAGGCCAAAGACCGACTGAATGAAAAACGGTGGCTTGAGGATGCCGCGGTCGATGAAATGCGCCGCCGTGTAGAGGTGGCTGGTGTCATAGCACTCGATTTCGAACCGGGTGCCATGGTCTGCGCAGGATTCAAGGATGTAGCGGATCTCCTTGAAGGTATTGCGGAACACCCGGTCTTCCGAACCTTCCAGGTAAGGCCGCTCCCAGTCGTACTTGAATTCCTTGTGCCGGCCAAGCATCGGATACAGGCCGAAGTTCATCGAACCCATATTCAGCGAAGCCACTTCCGGCTTGAGCTGCAACGCGGGCTGCAGCCGCTCTTCCACCAGCATGTTTGGCGCGCCGCCGGTGGTGAGATTGATCACCACATCCGAACGCTCGGCAATGGTCGGAAGAAAGGCCCGGAACAGCGCCGGGTCCTGCGACGGCTGGCCGTTCTCGGGCTTGCGCGCATGCAGATGGACGATCGAGGCGCCGGCTTCGGCGGCCGCGATCGCCTCCCGGGCGATCTCATCCCCCGTAATCGGGAGGTAAGGCGACATGGTCGGCGTGTGAATTCCGCCGGTCACGGCGCAGGTCACGATGACCTTGCTTTGGGGTGCTGCCATGACTGGTGTCTCCGCTTCATTCAGCCTTGAAGTTGATCGAGCGCAATAGCTTGCCCTGGCGTTCGTGGGATTCACGCACGTCCGCGGAAAGCTCTTCGCTGGTAGCCGCCGAACCGACCTCCATGCCCAGTTCCTCGACCTTTTTCCGGACTTCCGGCGATTGCGTCGCCTTGAGCGCGGCGTCGCGCATCTTCGACACCACAGCTGGCGGTACGCCTTGCGCTGACCAGAGCCCCATCCAGCTGACTTCCTTGAGGTCGGGGAATCCCAGTTCGGCGAAGGTCGGCACATCAGGGAGCGCGGGGACCCGCTTGGGGTAGGCAATGGCAAAGGCCCGTAGCTTCCCCGACTTGATGAACGGAAGCGAAGTTGCCGGGCCGTCGAACATGAGCGGAACGTGCCCGCCCATGACGTCCTGTAACGCAGGCGGCGACCCCTTGTAGCTCACGTTCCCCGCCGTCAGTCCGGCAAGGCGATTGAATTGCACAGCGATGGTCTGGCTACGCATGCCGGGACCGAAATTCGCATAGTCGACCTTGCCCGGGTTCGCCTTGACATAGGTGATCAGTTCGCCGAGGCTTTTCGCGGGCAGGCCGGGATTGCCGACAAGTACGAGGCCCTGCCGGGTAAGCTGTGCAATCGGAACGATTTCCTTGAACGGGTCGTAGGACACCTGCATGGTGTGGGGCACTTCCGCGGCAATGCCCTTTTGAATCAACAGGAAGGTGTAGCCGTCCCGCGGCGCCGACAGCAGGCCATGAACGCCGATCGTTCCCGCTGCGCCGGCCTTGTTCTCCACGATCACAGGCTGTCCGAGCGGGCGTTGCAGCTCATGCGCAAACAGGCGCGCCAGGATATCTGCCGTTCCACCCGGCGGGGCGCCAACGATGATCCGCACGGGCTTGGTCGGCCACTCGGCGGCATTCGCCGCGGGCGCGGCCGACAGCAGTGGAACAAGGGCAATCGTGAGCGCCAGGGCCTGGCGCGCAATCGAGGGGGCGCGTTTCATCGAAATTCCTTTCGTGGTGCCAACTGGGTGGCGACTGAACACAGATTCTGTGGGGTCGCTCCGCCAGGCGCTTTGCATTGCACGACAGAGTCTTTGCAAATCGCGCCAAGGGCCCGGCCTGCCGGCGGCAAGCGAAATCCTGCAGCACCCGGGATAGCAGGCATGTCTAGAGCGCCGCTTGCGGACGTCGCCACTTCTCGTTTTCTTCTCTGTCCCAAATAAGCAAATGAATGTCCCCGATAAGCAAGCGGGGAATTGCGGGTGCCCGGGATACTCGGGGGAACGGATCGAAGCCGGATGCCTCCTGCTGAACCGACCGCAACCTATCCCCCTGGAGAACAAACATGAATTTTCTCGACGGCCACCTCTTCCCCGAAAACCAGCAACCCCTGATCATCACGGCCGCACCCTATGCGCCCGGCTGGTTGCCTGGCGACTTTCCCGAGGACATCCCGGTCACGATGGAGGACCAGATCCAGAAGGCGGTGGACTGCTACAACGCCGGTGCCACGGTGCTGCACCTGCATGTGCGCGAACTCGATGGCCGGGGCAGCAAGCGCCTGTCCAAGTTCAATGAACTGGTTGCCGGCGTGCGCAAGGCGGTGCCCGAGATGATCATCCAGGTCGGCGGTTCGATCTCCTTCGCCCCCGAGAACGAAGGCCAGGCCGCCAAGTGGCTGTCTGACGATACCCGCCACATGCTGGCCGATCTCGAACCCACGCCGGACCAGGTCACGGTGACCGTCAACACCTCGCAGATGAACGTCACCGATCAGGCCGAAGATGCGGATTTCAGGGGCACCTCGCGCGCAAACCCCGCGATCTTCGACGCCTACAAGGAAATGACGGTGCCCGCGCAGCCGGGTTGGGTGGAGGAGCATGTCCGCCGCCTGACTGCCAAGGGCATCCAGAGTGCATTCCAGTGCTACAACCTCAACAGCTTTGAGTCGGTGGAGCGTCTGATGCGCCGCGGCTTCTACAAGGGCCCGCTGGTCATGAACTGGGTGGCCATCGCCGGCGGCATGGATACGCCCAGTGTCTACAGCCTCGCAAACTTCATTCGAGCTGTGCCCGATGGCGCCGTGGTCACGGTGGAAAGCAACGTGCGCAACGTACTGCCGGTCAACATGATGGGCATTGCCGCGGGCCTGCACGTGCGCTGCGGCACTGAGGACTGCCTGTGGAACCAGTCCCGCACCGAGAAGATGAGCACGGTGAAGCAGATCGAGCAGCTGGTGCGGATCTCGCGCGAGTTCGGCCGCGAGATCGCCACCGCGAAACAGGCGCGCGAGATCTCGAAGATCGGCGTGTTCTATGACACGGTGGAGGAATCCCTGCAGGCGAACGGCTTCGCCCCCAATCGCAACGGGGGCAACCAGGGCTTCCTGCGCAAGACGTTCTGAGCGCGGATCAGCGACAACTGACGTTGTCGGCTTGCCGGGAGAGCGGCCGGACGGTGGCGCATGTGTGCAGTGCACGGGAGCCGGCGAGCGGGCGCCTCCGGCCGCACCTCGCGATAGGTGTTTACTCCAACTTCTATATAGGAATCTTGACACAGCCTGGGGCTGAAAATACCTTCACTGTCAGCAACGCCGCGTCACCGACCGGCGACGATTCGCCTGAGATCCCATGAGCATCCTGATTCGCAGCGCCCTCCTGGTCAAGTTCTCCGAGATTGCCCGCACGCTGGGTGTCGACCCGGAGCGCATGATCCACCACGTCGGGGCCGACCAGTCCTGTATATGTTCGCCGGACCTGCATGTCCCGGAAGCGTGGCTGGCCGAGGTGCTGGATTCCACCGAGCAGGCCTCCAGCTGCGCTTCGGTGGGCCTGCTGATGGCGGAAGCGTGGCGGCTGTCTGACTTCGGCCCCATCAGCCTGCTGCTGCAGCACCAGCCGACGCTGCGCCATGCACTGGGGCAGGTGGAGACCTATCGTCACCTGCTGAGCGAGTCCCTTTCCCTCCACGTCGAGGAAGCCGACGATATCGCCATCGTCCATCAGCAGTTGATTACGGAGAGGTCCGAGCCGGGAAGGCAGCGTGTCGAGCTTTCGGTCGGCGCGCTGCTGTGCCTGATGAAATCGATGCTGGGGGGACGGTGGAAGCCGCGCAGCGTGCATTTCTCGCATGCCGCGCCCGCAAGCCTTCATATCCACCATCGGCTGTTCGGCACAAGAGTCGACTTTGGATGCGACTTTAACGGCATCATATTGGACCAGCAGGACCTTGATCGACCCAATCCGCTGGGCGACGTGAACCTGTCCCGCTACGCCAAGGAGTTCCTTGACCAGAATTCGCGCGGCAGACAGGCTTCCATGGCGTCCAACGTCCGTCGCGCGGTCCACATGCTGTTGCCGCGCGGCCGAAGCGGCATCGACCAGGTGGGCGAGAAGCTCGGGATGAGCGCCCGCACGCTGCAACGACGGCTTGAGCAGGAAGGCGAAGAGTTCTCCTCCGTGGTGAATGAGGTCCGACGCGGCCTGGCCAACCGCTACCTTGGGGACCACAGATATCCCGTGTCCCAGGTCGCGATGCTGGTCGGGTTCTCCGAGGTAAGCACCTTCTCTCGCTGGTTCAGCGCGCAATTCGGCAAGTCACCGACGCGCTGGCGCGGCGAACTGCTTATGTGAGCAGGCTAGCCATGCCAGTACCGTGGACCGCCTGACGACCGGGTCCGCATCGATACCCTCGGCCCGACATCAGCGCCTGGCAGGAACGCCTCGATTGCATCCAGGCGTGCGCACGCGATCTGCTTCCATTCTTCCGCGAAGGCAAGCTTCGCCTCCCGATCGACCGCACCTTCCCGATGGATGCGATCGCCGACGCCTACGCGTACATCGCGAGCAGCCAGCACATGGGCAAGATCGTGCTCGTTGCCGATTAAGTTCCGGGCTCGCTCAGCGGCAGCGTTGCCACTTTCCGTGGTCCTGGCGCGACTCGCCAAATTGTGGCGCGATGGGTCAAGCGCGCGGTGACGCGAGTGCCGACAATCGAAGCCAGGCTATCTGCTACCGGCCGGTGGGCCTGTCAATCTCACACGCCAAAGGAAGAGTCGTTATGCAAGTCAATCCCCTCACATGCTCGATTGGAGCCGAACTGTCGGGCGTGAATCTCGCCGACGTGGCGCGGGACGATACGCTGTTTGCGGAGATCAAGGCACTGCTGTTGAAACACCGGGTGCTGTTCTTCCGCGACCAGGACATCACGCGCGCCGACCATGTTGCATTCGCCAGGCGCTTCGGTGAGCTGGAAGACCACCCTGTCAACAATACGGTACCGGGGTACCCGGGCCTGATCGAGATCTACAAGAGCGACAAGCGGGATCATTTCGAGAATACCTACCACACCGATGCGTCGTGGCGCGCGAGCCCGCCCAAGGGCGCGGTGCTGCGCTGCATTTCGTGCCCGGACGTGGGTGGCGACACCATCTGGGTGAACATGGTCGAGGCCTACAAGAACCTGCCGGAAGAGATCAAGCAGAAGATTGCGGGTCTGCGTGCCAAGCATGGGATCGAGCATTCGTTCGGCGCGATCATGACCACGGAGGAGCGTGAGGAACTGGTGCGGAAGAACCCCCTGGTGGACCACCCGGTGGTCAGGACGCACCCGGAGACAGGAGAAAAGATCCTGTACGTGGGACCGTTCTCGACGCACTTCATCAACTACCACACGCCGGAGAACGTGCGCGTCGGCCAGGACAAGACCCCGGGCGCAAGCCTGCTGCTGAACTACCTGATCAGCCAGGCTGCGATTCCGGAGTACCAGGTGCGCTTCCGCTGGAAGCCGAACAGCGTAGCGATCTGGGACAACGTGGCGACACAGCACTACGCCGTGAGCGACTACTGGCCGGCGCCGCGCAGGATGGAACGCGCCACGATCAAGGGCGATCGCCCCTTCTGAGGATGGTACGCGCCCGGCACTGCATAGGCGCGACCGCATTACCACGAGACGCTGGCCACGCCACGCATCCCGCCGTCGCGCGGGAACGTCCACGCCTAACTATGAACTCGAACTCCATGACCTCCAACAAGCTGCCGACGGTTGTGATCGTCCCGGGCCTGCGCGATCACATGCCCGATCACTGGCAAACGCTGCTGGCCGAGCATTTGCAGAAGCAAGGCAGAGCCGTACACATCGTGCCCCAGATCGACCAGGACCAAAGGCTGCGCAGTGCGCGGGTGGCCAACCTGGATCGCGTCGTGAGCGGCATCGAAGGCCCGGTCATCCTGGTGGCCCACAGCGTCGGCGTTCTGATCACCGTGCACTGGGCGCAACAAGCCAGCCGCGAAATCAAGGGGGCGCTGCTGGCCGCACCTCCTGATTACGAGACGCCCTTGCCCGCCGGCTACTCCGACCCGCAGACGCTGGCGAGGAATGGCTGGACACCGGTGCCGCGCGAGCGCCTGCCGTTTCCCAGCATCGTCGTCGCCAGCCGCAATGACCCGATCGGCAAGTTCGAGCGCATCCGCGAGCTTGCGCAGGACTGGGACAGCCGCTTCGTCGACGCCGGCCACGTCGGCCATCTTTCGCCAGCCGATGGATATGGCACGTGGCCGATGGCGGAGGAACTGATTCAGGAGTTGTAAGCAGCAGCAAGGGCTTCAGCTGTCAGGTGAAGCCCGTGGGACCGTTCCATGGCGGCAACGGCAAGGCAAGGCCCGGCCTGCGGGCAGTAAGCCGGCAGCCAGGTCATTGCGAATCAACCAAGAACACAGACAAGGGAGGCAAGGTTGCAGATGAGGAAGGACAAGAACAAGCGTTGGGTCAGGCAAGGGGAAGCGCTGAAGTCAGACGGACGGGCTCGATGGACAGGCTCGCTCATCACCCTGGCCGCACTGGGCACTTTCGCCGGCGTGGCCTCGGCACAATCGAGCGTCACCCTCTATGGGGTGGCTGACATGGCCATCGAGTATGTCAATCATGTCGGCGTGGTACCGACCGCCGCCAATGGATTCAATCCGGGGCCGGGCAACAGGGTTTACCGCATGGACTCCGGCGGCCTGGCAGGTTCCCGCTGGGGTCTGCGCGGCGTGGAGGACCTGGGCAGCGGCACCAAGGCGATCTTCGTGCTGGAATCGGGCTTTAACCTGGATACCGGCACGCTGCAGCAAGGTGGCCGCATCTTCGGCCGTAATGCGTATGTTGGCCTGCAGAGCGATCGCTACGGGCAGATCACCTTTGGTCGCCAGTACACGTCGCTGTTCGATGTAATGGCAAACTTCGTTCCGGCTGCCTACGGAACGCTGTATGAGCCGTCGGCAGTGCTGCTCGGCCCGAACTTCCGCGAAGACAACACCGCGAAGTACAAGGGTGTCTTTGGTCCGCTGAGCGCCTCGGCGCACTGGTCCTTCGGCACCGGACTGGCCTTGCCGCAAACAACACCCGGGGGCGTTGCATTGGGTGGAAGTGGCGAGGTACCCGGGCAGTTCCGTCGGGACTCCGCCTACGGCGCAGGGCTGAGCTACAACGGCGGGGCGTTCGGCGTGGCCGCTGGCTACGATCAGCTGAATCCGACCATTGGCACCGGCACCGGCACCTTCAAGAGTGCTGCCGTGGCGGCCAGCTACACGTTCGGCACCACCGCCAAGATCATGGCCGGCTACCGCTGGAACATGAACAAGGATCAGAGAGATGTCCTGATAAAACGGGATGACTTCTACTGGATCGGCGCCAGCTACAAGGTCATACCCGCGCTGGAACTCACGGTCGAGTACAACTACGACAACGTCAGGAACCTGTTCGGCAGTACGTCCGTTGCCAATCCCTGGCAGGTTGCATTCATTGCCACCTACGGCTTCTCGAAGCGCACTGACGTCTACCTGACCACGGCGTTTTCCAAGAACGCTGGCCTGACGCTCGACTCGGCGGCGAATGGCTATGCCAGCAGCCTCGCTCTTGGCAACAGCTATTCCCTGGGCAGGGGCGAGAGCACCATGCTGGGTGCCGCGATTGGCGTTCGGCACAAGTTCTGATGTGCAGCCGGTCTGCAAGACGCGTATTTCGCTGAGTCAGCCGTGCTCGGTCTAGCCCACCGCTCATGCTACTGACCTGGCGTTGCACTTCATTAGCAGAGGTTGTCTCCGCCTGAATGCCGACCATCCGCTAAGCGACACTTTCCACGTCATTCCCGGCTTCAGAGGATCCACGGGCATAGGCTTGTGGATCCTCTTTTTGATTTGAAGCAGGCGCTGATTCATTCCAGATCCGGACCCACGCATCCGGCACCATGGCATGCGTACCAGGCTGACAGCCTGGTCTCTCGACAACGCGCCACGAACCGCGCCCTGCCACGCTCCGAGGCCTCAGTCGCCGTTTCGGTCTGGCTCTGCATCGTATCGCCGCGCAAGTCTCTGCGCATATCGATATGGCCTTTCCTTCGTTCCCCCGCCGGCCCCCGTTCCCTATCCTGAGCCCCTACGCATCCGTCAGGGAGGGACTCACTCATGAACGCACCGTTGGACTTCGATGCCCGGCATGCGCTGCGCGCCGCGCTGGAACAGGTGCCGGCGCTGGCGCAGGACATCGGCGTCGACGCCGCCGCGCGCGAGGCGCGGCGCGTGCTGCCCTATGAGGGCTTCGCGCTGTTCCGCAAGTCCGGACTCGGGCTGCTTAGGCTGCCAGTGGAATGGGGCGGGCTGGGCGGATCGCTGGTCGACCTGTTCGAGGTCATCGCCACCATCGCGGCCGACGAATCGAATGTCGCGCACGCGCTGCGCATCCACTTCGACCAGACCGAATTGCTGCGCCTGGCGCCGCGCTCGGCGTTCAACGACCTGCAGGTACAGCGCATCGTCGAGGGCGCGACCTTCGGCGGCGCCTCCACCGAGCGCGGCACTTCGCGCCCGGGAGAAATCACCACCGCGCTGCGCCGAGACGGCGACCACTATCGCCTGAGCGGCAAGAAGTACTACGCCACCGGCACCGCCTTTGCCGACTACGCACGCATCAACGTGCGCGACGCCGACGGCGCCGACGTCTTCATCATCATCCCGACCAACCGCCCCGGCTTCAGCGTGGTCGACGACTGGGACGGCATGGGGCAACGGATGACGGCCAGCGGCAGCCTGTTGTTCGATGACGTGCAGGTGTTCGCCGATGAAGTGGCGCCGCGCGCCAACAGCACGCTGGCCGGACGCCATTGCGGCGCGCTGCGCCAGCTGCACCTCGTCGCGGTGGCTGCGGGTATCGTGCGCAATGCCTGGGCCGATGCCCGGCACTATGTGCTCGACCATGGCCGCCCGGTGCTGCACAGCCCGGCGCCGACCGCGCGCGAGGACCATTTCATCCAGCAGGTGATCGGCGACCTGGCCGCGCACAGCCATGCCATCGACGCGCTGGTGCGCGAGAACGCGCGCGTGCTGGACCGTTCGGCCGATGCGCTGCTGGCGCAGACGGACGACGCCGGAGCGCTGGTGCTGGAAGGCGCCCTGGCAACGGCCCAGACCCAGCTCGTGGTCAGCAAGCTGGCGCTGCACGTGGCGGAGCGCTTGTTCGAAGCCGGCGGCGCTTCGGCGACTGCACGGCGGCACAACTTCGACCGTCACTGGCGCAACCTGCGCACGATCTTCAGCCACAACCCGCTGCTGCACAAGGCGCGGGTGGTGGGCGCGTACCACCTCAACGGCGACACCACGCACCTCACCGAAGGCCGCGTGTTCTGAGGAAGCGGCCCGGAGACCCCGATGACAGCAAGCCCCTCGCAACGACAGCTGCACCTCAATATCAACGCCCTCCATGCCGGCTTCGTGCCGTCGGCGTGGCGGCTGCCCGCCAGCGATCCGCGCGCGTTCTTCGACGTCGGCCACTACGTGCGCGTGGCGCGCATCGCCGAAGCGGGCAAGTTCGACGCGATCTTCCTGGCCGACAATGCCTCGATCGCCGACCAGATCAACTTCCGGCCGATCACGGCGCTGGAACCGACCCTGCTGCTTGCCAGCGTCGCGGCGGCCACCACGCATATCGGCCTGGTAGCCACGGCATCGACCAGCTACAACGAGCCCTACAACATCGCCCGCCGCTTTGCCACGCTAGACCATGTCAGCGGCGGCCGTGCCGGCTGGAACGTGGTGACCACGGCCGATGCCGGCTCGGCGCGCAACTTCGGCCGGGCCGCGCCGCCCGAGCACGGGCATCGCTATGCGCGCGCCGACGAGTTCACCCGCATCGTCAAGGCGCTGTGGGACAGCTGGGAAGACGACGCCTTTATTGGCGACAAGGACAGCGGGCGCTTTGTCGATACCGGCAAGCTGCAGCCGATTGCCCACCACGGCACGTTCTTCGACGTGCAGGGGCCGCTGAACCTGCCACGTTCGCCACAAGGCCATCCTGTCGTGTTCCAGGCCGGCGGATCCGCCGATGGCCGCGAGCTGGCGGCGCTGCATGCCGAAGCGGTGTTCTCCGCCTCGCAGTCGTTCGACGAGTCGCTCGCCTACAAGCGGGAGATCAATGCGCGCGCCGAAGCGCTCGGGCGTGGGCCGAACGCGGTGAAGGTGCTGCCGGGCCTGACCACGATCATCGGCGCCACCGAGGCGCAGGCACGGCAACGCCGCGACGAGCTGGTCGACCTGATTCCGTGGGACTACAGCCTCACGCGCGTAGCGGGAACGCTTGGCATCCCGGTGGAGCGTCTCAGCCTGGACGCGCCGCTGCCGGATAACCTGCCCCTGCCCGCCAACGGCAACCACACGTTCTTCCGCGCCACCGTGGCGCTGGCGCAGCGCCAGCGCCTGACGGTGCGCGCGCTGATCCGCGAACTCGCCGGCGGCGGCGGGCATCGCGTGATCGTCGGCACGCCCGAGCAGATCGCCGACGACATCGAACACTGGTTCCGCCACGGCGCCGCCGACGGCTTCAACCTGATGCCCGATGTGCTGCCGGATGGCCTGCAGCACTTTGTCGACGGCGTGGTGCCGATCCTGCAGCGGCGCGGCATCTTCCGTACGGAATACGAGGGCACCACGCTGCGCGCGCACCTGGGCCTGGAAAGACCGGCGGGACGCTTGCCGGCGCAAGCCGCGGCGTAAGCGGAAGTCCGCATTTGCCGGTTCGCCAGCGCCGGCACCCCATCGCCCGCGTCGCGATGTGCTCAGGAGGCGCCCGCCAGCGGCGGCACTCCCTCGCACACCGGCAGGCGGAACATGAACTCGCTGCCGCCGCCGCGGCGGGCGCGGACCTGCAGCGTGCCGCCATGCGCCTCGATGATGGAACGGCAGATGGCGAGCCCCATGCCCATGCCGTCCTCCTTGGTCGTGAAGAACGGCTCGAACACCTGGCCCAGCACCTCGTCCGGAATGCCCGCGCCCCGGTCCTGCACGCTGACGACGACGGTGTCCTGCTCCCGGTACGAGGTCACGACCAGCTCGCGCTGCTCGACCGGCGTTTGCGCCATCGCATCCAGCGCATTGGTGACCAGGTTCAGCACCACCTGCTGCAGCTGGACGCGATCGGCTTCGACCGTCGCCAGTCCCGCCGCCAGGCGCGTGACGACCTTGACGTTGTGCTCGTCGGTATCCACGCGCACCATGCTCAGCACTTCGCGCAGCACATCGTCGGGCTGCAGCGGCGTGAGCACCGCGGGGGCCTGCTTGGCCAGCGCGCGCAGCGCGCGGATGATCTCGGCGGCGCGCATGGCGTTCTGCTTGATATCGGTGAACCCGTCCAGCGCCTCGGCGATCTCTGGCCTGGGCCGGTTCAGCCAGCGCAGGCTGGCGTCCACGGTGGCTACGATAGCCGTCAGCGGCTGGTTCACTTCGTGGGCGATCGACGCCGCCAGGCTGCCCATCACGGTCAGGTGCGAGGTGCGGGCCAGTTCCGAGCGCGCCGTGTGCAGGTTCATCTCGGCGGCGACGCGGCGGTTGTTCTCGTCGATCAGTTGTTCGTACAGGCGTGCCGTCTCCAGCGAGATCGCGACCTGCGGTGCCAGCACTTCCAGTTCCGCGATCCGGGCTGCATCGAAGACCCCCGGGGCCAGGTTGTTTTCCAGGTAGAACACGCCGATCAGGCTGCCGCCCCGCAGCAGCGGCAGGCACAGCACCGAGCGCAAGCCGTTGGGGATGGCGCCCTTGGTCCGGATCGACGGCGCCTCGACCATGGCGTCGTCCAGCGCCAGCGTCTGCCGGGTTCGCAGCACGCTGTTAAGCACCGCCAGCGGCAAGGCCTGCTCGGTCGGCACCGCCGCGCCGAGCGCAACCGCCACGTTGCCATCGACCACGCGGCCGGAGGCTTCGATCATCGGCTGCTCGCCGCGCATCAGCAGCAACAAGCCGTACTGCGCGCCGGCATGGATCACGACATGGGTCATCAGGGTTTCGATCAGCCGGTCCATGACGATCTCCGTGGACATCGCCCTGGCAGCCTTCATGCCCAGTTCCCAGCGCGCCGCGGTGTGCTTGCTGTCGGCGGCACCGGCGGCGGCCTCGCCAGGCCCTGCCTCGTCCAGTTGCGGATAGCCCGTGGTCAGCAGCATGGCCTTGTGATCCGCGCCCCAGCGGCGATAGCCGGCGCGGGCCGCGCGCAGATGCTGCGCCGCCGCCGTCGGCAGGCCGCTGGCTTCGCACAGCATGCCGGCAAGCTCGTGCGCCAGCGCCTGTTCGTGGACGAATCCCGCGGCGGCGGCGGCGGTGGCCGACTGCTCATAGCAAGCCAGCGCCTGCAGCGCATCGCCGCGCAGGCGCGCCAGCTCCGCGTCGACCAGCAACAGCTTGCCGTGGAAGGTCAGCGGGTTCAGCGCTGCCCAACGCGCGAAGCAATCACGATGCGCGGCCAGGGCACCCATGACCTGGCCGCGATCGGATGAAGCCGCGGCCGAGCGCGCCAGCCCGATGGCAAGGTACAGCCGGCAATCCGACACGTTGAAATGGGCCGGCGCCGACCAGATCAGCGCCTTGGCTTGCGTCAGGCTGCGCACTGCGTTGTCCCATTCCTGCCGGAACACAGACGCCATGCCGTCGTAGAGCCAGATCCAGAACCTGGTCGGCAGCGAGATGCTGCGCGCGACCCGCTGTGCCGCGGTCATCTGGCGGCTGGCCTCGCCATGTAGCGCAGCCTCGTCGCCAACGCGCAGCCGATGCAGGAAATGATGCTGCGAATACAGGATCAGTTCGATATCCCGGTACTGGACCAGCCGCGTCAGCGCCAGGCCACGGCCGATCTCTTCCTCCACCAGCCGCAGGTGCTCGCCCATGGCGAGCAGGTCGGAGGCGATATGGTTGCAGGCATAGCAGGCCATGCCGATATCGCCCGAGGCCCGCCCCAGCGTGACCGCGCGCTGCGCATGGCCCAGCGCGTAGGACAGCGGCCGGGTCCAGGCGCTGACCTGGTCGACCGCCACCAGCGTGGCGATGCGCTCGGCCTCGTAGCCATGGCGGTCGATCAGGTCCATCGCCGCCTGTCCCCAGGCGAGCCCGTCCTCGTATTCCTCGTACAGGCTGGCGATGAAAACGCCGAACCAGGACAGGCCATACGGCGATTCAGGCGTGGCGCCGTGCTCCAGCGTCAGCTCGACCATCTTGGCCACGTGCAGGAAGCTGATACCGTCACGCACGAACAGCGAGGAGATCAGCGTGGACAGCAGGCCCATGGCAGTCTGGATGCGACTGTCGTTGGTCGCCGCCAACATGCCCAGGCTGTCGATGGTCCGTGTGCCCAGCGCCGTCCTGACCGCGTCATAGGCCTCGCGCATGCGCGCCGGCGTGGGGCCGCGCTCCAGGTGGATTTCGAGCAGCGCCAGGCCGGACAGCGCGGCGTTGATCGCGCCCTCGTAGTCCGAGCGCACGGTCTGCAGGCTGGCCTTCAGGCGATGCACGGCGGCCTTGTCCGGCGCCGGCAGGTCGCGCGTGAGCAGCGCATCGATCTGGCGCGATGCATGCTCCAGCTTGGCCTGTGCCAGCAGGCATTCGCAGTGCAGCAGGCTGGCGGCGTAGGCAAGCGCGTAGTGCGTCGACCACCACGACGGCTGCATCAGCGCGAAGGCCGTGTCCGTGTAGCGCGTGGCCTGCGCGATCGCGGCGCTGCGCTTGGCGCGCTTGCCGGCCAGCAGCAGCACCGGCACGAAGGCGACGCGCTCCGCTTCCGACAAGGCATGGCCGGCCGCGCGCTCGATCTGGTTGCAGATCTCGAAGGCATACCCGGCGAGCTGGTCCTGCCAGTGCTCGATCATGATGCCGGCGATGCGGGCATGCGCGGCCGGGCGGTCCCGTGGATCGGTCATGGCATACGCGGATTCCAGCACTCGGTCATGCTGGAAGGCATAGCCGTCCGGCACGCGCACCACCAGTCCCGCGTCCATGAACGGGCGCAGCCGCTCGCTGACCTGCAGCGGGCTGAGCTGCGCCACGCACGCCAGCAGGCCTTCCTCGCAACGCATGCCCACGCACGCCAGTTGCTGCAGCAGCGCCGTGCCCACGCCGGGCAGCCTGGCGAAGCGCCGCGTCATCAGGTCGACCACGCTGTCGGTATACCGGTTCTGCGCCGCGTCGGCCTCGCTCCATTCCCAGCCGCCGCTGTCGTCGCCGCGGTCGTTGCGGTAAGTCAGCACGCCATCGTCGACCAGTGCGCGCAACAGCTGGTACGAGAAGAACGGGTTGCCCGCGGTCTTGGCATGCACGGCGCGCGCCAGCGCCTCCACGCGCGCTGGCGGCTCGTTGAGCGCGGCCGCCACCAGTTCTGTCAGGTCCTGCCCGGCCAGCGGCCTGACGGCGATGCGCGTGACCGGCAGCGCGCCGGAGCGATTGGCATGCAGCAGCCAGGAGAAGCGCTGCTCGACGTCATGGCCGTGATCGCGATAGGCGGCGATCAGCAGCAGGTTGGCCGGCCGTTGCGCGGTGAAGGCTTCGAGCAGGGCGATGGTCGACGCGTCCGCCCATTGCAGGTCGTCGGCGAACAGCACCAGCGGCGCGCCCTTGTCGGCGAAGGCGGAGAACGTGGCCAGGATGGCGGTCTCCGCGCGGTCCTGCGCCTGCTGCGCCGGCACGTCGGACAGCGGCGCGGTGCGGCCCAGTATGTGCCCGGCCTCGGGCACCAGTTCGGCGATGGCCCTGCCCTGCCCCGCCAGCGCGCCGAGCCAGCGCTCCCGCAGCGGCGCCAGCGCGGCTTCCGGCGCGCCCAGCAGGGACAGCGTCAGCGCCCGGATCATCTGCGCGACCGGCGCGTAGGGAATATCGAGCTGCAGCTGGTCGCTCTTGCCGTTGGCGAAGCACACGCCCTGCTGTCCCGCCTGGCACGACAGCCAGGCCGCCAGCGCGGACTTGCCGGTGCCGGCGGCGCCGGCAATCAGCACAAGTTCCGACTTGCCGCTGTGGCTGACGCGCGCCAGTGCATCGGCGAGCATAGCGGTTTCACGCTCGCGGCCGAAGAGTTCGCCTGACACGTTCAGCGTGGAGGTCGCTCCGGCGGCATCGAGCGCGAACGGCGTGATCTCGCCGTGTTCGCGCCAGTCCGCCTGGCAACGCAGCAGGTCGGCCAGCAGCGAGGTGGCGCCGGCGTAGCGGTCCGCCGGGTCCTTGGCCATCAGCCTGAGCACGATCGAACCCAGCACGGGCGCAATGTCTGGCTGGCGCGCCTGCGGCGGCACCGGCTCGATGGCGAGATGGGCGTGCTGCCAGGCCGTGGGCGAGTCGGCCATGAACGGCAGCGCGCCGGTCAGCATCTGGTAGAAGGTGACGCCGAGCGAATAGAGGTCCGACCTGGCGCTGGTGCGCACCTGGTCGTGGCGGGCGACTTCAGGCGAGAGATACGCCAGTGCAGCCGGACCGGGATGCGGGACCACGGGCGGCATCACGTCGAGCGCCGTGGCATGGTCAAAGCCTGTCAGGCGCACGCCGGCGCTGCCGTCGACCAGCAGGTTGTGTGGCCGGATATCACCATGCAGCAGGCCGTGCGCATGCGCGGCCGCCACGGCACGCGCGCTGCCGATGGCAAGTTCGAGAAAGCGCGCGAGGGGCATGGGGCCAGCGGTCAATGCGGCGGCGAGCGTCGACGACGCCCCGGCCCCGTACACCACCACCATGCGGTCCGCCGTGCGCAGTGTCGCCACCGGCACGGCCGCCCATTCCGCCTGCAGGCGCCCGGCCCAGCGCGCTTCGTCCTGCAACGGCTCGCACGCTGGCAGCGGCGCGCTGCGGGCGAACCAGCGGGCCTGCGTGTGCGGGTCGGTGCGCGGGTCGGACAGTTCGAGATAGCTGATGCCGCCCGACACATGGAGCACGGTCTGCGCCACCCGCATCAGCCAGGCGTGGTCGAAGTTCAGCTCGGATGCCCGCTTCGGGCGGTTGCCAGACGTCATGGGTGCAAGGATTGGTCGGAGGGCCCGGAGGCAAGCTCATGCAGATTCCAGAATGAAACCCGCTTCGCTATGCCGTGCCATTCTAACCGCCGCCCCCCCGGCAGGATGCCCCGCTCCCGCGGACGCCTTATGCCCGCTTGTAGAGCAGCCGCGCGATGAACGGTTGCAGCCCGTTGAGCTCGGACAGCACCGCCACGCCCAGCGCAGTGGCGGCGATCACGAACAGCAGCCGGTGGTTGCCGCCGGTGGCGCTGAAGATCGCCGAGTACCCGTAGCCTGCCAGCGCCTGGAACGCGGCAAAGCTGATGGTGGCGCGGCTCCAGGCCTGGTTCTGGGCACGGGCATCGTGCGGGATCAGCTCGTGGATGCGCGCCAGCGCCAGCGGCACGATGCCGGGCGGGAACATGCCGACGAACAACGTTGCCAGCGCCAGCCAGGCATGGCTGCCGGCCGCGTACAGCGTGGCCACGGCCACCGCCTGCACCAGCAGCACCAGCCGCAGCGCCGGGCGTGCGCCCAGGCGATCCGCCAGCCAGCCGTACAGCGGCGGCCCCATCATCGCGCCGACGCCATAGATCACCCAGAAGCGCGCGCCGACCTGCGCGCCGGCACCGAGCCCGCGCGCGATGAAGTCGACCAGGAACACCATGGCCGGCACCAGCGCGACCGCCATCAGGCCGTACTGGCCGAACAGCAGCGCGATGCCGGGCTCGGTCCGTGCAGGGCGCGCCTGCACCTCCGCCGGCGCATCCGCTTCCACCGCTTGCGCCGGCCAGGCGAACCATGTAGCGATCGTCAGGGCAGCAGAGATGGCGGCGAGCCCGATCCACGTGGCGCGCAAGCCGTCATCGAGCAGCACGGGCACGATCGTCCCGGAGCCCGCAATGCCGACCCCGATGCCGAGGAAGATGGCGCCGCCGGCGATGCCGCGACGCTCGCGCGGCACATGGGGCAGCACGGTGGCGGCGACCAACACCATGATGGCCCCGCCCGACACGCCCGACAGCAGCCGCCAGAAGAAGAACCACGCGACCGACAGCGGGAACGCGCACGCCACGAAGGCCATCGTCACCAGCGCCATCATCGCGCGCAGCGCATGCGTGCCGGACATTCGCCGCGCCAGCGGATGGCCGATCAGCGCGCCGACCAGGTAGCCGGCCAGGTTGACCGCTCCGAGGAAGACCACATTGGACGAGGAGAACCAGTGCGCCTCGATCAGCGCCGGTACCAGCGGCGCGTAAGCGAAGCGGGCCAGCCCGATGCTGGCGAGGCTGGCGGCAAAGCCGGCCAGGATGTATTGCCAGACGCGCGTGGCGTCTGCGGGAACCTGCGGGGACATGACAGACCTTTACCGGGAGCCGATCCGGAGATCGCGATACAGGTCAGTGTAGGTATGCCCCACGCAGGATGAACGCAGCACATTGCCATGGCTGCGATGCAAAATTGCATCAATCCGCGGGGCCTTCGTGGCGGCTGAATTCCTCCACCACGGCGTCGATCATGGCGCGCACCCGGGCGGTATGGCGCAGGTCCTGGTGCGTGACAAGCCACACCTCGTAGCCGCCGCCGCGCTCGCGCCGCGGCCACACCCTGACCAGCCCGTCCTGCTCGGCCAGCGGCACCGGGATCTCTCCCATCGCCACGCCGGCCTTGACCAGCGTGCGCAGCACCAGGCTGGAACTGACGCCCGACACGATGCGCCCGGCGTGGATGGGTTCGCCGACGAGGGTCGGCACCCGGCTGGCGGCCAGGTGGGGCTGGTAGATCACCAGGTCGTGGCCGGCAAAGCCTTCGCCATCGACGGGCTCGCCCTGCCTGCGCAGGTAGTCCTCGGACGCGTACAGGCCGATCGGCCAGCGCGCCAGCAGCCGGGCAACCAGGTCGGGGTTCTCGGGCTTGATATTGCGGATGGCGATATCGGCCTCACGCCGGGCGAGGTTGACCATCTGCGTGGAGGTATTGAGCTGGATGTGCACATCCGGATGCTCCGCATGCAGCCGGGCGATCGCGGGGATCACGAATGCCATCGCCAGCGTATCCGTGGTCGTGACCTTGACCTCGCCCTCGAGCCGCTTGTCGGTGCCGTGGGCCTGGCGCACCAGGTCGTTGGCGAACTGCTCCATCTTCTCCGCCGAGCGCAGCACGCTCTCGCCGGCGGGCGTCAGCACGTAGCCTTCGGAAGTGCGCAGGAACAGCGTGGCGCCCAATGCATGTTCGAGCGCCGCGATACGCCGCCCGACCGTAGCCTGGTCGACGCCGGCCACGCGCGCGGCACGCCGCAGCGCCCCTTCGCGCTGCAGCGCGAGGAAGATGCGTGCGTCGTCCCAGTTCACGATGCCAGGCGGGGGCTGCCGTCCGCGCAGGGACCGGGCATGCTCAGCCGCCGACCTTGCAGATGCCGAGCTGCTGCGCCATCAGCACCAGTTCCGCGAAGGTGCGCGCCTTCATCTTGCGCATGGCCTGGCCGCGGTGGATCTTCACCGTCACCTCGCTGATGCCGATCTCGGCGGCGATCTGCTTGTTCAGCAGGCCCGCCACCGCCAGGCCCATGACCTCGGTTTCACGTGGCGTCAGTGCCTGGTGGCGGGCGCGCAGCGCTTCGACCTGGCGCAGGCCCTCGCGACGCACACGGTCTTTCTCCAGCGCGGCCGCCACCGCATCGAGCAGGTCCTGGTCGCGGAACGGCTTGGGCATGAAGTCTTCGGCGCCCGCCTTCATAGCCGCGACGGTCATGGCGATATCGCCGTAGCCAGTCATGAAGATGATCGGGATGGGGATGCCCATCTGGCCAAGGCGGGACTGCAGGTCGAGCCCGCTCGGGCCGCGCAGCCTGACATCGAGCACCAGGCAGCAGGGCGTGTCGGGCACGGGGAACGCCAGCAGTTCAGCGGCCGAGGCGAACAAGGTCACGTTCAGGCCGACGGAGCGAAACAGGCTGCCCAGCGCGCGGCGCAGCGCGGCGTCGTCGTCCACCACCAGCACCATCGCGTCATCGCTCGCACTGGCGTCGGCAGGCTCCAGGCTTTGGGATGTCACGGTCAGATCTCCAGTCGCTCGGAACGGTGACGCCGATTATAACCAGCAAGTACGTCACCGCAACGACCGCGCGTTGAGCACGGCAGTGACGCACTGGCCACTCATACCAATGTATTAGTCGGATGCGCGCCAGCCACCGCATCCCCCGCGAAGCTGCGGCCGCCCACGCACCATGCCGGCGCATCCGGGGCGGCACCGACTAATACGAACATACGACTGGCCGCAGGCGCCGATGCCAACTAGTCTTCCACTGGACTGCGCTGCGGTCATCCCCCGGATCCGGCGATCCCTCTCATGCGCGCCTGCGCTCAACCCTGTCCCAAGGAACGACATCATGTCCAATCCGAAGCTCGAAGTCCTCACCCCGCACAACAGCCAGCTGATCATCATCGACCACCAGCCGCAGATGGCGTTCGGCGTGCAATCGATGGACCGCCAGGCGATGAAGAACAATGTCGTCGGCCTGGCCAAGGCGGCAAAGATCTTCAATATCCCGACGACCATCACCACCGTCGAGAGCGAGTCATTCTCGGGCTTCACCTATCCGGAACTGCTCGACGTGTTCCCGGACCAGAAGACGCTGGAGCGCACCTCGATGAACTCGTGGGACGACCAGAAAGTCCGCGACGCGCTCAAGGCCAACGGCCGCAACAAGGTCATCGTCGCCGGCCTGTGGACCGAGGTCTGCAACACCACCTTCGCGCTGTGCGCGATGCTTGAAGGCAACTACGAGATCTACATGGTGGCCGATGCCTCCGGCGGCACCAGCAAGGAAGCGCACGACTACGCGATGCAGCGCATGGTGCAGGCCGGCGCCGTGCCCGTGACCTGGCAGCAGGTGCTGCTCGAATGGCAGCGCGACTGGGCCCACCGCGACACCTATGACGCCGTGATGAAGCTGGTCAAGGAGCATTCGGGCGCCTACGGCATGGGTGTCGACTATGCCTACACCATGGTCCACAAGGCCCCGCAGCGCACGGCGACGCCGCACGAGTCGGTCGCGCCGGTGCCGGCCCGCTGATCTCGCTGAGCTTGCTAAGCGAGCGTTCGACATAAGCGAGCGTTCGACAGCGTCGTCCCACTCTCCCTGGAAAGGATCTCCCATGAGCTTCGTCACCACCAAAGACGGCACCCGCATCTTCTACAAGGACTGGGGCTCGGGCCGCCCGGTCGTGTTCTCGCACGGCTGGCCGCTCAATGCCGATGCCTGGGATGCGCAGATGCTGTTCCTCGCGCAGCAGGGCTTCCGCGTGATCGCCCATGACCGGCGCGGCCACGGCCGCTCGGACCAGCCCGCGCAGGGCAACGACATGGACACCTACGCTGACGACCTGGCGGCGCTGCTCGACGCACTCGACCTGAAGGACGCGACGCTGGTCGGCCACTCCACCGGCGGCGGCGAAGTCGCGCACTACATCGGCCGCCATGGCACCAGCCGTGTGGCCAAGGCCGTGCTGATCGGCGCCGTGCCGCCCCTGATGCTGAAGACCACGGCCTATCCCAACGGCCTGCCGATCGATGTGTTCGACGGCATCCGCAAAGGCGTGGCCGAGAACCGCTCGCAGTTCTACAAGGATCTGGCGGTGCCGTTCTTCGGCTTCAACCGTCCGGACGCCAAGGTCTCGCAGGGCACCATCGACGCGTTCTGGGCGCAGGGCATGGCCGGCGGCATCGTTGGCCAGTACGCCTGCATCCGGGAGTTCTCGGAGGTGGACTACACCGAGGACCTGCAGAAGATCGACGTGCCCGCGCTGATCCTGCATGGCGATGACGACCAGATCGTGCCGATTGACAACTCGGCGCGTCTGTCGGCCACGATCGTGAAGAAAGCCACGCTCAAGGTCTATCCGGGCGCCTCGCACGGCATGTGCGTCATCAACGCAGAACAGGTCAATGACGACCTGCTGGCCTTCCTGAACGCATAAGCCTTATGTCAGTCACCCGCCGGCAATTCATCGCCTCCGCTGCCGCGCTCGGCGCGGCGGCTTCTTCGGAGATCTTCGCCATGCAGGCAAGCACCCCACCAGACCTCATCCTCGTCAACGGCAAGTTCGCCACGCTCGACAAGTCCAACCCGCAGGCGGATGCCGTTGCCATCCACGACGGACGCTTCGTCGGCGTGGACACGCGCCAGGACATCATGAAGCTGGCCGGGGCGCAGACGAAGGTCGTCGACCTGAAGGGCCGGCGGGCCATTCCCGGGCTGATCGACAGCCATATGCATATCATCCGCGGCGGCCTGAACTACAACATGGAGCTGCGCTGGGACGGGGTGCGCTCGCTGGCTGATGCGATGCGCATGCTGAAGGACCAGGTCGCGCGTACCCCTGCGCCGCAGTGGGTGCGCGTGGTGGGGGGCTTCACCGAGCATCAGTTCGCCGAGAAGCGCCTGCCTACCGTGGAAGAACTGAACGCCGTGGCGCCCGATACGCCCGTGTTCATCCTCCACCTGTACGACCGCGCGATCCTCAACGGCGCCGCGCTGCGCGCGGTGGGCTACACCAAGGACACGCCCAACCCGCCCGGCGGCGAGATCCTGCGCGATGCGCGCGGCAACCCGACCGGCCTGCTGCTGGCCAAGCCCAACGCCACCATCCTCTATGCCACGCTGGCCAAGGGACCGAAGCTGCCGCCCGAATACCAGAAGAACTCCACGCGCCATTTCATGCGCGAGGTCAACCGGCTGGGCGTTACCGGCGTGATCGACGCAGGGGGCGGCTACCAGAACTATCCCGAGGACTACAGCATCATCGAGGAGCTGCACAAGGAGGGGCAGCTCACGGTGCGGCTGGCCTACAACCTGTTCACGCAAAAGCCCAAGGAAGAACTCAGCGACTTCAAGACCTGGACGTCGAAGGTAAAGCCCGGCCAGGGCGACGACCTCTACCGCCACAACGGCGCCGGCGAGATGCTGGTCTACACCGCGGCGGATTTCGAGGATTTCCGCGTCGAGCGCCCCGACATGGCGCCGTCGATGGAGGCCGACCTCGAGCCCGTGATCCGCCTGCTCGCCGAGAAGCGCTGGCCGTGGCGCCTGCATGCGACTTACGACCAGACCATCACGCGCTCGCTCGACGTCTACGAGAAGGTCGCCAAGGACATCCCGTTCGATGGCCTGAACTGGTTCTTCGACCACGCCGAGACCATCTCCGACCGCAATATCGACCGTATCGCCGCGCTCGGCGGCGGCATCGCCGTGCAGCACCGCATGGCCTACCAGGGCGAGTATTTCGTCGAACGCTATGGCGCGCGCGCCGCAGAAGCCACCCCGCCGGTGAAGAAGATGCTGGAGAAGGGCGTCAAGGTCGGCGCCGGCACGGACGCCACGCGCGTGGCCTCGTACAACCCGTGGGTATCGCTGTACTGGCTGACCACCGGCAAGACCGTGGGCGGCATGTCGATGTACCCGCAGGCCAACCTGCTCGATCGCGAGACCGCGCTGCGGCTGTGGACCGAGGCCAATACCTGGTTCTCGTCGGAAGTCGGCAAGAAGGGCCAGATCAAGGTGGGCCAGCTCGCCGACCTGGCGGTGCTGTCGGCCGACTACTTCAGCGTGCCGGGCGACGAGATCCAGGACATCACCTCGGTGATGACCATTCTCGGCGGCAAGGTGGTCTATGGCGATGGCGACTTCGGCAAGCTCTCGCCCGAGATTCCGCCGGCGATGCCGGACTGGTCGCCGGTGCGGCACGTCGGCGGCTACCAGCCACGGCCGCAGGCGCGCAAGCTGGCGCTGAACACTGCTTGCGGCTGCGCCAGCTCGTGTGGCGTACACGGCCACGCGCATGCCAAAGCCTGGACCTCCGGCGTGCCGACCTCGGACGAGAGTTCGTTCTGGGGCGCGCTCGGCTGTTCCTGCTGGGCATTCTGAGCCTCAACCTGATGCGGAGACCCGGCCATGACTGAACCGACTACCTCGCTGACGCCGGCCTCCGCTGGTGGCGCCACCCATCCGCTGCCCGGCTGGTTGCGCTGGCTCGCGTTGCTGCTGCTCTGTGCGGCCTACCTGCAGGGCGGGCTGGTCAAGCTGGCCGACTTCCCCGGCGCGATCGCCGAGATGCAGCACTTCGGCCTGTCGCCGGCGGTGCCGATGGCGATTGCGACCATCGTGCTGGAGCTGGGCGCCTGCGCCATGATCCTGCTCGGCTGGCGCCGCTGGCTCGGCGCGCTGGCGCTGGCAGCCTTCACGCTGGCGGCCACCTTCGTCGCCAACCGCTTCTGGCAGGCGCCGCCCGATGCCCGCTTCATGATGGCCAATGCCTTCTTCGAGCATCTTGGCCTGGTCGGCGGCTTCCTGCTGGTGGCGTGGCATGACCTGCGCGAACGCACCGAGCGCAAGGGACTCACCGAAAAGGACAGGTGACCGGCATGGCAGAGCAAGCAATCCGCCCTTCGCCCGCGCCCGCCGGCGGCGGCACCTTCGCGCCGCTGGCGCAGGCCACCTTCGCGGTGCTGTGGGCCGCGACGATCCTCGGCAATATCGGCAGCTTCATGCGCGACGTGGCCAGCGCCTGGCTGGCCACCGACCTTTCCACTTCACCGGCCGCGGTCGCCACGATCCAGGCCGCCGCGACACTGCCGGTCTTCCTGCTCGCAATTCCCGCCGGCGTGCTGTCCGACATCCTGGACCGCCGCCGCTTCCTGATCGCGGTGCAGGTCGGGCTGGCCATGGTCAGCGGCACGCTGATGGTGCTGGCCTGGCGCCAGGCGCTGACCATCGAGATCCTGATCGGCATGGCCTTTCTCGGCGGCATCGGCGCGGCGATGATGGGCCCGACCTGGCAATCGATCGTGCCGGAGCTGGTGTCGCAACAGGAACTCAAGCGCGCCGTCGCGCTCAATGCGCTCGGCGTCAACATCGCCCGTGCGATCGGTCCCGCCGCCGGCGGCCTGCTGCTGGCGGCGTTTGGCGCGGCCACCACGTATGGCGTGGACCTCGTCAGCTATGTCTTCGTGATCGCCGCGCTGCTGTGGTGGAAGCGCCCGGCGCGTGAGGCCGACCCGCTGCGCGAACACTTCTTCGGCGCGTTCCGCGCCGGGATGCGCTTTACCCGCGCGCACAGCAAGCTGCATATCGTGCTGGCGCGCGCCGCCGTGCACTTTGCCTTCGGCAGCAGCATCTGGGCGCTGTTGCCGCTGGTGGCAAAGCAGCTGCTGCACGGCGGCGCCAGCCTGTATGGCGTGCTGCTGGGCGCGGTCGGCCTCGGCGCGATCCTCGGCGCGCTGGTGATGCCGCGCCTGCAGCGCAAGCTCGATGCCGACGGGCTGGTGCTGCTGTCGGCCATCGTCACCGCGGTGGTGATGGCGGTGCTTTGCATCGCGCCGCCGGTGTGGGTCGCGCTACCGCTGCTGCTGTTCCTCGGCGCGGCCTGGATCACCGCGCTGACCACGCTCGGCGGCGTGGCGCAGGCGATCCTGCCCAACTGGGTGCGCGGGCGCGCGCTCGCGGTCTACCAGATGGTGTTCAACGGCGCCATGGCGGCAGGCAGCCTGGTGTGGGGCTTCGTTGCCCAGGCGCTGGGCATTTCCGGCGGCCTGCTGGTGGCCGCGGGCGGCCTGGTGGTTGCGGCGCTGCTGCTGCATCGCCTGCGGCTGCCGCGCGGCGAAGAAGACCTGGGGCCCGCGCAGCACTGGCCCGAGCCGCAAGGCGCCGACGAGATCGCCCACGATCGTGGCCCGGTAATGATCCTGATCGAGTACTGCGTGCGCGCGGACGATCGCGACGCCTTCCTGCGCGCGGTGCACCAGCTCTCGGAAGAACGCCTGCGCGACGGCGCCTTCAACTGGGGCGTGATGGAAGACCCGGCCGATCCGGAGCTGCTGACCGAGTGGTTCCTGGTCGAATCGTGGGCCGAACACCTGCGCCAGCACCGGCGCGTCCCCCATGCCGATGCTGACCTGCAGCGCGAGGTCACGCGCTTCCATACCGGCGCTACACCACCGCGCGTGCGCCACCTGCTCGGCGTCGGCCTGCCCGCGGCGCCGTCCCGCCACTGACATTTTCCAGGAGCCCTTCCGATGAAGCTCTACCTCGTTTCCCTGGCCGCCGGCATCCTGGTCGGCATCATCTACGCCGTGATGCAGGTCCGCTCGCCGGCGCCGCCGGTGGTGGCGCTGATCGGCCTGCTCGGCATGCTGATCGGCGAACAGGTGGTGCCGCCGATCAAGCGCATGCTGGCGGGCGAACCGGTCACCGCCGCGTGGTTCCATGCCGAGTGCATGCCGAAGATCACCGGTACGCCCGGCCCCACGCTGAGCGCTGCCAGCAAGAGGCCCGCCGCGGACGATGCCGCGCACTGACGCGGCTTCGCTCGCGCTGCTCGGCGCCGGCCTGGCGCTGCTGTGCGCGCCGGCACTCGCGGCGAGCAGCGTGACGGTCTATGGCCGCCTGAACACCGCCATCGAATACAGCCGCGCCAGCACCGCCACCGACGGCACCGACCTCGGCAGCGTCGTGCGCCAGACCAACAATCGCTCGGTATTCGGCCTGCGCGGCGAAGAGGAGCTGGGCGGATCACTGAAGGCCGTCTGGCAGATCGAAAGCAACCTGTCGCTCGATACCGGCGAGGGCCAGATCGCCAGCCGCAACTCGCGCATCGGGCTGCAGGGCAGCTACGGCCTGCTGTTCATGGGGCACTGGCACACGCCTTACACCGAAGCGACGATGGGGTACGACCCGTACTACCCCACCACGGCCGGCTACATGGCGCTGATCGGCAATGGCTCGGCGTCGAGCACGGACAACGTCGAGAACACCAGCTCGTTCGACCGGCGGCAGAAGAACATCCTGCAATACCGCACGCCCCAATGGCGCGGCGTGAGCCTGTGGCTGGGCTGGGGGTTGCCCGAGGAGAAGGCCTCCGTCCCGCGCAATCCAGCGCTGTACTCGGTCGCCGCGGTCTATGAGCGCGGGCCGCTCAACGCAACGCTGGCCTGGGAGCGCCACCAGCACTACCAGGCCGCCGGCCGCAACGACGATGCGCTCAAGGCCGGCATGGCGTGGCAGGTGCTTGCCGGCACGCGCATCGCCGCGGTGTATGAGCACCTGCACTACCGCACCGATAGCGGCGACCTGCAGCGCAACGCGTACTACGTCTCGCTGGTGCAGCAGGCGGGAACCGGCAGCGTACGCATCGGGCTGGCCTATGCGGCCAACGGCACGGGCTCGTCGACCGACACCATCGGCTTCTTCCGCAGCGGCGCGCAGACGGGTGCCACGCAGTTCACGGTCGGCTACGACTACCCGCTGTCCCGGCGCACGGCGCTGTACGCCTACTACAGCCGGATCAACAACCAGCGCAACGCGGTCTATGACTTCGCCATCAACGACCTGGGCATTCGCGCCGGTGCCGACCCACAGACCTTGGCGCTAGGCATGCGGCACAATTTTTGATGCTTGCGTGACCTCCGCCATCGCGCACGGATACTCAAGGAATTCGCGTGACTGCCACCCTCGTGATTGCCATCGTCGACGACGACGCTGCCGTGCGACACGCCATGGGCCGGCTGGTGCGCTCCTTCGACCTGGCGGTGGAACTCTACGCGGGCGGACAGGAACTGCTGCAATCCCCCTCGATCGGCGGCATTGCATGCGTGATCACGGACGTGCAGATGCCTGGCATGAACGGCTTTGTGCTGTGCGAGGCGCTGCGCGCGCGGGGCTTGCAGATGCCGGTCATCTTCATGACGGCATTTGAGAAGGAACGCTATGAGCAGCGCGCCCGCGCGGCAGGAGCGGCCTGCTTTATCAGCAAGCCGTTCGAGGACACGGAGATCATCCGGTGTCTCGAACAGGTGCTGGGTGCGCCGCGGCACGAACTGTAGATAGACCGTCCGGATCACCCCACTACCAGCGCGGCAGCAGCCATTGCCGCGACCAACACGTCGCGGCGAAAGCACTCCGCTGGGCGGCAAACGCACCCGGCAATCCATTCCTGATCGGGAAATTCCCGCTTTACCTCCGAAGCGCTTGCCCTCAGCATAGGCAAGACAGGTGGGCAGGCCAGCCAAGTACCAGCCAGCACCTGTCGCAAAGCGCACAAAGTTGAGGGACAGGAGACTACCCGGATGGACACTTCACGAGCAACGCCCCCGCAAGGCGGCATGGCCACGGCCATGCCGTTTTCCCGCTGGAGCGCCTTGTTGAGGGACCGTTTCGGGCTGGAATGTGACCTTCCCGCCGGAAATCCCTTTGTCTCGGCAGTCGGCATCCAGAGCATGGATGACATGGATGTGGCGGATGTGCGGATGAGCCCCCAGGTGCTCACGCCTGTGCGATCCACACCCGCAAATGCCCCGGCGCTTTACGTCAAGCTGGTGGAAAGCGGCGGCATGACGCTGGAGCGCAGGGGGTTCCGCCAGCGCTTCGAAACGGGAAGCATCGCCGTGGTGGATCCCGCCAACCCGTTCACGGAGACGATCGACGACCAGACCCACCTGATCGTGGTCTCATGCCCGCGCAGCACCTTGCGGCAGCGCGGCATTCGCTGCCAGCTCGACGGCTGGCTCGCGCCGGATCCCCTTTTGCCGGATACCCAGGTGATACAAGGCATGATCCGGATGGCGGGCACGCACGGTCATGCGGTCCGGGAACGGACCCGGGCCAGCCTTGCGAACCATCTGCTGGGCCTGATGGATATCGTCATCGGAGAAGATCACCGTTGTGCCAGGACCCGGGCGGCCGACGCCATCCGCCTGCGCGTCGACCAATTTCTTGAGCAGCACCTGGGCGACGCGGGACTGAGTGCGAACGACATCGCAAACGGGATGAAATTGTCCGTGAACTACCTCAACCGGGTCTTCAAAGCCGACAACACCTCGCTGATGCGATACCTCTGGTCGCAACGTCTTGAACGTGCCCATCAGATGCTGGCCTCCCCGCAGTTCGCGCACCTGAGTATCGGCGAACTCGCGTGGCGCTGTGGCTTCTCGACGGCCGCGCACTTCAGCCGCCTGTTCCAGCAGCGTTATGGCATGACGCCGTCGGCGCAGCGCCGCCTGGCCCGCGCGGACAACCGGATTCCGTGCACCAGCCGCTAGTCGCGGCGGCCTGCACAACCCAGACAAACGATTCGCACAACCCAGTCAATTTTGCGGACGCAGTTTGATCGATGATCGTTGCTGCCGGGATCCACCCGGAACGATCAAGGAACTGCGATGACTGACACCTCCCTCCTGCTTGGCAAAGACCTCTGGCATGCCAGGCTCTATACCGGCGAGTGGCAAGCGGGGACGCTGCCTCCCGCCGAGGTTATCGAGCCCGCGACCGGCGCCCCGCTGGGGCCGCTCGCGCTGGCGGACGCGGAGCTGGTCTGCCGCTCGGCGGCAGACGCCAGCCGCGCCCAGCCCGCCTGGTACGCCACGCCGTATGAAGCCCGTGCCAAGGTGTTGCGTACGGCAGCCAACCTGGCCGAAGCCCATTTCGAAGAACTGGTCGACTGGCTGGTGAGGGAAAGCGGATCGACACGGAACAAGGCGGCATTCGAAGCGTCCGTGACGATCAAGTTGCTGCACGAATGCAGCGGCCTGCCTTCGCGCAGCCAGGGCGAGGTGCTCCCTTCCACGCCCGGCCGGCTCAGCCTTGCGCGCCGCAGGCCGCTTGGCGTGGTCGGCGTCATCTCGCCGTTCAATTTCCCCTTGTATCTCGCCATGCGAGCGGTGGCTCCGGCCCTGGCCGTGGGCAATGCCGTGGTGCTCAAGCCGGACCCGCGCACCGCCGTCTGCGGCGGCCTGGTGATCGCGCGCCTGTTCGAACTGGCCGGCCTGCCCAGGGGCGTGCTCCATGTGCTGCCCGGCGGCGCGGATGCCGGCGCGGCGCTGACCACTTCACCGCATGTCGCCATGATCCAGTTCACCGGCTCGACCGGTGCCGGGCGCAAGGTCGGCGAGGCCGCCGCGCGCAACCTCAAGAAGGTCTCGCTCGAACTGGGCGGCAAGAACTCGCTGATCGTGCTGGACGACGCGGACCTCGACATCGCAGTGGCCAATGCCGCCTGGGGTGCCTACCTGCACCAGGGCCAGATCTGCATGGCGACCGGACGGATCCTGGTGCAGCGCCCCATCTACGCCCGCTTCCTGGACCGGCTGGTGACGAAGGCAAAGACGCTGGTGGCCGGCGACCCCGCACGTTCCGATGCGGCACTGGGGCCGCTGATCAACGCACAACAACGGGATCATGCCTACCGGATCGTCCAGGCGGCGCAACAGGCCGGCGCCACGCTGGAAGCCGGTGGCAGCTATGAAGGCTTGTTCTTCCAGCCCACCGTGCTGAGCGGCGTACAACCTGACAATCCCGCGTTCCGCGAGGAGATCTTCGGGCCGGTGGCGGTCGTGGTCCCCTTCGACAGCGACGACGATGCGATCCGCATGGCCAACGACACCGAGTACGGCCTTTCAGCCGCCATCATCTCGCGCGACGTCGGCCGTGCCATCAGGCTCGGCGAGCAACTGCGCACGGGCCTGCTGCACATCAACGACCAGACCGTCAACGACGAGGTCGTGAACCCGTTCGGCGGGGTTGGCGCTTCCGGCAACGGCAGCAGCATCGGCGGGCCCGCCAATTGGGAAGAATTCACCCAATGGCAGTGGATGACCGTCAAGGGCGAAGCCCCGTTCTACCCGCTCTGACCGGCAGAAGCGCGCCCGCAGGTATCGGCGGCTCAAGGCATGCCGCCAGCCTCCTGAGCCAAGGCATCCAGCAATGCCTTGGCCTGCTGCCAGTCTGCCGAGTCGAAACCTTCCGTGAAGGCCTCTTGAAGGCCCGTCAGTATCTGCCGTGCCGCTTCCGTCTTGCCCTGCTGTTGCCATAGCCTGGCCAGGCTCAGCGCCGCGCGCAGCTCGAGGGACTTCGCGCCTTGCCGGCGGGCGATCTCGATGGCCTGGTGAAAGCATGCTTGCGCCGCTTCCTGTTCCGTGCCCGCGGTCGCGCATTGCAGCAGGAGCTCGCCTTTGAGCCGATGCAGCTCCGCTTCATAGTAGCGCTCGCCTGTGTTGGCGACAGCGGCCAGGGCGTCGGCAAGCACATCCAGTCCCGCCCGCGCCTGTCCCGCGGACGCATACGCCGTGGCCAGCAGGCCGAGAAAATGCGGCCGTGCCAATTCGGCGCCCAGGGCCTGGTATGCGGCCAGGCCCTCGCGCATCCGAGCGATTCCCGCCTCCTCGCGCCCCTGCTCTGCCAGCGCCCAGCCGCTGATGACGGTTGCCCACGCCAGCCAGAACGGGAACCCTTGTTCAGTCGAGAGCGCGATGGCGGCATCGGCGCATTCTTGCACCAGTTGCACCTCATGCCGGTACTGATGCGCTTCGGCAGAATGGACCAGGGCGAGCGCCAGGTTGAACGGGTGAGGGAGCTGACGGGCCAACGCCAGCGCCTCCTGGCTCTTGTCGCGGGCCTGGGCCGGATACCCCAGGTGCCACAGCACCTGTGCCAGGAAGCTGAGGCCACGGACCCCCGCGTCCTGCCCGTAAAGACCGACGTGGAGGTGCTGCTGTTCGGGCTGATAGTGGGCAAGCCCCTGCTCCAGGTGAGTCCGGGCGGCGCGGAATTCGCCCTGAAGGTAAGAGGTGATTCCCAGCGCGACCTCGGCGTGCCCCATCAACACCGGATCCTGTGCGTTCTCAGCCAGGCTGAGCATCGCCTCTCCGAGTTCATGCGCCGTTTGATGCTGCGCACGAATGGAATAGAACGTGCGCAAGCCAAACTTCACCTGGAACAGCTGCGAGGTCTCGCCTTCCATCTCGCACAAGCTCAGCGCCCGCTTGTAGTTGGCCTCCACCTCGTTCGAGGAAAAGCTCCTCGCGGCGATCAGCGCCGGCCCAAGCGCGACGCGCAATGCAATTTCCTGACGCGTGCGTTCTGGCGTCTGGGGCAAGCGTGCCACCAGTTCCAGCGCCGTACCCAGATGACGGATGGTATCGAGGTGTGCCGAACGCTCAAGCGCCTGCCGCCCGGCGCAGAGCAGGTATTCAACCGCCTTCGGAGTATTGCCGCTGAGGCTGTAATGGTGGGCCAGTTCGCTGCAGTGGTCTTTCAGCTGATGACGGAAGAGCGATTCGATGGCCCGCCCCGTGCGTTCATGCAGCGTGCCGCGCTGTTCCGACAGCAGCGAGTTGCCTGCGACTTCCTGGGTGAGCGCATGCTTGAACGCGTACTCGACCTCCGGAAAGCCAGGCCGCCCGTAGATGAACTCTCCGGCCTGCAGGCTGGCCAGCAGTGCGTACAGCGGGTCTTGCTCCAGCCCGGTGACCTTGCGGATCAGGCTCAGCGGGAACTCCTTGCCGATCACGGCCAGGGTCTGCAGCAGTTCCTTCTCCGCGAGGGGGAGCCGATCCATGCGCGCCGCGAGCACGCCCTGTACGGTGGTTGGAATATGCAGCGCGGCAGGGGTCTTCTCGATGCGGTAATGGCCAGGTTCGCCGAGCAGCGCATTCTCCTCGGCAAGGGTCTGGACCACCTCCTCCATGAAGAAGGGATTGCCCTCGGTCTTCTCCAGGATCAGCTGCCTGAGCGGCCCGAGGCCGGGGTCATCGCCGAGCAAGGCGCTGAGCAAGCTTTGCGCCTCGTCCGGCCCTAGCGGAGCGAGCCGCAATTCGGTGTAATTGCCCTTGCCACCCCAGGCGCAGCGGTACTCGTGCCGGTAGTTCACCAGCAAGAGAATGCGCGCATCCGCCGCGCGCTCGATGATGTAGGCGAGGAATGCCTCGGTCTCGCTGTCGAGCCATTGCAGGTCCTCGAACACCAGCTGGACGGGCTGGTTCTGGCTCTCGCGCACCAGCAGGCGAGTGATGGCCTCGAAGGCGCACTCGCGCCGGAGATTGGCGCCCATGTCAGCCACCGCCGAGCCAGGCTCGCCCAGGCCCAGCAGGTAGAGCAGATAGGGCATCTGGCCTTCCAGGCTGCGCTCCAGCGTCAGCACCTTGCCCGTGAGCTTTTCGCGGCAGCGCCGGTCATCGTCCTGCGCGGTGATCTGGAAATAGTTCCTCATCAGTTCGATCAGCGGCAAATAGGCAAAGGCCTTGCCGTGCGACACCGAGAAGGTCTCCAGCACCAGGCAACCGCGCTGCGAACGCGCCTTGAACTCATGGAACAGCCGCGACTTGCCGACACCGGCCTCGCCCACCACGGCGACGATCTGCCCGTTGCCGGCCGTGGACAGTTCCAGCGCCCCGTGCAGCGCCGCCAGTTCGGCCTCGCGGCCCACGAAGCGCGCCAGTCCGCGATGCGCCGCCACTTGCAGGCGCGTGCGCAGCGCGCCCAGGCCAAGCACCTCGTAGACCTCCAGCGGCTTGGGCACGCCTTTGACCTGGGCCGCGCCCAGGGCCTTGAAGTCGAAATACCCCTCCGCGAGCTTATGGGTCGAGTCGCTCACCAGGATCGAGGACAGCGCGGCCATCGTCTCCATCCGCGAGGCGATGTGAATGGTGGGCCCCACCGGCTCATAGTCGGTCCGCAGGTCGTCCTTGCGGATCGAGCGCACCACCACCTCGCCCGTGTGGATGCCCACGCGGATCTGCAGCGAGATGCCTTGCTCCAGCCGGATCCGGTCGCTGTGCCGGCGCATCGCCTCCTGCATGCGCAGCGCGGCATACAGCGCGCGCTGGGGATGGTCCTCGTGCGCAATGGGCGCGCCGAACAGCGCCAGGATGCCGTCGCCCAGGGACTTGGCCACATAGCCTTCGTAGTAGTGCACGGCCTCCATCATCAGTTCGACGACGGGGGTGATCAGGCGCAGGGCCGCTTCCGGGTCGCGGTCGTGGATCAGGGCGGTCGAACCCGCCATATCGGCAAACAGGACGGTGATGGTCTTGCGTTCGCCGCTGGTCATGCCGCGGGCCTCCAGCGCGGCTTGCTCGGCACGGATACGCTCGGCCAGATGGGGCGGGGTGTATTGGACGGGAGCCGCGGCAGACGCTTGCGGCAAGTCGCCGACGGGCGTGCCGCAGGCATTGCAGAAACGCGCGGCCGGATTCAGTGCCTGGCCGCAGCGAGCGCAGAGGCGTGCCAGCCTGGCGCCGCACTGCTCGCAAAAATTGGCGCCCTCGGCATTGTCAATTCCGCAGATTGTGCAGCGCGCCATGGAGCCTCCGACTTTCGCTCAGTCAATTAGACGCCGCATTTTCCTTCGTCGCAAGACGTTGCACCGGGTCGGGCCCGACTGCGGAAATCGAGTCATGCCATGCCGGCGGAGGCACAGCGCCAGGGCAGTCCCATGTGGCGCAGCAGAAACCTCGCCAGTCAGTTGTACAGGCTTAACCAGCTTGCTGCCGAAGATGATCCACGAATGCCCGGGCCGCATGCGAGACCGCTTCGTAGTCGCGAACACCGATCACCAGCGGCCGGGTTGCCCATTCCGCATCGATTGCCACCGCTTTCAACTTCAGGGTGCGCGCCAACGGCCGCAGCACGCCGCGAGGCATGACCGCCAGACCAAAGCCGCCAGCCACCAGCTGGCACATCGAGTCGAAACTGCTGACCCGGATTCGCTGCTTCAACTGCACACCGTCCTCCTTGGCCTGGCGCTCGAGGACAGCATGTACGGAGCTTTGGGTGTGCGGCACGACAAGCTCATGCTGGGCAAGTTCGAAGAAGGACACACGACGCTTGCCCGCGAACTCGTGTCCCTCCGGGACAGCGACAACAAGCTCGTCAACACGGTATGGAAACACCTGCAGGCCGGGCGCCGGCGTGTGGGCCGAGAACACGCCGACCTCCACTGCCCCTTCGGCGATGGCGCGCACGATCGCTCCGCCAGGATGCTCCTCGATATCCAGGCGGATCAGCGGGTACTGCTTCATGAAGGAGTGCAGGTCCGGCGTCAGGAACTCGACCAGCGCCGAATTGATGGCGTGCAGCCGCACATGGCCCTTGATGCCGTCGGCATACTCGCTGAGCTCGTTCTCCATCTGGTGAAGCGTGTGCAGCAGTTGCCTGGCGTAGTGCAGCAGGGCCTGGCCTGCGGGCGTCAGCCCGACGCCGCGCGGATACCGCACCAGCAGGGCACAGCCGACCTCTTCTTCCAGCTCGGCGATGCGCTTGCTGACGGCGGAAACAGCAAGGTTGCGGCGCGCCGCGGCGCGCGTCAGGTTCTGCTCATCCGCGACGGTAACAAAGACTTCCAGACTGGTCAGGTCGTATCGCATCGCAGTGGCTGCCTCCGTGGGCGGACAACGCGCAGATTCTATCTCCCGCGTGGCTCAGCTGTCGGGCGTAATCCTGGCGTCGGCGACGATACGCGCGAACTTCGCCGACTCTTGCTGAATGAAGGCCTTGAATTGCTCCGGCGACGACGGGCTCGGGTTGCCGCCCAGTTCGCGCAGCCGGGCGTCGAGCTTGGGATCCTTGAGCGATTCGGCCACCGCGGCGTTCAGGCGCGCCACCACCGGCGCGGGCGTGCCCTTGGGCGCGAACAGGCCAAACCAGTTTTCCAGCGTATAGCCCTTCAGGCTCGCCGAATCGGAGATCGCGGGAATTTCCGGCGCCAGCGGGCTCTTGCCCTGCGACGTAATGCCCACCGCGCGCACCTTGCCGTCCTTGATGAACTGGCGCGCCCCGGCGAGGCTGACGAAGGTCATCTCGATATTGCCGCCGATCACATCCAGCAACTGGTTGGAGGCGCCGCGATAGGGAACGTGGGTGAGCTGCACGCCCGCCTGCCTGGCCATCAGCTCGCCGGAGAGGTGCTGCGGATTGCCCACGCCGCTGGTGCCGTAGCGTACCTTGCCGGGATTCGCCCTGGCGTACGCGATCAACTCGTCGATGGTCTTGTACGGCAGCGACGGATTGACGACGACGACGTTAGGCACCTTGACGATCAGGCTGATGGCAAGCAGGTCCGTCTGCGGCGCGTACTGCATGCGGCTCTTGTAGACGGACGGGTTGATGGCGGTTTCGCCGGCGGAGCCCATCAGCAGGGTGTAGCCGTCGGCGGGCGCCTTGACCACGGCCTGGGCACCGATCATGCCGCTGCCGCCACCTTTGTTTTCCACCACCACCGGCTGTCCGAGCACGGTGCGCAGCTTCTCGGCAAGCACGCGCGCGATGGCGTCGACGCCGCCACCGGCGGAAAAGGGGACGACGATGGTGACCGGGCGCGTCGGATAGCTGCCCTGGGCCAGCGCGGCGCCGGATACCAGGCCGAACAGCAATACCGCGAGGAGGCGCTTCGGCAATCGCCGGTTGAAGAATGGCAGGTTCATGGTGTCCACCTCCTGATTGTGTTTGTCGCTGATGCTTGGTCAGGGCGGCGTGGCCGCCCCTCGGTCAGTCGTCCGAGCCGTGCATCTTGCGCAGGCCCTTGAAGACGAACGGCGCGATCAGCGCGGCGGCGGCGATGGCCAGCAAGGCAGCCGAGCCGGGATGGGAAAGGAACACCCACGGATCGCCCAGGCTCATCTGCATCGCCCGGCGGAACTGGCTTTCGGCCATGGGCCCCAGGATCAGCCCGACGATCATCGGCGCCACGGGGTAATCGAGGCAGCGCATGGCAAAGCCGATGAGGCCGAACACGACCAGCATGGCGAGTTCGACGATCGAGGGATTCGCCGCCAGCGTGCCCATTGCCGCGAACACCAGGATGCCGGCATACAGCCACGGCTGCGGCAGCTTGAGCAGCCGCACCCAGATGCCGATCAGCGGCAGGTTCAGCACCAGCAGCATCACGTTGCCGATAAACAGGCTGGCCACCAGGCCCCACACCAGGTCGGGCTTGTCGGCGAACAGCAGCGGGCCGGGCACGAGCCCGTATTGCTGGAAGCCGGCCAGCATCATCGCAGCGGTCGCCGAGGTCGGCAGGCCGAGCGTCAGCAGCGGCACCAGCGTGCCGGTGGCGGCGGCGTTGTTGGCGGCCTCCGGTCCGGCGACGCCTTCGATGGCGCCGCGACCGAACTCATCCTTGTGGTCGGTCAGCTTGCGCTCGATGGTGTAGGACAGCAACGTCGGCACTTCCGCGCCGCCAGCGGGCAGTGCCCCGATCGGGAAGCCGAGCGCGGTGCCGCGCAGCCAGGCCTTCCACGAACGCTTCCAGTCGGTCGCGGTCATGCGCAGCCCGCCCTTCACGGCTTCGATCTTGTCCTGCACACCGGTGAAGCGCGCGGCCGAGAAGAAGGTCTCGCCCATCGCGAACAGGCCAACGGCCAGCGTCGTGACCTGGATGCCGTCGAGCATCTCGGGTACGCCGAAGGTCAGGCGGGCCTGCCCGGTCAGCTTGTCAATGCCGATCAGGCCCATGCCGATGCCGACGGCCAGGCTGGTAAGGCCGCGCAGGGTGGAATCGCCGAAGGTCGCCGATACCGTGACGAAGGCCAGCACCATCAGGGCAAAGTAGTCCCATGGGCCGAACTGCACGGCCACGTCGACCAGCACCGGCGCCAGCAGCGCCAGCCCCACGGTCGCCAGCGTGCCGGCCACGAAGGAGCCGATGGCGGCCGTGGCAAGCGCCTGGCCTGCGCGGCCGGCGCGCGCCATGCGGTGCCCTTCGATCGCGGTGGCGATCGAGGCCGCTTCACCCGGGGTATTGATCAGGATCGCCGTGGTCGAGCTGCCGTACATGCCGCCAAAGTAGATCCCGGCGAACATGATCAGCGACCCGGTCGGATCGAGCTTGAACGTGACCGGCAGCAGCAGCGCCACCGTCAGCGAGGGGCTGATGCCGGGCAGGATCCCGACCATCGTCCCGAGCAGCACGCCGATGCCGGCGAACAGCAGATTGCCGGGCTGCGCCGCGACGGCGAGGCCCTGTGCAAGAAAAGTAAAGACATCCATGACGACTCCCGCTCAACCGAAGACCAGGCGTTCCAGCGGGCCGCCGGGCAACCCCAGCGACAATGCCTTGGCGAAGAACGCATACACCAGCAGGTTCAGGACCAGGCCGATCGCGGCCGACCTGAGCATGCGCCGTTCGCCAAAGCCGCGCGCGGTGGCGATGAACAGCACCGTGGCGCCCAGCACGAAGCCGAGCTGCAGCTGCAGTGCGGCGATCAGCGCCAGCAAGCCGGCCAGCACGCAGCCGACCGCCTTCCAGTTCATCGGCCCGCGCGGCGCCGTGGCCTCGGCCGTGCCGCGACGCACAGCGACCACCAGGTGCCCCACGCCGAGCACGGCGAGCAGTACGGCCACGAAGCGCATGCCGGCCGAGGGGCCGACGCCGGCGGCCGGCGGCGGCGGGAGCTGGCTCGCATCGATGAACACGACCAGCGCCAGCAGCAACAGCCCGGCGCCGACGATGGCCTTGGCCGGCTCGAAGCGCTTGATCGTGGCGGGCGTGGCGGGGGTGGCAGGGGTCACGGCGCCTCGACCGCGGTCTGCATCAGTGGACATCGCTTTCATTTCGCCAGTCCGATCGAAGCGAGGATGTCGCGCACGCGCGCCTGTTCGGTCTTCAGGTAGGCCGAGAACTTGTCCGCGGGCAGGTAGGCATCGTCCCAGCCGCGGGCCTTCAGGATCTTCTGCCATTCCGGCGACCTCACGGCCTTCTCGACGGCAGCGGCCAGTGCGGCGGCCTGTTGCGGCGACACGTTGGGCGCGGCCACGATGCCGCGCCAGTTCAGCAGCTCGACATCGAGCCCTTGCTCCTTCAGCGTCGGCACGGCAATGCCGGGCAGCCGTTGCGCCGACGAGACCGCCAGCGCGCGCAGCTTGCCGGCCTTGATCTGGCTCTCGAACTCGTTGTAGCCCGACACGCCCGCCGTGACGCGCCCGCCCAGCATTTCCGCCAGCGCCTCACCGCCACCCGAGAAAGGCACGTAGTTCAGCCGGGCCGTGTTGCCGCCCGCCGACTTGACCACCAGTGCCGCCAGCATATGGTCCGCGCCGCCTGCCGAGCCGCCTGCCCAGACCACCTTGCCGGTATCCGCCTTGATGGCTGCCGACAGATCCTGGATCGTCTTCAGCGGCGAGTTGGCAGGTACCACTACCACCAGCGGATCGGCGGTGAGGCGGGCGATCGGCGTGATCTTGTCGAGGCTGACCGGCGCCTTGTTGGTGACTACCGCACCGAGCATGGTGATGCCCATCGTCATCAGCTGGTTGCCGTCGCCCTTGGCGTTATTGACGAACTGCGCCAGGCCCACCGTGCCGCCGGCGCCAGGGATGTTGTTGACCTGCACGCTCTTCGCCGCGCCGCTCGCGACCATGGCCTGCTGCAGCGAGCGCGAGGCGCCGTCCCAGCCGCCGCCGGGCGCGGCCGGGGCGGTGATCTTCAGTTCCAGTGGTGCCTGTGCGTGGGCAAGGTGCAGGGGCACTGCAGCGGTAAGCAATGTCAGCGCCGTGGCGGACGCAAGCCGGTTGATGATGGCAAGCATGGAGTCTCCTTTTTTCAAGCTGTTCGGTGGTCTGTGCCGGCAGCGCGGCTGCCGGTGCAGGAATGCAGGTCCGCCTGAGGCGGTGGAAAGCAGGGCGTAGGTGGTTGCCCTGTGCCTGGTGTTGTCTCCGAAGTGCGGGGGCCGGGCCGGCCGCAGCAACATGGAACTTGTTTTCTTCGATGCTATGCAGTGGGAACTGCGATGAAAAGTGAGGAATGGCGAAAGTATCGTTCGCGATCGGAGAATGATCCGGAGGCAATGGCAAAGCGGAGCGGCCTGATAAGGCGTTGATTTACAGGAGAAGCGCGCCAGACGGCACCTCGCTTCCGCAAAGCGGATGCGACCTCAGAGGCTGGCGATCGTTATCAAATTGGAAACGCAGATCAACGGCTCGTCACTTTGTTGCGAAGAGCCGGTTCGTGCTGCTGCCGCTCGCTACCCGCGGGACAGCAAAGACTGCTCAGGCAAGGTTTTCTGCAGGCGCGACCGACGCACCGGCGATCCGATGGCGTGCCAGCGCTTGCGCGACAAAGCCGCTTGCCTTCATCTCCTCGACAAACGCATGCAGGTATTGCGCGGCGCGGCTGCCCCGGCTCTGCGCGATACCCATCGCCTGCCGGATGACCATGAAGCGCTCGTCCAGCAAACGCAGTCCAGGGTGCTTCGCTGCATCGGCTTCAAGCTGTTGCCTGACGCCGGCGGCCACTTCCAGGCCTTGTTCGAGGAAGGTCTGTACCACCGCCGGCGATGTCGGCGCGGCCACGATCTGCGCCGCCTTCAGCTCGCGCGACAGGAACAGGTCGTAGGCGCTGCCCTTGCCAACCGCGACGCGGTTGCCTGCCACATCGACCTCTGCGTTGCTGCGGATCGGCGAGTCGTCGCGCACGAGGTAATAGCCTTCGATCAGCACATAGGGCGCCGTGAAGCGGATCGTCGCGGCGCGCTTGGGATCGACCGCAAAGAAGCCGACGTCAGCCTCTTCGCCGGATACGACCTCGACGGACTTGCCGGCGGCATCGACCACGACCAGTTTCAGTTCCAGTCCGAGTCTTTGCGCCAGCGCGTTGGCGAGGTCGACGGACACACCGAACGGCTGCCCGTCCTCGCCGCGATTGGCCAGGATGGGATTGCCGAGGTTGATGGAGGCGCGCAGCACGCCGGTCGGTGCAAAGGCGGCGAGGAGTTCAGGATCAGGGCGCATGGGAATACAGGTCAGGGTTCAGTGTGGCAATGGACTTGTCGTAGTGCATGACGTCGTGGCGTTGCTGCCGCTCAACCCGCCGGCTGCGCGAGCGTCTTGTGCAGGATCAACGGGATGACGCCGCCGCGGCGCAGCAGCTCGACTTCCAGTTGTGTCTCGACCGCGGCCGTTGCCTCGATCTCGTCGACGGCGCCGCTGGCGCGCACGATTCGCACCGGGATCCGGCAGCGCGGCGCGATCGCATGCGCGGGGGCATCCACGTGGATCTTGTCGCCAGGCTTGATATGCAACGTGTCAGGCCCCGCGTTCCTGGGCAGCCGGACCGGCAGGATGCCCATGCCGATCAGGTTGGAGCGATGGATCCGCTCGAAGCTCAGCGCAATGACCGCCCGGATCCCCAGCAGGCGCTGCCCCTTGGCGGCCCAGTCGCGCGATGAGCCGGTGCCATAGCGTTCGCCGGCAACCAGCACGACCGCATCGCCATCGGCGCGGTAGCGTTCGGCCACCTCGAAGATCGGCTGCACCTGCCCGCCGGGAATGTGCAGCGTGTGGCCCACCGGCACCTCGGAATGCAGCAGGTTGACCAGCGTCTTGTTGTAGAACGCCGCGCGCATCATCACTTCCCAGTTGCCACGGCGCGAGGCAAACACGTTCAGGTCGTCGCGATCCTCGCCGCGCGATACCAGGAAATCAGCGATAAAGCTGTCCTTGGGAATGGCGCTGGCCGGCGAGATATGGTCGGTGGTGATGTCGTCGCCGAGCACCAGCAGCGGGTAAGCCTCGTACGAACCGAGCTGGCTGCCCTGGTCGATCGAGGCAAACGGCGGGCGGCGCAACGCGGTCGACGCCGGGTTCCACGGATAACGCGGCGTGTCGGGCGAAGGCAACGCATGCCACAGCGGGTTCGCGGTGGCAACGCGGAACGCGTCGCGGTAGTCGGCAGGCTCGGCGCCGCGCGCCACTAGTGCGGCGATCTCCTCGCGCGTCGGCCACAGGTCCTTCAGGAACACCGGCGTACCGTCCGCGCCGGTCTGGATCGCGTCCCGGCTCAGGTCGGCCTCGGCGTTGCCCGCCAGCGCAAACGCGACCACCAGCGGCGGCGACATGATGAAGCCCAGGCTCAGGTCGGGATGGACCCGTCCCGGGAAGTTGCGGTTGCCCGACAGGATCGCGACCGGCAGCGCGCTGCCGTCGGCGATGGCGTCGTGGATCGGCTCGGTCAGCGGGCCGGAGTTGCCGATGCAGGTCGTGCAGCCGTAGCCGACGATGTCGAAGCCGACCGCCGCCAGGTCTTCCATCAGCCCGGCGCGTTCCAGGTAGCGCGCGGCGGCGGGCGATCCCGGCGCCATCGAAGTCTTGATCCACGACGGCACGCGCAGGCCAAGCGCGCGCGCCTTGCGTGCGACCAGCGCGGCGGCGACCAGCAGCGCGGGGTCGGTGGTATTGGTGCAGCTCGTGATCGCCGCGATCGCGACCGGGTGCTTCGGCATGTCCGGGCGGGCGCGCGACGGGGTGAAGTCAAAGGGCTGCAGCGCGCGTGCCGTATCGGCATAGCCGAGCAGGTCCTGCGGCCGGCGCGGGCCGGCCACATGCATGCCGATGGTGCCGAGATCCAGGTCGAGCACGGTGGTGTAGCGCGGCTGCGCCTCGCCGTCGAACCAGAGGCCGACGCGGCGGGTATAGGCCTCGACCAGCGCGATCGCGGCCTCGTCGCGGCCGGTGCTGCGCAGGTACGCCAGGGTGTGCTCGTCCACCGGGAAGAAGCCGGTGGTGGCGCCGTACTCGGGCGCCATGTTGGCCACCACCGAGCGGTCACCGGCAGACAGCGTCGAGACGCCGGGACCGAAGAACTCGACGAACTCGCCCGAGACTCCGAGGTCGCGCAGGCGCTTGGTGACGGTCAGTGCCAGGTCGGTCGCCAGCACGCCGGCCTGCAGCGCACCGGTCAGGCGCACGCCGATGACGTCGGGGATGCGCTGCATCACGGGCATGCCGAACATCACCGTCTGCGCCTCCAGCCCGCCGACGCCCCAGCCCAGTACGCCGATGCCGTTGATCATGGGCGTATGGCTGTCGGTGCCGATCATGGTGTCCGGCACCGCCCACGGCTCGCCGCCGCGGGTCTCGGTCTTGACAACCGTCGCCAGTTGTTCGAGGTTGATGGTGTGCATGATCCCGGTGCCCGGCGGATGAATGCGCACGCCGTGCAGGGCCTTGGAGGCCCAGCGCAGGAAGCCGTAGCGCTCGGCGTTGCGGCGCGTCTCGGTTTCCAGGTTCAGCGGCACCGCGTCGGCGCGGGCGTAGTACTCGACCGCCAGCGAGTGGTCCACCGACGAATCGACCGGCAGCACCGGATTGAGCAGGTTCGGGTCGCGGCCGGCTTCGGCGACGGCATCGCGCATCGCGGCGACGTCGACCAGGGCGGGGGTGCTGGTGGTGTCGTGCATCAGCACGCGCCCGGGCTGGTAGGCAATCTCCACCTCGCTGGTGCCGCGCTCGAGCCAGGCCAGGATGCCGGCGACGGCCTCGTCGCGCTCCCTGCCCTCGGCATTGCGGATCACGTTCTCCAGCAGCAGTCGGAGCACGACAGGCAAGCGCCACAGCCTTGCGCCGATGAGGGCGGGAAGGTCAACGATGCGATAAGTGGCGCTGTCGACATTCATCGACCCTGCCGGGAAGTGATTAGTGTTTTCCATGACTGTATTTTTGCATGTGTTTGATCAAAAATGCAATCAAGTGAAAACCCGAAGCCCTATGTCAACACCCTCAACGCTCGAGACGGAAGTGCAGCATCGATACCCTGGCGCAGGCTGCCCTCACCCCGTACAGAGCCGACGCCGGCTCTTGCAAGGCGCAGCCTCCGCCGTCGCCCTCGCGGGGATTGGCGCGATCGCCATTCCCGCGCATGCTGAGCACAGCGTCAGGACCAACACCCATCCATCGAAAGGAAAGTTCATGTACGCCTATCTCGGCTCACGGACCACCCGTGATCGCAACGCCCGCGGAGAAGGGATCAGCGTGTTTCGCGTGGATGCGGACACCGGTGCCCTGGAACCGGCCCAGGTGGTCAAGGACCTGGTCAATCCGTCCTTCCTGGCGCTGAACCGGCGGGGCGACCGCCTCTACAGCGTGCATGGCGACATGAGCGACATCAGCGCCTTTGCGGTCGACCGCGCCACCGGACGCATCGAGTTCATCAACCGGCAGAGCACCCACGGCAAGAACCCGGTGCACCTGGCGCTGGACCCGACGGGCAAGTACATCGTGGTCTCGAACCACATCGGCGCCAGCCTGGCCGTGCTGCCGCTGACCGATGACGGCGCACTGGGCGAGATGACGCAGCTGGTCAGGCTGGACGGCCCCATCGGGCCGCACCGTACCGAGCAAAAGCAGGCCAAGCCGCATTTCAACCCGTTCGACCCGTCCGGCAACTTTGTCATCGTCCCGGACAAGGGGCTCGACCGCACGTTCTCGTTCCGCTTCGACAACGGCAAGCTGACACCGGCGTCGCCTGCCTTTGTCGAGTCACGGGAGTCGGCCGGGCCACGCCACGTCGTCTTCCATCCCAACGGCCGCCATGCCTACGTCGTCAATGAGCTGGACTCGACGGTCACGACGTATGCGTACAATCGCGCGACCGCGCAACTCACGCCCGTGCAGATCCTGCCAACCTTGCCCGAAACCTTCACCGGCAACAGCCGCGCGGCCGAGATCGAGGTGGATCGCAGCGGCCGCTTCGTCTATGCGTCCAACCGCGGCCACGACAGCATCGCGGTGTTTGCCGTCGACCCGGGAACGGACCTGCTGCGCTTTGCCGGCACGGACCTGTCGCAGGGGCGCACGCCGCGCTTCTTCGCGACCCATCCCAACGGGCGCTTGCTCTACGCGCTCAATGAAGACAGCGACACCATCGTCGCCTTCCACATCCATCCGTCGTCGGGCCGGCTGTCGCCCACAGGGTTCAGCGCGCAGACCGGCAGCCCGGTGTGCATGGTGTTTTCGCCGGGCCAGGCCTGAATCCCATTCCCTCAGTTCGCGCGCATCAGTGCTGCCCCGCTTCAGAGAACCAGCGCAGCAGCATCGGATTGACTTCCTGCCAGCGCTCGAACTGGACCCAGTGTCCGGCCGCCGGAATCACGCACCAGTCCCGGTGGCCCGCGCCGCACGCCAGCTGTTGCGCCACGTCGAGCGGCACCGCGGTGACGTCGTGCTCGCCCCACATCAGCAAGGTCGGACCCCCGTATGCCGCGAGCGCCTCGCCGAGGCTTGCCTGGCGCGAGATCGTGCGGCTGCGAAAGCGGGTCGCCTTGCATGCCTGCTCATGGACGGCCATGGCGAGCCCGTCTGCGAGCCCCTCGTCGTGCAGCAACAAGGCCAGCAGGTTGTGGCGCAGCCTGCGGCGCATTTCCTCCTCGTCGTCGATGCGCCAGTCCTGCATGGGCTGGCCCTGGCGCCGCGGGCCGCCATGGCCGGCCGGGCCCAGCAGCGCAAGCCGCGTGACCCGCGGCCGCGTGGCCGCCATCTGAGCGGCAACCAGGGCACCAAAGGAGAAGCCGGCGATGCCCAGCTCGCTGCCTTCGCCCACGAGCTGGTCGAGCGTGGCCATCAGCGCCTGTGCCAGGCGGTCGAGCCGGTCCGGGGCATGGTCGTCGCCGGCCAGCGTATCGGAGTCGCCGAAGCCCGGCATGTCCGGAATCCACAGCGCATGACGCGTGCCCAGCGCCTCGATATTGCGCACCCAGTGCATCCAGTTGCCGTGGCCGCCGTGGAGCAGCACCAGCGGCGTGCCTTCGCCAAACCGGCGCCAGACCACGGTGCGCCCCAGGTGCGCCACGTCGTGGCGAATGGCCACGCGCTCCAGCCGGGCCAGCAAACCCGCATCGCCTGCCGCATGGAGGTCGGCTGCGCGCGCGGTCATGATCTCAGCACCAGCGCATCGACGGCGAGCACGCCCTGTCCTTCGGGCAGGACCATCATGGGATTCACCTCCGCCTCGGCAATGCGCAGCTGCGGCTTGCATGCGAGCTGCGACAGCGCGCTGACGGCACGCGCGAGCGCATCGAGGTCGCCGCGCTGCCTGCCGCGCAGGCCCGATACGGTCTGCAGGGCCTTGACCTCGGCGATCATCTCGCGCGCGACCTCGACGCTGACGGGGGCGAGCCGGATGCTGCGGTCACGCGCGACTTCGGCCCAGATGCCGCCGGCGGCGAGCATGATCACGGGACCAGCTTCGGGGTCGACGCGATAGCCCACCAGGACCTCGGCCAGCCCGCGGGTCATGGGCTGCACCAGCACTTCGTCGCACGGCGTGTCGGGCGCGCGCTCGGCCAGGTTCCGCCGCAGCGTGGCCAGCGCGGCGTCGAGCCCGGCCTGGTCCTGGATGCCCAGTACCACGCCGCCGACCTCGGTCTTGTGCGGGATCTGCGCCGAGCACACCTTCGCCACCACCGGGAAGGCAAAGGGCAGCTTGCCTGCGGGACCTGCGAGAGGCATGGTCGCGGCAGGGGCATGCGGCACGCCCAGTTCGTCGAGGATCGCGTACGCCTGCGCTTCGCTCAGCGACGCGGCGGTCGCAGCGCCCGCGCCTTGCACCGTGGGCTGCGCGCCGGGCGTCCTGCGCGCAAGCAGCGCGGCGATGGCGTCCGCGCAGGCCTCCGGCGAGCGGAAGCAAGGCACCTCTGCCGCGGTCAGCGCGCCGAGTGCTTCCGGCGCGTCGGGTACCAGCATCGCTGCCAACGGCTTGGGCCTGGCAGCGCTGTCGATGATCGGCTTCACCGCAAGCTGGGGCTGGAAGCGTGCGGACGAGCCGACCACCGCCAGCACGATATCGAATTCCGGCGCATCGAACATGATGTCGAGCGCGCCCTTCATCACGTTGTAGTTGGTGCCGGCCAGGGTCAGGTCGAGCACGCGGCCCGCCGACACGGCGATGCCTGCCGCCGCGAACTTCTCCAGCGTGGCCGGGGAGGCCGGCTCGACCACCACGTCGCGGATGCCGAGCTGGTCCACCACCATCGCCGCGCCGCCGCCCGTGGTGGTCACCACGCCGACGCGGCGCAGCGGCGCGCCTGCGCCGTGCAGCGGGATACGCCTGGCCAGCGGGAAGGCCTCGAGCAGCGCTTCGAGCACGCCGACGCGGGCGATGCCGAGATCCTTGAGGAAGGCATCCGCGATGTCATCCTCACCGGCCAGCGCGCCGGTGTGGGTGGCTGCCATCTCGGCCGCGGCGGCCGAACGCCCGAGCTTGTAGGCGATCACGGGCTTGCCGCGCCTTGCCGCCTCCAGCGCGAAGGCGCGCAGCTTGTCGCCATGGCGCAGGCTCTCCAGGAACAGCAGGTAGCCGTCGATGGCGGGATCGTCCAGCGTGGCCATGCAGATCTCGCCAACGCACAGGTCCGATTCGCTGCCCACCGACACCAGCCCGGCAAAGCCGACGCCGCGGGTCTTGCCGCGCGACACCAGTGCACCGAGCATGCTGCCGCTGTGCGAGGCCACGAACACCCGCCCCTGCGGCAGTTCCGGCTCCGCGAAGGCCGCGTTGGCGGTCAGCACCAGGCCCGCGCGCGGATTGACGACACCAAGGCTGCTCGGGCCGAGCACGCGGGTCTCGCCGTGCTCGCACAGCGCGCGCAGTGCGGCTTCGCGCGCCACGCCTTCGGCGCCGGATTCCGAGAAGCCGCTCGCCAGAATGGTGACCACCTTCACGCCGAGCCGGGCGCATTCGCGCACCGCATCCGGCACCGTGTCGGTCGGCGTCAGGATAAACACATGCTCGGGGACTTCGGGCAATGCGCCCAAACTCGCATAGGCCGTTTCGCCCTGCACGGTGCTGCGGTTCGGGTTGATCGGGTAGATGTTGCCCTCGTACCCTGCCGCACGCAGGAACTTCAGTGGCCGGCCGGCGGTCTTGCCCGCGTCGTCCGAGGCGCCGAACAGCGCCACGCTGCGAGGGGCGAGCAGCGCCTGGGCCAGCGCGGGATCCGCATGGAAGGGAACGGTGGTTGTGGTGTTCATCCTGGATTACCTGCCTTTAATGCCTGCCTGTCTTGTCTTTGTATATCCGCTAGTCGCCTGGGGCGACAGCACCGGGTCAGCCTGCCTTCGGCGCGCGCTGCGGGAACGTGCGCTCGAAGACGCCTTCCGCGATGCGGTTCTTCAGGATCTCGATGGAGCCCCCCGCGATCATCCAGCCACGGATCCGGCGCAGGCAGTATTCCACGATCGATTCCTGGCTGTAGCCCATGCCGCCCATGATCTGCAGCGCCTCGTTGGCAACATCCCAGCCAGCCTGGTTGCAGGCCAGCTTGGCCATGGCGGTGCTGTGGGCCGAGGGCAGGCCATGCTCGCCTTCCATCGCGGCACGATACAGCAGCAACTGCGCCGATTCGAGCTTGAGCGCCATCTCCGCGAATTTCCACTGCACGCCCTGGAATTCGCACAGTTCGCGCCCGAACTGCTTGCGGATGCGCGCGTGCTCGCGCGCCACGTTGAAACAATGGCGGCCGAGCGCCAGCGAGCGCGACGAATTGCCCAGCCGCTCGACGTTGAAGCCTGAAATCTGGCGCTTGAAGCCGCCCTCGCCGAGCAGCAGGTTGGCGGCGGGGATGCGGCAGTCCTCGAAGTAAAGCTGGCACCATTCCTCGCCGCTCATGAACTTCGACGGTTCGCCGACCTGGAAGCCCGGGGTGCCGCGCTCCACCAGCACCGAGCCGATGCCGCCCACGCCCGGGCCGAAGCGCACATAGACCAGGAACAGCTCGGCCTCCGGGCTATGGGTCGAGAAGATCTTGCTGCCGTTGATCACGTAGTGGTCGCCGTCGCGGCGCGCGGAAGTCTTCAGCTCGGTCACGGCCGAGCCCGCATCCGGCTCCGTCATGCCCAGCGCAATCAGCTTCCTGCCGGCCAGCAGGTCCGGCAGGAAGCGTGCCTTCTGTTCGGCGCTGGCGTATTCGACGAAGGTGCGGATGGGGCCGAAGTTGCCCGCCTGCACGATGTCCGCGCTCTTCGGGCAGACCAGTGCGATCTCCTGGATCGCAATCACCGCATGCATCAGCGTGCCGCCCTGCCCGCCGTCTTCTTCTGCAAAGGCGATGCCGAGCAGGCCTTGGTCGGCCAGCATGCGCGCCACGTCCCAGGGGTACTGGGCGGAATGGGCGCGCTCCAGCGCTCCGGCGGCGAGCCGGTCCTGCGCGAACCGGCGCACCGATTCGGCAAATGCCTGATGTTCTTCGCTGAGTTCAAAGTTCATGGTCTGTTCTCTTGGATTCGGATCGTCGACAGGGTCAGGATCGGTGAAATCGAGAACGTTGTGAACTTCGCGTTTGGCGGCGAGCCAGAACAAAAACTCATGCCAGCGGCGCCGTGCGGCCGTGGGGGCCGATCTGGGACTTATGGCTCAGTGGCGTCAGCCTTCTCGCGCGCCACAGTCTCCAGCAACCAGTCGCGGAACATCGCTACCTTGCGCGATCGCGCTGCACTGCGGGGCGCACCAGGTAATGGCCCTTGTCGCGCGTCAGGGGCAGCGCGAACGGGCGCACCAGCCGGCCGTGGTCGAACTCGGCCTTCAGCATCGCCGTCTGCCCGATGGCAATGCCGAGTCCGTCCAGCGCTGCCTGCCACGTCAGAACCGAACTGCCGAAGCTCATGCGCTCGGTGCCCTGCGCGATGCCGCTCAGGCCTGCGAAGGCGAGCCAGTCGTCCCAGTCGGTGCGCCGGTAGTGGGACACCAGCAGGCGGTGGCGCAGCAGCGGCTCCAGCTTGCCCCGCGGCGCACGGTGCGCGCGCAGGTAAGCCGGCGTGCAGACGGGCTCGATCTCGTCATGGAACAGCAGTTCGGCGCTGACCCGCGGCCAGCGTCCGTCACCGTACTGGATCGCGACATCGGCGGGGTCGCGGTCGAAATCCACATCCGGGATGGCATTGTCGATGCGGACCTCGATGCTGGGATACTGGGCCTGGAAATCGGGCAGCCGCGGGATCAGCCACTTGGCGGCGAAGGTGGTGTAGGTGCGGACCCGCAAGGCGCCCTGCGACGTGCTGCGCAGCAGGCGCGCGGTGGCATTGGCGATCGCGTCGAAGGCAGGCACGACCTCCTCGGCGTAAGCCTGGCCCGCCCGTGTCAGCGTGACGCCATGCCGTTCGCGGCGGAACAGCTCCACGCCGAGATAGCCTTCAATGACCGCAATCTGCCGGCTGACGGCCGATTGCGAGACATGCAGCTCCTGCGCAGCCAGCGTGAGGTTCTGGGTGCGGGCAACGACTTCGAAAACCCGCAACGGGTTCATGGGAGGGATACGCCGCGCCATCCGTTTGCATGCCTGAAAGTGGGTACTCATTATATCGGCCAGGCAACGCGGGGCCCGGCGGGACTACCCACCGCCCGCCATCACGGCAGCGACGCCGCAGATTCGAGCTGCCACAGGCGTTGCAGCAAGTCCGTTGCCGCCGGCGTGCCCAGCACCGGTCCGGCGAGTTCGAGGAACTTGTCGTTGAGGTCCGCGTCGCTGAGCGGCTCTTCCGGATCGCCCTTGCGGTTCGGCTGCAGGTACTCGAACGCCCTGCCATCGCGGGTGCGCACCGTGACGCGCGCCGCGCGCTGGCCGGGGAATGCCGCATCGAGCCGGGGGTCGACCTGCAGCTCGATGCGGCCCATCAAGGCGCGGATGGCGGGATCGGCAAGACGTTCCGGCGTAAAGGCCGCGAGCCGCACGCTGCCATGGATCAGCGCGCTTGCCACGGCATAGGACAGGCTGAAGCGGGCTTCGGCGGCCGTGCGCGGATTGCGGTTGCCGGCCACCTCCAGCGCCGGCCCGTAGGTGGCCACGCTTGCGCTCTCGATCTCATCCACGGTGAACCGGTGCTCGCGCTGCAGCGCCTGCGCGCCGTCGATGGCGGCAAAGGTGTGGCCGCAGCAGGCGTGGTTCTTGAAGGTCATCTGCGTGATGTTGTACTCGCGGCCCAGCGTCGCGGCAGCGGCCGGCCAGTCCGGCCCATCGCTCATGGCTCGCCCAAGGCCGGCTTCGCCATCGATCACGTCCAGCGAGCCGGTGACACCGGCCTCGGCCGCCAGTGCCGCCAGCAGCCCGCCTTCGGCGGCGCGGCCGGCATGCAGTGGCTTGGACATGGAGTCCATGCGGAACGCCTGCTGCAGGCCCGCGGCAAAGGTCGCGCAGGTTGCCAGCGCATGCGCAGTCCGGATCGCGTCCAGCTTCAGGATGGCGGCGGCCGCTGCCGCCGCGCCAAAGGTCCCGACGGTGCCGGTGTTGTGCCAGTAGCGGTAGTGGGTGCGGCCCATGGCGGCGCCGATGCGGGTCGACACCTCGTAGCCGGTGACCACTGCGCGCAGGAAGGCCATGCCGCTGACCTGGCGTTGCTGCCCCGCGGCGAGTGCGGCGGCAATGGTCGGTGCGCCGGGATGATAGATGGCGTGCTTGTAGATATCGTCCACCTCGACCGTGTGCGCGGCGGTGCCGTTGATCAGCGCGGCCGTCCTGGCGGTAGCGCTGCGTCCCAGTGCCAGCCGCGCGCCGCCCCGGTCGAGATCGTCGGCGAGCGCGTGCTCAAGCAGCGTCGCCGGCGCCTCGACCGCGCCCGGGATCAGCGCGGCGTACCAGTCGACCACGGCACGCTTGGCGTGATGGATCACTTCAGGGGTGTCGGCGCCTGCGCCGGGATCGGCGGCGTAAGCCGCAAAGGTCTCGATGATCGTCATGGTGTCGTGTTCATCTTCGCGCGCACGGGCGCAGCGTGGCTGGACCCTGATCGTCGCCGACCCGGAGCCGGATGAGAACTTCCAATTGCGGGGCCAGCCATGACTTTTTGGAAGACCGCGACGTGCGCGCACGGCCTTCCTTGCAGGGTTGAGTTTTTGTCATCCCACACAGCGGAATCGGAATTTCTCCCCCGCGGAGGAATCGCCCACTATTGCGCTGGAACGGACCGTCCGCACCGGTGCTGCCAAGCGGCACGACGCGAGCGGTAGAAGCGCCCGGTTTCCCGCCGAAGGCGCCCGCATCCCCGATCACACATGGAGACAACAACATGCAACAACCTCGCGCGTCCAGAGGCACGGTGGCCGGCATCCTGCTGGCGCTCGGCACCGCCCTCGCCCCGACCGGAGCAGTGGCTGCCGCCGCTTACCCATCCGAGCCGATCCGCATCATCGTCGGCTACCAGGCTGGTGGCCCGACCGACCTTACGGCCCGGTTGCTGGCCAGCAAGCTGCAGGCGTCAATGGGCCAGCCCGTGGTCGTGGAGAACAAGGTCGGCGCCGGCTCGAACATTGCCTCGGAGTATGTCGCGTCGGCGGCGCCGGACGGCTATACGCTGCTGCTGGCAGCGGCGCCCATCACCATGACCAAGTATTTGTACAAGGGGCTGAAGTTCGACGTGCAGAAGAGCTTCGAGCCTGTCGCCAATGTCATGAACGCGCCGGCCGTGCTGGCGGTGTCGACCAAACTGCCGGTACGCGACTTGAAGTCGCTGATCGCCCTCGCAAAGCAGCGCCCGGGCAGCCTGACGTTCGGCTCCAGCGGCGCGGGCGGCTCGCAGCACCTGGCCGGCGAACTGCTCAAGCAGAAGGCCGGCATCGACATGCTCCATATCCCTTACAAGGGTGCGTCCGGGGCCCTGACCGACCTGATGGCCGGGACCGTGGACATGGTCTTCATGACGTCGATGTCGGCACTGCCGGCGCTGAAGTCCGGCAACCCGCGCGCGCTGGCGGTGGCGTCGAAAAAGCGGCTGCCGCAGATGCCGCAGCTTCCCACCATGGACGAATCGGGGCTGCCCGGCTTCGAAGCCGACTCCTGGAACGGGCTGCTGGCACCTGCCGGGACACCCAAGCCGATCCTCGACCGCCTCAATGCGGAAGTGAACAAGGCGCTGGCGTCGCCGGACCTGCGCGAGAAGCTGGAGTCGCAGGGCGCGATCGTGGTCGGCGGCTCGCGCGAAGAGTTCAGGCAATACCTGAAGCAGGAAGTCGAGCGCTGGGGAACGGTGTTCAAGACCGTGAAGATCGCGCTGTAGGGGATGGTGCGCTGGCAACCGCTGCGTCATCGGTTGCCACATCGGTTGCCACGATCCGGTTGCGGCCCATCGCCTTGGCCTGATACAGCCGCCGGTCGGCCACGCCGACGAGTTGCTCGAGTTCGTCGACGCGGTCCGCACCCATCTCCGCCACCCCGAATGAAGCGGTGAACGAGATGATCCGGTGGGCATCGTCGTCGGGCCAAGCCTCGTCGCCGATGGCGGGCACCGCCAGCGCGGCTACCGTTGCGCGAAGGCGCTCGGCCACGCGGCTGGCCTCTGCAAGGCTGGTAGCGGGGAGCAGGAGGGCAAATTCCTCCCCGCCGAAGCGCGCCGGCAAATCGACGGTACGCAAGCCGTCCCTGCAGGCGTCGGCCAGCGCGACCAGCGCGCGATCGCCGTTGGCGTGGCCCCAGGTGTCGTTGATACGCTTGAAATGGTCGACGTCCACCAGCACCAGCGACAGCGGCTCAGGGTTGCGATGCCGGCGATCGCGTTCGAGCCGGAAGCGGTGCTCGAACGCGCGCCGATTGGCCAACCCTGTCAGCGCGTCGTGTTCGGCCAGCGCGCGCAACGCTTCGCCACGCTCGATAAGGCGAGCGAACAGCCGCGAGATCACCGCCAGCGACGCCCACAGCAAGAGGCCAATGCTCACCACCACGCCTACCAGCGGCCAGCGCAGATCCCGGAACAAGGCGGCGGCGAGCTGCGCGTCGGAAATCTCCTCCACCAGCAACAGGTCGGTGCTACCGACCCGGCGAAACAGCAGATGCTGACCCGCGCGCCGCAGCGTGCCCTCCCCGCGCGCCCACAAGTCAGCGGCAGATTCATTGCGCCACGTCCCCCCAAAATCTCGCGGCCATTGCTGGCCGGGCGCCATGCCTGGCTCGCTGATGGCGATGACCTCGCCGTTGCGCGCCGCCAGTATCCGCTTGCCCGGCCCCGGCACGGTCTCGCCCAGCGCACGCCTGAGCATGCGCTGGCTGATTTCCAGCACGACGGCGCCGCGAAAGTCGTTCCCGAGGTAGACCGGTGCGCTGACTGCGAAGCGCAGCTCCGGCCTGGCCAGCCCAACGTAGACAGGCGTGCGCACCACGTGCCGCTGCGGGTTGCGGTCTGGCATGGTGTCGCGATAGAGGGGCATGCCGGCAAAACGCTCCAGCCCGCGATGGGGCGCGATGGTGTCTTGCGGCACCCCGATATAGAAGCCGTTGCGGGACACGAAGCGACCGGCTGCTTCAAACTCGAGATTGCCGGCCGTGATCTGCAGCAAGCGTCCCACCGTACGCGCCGCGGCCAGATCCGCGAGCAGGGTCTCGTCATTGCGCAGATACGCGGGAAGCCTGGCAAGCTCAGTGGGTCCAAAGCCGACAGCGACGGGCCCGCCCGCGGATAGCGGCAGCTGCCAGGTCGGCTGGTTGCGGCCGGCATAGGCGGCCTGCAACTGGGAATCCGGCGCGGTCGCATCGCTGCCCTGCCGGGATTGCAGCGACTCCTCGGCTACCTGGCGCAGCGTCTGCACCCGGCGCAGCTCCTGCTCCATGAATGCCGTGACGGCGACCTTGGTGCGGTCCAGTTCGTGCCGTACCTGTGCCAGGTGGCGCTCATTGAGGATGCCAGCCGCGCGCCAGCACAGGATCGCAATCAGGGCGAGCGAAAGCGCCGCACAGAACAAGACGACGTGGTGCGGTCCATTCTCCACATATCCCCAGAGCTTTGCCCTCAGCCCAGGCACTGGCATAGACGCCTTATCCTCAGCATCAAACTGCTCGCACGCGGAGCCACGGCCCGGGAAGGCAAGGGGAACGCCTATCAGGCAGCCTCGACAGCTGGCTTCGTCCGCTTGGCACTCTTTGGCGTGCATTGGACGCCAGCAATGCCGCAGTCTTCGGGATGCCCGTCGCAGCAGTGCTCCATGAGGAACCCAATCAACTCGTTCATACGGTCGAACTGGGCGCGGTAGATAACAAACTTCCCTTCCTGCGTACTCGCAATCAAGCCAGCGTGCACAAGTTCCTTCAAATGGAAGGATAGTGTCGCCGGCGGCACGCCTAGCTCTTGGCCAATGCGGCCGGCATTCACACCGTCAAGACCCGCTTGGACCAAGAGACGGAATATGGAAAGTCGGGAGGTCTGGGCAAGTGCAGCTAGAGCCGCAACTGCAGTTTCGCTCTTCATCATTTGTTGAAATGTAGGGCCCTTGAGTCCGATAGCGCAACGCTGGAGCGCAGCATGTCATTCCGGCGTCTGGACGGTCATCTCGTCGCCATATGTCGAGCCCATGCTTCTATACGCCTAGATTTATGGAAATGTACTTCCTAATCTGGCCTTGTCCACTCATTTGCTCAGGGAGTCCGTGATGCGCCTCTCCTCTCACTCCGTCCTCGCGGCAGTAGCGCTAACTGTAGGTTCGCATGCTGCGCATGGCCAGGCTATCGTGAAAATCGATGGCTCGAGCACCGTTTATCCCATCACGGAAGCCGTTGCAGAAGACTTTCAGAAGGCGAAGAAAAATGCCATCAAGGTCACCGTCGGAATTTCAGGAACCGGGGGTGGCTTCAAGAAGTTCTGCCGGGGCGAAACTGATATTACAGATGCCTCCCGCCCCATCCTCAAACAGGAGATGGAGGCCTGCGCCAAGGCTGGTATCAAGTACTACGAGTTGCCCATTGCCTTCGATGCGCTGACGGTGGTGGTCAATCCGAAGAACACATTCGTCAAGCAACTGTCCGTCGAGCAGCTCAAGAAGATGTGGGAGCCAGCGGCGCAGGGCAAGGTCACTACCTGGAAGCAAGTTGACGCATCCTTCCCCGACGCGCCCTTGAAGCTGTTCGGCGCAGGTTCCGATTCCGGTACTTTCGATTACTTCACTGAAGCCGTTGTTGGCAAAGCCAAGGCTTCGCGCGGTGACTACACCGCCTCGGAAGACGATAATGTTCTGGTCCAGGGCGTCTCGCGCGATGTGAATAGCATCGGCTACTTTGGCTACGCCTATTACGAAGAAAACAAGAGCAAACTCAAGGCTGTGCCGATTGTGAACAAGGCTGGCAAGCCTGTTCTTCCGGGCGAGAAGAGCGTCATTGATGGCTCCTACAATCCCCTCTCGCGACCAATCTTCATCTACGTCAACGAGAAGTCTCTCGACAAGCCTGAGGTCAAGGAGTTCGTGACCTACTATTTGCAGAACGGTGAGCGGTTGGCTGCAGAGGTGAAGTACGTGCCTCTGCCGGCAAAGGCCTACACGACAGCCGCTGAACACCTGGCCAGGAAGAAGCTCGGCACGGTCTTCGGCGGCGAAGCGGACGTCGGTGCAACTATCGAGTCTGTACTAGCCCGCGAAGCAAAGCTGTAACGGTCGTTGGGCGCGCGCATCAGTCCGCGCCCAGTCATAACGCTCGCGTGAAGGCTCCTATGCCGGACTCCTCAACCTTTACCACTTCAGCGGATGACGTGACCTCGCATGTGGTCAGTGAGCGACTCGCCAAGAAAGCCTTCCGGAATACCACTGAGCGCCTGATTGAATTCATTCTGTTCCTTGCTGCCTCGGTTTCGGTTATTACCACGCTGGGAATCGTGTGGGTACTGGTTAGCGAATCAGCCCACTTTTTCGCCAATATCCCGGTCGGGGACTTCTTCACCGATACGCTGTGGGCACCGCTTTTCGCCGAGCCACGCTACGGCATCCTTCCGTTGCTGCTCGGCACATTGACCACTTCTCTGGTAGCCCTGGCCGTAGCAATTCCTCTGGGCACCACCATCGCCATCTACCTCTCCGAGTTCGCGAATCCCTCAGTTCGGGAAGTCATTAAGCCGTTCCTGGAATTACTCGGCGGCATTCCGACTATCGTCTACGGTTACTTTGCACTCACCGTGGTTACTCCGCTGCTACAAGCGTGGATACCTTCCCTACCCGGCTTCAATATGCTATCTGCCGGGCTCGTAATGGGCATCGCCATCATCCCCTACGTCAGTTCCCTTGCCGAGGATGCCATGCGCGCCGTACCGATGAGTTTGCGAGAAGGTTCGTACGCGATGGGCGCCACACGGTTCCAGACCGCTATGCGGGTCGTCGTACCGGCAGCCTTGTCCGGCGTTCTCTCGGCCTACATCCTGGGTATCTCTCGTGCGGTCGGTGAAACCATGATTGTTGCGGTGGCCGCCGGCATGCAGCCCAATTTCACGATGAATCCGCTGCAGCCTGCTGCAACCATCTCCGCCTACATTGTTCAGGTAGCATTAGGTGACCTGCCTCACGGTTCCATCGGCTATCAGTCCATTTTCGCCGCCGGTCTGACGCTGATGCTGATGACGTTGCTCTTCAACATCCTCGGCCACGTCCTCCGCCGTCGCTATCGCGAAGCCTATTGAGGGGCACGCCATGCCACTGCCGCCGCTCGACGCCATTCGCCGCATCATCAGGACCAACAAGCGATGGGACCTCTTCTTCGCCATCGCAGGGTTTCTCGCGCTGCTTGTGGGCGTGCTGGCATTCGTCGCGCTCTTCCTCCAGATGGCCTATACGGGCTGGGAGCGCCTAACTCCCGAGTTCTTCACGAATTTTCCTTCGAGACGAGCCCCACAGGCTGGCATCCTTTCCGCCTGGGTTGGCTCCCTGCTGGTGATGCTTGTCACCGCAGTCACTGCCGTTCCGCTGGGCGTCGCTGCCGGCACATATTTGGAGGAGTATGCGCCCAGGAACCTGGTTACCGACATCATCGAAATCAATGTCACCAACCTCGCTGGTGTTCCGTCCATTGTCTACGGGCTGCTTGCCCTGGGCATCTTCGTCTATGGCTTTGGGTTCGGTCAGAGCATCCTGTCTGCCGGCTTGACGCTCGCTCTTCTTATCCTCCCCATCGTCATTGTCGCTACGCGCGAGTCGATTCGAGCCATCCCGCAGCATATCCGTGAGGGCGCGTATGCACTGGGAGCCACTCGCTGGCAGGTCACCCGTGACCACATCGTGCCGTATTCCATGCCCGGTATCATGACCGGTGTCATCATTGGCATGTCGCGGGCCATCGGTGAGACTGCGCCCATCATCACCATCGGGGCGCTGACCTTCATCGCATTCCTGCCGCAGTCCCCCGTTTCGCCAGATTTCCCTTGGCTCAATTTCGAGTGGCTCTGGTCGGGATTCACCGTCATGCCGATTCAGATGTTCAATTGGACATCCCGGCCCGAAGAGGCCTTTCAACGGAACGCCGCGGCCGCCGGCTTCATCCTGGTTCTGATGACACTTTCGATGAATGCACTCGCCATCTGGATTCGCTATCGTCTGAGGAAGGCCATCAAATGGTAAGCAACACCATGCCCGCGGAAGGCCAGCGGGAACCCGCCGCTCCTGCACGCAATAACTTTTCGCCAGGGCTTATACCTCACGCCCTGGAACCGTCAACAGTCAAGGCGGCTGCCATCGACTTCGGCTTCTACTATGGCGCGTTCCATGCTTTGAAGGGAGTCAATCTTCCTATCCAGGAGAAGCGTGTGACCGCTTTGATTGGACCGTCTGGGTGTGGCAAATCGACACTTCTACGCTCATTCAACCGCATGCACGACCTGTATCCCGGCAACCGGTATGAGGGCAGCATCCGGCTATATCCGGACAACACCAACATCCTCGACCCCAGAGTCGACCCCATTGAAGTACGGATGCGCATTGGCATGGTGTTTCAGAAGCCGAACCCCTTCCCCAAGTCCGTCTACGAGAACGTCGCTTACGGGTTGCGGCTGCGGGGTGAAAAGAGCCGCTCGAGGCTTGATGAGGGTGTTGAGGAGGCGCTACGTGCAGCGGCCATATGGGACGAAGTGAAGGACCGGTTGCAGTCACAGGGTACCGCGCTTTCCGGGGGACAGCAGCAGCGTCTGTGCATCGCGCGGTGCCTGGCGACCGACCCCGAGATTCTATTGTTTGATGAGCCAACTTCCTCCTTGGACCCGATTGCAACGGGCAGCATCGAGGAACTTATCAGTCAACTGCGGTCGCGCGTCACGATTCTCATCGTGACCCACAACATGCAGCAAGCCGCCCGTGTTTCCGACTACACAGCGTATATGTATCTGGGCGAACTTGTCGAGTATGGCGAGACCAATCAAATCTTCCTGAAGCCAGGTAAACAAGCAACGGAGGACTACATCACCGGCCGTTTCGGCTGACTTGGGGAAGCAGTATGACCGAGAAGCATTTGTCCAGCCAGTTTGAAACCGACCTCACCGATATTTCCACGGAAGTTTTGCTGATGGGTGGACTGGTCGAGGCACAGGTTCAATCGGCTATCCGCGCGTTGGAGACCTTCGACATAGCCATTGCTGATGACGTCATCGCAGCGGAACAACGTGTCAATCGGCAGGAGATTGAGATAGATGCCCATTGCAGCTATATCATTGCCCGCCGCCAGCCCACTGCGCGCGACTTGCGATTACTCATGGCGATATCCAAGACCATCACGAACTTGGAGCGTGTCGGGGACGAAGCCTACAAAATTGCAAAGCGCGCGAAGCGCATCATTGGCCAAGTCTCGCATTCCACCATCGACTTTTCAGAGGTCCGCGTCTCGGCCGCACTGGCTGTTGAAATGCTGCACAAGGCCCTGGATGCCTTTGCAAGGCTTGATGCGAGTGAGGCAGCAATGATAGGTCGGAAGGACCCGGCCCTGGATGAGGAGTTTCGAGGCTTCGTCCGCAAGCTCATGCGCTACATGATGGAAGACCCGAAGCTGATATCAGTATCGCTGGACTACCTCTTCATCGCCAAGGCTATCGAGCGCATCGGTGACCACGCCACAAACATCGCCGAGTTCACCATCTATATCGTCAAGGGCACTGACGTCCGACACCTCACACAGGAGGCCCTTGAGCAGGAGGCGCAGAAACAATGACCGCGCAGGCCGATACCCGGCGCTGACTCCTTGGTGCGCGCGCAGAGTCTTGGAAATCATCCGCGTTAGAACTTGAAACTAGTCAACCAGTAAGACTCAATTTGAGCGACCAGAGCCGCAGGCAATGGAACATAGTCCAACGCCTCGGCTTGTTTTTGCCCGTTCTCAAAGGTCCATTTGAAGAACTCCAGCGCAACCTTGGACTTGGCTGCACTCTTCGGCTGCTTGCGCATGAGGATGAAGACCGTTGCGGTAATCGGGTAAGCCTCCGGGCCACTGGCATCGAGATAAAGTCAAATCTGGTGTATGAAGGTTGATCGTGGCCGGTCGTCAGGCGGCGAGTTTCTGCTGAACCGGCGGATTGTCTTGCGCCGGGGCACCGTCCTTGAAGGGGACGCCCTTCAAGAGCAGTTCGATGTGTTCGGCACCTTTGATGCGGCGCCATGTTTTCTCGGCTTCCTCGATCAGCTTGAAGGCCAGGCCAAGGAAAGTCGCTCGTGACACGCAATTGCGCGTGCGCGTCGTGCGGTGACGCACGGTCGCGAAGGTCGACTCAATCGCGTTGGTCGTGCGGATGTGCTGCCAGTGCTCGGCCGGGAAGTCGTAGAAGGTCAGCAGGCTGTCTCGGTCCTTGGTGAGCACGCCGGTGGCCTTGGGGTACTTGGCGCCGTAGATCGTCGCAAAGCGATCGAAGGCAGCATAGGCATCTGCCCTGGTGGCCGCCATCCAAATCGCCTGCAGATCTGCCTTGGCGCGGCCGTGCTGGGACTTGGGCAAGGCGTTCAGGACATTGCCCATCTTGTGGAACCAGCAACGCTGGGCGCGCGTGGCCGGGAACACCTCCTCCAGGGCAGCCCAGAATCCCATGGCGCCATCGCCGACCGCCGCCAGCGGGCCAGCCTGCAGGCCGCGGGATTTCAGGTCCAACAGTACTTCCACCCACGATGCCTTCGATTCCCGATAGCCGTCACCGATCGCCACGCGCTCCTTCCTGCCGTCTGGCGTAACGCCGATGATGACCAGCAGGCATTGCCCGTCCGATCCCTCGCTACGCAGACCCGTGTGGATGCCGTCCACCCACCAATACACATGGCGCGCCGCCGACAGATCACGCTGATTCCAGCTCGCATGCTCGTCTGCCCACTGCGCCTTCAATCGGCTCACCACGTTGGCCGATAGCCCTTTGGCATCCTCACCAAGCAGCACCGACAACGCCTCGCTCATGTCGCCTGTCGATACTCCCTTCAGATACAGCCAGGGCAGCGCTGCACTCACCCGCGGCGACTTCCTCACATACGGCGGCACGATCGCCGAGTTGAACTTCACGCCAGACCCGGACCGATCGCGCACCTTGGGCACCTTCACGGCAATCGGGCCGGCCCCCGTCAGCACCTCGCGCTCCGGGAGGTAGCCATTGCGAACCACGGCGCGCTGCCCGCTCAACGTCTTGACATTACTGAACTGCTCAAGCAGCTCTGCCAGCTCCACTTCAATCGCCTCCTGGATGACCCGCCGAGCCCCGCGCCTGATCAGCTCCTCGAGCCCAAGCCCGATTTCCGATAGACCGACTGCTTCTTTCCCTTTATCCTTGCTCATGGTGGACCTTTCTTGTGCTGGTTTCCGATCTCGACAATCAGATTCTCAGCGGAAAGCTCCACCGCCCTCTACTCCGCGCCTCAAATTCCCCGCCCGTACACCAGTTTCGACTTTAGCTCACTGGCATCCGTCATCACCAGTTCGAAATCTTTCGATTTTGACCAGTCAGCGGTGACCGCAGCCGCCTGGAACGCCTTGGCACTGGGTTCAATGAAATTGCCAGCCCGATTCTGCACCACACCATATGCCATCTTCTGCTGCCGCGCATAGGCAAACTCGACGTAGCCAATAGAATTCTTCTGCCGGTTCACATAGGCAGCAACACCTTCATTGCCCTTGCCGCCAACGCCAGTAGGCCAGTCCACCGCGGTACCTTCCCCGACCCGACTTTTCCATTCGGGGCTGACCTTCGTCAGATAGTTCACCCAGTTGAATGTCGTACCGGAGCCGTCCGAGCGATGCACCACCGTAATCTTTGCCGCTGGGAGCGCTAAGCCGGGGTTCACTTTCGCGAGCGCCGGGTCGTTCCACATCGTGATTTTTCCGAGGTATATGTCGGCTAGCAGTGGTCCGGTGAAGCGAATCTTGCCAGGAACCACGCTGTCGATGTTGACCACGGGTACTACGCCTCCAATGACGAAAGGAAACTGCCCTATCCCCAAGGAAGCCAACCCGTTGGCCGATAGCGGCATGTCGCTGGCACCAAAGTCGACTGTGGCGGCTTTGATGTGTGCAATACCTGCGCTAGACCCGACGGACTGATAGTTGATTTTGTGGCCGAACACCTGCTCGTAGTCCGATGACCATTTAGAAAGGATAGGGTAGACAAAGGTTGAGCCCGCACCCGTTACTTCGGTTGCGCGAGCCGCGCCAGCGGCAGCCGCGAGGATGATAGCGCCCACCACGAGCCTGAAGGCTTGCTTCCTCATGTTTGGTTACCCTCCAACGCAATGACGCAATGCGACAAACACACGATTCCACATCTCTAGCATAATGGAAATGAAAGTATAGTTCTGTCGACTCCGCTGTGGTGCACATGCATCGTGAATCTTTAATGACAGCGCCAGCAGATTTTGGCGCGCACATGCTCGCAAGCTGCAACTCTCGTACATTCCCGGGCCACCGATATGTCGCAAGCCGAGCCTCGGCCGATGGGTGTTGATTCGGTAAAACTGTTATTCCCGCTGCAAGCACTTTATTCCCTTGGAAGGACTTTATTCCCCGAGGTCAACAACCCCATCCCGGCTCTATACTCCGCATTACACATTTCACCCGGAGCCAAACCATGGATTACGCACCCGGCATCAGCCAGCTGGCGGGCCTGCTCGCCGATCCCGGCCGCGCGGCCATGCTGTGGGCGCTGATGGATGGCAGTGCGCGCCCGGCGGGCGAACTGGCACTGATCGCCGGCCTGTCGGCGTCATCGACCAGCGGCCACCTGGCGCGGTTGAGCGAGGGCGGCCTGCTGGTGGTGGAGACGCGCGGGCGCAACCGCTACTACCGGCTGGCCGCGCCCGAGATCGGCGTAGCGATCGAGGCGCTGGCGTCGGCCTCGCTGGCCAGCAAGCCGCCAAGGCTGCGCGACGTGTCGGTATCGCGCACGGCACCGGCGGCGCTGCGCCAGGCGCGCACCTGCTATGACCACCTGGCGGGCGAGCTGGCGGTGGGCCTGTTCGAGCGGATGACCCGTTCCGGCTGGCTGGTGCTGGCCGCGCAGCGCGTGGAGCTGGGCGGCGACGGCGCGCAGGCGTTGGCCGGGCTGGGCATCGACGTGGACGCGGCGCGGCGCAAGCGGCGGCAGTTCGCCTGCACCTGCCCGGACTGGAGCGAACGCAAGCCGCACCTGGGCGGCGCGCTGGGCGCGGCGCTGCTGGGCAGCCTGCTGGAGCGCGGCTGGGTGGAGACCACGCGCACCTCGCGTGCGCTGCGCGTGACACCGGCCGGCCAACGCGAGATCATGCGCATCGCGGCATAGCAGACCGCGCAGCCTCAGGAGACGATCATGGCCACATCACTGGACGACGACACGCAGGACGCCATCGCGCGTTTCTTCGCCCTTATCAATCTTGGCGACAGCGCGCAGACCTCGGCGCAGCTGGCGATGTTCGAGGATGCATTGCTCGACGCCGAGGACGATGACACCGACGGCCAGGAACTGCTCTGGGTGATCCGCGAGGTCATCGACTGGCAGTCCGGCTTCTTTGTCGACTGGAAGGACTGCCAGTCCTTTATCGGCTGCCTGAACCAGCTGTGCGAGCGGATGGACCTGGAACTCGACTGGGGCACGGACGATCCCGAGGACGAGGCCTTCCTGGAGGGCACCAGCGTGCCGGAGCTGATGGAGGCGGCGCACAACCAGCTGCGCGTGGCCGGCTATACGCTGTGGCAATGGGACACCGACGGCGACACTTACGGCGGGTGGATCACGCGCAGCGAGGACGATGAGGAGATGCTGGATATCGCGGAGACGCTGCGCTTCGAGATCCGGCCGGCGGACCAGCCGTACTGAGGCGCGCGGGTCCGTCCGCCCGTCAGCCGCAGAACTCCGCCAGCAGCCGCTCCCGGTCCTGGTCCAGCGCAGGCGGGTTCCGTACCCCTGAAAGCGCCTCGACCGTCCCGATCTTGACCGGGTTGCCGGCCACCTGCAGCGCCTTGCCGTCGCCAATGCCGATATCGAGGATCATCCCGCGCGACTGGACATGCGGATTGCTGACCAGCTGCGGCACGCTGTTCATCGGGCCATGCGGCACGCCCGCGGCTTCAAGGACCGCCTCCCATTCGGCCGTGGACGCGTCGGCGAGCCGCTGTTCCAGGCAGGCTTTGAGCGCGACATGGTGCTCGTTGCGCGCCGGCACGGTAGCGAAGCGTTCTTCCTGCGCCCATTCGCCACGGCCGAGCGCGTCGCAGAGCTTCGCGAACAAGGCGTCGTTGCCGACCGCGATGACGATAAAGCCATCGCTGGTGGCGAACATGTCGAACGGGGTAATCGACGGGTGCCGGGTGCCGAGTGGCTTGGGCACGCCCCCGGTCGCGGAATAGCGGGCAATCGGGTTTTCCAGCAGTGCGACCTGGCAATCGAGCATGGAAATGTCGACCCGTTCGCCGAGGCCGGTTTGCACCCGCTCGAGCAGCGCCGACTGGATGCCGATGGTCGCATACAGGCCGGCCCCGATATCGCCAATGGAAACGCCCACCCGCGCCGGATTGCCGCCCGCCTCGCCGGTCACGCTCATCAGCCCGCCCATGGCCTGCACCACCATGTCGTAGGCCGGGCGGGCGCGATACGGGCCGGTCTGCCCGAAGCCGGATATCGAGGCATAGACCAGCCGCGGGTAGCGGGCGTGCAGGGCTTCCCAGGTGTACCCCAGCTTCTCCATGACGCCGGCGCGGAAGTTCTCCACCAGCACGTCCGCCGTGGCGAGCATGCGGTCAAGCACCTTGCGGTCGTCGGGGTTCTTGAGGTCGAGCGCGATCGATTCCTTGTTCCGGTTGATCGACGCGAAGTAGGCCGACTCGCCGTCGACGAACGGGCCGACCTGCCGCGAATCGTCGCCGCCGGCCGGGTTCTCGATCTTGATCACCCGCGCGCCCAGATCGGCAAGCATCATCGTGCAGTACGGGCCGGCGAGCACCCGTGTCAGGTCCACCACGGTCAGTCCCGCGAGGGGGAGTTGGCCACTTGCTGTTGTCATTACGCTCTCCGTGGTTTAGTCGATCTTTGCGCCGCTCGAGACCGCCAGGTCGACACCGAGCCTGCCTTCGCGCGCCGCGTACTCGCGGAACTCCGCCACCGAGCCCGATACCGAGACCTCATCGCCTTGCGCCAGGAACCGCTTTTTCAGTTCGGGATCCGCCATGACTTTCCTGGTCGCGGCGAACAGCTTGTCGATGATCTCCGGGGGAGTCTTTGCCGGGGCAAACAGTCCATACCAGGCTGACAGGTCATAGCCCTTGACCCCGCCTTCGGCGATGGTCGGCAACTGCGGGTTGGCCGGCGAGCGCTGGCCGGAGGTCACGGCGATGGCGACGACCTTGCCCGTGTCGATCATCGGCTTGACCGACGGTGCGGTGCCAAAGGTCAGCTGCACGTCGCCGGCAGCGACCGCCTGCGCCGACGGCGCCCCGCCCTTGAAGGGCACGTGCGTCATCTGCACGCCGGCCAGCCTGGTGAACTGGACGCCGGCCAGGTGGGTAATCACGCCGTTGCCGGAAGAGGAGTAGTTAAGCGCCCCCGGTTGCGCCTTGGCCCGCGCCACCAGCTCGGCCACATTCCTGATGCCGGTGTCCTTGTTGACCGCGAGGATCATCGGCGCCGCCACCAGCCGGGTAATCGGGATGAAGTCCGAAGGCTGGTACCTGATGTTCTTGTAGAGCACCTTGTCGCCGCCCATCAGGCTGGCCGTGGCGATGTAGAGGGTATAGCCGTCCGGCGGCGCCTTGGCGGCGAACTCCGCGGCAATGGTGGTGCCGGCGCCGGGCTTGTTGTCCACAATCACGGGCTGGCCCAGCTCGCGGCTGAGCGCGTCGCCATACAGGCGCGCCGTGTTGTCGGCGCCGCCACCGGCGGGGAAGCCAATCACCAGGCGGATGGGCTTGGTCGGGTAGTCAACCGGCGCGGCGTGGGCCGACACGGCCAGTGCCAATGCGGCCAGCGCCGCCAGGTGGATTGCGGTCGTCGTCATGGGGTCGTCTCCTCCGTAGCTGTGGTGCTACTTTCCGTTGAATACCGGCTTGCGTTTTTCTTTCCACGCAGTCGCGCCTTCGCGGAGGTCCGCGGAGGTTTCCGAGCGATGCATGTCCCGCTGCAGCGCGTCGGCATCGAGCGCGCCACGGGAAATGGCGTTCAGGTGTGTCTTCATTCCCAGCAGGGCGATCGGCGCCATGCCGGCAAGCTGGCTGGACAGTTCGTCCACGCGAGCCTGCAGCATCGGGGGGTCAACGATTTCGGTGAGGAAGCCGATGCGCAGCATCTCCCGCGCATCGATCTTGTCTGCCGTAAGGAACAGGCGCTTGGCGGCGTTCAATCCCAGCCGGGACACATAGCGTTCCATGCCGCCGCGATAGAAGTGCAGGCCCAGCCGCGCCGCCGGCATGAACATGTCGCAGCCGGGTACGCCGATACGGAAGTCGCACGCCAGGCAGAGATCCGTAGCGCCGCCATACACGCCGCCGTTGATGGCCGCGATGGTGACGGGGCGGGCCGCCTCGATGGCGTCCATGACCTCGCCGAAGTTCAGGGCGCCTTCGTCCGACTTGCCGGCGAGGGCGCCGATGTCATAGCCGCTGCAGAAATATTTGCCCGAGCTGACAAAGCGGAGCACCAGCACCCGTTCCATCGCATTGACTGCGTCGATGTGCTCGCGCAGCCGCCCGAGGTCGCCGGGACTGAGGCGATTGGCGACTTCCGGGCGACGCAGGCAGATCGTTGCGACCGGACCGTCAAAAGTCAGCAGTGGTGCGTTATCATCCATCCCGTAATATCTCCATAGGCCATCTGATATATTCATGAAGCCTACAGATATTTCTGATATGGGACAAACAGGTGTATACCCGTGCAATCGCTACAAGACCAGATTAGAGAAAGCGTCGTTTCCGCCATCCAGACCGGCGCCTTGCGCCCGGGCGCGCAGATTGACGAGAAAGCGCTGGCCGACAAGTTCGACAGCTCGCGGACCCCGGTTCGGGAAGCGCTGCTGATGCTGGCCGCGCAGGGGCTCATCACGATCGTGCCGCGCGCTGGCATGTTCGTGCACAAGCCCAGCGCCGCTGAGCTGGTGGCCATGTTCGAGACCCTCGCGGAAATGGAAGGGGTGGTGGCCCGGCTGGCGACGCAAAGGATTTCGCCGGCGGGCAAGAAGGTACTCGCGCAGGCACACGAGGCCGCCGGACTGCATGTGGCGGCAGGCGATACGGCGGGCTACATCGAGGCGAACCGCAAGTTCCACGACGTGCTGTACCAGGCCGCGGCAAACCCGTTCCTGTCCGAGCAGATCGTCCAGCTGCGCCGGCGGCTGGCGATCTACTGGCAGCAGAAGGGGCTGATCAACGATGCGCGCGTGCCGAGTTCATATCGGGAGCACGGCTATGTGGTCGAGGCGGTGGTCGCCGGCAATCCGGATGCTGCGGCGGAGGCCATGCGTACCCATATCTCGGCCGGAGGCAAGGCCATTGCTGACCTGGTGCTGCTCGCGGGTGTCGAAGCCGCATAGGCCGGACCTCAGGCATTACGGCGCCGTCGTCTCCCGCTTGCGCGGCGCCGGCCGGCGCGCGTCGGGCACCCCCAGGGTCTGTTCCAGCACGTCCAGGAACACCCGCACGCTGGCCGGCATCAGCTTGCGCGCCGGCATCAGCACATAGACCTTGAGCGGCGACGAGGTATAGGCCGGCAGCACCCGCACCAGCTGCCCCTCCCCGACCTGGTCCTGCACGAGGCGCGGCGACAGCCGCACCACGCCCAGGCCGTCGATGGCCGCCTTCATCCGCAATTCGGCGTTGTGCGTGCAGATGCGGGGTTCGACATCCACGCGCGCGATCTCCACGCCGTCGCGCAGGAATTCCCAATACTTGTCCTCGGGATGGCCCAGCGTCGGCCAGCCTTGCAGGTCCTGCGGCGTGCGCGGCAGGCCGCGCGCACGGATCAGCGCCGGTGCGGCAAAGAAGCCGCGGTCGATCAGCACCACGCGCTTGCTGGCGAACGAGGTGTCGTGCAGGCCGGTATTGGTCATCACGAACGCCAGGTCATAGCCGTGGCGGATCAGGTCGGGCTGATCCCAGCTCACGTCGACCTGCACGCGCAGGGCAGGATGGGCGCGCAGCAGGCGCGTCAGGCTTTCCGACAGGTGCTGCGAGCCGACTTCATACGGGGTGGAGATGCGCAACAGGCCGCTGACTTCCGCGCTGACCGAGGCGGCCTCGGCGCTGATCTCGTGCAGTTCGGCAAACAGCGGCGCGACGCGCTCGTACAGGCGCTGGCCGCGCTCGGTCACGCGCACGCGGCGCGTGGTGCGTTCGAACAGGCGGATGCCGAGCTGGCTTTCCAGCCGCGCCACCGCGGCGCTGGCGGACGACTTGGGAACCTCAGCCAGTTCGGCGCCCTGGGTGAAGCCACCGCCCTCTACCACGCGGCAGAAAATTTCCCAGTCCTTCCATTCGATTGTCTTCATGCGGCGCCTCGTCGTTGCAGCGCCGCCGGTCCCGCTCCGGCGTGGGCGTCAGGAAGGGGGCGCTTGCGCCGCGATTGTCCCACAGGGCGAACAATGGCGCAGGCGGCCGGCGGCACGCTACAGGCTGGTTTCCAGGCATTCCCTCCTGAAGACCTACACCGGCCCGGCGCCTGGCGACTAATCTTCGACATGTGTTGCCGGAGACCCGCCCCATGACCCAGCCCTTCCCGCCCCTCGCCTGCCTGGCCGGCAATTTCGCGCCGATCCTGATGGAGTGCGACGCACACGACCTGCCCGTCAGCGGCGAGCTGCCGCGCGCGCTGCACGGCACGCTCTACCGCAACGGCCCGAACCCGCAGCATGCCCCGCGGGACGACCAGTACCACTGGTTTATCGGCGACGGCATGGTCCATGCCTTCCATCTCGAAGACGGGCGCGTGCGCTACAACAACCGCTGGGTGCGCACCAACAAGTTCGGGCGCGAACGCGCCGCCGGGCACGCGCTGTTCGGCAGCTGGGGCAACCCGGGCACCACCGATCCGTCGGTGCAGGGGCAGGAAGACGGCGTCGCCAACACCCATATCGTCTGGCATGCGGGCAAATTGCTGGCGCTGGAAGAAGCCGACCTGCCGGTCGAGATGGACCCGCACACGCTGGCCACGCGCGGCAACTGCAGCTATGGCGGCAAGCTGCCCGGCGCCATGACCGCGCACCCCAAGATCGACCCGGTCACCGGCGAGATGGTGTTCTTTGCCTATGCCGCCACCGGGCCGTTCACGAAAACCATGCGCTACGGCGTGGTCGACGGCGACGGGCGTCTAACGCGGCTGGAACACTTCGAGGCGCCTTTCGCCAGCATGATCCACGACTTCATGGTTACGCAGCGCCATGTGCTGTTCCCGGTCATGCCGCTGACCGGCAGCATGGAACGCGCCGTGCGCGGCGAGCCCGCCTATGCGTGGGAGCCGCACCTGGGCACGCATATCGGCATCATGCCGCGCGGCGGCAGCCCGGCGCAGCTGCGCTGGTTCCGCGGCGAGCCCTGCTATGTGTTCCACGTGATGAATGCGTGGGAAGAAGGCGAGCACATCGTTGCAGACGTGATGCAGTACGAGAGCGCGCCGCTGTTCAACGCCGCCGCGGAGGGCGCCGACAACCGCGCGCGCCTGTGCCGCTGGAGCTTCGACCTGGCCGGCAACACCGACAGCTTCACGCGCGCATGGATCGACGACATGCCCGGCGAATTCCCGCGCATCGACGAACGCTTTTCAACACGGTCCTACCGCCACGGTTATTTCGCATCGCGCCAGCACGGAGCCACGGAGCGCGGCACCTATGACACGCTGGTGCACCTGGACCTGCGCACCAACACGCGCCGCACGCACCAGTTGCCAGCGGGCGATGCCGTGTCCGAACCCGTGTTCGTGCTGCGCGCGCCGGACAGCGCGGAAGGCGACGGCTGGCTGCTGGCCACGGTGTACCGCGGCGCCGAGCATCGCAGCGACCTCGCCGTCTACGACGCCAGTGCCATCGAGACCGGCCCGGTCGCGCTGGTCCACCTGTCGCACCGCGTGCCGTTCGGCTTCCACGGCAGCTGGCGTCCGGCCGCCTGAGCCGCGCCCGGCTTACCCGAACATGATGACCGAGCGCGCCAGCTCGCCGCGGCGCAGTTCGTCGAAGGCGTCGTTGATGCGTTCCAGCGGCAGGCGCTGCGCGATCAGCTCGTCCAGGTGCAGCTTGCCGGCCATGTAGAAGTCCACCATGCGCGGCATGTCCACCGGGAAGCGGTTGGAGCCCATCAGCGAGCCCTGGATGCGCTTCTCGGCAAGGAAATCACTGCCCTTCAGTTCGATCTTGACGCCCGGCGCGATCATGCCGATCACCGTGGCCGTGCCGCCGCGCCGCAGCATGGCGAAGGCCTGCTCGGTAGTCTGCTTCAGGCCGATGGCCTCGAAGGCGTGGTGCACGCCGCCGCCGGTCAGCGTGCGCACCGCGTCGGGCACGTCGGCATTGCCTGCGTCGATCACATCGGTAGCGCCGAACTTGCGCGCCAGCTCCAGCTTGGCCGGCACGCGATCGATGGCAATGATGCGCCCGGCGCCGGCAATCGCGGCGCTGTTGACCGTGGCCAGCCCGATGCCGCCGCAGCCGATCACGGCCACGGTTTCGCCCGGCTGGACTTTGGCGGTATGGATCACCGCGCCCATGCCGGTGGTCACCGCGCAGCCGATCAGCGCGGCGCGGTCCAGCGGCATGTCGCGGCGGATCGCCACCAGCGCGTGTTCGTGGATCAGCATCTGCTCGGCGAACGCCGACAGGTTCAGGAACTGGTTCATCGGCCCGCCCTGGCGCGCCATCAGGCGCGGCGCCTCGCCCTCGCGGCGGCGCGTATCGGGCTCGGTGCACAGCGACAGGTGGCCGGTCAGGCAATGCTCGCAATGGCCGCAGTAGGCCGACAGGCAGGTGATGACGTGATCGCCGGGCCTGACCGTTCGCACTTCCGAGCCAACCTGCTCGACCACACCCGCGGCCTCGTGGCCGAGGATAGCCGGCATCGGGTACGGGTAGGCGCCATCGAGGAAGTGCAGGTCCGAATGGCACACGCCCACGGCGGCGGTGCGCACCAGCACTTCACGCGGGCCAGGCTTGCCGATGGCAACGTCTTCGATCGCGAGCGGGGTCTTGGGTTGATGCAGGACAGCGGCTTTCATGGAGCTCCTTTGCACACGCAACGAAGCGGAAAACCATACCCCCAAACCCCGGTTCAGGAAAGGCGCCGGGCAGCGCCGCAGGGGGTCTATAGCTCTTCCTTGATCGGGAGCACACGCAGCACGCCGATGCCCAGATGCTGCAGCGGACCCATGTCGGGTTCACTGTCATAGACAGTGAGCTGGCCTTTCTCGCGCGTGGTCCAGGTCAGGCGCGGATTGCCGCCGTCGCCATCGGTCTGCAGCCCGACGCGGTAGGCCATGTCGAGCAGCCCGTCCTCGGTGGACTTGATCATGCGTTCGGCCAGCGCGGGGCTGTCCAGCACGATGCCCATCTCGGTATTGAGCTTGGCCGAGCGCGGGTCCATGTTGAGCGAGCCGATAAACACCAGGCGCCGGTCAACGATGTAATTCTTGGCATGCAGGCTGGCGCGGCTGGAAGACAGCCACGAGCGCGAGCGCGAACCGCGCGCGGACTTGCCGCGAGCCGCAAGCTCCGCGTAGGCGCTCGGCTTGAGCTCATACAGTTCTACCCCGGCGGCCACCAGCGCCTGGCGGTGCGGCGCATACCCAGCGTGGACCGCGCTCACGTCGGTGGCGGCGAACGAGTTGGTCAGGATGCGCACGCGGATGCCGCTCCCGGCCAGCGCGATCAGCCATGCCTCGCCGTCGTCGTCGGGCACGAAGTACGGTGAGATCAGCAGGACCTCCTTCTGCGCGCTGCCGATCATTTTCTCGAGCCGGGCGGTGGCATGGCCCGGCTCGTCGTCGGTCTGGTGCGTGATCTTGGCGGCCTTGTCGGAGACCACGGTGGCCTTGCCGGTGTAGCCGGGCATGTGGCCGCTCTCGATGCCCTTGGCCAGGCCGGAATCCAGCAACTCCTGCACATAGGGGCTGGTTTTCGCGAGGTCGCCGCGCGCCTCCAGCCGCTTGCGCAGGTTGCGCATCTCGACCGGTGCCTCCTTGCCGGCGGGGATCAGCGCCACGACCGGGTACGAGGACTCATCATTCCAGTATTCGTCGAACACGGCCGACACCTGCGGCACCGCGGGCCCGGCGATCAGCACGTCCAGGTCGCTGAAGTCCATGTCGGGGCGGGCGGAAAAGTAGGCGTCGCCGACATTGCGCCCGCCCACCAGCGACATCTGGTTGTCCACCGTCATCGACTTGTTGTGCATGCGCCGGTCCAGCCGCTTGAAGCCCACCAGCATTTCCAGCCAGCGCATGCTGCGGTTGGCGAACGGATTGAACAGGCGCACTTCGATATTGGGGTGGGAATCGACCGCCGACAGGACCTCGTCCAGTCCGCCGGTTTTCAGGTCGTCCAGCAGCAGCCGCACGCGCACGCCGCGGTCGGCTGCATCGATGATGTCGCCCAGCACCGCGGCGCCGGTGCCGGTGGGCTCGAAGATATAGGTCTGCAGGTCCAGGCTGCGCTCGGCGGCGCGCGCCATCGCCAGCCGCGCGGCCAGCGCGTCGGGCCCGGAGGCGAGAGGATAGAACAGCGACTCGCCGGGATGCTGCGCCAGGCGCCGCGTGAGCACCTTGCCCAGCGACGTGTTGGCCGTGTTGGCGGGCGCGGTCGAGGGGGTGCGCTGTGCCGAGGCCGGCAGGCTGGTGCAGCCACCCATCGCGGCGGCCCCCAGCGTGAAGACCAGCGCGAGGGCAGCGAACCGACGCAGGCGCGTGAGCCAGCCCGCGGTGCCTGGCCGCCTGGCATCGAACGGGGAATGGCAGAGCGTCTGGAACATCCGTCAAGGTCTCCCTGCGCCGGGGATGGGCGGCTGCACACGCCGGCCGGCGTGCAGCGCCCGCACCCTCCAAACATATACCGCGGTCCGTGGCCGCGGCAGCAGTGCCATTCCTTTCCGCACCGGGTGTTTGTCCTACACCGCACGCTGCCGCACCCTACGGAGCGGCGCCGGGCGCACATCACCGGCTGCACCTGAGACATAGGCCAGTCATCATGGGCGGCTGTTCACAATGTGCACAGTCCACGCCCATGCGCTTGCCGCGGCCCGGTGCAATCGGCTTGAATCGGCTCACCTTCCGGTACGGGAAGGATGGAGACAACGAATGAGCCTTTCCCCTTCCGCCGCGGCCGGCACCGCCAGCCGCACCGCCCTGTCCCTGTTGCTCGAGCCCGCTTCGATCGCCATCGTGGGCGCCTCGCGCGACACCAGCCGCATCGGCGGCGTGGCGCTGGACCACCTGCAGCGCCTCGGCTATCGCGGCACGGTCTACCCGGTCAACCCGCGCTATGCCGAAATCGCCGGGCTGGCCTGCTATCCCGACATCGAAGCGCTGCCGCACACCCCCGACGCGGCGGTGCTGGCGCTGGGCGCCGACGAGGTGCTGCCGCAACTGCGGCGCTGCCACGCACGCGGCATCCGCGCCGCGATCCTGTACGCCTCCGGCTTTGCCGAGGCGGGCGAGGCCGGCGCCGCGCGGCAGGCCGAGCTGACCGCCTTTGCACGCGAGACCGGCATGGCCATCGCCGGCCCCAACTGCATGGGCCTGGCCAACCTGACCACGCGCGCCATCACCGCCTTTGCCACCACCTTCCGCGCCTTCCCGCCGCAGGACGGCCCCGGCCACGTCAGCCTGCTGACGCAGAGCGGCAATGTCTGCGCCATCGTCTACGCCACCGGGCGCCAGATGGACGTGGGCTTCCACCAGTTCATCAATACCGGGAACGAAGCCTGCCTGGACTACGCCGACTACCTTGACTACCTGGCCGACGACGCGCACACCGGCGCCGTGGTCGGCTACGTGGAAGGGCTGCGCAACGGGCCGCGCTTTATCAATGCCGCCGCCCGGCTGCGCGCCGCGGACAAGCCGCTGATCGTGCTCAAGGCGGGCGAGAGCGAGGCGGGTTCGTCCGCCACGCAGTCGCATACCGCGGTGCTGGCGGGCAACCAGGCGATCTATCGCGCCGCGTTTGCGCAGCTGGGCGCGATGCAGGCGAGCGATCCGACGCACCTGACCGACCTCGCCCATCTGGCGGGCTTCCGCCAGCGCAGCGCCGGGCGCCGCGTGGTAGTGGCATCGGTCTCCGGCGCGATGGGCGCGCTCTCCGCCGACCTGCTTAGCGCCGCCGGGCTGGAAGTGCCGCGCCTGGATGAAGGGGTGCAACAGCGCCTGCAGGCGGCGGTGCCGGAGATCGGCGCCACCGCCAACCCGGTCGACATGACCGGGCAACTGTTCAACCGCGAGGGCCTGGCCCATGCGGTGCTAAACGAGCTGGCCGCCGCCGACGGCATCGACGCGATCTTCCTCTACGCCACTGCCTACCTGCTCGACCGCATGGCCGACGAGCTGGTCGCCGTGGCCGGCCAGACCAACCGCCTGATCGTGGTCGCCACCACCGGCGAGCCCGCAAGCCGCGCGAAGCTGGCCGCCGCCGGCGTCGCGCTGTTCCCCGACTGCGCGCGCGCGGCCAAGGCGCTGGGTACCTATGTCGGCTGGTTGGGCACGGCAACACCAACCGCGCATTGGATGGCGCTGCGCCAACAGGCCACCACCGGCGCGGCCGGCTACCTGCCCGCCGAGACGCTGGACGAACACCAGGCCAAGCAATGGCTGTCAGGTTTCGGCGTACCGGTTGGCGCCGAAGCCGCTGCGGCCACGCCGCAGGAAGCCGCGGCGGCCGCCGATGCCATCGGTTACCCCGTGGCGGTCAAGGTGCTGAGCCCGGACATCGCCCACAAGACCGAGATAGGCGGCGTTCGGCTGGGCCTGGCCGATGCGGCGCAGGTGCAGGCCGCGGCCGCCGAGGTAGTAGCCGCCGCCACCCGCGCCCTGCCACAGGCGCGCCAGCGCGGCGTGCTGGTGCAGAAGATGGCCGGCGGCGTGTGCGAGCTGATCGTCGGTGTGACGCGCGACCCGGTCTTCGGGCTGGCCATGACGGTAGGCCTGGGCGGCATCTTCACCGAGATCTTCCACGACGTGGCGCACCGCCTGCTGCCGGTGGACCGCGACATGGCGCGCGAGATGCTGGCCAGCCTGCGCGGCTACCGGCTGATGACCGGCTTCCGCGGCAAGCCGCCTGCCGACATCGATGCCGCAGTGGCCGCCATTGCCGGGTTGTCCGATGCCGCCATGGCGCTGGGCGACGGCCTGGCGGAAATGGAAGTGAATCCCCTGCTGGTGCGCGAGGCCGGCCAGGGCGCCGTGGCCCTCGACGCGCTGGTTCTGATGGCCCCATCCCATCCCGAAGGAGGTGCGCAATGAAGACGGGCATAGCCAGGACGGCCGCCGAAGCCATCGACGACCGCCGCCGCCGCGGCACGCTCGCCCTGCTGGGGCTCGGCGCGCTGGGGCCGCTGGGCGCACTGGCACCGCGCCAGGCGCACGCCAGCGGCTTCCCGGCGCAGCCGGTCACGCTGATCGTGCCTTTCGCCGCGGGCGGCGCCACCGACACCCTGGTGCGCACGCTGGCCGAAGGCACCAGCAAGACGCTGGGCCAGCGCGTGGTGGTGGAGAACCGCCCGGGGGCGGCCGGCGTGCTGGGCGCCAACGTGGTGGCGCGCGCCAAACCCGACGGCTACACGCTGACGATCATGCCGGAGCCGGTGTTCCGCCTGCCCCACCTGCAGAAGACCCAGTTCGACCCGATGCAGGATTTCACCTACGTGATCCACCTGACCGGCTACACGCTGGGCGTGGCGGTGCGCGAGCAGGCGCCGTGGAAGTCCTGGCAGGAGATGGTGGAAGACGCGCGCAAGCGCCCCGGCGCGATCAGCTACGGCACCACCGGCACCAACAGCACCATGCACGTGACCATGGAAGAGGTCAGCCAGAAGCTCGGCATCCGCCTCAACCACGTGCCGTACAAGGGCGAGTCCGAGATCATCACCGCGATGATGGGCCAGCATATCGACCTGGGCGTGACCGCGGGCGGCATCGGGCCCTACGTCGACAGCGGCAAGGCGCGCTGGCTGGTGCTGTGGACCGCCGCGCGCTCGCGCCGCTGGCCCGCGGTGCCCACGCTGCGCGACGTGGGGCTGGACATGGTGTCGACCTCGCCCTTCGGCATCGCCGGGCCGCGCAACCTGGACCCGCAGGCGGTGCAGGTGCTGCACGACGCCTTCCGCAAGGCGCTGAACGATCCGGCCATGCAGCAGATGCTGGAGCGGTTCGACCAGGAAACCGCCTACCTGAGCAGCACCGACTACGCCGCCTTCGCGCGCCAGCGCTATGACAGCCAGGGCAAGCTGGTGAAGCGGCTCGGCCTGAGCGCCAATCCATGATCCCGGAGCACCGCATGCCATACCGATCGATCTTCCATCGCGGGCTGTTCGCGGGCCGCACCATCCTCATCACCGGCGGCGGCAGCGGCATCGGCCGTTGCACCGCGCACGAGCTCGCCAGCCTGGGCGCGGGCCTGGCGCTGGCCGGGCGCAAGCTCGACAAGCTCGAACAGGTAAAGGCCGAGATCGTCGCCGCCGAGCCCGAAGCCGCCAGCCGCATCACGCTGCACGCCTGCGATATCCGCGACGAAGCGCAGGTGCGCGACACGGTGGCCGCGATGTTGGCCGCGCATGGCCGCCTCGACGGCCTGTTCAACAACGCCGGCGGCCAGTTCCCGTCGCCGCTGCGCGATATCAGCCTGAAGGGCTGGGAAGCGGTGGTGCGCAACAATCTGACCGGCGGCTTCCTGGTAGCGCGCGAGTGCTTCACGCAATGGATGGAAGCCAACGGCGGCGCCATCGTCAACATCATCGCCGACATGTGGAATGGGATGCCGGGGATGGGCCACTCCGGCGCGGCGCGCGCGGGCATGCTGTCCTTCACCGAGACCGCCGCCTGCGAATGGGCCGCGGCCGGCGTGCGCGTCAACGCGGTCGCGCCGGGCTGGATCGCCTCGAGCGGCTTCGACACCTATCCGCCCGAGTTCCAGGCCAAGATCCGCCAGCTCGCGCGCAAGGTGCCGCTGCAGCGGCTGGGCACCGAGGCCGAGGTATCGGCGGCGGTGGTGTTCCTGCTGTCGCCGGCGGCGTCGTTCATCACCGGCTCGACCCTGCGCATCGATGGCGGCGTGCCCAATGCCAAGCACACGTGGGCGTTGCCCGAGCACCGGCGCTCGCAGCCGTTCAACGGCTTTCCGCTCTACACGCTGCCGCAGTGCCTGACACCGTCCGCCGAAGGATCGACACCATGATCCTGCAGCCGCCCAACCCGCGCTATTACAGCGCTGACCATGAATCGTTCCGCGCCAGCGTGCGGCGCTTCTTCGAGAAGGAAGTCGCCCCGCATGCCGAAGCCTGGGACGAAGCCGGCAGTTTCCCGCGCGAGCTCTACCGCAAGGCGGCCGAAGCCGGGCTGCTGCAGCCGGGCTTTCCGGAGGAATATGGCGGGGCGCCCTGCGATGCCTTCTACCGCATGATCCTGTTCGAGGAGCGCGCCTGGGGCGGCTCGGGCGGCATCGCTTCGGGGCTGTTCTCGCACACCATCGGCGCGCCGCCGATCGCGGCGGTGGGCAGCGATGCGCTCAAGGCCCGCGTGCTGCCGCAGATCCTGTCGGGCGAGAAGATCTCCGCGCTGGCGATCACCGAGCCCGGTGCCGGCTCCGACGTGGCGCAACTGACGACCAGCGCGCGCCGCGAGGGCAACCACTACGTGGTCAACGGCACCAAGCTCTACATCACCTCGGGCATGCGCGCGGACTACATCACGGTGGCCGTGCGTACCGGCAGACCGGGCTCTGGCGGCGTGTCGCTGCTGCTGGTCGAGGGCGATACACCGGGCCTCACGCGCACGCCGCTGAAGAAGATGGGCTGGTGGGCGTCGGACACCGCGCAGCTGTTCTTCGAGGACTGCCGCGTGCCGGTGGAGAACCTCATCGGCGAGGAAGGCAAGGGCTTCGCCGCCATCACCCGCAACTTCAACCACGAACGGCTGGCGCTGGCCGCAGCCGCATGCGGCTATGCGCAGGTCTGCTTCCACGACGCGCTGGCCTGGGCGCGCGAACGCCGCACCTTCGGCAAGCGGCTGGCCGACCACCAGGTGGTGCGCCACCAGCTGGTCGACATGGCCGCCCGCATCGAAGCCACGCGCGCGCTGCTCGACGACCTGGCCGCGCGCCTGGACGACGGTGCCGCGCCGGTGGCGCAGATCGCCATGGCCAAGAACCAGGCCACGCGCACCTTCCAGTTCTGCGCGGATCGCGCCGTGCAACTGCTTGGGGGCATGGGCTATATGCGTGGCAGCCGGGTCGAGCGGCTGTATCGCGAGGTCAAGGTGATGATGATCGGCGGCGGCGCGGAGGAGATCATGAAGGACCTGGCAGCGAAGCAGCTGGGGCTGTAGCGGCGGGGTGCGAGCTATCCTTGTTGGGGCGCGCGATGCATACGCGCTGCGCGCCCTTTAATCGACGCCCGATTTCGCCCGATTTCGCCCGAGGACAGCACGATGCACCTTCACCACCGGCTTGTTTCCCTTGCCCTGCTGGGCGCTCTCACCGCACCACTTGCCAATGCCGCCAGCTTCGACTGCGGCAAGGCGCGCCTGCCGGATGAAATCGCCATCTGCGCCGACCGCGCACTCAATGACAAGGACGTGGAGCTGAGCACCAAATACAAGCTGCTTAGCGGGCTGTTTGCAATGGGGGTGCGGGGCGACATGCAGGACAAGCAGCGGGCGTGGCTGAAGCAGCGGCGGCAGTGCGGGCGCAATGTCGAATGCCTGAAGCAGCGGTATAACGAGCGGATCGCGGAGTTGGATAAGGTGTATGAGGGAATTCAGAAGCCGTTGTAGGGTTGTTCGCTTGACACCGTCAGGCCCAGCGCTGCCAGCACGGCGGAAGCCTCTTCCTTGATTTGCGCGTCGATCCGGGCACGAACGAAAGTCGAAGCAGACAGGGCAGGCTCCAGCAATCCTTAGGCGAGTCAGGCGAACAGCGTAGCGCGAGCGGGCTACGCGAGCCATCCGTTGCTTTCACCACAACACCCCACCCCGCAGCTTGACGCCCCACCCCGGCCTAGGCATCATTCGGACTTTTCGTAAATGCGAATTATTCGTATTTGTATCTACATTCGCCTTTTGGTCCACTCGCCTCACCCTGCCTCATGAGCCGCCCAGTCATCCGCGCCGCGCATTTTCGCGCACCCAAACCCCGCCATTTCGCCGTGCTGGCGCAACTGGCCGTCCTGACTGGTTTCCCCGCAGCGGCCGCCCTGGCGCAGCAAACCACCTCCCCGGCCGACGCGCAGTCGCTGCCCGCGGTGACCGTCACCGCCACCGCGGTGGACGATTCCGGCCTGCAGCTTGAGAAAAAAGCCAGCGCCGGCGCGCTCGGCTCGCGCACGCAGCTGGACACGCCCTACTCCACCACCATCGTCACCGGCGAAGACCTCGCCGACCGCCAGGTCAGCAAGCTGGGCGACGTGTTCGCGATGGACGCCTCGGTCACCGACAACAGCAACGGCTACAACAGCTGGTCCAGCTACCTGACCGTGCGCGGCCTGCAGATCGACTGGCAGAACGGCTTCAAGATCAACGGCCTGCCGTTCGTGGCCTACGGCATCACGCTGCCGTACGAGCATCTGGAGCAGGTGGAACTGCTCAAGGGCCTGCCGGGCTTCATGTACGGCTTTGCCACGCCGGGCGGCATCGTCAACTACGTCACCAAGAAGCCGACCGACACCTTCACCGCCTCGTTCGAGCTCGGCTACCGCGCCGCCAACGTGTGGAGCGAGCACGTCGACCTGGGCGGCCGCGCCGGCCCGAATAACATGTTCGGCTACCGCCTGAACGCGACGCACGAGGAAGGCACACCCTACAACGCGCGCAATATCAAGCGCGACACGGTGTCGCTGGGCCTGGACGCACGCCTGACCAAGGACCTGACCTGGACCTTCGACTCGATCTACCAGGACCGCCGCGCCACCGGGCAGATGCCGTCGTTCAGCTTCTGGAGCTACGGCGACACGGCGCTGCCGGCCGCGGTGTCGGGCCGCATCCGCAATTTCGCCGGCGCCGACCAGCACTTGAACACCAACCTACAGCTCTACACCACGGGCCTGCGCTACCAGGTCAATCCGGACTGGGCGGTCAGCACCAACTACAGCTTCACCAAGGTCAACCGCAGCCGCAACGAGAGTACCTACAACCTGCTGAACCAGGCTGGGGACTACAGCGACATGCGCTTCGACACCGCGCAGAACCAGCAGGTGGGCCAGTGGCAGGCGATGCTGGAAGGCAAGTTCCGCACCGGCCCGTTCGGCCACCAGCTGGTGGCGGGCCTGTCGTGGCAGAAGCAGATCGACCGCTATGACAACAACGGCTTCGGCGCTGTGATCGGCACCGGCAATATCTTCTTGCCCAATACCAACACGTACTTCAGCTCGACGGCGTTCAACAAGGTGCGCAACAGCGACATCACGCAGAAGTCGGTGTTTGCCAGCGATACCGTGCAGCTGACCGAGCGCTGGTCGGTGCTGGCGGGCCTGCGCGTGACCAACTTCGAGCAGAACGGGTATGTGCCGGTGACGTCGAGCTACAGCAAGAGCGCCGTGGTGACGCCCACACTCGCGCTGATGTTCAAGCCGGTGCCGACGGCCACGGTCTATGCCAGCTACGTGGAAGCGCTGGAGCCGGGCTCGATCGTGCCGGACGGTTATACCAACGCGCGCCAGCTGCTGAGCCCAATTCGCAGCAAGCAGTATGAAGTTGGCGTCAAGGCCGACCAACAGAAGTGGAGCGCCACGGCGGCCGCTTTCCGGATCGAGCGCGGCGCGGAGTATGACAGCATCAGCGGCGGCGTGCCGACGCGTCAGCAGGACGGCACCTCGATCTACCAAGGGGTGGAACTGGCGGGTGTGTATCGCCTGGGTTCGCAGTGGGAATTCGGCGCCAGCGCGATGTACCTGGACACCTACTACGACAAGGGCAACCCCAACAGTGGCAACCGCGTTGCTGGCGCGCCGGACTTCGTGTTCGCCGGCCGCGTGAGCTATCGCGTGCCGTTCGTGCCGGGGTTGCGTCTTGGCGTTGATGGCAAGTACACGGGGGGCACCAAGCTGAATGCGACTAATACGCTGGAGACGGCTGGCTATACGGTGTTTAACGTCGGTGCGACCTACAACACACGCGTTGCAGGCAAGGACGTGACGCTGCGTGCGGCGTTGAACAACCTGACTAACAAGCACTACTGGGGCTTCCAGTATGAGAACTACCTGCAGCCGGGGGATCCTCGCAGTGTTAGCTTGACGGCGAGGATTGCTTATTGAGTTGTTGTTGTAGCTGGATGGTGTGCCTTGCAGAACCCTGCTCTTCGGAGTGGGGTTTTTTGTTTGGTGGCTCGATAGCTCTCGCTGCTGGTGACATGTTGTCGTTGCTTGAACCGCTTGGTTCAACGGCGACATGTCACCAGCAGCGAGAGCCGTCGAGCATCGACCGACGCATGCCGCAGGCACCAGCCGCCAACGCCTCCCCCCTCTTCAGGGAAATCGAATGTTGACAATCAAGAATCCATGATCTACAACATCGTCTACACATACACGAATTTTTGTAGACAATTTAGTAGACAGTACAACAACCCACTCAAGGCGCACAAAAGAGCCACACGGCCGCACGTTCGCCTATCGTCAAGACAACCATCTGCCAGGAGACTCAGATGATGCAAACGAGCGCCACGCCAACCGACGCGCCAGACGTGCAAGCCGGGCACGCCCCCCACGGCAACGCCCTGATCAAGCCGAGTTACGACGACCGCCTCACCAACGAAGACCTGGCCCCCCTGCGCAAACAAACCTGGGGCACCTACAACATCTTCGCCTTCTGGATGTCCGATGTGCACAGCGTTGGCGGCTACATCACCGCCGGCAGCCTGTTCGCGCTCGGCCTGACGAGCTGGCAAGTGCTGGTATCGCTGCTCGTCGGCATCCTGATCGTCCAGTTCTTCTGCAACCTGGTCGCCAAGCCCAGCCAGGTGACCGGCACGCCCTATCCGGTGATCTGCCGCGCGTCGTTCGGCGTGCTCGGCGCCAACATCCCCGCCGTGATCCGCGGCCTGATCGCGGTGGCCTGGTACGGCATCCAGACCTATCTCGCGTCGAGCGCCTTCCTGGTGCTGGCGCTGCACTTCTTCCCGGCACTTGCGCCCTATTCCGACGTCAAGCTGCATGGCTTTGCCGGCCTGTCCACGCTCGGCTGGGCCGCGTTCATGGTGCTGTGGGTGCTGCAGGCGCTGGTGTTCTGGACCGGCATGGAAACCATCCGCAAGTTCATCGACTTGGCCGGCCCGGCGGTGTACGTGGTGATGATCGCGCTGGCGATCTGGCTGGTCAGCAAGGCCGGCTGGGAGAACGTCAACTTCACGCTGAGCTTCATCAAGTACACCGGCTGGGAAGCGGTACCGGTGATGCTGAGCGCGATCGCGCTGGTGGTGTCGTACTTCTCTGGCCCGATGCTGAACTTCGGCGATTTCTCGCGCTATGCCAAGGACTTCAAGTCGGTCAAGCGCGGCAACTTCTGGGGGCTGCCGGTCAACTTCCTGGGCTTCTCGCTGCTGACTGTGATCACCACCTCGGCCACGCTGCCGGTGTTCGGCAAGCTGATCACCGACCCGGTGGAAACCGTCAGCCATATCGACAGCACCTTCGCCATGCTGCTGGGCGCGTTCACCTTCATGACCGCGACCATCGGCATCAATATCGTCGCCAACTTCGTCTCGCCGGCGTTCGACTTCTCCAACGTATCGCCCAAGCACATCAGCTGGCGCACCGGCGGCATGATCGCCGCGGTGGCATCGATCTTCATCACGCCCTGGAACCTGTACAACAACCCGGCCGTGATCCACTACACGCTCGATGTGCTGGGCGCCTTTATCGGGCCGCTGTTCGGCATCCTGATCGCCGACTACTACCTGGTGCGCCGCCAGCACGTGGAGGTCGACGACCTGTACACGCTGAGCCCGCGCGGCCGCTACTGGTACCGCAACGGCTTCAATCCGGCAGCGGTGGCCACCATGATCCCGGCCGCAATCATCCCGATCCTGTGCGTGGTAGTGCCCGCGTGGCAGCCTGCGGCCAACTACAGCTGGTTTATCGGCATGGGTATCGCGCTGGTGCTGTACCGCCAGCTGGCGCCGCGCATGATGGCTGCCCACTTCGGCAACCGCGCCGCCAGCCAGGCCTGATCCCGACCGCCCCATCCATTCGACCGCACCTTCGCAGAGCCGCGTCCATGAAGCTGAAGATCATCAATCCCAACACCACCCAGACCATGACCGAGAAGATCGGCCAGTGCGCCGTTGCCGTGGCGGCGCCGGGCACGCGCATCAGCGCGGTCAACCCGCGCATGGGACCGGCCTCGATCGAGAGCCACTATGACGAGGCGCTGTCCGTGCCCGGCATCCTCGACGAGATCCTGGCCGGCGAGCAGGAAGGCGTGGACGGCTACGTCATCGCCTGCTTCGGCGACCCTGGGCTGTATGCGGCGCGCGAGGTGGCGCGCGGGCCCGTGATCGGCATTGCCGAGGCCGCGATGCATATGGCCAGCATGGTCGGCAGCAGCTTCAGCGTGGTGACCACGCTGGCGCGCACCTGCAATATCGCCTGGCACCTGGCCGAGCGCTATGGCATGGAGCGCTTCTGCAACAACGTGCGCGCCTGCGACCTGCCGGTGCTGGAGCTGGAGCGCCCGGGCTCGGACGCGCGCCGCATCATCACCGAGGCCTGCCGCCGCGCGCTCGCCGAAGACCGTAGCGAATGCATCGTGCTCGGCTGCGCCGGCATGACCGACCTGTGCGACGAGATCGCCGACGCCATCGGCGCGCCGGTGATCGATGGCGTGGTGTGCGCGGTCAAGATGGCCGAGGCGCTGGTCTCGGTGCGCCTGGCCACCAGCAAGCGCGGCGACTGGGCGCGGCCGCTGCCCAAGGCGTACGCCGGCATGCTGGCGCCTTATGCGCTCAACTGACCTTCTTTCGACCCCCTCTTCCTGCCAAAGCAATATGCTCCAGCCACGCTACCCACGCGACCTGATCGGTTACGGCGCGCAGCCGCCACACGCCCGCTGGCCCGGCGGCGCCCGCATCGCCGTGCAGTTTGTCCTCAACTATGAAGAAGGCGGCGAGAACTGCGTGCTGCACGGCGACGCTGCCTCCGAACAGTTCCTCTCCGAGATCGTCGGCGCCGCGGCCTACCCCGACCGCCACATGAGCATGGAGGGGATCTACGAATACGGCTCGCGCGCCGGCGTCTGGCGCATCCTGCGCGAGTTCGAGAAGCGCGGCCTGCCGCTCACCATCTTCGGCGTGTCGATGGCGCTGCAGCGCCATCCTGAACTGACGCGCGCCTTTGTCGAACTGGGCCATGAGATTGCCTGCCACGGCTGGCGCTGGATCCACTACCAGGGCATCGACGAAGCCACCGAGCGCGAGCATATGCGCATCGGCATGCAGATCATCAAGGAGCTGACCGGCGAGATGCCGCTGGGGTGGTACACCGGCCGCGACAGCCCGAATACGCGCCGGCTGGTGGTCGAGCACGGCGGCTTGCTGTACGACTCCGACTACTACGGCGACGACCTGCCCTTCTGGACCGAGGTGGAAGTCACCAGCGGCGAGAAGAAGCCGCACCTGGTGGTGCCGTACACGCTGGACTCCAACGACATGCGCTTTGCCACGCCGCAGGGCTTCAACACCGGCGAGCAGTACTTCCAATACCTGAAGGATGCGTTCGACGTCCTATATGAGGAGGGCGATCCCGGTGGCCTGGACAGCCCGAAGATGCTGTCGATCGGCATGCACTGCCGCCTGCTCGGCCGGCCGGGCCGCTTTCGCGCGCTGCAGCGCTTCCTCGACTATGTGCAGGGCCATGACAAGGTGTGGATCTGCCGCCGTGTCGAGATCGCGCGGCACTGGGCGCAGGCGCATCCGTGGCAGCCGGCGAGCCGCGCGGATACCGTCGGCAAGCTACGCGAGGAAGCCGCCGCGGCCTGATAGCGCCGTGCGCGTCGCCATATTTGTGTACGATATAGCCGGATTTCGTCGCCAGTTCCGGCGACAGGCTGAATGTCCGTACCCTGATATGGCAACCACATCGAAGAAGGCGGCGCCCGACGCGGCAGCCAGGGCGCCGCGCCGGCCCGCAACGAAAGCCCCGGCCAGGGCCGCAACCAAGGCCAACAATGCCGCACCGGATGAAGCCGCGGGCACAGAGGCCAGCGAAGCCTCCGCCACCGAGGCCATCTACCTCGGCCTGCTGACCGCCATCATGGAGCACCGCCTGCTGGCCGGCACCAAGCTGGTGGAAGAACGCCTGTGCGAAGTCACCGGCGCCAGCCGCGCCCGCATCCGGCAGGTGTTCGCGCGCCTGGCGCATGAGAAGCTGGTCACGCTGGTGCCCAACCGCGGCGCCTTCGTTTCCAGCCCCACGGTGGACGAAGCGCGCGAGGTGTTCCAGGCACGCCGCGTGGTCGAGCCCGCGCTGGCCGCCGAGCTTGCACAACGCGCCACGCCGGCCAAGGTGCGCAGCCTGCGCCGCCATGCAATGGAAGAGGACAACGCGCGCGGCCGTGGCGACCGCGCCGCGATGATCCGCCTGTCCGGCGAATTCCATATCCTGCTGGCCGAGATGGCCGGCAATGCGATCCTGGAAAAGCTGATCCGCGAGATGGTCTCGCTGACCTGCCTGATCATCACACTGTATGACCGCCCCGGCGCCCCCGCCTGTGCCGAGCACGAGCACCGCCAGCTGATCGACGCGATCGAACAGCGCGACGCCGCGCGCGCCAGCGCGCTGATGGCCGAGCACCTGGAACACATCGAAGCCTCGCTCGACCTGAGCATGCCCGACAGCGGCGCGCCGGATTTCTACAGCATCTTCAGCAAAGGCTGATCCGCACTAGACTGCATCCAACGCCACCGCCGACCCGGAGACGCGCCATGGATGCAGCAGAACCCGCCACCCCACCCGCCACGCCGGCTCCGCAGGTGGTGCCCAACGGCTATCGCCAGGGCATCATCACCGCCATCACCGTGCTGTTGGGCTTCTCGCTGGCGTTCTGGCGCTTCTGGGGCTTCGAGACCCCTGGCCACTGGAACCTGCGCGCGCTGTTCGCCGCGGTCTCGCTGCTGGCCGCTGTGTCGCTGCAGATCGTCGCGCTGTTCCGCGCGCTGCGCATCGAGGACGACGCCGTCGAGGAATACCGCAAGACGGTGCGATGGTTTATCGCCTCGGCCGTGGCGCTGCTGGTCGGGCTGGGCGTGGCGATGATCGATGCGGCGCTCGCACCGTAAGAGATTTTTCAGGCGATGCGCCCGGGGAAAGTCCTCATGCCAGCCTCCGGCTCACGTTGCAGGAAGCGGACCTGCAACACGGCACCCACCAGGAACACCACGAACAGCACGGCGACGATCGCCTTGAGTTCGGGTGCGTCGGCATTGGCGAACACCGGGTTGCCCACCGGCAGCCGCCTGCCGGTCTCGGTCAGCGCGGGGATGAAGTGGAAGAACACCGTCAGCGACAGCGCCACCACTTCGATATAGCGGCCCGGGCGCCCGAACGAGCCGCGCGCCGCATACGCCGCCACGTCCAGCACAAACAGCGTGATGACACCGAGCACATGCGGCATGCCGACACCGCCATGCTGGAAGATGCCGAAGGCAGTCAGGCAACTCGCCGTGGTGCCGATCACGTAGCTGAAGCCCAGCGCGCTGCTCACGCGAATCACTCCCGTGCGCCACAACGACACCAGGCCGCACGTCAGTGCCGCGATGCTGATCAGGGTATGGACGAGGCCAAGCTGCGTGAGTCCGAGCATGATGGTGCCTCCCGGGCGGTTGGCGCTGCGATGCAGGACAAGGCGTGGCGGCTCGCGGCGTGAACGGTATCCGCCGGGGGGTGGCGGGCCGCTGCGGGAAGACTTCATGAAAGGCCATGCCTCGCGGAAATGCAAGCATGGCAACGGCGTGCATGCCACGTGTGCTTCAACGGTGCCAATACGGGCTTGCGCATGACGCCGGAGTCCGCTGCGAGGATGCGGCCGTAAAGACGATAGCAGTGCACTGCGGATGAGGGAACGACAGGTTTCGCGGATGGATATGCCGCCCTGCGTGGCGGCACCCTGCGTGCTAGCGTTGGAGGATTTCGATGCTGTCGACCCGGTCCGGATAGAAGGCCAGGTGCGATGCGATCGCGGCCACCGCGTCGTAAGGAGTCTCGTAGCTCCACACCGCATTGCGCGAGCGCTCGCCGCCGGCGGGGATCGAGAAATAGCTGCAGTCGCCTTTGTACGGGCAGTAGGTCGCGTGTGTGGTGCGTTCCAGCTGCGCCATGTCGACATGCTCGCGCGGGATGTACTGCACCGGCGTGTAGTCGGCCTCGCGCAGCGTCAGCGCGGCATCGCTGTCGGCCACGGTAATACCGCCGACCTTGACCACGATCCGGCCGGAGGTCGGCGTGACAGTGATGGGATGGTCGGGGCCGGGGATCCTGACTGGCTTGTCTGGCATCGTCGTTCTCCTGTGTGGCGTGGCGGCGATCCGGTGGATGCCGCGACGGGTGAATGCAGGACGATTCTAGGCGCCGCGCGCATTGGCTGCACGGCAGCGCCCCGCTGCCTCAAAAGATATGCCGGATGCCCATCAGCCGATCTTCTCGAGCGCCACCCGGTACTGCGCGGCACGGCGGACATAGTCCTCGGCATTTGCGCGCAGGCTCTTCACTTCGTCATCGGTCAGTTCGCGCACGGCCTTGGCGGGCGAGCCCAGGATCAGCGAGCGCGGCGGGAACTGCTTGCCCTCGGTCACCAGTGCGCCGGCGGCCACCAGGGACTCGGCGCCAATCATCGCGTTGTTCAGGATCACCGCCTGGATGCCGATCAGCGCGCCGTCACCGACGGTGCAGCCGTGCAGCATGGCCTGGTGCCCCACGGTCACGCCGGCGCCGAGCGTCAGCGGGCAACCGGGATCGGTATGCAGCACCGCGCCTTCCTGCACGTTGCTGCCGGCGCCGATGGTCACGGGCTCGTTGTCGGCGCGGATCACGGCACCGGGCCAGACCGAGACGTTATCGGCCAGTTCGGCGCGGCCGATGATGGTGGCTTCGGCAGCGACAAAGGCGCTGCCGGCGATGGCGGGCGCGAGCTCGCCAAGCTTGTAGAGAGTCATGTTGTGGATAGTGTGGATGGATGCGTGCGGTGCGCTATTCGACCTTGACGTTGGCCTTCTTCACCAATGCGGCGTAGCGCGTGGCCTCGCTGCGGAAGAAGCTGGCCGCGGCTTCGGGCGTGCCGGGTTCGATCACGGTGCCTTGCTTCTTCATCGCCTCGAGCACTTCGGGCGAGGTGAAGGCCTTGGCAAAGGCATCGTGCACGCGCTTCACTTCCGCGGGCGGCATGCCGGCCGGGCCGACCACGGCGAACCAGCCCGCGACGTTGTATCGGGGCAGCCCTTGCTCGGCGATGGTCGGGATCTCGGGCGCGGCCGCGGTGCGCTTGTCACCGCACAGGCCGATGGCGCGCAACGTGCCCGCCTTCAGATGCGGAGCCACGGCATTGAGCGCAACCACGCCCATCTCCACCTGGCCTGCGATCAGGTCGTTCAGCATCGGCCCGGTGCCCTTGTACGGCACGTGGCGCGCACTCACGCCCGCCTCGTCGAGGAACATCTCGCCGGCCAGGTGGATGATGGTGCCGTTGCCCGACGAGCCATAGTTGTAGCCGTCAGGCTTGGCCTTGAGCAGCGCCACCAGTTCCTTCACGTTCTTTGCCGGCACTTTCGGATTGACCACCAGCACCAGCGGCGTGGCGCCGATCACACTGATCGGCGTGATGTCGCGGATCGCATCGAACGGCATCGAGCGGAACACGCTGGGATTGATCACGTGGTTGTTCGAAACCAGCCCGAGCGTGCTGCCATCCGGCTGCGCCTTGACCACCGCCGCGGCGCCGGTGATGCCGCCGGCGCCGGGCAGGTTCTCGATCACCACCGGCTGGCCGAAGGCCTTGCCCAGTGCCGGGCCGGCCGCACGGGCGATGGTGTCGACGCCGGAGCCGGCGCTGATCGGCAGGATCAGGCGCACTGGCTTGCCGGTGCCGCCCTGGGCCAGGGCTTCGAAGCCAGGCACGGCCAGCGCAGTGGCGAACACGGCGGCCAGCGCCACTCCAGACTTGAGAAGGGTACGGCGTTGCATGAGGTTGTCTCCGTATCGTTATCGTGATGTCGTTTTGCGGGCTGCCGCTGTGGCGCGGCATGCCCGTCGTGCCATTCAGCCAACGCGGCCCTTGCCGAGCTGCGACAGGATCTCTTCGTTGTGCTCGCCGGCCCTGGGCAGCGGTCGGCGCACGCCGGGGCGGCGCCCGCCCATCAGCAGCGGCAGCAGCACCGTGGGCGTGGTCGAACCATCGTCGGCCTGCATCGGCACCAGTCCGCCGCTGGCGAGCAGGTGCGGATCGTCGAGTAGCTGGTCCGGGCGCACGATCGGCGCGTAGGGGATGCCGGCGGCTTCGAGCTTCGGCGCCAGTTCGTCGGAGCGATGGTGGCGCAGGATCGCGCCCAGCTCTGCGAGCAGTTGCGGGCGCACGGCCACGCGTGAGGTATTGGTGGCGTACTCGGGCTTGCCGAGAAGCTGCGGGTGTTCGAGCACCTGGCACAGCGTGACGAACTGCTTGTCGCTGACCGCGCCGATAAAGAGCTGCTCGTCCCCGGCCAGCGTGAACACGTCATACACGCTCCACGCCGAGACGCGCGACGGCATCGGCGGCGGCGCCTCGCCGGTCATCGCGAACTGCTGCATATGCTGCGAGGCCAGGAACACGCAGTTCTCGAACAGCGCGCTCTGGATCTCCTGGCCGCGGCCGGTGCGGTCGCGTTCGCGCAGCGCGGCCAGCACGCCGATGGCGCCGAACATGCCGCCCATGATGTCGTTGACCGAGGTGCCGGCACGCAGCGGCCGCCCGCTGGGGCCGGTCATGTAGGACAGGCCGCCCATCATCTGCACGACTTCGTCCAGCGCCAGCCGGTTCTCGTACGGGCCGGGCAGGAAGCCCTTGTGCGAGACGTAGATCAGGTGCGGGTAGTCGCGCGACAGCGTGGCGTAGTCCAGCCCCAGTTTCTGCATCAGGCCGGGACGGAAGTTCTCCAGCAGCACGTCGCTCTGGCCGGCCAGCTCCGCGGCGGCGGCGCGCCCCTCCTCGGTCGTGATATCGAGCACCACGCTCTTCTTGTTGCGGTTGAAGGCGCGGAAGAAGCCGATGCCCAGGCCCGGCAGGTTGCGGGTCTTGTCGCCGCCGGGCGGTTCGACCTTGATCACCTCGGCACCCAGGTCGGCCAGGATCATGCCGCAGGTGGGGCCCATCACCATATGCGTGAATTCGACCACGCGGATGCCGGCGAGCGGCAGGGAGTTGCTGTTGCTGTCTTGGGTCATCTTGCGTCTCAGAAAGCGGCGCCAGCATGCTGGGCCGGGAAAGTCTTGGGCAGGCCGGCGCGCCACAGCGTGCCGTGCAGGGTTTCATCCTTGAGCCAAGCGGCGACGTCTTCACGCAGCGCCAGCAGGCGGGCGATGTCGACACCAGTGTCGATGCCCATGCTGCCGAGCATGTAGGCAAGGTCTTCGGTCGCAACGTTGCCGCTGGCGCCGGGCGCATGCGGGCAGCCGCCGATGCCGGCCAGGCAGGCATCGAAGCGCGTCACGCCCGCGTCCAGCGCGGCGTGGACATTGGCCAGCCCGAGTCCGCGGGTGTCGTGGAAATGGCCACACCAGAAGCGCTCGCCGGCGATCTCGACGGCGCGCGCGAACAGCTCGCGCACCATGCGCGGATCGGCATAGCCGACGGTATCGGCCAGGCTGACGCGGTCGGCGCCGGCGTCGAGCAGCGCCTGCATCAGGCGCAGCACCTCGTCGGGATCGACGTGACCTTGCAGCGTGCAGCCGAAGGCGGTGCCGACGCCGCCTTCGATCAGCGTCCTGGCGCCGCTGGCATCGCGCGCCGCGCGGATGCGCGCCACTTCGGCCACCACCTCGTCGGGCGTCTTGCGCAGGTTGGCCAGGCTGTGCGCATGGCTGGCCGACAGCGGTACGATCATCAGGTCGGCGCCGCTGGAGAGCGCATCCTGCGCACCGCGCAGGTTGGGCACCAGCACCGAGACGAACAGGCCGGGCAGCGTGCGGGCGAAGGCCACCAGCTCGGCGGTATCGGCCAGTTGCGGCAGCAGGCGAGCGGGCACGAACGAGCCCACTTCCAGCTCGCGCAGGCCAGCGGCGTGGGCGCCGCGGATCCACGCCTGCTTGCTTGCGGTGGGCAGGATGGTGCGGATGCTTTGCAGGCCGTCGCGCAAGCCGACTTCGCGGATTACGGCATGGCGGGGGATAGGGGCGGTCATGGTTTGGGGCTTCGGGAAAGGCCCCGCGGAGGAGGCGACGGAAGAACTCTATGAGTTTCTGGCGACAAGCTGAAGCGGTGATTTATGCACGATAACGTTCCGAATCGGAAAGTCTCTAAAGCGCCACTGCCATACCTGCGGGAATTCCCGAATGAGCCGATAAAGCACCCATATCGCGGCTACCATTCCATTCCGGAAACACCGACGCCCCCAATGCGAGATCTCGACCTCACCACGCTGCGCCTGTTCGTCGCCGTCTGCGAAACCCGTAATATGGCGCGCGCGGGCGAGCAGGAACATATTGTCGCTTCCGCCATCAGCAAGCGCCTGGCGCAGCTGGAAGAGACCGTCGGCGCCACGCTGCTGGAACGCCGCCGCCGCGGCGTGATCCCCACGCCCGCCGGCGAGATGGTGCTGGCGCATGCGCGCGCGATGCTGGCCGCGGCGGATCGCGTGGCCCGGGACATGGCGGACTACGGCTCCGGCATCCGCGGGCAGGTGCGGCTGCTGGCCACGGTGTCGTCGATGGCGGAATCGCTGCCCGACGACATCGCCGCGTTCCTGCAGCAGCCGGAACACCGCGACGTGCGCGTCACCGTGGAGGAGAGCCTGAGCAGCGACGTGGTGCGCGCCTTGCGCGAGGGCTCGGCGCCGCTTGGCATCTGCTGGGATGCGGCGGACCTGGAGGGCTTCGAGACCCGGCCCTACCGCGCCGACCACCTGGCGGCGGTGGTGCACGCCGGGCATCCGCTGGCCGGGGCGTACGATTGCCTGTTCGAAGACACGCTCGGCTACGACCATATCGGCATGCCCGCCCAGACGGCGGTGCAGACCATGCTGACGCGCTATGCCGCGATCCTGGGCCGGCGCATCGCCTACCGCGCGGTGGTATCGACCTTCGACGCGGCGCTGCGCTGCGTGCGCGCGGAACTCGGCATCACCATCATCCCGGCCGAGATCGCCGCGCCAATCGCCGCCACCTTTGGCTTGCGCGTGATCCCGCTGCGCAATGACTGGGCGCGGCGGCGCTTTGCGATCTGCTTCCGCGACCTTGAGCTGCTCTCGCCTGCGGCGCGGCTGCTGGTGGCGTTTCTCGAACGGACGGCGGCGGCACCGGTGATCGCGGGCGTTGAGCCGGAAGCACCGCGACGCAAGCCACCACGGCAGCACAAGCCGTAAGCGCGCAACTTCCTGTGCGTTTCGAGGGTTAGCCCGGGGCAATTTCGCAAGCATATGTTGGTCGGCGTTTTGTAGACTGGCTTGCGTCTTTTCTGATCCGATCATGCGCGCCGCCATGGCGCAGGAGCCCCCAAAATGAACTTCAACGGCAAGAACGTATTGATCACCGGCGCGCGCGGCAACCTCGGCCGCGCGGTGGCGCAGGCTTTCGCCCAGGCGGGCGCGCGGGTGGTGCTGCTGGATCGGCATGCGGCCCCGCTGCCCGAGGCCGGCAACGGCCACGTGGCGTTGCAGACGGACCTGCTCGATGCCGCGCAGCTCGGACAAGCCGTGCAGCAGGCGATCCAGGCATGCGGGCGCATCGACGTGGTCTGCAACCTGGCCGGCGGCTTCGCCATGGGTCCGGCCGTGCATGAGACCGACGCCGCGGCCTGGGACCACCTGTTCGACATGAACGTGCGCACCGTGCTGAACCTGGCGCGCGTGGTGGTGCCGCATATGCTCGAAGCCGGTGGCGGCAGCATCGTCAACGTCGGCGCCAACTCCGCCGCGCGCGGCCTTGCCCAGATGGGCGCCTACTGCGCCTCCAAGGACGCGCTGGCGCGCGTGACCGAATCGATGTCGGCCGAGTTGCGCGACCGCGGCATCCGCGTCAACGCGGTGCTGCCCAGCATCCTCGATACGCCGGAGAACCGCCAGGCCATGCCGGATGCCGAGCACGCGCGCTGGGTCGGCCTGGATGCGCTGGCCGACGTGATCCTGTTCCTCGCGTCCGATGCCGCGCGTGCGGTGCAAGGCGCGCTGGTGCCGGTGGTCAACCGCGCCTGACGCGCGGCTTGCGCGCGGCGAGGTGGCGGCGGAGGCGTTGATGAAGATGTTGAAGTGAAGATGGCGCGCGTCGCCCGGCGCCGGTTTGCTCCCCCACCCCTCTCCCACGCGCGGGAGAGGGGTGCGTTTGCCTGGCGTAATGGCCCTCCCTGAATCGCATGAGCCTGCGATACGCCGGCATACGAAGACTCACTGCGGCACCAACTCCAGCCTCTCCCGACTCGCCTTCTCCACCGCCTTGCGCGTATAAACCAGCGGGAAATACTCCCCCTTGGCCCACAACGGCGCCAGGTCGCGATAGTGTGGGCTGGCCGGATTCCCCGACTGCCCCGGCGTATTGACCACGCGCGACGCATCCCAGTCGCCCACATCCAGCACCATGCGGAACGACGCCCCCGCGGTCAGCCGGAAGTCGGAATTGCGATAGCTGGTATTCATCGGCGTGAACGCCGAGCCGCCGATCGGTCCGGCATTCACGTTGTACTGCTGGCGCTCGGCATCCGTCAGGATCGGGTCCATCGGATGCGAGAACACCGCCGTGTGCAGCTTGCCCCATTGCCACGCGCGCGGATCGGGACCAAGCTTGCCCTCGACCTCGGCCATCGCCGCCTTCAGCGATTCGAGCATCACCGCATTGCGCCGCTCCACCGGCATCCACGGCCCCGGCTGCTCCAGCACCGCGAGCACGCGCGCGGCATCGCCCGCGCCAACCAGCCTGGCGGACTCCGGCGACAGCGACGCGTGCACCACCGCCGGCCGCAGGTGCTTGCTGAACCAGACCTCGAACAGCGCGGCCGCGGCGCTGTCGGCGCGCTCGTTGCCGTCCCAGCCGCGCAGCAGGTTGAGGCCGCGCGCCAGTTGCGCATCGTCGCTGCGCAGGTCCTTCACCAGCGCCACCACCCGCTGCGCCGGTATCGACACGGTGTCGTTCTGCCATGCCATCGAGTCCTGCACCGAGCTGCGCGGACTGGCGCCCACCACCGCCTTGAGCCGGCGCGCGCGCGAGCTGTCGCTCCATTCGTAGCCCACGCCCAGCTTGGCGGCCGGGTGCTCGGGCGGGATGTTGTTCTCGTTGGCGGTGACGATATAGCCTGGCGTGGGGTTATAGGCCCATGGCAGCTCGTCCATATTGCGGTAGCCGGCCCATTCGTAGCGCCCGTCGCCCGGCACCGGCGTCAGGCCGTCCCAGTTGGGCCGGTTCACGGTCAGCCCGCCCGGGACCCAGCCGATATTGCCGCCGGTGTCGGCATAGACCTGGTTCTCGCCCGGCGCGCCCCAGCGGTTCATGGCGCCGCGGAACTGGTCCCAGTTGCGCGCGCGCATATAGTCCATCGAGCCGAAGTACGGCGCCATGCCGTAGTCGAGCCACGCGGCGCGCAGCGCCCACGCCCGCGCGGCATCGGCGTGGAGTACCGGGCCGTGGCGCGTGAAGTCGATCGCGACCTTGCGCGGCGCGGACTCGCCCTTGACCGCGATCTCTTCGGTGACGGTCTCCATCGGCTCCCAGCGGCCCTTGTACTTGTATTCACGCGGGTTGGCCGGATTCAGCTCGTAGCCGTAGAGATCTTCCTGGTCCATGTAGAAGCGCGTCAGGCCGAAGGCGATGGTGCCGTTGTGCCCGATCGAGATGCCTGGCAGAAAGGGCTCGCCCGCGCCGATCACCGACATCCCCGGCGCGTTCAGGTGGCTGATATAGCGCAGGCTGGGCGCGCCGTGCGAGCGGTGCGGGTCGTTGGCCAGGATCGGGCGGCCGGTGGCGGTGCGCTTGCCGCCGATGACCCAGTTGTTGGAGCCGAGGCTGCGGCCGGTATCGCTGTTGGGATCGACCAGCGCGTAGAGCTGGTCGAGCGGGATGGTGCCGGCCTGTTCGGTGGTCCACGCCTCTTTCGGGAAGCGCGCGGCGGCGGTGGCCAGTTCATAGGCGCGGCGCAGTTCGGCCGCGGGCACCGTGCAGGGATCGAGGCCAGGGTTCAGCTTGGGCTCGACCGGCGGATCGAGTTCGCGGCGCAGCCAGTCGGCGCGCGCGGCCTCGTTCCTGGCCCGGCAGTAGAGCTGCGCGCGCTCGACTTCGCCGGTGAAGTTCAGCGTCAGGCCGTGGTGGCGGATGCGCACGATATCGTCGGCGCGCCAGCGCGCGGGCTTGTAGTTGAGCTTGCGGAATTCAGGCGGCAGCAGTTCGGGTTTCTGCTCGGTCAGCGCCACGTAGGCATTCACACCCGCCACGAAGGCCTCGGCCACGCGCTTGGCGTCGGAGCCGTAGGCGAGCCATTCGCGGTACATGTCGCCGCGGAACAGCACCGCGCGCGCCATGCGGTCGCCGTCGGCATAGGCCGGGCCGAAGTCCCTGGCCATTTCGCCGAGGCCGCGCTTGCGCCACAGGTCGATCTGCCACAGGCGGTCGCGCGCGGCCATGAAGCCCTGCACGTAGAAGGCGTCGTAGAGCGTACCGGCATAGATATGCGGCACGCCCCAGCGGTCGACCAGCACACTGGCGGGTTTTTCCAGGCCGGGTACAGCCAGGCGTTCGGCGCGGGGTGCCTGGGCCATGGCGGCCGATGTGGTGACGAGCAGGGCCAGCGCGGCCGCGATGCGGCGGGGGGTGCTTAACATCAATCAGGTCTCCTCGGTATTGTTGTTGGCTGCAGATGCTTTGCAGACCACACCGAAGATAGTGCATGCCCGGCCCGGGCGCGAGCCGCGCGGCCGATCTCCGCACGGCAGTTGCTTGCAGCTACGAGGTTTAGTAGACGTCGCGCCGGTAGCGGCCGTGGTCGGCCAGCTGGCGCAGTGTGTCCTCACCGAGGATCTCCGCCAGCGCGTCGTTGACGCCGCCGGCCATGCCCTGCAGGCTGCCGCAGACATAGATCGCCGCGCCGTCGTCGACCCACTGGCGCACCGCGCCGGCATGCGCGCGCAGCGCGTCCTGGACGTGGCGCAGCGCGCCGCCGTCGCGCGACCACACCAGGTCCGCGCGCTGCAGCGTGCCATCGGCCTGCCACGCGGCCAGCTCATCGGCAAAGAAACCATCGTGCTGCGCCGAACGCTCGCCGAACAACAGCCAGTTGCGCCGCTGTCCCGCCGCGGCGCGAGCCTTGAGATGCGCGCGCAGCCCGGCCAGGCCCGTGCCGTTGCCGACCAGGATCAGCGGCCGGTCGTCGGCCGGCGGATGGAAGCTGCGGTTGGTGCGGATGCGCAATGCGATGCGCGCCCCCGCTTGCGCATGGGCCGTCAGCCAGCCGGAGGCCAGCCCCAGGCGGCCATCGCCATGGCGGGTCTGCCTCACCAGCAGCTCGAGCGTGCCGTCCTGCGGCAGCGATGCGATCGAATACTCGCGGTGCGGCAGGGGCGACAGCACGTCCACCAGTTGCTGCGGCGGCAGGCCCTGCATCGCGGCAAAGTGCGGCTCGGGCAACGGCATGCGCGTGGCGAGCGCTTGGGCCAGCGTCATGGCGTGGCCATCGCAGCGCACCGGTGTGCCGCCATCCAGCGCGAGCCGCGCCAGCAGCCGCTCGACCTCGGCCGGTGCGTGGCAGGGGCCGACCTCGGCGAGGTCACCGGCCTGCCAGTCCAATGCGGCGCCTGCTTGCGGTGCCAGCGCGATATGGAAGGCCGGCGCGCCCTGGCTGCCCGGGTTCAGGTGACGGCGTTGCGCCAGCCGCCAGCTGCCGTAGCGCGGGCGTTCCCAGTCGGCGATCTCGGCGCCGCCGCTCAGCGCCGACAGGTGGTTCTGCCAGTGGCGCAGCGCGCCGGCATCGCCGTTGTCGACTTCGATCAGGTCGAACAGCGGCTGCGCGCGATGGCGTTGCAGCCAGCCGTCGAGCGCGTGGCCGAAGGCGCAGAAGCGTGCGTAGCTGCTGTCGCCCAGCGCCAGGATGCCGTAGCGCAGTTCGCGCAGGCCATCCGCGCCGGCCAGCAAGCGGCGCGCAAAGCCGGAAGCGCTGTCAGGCGCGTCGCCCTCGCCCGTGGTGCTGACCACGAACAGCGCCTGCCGGCATGCGGCCAGGCGTCTTGCATCGACCTCGGCCAGCGACAGCAGCTGCACCGGCATGCCCGCGCCCTGCAGCGCGGTGGCGGTCTGCAGCGCCAGTTGCTCGGCAAACCCGGTCTGGCTGGCATAGGCGACCAGCGTGGCGTCGTCCGCGGGGCTTGCCAACGCCGCCACGCTCGCGCGCCGCTGGCGATGGTGCGCGATCACCGCGCCGCAGAAGCCCGCATAGGCCGCAACCACACCGGCTGCCGTGACGGCGCGCGACGGGCCCAGCAGCGCCAGTGCCACGCCGCCGGCCACGGCGAGCCAGCTCGCGCCGGCGAAAGCGGAAGGCCGGCTCATGCCAGCATCGCGGCGAACGCCGGGGAAAGGTGTTCTTCGAAACCGTCCGGCGTGCGCACCAGGAAGCGCGCGGCGATACCGTGGCGGTGCGCGTGCACCATGCCGGCCTCGGGGCCGAGCACGGTCAGCGCGGTAGAGAGCGCATCTGCCAGCATGCACTGCGCATGCAGCACCGTGACCGAAGCGAGCGCGTGGCTGGCCGGATAGCCGGTGCGCGGATCGATGGTATGGGCGTAGCGCCGGCCGTCGCTGTCGAAGTAGCGGCGATAATCGCCGGAGGTGGCGACCGACAAGCCGTGCAGCGCGACCAGCGTCTGCCCCGCTGCGCCGGTGCCGAGCCCCGGCGGCGTTTCCAGCGCGACCCACCACGGCATGCCGTCGGGCTTGACGCCATGGCCGCGCAGTTCACCGCCGATCTCGGTCAGGTGGTGGTCCAGGCCTTGCTCGCGCAGGTAGCTCGCCACCGCGTCGACGGCAAAGCCCTTGGCGATGGCGCAGAAGTCCAGCGAGGCGCCGCCGGGCTGCAGCGCGCGCTTGCCTGCCCCATCGACTTCGATGCGCACCCAGCCGCAGCGGCCGCGTGCCGCCTGCACCGCGTCAGGCGATGGCGGCGCGCTACGCTTCGGCGCCGGGCCGAAGCCCCACAGGTCGACCAGCGGGCCGGCGCTCGGGTCATAGGCACCGCCGCTGTCGCGCGCCACCTGCAGCGCGCATTGCAGCACCGCGAAGCAGTCGTCCGGCAACGTGTGCCAGCTGCCCGGCGCGGCGCGATTGAAGCGGCTCAGGTCCGAATCCGCTTCCCAGTTGCTCATCTGCGCGACCACGCCATCGAGCACGGCCCGGATCCCTGCGGCGATGCGATCGGCATCAGCCGCCCGTAGCAACAACGCCGCCACCGACCAGGTCGTGCCCATGCTCTCACCGCACCAGCGGTGCAGCCGCACCTGCGCCGCGGGCGGCATCGGCGGCGCGGACAGCGCGACGGGAACGAGGACGCGGTTCAAACCGTCAGCCTCTTATTGCGGCAGCACTTCCATCGTCACCGCATAGACGGCGCGGCGCGACTTGGCTTGCTTGAAGGTCGCCTTGTCGTCGCGCACCTCGGCTTCCATCCAGTACATGCCAGGCGCCGGCCACTTGACGCTGAACTTGCCGTCGGCGTCGGTGGTGGCGCTGAACTCCTGCAGCTGGTCGCGATAGCGGATGCCGCCCGGCACCACCGAGACCTTCAGGTTGGCGGCGGGCTTGCCGTCGAGCAGCAGGCGGAAGCTGGCGGTTTCGCCCGCGACCAGGTCGTTCGGGTGCGTGATCGGCGCCAGCTCCAGGCCGCGGCCGGCGATGCGCAGGCCCTTGTCGCTGGGCTTGCCGGCGGTGACGAAGGACTCGATGCGGCCTTCGGCCTGCGTGACCTGCAGCTCCTGCGCGTTGGCCGGCACTTCCTTGGCGAAGTTCTCGGCCGTGCCGCGCCAGCGCTTGGTCTGGCCGTCGACCTTGTAGCTGGCGAAGAGGCCGTTGTTGACCACCGCCACGCGGTAGGTGCCCGGCTGGGTCAGGTGCAGGTCGAAGGTGCTGCGGTACTTGCCGGTGGCCGCGCTCTCGGCCTTGACGGCGCTGCCGTCGGGGGCGGTCACCTGCAGGTTGTCGAGCCGCATCGGCACGTGCTCGAAATAGAACAGGTCGTTGGAGACGGCGGCGTCCACGGTCACCCACGGATCGCTACCGGACAGCACGGTGGCCGACGGCAGCAGCCACTGGCGGTGCGCATGCGCGGCCAGCGGCGCCAGCGCGGCGAGGGCGAGCACGGCCACGCGGGTGGCCAGGCGGGAAGGAACGGCGGACAGGATCGCGGAAGGTTTCATCGTCGGGGCTCCGGGAGATTTACGGCTTCAGTTCGACGGTCACGCCGCCGAGTTCGTGTTCGCCCTTGGCGCGGGCGGTCTGCGCGGATTGCGGCGGCCAGGTGAACGGCACGCGCAGCAGCTCGCGCCCGCCCACTTCACGCGCGGCCTCCACCACTAGCTGGTAGTTACCCGCCGGCAGCTTGCCCAGCGGCGTCTTGCCGTCGCTGAAGCTGGCCGCGTGCTCGCCCGGCGCGCGCGTGGCGCCAGAGATGCCGTCGGCCGGCATATGCAGGTCGCGGCCGGCCTTGCGCCACCACTGGCGCATGTCCTTGAGCCACTTGGTGCCCTCGCCGTCCTTGAGCTTGCCGTCGTACCAGACCGCCAGCGTCTGTACGGGGCTCTGGTCGGCGCGCTCGACCCACATCGACACATAGGGGCGGTGGTATTCGGCCACGTTCAGGCGCGGGATTTCCACCTTGACGTTCAGGTCGGCGGCCATCGCGGGTCCCGCCAAGGGAACCGCGGCCATGCCGGTCAGGGTGACGGTGAGCAGTCGGCGCATATCGAAGGAACCTCGTCAGTGAGATGCAGGAAGAAGAATGGGTCGATCAGTGGATGAACAGGATGGCGAGCAGCAATGGCGCCACCAGCCCCAGCCCCACCAGCGGCCACGTCGCCACGCGTCCGCCCGCATGCAGCTTGAGCAGGAACAGGCCGGTCACGCTGAAGATCACGCACGCCAGCGCGAACACATCCAGGAACAGACTCCACGCGGCGCCGGTATTGCGGCCCTTGTGCAGATCGTTCAGGTAGGAGATCGCGCCGCGCGTGGTTTTTTCGTACTGGGCCTCGCCGCTGTCGAGCTCGACGCTGACCCAGGCATCGCCGCCAGGGCGCGGCAAGGCCACGTAGATCTCGTCCGCCGACCATTCGGCCTCGCGCCCGCGGGTGTCGACGTCCAGCGCCTGCGCCAGCCAGTCGGCCAACGCCGCGGGTACCGGCGCCTTGCGCTCGCGCGCCTGGGCGTCGCTGGCGGGCGCTTCGGCGCGCACCTTGTCGAGCACGCGCGTGGGCATGGTGGCGTGCCGGTTCTCGACCGCAAGCTTTGCCTCAATCTGCGCCGCATGGTTGAGCGTGAAGCCGGTGATGGCGAACAGCAGCATCCCGATCAGGCAGATCGCGGAACTGATCCAGTGCCACTGGTGGAGATGCTTGAGCCAGAAGGCGCGGCGCTGCTGGCCGGAAGCCGGCTGGGATTGGGTCATTGCGGTTGGTCGGCGGGCACGGTGCTGGCGCGGCCTGCGGCCAGTTGTTGCCTTTATGTCCTGGAAGCTCGGGCGCCGCCTTGCGCACCTGTGGCAGCAAGGGCTGTGTCATTGTTGTCACAATGATTGACGCAAGAGAGAAGGATAATCGTTCTCATTTGAATGCGCAAACGAATGGTGACCGCTCAACATTACAGCGCGTTACATGCCTTGCCGCACGCACCGCCGCCGCCGCCTCGTTAAGCGCGGCAGCCGAACGTCACAACCACGCCCCGGCCGCCCACCCCACCACGCCGCTCGCTACCACCACCAGCCACGGCGGCAGCTTCCACACCATCAGCGCGAGCAGCGCCAGCGCGACCAGCACGATATCGAGCGGCACCTGCACGGCGCTGGTCCACACCGGATCCCACAGCGCCGCCAGCAGCAGCCCGACCACACCGGCATTGACGCCGGCCAGCGCCGCCTGCGCGCGCCGGTTGCGGCGCAGGCTTTCCCAGAACGGCAGCGTCCCTATCACCAGCAGCGCGCCGGGCAGGAAGATCGCCAGCGTGCACAGCAACCCGCCGGCAAAGCCGGTCGGCGGCATCTGCATGGACGCGCCCAGGAAGGCGGCAAAGGTGAACAGCGGCCCCGGCATGGCCTGCGCCGCGCCATAGCCGGCCAGGAAGGTTTCCTTGCCGACCCAGCCCGGTGCCACCGCCGCGGTATCGAGCAGCGGCAGCACCACGTGCCCGCCGCCGAAGACCAGCGCACCGGCACGGTAGAACGCATCGAACATGCGCATGGCAGGGTCGGCGACGACCTGCGCCAGCAACGGGAGCCCGGCCAGCAGCACGGCAAACAGCACCAGCACGAGTGCGCCCGCCCGATGCGTGACCGCCATCCCCAGCGGTTCATGCGCGCCCGCCAGTGCCGGCCGCAGCAACGCGATCCCTGCGGCCGCCGCCGCGGCCATCACCGCCACCTGGGTCCATGGGCCAGGCAGCGCCAGCACGATGCCGGCGGCCACGATCATGATGGCGATGCGCACGGGCCCGGTACACAGGCTGCGCGCCATGCCCCACACCGCCTGCGCCACCACCGCCACCGCCACCAGCTTCAACCCGTGCAGCACGCCGGGCGCCGCGGTCATGCCGTAGTGAGACACGCCCAGCGCGAACAGGATCATGACGAGCGCCGACGGCAGCGTGAAACCGATCCACGCGGCAAGCGCGCCCGCATAACCGGCACGCGCCAGCCCCAGCGCGATACCGGTCTGGCTGCTGGCCGGCCCCGGCAGGCACTGGCACAGCGCGATCACGTCGGCATAGGCGGCTTCGCTGATCCAGCGCCGCCGGCGCACCAGTTCCTCGCGGAAATACGCCAGGTGCGCCACCGGCCCGCCGAACGAGGTCAACCCCAGCCGCAGGAAGACTAGGAACACGGCAAGCGGTCCGTCCTGTTGGCGGGTGTTATCGGAGGGGCTGGGCAGGGTAGCCATATCGCCTTTTGGAAGCATGGTTCAGTCAATGGGAACAACGCGCGATTCTGACCGATCGCGGTACAGGCGCGAAGCGCACATCACTCGCGCCGCACATGAAGCGATGCATACGGCACTCCGATGGCAGTTGTATTAAAGCCAATCAACCACAATGGCTTCATGGGCGGTATTACCCCAATTAAGTTAGTTTGCGCCCCCGCCGTTATGCCGCAGACGCACACCCATATGCCGCTGGCCCTATACCAGCCAGTGTCGCCGACAGTTGTCACCAATGAGTGACAGCGCGATGAGTGTCGCCGTGAGCATCACCGATAAGCCATGCGCAGTGCGCGGAAGAAGGAGGAGTGAACGCAATGTTGGACAACCTGAGCCTGAAAAAGAAACTGCTGTTGCCGCTGGTGCTGAGCTGGATATGCCTGCTCGGCATCACGCTGTGGAACGCCTGGCATATACGCGAGCTGCGCATGGAAGAACGGCGCCTGGACCTGGCCCACGTGACCGACACCGCCTACTCCGTGGTGGCCGAGTACGAGGCGCTGGCCAAGGCCGGCAAGCTGTCGCAGGACGAGGCCAGGCAGCAGGCCATCGAGCGCGTGCGCGCGATGCGCTTCGGCGCCGACGGTTATTTCACGCTGATGCGCTCCGACACCGTGGTGGTGATGCACCCGTTCAAGACCGAGATGAACGGCAAGAACATGTCGGACATGAAAGATCCCAACGGCGTCTACCTGTTCCGAGATATCGCCGAGATCGGCAAGGGCGCGGGCAAGGGCTTCGTCCATTACCTGTGGCCCAAGCCGGGCGCCGAGGCGCCGCAGCCCAAGCTGAGCTACGTTGCCAACTTCCGCCCGTGGGACTGGAACTTTATCGCCGGACTGTACCTGGATGACATCGACGCGGCGTTTCGCACCGAGCTGTTGAAGGCCCTCGGCCTGCTGCTCGGGGTCGGCGCACTGATGACGCTGGTGATGGTGCGCGTCTCCGCCAGCCTGCAGAAGCAGCTCGGCGGCGAGCCGGCCACCACCGCGCATATCGCCGGGCGCATTGCCGAGGGCGACCTCGCCGGCCAGGTGGAGGTGCGCCCCGGCGACCAGCACAGCATCCTCTTTGCGATGCAGCGCATGCAGTCGCGCCTGACCGGTGCGATCGGCAGCATCCGCGGCTCGGCTGATTCGATCGCGGGCGCGGCCAAGCAGATTGCCGCGGGCAACGCCGACCTGTCGCGCCGCAGCGAGGAGCAGGCCGCCTCGCTGCAGGAAACCGCCGCCAGCATGGAGCAGCTGACCAGCACCGTGCGCCAGAGCGCCGAGAACGCGCGCCAGGCCAGTCGGCTTGCAGAAGGCGCCTCCGACATCGCCGTGCGCGGAGGCACCATCGTCAGCCAGGTGGTCGATACCATGGGCGAGATCAAGGACGCCTCGGGCAAGGTGGTCGACATCATCGCCGTGATCGAAGGCATTGCCTTCCAGACCAATATCCTGGCGCTGAACGCCGCGGTGGAAGCCGCCCGCGCCGGCGAGCAAGGGCGCGGCTTTGCCGTGGTGGCCGGCGAGGTGCGCACGCTCGCGCAGCGCAGCGCCACCGCCGCCAAGGAGATCAAGGCGCTGATCGGCAACTCGGCGCAGCGCGTGGAAGATGGCGCGGTGCTGGTGGAGAGCGCGGGCAAGGCGATGGACGAGATCGTCGAGGCGGTCAAGCGCGTGACCGACCTGATGGGCGAAATGCGCGCCGCCACCGAGGAGCAGACCGGCGGCATCGAGCAGGTCAACCAGGCGGTGTCGCAGATGGACCAGATGGCGCAGCAGAACGCCGCACTGGTGGAAGAGGCCGCGGCCGCGGCGGCATCGCTGGAAGACCAGGCCGATGCCCTGCACCGCGCGGTCGGACAGTTCCGGCTGGCGGGGGCCTGAGCGCCGCCGGCGGCCCGGTGGACTTTGTTACATGCCCGTCATACACGCCGCGCCGCGGCGTGTATCATGAAGCGCAACCGGCCGCATCATGTGCGGCCGGCATCGATCCAGACCACCACCGGGAGCGCACCATGATGGCATTCATTGGCACCGTGTTCGTTGGCCTCATCGTCGGACTGATCGCGCGCGCGGTCAAACCCGGCGACGACAAGATGGGCTGGATCATGACCATCGTCCTGGGGGTCCTGGGCTCGGTGATCGCCGGCTACGTCGGCCGCGCCCTGGGCTGGTACCAGCCGGGCGAACCCGCCGGCTGGATTGCGTCGGTGATCGGTGCGATCGTGCTGCTGGTGATCTACGGCATGGTGCGCCGCAAGGGCTGACTGGCCTTGCGCACCACGGCGTCGTTGGCATCGGCCAGGCTCGGCACCTCGCGCTTGGAAGGTGTGGGGGGCGCCGGCGCAGGTTCGGCCATCTGCGGGCGGGCCTCGAGCCCTTGCGCCAGCGCGGCGCCGGGCACGGCTTCGGTCGGCGCGGCCATGGTCGGCCCGCGCGGGGCGAGCAGCCCCGGGGCCGCGTCGCGGCAACGCAGCAGTGCGCGGTCGCCGCCCGGCGCCATCGCCGAAACCTGCGGCGCGATCGCACGCAGCACCCTGACCGCCAGCGCACTGGTAAAGCTGTAGCGCACTGCGTAGGGCTCCCTCACGTTGACCACCACGGTGCCGAAGAAGCGCTCGCCCAGCGTGAACACGAACGTCGCCGAGCGGTTCACCGAACGCGACGAGATCAGCCGCCCGCCCGGACCGTACACCTGGAAGCGCTGGTCGCCGGTGCCGGTCTTGCCCGCCACCATCAGCGTCGTGCCATCCCGCCCCGGCACCGTGAACGCGCCGCGGATTGACTTGGCAGTGCCGCGTTCCACCACATCCAGCATCGAGCGACGCGCCAGCGCGGCCACTTCGGCCGGCAACACGCGCTTGCCCTGCCCCGGCTGCAGCACGTAGCGCGTGGCGTACGGCGTGCCGTCGGCGAAGGCCAAGCTGCGTACCGCGGCGTTCTGCGTGACCACGCCACCCGCCAGCAGGATGCCGGCCAGCTCCGCCAGCGCGGCCGGGCGGTCGCCGGCGGCGCCGATGGCGCTGGCGTACGACGGCGTCAGCGAATCGAACGGATAGCCCAGGCGCTGCCAGCGCCGCGCGATGCGGGTGAAGGCGTCCTGCTCCAGCAGCGTGCGGATGCGGTTGTCCTGCCCGGCCTTGCTGCGCGTCTTGAACAGCCACTTGTAAACTTCCTGGCGCTCGGCGGTGCTGGCGCGCAGCACCTCTGCCAGCGTAGCGTCGGGATGCTGGTCCAGGTACTCCACCATCCACAGCTCCAGCGGATGCACGCGTGACAGGTAGCCGCGGTCGTTGAGGTTGAACTTGTCCTTGCCGTACTTGCGGTACAGCGCCGGCAGGTCTTCCTTGGCCAGCTGCTTGTCGCCCAGGCGCGCGCGCATGATGTGGATGTAGCTGGCCTCATCCAGGTATGGCCGTGCGCTCAGCAGCGTCACCGACGTGCGCACCGCGTTCAGGTGCGGAATGGTCATGCGTACCCGGCCCAGCAGCGTGTCCAGGCGCTGCGCCGAATCCTTGCCACGGTAGCGCTGGTAGAAGTTGGTCATGTAGGCGCTGCCTTCCTGGTCGGCAAAGCGCTCCAGGTACTCGCGCCGGCCGGGTGCGTTGCGGTCCTCGAACAGGTCGCCCATGTCCGGCTTGGCATGGAACATCTCATAGCGCACGATGTCGCGCATCATGCGGATAAAGACCAGGTTGACCGAATGCTGGAACCCGATGCGCACGGTCATGTTGCGCTCGCCCGACTCGCGCTCGAAGTTGGTGAAGCTCTGCAGGCCGCCGCCGGTGAAGAAGCCTTCGCCGGCGCTGCCGGAGTACTTGCGCTCCATGGCGGCTTCGAGCATCGCCATCAGCTCGCGCTCGGCGGGCCTGCGGGTCTTGGACAGGTAGTCCACCGCCCAGCGGCTGAGCGCGTCCTGGCGCGCCAGGTGCACCGCGGCCAGCTCGTCGCCGCTCATGCCGGCATAGCGCGAGTGCAGCTCGCTGATGATCTCCAGGTAAGTCACCAGCGTGCGCAGCTTGGCGGTCGATCCCAGGTTCAGGCGTGCGCCGCTGTTGACGTCGAAGGGCTGGTCGATATTGTCGGCCTGCACCCGCACCACGCTGGCGTTGCCCACGCGCTCGAACAGCGTGAAGCTCGCCGTCAGCTTCGACGGGTCGTCGTTGTCGCGCAGCAGGTTGTGGCCGTACAGGCCCATGGCGCGCGCATCGGCCTTGCTGTTCACGCGCTGCAGCGTCTCGGTGATGATGCGCTGCGCCTCGCGGTTGATGGTGCTGTCCACGGTCAGGTCGAGCCGGTCCATGTCGTAGCGGCTTTCCACCCCCGTCAGCCGGGTGATGTCGGCGCGCACGCGGTTGACGGCCTTGCGCGTGACGAAGGGCTCCTGCGCCGGGCGCTGCGGCGGCGCCGCCTTCTCCAGCGGCTGCGCCAGTGCGGCGTCGCGCAGCTCGGCGGTAATGACGTTGTTGGCCGCCAGCAGGCGCAGGTAGCTGCCGGTGAGCGCATCCAGGTTGGTATCGTCGCGGCGCAGGTGGTAGGACGGGCGGCGCTGCGAGATGATCAGCGACAGCGCGCGCTTGAAGGCCTGCGCCTGGCGCGGCTCGGGCGCGCGCTGGTCGAGCTCCTTCAGGAGGCGGTTGATCTCGCTGAAGTCCTCGCCGTACCAGACCCACAGCGCGTCGCCGATGCCGTTGATCTCGCCGAAGCCTTCGCGCGCCGACAGCGGCACGGTGTTCAGGTAGTCGACCACGATGCGCTCGCGCGCGCGCTGCGTGTCGGGCCCATCCAGGTAGGCGCGCAATGACGCCGACGCCATCTGGCGGAATTTCTCCGGAATCGACGCGGTACGGCCTTCGGGCGAGTGCCGGTATTTCTCGATCTGCGTGGCCAGCGTGCTGCCGCCGGGGGCGTCGTGCGACTTGTCGGCCAGCCGGATCATCTGGTCGAGCACTGCGCGCGACAGCCGGCGAAAGTCCAGCGCCGGGTTCATATTGGGGTATTCCGGGTTGAGCAGGCCCTGGTTCTCGACGTACAGCAGCGAACTCACCAGCAGCGGCGGGATCGCGTTGAAATCCGCATACTGCCGCTGCGGATAGCGCTCGAACGCCAGCGTCAGTCCGTTGCAGTCGCGCAGCAGCAGGCCCGCCTGGTTTTTCTCGCGGTAGGGCGCGAACAGGCCCTGGTCCATCAGCCGCACCATGTCCGGCGACATACGCGCCTGTTCGGCCGGCACGTAGCCGCGCTGCTCCAGCCGCCTTGCAAAGCTGGGCAGCATGCCGTAGCCCATGCGCGCGTCATAGGGTCCGGAATGCGGGAAACGGATGCTGTCGCTGGCGCCCGGCTGGATCTCGAACGTCAGCCGCTGGCCAAGGCTGCCGATCAGCCGCGCCTGCCAGTGCGAATTGCGCACTTCGCTTGCGACAAAGCTATACACAACGTAGGCGCCGCCCGTTAGGGCGACCGCCAAGCCAGCGAAGATCCAGCCACGACGCGACACGTTTGGGCTTCCCTGTTGGGCCGGTGCTGCGCGAAGGGGGTGTCTTCGCACCGGCTCGAAGCGCAATTTTCTCGCGGCGCACGCACCGCGCGCGCCGCCTGTATTGATATTAGTAGGAGTAAAGCCAGCATGCAGCAACCGTGCGCAAGGTCATCGCGCCATTGCGAACATGCCTCAATCTAGGCAGCGCTTGCGCCACATCCCAGGTCCCATGCAGCGCTGCCATCGGGCGCGATCGGGGACTATTATTTGGCGATCCGCGCGCGTGCCACCGGGCGCCCGCCGAACGGGTAGCCCGGATCGTTATAGCCGTGGGTCGAGGCATGCCCCGGCGACACCAGCGCGTCGACCATCGCCTCTTCCTCGGGCGTGATGGCAACGTTCAGCGCACCGAAATAATCCTCGAACTGCGCCAGCGTGCGCGGTCCCGCGATCACCGACGAAATGATCGGATTGGCCAGCACCCATGCGGTGGCGAACTGCCCCGGCGTGAGCCCGCGGCCCTCGGCATGGGTCTTGAGTTGCTGCGCGATCACCAGCGATTCGTCGCGGAACTCGGTCTCCATCATGCGGCGGTCGGAGCGCCCCGCGCGCGTGCCCTGTCCCGGAGTCTGGCCGGGCGCGTACTTGCCGGTGAGCACGCCGCGCGCCACCGGGCTGTAGGGCACCACACCCAGCCCGTAGTATTCGCACGCGGGCAGGATCTCCACCTCCGGCATCCGGTTCAGCAGGTTGTAGTACGGCTGGCAAGCCACCGGCCGCGGCACGCCCAGCTCGCCGCACAGCCGTGCGATTTCGGCGATGCGCCAGCCGCGGAAGTTCGACACCGCCCAGTAGCGGATCTTGCCGCTGCGCACCAGGTCGCCCATCGCGCGCACCGCCTCTTCCAGGTTCTCGCCGGGGTAGTCGCGGTGCAGGTAGAGGACGTCGATATAGTCGGTCGCCAGCCGGTGCAGGCTGTCCTCGACCGCGCGCGTGATCCACACCCGCGAATAGTGCGAGTGGTTGGGCGCGGACTGCATCGCGTTGCCCAGCTTGGTCGCCAGCACCCAGTCGTGGCGGTCGGCGGTCAGCAGCCGCCCGACCATCTGCTCCGACCCGCCCTTGCTGTACACGTCGGCGGTATCGATGAAGTTCACGCCGTGATCGCGCGCGCTGGCGACGATGCGGGCGGCCTCGGCCTCGTCGGTCTGGTCGGCAAACATCATGGTGCCCAGGCACAGCGGCGAAACGCGCAGGTTGCTGGCGCCGAGGCGGCGGTAAGGCATGGTGGTATCTGGCATGGCGGTTCCTTCGGTGGGCGCGGCAAGGCGCGCCGGACTATGACAAAGCGATGAAAAACCGTGGCGGGGTCGGCTGTGACCACGATCCGACATTTTGCCGGGACTTGGCCAAACCTGCCGGCGCCGGCGCCGGCGCCGGCGCGGAACAACGTGGCAAAATCAACGGTATTTGGGCTTTTATTACCGGCCATTCAGCGAAAGAATCGACAGAAATGGCAGGCATATGTGGCTCTCAGGTCAATTGCCAGCCGCCATGGGCGCTTCGCGCCGGTGTCAATCAGACAATGTAGCCAATTTGCTCGGAATATTCCGAATACGCCATTTGGGACGCCCCTCGATAGTGGGGTAAAGCCAATGCTGGCAAGGCCGTGCGGGTTGCAGGCCTTGAGATAAATCTCCGCCGTCCGATAAGCATTTTCGCCACAGCAGCAATATTTCTGACATTCGGCCGGGGTCGGTTTGAGTAAAATGACGCCCGCCAAAATCCCGCCCCTTCACCGTCCATTTTTCCCGCCAGCATCATGAATCGCCATGCCCTCCCTTTCGCTTCCGGCAGCCAGTGCGGCGCGCCGTTGGCCCGCGGGTGTCCGGCCTGCGCGGAAGGCGGGCGGGCATGAGCGGCAGCATCGGCGCAACGGAGCAAGGCGTGGCAGTGACCTTCGCCATCCGGGCCTGGTCGGCCTGGGCGGGCGGCCTGCACTCCGCCGACGACTGGCGCGCATGGAGCGCGGCCCCGCACCTGCCAGCGCAGCCGTCGCAGCCCCCGGCCCTGCCGGAGATGGCGGCGATGCTGCGCCGGCGCCTGCCCGTGCTGGGGCGCGTGGCGCTGGCCGCGGCCTATGGCTGCGCGCCGGGCGATAGCGCGGCCGCGGTGCCCGCGGTGTTTGCCTCGCGCCACGGCGATACCGGGCGGCTGGTGACGATGCTCAGCGAACTGGCGGCCGGCGATGCACTGTCGCCGACCGCGTTCGGCCTGTCGGTGCACAACGCCATCGGCGCGCTGCGCTCGATCGACCTGGCCGATACCGGCAACCTGCTGGCCGTGTCCGCCGGGCGCGATACCGTGGAGACGGCGCTGCTCGAAGCCTGCAGCCTGCTCGCGGACGGCGCACCCGAAGTGATGCTGGTCCATTACGACGAACCCGTGGCCGCGCCCTACGCCGCGTTCGCGGATGAGCCCGCCTGCCTGTATGGCTGGTGCTGGCGCCTCGGCGCGCCGCGCGCGGGCGAACCCTGCTACACGCTGGCGCTCGCGGATGCACCCGCCGCGGCAGCGGCCGCGCCGCGACTGCCGCACGGGCTGGACGTGCTGCGCTTCATGCTGGCCGGCGACGCCCAACTGTGCCATCGGGGCGAGCATGCCGGCTGGCGGTGGCAGCGCCATGGTTGAGCGCGATGGTTGAGAGAATGGAGCGCGCCTGGCGCGTATGCGCCACCGGGCTGTGCTTTTCCGGCTTCGGGCTGGGCGGGCTGGTGCTGCGCGTGCTGGTGTTCCCGGCGCTCGCGCTGGCGCCATGGAGCGCGGCGCGGCGCCAGCGCATCTGCAAGAACGTGATCCACCACGCGTTCCGGCTGTTCCTGTGGCTGATGTGCGCGGTGGGCGTGATCCGCTACGAGGTGTGCAACGCGCAGCGGCTGCAACGCCAAGGGCTGCTGATCGTGGCCAACCACCCTTCGCTGATCGACGTGGTGTTCCTGATCGCGCTGACGCGCCGTGCCGACTGCGTGGTCAAGGCGGGCCTGGCGCGCAACCCGTTCACGCGCGGGCCGGTGCTGGCCACCGGCTATGTGCAGAACGATTCGGGCGCGCAGATGGTGCAGGACTGCATCGCCTCGCTGCGCGCAGGCAACAACCTCGTGATTTTTCCGGAGGGCACGCGCACCCCGGCCGACGGCAGCCTGCGGCTGCAGCGCGGCGCCGCCAATATCGCGGTGCGCGGCGGCTTTGCCCTGACACCGGTGGTGATCCGCTGCGAGCCGCCCACGCTGCGCAAGGGCGAGAAGTGGTACCGCGTACCGGTACGCAGGCCGCGCTACGTCATCGACGTGCGCGAAGACATTGACACCCGGCAGCTGGCGAAAGCCGGCGCCGACGACGCCATGGCCGTACGCGAGGTCACGCTGGCACTGACCGCTTACTTTTCCAGGGAGATACGCCGTGCAGGCGCTTGAGCAAGAAATCAAAGAACTGATCGTTTCGTCGCTGTCGCTGGAGGAAGTGGCGCCCGCAGACATCGACACCGATGCGCCGCTGTTCGTCGAAGGGCTGGGCCTGGATTCGATCGATGCGCTCGAACTCGGCCTGGCGCTGCAGAAGCGCTTCGGCGTCTCCATGAGCGGCGACAAGGAAGTGGTACGCGCCCGCTTTGCCAGCGTTGCCACGCTGGCGGCATTCGTCACCGCGCATCGCGCCGAACAGGCTTCGGCCTGAGTACGCCCCTGGTATCCGATACTTTCAAGCTGGTAGGCAAGGCCATGACCCACGACGAAATCTTTGCGCGCATTTCGGCAGTCCTGCAGGACTCCTTTGAAATCGACGCCGACCGCATCCGGCCGGAAGCCCGGCTCTACGAAGACCTGGACATCGACAGCATCGACGCAGTCGACCTGCTGGTCAAGCTCAAGCCGATGCTGGACAAGCCGCTCAAGCCCGAGCAATTCAAATCCGTGCGCACCATTCAGGACGTGGTGCAGGCGCTGGCGCTGCTGATCGACTCCGATTCCGCTGCGACGGCCTGATGGCGTGGCGCAACTGGAGCCTGGGTGCGCTGACGCTGTGCTACCCGGTGGCGGTCTATGTCGGGCTGCAGTACTGGCCGCCGCGCATGGTGGCATTGCTGCTGGTAGCGCTGATGCTGCTGCGCCTGGCCGCAGTGCGGCACGCCGGCTGGCGCCCGCTGGCGCTGGTCGCGGGCGCGATCGCGCTGGCGGTGCTCGCCTCAGGCGAGGCGATGCCGCTCAAGCTCTACCCGGCACTGGTCAACGCGGTGCTGCTGGCGGTGTTCGGCTGGAGCCTGTGGCGTCCGCCCACCGTGGTGGAGCGCCTGGCCCGGCTGCGCGACCCGGAACTGCCGCAGGCCGGCGTGGCCTACACGCGCAGGGTCACCGCTGCGTGGTGCCTGTTCTTCTGCGGCAACGGCTCGATTGCGCTGGCCACCGCCTGGTTTGCCAGCGACCGCGTGTGGGCGCTCTATAACGGCGCCATCGCCTACGTGCTGATCGGGGCGATGTTCGCGGGCGAGTGGCTGGTGCGCCGGCAGGTCATGGCAAGGAGCCGTCATGACTGAGTGGACGGGTATCCGCGGCGCGATGGCGGCGCTGGCTCGCCGCGTCGCAGCGCAATCCGGCGCCGATGCCGACGCCGCCCGCCTGCTGGCCCGCGCGGCCGCATGGCGCGCGGCCTTTGCCGTAGCGCCGTGCGCGCGCTGGGCAATCCATATCGAATCGACGCAGGAATTCGCCGCCGCCCTCTTCGGCGCATGGCATGCGGGCAAGCACGTGGTGCTGCCCGGCGACATGCGCCCGGACACGCTGCAGGCGCTACGCGTGCACACTGACGGCTGGGCCGGCGAACTGCCGGATGGCTTGCAGCCGCGGCAGGACCTCGACGGCGATGCCGGCGATTGGCCGCCGCTGTCGCCCGACGATACTGGCGTCACGCTGTTCACGTCCGGCTCCACCGGCGCGCCCGAGGCCATCCACAAGCGGCTGGCGCAGCTCGATGCGGAAACCGGCGCGCTGCAAGCCGCCTTTGGCGCGCAACTGCCGCCGGACGTTCGGCTGCTGACCACGGTTTCGCACCAGCATATCTACGGCCTGCTGTTCTGTGTGCTGTGGCCGCTGGCAGCCGGCCGCGCGTTGCCGCACGCGCGCCTCGCCTTCCATGAGGAAGTGGTCGCCGCCTGCGACAGTGCGCCGGTGGTGCTGGTCAGCAGCCCGGCGCACCTGCGCCGCATGCCGGAATCGCTGGACTGGTCCGCTGCCCGCGCGGCGGTGTGTGCGGTGTTCTCCTCCGGTGGGCCATTGCCGCCCACGGCGGCGGACGACGCGCTGCGCCATCTCGGGCAATCGCCCATCGAAGTCTTCGGCAGCTCCGAAACCGGCGGCATCGCCTGGCGCCAGCGCGCACGCCAGCAGGACCGCTGGACGGCGCTGCCCGGCGTGGCCTGGCGCCTGCAGGACGGCTTCCTGGCGGTGCGCTCGGCGCACCTGCCCACTGACGACTGGCATGTCTGCGCGGACCGTGCGCTGGCCGACGGCGAACAGGGCTTCGTGCTGGCCGGGCGCGCCGACCGCGTCGCCAAGATCGAAGAGAAGCGCGTGTCGTTGACCCGCATCGAGCAGGCGCTGGCGGCCTCGCCGCTGGTGCTGGATGCGCGCGTGGTGCTGGTGGATCTGGATGTCGGCACGCGCGTGGCGGCTGCGGTGGTGCTGGCGGAAGCCGGCGCCGCCATGCTGGCCGGCTTTGGCCAGATTCGCGGCCGGCCCGCGCTGATCGCCGCGTTGAAGGCGGCACTGGCCGACACCGTCGATCCGCTCGCGCTGCCGCGGCGCTGGCACCTGGCCACCGAAGCGCTGCCTTGCAATGCTCAGGGCAAGACCACCGAGGCGATGCTGCGCGAACTGTTCCGCCAGACACTGCCGCGCGCGGTCTGGATCGAAAGCAGCGAACATGCCGCCGCCGCCACGCTGGACGTCGGCGAACACCTGGCGATTTTCGACGGGCATTTCCCCGGCACGCCGATCGTGCCCGGCGTGGCGCAGATCGACTGGGTCATGACGCTGGCGCCGCAGCGCCTGCCGGTGCCGCCGCGCGAGCGCTTCCTGCGGCTGGACGTGCTCAAGTTCCAGGGCATGATCCGCCCCGGCAGCCAGGTGCGGCTGGACCTGGAATGGCTGCCGGCCAAGGCCGCGCTGGCGTTCCGGCTGACCTCCGCGGCAGGCCCGCACGCCAGCGGCCGCATCATCTTCAGGAGCGAGCATGACTGACGCCGACTTCCATCCGGTGGTACTGGTGCCGGTCTACAACCACGAGCGCGCCATCGGCGCCATGGTCGATGCGATCCTGGCGCATCCGGTGTCCTGCTTGCTGGTCGACGACGGCAGCAATGCCGAATGCGCCGCAGTGCTGCACGAGCTCGCCGCGCGCCCGGACGGCCGCGTCACGCTGGTCAGGCTCGAACAGAACCAGGGCAAGGGCGGGGCCGTGATGACCGGCTTCGAGGCCGCCTGGCGCGCGGGCTACACCCACGCGCTGCAGATCGATGCGGACGGCCAGCACGATGCCGGCTGCATCCCCACCTTCCTCGACATGGCGCAACGCCATCCGGCGGCAATGGTGTGCGGCAACCCCGTCTACGACGCCTCGGTGCCGCGCGCGCGGCTGATCGGGCGTTACCTGACGCACGTGTGGGTCTGGGTCCACACGCTGTCGTTCGCGGTGCGCGATTCGATGTGCGGGCTGCGCGTCTATCCGCTCGCCGACGTGGTGCCGCTGACGCGCGCCGCGCGCATCGGGCCGCGCATGGAATTCGATATCGAGATCCTGGTACGGCTGGTCTGGCGCGGCGTGCGCATCATCAATATCCCGACGCCGGTGACCTACCCCAGCGACGGCGTCTCGCACTTCCGCGTCTGGCGCGACAACCTGCGCATTTCGTGGATGCATACGCGCCTGTTCTTCGGCATGCTGTGGCGCCTGCCCGTACTGATGGGACGCAAGCTGGCATGAGCACGACCGCACCCGGCGCGGCCCCGCCCACAAGCACACCCGCCGCGCGCCACTGGAGCCGCATCGGTGAGGCCACCTGCGTGTGGGGCGTGTGGTGCCTGTACACGATCCACCGCCTGTTCGGGCGGCTGGCGTTTCGCGCGGTGCTGTACCCGGTCGTGACCTACTATTGGCTCGCGCATGGCGCGGCGCGCCGCGCCTCGCTCGATTACCTGCGCCGCGCGCATCGCGCTACCGGCGCGCAAGGCCCGCTGCCTGGCGCGCGCCATACGCTGCGCCACCTGTACGCGTTCGCCGACACGCTGCTCGACAAGCTGCTGGCGATCGGCGGCCGCTATGCCTTCGGCAACGTCACGCGCGAAGGCGCCGAGGTGATGCTGCGCCAGATCGAGAGCGGCCAGGGCGGCATCATCGTCACCGCGCATATGGGCTGCCTGGAGCTGTGCCGCGTGCTGGCCCGCCATCGCGCTGGCCTGCGCCTGACCGTGCTGGTGCATACCGCGCATGCGCAGCGCTTCAACCGCATCCTGGCCCGGCTCGATCCCGGCTCGACGCTGCAGCTGTACCAAGTCGACGAGATCTCGCCGGCCACCGCGCAGGAACTGGCCGACAAGGTGCGCGCCGGTGAGTTCGTCGCCATTGCCGGCGACCGCGCACCGGCCCACGGCGGGCGCGCCGTCAGCGTGCCGTTCCTGGGCGCGCCGGCGCGCTTCCCCGTCGGCCCCTATGTGCTGGCCGCGCTGATGGACTGCCCGCTGTTCGCGATGGGCTGCATCCGCCACGGCGATGGCCACCTGCTGCGCTTTACCGAGCTGGCGCGCCAAGTGCGCCTGCCGCGCGCCGGCCGCGCCGAGGCGCTGACCGGCTATGCCACCGCCTATGCCGAATGGCTCGCGCAGTTGCTGGTGCTGTCGCCGTACGACTGGTTCAACTTCTACGATTTCTGGGCCGACCCGGACAACACGCCCGGGCGCGCGCGCTGAGCCCGCGACCGACCCTCACAGCGCCATGACCCCAGACCTCAGCCACGAGATCACCCTCAGCCCCGCCTTCCACGACCTCGACCCGATGGACGTGGTGTGGCACGGCAACTATGTGCGCTACCTGGAGCAGGCGCGCTGCGCGCTGCTGGCGCGGTTCCAGTACGACTATCCCGCGATGCGCGATTCCGGCTATGCGTGGCCGGTGGTCGACCTGCGCCTGCGCTACGTGCGCCCGCTGGTCTACGGACAAACCGTGATCGTGCGTGCCACCATCGTCGAGTGGGAAAACCGGCTCAAGATCGACTACGTGCTGCGCGATGCCACCACCGGCGAGCGCCTGACCAAGGGCTATTCGGTGCAGGTAGCAGTGGACATGCGCACCGGCGAGATGTGCTACGAGTGTCCGCCGGTGCTGTGGGAACGGCTGGGGGTGAAGCCATGAAGCGCCGCACCTTGCTGGCCGCCCTCGCGGCGCTTGCCTGCGTGCCGGCGTTGCCGGCGCAGGCTGCCGATACGCTCGGCGCCATCGCCGCACGGCTGGCCGATGCGCCGGTGATCCGCGGCCGCTTCGAGCAGAAGCGGCAGCTTGCGGGCTTTACCAATCCGCTGGTCTCGCGCGGCGACTTCGTGCTGGCCCGCGAACGCGGGCTGGCCTGGACCACGCGCGAACCGATCGTGTCGAGCCTGCTGGTAACGCCCACGCAACTGGTGGTGCGCGGCGCCGACGGCCAGGTGCAGCAGCGTCTTGCCGCCGACGAGCAGCCGGCGATGCGCGTGGTCGGCGAATCGATGATCGCGGTGCTGCGTGGCGACCTGTCGAAGTTGTCGACGCGCTTTGCGCTGGATGCGAAGCTGGCTGGCAAGGACAGCTGGGCGCTGACGCTGACGCCCACCGACAGCGGCATCCGGCGCGCCTTTGCCCGCATCGAGCTGAGCGGCGACCGCTTCGTGCGCAGCATCCGGCTGGAAGAGGCGGGCGGTGATGCCACCCAGATCCGCCTGATCGAGCCGGTGGCGGCGCCAAGGCTTTCCGCCGCGGAGGCGCAGCGCTTTGAGTGATTCCGCCAACCGCGTTCCGGTCCGTGCCCGCGCCGGGCTGGCGGGCATGGCGCCGCTGGCCCGCGTGCTGGCGTTCGCCTGGCTGCTGGCCGTGCTGGCGCTGGCCTTGCACCAGGCCAGCTTCTGGCGCAGCGCGCGCATCGATACCGACGTGATGGCGCTGCTGCCCGGCAGCGAGCGCACCGCCACCGCCGACCGCGTGCTGCGCCAGCTGGCCGACGGCGTCTCGCGCGAGATCATCGTGCTGGTCGGCGCGCCCGACTGGCAGCAGGCAAAGACGGCCGCGCAGCGCTTCGGCCAGGCCACCGGCGCGCATTCCCAGCTGCTGCGCCCGGTCGACAAGATCGCCGCCTTCGACTTCGACGCTGCGCTGTCCTTCTACCGCCCCTGGCGCGACCACCTGCTGACCGACGCCCAGCGCGCCATGCTCGGCCGCGCCGATGCCGACACGCTGGCGCAGCAGGCGCTGGCGCGGCTGTACCAGTTCTCGGCCGGCACCAGCCTGTCGGGCTGGTCGGCCGATCCGCTGGGGCTGTGGCAGGGCTGGTGGCTGTCGCGCGCGGACCTGACCCGCGTGCGCGAGCGCGACGGGCTGGCGGCGTTCTCGGCCGAAGGCATGCACTGGGTGCTGCTCACCTATCGCATCAGCAAGCCCGCGTTCTCGGTCAGCGGCGATACCGACTACGGCGACCTGCTGGCCACGGCCAATACCAGCGCGCGCCAGGGACAAGATGCGGTGCGCGTGGTGATGGCCGGCATCCCGCTGCACGCCGAGACGGCGGCGGCGCAGGCCAGCTTCGAGATGAACGTGATCGGGCTGGGCTCGCTGGCGGCGGTGTTGCTGCTGGTGTGGCTGGCCTTCCGCTCGCTGCGCCCGATCGTGCTGGTGGCGCTGTCGCTGTTGATCGGCACCGCCGCGGCGATCTCCGTGACCGGCGCCGTGTTCGAGCGCGTCCACCTGATCACGCTGGTGTTCGGCGCCAGCCTGGTTGGCGTCGCCGAGGACTACGGCATCCACTACTTCGTGACGCGGCAGGCCGATGGCCGGCGCACGCCGGCGGGCGTAATGCGCCGGCTGCTGCCGGGCATGACGCTGGCGCTCTCCACCAGCGTGGTCGCCTACCTGGCGCTGGGCATCGCGCCGTTCCCGGGGCTGCGGCAGATGGCGCTGTTCTCGGCGGTAGGCCTGGTCGCTGCATTCCTGACCGTGGTGCTGTGGTTCCCGCTGCTCGACCGCGGCAGCCTGCGGCCGACGCGGCTGTCCGCGTGGCTGGCAGACAGCCTGGCGCGGTGGCCGCGCGCACGCGCCGATCGCCGCACGTTGCTGCTGGCAGCCGTGCTCGCCGCCTTTATCGTGCCGGGCCTGCTGCAGGTGAAGGTGGTGGACGACGTGCGCCAGCTGCAAAGCTCGCCCCCAGCGCTGATCGAAGCCCAGCGCACCGCCGGCCGCCTGCTCGGCAGCCCCAGCCCGGCCCAGTTCCTGCTGGTGCGCGGCGACTCTGCCGACCAGGTGCTGCAGCGAGAGGAAGCCGCCAAGACGGCGCTGGCTGGCATCATGGCGGACGGCGGCATCGACGGCTTTGTCGCGCTGTCCGACTGGGTCCCCTCGGCGGCACGCCAGCGTGCAGACGCGGCGCTCGCATCGATGCTGGAGGCGCAGGTGCGCGAGCGCGTCGCGCACGTGACCGGCACGGCCGCCAGCCACGCTGCCAGCACCGAAATGGCCGGACCGGACGAAGTGCTGACCTTGCCGGTGTGGCTGGCCCATCCGGTATCGGAAGCCCTGCGCCACCTGTGGGTGGGCCGCGAAGGCAAGGACGGCAATTACGCCAGCGTGATGCTGCTGCGCGGCCTGGACGACCCGAAGACCATGCCCAAGGTGCAGGCCGCCGTGGCCGGCGTAGCGGGCGTCGAATGGGTCGACCGGGTGGCGGACCTGTCCGGCTTGCTGCACCATTACCGCGTGCTGATGACCTGGCTGCTGCTGGCCGGCGCCGCCGCGGTCTCGGTGCTGCTGGCGTGGCGTTACGGCCGCGCCGCCTGGCGCGCGCTGGTGCCGACCCTGCTGGCGGCGCTGTTCAGCGTGGCGCTGCTGGGCTGGCTGCACGTGCCGTTGCAGCTGTTCCCGGTGCTGGCGCTGGCGCTGCTGCTTGGCGTCGGCGTCGACTACGGCATCTTCCTGCTGGAGCACCCCGGCGATGGCGTATCGTGGACGGCGATCGTGCTGGGCGCCGCAAGTACGCTGCTCGCCTTCGGCCTGCTGGCGCTGTCGTCCACGCCGGCGCTGCATGCCTTCGGCGTCACCATGCTGGCCGGCGTCGGCGCGGTCTGGGTGCTGTCGCCCTGGTTCCGGCCGCTGGCGCAGCAAGGAAATTCGCATGGCGGGCACTGAGCCACGAGCCTGTTCCCGTCATCTCGCAGTCCCTGAGTATTGAGATTGAAGCTTTTGACATCCTCTCCTCCCTAGGCTCTAAAGGGAGGAGATTCCCTCTGCAGGCGATCGATGTCCCGATCGGGCAAGGATATTTAGCGCAGCGTTCACATCGCGATCATGTACAGCACCGCATCGACTGCATACCCACTGCCTTATTCCAAGGTCTGCGATACCTTTCGGCCTCTCCGGCGGCATCGTGTCACACGAAGAGCAGACCTGGGTGGTGAAACGTTCGTCGACTTCCTCGTACCACGCGCCATGCGCAATCGCCTTGTACGCGAGCATTGTGCGGAAGGACGACCAGCCTGCATCGAGGACGGACTTCGCCATGCTGGTTCTGGCGAGGCTGGCGGCATTCACATTACCCACCGCGATGTAGTCGAAGTCCCGCACGATGCGATGCGAGAGCTTGTGCAGGAAGTCACGCCGCGCATTGGTGATGCGCGCGTGGACGTTGGTGGCCTGTCGTTTCTTGCGCGCACGCTGCGCTTTGGCAAGGGCTTGCTCAAGTTGGCCAAGGTGGCGCGGATTCCCGATCTTCTCGCCGGTGGAGAGTGTGGCAAGGTCCTTCAAGCCCAGATCGATGCCGACGCCGCGTTCCGGGCAGCGGGCCTGAGTGTCGGCAACTTCAATCACGATGTTCAGGAACCAATTGCCCCGGGCGTCGCGCGAGAAATTCGTGCCGTCCTTGATCTTGCCCTCGGGAAGGGGCCTCGAGTTGAACACGCGAAATGTGCTGCCGGCAAAGCGGAATGCGTCGCCCGAGCGCTTGAGATCCCGGCCCTTGAGCGGCACCCAGCCGAGGGATCTGCGGCCGCGATAGCGCAAATAGGGCCGGCGATGCTGGCTACGCGACTTGGCGTACTGCTCGCAAACCGCATTGACGGTACCCGAATGGATGCCGAGCTCCTTGCTGCTGCCGGTCGTCAGCACGTTCAGATCGAAGCCCGTAGGCCATTTTTTGCCCCATTTGAGCGCGTGCTTCTGCGTATCATTGCAGAAGTTCCAGACGTAGTTCACTACGCGGCTCTGCTGATTGAGCAGGCCGTTCAGCGACTTCACCCGGTAGCGATAGACGAGAAGCATGCCGGCCATTCTAACTTGGGAATGCCGCCTGTCGGCGGCGCTCCTTTCACTCCCCGCCCTGAAGGCCCTGAAGGGCGGGGTTTCTCGGAGCAAGTCTGATGAAAACGGAAACCACGGATGTCGTCATCATCGGCGCAGGCCCTGCGGGCTCGGTCGCGGCCGGCTTGCTGCGCAAGCACGGAATCCCGGTGCTGGTGATCGAGAAGGAGACGTTCCCACGCTTTTCGATCGGCGAAAGCCTGCTGCCGCAGAGCATGGCCTATATCGAAGAGGCCGGCATGCTGCGCGCGGTGGTGGAAGCGGGCTTCCAGTACAAGAACGGCGCCGCCTTCTCGCGCGGCACGCAGCAGACCGCGTTCGACTTCCGCGAGAAGTTCTCGCCCGGCTGGGGCACCACCTACCAAGTGCAGCGCGCGCGCTTTGACGACGTGCTGATCCGCGACGCCGCACGCCAGGGCGCGGAGGTGCGCTTCTCGCACCTGGTCGAGAACGTCGACGTGAGTGGCGCGCAGCCCGAGGTCACCGTGCGCGCGCCGGACGGCAGCCAGTACACGGTGCGCGCGAAGTTCTTGCTCGATGCCTCCGGCTTCGGCCGCATCCTGCCGCGCCTGCTGAACCTGGAATCGCCGTCGGGCTTCCCGGTGCGCAGCGCGATCTTCACGCACGTGGAAGACCACATCGCGCCGGGCGAGTTCGATCGCAACAAGATCCTGATCAGCGTGCATCCAGAACACCAGGACGTCTGGTACTGGACCATCCCGTTCTCCGACGGCCGCTGCTCGCAGGGCGTGGTTGCCGAGAAGGCCTTCCTGGACCGCTACACCGGCACCGAGACCGAGCGCCTGCAAGCGCTGGTGAACGAGGAGCCGGGCCTGGCCGGGCTGCTCGCCAATGCGCAATGGGACACCCCGGCGCGCCAGATCGCAGGCTACTCGGCCAATGTGAAATCGCTGTGGGGCAACGGCTATGCGCTGCTCGGCAATGCCGGCGAGTTCCTCGACCCGGTGTTCTCCTCCGGCGTCACCATCGCCTTCAAGTCGGCCAGCCTCGCCGCGCAATGCCTGGTGCGCCAGCTTTCCGGCGAGACCGTGGACTGGGAGAAGGAGTTCGCGCAACCGCTCAAGGCCGGCGTGGACTGCTTCCGCGTCTTTGTCGAAGCCTGGTACGAAGGCCGTTTCCAGAAGCTGATCTTCCACCCCAACGCCACCCCGGAAATCCGCGGCATGATCTCCGCGATCCTGGCCGGCTACGCATGGGACCGCAACAATCCCTTCGTCGCCGAGCCGCGCCGCCGGCTGGCGGTGTTGGAAGAGTTCTGCAAGGTCTGATGCGCCGCCTTACCTTGTCCGCGCTGGTGTTGGCCGCTGCCCTGGCAGCGGGCTGTGCCGCCCCGGGTGCCGCCCCCGAGCACGCCGCGCCGCAGCCCGGTGCCACGGCCTTGCTGCGCCTGCCGCCGGCATCGCTGCAGCGCGAACTGAAGCTGCAGCAGCACATCATCGTCGAGTTCCAGTTGCAGGGCCGCACCGAGCGCCGCGAGCTGATGGCGCTGCTGGAAGCCGATGCCGCGCACACGCGGCTCGCAGCCGTGGCCGGCGGGCAGGTGCTGGCGCGGCTGAGCTGGGACGGGACGAACCTGCAGGTCTCGCGCTCGCCATGGGCGCCCGCGGAACTGCAGCCGGAGCGCATCCTGAGCGACCTGCAGTTGTCGCTGTGGCCGGCTGACGCGATCCGCGCCGCATTGCCCGCGGGATGGAGCTTCGACGCAACACCCGCACTGCGCCAGTTGCGCCAGGGCACCGAAACCGTTGCCGAGATCCGTTTTCCGGATGCGGCCACCACGCTGTTCGTGCAGTACCGCGACGGCTACCGGCTGACGATCCGCAACCTTCCGGCGCAAGGCGGTGCGGCATGACGGCGTTCCTGAACACCGTCGGCATCCGCTGTGCGCTCGGCCGCGGGCAGGATGCCGTGCGCGAAGCCATGTGGCAGGCAGACGCCCCCATGGCCGGTGAAGTCACCGACCGCTACAGCCCGGGCCGCCAGCTGCTGCTCGGCACGGTGAACGATCTTGCGGACGATGCTGCGCCGGCGCACACCGACCCGCGCCATCGCAGCCGCAACAACGCCATGCTGCTCGACGCACTGGCGCAGGTGCGCCCGGCGGTGGATGACGCGATCGCCCGTGTCGGTCCCGCGCGCGTGGCGGTGGTGATGGGCACCAGCACCTCCGGCATCCGCGAAGGCGAGTTGGCGGTGCAGGCGCTGGTGCTCGGCAATGCCTTCCCGCAGAGCTACCACTACGGCCAGCAGGAGCTGGGCTCGCCGGCGAGCTTCCTCGCAGGAGTGCTGGGAACGAAGGGGCCGGCCTACACCATTTCGACCGCATGCTCATCGAGCGCCAAGGCACTTGCCGCCGGCGCACGGCTGCTGCGCCATGGGCTGGCTGACGTGGTGCTTGCCGGCGGCGTCGATACGCTGTGTGCCTTTACCGTAGCCGGCTTTTCCGCGCTCGAATCGGTCAGCGCGGCGCGCTGCAATCCGCTGTCGGCCAACCGCAACGGCATCAACCTTGGCGAAGGCGCGGCGCTGTTCCTGATGTCGCGCGAGCCGGGCCCGGTGCGCCTGCCCGGCTGGGGCGAGTCATCGGATGCGTTCCATGTCTCCGCACCGGACCCGCAGGGCAAGGGCGCGCGCCTGGCGATGCAGCAGGCGCTGGCGCGGGCGGGCATCGGCGCAGAGGCGATCGACTATGTGAACCTGCATGGCACCGCCACGCCGGCCAACGACGTGATGGAAGCACATGCTGTCGCCGACGTGCTCGGCCGCGAGGTGCCCGTGAGCTCCACCAAGTCGCTGACCGGCCACACGCTCGGTGCGGCCGGCGCAATCGAAGCCGCATTGATGTGGCTGACGCTGAACGGCAATCCGCATGGCAAGCTGCCGCCGCACTGGTGGGACGGCGCGGCCGATGCCGCGCTGCCAGTGCTGCACGTCGCCGGCCCGGGCAGCACGCTCGGGCGCGCACCGCGCTACGTGATGAGCCATTCGTTCGCTTTTGGCGGCAGCAACTGCGTGCTGGTGCTGGGGGAGGGATAAACCATGCAAGATCTGCAAACCCTGCCGCCCATCGCCCAAGTGGTGCCCCACGGCGGCGCCATGCTGCTGCTCGACGCGCTGGTGCAGGCCGACGACAACGGCTGCACCGCACGTGCGACGGTGCGGCCCGGGCAACTCTTCGTCGATCCCGCCGGCATGCCCGGCTGGGTCGGCATCGAATACATGGCGCAGGCCATCGCCGCGTGGGCCGGCGTGCGCGACCGGCGCGCGGGACGCCCGCCGGGCATCGGCTTCCTGCTGGGTTCGCGCCGCTATGAATGCGACGTGCCGGCCTTTCCCGTCGGCAGCGAACTCACGATCAGCGTGCAGGCGGAGTTGACCGGCGACAACGGCCTGGGCCAGTTCGCCTGCCGGCTGGCGCTCGATGGCCGCGAGGTCGCCCGCGCCAATGTCTCCGTCTTCCAGCCTGCGGATGCGCAGGCCTTTCTGCAAGGACAAGAGTTATGACCAATCCGACCGTGCTGGTCACGGGCTCGTCCCGCGGCATCGGACGCGCCATCGCCCTGCGGCTGGCCCGCGACGGCTATGACGTGGTGGTGCATTGCCGCGCGCGCCGCGAAGAGGCCGAATCCGTCGCCGACGCGGTACGCGCCTGCGGCCGCAAGTCCCGTGTGCTGTCCTTCGACGTGGCCCGGCGCGAGGAAGCCGCCGCCGTGCTGCTGGCCGACATCGCCGCGCATGACTGCTACTACGGCGTGGTTTGCAACGCAGGCCTGGCGCGCGACGCGGCCTTCCCGGCGATGAGCGGCGCCGAGTGGGACGAGGTGATCCACACCAATCTCGATGCCTTCTACAACGTGCTCAACCCGGTGGTGATGCCAATGGTGCAGCGGCGCCAGCCGGGCCGCATCGTCACGCTGTCGTCAGTGTCGGGGCTGGTGGGCAACCGCGGCCAGACCAACTACAGCGCGGCCAAGGCCGGCATCATCGGCGCCACCAAGGCGCTGGCGATCGAGCTCGCCAAGCGCGCGATCACCGTCAACTGCGTCGCGCCCGGGCTGATCGACACCGACATGGTCGAGCAGCACGTGCGCGACGAAGCGCTGCGCATGATCCCGGCGCGCCGCCTGGGCACGCCGGATGAGGTGGCCGCCACGGTGGCCTTCCTGATGTCGCCCGACGCGGGCTATATCACGCGCCAGGTGATCTCGGTCAACGGGGGCATGTTCGGATGAAGCGCGTCGTTGTCACCGGAACCGGCGCAGTCTGTGCGCTGGGCAATGACTGGGCCGCGGTGCGCAGCACCCTGAAATCCGGCCGCAGCGCGGTCGTGCGCATGCCGGACTGGGAAGGCATCAAGGGCCTGAACACGATGCTGGGCGCACCCGTGCCGCCGCTGGTGCTGCCGGCGCATTACACGCGCAAGCTGACGCGCTCGATGGGCAAGGTGGCGCTGATGTCGGTGCTGGCCAGCGAAGCCGCGTTGCAGGACGCCGGCCTCGTGGGCGACCCGCTGCTGGCCAGCGGCAAGCTCGGCATCGCCTATGGGTCGTCCACCGGCACCCCCGAGGCGGTCGCCGACTTCGGCCGCATGCGGAGCGAGCGCACTACCGAGGACATCAGCGCAACCACCTATATCCGCATGATGCCGCACACCACGGCCGTCAATATCGGCGTGTTCTTCGGCATCACCGGCCGCATCGTGACCACGTCGAGCGCCTGCACCTCAGGCAGCCAGGGCATCGGCTACGCCTACGAGGCGATCCGCTCCGGCCGCCAGGTGGCGATGCTCGCGGGCGGCGCCGAAGAACTCGACGCCACCGAGGCGGCGGTGTTCGATACGCTCTTTGCCACCAGCACCTGCAACGACACCCCGCAGGCCACCCCGCGCCCGTTCGACAGCGCGCGCGATGGCCTGGTGCTTGGAGAAGGCGCGGGCACGCTGGTGCTGGAGGAACTGGAGCACGCGCAGGCGCGCGGCGCGCGCATCCTGGCGGAGATCGTCGGCTTCGGCACCAACAGCGATGGCGCGCACGTGACCCAGCCCAAGGCCGAAACCATGGCCGTGGCGATGCGCCTGGCGCTGGAAGACGCGGGCCTCGAGCCCGGCCGCATCGGCTACGTCAACGCGCATGGCACCGCCACCGACCACGGCGACATCGCCGAATCGCACGCCACGCATGCGGTGTTCGGTCCTTCGATGCCGGTCAGCTCGCTCAAGAGCTACATGGGCCATACGCTGGGCGCCTGCGGCGCGCTGGAAGCCTGGATGACCATCGAAATGATGCGCGACGGCTGGTTCGCGCCCACGCTGAACCTGAGCACGCCCGACCCGCGCTGCGCGCCCCTCGACTACATCATGGAAACGCCGCGCCAGCTGGACGTGGACTACGTGATGAGCAACAACTTCGCTTTTGGCGGGATCAACACCTCGCTGGTGTTCCGCCGTTGGGAAGACTGAAGTCCTTTCTAATAGATTGCCAACCAACAAAAAGGAAGATCTTTGAAATCCGCTCTCTCTGTCGTTGCCATCACCCTGTGCGCCAGCGCCTTGCTGTCGGCTCCCGCGCACGCACGCGACACCAAGTACATGATGCCGCTGCAGGAAGTGCTCGACATGCCCGAGGCCAAGGAAAAGCTCGACGATTCCTTCCGCTTCTACCTCTCCGGCCAGAAGACCCCCAAGGTGCTGCAGCGCATGGATTCGGGCGTCTCCAACCGCAAGACCAACGGCGTGGGCAAGAGCGATGAAGACGGCTGCCGCTGGGCCGCGCTGTCGGCGCTGATCGCGCTGCAGGACACGGCCAAGTCGCAGGGCGCCAATGCGGTGATCGACATCGTCAGCTACTACAAGAAGAACGAAGTCGCCAGCCCGACCGACTACGAATGCCACGCCGGCGCCGTGGTGGTGGGCGTTGCGCTCAAGGGCACCTACGCCAGGATCGCGCAGTAATGACCACCTGGCTGCGCCTTGGGGGCGTGACGGAACTTGCCGCGCAGGCGCCCGACGCGCAGTCATGGATGTCTGAAGGCGAACTGGCGCGCCTGGCCGCGATGCAGGCGGCGCGGCGGCGCGGCCAGTTCGTCGCCGGCCGCTGGCTGGCGCGTGCGCTGCTGGCCGAAGCGTTCGGCGGCGCGTGGCGGGACTGGATGCTGACGGGCGGCGCCGATGCCGCGCCGGTGGTATCCGGTGGCGTGCCCGCGAAGCTGTCGATTTCCCACAGCGGCGACCTGGTTGCCTGCGCAGTGAGCGTCGCTGCGCTCGGACTCGATCTCGAACCGTGCCGGTCGCGCAAGGGACTGGATGCGCTGTATGACGCGATCACCACGGACGTCGAGCGTGCCGCGCTCGCCGACCACACCGCCGCTCCGGCGGATACCGTGCACCGGTTTGCGCATGCGTGGACGCTGAAGGAGGCGGGACTCAAGCGCCACGGCGGTGGCTTGTTTGCCACCATGCTGGGCCATGGGCTCGGGATCGAGGCGGCGTCGGGCGCGCAGGACGCCAATGCCTGTACGTGGCTGCACGACAACCACGTGCTCGCACTCTGTTCTGACGACCTGCGTGCCATGACCGCGCCGGGAATGCCCGTTCCCCGCTACTGGCGGCTCGTGCCCTCCGGCACCGCGCCGCTGCAATGATGAATGCCTGAACCGATGTCTGAACACTTTGCGTTCGATGCCGCCAACACCGCCACGTCGGTGGTCTTTGACGGCACGCCCCTGACCATCGAAGCGGTGGCCGCACTGGCGCACCGCCGCGCTGGTGCCATGCTGTCCGATGCGCCGGCCTTCCGCGCCCGCATCACGCGCGGCATGGCTTTCCTGGACCGGCTGCTGCAGGAGGACGGCCGCGTCTACGGCGTCACCACCGGCTACGGCGATTCGTGCGAGACCACGGTCCCGGTGGCACGCGCCTACGAGCTGCCGGTGCACCTGTACACCTTCCACGGCTGCGGGCTGGGCCGGCTGCTGGACGCCAACGAGACCCGCGCCGTGCTCGCCGCCCGGCTGGCCTCGCTATGCCAGGGCTATTCGGCGGTCAGCCCCGCGCTGCTGGAGCAGCTCGCCGCGTTTCTCGCCCATGACGTGCTTCCGTGCATTCCCGCCGAGGGATCGGTCGGCGCCAGCGGCGACCTGACGCCGCTGTCGTATGTCGCGGCGGCGCTGTGCGGCGAGCGCGAGGTGGTGTACCAGGGCCGGCGCCAGCCCGCCGCCGAAGCATTGGCCGCGATCGGCCGCGAGCCGCTGCGGCTGCGCCCCAAGGAAGCGCTGGCGATCATGAACGGCACCGCGGTGATGATCGGCCTGGCCTGCCTCGCGTGGCAGCGCGCCGCCAACCTGGCGAAGCTGGCCGCCACGCTGACGGCCGCCGCGGTGGCGGCGGTGGACGGCAACCCCTACCACTACGACGCCACGCTGTTCGACGCCAAGCCGCACCCCGGCCAGAAGCGCGCCGCGCAGCGCATCCGCCACCTGCTGGGCGACTCGCGCGCGCCGCGGCACGCCAACCGGCTGCAGGACCGCTACTCGCTGCGCTGCGCGCCGCACGTGATCGGCGTGCTGGAAGACGCGCTCGACTGGTCGCGGCGCTGGATCGAGACCGAACTGAACAGCGCCAACGACAACCCGCTGGTCGAACCCGACGAAGAGCGCCTGCTGCACGGCGGCCACTTCTACGGCGGGCATATCGCCTTCGCCATGGACGCGCTCAAGACCGCGGTCGCCAGCGTCGCCGACCTGATGGACCGCCAGCTCGCCACGCTGGTCGATCCGCGCTACAACAACGGGCTGCCGGCCAACCTGTCTGGCGCCACCGGTGCCGACGCGCCGCTGAACCACGGCCTGAAAGCGGTGCAGATCGGTGCCTCGGCATGGACTGCCGAGGCACTCAAGCACACCATGCCGGCGACCGCGTTCTCGCGCTCGACCGAATGCCATAACCAGGACAAGGTCAGCATGGGCACCATCGCCAGTCGCGATTGCCTGCGCGTGCTGGAACTCACAGAGCAGGTGGCGGCCGCGATGCTGGTCGCGGTGCGCCAGGGCATCGCGCTGCGCCTGCGCACTGGCTATACGCTGCCGCAACCGCTGCAGCCGCTGGCCGAGCGGCTGCAGGCGGAGATCCCGCTGATCGTGCAGGACCGCGCACTCGAACCCGAGCTGCGCCGCCTGCTGCAGGAAGTGCGAGAGGCGAAATGGTAAGTACCAGGAGGACCGCGCAATGAACGCAGTCAGTATCTTCTTCCTGCAGGCGATGCTGGTGGTCGCACTGCCCTACCTGCTGTGGCGCGGCGCCGGCCTGCAGTCGGTGTTCCCACTAGTCTGCGTGCAGGTGCTGGCCGGCATCCTGCTGGGCCCGTCGGTATTCGGGCAGCTCGCGCCGCAGGGCTGGACCGCGCTGTTCGGGCCCGACCACCTGCCGATGCTGTCCGGGCTGCAGTGGCTGGCGGTGACGCTGTTCTGCTTCCTGACCGGCCTGCACCTGCGCGAGGACAGCGTGCCCGCGCAATGGCGCGCGACCGTGCAGATCTCGCTGGGCAGCATCGCCGTGCCGTTCGCGCTCGGCGCCGCAGCCGGGTGGTGGATGATGGGAGCCGGCTGGCCGGTGGGCGGCGAACGCACCGATCCTTACTGGTTCGCCTGCGCCATGGGCATCTGCACTGCCGTCACGGCGCTGCCGGTGCTGGGCGCGGTGCTGCGCGAGATGCGCCTGACCGGCACGCCGCTGGGCCAGCTGGCGCTGCGCTGCGCGGCGGTCAACGATGCCTGGGTGTGGCTGTTCCTGACGGTGGTGCTGCTGCAGCACGGCGGCAATGACGGCGTCGCCACCGTGACCGCCCGTGCCGGGGCCTACCTGGCATTCATGTTCCTGGCGGTGCGCCCCGCGCTGGCCTGGCTGCTGCGCCGCCGGCCGCCCGAGACCGAGCTGCTGCTGGCGCTGGCACTGTTCCTGGTGCTGGCGTCGGCATTCCTGGGCGAGCTGGCCGGGCTGCACCACGTGATGGGCGGCTTCGTGGCCGGGCTGGTGTGGCCCACGCGCGAAGCCCAGCGCGTGCGCCAGCAGCTCGAACCGGTGACGGTGGTGGTGTTGTTGCCCTTCTTCTTCCTCGCCGCCGGGCTGCGTACGGAGATCTCGCTGCACAATCCCATGGCGTTGCTGATCGCGGCGGTGTCGCTGGCCATCGCCATTGCCGGCAAGATGGCCGGCGTGGCGGTTCCTGCGCGGCGCTCGGGCATGGGCTGGTCCGATGCGCTGGCGCTGGGCGCACTGCTGCAGACCAAGGGGCTGGTCGAGGTGGTGGTGCTGACCGTGCTGCTGGACGCACGCATCATCAGCACGACGGCGTTTTCCGGTTTGCTGCTGATGGCGCTGGCCAGCACGCTGCTGGCGCGGCCGCTCACGGTTCTAGTAGCGCGGGGACGCGTGCGTTGAGCGCCCCAGCGCGCCTGCTCACGCCGGCGTGACCGGCAAGCGCGCGATCTCCGCCCCCAGGTAGACGACTACACCCAACGGCCCGATCCGTCGGAGATGCTGCCGTTGCTGCAGCGGGCTGCGGCGACCGCCTGAGCGGCATGTGGGGCCGTGTCATGGCTGCGCGGCCCCGGCATGGCCCGCATTGGCAAGGATTTCCTCGACGAAGGCCACGAACGCGCGCGCCTTCGAGGTGGCCAACCGGCCTGACGGAAACACTGCCCACAGGTCGACCGGCGGCAGCGTCCAGTCGGTCAGCACCGCGCGCACGCGCCCGAGAACGAGCCGGCCTCGACCGCGCTGACATAGGTTTCCATCGCGGCAAGGCGGTCCATCGGCGAATCTCCGGGGGCCTGCGCTCAGTCCCGGTCCGGTGCGCCGGGCGGGAAGAACCCGCGGTACGGACGTGCGTCTTCCACTGCGCGCGCAAACGACGGCCGCGCCAGCAGCCGGCTGCGGTAGGCGCGCAAGTTGGCGCAATCCGCGGGGATCGGATGCACCCAGTCGGCATAGAACAGCGAGGGCGCCGCCGCGCAGTCGGCCAGCGTGAAGTCACTGCCAGCGGCCCATTCACGGCCGGCCAGCGTTTGTTCCAGCCATGCGTAGGCTGTCTCGAGCTGTTTGCGCGCCTCGGCCACGCCAAAGGCATCGCGATGCTCCTCAGGGCGGATGAAATCGAACACGATGCGCTGCATCGGCGTCATCACGTACTGATCGAAGAAACGGTCGAGCAGGCGGACCTCGAGCGCCGCGTCGGCCGATTGAGGCAGCCAACGCACCGGGCCGGGGTGATGAATCTCCAGGTATTCGATGATGATGCTGGATTCGAGCACGATGCGGTCGTCATCGACCAGCACCGGCATGCGCTTGAGCGGCCACAGTTCGGCGTGCTCAACCATGTTCTGCTCATGGTCGGGCGACAGCATGCGGAACTCGAACGGGATCGCGTTCTCGTACAGCGCGATCAGGACTTTCTGGCAGTAGGAAGAGAACGGGTGGGCAAACAGTTGCATGCGTTGTCTCCTGGTTTTGTGGTTGTACGCGGCCAGTCGGTCATCCCGCTGCCGCGAAGCGGTCGGTCGCGGCGATCAGCTGGTCGAGAATGCCCGGCTCCGTCCACGCATGGCCGGCGCCTTCGATCAGATGGAAATCGGCCTTCGGCCACGCCTGATGCAGCGCATAGGCATAGCGCACCGGGCAAGGCATATCGTAGCGGCCGTGTACGATGACACCGGGGATGCCGGTCAGCTTGTGCGCATCGCGCAGCAGTTGCCCGTCTTCCAGCCAGCAGCGGTGAGTGAAGTAATGATTCTCCAGCCGCGCAAAGGCCAGCGCAAAATGGCCGTCGGCATGCTTGGCGCTGTTGTCGGCATCCGGCAGCAGGGTGATCGTCTCCCCTTCCCACACGCTCCAAGCGCGCGCCGCTTCCACCTGCTTGTCCTTGTCGTCGCCGGTGAGCAGCTTGCGGTAGGCGGCCATCATGTTGCCGCGCTCGGCTTCGGGCACCGGCGCCTGGAAGCGCTCCCACTTCTCGGGGAACATCTCCGACACGCCGTACTGGTAGTACCAGTCCAGCTCTGCCTGCGATACCGTGTAGATGCCGCGCAGCACCAGCTCGCTGACACGCTCCGGATGCTTCTGCGCATACGCCAGCGCCAGCGTCGAGCCCCACGAGCCGCCGAACACCAGCCAGCGCTCCACGTCCACCAGCGCGCGCAGGCGCTCGATATCGTCCACCAGGTGCCAGGTGGTGTTGGCCTCCAGCCCCGCATGCGGCGTCGAGCTTCCGCAGCCGCGCTGGTCGAACAGCAGCACGTCATAGCGCGCCGGATCGAACAGCCGCCGATGGTCCGCCGAAATCCCGCCACCTGGCCCGCCGTGCAGGAACACCGCCGGCTTGGCGCCGGGCGTGCCGACGCGCTCGTAGTGGATGACGTGCCCGTCACCGACGTCCAGCATGCCGGTCTGATAGGGCTCGATTTCGGGGTAGAGGGTGCGCAGGGCGGACATGGGCGCGGGTCTCCGGAGGTCGGGATGCAACAGTGTACGCCGGTGGGGATAGCCTTGCGGTGGCCCTCGTCAGACGCGCTCCAGGACGCGATGAGGAGGCGGCGGCAGCCTGACGGCGATCACATCGCCAGCACGCACCACGCCACCCGCGATGACAATGCCCATGACGCCGGCCTTGCGAATCAGTGTGCCGTCGTCAGCCCGCCCTAGTACCTGTGCGAGCAAACCCGGCTGGAAGGCTTCGATCTGTGCGCAGGGATTGCGCAGGCCGGTCAGTTCGATGATGGCGCTTGCGCCCAGCTTTAGCTGCGTGCCAACTGGCAGCGCGTGCAGGTCGATGCCTTGCGTGGTGATGTTCTCGCCGAGATCGGCAGGCCCGACATCGAAGCCGGCACGTGCCAGTTCGGCGTGAAGCTCGGTGCCGATCAGGTGGACTTGGCGCAGGTTGGGCTGGGTCGGGTCGACGTGTACACGCGAGCGGTGCTTGACGGTCTGGCCGGCGTGGGCGTCGCCTTCTACGCCGAGGCCCGGCAGCAGCTGGATTTCGTCGCGCAGTTGCTTGGCGAAGTCATGCGTCGCGGAGCTGGCGACGGCGAGGATGGTGGCAGGGATGGTTAGACCGGGCGACATGAATACAAGCCTTGCTCAGTGTTCCGTAACTCTACACAGCAACAAGCGAGGCCGTCCATCCACAGTCCGGGGCACAGAGCAGACTGCAAAAAAACCGGCACCCAAAGGTGCCGGTCCTCTTACTGCCAGCGTTGCGCCATTCAGCGCCCCGCTCAGTCTTCCAGCTTCGGCAACGAAGCACTCACCTTCGTCGACAGCAGCCCCGACTTGGCATATGTCTGCAGCTTCTCGCGCGTATCGACGATATCCAGCGTACGCATCGTCAGCTGACCGATCCGGTCCAGCGGCGTGAACATCGACTCGCCCTTCTCCATGGTCAGCCGTTCCGGCTTGTAGGTCAGGTTGGGCGAGGTGGTGTTCAGGATCGAGTAGTCATTGCCGCGGCGCAGTTCGATGGTGACTTCGCCGGTGATGGCGCCGGCCACCCAGCGCTGGGCGGTTTCGCGCAGCATGATGGCTTGCGGGTCGAACCAGCGGCCCTGGTACAGCAGGCGGCCCAGGCGGCGGCCGTTGTCGCGGTACTGCTCGATGGTGTCTTCGTTGTGGATGCCGGTGATCAGGCGCTCGTAGGCGATGAACAGCAGCGCCAGGCCCGGGGCTTCGTAGATGCCGCGGCTCTTGGCTTCGATGATGCGGTTTTCGATCTGGTCGCTCATGCCCAGGCCATGGCGGCCGCCGATGCGGTTGGCTTCCATGAACAGGTCGACGCTGTTGGCGAAGGTCTGGCCGTTCAGTGCAACCGGCTGGCCTTCCTCGAAGCGCACGGTCACTTCTTCGCGCTTCACTTCCACGTCATCGCGCCAGAACTGCACGCCCATGATCGGCTGCACGATGCGGATGCCTGAATCCAGGTGCTCCAGGTCCTTGGCCTCGTGGGTGGCGCCCAGCATGTTGGAGTCGGTCGAGTACGCCTTTTCTGCCGACATCTTGTAGTCGAAGCCGTTCTGGCGCATGAACTCGGACATCTCGGCGCGGCCGCCCAGTTCGTCGATGAACTGCTGGTCCAGCCACGGCTTGTAGATCTGCAGGCCGGGGTTGGTCAGGAGGCCGTAGCGGTAGAAGCGCTCGATGTCATTGCCCTTGAACGTGCTGCCATCGCCCCAGATATTTACCCCATCTTCCTTCATCGCGGCGACCAGCATGGTGCCGGTGACGGCGCGGCCGATCGGGGTGGTATTGAAGTAAGTGATGCCGGCGGTGGAGATGTGGAACGCGCCGCACTGCATGGCAGCGATGCCTTCGGCCACCAGTTGCGTGCGGCAGTCGACCAGGCGGGCTTCCTCGGCGCCGTAGGCCTTGGCGCGGCGCGGGATGTCGTCGTAGTCGGGCTCGTCCGGCTGGCCCAGGTTGGCGGTGTAGGCGTAGGGGACGGCGCCCTTCTGGCGCATCCAGAGGAGTGCCGCGCTGGTGTCAAGGCCGCCGGAGAAGGCGATTCCGACGCGCTGGCCGGAAGGAATGTGCTGAAGGATGGTAGTCATCGCCAGAAAATCTAAGTGAATTTGTCGGCTCTTGGGCGGGCTTCCACTGCGCGCGCCAGGGCGGCGGGAAGCACGGCGACGCGGCCGGCCGAGTCACGTGCCGAGTCAGTGCCAAACGCGAATTGTGACACGGCAACGCCCACGCGCCAAACGGCGGGGCAGGCCAGGGCGGCGCAGCCACCCGTACTGCAGCGTCCCTGAGCGTTGAAATCCCGCGAACGCGCCTTTAAAAACTCTCGACTGGTTCGCCTGGAAGCCCCTCCCTATACTCCGCCGCATTGTCGTTCGAAAGCGGAGTCATCATGCTGCATCGCGCCCTGGCAGGGGTCCGTGTCCTGGACCTGTCGCGCATCCTGGCCGGTCCCTGGTGTACCCAGAACCTGGCCGACCTGGGCGCCGAGGTGACCAAGGTCGAGCACCCGCAGCGGGGCGACGATACCCGTGGCTGGGGTCCGCCCTACCTGGAGTCGCCCGGCACCGAGGACGATGCCCGCCTGTCCGGCTACTTCATCTGCTGCAACCGCGGCAAGCGCTCCGTCGCGATCGACTACGGCACGCCCGAGGGTGCGGCGCAGGTACGCGAGCTGGCGCGCGAGGCCGACGTGCTGGTTGAGAACTACAAGGTCGGCACGCTGCGCCGCTACGGGCTGGACTACGACACGCTCAAGGCGATCAATCCGCGCCTGGTCTATCTGTCGATCACCGGCTTCGGCCAGAGCGGGCCGATGGCGGACAAGCCTGGCTATGACTACGTGTTCCAGGGCATGGGCGGGTTGATGAGCTATACCGGCCAGCCCGACGGCACGCCTGGCGCCGGGCCGCTGCGCACCGGCGTGGCGGTGGTGGACCTGAGCACCGGCATGTATGCGACCTCGGCCGTACTGGCCGCGCTGTACCAGCGGCAGGCGACCGGCATGGGCACGCACCTCGATATCGCGCTGCTCGATGTGGCGGTGGCGATGAACGCCAACCAGGCCGCCAACTATCTGGTATCCGGCCAGAACCCGCAGCGCAGCGGCAACGCCCATCCCAACTGCGCACCTTATGAAGTGTTCCGCTGCGCAGACGGCCACCTGATCCTGGCGATCGGCAATGACGGCCAGTTCGCGCGCTTCTGCACGGTGGCTGGCCTGGCTGAACTGGCGCAGGACCCGCGCTATGCCACCAACTCTGCGCGCATCGAACACCTGCCGGCGCTGCGCGCGCTGCTGACCGAGGTCTTCGCCACGCGCACCCGTGCCGCATGGACCGAGGCCTTCGATGCCAACGGCGTGCCCTGGGGGCCGATCCACACCATGGATGAGGTCTTCGCCCATCCGCAGGTGCAGCACCGCGGCCTGATGCAGGTGGCCGAGCACCCCGTAATGGGACGCGTGCCGATGGTGCGCAACCCGATGCTGGCGGGGCACGACGGCCCGCTGCCACCGCTGCCACCGCCGCCGCTGCTCGGCGAGCACAGTCCGGCGAGCTGACCAACACCACAAGACCGATAACCCTGACACGGAGACACCTGATGAAGCCAACCCTGATCGCCATTGCCCTGCTCGGCATAGCGGGTACCGCGCATGCCGCCTACCCCGACCGGCCGATCAAGCTGATCGTTCCCTACGCCGCCGGCGGCACGACCGACATCATCGCGCGCATCGTCGGCACGCACCTGGGTCCGATGCTCGGGCAGCCGGTGGTGGTGGAGAACCGCCCCGGCGCCGGCGGCGCGGTTGGCAGCGCCTATGCGTCCAAGCAACCGGCCGACGGCTACACGCTGGTGATGGAGGTGGAGAGCTCGCACGCGGTCAATCCCAACGTCTACCTGAAGACCGCTTACGACCCGGTCAAAGACTTCGCGCCGATCAGCAACCTGGCCGACGTGCCCAACGTGCTGGTGGTCAACCCGTCGTTCCCGGCCACGGACCTGCAGGCGTTCATCAAGCTGCTGAAGGCAAACCCGGGCAAGTACTCGTTCGGCTCGTCCGGCAACGGTGGGCTGAGCCATATGAACGGCGAACTGTTCATGAACGGCACCGGCACGCGCATGCTGCACGTGCCGTACAAGGGCCTGGGCCCGGCGCTCAACGATGCGGTGGCGGGTCAGATCCAGGTGGTGTTCGACAATATCCCCTCGTCAGCCGCCCTGATCCAGGGTGGGCGCTTGAAGCCGCTGGCGGTTGCCGCGAAGCAGCGCCTGAAGGTGCTGCCCAATGTGCCGACCTATGCCGAAGCCGGGTTGCCGGCGATGAACAACCCCTCATGGTTCGGCCTTGGCGCCCCGGCGGGCACGCCCGCACCGGTCCTCGACAAGCTCAACGAAGCCGTGCGCAAGGTGCTGGCCGAGCCGGAGGTGATCGCCGCCATCGAGAAGCAGGGCGCAATCCCGGCGCCAACCTCGCGCCAGGCCTTCTCGGACCTGGTGCGGGGCCAGAACGCGCACTGGAAGAAGGTGGTCGAGGACATCCATTTCACCAAGCTCCAGTAAGCAAGGACCAATATGAGCGAACAGCAAAACGAAGCGCACGCCGGCGTCGAGATCGACGCGCGCGGCGTTGCCACCGTCACCATCCGCGAGGCGGGTTCCCTGAACATCCTGAGCACGCCGGTGATCGCCTCGCTGACGCGCGCCATCGAAACACTGGCCGCCAATGACGCCGTGCGCGTGCTGGTGCTGCGCGGCGCGGGCGAGAAGGGCTTTGTCGGCGGCGCCGATATCAAGGAGATGGCGGCGCTGGACCGCGAGAGCGCGGAAGCCTTTATCAGCGGCCTGCGCCGCTTGTGCGACGCGGTGCGCCACTTGCCGGTGCCGGTGATCGCGCGCATGCCGGGCTGGTGCCTAGGCGGCGGGCTGGAGCTGGCGCTGGCGTGCGATATCCGCATCGCCGCCGACAACGCGCAGCTTGGCATGCCGGAAGTGAAGGTCGGCATCCCCTCGGTGATCCACGCCGCGCTGATGCCGCGCCTGATCGGCAATGCGCGCACGGCGTGGATGCTGCTGACCGGCGAGATTGCCGACGCCGCCGAAGCGTTGCAGTGGGGCCTGGTCAGCCGGGTGGTGCCGCTGGCAGAGCTGGACCTGGAAGTCGAGCGCGTGTCCGCGCTGCTGGCTGGCTTCGGCCCCGTCGCATTGCGCCAGCACAAGCGCCTGCTGCGCGAGTGGGAAGATGCACCGCTGGATGTGTCGATCAACAACAGCGTGGCCGAGTTCGGCAGCGCCTTCGACACCGGCGAGCCGCAGCAGCACATGGCGACCTTCCTGAATCGCAAGCGCTGATGCGTTGTTACGGCGCCGTGCTGGCTACGGCGCCGCCTTCGCGCGTGGCGACCACACGCGGATCGTTCAGCAGGAACTGCGCGAACGCCTCGGCAAACGCCGGCAGCTTGCCATCGGCGCGCACGATCAGGTTCAGTTCGCGCAACGCCCAAGGCTCGGCCAGCCGCACGCCGACCACGCGCGCCTCGCGCAGCGCCTGGGCCGCCACGCTGCGCGGCACCAGCGCCACCCCGACCCCGGCTTCCGCCAGCGACAGCACCGCATCGAAGCTGTGCGCGTGCAACCGCACGTTGGGACTTTTGCCCGCGCGCTGCGCCATGTCGCGCAGGAACAGGAAGTTGCTGCTGGTGCGGCTCATGCATACGAAATCAAACGCCAGCGCCGCGCCGAAGCGCACCTCCGGCTCGCGCGCGAGCGGGTGGTCGGCGGCCACCGCCAGGATCAGCTCGTCGCGCGCATAGCGCACCGAGCGCACGTTGGCGGTGTCGCCAGTGCTCTGGTAATCGCCGGCCAGGATGCCGACGTCGGCCTCGTGCGCCGCCACCGCCGTCAGGATCGACTGGCTGGCGCGTTCCTCCAGGTCGATGTTCACATCCGGGTTGGCCAGCAGGAAGCGGCTCACGCTCGGAATGATGAAGCCGTTGAGCGAGCTGCTGTTGGCCAGCAGCCGGATATTGCCCTTCAGCCCCGCCGAGAAGCGTCCGACTTCGCCATGCATGCGCTCGACGCCAAGCAGCAGTTCGCGCACGTGGACCAGCAGCGTCTCGCCGGCCGGCGTCATCTCCATGCCGCGCGCACTGCGCACGAACAGTGGCGTGCCCATCGCATGCTCGAGGTTCTTCAGCCGGTAGCTGGCGGCTGACGCGGTGATATGCGTGGCCAATGCGCCGCCGGAGAGACTTTGTGCGTCGGCAATCGCCTGGAACAGGCGCAGGTCGGTCAGTTCGTAACGCAAGGCGGTCCCGGATGTCTAAAGGGGTCAGGCGGAAGCAGGTTCGCGGCCATTCTAGTGCAGCGCGCCGCGCACGGGCGCAGCAAAACCAGGCTTTCGGTTGATGTGGACACCGCCCACTTTCTTTGCTAAGGTATTGTGGACGGCGTACACAAAAGCGTGCGCCAGTCGCCGTCGCCTGGCGGCGCACGCGCCTTGCCGATATCCACGCTGCCTTCTTCATGGCTGTCTTCCGGGGCGGCCCACTTACAGGAGTTGTCATGCAAGTCCAGCCCTATCTCTTCTTCGAAGGTCGTTGCGACGAAGCTGTCGAGTTCTACAAGAAGACCCTTGGCGCCAAGGTCAACATGCGTATGTCGTTCAAGGAGAACCCCGAGCCCCAAAAGGCCGACCCCGGCTGCCAGCCTCCGCCGGGAACGGAAGACAAGGTCATGCACATGGAGTTCCAGGTCGGCGACAGCGTGATCATGGCCTCCGACGGCCGCTGCTCGAACCAGCCGAACTTCCAGGGCTTCGGCCTGGCGATCAACTACCCTGACAAGGCCGCGGTCGAGAAGGCCTTCAACGGCCTGAAGGAAGGCGGCCAGGTGGTGATGCCGCTGGACAAGACCTTCTTTGCCGAGCAGTTCGGCATGGTCACAGACCGTTTCGGCATCATGTGGATGCTGCTGACCGCGCCAAAGTAAGCGGGATTTACGTGGGTTTCCCGGTGGGGACGCGCCCCGGGCTTACAATGCGCCGCCTGCCGGAGAAACCCAAGAGACCACGCCATGGACGACCGCATCACCGAACTCGAAATCAAGCTCGCCTTCCAGGAAGACCTGCTTGAAACCCTGAACGCCACCGTGGCCCGCCAGCAGCAGCAGATGGACCTGCTGCAGGAGCAGTTTCGCGCGCTGTACCAGCAGGTGCGCAGCGCCGCCACCACGGCCGCCGAGGCCGATCCCCAGCAGGAAATCCCGCCGCACTACTGATCGCCGCGGCCCGCTCCGGCACGGGCCCATTGGCCATGTGACGGAACGCCATCCTATGCGCGCGGTCTGACTGGCTGACTCCATCCCTTGACGCGCCTGCCAGGCGCGCACCATCCGCCACATGCGCCTGCACCCTCCCCTGTTCCTCGCCGCGGCCGCCATCGCCACCGCCACCTCCGCACTGGCCGGCTATAACGTCTGGACCGGCGAATACACGCTGAGCCGCCTGGAACTGCAGACCGCCATCGAGCAGCGCTTCCCGGCCACGCTGCGTTATGCCGAAGTGGTCAGCGTGCAGCTGAGCCATCCGCGCCTGGTGCTCGATGAGGCCAACAACCGCGTGACCACCCAGCTCGACGCGCGCCTGACCAACGCCTTGCTGCCTTCGCCGCCGGTGAACGGCAAGCTCTCGCTGAACAGCGGCGTGCGCTATGACGCGGCCAAACGCGCGGTGCTGCTCGACAACCCGACCGTGCAGCAGGTGGAAGTGGCCGGCATGGCCCAGTATCGCGAGCAGCTCAATGCGATCGGTGCGGTGGTTGCGCAGCAGTTGCTGAAGGACTATCCGGTGTACACCTTCAAGCCCGAGGAATTGCGCTTCGGCGGCCAGGAGGTGGAGCCGGGCGCGATCACGGTGGGCAAGGACGAGGTGCGGGTGGAGGTGAAGCATCGGTAGGCTACACCGGCGTGCGGCCAGCGTCCGTCCTCGCATGCTCACCCCGGCCTCAACCCCGCCCACCGCGGAACACCAGCGCGAGTCCCGCCAGCACCGCGAACATTCCCGCAATCGCCAGCGGCGCCATCCGGTTGCCCAGCAGCAGGTAATCCAGCAACGCCGTGCCAGCGGGCACCAGGTAAAACAGGCTGGTCACGTTGACCAGGTTGCCCGCGCGGATCAGCCGATAGAACAGCAGCGTCGCGCCGATCGAGATCCCAAGCGTCAGCCACAACAGCGGCAGCGCGAACGCCAGCGATGGTTCGAATGCAAAGGGCTGGAACGGCAGGCACAGCAGGCATGCCGCGAGGCTCGCGCCGTACTGCAGCGGCAGCACCTCGGCGGGCGCGCGCGTGATGCGCTTCTGCAGGATCGCGCCCACGGTCATGCTGGCGAGCGAGGCCAGCGCGCACAGCACGCCCGCCAGCGACAGCCGCGCCAGCAGCAGGCTCTCGGCCACCACCAGTGCCAGCCCTGCAAGCGCCAGCGCCAGTCCGGCCAGGCGTAGCGCGGAGAAGCGCCGCTCGGTCAGCAGCAGCGTCAGCATCGGCTGCGCGCCGAGCACGGTGGCCAGAACGCCGGGCGTCATGCCGTGGTCGAGGGCGAGGAAGTAGAAAACGGAATAGCCGCCGATCAGCAGCAACCCGGTCAGCGCCGCGTGCAGCCGTTCTCCGCGCGGCGGCAGCATCCGATGCCGCGCCAGGTCGATGGCGCACAGCACGGCAAGCACCAGCGCAAAGCGCAGCGTCAGCAGGCCGAACGGCGTGGCGTGGTCGAGCGCCAGCCGGGCGGCAATGGCGCCGCTGCTCCACAGCAGCACGAACAGCGGCGTGGCCCAGACGGAGGCCTGGTTACGTGTGTCGGTCGCTGCGCCCAATTGCGCCGCGCAGTCTTTTTCGATCGTCATGGAGGTCATCTGTCGTCAGCATGGCAGGCTCCGGCGCAGGCGTGCGCACGGGCGACGACAGGCGCGCACAGGCGTGCGGCTGCCGTGCGCGCAGGCACACGGTTGCGGAATTACCGGAGACGAGGGGGGCTGCGGTGCGTGCCCGTCAGCCGCGCAGCGGCGGCGGGGGCGGGTGCGCGCCGCCGGAGAACGGCGGCGGCGGTGCGACAGAAGCGAACGCAGGCTGGCGACGCGCGCACGGCAACGCGTCGCACGGGGGCGCGGCGTTGACGGGGCGTTGGCGGTCTGCGGTCATGGCGGGATTCGGGAAAAGACTTCGAACAGAAGGTCTGGCGATGCTATGCCTGTGCGGCGGCCGCGTCAACGGCGTCTTTCGAAATCTGTGAGCGCTGCGGCCAGCACTCAGGCCGGCGCGCCTTGCTCCAGTTGCTTCACCAGCGCCTGCAGCGCCGGCGCACAACCCGCCTCGACCTTCAGCGCGAGCATCGCATCCGCGCGCGTGGTGCCGAGATTGAGTGCCGCCACGGGCTTGCCCATCTGGCCAGCCCACACACAGAAGCGGTAGCCGGAATAGACCATCAGCGACGAGCCCACCACCAGCATCGCGTCCGCGGCCTCCAGCGCCGCACGCGCGGCATCGACGCGTGCTCGCGGCACGGACTCGCCGAAGAAGACCACGTCTGGCTTGAGCACGCCGCCGCAGCGCCCGCACTCGGGCACGCGAAACTGCGCGAACAGCGGCGATTCGAAATGCACGTCGCCATCGGCGGCAGGCTCGGCGATCACGTCGCGCAGCGCGGCGTTCTGCGCAAGCAGCCAGTCCTGCAGGCCGGCGCGGTCATGGCGTGTGCCGCAGTCCAGGCAGATGGCGCTGGCCAGGCTGCCGTGCAGCTCGATCACGCCTTGGCTGCCGGCGCGCTGGTGCAGGCCGTCTACATTCTGCGTGACCAGTGCGGTCAGCCGCCCTTGCTCGCCGAGCCGCGACAACGCATGGTGCGCGTCATTGGGCTGCGCTTGCCACGCCACCGGCCAGCCCAGCATGCTGCGCGCCCAGTAGCGCTGGCGTCCGGCGTGCGAGCCGAGGAAAACCTGCAGCGTGATCGGCGGCGAGCGCTGCCACTGGCCGCGCGCATCGCGGTAGCCGGGGATGCCGGAGTCGGTGCTGATGCCGGCGCCGGTCAGCACGAACAGGCGTGGATGGCGCTGCACGAAGTCGAGCAGCGCGGACTCGGCGGCTTCAGCGGCCCGGGGTGAATTCAGCGGCGCGTTCAACTGGCCGGGTCCTCGGCATGGCGCGCCTCCCAGGCGCGCAGTTCCTCGCGGTAGCGGTCCAGCTCCTGGTAGTAGTAGTCGAAGATGCAGGGATCGCAGCCGGAGCCGCAGCATTCGTCATCGCCCGGGCGCTCTGGCGGCGCCGGGCGGGGGTCGTCGGGGGGCACTTGGGACACGTACGGCTCGCGAAAACAGGCAAATGGCGGATCAGCCACCAGTATATTCCCGTCGGCCACACCCCGCCTGCGCACCCCAGCCGTGCGCCGCACGTGCGCGCCGCGCCGCTCAGTGGCTGAGCAGCACCTCGCCCACCGGGATCACCAGCGCCGTGCCGGCCAGGCAGGCGATGTCGTCATCGGCAAGCCAGCGCGACACCAGCCGCGCCAGCCTGGCGCCGATGCGGTCGAGTTCGGTGGCGTCGGCCAGGTAGACGGCATCGATCACGCTCTGGTCGAACTGCAGCGCAGCGCTCATGCGGCAACGCCCGGGCGAGCCTTCCGGCTCGGCCTGCCAGCTGATGTACACCTGGCTGCCGCCACCGGGGCTGTATTCGGCCGACATCGGAAAGAGCCGGCAGGTATGCTCGCGGGTCCACTCGACAAGGGCAGTCATGGCGATTCCCCCTCTGGCGGGTCAGCGTGCCCGCCGGTGCGCCGCGTCAGCGGCTCAGTACGTGGTAGAGCCAGTCGTGCGCGCGTGCCGGCACGCCCAGCGCGCCGGCATCGATGCGCCGGCCCTGCACGCGCAGTGCGCCGCCGTGCAGGGCATCCACTGCTGCCTGGGCATCCGGGAACCTCCCCATCACGCCATTGCCCAGCATCAGCATCCAGTCCTTCTCGCGTGGGATCAGCGTGAGCTGGCCCGCGGCGGTCTGGCAAAAGAAATAACCGTACACACACCCCCCAGTAACCTTGCCTGCGTCCATCTTAGTCGTTGCGCAGGCCATGCGCGGCGCACGGCTGGCGTGGGCGCGGCGATCTGCACGCTTCCGTGCGGGGTGATGAATTGTTTTTGCACGGTGTGCCGAACACGGCCCCGAATGGGGCGTTTTGCCCGAAGATAGCCCAAGCCCCGACCCGGCCCCGGACAGGCAGGGAAACTGGCGTACACACCATTGCGCCGACAGCGGACATGACAAAACCATGAAGGCAGCCACCTCCCAATGGTTGCGCACCCTGCTGCTGCCCGCGGCCTTCACGCTGGCGGCCGGCGCAGCCGTGGCCGCGGACGTCCCATCTCCCGCCAAAGCGTCGGGCAGCGGCGCTGCCGACCCGTCCACTGCATTCGCCACGCCACTGGCCGCCGGGCGCACGCGTCCGCGCATCTGCCTGGTGCTCTCTGGCGGCGGCGCACGCGGCGCCGCCCATATCGGCGTCCTGAAGGTCCTCGAAGAACTGCGCATCCCGGTCGACTGCATCGCCGGCACCAGCATGGGTTCGCTGGTGGGCGGCGCCTATGCCACCGGCATGTCGCCCGCCGAGATGGAGCGGCTGGTCGGCGGCCTGAGCACCGACAAGATCTTCAAGGAACGCCCGCCGCGCCAGGACCTGACCGTGCGCCGCAAGCAGGATGACTTCACCAACCTGGTTACGCCGGAGATCGGCGTGCAGGCCAAGGGCCTGCTGCTGCCCAAGGGTGCGGTCTCCGGCGTGCAGCTGGAAACCGTGCTGCGCCAGCTCGCGCGCGCGCCAGGCTATCGCGACTTCGACAAGCTGCCGATTCCGTACCGGGCAGTGGCCACCGACCTCGTGGCGGGCACGCCGGTGGTGTTCAGCCAGGGCGAACTGGCCAACGTGATGCGCGCCAGCATGTCGGTGCCAGGCGCGGTGGCGCCGGCCGAGTACGAGGGCCGGCTGCTGGTCGACGGCGGGCTCACCGACAACCTCCCGGTCGGCGTGGCGCGCAGCATGGGCGCCGATATCGTGATCGCCGTGAACCTGGGCACGCCGCTGATGAAGCGCGAGGAACTGAACTCGATCATCGGCGTGACCGGCCAGATGCTCAATATCCTGACCGAGCAGAACGTGCGCGCGTCGCTGGCCTCGCTGCGCCCCACCGACGTGCTGATCGAGCCCGCGCTGGGCGAATTCTCCGCGACGGATTTCGACCACCTGCTCGCGCCCGTGCCCATCGGCGAGGCCGCCGCGCGCAAGGTGGCCGACCGGCTGGCCCCACTGGCTCTGCCGCCGGCGCAGTACGCGCAGCTGCGCGCGGTGCAGCAGGCGGTGCTGCCACCCGACACCCGCCCGGTGGACGAGATCCGCATGGCGCCGCTGCATCGGGTCAACCCGGAGTACGCCACCGCGGTGATGGAGACCAAACCTGGCGAGCCGGTCGACCAGGCCACGCTCGACCAGGACATGCGCCGCCTGTTCGGCACCGGCGACTTCGAGCACGTCAACTACGGCATCCTGGAAGAGCCCGGCAAGCGCGTGCTGGTGGTCAATGCGGTGGAGAAATCGTACGGGCCCGACTACCTGCGCTTCGGGCTCGGGCTCAGCTCGGACTTCCGCGGCGATGCGTTCTTTAACCTGGTGGGCAGCTACCGCCGCACCTGGCTGAACTCGCTGGGCGCGGAATGGCGCACCGACCTGCAGGCGGGCCAGACGTCGTCGCTGACCAGCGAGTTCTACCAGCCGCTGAACACGCGCCAGTACTTCTTTATCGCGCCGCGCATCGAGCTGGAGCGGCGCCCGGTCAATATCTTCCAGGGCAGCACGCGCATCGCCACCTACGACCTGCGGCGCTTCGACGTGGCGCTGGACGTGGGCAGCCAGTTCACCAAGTATGGCGAGCTGCGCGTTGGCGTGCAGACCGGCACCCTGGACGCCACGCTGAGCACCGGGCCGGCGGTGCTATCTCCCGGGCCGGGCGATATCCGGCGCGGCGCCATCACCGGGCGGCTGTTCTTCGACCAGCTCGACAGCGTGGACTTCCCGCGTTTCGGCTATGCGGCCTCGGCCCGGGTGTATGCCTCGCAGCCGGGGCTGGGCGCCGACGACACTTACGTCAAGGCGCAAGCCGACGGCGTCTATGCGCACTCATGGGGCAACCATACGGTTTCGCTCGGCTTCAAGGTCGGCAGCAATATTGGCGGCAATCCGCTGCCGCGATATGACTTGTTCCAGTGGGGCGGCTTCCTGCAGCAGTCTGGGTACGCCACCGGGCAACTGCTGGGCGGCAACCTGCAGTTCGCGCGGCTGATGTACTACAACAAGCTGGCACAGCAGACCCTGCTGCAAGGGGTCTATGCCGGCTTTTCACTGGAAGCCGGCCGCATGGGCGCTCCGCTGGTGCCGGGCAGCCCGACCGGGCTGCTCAAGTCCGGCTCGGTCTTCCTGGCACTGGACAGCCCGCTCGGACCGCTCTACCTCGCCTACGGCCGCGCCGCCGCGCGCACGTACAGTTTTTACCTGTACCTGGGCAAGCCGTACTGAAGCGGTGGCCGGCTGTCTGTGCGCCAGGCAACCCCCACCAAAGTTGTATGTAATGTCTTAATCCAAATGTCTATACTTTTCCTGTCACCAAGACCCCCTCTTGAATGACGACCCTTCCCCGGTCGCCGCTTCCCAGCGGTGACTTTTTTTATGGGCGTTCGCCCCGCATGCGGCGCATGGCTGCCCTTGGAAGACGGGCCCTGCGCGCGACCCTACGACGCCTATAATCCCCGCCTCGGGCCGCGCTGGCGGCCGTTCCGGCTGACATCCCCCATGCAAATCGATTTCACCCATTTCACGCCCTGGCTGTCGCTGGCCGGCGGGCTGGTCATCGGACTGGCCGCGGCGCTGATGATCCTGGGCCTGGGCCGCATTGCCGGCATCAGCGGCATCGTCGGTGGGCTGCTGATGCTGCCGCACGGCGACACCCGCTGGCGCGTCGCCTTCGTGGCGGGGCTGCTGCTGGCACCGTGGCTGGCCAACGCGCTTGGCGCGATGCCGCAGGCGCATATCGATGCAAGCTGGGGCCAGGTGCTGGCGGCGGGCCTGCTGGTCGGCATTGGCACCCGCTACGCGGGCGGCTGCACCAGCGGGCACGGCGTGTGCGGCTTGTCGCGGGGTTCAGTGCGCTCACTGGTGGCCACGCTGACCTTCATGGCGGCCGGCTTCCTGACGGTGCTGGTGCAGCGCCACCTGCTGGGTAGCTGACATGGGCGCGCTCCTTCCGACGCTGTTTGCACTGCTGGCCGGCCTGGTGTTCGGCATCGGCCTGATCGTGTCCGGCATGGCCAACCCGGCCAAGGTGCTGGGCTTCCTGGACCTGGCGGGCGCCTGGGACCCGTCGCTGGCCTTTGTGATGGCCGGCGCGGTGCTGGTCGGCGTGGTGGCGTTTGCGCTCGCGCGCCGGCGCGCTCGCTCCTGGCTGGGCCTGCCGATGCACTGGCCGACCGCCTCGGCGGTGACGCTGCGGCTGGTGCTGGGCAGTGCCGCTTTCGGCGTGGGCTGGGGGCTGGCCGGGTTTTGCCCGGGCCCGGCGCTGGTGGCGCTCGGGGCGGGCTATGCCAAGGCGTGGGGCTTTGTCGGGGCGATGTTGGGGGGCATGGCGCTCTACGAGATCGCCGAGCGCCAGCGCGGCTGAGACACCGCAGCGGGGCGACGCGGGCAGCGGGCGGCGCACAAACCCAGTCGGGAACGCATCCGGGGCTGGCCCCCGCCGCCAAGCCGGTTTAAGATTGCGCGATTATCGAACAACGACCCGAGACGCCACCCCGCCTATGGAAGTCCTCCGCCCCATCGGTCTTGGCCATGCCCAGGCCGACACCGTCCGCGTTGCCCGCCCCCAGGCCGACCTGCTGAGCAGCTTTGCCGGCGATCCCAACTTCATGCTGTCGCTGGCGCGGGGGCTGACCGTGCTGGAAGCCTTCTCGGAGCGCAAGCGCCCGCTGACGATCTCGCAGGTGGCGCAGCGCACGCAGCTCTCGCGCGCCTCGGTGCGGCGTTGCCTCTATACGCTGGAGCAGCTGGGCTACGTCAGCCAGCAGGACGGCCAGTTCGCGCTGCGCCCGCGCGTGCTGCACCTCGGGCATGCATATTTCTCGTCGACCTCGCTGGTCTCGCTGGCGCAGCCGATCCTGGACAACCTGAGCGCGCGCATCCATGAAACCTGCGCGCTGGCGATCCTGGACGGCACCGACATCCTGTACCTGGTGCGCTCCGAAGTGCAGCGGGTCCTCAACTACTCACTCGGCATGGGCAGCCGCCTGCCCGCCTACTGCACCTCAAACGGCCGGCTGCTGCTGGCGCACCAGCCCGCCACGGTGCTGGACGGCTTCTTCGAGCATGCCGAACTGCGCCCGCGCACGCTGCAGACCAAGGTCTCGCGCCAGGAGCTGGAAGCGTGCTTCGAGCGCGCGCGCGAGGTGGACTACGTGATCGTCGACGAAGAGCTGGAGCCGGGCCTACGTGCGATGGCCGTGCCGGTGCGCTCGGCCTCGGGCATCGTGCTGGCAGGGCTGAGCGTGAGCGTGCGCGCCGCACGCGTGTCGGAGGCGGAGATGATTACGCGGCTGCTGCCGCCGATGCGCGAAGCCGCCGCGGCGATCGGCCGGATGGTCGGCTCCTGATCCCTTTCCTACCTTTCTTGCGATAGCGAGCTGCGTCGCGCGCGTCGGCCCGCGCGAGCGGGCCGCTCCCGCCGGCTCAGCCGCGGTGCGCGAGTTCCAGCGAGAACACCAGCCGCTGCAGGAAGTTCTCCATGCGCCCGTCCGGATTGACGAAGGCGCAGCCGAAATGGTGGATGGCGTTGTCGTCGTGGCCCACCAGCCAGTGGCCGACCACCTGCAGGTCCAGCTCGAGCTTGCCCAGTTCGCGGAAGTCCAGCCGGCACGTGCCGACGGTGGTGCCCACCGGCAACTGCTCGTCCGTGACCGTCTTCGAACGCAGTCCCACACCTGACAGCGACAGATCGGCAATGTCCAGGCACAGCGCGGTGTTGTCCGCCTTGCGGATCTCGCAGCGGTAGCCCTTGGTCACCAGCGTGCGCGCACGGAAATGCCGCCGGCGCTGGAAGTGGTAGAGCTTCTCCGGGAAGCTGACGACAAAGGCCGGCCCCTGCTCAAAGCGCGTGGCAGCCGGCTGGCCCACCACGAAGTTGACCGGCACGCCGCGCAGCAACCCCGAGAAAGCGTTCTCTTCCGAGGTCATCAGCGACTGCCGTTCGGCATCCGCATTGCACCAGTCGAAGACAAAGGTGCGATCGACCGGATCGACCTGCAGGATCGACGTGACGAACTGGTGCCCGGTGCGCGTGCGCACGCTCAGCATGCACTTCTGCCACGACAGGTCGCGCAGCACGGTGCCGATCTGCGAGTTGTGCGTCAGCCGGTAACGCTCATCGGGCGGCGCAACGGCCTCAAGATCGGATTCGGCACCGGGTTCAGCGCCGGATCCGGCATTGGCATCGGAGGGCCCGGAGGCATCGTGCAGGGTCATGGTTCAAGCAACGTCTGGAATGGCGGGAAGCCGCCGGGGCGGGAGCGCGGCAGCAAGGTCGGCCTGCCGTCCGCGCGCCGCATGTTAAGTGCGCGCCCCTGCGTCCGGCAAGGCTCATGGCGACACCTTCGGCAAATCTGTGGCAGAACTTGAGCACAGACTTACGGGGGGTAGCGCAGGCGCCGCTTTCAGGCGTGCGGCGGCGCTGGTGAAGGGGCACCAAGCGTTGCCTGCGCCTCTTCGCGCAGCCAGGCCAGCAGCACCAGCCGGCGCGTGTCGAGCTCGAACGGCGCTGGCGATAATAAATGGTACGCCGATCCGTCGGCAACGAAGCCGAACGGCGCCGCCAGCCGGCCATCGGCAACCTCGTCGGCCGCCATCAGCTGCGAGGCCATGGCCCAGCCCAGTCCTGCAGCGGCGGCCTGCAGGCTCAGGTAGAAGTGCTCGTACCAGGCGTCGCCATCCAGCTGCAGCGAGGCCGCGGCATCCCCGCTGGCGCCCCGCCAGCGCTGCCACGCGTCGGGCCGCGTGCGCGTATGCAGCCGCACCGGCACGACCGGGGAACCGGATCCCGGCCGGCACACGGGCCCCACCCGTTCCTGCGCCACCTCGCGCGCATGCCAGCGCGTATCGAAAGCAAAGTCATCGCGCCGCAACGCCAGGTCCGCGCCGCTGCGCGCGAAGTCGATCGGCCCGCCGGCGGCCATCAGGTGCAGCGGGATATCCGGGTGGCGCGCGGCAAAGCGCGGCAGCCGCGGGATCAGCCAGCGCATGGCGACGGTCGGCTCGCACGACAACACCAGCGCGCGCCCCGGCGGCTGCGTGCGGATGCGCGCGGCGGCGCCGGCCAGCACCTCCATGGACTGCGTGGCGGCGGCAAACAGCGTGCGCCCGGCCTCGGTCAGGAAGACGCCGCGGTTGCGCCGCTCGAACAGCGCCACGCCCAGTGTCTCTTCCAGTTGCCGGATCTGCCGGCTGACCGCGCCATGGGTCAGGTGCAACTCCTGCGCGGCGCGGACAAAGCTCTCGTGGCGCGCCGCGGCCTCGAAGAATCGGATCCAGCCCAGCCAGTGCATCGGTCAGTTTTTCTCACGAATTTGCGCGAGTATATATCGGTTGTGGTGGCGTGGATCGTTACGCAGAATTGGGTACGCTTGGATCGGCCGATGTGCCGATCTGTAGATAACTGCAACTAAACCTGACAGAAAATGATCCCAATCGCTGAATTGCTGGCGGTCGCCGCCGTGACCGTGCTCGCCGTCGTCAGTCCCGGCCCGGACTTCGCCATGGTCACCCGCAACAGCTACCTGTACGGCCGGCGCGCGGGCCTGCTGAGCGCCCTGGGCATCGCACTCGGCGTACAAGTGCATGTGCTCTATACGATGTTCGGGGTGGCGGTGCTGATGGCGCACGCGCACAGCGTGCTGACGGCGGTGAAGGCGCTGGGCGCGGCGTACCTGGTGTGGATCGGCATCCAGACGCTGCGCAAGCGGCAGGCGCTGGCGGTGGACCTGCAGGGCGCGCGAGCGCTGCAGCCACTGGCCGCGCTGCGCATGGGCTTCCTGACCAATGCGCTGAACCCGAAAACCACGCTGTTCGTGGTCAGCACCTACACGCAGGTGGTCGATGCGCACACGCCAGTGCCGGTGCAGTTCGGCTATGGCGCCTTCATGTCGGTGGCCCACCTGGCCTGGTTCAGCCTGGTGGCGTGCGTGTTCACCGCGCCGGCGCTGCGCGCGGCGATGCTGCAGCGCCAGCGGCTGCTGGACCGCACCATCGGCTCGGCGCTCTGCGGGCTGGGGGTGGCGCTGGGGTTCAGCAACCTGGCGTAGGGGCTGCCGGCATCAGCGGCCACGCTCCTTGCACCAGGTGCTGGGGGCCCTGCGGGCTGAGCCGGCTTTCGAACAGCACCACGCGCTGCACGGCCCACGGCTCGCTCGCCAGCACGCGCTGCGTATCGAGCCAGCCGCGCAGCACGCTTTCCGGCACCGATGGCCGGCAGCGGGCCAGCGTCAGGTGCGGATGGAAGCGCCTGCGCTCCGGCACGATGCCCGTGCCATCGGCCAGCGCTTGCCCGACCGATGCGTGGAGCGCGCGCAGTGCGTCCAGGCCTGGCCCGGGCGCGAGGCCGGCCCAGAGCACCGCACCCTGGCCGCTGCGAAAACGCCCGGTACCGAGTGCCTGCAGGGAGAACTCGGGCGCGCGAATCCGGTCGAGTGCGGCTTCGACAGGCCCGGCAAGCGTTTCGGACTCGCCCAGGAAGTGCAAGGTCAGGTGGACCTGCGCCGCCGGGACCGGCCGGATGCCGCTGGCCGCCGGCAGGGTCGACAGCAGCCGTGCCGCCCGTGCGGGCGGGACTTCCACGGCGATGAACAGACGCGGCATGGCGAGCGCTCGACGGATGGCTGCGCGCTCAGTCCGGGACCAGCGCGAAGTCAGCCGGCACGAGCGCCGCCGCCGCGCGCACCACCGGCAGCTGCTGCGCGGCGCCGAGGCCTTCGCGTTGCAGCAAGGCGCGCTTGCGCTCAACGCCGCCGGCATAGCCGGTCAGCGCGCCGGCGCTGCCCAGCACGCGGTGGCAGGGCACGATCACCGACAGCGGATTGCGCCCCACCGCGCCGCCGACGGCGCGCGCATGCGTCGGCGGCAGCCCCAGCATGCGCGCGAGTTCGCCATACGACGCAGTCGCGCCGCACGGGATCGCCTGCAGCGCTTGCCATACGCGTTGTTGGAAGGCGCTGCCGGCGAAGCGTACCGGCACGGTAAAGCTGTCGCGGCGGCCGGCGAAGTACTCCGCCAGTTCAAGCGCCGCGCGGTCGAGCACCGCGGCTTCGGTGGGCGGCACCTCGCGGCTGTCGGCGATGCCCTTGGGATGGTATTTCTGCCCTGCAAAGTAGACACCGGTCAGGTATGTGCCTTCGGCGCGAAGCAATATGGTGCCCAGGGGGCTGTCGATATGGCGATAGCTGGTCATGGGATGGTCTCCGGTTCGGTCGCTGCGGCGTCTTCCGGCTGCGCGGCCGCGTTGTCCTTCAGCGCCTCATAGCGATGCCACAGGTGAATGGCCGCGTACGCGCGCCATGGCGCCCATTGCGCGGTGCGTTCGTGCATCGCGCGCACGGTGCTGACGCCCAGCACCTTGCGCAGCGCGTAGTCGGTGCCCGGGAACGCATCCGGCCAGCCCAGCGCGCGCATCGCGACATACTGCGCGGTCCAGTCGCCGATGCCGTCGATGGCGCGCAGCGCGGCCACGGTCTGCTCCGGCGGCGCGTGGGCATCGAGCGCCAGCGTGCCGTCTGCCACGCGCTGCGCCAGCGCCTGCAGCGTGCGCGCCTTGCCGGCCGGCACGCCGGCGTCGCGCAGCGTCTGCGGCGATAGCGCGGCAAGGGCCGCGGCCGTGGGAAATGCAAAGCGCAGTCCCGCCGGTGCGGTGTCCGGCAGCGCCTGCCCGGCGCGCGCGGCGAGCGCGCCCAGGATGCGCCGCGCGTGGACCACCGAGATCACCTGCCCCACCACCGCGCGCACCGCGATCTCGAAACCGTCGACGCTGCCCGGCAGCCGCATGCCCGGCACCGCCTGCGCCAGCTCGCCCAGGTGGCGGTCGACCACATCGGGGCGGCAGCCCAGGTCGCACAGCCGGCGCACCTTGCCCAGCGCCTGCGGAATCACGCGCGCCAGCGACGCCGACAGCGTCACGCGCAGCACCAGCCGGCGCGTCACATGCTCGATGCGCACCCAGCCGACATGCGTGCTGCCGCCGGCCTCCACCTGCAGCGTGCGCGCGTAGGCCCCGTCACGGACCTGTTCGATGCCATCGACCGCACGCGTGGCCAGGAAGCCCAGCCATGCGTCCCACGCCAGTGGCGGCCGGTAGCCCAGCTCGAACACCAGCCGGTCGGCGACGCCTTCGGCGGCGCGGCGGCGCAGTGCCACCGGGGTCAGCCCATAGCGCGTCTTCAGCACATCGTTGAAACGGCGCACGCTGCCGAAGCCCGCCGCCAGCGCCACCTCCGTCACCGGCAGCGCGGTATCGGCCAGCAGCCGCTTGGCCAGCAGCAGGCGCTGTGTCTGCGCGTACTCCAGCACCGACACGCCGAACTGCGCATCGAACAGGCGCCGCAGGTGACGCTCGGTGACGCCGATGCGCGCGGCCAGCGCGGCCACGCTGCCTTCGGCCATGAAGCCTTCGTCGATCAGCGTGGCCGCGGCCTGCGCCAGCCGGCCCGAGATATCCGCCAGCCCGTGCCCGGGCGCCAGCTCCGGACGGCAGCGCAGGCAGGGGCGGAAGCCGTGCTTCTCGGCCGCCGCGGCGCTTTCATAGAAGCTGCAGTTCTCGCGCTTGGGGGTACGTACGGCGCACACCGGCCGGCAGTACACGCCAGTTGACGACACGCCCACGAAGAAACGCCCGTCGAAGCGGCGGTCATGCGACGCCACGGCCTTGTAGCAGGTATCGGGATCGAGGTTCATGATGGCATGCTACCGCTTCAGGCGCGCGCGTACCCGCTGGATTCGGACATTTCCCTCTGGCATGCGGGCGTGGGCTGCGGCACAGTTGGAGGCATGGGCAGCGGCTAGAATTGCACTTCACGCCAATGCCCGCGCCGGCCCGCCGACTTCCCTTGCGGCCCCGGCCTACGGCTCTACCGGAGACGCCATGCGCCGTTTTGCCCTGCACTTGTCCGTGATCGCCGCGCTGGCCAGCGTGCCCGCGCTGGCGCAGCCTGTGCAGACGCCGGCCGCCACCGCGGCGGCGCGAGCACAGCAGGTCGCATCGGTCGAAGGCATCACCGAATACCGCCTGCCCAACGGGCTGCGCATCCTGCTGGCGCCGGACGCGGCCAAGGCCACCACCACGGTCAACATCACCTACCTGGTCGGCAGCCGCCACGAGAACTATGGCGAGACCGGCATGGCCCACCTGCTCGAGCACCTGTTGTTCAAGGGCACGCCGTCGCTGCCAGGCAAGACCATCCCGACCGAGTTCGCGCGCCGCGGCATGAGCGTGAACGGCACCACCGCGCAGGACCGTACCAACTACTTCGGCACCTTCAGCGCCAACGACGACAACCTCGACTGGGCACTACGCACGGAGGCCGACCGCATGGTCAACAGCGTGATCTCGCGCGCCGACCTGGACAGCGAGATGACCGTGGTGCGCAACGAGATGGAAATGGGCGAGAACAGCCCGGGGCGCATGCTGACGCAGCAGACCATGGCCGCCGCCTACCGCTGGCACAACTACGGCAAGGCCCCGATCGGCGCGCGCAGCGATGTCGAGCACGTCAGCATCGACAGCCTGCGCGCCTTCTACCGCCGCTACTACCAGCCCGACAATGCGGTGCTGGTGGTGGCCGGCAAGTTCGATCCCGCCGCCACGCTGACTCGCATCGAGCGCTACTTCGGGCCGATCCCGCGCCCGACGCGCGTGCTGCCGCCCGAGCATACGGTCGAGCCCGCGCAGGAAGGCGCGCGCGAGCTGGTGGTGATGCGGCCCGGCGACAACAGCCTGGTCGCCGCGCAATACCACGTCAGCCCGGGTGCGCATCCGGACAGCACGGCGCTCTCGCTGCTGACCATCATCCTCGGCGACACGCCGGGCGGGCGGCTGTACAAGGCGCTGGTGGAGCGCGGCCAGGCCGTGTCGGTCGGCACCGCGCTCTATGCGATGAAGGACCCGGGCGCACTGCTGCTCATGGCCGAGACGTCCAAAGACCAGCCGCTCGCGGCAGCGCGCGCCGGGCTGATCACGCAGGTCGAGGGCTTTGCCGAGGCGCCCGTGACCGAGGCCGAGCTGGAACGCGCGCGCGTGCGCATGCGCAACGCGTACGAGCACTACATGAACGATCCCGGCGCACTCGGCGTGGCGCTGTCCGAGGCCATCGCCAAGGGCGACTGGCGCCTGTTCTTCGTCGCGCGCGACCGCATCGAGACCACCACGCTGGCCGACGTGCAGCGCGTGGCGCTGAACTACCTGCAGGCCTCGAACCGCACCGTTGGCCTGTTCGTGCCCGCCGAGCAGCCGAAGCGCACGCAGGTGCCGGCGGCGCCGGACGTCGCGGCGATGGTCAGCAACTACCAGGGCAGGCCGGCACCGGCCGCGGTAGCGCCGTTCGACCCCAGCCCCGCCAATATCGAGGCCCTCACCACGCGCCAGACGCTCGCAAATGGCATGCAGCTCGCACTGCTGCCCAAGCCCGCGCGCGGCGACGTGGTGCACGGCGTGCTGGTGCTGCGCATGGGCGACGTGCAGAGCCTGCAAGGGCTGACTACGGTCGGTGCGCTGACGGCATCGATGCTCCGGCGTGGCGCGGCCGGCATGGACCGCCAGCAGATTTCAGACCGTATCGAGGCACTGCGCGCGCGCGTCGGCATCTTCGGCGGCTCCGAACGCGTGACGGTCAGCTTCGAGACGCGCCGCGCGCAACTGCCCGAAGTGCTGGCGCTGCTGCGCGATATCCTGCGCGCACCGACCTTCCCCGAAGCGGAGTTCGAGACGCTGCGCAAGACCAGCGTCGCCGAGATCGAGAGCACCCAGCGCCAGCCGGGCGTGATGGCGTCCAACGCGCTGGGCCGCCACGGCGACCCCTATCCCTCAGGCGACCCGCGCCACACCCGCACCTTTGCCGAGAGCATCGCCGACCTGCAGGCCGCCACGCTGGCGCAGGTGCGCGACTTCCACGCGCGCTTCTACGGGGCCGGCAACGCACAGCTGAGCCTGGTGGGCGACTTCGATGCACAGGCCGCCGCGACGCAGGCCGCGCAGCTGTTCGGCGACTGGACAGCACCGCAGCCCTATGCGCGGGTGGACCGCCCCTTCGTGCCGATCACGCCGGCCGAGTTCACCCTGTCCTCGCCTGGCAAGGCCAACGCCGTGTATCTCGCTTCCACGCCGATCGACCTGACCAACGACTCGCCGGACTATGTGCTGATGATGATCGCCAACCGCGTGCTCGGCGGCGCCAGCCTGCGCGGCCGGCTGGCCGACCGGCTGCGCCAGCAGGAAGGGCTGAGCTATGGCGCGAGCAGCTGGGTGCAGGTGGGCGCGCTCGACCGCGCGGGGCGCTTCGGCTTGCAAGCGCAGTACGCGCCGCAAAACCTGCCGCGCGTGCAGCGCGCAGTGACGGAAGAACTGGAGCACTTCGTACGCGACGGCATCACGGGGCAGGAACTGGCCGAAGCCGTCAGCGGCCTGCTGCAGCAAGGCATGGTCAGCCGCAGCAGCGATGCGGCGCTGGCCGGCACGCTGGCCAACCAGCTCTACCTGGGCCGCACCATGGCCTTCACCGCCGAACTCGAAGAACGGTTGCGCAACGCCACCCGGGAAGCAGTCAACGCCGCCATCCGCCGCTATATGCAGCCCGGCGGGCTGTCACGCGTGTATGCGGGCGACTTCAGCGGCGCGGCGGCGCAGGCCGGCGCCGCCAGCAACGCCGCGGGCGGGAACGCGGGCAATGCAGCAGGGGCAAACCAGGGCAACGAAGCCACCGGCGCCACACCGGCTGCGCGCCCGTGACATACGTTCGAAACAATATTCGGCTGCACTGGCGGGTGTCGCGAGCGTGGTAAGCGCAGTAAGCGCGATAAGCGCGCGATAAGCGCGATAAGCGCGCGATAAGCGCAAGGCCGACCGGGTGCGGCGCGAAACAATGTGCGATTGCTGGCGCCGCTGCGGCGCAAGGCCCTTGCCGCGACCCCGGGTTGACTGTATATTCGTACAGTATAAGTCGATATAAGAGGTGTGGATGTCAATCGTGCGAGCTGGCAGCAAGGCAGAAGCGCTCAGGCTTCTGTCCTCGGAAGACGTGCTGGCGCTTGAGCTGGACTACGAGACCGGATGGCAGGACGCCGTCGAACTCGGCAGGCTCGGAGAAAAGCGCGGTATCAAGGTGCAGTATCGCGGGCAAGAAAGCATTGCCGTCCGTTCCCGCGAAGCCCTGATCGAAGGGCTGGCCAAACCCAAGACCACGTTCCGTCAACGCAACCTGTATTGCCAGTTCGATCTCGGCACGCTGGCGGACCATGAACTGCTCGACCTCGAAGCCAAGGCTACGCGGCTCGGAGACTATATCCTCGCGGGCCACCTGCTGCGCGATGTCGATGGCGTGTGGCCGCCGCAATAGGCGGCATTCGGACACGTCCGCCTTCCGCAAAAAGAAAAGCCGCCATGCAGGCGGCTTCGCTTCGTCATAACTGTAATTTTTTAGCTCGCGCTGAGCACCAGCACAGCGCGCATTGCCCCTGACGGCACGATCAGTGCCACACCCGCGCGGCATTGGCCCAGCGCGCCGCACAGGACTGCGCCACCGCGGGCTCAAGCGTCTCGCTGCTCACATCCGCCGGCGGCGTGGCCTCGGCGTACTCCAGCGCGCTGCGCCACAGCACCGCCGACACCAGCGTCTTGCATTGGCGCCGCTCGCCATGCGCGAGTGCCAGCAGGCGCTCGTAGCCTTCCATCACGATCAACCGGTCACCGTGGCGCGGATGCAGTTCGAGCGTGTACAGGTGGTCGCACTCGCACTGCAGGCGCCCGCCGCTGACCGCGACCACGATGGCGCCGGGCAGCGCGATGCCGCTGGCCTGCACTTCGCCACGCAGGCGCGCCAGGTGCGCATGCGCGCGCGGATCACGTGCCGCCGCCAGCTCCGCCGGCATGGCGCTGAGCGTCATCAGCTCGGCGGGCGACACCGCCAGCGTGTACGCCTGCAGCGTCGGGCGATAGGTCGCCACCACGGCGCGCAGCCGGTGCGGCGCGCCGCCGTCATGCCCTGCCAGCAGCGGGCCGGCCGGCTCGCGGATCTGCAAATCGTTCATGTCGACTCCTGCGGCACCGGGCCGTTGCATTCTCAGTCGCGCAGCAGTTGCTTGGCGATGATCACTTGCTGGATCTGCGTGGTGCCTTCGTACAGGCGCAGCAGGCGCACGTCGCGGTAGAAGCGTTCGGCCTTGTACTCGGCGATATAGCCGGCGCCGCCGTGGATCTGCACCGCGCGGTCGGCCACGCGGCCGACCATCTCCGTACAGAACATCTTGGTGCACGAGGCCAGCATGCTCACTTCCGGGTCGCTCTTGCCGGCGGGCTTGGCGTCATAGCGCTGGGCGCAGTCGCGCACCATCGACAGGCCGGCATAGAGCTCGGCCTGGCTGTCGGCCAGCATCGCCTGGATCAGCTGGAAGTCGCCGATGGGCTTGCCGAACTGCTTGCGCTCCTTGGCATACGCCACGGCGTCGGTGATCAGGCGATGGGCCATGCCGCAGGCCAGCGCGGAGATGTGCAGGCGGCCGCGGTCGAGCACCTTCATCGCGGTCTTGAAGCCCACGCCCGGCACGCCGCCAATGATGTTGGCCGCCGGCACGCGCACATTCTCGAGCACCACGTCGCAGGTCTTGGTGCCGCGCTGGCCCATCTTCTTGTCCGGCTTGCCCAGCGAAATGCCCGGGGTGTCGGCCGGCACGATAAAGGCCGAGATGCCCGACGCGCCCGCGCCGCCGGTGCGCGCCATCAGCGTGAAGGCGCCGGCGCGCGGCGCGTTGGTGATAAAGCGCTTGGTGCCGTTGATGACGTAGTGGTCGCCGTCCAGCTCGGCCTTGGTCTGCAGCGAGGCCGCATCCGAGCCGGCATTGGGCTCGGTCAGCGCGAACGAGATGATCAGGTCGCCGCTGGCGATGCGCGGCAGGTAGTTCTGCTTCTGCTCTTCGGTGCCATCCATCAGGATGCCCTGCGAGCCGATGCCGACATTGGTGCCGAACACCGAGCGGAAGGCAAAGGCGGTATGGCCCAGGTCGTAGACCACATCGCATTCCTGTGCCATCGACAGGCCGATTCCGCCGTAGTTCTCGGGGATGGAGATGCCGAACAGTCCCATCTCCTTCATGTCCGCGACGATCTCGGCGGGCACGTCGTCGGTTTCTTCGAGCGTGTCCTCGGCGGGCTTCAGGCGTTCATCGATGAAGCGCTGCACCGAGGCGCGCAGCAGTGCAAAGGATTCTTGGTCAAGGGCCATGGTGATTCTCCGGGTCAAGCCAGTACGTCAGTCTGGCCGCCAATGGTACGCCTGCCCAGTGATTTGACAATCCACGCAAGATTAGACAGAAGCGTCAATACAATTTGACAATCCCGCCAATTCAATCCCATGTGACCGATAGCAGGCCTGCAATGCCGATCGCTAGTGCCGCCAGCGCATCGCCAGCGATCAAACCACCGCCGACTAGCGACGTGGTGCTCATATCCGGCGGCAACCCGTGGCCGCGTCTTGCCGGTCTTGCCATCGCAGCGGCCACGCTTGCCACCACGCCGCCCGCGGCCATCCAGCCGGCTGCCGCCAGGTTGACGAAACCGCCGAACGAAGACGCATAAGGCGACGGCAGGATCACCGCATCGAGCAGGAAATCCGCCGCCCGCCCCCGGCGGCCGGACTGTGCAAAGCGCTGCCATGCCGGGCGGCCCAGGATAGCCTTGCGCAATACCGCGGTGACAAGCCCGATGGCCAGCCCGATCGCCACCGCAATATGCTGGTCGGTACGGGATTGCGCCAGCCCGTGCAGCACGCCCACGATCTTGTAGGTCATCGCCGAGGTCCAGCGCGCCGGCTGCTGGTCGGCCGGCAGGCTGGTCTGGTCCAGCGCCAGCACCGGGTACGCGTGCATGAACAGCCGCGCCATCGCCACCGCTACCAGCGCGCCCACGACAATGCCCGCCACCTGGTAGCCGAACTGCACCATGCGGTCGCTGCCGAGCCGCCAGCCGGTGGAGCGGTCCTGCTGCATGTCGCTGGCCTCGGCGGTAGCCACCAGCAGTACCGTCGCCGCGATCAGGCCGACGTGCGGCGCGCGGAGCCCGGCGGCGGCCATCAGGATCACGGTCAGCACGAAGGCGGACGAGATCGGGTTCTGGTCGACCATGCCGACCGAGATCCCGTTGACCAGCGCGAATACCAGCACCAGCAGCACCGCCATCAACTGGAAGCCCAGTGGCTGCCCGAACCAGGCGACGCCCGCCGCCACCGTCGCCCCACCCCACAGCAGCGCCCATGCCGCCACCCAGCCCATGTCCGGCCCGCGCCGCGCTGCCGGGCGCTGCCCGGCACGTCCCACCCGCGCCAGCCGCCATTGCCGGCTCGCCTGCGCCAGCAGCAGCGATACATCCAGCAGGGCCGCGCCCATGATCATGCCGAGCGCCACCAGAAAGGTAGCCTTGCGGTAAGGCTCGCCCGGCGCCAGCCAGCCGGCGGCGATGAACCAGGGCGTCATGGCCCAGCCCACCAGCCCGCCCACCAGCGCGGCAATGCCGATGCGCGCCCCCACGATCATGCCGGCGCCGAAGGTCGCCGCCGACAGGTCGAGCGCCGCCAGCCACGGCACGCGTCCGCCGCCAAGCCCGCTGAGCAGCCCCAGCGCCATGCCGCCCGCCAGCCGCGCCACCGAGCGCCGCAGCAGCACCGGATCGGTCAGCGCACGCAGGATATTGGCCACCGCCAGGCCCGATGGAAAGGTCAGCTGCATCCGGTCCACCAGCAGCGGCGTGTACAGCATGCCCACGCCCACGCCGTACATGCCGATGCACAGCATGTACAGCACCAGCTGCCACAGCGGCGGCTGCGCCATGCCCAGCCACGCCATCGCCTGCAGCACCACCGCCATGCCGCCCATGCCCGCCACCGACGCCGCCGCGGTCTGGATGTAGTTGGCGCCGTGGCGCCCGGGCGCGCCGTAGCCCGCCGTCACCACCGAGCCGAGGATGCCGGCCAGCACCTGTCCGCCCACGAAGAAACCGAGCGAGAAATTCATGTACGCCGCCGCCACGCCGCCCAGCGGCCCCAGCACCAGCATGCCGGCCGCGCCAAGCAGCGCGTGGTACTGCCAGCTGCCAGGACGGGGCAGCCAGGCAGCGCGGGGCGCGGCTTCGGTCGGAAGCGTGGGCATGGCGAAAGGCGTGTTGTGCTCCTTGCGAAGCATAGGCGAAGCCCACCTCTTGCCGATGTGCGACTTGTATCGCATTGCGCCGCCCGCACGGCCGCATCGGCCCCCGGGGCGGGGGTAAACACTAGTTTCGTGCGCAACTATTTGGCCGATATAGTTGCGCACACAACCACATTGCAGCGACCCACCGGATCCCGCCATGCCAGACTCCAACGCCCCCCACGCGTCCGTGCCACCGGCACCGCCCCCAACGCCATCCCACCCCTGGCCCGGGCGCGTACCGGTGCTGATTGCCGGAGGCGGCCCGGTCGGCCTGACGCTCGCCGCGCTGCTGGCTCGTCAGGGCATCGCATCGCTGGTGGTGGAAGCCGACGAGGGCTACTGTGCCGGCAGCCGCGCCATCTGCATGTCGCGCCGTTCCCTGGAAATCCTCGGCTGGGTCGGCGCGGACCGGCGCACCGTCGATACCGGCCTGCCCTGGGTAGGCGGGCGCAGCTACTACCGCGATACCGAGGTACTGCACTTCCGCATGCCGAGCGAGCCGGGCGAGCGCTTCGCGCCGATGGTCAATATCCAGCAGTACTACCTCGAGGCCTTCGCCCATGACGCCGCCTTGCGCGGGACCGCGCCGGCCGACGTGCGCTTCGGCGCGCGCGTGCAGGTGGTGCGCCAGCACGGCGATGGCGTGGTCGCGCAGATCCACACCGGCGACGGCGTGGTAGAGGTCGACGCGCAATGGCTGGTGGCCTGCGACGGCGGCCGCAGCACCGTGCGCGAGCAACTCGGCCTGCGCATGGAAGGCACCCAGTACGAAGGCCGCTACGTCATCGTCGATATCGTGCAGAAGACCAGGCGCGAGGTGGAGCGGCTGGCCTGGTTCGATCCGCCCTCCAACCCCGGCTCGACCATCCTGATGCACCGCCAACCCGACGACGTCTGGCGCATCGACTACCAGATCCGCGACGACGAAGACCCGGACGAAGCAGTCAAACCCGAGAACGTGCTGCCCCGCGTGCAGAGCCACCTCGACATGATCGGCGAGACCGAGCCCTGGCGCCCGCTGTGGATCTCGATCTACAACGCCAAGTGCCTCACGCTGCAGGACTACCGCCACGGCCGCGTACTGTTCGCCGGCGACGCCGCGCACCTGGTGCCGATCTTCGGCGTGCGCGGGCTCAATTCGGGGCTGGACGATGCCGGCAACCTGGCCTGGAAGCTGGCATGGGTGCTGCGTGGCCAGGCGCCTGACAGCCTGCTCGACTCCTATTCGACCGAACGCGTGCATGCCACGCGGCAGAACATTGCCTACGGCGCCAAGAGCACAGAGTTCATGGCCCCGCCCGACTTTGCCTTCCGGCTGATGCGCGAGGCCACGCTGCGGCTGGCGCAGCAAGAGAGCGCGGTGCGTTCGCTGATCAACCCCCGGCAGTCGGCGCCGATCGCCTATGACGGTTCGCCGCTGAACGGGCCGTCCGGCTTCGGCGACGACTGTCCCGGTGCGGCGCCCGGCATGCCCGCGCCGGAGGCGCGTGTCGCGGGCGCAGACAGCATCGCCCACCTGACGCAATGCTTCGGCCAGGCGTTCACGCTGCTGTATTTCGGCGAGGGGCCGACGCTGCCCGAACCGCTGGCCGCGCTGGTGCAGGCGCATTCCGATACGCTGCAGGCGCGTGTGATCGTCTCAAGCATCGGCGAGCCCGGGGATGCCGTGCTGGCCGACATCGCCGGCCAGGCCTGCGCCCGCTACGGCGCGCAACCCGGCACGCTCTACGCGATCCGGCCCGACGGCTATGTGCTGGCGCGCTGGCGCGAACCCGCATGGGACGCCGTGCGCGCCGCCCTCGCCCCCCTGATGCAAACCGGAGCCCGCCATGCAAGCTGAAGACCTCGACCTCGCCTACACCCGCCTGTGCGAAGCCATGGGCCGCACCGGCGAAGCGCGCACCCCGCTGCTGCTGGCGATGGTGTGCCTGGGCCTGATGAGCCGGCAGGAGGCGTTGGCGCCGGTGCTCGCGCTGATCGACGAGGCGGAGGCGCGCAGCAAGGCGTAGGGCTCTACAATTCCGACGCCTGACACGACAACGCCATGAAGCCACTGCCACGCCTCGACCAATTCCTGACCTACCGCCTGCACCAGGTCAACAAGCTCAGCGACAAGGACAGCGCCGCCGCCTATCTGGCGCAATGCGGCCTGTTGCTGAGCGAAGGCCGCTGCCTGGCGGCGATCGGCGCGTTTGCGCCGCTGTCGGTCAACGAGCTGGCGCACCGCGCCAACCTGACCAAGGGGCAGGCCAGCCGCTCGGCGCAGGCGCTGGTGGAGCGCGGGCTGGTCAGCAAGGAGACCAGCGAAGCCGACGGCCGCGGCGTGGTGCTGTCGCTGACCGCGCAGGGCAAGCCGCTGTACCGGCAGGCGATCGCGATGATCGCCAAACGCAATGAAGAGATCTTCGGCTGTCTGAGCGAAGCGGAACAGGCACTGCTGGGCAGCCTGCTCGACCGGCTGGTGGCGCACGCCGGCCGGCAGGAAGAGGAAGATACCGTTGACGGCGCCGCCTAGCGGCGCAGGTTGTCCACCTGGGTGCGCGCGCCATCGCGGCGCGCGGCTTCGGCCACCTCGTTGCTGACCACGGTCTGGCCGATCGGCGCCAGCGCGATGCCGGCCAGCTTCAGATGCTGAATCGCGAACGGGATGCCGATGATGGTGACGAAGTTGGCGATCGCCGACATCACGTGGCCGATCGCCAGCCACACGCCGGCAAACACGAACCACAGCACATTGCCCACCAGCCCCATCGCGCCGGTGCCGAGATCGTCCCGGCCGGTCAGCTCGCGCCGGCTGATGGCCTGCTTGCCGAACGGGAAGAAGGTGAAGGTGCCGATCACGAAGCAGGCCTTGCCCCAGGGAATGCCGATGATCGAGATAAAGCAGAGCAGCCCGGCCAGCCACCAGGCCAGGCCCATCACCACGCCGCCAAGGATGAACCAGAGGAAGTTGCCGATTGCGCGCATGCCAGCCTTTCGGGAGTGAGGAAGGGAACACGCATGATACGCAATGGTGGTGCGGGGGCGGCTCCACACGGCGGTTGCGGAGCGAAAGCGTACCCGTTTCTGCGTACCTTGCCGCGATCCCCGGAAGCGCGTTAAGCGGCCTTCAGGAACCGGCCCCATCGGCTATGGCGTCGGTGTAATCGCACTACGAACCCCGTCGCACGCGCAGCCAGAAACATGCTGGCGAGAGCAAAGCGTACCCAATTCTGCGTGACTGGCACCGGCAGGAGGAAGGCCGTATTTCGCGCCTCGCACGCTATGAGGGCGGGGCATTTACTGAAGCCGCCGACCGCTGTTGCCTCCGGCAAGCCCGGCTCTAACACGGGCATCGCGTCAACGCCTTCGGCTGCGCTGCGCGCGGCGCATCAGATTCCCGCCCGCGTAGGCCGATACGGTTCACCGACGTAGGTGACAAAACAGTTCAAGCACATAGGTAACTGGTTTCTACCTTGGCTATCCGGGCCCAGGAGGGCGGAACCCAGCGGTTCAAACAACGACAACATGTCACCAGCAGCGAAGCCCGCCGAGCACCGACCAGATGCCAACCCCAGGGCAGGACGTAGGGCAGCTTCCAGTGCAAACCGTAGCACCAGACGCACCAACAACGAACCAGCCCTCACCCCCCTTCAAACAAAACCCTGACCCTCAACCCCGGCCCCGCATCCTCCAGCGCCAGCCGCGCCCCGTGCGATTGCACGATCTCAGCCACGATAGCCAGCCCCAGCCCGCTGCCGCCCGTCGGCGCATCTGCCAGCCGATAGAAACGATCAAACACACGCCCCCGTTCCCCGGCAGGAATACCCGGCCCGTTATCGCTGACCACCATTTCAACTGAGCGCCCGTCGGCACTACGCCCCACCCGCACATCGATACGGCTGCCGGAAGGGATATAAGCCAACGCGTTATCGAGCAAGTTGGTCAGCAGGATCCGCAACGCATCCGCATCGCCACGCACGATCGCCGGCGATAGATCCTCGCCACCATCAATCCCAAGGTCGATATTGCGATCCAGCGCAGCCTGCGTCATCTCCCCGACCACGCCGGCGGCAAGCTCGCGCAGGTCCACCGGTTCTCGCGGCGTCGTGGCCGCGCCGGGTTCCTGCCGCGCCAGCGTCAGCAACTGCGTCACCAGGTGGGTCAGCCGTTCGAGCCCCTGGCGCAGCTTGCCGATGGCCTCGTCGCGCGCCGGGCCGTTGTCGGCGCGCTCGACCAGTTGCGCCTGCAGTTGTAGCGCGGCCAGCGGCGTGCGCAGCGCGTGCGCGGCGTCGGCGACAAAGGCGCGCTGCGTGTCGATGGCGTGCGACAGGCGTTCGAGCAGCTGGTTCAGCGCGGCGCTCAGCGGAGCGATCTCGTCCGGCATCTGGCGCACCGTCAGCGGCGCCAGCGTGGTGGCGTCGCGCGAGCGCACTTCGGCGGCGATTTCGCGCAGCGGGCGCAAGCCGCGCCCCACCGCCATCCACACCAGCCAGCCCAGCAGTGGCAGCAGCAGGAAGAGCGGCGCCACGGTGCGCAGTGCCATGCGCGCGGCCAGCGTGCGGCGCGCGCTCATCGGCTGCGCGATCTGCACCACCGCGGGCCCGAGCTGCACGCTGTAGAGGCGCCATTCGCCCTGCTCGTTAGTGACGTTGGTAAAACCAAGCTCGGCCCGCGGCGGCAGGGCCGCGTGCGAATGCGACAGGTACAGGCTGCGGCCCGACCCGTCCCAGATATGGATGACGACGTCCTCGTCGGCATGCGCCAGGTCGCCGGGTGCGCCGAGGAACGGCGGCGCGACGGGGTTGGCGAACTGGCTGGGCAGCGCCGCGGCCATCTGCTTCATCTGGTAGTCGAACAGCGCGTTGGCTTCCTGCCGTGCCTGCCCGTAGATCAGCGCGGTGGCGATGGCGATGCCCGCGAGCAGCCCGGCGGCCAGCCACCACAGCAGGGTTCGCTGGATGGAGCGCATCAGCGGCTGTCCCCTTCGCCCGCCGGCTTGTCCGCCGCTGTATCGCCGTCAAGGCGCGGCACCACATAGCCCACGCCGCGGATATTGCGGATCAGCGCGGCACCGAACTTCTTGCGCAGCGCATGGATATAGACCTCGACGGTATTGCTGCCGACTTCATCGTCCCAGCCGTACAGGCGCTCCTGCAACTGCGGCACCGACCACACCTTGCCTGGCCGCGCCATCAGCGCGGACAGCAGCGCGAACTCGCGCGCCGACAGCCGCACCGGTTCACCGCGGTGGGTGGCTTCGCGCGTGGCGGGGTTGAGCACGACATCGCCATAGACGATCAGCGGCTCGGCCCGGCCGGCCGCGCGGCGCGCCAGTGCGTGCATGCGCGCGGCCAGTTCCTGCAGGTCGAAGGGCTTGACCAGGTAGTCGTCGGCGCCTGCGTTCAGGCCCGCCACGCGGTCAGCCACGGCATCGCGCGCGGTCAGGATCAGCACCGGCGTGGGCACGCCGCGCGCGCGCAGCGTACGCAGGACGTCGAGGCCGGAGCGCCGCGGCAGGCCGAGGTCGAGCAGCACCAGGTCATAGCACGCTTCGCCGTCCTGCGCGGTGGTCGCCGCGGCCAGTCCCGCGTCGCCGTCGCGTACCCAGTCGACGGTAAAGCCTTCCTGGCGCAGCGCCACTCTGACGCTGTCGCCGATCATGGCGTCGTCTTCCACCAGCAATACGCGCATGGCTAGCTGTTCCCGGCGCTGAGCCGCTCGTCAAGCGCGCGCGAAAGGCCAGCCAGCGCCGGATGGCGTGCGGTAATGACGTGGACCGGCACGGCTTCCAGCCACCCGCGCATGCGCCCCTTGGCGACAAAGCGCTCGGCAAACGACGAGGCCTGCAGCGCCGGCACGAAGCGCGGCAGGATGCCGCCGCCGAGGTAGACGCCACCACGTGCGCCCAGCACCAGCGCAATGTCGGCCGCGACCGAGCCGAGCAGCCCGAAGAACACGGCCATGGTGCGCTGGCACAGCGGGTCATTGCGCTCGAAAGCGCCGGCGGTGACCTGGTCCGGCTGCAGCGGGGCGAGCAAAAGCGTACCCGTTTCTGCGGCCAGTGCGGCATGGATTTGCGACAGTCCGCTGCCCGACAAAAGCCGCTCCGCCGACACGCGCCCGATGTTGCGATGGGCGGCGCGCCAGGCCACCCATTCGTCGTCGGTGTCCGGCATCAGTTCGATATGCCCGCCCTCGCCCGCCAGCGGCACGGCCTGCCCGCCCGGCGCGGGCACCAGGCCCGACACGCCCAGCCCGGTGCCGGGCCCCAGCAAGGCCAGCGGTGCGGCGCGTACCGCCGTGCCGGGGCGCACCTGTTCCAGCCCGTCGGCGGGCAAGTGCGGCAAAGCGAGCGCCAGCGCGGTGAAGTCGTTGATCGCCACCAGCGTGTGCAGCCCGAGCGCGCGCCGCATGCCGTCGATCGAGAACGACCAGTTGTGGTTGGTCAGCCGCACCTGGTCCCCGGTCACCGGGTTGGCCAAGCCGATCGCCGCGTGGCGCGGCACCGCCTGGCCGGAGGCGGCGAGGCCGTCCAGGTACTGGCGCAGCGCCGCTTCGAGCGACGGGAAGTCGACCACCTTCAGCGCGGTGACGGGGCCGATCTGCATCGGTGCTGTTTCCAGCGCGAAGCGCACGTTGGTGCCGCCGATGTCGCCCAGCAGGCGCGGGAAGGCGGCGGAAGACGGTGTGGAAGCAGTCGCGGCCATTGGCGTCACCTCGGATCAGTCGTTGGGATCAGGCCTTGAACACATCAAACCCGTGCCGGTGCCGCGACACCACCAGGCTGACCGGCAACTCGGGCGTCGGACCCTGCAGCGCGCGTTCGAGCACCTCGGCCTTGGTGGCGCCGCTGACCGCCAGGAACGCGCGCTCGGCCGCCAGCAGCGCGGCCAGGTTCAGCGTGATGCGCGCGTGCGGCGCGGCCGCCGGATGGGTGATCACATAGCCCGGCGTGGGATCGCTCAACGCGCTCTCCAGTTCGGGCGCATCCGGGAACAGCGAGGCAGTGTGGCCGTCCTCGCCCATGCCCAGCACCACCACGTTGGGCTGGCGGAAGGCGCGGTTGGCACGCGCCACCGCCTGTTCAGGCTCGGCGGCGTCCTGCGCGTCGGCGATCAGCGGCAGGAAGGCGGCGCTGCCGGCAGCTTCGCGCAGCAGGTGCGCGCGCACCAGCGCGGCGTTGCTGTCGGGATGGTCCGGCGGCACCACGCGCTCGTCGACTAGCGTCACCGTCACAGCTTCCCAACGTACCGGCCGGTAGCGCAGGCGCTCGAACATCGCCACCGGCGAGCGCCCCCCCGAGACCGCCAGCACCGCCCAGCCGTTCACGCGGATGGCAAGTTCCAGCGCATTGCTGATCGAGATGGCCAGCGCCTCGGCCTGGTCCATTGGCGTGGGATGTTCAAACAGGCGCATGATGGTTTCCTTTGCAATTCAGGCGGGCGCTGCGGCGTGGCATCGCTCACGCCTCCTCGTGCCACAGCGCGCCGTCGCGCGACATCAGTGCCGACGACGCCGCCGGGCCCCAGGTGCCGGACGTATAAGGCTTGGGCGGGACGGTGCTCGCTTCCCAGGTGTCGATGATGGGCTCGACCCAGCGCCATGCCTGCACCTGCTCGTCGCGGCGCACGAACAAACCCAGCCGACCGCGGATCACGTCCAGCAGCAAGCGTTCGTAGGCGCCGGCGCGCCGCACCTTGAACGAGTTGGCAAAGTCCAGGTCGAGCGAGGTCGGCGTCAGCTCCAGCGTGTCCCCGGGCTGCTTGACCAGGCAGTACAGGCGAATGCTTTCCTCGGGCTGCAGCTGGATCACCAGCCGGTTCTGCGGCGACAGCGTCAGTGGCCGCGGAAAGATCGCGTGCGGCACGTCGCGGAAATGGATCACGATCTCGGCCACGCGCGCCTGCATGCGCTTGCCGGTGCGCAGGTAGAACGGCACGCCTTCCCAGCGCCAGTTGGCGATCTCGGCCTTGATCGCGACAAAGGTCTCGGTGCGGCTGTCGGGCGCGATGCCCTCTTCTTCCACGTAGCCCGGCACCGGCTTGCCGCCGATGGCGCCGGCGCGGTACTGGCCACGCACGGTCTTCTCGGCCACGTCTTGCGGCGTGATCGGGCGGAGCGCCTTCAGGATCTTGATCTTCTCGTCGCGGATGGCATCTTCGGAGAGGCTCGCAGGCGGCTCCATCGCCACCATGCACAAGAGCTGCAGCAGGTGGTTCTGCACCATGTCGCGCAGCGCGCCGGTGCGGTCATAGAAGTCGCCGCGCGTTTCCACGCCGAGTTCTTCGGCAATGGTGATCTGCACGTCCTGCACCCACTCGCGCCGCCATAGCGGCTCGAACAGCGCATTGCCGAAGCGGATCGCCATCAGGTTCTGCACCGATTCCTTGCCGAGGTAGTGGTCGATGCGGTAGATCTGCTCTTCGGCGAAGAACCTGGCCACCGCCGAGTTGATCGCCTCGTTCGATTCGAGGTCGTGGCCCAGCGGCTTTTCCAGCACGATCCGCACATTGGGCGCGCTCAGGGTATTGAGGCCGGTGCGCGCCAGCTGCTCGCAGATCGGCACGAACAGGTGCGGCGCGGTGGCGAGATAGCACACCACCACTTCGGGCTTGCGCGACAGCACCTGCTCCGCCAGCGCGTCGAAGTGCTCGGGCACGCGTGCGTCGGCCTGCACGTAGACGATGCGCGCGCAGAACTTGTCCCATGACTCAGGCGGCGCATGCGCCAGTGCGGGCCGCACGGTCTGCTCCAGCGAAGCGAGGTAGTCCGCGGTCGACTGCGGCTGGCTGCCGGTGGCGAGGATGCGCGCGGCCGGATGCAGCAGGCCCGCGTGGTGCGCATCGAACAGGGAAGGCAGCAGCTTGCGCCGCGCCAGGTCGCCGGTGCCGCCGAACAGCACCATGTCGAAGTCAGGCATGCTCACGCTGAGCTCCTTGATTCATTGTTGCAGCCATTGAGACCGAAGGCCGAGTTGCGGCCAGTTTACGTGAGTCGCCCCGGCTTGGCGAGGCAGCGTACCCATTTCTGCGTACTCCGTGCAGTGCGCGGCAAAGTGCGCTAGGCTGAAGGCTCCCCCGCAGGAGAACCCCATGCCACGTCATCCAGTGCTCGAGCGGGTCACCGCCCGCATCGTCTCCCGCAGCGCCGCCTCGCGCCAGGCGTATCTCGACCGCACCCGCGCCATGGCTGGGCAGAAGGTCGAACGCGCGCAACTCTCTTGTACCAACCTTGCCCATGCGGTGGCCGCGATGCCGGACACCGCCAAGATCCGCCTGAAGGCCGACGAGCGGCCCAACCTCGCGATCGTCTCGGCCTATAACGACATGCTCTCGGCGCACCAGCCGCTGGCGGCCTACCCGCAATGGATCAAGGAAGCCGCGCTCGAAGCCGGCGGCACCGCGCAATTCGCGGGCGGCACGCCGGCGATGTGCGACGGCGTCACGCAGGGGCAGGACGGCATGGACCTGTCGCTGTTCTCGCGCGATGTGATCGCGCTGGCGGCGGCGGTGGCGTTGTCGCACCAGATGTTCGACGCCGCGCTGTACCTGGGCGTCTGCGACAAGATCGTGCCCGGGCTGGTGATGGGCGCGCTGTCGTTCGGCCACCTGCCGGCGGTGTTCGTGCCGGGCGGGCCGATGACCACCGGCATCAGCAACGACGAGAAGGCGCGCATCCGCCAGCTCTACGCGGAAGGCAAGATCGGCCGCCAGGAACTGCTCGAGGCCGAGACCCGCTCCTACCACGGCCCGGGCACCTGCACCTTCTACGGCACCGCCAATTCCAACCAGATGCTGATGGAAATGATGGGGCTGCACCTGCCGGGCACGGCCTTCGTCAATCCCAACACGCCGCTGCGCGAGGCGCTCACGCGCGAGGCCGCGCGCCAGGCGCTGAAGCTGGTGCATGGCGGCGAGCGCTACACGCCGGTGGCTGACGTGCTGGATGAGCGCGCCTTCGTCAACGGCATTGTCGGGCTGCTGGCTACCGGTGGCTCGACCAACCACACGCTGCACCTGATCGCGATGGCGCGCGTGGCCGGCATCGTGCTGAGCTGGGATGACTTCGACGAGCTGTCCGCCGTGGTGCCATTGCTGGCGCGCGTGTACCCGAACGGCAAGGCCGACGTGAACCAGTTCCAGGCGGCCGGCGGGCTGCCGGTGGTGATCCGCGGGCTGCTGGCGCTGGGCCTGGTGCACGACGACGTGACCACCATCGTCGGCCGCGGGCTGCAGGACTACACGCGCGAGCCGGTGCTGCGCGACGGCACGCTCACGTGGATCGACGGCCCGGCGGCGCCGCTCGACGACAGCATCGTGAGCACGGCCGACCGGCCCTTTGCGCCGGACGGCGGCATCAAGGTGCTGGACGGCAAGCTGGGCCGCGCGGTGATCAAGACCTCGGCGGTCAAGGCCGAACACCAGGTGGTGCAGGCGCCGGCGATCGTATTCGAGCACCAGGACGACGTGCTGCACGCGTTCAAGCGCGGCGAGCTGGAGCGCGATTTCGTTGCGGTGCTGCCGTGGCAGGGCCCGGCCTCGTGCGGCATGCCGGAGCTGCACAAGCTCACCCCGACGCTGACCGTGCTGCAGGACCGCGGCTTTCACGTGGCGCTGGTGACCGACGGGCGCATGTCGGGCGCGTCGGGCAAGGTGCCGGCGGCGATCCACGTCTGCCCCGAAGCGTTGCGCGGCGGCGCCATCGGACGCGTGCGCACCGGCGACCTGGTGCGCGTGGACGCGCCCGCGGGCGTGCTCGAGGTGTTGGTGCCCGCCGACGAGTGGCAGGCACGCGAAGCGGCTCGTCCCGATCTCAGCGCCAACCGGCACGGTGTGGGGCGCGACCTGTTTGCGACCTTCCGCTGCAATGTCAGCACCGCGGAGAGCGGGGCCTGCACGCTTTTTTCGGATGAAGGGGGTGAAGGCCACGAGGGCGACCAAGCCCGGCATGGCCACGCTGGCGCGCGCGGCCGCGCCACGCACGCGGCCTGAGCGCCTGCGTTCAACCCAGGTTGTGCGCCGGCTGCCGCTGGCCGCCGGCCGGCCGTGGCGCGGAGGGGGCGGGCGCCCCCTCGCTCACCTTCACCGCGCCGGGCACGGCCGACGCACCCGGCACGTGCAGTTCCTGGATCGGCACGGCGAGCTTGCAGCCGGCGCCTTCCAGCACTTGCTTGATGCGCTCGTAGAAGGCGAAGCGCACGTTCCAGTAATCGTCGTTCGAGGTCCAGTAGCGCACGTTCAGCGTAATGCCCTGCTGCGTGTAGTTGATCACCATCGTCTCCGGCACGGGCTCCTCCAGCAGGCGCGGCTCACGCACCAGCATCTCGCGCAAGGCTTCCAGGCCGCGCGCTGCAGGTCGCTGTCGAAGGTCACCGTGGCCTCGATATCGGCGCGGCGCGTGGCGTTCTCGCTGTAGTTGGTGATCGCGCTGCCCCACAGCTTGCCGTTGGGCACGCGCAGGCAGACGCCGTCGAAGGTGGTCAGCTCGCTCATGAAGAGGCCGGTCTCGCGCACGGTGCCGGCCACGCCCTGCGCATCGATGTACTGCCCCACGCGAAACGGCCGCAGCAGCACCAGCATGATGCCCGCGGCAATGTTCTGCAGCGTGCCCTACAGCGCCAGCCCGATGGCAAGGCCCGCGGCGCCCAGCATGGCGATGATGCTGGCGGTCTGCACGCAACTGCGACAGCACCAGCACGATGGTGAGCACGCGCACCATCCACTGCAGCGCATTGGCCAGCAGCGGGCGCATGGTTGCATCCACGTGGGTGCCGCTGAGGGCGCGCCGCATAGCCCCGGCCACGCGGCCTGACAGCCACCAACCGGCGATCAGGATCAAGATGGCCGCCAGGCAGTTCATGCCCTGGTTGATGGCGAAGTGGACCAGGTAGGTCCAGCCGGCCTCCAGCTTGTCGGCGTCGATAAAGTTGAGGTCCATGGGCGCGGCTCCGTTTGTTGTCCAGGTTGTTGTCGGGATCTGGTGGCGCTGCCGCGGGTTTCGCGGCGTACCCGTTTCTGCGTGCCGCGACTGGAGTCGGTTCGCTCTCCTGCCGCTCAAGGATCGGCGTCTAATTTGACAAATTGATGCACGTTGAATACACGATGTCAGACGATCACCGACAAAGCCGGGGTGCACACCACAGAGCAGGTGACAAGCAGAGCGGACATTGGTTTCCGGTGCCTGCGAGGCTGGCCCGCTTGCAGGACCCGCCATCCCTTATGGAATAAGGGATGGCGGCGGTCCGGGGAATAGCGCCGAAGTATTGGGAGGAAGCACTGGGTACGGTGCGCCCAGTCGCCCGTGATGGCGTGGGAGCGCGCTGCACGGGCTATATGGCGGGAGTGCGTGGGCATAGCGCGCTGGCCGCGTAGCCAGCCGGCGCCGGCGCCAACTTTCAGCGACGAAAGTTGGCGGACGGCCCCGGGCTACCGGCCCGGCGGCGCCTGGGGCTTGCACGCAGAAACGGGTACGCTTGCCGCTCGCCGCGCCAAGTGGCAGCGGCTCAGGCAAGGTCATGGAGCCGCTCAGGTCGGATGGTCGTGCAGCTTGTCGCGCGAGGCCAGCGCCGGGAACAGCCGCATCCACACCGCCACCACCAGCAGCGTGCCGACGCCGCCCAGGATCACCGCGCCCACCGGTCCCAGCAGCGCCGCGGTAACGCCGGACTCGAACTCGCCCAGCTGGTTTGATGCGCCGATGAACACCGAATTGACGGCACCGACGCGCCCGCGCATGTCGTCCGGGGTATCGAGCTGGACCAGCGTGGAGCGCACCACCACGCTGATCATGTCGGAGGCACCCAGCACCACCAGCGCCGCCATCGACAACGGCAGCCAGGTCGACACACCGAACACCACGGTGGCCACGCCAAACAGCGCCACCGCGCCGAACATGATGCGTCCGGCACGCCGGTTCAGCGGGTTTCGCGCTAGCCACAGCGCCATTGCCAGCGCGCCGATTGCGGGTGAGGAGCGCAGCAGACCCAGGCCCCACGGACCGGTGTGCAGGATGTCACGCGCATAGATCGGCAGCAGCGCCGCGGCGCCGCCCAGCAACACCGCGAACAGGTCCAGCGAGATCGCGCCGAGCAGCACCGGCCGGCCGCGGATATAGGTAAAACCGGCAAAGACCGTGCGCACGCTGACCGGTGCGGTCAGGCGCTGCGCGGCCTGGCGCAGCCGGATACCGCTGACCAGCACGGCGGCGATGGTGAACAGCGTCGCGCTCAGCGCGTAGACCACGTCCGGCCCCGCCACATAGGCAAAGCCGCCAATGGCCGGGCCGATGATGATGGCGGTCTGTCCGGCCGAACTCGCCAGCGCCACCGCGCGCGGCAACTGGCGCGGCGTCACCACGCTGGGTAGCAGCGCCTGCAGCGTCGGGTTCTCGAACGCGCGCGTGGCGCCGATCAGCGCGACAAAGAGAAAGATATGGTGGCTGTCGATCCAGCCGGTCAGGCTCGCCACCGCCATGCCCCCGGCCAGCAGCGCCTCGATCGACTGGCAGGTACGCACGATGCGGCGCCGGTCGAAGCGGTCGGCCACGTGGCCCGACATCAGGATCAGCACCACCGAGGGCAGGAACTGCACCAGGCCAACCATGCCGAGCATCAGCGGGTCGCGCGTCAGGTCGTACATCTGCCAACCCACCGCCACGGTAAAGATCTGGTAGCCGATGGTGGTGCACAGGCGCGCGAACCAGTAGCGGCGAAAAACGGCGTCGCCGAAGACGCTGTCCGGCTCGGCGGCCGGGACGGTGGCAGGGGAAGACATGGATGCAGGAGGGAGGTGCGGGGAGATTGCTGTGCGTCACGATCCGCCGGGACGCCAGCCGGGCCGTCTGGGCCGTCTGGTGCGAGCGTGCGGTGCACAAAGGCAAGATTCTAAAGCGCCTGCTGAATTGCTGCATACAGATGCCGACAATCGCACACCTTGATTGGGCAAATATCGACCGCAGATGTCGGCATTACGCCTCTACCAGGCAAAAACGGCTCGCAATTGCGAGCCGTTTTAAATTTCAGGCGCGATGCGCGATCACACGATCTCGCGCGTCTCCAAAAACTGCAGGTTCGGGAAACGTTCCTGCGTCAGCCGCAGGTTGACCATGCTGGGCGCCAGGTAGACGTGGTCGCCCGCGCCATCCAGCGCAACGTTGTGTCCGGCCTTGGCGATCAGCTTTTCGATCTCCGCCGAGTCGCCCCTGAGCCAGCGCGCGGTGGCGCATTCATGCGATTCGAAGATGGCATCGACGCCGTACTCATGCTCCAGCCGGTGCGCCACCACATCGAACTGCAGGATGCCGACCGCGCCCAGCACCAGGTCGTTCGAGGCGAGCGGGCGGAACATCTGGGTGGCGCCCTCTTCCGCCAGTTGCTGCAAACCCTTCTGCAATTGCTTGACCTTGAGCGGGTTGTTCAGGCGCGCGCGGCGGAAGAACTCGGGCGCGAACGAGGGGATGCCGGTGAACTTGAGCGGCTCGCCCTCGGTGAAGACATCGCCCAGGCGGATGGTGCCGTGGTTGGGCACGCCGATGATGTCGCCGGCGTACGCTTCCTCGGTGGTGTTGCGGTCCTGCGCCATGAAGGTGATGGCATTGTTGATCGCCACGGTCTTGCCGGCCGACACGTGCAGCAGCTTCATGCCGCGCTCGAAGCGGCCCGAGCATACCCGCACGAAGGCGATGCGGTCGCGGTGGCGCGGGTCCATATTGGCCTGGATCTTGAACACGAAGCCGGTGAACTTGGGCTCCTGCGGCTCGACCACGCGCGATTCGGTCTGGCGCGCCAGCGGCGGCGGCGACAGCTCACACAGCGCGTCGAGCAGCGACTGCACGCCGAAGTTGTTGATCGCCGAGCCGAAGTAGACCGGCGTCTGCTTGCCGTTGAGGAACGCTTCCTTGTCGAACGTGTGCGAGGCGCCGCGCACCAGCTCGATTTCGATGCGCAGCTCTTCTGCCTGGCTGCCCAGCATGCGGTCGAGCTCGGGATTGTCCAGGCCGTCCAGGATCGCGGCCGTGCCCTTGTCGCCGTGCGGGTCGAACAGCTGCACCTTGTCGTCGATCAGGTGGTACACGCCGCGGAAGGCCTTGCCCATGCCGATCGGCCAGGTCATCGGCGCGCACTGGATCTGCAGCACGTCCTCGATTTCGTCGAGCAGCTCGATCGGCGAGCGGCCCTCGCGGTCGAGCTTGTTGATAAAGGTGAGGATAGGCGTGTCGCGCAGGCGGCAGACGTTGAGCAGCTTGATGGTCTGCGCTTCCACGCCGTTGACCGAGTCGATCACCATCACCGCGGAGTCGACCGCGGTCAGCGTGCGGTAGGTGTCTTCGGAGAAATCCTCGTGGCCCGGGGTGTCGAGCAGGTTGACGATGTTCTCCTGCGCGTTGCCGTCCTTGGTCTCGCGACGGTACGGGAACTGCATCACCGACGAGGTCACCGAGATGCCGCGCTGCTTTTCCAGTTCCATCCAGTCGGAGGTGGCGTGGCGGTCGGCCTTGCGCGCGCGCACTTCGCCCGCGACCTGGATGGCGCCGCCGAACCACAGCAGCTTTTCGGTCAGGGTCGTCTTGCCCGCGTCGGGGTGGGAGATGATGGCAAAGGTGCGACGACGCGCAATTTCAGAAACGAGCGAGCTCACGGCAGCGGAGTTTGACTGGGAAATATTGGATGTGGCCCGGCGGGTGGCCGGAACCAGGTCCGGCAGCGCCGCGGGGCGGCGGTGGGCCGGGCCCTGCGGGCACGCGAGGGAATGAATGGGGCGCTATTTTACCGGTTCGCGCGCGGGCGCGGGCTGAATCGGCCGGCGAATCCATCCGATCCGGCGTCGTACCTATCCGATCACTCCGCCAGCTTTTCCGCCGGCTTGCCGCGCAGGCTGCCGAACTGCAACGCGTACTGGCGCGTCAGCTCGGCGCCAAAGAAGAAGATCTGCGCCGAGTAATACACCCACAGCATCAGCGCCACCACCGAGCCCGCGGCCCCGTATGAAGAGGCCACGGCGCTGTTGCCCAGGTAGAGGCCGATCAGCCGCTTGCCCATTGCAAACAGCAACGCGGTGATGACCGCGCCCATGGTGACGTCGCGCCAGGCGATGCGTGCGTTGGGCAGCATCTTGAAAATCACCGCGAACAGCGTCGTCACCACGACAAAGGAAAAGGCGGTCGAGATCACGTCCGCGACCGGCGCAAACCACGACTGGGTCCACAGCTGGCCCCAGATGCGCTCGACCACGGCCAGCGCCGCATTGACGATCAGCGACACCAGCAGCATGAAGGCCAGCACCAGCACCACGCTGAACGACAGCACCCGTGCGCGCAGCAGTTGGCGCCAGCCGGCCGTCTTGGGCACCGGCACGTGCCAGATGTCGTCCAGGCTGCTCTTGAGCTCCACAAAGGCGCTGGTGGCGCCGACGATCAGGATGCCCATCGCGATCAGTGCGGCCACGCCGCTGCCACCGGCGCGGTGCGTGGCCGCCAGGATCTCCTGGATCGCCGCGGCGCCCTGCTCGCCCACCAGGCCCTGGATCTGCGCGAAGATCTCGCCGCGCGCCGCTTCTGCGCCGAAGAACAGGCCAGCGATGGAAATCACCAGCACCAGGATGGGCGCCAGCGAGAACAGCATGTAGAACGAGAGCGCCGCGCCCTTGCTGGCAGCGCGATGGTCGAACCATGAACTGACGGCCGCGGTGAACACGCGCAGCGTGCGCGTGCCGGTATGGCGGTCCGGCAGCCAGGACGGGCGGTTGGGCCGGGGCTGCGGGGTCCCGCTGCCGGCGGAAGGAGAGGACGGGTGCTCGGTCTTGTCGGTCACGGCCTGTGTGTTTGCCCGCGCCGCATGCCGGGGGCGTCTGCCGCCGCGTGTCGGGGGCGTCTGCGTTCATGATACTGCGCATTGCGGGCTTTGCCCAAGCGGGCGCGCCGGGGGCGACCTGCTACAGTAAGATCAGGCACACCTGCCGGCGCATCCGTTGCCCGCGCGCCGGCGCATGGAGGCACACGTGACCCCGATTCTCTCCGCCCGCCCGGTGGCCGCACTCCTGATCATCGGCGTGCTGGGCTGCGCCGGCTGCGAACGCAGCCAGCCGGGCCCCAAACCCATTTCCGGGACGGCGTCCGACCGCCCTGCCGCGGGCACACCCGCCGCGCCCGCCAACCCGAACTCGTCCAGCTTGCCCCCGGCATCGGGTCCGGCCCGCTGAACGCGTCAGCGCGGGCGTACCCGTTTCTGCGTGGCTCGCGGGCTGGCCCGCACGCGCCGATCCGGGCCCACTGAAGCCCGTGAGTTGGAGTAAAGCCTTGCCGTTGCCGACGCTGTAGCCGGGGCTTTTGCCCGCGCCCGTTGTCCACGCCGTTACGCAAGTGCAAGGCTGATGTAACCCAGTTTCAAACGTGCAACGGGGTGCAATGTCGCCCCGGCGCGGATGCCGGGGCGCGCTATCCCGCACCCGGCGCGTGCCACGAGCAGCATGCGCTGCACGGTTGTGGCCACCGCGCGCGGGGGCGCTTTCCGCACGCGTTACAGCGGCGAAACCGATTGGTCCGCCAGCAGGCGAGCGTCCCCCGCAGCAATTCGGCCACCTCCCGCAAAGCCGCGTGGCACAAGGCTTTGCGGCCATTGGCACACTTGTCGCTCAGTATCCGCAAGGGACGCTGTACGCGTCAGTGACCATCAACCAGACTTTGCACGCAGGAGACTACCCAGCCATGCGTCATCCGCCATCACGCATGACGGCGCGCCGGCGCTCATACCGGCTAGCGGGCCCGCCACCATCGGTGACGGACCTGCTTTCGCCGCCGCTGCTGCCCTATCCGCGCATCCACGCGCCGCCGGCCACGCCCGCCGTGCCGTGCGCGGCGATCGGCGTCGGCAAGGGCATCGGCACGGAGAAGGGCGCGGGGTTCGCACGCGCCGCCTGCCGGCGCCATGCGGGCAAGCGGCGCGCCTGAGGGCACCCGCGCAACCGCATGTTCGGGCGCCGCAGGGCGCGGGCGTGCGGCGGTGCGTCACTGCCTCAGGGCCTCAGTGCCCCGGCGCCGCAAACAGGACCATTGCAGGCTCGCGAGCCAGCGTACCTGCACGGATTTGTGCTCCGTCCCCCGGCGGGCACTTTTTTTCCACAGGGAGGCGCAGTCCATGAAAGCCGGAATCTTTGCCGCCGCGCTGGCCGTCTGCTCCGGCAGCGCCATGGCGGCGAGCTACGCCTGGTTCGATCGACCCGACGAAGCCAGTGCCAACAGCCATGCGGCGGTCAGCAACGATATCTATGTGCGCGGCTGGGGCTGGGCATGGGGCGAGTTGCTCATGCGCCCCGATGCCCCGACAACCGCGCCGGCGCCGCAGGACGGCCGCCAGGCACGCGACATCCTGGACCGGCGCGACGCGGTGCCGTGGCGCCAGCATGACGAAAACGAACCGCCGCGCCATCCGCGCGGCAAGATCAGCATGAACCTCGCTGCCGCGGATGCGGACGGCGGCGCCGGGGCCGGGCGACCCCACAAGACTGTGCGCTGACAGGCTGTGCGCTGACGTGCCAGCGGGCACGGGGAAAGGTGGAACTGGCGAGCGGACGTCGTCCGTTCCCCTTTCCTCTGGCGCCTGAAGCTGGCGCGCCGCGTTTTACCGCCGCTGTTACCTCTATTCCCCTGCCGGGGCCTGGCTCTCCACGCGGATATTGTGCTTGTGCATGAGCCGGTACAGCGTCACGCGCGACACGTTGAGCTCGCGCGCGGCTGGCACCACGTGAAAGCCGTGGCTGGCCATCACGGTACGGATCGCCTCGCGCTCGGCCTCTTCGCGAATCGCGTCGAGGGTCTTGCGCGGCAGTTCCGTGCCGCCATGCAGCTGCAGGTCCTCGGCGGTGATCTTGCGGTTGTCGGTCATCACGATGGCGCGCCGCACACGGTTGATCAGCTCGCGCACGTTGCCCGGCCAGGCGTACTGCATCATTGCCTGCGTCGCGCACGCCGAGAAGCCGCGGATGCGCCGGTGCGCCTCGTGCCCGTGCTCGGTCAGCACTGCGTTGGCCAGCTGCAGGATGTCCTCGCCGCGCTCGCGCAGCGGCGGGATGCTCAGCGTCAGCACGCACAGCCGGTGGAACAGGTCGGAGCGGAAGCGCCCGTCGGTTTGCGCCACCACCAAATCCACGTGCGTGGCGGAGATAATGCGCAGGTTCAGCGGGATCGACTGGTGCCCACCCAGGCGCGTGATGGTGCCTTGCTGCAGGAAGCGCAGCAGCGCCACCTGGCTTTCCAGCGGCAGGTCGCCGATCTCGTCCAGGAACAGCGTGCCGCCCTGCGCCTGCTCGATCCAGCCGATCTTGCGCTGGTTCGCGCCGGTAAACGCGCCCTTCTCGTAGCCGAACAGCTCGGACTGCACCAGGTGCGAGGGAATCGCGCCGCAGTTGATGGCAATGAACGGTCCCTTGCGCCGGCTCGACGCATCGTGGATCGCCTGCGCGGCCAGTTCCTTGCCCGTGCCGGACTCGCCGGAGATGAAGACCGGCGCCTCGTTGTGCGCTACCTTGGCCAGCGAGCGGAACATCGCCCGCATGATCGCGCATTCGCCGATCATCGTGCCGCGCGAGGCGGGCTCCTGCACGCGCGCGCCGTGCAGCGAAGCCATGCCGTGCGCGTGCTTGAGCGTGTAGAGCAGCTCCTCCACCGAAAACGGCACGCGCACGTAGTCGATGCAATAGTCGCGGATCAGCCGGCGCACGCGCTCCTCGGCGAGCATGGCATCGGTGGTGATGGCGACCCACGCGACATGCAGGTACTGCAGCGCCTGCTCGAGCTGCACGAGTTCGGCATCGCTGTAGTCGGACTGCAGGTCGATCACGCCGGCCATCGGCGGACTGGCGCGCACGACGCGTTCGAGGTCGCGGATCTGCTGCACGCGGCGGACTTCCCATCCCGCGCCGAAGCTGGACGGGTCAAAACCAAAATCTTCATGACGCGACACGACCACGATCTGTGCAGTGCGTGACGCCTTGCACAGTCGGTCCATCACGATCTCCCGGACGTTAGGCTTGTTCTTGGTTCCGGCACCCGTGGGCACTGCCGCGGCCTGGGGCCGTGGCGGGCGGTGGGGCTGAACTGGCTGCGGGCCGGCGCCCGCGCGCGACGTCGGTATCACGAGCTGGACAGACTGCGGGACTGCTCGTCAGGCGCGGCAAGGTAATCCGCGCCCCCCTGGAGTTGCTCGCGGATGCGCCGTCGCACCGCCTCCTTCTCGCGCATCAGCTCCAGGCTCGGCGCCTGGGGCGACTGGCCGGAATACTGGTAATAGAGCGTCTTGTAGGTCAGCTGGCTCAGGATCCATTCCTGCAGCAGCACGCGCTGGCGCGCCATCTCGCCCTCGAGCAGGCGATGGCGGCGCAGCAGGTTCTGCACGGCCGCGCGCGCGGTATCGCTGAGTTCGCTGTCTTCGGCAAGCAGGGCCGCCACGTCGGCGGTAGCGCCGTCATGGGCCGCCTTGCTGAGGGGTGCTTCGCCTGCAGCTTCCCCCCGAGCAGCCCAGGCGCGATGATGAATGGATCGGTTGACGGACTCCCTGATGGGCCCGATGGCGGGTCGCCGGATCTCTCCTGCGGTCATGATTATCCCCGTTGAACAACATCCCCCGGCACTACACGTCTGCGGTTACCACTTGTCAGTCTTGGAATATTTGTCCGCGTGGCGCGCGTGTTTCCCGCACGCTCCCGGTTGGTGGCTTGCCGTCTTCTTGTCTGACGGTCTGTTCCGGCGATGTCCCCGTACTGGCGGACGGCGCCGAAGGCTCTCGGTAATCTCCGGCATCCTGCCGCATGCACCGGAGTCAAGAAGGGGCGCCTTGCCGCGCCCCTCTTTGCCACGCCTATAGTTCAGTGCATTTGGGGCGGTTTGTCCAGCCCTGAGTGGGTGACTTACACCCAATCTCATACTTTGGTATGAGCCCGCCAGCACACCCCCGCAAGCCGATCCGCGCCGCCTCGCCACCGCACCATAGGACAGGTAAATGTCTGCTTACATGGTACGCAGAAACGGGTACGCTTTCGCACCCCGAACGGGTGATCGCGGCCGTCTCGCCGAGGAATTTCGGACGGTCGTGCGGAGCTTCCCGGGCGCTGCTTGCCGCAATCAGTGAGCGCGGCTGCGGCACGCTTGGGAAAGTCAAGCGGCACGCAGAAACGGGTACGCACCGCTTGCCGTGCGGGGGATGAGGGGGTACGCAGAAACGGGTACGGAATGAGGTTTCGGACAGCCCCCTGAAATACGCGGCCAGCACCAGCCATAGGTACTGCATCGGGATGACGCCATCAAGACAATGGAAAAAGGGACGACTTTCGCCGTCCCTTCTTTGTCCTGCACTACCTGCAATGTCCCGCCCTTTGTCTCATCTGTACGTGCCCATGGCTCAGTGACCCGGCAGGTAATAGAACTTGAAGACAAAGACCGCCGCGATGATCCACACCATCACGGGCACGCCGCGCGCGCGCCCGGTCAGCAGCTTGAGCGCCGCGTAGCTGATAAAGCCGAACGCGACACCATTGGCGACCGAGTACGTGAACGGCATGCCGAGCGCGGTCATCACCGCGGGCACGACTTCGGTCACGTCGTTCCAGTCGATCTCGAGCAGCTCGCGCAGCATCAGACACGACACATAGAGCAGCGCCGGTGCGGTGGCATAGGCAGGCACGGTGCCCGCCAGCGGTGCGATGAACAGCGCCGCCAGGAACAGCACTGCCACGGTCACCGCGGTCAGGCCGGTACGGCCGCCCGCCTGCACGCCCGAGGCGCTTTCGATATACGCGGTGGTGGACGACGTGCCGAGGAACGAGCCCGCCATGATCGCCGTGCTGTCAGCCATCAGCGCCTTGTTCAGCCGGCCCATGCGCCCGGCCTTGAGCAGGCCCGCGCGGTTGGCCACGCCCATCAGCGTGCCGGTGGCGTCGAACAGCTCCACCAGGAAGAACACCAGCACCACGTTGATGATGCCGATCGACAAGGCCGCGCTGATATCGAGCTTGAACAGCGTGGGGCTGAGCGACGGTGGCGCGGAGAATACGCCGTGGAATGTGTTGCCGGCAAAGACGAAGCTCAGCAGCGTGGTGAGCAGGATGCCGATCAGGATCGCGCCCTTCACGCGCAGGTGGTCCAGCGCCACGATCACGAAGAAGCCGACGATGGCAAGCACTGCCGGGGGCTGGTGCAGGTCGCCGATGGTCACCAGCGTGGCCGGGCTGGCGGTGACGATGCCGGCGTTCTTCAGCGCGACGATCGCCAGGAACAGGCCGATGCCCGCGGTGATCGCCACGCGGATCGAATGCGGGATGCCGTTGACGATCATCTCGCGCACGCGGAACAGCGTCACCAGCAGGAACAGGCAGCCGGAGATAAAGACCGCGCCGAGCGCGGCCTCCCACGCAAAGCCCATGCCCTTGACCACGGTGTAGGCGAAGTAGGCGTTCAGGCCCATGCCTGGCGCCAGCGCGATCGGGTAGTTGGCGTAGAAGCCCATGATCAGCGTGCCGATCGCCGCGGCCACGCAGGTGGCGACGAACACCGCGTCCTTGGGCATGCCAGCGTCGCCCAGGATCGACGGGTTGACGAAGATGATGTACGCCATCGTCAGGAACGTGGTGATGCCGGCGAGGATCTCGGTGCGGGCATTGGTCTGGTGCTCGCGCAGCTTAAACACGCGCTCGATCAGCGAAGGCGCGGCGTGCGGCTGGGGCGGATTGGCGGAAGACGTGCCCGGCTTGGAAGCGGGTTCCGGGATCGACATGAATGGTCTCCTGATATCGTTATCGTGTCCGCGACGGCTGCTGCGCCTGCTGGTGATGGCATCATCGGCCCACTACGCGGCAAGCGTACTCTGGTCCACGCCAGCCCCGCTGCGCGCTGTCGCGGGCGAATAAGCGATATGCAAAAGGCGTGATGATCCCACAGCGGCCGCAGGTGCTGCCAGCGCCAGCCGGCTGCGCTCCCGCATGCGCCCTTGGGGCCGCCCCCAGCTTGACGCTGGCGGCAATCCCCCGTATAAACCCGGCTAGATTCAAGTGACGAGGCAACAGTTCATTCGTTAGCCACCGTCTGGTACTTCGGTTGTCCATGGTGTCCTTTCCTTGAGTTCCCCGTGTCGGATGACGTGTTCGTCATGCGATCTTTTATGTCCTTTTTCTGGAAAGCAAATCATGCAAACCGGTATCGTCAAGTGGTTCAACGACGCCAAGGGCTTCGGCTTCATCAAGCCGGACGCGGGTGGTGACGACCTCTTCGCCCATTTCTCGGAAATCCGCTCCGACGGCTTCAAGTCGCTGCAGGAAAACCAGCGCGTGCAGTTCGAAGTCAAGAATGGCCCGAAGGGCCTGCAGGCCGCGAACATCACCCCGCTGTAAGCGTTGACCGCCGGCGCGCTCCGTGCGCGCCGCACAACGTGAGAACCCCGCCCCCGTGGCGGGGTTTTTTGTTTTTAGCGCCCCGCGTTTTCGTACGGCAGTGGGCGCTGTCTGGCGGCGCTCGCCACTCTTCCCACCGGCACCTGTTCGTGCGTGCTTTCGGCTGGCCCTTCCAGAACTGCAGGTCTACAGCCGGTCAACAGGCCCCGCATCGCGCGTGCCAATACACTGTTGCGAGACTGTCACGCCACGCCTGGCGGCCCGCCTGAATTGCCAAGGGACTTGAGTTCTCCAGACCCTCAGCATTAGACCCTCAGCCTGACGCAGAAACGGGTACGCATTGTTGCAGCACCGGTGGCATGCCCTGGCCTTCTTGCTCGCAGAAACAGGTACGCCCGGGCCGCCATTGCCACTTTTGCGCAGAACTCCCACACGCAGAAACGGGTACGCCCAGCTGCCGCGCGACCGCCGCCACCACCTTCCAGTCCCGCAGAAACGGGTACGCGCCTCAAGCGCGTTGCAAATCCATCACCACCAAAGACGCGCCACGCCGTCTTGCCTGTGCCGACATATCCACACTTCGGCCGACGCAGAAACGGGTACGGTCGCTGCTGTACCGAGGCAGCCCCCCTTGCCAGTACAGATATCGAACGGCCTCGCAGAAACAGGTACGCCGGCAACGTCCGGAAGCTGGGCCGCGAGCCGCAGAAACGGGTACGGCCAACCGTGGCGGCATGCGGCGATCGTGGGTGGCTGTGGCGGTTATGCCGCTGGCACACGCAGAAACGGGTACGCGGCGCTATTTGGGCAAGCAGCTACGTATACGTCGAGTGTAAGTACTAGCTTTTATTATAAATCATGTGTATCATAGAAACTCGGGCCAACTCCCGGCTCTATTCGCCAAAGTGCGCACGCAGAAACGGGTACGGGTCGGTGCAACGAGCGCCCCTGCGGGCACGCAGAAACAGGTACGCTGGGCAGCCAACCCCGTGTTGTGGCGTTTTCGCAGAAATGGGTACGGCGCAGAAACGGGTACGCAGTTGTGGCGGGAGACGCTGATTCAGGACCCGCGCAGAAACGGGTACGCTTTCGGGGCACGGCACGCAGAAACAGGTACGCTTTGCCGGCAGCGGCGCCGGCGGCAGACAGGACGACGAACCAGTTTCTGCGGGGATAACCAGGGTCCGGCGCAGATATCCACCGGAATCGACCAGGGAATGGCAGGTAAACCGCGTATACCGGTCCGCCGCACGCAGAAACGGGTACGCTTTCACCCCTCGCCATTGTGGACAAGCCTGTGGGACACCCAGGTTATCCCCGCAGAAACCAGTACGCGCCTGCCGCAGATATGGGTTCGGCCTGCCGCAGATACAGGTTCGCCCCTTCGCAGAATCGAGTACGTTCGTCCGCAGATTCGGGTTCGCGGGGGTTGTTTTTTCCCTTACGAATCAAGGCGCTGAACTTCACGTATACGGTTTACAAGTAGTTAACCCGTATCGGTATCGTTTACTGGTAGTGGATGGCTGGCGAACCGTGGACAACCCTGCCGGGTTGCCCACCGTCCGCCACCATGCGACCAGCCATTGGATCCTCCGGCTTGCAAAAAACAGGGCAAGCAATGCCAGCACCTTGCGTACCTGTTTCTGCGTGACAAGCCTTGCTGCTTCGAGTACAAAGGCGGGTAATCCGAAGCACGCCAAT